>JAGOBA010000017.1 GCA_017983635.1 Alphaproteobacteria bacterium
GATGTACGAGAACATCGCACCCTGATCGTCAAACCGCCCGCGCATCTCTAAGCCTCCCCCAGAATCAACAGGGAGACTGAATCATCTGACCTTCAAACTGGCGAGGTTTTTCAGCAGACTGCTAGAGAACGATCAACCCTGCGAACTCGATGAACTACGGCTAAGGCTGGGCGTGCCCCCGGAGGCGTGGGATGAGCTTACGCCACCGAACCTCGCCGGCATGCGCTGCATGATGCTGCCCGTACATCGCGACAATGAGCCGAAGCTCCTGACCGGTTGCGTGGGACATGCGGCCGACACGTCGCCGCCGGTGCGTGCCGCGCTCCACACCTGCGCGCACGTCGTCTACGATCGCATCCGCGCGCTCGACGATCTTCGCGTCGAGTCTGTGCTCACGAAACGAGAAGCCGAATGCCTCTACTGGGCCTCGAAGGGAAAGACCGACGCCGAAACCGGCGAAATTCTGGGCATCGCGCAGCGCACCGTGCGCTTCCACATCGGTAACGCGAAGCAAAAGCTAAACGCCGAAACCCGTATCCAAGCGATCACGAAGAAGGCGACGCGCTAACGCTCTAGGCGGCGTGCGCCCCGGCGGTCGGCTCGGTCAGCAACGCGTAAAGCTGCGCCCGGTCGTCTGCGGCTCTCAGTTTTTCGCAAACGGACGCATTGCGCATCAGCCGCGACACCCGCGCCAGCGCTTTGAGATGATCGGCACCCGCGTCCATCGGCGTCAGCAACACAAAGACCAAATCGACCGGCGCTTCGTCGATCGATTCGAAGTCGACCGCCTCTTCCAAGTGCGCGAACGCACCGACGATCTTCTCGAGCTTCGCCATCCGCCCGTGCGGAATGGCAATTCCGTGCCCGACGCCCGTGCTGCCAAGCTTCTCGCGCTCCCACAGCGTCTCGAACACCCTTGTCGGATCGAGCCCCGCAACGGCGGCCGCGTGGCCGGCGAGCTCCGTAATGAGCTTCTTCTTCGACGACGCTTTCAGCCGGTGGAACACCGCCTGCGGCGACAAGATGTCGGCGATGTTCATCGTTCAGCGCTTCGTCTTGTCCGTGGATGCGTCGATCCAGCCGATGTTCCCATCGGCGCGCCGGTAGACGACATTGATCTCGCCGTGCGCGCTATTGCGGAACACGAGTGCCGGCGTCTCCCCGAGATCGAGTTGCATCACAGCCTCACCCACGGTCAGCGTGCGAAGCTGCGTGGTGCTCTCCGACACCACGACGGGGGTCAGCGTGTCCGGTTCCGTGACCGCGTCGTCCAGGTCTGACGCGATCACGCGCTCCTGAGCCGGGCTGAAGTCGATGTTGGCGCGCGCGCCGTTGTGGTGATCGCGAATACGCCGCTTGTAGCGCCGGAGCCGCTTGTCCATGCGCTCGCACGCGCCGTCAAAGCTCGCGTAGATGTCGGTCGACCGGCCTTGCGCCTGCAAATGCAGGCCGGAGGCCAGATGCACCGTGCAATCCGCGCGGTACTCGTGCCCGTCGCGCGAAAACGTAACGGAGCCGTCGACCGGACGGTCGAAGTACTTGCCCACGGAGTGCATCAAGCGGTCTTGGACGTGGGTCCTAAGCGCGCTGCCGATGTCGATCTGCTTGCCGGTAATGGTGAGATGCATTGCTCTTCGCGTCCTGAAACGAGTGAATGCCATGCTTGCGCCGGAGTTTGCACTTGCGAATCCGGCAAGAAGCCCCGCGAAAGGCGGCGGACGTTTAGCCGCGCCCAGCCGCCCTGTCAAACGGCGGCTCAGGGGGCGGGGACACCGTCCGTCAAATTCATTCCTTGCTTCAAGCGTCGCCGTTCCACCGATGAGGGAATGCGCATCGCTTCACGATACTTAGCGACCGTTCGCCGTGCGATGTCGATACCCGTCTTCCGCAGGATATCGACGATGCGGTCGTCGGACAGAATAGCAGCCGGCGCTTCGTTGTCGATCAGATCACGAATGTGATGACGTACCGCTTCCGCCGAATGGGCTTCGCCGCCGACTTCCGCCGATTGAATGGCCGACGTGAAAAAGTACTTCAACTCGTACGTGCCGCGCGGCGTCGCCATGAACTTGTTGGCCGTGACGCGGCTGACGGTCGATTCATGCATCCCGATCGCCTCGGCGATCACGCGCAGGTTGAGCGGACGCAAGTGCGTGACGCCGCTGACGAAGAAGCCGTCCTGTTGGCGTACGATTTCCGTCGCGACTTTCAAGATCGTCCGTGCGCGTTGGTCGAGGCTGCGCACCAACCAATTCGCGTTGTTGAGGCAATCGGTGAGATAGGTCTTCGCCTCTTTGTCTTTCGCCGACGTCGTCGCGTAGTAGCGCGAGTTGACCAGAACCCGGGGCAGGGTGTCGTTGTTGAGTTCGACCTGATACCCGCCCTGACGGTTCTCGCGCACATAAACGTCCGGCACGACCGGCTGCACCGGCTCGCAGCCGAACTTCAAACCGGGCTTCGGATTGAGCGCCTTGATCTCGTGGATCATGTCACCCAGATCTTCGCTCGAAACTTGCGTCACGCGCATCAGCGCTTGCACGTCGCGCTTCGCCAGTAGCTGCAAATTGTCCAGCAGCGCCTGCATCGCCGGATCAAGCCGGTTGTGCTCCTTCAACTGCAACGCCAAACATTCGCCGAGCGTCCGCGCGCCCACGCCCGTCGGATCGAAAGTCTGAATGGCCTTCAGCACGTTCTCGACGACGGGAACCGGCACCGCCAAATGCTGCGCTGCCGACGTGATTTCGGCGGTGAGATAACCCGACTCGTCGATCGCATCGATCAGATAGGCACCGATCAACCGGTCGCGGGCGTCGGTGCAGGCGACGGTCAACTGCGCCGCCAGATGCTCATGCAAATTGGCACCGCGCGTCAGGGTCGATTCCAGAGACAGGGCATCGTCGCCGTCCATCCGTGCGCCGCGCGCCTCGGCGAACGAGGTCGGTGCGCTCTCGCCGCCCGGCGAGGCTTCGGCGCGATCGCAGGCCGAATCTTCCGAATAGACGTTGTCGTAATCCGTATCGAGATCGCGCGCGGCGTCGGCCGGCGGCGCAGTTTCGCTCAAGGTCAGCGGGGCGCCCTCAATCGCAGCCGCGGCCGGCGCTTCGGCCTGCTCCTCGCGCAATGGCGCCGGACCTTCGTCGCGCTCAAGCAGCGGATTGCGCTCAAGCTCTTGCTCGACGAACGCCTGAACCTCCAAATTGGACATTTGCAGCAGCTTAATCGCTTGCTGCAATTGCGGCGTCATCACCAGGGCTTGTCCCTGGCGCAGCTCCAATCTTTGGGTCAGAGCCATGCCGCGCGCGCCTTACAACGAGAACTTTTCGCCGAGATAGACGCGGCGCACGTCTCTATTCGCGACAACGTCGTCCGGCGTACCTTCGGTCATGACTTCGCCGTCGTGAATGATGTAGGCGCGGTCGATGATATCCAGCGTCTCGCGCACGTTATGATCGGTGATGAGCACGCCGATGCCGCGCTCTTTCAAGTGATGCACGAGCTTGCGAATTTCGCCGATCGCAATCGGGTCGATACCGGCGAATGGTTCGTCCAGCAGCATGAACGACGGCTGCGTCGCCAGTGCCCGGGCAATTTCAACGCGCCGCCGCTCGCCGCCCGAAAGCGCAAGGGCAGGCGCCCGCCGCAAATGCTCGATCGCAAACTCCGCCAGCAGATCGTCGACCAGCTGCCGCCGCTTCTGCGCGTCGCGCTCGACCAGTTCGGCCACCGCCGAAATGTTCTGCTCCACCGTCAGCCCACGGAAGATCGAGGCCTCTTGCGGCAGATAGCCGATGCCAAGCCGCGCGCGACGATACATCGGCAGCGCCGTAATGTCGTGCCCGTCAAGGAAGATCGAGCCGGTGTCGACCGGGATCAATCCCGTGATCATATAGAAGCAAGTCGTCTTGCCGGCGCCGTTCGGGCCGAGAAGGCCGACAGCCTCGCCCCGCCGCACTTGCAGCGACACGCCGCGCACGACCGGACGGCGGCGAAAACTCTTACCCACTTGGACGACGACCAAGCCGGTTTGCTCGGCCACCAAGCGGGGCCGTCCGTACTGTCCGTCTTGTCCATTTTGTGAGGCCATCGCAGGATGGTCGCCTTCGAACGTGTTACCCATTGAACTCGCTCATGAAATCCCACTTGGCCTTAAAGTTGCGTGTAGGAAACTACGGTGTCGGCTTGTTTTCTGCCGGTGTTTGCTTGTCGTTCGCGGCAGGCGCAGGCCCAATTGCCGGCATCTTCGGCGTCTTCAACGGCGTGAACACGCCTTCGACGCGTCCAGTGGCGCCGCCCTGACCGCTAAGCTCGGCGCGGCCGGTCGCGAGGTTAATGATCAGTGAAGTGCCGCGCAGGATGTTCTGCCCTTGCGCCAGCACGACCTTGCCGCCCATCTTCACCACGCGCTGCGAGATGTCGTAGAGCGCAGTCGCCCCGGTTGCCTGTCCTTGCGGCGAAGCGAGCACGACATTGCCCTTTGCCTCGATGCGCATGATCGTGCCCTTCGAGGCTTTGATCGAAAGCGTGTCCGAGCGCAGCTTCAGATTGCCCTGTTCGACTCGCACGTTCCCCGCATAGGTTGCAGTCTCCCCGCGCAGATCGGCGGTCGTTGAGTCCGCCGCAATCGAAATCGGCTTGTCGCTATCGCGCCCCATCCCTGAAAACGGGTTGGCAACCCCTTGCGCCTGCGCCGAGGCGGCAAGGCTGAGAGCGAGCAATGAGGCGAATGCGGTTCTGGTCATGGCGTTGTCGGCTTCGGTTTGGGTGTGACGGGCGCGGCAAGGGTTTGTTGTGGCGAGGGCGCGGCGGGCGGAACGGCAGCATCCGGCGAAGGTCCGCCTAGAATGGTCGTGCCCTCGGCATCGAAGTTGTCGGGCACCGGCTCCGCCGCGCCTTCGGGATTGGTCTCGGCCTCTTTTGCCGCTTTGCCTTCGCGCTGCGACGGCTGATAGGTCGTTGAGACCCCGCCCATAAAGCGCAAGACCCCAGGGTCGCGCAAACCCTCAAACCGCTTAGCGGAAAAAAGACCCATCGGCCCCTGGCAGCTGATCGGATCTTCGCCCTTCAACAACCCGCTGCCGAAATCGTACCGCGCCTTCTCGGTGTGGCACTCGTAGCCTTTGTCCGAATAGATGTTGATCGACTTGTTCAGGTCGAGCGTCTTGCCCTCGACATCCAGCAAACCGTGCACCGCGCCGACCTGCACCCAGCTCTTGTCCTGCATCGTGATGTCGGCCGTCACGTCGTCGATCGAAAGCTTACGTGTCTTGCCGGGTTCCTGCGTCGCGCCCTTAGCGGTGACCGTGAACGGCTGACCACGGCCATCTGTCCCCGTCAGCTTCGGATTGACCAATTGGCGATCGTTCTGCAGGTCGCCGATCTGTGTCGTGCCAAGTTGGATCTTGTTGTTCTCGCGGAACGACGAATAGACGACGACCAGCACGACCAGAGAGATCGCGACCAACGGCAGCATCACCTTCATGATGCGCACGAAGCGCGTGTAACCCAGCGTCGATCCGGCGGCCGGCCGCACACGTTGCTCCCATCCGTCAAGCCGCGAACGCGGTGGCGCCGCCGCAGCCGCTTGCGTCGTCACGCCGCCAGCGGGAACGAGGCGGCCGGTCTTTGGATCGACAACGAATTGCGCCATCCTGCCTCTCAGGCCACGCCGACGCGCAAGCAGTCGTGCACGTGAACGATGCCGACGGGCTTCGGCGTGGGCTTGGCGACATCTTCATCGGCCACGACGAACAGGCACGTGACCGGGATCGCATTCTGGTTCATGAGGCGGAGTGCCTCGCCGCCCAGCGCACCCGCGCGCACCAGCCGGGGCTTGCCCGTCATCACATCCTGCGCGCGCTTCTTCAACAGGTCGCTCTGCATATGCCGCCGCAAGTCGCCATCCGTGATCACGCCGATCAGTCCGCCGGCGGCGTCCAATACGCCCGCACACCCGAACCGCTTCGACGTCATCTCAAGCAGCACGTCGCTCATGATCCGGTCGAAAGCGACCAGCGGCAGCTCGCTGCCCTTATGCATGATGTCTTCGACGCGCACCAAGCGCCGCCCAAGCGATCCGCCCGGATGCAGCACGCGGTAGTCGTCGGCCGTAAACCCGCGCCGGTTCATCAACGCGACCGCCAGGGCGTCGCCAAGCGCGAGCTGCATCGTGGTCGACGTCGTGGGCGCCAAACCCATCGGGCATGCTTCCGGCGCATTGGGTAAGATCAAGGCGACATCGGCATGCTGCGCCAACGGCGAGTCCGCACCGCCCGTGATCGCGATCATCGAGATCCCGGCGCGGCGCGTAAACTCGATGATGTCGGTCAACTCCGACGTCTTGCCGGAGTTCGACAGCAACAGCGCCGCGTCCTTGCGCGTGACAAAGCCAAGATCGCCATGGCTCGCCTCGCCCGGATGGACGAACTGCGCCGGCGTCCCCGTCGAGGCGAACGTCGCGGCAATCTTGTTGCCGACATGCCCGCTCTTGCCCATGCCGCTGACAATCACGCGTCCTTCGACGCCCACCAGCAAATCGATCGCACGCGAGAATTTGGTATCCAGCGACCGCGATAGCGCGCCCAGCGCATCGCCCTCCGTCGCCAGCACGGCACGTGCGGCGGCGAGGTCGGCATTGCTGTGGCTTTCAGGGACGGCTGTCATCAGGGCGAAACTCGCAAACCGGGCATGAACAAGACGTGAGTTTTGTCATGGTTGTGCGGCGCAAAAAAGGCGCCGACGCGAAATTCATGCCAACTCAGTTCAGTATGGGCCCTTGGGCCCCCTGAATCAAGGCAACGCCCCGGTTTTCGGTTAACCCGCCCCTGAAAAACCGTCAGTGCGCAAAGATATCCTCAAGCCCCCAACCGGCCAGGTCGAGTTGCGCCCGCGTACCGACGAATGAAAAGCACTTCAGCGCCAATTCCTGCCGCCCCTCGCGGACCAACATCGCGTCCAGCGCGTTCTTCAGCTTATGCAGGTGCAGCACGTCCGAAGCTGCGTAACTGAGCTGCGCATCGCTGAGCTTCGCGGCGCCCCAGTCGGAACTCTGCTGCTGCTTCGAGAGGTCGACATCAAGCTGTTCCTTGACCAAGTCCTTGAGCCCGTGCTTGTCGGTGTAAGTCCGCACCAGCTTCGACGCAATCTTCGTGCACCAAATCGGCGACGTCGACGTGTTCAAGTACTTCTGAAACACCCCCACATCGAAGCGCGCATAGTGAAAGATCTTCACGACCTCAGGGTCGTTGAGCAGCCGCACCATGTTCGGCGCATGATAAGTCTTCCGATCGAAGCGCACGATATGACAATGCCCATCGCCGCCCGACAACTGCGCCAGACACAGCGCATCGCGCAGCGGGTTCAAGCCCAGCGTCTCCGTGTCGATGGCAACGCTCTTACCAAAATCGACGCCCGCGGGCAGATCGCCCTCGTGAAAGTGAATTTTCATGATCTCAATGAACCCGGCCGTTTGGCGGCTCAGAAGCCACGGTCGAGCGGGGCAGGTCAAGCCCGGTCATGAACGGGAACGATTGCTAGGGTCGACGTCGTAAAACCAGGAGTGGGAAGTGTTACGCAAATATCCGCGCAACGTCCGCATCGCCGAGCAACCGCCACTGTCCAGGGCCAAGATCGTTCGGCAAGCTGAGCCCACCGATCTGATCGCGGTGTAGCGTCTCGACGTGGTTGCCGATGGCCGCGAACATGCGGCGCACCTGATGGTAGCGGCCCTCGTGCAGCGTCAACAAGCCCGAGCGTTCCGACAACGGTTCGAACTCCGCCGGCAGCAACGGTTTATCGTCACTCTCCAACATCAGTCCGCCCGCACCAAACCGAGCCGCCTCGTTACCGGAGAGCGGCCGCGCCAGCTCGACACGATAGCGTTTCGCGATCTTGCTCTTCGGCGCTATTATCCGGTGCAATAGTGCACCGTCATCGGTCATCAGCAATAGGCCCGACGTTTCTTTGTCGAGCCGCCCGACGGTCGAGATCACCGGCTCTCGGCTGCGCCAACGCGGCGGCAGATGATCAAAGACCAAAGCCCCCGTTTCCTTGTGCGAGCAGGTAACGCCGAGCGGTTTGTGCAGCGCGAGGATCAAACCCGGTGGCGGATCGAGCGGCTCGCCGTCAACCGACATCCGCGCCGGCAAGTCGGGCGTGACGGCAATTCGAGCGCTGACGTCGCTGACCGGCTGGCCATCCAAAATCACATGACCACCATCCGCCAACCGTTCGATCTCGCGGCGCGAGCCGTAGCCCATGTTCGCGAGCAAACGATCGATGCGCATGGTCGGCTGCGTGCTCATGCCTTGGCCTCGAAGATCTTGAAGCCGTCGGCCTCGTGATCGAGACGCACGGACTTGAATACCGCCGTCAGCACCGCCTCATAGGGCAGATGTCGGTTGGCCACGAGCCAGCAGACGCCGCCCGGACGCAGCATCTGCGCCGCGTTGCGGATAAAGGCTTGGCCCAGCGCCTTGTCTTCGCTCGCGCCACTATGAAAAGGCGGGTTCGTCACGACGAAGTCGAGCTTGCTGAAGCGCACATCGCTGCGAGCTGCATCGGCCCAGTGCAGATGCGCACGCGGGTCCGTCACATTACGCCGCGCCGCCTCAATCGCGCGGCGGTCGATATCGATGAGCTCCAATCTCTCGACGGCAGCCGATCGAAGCACACCGTGCGACAGAAAGCCGATGCCGCAACCCAGATCGGCGCCATGTCCCTTGAACATCGGTAGGCGTGAGACGAGCAGGATGCTGCCCGGATCGATCCGGTCCCAGCTAAACACCCCCGGTTGCGACCAAAGACCGATCTCCTCGACAAAGCGTGGCGCGCCCGCGACGAGCGCGTCCTCCACCCCAATCAAAGTCTCCGGCCGCTGCACCACGCAGATACGATGATGGCTCTTGGCCGTTTCATCAACGGCGCAGCCAAACGCCTCCAGCTCCTTCTTCAGGCGCGAGCCGCCCTTGTCCTTCGGTGCGATCGCCGTGAACGCAGCGCCAGGCGCAAGCGCGGTCAATGCCTCTGCCATGGCACGCCGCCGCTCCAACGTCCCGGCCGGCGCCAGCATCACGACGCTGGAATAGGAGCCCGGACGTGCAGCGCCAAGATCGCAGGCCCCCGGATGCAGCGGTGACAACTGCCGCGCGCCGTCCGGCGCTGGCGCCAAGTCCAACGGCAACACGCCGTACACGCCCGACAGAAGCTCAGTGTCCGCCATCATGGCCCTGAATCTTAGCTCGCGAACCAGATCACGTGCCGCGGCCCCTTACCATTGCTTCGCGCCCGCACGACGACCTCTTCAACCTTAAAGCCCGATCCTCTCAAACGGCGTGAAAAAGCAGCATCCGGTGCCGCCGACCAAATCGCCAATATCCCGCCCGGCTTGAGCGCCGCCTTCGCGGTGGCAAGCCCCGTCATCGAATAGAGCCGATCGTTGGCGGCGCGCGTCAGCCCATCCGGACCATTGTCGACATCAAGCAAAATCGCATCGTAACGCCGTCGCGCTGCGCCGATCTCGGCGGCGACATCGCCGGCAATCAACTGTACGCGCGGATCGTCGAGGCAGCCGGCCGTCAACGCCGCCATCGGCCCGCGCGCCCAGTCGATGATCTCCGGAACAAGCTCGGCCACAGCAACGCGCGCACCCGGCGCCAACCGCGCCAGCGCCGCCCGCAACGTGAATCCCATGCCATAACCACCGATCAGAAGATGCGGCGCAGAGCCCTTGAGACGCTCGCACGTCATCACCGCCAGCGCCTCTTCCGACCCGCTCATGCGGCTGCTCATGAGCTCACTCCGGCCAAGCACGATCATATGATCGCCCCCGCGCCGAAACAGCCGCAGCTCGCCACCCCCAGGGACCAACGCCGTCCCAATCAACTCCCGCGGCATCATGCAACCATATTCCAGATCAGAGCGCCGGCTGGCCAGCTTCTTCTTTCGGCGGAGGTGAGGAACTCCTCTACTCGTCCTACTGTGCCTTGATCTGGCGCAGGGACGACAGGGAGGGCGCATTAGAGTATGCGCAAATGAAGCCCGTTTATTTTGACCTGACGGTGAAGGACATCGGCGCCGCCCGGCGCTTCTTTGAGCGCGTGTTAGGTTGGCGTTTTGAGCGTTTCCCACTTCCGTACGAATACTACCGTATCCAAGCCGGTCCGGCGGAGCAGCCCGGAATCGATGGCGGAATCGGTGCTGTCGCCGATGCGCCTATCTGCGGTGGAGAGCCGATGGTGAACCTCACGATGCCGGTGCAGAACCTTGACCAAGCGCTGGCGGATGTCTTGGCGGCGGGAGGGACGGTCGTGGAAGCGAAGACCAAGATCCCCGGGATTGGCTGGTATGCGACCTGCGCCGAGCCGGGTGGTCTCAAGTTTGGGCTCGTGGAGCCCGACCGCCAAGTGCAATGATGTGAGCGCACTTCGTGTGCCGCTGTCTGCAATGGGCTCAAAGGTCTCATTTTGCGTGCAATCGCACAGTCGGCCCCCGCCACCCCGGCGCAGAGAAGAAATGGGAAATGCCGCTTGACGTTGCTCATCAAGATGTTCTATATTTGTTCCAAACCCGAACGAGCCCGCCTGGACACCTCGATCGCGGCTGCAACTTGAACCGGTTGATCAGAAAAAAATGCCCCGGCCGCCGACGTGACCGGTGAGGCTGGCGGAAGAACTGCGCCTAGAATTCAATCATGGGTCGTGTTCGAAACCAGAACCAAGTGAGACAGCCGTGGCACACCCCGACCCCTGTCTCACATCGCGCGCAACAAACGGCAGTCCGCCGCCGGAATCCCGCCGTCGCGCGCGTCAAATGAATTGTCTCAGATGAGACAGTGTGCCGGTTGCTTCGGAGTAAGGTGGCCACGCCACACGTAGCTGCGGACGTCAGCCCGTGCTTCGCCCTAACGGGCTACGCAGGGCACGCTTCGCGTGGCTCTCGCAGCGAAGCGTGGTGCCCAGAAGAGGACTCGAACCTCCACATCTCGCGATACTAGTACCTGAAACTAGCGCGTCTACCAATTCCGCCATCTGGGCACGGGATTGAAGGGGGCGAGGGATATCCGTGGGCGACCCCGCCTGTCAACGAAAAGCCTAAAACGATCGCTCTTCAAGCGGCGCGGCCTTTTCGCTACAAGCCGAGCGACTCGAGACCGGAGGGCAGGGCATGGGTAGCGCTTCGAACACGCTGGTGACGGTGATCGGCGGCACAGGCTTTCTGGGCCGCGCGGTCGTGCGGCGGTTGGCCAAGGCCGGCTACCGCATCCGCGTGACCACTCGAAAGCCCTCGTTGGCCTTCTCGATGAAGCCGCTCGGCGATGTTGGCCAAATCGCCATCGTTCGCGCCGATATCCGCAACGAGGCTGAGATTGCTGCCGCCGTCGAAGGCGCGTCGGTCGTCGTCAATCTGGTGGGCATCCTGCGCGAATCGGGCGGCCGCACGTTTGAAGCGCTTCACGCCGACGGCCCGGGGACGATAGCGGCAGCTGCCGCCAAAGCTGGCGTCTCGCGCTTCATCCACGTTTCGTCGATCGGTGCCGACCCTAACGCGCGCGCCGCCTACGCCCGCTCGAAGGCTGCCGGCGAAAGCAACGCGCGCGCAGCGTTCCCGGCAACAACCGTACTTCGTCCCTCGATCGTGTTCGGCCAAGGCGACGGCTTCTTCAATATGTTCGCAAGCCTGATGCGCCTGTCGAAGGTGGTGTTCCCGTTGTTCCGCAGCGGCGTCACGAAGTTCCAGCCCGTCTTCGTCGGCGACGTTGCCGATGCCGTCGCCAACGCGATCGTCGACGACCGCGCTCGCGGCCGTACGTACGAGCTCGGTGGTCCCGCGGTTTATTCGCTGAAGGACTTGCTGACGTTCATCTCCAACGTCATCGAGCGCAAACGCCGGTTCGTGCCCATCCCCTCGTTCTTGCTTGAGACGTTTGCCGCGCTCACCGGCTGGCTGCCGTTCTCGCCGATCACGCTCGATCAAGCGCGCCTGCTACGCGTCGACAACATTGTGAAGGCGGGACCTGATGCAGCCTCCGTCGGCACGCTCGCCGATCTCTGCGTCCAGCCGACCGCGGTCGAAACGGTGGTCCCGAGCTATCTCTATGCCTATCGCGCCGCCGGCCAATACGCCGAACCGCGCAGCGCTTAGCTGAGCGCCCAGGTCACCCACGGCGTCAGCGCGTCCGCGTTCTCGCGGAATGTCAGGTATCCGAGCAGCACCGACCCGACGATGATGCGGTACCAAGCGAAGATGCCGAACCCGTTGTTCGAAACGAAGCTGATGAACGCCTTCGCGACGTAGTAGGCGCTGATATAGGCGATCACAAAGCCGATCGACAGGACAAGCAGATCGGACGAATGCAAATCCGCCCAATGCTTGTAGAGCGAATAAACCGCGGCGCCGAGCATCGTCGGGATCGCCAGGAAAAACGAAAACTCCGCTGCCGCCCCGCGCTCGACCTTCAACAGCAGCGATCCCATGATCGTAGCACCCGAGCGAGACACACCCGGCACCAGCGCCAAGCACTGACAAAGCCCGATCTTGAGGTACAGCGACAGCGGGAAATCCTCGACCGCATAGTACTGCGGGATCTTGACCAGCCGCTCGATGAAGAGGATCGCGACGCCACCCACCACCAGCATCAACGCCACCACCCACTTCGAGAACAGGTATTGCGTGATGAAGTCGGAAAGCAAAACGCCCAGGATCGCCGCCGGCAAAAATGCGATGAGGAGCCCGACCGCGAACCGCTGCGCGTTCGGGTTCACAGGCACGGCCTTCGTGACGTTCCACAGATACTCGAAGTAGATCACGCAGATCGAAAGGATCGCGCCGAACTGAATGACGATCTCGAACACGTGGCCCGGCGGCACATCGAGCGCCAACAGCTCCCTGACGATGATCATGTGCCCGGTCGACGAAACGGGCAGAAACTCGGTAACCCCCTCAACCAGCGCAAGAATGATGGCCGAAACAATCTTCCAAAGCAGATCCATGAGGCTCCGGTCGGCCACGCCGCGGCTAAGATGAGCGGGCGGGTTTACACTGCCCCGCCTGACCGCACAAACCTGTCGCTCAAGCGCAATTAGTTCCATAACGGAACCAATTGGTCGTCAGTCAGACCGACAGCGGGGCTCGATGATCAAACATGTCAGAAATTAGGTCATAATGAATGCCATAAATAGGCGTTCCGGTCTTTTTCGGGCAACTTTTGATCCCTATAAGGCGGCGACTCAGTCAATTCTTGCGAGTGTCGCTCATGGCCGACAACAAACTCCTGCGCTTCGTCTCGGTCCCCCGGCAAATGCCGGAAAAGCGGGCGGCCACCACGCGCTCCCACGATTTCTCGGAAATCTACGCGGAATACGTCACGAAGAAGGCTGAGGAGCAGGCGGGGCGTTGCTCGCAATGCGGTGTGCCGTTCTGTCAGGTCCATTGCCCGCTCCAGAACAACATCCCCGACTGGTTGAAGATGACCGCCGAGGGCCGCCTTGAAGAGGCCTACGAACTCAGCCAAGCGACCAACAACATGCCCGAAGTCTGCGGCCGCATCTGCCCGCAGGACCGCCTCTGCGAAGGCAATTGCGTCATCGAACAATCCGGCCACGGCACAGTCACGATCGGCTCCGTCGAGAAGTACATCACTGATACCGCTTGGAAGCGCGGGTGGGTCAAGCCGATCAAACCCGCACGCGACCTCGGCTGCTCCATCGGCATCGTCGGTGCCGGTCCCGCAGGCTTCGCCGCCGCAGAACAACTCCGCCTGAAAGGCTACAGCGTCACGATCTACGACCGCCACGATCGTGCCGGCGGCCTATTGATCTACGGCATCCCGAACTTCAAGCTTGAAAAAGAAATCGTCGATCGCCGCGCGAAGCGCCTCGTCGACGGCGGTATCGAAATCCGTCTGAACACAGAAATCGGCAAGACCACGGCGCTCGCCAAACTGCGCAAGCAACACGCCGCGGTGCTGATCGCGACCGGCGTCTACAAAGCACGTGACATGCAAGCGCCTGGCATCGGTCTGCCCGGCATCGTTCCGGCACTCGACTATCTCACGACGTCGAACCGCGTCTGCCTCGGCGACAAAGTGAAGGCGTTCGACAACGGTAGCCTGAGCGCCGCTGGCCGCAATGTCGTCGTCATCGGTGGCGGCGACACCGCGATGGATTGCGTCCGCACGGCGGTGCGCCAAGGCGCGAAGTCGGTCACCTGCCTCTACCGCCGCGATCGCGAAAACATGCCGGGCTCGCTCCGCGAAGTTAGCCACGCGGAGGAGGAGGGCGTGATTTTCTCCTGGCTCGGCGTGCCGAAAGCTTTCATGGGAGACAAGCGCGTCACCGCGGTGCGCGCCACACGCATGCGCCTCGGCACCGCCGACGCGACCGGCCGCCAAGTGCCGGAAGAAATCCCCGGCAGCGACTTCACGCTGCCTGCCGACCTCGTGATCATGGCGCTGGGTTTCGATCCCGAAGACTTGCAGGGCGCGTTTGGCGAAAAGGACCTCGCACTCTCCAGGTGGGGCACGCTGAAAATCGACCACAAGACGATGATGACCTCGCTCCCCGGCGTCTTCGCCGCGGGTGACATCGTCCGCGGCGCTTCGCTCGTCGTCTGGGCCATCCGCGACGGCCGCGATGTTGCCGAAGCCATCCACCGCCACCTCGAAACCAAGACCGCGCAAGCGCTGCGCCAAGCGGCGGAGTAGGAACATGACGAACGAAGTTGAACTTGAACTCACCCGTTACCGCACCAACGCGAAGCACCTGGAAGAAAACCACGCCTACGCACCCGACCAGGAACACGACGCGTGTGGCGTCGGTCTCGTCGCCGCAGTCGACGGCAAGCCTCGCCGCGAAGTGGTGTTGCACGCGATTGCCGCGCTGAAATGCGTCTGGCATCGCGGCGCCGTAGACGCCGACGGCAAGACCGGAGACGGCGCGGGCTTGCACATCCAAGTGCCGCAAGACTTCTTCGCCGACGAAGTGAGAGCAACCGGCCACCAGCTTGAGGGCGGCCGCATCGGCATCGGCATGATCTTCCTGCCGCGCACCGACTACGCCGCGCAAGAAACCTGCCGCACGATCGTCGAAGCCGAGATCCTGCGCTTTGGCTACTACATCTACGGCTGGCGCCAAGTGCCGGTCGACATCTCCGTCATCGGCGAGAAAGCGAACGCGACCCGCCCCGAGATCGAACAGATCATGTTCGACACTGGCACGAAGAAGGACGTCGAAGCGATCGAGCGCGACCTCTTCATCATTCGCCGCCGTATCGAAACCCAGGTCCGCAAGGCGTCGATCCCCAACTTCTACGTCTGCTCGCTCTCGACCCGCTCGCTGATCTACAAGGGCATGTTCCTCGCCGAACAGCTCTCGACCTTCTATCCCGATCTGAACGATCCGCGCTTCGTCTCGCCGATGGCGATCTTCCACCAGCGCTATTCGACGAACACGTTCCCGACCTGGTACCTCGCGCACCCATTCCGCATGCTCGCCCACAACGGCGAGATCAACACGCTGAAGGGCAACATCAATTGGATGAAGAGTCATGAAATCCGCATGGCCTCCGAAGCGTTCGGCGAGCATCAGGAAGACATCAAACCGATCATCCAGCCGGGTTCATCGGACTCAGCCGCGCTCGACGCCGTGTTCGAAGTGCTGTGCCGCGCCGGCCGCTCCGCGCCGATGGCCAAGACCCTGCTGATTCCGGAAGCCTGGTCGAAGAAGGGCACCGCGATGCCCGAAGCGCATCGCGCGATGTATCAGTATTCGAACTCGGTGATGGAGCCATGGGACGGCCCTGCCGCGCTCGCCGCCACCGACGGCCGCTGGGTCATCGCCGGCCTCGATCGCAATGGCCTCCGTCCTCTGCGCTACACGATCACCGACGACGGCTTGCTGTTCGTGGGCTCGGAGACCGGCATGGTCGTGCTCCCCGAACAGAAAATCACGAGGAAGGGTCGCGTCGGCCCCGGCCAAATCATCGGCGTCGACCTCGAGCGCGGGCAATTCTTCGACGACCGCGCGATCAAAGACGAACTCGCGTCCGAACACCCGTACGAGGAGTGGACGAAGAACGTCGTCGACCTGGAACCTATAATCGGCCCCGGCCCCGAACCGCTGATGTTCGACGACAAAGGCGAATTCCGCCGCCGCCAACTCGCCGCAGCGATCTCGATCGAGGATCTGGAAATGATCCTCCACCCAATGGTGGAAGACGGGAAGGAGCCTGTCGGCTCCATGGGCGACGACGCGCCGCTCGCCGTGCTCTCGCAGCAATATCGTCCGCTCTCGCACTACTTCCGCCAGAACTTCAGCCAGGTCACGAACCCTCCGATCGACAGTCTGCGCGAAGACCGCGTGATGAGCCTGCGCACGCGCTTTCGCAATCTCGGCAACGTGCTCGCGCAAGACAAAACCCAAGTCGAAGTCTTCACGCTCGAGAGCCCCGTGCTCTCGACCGGCATGTATATCCGCATGAAGGATCACCTCGTCGGTCGTTTCTTCGAGATCGACTGCGTCTTCGATGTCGGCGCCAATGGTCCGACGGACGGCGCCCTTAAGGAGGCGCTCGACAGCATCTGCAAGAAGGCGGAGGAAGCGGTCGCTTCCGGTTACTCGCATCTGATCTTGACCGACGAGCGTGTAGGCCCCGGCGTCGCCGCGATGCCGATGATCCTGGCGACCGGCGCCGTGCACTCGCACCTCATCAAGACGCGCATGCGCACCTTCACGTCGTTGAACGTGCGTTCGGCGGAGTGCATGGACACGCACTATTTCGCCGTACTGATCGGCGTCGGCGCGACGACCGTGAATGCGTATCTCGCGCAGGAATGCATCGCCGACCGCCACGCGCGCGGCCTGTTCGGCAAACGCTCGCTCGGCGATTGCGTTAAGCGCTACCTGGATTCGGTAAGCGCAGGCCTTCTCAAGATCATCTCAAAAATGGGCATCTCTGTCATCTCATCCTACCGCGGCGCGTACAACTTCGAAGCCGTGGGCCTCTCGCGTTCGATGGTGGCCGAATACTTCCCCGCGATGCCCTCGCGCATCTCCGGTATTGGCCTCGGTGGCATCCAAAAGCGCATCACCCGCCAACACGCGCACGCCTTCAGCGAAGACGTAACGGCGCTCCCGATCGGCGGTCTCTATCGCTATCGCAAAGGCGGCGAGACGCATGCGCACTCCGCGCAAACGATCCACCTTCTGCAAAGCGCCGTCGGTCAGGAGAGCTATCAGCTCTTCCGCCGCTACTCGGAGACGATTCGCGAGACGCCGCCGACCAGCCTGCGCCATCTCATGGACTTCCGTCCGCGCAACCGCACGCCGATCGCGATCGAAGAAGTCGAATCGATCACCGAAATCCGCAAGCGCTTCGTGACCCCCGGCATGTCGCTGGGCGCGCTCTCCCCCGAGGCGCACGGCACGCTCAACGTCGCGATGAACCGCATCGGCGCGAAGTCCGACTCTGGCGAAGGCGGTGAAGATCCCGCGCGCTTCAAACCAAAGCCAAACGGCGACAACGCGAACTCCGCGATCAAGCAAATCGCCTCCGGCCGCTTCGGCGTCACCGCCGAATACCTGAACCAATGCCGCGAGATTGAGATCAAAGTCGCGCAAGGCGCAAAGCCGGGCGAGGGCGGCCAGCTTCCGGGCTTCAAAGTGACGGAGATGATCGCAAGGTTCCGCCACTCGACGCCGGGTGTGATGCTGATCTCGCCACCGCCGCATCACGACATCTACTCGATCGAAGACCTTGCGCAGCTCATCTACGACCTGAAACAGATCAACCCGACCGCACGCGTCTGCGTAAAGCTCGTCGCCTCGACCGGTATTGGCACGATCGCCGCAGGTGTCGCGAAGGCGCGTGCCGACATCATCTTGATCTCCGGCCACGTCGGCGGCACCGGCGCCTCGCCGCAAACCTCGATCAAGTACGCCGGCGTCCCCTGGGAAATGGGTCTTACAGAAGCAAACCAAGTTCTGACGCTGAACAACCTTCGCCACCGGATCATCCTGCGCACCGACGGCGGCCTGCGTACCGGCCGCGACATCGTGATGGCCGCCATGATGGGCGCCGAAGAATTTGGCATCGGCACCGCAGGCCTCATTGCGATGGGATGCATCATGGTACGCCAATGCCATTCGAACACGTGCCCGGTCGGCGTGTGCACGCAGAACGAGGAGCTTCGCAAGAAGTTCACCGGTACGCCCGAGAAGGTCGTGAATCTGATGAGCTTCCTCGCCGAGGAGGTGCGCGAAATCCTCGCCTCGCTCGGCTTCCGCTCCCTGAAAGAGGTGATCGGCCGCACCGACCTGCTTACCCAAGTCAACCGCGGCGCGCACGACCTCGACGACCTCGACCTCAATCCGCTGCTGGTGCAGGCCGATCCCGGCCCGAACCCACGCTATTGCACGATCGAGGGCCGCAACGAAGTCCCCGACACGCTCGACCAGGACATCGTGAAGGACGCCCGCCGCTTCCTCGAAGATGGCGAGAAGATGCAGCTCATGTACACCGTGCGCAATACGATGCGCGCGATCGGCACACGCGTCTCGCATCACATCGTGAAGAAGTATGGCATGAAGGGCCTGAACCCCTGCCAGCTCACGCTCGACCTGCGCGGCTCGGCCGGCCAATCGCTCGGCGCCTTTGCGGTACAAGGCGTGAAGCTGAAGCTCTTCGGCGACGCGAACGACTACGTTGGCAAGGGCCTCTCTGGCGCGACAATCATCGTGCGCCCGATGGTGTCGAGCCCGCTCGAGAGCGAGCAGAACGTTATCATCGGTAACACCGTGCTCTACGGCGCGACCGCCGGGAAACTATTCGCGGCCGGGCAGGCGGGCGAACGCTTCGCCGTGCGCAACTCCGGCGCACTGACGGTTGTCGAAGGCTGCGGCTCGAACGGCATCGAATACATGACCGGAGGCGTCGCGGTGATCTTAGGCACGATCGGCGAAAACTTCGCCGCCGGCATGACCGGCGGCATGGCCTTCGTCCGCGATCCTTCGAACGAGCTTCCGATCAAGATCAACGCTGACAGCGTCGACTGGGTCCGCCTGAAGTCGCGCTACTGGGAAGACCTACTCTTAGGCCTGATTGAAGAACACGCCGCAGAAACCGGCTCCCGCCACGCCAAGCGCATTCTCCAACAATGGGACCTGGAACGCGGCCGCTTTTGGCAGGTCTGCCCAAAGGAAATGCTGACGCGCCTGAGACACCCGTTGAGCGACGAGCCGGAGGCTGCGACAGCCTGAGCTCAAAACTCGACGTCCAACTCTTCCATGTCGTCGGGTTCGGCCTTCGCGGCGCCGACCCATTCTTCCATCGGTGGCCAGGTGGCGATGGTCCGGCAGTAACCATCGCAAACGCGGTCGATGCGCACGTCGTAAGTCGCAAGCCGCGTCGTCACCGGCGCGTACATGGCATCCGCCACCGTCGGCTGTCCGAACAGGAACGGCCCGCCATATTGCGCAAGGCACTCACGCCAGATGGTGGCGATTCGGTCGATATCGCCACGCGCGCCGGCAAAGACCCTGTAGCCGGCGTACCGCGCCTTGATGTTCATCGGCATCGCCGAGCGCATATTGGTAAACCCAGAATGCATTTCGCCGCTGACGCTACGGCAATGGGCGCGGGCCTTCACGTCGGCGGGAAACAAACCCGCCTGAGGTCGGATCTCGGCCAAGTACTCTGCAATCGCCAACGTATCCCAGACCACCACGCCATCGTGCTCAAGCCGCGGTACCAAGAACGACGGCGACAATAAGAGCAGTTCGGCGCGCGCTTCGGGGTCATCCGGGGACAGAGTGCGTTCCTCGAAAGCAAGTCCCGCCATTCGGCAGAGCAGCCACCCGCGCAGCGACCACGACCCGTAATTCTTGGCTGCGATGGTTAGAGTTGCCGCATTCATAATCGCACCTGCCCAATCTGACGTCACAATTTGGCATCACGCGCGCAACAAAAACCGAAACGCTGTTTGATACGCGCGATTTCTTGTTAGCCTACCATAAAGTCAGTGGCGTTTCAGTGATTCAGAGGGGCTGCCGCGGCGTGCTCTATCAACTCTATCAGACGCAGTCCGACATGCTGTTGCCGATGCGCACGATGGCACAGGCGATGCAAGCGACGTTCGGTTGGACCCACCGCGCCCCGCGTCTGCCCATGATGCGGCGGATGTCGGCGGCACTGGAACTCTTCGATCGTTTTCAACTCACGCATGACCGTCCCGACTTCCGCATTCGCCAGGTAAAGACGGGCGGACGAATCGTCGACGTCTTTGAGAAGGTCGTGACCGCAACGCCATTCGGAGCGCTGCTGCACTTCCGCAAAGACATGGACGCGCGCCACCCCGCCGTGCTGGTCGTGGCGCCGCTATCCGGGCACTTCTCGACTTTGTTGCGCAACACGGTCGAGACCCTCCTGCAAGACCACGACGTCTACATTACCGATTGGCACAACGCGCGCGACGTGCCTGTTTCCGCCGGCGAGTTCGGTTTCGCCGACTACATCGACAGCGTGATTTCGTTTCTGGAATACGTAGGCCCCGGCGCGCATGTCGTCGCCGTGTGTCAGCCCTGCGTCCAAGTTCTGGCCGCCGTCGCCTTGATGGCGGCCGACGATCATCCCTGCCAACCGAAATCGATGACGCTCATGGGCGGCCCGATCGACGTGCGCCAGTCGCCAGCGACCGTCAACGCGCTTGCTTTCGATCATCCGATTGAATGGTTCGAGAAAAACCTGATCACGACCGTGCCCTTGCGCTATCGCGGCGCGGGCCGGCGCGTCTATCCGGGCTTCGTTCAGCTGAACGCGTTCATGAAAATGAACATGGCCCGCCACGTGAAGGCGCATCGCAAGCTCTACAAGCACCTCGCCAACAACGAGCACGAAGAGGCGGCCGCGATCAAAGAGTTCTACGACGAGTATTTCGCCGTTCTCGACATGCCGGCCGAGTTCTACCTCGAAACCGTGCGCCTCGTGTTTCAAGAAGCGCTGCTCGCCAAGGGTAAACTCACCCACCGCGGCGAACGCGTCGATCCTTCGAAGATCAAACGCACAGCGCTGCTGACGGTCGAGGGCGAGCGCGACGACGTCTGCGCGCTCGGCCAAACCGCCGCCGCGCACGATCTGTGCACCGGTCTGCGCCCCTATATGAAGCGTCATCACATGCAGGTCGGCGTCGGCCACTACGGCCTCTTCAGCGGCAAGCGCTGGGAGACGCAAATCTACCCGCTCGTGCGAAACACAATCCTGTCGAGCAGCTGAACGCGCCCCTTACGGCGCGGGCGTCGCATCCAGCAACTCCGTCGCCACCCGGCCATCGACAGGCTTGCCCGACTGAAGTCCCAACAGCGACATCGCTGTCGGATGCACGTCGATAATGTCGAGCGACGAAATCTCCTTGCCCTTCGCAATGCCGGCACCCCACGCGTAGAACACGCCGTGCATCTCTTTGATTGCAGGGTCATAGCCGTGCGACGCCTTAAGCCCACCCAAATTCCCCGGCACGAAGGTGTCGGACCAGAACCATGTCATCCCCATCAGATGCGCATACCACGGCAGGCTGCTCGCCGGCGCGATGTAGTAGGGCGGCTTGGCGACCAGCATCAGATCGCCGACCCGCGCGCTGTTGCCCAAGTGGGAATACGATGGATGCTGACCCGTGCGATAAACCGTGAAAGCGTCCTTGTAAGGCGCCAGCACCTTCTCGACACGCTCGATGCTCTCGCCCTTGTCGAGATAGAGATAGGCGCTACCGCCGTCGCCCGCGTCGTGCGCATAGATCCAATGCCGGTTGATAATGCGCCCCAGATTGACGACCGGATCGACGGCGATCATGCCGTGATCCGTGCCAATGATCAGCGTCGCCTCGCGATCGGCCGGCAACGCCTTGATGCCTGCCATCAGCCGACCCACGATCGCATCTGCCTTGCGCACTTCGGCGAGCGTCTGCGGCGCGGTCACGCCGTTCACGTGCGCTTCGTGATCGGGCCCGCGAAAATAGAGTGCAATCAGCCGCGGCCGTTTCGCGTCCGTGCTCTTGAGCAACTCAAGTCCCCGCGTCAGCGTCTCATCGTCCGAGGGCGCTTGCTCCCACGGCACATAGGGATTGATGACGCCGGCAAGCGCCACCTTCTTCTTTACGTCCCAGCGGTTCGCAAAGTTTAGCGCCGCCGCCGGCACGCCCTGCCGCTCCGCCGCCGCCCACGCGGGCTCACAGCCAGAAAGCCACCCCGCATCCCCGTTCTCGTCGTAGGGCACACCGCGATCCGGATCGAAGAATTTGTTCTGCACGATGCCGTGATGCTCCGGCCAACAACCGGTCGCAAAGCTGGTGTGATTGGGCAGCGACATCGTCGGATAGACAGGCACGAGGTGCCGCGACCATGCACCTTCCTTCTTGATGACGTCCAAGTTCGGCGTCTTCGTCACGTCGGCCATTGCGGGCGCAAACCCGTCGAACATCACGAGCACGACAGTTCGCTCCGCCGCCAGCGCAACCCCTAGCGACAAGACCATCGCTGTTACCAAGAATAAGAACCGCCCCAAAGTCATCGAGCCCTCGCAATTGCCTCAAAGCAGATCATGCGCCGGATGCGTCGCACCGTTCAAGTGCGCCCGACGAAAACCTCGACTTCGGCAATCTTCTCGCCGTCAAAGCGGATCCACTCCGCCATCGATCCCGATCGCTCGCCCGCATGGCGATAGCGAACCATAAAGTCGGGTGCGCTGCCGAAGATCTGCACATCGGCGGCCCACGTCCGCCCAACATGCGGCCAAATCTCGTCGAGCATCCGGTCGCGGTCGTCATGGATGCCGAAAGGACTGACATGCCGGAAACTCGGCGCAAGAAGCCGCTCCAACCCGGCCCGATCGCGCTCCGCGAAACAGCGGAAGTAGTCCCGGATGGCTCCTGAATGATCCATTCGATCCCTCCGTTCGCCCGCGGCTATTCCGCCAGCGCCTGATATATCGGCATGATCAACTGAAACGCGCGCAGATCGCCGGTGGTGCCTTCACCCATCTTGTTCATCACATAGGCAAAGCACGCGCGTCTGTCCTGATCGACGATGACAAGCGAGCCGCCCCAACCGCCCCAGAAGCACGAGTTTGGACTCGGCAGTGGCATCGCTTCGCCCGGCAATCCATAGCCCATGCCGTAACGCACCGGGAGGCCCAGCACCAAGTCCGTTCCTTCGATCTGCGGCTCAAGCGCTCGTCGTGTCCCCGCTTCCGACATGATCCGCTTGCCCTTCGAGACGCCGCGATTGGCGAGCACCGTCTGGACTTCCGCGACGGACCGCGCATTGCCGATCCCACCGGCGGCCGGGATCTCGGCCGCCCGCCAACCACGCGTGCGCGGCTCCAGCGCAGTCAACGTGGGATTATCGAGCGTTCGCCCCGCAATCGTTTGCGGATCGCGGCCTTGGCCCAGAGGCGTCACCGGCGGAATGAGTTGCCCGACGCGCTGATCGTGCTGCGCCGAAAGCCCGATGTGAAAGTCGGCCCCCAGCGGCCCGGCTATCTCTTCGCGAAACAGCGTGCCGACAGTCTTCCCGCTGGCACGCCGGATCACCTCGCCGACCAAGAATCCCTGACTGAGCGCGTGGTACCCAGGCTTCTCGCCGGGCGTCCACCACGGCTTCTGCGCCGCGAGCAGCGCGCAAGTGCGGTCCCAGTCGTAAAGCTCTTCTGGCGTGATGCGAACGTCCCATCCCGCGAGCCCCGCCGAATGCGAAAGCAAGTGGCTAACCTTCACATGTGCCTTATCGTTCGCCGCGAACTCAGGCCAATACCGGGCGACAGGCGCATGCAGATCCAGCACGCCGCGGTCCGCGAGCAACAACGTGGCGAGCGCCGTCATCGTCTTCGTCGTGGAGTACACATTCACGATCGTGTCGCGGGCCCAGGCCTGAGTCTGCGCCTGATCCGCAAACCCGCCCCACAGATCGACGACCATCTCCCCATCCACCGTCACGGCGAACGAAGCGCCGACATCGATCCCGCTCTTGAGATTGTTCGCAAAGACCTCGCGCACCCCCGCAAACCGCGTGTCGCAATGGCCGTGAACCTGAGCGTCAGACATGAGGAATCTCCGCATTGTGTCGATGAGCGATGGTAGGCCGGGCCTGCCGTCCGGGGCCAGAGCCTCTTCACAGCCGAAAACGCCGAATCGCACGCAACTCCTGCTAAGCGACGAAGCGGTCGCAGCACGCGCTACAGGCGAAGGCTTGCACCGTGGCGCAAGCGGCCCGTAATTAGCGGTCATGGGGGAATCACAAACACCCACAGTCACGCGGCGTTTTCGCATCGCCGGCATGAGCAGCGAGCGTTGTGTCGCGCGCGTCGAGGCTGTTCTGCGCGTTGTGCCGGGTGTCGAAAACGCCATCGTCGATCTCGACCGAGCCGAAGCCGTCGTGCGCTTGGCGAGCAGCGTGCCGGATGTATCGCTCGCCGCTGCCGTCGAAGTCGCCGGCTACACGCTACTGCTCGCCGCCGATCGCGAACCAGAAGCGGAGCCGGCACCGGCAGCGCCGTCGCCCGCGGCGGAACCAACTGCCACACAGCCGACGTTTGAACCGATTGGCGAAGCTGCGGAGCGGCGCTCGTGGATTCCGCCCTGGAGCACCTTTTGGTTCGTCGCCGGGCGCGGCGTCGCGATCTTCTTCGCCGGATCGATCTTCCTGACGCTGCTCTACCGCTTCGTGCCGGTGCCGATCACGCTGCACATGTTGGGCACGACGCTGATCGACGGCCACATGCTGCGCAAGGAGTGGGTTCCGCTCGAACGCATCTCGCCCAACCTTGTGCGCGCCGTGATCGCGTCGGAGGACGGCGAGTTCTGCAACCACTACGGCTTCGACTTCGAACAAATGGAAGCGGCCTGGAAAAGCGCCAAGCGCAACGGCGAGCGGCCGCGTGGCGCCTCGACGATCAGCCAGCAGACCGCGAAGAACGCATTCCTCTGGAACGGCCGGTCCTATCTGCGCAAAGGCCTTGAGGCCTACTTCACCGGCCTGATCGAACTCGTTTGGCCAAAGCGCCGGATCATGGAAGTCTATCTCAACATCATCGAGTGGGGCCCCGGCGTCTTCGGCGCTGAAGCCGCCTCACGCCATTGGTTCCGCAAATCGGCGGCTAAGCTCACACCGCTCGAAGCCGCACGCCTCGCGGCTATTTTGCCCAACCCCAACCGCTACCGCGCCAACCCGCCCGGCCCCTACGTCGCCGACCGCGGCTACACCATCGCCGCCCGCGCCAACGGCGTCGACGCCAGGTGCGCCAGAAGGTAGGGCGATAGTTGAGTGAATATGGCAAGAATCAAGTAGACTCCGCCCATGCGCCGCCTCCACCATTTCCAACTTTCCCCATTCTGCCGCAAAGTTCGTCTCGTGATGGGCGAAAAAAAGCTCGTGTTCGAGAACGCGCCCGAAAAGCCATGGGAGCCCAAAGCGGATCTGTTTCCGCTTGATCCGTCGGGCCAGTTGCCTGTCGTCGTTGAGGACGGTGGTTTCCGCATTGCGGACTCGCAGGCCATCGCCGAATACTTCGAAGAACTGCATCCCGACCCGCCGCTGCTTCCAAAGCGCCCCACTGACCGCGCCGAAGTGCGCCGGATCACGGCCTGGTTCGACCGCTTTTTCTTCAGCGAAGTCACCTCGACCATCATTCGAGAAAAGTTGATCAAACGCTTCGCCAACGGAGCACCGGCGCCGGACCTTGCCGACATCCGGCGCGCGCTCGAAGCGTTGCGCAGGCACATGCGATTCATCGAAAACCTACTCGATCAGCGCGACAATCTTGGCGGAGCACTGGGCCTCGCGGATTTCACCGGTGCCGCGCACTTTTCCTGCATCGATTATTTCGGTGACGTCCCTTGGGACGCCTACCCAAAAGCCAAGGAATGGTACGCGCGCCTGAAATCGCGCCCGAGCTTCCGTCCGCTTCTCGCCGACAATTTGCCAGGTATCGCGCCCCCGCCGCACTATGCGAACCTCGATTTCTAAGAACGGTGGGGAAGGGCGCGATGAGCGCCGCACGCGATATCATCCGCGACTTGAGTTTGGCGCAAGGCTTTGATGCCGTCGGCTTCGCGCCCGCTGAACTTGGCGCGTCCGCGTCCGCGGGCCTGAAGGAGTTCCTTGCAGCCGGTCACCACGGTGATATGGGCTGGCTAGAAGCGCGCGCCAGCGAACGTTCGCAACCACGCCAGCTTTGGACCGAGGCGAAGAGCGCGATCGTCCTCGGTCTTTCCTATGCGCCCGCCGCCGACCCGCTCTTGAACTTGGAAGAGAAGCAGCGCGCCACGATCTCCGTCTACGCGCAAGGCGACGACTATCACGACGTCATCAAGAAGCGCCTGAAGGCGATCGCCCGCGCGATCATCGAAAAACTCGGCGGCGACATGAAAGTCTTCGTCGACACCGCGCCGCTCATGGAAAAGCCGCTCGCCGAAGCGGCCGGCATCGGCTGGCAAGGTAAGCACACGAACCTGGTCAGCCGCGAGCACGGCTCCTGGCTCTTCCTTGGTGTGATTCTCACGACCTTGGATCTGGGAAAGGGCGCGCCGGAGGCCGATCACTGCGGCACCTGCACCCGCTGCCTCGACGTCTGCCCGACGAATGCCTTCCCCGCGCCGCACAAGCTCGACGCCCGCCGCTGCATCTCCTACCTCACGATCGAGCACAAGGGTTCGATCCCGCGTGATCTGCGCCCGCTGATGGGCAACCGTATCTATGGCTGCGACGATTGCCTCGCCGTGTGTCCCTGGAACAAGTTCGCAACCGCCTCGCGCGAAGCCGCATTTCACCCGCGCGCCGAACTGAAGTCGCCGCTGCTGGCCGAACTCGCCACGCTCGATGACGCAGCCTTCCGCGCCAAGTTCAAAGCCTCGCCAATCAAACGGATCGGCCGCGACCGCTTCGTCCGCAACGTACTGATCGCGGTCGGAAACAGCGCCGACAGGGCATTGGCCGGCGCTGCGAAGCAATTGCTCACGGATCCATCGCCCGTCGTGCGCGCCGCAGCCATATGGGCCTTTGCCCGGCTCGTGTCGCCTAACGCGCTCGTCGCCGAACGCAAGCAGCTTGAGAAGGGCGAGCAGGAGCCGTCCGTGCTGGACGAGTGGCGCGCTACTTAGTTGTTGTTGACGCGAATCTTGAGCTTGTCCTTGACGACCTCAAGCTTCTCAATCTCGCGCCGGGCGCTGCGCGCCGCGTCGGCGGCAGCATCGGCAACCTTGCGATCCGGATCGCCGGCGATTTCCAGCACGCGCAAGAAGTCCTTGCGCGCACCGGGCTTATCGTTGAGCGCCGCGCGCAACAACCCGCGCTCGACCAGCGCCTCCGGGTAGTTCGGATCGATGACCAGCGCCTGCGTCACGTCGCCCATCGCGCCTTGAAAGTTCCGTTGCGCGCGCCGCGCGCTCGCCCGCAGCACGAGCGCCTCAGGGTTGCCGGGCTCCGCCACCAGCGCGGCGGAAAGATCGGTCTCGGCGGCGGTCCACTTCTTCAGCATCGCCGACGCACGCGCGCGATCGATCAGATAGACTGCCTCGCCCGACATCAGCGCGAGCGCCGCCGTGAACGATGACGTCGCGAGTTCCGGTTGTCCGGCAAGAATCCAAGCGTTGCCCGCTTGTCCAAGCAGTTCCGCTCGCATCTCAGCCCCACCCGCCGAACCCTTGCGCGCGAGCGCATCAAGTCGCCGTGCCGCCTCGTTGTATTGCTTCAAGTTGATGAGCGCGACCGCCGCGCAGTGTTGCGCACCGGGATCGTCGTCTTCCTTCAACCGAACCGTCGCCATCTCGAACGCGTCATCGGCATGACGCGCTACCATCTTCAAGCACCCGTCGTAGTCGAAGGGCTCGTCGGTGGGAGCTGCAAGCGCGGCCGCAGCCGCCAAGATAAGGAACTTGACCATAGGGCCAGACTTCGCAGACTCTGCGGCAAATTCAAGCCTTAAACTTCGGCAAGGTTGGCGGCGTGTGACGAACCGGCTGTTCTGCTTCGGATTGGGATTCAGCGCCGCGGCGCTAGCCCGCCGTCTGGCACCGAAGGGCTGGCGGATTGCCGGCACCGCACGATCGCGTGAACGCGTCCAGGCGCTAGGCGATCTTGGTTACGAAGGCTTCGCGTTCGCCGGCCCCCTGGCAAATCCCGCAGACACGCTGCGCGACACGACGCATATCTTGCTCAGCGTGCCACCCGGTCCCGACGGCGACCCGGTTCTGAAACATCACGTCCACGATCTCTCCGCTCTGATCCCACGCATCAAGTGGGTCGGATACCTCTCCACGACTGGCGTCTACGGCGATCACCAAGGCGACTGGGTTGACGAGCAAACACCGGCCAATCCGGCGAGCGAACGCGGCAAACGCCGCTTGGTGGCCGAGCACGCCTGGGCCGCCTGGGGCACCGCAATGAGCGTGCCGGTCCAGGTCTTCCGCCTCGCAGGCATTTACGGCCCCGAACGCAATCAGCTCGCATCGTTGCGCGACGGCACCGCGCGCCGCATCGTCAAGCAAGGCCAAGTCTTCTCGCGCATTCACGTCAACGACATCGCGCAAGTGTTGGAGGCATCGATCGCCCGCCCGCGTCCCGGCGCGATCTACAATGTCTGCGACGACGAACCCGCCCCGCCGCATGAAGTCATCGAGTACGCCGCAAAACTCCTTAACCGAGCCGCGCCGCCGCTCGAACGCTTCGAAGACGCGGCTCGCTCAATGTCCGAAATGGCGCTGAGCTTCTACGCCGAATCGAAGCGCGTCCGGAACGACCTCATTAAGCGCGAACTCGGTGTCGCCTTAACCTATTCGACCTACCGCGAGGGCTTGCGCGCCCTCCTGAAAGCATAGAGACAATCGCCTGGCATGACCTCATCGTCGCTCTCCGTCCTGCAAGTCATCCCGGCGCTCGATGCCGGCGGGGCGGAGCGCACCGCGGTCGATGTAGCGCGCGCGGTCGTACAAACGGGCGGCAAAGCATGGGTCGCGACCAAGGGCGGCCGGCTTGCTGCAGAGGCCGAAGCGGCCGGCGCCAAGATTGTCAGCGGTGATTTCGACACCAAGAACCCGCTCAAGATTTGGAAGAACGCTGCCGTCCTCGCCGATGTCATTCGTCGCGAAGGCGTCGCGATCATTCACGCCCGCTCGCGCGCACCGGCATGGAGTGCCTACCTCGCAGCGCGGCGTACTAAAATCATCTACGTCGCGACCTATCATGGCATCTACAACGCGAAGGGCGCGTTGAAGCGTTACTACAACTCGATCATGGCTCGTGCTGACGCGGTAATCGCGAACTCGCGCTACACCGCCCACCATGTGCTCGAAGAGCACAAGATGGCGAAGGGCAAAGTGCGCGTCATCCCGCGCGGCATCGACATCGACGCCTTCACGCCCGAGAAAGTCACCGCCGAGCGCATTGAAGCCGTCCGCAAGCAGTGGGGGCTCAAAGCCGGCAAGCCCGTCATCGTGCTGCCGAACCGCCTCACCCGGTGGAAGGGACAACTCGTCTTCGTCGAAGCGCTTGCGAAGCTCGCCGATCAAAACTTCGAAGCCGTCATGGTGGGCGACGCGCAGGAACGCGACGCCTATGTCGAAGAACTGCGCAACGCCGTCGACCGCCTCGGCCTAACGCAACGCGTCCGCATCCCCGGTCATTGCTCGGACATGCCGGCCGCGATGATGGTGGCCGACGTCATTGTGGTCCCCTCGATCGAGCCCGAAGCCTTCGGCCGCGTTGCCGTCGAAGCACAAGCCATGGGCCGCGCCCTCGTCGCCTCCAACCTCGGCGCGCAAACCGAAACGGTCGAAGACGGTGAGACCGGCTTCCTGTTCCCGCCGGGCGACACCGACGCGCTCGCCAAACAAATCACCCACGCCTTGGCCCTGAGCGCCGACGAACGGACGAAGATGGCCGCCGCCGCCCGTGCCCGCGTACTCAAAGATTACACCGTCGACGCCATGTGCGCCGCGACACTCAACGTCTACCGCACGCTTATGTCAGCGCGTCCAAATAAAGCTTGATCGATTCGCTCCACTGCGCCGGCCCCCGCGCGCGTAGCTTCGCGCCGTCGCCGAGTCGCTGTTTGAGCTCGGCGTCACCGAGCAACCGCAATAACTGACGCGTCACGTCGGCAGGATCGCGGCCATCGCAGAGCAATCCCGTCCGCTCGTCGAGCACCGCGTCGCCCGCACCGCCATCGCGGCCCGCGAGCGACGGCACGCCGTACCACGCGGCTTCGACGTAAACGAGACCGTAGCTCTCGACCGAGTTTCCCACTCGCCGCGTCGGCATCGCAAAGACATCGGCGCTGGCGTAAAGCGCTGCCTTAGGCTCCCCATCGACTGGTCCGGTAAACAGCACCCGGCCACCGACACCAAGATCGAGCGCCAACCGCTCCAACCGCGGGCGATCGTCGCCGGGTCCTGCCACCACATACACGGCATCCGGATGAGCCTTCAGCACCTCCGGCATCGCGCGGATCACCGTATCGACGCCCTTGCGCTCTTCAAGCCGCGCAACGGTGAGCAGCACGGGCTTCGATGAGTGCACAAACGTCCGTGCCAACGACAAAGCGCCCTGCGATGGCTCGATCTGCGGTGCGATCGGCGGATGCACCAAGCGGATGCGCGCTCGCCCGTCGCTGAGATACGGCGCAATAACATCCGCGGTATAAGCGGAGTTCACGATGACCGCGTGCGCACGCGCAATCGTTCGCTCAATGCGCGCTCGCTTCGACGCCGACGGCGCCACTGGAATCTCCGTTCCATGCACAAGTACCGCCATCGGCGCGGAGAGCGGTGGCAACAACTCGGCGCTCTTCCAAGAATCCGCGAACACGCCTGCAACCTTGCCTGCGCGCACCGCCGCCGTCACCGCCCGCGCCTTGAGCCAACGGCGCAGCGGACGCGGCCCGCCAAAGCGCCGAACCGGATAGGGCGTCGACCGCTCCGGCGCATCGCGCACATGGATACGATCCGCAAAGACCGACACCTCCCGTCCCTGCGCGCTCAAGGTGTCCGCAAGCCCCCCCATCAGCGCTTCGATCCCGCCGCGATCGGGCGGAAAACACTGTGTGGTGACAACGATCATCTAGCGCCGCCGTTCGTTCAGCCGCGCGGCACCGCGTTCGTCACCGAGTTGCGGATGGCGCTGTGCTTCCAACATCCGCGCGATCCGGATGAAGCGCGAGTAAGCGCCAACGACCGCGGTCTCAAACCCGATCAACCCGCCGGTAAAGTGCCGCCGGACGAAGTAGTAGCGCATGAACGCGAACGGAAACTCGAACACGACCCGCACCGCCAGCTGCCACGTCGGTTTGCGTTTCGCGTGATCGGCGTTGTAGCGCATGCGCTCATCCGCCTTCTCGACCATTTCGTCGAACGTCCGCATCGAGAAGTGATAGACCTCACCCCGCAGCGTCGCGACGCTCTGACCGGTGACGTCAACGGAATCGTGCAGCGTCGAGTCTTTAAACCGCACGCGCCGCCGATCATAGAGCCGCACCACCACGTGATCGTTCGCCCATAGTCGCGGCCGATCGTGCCCCGGATAGACATTGTTGATGCGCAGACGATAAGCCGCGAGCGGCGGCTCGCCGGTTGCGAACAACGCGCGGATTTCGTTCGCAAGCCCCGGCGAAATCACTTCATCTGCGTCGATGTTCAGCGCCCATTGGTTGCGGCACAGCCCTTCGGCAAAGCGCTTCTGCTGACCGAACCCCGGCCACTCGTTGAAGACGACCCGCGCTCCGGCTTTGGTAGCGGCGTCCTGCGTACCGTCCGTGCTCCCCGAATCGACGACGATCACCTCGCCGACCAAGTCCTTCACAGCCGCGATCGTTCGCCCGATCCGGTCGGCCTCGTTCTTGGCTATGATGAAACAGGAGAGCGGCAGCGGTGGCACGGGAATCAACCGGTCTTGCGCAACAGCACGCAGGTCATCTGATAGGGATAGACCAACCAGTAAAGCTTGCCCATCGACCGTTTCCATTTCTCCCATCCGAGGAAAGGAAACGGTGCGCGAAAAATCTGCCGCGAAATGATCCACGGGCGCGCCTTCACGTGATCGCGATAAGACCCGGCATCGATGATGTCGCGCGCCACGACGACCGTCTCGTCGAACAGCGAGGCCGCTTCTTCGGGCGTCGGCCGGTACATCGTGTCGATTGGATCGCGGTGATAGGGATAGCTGTGCGGCACGGTTACGATCGCAAACCCATCCGGCTGTACCAGGTCAAGGCACCGGTTCGCGAACGCGCGCGGGTCGAGCACATGCTCCAACACATTGCAGATCATGATCGAACGCGCGCCAACGGCCGCCAGCGTCTTGAACCCGTCATCTGTCGTGAGGTCGGCGGTGATATCGACACCCGGACCGGACTTTAGATCCGCATGCACGATCTTCACCCCGCGCGCTTCCAGCGGTTTGATCAAGTTTGCCTCGATCCAGGGCTGCTTTTTGGTGCGGAACTCAAGCGTCGACGAACCGATGTTCAACATCGGTGACAACGCTGCCGGGTCGACCCCGGCAAGCCTCGAGACGATCCAATCCGTCTCAGCCTTGTGCATGTATTCGACCCCTCCTGAGAGCCCACCCTAAGCGTCCGCCGCCGAAGTGGCACAGAGCCGCACGCATCGCAACCCGTGTTCCTTGACTAGTGCGCCCCTGGCCACCAATCTGCCGCGCTTTCCCGAACAACCTTAACAATGGAACACCGTATCGTGTCCGCACCCGTCAACGAAATCCGCATCACCTTGCCTGACGGCTCGGTGCGGACGACGGCGCGCGGGGCGACCGGTGCGGATGTCGCGGCCTCGATCGGCGCAGGTCTCGCCAAGGCCGCCCTTGCGGTCAAGGTCAACGGCGAGATGAAGGACCTCGACTGGCCGATCCAGGCCGACGCCAAGGTCGAGATCATCACCCGCAAAAGCGAAGAGGCGCTGGACTTGATCCGCCACGACACCGCGCACCTTTTGGCGCAGGCCGTGCAGGCGCTCTATCCCGGCACCCAGGTGACCATCGGTCCCAACATCGAGGACGGCTTCTACTACGACTTCGCCCGCAACGAGCCGTTTAGGCCCGAAGACCTGCCCCTGATCGAAGCGAAGATGAAGGAACTCGTGGCCGCCGATCTGCCAACCAAGCGCACGGCCTGGGATCGCGACAAAGCGGTCCAGCACTTCCTGTCGATAGGCGAGCAGTACAAGGCCGAACTGATCCGCGACTTTCCTGCGGGCGAAGAAGTGCGCGTCTACTATCACGGCGACTGGCACGACCTCTGCCGCGGCCCGCATTTGATGTCGACGGGAAAGATCGGCACCGCGTTCAAGTTGACCAAGATCGCCGGCGCCTACTGGCGCGGCGATGCCAAAAACGCGCAGCTGCAACGCATCTATGGCACCGCCTGGCGCGACGAAAAGGAGCTCGCCGCCTACCTCACCCGCATCGAGGAGGCCGAGAAGCGCGACCATCGCAAGATCGGCAAAGAGATGGACCTGTTCCACATACAGGAAGAAGCCGTTGGCCAGATCTTCTGGCACCCGAAGGGTTGGACGCTCTACCGCACACTCGAAAACTACGTCCGCCGTCAAGTCGAGCGCGCCGATTACCGCGAGGTCAAGACCCCACAACTGATGGACCGCAAGCTGTGGGAGGCTTCCGGTCACTGGGAGAACTATCGGGCGCACATGTTCATTGCCGAAGTCGACGAAGGCGACGACAAGGACAAGCGTATGCTGGCGGTCAAGCCGATGAACTGCCCCGGCCACGTGCAAATCTTCAAGCAAGGCCTGAAGAGCTACCGCGATCTGCCACTTCGGATGGCGGAGTTCGGTTCGTGCCACCGCTACGAACCATCGGGTGCGCTTCACGGCATCATGCGCGTGCGCGCCTTTGTGCAAGACGACGCACATATTTTCTGCACCGAAGACCAGATCATCCCCGAGACCCACAGGTTCGTGGACCTGCTGTCGCGTGTCTACAAAGACCTGGGCTTCGACGCCTTCACGACAAAACTATCGACGAGGCCCCAACAGCGTGCCGGCACCGACGAGCAATGGGATCGCGCCGAAGCCGCCCTCGAACTCGCCTGCCGTAAAATCGACTTGCCCTATTCGCTGAACCCCGGCGAAGGCGCGTTCTATGGCCCCAAGCTTGAGTTCACACTGCGCGACGCTATCGGCCGCGACTGGCAATGCGGCACACTACAGGTCGACTACGTTCTGCCGGAGCGCCTAGACGCGGAGTACATCGCCGAGGACGGCAACCGCAAACGTCCCGTCATGCTGCATCGGGCGATCTTGGGTTCGCTCGAACGCTTTATCGGCGTCACGATCGAGCACTACGCCGGCAAGTTCCCGCTCTGGATGGCGCCAGTGCAAGCCGTTGTGGCGACGATTGTCTCGGACGCGGACGCCTACGCCAAAGAAGCAGTCGCAGCCCTCAAGCTCGGCGGCATCCGCGTCGAGACGGACCTGCGGAACGAAAAGATCAACTACAAGGTCCGCGAACACTCGCTGGCCAAGGTCCCCTACCTGTTGGTCGTCGGCCGCAAGGAAGCAGAAGAGCGCACCGTCTCGATCCGCCGCCTGGGCTCGGAGAAGCAGGAAACGATGGCTCTCGATGCCGTCATCAAACTGCTCCAGACCGAGTCGACCCCACCGGATATGGTCTAAAACACGAACGCCAGGGCGCCAAAGCGCTTGGCCTCAGGCATCTCATGTCCTATTCTGTAACAGCTTGGCGGCGCACCGGTGCAAACCGGCGCGCCGTCTTTGCCGACCTAGGATGCGTCTTGCGGCGCGGACCAGGTCCCATCAGACCCGCCGGCCAGAGGGTGACGCTCAAGGGACAATGCGAAGGTGAAACCACCGTTGCAGGCAAACCGGGCGAAGCCGCTTCGGGTGCCGGCGCGGCGGGGCCTGTAACGCGTTGCCGGAGTCCTGGGCAAACCCAAAGGAGATGACCCAATCGTTAGACGTCCCTACCAAGCCACAACGCCGCCCTCGAAAGACGGGCCGCGCATCAATGAGTTCATCAACGCCCACGAATTGTTGGTGATCGACGACGACGGCGGCAAACGCGGCGTGATGAGCAAATTCGATGCTCTCAAGCTCGCGCAATCCGAAGGTCTCGACCTGGTCGAGGTCGCGCCGATGGCCAAGCCCCCCGTCGCCAAGATCATGGACTTCGGCAAGTACAAATACCAAGAACAGAAGAAAGCAGCCGAAGCGCGCAAACATCAAAAGATCATCGAGATCAAGGAGATCAAGCTCCGGCCGATGATCGACGATCACGATTACGACGTGAAAATGCGCTCCATCAAACGCTTCTTCGAGGAAGGCGATAAGGTGAAGGTCACGTTGCGCTTCCGCGGCCGCGAGATGGCGCACATGGATATCGGCATGGAGCTGCTTCAGAAGGTCAAGCGCGACGTCGAACCGATTGGCAAAGTCGAGCAAGAGCCCAAACTCGAAGGCCGTCAAATGGTCATGGTGATGGCGCCGAAATAAGAGCGCCGTCGGGTGAGATTGTCCCAAGGCTGAACCCGGACTCGCATCTCCTGCGGTCCGGGTACAATCTACCGGAGAAATTCGGCAGCATCAGCGGGAAACCTGCCGCTTAGGTCAGCAGCCTCCACGGGCAGGTTCGCTTAGCTCTGACAACGGCGGGAGAAACAGTGGCGCGTCGTGCCGGGCTCTCGTTTTCGCGGCGGCGCGTATTCAGCGCGGCGCACCACGAGATTGCGTACGCCAACGTGACGAACGACGACAATGTAGCTACCGCCCTTCGAGATTTTGCGTATCGGCTCGATGATGCGCAAACGCCCGACGTTGTCGGCAAGGCGCTGTTGCCGGTAGCGGCGCTATTCAAGTTCACCAATATTGTCATCAACGATGCATCGAAGGCGATGACGGACCCGGGCCGCGTGGTCATGTTCTCGGCGCGCTCGCTCGAAGAAGCGAAGACGATCGCACAGCGCAGTCCCCTGGCGAACAACCCGGCCTTGCAAGTCGCATGGGCATCGCCGGAACCGATGTCGCTGACTGAAATTCGGATCAAGCTGGGGCTTGAGCCCGAGGCATTCTGGAAGCTCCTGCCGCCGTGGCGAGGCTTCGAAGGGCTCTCAATCAACATTAGCCTTGATCCGCGCACTGTCTTGAACATCGGCTACGCGGGAGCTGACGGCGACGCTGGCGCGACGGCACGTTCGGTCTTGACGGTCGCGTCGCGCATGGCGTGCGAGCGTTTGCGAGATATTGAGCTCGCAGAAACGCCGACCGCGCAACTGAGCCCCCGTGAAGAGGAGGCGTTGCGGCTGGCCGCGAGCGGAAAGTCCGACGCCGAAATCGGGCAGGCCATGGGAGTCGCCGCGCGCACCGTGCGCTTCCACATCGACAACGCGAAGATCAAACTTGGCGTGGCCAACCGAACGCAGGCCGTGCTTAGAATTCTGCGTGGCGATCGATAGCAATGGCCACTGCATGCTGAGAAACCTCTTCAACAGTTTCTTGGACGAAGCGTTTGAAGCTCGTTCGGTGCCCCAACTCGGTCGCGCATTTTTTGGCCTTGCCGAGCGTTTCGGTTACACGATGACCGTCATTCTCGATGGCGGAAAGCTACCGGGTCCACTCCGGCTCGCACTTCTGTTCACGACCGATCTCAAGACCACGATGGTGGCTTTCGATCGCCGCCAACCGATGACGAGCCACCCGACCTACGTGCGCGCGGTGCGCGAAGGTGCGCCGTTCAATCTCGAAGACATTAGGCAAGCTGAGGGCGTTGCACCGAAGCAATGGGCGCAAACTCTGCCGCCGATCTTGCGGGAGGGCATGCCTCTGGCTCTGCCTGTTCATCGCGCCGGCAAGCTCGTCTTGCTCGTCTGTTTGAACGGAGCGGGCCCTGAGGATACCCCGTTGAATCGGGCGATTCTACTCACAGCGGCGCACGTCGTGTTCGATCGGTTGCAGCAACTGCAAACACGCGGCGCGTCAAGCGAAGATCTCACCAATCGCGAAGCCGAATGCATCCGTTGGATCGGACTTGGGAAAACCGACCGCGAGATCGCCAAGATCGTTGGCATCAGCGAGCGCACCGTCCGGTATCACGCCCGTAACGCGAAAGCGAAGCTGGGTGTCTCCACGCGCGTCGAAGCCATCGCCAAGTTGGCCGGCGCGCACCGCAAGAAGAAGTCCTAACCCTGCAATCGCAACTGCCGCGGCTCCAACCAACCGCGATAACGCACGAGTCGTCCCACGAAGGGCAGGGTGATCGTGACATCGAAGCGGTAGCGCCCCTGCTCATCGGTCGAAGCACACGCCCGCGTCGCCGGGACGAGTGCGGACGGGAGCGGCACACCGCACAGCCGGGCACCTGCAATTGAAAGCTCGAACCCCTTTTCGTCCGCACGCCCATTGAGATCGAACGCGAAAACGCCGAAGCGTTCCACCAGACGGTTCGTTGTCCGCGCTGCCTGCAGACGGCTCATGAACACGGTCGGCCCAAAGCGCCGTATCCAGGTTTCACCCTCCTCTTCGCGCTCGATCGTGACGAATGCGGCCTGTTCGCGGGCGCTCGCAGGAAAGCCGAACATCCGCGCGATCACGTGCCCAATCGGATGAGCTGCGCCGTCGATGTCGACCCGCCCCTGCAGCTCACACGCGGGATCCGGCGCATGCGCTGCGCGCACCTTGGCGGGCATCCCCTGAAACGCTTCCAACGCGCGTTCAAACAGTGGACCCGCCTCCAGCCGCGTTGTCTCGCGTGCCGTGCGAATGTCGAAGCGCTTGAACTCGCGCTCAAACGCTGCGAGGTCGAGCATGCCGACACAGGCCGTAGCTCCGGTTTGTGTGAGACGCCCGTCGAGTAGCCCGCGAACGATGCACAGCGCCCCAAATGTCGGAATCTCAGGCCCGTCGCCCGCATCCGCGGTCAGCGACCAAACCGTCTTCAAATGCGAACCGTCACCGTAGACGCCGGAAACTTCCACCAGCATGCCGCCGGTGTCGCTGCCGAAGCGGCGGGTAAACTCCGCGGCATCGCGCAAGGGCTCGGCGAGCGGCTTCAAACTGCGCATCAGCCCAAAGCGCACCAGAAGTCCCAAGGCCCAAAGCGCCCAATGCAAAACGGAGAGTTCCAGCCCAGCGCGAAAAACCGCGTGCCGCACACTCGGAAACCGCTGTGGGATGAGATCGAGGTCCGGCGTATCGCACAACGAGAGCCACCGCTTGCCCGCTTCGCCCACCGCCCGCCGCACACTGAGGCTCCATCCGGGCGCCGTGTCCCACCGCCCATGCCGCCATACGCGCACGGGCTGTCCGACATAGCTCAAGATCGCTTGGATGACCGCCAACCCGAACGATGTCCCGCCGCCGGGCGAGATTCCGACCTCGACGCTATCGACCCGCGTCCACCCGCGCGTCACCTCGTCAAGCACGGCATGCGTAAGGGCCGGCGTCGTACTCGCGCCAGTGACCGCCAACACGCCGCGCGCTTTCGCAGCAGCATCAAGTGTCGGAAAAGCGGCCACGAAATCGCGCGCGTCGGCCAGATCGATATAGTGGCAACGTGCATCGATAACGGCGCGAGCGAACCGCAAGTTCTGTGCTTGAAACGGCCCCGCCGCATCAACGATACAAAGCGCATTAAGAGCCGCGATGTCGGCCGCAGTGGCGTGCTCGCGATCAAGCACCGTGCTCGACACGCGTTGTCCGCCCGCGGGCAACGCATCGATGAAAGCTTGCAGCTTCGCCGCCGAGCGCCCGCACAGGATCACGTGGCAGTCGGTCGTGGCCAAAAGGTTGCGAACCAGCCGCCCACCGAACGACCCGGCGCCGCCGACGACGGCGATGCGTTGCGTCAGGGTTTCACCGCGCCGCTAATGGCGGAGGCGGCCGGTCCCGACAAATCCTGCAGCGGGCCTAGCGGCTTCGTCTCGGTCTTCACCTCGCGGATCGCGGGCGTCCCTGACCAAAGCTTGTAAACAACCACCCCATTCTGAATCAGCAACAGCATCGACGCCTTCCAACCGGTCGACGTCGTCTCCCGTTCAAACCCCAGCACGTCAAGCGCGACGTTGCCCGTGCGATCCTTCGAAGAGATCGAAGGCTCCGCCAGCCATCCCGCGCACTGATCGCGCGCGGTGAGGCAAGCCTGCACAGCCGGATCCAGGTCTTCGGTCTTCATCGACTGCTGTGGCAAGAATCGCGGCACCAGGTCGAGGTAATTCAGCACCTTGATGTTCGGCGTCGTGTACGGATCGAAGCCGCGCGTCTTCAGTTCCTTCGACGTCGTGACGAACGGCTTCACCTGTGCATAGGCATCCTCTGCGCTCTTGTAGCTCTGAAACGGCGATTCGGTCGTCTCGACCGTCGACGGCAAGACGCCCCAGCTCGCGCACGCCGACAGCGGCAGCGCAAACCCGGCAAGCACAGCGAAACGCAGCGAAACCATTGTTCTAGGACCCGACCAAATGGACAGAACGCGTATTCTGGCGGCAAACCGCGCCGAAGGCAATTTCCGCCCCGTTGATACTAATCACACCTGGGACGTTCAGAGCCCCTTCAGCACAGCCTGAAGCCGGTTCGGATAGTCCGTGCACAACCCATCAACACCGAGGTCGGCCAACCGCGCCAAGTCGTTGCTCTCGTTGACCGTCCAGGCACCGACTTTCAGCCCTTGCTCTCGCGCTTCCTGCAGGGTCACCCGATTGATGTCGGCAAAGAACGGAAACCACCCGTCGGCACCCGCCGCCTTTGCAGCCTTGATCACCGAGCCGTATTTGCCCCTGTCGAAACCGCCGGTCCAAGGCGCAGTGTCGCGTTCCAGCGCACGCAACTTCTCAAGCTCAGCCTTCGGCGGCGGCCCATGCTCCGCCGGCACAGCGCCATCGCCAAACCACGTCTGCGGCAAGGTCGTGAACCAGCACTCCACCTTTGGCGCGAGCTTCTTTGCCGCAATCAACGCCGGCCAGTCGAACCCGACCAGCACCGTACGATCCAAAAATTTCTCGCGCTTCAGAACGCGGATCACGGCTTCCGCCATCGCCTGCGGCGATACCGTTCGCGTCCGATCCAAGAAGTTGGTCTTGAGCTCCACCCACAGCCGCTCCGACCCGCCGGAGCGCTTAATCAGCCAGATTACATCCGCGAGGCGGGGAATTTTCTCGCCGTCGTGCGGCATCTGATCCGGATGGCGCTGCGCATATTTCGATCCCGGCTTCAGCCGTCCGATGTCGTAGCTCTGCAGGTCCGCGTACGGCAAATCTTTGATCAGCGGCGGCGGACCTTCAAGCCAGCGCCCGCCCGGATCGCGCACGATCTCTGGTTTCAATGCCTCATCATGAAAGACAACGACGGTCCCGTCCTTCGCCACATGCACGTCGAGCTCGAACCCATCGCAGCCGACGTCAAGCGCATGCGCGAACGCGGCGAGCGTATTTTCGGGCCGCAGGCCCGCACCGCCGCGATGCGCAATGTTCAATGACTTGGGCACTTCGAGAGTAATGTTGGGATGTCCTTTGCGAAGCAGTTTAGCACCGATTCACGTCCCGTTGGTTGCCCGCTTTTGCCGCATTTTTCGTCATCTCTGTGGAACGAAGCGAGCACAGGCCCGTCAAGAAGCGGCCACAATCCGGGAGTGGAATTGTCGCCGTGGTCGCAACGCTGGGGAGTTGAACGATGAGCGACACAGTTGAATTGCCTCTGATGCATTGGGTTTGGCTGACCGCGTTTTCCGGTATCGTTAGCAACATCGGCTGGGAATTGTTCAACTACTTCGGCCACGCGATGGTGCACTCGTTCTCGTCCGCTTGGTACGAGTTCAAAAAGCTGCCTGCGCACATCTTCTCGCTGCACGCGCCGTTGCGAATCGCCGGCGTCGTCACCGCCGCATTGGCCGTGATCAGCCTGGCGCAGTCGACGGGCGGCTTTGAGATCGCGTCGGGACCGATGCAACTGCTCGAGGCCTATCGCGCTTACGCCTATCGCGCCGGCGACGCGCTGTTTGCGGCCGTCATCGACCCAACAACGCGCCACGTGGCCTACGACGCGATCATTGCCGGACTCGTTGTCGTCTTTGTGATCTGGCGAACGATCGCCGGTTGGCGCCAGTACGGCGATTATCAGACGGCCCACGGCGGGATAGTGGGCGGCGTCTCGCTGTCGACCTATTTCGGCTTGAACCTGCTTGGCGGTCTCGGCGCCGTCGTCATTGCGCTGCTCATGCTGGACCGCCTCCAGTAGGGCATTGCAAACCGCAGAAATGGGGCGCAACCGGCGCTCTCTTGCCTTCGTCGCCTGAACCGGCATGAATAGTGCCGGGGCAGGATGTTGGGCATGATCGGCAAAGTCTTTCTAGGGATCGCAGGTCTTTTCGTTGCAGCCGTCACGGCGCACGCCGCGCCCGGAACGTGGAAGATCACGAAAGACCACTGGGACGCGGCCGATGAGGAGAAGTTCGGCGCCTTCGTCGCGGGCTTTGGCGAAAGCAACTGCAGCGATCCGGCGGCGTGCTTCAAGAGCGCGGCAAACCCGTACCGTGACACGGACCCGCCGGACCTGAAGATGGACGGCGACTGCGCCGACTTCGTCTATCAGCTTCGCGCTTACTTCGCCTGGAAGAACGGCTTACCGTTCTCCTATCCGCTCTACGTCATGTCGCGCTCCGGCCCGACGCCGGACTTCCGCTTCTCCGACGCCGGCAACCAAGTCGTCGCGCGCCTGCAGCTCGAATGGCAAGCCGACACCGATCCGGTGAAGTTGCTGCTCGCACTGCGCGGCACAGTCTCCACCGCGATGTTTCGCATCGAACACACTTACGACACCGGCTACAGCGCCAGTGATTTCTACTCGCCGAGGATCGAGCGCGGTGCCATCCGGCCCGGTTCGATCGTCTACGATCCGTGGGGACACGTTGTGTACGTCTACAAAGTCGAAGATGACGGCACCGTGCGATACGTGGACTCAAACCCTGACCGCCAAGTGACGCGCGGCCCCGTCGGTTCGCAATTTCCACGCACCGCGCCGGCTCTCGGTGCCGGCTTCTGGAACTGGCGCCCGATCAAACTGGTCGACTACACGAAGGACGCCGACGGCAACCTGATCAATGGCCGCTTCGTCGTCGCCACGAACGCCGAACTGAAAGACTACGGCGTCGAACAATATTACGGCACGGAGCCCAACGAGGCCCGCGACTGGAAGAACGCGAAGTTCACGCTTGCGGGCAGATCGCTGACCTACTGGGACTACGTCAAGGCGAAGCTCGCAAAATAGCGAAGCACGGCCAGATAACCGGCGGTTGCCCGGTCACTACCTCCCGGCGCTTCCAAATAGGCAAGGTAAACAAACGTCTGTTGGGCCCCGTTCCTGAACGCCGCGTGAAGGGACCGTTTGACGCGGGTTCAGGCCGGCTTTGCAAGGATCGTGTGGATGGGCCGCCCCCTATGGCCCGGCCTCGCGCTCTAGGCGGTTGCCTTCGACGCGCGCGGCGACTATGTGACCGCCGCAAAAGCGGGGGCGCTTTGCTAAGGAGCTTGAAGTTGATGTCGAAGTTCGTTGTTGCAGCCGCCGCCACGGCACTCTTGGTCGCCGGTGCCGCGCTGGCCCAGCCCGTGTTGTCGACCACACCCGCAGCCTTGCCGCCGACGGTTATCACGGTCTTTGACCAGCCGAATTTCAAAGGCCGCGCTCTGACCTTCGAGCAAAGTGTCCCCAGCCTGGCCAAGCTGCAATTCAACGACGTGATCGCCAGCGTCCAGATCAAGGGCGCCCGCGACTGGGTTCTGTGCGAGCACCGCAACTTCATGGGCAAGTGCGTGCGCGTGCACATGAAGGAAAAGGACCTGAAGCGGCTGAAGATCAACGGCCAGGTTTCGTCTCTCTACCCGGTCCGCTGAAGAAACAACTTCCCAACAACGCACTCAATCCATGGTAGGAACAAGGAGGCCACCAAAGGACTCCCCGCGTGCAAAAAGCCGTCCCGACGACTGACCAGCTTCCGCTGTGGACGAAACTCGCCTACGGCTTTGGTGCGGTAGCTTATGGGATCAAGGACGGCGGCTTCGCCTACTTCCTGCTCATTTTCTATAGTCAGGTCATCGGCCTCGACGCCGGCATGGTGGGGCTTGCGATCACACTGGCGCTAATCTTCGATGCCATTAGCGACCCCATCGTCGGCTACTGGTCCGACAATCTGCATTCGAAATGGGGTCGGCGGCATCCGTTTCTCTACGCCTCGGCGGTTCCGGTGGCCGCGACGTACTACCTGCTGTGGAACCCGCCGGTCGGCTGGTCGAACGAAGCGCTGTTCTGGTACCTGCTGTCGCTCGCCATTCTGATTCGAACCTTCATCACCTTCAACGAAACACCGTCTTCCGCCCTCACGCCGGAACTCACGCCGAACTACGACGAACGCTCGACGCTCATTTCTTGGCGGCTCTTTTTCGCCTGGACCGGCGGCAATGCGATGTCCGTGATGATGTTCTTGGCACTTTTCCCCGCATTCGCGACCGCGACCACGACCGGCCAGTTCAACCGCGACGCCTATGCGGCCTACGGTATGATCGCGGCAGCGCTCATCGGTATCTCGATCCTTGCCTCCGCGCTCGGCACACATTCGCGCATTCCCTACCTCAAGCCTGCGCCACCCAAGCGGTACCTGACGCTCCGCGTGATCTTCCAAGAAGTCTACGAAACGCTGTCGAACCGTTCGTTTGTCGCGCTCTTCATCGCAAACGTCTTCGGCGCGATCGGCGCCGGCATGTCCGCTGCGCTCGCCTTCTACATCTCGACGTATTTCTGGAAGTTCACGCCGCTCCAAATCGGCGGCCTGACGCTCGGCGTCTTCGTGTCGGCGATCATTGGTGCCGTAATGGCACCCATCGTCACCCGCACGATCGGTAAAAAACGAGGCGCCATGATCATCGGCATGATCGCCTTCTTGGGCGCACCATTGCCAATCGTCTTGAAGCTGGTTGGTTTGCTGGACACTGGCACGCCGACCTTCATCTATCTGCTGGTGCTGGTCGCCGGCATCATCGACGTTGGTCTCATCATCTGCTTTCAGGTCCTAGCTGCCGCGATGATGGCTGACCTCGTGGAACAGTCGGAGCTTAAGACCGGCCGCCGTTCCGAGGGCACGTTCGTGGCCGCCGCAACGTTCATACGCAAAATGGTCTCCGGCCTAGGCGTGATGGGGGCGACCGTCGTCCTCGCACTCGCGGGCCTGAAGGCAGGCGTCAAGCCGGAGGATGTGCCCGCCGACGTCGTATGGCGCCTCGGCGCGTTCTACGTCCCCATCATCCTCTCGCTTTGGATGGCCATGATGTCCGCAATCGCCTTCTACCGCCTTGACCGCGCCGATCACGAAGACAACCTCCGCCAACTCGCCGAACGAAACGCGGCGCGATGAGGCTCGAACCCGTAACGCATGGCGTGAAAGTTTGGGCAGCGGTGCTGGTCCTCACGCTGGCGGCGATCGCGTTAGTCGCGGGCGTTTGGGTGTTGCTGCTGAGCTATGCGCCGCCAATCCCCGCCATCATGTTCACCGCCGCCTTCGCAATCGTGTGAGCTTGCCCCTCGGTCGCCTCACCTCCTGGCTCGCCAAAGAGTGAGGCGCCGAAAAGAAAAGCGCCGCGAAACCGATGTCGGTTCGCGGCGCGTGACGGATGGTGCTGTTGGTGGGAATTGAACCCACGACCTACGCCTTACCAAGGCGTTGCGCTACCACTACGCTACAACAGCTGAATCTGAGGCGGTCCCTATAGCCCACGCCGGACGGAGAGGGAAGGGCCGCCGAGACCCGGAAAACGGAGAACATGGATCAGAAAGAAGGGGCCAAACGTCGCCGCTGGCCCCTTCCGATCCCGTCTACGCTATTCTGTACTCGGCTAAAGGGCCACGCACTTGCCAATCGCAGCTGACCTCCAAGCCGCCCAGGCCGCAGTACCCGTCTGGGTTCTTGGCCAGGTACTGCTGGTGATAGGTTTCCGCGTAGTAGAAGGTCGGCCCGTCCAGGATTTCGGTCGTGATCTGACCGTATCCGGCCTTCGTCAGCGCCGTCTGAAACACCGCCCGCGAAGCCTCCGCCGCAGCCTTCTGCGCCGGGCTCGTGACATAAATACCGGAGCGATACTGTGTCCCCACATCGTTGCCCTGCCGCATGCCTTGCGTCGGGTCGTGGTTCTCCCAAAACACCTTGAGCAGCTGCTCGTAGGAGATTTTCTTCGGATCGAACACCACGCGCACGACTTCGTTGTGCCCGGTCCCGCCGGAGCACACTTCCTCGTAAGTCGGGTTCGGCGTCATCCCGGCGGCATAGCCGACGGACGTCGAATAGACGCCCTCTTGCTGCCAGAACTTGCGCTCCGCCCCCCAAAAACAGCCAAGCCCGAACATCGCGACCTCCAGCCCGTCGGGAAACGGCGGCTTCAACGGCGTGTCGAACAGATAGTGCTTCTCCGGCACGCGCATCTCGCTCGACCGGCCCGGCAGCGCGTCGGCCGCCGAAGGCATAACCGCTTTCTTCTTCAATCCGAACAAGGCCATTTGTTTGCTCCTTCTTGAGGCGGAGATATAATCCCCGGCGCTGAAAGGGCCAACCGGCCTGACGGAACGGTGAAGCATGAGTGAGTACCAAAAGCCGCCCGGATCCGCCGCGGACGTGGCTAAGGCCGAACGCTTGGCCGCTGCTCTGCGCGCCAACCTGAAGCGCCGCAAGGCCCAGGCCCGAGCGCAGGCTCAACCCGAAGCTGAGCCAAACGCGGCCGCCGCAGCCGCTATTCCGCCCGAATCCAGGAAAAATTCGGCCTGAATCCTGGCATCCCCGCCATTGTTTAGCCCCCACCGCCGGGGTAGACCTGCGCGCTCGATTTCGAGCGCGCGAACATGGGCGCGCACGATAAGCTTCCCCGCAAGTGATTTGCGGATTCACTTAGGGACAGTTGCGTGGACAGAATTCAAATTCGCGGGGGACGCCGCCTAAGCGGCGAAGTCCGCATCTCGGGCGCGAAGAACGCAGCCCTCCCTCTCATGGTCGCGAGCCTGCTGACGGACGAACCGCTTCAGCTGGCGAGCGTTCCACACCTGACCGACATCTCACAGCTCGCCGCGATTCTCGGCGGCCTCGGCGTCGGCCTCACCATGAACGGCAACGGTCACGCGGAAGCTGAAGTCGGCCGCGTCCTGAAACTCCACGCGAAGAACATCACGTCGACTGAGGCGCCCTACGACCTCGTGCGCAAAATGCGCGCGAGCTTTCTCGTCATTGGACCTCTGCTCGCACGTTGCCACAAGGCAAAAGTATCGCTCCCCGGTGGCTGCGCCATCGGTACGCGTCCCGTCGATCTGCACATCAAGGGCCTTGAGGCCATGGGTGCGAAGATCGAAATCGACGCCGGTTACGTCATTGCCGAAGCGCCGGGCGGTTTGCGCGGCGCCACGTTCAACTTCCCGTTCGTGTCGGTCGGCGCGACCGAGAACCTGATGATGGCCGCCTGCTTGGCCAAGGGCACGACGGTGCTCGAAAACGCCGCCATGGAGCCTGAGATCACCGACCTCGGCCTCTGTCTCCAAGCGATGGGCGCAAGGATCTCGGGCCTCGATACGCGCACGCTCGTCATCGAAGGCGTCGATCGGCTGCGGGGCGCAAGCTACACCGTGATCCCCGACCGCATCGAAACCGGCACCTACGCGATGGCCGTTGCTGCGACCGGCGGCGAAGTCGAACTCGTCGGCGCCAGAGGCGACACGATCGGCGCTGTCATCCCGTTGCTCGAAGGCGCGGGCGTGAAGATCGCGCCGACGAACCGCGGCCTGCGCGTCTCGCGCAACGGCGCGCACTACACCGGCGTCGACGTCACGACGGAGCCGTATCCCGGCTTCCCGACCGACATGCAGGCGCAGCTGATGGCGCTGATGGCGACCGCGAACGGCGTCTCGCGCATCACCGAAACGATCTTCGAAAACCGCTTCATGCACGCGCCTGAGCTGCTGCGCATGGGCGCCGACATCACGATCGAGCATCAAACCGCCACGGTCCGCGGCGTGCCCCGCCTGCGCGGCGCGCAAGTGATGGCAACCGACCTCCGCGCCTCGGTGAGCCTGATCATCGCCGGCCTCGCTGCCGAAGGCGAAACCGTCGTCAACCGCGTCTACCACCTCGACCGCGGCTTCGAGCGCATCGAGGAGAAACTCTCCGCCCTCGGCGCCGACATCAAGCGCGTGAAGGATTGAGTCTCGCCGTTCGGCACGGTCGTACGTGAGCAGCAGTGAGCGCTTGCACAACCGCTCGCTTTTCTGCACTTTCCCGCGACTCTTGAACCCGAGCGACCGCACCGCATGACCGCCGCCCTCCGTCTTCGCGCCGTCGATACGATCGACCTCAGCGTCATCGCGGCCCATTTGCAGGATGCGCTCGCGCAAGTGGGCGACATGGGTTATGAGCCGGCCAAGCGCCGCTTCGCGATCCTCTTCAACCGCTTCATGTGGGAAGACATTCAGGCGGAACAGGGCAAAAGTGCCAAGGCCGACAAGAACGCTCCCTACCGCCGCGTGCGCTCCGCGCTTCACTTCGATGCCGTGCAGCGCGTTCGAACCCAGGGCCTCAAACTCGGTGCCATGGGCGCGGTCAGCGAACTCCTAACCGTCGCCTTCGAACCGAATGGAGAGCTCGCCGGCGCCGTGAAACTCACCTTCGCCGGCGGCGGCGCGATCAAGCTTGATGTCGAATGCCTCGACGTGTGGCTGACCGATATCTCCGCACCCTGGCCCACGAAAAATCGGCCCGGCCATGGCGATGTCGCCGACGAGCCGTTGGGATAGACGATGCCCGCGTTCTTCTCCGCCGCCGCACCTGATTTCGCCGCCCGCTTTGCAGCACTGCTATCGCAGAAGCGCGAGACGGCCGACGACGTCTCGCAAGCAGTCGCCAACATCATCGCCGACGTGCAAGCCCGCGGCGACCAAGCGCTGTTCGACTTCACGCGAAAATTCGATCGGTTCGACCTCGGCCCAAACAATCTCCGGGTCACACCGCAAGAAATCGCAGCCGCCAAGGCGGCAGTTCCGTCCACAACACTCGACGCTCTGACGCACGCCGCCACCCGCATCGAAGCCTTCCACGCCCGCCACAAACCGGTCGACGATCAGTACACGGATGAGATAGGTGTCACCCTCGGTGCCCGCTGGACACCGGTTGACGCCGCGGGCCTCTACGTTCCGGGCGGCCTCGCCGCCTATCCCTCCAGCGTGCTGATGAACGCGATCCCGGCCCGCCTCGCCGGCGTAAGGCGCCTGGTTGCGGCCACGCCCGCGCCCGACGGCAAGCTGAACCCCATCGTTCTCGCGGCCGCCGATCTCTCCGGCGTCACCGAAATCTACCGCATCGGCGGCGCGCAAGCGATTGCAGCACTCGCCTACGGGACCGCCACGATCGCGCCCGTCGACAAGATCGTGGGCCCCGGCAACGCCTACGTCGCCGCTGCCAAGCGCCACGTCTTCGGCCAAGTCGGCATCGACTCAATCGCCGGTCCCTCGGAAGTGCTGATCGTTGCCGACAAAGCGAATGATCCGGCCTGGCTCGCCGCCGACCTGCTCGCGCAGGCCGAACACGACGAAGCCGCGCAAAGCATCCTGATCACCGATGACGAAGCCTTCGGCCGTGCCGTCGCCATCGAGGTCGAGCGCCAGCTCGCCCAACTGCCGCGCCAACACATCGCCCGCGCAAGTTGGGAAGCGCATGGTGCAATCATCATCGTCAAATCTCTGACCGAAGCGCCAGCACTCGCCGATCGCATCGCGCCCGAGCACTTGCAACTCTGCGTCGCGGACCCGCATGCGTTTGCCGCCCGCGTCCGTCACGCCGGCGCAATCTTCCTCGGCGCACACACACCAGAAGCAATCGGCGACTATGTCGGCGGCCCGAACCATGTGTTGCCGACGGCGCGCGCCGCGCGCTTCTCGTCCGGACTCTCGGTACTCGACTTCATGAAGCGCACAACGATCATCGGCAGCACGCGCGACGCCCTCGCGCAACTGGGCGAAAGCGCGGCAACGCTCGCCGACGCCGAAGGCCTCTCCGCCCACGCGCACTCCATTCGCATCAGATTGAACCGATGACGGACACGCCCGATAAGCCGCTCACGCGCCTCGTCGATGTCGTTCTGGATGAGGCCTCGATCGCACCGCGCGGTCCCGACGTGGAGCACGAACGCCGCATCGCGATCTTCGATCTGTTGGAACAAAACCACTTCGCCCCCGAAGGCGGGGAGGATCGTGGCCCGTACGTGCTGCGCTTGGGCATTCAAGAAAACCGCCTCGTCTTCCACATCGTGCACGAGGCCGGCGAAACGCACGCGACCCACGTTCTCTCGCTGACGCCGCTGAAGCGCGTGATCCGCGACTACTTCGTCGTCTGCGACACCTACTATCAGGCCATCCGCAGCGCCTCGCCCTCGCAGATCGAAGCGATTGACATGGGCCGCCGCGGTTTGCACGACGAAGGCTCGCAGCTCCTGCGCGATCGTCTGACCGGAAAAATCACCGTCGACCACGACACAGCACGGCGTCTCTTCACGCTGATCTGCGCGCTGCACATCAAGGTCTGACGATGGCGCACGGACCGAACGGTGAAGATTTGCCCGACGCGGTGCTGTTCTCTTGCACCCACAACGCCATCCGCTCGCCGATGGCGGCCGCGTTGATGAAGCATCTCTTCGGCACGCACGTGTATGTCGAGTCATGCGGCGTTGGCGCCGGCGTGCTCGACCCGTTGGCCGTCGAGGTGATGGAGGAATTAGGCATCGATCTCTCGCACCTTCATCCGAAATCCTTCGAAATGTTGGCCGACACGTCATTCGACCTGATCATCACGCTAAGTCCCCAAGCGCGCCACCGGGCGCTGGAAATCACCCGCGCGATGGCGGTTGACGTGGAATACTGGAAAGTCCCCGATCCCAGCGCCTACGACGGCTCGCGCGAGCAGCGCCTTGCGGCATATCGCGAAGCCCGCGACACGATTTTCCGCTTTTTGAAGGAGCGCTTTGCCGCGCGCCCCGCGCCGGAGCCCTAATTTGCTTGCTTTTGGCCGGTCGCCTCACCATTCTCCGCGCCGAATTCGATATGAGAAGGAAGAATGGCGAAAGAAGAACTGCTGAGTTTCGAAGGCACCGTGGTGGAGCTTCTCCCCAACGCGACCTTCCGTGTGAAGCTGGACAACGAACACATCGTGGTCGCGCACACGGCGGGCAAGATGCGCAAGAACCGCATCCGCGTGCTTGCCGGCGACAAAGTCACCGTCGAAATGACCCCCTACGATCTGACAAAGGGCCGGATCGTCTATCGCAGCAAATAGCGCCGAGCGCTTCGCCATGCTCAAACAACGTTCGTCATGGCCGGGCTCGACCCGGCCACCCAGGGAACGTCGAGCGCGGCGGTCGAACTGTTTAAGCACGCACATCGTGTCCCTGGATGGCCGGGTCAAGCCCGGCCATGACGGGATCATATTGTTGTGTTGCTGCTGATGCCCCTCATCCTGGCAAGCGCCAGTCCGCGCCGTCTCGCGTTGCTTGAGCAGATCGGCATCACGCCCGCGCGCGTCGAGCCGGCGGACATCGACGAGAGTGTCTGCGCGCGCGAACTTCCGCGCCCGCATGCGTTACGCATCGCGACGGAGAAAGCCCAAGCGGTCGCCGCGCGAACCAAGGGCGTCATCCTCGCCGCTGACACGGTTGTCGCGTGCGGACGCCGAATTCTCCCCAAAGCAGAAGATGACGCCACCGTCACGAAGTGCTTGAGTTTACTCTCCGGGCGTCGCCACACGGTGCTCACGGCAGTGGCCCTGATTGATACGACAGGAAAGCTCCGCACGCGGATCGTTGAAACGAAAGTCGCGTTCCGGCGCCTCGATGCGCAAGAAATAGCCGCCTACGTCCAAACTGCTGAGGGTTTGGGCAAAGCGGGCGGCTACGCGATCCAAGGCCGCGCGGCTGTCTTCGCCACCGCGATCCACGGCTCGTACACCAATGTGGTCGGCTTGCCGCTAACCGAAACCTTTCAGTTGCTTAAGGCATGCGGCGCGGTCTGAACCTGCTAAGCTGGGTCCAATCGAAACTCTCGCATTTGGTATCGTCTTGGCTACCGAAGTTCTGATCAATGTCGGCCCCGCCGAAACGCGGGTCGCATTCGTCGATGAAGCGCGTTTAAGCGAGCTCTTCATCGAACGCACCGCCGAAGGCGCGCGCGAAGGCCGCCATGGCCATCGTTTGCTCGGCAACATTATGCTCGGCCGCGTGCAGCGCGTGCTCCCCGGCATGCAAGCAGCCTTTGTCGATTTGGGCTTGGAGAAAGCAGGCTTCCTCGCGGCGCGCGAAGCCCGCTGCCTCGCCGACTTGCCGAGCTTCATGGACCAACCCTGCATCACCAAATGCGTCCGCGAGGGCGAAGCGGTCTTAGTGCAAGTGATCAAAGATCCGATCAGCGAAAAGGGCGCGCGCCTCTCCGCGAACGTCACGATTGCAGGCCGCCTCGTCGTGCTGGTGCCGAACCAGTCGGGCGTCGCTCTATCGCGGCGCATCGAAGATGAGAACGAACGCAAGCGCCTGACCGAGCTGATGACCGACGTCGCCACGAACGATCCGCGCGCCGCCGCCGGCGCCGGTTACATCGTGCGCACGGCCGCGCTCTCCGCGACGCGCGACGACATCGCCTCCGACATCGCGCGCTTGGGCGACGAGTGGCGCATCATCCAAGCGCGCCGCAATATGGCGAAGGTCCCAGCCACGCTCTACCACGACCTCGACCCGGTCGAGCGCACGATGCGCGACGGCGTCGACAATGAAACCTCGCGCGTGCTGATCGACAACGCTGAAGCCGTAGCCCAAGCCCGCGCTTACTGCGCTCGCACGATGCCGGAGGCCGTGGACAAGATCCAACTCTTCAACGGTCCGGGCGAACTGTTCGACCAGTACAGCATCGAGGGCGAAATCGAATGCCTGCTGCAGCCGCGTGTGCGGCTCCCGTCCGGTGGCTGGATAACGCTTGAGACGACTGAAGCGTTGACCTCGATCGACGTGAACTCCGGCAGCTACACGGAGGCGACGGGTCTTGAGCAAACCTCGCTCAGAACCAACCTCGAAGCTGCCGCCGAAATCGGCCGCCAGCTCAGACTGCGCGGCATCGGCGGCCTAATCGTCATCGACTTCATCCATCTGAACGAACCGGAAAACATCGGCCAAGTCCTGACCGTCTTGGCGTCAAGCGTTTCGAAGGATCGCACGCCCACCCAGATCCTGCCGATGTCCGAGTTCGGCCTCGTCGAGATGACGCGCAAACGCGTGCGCGAGCCGCTCGCCAAACTGTTCTCCGAAGTCTGCGATCCCTGCCATGGCCACGGGCGCATCAGGACGGTCGTGACGGTGGCGGCCGAGCTGCTCCGCCGCGTTGCTCGCGAGGCCAAAGCGCGCCCGGGCACGAAGCTCGTCGCCTACGCCGCGCCCGAGGTCGTGCGCTGGATCGAAGCCCAGGGCGAAGACATGAAGCAGACGCTCCGGCGCTACGCAGGCGCCGGCCTGCGTCTTGAGGCCCGCGCCAACTTCGCCCGCGCGCAGTTCGACGTAGGCGCCGACCAATGAGCCAAGTCTCCCATTGCCCGATCTGCAAACGCGAAATCGAACAACTCCGCTTCCGCCCCTTCTGCTCCAAACGCTGCGCTGACGTGGACCTCTCCCGCTGGCTCACTGGCGCCTATGCCATCCCGGCGGAGGAACGCGTGCCAGACGCCGTAAAGGATGATGAGTAAGTCATGACTCTACGGGATCGTCTGCAGAAAGGCGTCCTGATCGCCCCTGGTGCCTACGACGCGCTGACCGCCCGCATCGCGACGCGCGCCGGCGCCGAGGCCGTTTACATGACCGGCTTCGGCGTGGCCGGCTCGCACCTGGGCGTGCCCGACATCGGAATCGTGAGTGCCACCGAAATGACCGAGCGCGTCCGCGCGCTCGCCGCGGCCGCAGCGCCCGCGCCGCTGATCGCCGACGGCGACAACGGCCACGGCGGCACCGCCAACGTCGAGCGCCTCGTCCGCGCCTATGAACAGGCGGGCGCTGCGGCCATTCAACTCGAAGACCAAGTCCTCCCCAAACGGTGCGGCCATATGGACGGCAAGGAAGTGGTGACGCTTGAGGAAGGCGCCGCCAAGATCCGCGCGGCGGTACGCGCCAGAACGTCCCGCGACTTCCTCATCATCGCCCGCACCGACGCGCGCAGTGTCGTCAATATGGACGAAGCGCTTCGCCGCGCGGAAGCCTACCTCACGGCGGGCGCCGACCTCCTCTTCGTCGAAGCGCCGCAAAGCGAACAAGAACTTCGCCTCGTCGCCGACCGCTTCAAAGGCACGCCGCTCGTCGCCAACATGGTCGAAGACGGCAAGACGCCGATGCTGAGCGCCACCGAACTCGGTGCGCTAGGCTATCGCTTGGTCCTGTTTCCGATTTCAGCCTTGCTGGCCGCAGCACGCACGGCGGAGCGAGTCTACGCGGGACTTCTCCGTGGCAAGCCTGACGCAACAATTGATCGCGTCACGTTCAAGGGCTACAACGAAATCGTCGGGCTTGACGGCTACTTGAAGCGCGACTGAAAAGGGGGAGCCCGCGCTCCCCCTCGAAACGCCGCTAGTGTCCGCCGTGACGGCCGTGCCCGCCGCCATGCCGGCCGTTGCCGTGCCAGCGGCCATGTCCGTGGCGCCCGCCGCGCCAACCGTCATGGTGTCCCCAGTTACCTCTCCACTGATGCCGGGGATACCAATGGCCCCGGTAATGCCGGCGATGGTGCGGATAGTAGCCATGGCCGTAGTGCCCCGGGTGATAGTAGTTGCCGTAGTACCCGTATCCGCCATAGCTCCGGCAATGCCGGTGATGACGCCGGTACCAGCGATCGCGGCACCGGTCGTATCCACGATTGTAGCCGTAGTACCCGCTATAGACTGGCGCATAGCCGTAATAGCCGCGGTCGTAGTTGCTGTACTGAACGCCGAAGCCGTTTGTTCCGATAAAGACGCCAAAATCGTCGGCTTTGGCTGAAGCCGCCGAGGCGAAGGTTGCCGCGCAGAGGGCGGCCGCGCCAAAGATCAATCTGCTCAAGAGTTTCATGGCCTGTGCTCCCATTCTTCAACCTCCCCCAAGGTCCCCCGGGAATTCTCTGAATCACGCGATGAACCGCCGATGAACGGCCGGTTCAGCTTCCGTGATCAGGCCGACCGGCCCCGCGCATCGATCGGCCAAATCGCGGCCAGCCGGTCGCCGTCGACCACATGATAGGCGTCGTAGAGGTTCACGGTCGGATCGCAGTGCGGCGCCGTGCAGCTAACGACGCTGCCGAGCGGCAGATGCTTGTCCGCGCCGCCCAGAATAATCCCGCCTTGCTCGTCGCCGAAGAAGAAGTAGTTCGCCCCCTCCGGCGCCCCGGAGTGCAGCACCGGCGCACCGGCCTCGGTCGCAAATGACTTCAATCCCGCGTCGGTCGTAACAAGGCCCGGCATGTTTGCGCTGATCACCGTCGACTGCACGAAGAGCGCGGACTCGAACGGCAGCGGCGCCGCGTTCGCAATCTTCACCTCGCAATACTGCTTGTCCATGAAGATGTAAGAGCCGGCCTGCAGCTCCGTGAACACCTGCGCCTCCGTGTCGATGTTGTACGTGCCGGTGCCGCCGCCCGAAACGATGGGGCAGGGGATACCGCCCGCGACGATCAGATCGCGCGTCTCGCCCAACAGCTTGAGCGCCGCCAGCGACTGCGAACGCCGGTCCTGAAACTCCGGCACATGTTGCAACTGGCCCGCATAACCTTGCAGCCCCACAAACTGCAGCTGCGGCGACGCCGCGATGCTCTTGGCGAGCGCCAAAGCCGGTTCGCCCGGCCGAATGCCGGTGCGGTGCAACCCAATGTCGACGTCGACCAGCACCTTCAAGCGCTTGCCGCTCTCGGTCGCCGCCCGCATGTAGCCCTCGACGCAAACCGCACTGTCGGCGACGATCATGAAATCGTTCAGCCGCGCATTGAGCTTTGCCATCCGTGCAAACCCCTGAGCCGTGACCACCGGCGACGTAATCAGCAATCCATCGATCCCGCCCTCGGCCAACGCCTCCGCCTCGCCGAGCTTCGCGCAGCACTGTCCGACCGCGCCCGCCGCGATCTGCCGCCGCGCAATCTCGACCGACTTGTGCGTCTTCGCATGCGCCCGCAGCTTCAACCCGACGCGATTGCAGTGCTCCTGCATCGCCGCGACATTGCGCTCGAACGCCTTGAGATCGAGCACGAGCGCAGGCGTCGCCAAAGCACGCGCGCGGCCGGGCTTACCCACCAACGCGGAATTCAAATAGGACATGCGCAACTCCAATACCGTGTTAGGCGTCAGAGAACATGATGTCCGCGAACGCCGCAACCTTCGCGTAGCCGATCCGCTGATAGATGCGGTTGGTGAGCGGGTTGTCGGCATCCGCGAACAGACAGCACCACTGGCCCACTGCCAACACCCGCTCGGAAAGCGCGGCGGTCAGCGCCGCCGCGTATCCATGCCCGCGCCGCTCGTTGGGCGTATAAACGCCGGACACCCGCGCCCCAAGCTCCGCCACGCGCCGCAACCGCGCCGTCGCGACGGGCGTGCGATCGACCTCCCAGACGAAGAACGTCCCATCGCCAAGCCCCTCATCCACGAACCGCGCGATATAGTCGGCCTCCCGCTCCGCCGCCGGCAGTCCGGCATCGACGCTGAACGCCATCTCCCAGCGTAAGATGAGTTCCCGCTCTTCGGCCCGTGCCGGCCGCATGGCGCCGGCGACATGGGCGGGCGGCAGTACGCGCGTAACTTCATAGAGGTTCTGCGCCGCGCCATGCCGTTCGCGCGTCGAAATGGTTTGCCCGGTTTCCGCCACCCAGCGTGCCGAGAATGTCTCGGCAACGGCCCGCTCGCCGACAACGCCGGGGATCGCAGCTTCATCGTCCACGAGGCGGCGCACCAACGCGTCAATCCCAGCAATCCCGCGGCCGGTATGCGCCAGGTTCAAACGATGCGGCGGCGTCCTCAGCCCGCCAAGCACCAGTTCGCTGCCGTCGAACACACCCAAGCGCAGAATGTCTTTGCGCAGTTCTTTCCGCACGCGGTGCGAAACGCCGACGAACACGTTGTTGAGCACAGGACGCGCGCACAGCGGCGTCGCCACGTCGCGCCAAAACAGCTGTCCATCCGCGTACCGCGCGACGTTCATCGGGACGATCCGATCCCCTCTTGTCGCCGCATCTTGGCCACGAACGCAGGTCCGCAAGATAGCTTCTTCGCAATCGGACTCTTCTCGTCGATCAGGCGCCAAAACGGCGTAATCTTGTCCGCAGGCTTCCCATCTTCCATTTCCTCGATGGCCGCCTCGGCGGCAATGCGCGCAAAGATACTGGACGTCATCGGACAAGTGCCATGGGCCTTGTTGGTTTTGGCAAAGTCTGCCCGCATCTGCTCGATTGTCCGCGACGAGCCTCTGCGAATTTTCTTCATATAGTCGCGCACCATGATGGGCGTCGCGATGAAGAGCTTGTCGCCCTTCCGCATCCCCCATAACGCGGCGGTCATCGTCGACACGTGCGCGGGCTTGGCACCCGTCAGCTTCTCCGCAAAACTCTTCGCCATGGCATTCCTCCCTATTTCGCGCAAAGATGGCGAAACGCACGGAGAATTTCCATGGATTATGTCCGCCTCGGCAAGACCGGCCTCAAAGTCTCGCGCCTCTGTCTCGGCTGCATGACCTACGGCACGCCGAAGTGGCGCGACTGGGTGCTGGACGACACCGCCTCGCGCCCGTTCTTCAAGCAGGCGCTCGACCTCGGCATCAACTTCTTCGACACCGCCGACATGTATTCCCTCGGCGCCAGCGAGGAGGTCACGGGCCGCGCCCTGAAGGACCTCACCCGGCGCGACCAACTCGTGATCGCGACCAAGGTCTACAACCCCATGGGCAAGGGCCCCAACGACCGCGGTCTCTCGCGCAAGCACATCATGGAAGCGATCGACGCCAGCCTTAAACGCCTCGGCACCGACTACATCGACCTCTACCAAATCCACCGCTTCGACTACGAAACGCCGCTTGAGGAAACGCTGGAAGCGCTGAGCGACGTCGTGAAGGCGGGCAAAGCGCTCTACCTCGGCGCGTCGTCCATGCACGCCTGGCAATTCATGAAGGCGCTGGGCATTCAACGCACCAACAACTTCGCCCCGTTCGTCTCCATGCAGCCGCATTACAACCTCGTCTACCGCGAGGAGGAGCGCGAGATGCTGCCGCTCTGCCTCAACGAAGGCGTCGGCGTCATTCCGTGGAGCCCGCTCGCCCGCGGCTTCCTCGCCGGCAACCGCAAAGCCGGCGAAAACACCAAAGGCGGCGGCGCCAACGCCGAAACCTCGCGCGCCGCCTCGGACGAGTTCGCGCACATGCTCTACTACCGCGACCAAGACTTCCGCGTCGTCGATGCCGTCACCTCCGTCGCCAAGAAACACGGCCGCCCGAACGCCCAAGTGGCCCTGGCCTGGATGCTGACCAAACCCGCGATCACCGCCCCCATCATCGGCGCCTCGAAACCGAACCACCTCGAAGACGCCACCGCCGCGCTGACGCTGAAGCTCGACGCCGAAGACATCAAAATCCTCGAAGAACCCTACAAACCAAAGCGCGTCATGGGCCACACCTGACCCACCGCGCCGCGGCGGGAGGGGGTAGGGGGAAGAATTCGAGCAAACAACCCCATGTACCCAGAGGTTAAGGCGTGTTCCGGCAATTCGGGGGCATGTAAAAAACCCGGTAGTCGGCCAACACGAACGCCATCGAATTCTCCGACGTCAACAGCGTCACATCCGCAGAACTCAGCCATTTCGGGATCCCGGGCATAACCGCTCTTGCCAAACGAGCCATGTTGGAACATAATAGGAACACGCAACCTAGTCAAGTGACCTGTCTGAACTCAGAGTTTGTCACATGTCCGCGGAATTACCTTGCTCCCCGGAACTACCTTGCGAGCAGCATTTAACTATTTTTCAAAGATGCCTGACGGTTGGAGAAGCCCAGATCATATGATGTGCGAGGTGTATTGTGATCAACTTGATCGGAACCGTTAGCGCTGGACTTCTCTTCAGCCTCATGTTGACCGGCTGTGAGCAGCAGACCAATACCATAATGATACATCCTCGTATCGCAGACCGTCCTGACGTCAAACGAATTGAACTTCACTACACCAACGACACCAAACACTATCTTTGCTTCAGCCCAGCCCATTGGCCAAACTCCACCGGAGCACTCGATAGCGCAGGTGACGCGTTCGCGCTCGTTGTTGGTAGCCGAAGATTTCCCATCGAGAACCGCAGCGCTGGGGGGTACTGTGTAGGCGATGAGTGCAGCAAGCGGGTCGCACCTGGTGCAACAATATCTGGCTTCCTGCGCTACATCGACTTTCAGTTGCCAGCTGAGCTTGAACACGAGGAAAAGCGGTTGCAGTACTCGATTGTTGCCTACCAGTGCGATGCCACCGGATATTGGCCGAAGTTGAAGACGAATTAGCGGTACTAATTCGGGGACATGTGTGGACGGCCCCCTGTTGGCAAGATGTTTTTTGGCGATTGCGACGAATTCGGTAGGTGCGGACAGCGCGAGATCTTGCAAAGTTTGTGGCCGACAACATTGCACCCCGACGCAAACACGCGGAATTCGGGGACACACGACAAACTCTTAGTTGAGTCCGGAGATTTGAATCCGAGACACACGACAAACTCTTAGGATGCTCCGCTGCGGCTCCTCACCCGCCATGACGCCCATCGAGGCCGGCGCCTACTTCGCCACCTCAATCTTCCCGCTAATCTCGCCGTCACCAAACGCGTTGGTGTGAATGTTGAACACGACCGCGCCGCTTCTCATCGCATTCACGAAGTCGTCGAACGAGATCGTCGACGATACGATCTTCGCGCCCTCGGCATACGCATAGCCCGTGCGCTTGTACGTGAACCCGCCGCCCGCCGCCTGATACTCCGGCCCCATCGGGAACGGCAGCAGCAACGACACGTCGCCGTTCGTAGCATAGATGTGCAGATGCATAGGCCCAACCGGCGCATGCGCGAGATGCGTCGCAAAATCCGAAGGCGCGATCCCGTTCACCGTGGCTGAAACGTCAACGGTCTGCGTATCCCCGTGCACGACGATCCTCGCCTCACCCGTCGCCTTCGAACCCGTGTTCGTCGGCTCCTTGTCGCCGCGCAGCGTCGCCGTAAACTTTAGGTCGCCCGCGATCGCGGGTGCCGCCAAAACCAAGGCGGCGGCGGCCAAAATGATCTTAGAAAAACGCATCTCACTCCCCTCGACAAAGCGGGCAACTCCTCGCGTTCCTGCACGGGCTTGGCCAATCACAATCCCTTAAGGGTGCAACTGCTCTCGCCGCCTTCCGGTCCTTGCCAAAGAACCCATAGCGGCGCCCGCCCACGTTGCGCTAGGTGCGCATGTAGCGGGCGACAAGCGCGGCCTCGGACATAAGCGCGCTCGCTTCCGCCACTCTCCCATGTTGCTCAAGGACACGCGCAGCAGCTGCGCGCTCCTCGCGTTCGGTTTTGAGGACCGCTTCGACGTCGTCGGCCGTCAGCACCTTGCGCGCAACCTCGACCGCCCTATCGCCGAACGCATGCTCGACGTAAGGCGTGTGACCGGGAGCCACGGGATGCGCCTCCGCATTGTCGAGGGCGGCGAGCAGCGTACGCAACACGCGCGCCTCGTTCATTTGCTTGGCACTCATCGCGGTCCGAATGTCCGCGCGAATGCGTACCTTGATCGCATCGATCGGGTGCGCGGGTAGATCAGGTGTCACGCTCACTCCGCCTTCTTATTCTTCCCCAAGAACCCGTAGAGATGCCCGGCCACATTGCGCATCTGGATCTGCTCCGACCCTTCCGTGATGCGATAGCGGCGGTGGTGGCGATAGATGTGTTCGAACGGCTTATGCCGCGAATAGCCCATGCCGCCATGCACCTGCATCGCCCAGTCCGCCGCCTCGCAGCAGAACCGGTTAGCCCAGTAATTGCACATCGACACTTTGTCCGAGAGATAGACCTGAATCTCCGGCCCCGTCATCTGATCCATTTCCCACGCGGTCTTTTGGATCAAGAGGCGCAGCATCTCCGCCTGCGTCATCAACTCGACGGTTGGGAACTGAATCGCCTGGTTCGCCGCCAATGGCTTGCCGAACGGCTTGCGCGCCTTCGCATAGTCGACCGACTCGTTCAAACAATAGACGCCCGCGCCCAGCGACGACGCCGCCTGACGAATCCGGTTCTCGTGCACGAAGTGCCGCGCCAGCACGAGCCCGTTGTCGACCGGGCCGAACACCGCATCGTCCGGCACATAAACGTTCTTGAACGTCACATGCGCGTGGTCCGTCGGCATGTTGAACGTCCAGTAATAGAACTCGATCTTCACGCCCTCGGCCTTCATCGGGACGAGGAAGCACGTGATCCCGCGCGCATCGCCGTCGTTCCCGCTCGTGCGCGCGAACACCATGTCGTGGCTCGCCGTATGCACGCCCGTGTTCCAAAATTTCTCGCCCGTGATGCGCCAGCCGTTCCCCTCGCGAACCGCGCGCGTCTCCATCCACGTCGCGTCGGAACCATGCTTCGGCTCGGTAAGCCCGAATGCCGGCCGGTGCGTGCCTGCTAGCATGCCGTTGACGAACTCCTCCTTCTGCTTCGGCGTGCCGAAATCGCGGAACATCAGAACCTGCGGGAAGTTGCCCACGATCGACGCTTCGTTCTGCAGATCGTTGTGCAGCCCCAGACCCTTCGCCGCCAGATGCTCGCGAATGATCGCCATCGAAAGGTTGCCGATGTTCCGCCCGCCATATTCCTTCGGCAACGCCAGGCGCAGGAACCCCGCCTTGTCTGCCCGCCGGCGCATCTCCCGCAAGAGCGCTTCCCATTCCTTGCGCGGCAATCCGTCATTGTCCCAATCCGTGCGCGCATGCTCGCGCCGGTGGTCGAAGAAGCGGATGTTGTCGTCCTGGTTCTCAAGCGGCTTGATTTCGCGCTCGATGAAGGCATCGAGTTGACCAAGCAGCTCTTTTGTCTCCTGCGGAATGCGAAAATCCATGGGTGTCTCCTCAATGTTCTGATGAGAGACCTTAGCGCTGCCCTGCGGGGGAAACAAATGGCGCTGGAAATGAAGTTCGCCGTGATACGTTCCCGTCATGCCCATCGCGACCGCCATTGCCGACTTGACGCAAGCCGAAGTGTTCCCGCTGATCCGCAGCGGGGGATTGTTTCTGATTGTGGCGGGCATTTCGATCGTCCTCGGAGCATTTTTCTTTCGCGTGCGCTATCCGATCTTCGGCGTAGGCGCGGCCGTTGCAGGCGGTCTGACGGTAGTCTATGCCATGCCGCTCGCCGCGCCCTACGGTGCGCCCAGCTTGGTCCAGATCGCCTCGCTGGGCATCGCGGTCGCACTCGAAATGATCCTGCTCGTGCGCATTCTGCGAGTGCGCCGCTCTGCCGACGATCGAGAGATGATGCTCTCGATTCTGACGATCGTGGGCGCTCACTTCGTCCTCATGTCGCCGGCCTTTGGGCCACTGATGATGGTGCTGGCCGGCGCGTCGGTGCTGAACGTGTTCCTCGCGTTGGTCATGCGCACTTACCCGAGCCCGCTCGTGTGGGCCGTCGACGGCGCCCTAAAGGGGGGCGTCGGCGTGCTAATGTTCTACGGCCACCAAATCCCCTGCACGATGTGTCTGAGTTGGAGCGTGCCGTAGCGCCTCGCTGCGCGCGCATTGACAACACGCGAACTGCACGCCAACTGACTGCCGTCATGAAACCAGAACCCTTCCGCCTCATCCGCGCCAGCTACCCGTACTTCCGCAGGGTCATCGCCCGCTTTTCCGACATGGATGCGGAAGGGCACCTCAATAACGTCGCGCTCGCCTCGTTCTACGAAGATGCCCGCGTGTCGTTCCTACGAGACCTTGCCGGCGAAGAGCGCGGCAACGCGTTCCGCTTTGTGATCGCCAGCATCAGGATCAGCTACCTTGCCGAAGCGCACTATCCCGGCGACTACGATGTGGCCCTGGGCGTCACGCGCTTCGGCAACTCATCGTTCGACATCGGCTGTGGTCTCTTCATCGGCGCCACCTGCGTCGGTGTTTGTGACACGACGCAGGTGACGATCGGCGAAACGGGCCCGATAACCATCCCACCCGTACTTCGCGTCGCACTTGAGAAAAAACCACTCGCGCGCCGCTTGACTTGAAGAATCGACAAGCGTAGAAGCCGCGTCCCTTAGCGCGAGGTTTGCCCGCGCACCACGAGAAACTTGAGCGACGCATGTACGGAAGATCGAAAAATCGACTGAGCGCCTTTGACCTTGGCCGCCAAGCGCCAAGCGTCTGCGCGCGCGCCGCTCTCGGAGGGGCCTTCTGACGGAAGGCTGTCCGGTCCTCGACTTTGGACCCCTCCCGAGCGCGAGCTTCGGAGGGGTTTTTCTTTGCCCTTCCGCTGAATTGAAGGGCTGCCGCAGGCGGCCAGGGAGACCCGGATCCCAAAGCGCGGGGCCTGCCGGAGGGAACGGGCGAGGAGACTCGCGTCCGCCGATGGCAGAGTGAGCAATATCGGCTCACTTGGCGGCGCGCGATCATCTGAGCGCCGCGACAAGTGCATTAGTTCGTATACAGAGAATGTGGCGGCCGTTTGCGCCGCCGCTAAGTTCCAAGCGGTGAAGACCCCGGATACTTCGTTGGAAACCGAGCTCCACCATGTGGGGCTATCCGAGTTCGACCGTTCCCTTGGAAGCCCTGAGTCAACGGAGGTGAAGAGATCGGATACTTCGTCAACGTCGAAAGCGGGACCGCCCGTCCCGCAGGATCGCAGAACCAGAGCTTGGCCTCCTTAGCGAGGTGACTTCGAGTCCGGCATTGTCCGCAAGCATCCAAGCGAGCCTTCGGCCTACGATCCGCCTGAACCTACGTCTACGGACGATCAGCGGTGCGACATCCGCTCTCGAACGTTCCCCGTTGTCCAATGTTGAATGACCTACTTTGCATGAAAAGGCTGGTGGTGAAGAGATCTGTTACTTCGCTAGTCCGAGGGTGGCGGGGTTCGAATCCCCGCGGTCAGGCGCAAGCCTGGCCTAGCTCAGTGGCAGAGCATCGGAAGCCCGAAAGGGCAGTGCAGTCTCGCCTGTTCCCCAGCCCCGCGTCGCAATCCGCGCGAACCCACAAATACCAATCCGGTAGATGTGGACATACGCGCCGGTCCCACAGTAGGAAATTGGCTCCGCCACTAACCGCTGTTTTCCTGGAGTTCCTGCCATGACCGAGAGCGCCTTCAACGCTGCCGATACCGCGTGGATGATTGCAGCGACGGCGCTCGTCCTCATGATGACCTTGCCGGGATTGGCGCTGTTCTACGCCGGCATGGTCCGGCGCAAGAACGTACTCGCAACCATGGCGCAGTCGGCGGCGGCAACCGCGCTGGTCTCGATCCTCTGGGTCGTCGCGGGCTACTCGCTCGCCTTCGTCGGCGGCGGAAGCGTCATCGGCACACTTGATCGATTCTTACTCCTGGGAATGGGGATGGAGAGCGCAAACCCGCTCGCGACCAACCTCCCGGAGGCGTTGTTCATGATTTATCAGATGACGTTCGCCGTCATCACCGTAGCACTCGTTGCCGGCAGCGTGGCCGAGCGCCTTCGCTTCGATGCGTTTCTCGCGTTTTGCATTCTTTGGCTCATGATCGTCTACGTGCCGATCGCGCATTGGGTGTGGGGTGGAGGGTTCCTCGGAACCATGGGCGTCCTCGATTTCGCCGGCGGCACCGTCGTGCACATCAATGCAGGCGTCGCCGGTCTCGTCGCCGCCTATTTCCTCGGCCCCCGCCTCGGTTTCGGCAAGGAGAACCTAGCCCCCTTCGACCTCTCGCTCGCCGTCATCGGCACGGGTCTCCTTTGGGTCGGCTGGTTCGGCTTCAACGGCGGCTCCGCTTTGAGCGCCGGCCCGCGCGCCGTCTACGCGATCGTCGCGACCCACCTCGCCGCCTGCGCCGGCGCGCTCGTGTGGATGGGCCTCGAATGGTATGAGCGCAAGAAACCCTCTGTGCTCGGCATCATCTCCGGCGCCGTGGCAGGATTGGGCACGATCACGCCCGCGTCGGGCTACATTCTGCCCTGGCACGGCATCGTCATCGGTCTGATCGCCGGGGCGGTCTGCTATTGGGCCTGCACGAAGCTGAAGCAGCGGATGAAGTACGACGACACACTCGACGTCTTTGGCGTCCACGGCGTCGGCGGGATCCTAGGGACCCTACTCGCCGGTGTCTTCGCAACCGGCGCAGTCAGCGCCACGGCAGCCGCACCGGAAGGCTTGCGCGGCCTGATCGACGGCAACCCCGCCCAACTCGGCATCCAAGCCGTCGGCGTCGTCGTGACGATCGCCTGGTGCGCTGCCGGAACCTGGGGCATCCTGGCCGCCATCAAAGCCTTCATCGGTTTGCGCGTAGACACAGACCAAGAACGCGAAGGCCAAGACCTCGCCCTCCACGGCGAGAGCTTGCATCAGTAGACTAAGAGAAATCCTCACGCGAAGTCGCGAAGATCGCGAAGTCACTTCTTCACGTGCCTTCGCGGCTTCGCATGAGATTTCTTTCGTCCGTCCGGCGGTGGTGAAGACATCTGTTACTTCGCCTTTTACGCGGCTGGTCGCGGGTTCGATCCCCGCCGGGTGCTCCATATTTTGTGCACCCGTAGCTCAGTGGCAGAGCAGCGCCGGGGGGAACCCCGGATAGCAGTGTCGCCTGTTCCCCGCCGGAATTTTTTCAACCTCAACCAAAGGAGCGCGCCGTCATGGCCAAACTCAATATCTTTAAGCGCTTCAAGAAAGCGCGCACGCATGAAGGCGCGCCGGCGCGAACGTTTGGCCCCGACGCGCAGCTTCGCCGTTCGATCATGAACTGCATGCTCTGGGAGGATCAGTTCTACGAAGACGGCGAGGCGATCGCCGACCGCATCCAAGCGCTCGTCCCGAAAGTGGCGCCGGAAACGGTGGCTGAAATCGCGATCGACGCGCGCGAACGGCAGAAGCTGCGCCACGCGCCGCTTCTCCTTGTGCGCGCCATGGCGGCAAGCGAGCAGCACCGTCCGCTCGTGGCGGCAACGCTCGCCCGCGTCATTCAGCGCCCGGACGAAATGACGGAGTTCTTGGCACTCTATTGGTCCGACGTCATCGGCCCGATGCAGCAGCGCAAGAAACGTCCGGTCCCGGCACAGGTGAAGAAGGGTCTGGCCAAAGCGTTCGAGAAATTCGACGCCTATCAGCTCGCGAAATACGACCGTGACGGACCGGTACGTCTGCGCGACGTACTGTTCTTGACCCACGCCAAGCCCGCAACCGCGGATCAGGCAAAGGTCTGGAAGCAGCTCGTCGACGGTACGCTGCCCTCGCCCGACACGTGGGAGGTGCAGCTCTCGTCCGGCGCGGCCAAGAAGGAGACGTTTGAACGCCTGATCGCCGAGAAGAAGCTCGGCGCGCTGGCGCTCTTGCGCAACCTTCGCGGCATGCTGACGGCGGGTGTGGCGAAGAAGGCGATTGCAACCGCGCTTGATGCCATGCGCACCGACCGCGTGCTGCCGTATCGCTTCATCGCGGCCGCGCGCTATGCCCCGGACTTCGAACCGGAACTCGAGAAAGCGATGTTCCGTTCCCTCGAAGGCCACGCCAAGCTCGAGGGCACGACGCGGATCCTCGTCGACGTTTCGGGCTCGATGGACGCAGCCATGTCGGCGCGTTCGGAGATGCTCCGCGTCGACGCCGCCTGCGGCCTTGCCGTTCTCGCCCGCGAGATCTGCGAGGACGTCGAAGTCTTCACGTTCTCCAACGACGTGAAGAAGGTGCCGCCCCGCCGCGGCTTCGCTCTGCGCGACGCGATCATGCAAAGCCAGCCGCACCAGAGCACCTATTTGGGCCGCGCCGTGGCCGAGGTTGATCAAAAAGGCACACGGCTGATCGTCATCACCGACGAACAATCGCACGATGCAGTACCCGCGCCAAAAGGAGAAGGCACCATGATCAACGTCGCCTCCTACCGCAACGGCGTGGGCACCGGCGACTGGACCCGCGTCGACGGCTTCTCCGAAAGCGTGATCGACTGGATCATCGCGTTGGAGAACGCTGAATAACAGTTGCCCTTCTCCCACGTTGTGGGAGAAGGGCAACAACAACTCTACAATTCTGATAGAAGGAGCGAGCACGAACAGGCGCCCGCTGAACACACATGCACGAACTCATCGAATCCAAAGGCGTCCCGATCAAAGCCTGGACGAACGGCGTCCCCGTCGAACCGGAAGCGCGCAAGCAGCTGAAAAACATCGCCGAACTTCCGTTCATCCACGGCCACGTCGCGGTGATGCCCGACGTTCACCTCGGCAAAGGCGCAACGGTCGGCTCGGTTATCCCGACGAAGGGCGCGATCATTCCGGCCGCGGTCGGCGTCGACATCGGCTGTGGCATGGCAGCCGTGATGACAAACGTTACTGCCTCGCGCCTGCCGGACTCGCTCAAAAGCATCCGTTCCGGCATCGAATCCGTGATCCCGGTCGGCCAAGCGTCGCATAAGCAACCGCCGCGCCGCGCCGAAGCCGCCTGGTACCAGCGCCACAAGCTGGGCTACGAGGCGATCGAAGCGAAACATCCAAAGATCGCGGAGAAGAAGTCGGCGGCGCTGCAGATCGGCACGCTCGGCGGCGGCAACCACTTTGTCGAAATCTGCCTCGACGAGGCGGATCGCGTCTGGGTGATGCTGCACTCCGGCTCGCGCGGCATCGGCAACCGCATCGGTCAGTATTTCATCGCGAAAGCGAAGGAGGAAATCGAAGCGGCGGGCCTCAAACTCGCGGACCGCGACCTCGCTTGGTTCGGTGAGGGCTCTGAGGCCTTCAACGACTACGTTGAGGCCGTCGGTTGGGCGCAGGACTACGCGCGCTCGAACCGCGACGTGATGATGGGCGCCGTTCTGGCGGTGCTGCAGGAAACCTGGCCGGACCTCGAAACGGCCGATGTAGCGGTGAACTGCCACCACAACTACGTCGAGCGCGAAGAGCACTTCGGCGAGCGCGTCTGGCTGACCCGGAAAGGCGCTGTGCGTGCCCGAAAGGGCGAATTCGGCATCATCCCGGGCTCGATGGGCGCGAAGTCCTTCATCGTGCGCGGCCTTGGTAATCCGGAATCATTCGAGTCCTGCTCGCACGGCGCCGGCCGCGCCATGTCGCGCACGGCCGCAAAGGAACGCTTCACGCTCGAAGACCACATCCAGGCCACTGCTCACGTGGAGTGCCGCAAAGACCCAGGCGTCATCGACGAAACGCCGATGGCCTACAAAGACATCGACGCCGTCATGGCCGCGCAAGCCGACCTCGTGGAAGTCGTACACACTTTGCGCCAAATCGTCTGTGTGAAGGGCTAAGAAGACAACGAGGGGAGAGCTAAACTCTCCCCTCGCACCTTGCCGCGTTGACTTGAGGCCGATCTTGAGTGAATTGAGGTCATGGGCCCGAATGAGAAGATCCTTCACGACGCTTATGCCGCCTACGCCGACGGCAGAGTTGAATCGCTTCTGAGCATTTTCGCCGAGAACGTCGTGATCAAGTCGGTCGGAGCACGAAACCGGCTCGATCACGCCGGCGAATGGCACGGCGTTGACGGCCTGAAGGGATTCCTGGTCGCCATCGCCGCCAACTGGACGTTTCAGAAGATCGACATGTTGGAAATACTGACTCAGAACGACAGGCGCTTTGTCGCCCGCTCGGCTGTGATCGGGATCAACCGGCACACCGGCGCGCGCGCAAGCGTCGAACGCGTCGATCTCGTCACGATGGAAAACGGCAAGTGCACCTCATATGAGGAAATATTCGACACCAGCCCTCTAGAACGCGCGTCGAGGTACTGATCGATGGGGCCAAACGAAAAAGCGCTGCGAGACGCCTATGCGGGATACGTCCGCGGGGAATCGTTCGCAGCCATATTCGACGAACACATTCACTGGAGGTCGGTAGGTACGCCGAACCGCGTTGAGATAGCGGGCGAGTGGCACGGCACAGATGACGTTCGTCAGTATTTTCAAGCGCTGGCCGACAATTGGACACTGACCAACTTCAAGGTCGAGGAAGTCGTGGGGCAGGCCGATCGCCGCTTTGCGGTGCGCATCTCCGTCGACGTGAAGAGCAATGGCACCGGCAAGGCTCTGCATTTTGAAAAGGTCGACTTCGTCACCATGGCGGCCGGCAAGATTACGGACTACGCGGAAATCTACGACACCGCCCCGCTGATCCGCGCCCAGCGGCTTTGACGCCACAGCTCTAGCATTGCGTGCGCCGCATGGCGCCCATGCCTTGACTTAGCGCCATCCCCAACGTACCACCTGACACATGCGCGAGGCATGGGGCTTCGCGCGACATCACTCACGAGCCGGCGATTTGATGAACACGTCGATTCTCATAATGACCGCTGCGGGCTGCGCCGGATTCTCGGCGCCGCGTTGTGCGGTTCTTTGGGCTCGTGAGGGAGCCATGGATTAGCGTCTCAGCCCGAACAGGCCGAACCTGATGCCACCCCTCCCGAGCACGCTCCGGAGGGGTTTTTGTTTGCTTGGTCAAACCCCGATCGAAACGAGCGGAAGTACGACCGGGCGGACTGAACGAGCTGATCCATGTTGAAGACCATGAACACATATTTCGAAACCTCCGACCGTGACGCCAGGCGAGAACTCCTGAAACCCTGGTTCGCCGAGGCGCGCGCATTGCTGACGCTCGCCATGCCCCTGATCGCCATGCAGTTGGCCCAAATCGGGTCGCTGACGGCCGACATCATCATGGTTGGCGAACTCGGCAAGGACGCGATCGCGGCGACCAGCATCGGCGCGGTGTTGTTCTACTTCACCTGGCTGATCGGCTACGGCCCGGTCATGGCCGTGTCACCGATAATTGCGCAGATCCTGGGCGCGCATCCGAACGACCGCGCTCGCGCGCGGGCCGCATTGCGCATGGGCCTTTGGGCGGTGATTTTGCTCTCTCTACCGCTCATGACGGTCTTGATCTGGGCGAAACCGGTCTTGCTGTTCTTAGGTCAAGACCCAAGCATAGCGGCGATGGCGGAACCGTGGGTTCACGCCGTCGCCCTCGGTTTGCCGTTCGCTCTCGGCTTCGGCGTGTTGCGTGGATTTGCAACCGCGGTGAACAAGCAGGGCGCCGTTCTCGCGATCGCCATTGCGACCGTGTTGTTCAACATCTTGGGCAACTACGTCTTGATCTACGGCAACTTCGGCGCGCCCGCGTTGGGCGTGACGGGGTCGGGTATCGCAAGCGCACTTGCCTACGCATTCTCGTTCTTTGCGATGCTGGGCGTTCTGTTGTTCGCACCAACGTTCAGAAAGTACCACATTCTCCACCGCTTTACGCGTTTCGATCGCGCGAAGTTCACGGAGGTGTTCCGGCTTGGCGCGCCGATGGGCATGTCGATGGTCTTTGAAGCGATGCTCTTCAACAGCGCGACCCTGCTCATGGGAACATTCGGCGCGACCTCCGTGGCCGCGCATCAGATCGCGATGAATGTAGCAAGCGTCACCTTCATGGTCCCGCTCGGCATCAGCCTAGCCGCAACCGTTCGCGTCGGGCTGGCCGCCGGCGCGCGCGACCTCGATGGGGTGCGTAGGGCAGGGTGGAGCGCCATCGCGATCGGCGCGGGCTTCATGCTCGTCTGCGCCGCGATCATCGCGCTCATCCCGCGTTCGTTGGTGGGCATCTACATTCCCGTCGGTGACCCGGCGAATGCCGACGCCGTGAGGTTCGCCGTCTCGTTCCTCTACGTTGCCGCGTTCTTCCAGCTGTTCGACGCTCTGCAAGTGACGGCGCAGCTTAGCCTCCGCGGCCTGAAGGACGCGACGGTGCCGATGTGGATCGCAGGCCTCAGCTATTGGTTTGTCGGCTTCGCGTTGGCCTATGGCCTGGGCATCACGGCGGGCATGCAGGGCTTCGGCGTGTGGCTCGGCCTTGCGGCAGGTCTCGCAGCCGCGGCAATCGGAATGGTGACGCGCTTCGCGATGCTCTCGCGCCGCGCGCTGTAAAGTGAAGCGGGCGGCCAAAACGCCGCCCGTTCCAGCCCCGAATGCCTTGGGATTGCCCGGACGCCGTCTCCTTCGAAGGAGGTTTGGCTCGGGAAAATTTCGTCGTTGCCCCCTGTTGAAGCTTTTGGGCGAGGAGCAACGTAGGGGAGAGGGCTCATGGTTGCCGCCGCGCCAACAACACAAAATGTGTGAGCGTCGGCGGGATGATCTGTGCCTGCAGGATCTGACGAATGAGCCAGGCGTTGCGGCTCAGAAACTCGTCCGTCCAGCCGTCGCGATCGCCACGATAGAGCAAGTCGTCTTCCCACATGACGTCGCCGTCAAGGAGTTCCTCGCACCGCTCCACGTCGAAGGCGCCACTCTGTCGAAAGCGTTCGGCCCACCATGGCGGCGAGTGATATTTGCCGTACTCGGCGTGCCAACCGCCCGTGTCGGCGAAGGCGCCCGCCAACTCCCCCGGTTCTTCGCGAAAGCACGTCTGCCCGATCGCGACACGCCCGCCCGCGGCGAGCAGCGAAGCAAGATACCGGATCATCCCGCGGCGCGCTCCAAAGGAATGAAACGATTGCAGTGCGAACACGGCATCGAACCGCCCCAAGTCGGCGGGCAGGCCGCGCGTGATGTCGCCTTCAAGGCAACGGATCCGCGAGGCGAGACCCGCGCTCTCGGCCGCGTGTCGTCGCTCCTCTGCACGAATCCATAAGTCGATCGAGACGACATCGACATCGAACGTCGATGCCAAGAAAGCTGACGATTGGCCCCGGCCGCAGCCGATGTCGAGTACGCGCATCCCGGCACGCAACTCCAAGACACCCGCCACGATCGAGGCAAGCAATAGGCCTCCGGGCGCCATCATGCGGCCGCGATCGTAGATTTCGTCGCGTGTCATGACGGCGAGATGCGGGTGCCGCGCGGCGCTCAACCGGCGCAGCCGCGCCCGCAGCCTCTCCAAGGACGTAGCGACGCTCACCAGCCCCTCCTGGCGGTGCCGGCGGCGCGTTACACGGTCACGCTTTCGCTTTCACCGGGCTTGAGCAGATGAAGCTTCTTGGCGAGACCCGCCTTCTCGAACTCGCGAACGATGTACCAGCTGCCCTGCGTAAAGTGCCGCCAGCCTTCGAAGTGGGCCGGGTAGACGTTCTTGATCTTCATGACCTCGGTCGCGCGCACGCCGTCCGCGGCGCTCATCGTCAGATAGTTGTCGCCGACCGCAGGCACGTTCGCCGCGCCAAGGTGCAAGATCGCTGTGCCGACTTTGTACTTGCGCGCGATCTCGTTCATCTCGTCGATCCATACCGTGTCGCCCGAGATGTAAAGTGCGCCGTCCTCTTGACCGTCCCATTCCAGCATGAAGCCGGTCACTTCGCCGACCGCCTCGCGCAGGTCGGGGTTGCTCGTGTGCACGGCCGGCATTGCAGTGATGCGTAGCCGTTCTCCGGCACCGTTGCGCACCTCCGTACTTTCCCAAGGTTTCAGCCCCTTGGGCTTGCCGGGCAGTTTCATCGCCGCGCTGTCGGGCGTCGTGAGCGTGAGCTTGACGCGGCCAAGCAGACGCCGGCCTTCGTTGTCCAGATTGTCGAGATGCTGTGCGTGGCTGAGAAGCACAAGGTCGATCTTACCGATCTTGTCGACGGGAATGGGCGGCTGCATCACCTTCGTCAGCACGTGACCTGGCCCTTCGATGCGTTCGGTGCCCTGCGGATCGAAGCCCGGGTCGGAGACGATTCGAAAATGACCGATCTCGATCAAATAGGTGGGCCCGCCAAGATAGGTCAGCCTGACGCCCATCTTTCCTTTGCCGGGGCTCTTCGGTGGCGCAGGACGCGCTTCCGCCTCGTCTGCGGTGCCGAGCGTGATTGCCGCGGTCCCAAGTCCCGCCGCGGCGGCCGCGCCAAAAATCTCGCGTCTGCTCGGCGCAGCACTCGCCTCGTCAACGTGATCCGTCGTTTTGCTCTTGTCGTCGGTCGTGGTCATGAACGCGCTCCTCAAGTTGGCGCGGCAGCCTACGATGGTCACTTGGGCGGAAGAATACGCGCGGCGGCGAATGGACCGTTCTCGATCGAGCAACAATCGGGTGATCAACGAAGGACGGGTAGGGCTTGCAGCCTCGCGATCAGCAAGTCGAGGAACATGCGCACCTTGGGCGAGGCGTGCCGCCCCTCCCGGTGAATGACGTTGACCGGTAACGGCTGCGGCTCGTAGTCGCTGAGCGCGATCTTCAGCAACCCGGCGCGCAAGGGTTCGGCTACTTTGTAGATCATCTGCTGCGTGAGGCCGAGGCCCGCAACGGCTGCGGCGACCGCCGTCTCGTTGTTCATCGCCGTCAATCGTGGTTGCAGTTTGGCGGTGTGTTGGCGGCCGCCCTTGTCGGTCAAGCGCCACGCGAGACCCGGCGTCACACCCGCCCCCGACACGGTCGCGTGTTGCGCCAGTTCGTTCGGCGTCTTCGGTATGCCGTAGCGATCAAGATACGATGGCGATGCGCACACCACGACGCGCATACTGCCGACGCGTGTGGCGCGCAGCGACGAGTCCGCGAGTTTGGCGATGCGGATCGCGACGTCGACGCCTTCATCCACCATGTTGACGACGCGGTCGAGAAAGAGACACGTCGCGGTCACGCCGGGATGACGCTGCAGGTACTCCGCGACGACCGGCGTCACGTAAAGCGAACCGAACCACCCGGGTGCGGTGACCGTAATGTGCCCGCGAGGTTCGCTCTGCAGCCCGGCGACCAGCTTCTCGGCTTCCGCAAGCTCGTTGAGGATACGCCGACACTCATCGACATAAGCCGTGCCGGCCTCGGTCGCCCGCACGACCCGCGTGGTGCGCGTCAACAGCTGCGCCCCGAGATGAGCCTCAAGTTCCTGAACGGCGCGCGTCACGGCGGACGGCGAGATGTTGAGCTTACGGGCCGCCCCGGCCAGCCCCCCGGAATCGACGACCGCGACAAATATGTTCAACAGCGTCAGACGGTCCAATCTCATGCCCCCCCGAACCGAACGTGTGCCACCTTTAATGGAGTTTCGAGGCATTTGTATCCCATCCATGTGGCCAAACGGGGCCGGCGGTCCCGATAGGCGGCGGCTTTTATCGCCTGGCCCTTGAATTCTCCCAGGTCTTCGGGCTATTTCCCGCCCCTCACGAACGGCCGGGCAGGGCATGCCCAGGCAGTTCCGGAACCCCAGGGTTCCAAACGCGTTCCAGCATAAGGAGACCGAAATGCCCAAGTTGAAGACCAAATCGGGCGCTAAGAAGCGCTTCAGAATGACGGCCACCGGTAAGGTGAAGCATGGCGGCGTGATGAAACGCCACCGTCTGATCCGGCGCTCTTCCAAGCGCAAGCTGCACGCCAGAGGCACCTTCATTCTCTCTGAGAGTGACACGCCGCGCGTAAAGCTTTGGATGCCCTATAACCGGTAAGGACTGATCAAACATGTCACGTGCACCACGCGCGGTACCGAGCCACGCTCGCCGCAAGAAGGTCTTGAAGCAGGCCAAAGGGTTCAAGGGCCGCCGCAAGAACAACATCACGACCGCGAACGCGGCCGTCGATAAGTCGGGCCAACACGCCTACATCGGCCGCAAGCACCGCAAGCGCAACTTCCGGGCTCTTTGGATTCAGCGCATCAACGCTGCCGTCCGCGAGCACGGTCTGACCTACGGCCGATTTATCAACGGCCTCGGGATTGCGGGTATTGCGGTTGACCGCAAGATTCTCGCAGACCTCGCCGTGCGCGAGCCCGAGGCCTTCAAGGCCCTGGTCGACCAGGCGGTAAGCGCGGCGAAGGCGTAAGCGTTTCAATCTCCTGACGCTTCAATCGCGTGAACCCTCTGACCCAGCGGGCCGGAGTGCGTAAACTTGCGCCCAAGCGGCGCGAAGCGATTCGTTGGAGAATTTGAAATGCAGGACCTAACCTCACTCGAACGCGAAGCCCTCGCTCGCATCGCCGCCAGTGGCGACGAAGCCGCGCTCGAAGCGACGCGCGTCGAACTGCTCGGCAAGAAGGGCTCGATCAGCGACGCCCTGAAGACGCTGGGCACGATGAGCCCGGACGAACGTAAGGCCCAAGGCCCGATCATCAACGGCATGCGCGACCGCGTGACTTCGGCTCTCGCGGCCCGCAAGACCGCGCTCGGCGATGTGGCGCTTGAAGCGAAGCTGAAGGCCGAGCGTGTCGACGTCACGCTGCCCGCGCGCCCGGAGATGCAGGGCCGCATCCACCCCGTCAGCCAAATCCTCGATGAAGCAACCGCGATCTTCGCCGACATGGGCTTCGCCATCGCCGAAGGTCCGGACATCGAACTCGACGACTACAACTTCACCAAGCTGAACATCCCGCCGGAACATCCCGCGCGGCAGATGCACGACACATTCTATCTGAAGGCCAAGCCCGACGGCACGCGCCACCTCCTGCGCACGCACACCTCGCCGGTTCAGGTCCGCACGATGCTGAACTCGAAGCCGCCGATCCGTATCATCGTCCCCGGCCGCGTCTATCGCCTCGACAGCGACCAGACCCACACGCCCATGTTCCACCAGATCGAAGGCCTCGTAATCGACGAAAGCTCGCACATGGGCCACCTGAAGTGGATCCTCGAAGAATTCTGCCGCGCGCTCTTCGAAGTCCCGAAGGTCGAGATGCGCTTTCGCCCCTCGCACTTCCCCTTCACCGAGCCCTCCGCCGAAGTCGACATTCGCTGCGATCGTTCCGGCGGCGAGGTGAAGCTTGGGCAGGGCAACGATTGGCTCGAGATCTTGGGCTGCGGCATGGTGCATCCGAAGGTCATCGAAATGTGCGGCCACGATCCGGCGAAGTACCAAGGCTTCGCCTGGGGCATGGGCCTCGACCGCCTGGCCATGCTGAAATACGGCGCCCCGGATCTGCGCGCCTTCTTCGACGCCGATTTGCGCTGGCTGAAACACTACGGCTTCTCCGCCTTGGATCTGCCCTCGCTCGCCGGAGGTCTCAGCCGATGAAATTCACCCTCTCCTGGCTCAAAGATCACGTCGACACCGATGCGTCGGTCGAGAAGATCGCCGACACGCTGACCCATATTGGCCTCGAAGTGGAATCCGTCCACGACAAGGCGAAGGACTTGGCGCCGTTCACCGTCGCCTACGTCGTCTCGGCGGAGAAACATCCGAACGCCGACAAGCTGCGCGTCTGCATCGTCGACACCGGCAAGGAAAAGCTGCAGGTCGTCTGCGGCGCCCCGAACGCGCGCGCCGGCATGAAGGGCGTCTTCGCGCATGCGGGCGTCACCGTCCCCGGCACCGGGCTCGAACTCAAGAAGTCGTCGATCCGCGGCGTCGAGTCGAACGGCATGCTCTGCTCCGAACGAGAGATGGGCCTGAGCCAAGAACACGACGGGATTATCGAACTGCCCGAAGATGCACCGATCGGTGAGCCGTTCGCGAAGATCATGGGCCTGACCGACCCCGTGATCGAGATCAAGCTCACGCCGAACCGCCCGGACTGCACCGGTGTCAGAGGCGTCGCGCGCGACCTTGCCGCGGCGGGCGTCGGCCACTTGAAGGCGGAACAAGCAACGAAGATCGTTCCGCGCTTCAAGAACGCAATCCCGATCGGCCTGCATTTCGACGACGCCGCAAAGAACGCGTGCCCGGTTTTTGCCGGCCGCACGGTGAAGGGCGTGAAGAATGGCCCATCGCCCGCCTGGCTGCAGCAGCGTTTGAAGGCTGTCGGCCTGCGTCCGATCTCCGCCCTCGTCGATATCACGAACCTGCTGTCGCTCGACCGCGCACGGCCGCTGCACGTCTATGACGCCGACAAGCTCAAAGGCGAAATCCACGCGCGCCTCGCCAAGAAGGGCGAGACGGTTTTGGCGCTCGACGGGAAGACGTACGAGCTCGATACCGAAATGTGCGTCATTGCCGACGACAACGGCGTGCTGGGCTTGGGCGGCGTGATGGGCGGCGAGTCCACCGGCGTCAGCGAGACGACGACGAACGTCTTCATCGAAAGCGCCTACTTCGACCCCATCCGCACCGCACGCACAGGCCGCGAGCTCACCATCAACTCCGACGCGCGCTACCGCTTCGAGCGCGGCGTCGATCCCGAATACGTGACGCCGGGCCTCGACCTCGCGACGAAATTGGTGATGGACCTCTGCGGCGGCGAGCCGTCGGACGTCACGATCGCTGGCCGCGTCCCCGACACGAAGCGCGAGATCACGTTCGATCCCGGCCTCATCGAAAAGCTCTGCGGCGTGAAGATGCACGCCGGCGAAGCGATGACGATCCTGGATCGCTTGGGCTTCCGCGCCGTCGTCGGCACCCGCGTGCAAGTGCCGTCGTGGCGCCCGGACGTCCACGGCCCTGCCGATCTGGTGGAAGAGGTCGTGCGCATCGCCGGCCTCGACAAGGTGCCGTCGACACCATTGCCGCGCATCGCCGGCGTGCCGCTCCCGGTTCTGACCCCGATGCAGAAACGCGTCCGCGCCGCCAAGCGCACGCTCGCTGCACGTGGACTCTACGAGGCGATGACCTGGTCGTTCGTCTCCAAGGCGCAAGCCGAGCTGTTCGGCGGGGTCCCCGAAGCGCTACTCGTCGCGAACCCGATCTCTGCCGACCTCGACGCGATGCGCCCAAATGTGCTTCCGGGCCTCCTCGCCGCCGCGCAGCGCAACGCAGCGCGCGGGCTCAAGGACTACGGCCTCTTCGAAGTCGGTCCGCAATTCACCGGCGCGGAGCCTGGCGAACAGCTGACCGCGGCCTCCGGTCTGCGCTTCGGCAGCGGCCCACGCAACTGGGGCAAGCAATCCTGGAACGCCGACGTGTTCCAAGCGAAGGCCGACGTGCTCGCCATCCTCGAAGCCTGCGGCGTCACGGGTGACGCCGCGCAAGTCTCCGCCGACGCGCCGGCTTGGTATCACCCTGGCCGCTCCGGCGCGCTCCGGCTCGGCCCAAAAAACGTGCTCGCCTTCTTCGGCGAACTGCACCCGCGCATCTTGCAGGCGTTCGACCTCACCGGCCCCGTCGCCGCCTTCGAAGTCATGCTCGAAACGCTGCCGACCGCGAAAGCGAAGCCCACCAAGGCGCGCCCGAAGCTCGACTTGCCGGAGTTCCAAGCCGTCGAGCGCGACTTCGCTTTCCTGGTCGACGCCAAAGTGGCCGCCGGCGATATCGTGAAAGCCGCAGCCACCGCCGACCGCACCCTCATCGAAAGCGTCACTGTCTTCGACGTCTACGAGGGGCAGGGCATCGAGCCGGGCAAGAAATCGCTCGCGATCTCGGTGCGCCTCCAACCTAAGGACCGCACCTTGACCGAACCCGAGATCGAAGCGGCCGCCGCCAAGATCAAGGGCGCTGTCGCCAAGGCCACGGGCGCCACACTGCGCGGCTAAGGCGACCGGTGTCAGGCCGCCCGGCGTTGCCGCCAGCGGTCGACCGGTTGCTCGATGAGCACGAGCAGCGCCGCTGCCAACGCCACCGACCCGCCGATCGCGATCCACATCGCAAACGGCGGCTCGAACGTCAGCACGGCGCCGATCACCACCAAGTGGCACAGGTACAGCGGATAGCTAAGCTCGCCGATCCAGCGGTCGAAAGCATCGTCCTTGAAGGTGGCGAACATGAACGGCGTCGCGAAGGCGACCGCGCCGAATGTGATCCAACGCTGCGCCGCCGGGTCGATGCCGCTGAGCGGCAAAGCGCCGATGAGCATGACGGCGGCAAGACCCAATACCCATCCCAAAGCCTTGGGCAATCGCGCCGCGAAAGGCAGGGCGCGATGCGCCAACATGCCGGCAAGAAAGAGAAACAACGCCGTCGGAAAGAGCCGGCCTTGCCAGATGGGGAAGTTGACGGGCAACAGCAACCCGCCAAACCGCAGAGCGAGGCTCGCAAGTGCGATCGCCGCGATCATCCGCCAGCTCAGCCGCGCGAAGAACGGCGCGAGCGCATAGAACATAAGCTCGATCGAAAGCGACCACGCCTGCGGCACCAGCAGCGCCTGCCAAGCCAACGTCGTGGTTTCGTCCGGCAACGCGCCCCGACGGATCGAATGCCAAAGCTCCATCCGCCCCGATCGTCACCCAGAACAAAAGCTCCTGCCCGACGACAAAGACGTTCTCGAACGCCATCACGATGGCGGTCGCAGGATTGGCGAACGCCCGTGTAAAGATCTCAGGCGAGCCGGTGGCGCTGGCGTTGAAACCCCAAAGTGCCACCGCCGCGATCACCATCACCGTGAAATAGGCCGGCGCGAGCCGGAGCAAGCGGTTCGAATAGAAGAGCCCCGCACGCCGGTACTTCCCGTCAAGCACCAGCGCCATGTAGAAGCCGGAGATAATGTAAAAGCTCTGCACCGCGACCGCGGCACTGACGAATTTGTACGACGCCAGCGGCAAGTGACCCAGCAGCACCGCCATCGCGAGCGCGAGACGCAACAAACCCATTGTTCCCCCGGATTCGAGCACGTTTTTTCCGCGTGCAACTGTGAACCCGTGGGGCCGGGTGCTGTCGTACACAATCGCGTGTTCGCCGCTCACGGATTGCTGAGCGGTCTGGCTGGAGCACCGCCCAGGCAATCGCGTGCAGCACCGCTTACGGCGCGGGTGGCGTCTCCGCAGGCTTCGCCGGGATCGGTTCCTTCTGTTCGAACGGCACGGCCTCAACCGCTCTGATCGTGCAGCGCTCCTCGAATTCGAAGCGGTCGTCGGCAAACGACGTTCCGCGCCCGAACACCAGCGCATCGCCGGCCGACAAACACATGCCGGCGCTTAGCCGGGTATCGACCCGCGCGAAGATCGCCCACTTCAGCTCCCGGCAGGGCGCAACGAAGGTAATTTTGAACTTCCGTCGCGGCGACGTGTGGATATACGCATGCGTCTCGTCGATCTGCGTCCAAGAGTCGATCGACCGAACCATCGCGCACGACGACGGCTTCGCCGGCTCGTCCGCGGCCATCAAGGCGCTCCCGCTCAGAGAGAACGCCGCACAAGCAACAAAGATGTTTCTGATCATCTTGGCCTCCAGTCGTTTGCCGCAACCTGCGGCAGCTTCAAAAATAGTGTGCCGGGCCTGCGCCGATCATACCCTATCCGACGTGCAACCGGTACACCCTTGTCGCCGTCCCACTGAACAGCGCCGTCTTCTCCTCCGCCGAATAGCCCGCCGCCAAGCGCTTAAACGCGTTCCAAAGCGCCGCATACGTTGCACCGAAGCGGTCGACCGGGAAGTTGCTTTCGAACATGCAACGCCGCACGCCGAACGCTTCGATGCAGCCCTCGACATAAGGCTTCCACTGCGCGGCCAGCGTCGCCGAAGTTTCATTGGGCCCGGCCATCCGTGCGCGCCAACCGCCGAACGGCATCGGCAAGCCGCCGACCTTCACATTGACATTGGGGCAGGCCGCCAGCGCCTTGATGTTGGCCTGCCACGTCGCGAAGCGCTCTTCGCGCTTGCCCTTATAGCGTCCGACGCCAAGCGGCGTGCCCACATGGTCCAGCACGATCGTCGTCTCCGGAAACGCACGCGCCAGATCGATCAGGTCCGGCAGCTGCGGCTCCAACAGCCACGCATCGAACGAGAGCCCAAGCTTATGCAGATGCTTGAACCCCGCGCGAAACGCGCCGGCGCGATAAAGCCCTTCAGTACTCCGCCCCGCCAGCGGCCCCAACACGTTCGGATCCTCGTCATAGGATGCCGAATGGCGAATGCCGCGAAAGCGCCCGTGCCCTGCCGCGATATGGGAGCGCAACACATCCTCCGCTGCATCGCCGAGACGCAGGTCCACGTGTCCCACGATCCCGGCGCAAGCGCGCACGCCGCCATAGATGCCGCTCGCCGTCATCGCCGCGATGCCGTTCACGAACTCCGTCTCGCCGACGCATTTCAGCGCCTCGGGCCCGTCGGCGCGGTACATCGCCCCGCACTCCATGTAGACGGTCGCGCGGATGTTGTGGCCGCACGTCAGATCGGCCAGCAACTCGTCCAACAGATAACGCGGAATGTCGCGGATGATGTCCATGAAGCCGTGATCGGACGGCGGCAAGTTCTTGAGGATGGCGGTCGGCCGGTCCCACAGATGATGGTGCGGATCGACGATCGGCAGGTCGGGCTCAAGAATGGCTTCGCTCATGGAACGTGGCTCCTCAATGCCGCTGCAATTCCGCGCGCCCGACCACCATGTGATGCACCTCATCCGGCCCGTCGGCAAAGCGCAGATGGCGCTGATGCGCGTACATCTCGGCAAGTGGCGTCCATTGCGAGATGCCGGTCGCGCCGTGAATCTGCATCGCTTGATCGATGATCTGGCACACGCGCTCCGGCACCATCGCCTTCACCATCGAGACCCACACCCGCGCTTCGCGATTGCCGAGCACGTCCATGGCGCGCGCCGCTTTCAGCACCATCAACCGCATCGCCTCGATGTCGATGCGCGCCCGCGAGACCAGCTCCAAGTTCTTGCCCAGATTGATCAACGGCTTGCCGAACGCCTCGCGCGAGACGCCGCGCTTGACCATCAGATCGAGCGCCCGCTCCGCCTGACCGATCGAGCGCATGCAGTGATGAATGCGCCCCGGCCCCAGTCGCAGCTGCGAAATCTCGAACCCGCGACCTTCGCCCAGCAGCATGTTCGATGCCGGCACGCGCACGTTGTCGAACTTCAGATGCATGTGCCCGCGCGGCGCGTGGTCTTCGCCGAACACCGACATCGCGCCCAAAATCTTCACGCCCGGCGTGTCCATCGGCACCAGAATTTGCGAGTGCTGAAACTGCGCGGCGGCATCCGGGCTCGACTTCACCATCACGATCATGATCTTGCAGCGCGGATCGCCGGCGCCGGAGATGTAGTATTTCTCGCCGTTGAGCACCCACTCGTCGCCGACAAGCTCGGCGCGCATCGAAATGTTCTTCGCATCCGACGAAGCAACGCCCGGCTCCGTCATCGCATAGGCAGACCGGATCTCGCCGTTGAGCAGCGGCTTCAACCAGCGCTCCTTCTGCGCCGGGGTACCCACACGCTCGATCACTTCCATATTGCCGGTGTCGGGCGCCGAACAGTTCAGCGACTCCGAAGCCAGCGACTGCTTGCCCAGTTCCGCCGCGATATAGGCGTAGTCGAGGTTGGTCAGCCCGCGCCCGATCTCCGCATGCGGCAAGAAAAAGTTCCAAAGCCCGGACGCCTTCGCCTTGTTCTTCGCCGTCTCCAAGAGCTCCAGCTGCCCCGGCGCCCACGACCAGCGGTCCTTGCGCCCTTCGCCCAGCCGGTGAAACTCCGCCTCGATCGGCGCCACGTTCTCCGCGATATGCTTCTTCACCGCCTCAAACAAAGGCTCCGCCGCATCCGACATCGCCAGATGGTTCAAACGCGGATCGAGATGATCGGGCGTGGCTTCGCTGCGCTTATGGGCCTGGCTCATGAAGTGAAACTCCTTGGGTGACGTCGGATGAAAATATCGATACCCGCTGCATGACTCTCTCAAGCCCCAGAGTCCAGCGCCGCGTCGACCTCGTCTCCGCTCCAGCCCAAGTCGAGAGCGCCTTAAGAGACCACCCACAAGGCCGTTGTTCGGCGCGGCGTGTAGGACGGGTCTGCCGCGGCTAGGGTCGGCGCGGCGCGTTCTTCGACAGTTCCACGCAGGAAACCGTGCCCTCCCGGATCATGCGCTGGAACAACCGGCGCGCTTCCCGATCTGTGCCCGCGTCCTCCGCACTCTCGCGATACGCGCCAGGCCGGAGCACTTTCAACCGCGCCAACAGCAAGCCGTCGCTGAGCGGCTTGCGCCCCTTGCCACGGCCCCTCGGCTCAAACACCGGCACCGGCGCCTTGTGGCGCCTGGTCCGTAGCCGTCTTCGCCTAAGGCGGGCGGATTCGACCACATGCCAGCGCTGATCGAAGGCACGATCCGTGATCCGCCGGCGATACAGCGCCTGGCGCGAGCACCCGTGAGTGTCGCAGCGGCCTTGACGGTGTACCCCCGTTCCAGCGCGGCGAAGAAGGCGTCGTCGCTGTCCGTCATGCGCTTGCGTGGTGCAGGCATAGATGCTCTCCCGGTGAGGTATTTTTCGCGGCCAGCAGCCGCTTGAAGCTTGTCATGGCGCGCAGGGGTGGGCTGTGCCAATTCGCGTGGTCCGCCATCGCGGCAGCGCAAGCAAGCGGAAGGAGCGGTGCTCATCGGCAGGCCCCTCTGATCGCATGTGCTGCGGCCGTCATGGGTGGCTCGCACGCATCAAAAAAGGGCCCCGCGGGACCCCGAACGCACGTATGACCATACTGATTTACAGCGCCGAATATCGCCGAAAGCGCCGAAGAAGTAAAGAACAAAACGGCAACAATTTTGTCGCAGGGGAAGAGCGCGCGGGCAGGCGTTCCCAGGGTAAGGCTTTCTCCCAAGACTCGGAACGAAGACCGAAGGCCAAGACCGAAGGCCAAGACCGAAGGCCAAGACCGAAGGCCAAGACCGAACGCCAAGACCGAACGCCAAGACTCGGAGCGAAGACCGAAAGCCAAGACGTTGTGGTGTCCCGGCGATCTAATGAAATGCGATTGATGCGGGCACGATACCCTGTCGCCGCATTCTTACGGTCTCAAGATCGCTCGTGTTGCGCGTCGCGAATCACGAGTGCCAGTGTACAATTTGACGGTCGAGGGTCTGCACACCTACGCCGTTGGCCGCCTCGAGACGCTCGTGCATAATGCCTGCAAAACAGGCGTCATCTATAAAGCACCCGGCTCTCAGACCCCGTCAGGGAACCCCTATATAGGCCGAACGGAGCAGGGAACGGGTCCGGTTGCCGATCCCAAGGCGCGGGGCAGTAGGGATGGTCGTGACCGAGGCGGCAACACGGAAGTGATTGACACATACGATCCAAAGAATCCAGGCGAAGGCGCGTACAAGGAACAACGTGCGCTGGACGACGCCGGTGGAGTGAGTAAGACCGACAACAAGCGCAACGAAGTTAGCGACGAGCGGATGAAGCGGCTCGAGCAGTGCTACGGGAAGCCAAAGTGTCCATAGAGGCGTTCTGGAAATGGTTTGGTATGCATGCGCAGCGCTTCGCGGACGCCTCAGATTTTGCCGATGTGCTGCATGAAGTACAGGCCGGAATCGCGGAGCATCTAGATGCGCGACTAGTACCGGAACTCGGCTGTCCCGACGGTGGAGCAAGCTTGTTCGCGCTTTCACCGAACGGTTCAAGAGAGATGTTGGCTGTTTGCGAGAGAGCCGTGGGTCTCGCGCCGAGCATCAAGGGTTGGCGATTTGCTGTGGGGCGTCAGCCGAAGGACTTGGGTAACGGATTGGAAATTGAGGACAAAGTCGGTCGCGCTACGGTCAGGCCGCTGACTTGGTCCTATCAATTGCGAAAACACCCTGCCGACGTCCCGTTCGACATCGCGGTCGATGCAATTGAGCTCGTTCATCGGCGAACAGAGACCGTCGATGCGCAGGACATCGTCGATGTTGTTCTCTCCTCTTTGCTTGGTGAGCGAGACCGCCTTTGGCTGTTCCACGGAATCCTGATCTACGGAATCAACGAAAGCAAGGAGAGCGGCACGAGAACTATTCCTCTCACCCATTTGAGAGATCAACTGGTGCAGCTCGGATGGGTTACGAAAGATTGCAATTCAGGGGATAGGAATTCCGGGAACACGTCATAGTCCCTAACGACGGATTGCGGTGCAACAAAACGGAACTTGAATCTGTTCGAATATGTTCTATTTTTTGCTCTCATACGTTTCCAGCCCCGTTTCGGGCAGGGTTCGGCTGCAAATTAAACTGTCAAACAACCACCACCAACGCTTCGCGGGAAAGCTGCGAGCGGACGACCTTCGCACGTCTGCGTGGGAACCCACCGGGTCGTGACGCTAGAGCGGATTTGATCTGACCGGAATCGAATAGGGATTCCCAAGGCGGAGCGACTCAGATTCAAGGTGCTGACTGGAATGGAGGCCAGCGCCCATGGGTCGAGCCTATGCCCAAGATCTTCGAG
>JAGOBA010000027.1 GCA_017983635.1 Alphaproteobacteria bacterium
GACGGATGCGTCTGGCGCTTCAGTCAGCGAGGCGTTCAATATCACCGTTGCTAACGTCAACGAGGGTCCGACGGGTATCGGGCGTTCGGAAGCGACGATCGGCGAGAACGCGGCTGGTGCGGTCGTTGGCACGCTTTCGACCGTCGATCCGGATGCCGGCGATACGCATAGCTACACCGTCTCCGATAGCCGGTTCGAGGTCGTCGGCGGGCAGCTGAAGCTGAAGGACGGGGTGAGCCTCGACCATGAGGCGACGCCGAACGTCTCGGTCACTGTGACCTCAACCGATGCGTCTGGCGCTTCGGTCAGCGAGGCGTTCAACGTCACCGTTGCGAACGTCAACGAGGGGCCGACGGATATCGGGCTTTCGAACGCGACGATCAGCGAGAATGCGGCAGGTGCCGTCGTTGGGACACTCTCGACTGTCGATCCGGATGCGGGTGACACGCATAGCTATTCGGTGTCGGATAACCGCTTCGAGGTCGTCGGTGGGCAGCTCAAGCTGAAGGACGGGGTGAGCCTCGACCATGAGGCGACGCCGAACGTCTCGGTCACGGTGACGTCGACGGATGCGTCCGGCGCTTCGGTCAGCGAGGCGTTCAACATCTCGGTCGCGAACGTCAACGAGGGGCCGACGGATATCGGGCTCTCGAACGCGACGATCAGCGAGAATGCGGCAGGTGCCGTCGTTGGCACGTTGTCGACGGTCGATCCGGATGCGGGCGATACGCATAGCTATTCGGTGTCGGATGATCGCTTCGAGGTCGTCGGCGGGCAGCTGAAGTTGAAGGACGGGGTGAGCCTCGACCATGAGGCGACGCCGAACGTCTCGGTCACGGTGACGTCGACGGATGCGTCCGGCGCTTCGGTCAGCGAGGCGTTCAACATCTCGGTCGCGAACGTCAACGAGGGTCCGACGGATATCGGGCTTTCGAACGCGACAATCAGTGAGAATACCGCTGGTGCGGTCGTTGGCACGCTCTCGACAGTCGATCCTGATGCCAGCGACTCGCATACCTACGCCGTTTCCGACGATCGCTTCGAGGTTGTCGCCGGTCAGTTGAAGCTGAAGGACGGCGTCAGCCTCGATCATGAGGGTGAGCCTGCTGTCTCGGTCACGGTCACCTCGACGGATGCTTCCGGGGCTTCGGTCAGCGAGGCGTTCAACATCACCGTTGCGAACGTCAACGAGGGGCCGACGGATATCGGGCTTTCGAACGCGACGATCAATGAGAATACTGCCGGCGCCGTTGTTGGCACTCTCTCTACCGTCGACCCGGATGCCGGCGACACGCACACCTACTCCGTCTCAGACAGCCGCTTCGAGGTTGTTGGTGGGCAGCTGAAGTTGAAGGACGGCGTGAGCCTTGATCATGAGGGGGAGCCTTCGGTCAACGTGACTGTGACGTCGACGGATGCGTCTGGCGCTTCAGTCAGCGAGGCGTTCGACATCACCGTTGCGAACGTCAACGAGGGGCCGACCGATATCGGGCTTTCGAACGCGACGATCAGCGAGAACGCTGCTGGTGCGGTGGTCGGGACACTCTCGACGGTCGATCCGGATGCGGGTGACACGCATAGCTATTCGGTGTCGGATAACCGCTTCGAGGTCGTCGGTGGGCAGCTCAAGCTGAAGGACGGCGTGAGCCTTGATCATGAGGGTGAGCCTTCGGTCAACGTGACTGTGACGTCGACGGATGCTTCCGGCGCTTCGGTCAGCGAGGCGTTCGACATCACCGTTGCGAACGTCAATGAAGGCCCAAGCGATATCGGGCTGTCGAACGCGGCGATCAGCGAGAATGCCGCCGGTGCCGTCGTTGGCACGCTCTCGACCGTTGATCCGGACGCTGGCGATTCGCATAGCTACGCCGTTTCGGACGATCGCTTCGAGGTGGTTGGCGGTCAGTTGAAGCTCAAGGACGGCGTGAGCCTCGACCATGAGGGTGAGCCTTCGGTCAACGTGACTGTGACGTCGACGGATGCGTCTGGCGCTTCGGTCAGCGAGGCGTTCGACATCACCGTTGCGAACGTCAATGAAGGCCCAAGCGATATCGGGCTGTCGAACGCGACGATCAGCGAGAATGCCGCCGGTGCGGTCGTTGGCACGCTTTCGACCGTCGATCCGGATGCCGGCGACACGCACAGCTACGCCGTTTCCGATGATCGCTTTGAGGTGGTCGGCGGCCAGTTGAAGCTCAAGGACGGCGTGAGCCTCGACCATGAGGGTGAGCCTTCGGTCAACGTGACTGTGACGTCGACGGATGCGTCTGGCGCTTCGGTCAGCGAGGCGTTCAACGTCACCGTTGCGAACGTCAACGAGGGACCGACGGATATCGGGCTGTCGAACACGACGATCAGCGAGAACGCGGCCGGTGCGGTGGTCGGGACGCTCTCGACGGTCGACCCGGATGCGGGCGATACGCATAGCTACTCGGTGTCGGATGACCGCTTCGAGGTTGTCGGCGGCCAGTTGAAGCTCAAGGACGGCGTGAGCCTCGATCATGAGGGTGAGCCGACGGTGTCGGTGACCGTCACCTCAACCGACGCTTCGGGAACCTCAGTCAGCGAGGCGTTCAACATCACGGTTGCGAACGTCAACGAGGGGCCGACGGATATCGGGCTGTCGAACGCGACGATCAATGAGAATACTGCCGGCGCCGTTGTCGGGACACTCTCGACAGTCGATCCTGATGCCAGCGACTCGCATAGCTACGCCGTTTCGGACGATCGTTTTGAGGTCGTCGGCGGGCAGCTGAAGTTGAAGGACGGGGTCAGTCTCGACCATGAGGCGACGCCGTCGGTCAATGTGACCGTGACTTCGACCGATGCCTCGGGTGCTTCGATAAGCGAGGCGTTCGACATCACCGTTGCGAACGTCAACGAGGGGCCGAGCGATATCGGCCTGTCCAACGCCACCATCAGCGAAAACGCCGCCGGCGCGGTGGTAGGGACGCTCTCGACGGTCGATCCGGATGCAGGTGACACGCATAGCTATTCGGTGTCGGATGACCGCTTCGAGGTCGTCGGCGGGCAGCTGAAGTTGAAGGACGGGGTGAGCCTCGATCATGAGGCGACGCCGAACGTCTCGGTCACTGTGACCTCAACCGATGCGTCCGGCGCTTCGGTCAGCGAGGCGTTCGACATTATCGTTGCGAACGTGAACGAAGGGCCGAGCGATATCGGCCTGTCCAACGCCACCATCAGTGAGAACGCAGCAGGCGCGGTGGTCGGGACGCTCTCGACGGTCGATCCGGATGCGGGCGATACGCACTCCTACACCGTTTCGGACGACCGTTTCGAGGTCGTCGGTGGGCAGCTGAAGTTGAAGGACGGGGTGAGCCTCGATCATGAGGCCACGCCGAACGTCAACGTCACTGTGACCTCAACGGATGCGTCCGGCGCTTCGGTCAGCGAGGCGTTCAACGTCACCGTTGCGAACGTCAACGAGGGGCCGACGGATATCGGGCTCTCGAACGCGACGATCAGCGAGAACGCGGCCGGTGCGGTGGTCGGGACGCTTTCGACGGTCGACCCGGATGCGGGCGATACGCATGGCTACGCCGTTTCGGACGATCGTTTTGAGGTCGTCGGTGGGCAGCTGAAGTTGAAGGACGGGGTGAGCCTCGATCATGAGGCTACGCCGAACGTCAACGTCACTGTGACCTCAACGGATGCGTCCGGCGCTTCGGTCAGCGAGGCGTTCGACATCAGTGTTGCGAACGTCAATGAAGGCCCAAGCGATATCGGGCTGTCGAACGTGGCGATCAGCGAGAATGCGGCCGGTGCCGTCGTTGGCACGCTCTCGACTGTCGATCCGGATGCGGGTGACACGCATAGCTATTCGGTGTCGGATGACCGGTTCGAGGTTGTCGGCGGGCAGCTGAAGTTGAAGGATGGGGTCAGCCTCGACCATGAGGCGACGCCGAACGTCTCGGTCACTGTGACCTCAACCGATGCGTCGGGTGCTTCGCTCAGTGAGGCGTTCAATGTTACGGTCACCAACGCCAACGAGGGACCGAGCAGCATTGGGCTTTCGAACACTACGGTCGGCGAGAACGCGGCCGGCGCCGTCGTTGGCACGTTGTCGACAGTCGATCCGGATGGGGGCGATACACATAGCTACGCCGTCTCGGACAGCCGGTTTGAGGTTGTCGGCGGGCAACTGAAGCTCAAGAGCGGGGTTTCGCTCAACCACGAGACCACGCCGGACGTTGCGGTGACCGTGACCTCGACGGACGCGGGCGGGCTTTCGAAGAGCCAGAGTTTCACGATCGGCGTCACCAACGCCAACGAGGCGCCGACTGGGATCGCGCTTTCGAGCTCGACGGTCAGCGAGAATGCGAGCGGCGCTGTCGTCGGCACGCTGACCACGACCGATCCTGATGCGGGCGACAGCCACAGCTACGCCGTGTCCGACAGCCGCTTTGAGGTTGTGGGCGGGGAGTTGAAGTTGAAGAGCGGGGTTTCGCTCAACTACGAAACGACGCCGAGCGTTGCCGTCACCGTGACGGCGACCGATGCGGGCGGGCTCACGCGCAGCCAGAGTTTCACGATCGGCGTCACGAACGTCAACGACGCGCCGACCGACATCGCGCTCACGAACAGTTCGGTGTCGGAGAACTCGGCCGGGGCCGTGATCGGTACGCTGAGCTCAACCGACCAGGACGCAGGGAACACGTTCACCTACGACGTGTCCGACAGCCGGTTCGAGGTTGTAGGCGGGCAGCTCAAACTCAAGAGCGGGGTTTCGCTCGACTACGAGACAGAGCCGAAGGTCGCGATCACGGTGACCACGACGGACAACAGCGGCGCCAGCTATAGCGAGGCGTTCACGATCAACGTGACGGACGCCAACGAAAGCCAAGGCACCGACAAGAACGACGACTTCGACGGCGGACCCGGCGACGACGTCTATGACGGCGGCAAGGGCAACGACCGGATCGCCGGCAACGGCGGCAACGACAGCCTGTGGGGCGGCGACGGCAACGACAAGATCACCGGCGGGGACGGCAACGATACCCTGTACGGCGGCGAGGGCAACGACGATATCGACGGCGGCAGCGGCAATGACTTCATCGAGGGCGGCGACGGCAACGACAAGCTGACCGGCGGCACAGGGACCGACACGCTGTCCTATGGAGCATCGAATGCCGGCGTCACGGTCAACCTTGCCACCAACGCCGTGTCGGGCGGTCACGCGAAGGGCGACACGATCACCGGCTTCGAGAACGTGACGGGCTCGGCATTCGACGACACGATCACGGGCGATGGCAATGCAAACGTGCTCTTGGGCGGGGCTGGGAACGATACGATCGACGGCGCGGCCGGCAACGATACGATCGAAGGCGGTGGGGGGGCGGACAAGCTCACCGGCGGGACGGGCGTCGATACGCTCTCCTATGCGAGTTCTGCGCTGGGCGTCAGCGTCAACTTGAGCACGAACGTCGTCTCGGGCGGCGATGCGCAGGGCGATACGATTACGGGCTTTGAGAACGTCACGGGCTCGGCGGGCAACGACACGATCACCGGCGACGGCAATGCAAACGTCCTCTTGGGCGGGGCGGGGGACGATACGATCGACGGCGGCGCAGGCAACGACACGATCGAAGGCGGCGCCGGCGCCGACACGCTGACCGGCGGCGCCGGCTCGGGCGATACCGTGTCCTATGCCGGATCGTCGGCGGGCGTGACGATCAATCTGGCGGCGAATACGGCGTCCGGCGGCGATGCCGCGGGCGACAAGATCTCCGGGTTCGAGAACGTCACGGGCTCGGATTACAACGACACGATCTACGGTAACAACAGCAACAACGTCATTCTCGCCGGCGCGGGCGACGACCGGGTCTATGTGAGCGGGGGCATCGACAAGATCGACGGCGGCGCGGGCAGCGATACGATCGACCTCGCCAACTTCAGCGGCGCCAACATGACGATCGATCTGGGCAAAGGGCTCGTCTATTACACGGCCCATCCGGGCGGCGCGGACTCGATCTCGAACTTCGAGAACGCCAGCGGCACGAATGCCACCGACACGTTCTTCGGCAGCTCGGCCGACAACACCATGTGGGGTCAAGCCGGCGACGACGTGTTCCACTTCTCGACCGCGGGCGGCCACGACACGGTCTATGGCGGCACCGGCAAGGACATTATCCAGATCGACTCACCGGCCGGGAGCGGCGGGTGGCTCGAGTCGGTGAGCGGCGCGCCGTCGTCGATTGCGGCCGGCGACTGGCTGCTGCAGCTCGACAACGGGCAGGACTATCTGCTGCACGGTTCGGGCGGCAGCTTCACGTTCGACACGACGCACGCGGGGGTGCTGATCGGCGCCGACGGCAGCGAGATGAAGTTCGCAGAGCTTGAGGGCGTGAACTGGTGAGGCTTGTGACGCGAAGGCGCGAAGAAGAAATATTGAACCCACGAAAAGCACGAAGCGCACAGCGTGATCGTCGGCACCCGCGCGCGTAGCGCGCCTTAATGGCGTGTCGCGCCGAACAAAACGCTTTCGCGTAGGCAGAGCGCTTTGTGTATTTCGTGCTTTTCGTGGCTCAATTATCTTACTTCTTGCCGGCGCAATCCGACGCCTTGGTTAGATCGCTTTCGCCATGAAGATGCTGCGCTCGATCGTGTGCGGCGGCAACGCCAGATATTCGCCGAACGGCGCGCAGACGGCGAAGCCGGCGCGTTCGTAGACTTTGATGGCGGCGTGTTGCACGTCGCCGGTTTCGAGGGTTAGGCGTTTGTAGCCCTTCGCCTTGGCTTCGGCCTCGAGGCGCTCCAGAACCGCTTGGGCGACGCCCCTGCCCCGCGCCGTCGGGCGGACATACATGCGTTTCAACTCAGCGTAGCCATCGTCGAAGGCGATGCCGCCGCAGCCGACCGCCTGGCCGTCGAGTTTGGCGAGGAAGAACAAGAGACCTGTCGCGAAAACCCGATCGATGCTGAAGCCGTGGTGTTGGTCGGGGTCGTAGGGGCCGCGCAGGTCGGCGTCGAGTTCATCGATCAGCGCGCGGGCTTCGTCGGTGGGCGCGGTCAGGCGTTCGAGGACGATCATTGGAACTAGCCGGTCGGGACGTGAGGGGCTATCGTTGGCCCGAAGACGCAATCTCCGTCAACCCGCGAAAGGACCGCATCCCATGGCTTCCAAGATCACGAACGATCCCCGTATCGATCCGCGCATCAAGGCGACTTTTGGAGCGGCGCCGGATTTGGCGGCGGCGGGGGACGTTGCGAACCGCGATCAGCTGTTAGCGCAGGAGAGCGGCGAGGCGGCGCAGCAACGGCGCGCGATGGTCGCCATGTTCATGCAGATGTGCGACAACGAAGACGTCGCGCCGTCGAAGGGGCTCAAGATCACGACGGAGACATTCCGCTCCGAGCCCGATGGGAACACGATCAAGATTCAGTACATCCGGCCCGACACGACGGAGGTTCTGCCCTGCATCTATTACATTCACGGCGGCGGCATGCAGGTCATGTCCTGCTTCGACGGCATGTACAAGGCGTGGGGACGGATCCTCGCCGCGCAAGGCGTTGCGGTCGCGATGGTCGACTTCCGTAATTGCGTGACTCCGTCGTCGGCGCCGGAGGTAGCGCCCTTCCCCGCCGGTTTGAACGACTGCGTGTCGGGGTTGCGCTGGGTGGCGAGCCATGCGAGCCGGCTCAACATCGACCCCAAGCGCATCATCGTGGCGGGCGAGAGCGGCGGGGGGAACTTGACTCTCGCCACCGGTATGAAGCTGAAGCGCGACGGCGATATCGGACTGATCAAAGGGCTCTATGCGCTCTGTCCCTATATCGCGGGGCAATGGCCGCTGGCCCAGAACCCGTCGTCGACCGAGAACAACGGCATTCTGCTTGAGCTGCACAACAATCGCGGCGCGATGGCTTATGGCATTGACGCGTTTAAGGCGAAGAACCCGCTCGCTTGGCCGGGCTTTGCCGGCGACGACGACGTGAAGGGTCTGCCGCCGACCGTCATTCACGTCAACGAATGCGATCCGCTGCGCGACGAGGGGCTCGCCTTCTATCGCCTGCTGCTCAAGAACGGCGTGAAGGCGCGCGGGCGGCAATCGATGGGTACGACGCACGGGGTGGAGCTGTTCGCGATCGCCTGTCCGGATATCAGCTACGACACGGCGCGGGATATCGCGGCGTTTTGTAAGGGATAGCGTACCGCGATGGGTTTGGACACCGTCGAACTTGTGATGGCCTTTGAGGAGGCGTTCGAGATCGACATCGCTGATGAAGCGGCGGAACGTATGTTTACCGTCCGCGACGTCATCGGCTATGTCTATTCCCGGGTTGAGCATTCCGACACACTGATTTGCCTGTCGCAGCGCGCCTTCTATCGATTGCGACGAAGCGTGCAGGAGACGCTCGGCGTGGAACGGTCGCTGGTACGGCCGGCGACATCTTGGGAGACGTTGCTCCCGGTTGAACACCGGCAAGAGCGTTGGAGGCACTTGAAGGCGGCCGTTGGGGCGGACAAATGGCCCGCGTTGGAACGATCGGCCGATACGCGGCGGCTCATGATGGCTGCCGTGTTTGGCTGCGCGGCGATCGCCTTCGTTGCCGTGCCCCACTACAAGTAGCCCGTGGCGCTGAGCGCCGCAGGTGCTCTCGGCAGAGCTGTCGCTGCGCGTTACAGCGCGCTGGCAAATTCAGTTTCCGCACCACAACGCGACGGTGGGACAGATAGCGGAAGTCCTAACAAAGGACCTGCCGGCGGCGTGGCGGCCGGCAACGAAGGGTTGGACGCGCGAGCAGGTGCGTGCCGTCGTTCGCCAAATCACGATCGAACACTTGAACGTCGATCCTTCGTTCGGCGATGACGCGTCTTTCGTTGACGACTTGGGTGCCGATTAGGACCCCCTCTGCGCCTTCATCGTCGCACCAATCCCAGAGGGCGCGCCGGTCGCCTCTGAACTCGCCTCCCGGTTGCGTGATTGTTGGCGTGCCGTGGCGGCGCACTGGTGCGCTTCTTGCCCTTGCTTTCGGTCGTGGCGCTCGGCGTCACCTTCGCGCTGCCCTTTGGCTATCTTGCCTCGGGCAGTATTGCCGCCGCCTTGCCGCTCGCCCACCCGGGCCCTTACGCCTATACGGTTTTCGCAAGCAGCATCTTGTTCCCGCTCTTCGCGGCACTCGGCCTTTGGCGCGCGCTGACGGCGAGCGGCGCCGGCGTGATCGTCCGCATCTATGCCGCGCTGACCTCGCTCGCACTGCTCGCCTTCAGCGCCTACGCCGCATCGATCGGCTGGGTCGGCGCGCAAACTTGGACGATGTGAGGTTCGACTTGCCTAACGCGATGTCGAAGGCAGACGAAGAATTGCAGCATCGCGGACGTCGTGATGAGCGAGGTCGCCATCGGCGATGCGTGCGAGGATTTTGCGACCGCCGATATCGTTGCCCGAGTGGCGGAGCTCACTGAGCAGGCGTAAGCTGTATCAAACGAGCGGTAAGCGGAGCCAGCGATGATCAAGATTTGGAATTTTCCGCGTGGGGCGCGCGGGGTGCGGTTGTTTTGGGTGTGCGAGGAGATGGGGCTTTCTTATGACGCGGAAGCGGTTTCGTTTCCGCCGAGCGCGCCCTATCGCGCGCTGAACCCGCTCGGCAATGTGCCGTTTCTGCAGGACGGGGCGGTGGAGATCGGCGAATCGGTGGCGATCATGCTCTATCTCGCCGAGCGTTACGGCCCGACGCCGTTGCTGCCGAAAGACGATCCGGCGCGCATGGCGCGCGTGCTGCAGTTCACGGTGTTCGGCGAAGCTTCGATCGGCGGGGCGATGAACGGGCTGATGGCGACGAAGTTCACGGCGCCCGAGGCGGACAAGCGCAACTGGTCGGTGAACATGCTGGAGAAGCGCGTCGAACAGTTTCTAGGTTTCGTCGAAAGCACGTTGGGCGACCGGCCCTATCTCGTGGGCGACGGGTTGACGCTTGCCGACATTTGCATCGTCACGGCGTTCGGGATGTGGCGTGGCGCGCTGGACAAGACGCTCTCGCCTACACTCGCCGCTTATCAGGCGAGGCTGCAGGTACGGCCGGCATATGCGCGGGCGCTGGCGAAGCAGGCGCGGTGACGCTCGCCCGCTACTTCGCCTCAAGCTCACGAAGCCACGCCAGGATCGACGGCGCCGCCGCAAGCATTGACGGGTCGTGCGCGACGGGACCCACGTCGATGGCCGTCACCTGCGCACCGCGCGCCCGCATCGCGGCGGCCGCCCGGATCGATTCTTCCGGCGACACGTCGTCGTCCTTCGATCCGTAGTAGAGATGCACTGGCGCGCGCGGTGTGATGTCTGCCACGCCGTTGGCCGCGAATGTTTCGAGAAACCAGTGTGAGCCACCGTTGTCGTAGGCGTCCAGATAAGCTTTGCCGAACAAGTCGCGCGGGTTCATCGGCATAGCATCGTGAATTTCTTGCGGGCTTGCGCCGGCAAATAGCTTCTCGACGAGCGCGGCATAATGCGGCGTCAGAACGCTGTCCAACGGATGGCCGTAATAGGCCGACTGGCCCCAGGCGGCGTAGGCCAGATAGGCCGAGTGATTCCGATGCCCCTCAAACGTTGCCGGCAGGGAGATGTTGCGCAAGTCGTACGCGCCCGCGACCGGTGCGGCAGCCAATACCGCAACGCCGTCGCGTTCCAAGTCGCGCAACGCCGCCATCGTGGCCCAGCCGCCTTCCGAGAAGCCGGAAAGAAACACGGGCGCGTCGGGGACACCTTCGATGCGCTTGGCGGCCGCGATCATCGCCGTGATCGACGGGGCGATCGCTTCCGCCACGTAGTAGGGATGCCGCCCTTCGGACACGCCCAAACCCGGATAGTCCGGTACGACCAGCGCATAGCCGTTGCCGGCAAAGACAATGGCGGCGGCGATGCCGGTGCCGTCTGGCGCCGAAGGCACGGCGCTGCGCGTCGTGGTCGTTCCATGCTGAAAGCTCACGATCCGGCGCACGGTGGCATCGCGCGGCAGTGCGAATAGGCCGCTCAGCCTCACCGCAACGCCGTCGCGTCCGGGCGCCGTGTACGTCATACGGTAGCAATCGACGGTGTAGGCGACGGGCACGCCCTCCACCCCCGTGAGGCGAAGCAGCACCCACGCTTCCCACGGCGCAATCGAACGCAACGGCGTTAGCTCCACGCCGCCCGGCGCCGCGAGCGGCCGCGCGCGAGAGACCACGCCTGAAAGCCACAACGCGCCGCCGATGGTCAGCGCGACGGCAACGACGGCCAAGACAATCCGCGAAACCCGCATGCGCCCCTCAAGCTCGCAAACGAACCGCGGCGGACACTAGCAGAACGTTATGCTTCACGCATCCTACCGAGCGGCGGCGGCCGTGACCCGGCGCCGCTCAGTGAGCGCGACGACCAGACACAGAAATCGTCATCGGCTACGGGCGCGCTCCGCCGCGCAGTGCCGCGATCTCTGCTTCAAGCGATGCGATCTTGCTATCGCGTTCGGCGAGCGCGGCTGCAACATCGGCTGCCTCAAAGCGCTGTGGAATGTGTTGCGGGCAATTCCGGTCCCAGGCTTCGACATGGAAGACGATCGCCTGCTCGGGCTTAGCCGCATAGTTCGGGGGCGTGAGCCGCGTCAGCAGCGTCGGGTCATCGTTGATTACGCGCGCCGTGCCCCAGATCTTCAAACGACGTCGGTGCGCATAGTCGATCAGAAATAGATACGCCTTCGGATTTTCCGCAAGATTGCCCGTGGTGATGTACTGGCGGTTGCCACGGAAGTCGGCAAACGCGAGCGTGTGTTCGTCGAGCACGTGCAAGAAGCCCGGCGGCCCGCCGCGATGCTGAATATACGGCTGCCCGGCTGCGTTGGCGGTGGCGAAAAATACGCTTGTCTGTTGCGCAATGAACGTTGCGACGTCGCGGTCAATGGCGGTCGACCAACCATCGCCTGCTTCCATGTTGGCATAGGCCTGACGCGACCCTTTGCGCTTTTGGATTTCCTTCACAGTTGCCGTGAAGGCGATGTCGCTGGGGAATGTACGGGTCTCGGTCATGGCGGTACCACTCGCTAAAGGTTCAGTTCGGAGAGCCCGGGATGGCCGCTCGGCCGTGGCCCCAACGGCCAATGGAATAGGCGTTCAGCTGCGTCGATCGCTAGATCGTTTATGCTCGCCTCACGCCGGCGCATCAGCCCGGCGTCGTCGAACTCCCATTGTTCGTTACCGTACGAGCGATGCCAGTGCCCCGTGTCGTCGCGCCACTCGTAGGCGAATCGAACCGCAATGCGGTTTCCCGCGTGCGCCCAGACCTCTTTGATCAAACGGTAGTCGAGCTCGCGCTCCCATTTACGGGTGAGCAGGGCTTCGATCGCCGCGCGCCCGGTAACGAACTCAGATCGGTTCCGCCAGCGGCTGTCGGGCGTGTAGGCGAGCACCACACGCGCCGGATCGCGACTGTTCCAAGCGTCTTCCGCCATGCGCGCCTTCTGCGCGGCGGATTCGGTGGTGAAGGGCGGCAAGGGCGGGCGAGACATTGGCATGGCACCTTTTTAAATGTTGGAGCGCCCCGCGGCGGAGCGCTCCCGCTTGAGTAGAATTACGCGGCTTGTGCCGGGCGCACCGCCGGGAAGTCCACGACGGTCTTTACGGTTTCGTTGACGTAGTTCGTCAGCGTATTCAGCGCAACGTGCAACACGATCTCGACAATGTCCCCGTCGCTGTAGCCCGCACCCTTGACGAGTTCGACATCGGCGGCGGACACATGACCGCGGGCACGCACGATCTTGGCCGCAAAGCGCACGGCGGCGTCAGCTTTAGCGTCGAGCGACGTACCGTTGCGGTTGGCGGCAAGCTCCGCCGCGTCCAGCTTGGCGACGTTTGTGCCGAGATAGCTGTGCGCCGCCAAGCAATAGTCGCAGCCATTGATCTCGGCGACTGTCAGCGCGATGCGCTCACGCGTCTTGGAGTCGAGCGAGCCCTTGGCGAGTGCGGCGTTCAGGCCGAGATACCCTTCAAGGCCGGCCGGCGAATTGGCGATTACCCGAAACATGTTGGGAACACTTCCCAGCTGCTTCTTGACCGCTTGTAGCAACGGTTGCGCCGCAGCCGGCGCTGTTTCGATCGAGGTTGGGGTCGGAATGCGTGACATAGGGGTAGCCTTTCGTTGGTTGGTGGGACGAGGCGATTGCGGTCCGTCTCCACGAACTTGGCCCTTGCACCGGCAGATGATAATATGTCGGCTTTGCACTACTTTATTGCGGAAAGAGAAATAATGGCGGACCGCTTCGATGCGCTGCATGCCTTTGTCAAAGTCGCCGACCTTCAGGGCTTCGCACCTGCTGCGCGAGCGCTGGGCATTTCCGCGTCCGTCGTCACGCGTCTTGTCGCGGCGTTGGAGGCAAAGCTCGGTGTGCGCCTCTTGCAACGGACAACACGCACGGTGGCGCTAACCGATCCGGGTGCGCGATATCTCGAGCGGGCGCGGCGCATCCTTGCCGACTTGGAGGAAGCCGACAGCTCGGTTGAGGCCGATCGCACGCAACCGGTCGGGCAACTCGTCGTCGCGGCGCCACTGATGTTTGGCCGGCTGCACGTCGCGCCGTTGATCTGCGACTACCTCGCGCTCTATCCCGATGTCACCGCGGACCTGACGCTTGCGGACCGCATGGTCCATTTGGTGGAAGAAGGTATCGATGTGGCCGTGCGCCTTGGCCATCTTGCGGATTCAAGTTTGATCGCGCGCAAGGTCGGCGAAACCCGACGCGTCATCGTTGCCTCGCCCGCCTATTTGAAACGCCACGGCACGCCGCGCGACCCGCGCGAGCTGAAAGCCCACGCGACCATTCGCTTCAGCGGGTTGACCGCATCGACCGATTGGCGCTTTCGCCGCAACGGCAAAGACGAGAATGTGTCGCTTACCCCGCGCTATACGACGAACAGTGCCGATGCCGCCATCGGCCTCGCACTTCGCGATGGCGGCCTGACCTGCGTGCTGGCCTATCAGGCTGCCGACGCGATCAAGGCAAAGGCGTTGAAGATCGTGCTTGCCGAATTCGGTCCCCCACCCCTGCCTATACAATTGGTTTACCCGACCTCGCGCCTACTGTCCGCGAAGGTGCGCGCTTTCGTCGATCTTGCGGAAAAAACGCGCGATTGGGACTTTGCCTGAGCACCGCGGGCGCACCGGCGCGAACGTCACCTATCTCGGGAGCCGGCCTCGCTTCTACGGAGCGGTTTTTTTGTGCCGGTGGGCTTGACGAGGCCGGCCGTTTGTTCTACTTATGTTCTTATCTACTTCCAGCGCCGTTAGGATGGCGCTCGGCTGCAACTTGAAACTGGTTGTCCCACCACCACCGACGTCTTGCGGTCAGGCTGCGAGCGGTGCGGGTGGCTGCCGATTTAACGGGTGAGACATTTGATTTGGCACAGTGTGCCCGTGCGCCACTTGTGCCATTTGGCGGGCGCGTGGTGGCGTCACAGCGCGCGTAGGCTTGTTTCGTGCCGCCAAACTCCGGGTACATGAGGTTGTTCGCTTAAAATGTGCGGGGGACTCCCCTGCTCGCGAAGGGCTTCTGCCTTCACGTAGGCTTCGGCGGGCAGGGCCAGCGCGGCAGTTTTGGTTCGCGCTGCGAACGAAAAATGGTGGGCGTGACAAGGATCGAACTTGTGACCCCTACGATGTCAACGTAGTGCTCTCCCGCTGAGCTACACGCCCACACAGCGAGGCGAACCGTATAACGGCGGCCTTGTCCCAAGACAAGCGCGGCGTCAGGGCGCGGGGGCAGAGAGCGCCAGCGCCGCCAATTCGACGGTCGAAACGGCGAAATGGCGCTTCGGCAGGCAGCCGGGGCGGTAGGGCTCGGCCGCCGCTTTTTCGGTGACCGCGTCGGCTAGGGCTTCGACCATCTCCCGCACTTTTTCATTAGGAACGCTAGCGAAGAGGCGGCGCTTGACCGTCGCGTCGTGCACCAGTTCGTGGATCAACGTCAGATCGGTGCAGGCTTCGAGCGCGGCCTCATTGATGTAGATGCGGCCGGCGATGTAGGCGCCGTCGTTGCCTTGTAGATAGGGGTGATCGGCGGTGGCCACTTCGGTTTCGGGGGCTGCGCCCGTGGCGTAGCCCGCGACCTCGACGCCGAGTTCATCCATGATCTTCTCGACGCGCAGCATCGCCACGCGGATCTCGATCTCAGTCGGCGGTTCCGCCACCGCCGAACCGAGGCTCAAGCCGCACATCGCCAAAGCGATGAGGCTGCGCCGCCAATACGCCAACACCGGTCGCCCGCCCCCGCTTGTTTCGGTGACAGGAAGGATGCGGTAACGATCGTAAAGAGAGCGTTAAGTTAAGGTTTCGGTAACGATTAGGCGGCGGCCATGAAGCGTTCGACTTCGCTTACCAGGTCGCGCAGGTGGAACGGCTTCGACAAGACCTTCGCGTCTTTCGGCGCGTTGCTCTTCGGATTTAACGCCACGGCGGCGAAGCCGGTGATGAACATGATCTTCATCTTGGGCGCGACGTCGGCCGCCTTACGGGCGAGCTCGATCCCGTCCATGACCGGCATGACGATATCGGTCAGAAGCAGGTCGAAACGGCTGCCGCCATTCAGGCAGTCCAGGGCTTCGTCGCCTTGGCTGAACGAGGCCACTTCGTGGCCTGCCTTTTCCAAAGCCGAGGACAAAAACCGACGCATCGATTCGTCGTCTTCGGCGAGCAAAATCTTCGCCATGGTTCCCTACTCGCCCCTGTTTTTGGCGCTACCGCGACCGCGAAGCGCATGCGAAGAATACGGCGGATTCCCTGCAACAGCCAAGGCTTTGCAGTTATTCGGTTATTTTTGCAACCTGCATCACGTGCCAGCGGTCTTGATCACGCGGCCCTTCGATGCTCCACTGAAACCAATCAAACAAAGGTTAAAACGTGCGGTTGACAGTCGGTGGAGACAGGCGGGGACCTTCTATCGATCCCCCTTTCGAGGTGCTCGCGCCGGCCAATCAGTCGCTGCCCTTTGTCTTTGCGTCGCCCCATTCGGGACGCGTCTACCCGAAAACCTTCCTACAGGCGACAAAGCTGGACGGAACGGCCATCCGGCGGTCGGAAGACAGTTTTATCGACGAGATTTTCGGCTCGGCGCCGGCCTTGGGCGCGCCGCTGCTGAAGGCGCATTTTCCGCGCGCTTTCGTGGACCCTAATCGTGAAGCTTACGAGCTCGACCCGGCGATGTTCGACGGGCCGCTGCCTCAGTTCGTGAACAGCCGCAGTCCGCGGGTGACCGCGGGGCTGGGAACGATCGCCCGGGTGGTACGGGACGGCGCGGAAATTTACACGCGCAAGATTAGCTTCCAGGAAGCGCAGTCGCGGATCGATACCTACTACAAGCCCTATCACGCCACGCTGCGCGGGCTGATGGAGACGACGCACAAGCAGTTCAACGCCGCGGTCTTGATCGATTGTCACTCGATGCCGTCGGTCGGCGGTCCGCTCGATCAAGATATCGGCGCGAGCCGCCCTGATATCGTGCTGGGCGACCGGTTCGGCACGTCGTGCGCGCGCCGGCTCACCGACATGATCGAACGGGCGCTGGCGATGCAGGGCTTTGCGGTCGTGCGCAACAATCCCTACGCCGGCGGCTTCTCGACGGAGCATTACGGGCGGCCGGCGCTGGGCCTGCATGCGCTCCAAATCGAGATCAATCGCGCGCTTTATATGGACGAAGAGCGGATCGAACGCACGTCCGGCATCAAGCGGATCACGCAGGCGATCACCACACTGGTGCGCGCGATGGGCGAGGTCGATTGGCGCTTTCTGCGCTCATCGCTGCCCTCAAGCCAAGCGGCGCAATGACGGCGAACGTCCGCGACGCGGACGTTCGAGACTTGCCCGCGCTGCACGCTATTTATTCGCATCATGTGCTACACGGCTTCGGCACGTTCGACGAAGTGCCGCCGAGCCTGACCGCGTTCGAAGAGAAATGGCGCGCTGTGGTCGATGCGGGATTGCCGTGGCTTGTCGCCGAGGGCGAGGGCGAGGTCCTGGGTTATGCCTATGCTTCAATTTTTCGCCCGCGCACGGGCTATCGCTACACGATCGAGGACTCCGTCTACATCCGCGACGACCAGCGCGGGCATGGCCTCGGAACGGCCTTGCTGAGGCCACTGATCTCGCGCTGCGAGGCGACTGGGGCCCGGCAAGTCGTGGCTGTAATCGGGGATTCGAAGAATACCGGATCGATCGCCCTGCACCGCAAAGCGGGGTTTCGTGAGGCGGGGACTCTGGCTTCGGTCGGCTACAAGTTCGGGCGCTGGGTCGACATTGTCTTTATGCAGCGGACGCTGAACGGCGGCGATGCCGTACCACCGACTGGCCCGGGGGCATGGCGGTCAGCCTGAGACAAGAAAAATGGGCCGCGAGGCTTACGCCAAGCGGCCCAAGTTAAGGGAGGAAACGCCCAGGAATGGGCTACGGAGAAAGGCCCGAAAGCCTTACTGCGCTGCACAAATATGGTCGGACTGCCGGAATAAATCAAGCGTTAAACGTTCACTCCTTCTGTTACAAATTCTGACATTGCTTTGATATTGCTGACTAATTTTACATCACCTGGCGTATGTTTCAGGCACCAGGTCAGTCTTATCGGGCAGCAGCGACCATGCTGCAGCGCACAATTCGCGCTGCGGCTTGAGTGCCACGTGCCTGTCGCACGTTGCCGTTAAGAACATCCCCGGGGCGGGCGGGCGTTAAGTCGGGGCGCGATGGTTGAAGAGGCCAGGGGAACACTGCACATTGGACCGTGGACTCGCTTTCCTCCGACCCTCCGGGGACGAACTTGACCCCCTGCCGGCACGGGCGCTGCGGCCAATGCGCATATTGATCGTCACGGATGCGTGGGCGCCGCAGGTGAACGGAGTCGTACGCACGCTTGAGACGCTGGGCAAAGAGCTGGAACGGCTTGGCCACGCGGTGCGCTTTGTTACGCCGGACGGCTTTCGCACGGTGCCGATGCCGACCTACCCAGAGATTAGACTCGCGCTCTTTGCGCGGCGCGCTGTCGGGCGGGTGATCGACGAGTTTCAGCCCGACGCAATCCACATCGCCACCGAAGGACCGTTGGGCTTGGCGGCGCGTCGGAACTGCATGCGGCGGGGGACTTCGTTTACGACCTCATTCCACACCCGCTTTCCAGAGTACATCAATGCGCGCTTCGGCATTCCGACATCGTGGCCGTATGCGGGTCTGCGTTGGTTCCATGGTCCCGCGACCGCGGTGATGGTGGCGACAAAAACGCTGGAGCGCGATTTGGCGGCGCGCGGTTTCAAGAACTTGCGGCTTTGGTCGCGCGGCGTGGACATCGATCTTTTCAGACCCGGCGACAAGAGTTGGCTCGACATGCCGCGTCCGGTGTTTCTGTATGTCGGGCGGGTTGCGATCGAGAAAAGCGTCGAGGAATTCCTGAAGCTGGAGTTGCCCGGCTCGAAGCTGATCGTTGGCGACGGGCCGCAGCTGGGCGAGCTGCGCGAGCGTTACCCACTGGCGCGTTTCGTCGGTCCGAAGTTCGGTGCCGAGCTCGCCCGGCACTACGCGGCGAGCGATGTGTTCGTCTTTCCCTCACGCACGGACACGTTTGGGCTTGTGGTCTTGGAAGCGCTCGCAAGCGGACTGCCGGTGGCGGCGCACCCGGTGCAAGGACCAATCGACATTATTGGCGGCAACGTTTCAGTGGGTGCGTTGGGAGAGGATCTGGGCGAAGCGACGCGCCGTGCGCTAACGCTTAGTCCGCAGGCGTGCCGTGCGTTTGCCACAGGATTTTCGTGGGAAGGCTGCACGCGGCAATTTCTGACGAATTTGGCTCAGCCCGAACGCTTTGTTGGCTGCTCTTAAGCTGCCAATGAGATACCCCTACGCCGACGTGACCTCCGGAAGGCATTCACAGCCGTCAATGCCGGTGCGCGATAAGGCGCGCCTGCTACGCGGCAGCGCGTGCGTCGCGGGCCGGGAACTCGACGGTTGCGACGAGACCGCCGGACGGCTTGTTCTCAAGCCAAACGCCGCCGCCGTGCAGCGCGACGAGGCCATTCACGAGGGCAAGTCCCAAGCCGGTGCCGTTGGCGCTGCGGTCGTAACGATTATCGACGCGCGAGAACGGACGGAACAGCTGCTTGATCTTGTCGTCCGGGATGCCGGGGCCGCTGTCGCCGACCGACAGTTTGATCGAGCCTGACGGTGTTCGCTTGATGCCGATGCCGATTGCTCCGCGCTGTGGCGAGAATTTTACCGCATTGGACAGGAGGTTGAGCGCTATCTGTTTGAAGGCGCGCTCGTCAGCATAGGGGATGGCACTTGCCTCGATATCGATGGAAATGACTTGCTGCTTTTGTTCGGCACGGTGCGCGATCAAGCGAACAGCAGCGTCAATGACTTGGCGCGCGTCGATCGGCTGGCGGTCGAGTTCCATCTTGCCGGCTTCGATTTTTGCGACGTCGAGCATGTCGTTGATCAGGCTGAGCAAGTGCTGGCCCGACTCACGGATGTCCCGGGCGTAGGTTCGGTATTGTGGCGAAACTTCGGGCCCCATCGCCTCGCTCTCGATAATTTCGGCGAACCCCAGGATGGCGTTCAAGGGCGTGCGCAGCTCGTGACTCATGTTGGCGACGAAAGCGGACTTCGAGGCGCTCGCGGCTTCGGCTTCGGCGGACTTGGCGACGGCTTCGTTGCGCGTCGCCTCCAACGCGGCGCTCACGTCTTCGAGTTCGAAGCGGGTTCGAAGAACTTGATTCACCCGGTCGCGAGCGGAGGAACCCATGAACCACGCGTAAGCCGCGAAGATGGGGGTAAAAAACATGAAGACTTCGGCAGCCTCACCCGAGGCGAATGAGGCGCGCAGCCAAAACATCAATGTAAGCGGCACGATGCCGGCGGCGAGCAGCGTCGGCAGAATCGAGCGGGTCAACGCGAGCGCCCACATCATCGCAATGATGAGCAGTGCGAGGAACGTATTGTTGGTCGAATTGCCATCCTCCCAACACAGCAGTACGCCGGCCCCCCAGCTGGAGCTGACCCAGACTTGTAAGGCCAGGAGCGCATGCAAGACTCGCTTGGGGTTCTGGCCCGGCACATTCGCCCAGCGCTGAGTGAGTGCCGACAAGATGGAATTGAGAAGGTGCATGCCGACGATGGCGACGAGATACGGCGTTGCGACGGCGCCGAAGGCTGGGAAGCGTCCGCCCAGCGGTATGATCGAGAGCGCGGCCCAAATCGGATTCAACACAATCGTGAGGGGAAGCGACGACACGACGATGTCGACGCGGGCTTGCAGCCAGCGTTCGCTGTCATGAGTGCTTTGAGCGGCCGTGGACATGGTTCCCCCTGTCACTAAGACTAGCTTGGGGGCTTTAAGATTCGCTGCACGGGGCGTTTCCAAGTCGTTAAGCGCTCACGCATTCCGGCCGCGAAAGTGCCTCAGGGCGCTTACCTTGCTGCATTGCAGCGAAGCTAGTATACCCCGCCCGCGCGCGCCTGAGTGCGCCCATCCCTAGCGAAAAAATCGAAAAATGAACCTGCGCAATATCGCCATCATTGCCCACGTCGACCATGGGAAGACGACGCTCGTCGATCAACTGCTGCGGCAGAGCGGAACCTTCCGCGAGAACCAGCAGGTGATGGAGCGCGCGATGGACTCCAACGAACTGGAGCGCGAGCGCGGAATCACCATCCTGGCGAAGTGTACGAGCGTCGAGTGGAACGGCACGCGCATCAACATCATCGACACCCCCGGTCACGCCGACTTCGGCGGCGAGGTGGAGCGCATTTTGTCGATGGTCGACGGCGTGGTGCTCTTGGTGGACGCCGCCGAAGGGGCGATGCCGCAGACGAAATTCGTGACGTCGAAGGCGTTGAAGCTGGGCTTGAAGCCGATTGTCGTGGTCAACAAGATCGACCGCCAAGACGCGCGCGCGCACGAGATTCACTCGGACGTGTTCGATCTGTTCGCAGCGCTCGACGCGAGCGACGAGCAGCTGGACTTCCCGACGCTCTACGCCAGTGGCCGGTCCGGCTGGGCAGTCCGCGATTTGGAGAAGGACGAGCGCAAGGACCTGACGCCACTGTTCGAAACAATCGTCTCCCACGTCCGGCCACCGACGATCGCATCGAAGGCGAGCCACGATTTTCCCTTTGCAATGCTGGTGCGCGTGATTCAGTCGGACCCTTATCTGGGGCGTATTTTGACGGGCCGCATCGAATCGGGCGTCGTCGAAGCCAACCGGCCGATTAAGGCATTGTCGCGCGACGGCGAGATGATCGAGCGCGGGCGCATTACGAAAGTCTTGGCTTTTCGCGGGCTTACGCGCGTTCCTGTGGACTCGGCCGGCGCCGGCGACATCGTCGCCATTGCGGGTCTGACGGTCGCCGGCGTTGCCGACACGCTGTGCGACGCGGAGGTCTTGTTACCCATTCCCGCCAACCCGATCGATCCGCCGACGATCGCGATCACGCTGGGCATCAACGATTCGCCTTATGCCGGCCGCGAAGGCAGTAAGGTACAGAGCCGTGTCATTCGCGAGCGTTTATTTCGCGAGGCCGAAGGCAATGTCGCGATCAAAGTGCGCGAGACCGAGAACGCGGACGCTTACGAAGTCGCGGGCCGCGGCGAACTTCAGCTTGGCGTGTTGATCGAGACGATGCGCCGCGAGGGCTTTGAGCTCTCGATTTCGCGTCCGCGCGTTTTGTTTCGCGATGGTCCCGACGGGAAGAAGTTGGAACCGATTGAGGAAGTAACGATCGATGTCGACGACGCCTATTCCGGCGTCGTGATCGAGGCGATGAGCAACCGCAAAGCCGAGATGACTGACATGCGTCCGTCTGGCGGCGGCAAGACGCGACTGACGTTCTATGCCCCGTCGCGCGGGCTGATCGGTTATCACGGGCAATTCCTGACGGACACGCGCGGCACCGGCATCATGAACCGCGTGTTCCACGAATTCGGTCCGCATCGCGGCAACATTGAAGGGCGGCGCGCCGGCGTTTTGATCGCGGACCGCGACGGCGAGGCGCAAACCTATGCGCTTTGGTACCTGGAGGAGCGCGGCTTCATGTTCATCGAATCCGGCACGAAGGTCTATCAGGGGATGATCATCGGCGAGCACAGCCGCGAGAACGACCTGGACGTCAACGCGCTGAAGGCCAAGCAACTGACGAACTTCCGTGCCGCCGGCAAAGACGAAGCCGTACGGTTAACGCCGCCGAAGTTGCTGACGCTCGAACAAGCGATCGCTTATATCGGCGACGACGAATTGGTCGAGGTCACGCCGAAGTCGATCCGCCTTCGCAAGCGCTGGTTGGACCCGAACGATCGTAAGCGCTACGGGCGAGCAAGCGCTTCCGAGACGTAACGGTTCCTTTTTGCAACAGTGTGTGCGATTCGTGCCGGAAGCCCCTGGTTTTCCAACAAAAAACGACACTCAAGCGGCAGCCGTACAGTTGCTTTCCTTAATGTTTCGATGCAGGGTTGGTCTGCCTGTTTTGGCACCAACTTTCAGTTGAACACTTGCAGATTGCGTCCGACCTTCGTTCGTTCATAGTGGGTGTAGTCGGGTATCGCGCAGCAGTCGGGGGAGGCTCGTGAAGAACCCTATTGATCTACATATCGGCCAGCGCGTGCGTCATCGCCGTTGGCTTCTGGGAATGACGCAGCAGCAACTTGCACAGTCGGTGGGAATCCGATTCCAGCAGATTCAAAAGTATGAGAGCGGTGCAAACCGGATCTCCGCTTCGCGTCTGTGGGACTTGGCACGCGCGTTGGACATGCCGGTGTCGTTCTTTTTCGAAGGGCTTGCCGGCGACAAGGACGCGAGCCAAGCGGCCGACGACGGCGTCTTGCAGAACAAAGAGACGATGGATCTCATCCGCGCCTACTATGGGCTCGACGAGGGTCCGCGCCGCAGGCTGCTCGACCTTGCCAAGGCGTTGAGCGGGATGGAGCCGCGGACGTAATCAGAGCGATTGACAGTTGGAGCCATGGCCCGCAAACGTGAGCCATGGCTTCTTCTTTGAGCGCTGTTGCGATTTCCGACCTCACCGCCTTCGCGGAGGAACTCGCCGACCTGTCCGGCCGGACGATCCTGCCGCACTTTCGTGCGCGTATCGCCGTTCATAACAAGCTCGGCGACGACGGATTTGATCCGGTGACCGCGGCCGATCGCGACGCCGAGGAAGAAATCCGCAAACGCATCAGGTTGCGATTTCCTTCCCACGGCATCGTGGGCGAAGAGCACGGACATGAAGCCGGCACCTCGCCGCTGACCTGGGTGATCGATCCGATCGATGGGACGCGTGCGTTCATGTGCGGGATGGCGCAATGGGGAACGTTGATTGCCCTCAACGACGGCACAAAGCCCATCATCGGCGTGCTTGATCAACCTTACACGCGCGAGCGTTGGGTGGCGTCGAACGGCAGTACGCGGTTCCATCACACGCGCGGTGACACGGCCGTGCTGACGACAAGGGGGTGCGGCGCGTTGAAGGACGCGGTTCTCTCCACGACGTCGCCGGTCGGGTACTTCACGAACGACGAGCAGGATGCGTTTTGGGCGCTTTCGGCGCGTGCAAGGCTAACGCGGTTTGGGGGAGATTGTTACGCGTACGGCCTGCTGGCCATGGGTTTTGTCGATGTGATCGTCGAGGCTGCGTTGAAGCCCTGGGATATTCAGGCGCTCATTCCGATCATCGAAAACGCAGGCGGGGTCGTGACGACCTGGGAGGGCGGTCCGGCTTCCGACGGTGGGCGCGTGGTCGCCTGCGGCGACCCGAAGCTTCATGCCGCGGTCATCGAGACCTTGGCGGGCGCCGGTTCGCGGTAGATTGCGCCGGGCGACAGGCCGATGAACGGGTCGAAACAGGCCCAAAAAGCGCGTCGGATATCGTCGCGCTCCATCATGATTTCGTGCTCAGCCTTCAGCATCACGTACATACCGCGCTTGATGCGGCGGATCAGCGTCATATCGGCGCCGGGGTGGACCAGCTGGTCGTGGGCAGCGCCGATCAGCAGCACCGGGGTTTCTATGCCCTGGGCGAATTCTTCGCTGGCGACCAGGGTCATCGAGCGATAGGCGGCCTCAAGCCAACCGAATGTCGGGGCGCCTAGCGCGAGCTTCGGTTCCGCCTTCAGGCAATTCATGAAGCGGTTGAAGCGGCCCTCGTCGCTGGTGACGCCGTTGGTGGCAAACAATTGAGCCAGTGGGTCGAGCTTTGCCCCGCCGAAGACGAAGGCGTTGTGTGCGCCGAGGGAGGTGGTCGCCGTCGCCATCGCGCGGGCGAACCACTGCGGATAGGGCGCCGTTTTCACGGCCAGCATCGGGGCAGTGAGGACCGCACGATCGAATTCGTGCGGAAAGTCGTGGAGGTATCTGAGAAGGACGTTGCCGCCCATTGAATGGGCAAGTGCGTGGTAGGGCTTCGTGCCGTGTTCCCGCAGAACGCGGGAGACGACCGCCGCGAGGTCGGAGTCGAACTCCGAGAAGTCGCGCACATGGCCCTTGTACAGCTCGGGCAAGGCGCGGGTCGAGAGCCCCTGCCCCCGCCAATCGAACGTCACCACAGAGAGTCCGCGCAGCAAAAGCTCGCCGATGACCTCAAAGTACTTTTCGATGAATTCGGTGCGCCCGCCGATTAGGAGGACCGTGCCGCGCGCTTCGTGATCGGGCAGCAGCCAACGGGCTGTGCGAATCCTTACGCCGTCGCCTAGCGTCAGCCACTCGACGACGCCGCCGGGCGGTGCCGGGAAACCCGGCACCGTTACCAAGTCGGTCGTTGCCCCTTCAGGGGGCATTGCCGGAGATTAGCCGGCGGCCTTGGCCAGGATCGGCCCGAGCTTCATGGCAACGCTCATGTCGCCGGCAACCTTGAGCTTGCCCTGCATGAAGGCGGTCGTGCCGTCGAGTTCGCGCGAGACCATCTTCTTGAAGTTCTCGAGCGAGACGGTGATCGTGCAGTCGGCGGGCTTGTTGTCGGTGGTGACCGTGTTGGGCGTCGACTTGCCGTCGATGTAAATGTTGCCCTTACCTTCGAAATCGAACTTGAGGGTCGAATTCAGGCCGGAGTTGCCTCCAATCGCTTTCGACATGCCGTCCGCGATTTGGGTGATTTCATCGCTCATGCGCAGTTTTCCTTTTGCTCTTGAGTGGAACAGGAGAACACATAGTGACGGGCGCGGCGCCCGTCAAAGCGCCTGGAACCCCATCGGCGGCGGGGGTTATAGCAGGGGGT
>JAGOBA010000018.1 GCA_017983635.1 Alphaproteobacteria bacterium
CCGCGCTCCATCGACACGGTCTGTGAAGCGATCGATCACATGCTCGACCGCTTCACGTCGGCCGAGTGTGCCAACTATTTCGTCAACTCAGGCTATGGTTCCGCCTAAAGCGAATCCGCTCTAGGCCCGTGACGGCGAACGTGCCGCCGGCTTTCGGGTGTTGGGCGAGTTGTTCGGCGCTTAGGCCGATGCGCGCGGTCGTCACGTAGAGCGTGTCGAGGTTGGCGCCGCCGAACGTGCAGCAGGTGACGTTCGGGGCGGGGATCGCGATCGTTTGAAGCTTCGTGCCGTCGGGGCTGTAGCGGGTGATGCGGCCGGCGCCCCAGTGTGCGCCCCAGACGTTGTCCTCCGCGTCGACGCAAAGCCCGTCGGGCCAGCCGTCGGCTTCGGCGAGTTGTGCGAAAACACGGCGCTGGCCGGGTTGGCCGCGCTCGAGGTCGAAGTCGTAGGCCCAGATCGTGCGCTGGGCACTGTCGACGAAGTACATGCGTTCGCCCTTCGCGTTCCAGCGGATCGCGTTCGTGATCACGAAGCCGGCGTCGAAGCGCGTGACGGTGCGGTCGGGGTCGAGGCGGTAGAGATGGCCGGTCGGTGCCGTCTCCTCGTCGTCCATCGTGCCCGCCCAGAATCTTCCGCGGGCGTCGCAGGCGCCGTCGTTGAAGCGGTTCGTGGGGAGGTTTGCTTCTGGGCTTGCGACGATCTCAACGCGGCCGTTCCAACTGACGAAGGCGAAGCCCGGCTTGAGCGCGGCGATGAGGCCGCCCCTCTCGCGCAAGGCGACGGCGCCCACGCGATGGTCCAGGGCCATGCTCTGCGTTTTGCGGGTGCGTGCGTCGAGGCGCCAGATCGCAGGGGCTTTGATGTCGACCCAATAGAGTTCGCCGGCGCGCTCGTCCCAGACCGGGCCTTCGCCCAGCGTGCACTTCGTGTCGGCGATGCATTCGATCCTCATGCCCAGCCGCCGTCGATGACGAAGCTTTGCGCGGTGACCATGCGGCTGTCGTCGGCGGCGAGCCAGAGCGCCATGCGCGCGATGTCGGGCGGATAGAGTTTTTCCTTCAGGCACTGCCTTGCCAGGAGGTCGGCTTCGCCTTCCGGGGTCAGCCAGAGTTCGATCTGGCGCTCGGTCATGATCCAACCGGGGACGAGGCAGTTGGCGCGGATGCCGTCCGGGCCGACGTCGCGGGCGAGGCCGCGCGTCAAACCTTCGATCGCCGCCTTGGCAGTGACATAGGCGGGCATGCCGCCGAGCGAGAGGCGCCAGCTGATCGAGCCCATGTTGATGAGCGAGCCGCGTTTGCGTTCGCGCATCGCGGGCAGCACGGCTTGGGCGGCGAAGAACTGATGGCGCAGGTTTGTCGCCATGCGGTCGTCCCAGTATTCGGGCGTGACTTCTTCGATCACGTGGCGGTCGTCGCGGGCGGCGTTGTTGATGAGCGCGAGCGTCGGGCCATTGTCGCGTTCGAAGCGCGCGATCGCGGCGCGGAGGGCTTCGATATTGCGCAGGTCGCAGGCGACGAACGTTGCGCCGGTCTTTGTGGCGAGCGCCCTGCCCGCTTTCTCGTCGATGTCGACGAAGCCGACGCGCGCGCCTTGCTCGGCGAAGTGTTCGACGATCGAGGCGCCGATGCCGCTGGCACCGCCGGTGACGATGACGGCTTCGTTCTTGAGGCTGGGGTAGATCGCGAACTGGGTCATGATGCTGTTTGATTGGCGGCGGCGAGGGCTGCGCTGCGGCCGATGGCGGAGGGGTTGAGGCTGCCGATCCAATAGCTGAGTTCGCAGGGATGATCGAGAGGCCAGACGGCGTAGTCGGCGGCTTTGCCGACTTCGAGCGTGCCGGTCTCCGTATCCAATCCGAGCGCGCGGGCGGCGTTGCGGGTGGTGCCGGCGAGTGCTTCCTCTGCCGTGAGGCCGAACAGCGTGCAGGCCATCTGCATCGTGGTGATCAGCGAGACGACCGGCGAAGTGCCCGGGTTGCAGTCGGTCGCGACGGCGATGGGCACGCGGGCGCGGCGGAGTGCTTCGACCGGCGGCTTCTTCGTTTCGCGCAAGGTGAAGAATGCGCCCGGAAGCAGCACGGCGACCGTGCCCGCCTTTGCCATCGCGGCGATCCCGGTGTCGTTCGTGTGCTCCAGGTGATCGGCCGAAATCGCGCCGAACTTCGCCGCGAGGGCGGCGCCGTTCGTGTCGGAGAGTTGGTCGGCGTGGAGTTTGACCTTGAGCCCCGCGTGCTTGGCGGCGGCGAAGAAGTGTTCGGTCTCGCGCGGGGTGAAGGCAATGCCTTCGCAGAACGCGTCAACGGCGTCGGCGAGGCCTTCGTTCGCGATCGCTTGCAGGACGCCGCCGCTCATTTCGGCGACGTAGGCGGAGCGTTTGCCCGCGCCTTCGGGCGGGAGCGCGTGGAGGCCGAGATAGGTGGCGCTGATGCGGGCGTAGGATTCTTCGCCAAGGCGGCGCGCAACGCGGAGCAGACGCAGTTCGGTTTCGAGGTCGAGGCCGTAACCGGATTTGATCTCGACGGTGGTGACGCCTTCGCTCAAGAGCGCGTTGAAGCGCGGGCGGGCTTGGTCGAGCAGCGCTTCTTCGTCGGCGGCGCGGGTGGCGCGGACGGTGGACATGATGCCGCCACCGGCTTTGGCGATCGCCTCATAGCTGACCCCGTTGCGGCGTTGTTCGAATTCGGCGGCGCGATTACCGGCGAAGACGAGATGCGTGTGGCAGTCGATGAGGCCTGGGGTGATCCACTGGTTCTTCGCGTCGATCACGCGGGTGGCGAGCGCATCCGGCTGCCCCGGCAGATCGCGCATCGGACCTGCGAAGGCGATGCGCCCGCCTTTGTCGGCGAGTGCCGCGTTCTCAATCGCGCCGTACGCGCCCGCCCCCTCGCGCATCGTGGCGAGGCGGGCGTTGATCCAGAGGTGATCCCATTTCGTCATCGCCCCATTGTGTCATGGTCCGCGAAAGCGGGCCACCCGTCCTTTCTTCTGGGATGTGGAGGCCCAAGGAAAACTACTCACACAATGACACAATGGAACAATGGGGTTGCGCCTCATTCGGGCGCGAAGCGCCCTGACGAGGGTGAAGGCGCGCCTCGCGGCGCGGTTGCTCCGCCATTGTTTCATTGTGTCATTGCGTGAGTCCTTCTTGCGGCGGCACCGCACGCACAATGTTTAAGGAAGTCGTGGGTGGCCCGCTTGCGCGGACCATGACACAGTGGGGCGTGGAGGTTGCTGATGACTCACTATCACGTTGAACATGCGCTGCTGCCGGACGGTGTGAAGTCGTCGGTTCGGATCGAGGTTGCCGATGGTTTGATTCGCTCGGTTGCGGTTGGGCCGGCGGCGGACGGAGACGTGGCGATATCGGGGCTCATGTTGCCGGGGATGGCGAACGTGCACTCTCATGCGTTTCAGCGGGCGATGGCGGGTCTTGCCGAGTGGGATGCCGGGGGCAAGGATAATTTTTGGAGTTGGCGCGAGGCGATGTATCGCTTTGCGGAGCGGCTTGATCCGGACGCGCAGCTTGCGGTCGCGCGGTTCCTTTATGTCGAGATGCTGAAGGCCGGTTATACGTCGGTCGGCGAGTTTCACTATTTGCACAATCAGCCTGGCGGCGCGGCTTATGCGCCGGCGACCGCGATGGCGGAGGCGATTGCGGCCGCGGCGCAGGAGAGCGGGATCGCGCTGACGTTGCTGCCGACGCTTTATGTGACCGGTGGTGTCGATGGGCGGGGGTTGAGCGAGCGGCAGAAGCGGTTCGGCAAGACGGTGGCTGAGTTGCTGGCACTGCGCGAGAGGATGCGCGGCAAAGCCGGCGTGACGCAGCTTGGGCTGGCGCTGCATTCGCTGCGCGCCGTGCCGCCGGGGTTAATGCGCGAGGCGATTGCGGGGGTTGAGAAGGATGCACCTATTCACCTGCACACGGCCGAGCAGACTGGCGAGGTGGATGAAGCGATCGCGAGGTTCAAGACGCGGCCGATCGATTATCTGCTGACGCAGTTTCCGGTCGATCGACGTTGGTGCTTCGTGCACGCGACGCATATGAACACGCGCGAGACGCGCGCTCTCGCCGAAAGCGGCGCGGTGGCGGGGCTGTGCCCGACGACGGAGGCCAATCTTGGGGACGGGATATTCCGGCTGACGGAATTCTTGGCCGCCGGCGGGCGGATCGCGATCGGCGGCGACAGCCACATCGCCGTCGATCCGGCAGAGGAGCTAAAGGCGCTCGAGTATTCGCAGCGGTTATTGCACCGGCGGCGCAACGTCTCGGCCAGCACGCGCGAGCCGCACACAGCGGCCAGGCTCTGGGCGGAGGCCGCGTGCAACGGCGCGGAGGTGCTGGGGTTGAACGCCGGCGAGATCGCGGCGGGCCGGCGCGCCGACTTGGTGGTGGTGGACACGGGGCACGTGTCGCTCACCGGGCGCGATGGTGCGCAGGCGTTGGACAGCTACGTGTTCGTGACGGGGCGCCGCGCGGTCCGAGACGTGATGGTCGCGGGCGCGTGGATGGTGAAGGACCGCCACCACGCGGGCGAAGAAGCGGCAGCGGCCGGGTATCGGGAAGCGGTGCTGCGGATTCTGGGGTGAGGTTCTTCCTTCCTGGGACCGCGGGCATCCTTGCCCGCTCTTGTTCTCTTTCTGCGTTGAAAGAAGAAAGGGCGGGCAAGGATGCCTGCGGTCCCAGGAAGCAAGAACACTACGCAACGATTAGGGTCGGAACACCCAACGTATTGTTCCTCACCGTGAACACGCGCGTGCCGGGTTTGCGGCCGGTTCGGATTTCGCTGATGTCGAAGCCCTCTGCTTTCAGCCTTGCGTGTGCGGCTTCGGCGTTCGCGACGCGCCAGGAGAGGCCCCAGAGTTTGTCGGGGGCGTCGGAGGGTTCTTCCGCCAGATTGTGCACGACTTCGACGATGAGGTGGCCGGCGCGGAAGAACATCAGACGTGCGCCCCACTTCGGTTCCGTGCGGTCGAGACGCATGTCGAGGCCGAGCCTCGCGCCGTAGAGCGCGGCGGCGCGGTTCGGGTGCGTGGTGCGGATAACGAGGTGGTCGAGGCCGTTGATGGCGCCCTCGCCTGCGTTGCTTGGGCGTGACGGCGGGCTTGCATATTCGATGAGCGAGATCGGCACGCCGAACGTCGCGGCGACGTCGAGGTCGATGTGGCGGCCTTCGCGCAGGCCGGTTGCATCCGTCTCGGCGAAGGCGACCGGTGCGCCGGGTTTTAGCGCGCGGCGCTCGCAGACGCGGAGGGCTTGGTCGAGGTTCTCGACGCTAAAGGCGAGACCGGCGAGACCCTCGCTGCCGTCCTCGGCGAGCGCGAGGTCGAGCGATGTGTTGGCGAGGTGCACGGTGGCGCTCTCTTCGCCAACTGTTAGCGCGCCGCCGAGCAAGCGCTCCATCGCGGTGGCCGCCGTCGCGATGTCGGCGGTAGTGAGTTTGATGCTGTCGAGGGCGGTGATCATGCGCTTCTTGTCTGGGACCGCAGGCGTCCCGCCCGCTCTTTACAACATCTCTCGCGTTGGTGCCTTGGAGATTTTTGGAAGGGCGGGCGGGACCCACCTTCGCCCAAGGCTTCGGTGGGCGCCGCGCCCGCGGTCCCAGACTGCGCTCAGGCGCGACAAGATTTCCATTGCGTTCGCATCTCGTTTGTTCTATTTTTGTTCTTTCGATGATTGTGAGCGATTTCGTGCGCAGCCGAGCTGCGTGCGAACCGAGGCGAGTTCCGTCGATGCAAAATTTCACGCACACTTCTTTCAACCGTGTTGCTCAACTTGCGCAGGTTTGCGCCTTGATCCGTACACGGACTTTCTCTGACCCCGTTACAAGTTACGGCGATGTAGCGGCGAAGTTACGGCGTTTTTGGCTGAGAACAGCCCTTGTTACGCTGTTACGGTATGAATGATGCTGAATTCAGGCACTTGGCGCCGAATCCGCTTCACGGCCGCAACAAGGGCGGGCGGGACGCCCGCGGTCCCAGACTGCTCAGAGCGCTTCCATCGCCGCTGCGATCATCGTGCGGATTGCTGTGGTCACTTTTGCGGCTCGGTCTTCGCGGTAGGTGAAGGGGGGGCCTTCGTCCATGTAGATGGCTTGGGCCATTTCGAGTTGGATGGCGTTGACGCCTTTCTTGCGGTCGCCGTAGTGCCTGGTGATGTAGCCGCCTTTGAAGCGGGCGTTGAGGACGGCGGTGAAGCCGGTCGACTGCGCCGCGGCCAAGGTCGCGTCGGCGATGTCCTTGTCGCAGGCTTTGTTGTCGAACGTGCCGAGGTTCAGGTCGGGCAAGCGGCCTTCGAACAGCGACGGCAAGACGCTTTCGATCGAGTGCGCGTCCCACACGATGACGCTGCCGTGGACCGCCTTCATGCGCGAGACCTCTTGCGCAAGGGCGTCGTGGTAGGGCTGCCAATAATTGCGGCGGGCGACGATCTCTTCCGCGGTCGGCGCGGCCCCGTCGCGGTAGAGCGGTTCGCCCTTGAACGTGTCCATAGGCACGAGGCCGGTTTTCTTTTGGCCCTTGTAGAGTTCCTGATCGTCGGGGGGGCGGTTCAGATCGACGACATAGCGCGAGTGCGTGGCCTCGATGCGGCTGGCGCCGAGCGCGTCCAAGAACGGATAGAGCTTCGGCACGTGCCAGTCCGTATCAGGGACAGTTTGGGCGAGCGGCGTCAGGCGCGCCGCGATCTCCGGCGGGATATACGTGCCCGAGTGCGGAAAGCTGACGAGCAGCGGGGCGCCGCCCCTTGTCAGGCGAAAGGTCGGGGGTGCGCTCATGTGCCGGACGGGAGATGGATATGGCCGTCGACCGTCGCGCGATAGCGTCCGCTGTCGACCAGCGCGCGCGCCGCCGCGATGTCGGGCGCGAAGAAGCGGTCCTTGTCGTAGGGCGCCACCACTTCGCGGATCGCGGCGAGTTCGGCTTCGAGCACCTTCGACGACTTCAGCGGGCGCCGGAATTCGATGCCCTGGGCGGCGGCAAGGAGTTCGATCGCGATGATCCCGCTCGAATTCGCGTGCATGTCGGACAGGCGGCGGGCGGCGAAGGTGGCCATCGAGACGTGGTCTTCCTGGTTGGCGGAGGTGGGCAGCGAATCCACGCTGGCCGGATGGGCGAGCGATTTGTTTTCGGAGGCGAGTGCCGCCGCGGTCACGTGCGCGATCATGAAGCCGGAGTTCAGGCCGCCGTCTTTCACGAGGAAGGCCGGCAGGCCCGCGGTCAGGTTCTTATCGATCAGAAGCGCGATGCGGCGTTCGGCGAGCGCGCCGATCTCGGCGAGCGCGAGCGCCAAGTGATCGGCGGCGAGCGCCACCGGTTCGGCGTGGAAGTTGCCGCCGGAGAGAATGTCGCCTTCCTTGGCGAAGACGAGCGGGTTGTCGCTGACCGCGTTCGCCTCGATCTCAAGCGTCGCGGCCGCGTGGCGCAACGCGTCGAGGCAGGCGCCCATGACCTGCGGCTGGCAGCGGATCGAGTACGGGTCCTGCACGCGGTCGTCGCCGACTTCGTGGCTCAAGCGGATGTCGCTGCCTTGCATCAGCGAGCGCAACGCGGCGGCCGCGTCGGTTTGGCCTTGGTGGCCGCGAACCGCGTGGATGCGCGGATCGAACGGCGTATCGGAGCCCTTGATCGCGTCGGTCGTGAGTGCGCCCGAGACAAGGGCCGCGGAGAAGATGTTCTCCGCCGCGAACAGGCCTTGCAGCGCAAGTGCGGTCGAGACCTGCGTGCCGTTGATGAGGGCGAGGCCTTCTTTCGCCTCCAACGTCAACGGCTCAAGCCCGGCGCGTTGCAGTGCGTCGGCGGCGTTCATTTCGTAGCCGCGGTATTTGACCTTGCCCACGCCGATGAGTGCGCATGCAAGGTGGGCCAGCGGCGCGAGGTCGCCGGAGGCGCCGACAGAGCCCTTCACCGGGATTTGCGGCAGCAGGTCGAAGTCGAGGAAGTTTTTCAAGCGCTCGATCACGCCCCAGCGGACGCCGGAGTAGCCGCGCGCGAGGCCGAGTATCTTGAGCGTGAGGATGAGGCGCACGGTCTTGTCGCCCAGCATCTCGCCGGTGCCGGTGGCGTGGCTCAAGACGAGGTTGCGCTGAAGCTCGGCGAGTTTGTCTTTCGCGATACGCGTCGAGGCCATTTGGCCGAAGCCGGTGTTGATGCCGTAAACGGGCTCGTCTTTGGTGAGGATGCTTTCCACGACCTTACGCGAGGCGTCGACGCCGGCGCGGGAGGCTGGGTCGAGGGTGAAGGGCTGCTTCTCGCGCGCGATCTTACGGAGCGTGGTGAGCGTGGCGTTGCCGGGGGTCAGCGTTGTCAAGCGCGCACCTCCTGGGAGCGCGTTCTTCCTGGGACCGCGGGCATCCCTGCCCGCTCTTTCTTGCAGCATAAAAAGGGAAGAAGAGCGGGCAAGGATGCCCGCGGTCCCAGGAAGGAAGACGTTGCCTTCATTTCTTCACCGCTAGCATCGGCAAATCCAACTGGTGCTCCTTCGCGCACGCGACTGCGTCCTCATACCCGGCGTCGGCGTGGCGCATGACGCCGGTGGCGGGGTCGTTCCAGAGGACGCGTTCGATGCGCTTGGCCGCTTCCTTCGTGCCGTCGCAGACGACAACCATGCCAGCGTGCTGGGAAAAACCCATCCCTACCCCGCCGCCGTGGTGGAGGGAGACCCAGGTGGCGCCGCTGGCACAATTCAAGAGCGCGTTCAGCAGTGGCCAGTCGGAGACGGCGTCGGTGCCGTCTTTCATGGCTTCGGTTTCGCGGTTCGGGCTGGCGACGGAGCCGGAATCCAGATGATCGCGGCCGATGACGATGGGGGCTTTGAGTTCGCCCGAGGCCACCATCTCGTTGAAGGCGAGGCCGAGGCGATGGCGGTCGCCCAAGCCCACCCAGCAGATGCGCGCGGGGAGGCCCTGGAACTTGATGCGCTTGGCGGCCATGTCGAGCCAGTTGTGCAGGTGGCGGTCGCGCGGGATCAGCTCGCGCACCTTTGCGTCGGTCTTGGCGATGTCTTCCGGGTCGCCGGAGAGCGCGGCCCATCTGAACGGGCCGACGCCGCGGCAGAACAACGGGCGGATGTAGGCGGGGACGAAGCCCGGGAAGTCGAACGCGTTGGCGACGCCTTCTTCCTTGGCGACCTGGCGGATGTTGTTGCCATAGTCGAACGTCGCGATGCCGCGCTTGGCAAAGGTCAGCATCGCTTCGACGTGTTCCTTGATCGAGGCGCGGGCGGCGCGCTCGACCGACTTCGGGTCGGTGCGGATGCGGTCTTGCCATTCGGCGACCGCCCAGCCCTTGGGGCAGTAGCCGTTGAGGACGTCATGCGCCGAGGTCTGATCGGTGACGAGGTCGGGCTTGGCGCCGCGCTTCACAAGTTCGGGATAGATCTCGGCGGCGTTACCGAGCAGGCCGACGGAGAGCGGCTTCTTCTCGGCGCAGGATTTCTTGATGAGCGCGAGCGCTTCGTCGAGCGAGGCGGTCCAGGTGTCGAGGTACTTTGTCTCCAGGCGCTTTTCGATGCTGCTTTGGCGGCACTCGACGGCGAGGATGCTTGCACCGGCCATTGTGGCGGCCAGCGCTTGCGCGCCGCCCATGCCGCCGAGGCCTGCGGTCAGGATCCATTTGCCGGCGAGATCGCCGCTGTGATGTTTGCGGCCGGCTTCGACGAAGGTCTCATACGTGCCCTGTACGATGCCCTGGCTGCCGATGTAGATCCACGAGCCCGCCGTCATCTGGCCGTACATCATGAGGCCTTTGCGATCGAGCTCGTTGAAGTGCGCCCACGTCGCCCAATGCGGCACCAGGTTCGAATTCGCGATCAGCACGCGTGGTGCGTCAGGGTGGGTACGGAAGACACCGACCGGTTTGCCCGATTGGACGAGCAGCGTTTGGTCGCTCTCAAGCTTGCGCAGCGAGGCGACGATTGCGTCGAACGAGGCCCAGTCGCGCGCCGCACGGCCGATGCCGCCATAGACAACAAGTTCGTCCGGGTTCTCCGCGACCTCAGGGTCGAGGTTGTTCATCAACATGCGCAGCGGTGCTTCAGTCAGCCAACTCTTGGCGCTGATTTCGCTCCCGCGGGGACTCTTAACGGCGCGGCTGTTCTTGCGGCGGTCGATCATGGCGGCGCTCCAAAGTGGGGCAGTCATAGCGCGGACCCTGGCGGTTTTGAGAGTGCCGTTTTGGGGCAGTTGGGGAGGAAGACGTTCAGAAAGCTGCAATCAGCGGTTCGCTCGACCGATTTGCCACCACCAAAGGTCGTAAAACTCGACCACAGGGTGCACCGGCAAGCTAGCGCAATCGTCCGGTGTCAAGTGAAAAAATTACTAACTTCGGAGCCTCCATTGACTGCCGAATACGCCTGTCGCGGGAAAGGTCCTGTCGGGGTGGCGCCGGACCCGCTGCAGCGCCCAAAACGCAAAAACGGCTTCTTTACCTAAATATTGTACGTTGCGCCGGTTGAAGGATCGAATGGTTAAGGTGTCACCGCTTTCTGATTGGGCACACACTGCAACTCAACCGGCGACTGTGAATGGTTACGGTTGATCTGTGCTCATGACGCAACACGGATAACCTAAAGACTGATTCGTGGCCCCTGATTCGCATGATTTCGTTGTTCGCAAAACAGAACGCTCGGTATTGTTTTTCGCAAGGGTAGCTCCAAAACCAGTTGGGGGTTTCATGAGCACGAAGACTTCGTCGGTGACCGACATACAGGTCACCGAGGCACTCAGGGCTGTTGCCGGACCGGTGTTCGCCGCCACGTGGGGCGAGAGCCGCGGCGAGCGGCGCCTGACGGTGCACGCCTCAGCCGGGCGTGCTCAGCGCGCGCTGAAACTAGGCCTTCGAAACGCTCTGAACGGCATCGGCGTCGAGCGCGTGCGGATCAAATTCCACGCCGCGTCCGCTTTGCTTTCGCCGCGCAGCCTCGAGCGGTTGATCGAGAAGTTTGCCGGCAGCGAGATCGCGTACGATCCAACCAATTCGCTGTCACGCGCAAAAGCGCTCGTCGAGGCGAGCCACGCGGTGCGGGCATCGCTGACCGACAAGGTCCGCGGGCTCTATTACGCACCGATGCTTCGCACTTACTACGTGACCCTGGAAGCCTCGCGCGTGATTGTGGGCGACAAGGTCAAAGTGTCGGAACTTGCCGCGATCGAGCGTTCGGTGCTAGCGGCCGTCGCCGGTGCGTTTGTTTCGCAAGAATGCCCGTCCGTCCGCGTCGGGTTCGGTTTGCCGGCAGCCAGCTTGGTCCCGGTCGATCAGCGTTCGGTTATGGGCTGGGCATCGCGCGTCGCGGGCGCGGTTCGCCGGTATTGGAAGCCGGTCACGGTCGCCGCGCTGTTCGGCTTCGGCTCGGCTTCGGTCGCGCGAGCGGCCGGCCCCGCGGTTGAGGCACCGAACTTCAAACTCGGCGGCCAGTTCGGCGAAGTCATCGACGACGAGACGTGGCTGGTACAGGGTCAGTTCGCGGCGCCGCTCGGCGACAAGTTCGGATTCCAAGCGGATGCCGCCGTCGGCGATGTGGCCGGTCACGATGTCTACGGCGCGGGCGGACATTTGTTCACGCGCGATCCGGACAGCTATCTGCTCGGCGTGTTTGCGGCTTACGCGCAGTCGAGCGGCCTTGGCATTGACCTGACGAAGGTCGGTGCCGAAGGCGAAATCTATCTGAATGCGATCACGATCTCGGGTGCGGCCGGCTATCAGTTCTCGTCTGCGCTCGGCGACGGCGCGTTCGGCTCGATCGACCTGCGCTGGTATGTGACCAACAACTTCTACGTCTCCGGTGGCGGCGAATTCAGCGAAGACAATTCGACTGTGAACGCCCGCGCCGAGTGGCAGCCCGGGTTTTCGGCGCTGCCCGGCCTCGCGTTCAACGCTCAAGGCGTCTGGGGCGAGGACGACTACCACAGCGTCATGGGCGGTTTGACCTATTACTTCGGCGAGTCCGCGAGCTTGCGGGATCGCCATCGCAAGTACGATCCGGATTCCGCGTTGCTCTCGCTGTTCCAGCAGGTACAGCAAGAGCAGCAAAATTTGTGCGCCCAGTACGGCGGCGCAAACTGTTAGTTTTCGCCTAGCATGCCCCTCGACTTGAGGCGCGGGTCACACCGCGCCTTCTTTTCTTGTGCACCACCACTTGGGGACGGGCGATTTGTCTTCTGCGGGGTGCTCGCCCTAGGATGGCGATGCAACCGCACAGGTGCCTCACGTTGGCGTTCGACGGCAAGACGATCTTGTTTGCATGGGAGCTCGGCGAGGGGCTTGGCCATCTGCCGGCGTTGAAGGCGGTTGCGCTGGGAGTAAAGGCACGGGGTGCCAAGCCGGTATTCGTGCTGCGCGATCCGGTGCTGACGCGAGCGGCGCTTGCGGATGTGGATGCGCCGATCTTGGCAGCGCCGCATTGGCCGAAGCCCGCGCCGCCGTCGGCCCTGAGCGGCACTTACGCTGACATTCTGGCTGGCAACGGGTATGGGTCGGTCGAGAACTTGATCGCACAGGTCGGGGCCTGGGACCAGGTCTACGATCTCATCAAGCCCGACCTCGTCGTTTGCGAACATGCACCGACCGCGGCATTGAGTGCTTTCAAACGCATTCCGGTGGCGCTCGTCGGCAACGGATTTGTCGTGCCACCGGCTGACGCGGCGGAGTTTCCGCCGTTCGAACCGGGCAAAGGCGAGCCGCAACGGCAGCGGCCGGTGCTCGAGGTCATTCAGACTGCACTCACGGGCCTAAAGCGCTCGACGCCATCGACGATCTGCGAGCCGTTTCGCGGCGTGTTTCGCGGGATCTATTCATTCCCAATGCTGGATACATATCGCCACGCGCGGCGCGAACCGGTGTTGGGTCCGATCGAGCCGATGCCTGCGATCGCGCCGTTCCCCATGAAGCGGCGACTGTTCGCCTACGCGGCCGCCGATTATGCGCTTGTCGCCGAGGTGACCCAAGCCCTGATGGATTTGGGGCCGGAGGCGAGTGCTTTCTTTCGCGGTTCGCTTGGCGCACGCGGCGCGGTGATCAAGAGCCGCGGCGTTCAGGTGTACGATACCGCGCCATCACTCGCCGCTGTCTTGCCGGAGGCGAGCGCGGTGTTCTCGCATGGGGGCACGGGATTTACGAATGCGGCGCTGGCTGCGGGACGGCCACAGGTCATCGCGCCGCGTCACTTCGAGGCTTATGCGACGGCGCGCGCGGTGGAAGATCTTGGTGCGGGCATCATCGTGCAACCCTTCGAGATCAAACGCTTCAAAGAGGCGGTGAGGCGCGCGCAGGACGACAGCGCAGTGCGCGACGCGGCCCTTAACGCCGCGGCCACTGCCCAAACGTTCTTGGCGCAAGCAGCACCGCTTGACACGACGTTGGCGGCCCTTGGCGACGCCCTCGGTTAGGCCGTCAGGAGGCGCAGTGCCTCGCGGTACTTATCCGCCGTTTTGGCGAGTACGTCGGGCGGGAGCTTCGGCGCCGGGGCTTTCTTGTTCCAGGGTTGCGTTTCGAGCCAGTCACGCACGAATTGTTTGTCGAACGAGGGCGGGCTGATGCCGGTGCGGTAGTCTGCCTTCGGCCAGAAACGCGAGGAGTCGGGGGTCAGGACTTCGTCGATCAGATGGAGTCTTCCCGCCGCGTCGACACCGAATTCGAACTTCGTGTCGGCGATGATGATGCCCTTCGTTGCGGCGTAGGCGGAGGCTTCGCTGTAGAGGCGCAGCGAGGCCTCGCGCACTTGAGCCGCGTAAGTGGCGCCCACGATCTTGACGGCTTCGTCGTAGGCGATGTTTTCGTCGTGCTCACCCGCGGGGGCTTTGCTCGCAGGCGTAAAGATCGGTTCGGGCAGTTGTTGCGCTTCGGCGAGACCCGCAGGCAGCTTGATGCCGCAGATCGCGCCGGTTTGTTTGTAGTCCTTCCAGCCTGAGCCCGCGACGTAGCCGCGGACGACCGCTTCGATCATCAACGGCTTCAGGCGTTTGACCACCATCGCCCGGCCGGCGACGGCCTCGCGCTCAGATGCGCTCACGACCGATTCCGCGGTGACGCCGGTCAAGTGATTGGCCACCACGTGGTGGAGCTTTTCGAACCAGAAGAACGAAAGTTGTGTCAGGACGTTGCCTTTGCCGGGGATCGGATCGGGCAAGATCACGTCGAAGGCCGAAAGGCGATCGGTTTGGACGATGAGAAGCTTGTCGTCCCCGACCGCGTAGATGTCACGCACCTTGCCGCGGTGCAGGAAGGGCAGCGACTTCAAGTCGGATTGGAGCATCGTTCTCATCGCGTTGTTCTTTCGAACTGATCTTACGTTTCCAAGCCGATTGCAAGGAGTGCCATCGCCGCGACTTTGGCGGTCGAGTGCGCCATAAAATCCCGATGCGCACGGGCGCGCACTTCTTCGGCCTTGGCTTGGCCGTCCTTCGTGCGGACGAGCCACTCAACCAAGCCCGGAATTCGGTCCGGAGCTTCTTCAAAGTAGTGGATGCCGGGTTTGTAAATTGAATGTGGGAAGCACGGCTCCGTCACGACAACGGTCTTCAGCCAGAATGCTTGCATGAGACGCCACCACTCGAAGTATGTGTAGTCGTCCCTGTGCAGATTGAGCAGTAGCTTCGATCGCTGCAGCAACGCCGCGGTTACCGCGGTTGCGGCCATTGGGTCAGCCGCGGGCTGGAGTGGGCGATCCATGTGCCGGCGATGGATGAACGTCTGCAAGTCGGCGAACTTATCGGCGTAGGTTGCAAGCAGGCGTTCGCGGCGTGCGGAGTGACTGCCCAGAAAGAGGAGATCGAGCGGCCTGTCGGCAAGGCGCGGAGCGGCAATGTCGAACGCGCGGACGTTGTCGGGAAGAGGCGCCAAGGCCGCCAAGGTTGCGCCCGACGCCGGCGTTGCCAGGGGTTTGAACGCCGCGCTAAAGCCCGGCTGAACTGAAACGGCACGGACACCGGCCTTTCGCAGGATCGCGGCGCTCTGCTCGTTCATGTCGGCCACCGCCTTGGCGCGCAGCAAGAAGACGAGCGAGCGCGCGAACCAAGCGGTCTGAAGTTGTTCGGTAGCGACCATGATTGCGCGCGAAACGAATGCATCGTTGGCCCAGCGCCGACCCTCTCCCAGAAAGAAGAACTCGTGCGGCGCGACGACAATGTGGTGCGTGGCGTCGCGAGGCTCGGCCTTCTCGTCACACAATTCGGCGCGTACGCCAAGATCGTCGAATCCTGCCTTCAGCACTTCCGCGATCTCGGTCATGAAGAAATTGCCGAGGCTGGAGACGTAGATCGCGGCGCGATAGCGGGCCGGATCCGTCATCGGCGCCGGAGAGACGACGGTCGGCGCGTTCTCCAAAACCTCGCGCCAGAGGCGGGCGATCGTTTGCTCGCTGGTGAACTTTCGCCCGGCTTGGACACCGACGAGTGCGAAGTGGTGCAATGGGTCAAGACCGGACTTAGCGACGTCGGGATAGGTGCGGAGATATTCGTCGCGATCAAACAGGCGCGTTTGTGTCAGAAATGCTGCAACGGCACTTGCGATCGCTTCGTTCTCGCCCCGCAGGACTCGCGGGTCTGTGACAGCGCCCGGCTTGTCTTTCGCTGGCCGTGGCCGAAAGAAGCGCAGCAAGTCCATGGCGCCTCCTAAAATGGGCTAGTGGCAGTTTCGAAGCGTGGGAGCGCTGCGTCCTTGGGCGATAGGTGCGCGCTGTCCGCTGCGACCGGCCAGGCGATGCCTAGCGACTCGTCGGCCCAGAAGATACCAGCGTCTGCTTCCGGCGCGTAGTGGGCGTCGACTTTGTAGAGGACGATCGTATCCGGCTCGAGCGTACAGAAGCCGTGCGCGAAGCCTGGGGGCACAAAGAGTTGTGTGCCCTCGGTTGCCCGAAGTTCCGCGGTCGCGTGTTTGCCAAAGGTTGGCGATGTCTTACGCAGATCGACCGCCACATCGAAGATCGCACCCTGCAGGACGCTTACGAGTTTGGCCTGGGCATGCGGTGGCTTCTGGAAGTGAAGGCCGCGCACGGTGCCGACCGCGCGCGAGAGCGATTGGTTGTCTTGGCAGAAGTCGGCGTCGATGCCGGCGGCTCGGAACGCCTTGCGATTCCAGGTTTCAACGAAATAGCCGCGCGCATCGGCGAAACGGCGCGGGGTTAGTAGCTTCACGTCGGGGATCGAGAGTGGGCGGACGTCGAGGGTCATCGGCCGCTCTCGCGTTCCTTCAGCATTTGCGTGAGATAGCTGCCGTAGTCGGACGATTTGAGCTTTGCTGCACGGGCTGCGACTTGGGCCGAGGTCATCCAGCCTTTGTCGTAAGCGATTTCCTCGAGGCAGGCGATCTGCAAGCCGGTGCGTTGTTGGATCGTGCGTACGAACTCGCCCGCCTGGATCAGCGAGTCGTGGGTGCCGGCGTCGAGCCAGGCATAGCCGCGGCTTAAGCGTTCGACGTTCAACGCGCCGCGTTCCAGGTAGCGGGCGTTGACGTCGGTGATTTCGAGTTCGCCGCGCGCCGATGGTTTCAGATTGCGGGCGATGTCGACGACGCCGTTGTCGTAGAAATAGAGCCCGATGACGGCCCAGTTCGATCTCGGCTGCTTCGGCTTTTCGACTATGGAGAGCGCCCGGCCCGCAGCATCGAAGTCGACCACGCCGTAGCGTTCCGGATCGGGCACGTGATAGCCGAAGACGAGACCGCCAGCCTTGAGGCCGGCGGCGCGCTGCATAACGGCTTGCAGACCTTGGCCGAACAGCAGGTTGTCGCCGAGCGCGAGGGCGACGGAGTCATTGCCGATATGGTCGGCGCCGATGAGGAAGGCTTGGGCGAGGCCTTCCGGCTTTGGCTGTTCGGCGTAGCTCAGGTTCAGGCCGATGTCGCTGCCGTCGCCCAGCGTGCGCTTGAACATCGGCAAATCGTGCGGGGTCGATATGATCAGGATGTCACGGATGCCGGCGAGCATCAGCATCGACATCGGATAGTAGATCATCGGTTTGTCGAAGACGGGCAAGAGCTGCTTCGAGAGCGAAAGGGTCAGCGGGTAAAGGCGCGTGCCGTGGCCGCCGGCCAGGATGATGCCTTTCATGACTGCGGCCCCGCGAAGTGTGCGTTTAGCATGCGGGACAATCCATCATTCCAGTGGGGGAGTTCAACCGCGAAGGTGCGCTTAACCTTGGCGTTGCTGAGGACCGAATTGGCGGGACGGCGTGCGGGTGTCGGGTAGTCGGCCGTCGTGATCGGGACCAGCTGCGGCACCCGTGCGCCGTGGCGGGCGGCGTTGGCGAAGATCGCGGTGGCGAACTCGAACCAGGTGGCCTCACCCTGCCCTGTTACGTGGTAGATGCCGGCCTGCGGGGTCGTCGCGATTGTCAGGATCGCATCTGCCAAGTCGTCGGCGAAGGTGGGGCTGCCGTGCTGGTCGTTGACGACGCGCAAGGTGTCACGTTCGGCGCCGAGACGGAGCATCGTTTTAACGAAGTTCGCACCCTCCAAGCCGTAGACCCAAGCTGTGCGGAGGATGGTGGCGTTCGGCGTTGATGCGAGGACCGCGCTTTCCCCCTCGGCCTTCGAGCGGCCGTAGGCACCGAGCGGCGCAATGGGGTCGTCTTCGGTGTAGGTGCTGCTCTTCGTGCCATCGAAGACGTAATCGGTGGACAGGTGGATGAATGGAAGTTCCGCCGTCGAGGTGGCGCGGGCCAGGTTGGCGGCGCCGTGACGGTTGATCGCAAAGGCGCGTTGCGATTCGGATTCGGCCTTGTCGACCGCGGTGTAGGCGGCGGCGTTGACGACTGCGTCCGCCCCCGCTCGCGCGAGCGCGGTGCGCACTGAGGCGACGTCGGTGACGTCCGCAACATCGCGGTCGAAGGCGGCGACGGCGATGCCGCGTCGCGCGGCGACGCGCACGAGCGCACAGCCGACTTGGCCCGCGGCGCCGAAGACCGCGACCTTCATTCCGCCCCTGCCCGGCCTAGCCCTAAGCGTTCGCCGCGGTAGGCGCCGGATTGTATCCGTTGCCACCATTCTTTGTTGTCCAGGTACCAGCGAACGGTTTGTTCGAGGCCGGCTTCGAAGGTGGCGCGCGGGCGCCAGCCGAGATCGCGTTCGATCTTCGTGCAATCGATCGCGTAGCGGTGGTCGTGGCCGGGGCGATCGGTGACGAAGGTGATCAAGCGTTCGTAGGGTTGGTCTCGTGGCGCGAGACGGTCGAGGATGCGGCAGAGCGTGCGTACGACGTCGATGTTCTTGCGCTCGGCGCGGCCGCCGAGGAGATAGGTTTCGCCGGGCTTGCCCTTCGTCGCGACCTCGATCAAGCCCTCGGCGTGATCGTCGACGTAAATCCAATCGCGCACATTCTCACCCTTGCCATAGACAGGCAGCGGCTTGCCGGCGAGTGCGTTCAGGATCATCAGCGGGATCAGCTTTTCGGGAAACTGATAGGGGCCGTAGTTGTTCGAGCAGTTGGAAAGCACGACCGGCAAGCCATAGGTCTCACCCCAAGCGCGCACGAGATGGTCGGAGGCCGCCTTCGATGCCGAATAGGGAGAGCGGGGCGCATAGGGTGTCGTTTCCGTGAACAGGCCATCGGCGCCGAGCGCGCCGAAAACCTCATCCGTCGAGACATGATGGAAGCGGAAGCGCGCGCGGGCCGCCTCGTCCAACGTACGGTACCAGCCGAGCGCGGCGTCGAGGAGTTGAAAGGTCCCCACCACATTCGTCGTGACGAAGGCGCCCGGCCCGTCGATCGAGCGGTCGACATGGCTCTCGGCCGCAAGGTGCATGACGACGTCCGGCTTGGCACGGTCGAAGGCGGCCTGTAAGGCCGCGCTGTCGCAGATGTCAGCCTGGAGGAAGGCAAAATTGGCGGCAGCGGCGACCGGTTCCAGCGAGTCGAGGTTGCCGGCATAGGTTAACTTGTCAACGACCAGCACGCTCGCACCGGCGCGGACCAGGCTGCGGACGACAGCGCATCCGATGAACCCTGCTCCACCCGTAACAAGGACGTTCATACTCAGCGTTCCCTCCCTAAGGTTTCGGCACGCCTTTCTTGCGGCAATGGGGCACCGCACGCAGAGGTAAAAGCCAAAGATGTCGTTAGCAGCCCTTGCAACGGACACACCTCTTGAACGGCAAACTTGCACGGGACGCCGGGCGCTGTATATCGTCGTTTCGAGAGGGTCGTTAGCGTTACTTTCGGTGGAGCCTATGTCGAGATCAGGACTTTATTTTGCGGGAGCGATCGCGCTTGCCGCCGTCGCCGGGGGCGTGCTGTTCTTCACGAATTTTCTAGGTATTCAGCAGCTGATGGGCGTCCCGCCCTCGGCGGAACAGTTGATGGCGGAGATGGGCGACACAGCGGCGGCCGGCGGACAGGTGGCGACGTTTGCAGAATCAAACATCAAGACATGGAGCATCGCCGAGGGACATACGCTTGAGCGCTTCAGCCTGAACGGGTCCGACGCAGTCTACGCGCGGTTGACAAGTGCGACAGCCCTCGACGCAAAGAGCTTTGCCTGGCAGGCTCTGGGCCTGAGCCATTTGTTCACACGCGAATTCAACAACTCAACGGCGGGACGCGACATTGAAATAGCGGTGATCGCGCGGCGGGCTCCCAGCAATTCGTCCGACACTCTCTTTGTCATGTACGCTACACAGCAGGCCGGCAACACGGGTTGGAAGCCGATAGCGCTGTCGAACGACTTCGAGCTGTACAAAGTGACTTTCAAAGTCCCGCGGCCGGAGGGTGGATTCCAGAACCCCCCTATTCTGGTGCTGCAAGCGGACCCCGCGGGTAAGGGCCGAGCGGTCGAGCTCTTAGGTGTTTACGTGCGCCTAGCTCGTCCCAGCTAGCCGTCGCCCGATATGCCACCCAAATTCTTGTTCGAGGACTACCTTGCCAGCAACGGCGACCTGAGAGCGAGCCTTGCAGACGGCGACCCTGTATCGGCCGAGCGGCACTATCACACACACGGCCGCAACGAGCTTCGGGCCTATCAGTATCTTGACGCGACACTCAGTATCGAAGTCGCCGTCACGAGTTTGGGCGGGAGCGTCTTTCTTTCGGGTTGGATAAATCGCAAACTCCATGCCGAATTTGCCTTAACAATCCGCATCGGCCACGAGGAGTTCGAGATCCCGGCGGATCGCTTCGCGTACTACAAGCGCGAAGATGTTTGCCGCCATCTTGAGGAACCCGACGTTCGTGCCGCGTTTGTGTGCATGTTCTCAATGGGTGCGCCGATTCGGGCGACGGAGATGTCTTTCAATCTCGGACAACGGCGCGGCATCTACGCGCGCACCGTGCATCCGCTGTCGGAAGAGGCGTTCTTGCAAGTGGTACTGAACCGCTCTGCGTTCGTCGCGCAACTGCCGATCTCGAACAGCTACGCGGCATGCGCCTTCATGGGGCGGGCGCTAATGCCGGTCTGGAAGTCCTATGTCGGCGGGGTCAGCTACACCGAAGTGTTCACTTCGCAAAAAAAGGCGCCTCCCGCGGCAGACCGCGTCAGCTTTGTGACGGTGCTCTACAACGATCTCACGCTCTTTCGCCTGCAGCATCTGTTGCTGAGCCGCGTCTTAAAGCGGCCCGACGTCGAGTGGGTCATCGTGCTGAACAAATGCGATGGGCTGGATGGTTTTCTTCGTGAAGCAGCCGCCGTCGATGCTTTGGTGCCGTTCGCAATCCGCGTCATAGCGGCATCGAGCAATTCGGGATTCTCGGCCGCGAACAACCATGGCGTCTCGGTCGCGCAATCGTCACGCGTAGCGCTGGTGAATCCGGACATCTTTCCAAATCCAGAGGCGCGCATTGGCGTTAGCGCGCTTCTCGGCCAACCCCTGCCTAAGAACGGACTGATCGGCGCACGAATGGTCTACGGATCCGGCGCACTCATGCATGACGGGATGTTTATCGCCGATGACCCGACCTATGACGAGGACGCACGCGCGAGGCGATCACTGTTGCGCGTTGAGCATTATGGCAAGGGCAGCATTGCCGCCGACACAGCGAAGCCGTCGCTGCGGCGCGTCCCCGCCGTTTCGGGCGCGTTCTGGATGATCCAGCAGGAGAGCTTCTTCAGGCTCGGTGCCCTTTCGACCGACTATCTTTTCGCTCACTACGAGGACGCGGACTTTTGCCTGCGGGTCTGGGAGCAAGGCGGACAGGTGCAAGTGTTCGAACCGGCCGTCCTCACGCATCTGGAGGGCGTTGGAGCGCATAATTCCCCTGTTGGCATCTCAACCCGATGGATCAACCGTCTTCAGTTCTCCGAGCGGTGGGGCGGCCGACACAAGGCACTGAGCGCCCTTAGCGGCGCTGACAACAACATCGGTACTGCAGGAGCGAGTTCATGACCTGCAAGTATCTCGTGATGTCGCTGTATCACCCTCAGGTTCTGCGCGGGGGCGCCCAGATGGTCGCTTACGACCTATTCGATGCGGCCCGGGCAGATGCGGCGTATCACGCAACATTCGTCGGTGCCATCGATGCCAACGCTTTTCCGCGGCACAATCGGACGGGGGCCGTGGTCTCGCGACTTGGCGAGCGGGACGACGAGTTGCTGCTGCTGACGCAAGGCTTCGACGGGTTTTATCATCTGTCGATCGACCCGCGCCGGACCCTTGCACTTCGCAAATTGTTCAAGGAGACGGCGCCGGACGTCATTCACTTTCACCACAGCCTGTTGATCGGTCTCGAGACGCTGCAGATCGCGCGCGACTGCTGCCCAGACGCGACAATCATCTATACGCTGCATGAGTACCTGCCGATTTGCCGGCACAACGGACATCTGATCAAGGTCGGCTCGAACCTGACGTGCCATACGCCGCTACCGCATCAATGCGTCCAGTGTTACACAGACTACGATGTCGACCGGTACGTTCTGCGGCGGCGGATGTTTCAGACCTATTTCGAGAACGTCGATGCTTTTATCACGCCCACAGGCTATGTCCGCGACCGTTTCGTCGATTGGGGCTTGCCGCGCGACAAGATCGAGGTAATCCCGAACGGCCATCGCGCGATCAGCCCAAACAGACCCGTGCAACCGCCGTCGCGGCGGACGAACGTGTTCGGCTTTTTCGGTCAGTATGTCGACGCGAAAGGGATCGATGTGCTGATCGATGCGGGAATTCGAGCGGCCCGCCAGACCGACAGCGAGGTCAGAATTCGGATTTTTGGTGGCAACAAAGCGTTCGCCAGTGCGGCCTATGTTCAAAAGATCGAGAAGCTGACGGCCAACGCGCCCGAGAACTTTTTTCTTGACGAAATCGGCGACTATGCTCGCGAGGGCGTCATCGATCTGATGGGCCAGGTGGATTGGGTCGTCGTTCCGTCGATCTGGCCGGAAGTTTTTGCGCTTGTGGTCTCAGAAGCGTGGGAGGCAAAGCGTCCCGTTATCGCGTCGGATACCGGCGGACTGGGCGAGCGAATTCGCGCCACCGGATCGTCGCTGCTTTTTCAACCCGGGAACGCGGAGCAGCTTTCGGAGGTCATGTTGCGCTGCCTCGACAACCCCGAGCTTTGGACAAGCGAGAGTTCGAGCATCCGGGGAGAGGTGTCGCTTGACGAAGCTTGGAAGAGGCACAAGTCTCTCTTTGGAAAAGCGTCGAGAGCCAGCGCACCCGCATGAGCGTCAATCTCTTCGTGGTCGGCACAACGCGCTCGGGAACGAGCGCGCTTCGTAATGCGCTGACGGAGACCAGGTACACCGGGCACGGCGAGGGGCATACAATCGGGCTGTTGGGCGCTCTGTATGAGACGATCGAACGCAATTTCGAAGAGCACAAAGAGGCACTCAAATTTGGGACGATGCTCGCCGATTGGAAGCGGGATATTTTTTGGAAGGACATCGTCGCTGCCTATGTGCGGCAGATCAGGCTCCAATTCCCCGGTGGCTTTTACTTGGACAAGACGCCGAACATCCTGCCGTTAAAGTATGCGAAGCTTATCGAAGCGTCGTTGGACGGTTCGCGGTTCATTTTCTGCCGGCGCCGCGGGATCGACAATATCATCTCGAAGCAGCGCAAGTGGCCCGACGTCAGTTTTCATGAACACTGCACGGAGTGGAGCGACATCATCGAACACTGGGACCGGCTTAAGGTCGAGTTGAAGTCACCGATTCTCGAGATCGACTTCTACGAAATGTTCGCCGCGCGCGAGCTATTGGCCACCCGGGTCGCGGATTTTCTTGAACTTCCGGAAGACGAACGGGCGAGATTTTACGAGCGCTTGGTCCAAACTCAGCCGGCGACGCAGCCCTGGGTGCCGTTGAGCCAATCCGGCTGGTCCGACGAAAAAGCGCGGACATTCCTCGACGTGTGCCGGCCGGTGATGGAACGATACAACTACGGCTTGGAATCATATTGGGCGGCGCGGTAGGCCATCAAGACAGCGCTGCGCGTTGCGAAAACTCGAACAGGCGGTCGTTGATCGCGTCGGGATGATCGACCAGAGACAACGGTAGGATTAGTGCATTTGGGCGCGATCTGAGGCGCTCGGCTTGGGCGCCCAGGTCGAAGACGCAGATCGGCAGCGTCGTCGCGATGGCCGCCGACAGTGCGTAGCAATAGGTCTCGGGCCAGACGGACGGTAGGAAGATCACATCGGGCTTCGTGGCCTCCAGAATACTGCCTAGCGCCAACTCTTCGTACGCGCCCGTGATGTCGACGCCGGCGCTCCGCAAGCGATCGTCGATGTCGCTGTAACCCACGACCACAAAACGAAGGCGTTTGTGGTGCTCCCTCGCGTCCAACGCGCATTTGAGGATTGTCTGGGACCCTTTCAGCGGTCCTATCGCGCCAATTGTAGCGATACGCACAGGCTCGCGCGAACTCGGTCGCACGCGGAGCGGTCGAATGTGCGCCAGAGTTTCCGGGTGCGGTTCGACCGCAATGTTGAGGTTGGGGAAATAGCGACGGAAACGCGCAGCCGTGTCGGCGCTGGGCGCCGCGATCTCGTTGGCAGCGGTCAGCAACTGAGCGTACGCACCTCTCCAGGCCGCGATGTCGGGCAATCCGGCGCGAAAGTCGGGATGAACCGTCAGCGGCTGCACGGTGCTTTTCGACAAACACTGCCGGCATTGCGCGACGCCTTGCTCGCCGCAATAGCGCCCGGTCTCGTCGATCAGATTGATCTGCGGACACAAGAAGACGTAGTCGTGGAGGATCACTTTGAGCGTTGCACCCGACTGCTGGACCAGTTGCCGAACGGTTTCGACGATCTTGCCCGACCATCCGACGGTGCTGTGCAGTTCAATCCGTCGAACGCCGAGTTGACGCAGAGCCACAGCCACATCAGCCAAGCCCGCGCCGAGATCGAGGGACAGCTTTTCTTCGGCCGGCGCTCCTTCGACTGTGAGGGCGCCGAGCAGCGTCCCGGGCACAGACGGCTGAACTACAAGAAGCTCCGTCGATACCCGTGCGAGCGACTCTTTGCGATCGCGAATGTGGCGGGCGATGCCGCCGCCGAGCGTGTGGCTCACGCAAAGCACGGCCTCCTGAGGCACGCGATCCAGTCTGCAGGCGATGCTCAGCGCAATGCGGCTCGGCTTCGCGGGGTCAGCGGCGATGAAGCGATCGATCTTTCCTTGGTAGCCCGCGTGCTTCGCTTGCAGAGCCCTTAAGCCGCGCACCTTTCCGGCGGACGCCTCGGCGCCGAAGGATGCTTCGCCCGAGTGGAATACGAACGTGTCCAAGGCGTGAAGGTGCTTCCAGCCATTTGCCGCCGCGCGCATGCAAAAGTCGTTCTCTTCGCCATATCCGTGACCGAACGTCGCTTCATCGAAAGTGCCGACATCGCGCAGGGCTGCCCGAGCGATGTACATGCAGAAGCCAACGGCTGTGGGTATCTCGATCGCGCGCGCGCGATGTAGTTTCTTTGCCAGCTCGTCGATGCGTTCGAGCCTGGTGCCACTGGCGGCCGGGTTGTCGGCGCAGAAATTCGGAAAGCTACAGATTGTGCCGTTGTTGGTGAACGGCGTCACGGTTGCGATGCGATCGCCGCATCGCGTGTGCGCCCGGAGGCGGTCCAACCAGTCGCCAAACACGAGCGTGTCGCTGTTGAGCAGCACGACATCCCGGCTGTCAGAGAGCGTCATGCCGCGATTGACGGTGCCGACAAAGCCGCGATTGTGCTCGTTCTTTAGAAGCGTGATTAGGCCGAGGTTCGCGATTTCGTCCAACGCCGCCGACAGTTCGGGCTCGGGCGAGCAATCGTCGATGACCACCACTTCGTGTTTGACGACATTGCTTGCCGTGAGTACGGACGCGAGACAGGCGAGAGTTTCATCGTAGCCGCGATAGACCGGAATGATGACCTGCACATCCGCGATTTCTTTCTCTGGTGCCGGCAGCTGATGGAAGAATGCCATCGGCGGCGCCGACTGCGTGAATGAGGGTACGGTCAGCGCCTGCCCGCCGGTAGGGCGGAGGGACTTTTCTCGGCCGATCTTGCGGAGCTCCCGCCTGCCCCATCGCAGGTAGTGGAGCAGAGGATTCACGCCCGACCGCCGCACGTCGGGATAAGTATCCAAGTACTGGCGCGAGGAGAACCGTTCGCTGGGATCGCGGCCTTCGTACCCGCCAAACAAAACGAAGTGCACGACGGGATCGATGCCGCTCGCCGCAACATCCGGATAGCTGTTCGCGTACCAATCCGCATCGAAGAAGCCGGAGCCCTTAATTTCGCGACAAGCATCGGCGAGCAGCCCGCTGCGGCGCGTTGCTTGGCCAAGCAGGCCCTTTCGCAGCTCGACGAAGCCTTCGGGTTGAAGAAAGTGCGTCACGACAGCGTGACGCGCACGCAGCTCAACAAGTTCGCTTGAGATCGCCTCCTTCTCATGCAGGAGAACCGTGACAGCGCCCTTGGCTTTCTTTTCCGCTTCGCGAAGATTGCGAATACCGTCTTTGAGAGGCGCAAGGCGCCGTTCGATGCTCGTTTTCGCAGCCGTGGCGTCTGACGCCGACCGCTCGGAGGCCAGCGCCTTGAGCTGCACGGATTTCAGCCTTGCTTCAGCCTCTTGTGTAGCCGCTAGCTGCCGGTGCGCGGCCTCTGCAAGCTCCAAGACGCGTTGTGCAGACGACTCCCGTTGATCCTTGAGCTCATCGCGAACGCCGGTCAACTGTTCGGAAAGCGCGTCGCGCTCGTTCGTTCTTGCTGCCAGATCGAGCGCAGCGGATCGAAGCGCCAACTCTTGTTGGCCGGCGATCCTCCGCAACTCGTCAACCTGTGCGTTCTTCCGTTCGATTTCGCCGGTAAGCCCGGCAAGCTTTGTGCCGAGTGTCGCCAATTCTTCCTCGTGCCTCGCCGCGCTTTGAGCGGCGCTCGCGCGTAGTGCGGCGAGTTCGGAACTCTTGTGATCCAGTAGCGCTTGAGTTTGTTGATCGGGTCTCGACTGCCGTTGCTCAAGTCGCGACTTGGCTGCTACTCGCTCGATCTGCAACGCAGCCTTCAGGGCGGCTGCATCGCGGTCAATCGGACTCTGATCGCCAAATCGCGGCGCCGCGAGAAAAGCTCTCGCCAGATCTTCTACAGTTTCAACCGGATCGACGCGGCAGAGCTTGGATGACTCCGGCGCGTTCCGGCCGGGGGGGACGAAGGCCAATGCGGTTTCCGATGCGTAACCGAAGATGTTTCGCACTTCTCCTTTGAAATTTCCCGGATTGAAGGCCCTTGTGGTCACCAGGAACGCGCTAAAGCCATATGGCTTCATGGCAGCCAAAACGTCCAACGCAGACTGGAGCGTGTTTACTTCGGCAAGGATCACGGGGTGCGACTTGGCGATCAACTGCTTCGCGCCCGATAAGGCCGCGGCCTCAGCGCCCTCGATGTCGAGCTTCAAGAAGGTCACATTTTCGAGGTGAAGCGAGTCGAGTGTCTTGACCGGAATACGGTTGGCGTCTTCTTGCCCCTCACTCAAAAGAGCAGTGGCACCCGCATTGCCGACGACACTCGTGTTCAACCGCGGCATGAAGCCGGTTCCCGATCTTGCGCCAAGTGCGAACTGATGCACGGTTACCCGATCGCTGAGGCCGGCGACGTTTGCGCGCAGAATTTGAGCGATCTGCGGATGCGGCTCGATCGCGTGGATCTTTACCTCTGGCCGGGCCCTAGCGATCGCCAGCGTGTGAACGCCGATGTTCGCGCCGGCATCGACGAAAACTCCATTCGGCTGCACACGCGGCAGAATGGCGTCGATTTCCGCTTGAGCCCACTCACCGTACAGCGCCAGCGCATGCGAGACGGGCCGGTCGTTCGGAATGATCTGCAGTTGGCCGTGCCTCGTCTCTACGAGATCGTCTCGCTCGATCGGAGGCTCCTCGGGCGCACGGTCGTTCGGATTCTTAGGTTGCATCGATGCTTGCGTTTCCGACGAACGTGCAGGGGTTAGACCTCCCCTCGTTTAGCAACCCACTCCGCCGCCGTCATCTCCCAATAGAGAGACCGTCTGATTGTGCCGTCCGGCCTTATGCTTTCGCGCTCTCCCAGGCGGCGGAAGCCTATGCGGTCTATGAGTTTGGCGGAGCGGATGTTGTCGAGGGCGGCGGTCAGGCCGATGAGGCGGACTTTGAGGGTTGTGAAGATCCAGCCGATCGTGTGGGCGGCGCCGCTGCCGCCGGCGCCACTGTTTTGCAGCGTGGCGCGGATGGCGCCGCCGAGTTCGGCGGAGGCGCGGTCGGGCCAAACCGAGATTTTCGAATAGCCCATGACGGTGCCGTCGGGTGTGGCGGTCAGGATCAAGAGGCCGTCGCCGGTCTGGCGTTGCCGCTCGGACTCGGCGATCCAGGCCGCGATCGATGCCAACGTGAATGGGCGCGGTAGATCGTAGATCGGTTCGGAGACGGCTGTGTCCGCGAAGAGGTCGAGGACGCCCGCAGCATGGGTCTCGTTCGCGATGATGCGGCCGGGGCCCAGCGTCAGCGGATCCGCATTGCGCACGGCATCGCGGATCGCTCGTTCTTCTTCAGGCGTGGCGGTGAGGACGGTTTTGGGGGGAGCAGACATTTGAGGGATCAGTTATCAGGGATCAGGTATCAGAGTAGCGCTGCGGCGACGCCTGCGCATCTGATCCCTGATCGATTCCTGATTCCTGATTCCTGATCCCTGATTCCTGGCCTACTGCCCGCTGACAATCCGCCAGGTCCCGTCGCCCTGACGGCAGGCGACACCGGTGGCGGTTTCGGGGTGACCGTCGATGTAGACGCGCTGCTCGAACTCGCGGCATGGGCCTGCGTAGCCTTGGTAGCCCTCTTCGTAGTAGTCGCCGGCCGAAACATAGCCGTAGTTGTTCGTGTACGGATTGCGCCACTCGTACTCGTCGCCATCATCGGGATCGTTGAAAGCGTCGTAGTAGGTGTTGTTGTAGTAATAGGCGTCGTGGTTCTTGTCGCGGCAGGTATCCTTCGCGATCGCGTTGCCTGCGATGCCGCCTAGGATCACACCGCCGATGGTCGCCGCGGTTTTGCCCGAGCCCTTGCCGAATTGATTGCCGATGACGCCGCCCACGATCGCACCGAGGCCGGTTCCTACCGCCACGTCTGCATCGCAGCTTGAGCTGTGCGAGGGCTGGCCTTGGTAGCCGCCGCCCTGCGGCTGACCGTAGTTGCCGTAGACCTGGCCGGTCGCGAAGGCCGGTGTCGCGAAGGCGGCGAGCAGGGCGCTGGCGGCAACGGCGGATGTGAGGCTCTTGAACACGCGTCTATCTCCCGATTGGACGAGGGGGAATATAGGCGCCAGCGCCGTCCTGCGCGAGTGGCCTGCATCACAGGGGGTGATTGGGGAATGGTGAATGGGGGTTAGGTTTCCCATCCCCTATTCCCTAGTCCCCATTCCCTAATTGAGTGAGAGGATTTTCCAGCCACGCTTTTTCAGCTCGGCTTGGGCCATCGCCGAGACTTTCCCGGTGGTGGCGAAGATCGGCGCTTTGGTCTCGCCGCGGGTCGCCAGTTCCTGGCTAATGGAGGAGAGGCTGCGCGAGACGGCGTCGGTCCAGCTTAGGCCGTCGAAGGGAAACGCGGCGACCAAGGCGCCGTTGCTGTCGCGGTTCAGCGCGAATTCGGCAACCACATAGAATTCCTTCATTGTGCCGAGCTTTGCGTTGTTCTTCGCCAGAAGGTCCGCGCGGAAGCGGTGAAATTTCGCCAGGTCGGAACTATCGGCTTTCGCGGCGCGCAGCACGAAGGCTTCACTGTTGGCGGCACCGAGTGTCGTAAGCGCTTCGGCGATCGCGAAGGTGTCGCCCGGCGAATAGGCTTTGTTCTCGACAAATGCCTCGATCGTCGTTTCGTTGACGCCAAGGGCTTTGAGCTTTTTTGTCACGAGCTCGGCGATCTCGGCGGAACTCTTGTCGCGGATCGGGTTCGCGAGGCCGGAGGCGGTGGAGGTCGCCGATACCGCGACGCCGGCGCCACCAGGGATGGCGGAGATCGCGGCGGAGATGGAGATGTCGCCAGCCGCAATGACGCGCGCGACGTCCTCCAAGCCGTCGCGCAACGGCGTGAAGTCCGTGTACGGGTCGACTCTCAGCTCGAACGCCAATTCGCGCATCGCCTTCTTTATGCCGACGACGCTCTCGACGAAGTCGTCACGGCTGGCGCCCGAATGTTCGACCTCGCTGACCGCTTTGTCGAACATGTTGGCGATGCCGGAGAATAGGTTGCCTGTCGTTTCCACCGGATCGAGAACCAGATCGCGGCCGAATTTGATTGGGGCAAGACCCGCCGTGCCGATCGCGTCGGCGAAGACTTTCGTCGTCGACATTTCTTCGAGTTGTTTCAGCGCGCGCAGTTCCTGCAAACGCTCATCCATGCGGCGCTGACCGTTCACCTGAAAGTCGCCATAGGGCGTGGCGACCGAATAGAGGCGGACGAAGCCGTCGCTTCGGACTTCGGGGGCGACTGTCCAGTTCGGACCCTTCGCTTGGTCGCCAAGGAGCGCGGTCGCCACGGCGCCGGCCGGCACTTCGGCGGCGGAGGCGGCTGGCGCGAGCGCGAGGAGCAGAATGGCGGCGGCTCTGAGCTTCATGGACCCCTTCCTTCAATTCGAGCGTGCAGGGTCCTTCGATTCCGGGCCGAGTTACAAGCCCACCCTGCCCAAGCCAAAAATCTCGAGAAAATTCAACATGTTCGTGTTCAGAGCGAAATTTTACCTTGAAGCAGCCTTGTGCGGGAGGCTCCGTTGGGGTTTCATCCTCGCGGGGACTTCCTGGGGAAATAACCAAACATAGCTGGTGGGGGAACGATGGGGCTCAGGTTCCTGTTGTTGGCGGCCGTAGCACTTTCGCTTGGCGGTTGCTCGGTGGTGCGCACTTACGTGGCCGACATGGATATGACCGACGCGGTGAAATACTGCGAGAAGAAGCGGTCAAATTCGGAGGTGGCTGTCCTTAGGGGCAAGCTGCCGCTCGTCCATGTCGACGAGATCACGCCGGAAATGCTGGCCATCGACGACACGCCAACGCCGGCCGAGGTTGAGGCGATCCGCGCGCTCTCGCGCGATCAGCGCGACTGCCGGGACAAGATCGACGCCACCGCGAACGATCACTGGCCGACGCAATCGGCGACGCGCAAAGAACTGGCGATGAAGCTCGACCTCGTCACCGCGCAGCTCTTGAAGCGCAATTTAAGCTACGGCAATGCGAACCGGCTCTATCAGGAAGCGGCGCTTGATGCCGAGGGCAAGCTGACCGACGACCGCAAGGAGCAGCTGGCGCAGGCGCGCGAGCAAGAAAAAGAAGCGTGGCGTACGATCGGTGACAGCGTGCGAGCGATCGCCGGCAAGCAAAAGCCGGAGCCTTCCGGCGATCCGTGCAGCTGGGTCGAAAACAACGTGAACTGCATCGCGCGTTAATCCATCACTTGCCGCCCTTGGCCGTCGACCGCTTCAATGCGGTAGCACGAATCGGTGAGGAGAGGGCATGGCCGAAGGTCTTGAGCTTGAGTTCAACGAAACCAACAGGCGCATCGGCATTCTGATCGCCGTGATGGCGGGCGTGCTGGCGTTCTCCGAAGCTGGCGGCAGCAATGCGTCGGCGGATGCGCTCAAAGGTACGGTCGAGCTTTCCAACACCTGGGCGTTCTTTCAGGCGAAGACGATTCGCATGACGACGCTGAAAGCACAGGCGGAGTCGCTGGAACTGCTCACGTCGGACATGGACGAGGGGCCGAAGAAAGAGACGATTAAGAAGGCGATCGCCGATTGGCGCGCAACGGCCGCGCGCTACGACAGCGAGCCGGAGACCGGCGAAGGGCGGAAAGAACTCTCAGCCAGGGCCAAGGAGGTCGAGGCCGCGCGCGACGACGCGGCGGCGGCGAACGCGACATTCGATCTCTCCAGCGGGGCGCTGCAGCTTGGGATTTTGCTTGCCTCCGCGGCGGTCGTGACGTCGGTCCGCTGGCTCGCCTATCTTGGCGCGGGCCTTGGGGTGACCGGCACGATCGTGTATGCGCTGGGTCTGTCGGCCCCGCACGTGTTGGGCGGGTAGCTAAGAGGGATCATGCGACGGATATTGATTTGGGGCGGCGGCGTTCTGGCGCTGCTCATTGTGGCGTTCGTCGTCTTTCTTCGGCCTACATTCGTCGCATCGTTCGACGGCGGCGGCTATCTCAAGCTCGGCGAGAAGTACGACGTGCGCGTGTTGCGCGATACGTTCGGGGTGCCGCATGTATACGGCAAGCGCGACGAAGACGTGGCGTTTGGGCTCGCTTATGCGCATGCGGAGGACGACTTCGCGACGATCCAGCAGTCGTTGATGACGAGCCGCGGGCGGTTGGCGCTGGTTGATAACCAGACGCCGCGGCTGATGAATGCGCTGACGAAGGCGGTTGGGCTTGGTGCTTGGTTTGACGTTGCGGGCGGCGATCCCGCCGTCACGGATTATCTCGTGCAGCTGTTGCGGGTGCGGGCGCGCGTTAACCGGGGCATGAAAGACAACATCGCCGACGGACGGATTTCGCGGAAGACGTACGACGTGCTTGGCGCCTATGCCGACGGGATCAACCTTTATGCCGCGCAGCATCCGGACAAGGTGGTTCCGGGCTTCAAGGGCGTCGCGGCCGACGACATTGCGGCGGGGTTCGTGTTCTTCACGCCGCTGTTCTTCGGCTTAGAACGACACCTGAGCGAGCTGTTCGGGCCGGAGCGGGCGCACGAGCTCAGCATCCCACAAGGCGCTGGGTCTAACGCGATGGCGGTGGCGCCGTCGCGTTCGGCGGACGGGCACACGCGGCTCTTGATCAATTCGCATCAGCCTTATGTCGGCCCACTCGCGTGGTATGAGACACGGGTGAAGTCCGAAGAGGGCTGGGATTTGGCCGGCGGTGTGTTTCCAGGCTCGCCATTTATTCTGCACGGGTTCGGGCCGCGTTTCGGGTGGGCGAACACGGTGAATACCCCCGATCTGACCGACATCTATGTGCTCACGGTCAATCCGGACAATGCGAACCAATACAAGTTCGACGGTGCGTGGCGCGAGTTCACGCGCGAGGAAGCGGAGATTCAGCTGCGCGTCTTCGGTTCCGTTGCGATCCGGGTGAAGCGCGACGTGCTGTGGTCGGTGCACGGGCCGGTGATCCAGCGGCCGCATGGGACCTATGCGATCCGCTTTGCGACGATGGACCGGATCAATCAGGTTGAGGCGTACTACCGGATCAACAAGGCGGACCGGCGCGAGGCATTCTTCCGTGCGCTGGAATTGCAGGCGGTGCCGAGCCAGAACTACACGTTCGCCGACGCGCAAGGACACATCGCCTATGTCTACAACGCCGTCTTTCCGAAGCGCGATCCGGCCTACGATTGGCAGAAGTACCTGCCAGGCGACACGTCGCGCACGCTGTGGACGGAGAACCTGCCTTTCGATGCCGCGCCGAAGATCGTCGATCCGAAGGCGGGCTTCGTTTATAACGCCAACAACACGCCCTTCATGTCGACGGCGGCGGAAGAAGATTTGAAGCCGGAAAGTTTCTCACCCACGCTCGGCATCGAAACGCGCAAGACGAACCGGGCGCTCCGCTTTCAGGAACTGCTCAGCGCCGACACGTCGATCTCGGCAGAGGATTTTCGGACAATCAAATACGACAAGAAATATTCGGCGCGGTCCGAACTCGCCAAGATGATCGCGGCCGTGGCCATGATGGACTTCTCGAAAGAGGCGGACGCCGCGGCGCTGAAGAAGGCGCAGGCGATATTGGCGGCCTACGACATGTCGACGGACGCGAAGAACCGCGGCGCTGCGCTCGCGGTGATGGTGGGCCTTCCGGTGGTGGTGCCGACTTACGCGGGGAAGCCCGCCGGCGAGATCCTCCCGGCGCTGCGGGCGGCGATCGCGACGCTGACGACGCACTACGGGCGGCTCGACCCGGAATGGGGCGAGGTCAATCGCTTCCGGCGCGGTACGATCGATGCGCCAGCGAGCGGCGGGCCGGATGTGCTACGCGATTTCGAGTCCGATATCGTGCCGCAAGCGGACGGCAAATTCGAAGCGCGCAAGGGCGATACGCTCTACTACTTCGTCGATTGGGACAAAGACGGCAAGGTGAGCGCTCACGGCATTCATCAGTTCGGTTCGGCGACGCTTGACGAGACGTCGCCGCACTATGCCGATCAATCGCCGATCTTCTTGCGCGAAGAGACGAAGCCGATTTGGCTGAACGAAGCCGACCTCCGTCAGCACCTCGAGCGGGAGTACCGGCCGGGGCGGTGATCGGCCGCGCTACACCAAGTCCTTCAGCAGTATGTTGATCGTCAGGCGCCCTGCCCCGCGAGCGACATCGAGGATGAGGTTCGTGCCCGCTGGCGCCTTCTTGAGGAGGCGGAAGTCGGCGAGGGTGAGCGCGGAGACTGCGCGCTTGCCGTTCGCCGCGAGGATGCGGTCGCCGGCTTTCAGACCGGCGATGTCGGCGGGGCTGCCCGGCGTGACGTCGACCACGACGAAGGCGTCGCCGTCGATGTTGGCCCAGAAGCCCGCGCGGTCGTAGACGTCGCGTTGGCCGTAGAGCTTGTTCTTCTCGAAGAAAATTTGGTGGCGGCCATAGTCCCATACGATATTGAACTGCTTCAGCACACCGGCGCCAACGTTACCCGCGAGGTACGCGTCGCTGTTCGATCCCGCTTTGCTTTGCGAAAGTTCAACGACGGGGGCCTCCACAGCGGCGCCACCCATAGCGAAGCGCTTGCCGCGCACGATCCAAGAGCGCGCGGCGCCGCCGACGCCCCAGCCTGTGACGCCTTGGTATTTCGCGCCATAACGGGCGACGAGATTGTTCTTCTCGACGAACGGCGATGCGAGGTCGAGCGTCGAGCGCGACCCGGTGTCGAGCGTAAACTTGCCCTTTAGGCCGTCGATCTCGCCTGCGACCTCGGGGGTGCGGTCGTTCAGGGCCATTTCAACGCGCGTACCGGGCCCACGATAGGCGAAGCCTTCCGGCTCGATCAAGGTGATGCGCGCGCTTTCATAGTCGGTGACGACGACGAAGCGCTTGAATATCTCGTAACCAACGATGCCGGTGATCGGCACGCCTTCGACCTCGCCAAACGACTCCAAGCCGATGACGACAAACGCCTGGTTCTCTAGGAACGCGCCGCCGACGTCGACGCGGTTGACGGTCGTAAAGCCCGCTTCTTGGCTCTTCTCGCCCGAACCGCGCGCCTGTATCGCGCCTTCAGCCTTTAAGCCCAGTTCGCGCGCGATCGTGGGCGTGATGACGTTGAGACCGCCGGTATCGAACAGGAACTCATAGGGCCGGCCGTTCAGCCGCACTTGCATGTAGATGTGATTGTTGACGAGGCGGAACGGGAACGTCGTACTTCTTGCTCCGGCGATACCGAAATCGCGCTTCGGCGGGCCAGGGGGCGCGAAGGCCGTTTGCGGTGCATCGTTCTCGAAGGCAACGGTGTCGGTTTTGATGATCGTGTCGTATTTCGCTTCGCCGTTCGTTTGGCGGGTGAAGAACGGCACCAGGCGACCGCCAACCGGACGATAGTCGCTGCTGAATGTCGTTCGCAGTTCCTGTGCGGTGCGTTCAGCGACGCGATCGATCAGGAACGTCTTGGCATCGATCCACAGTTCGAAGGGGCGGCCGCCCTCCGGCGTGACCTTGAGCACGTGAAACTCGCGACCGGCGTCTGGCGTGTCGCCGCCATACGCGATGACTGCCTTAGCGCGATCGGTGTACCAATAGGCGTGCGAGCGGCGGTAGGCTTCGTTGACGGCGCCGTGACGCTGATCGTCGGAGCCTTGTATGGCGACTTGACCTGAGGAGTCCTGCTCCCATGCCATCTTGCCGTCGTAGCCGGAGGCGCCGCTGAACGCGCCCAGTTTGTAGGTATCGACGAAGGCGCCCGTGCGCACGTCTTCCAGGCTTTCACCGGGACCTTTGAGGCCCGAGGTTTCGATCTGCGTCTTCGTACGGATGAAGCGGACAGTGTCCCACGCGGCACCGCCGGCTGCCGCTTTGGAGCGGGCGAGGATGTCGGCAACCCGCGGATCGGGGGCGGCTATGGCCGGCGCCACCAGAAGGCTCAAGAAGATCAACGTCAGAGCAACACGCATCGCCGTCCACCAGTGCAGGGGTTGAAATGTTCACTAGTAGTAGCTAATACTACTACCATGCGATTTCAAGCGGCCAAAGCGCTCACATTCTTGGGATTCTCCGAGATCGAGGCGCTCGTCTATTGCTTCCTGTTGCAGGAATCTCCGGCGACGGGTTACCGGGTGAGCCACGCGATCGGCAAGCCCACCGCCAATACCTACAAGGCGATCGCCGCCCTGGCGCAACGCGGCGCCATCGTCGTCGACGATAGTAAGAACCGCTTGTGCCGCGCAGTTCCCTATGCCGAACTCTTCGACCGGATGGGGCGGACATTCGATCTCCAACGCCAGCAGGCGGAGATGGAACTGGCGAAGCTCCGGCAAGCCGAGGGCGACGATCGGGTCTATCAAGTGACGTCGGTCGAGCAGGTGCTGGAACGCACACGCGCGATGTTAGCGGGGGCCAAGCGGGTCGCGTTGCTCGATGTGTTTCCGGAAGCGTTGCGGCTGATTGCCGACGACTTGCAGGCTGCGGCGCGGCGTGGCGTGAAGGTCGTCGCCCGGGTTTACGCGCCGGTCGAGTTGAAGGGCGCTGCCGTCTTTGTGACGCCGGAGGCAGAACGCGTCCGCGCCATCTGGCCCGGCGAGCAATTGAGCATTGCGGTCGATGCGGAGCAGTTCGTCACCGCGCTGCTATCCAGCGACGTGCAGTCCGTGCATCAGGCGGTGTGGAGCAACAGCACGTTTCTATCCTGCATGCAGTACAATGCCTTGCAGGCGGAGCTGCAGTTGACCGCGGTGCAAAGTGGCGCGCCGAACAAGAATTTGCTTGAGGCGCTCAGCCTCACGCGACTGCAACCGTCCGGGTTCGAACGGCTGAACGCTCGCTATGGCGACGAGTTGGCGCCAAAGCGGCGGAAGAAGTAGCGCCCTACATCGTCATCAGCCGTAGGGTGAACCAGGCGAGATTGCCGGTGAGTGCGCCGATGGCCGCGCCCGCAATCGGGCGTTTGCGCCAGAGGAGATAGCCCAGCACAGCGCCGACGATGGCGCCGGGCCAGCCCAAGACGGGGGAGACGATGAGAAGCTCCCACCAGGTGATATTGATCGAAATGTCTGACATGCCGCTCCCTGTCTTGTGTCCGCGAGCGTAATCGGGTTCTCCTGCGAACGCGACAACGGGAGAGACCATGCGGCGCGATCACAGGACGGCGGCGGGACAGGTTCATCGGCTTTGGCTCGACAGCGAGGTCTTGAAGTCGAACATGCTGGGCGATCCGGTTCGGCGGATGATCGATGTTTATGTGCCGGCCGGGCGCGACGGGCGCGGGTTGCCGCTCTTGGTCGATGTCGTTGGATTCACAGCCGGTGGGCCGGCGCACACGAACTGGAAGAACTTCGGCGAGAACATGCCGGAGCGGCTCGACCGGTTGATTGCGTCGGGGGCAATGCCGCCGGTCGTTGTGGCGTTTCCGGATTGCTTCACGAAGCTCGGCGGCAATCAGTACATCAACTCGCCCGCCATGGGGCGGTGGGACGATTTTCTGCTGCAGGAAGCGGTACCGCTCGTCGAGAAGACGTACGCTTGCGGGGGCAAGGACAAGCGCGGGATCTTCGGCAAGAGTTCCGGCGGATACGGCGCCATGGTGCATGCATTGATGCACTCCGACTTCTGGAGCGCAGCGGCGTCGCACTCCGGGGACATGGGGCATGAGCTGATGTTCTTCGGCGATTGGCCGAACGTGCTACGCGCACTCGCCCCGTTCAACTTCGACATCAAAGCGTGGCTCGACAACTTCTTTGCGCAAAAGAAGACAAGGGATAAGGACGTGCACATCCTGATGATGTTCGCGATGTGCGCGTCGTACGATCCCGACCCGAGCGCGTATTGCGGCGTCAGGCTGCCGGTCGACACGCACACATGCGAGCTGATCCCGGAGCGGTGGGCGAACTTCGTGAAGTGGGATCCCCTGGTGATGGCGGAGACGATGGGCGCGGGCCTGAAGAAGCTGAAGGCGCTTTACATCGATTGCGGCGATGTCGATCAGTACAGCCTGGTTTACGGGGCGCGACGGATGCACCGGCTGCTGGAGCGGCTGGGGGTCGCCCACACCTATGAAGAGTTTCCGGACGACCACTCGTCCGTGGACTACCGGATGGATGTGAGCCTCCCGATTTTGGCCAAGGCGCTCGCCGGTTAACCCATATCGGCTTGCAGGCCGGGCCGCATTCCTTTTCACTGTCATTGTCGGCCACGGTCGGCCATGACAGACAAGAAAAGACTGCGGGTGGAAATGCGCATACGGGCTGCAATTCTGGGCGGAGGATCGTGGGGAACCACGGTGGCCTCGCTGGTGGCGAAGAATGTGCCGGCGACGATTTGGGCGCGGTCGGCGGAGACCGTTGCCGAGATCAACGCGAAGCACACGAATGAGCGCTATTTGCCCGGGGCGCGGCTGACGCCGGCCCTGCGCGGCACGACGTCGATCGAAGAGGCGGTGCGCGATGCAGACGTCGTCGTGATGGGCCTCCCGTCACAGGCGATGCGCGAGACGGCACGCGAGGTGGGCAAGTACATTCGCGCGTGGGTGCCGGTGATCAGTCTGTCGAAAGGACTTGAGCTCGGCACGCGTTTGCGGATGACGCAGGTGATCGAGCAGGAGCTGCCGGGGCATCCGGCGGGCGTCTTGTCCGGGCCCAATCTCGCGCGCGAGGTGATGTCCGGTTATGCGGCGGCGAGCGTGATTGCGATGGAGGACGAGGTTATCGTTCAAGAGTTGCAGTCGATCTTCAAGACCGGGTTGTTTCGCGTCTACACGAACACGGACGTCGCGGGCTGCGAGCTTGGCGGCGCACTCAAGAACGTGATGGCGATTGCGACCGGCATGGGCGACGGCGCGGGTGCGGGCGAGAACACACGCTCGGCCGTGATCAGCCGCGCGCTGAATGAGATCACGCGGCTTGGCGTCAAGATGGGCGGCAAGCCGGAGACGTTTGCGGGCCTCGCCGGGATCGGCGATCTGATCGCGACGTGCACCAGCCCGCAAAGCCGCAATCGCACTGTCGGCTTCGAGCTGGGCAAGGGACGCTCGATCGGCGATATTCTGGCCGGGATGCGGCAAGTGGCGGAAGGCGTGAAGTCGTGTAAGACGGTGCTGCAGCTTGGCGAAGAATACGAGTGCGAGATGCCGATCGCGACGGAGGTCAACGGCGTGATCAATGAAGGACGCACGGCGCAAGACGCGTTTCGCGGTCTGTTGAAACGCATTGCTGGTGCGGAGGCAGATCCGGGATGAACGAGACAGTCTCCCCGCAAGTTTCGGGCGAACCCCTGCCCCATTGGCCGGCCCCGGCCGGCGTGCGTGTCGTGTTCTTGACCGACTGCAAGACGGCGACCGAGCGCGGTGTCGTGGAGCGCTGGATTGCGCAAACGCGTCCGCCGGGCACGCGCGAAGAGCAGGTCACATTTTTGGGTTTGCCTTCGAAGCCCGACGACTTGCGGCCGTTCGCCGGGCAGTTGGAAGGGTTCTTCAAGGAAGAGGGCGTGTTGCTGGCGCCGGTGCGGATCGCGTGGCTGCCGCGTGAGCATGGCGGAGAGCGTTCGGCGCGGCTGACCGATCTGTTGCTGCTGCGCGATCCGCGCAAGCCCAAGGAGAAAGAGCAAAAGCGAATTGTGCAGGTCGAGCCGGAACGCTGCCGCATTGTGGCGGGGCAGCCGGCGAGCATCGGCGAACTGAATGCGCGGGCCAAGGCGTTGGGCGACGCGGACGCGAGCGACAAGGAAGCGTTCGCCGAATTCGTCACGCGGCAGGCGCGCCTCGCGCTGGAGCGGGCGGCGTACCGGTTGATCGGGCGGCGCTACAAGCTGCCCAGGCTCGTGGGCGAGCAGATCGCGGCGTCGCGGCATTTCCGCGACGGCGTCGCCGAGGTGGCGCGGAAGCTGAATCGAAACAGCGATTCCGTGACGAAGGAGGCGCTCGGCTATCTGCACGAACTGCGCACGGCACACAGCCCTTACTACATCGACTTGATGATGCACATCGCGCGCGGGCTGTTCAGCCGCGGCTATGGCGCCGAGATCGACTACGACCCGGCGCAGATCGAGCGTACGCGGGCGGCGCTGGAGCGGGCGCCGGGGATCATTCTGCCGAGCCATAAATCGAACCTGGATTCCGCCGTCACGTCGGTTGCGTTTGCGGACAACCGGCTCGCGACGCCGACGACGTTCGGCGGCATCAACATGGCGTTCTGGCCGATGGGCACGATCGCGCGCAAAGCGGGGCGCGTCTTCATCCGGCGCGATATCAAGAACAACCCGGTCTACAAGTTCGTGCTGCGCGAGTATTTGGGTTATCTCGTGCAGAAGCGCTTTAGCCTTGAGTGGTACATCGAGGGCGGGCGGTCGCGCACGGGCAAACAGTTACCTCCAAAGCTCGGGCTTTTGACGTATCTCGTGTCCGCGTATCGCGAGGGGCGCGTCGATGATCTGATGCTGATGCCGATCTCCATCGCCTATGACCAACTGCACGAGGTGAGCGAGTACGCGGCCGAGGCGTCGGGGGCCAAGAAGAAGGCAGAGAACCTGGCCTGGTTCGTGCGCTTCTTTAGGGCGCAGCGGAAACCGTTTGGGCGGATTTACTTCCGCGTTGCCGAACCTGTGTCCTTGCGCGAAATGCTGGGGCCGCCGGACGGCGGCAAGACCGAGGGCGACGAGGAGACGCTGGCCACGCAGAAAGTTGCGTTCGAGGTGTCGTGGCGGATCAACGATGTCACGCCGATCACGGGTACATCGCTGATCGCGTTGATCCTACTGTCGCATCGCGGGCGCGCGCTGACGCTGGCGCAGATCAACGAGGAGCTTGGCGAGTACATCGCGTCGGCGACGCGGCGGCGGTTGCCATTGGCACCGAGCGCGAAGATCGCGGACGCGGAAGCGGCGAAGCGGGCGCTCGATTCACTGACGCAGCACAATGTCGTGCGCGAACACAAAGGCGGGCTGGCGACCGTGTACAGCATCGGGCCGGACCAGCACATGGCGGCTGCCTTCTACCGCAACACGATCCTGCACTTCTTCATCAACGATTCGATTTCGGAGCTGGCGCTGTTGAAGGCCAGCGAAGCGCCAGGCGCGCGCGAGGCGGCGTTCTGGGATGAGGCGCTCCGCCTGCGCGACCTTCTGAAATTCGAGTTCTTCTTCAAGGACAAAGCAGAGTTCCGCCGGAGCTTCGGCGCGGAACTCGACGTTCTGGCGACGGGCTGGCGCGAAGCGCTGGTCAGCGGCCGCGAGGCGGTGACCGCATTGCTGAAGTCCGCGCGTCCCCTGACCGCACACGGTGTGCTGCGCTCGTTCGTTGAGGCGTACACGGTCGTTGCAGACACGCTGGCGGCGCGCGATCCGAGCTTCATCGACGAGAAGAAGCTGCTCGTCGATTGCGGCGCGGTGGGGCGGCAGTACCTACTGCAGAAGCGCATTCAGAGCGAAGAGTCGGTGTCGAAGCATCTGTTCCAAACGGGGCTGCAGCTGGTGAAGAACCAGAAACTGATGGACGCGACCGACAACGTCGCGGCACGCCGGCACGCGTTTGCGGCCGAACTTCGCGACATCATGCGCCGCATCGATACGGTCGAGGCGCTGGCCGCGGAGCGCGTGCGCGAGCAGGCTGCCGCTACGCTTTGAGTAGTCCGAGTTTCACGCGTAGCGCCTTCGGCAGACCTTCGCTGACGAGGGTGTAGGAGAGGCGCAGGTGTTCCTTCAGTTCGCGGTCGGGGAGACCGGGCTTCTTGAGGTGCTGGATCCAGGTCATGCCGCGGGCGGCGAGGTAGGGTGCGGGGCGCAGGCCGGCACGATCTTTCAGGACTTCGTAGGCGATGGGGCTGACCTTAAACGTGAAGGCGGGTTTGTCGTCCGCCCAGCCGCCGATCGCGAAGACTTTGCCGCCGACTTTCCAGACGTGCGAGCCGCCCCATTGCACGACGTGCGTTGTGCCGGGGAGCGCGGCGCAGAATTTGTTGAATTGCTCGTAGGTCATGGGATTGTTCTTCCTGGGGCCGTGGGCGTCCCGCCCGCTCTTACGAACGTTGCAACACTCGCGAAGTCGACGCGTGGTCAAGAGCGGGCGGGACGCCCGCGGTCCCAGGAAGTTAGCGTTTTCTCTTGATGCCGAGCAGCTTGAAGCCGCCGTTCGGCCAGTCGTCTAGCGTCGCGACGAAGAGATCGCGCACTGCTTCGATGCGTTCGTCGAGGTCTTCGCGGGTCCAGTCGGCGACGGAGATCGCCGGGAGCACGCTGACGTCAACCGTGCCGGGGCGCATGAAGATGGCGTCTCTGGCGCCAATGTCTTCGGCGTTGCGCAGGACGATGGGCACGATCGGGATCTCGGCCGTCATCGCCATGCGGAAGGCGCCCTTTTTGAACGGCAGGAGCTCGCGGCCTTGGGCGCGAGTGCCTTCGGGGGCGATGACGATCGAGATGCCTTTGCGGGCGAGGTCGGTCACCGGCTTCATGGACTCGATCGCCTTCTTCGCGTCGCCGCGATCGATGAAGGCGACCTGCATCAGGCGGCCGACAGGGCCCATGATCGGGTGCATCTCGAGCTCTTTCTTCGCGATACCGGTGTAATTCACGCGCAGGAGCTTTGAGACGATGAAGGCGTCGAAGTTGTTCTTGTGGTTGAAGATGAAGACCGCGGGGCGGTGGGCCCAAAGGTTTTCCTCACCCGTCACGTTCAGTTTCACGCCGGCGAAGGCGTGGATCACGTCGGCCCATTGCGGGGCCAGGATGTTGAGGCCCGTGCGGACGTCGTTGTTCAGGAAGCCGGCGGCGGCGGCGAGCGTCGCGATGGGGCCGGCGGCGGCGAGCGAGGCGACTGTGCGGCCGATCGTGTCGATCGTCGGGCGGCCGCGGCTCTGGAATTTTTGGATCGGCCAGCCGCGGCTGCGTGCGGTGGTCTCAAGCCCCGGAAACGGGTTCGTCGGGCGCGGGTTGCCGACGCTCATCATCAGCGGCACTTCTTCATTGCCGTCGGCGTAGGCGTAGGAGCGGTGCAGATCGATGCGATGCTGCTTCGCGAAGGCTTTCACGGCGTTCGCTTTGCCTTCGCCCCACATCGGCGCGCCGGTCGGATTGCCGGTCAGACGGCCGTCTTTGATTTCGAAACGCGAGCAGAGCACGTTGTCGATCCCCAAGAACTTCGCCGCCGGTTCGACCTGATAGGCGGTCGCGGACGAGGCCAAGATCAGCGTGTGGCCCTTCTTGCGGTGCGCCTCGATGCGACGCTTCATTTCGGGATAGACGCGGTCGGCGATCTTGGCCTTGAAGAGTTTTTCGCCTTCGAGCATCAGTTCGCGCTCGTTGCGGCCCTTCCAATTCTGCGCGGTGAAGGCGATCAGGTCGTTGAAGCCCGCCATGCCGAGCACGCCGCGCGCGGCGAGCGTGGCGAGGCCCAGCCATTCGCGCGCGCTCACCTGGCGGCGCATGATGCGCATCTGCGCGACGTCGAGTGCGGAGTAACCGGCGATCAACGTGCCGTCGTAGTCGAAGACGGCGGCGATGGACTTGCCGGAGGGGCCTTGTTCGATCTCTTCGATGGAGCCCGCGCGTGCCGGTGCCTTGCGCGCAGGGCGCGGCGCGCGCTTGGGCGCGACGGGCGCTTCGGGCTCGATGTTTTCGGCTGTCTTTTGCACGTTCAGAGCCACCCCAGGCCGGCCTTTTCTTTTGAGCTAACACCCAGAGCGTTCCGGGGTCAAAAGGCCTGAGGCACTATAGGAAAAAGTGGCGAACGAAGTGCAAACGACTTAGCGGCTGGCCGTGTCCAAACTCGCGGAAATGGCTGCTAATCCACCGGCCAGCTCGGCCGGGAGCGGCCAGCCAAAGCCGATACGCATGAAACGGCGGTCCTGCTCGAACCAATGGCCGGGGCCGACGCAGGCGGCGTGATCGTGCTGGAGCGCGCGGTAGAAGCGCTCCACTTCGACGCCGGCGTCAGCGCGGATGCGCGGAAAGCAGACGCAGCCGCCCTCCGGCCGGACCCACTCCATCCGGCGTTCGCGGGCGAGCCATTGTTCGACGGTGGCGAGCGCCTCGCGGAGCGTTTTCTCGACGGTTGTCAGCCACTGGCGCGATTGGTTCAGCGCGGCTTCGGCGATGTGTTCGTCGATGATCGAGCCGCAGATGCCGATCTGCTCCTTGGCGGCGAGGAAGCGTTCCATCAGCTTCACGTCGCGGTTCACGATCCAGCCGACGCGGATGCCGGGGATGCCGTAGGACTTCGACATCGAGGCGACGCTGATCGCGCGCGGGCTGAGCGAGGCGGCGACGGGGAGTTTCGGCACGAACGACATCTCGCGGTAGGTTTCGTCGACAAGAAAATGGATGCCGCGGTTTTCGGCGATGGCGATCAGGCGTTTCAGGGTGGCTTCGCTCAGCGAAAGGCCGGTCGGGTTGTGCGGCGTGGTGACGGAGATCAGCTTTGTGTTCGGCCGGATGAGCGCTTCGACGCGGTCGGGGTCGAGGCGGAAACCGTCTTCGAACTTGAGATCGACGTAATCGATCGCGCAGCCGATGGCGCGCGGGGTTTCGATGTTCGTCGCGTAGTTTGGGCGGACGACGACGAGGTGGTCGGATTTCTCCAGCAGTGTCGTCGCGATGATGAAGAGCGCGCCGGCGGCACCCGCGGTGGTGAGGACGTCGGCCTCGGTAACGTTTGCCTGTTTCGCGATGGCGGCACGTAGTCCCGGCGCGCCGCGATGGACGCCGTACATCAGCACCAGGTCGTCGAACTTGAGGCCGAGGTCCGAAAGCTTGCGGTCGCGCATGGAGCTTTCGGAGAGGTTGAAGCGGATCGTGTCGTAGCCCTGTTCCTCAGGCGACTCGATCTCGATCGGCATGCGGACGTATTTCATGGGGGTGCCTCTGGTCGCGCGTCGTGCCCCCTCCACCGTCGCGTTCCGCGCCGGTCCCCCTCCCCCGCAAGCGGGGGAGGACCACTCACCGTCGCGTGTTGTGATCCTCCCCCGCTTGCGGGGGAGGGGGACCGACACCGAAGGCGGCGGTGGAGGGGGCCACTGCTGCGCTTGGTATCACGTCGCGACGTCGGCGACGAGCGCCGGGCGCGCGGGGAGTTGTTTGAGGAGTGCTGCGAGTTCGCCCTTGGCCTGCGCGTTCGAGAGTTGGTGGCGTTCGGCGAGGATGAGTTCGTTCTTGAGCGAGTGTTCGAGGCCGACCAACTCCGTCACGCGAACTTTGTAGCCGTGTGCCTCCAGGTAGAGCGCGCGGATGACGTTGGTGAGGTTGCTCGCGAACTCGCGGCGTTGGATCGGGTGGCGCCAGAGTTGATGCAGCGGGTGCTTGCCTTCATGCTCCAGCGCGCGGGCGAGTTCGGCTTGGCAGCACGGCACAAGCGCGATGACGCGCGCTTCATGGCGGAGCGCGAAGCGGATGGCGTCGTCGGTTGCGGTATCGCAGGCGTGCAGCGCGGTGACCATGTCGAGCTTGCCGTCGATGTTCACGTCGTTGATCGCGCCGGCGACGAAGCGCATGCGATCGAACTTGCTTTCGCGCGCGATGCGTTCGGCGTTGTCGATTAGCGGCCCGCGCGCTTCGACGGCGATGACTTCGCCCTTCCCCTTCGGGCCGAAGATGAGGTCGTAGAGAATGAAGCCGAGATAGGATTTGCCGGCGCCGAGGTCGGCGAGGCGCGGTGCCTCCGTCGTCTCCAGCAGGCGGTCGAGCGGTTGGCGGATGAGTTGCGTAAGGTGCAGGACCTGTTTCAACTTGCGGCGCGAGTCCGCATTCAGCGCGCCGTCGCGGGTGAGGATGTGCAGCGCCTTCAACAGCTCGACCGATTGGCCGGGCCAGAGGTCTTTGAGATTCTCTGCTTTGTGCGCCATGTCACCTATCTTCGTCATGACCGGGCTTGACCCGGCCACCCAGGACCACCTTATCCTGCAGCCGATGACGCGGGAAACTGCGCGATATCGAAGCGCTGTGCGCGTGACCCTGAGTGGCCGGGTCAAGCCCGGCCATGACGGACAAAAGGAACAATGCCGTTGACCATGAAACTGACGCGGCGAGAGGCATTGTTGGCGACGGCGGCGCTTGGCGCGGTCTCGTCGGCGCGGGCGGCTGAGGATGATGGCGTTGGTGGCGTGACCGACATCGTCAACGTTGCTTGGTCGACCATTGCGCCTAGCCCTCGGGAGGAGATTGAGTTCGAGGACGTGGTCTATATGAACGAGGTCATTGAGACGGACGACGAGAGCGCGCTGGTCGTGAAGTTCTCGGATGGGTCGAAACTCACGTTGGGCGAGAACGCCACGGTCGTGATCGACAAGTATGTCTATGACGCCGGGGCGAAGACGGGCGAGCAGGCGATCAGCTTAACCAAAGGTGCGTTCCGTTTCCTGTCGGGCAGCCTGCCGAAGGAAAACGTCAAGCTCTCCACGCCGACGGTGACGATCGGCATTCGCGGGACCGAGCTCGTGTTCGACGTGGCGGAGGATGGCGAGACGGAGATGTCGGCGGTCGCCGGCGAGGCCGATGCGACGGACGGTTCGGGCGAGACGCTGACCGTTCGTGTCGACGAGTCCGTCGTCATCGACCGTAACCGCCGCTTTCGCGGGCGGGTGCGCAAGTTTCGGCACAAGTCGCGCTCGATTGCGATTGCCGAGGGACTGGACGGCGCGCGCAAACGCTGGCGCATTCGCAAGGTGCGCCAGCGCCGGGCGATCCGGCGGCGCCGCCGGCGCGACAACTAGGCCTGAAATCGGCGGATTCGCGGGCATTTTGCCGCTCGACAGAGCGGGCCGATGCCGCTATTTCCTCGCCCTCCCATGACCGACCTTTCGCTCATCCGCAACTTCTCGATCGTCGCCCATATCGATCACGGCAAGTCGACGCTTGCCGACCGCCTGATCGAGTTTTGCGGCGCGCTCGACGCGCGCGACATGAAGGCCCAGGTGCTCGACTCGATGGACATCGAGCGCGAGCGCGGGATCACGATCAAGGCGCAGACCGTGCGGCTGATCTATCCGGCGAAAGACGGCAAGACCTATATCCTGAACTTGATGGACACGCCCGGCCACGTCGACTTCGGCTACGAGGTTTCGCGCTGCCTGGCCGCGTGCGAAGGCGCGCTCTTGGTGGTGGACGCGAGCCAAGGCGTGGAGGCGCAGACGCTTGCCAACGTCTATCAGGCGATCGATGCCGGACTGGACATCGTGCCGGTGTTGAACAAGATCGACCTGCCCGCGGCGGAGCCGGAGCGCATTCGTCAACAGATCGAAGACGTGATCGGCATCGACGCGTCGGAGGCCGTGCTGATTTCGGCGAAGACCGGCCTCAACATTCGCGACGTGCTGGAGGCCGTGGTTACGCGCCTGCCGCCGCCGAAGGGCGAGCTGAACAAGCCGCTGAAGGCGCTGCTCGTCGACAGCTGGTACGACGCGTATTTGGGCGTCGTGGTGCTGTTCCGCGTGATCGACGGGGAGATCAAGAAGGGTCAGCGCATTCGTATGATGCAGACGAACGCGGTCTATGAAGTCGATCGCGTCGGTATGTTCACGCCGAAGCGCGTCGCGGTCGACAAGGTCTCGCCCGGCGAGATCGGCTTTCTGACGGCGGCGATCAAGCAGGTTTCGGACACGAAGATCGGCGATACGCTGACCGATGAGCGCAAGGGCACGGAGACGCCCCTGCCCGGCTTTAAGCCGGCGCAGCAGGTCGTCTTCTGCGGGCTCTTTCCGGTCGACGCGGCGGACTTCGAGGAACTGCGCGAGGCGGTGCAGAAGCTCGCGCTCAACGACGCCAGCTTCTCGTATGAGACGGAGACGTCCGCGGCGCTGGGCTTTGGTATGCGCTGCGGGTTCTTAGGCTTGCTCCATCTCGACATCATTCGCGAGCGGTTGGAGCGCGAGTTCAATCTCAACCTGATCACCACGGCGCCGTCGGTCGTCTATCACATCCATCTGACCAGCGGCGAGATGATCGAGCTGCACAACCCGGCCGACATGCCGGACGTGGTGCGGATCGAGAAGATCGAAGAGCCGTGGATCACGGCGACGATCTTGGTGCCGGACGAATATCTGGGCGCGGTGTTGAAGCTGTGCGAAGACCGGCGCGGGCGGCAGATCGACCTCACCTATGCCGGCAACCGCGCGCTGGTGAAGTACAGCCTGCCGCTCAACGAAGTGGTGTTCGATTTCTACGACCGGCTGAAATCGGTGAGCCGCGGTTACGCCAGCTTCGACTATCACATCGACGACTATCGCGAAGGCGATCTGGTGAAGATGTCGATCCTGGTGAACGCGGAACCGGTCGATGCGCTCTCGATGATCGTCAACCGCCAGCGCGCCGAGATGCGCGGCCGCGTGATGTGCGAGAAGCTGAAAGATCTGATCCCGCAGCACCTCTTCCAAATCCCGATCCAAGCCGCGATCGGCGGCAAGGTGATCGCTCGCGAAACCATCCGCGCGCTCAGGAAAGACGTCACCGCGAAGTGTTACGGCGGCGACATCTCCCGCAAGCGCAAGCTGCTGGACAAGCAGAAGGAAGGTAAGAAGAAGATGCGCGAGTTCGGGAGCGTGGAGATCCCGCAGGAAGCGTTCATTGCGGCGTTGAAGATGGATGAGAATTGAGGCGTTGAGGCTGAGCGACCAGCTTGTCTATTGCCAGGCCGTCGCCCGGCCATAGGGACAGCTCATTGAAAGTCGATCTGATGTCGGCGCAATCCAGCGTTTGACGTCGCATTCGCGGACTGTAGCTAACTTCCCAGTTGGACGCAGAGGCGGGACACCGCCGCCGCTCACTGAAGCTATCGCAAGCTTTATCGCTTGTGGAAACACAGAATTCCGACCATTCACGGCCTTGACGTCGCCTGTCCAACGGTCGCGAATCTGCTGAGAGGTGGGCTCCTGCCGCCTCGGACCCACAGGGTTCATTGGAGGCAGCCGCTCATGAAACCGCCAAAGGTATTTGTCTCATACTCGCATGACTCCCAGGCGCACAGGGACTGGGTCGTGCGCCTCGCTGCCGACCTCAGATCGAACGGCGTTGAGACAATCCTAGATCAATGGGACCTCTCGCTTGGCCAGGACGTTAGCCTGTTCATGCAGAAAGGAATCGCTGAGAGCGATCGTGTCCTGCTGGTCTGCACGGAGACGTATGTGCGAAAGGCCGAGGACGGAATTGGAGGCGTGGGATATGAGCGACTGGTCGTGACAGCCGAAGTCGTGCAGTCCATCGACACGAAGAAATTCATTCCCGTCGTTCGGGGTAATAGCAGCGCGCGCAAGGTGCCATTGTTTCTCGGGCCACGCCTCTACGTCGATTTTTCGGACGACAAAAACTACGAGACGCGTCTTCAGGAGCTTCTACGCGAGTTGCATGGTGCCGCCGCCAAGGAGAAACCCCCGATAGGACCCAATCCGTTTTCTGGGCGCGTCGCCGCACTCAGCGCGCCTCGCGTCGTAAGCCGGACTGGTGCGACAGGAACCGGCGCATCGCTTTTGGACAGCGATTGGTTTGCCAAAGAACTTGTCAACGCAAGGAAGGGCGCCGACGCGATCGGGTTCGCCACCCATATGGAGCTACGCTTTGGTCTGCACGACGCCATCCAAAAGTCGCAGATCGAACTGTTGGATTCGGTACGCGCGGCCGAGATTCACACCTTCGGCTGGCCCATTGGCGTCACCTTGGAGAACAGAGATGAATACAAACCGCGCCCCTTCGGTGATGGAGTTAAAGCGGAGATTTCCATAAAGAAGGCATCGCCGGGAGATCGAGAATCCTATGACTACTGGGCTATTGCCCAAAACGGCGATTTCTTCCTGCTTCAAAGTTTGTTTGAGGATCAGCGGAAGAAGAACGAGGTGTTCTTCAACACGCGAATCGTGCGCGTGACCGAGTCACTTCTGTTCGCAGCAAGGTTGTACCGCAACCTTGGTGCACCGGAGGGCGCGCCGCTCAGCATTCGCGTTACCCATCGCGGGTTTGCCGGCCGAACGCTCTCGAGTTCCAACGGCAACCGCCAGCTCTCCGTGCGAGCAACCTCTAACGAAAACGAATGTCAATCCGAACTGGTTCTAACGCTGAAGGACATCGAGAAATTCCTCGTTGCCGACGTCAAGCGGTTGACCGCACCGCTGTTCACGCTCTTCGACTTCACCACATTTGCAGACACCGTTTATGAAGACATCGTGCGTCGCTTTGAGCGCGGTGAGGTCACCTAGAGGAGCCGACAGCGCATGCTTTCGTATCTGAATGCCAACTCAGGCGCATTGACGGTCATCTTTACAGCGATAGTCACGGTGTCAACGGTGGCATATGCGGTGCTCACACAACGGCTCGTAAGCGAGACGAAGCAGCTGCGGCGAGCCGAAACCGAACCTGCACTTGTGGTCTATCTCTCACCCAGCGATCGATGGGTAAATCTCTTTTACCTGGTGATACACAATCACGGAAAAGGCGTCGCACGTAACATCAAATGGAGTCTCGTCCCCTCGCGCGAAGAACTTACTACGCTCGGCGTTAAGGCCACATCTCTAGCGCTGCTGGATGGCTTCGCACAGCTCGCGCCCGACCAGCGAGTTCGATCGTTCTTTGGTAGCGTGGCCGAGCTGCTGAAAGATCCTCCAATGCAAGCCATTCAGATTTCGGTGAGCTACGAGAACGATGCGCGGCAAGTCGCGACAGCGAACTTCCTGCTTGATGTAAACCAGTTTCGTGGAATCGTGGAGTTGGGCAAAGCAGCAGACGTTCGTATTGCGGAGTCGCTGGAGAAGCTGGAGAGAAATCTGAGGTCCGTTGTTTCGGATGGCAGTATTTCCGTTCTCGTACAGACACTGACGGAAGCCAAGCATGAGCGCGAAAAATTTGTTGCGGAAGTTCGAGCGATGGCTCAGGCAGAGCGATCACACTCCGAACAAGCTCGCGAGACCGATACTTAGCGGCACTGTCGTGGCTTGCGCTTACCATGAACGGTAGGCCTCTCGTCCGCTCTTGCTTGGCCCTTCATAGACCACGATTGCTTCGAAGACTCTCAAAGAGCAGGCGGGACGCCTGCGGTCCCAGGTATTGCGCCCTTCACCGTGCGCTGAGCTTTACGACGAAGGCTACGGGGCGAACTTTGCTTGGCAGGCGTCGAACGATAGCGTTGGGGCGCGGATGAGGCGCTGTCCGTTGGGCGCCGCCGTCGGGTCGACGAAGATCATGTTGTAGTCGTTCGCTTTCAGGCCGTAAGCGCGGGTCTTTGAGAGGTTGAGGACGCCGACGTCGAAGGTGAAGCTACGGTCTTCTTGGGCGATGAGCCAGTGGCTGTTGTCGCGGTCGTCGGACATTGTGATGGCGTCGCCCGGTTTGATCGTGCCGTCGAGTCTGGGGCGGAGGAGGACGGCTTTTTCTTCCGGCAAATCTTTCACGCGGTCGAAGGTGCGGGCGTGGAATTGGCCTTCGATGACGAGGTGTGCTGAGACCATGTTGTTGTGGACGTGCGGGATGATGGCGCCGCCTTGTCTCATGCCGAAGAAGCGGATGAACCACGGGCGCTCTGTGCCGGCGACGTTGATGGTGGCCGGGAATTTTGGGTCGGCGGTTTCGGCCAGGTTTGTCGGGAACGCCATCGCCTTCGTTAGGCGGTCGAAGTTCAGATAACGACGCAGGTCACCCAAGTTCACGCCGGTGTCGAGCGCCACGATGCGGTCTTGCCAATCGGTCAGCGCGATTTTCGCGGCCGCGAGATCGCGGTTCAGGTCGGCCACGTCTTGCGCCCAACGGTCGAGCGCGCGCGGGGTCGCGGCGAGCGCGCCTGAGGTGTGGATCGCGTTCAGCGCGGCGGCGCCCGCGAGGGCCTGGAAGAGCGTGCGGCGGTCGAGCATGGGGCTCAGACTGTGTTCTGCGCGCCGACGCGCAAAGTGGCGGCAATCACATGGCGGGCGCGATGGCGGCCTCTTCGCCAAAGCTTGCGGCCAGGTGGCCGAGGTAGGTGTTGATCGTGCCGTCGTGGCCCATGATGTGTTTGGCGACGATGCGGAAGAGCGGGTTTTCGACCCAGCCGTTTTCGGTGATGGTGATCGTGGTGCCCGTGGCGCTGGGCGCGACCGTGATCGTCCAGGTGCCGCCGAACATTTCTTCGTCGACGATTTGGCGAACGAGGCGCGACGGCGGGGTTTGCTCCAGGGTTTCGTAGGCAAGCGCGTTGCCCGATGTGAAATCCTCGCGCCAGACTTCGTGGCCGTTGCGGTCGGGCAATCGCGTGGCGGCTTTGACGTCCTTGCGCCACTGCGGCGCGTCGGCTTCGTTGGCGACGCGGGCCCAGACAGCGTCGGGGCTTGCCTTCAAGTCCATGCGGCGGGAGGCGGTGTGTTCGCGCGGGAGGAAACCGCCCCAGGCGTAGACGGCGACCGTGAGCGCCGCGATGGCGACGACGATTTTCAATAGCGTGAGCATTGCCCTACCCTTTCGCGCGAATGAAGCGAAGCGCTGCGTGCGTTTCGGAGATGCGGGCGACCTTTGTGTCTTTGAGGCCGGCCTTGCGCGCTTGCATGATGATGTCGTCGCCGTTGGGTTTGGTGCCCTTGCGATAAACGAGCCAGAGCGCGGTCTTTTCGCCGAGCATTTTGGCGGCGACGGCGATGTCCTTCTCCGCGGTGAGCGCGAGGCAGACGACATTGGCGCCGGCGAGCACCGTTTTCGCTTTGGCCAACGATGCGATGTGCTTGGCGTCCGGGGTGGCGTCGTCGATTTCGGCGATACGTTCGCCGACGATGGCCACGGTGACGCCGGGCTTGATGCCCAGCTTGTCGGCGAGTGAGGGCGGGTTCAGGATCTTCTTCGCCCAGGCGGCCGCTTCCCTCGCGCCGAGCGCGAGGGTGAACTTCGTCGTCGTGGTTTCGACTTTCAAGAGATCGCCGCTGGCGACGGCGGTGCGCACGTCAGCTAGCGCGACGCTCAGTTTCTTGGCGCCGCTCAGTTGCAGCGCGAGGGAATCCAAGTGAGCGCGGACCTGCGCGCGCTCTTTGCCCGAGACGTATTCGGTCAGCGCTTCGCGGCCCATGCCCTACCCTTTCGCCTTGCGCTTGATGGTGGATGCCGCCTTCGCGAGGAGGGTGAGGCCGTCGGCGGCGCGTTTGCGCTCAGCGGTCGTCAGGCATGCGAGCGCGGCCGCGACGCGCTCGGCGTTCAGCACCGACGTTCCGGCGACGGCATCGCGGCCTTTCGCGGTGAGTTTCGGGGCCACGAAGCGGCGGTCGGCGGTGCCGCGCACGCGATCTAGGTAACCCAAGCTCTCCAAGCGGCTGAGCGTCGCCGACAGGGTCGAGGCGGCGACGCCCAGATGCGCGGCCAGGTCGCCCGCCGTTTGCGCGTCGCTGGCATCGAGATGGGCGAGCAGCGAGGCGTCGCGCGAGGAAATGCCGTGCGTGCTGGTGCGGGCGCGCACGTGGTCGACATGGCAGGCCAGATAGATGCGCGGGTAATCGCGCTGGATGCGGAAGACGAGATCGCTGTTCATCCGCTCACTTTATGCGGGCAAACTATTTCGTCAAATCGAAGTACCAGCCCCCTCTTTCGGAGGGTCGCGTTCGAAGACGTAGCGCGTGTAGAACCAGCTCAGCCCCATGAGGCTGGCGCCGAGGCCGGCGAAGGAGAAGACGCGCAGGAGCCCGGTGAGTTCGGAGGCGTCGTAGAGGAAGACCTTGCCGACGGTCAGGATCATCACCGCGAGCGAGGCGAAGCGGATGACCTTGTCCTTCCACGCGGCGCCTACGATCAGCAAGCCGATGCCGAGCAGGAGCCAGGCGACGGAGTAGGCGTAGACTTCGTTGCTGCCGACGCCGGGCGCGTCCAAGAACGGGCCTTGGAAGAACTGGCGCACGTTCAGGCTGATCCAGACGAACAGGAAGAGCAGCGCGGCGCCCTTGGCGTAGGGGACGAGTTCCATGCGCTTGCGCTGTTCGAGCGCGCGGGCGGCGAGCCCCAACCAGAGCACCGGCAGGCCATAGGCGAGCAGCAGCGCGTTCACGATCGGCCAGGTACCGACATCGTGGGCGGCGACGAGCGGCGAAGACGTGAGCAGGTCGAAGTAGAAAATGCGCGCGACCGCGAGCAACGCGACCACGACGCCGCTGACGAAGAGCGTGCGGCGGTTCGCGTAACGGCCAAGCGCAAAGAGGCCTACGCCGAAGAGCAGCAGCGCGTTTGTGATCACGCCGCGTTCGAGGAACGTGCCGGGGGCGCTGAACGCTTGTTCCGCGCCGTTGAAGGCGTGGCGGATCAGGAAGTAGGTCATCAGGCCCGCGAAGGCGATCGCGACGTATTCCATGATCTCGGCAATGCGCTCGCGCACGCCGCGCAAGGTCATGCTGAGGAGTGCGAACAACACCGCGGGCAGCGCCAGGTGGAAGATCGGCGCGGCGGCGATGGGGATCGTGCGGCCGGCGTCTAGCGTTGCGCCGGCAATACCTGAGAGCGTGTAGGCCATGACACCAACAGGCGCGACGTCGAACGACACGATGCGCAACAACGCGATCGAGGCCGCGATCACGGCTGCGTTGACCAGGCTGTCACGCTTGAAGAACGTAGCTGCCCACATCAGCGCGAGCGCGTAGACGATCTGCGACTGGCTGATGATGCCGCCTTCGAAGCGCGAGCCCATGCCGGTCAATACTTGCTCCAGCGGGTTGAAAGCGTGGCGAATGAGGAAGTAGCCCATCAAGCCGATGAGCGCGATTGGCACGTATTCCAGCACGCGCGCGGCAACCTCGTCGCGAGTGCGGCCGAGCAGAAGGCGCAAGGCCAGCACGAGCACCGCGGGGACGCCCAGATAGAACAACGGCGAGACCGCGATCGGCAAGGTCAGACTCTTGCTGCTCGCTTGGCCCAGTGCCATCGGCATCCAAACGTCGAGCAGCTGCAGCGGCTGGACGTCGAAATGGATCACGCGCGCGAGGCCGATCACCGCGGCGGTGAGGCCGCAGACGGCGAGTGTCGCGCGGTTGAAGTAACGGCCGATGGCGACGAGCGCGATCGCGAACATCAGTAGAGCGTCGGTGATGATGGCGCCGTCGAACGTGCTGCCAAGCGAGGCCATGATCTCCGCCGCCGGGGTTTGTGCGTGGCGGATCAGGAAGTAGCCCATGATGCCGACGAGCGTGGCGGCGCTGACCTCGAAGGCGTGCACGGTGGTGTCGTCGGCCTTGCGGCGGAGTTCGAAGCTTGAGAGCGCGAAGAACGCGGCGGGGATGCCGAGATGGAAGAGCGGCGCGAGGACCAGCGCCGGCGACTTGACCGTCAGCGCTTCGCCCATTGTTGCCGTCACCGCGTATTGGATGACGTAGCCTGCTTGCGGCAGCAGCGCGATCAGGAACAGGAACGCGAGCACCGCTGCGGCGGGACGCAAGACGTTGATATCCGTGCGGGCGGAGATCCAGGCGACGGCGAACATCGCGCCGGCGGCGGCGACGGGCAGATAATCCGGCGGGAGTTCGAGCACGAAGCCCAACGACAAGAACGCGATCGCGGTCAGCGACATGTGTGCGAGCAACGCCTGCGCGTGGGTGTTCTTGGTGCCGAAGCGTTCGGCGATGCGGCCGGTCACCAGCGTCATCACGACGGCGAGGAATGTGGCGGCAACGCCCCAGATCGGAATGCCGTTCATCATCGACACGAGCTTGACGATGTCGCTCAGCTTGGCGAGCGCGATGCCGTAGAAGGCGAGCGAGCTGACACAGGCGAGCCTTGTCCACTCGATCGGCTCCTTCGCACGCCAGAGGAACACGATGCCGCTGACGGCGAAGATCGCGGCGAGCGCCACGAGCATGAAGGCGAAGAATTCCGTGTCGCCGGTCTGCCAGACGCCGAGCAGAACGAGGCTCATGCCGAGGGTCAGCCACGGCAGCAGGCGGTATTGTTCCTGATTGCGCCAAGCGAGTGCGATCGTGCCCAGCGTGATGAGAACGTAAAAGCCCCACTCGGTCACGCCGAAGTCAGTGCGGTTTAAGACGATCGCCATGAAGACGACGGCGGCGCCGGCCGTCAGCAGAAGGCCGAGCCAAGCAAACGGTGGGCTTGTCTTCCCTTCGGCCGGTGCGATGAACGAGAACGCGGTGCTACTGAGCAGCACAAGGAAGAGGCCGAGCCAAAGACCTTCGCCCGGAACCGATGGACCGAGCAGCCAGAGGATCAGCCACGCGTAGGCGGCGCCCAATGTCGGCCAGGCGAGCCACCACCAGTTCTGGCTGCGGATGACGACGAAGAGGCCAACGGTGAGCGCGATCAGATAGCCGAACAATACCGGCGCGTTCGGTTCGCCGCCGCCGACGAGCGCCGGTGTGAGGAAGCCGCCGATCATGCCGAGGATCGCGGTCGGCGGACCTTGGCGGAGCGACAGGACGACGGCGAGCGCGGTCACGGCTGCCATTGCGGCGAACGCGAGCGGCGACGAGATGAAGCCATAGACCGTCGATGCCGAAAACAGCGCACCGTAGAGCACGGCGATGCCGGCGCCGGAGAGCGCCTGAGCGATGCGATCCCCGTTCGCGACCTTGCCGCGCGCCAAGATAATTTGCGCCGCGATGAGCATCAGAGCGCCGAAGACGCCCGCCATGATGACGCGCACGAGCGGGCTCAGGTAGCCCTGCTCAATCGAATAGATGACGAGAAAGATGCCGGAGAGCGCGAGCGCGATGCCGCCGATCCACACCGGCAGGCGCGCGCCGAGCTGTTGCTCCCACGCGATCGCCGGCTTCTTCGGCGCGGGTGGTTTCGGTGGCGGCGCCTGGCGCGCGGCGACGGGTTCGGGCTGAGGGAGTGTGAACGGCTTCGGCGGCAGTGGTGGTGGCGCAGCGGGTTTCGGCTGTTCGACGACAACCGGGCGCGGCGGTGGCGGTTCGGGCGGGCGAACGGGTTCGGGCTTCGCGGCGTCAACCGGCCGTGGGGTAACCCAAGACGGTGGCTTCTCTACGGGTGCTTGCTTCAGTTCGCCGGACTTGAGTTGCGATTTTAGATTGAGGAGTTCGTCGCGAATCTTTCTGACCTCGTCACGCAGACGCGACACGTGTCCGTAGACGATCCAGGCGGCGAGAAGGGCCAGAAGAGCCAGCAGGACTTCCATGCGAACTCCAGCGTTGGCGGCTGCACTATGATTCGCCTGCGGTTTGATTCTAGGCGCTTTGTGCTGTGCTGACCGTCACTCTATTTGTTCCGGCGCGTGGTGTGTCGGAAAGGAATCATTAACCGCTGTAGAATCGCCCGCACCAAGTGATTCGGCGTGCGGTGGCCCGCGCGCCCACAATCGACACGGGGGACTTCCATGCTGACCCTTACCCAACTCAAGAGCATTTTTCCGCGCGCGCAGATGGCGGACCTCAATGCGTTCGTCAGCTTCGGCGAGGCGGCTTTGAAGTCGTCGGGCATTCTCGATGGCGCGACGCGGCTGCAGTATTTCCTGGCGCAGCTGGGACACGAGTCGAACGGGCTCACAAACCGCGAGGAGAATCTGAACTACTCGGCGTCGCGGCTGATGGAGATTTGGCCGGGACGTTTTCCAACGAGAGAGATTGCGGAGCAATACGATCGCAATCCCGAGAAGCTCGCGAACTTTGTCTATGGCGGACGCATGGGCAACGTGAATCCGGGCGACGGGTATCGCTATCGCGGACGCGGTTACATTCAGCTGACCGGGCGCGAGACCTATCGCGAGGTCGGGCGGATCGCGGGGCTCGATCTGGAAGCGCATCCGGAGTTGGCGTCGAAGCCGGAGAACGCGGTTCGGATCGCGTGCGCGTTTTGGACGTGGAAGGGACTGAACGCGGCGTGCGATGTCGCCGACTTCACAGGCGTCACGAAGAAGATCAACGGCGGCACCAACGGGCTTGAGGATCGGCTTGACTGGCTGAAGAAGGTCAAGAGCGTGGTATCGACCGCATCGTCGACGTCCAAGCCCTCGACCGATACGGCGCCGAAGCCCGCGAAACCCGCACCGCCGATGCCGCGACCGAAACCCAACAACGATGAAGCGGAGTCGCTCGCGAACCCCGCCGTGCTTGAGGCGCAGAAAAAGCTCACGCGACTCGGCTACTACAAGGGCGTTCTGAACGGCATCTACGATCAGATGCTGCGCGCGGCGCTGTGGGCGTTCCAAAAGGACGAAGACCTGCCGCAAACCGGCCGCCTCGACACACGCACACGGCAGGAGCTGAACGTGTAAGCGTTTACGCTAGTGGTGAGTCAGTCAGATTTCACCACGAAGTCGCGAACCTTACTTCCTACTACGTCCCCGCTTCGCCGAATTCGTCGCGTTCGCGGAAGAGGACAGCGAGGATGACGCCGGTGACGCCGAAGACGGCGAAGGCGGGGAAGCTCAAGATGCTGGCGAAGCCGTCCGGCAATGGCGCCGGCAAGGTCGTGGCGATCCAGGCTTGGAAGCTCGCCACCCCCGTTGCCGTGAACAGTGACCAGACATCGCCCAGCGAGCGCATGTGCGGCTCGGTCCCGCGCTCAAGCAGGGTCACGACATCGGCGCCCAAAAGCATGAGCCCGAGCACGATAAAAATCAGCGCAACAAAGCGGAAGATCATGGGCCCCAACAACTCCCCAACGCGTTCCCCGGGCCATCGTAGCCGAGGGCCATGCCCGGCCACAAGGTTTACGGGCGGGGTCGTGGGCTCACGGGCAGCAGAAGCCCGCGATTTTGCCTCAAGGGACGGCGGGATTTCGCCTTGCAGCGGAACAACTTGCCACTATAGTCCCGCGCCTTGGCACGAGGCGCCACGGACAGATGGCCGAGTGGTTTAAGGCGCACGCCTGGAACGCGTGTATACCTTCACGGGTATCGAGAGTTCGAATCTCTCTCTGTCCGCCAGTCAAGCGCCGAATGGCGGGGATTTTGTGTAATTGTAGGCGGTGGCCCTAGTTTTGGTCCCAGTTTCAGATTGGGAGGTGCATTTCGCTGATAGCCCTCCCCGGAAGGGCAGTGATCTTTTGCCTTGTCAGGCGCAACGAACTTCGGCTGGCGGTCGAGCGCGATCAGTGTCGCTCCGCATCTCGCAAACGATGGGTCTCATCTCGGCGGCACGACTCCTGCTTCGAATTTTTCGGGCGAGCCCGTTGCTCTGAACTTCGCGCAACCGATCAATCTTGTTGCGATCCTTGGCGTCGCCCGTATGAGGAGCGGACCTGGTCAACGCTGGCCTCGCAATGAGCTGAATTTGAGGGGTGTCAACGCGCACTCAAAACTAGGCCAAAGTTGAGCATCGAAGAATAGTCCGATGCGCAGTGGGGGGTATGCGTTTAGGGGGTGGACCAAATTTGGATGATCGTTTGTGCGCGCTCGGGAGGGCGCGCGAACGATCACGCAAAAATAGTCCGCTTGTGTGTGGGGTCTTGGGACGCGTCAGGCGACGGTGGCCGCGAGCGCGTGTGTGTCGCCTCCGGCGCGGCGTTTCTCGCGCAGGCGGTAGCTTTCGCCACGGATGTTGACGATGGTCGAGCGGTGGAGGAGCCGGTCGAGGGCGGCGGAGGCCATGACGGGATCACCGCCGAAGACCTCGCCCCATTCGCCGAAGGCCTTGTTCGAGGTCAAGATCATGGGCTGGTTCTTTTGATAGCGCCGGCATATGACCTGGAAGAGCAGGCTCGCCTGCACGGCGTCGAACGGCAAGTAACCGACTTCGTCGATGATCAGGAGCTTGGGCTGTTGCAGGGCGTTGAGCTCGCGGTGCAGGCGGTTGGCGTCGACGGCGCGGGTGAGCTTGCGCGCGAGATCCATAGCGGTGGTGAAGTAGACGCGGTTACCGGCTTCCGCGACCGCGACGCCGAGCGCAATGGCGATATGGGTCTTGCCCACGCCCGGCGGGCCTAGGAACATCACGTTGCGCCCCTCGGCCAGATAGCGCCCGGTGGCGAGTTCTTCGATCAGCCTGCGGTCGAGCGAGGGTTGGGCGGTGTAGTCGAAGTCTTCAAGCCGCTTGATCGCGGGGAAGTTCGCGAACTGCAGATTCAGCGCGACGCGCTTGCGTCTGCGCTCGGCAAGCTCGGTCTCAAGCAAGACGCCGGCGAAGTGCGAGTAGCTCCAGTTCTGGGCCGTCGCCATTTGCGCAATCGTGTCGAGCCGGGCCGCGGCGACGGTCAGGCCTAAGCTTTGCAAGGCGGCCTCGGCCGCGGCTTCGCGAACGGCGCTCATGAAGCGACCTTGTCGTAGACCGATAAGGCCACGCGCTCGACGGCTTGGTTCAGCGTGAGATGCCAGCGTTCGCGCTCGTGCCCCCGGGGTGCCGCGGTTTGCGCATGCGTCAGCTTCCACATCTCGGCCAGATGCTCGCGCGCGACGATCAGCTGCCCGCCGCGCACGGCTTCACGGTGTTCGGCCACAACGGCTTGGCCCGCCACGATCTTCAGTATCCCGCCCTCGGCCGAGACATTGACCTTTTGTCCGGCGAAGGCCGGGGGCACCGAATAGCGTGAACCGTGATAGTGCACGATCGCCTCGTTCGAGACGATGCGACCCACGGGTTGGTGGAAGCGATAGGCCGGCATGCTGGCCACGGGTACCAAGCCCTCCCCGGGCCAGCGCTCGGCCGGCACGGCGCCGGTAGTGCCGTGCACGCGCAGATTGGCTGTGTTCTCCAGCCAGTGCAGGATTTGGGCGTTCAGATCCTCGAGGCTCGTAAAGCTGCGTCCGGCCAAAAAGGGGCGGAAACGCGAATACCCACACGCCGCAGCGGACTAATTTAAATTGATCGCTGGTGGACCAATCTAAGATGATTTTTGATACGGGGTCTGTCCGGCGGCCTCTGCGGCTCTGATAGCCGTTACTTCTGCGTGCCCCAACCCAGCGGCAGCCGTTTCGCCAGGCCCCAGGGCCGCACGCTGAGCGGGGGGTCAAGAGCTTCTCACTGGAGGCCACAAATCGTCCACCCTGCGCGGTCTGGACGACAGCTGTCGTCCGCATTTGCTGCGCGATGGGATTCAATACCTTCTGAACTTCATTGGCCCTGCTCGTAAGGTGGGAGCCGTGTGCAGGAAAGCTGCACGCACGGCTCTGTGCAGGGGGCGCGTAGCAATGCGCGTCCCTACTGCAATCCGGAATTCCCCGCTGGGAATGTCCCTATCTATGATCAATCGATGTTGACGCTGAATCGTCGGACAAGATTCTCACAGTGCTTAACGGTGACGCCCTGAGCCCACGCCTCTGCGCGCGAGATCTCAGCGCGGAGTGCGTCGAGCGCCTGTGGTTGCCAGAGATTCTGGGCACTTCCTAGTGGCAATGAGTCGGTTTCGGAGTCAACGGCGACCAGAGGCACTATGTCCTCATCATCTTGAAGGTCCGCTGCGAACCTTAGTGCACAAATCCGTCGACTGCCCAGAATGAACGTTTCATCTCCATCAAGCATCAAGCGTGCGATAGACGCAATTTCCATACGTTTCTTGTGCTTCTCGTCACTCATGTTGTCACGCTAACGCCTCGTCACGGCCTGTCGATTGTTGTTTTTGGCTCTACAGTTTCGCCAGTTTCTGTATTTCGATAGGCGTGTGTTTCAATTTTTGTTCCGTCCCGCGCAGTATAGTTGGAACTTCTGATTTTTTGCCAGCTACCCGGGCTGCCACCATATTGACCAATAAGTCGCGGCTCGTCGCGAAGTGGCACCTTCGTCCCGGCCCCTGCTATGGGCTCACCGCCCCCTGACATAAGATCGTCAACCTGCTGCTGGCTCGCATAGTTCTTTTCTTGCTTCAAACGCTCGCCAACATCGGATCGGCCAGGAACTAGCGGCGGCAGCACTGGCGTTGGTGGTGGATCAGGATCAAGCCTTTGGTCAGGCCGATCCTGACTGTTCCGCCTGTCAGCCGGAGGTGGCGGGCTTCCGGGTCCAGAGACCGCGTTCCAGATGTCACCGCACCAATAGTAGCAAGCAACAGCAACCACCACCACAACGGTTCCGCCGACGACGACCGCCACACAGACGCCCGATGCCACACATAGTGCTGCCGCGCCTTCACCAGCCGGTACTAGCGGCAAAGCTGCGGCGACTTGCCCTGTTGGGTCATTTGCGTTCAGGGGATCATTGCCGACGTAGGTGTAGAGATTAGTCGACTGCTGATACCCCACCGGATCTGTCTGCAAGAACCGTCCGAGCGCAGGTGCGTAGTACCGCGCGCGGTAGTAGTAGAGCCCGGTCTCCGCATCGAGTCTGCGGCCCGTGTATCTGAATGGCACGCCCGCCGTGCTGCTCGCTGAGTTGCCGTAGGGGTCGTACGTGTACGGACCTTCGGTGAGGGCGCCGGTGGAATCCGCCATGGCGATGACGGAGCCTTGGCGGTCGGCGTGGAAGAATTTGAGCGTGTTCGTGATGCCCGCGACCGTGACCATGGCGATGGGTTGGTCGGTGCCGGGGCCGGGGATGTAGCGGCGGAGGATGTTGCCGTTGGTGTCGTATTCGCCGATTTCTTCGTCGCCGGCGCTCAAGTAGTTCGTCAGAGTGCCGTTGACGGTTTTGGTCTGGCGGCGGCCGAGCGCGTCGTAGGTGTAGCTTACTGTGGCCCCAGATTTGGTTGCCGAGGTGAGGTGGTTCTCCGCGTCGTAACTGAATGTCCAGGTGCCGTCGGACGTGAGGTTTCCGTTCAGGTCGTAGGTCAGATTTGCGGCGGCTTGGCCGCTCACCGTCAGGCTCGTGTACTGATCGAGCACGTTGGCGGCGTAGGTTCGCGTGTCCGGGGTGGCGACGGGTGGGAGCGGGGCCCAGGCGCTGTCGTTGGTGGCGGAGGATTTCAGCTTGCCGGATTTGTCGTAGGCGTGGCGGAAGACTTTGACCACTGACCCCGAGCTGAATCTGTGTTCCAGGCGCACGAGGTCGTTGTCGTCTTCGTAGGCGTAGGTGATCGACGACACCGGCGCGCCGGCGGTGGGGCCGAAGGCGAGTTGGGTGCGGCGGCCGAGTTGATCGTAACTGTAGCGCGCGATGGTGGCGACGGAACCGGCGAGGCCGGCCTTCACCTCGATCACCCGGTTCAGGCCGTCGTAGATGTACTCGGCGCGGTAGGTGTCCAGCCAGACGATGGCCGTGCGGTTTCCGGCGGTGTCGTATTCGTAGAGGATGTTCTTACTGTCGTGGCGGCCCTCGGTGATCACCCGGCCGTAGTTGTCGTAGACGTAGCTCGTGCTGCGCGCCGTGCCGCCGCTTGGCGTGAACGCGGCGCTCGTGCGTTTGCCCTCGCGGTCGTAGGCGAAGGCGTAGGCGCCGGAGGGCGTCGTGCGGGTGAGCTCGCGCGAGGAGGCGTCGTAGCTGAAGCCCAGCGTTTGGTTCGCCCGCGTCTTCAGCGAGGCGACTTCGCTGGCCACGTTGAGCGTCGCGACCGTCGTGGTGCCATCGGCGAAGGTCGCCGTCTTGTCGCGCGCGTATTCGTCGAACGCGTAGGTCGTGTCGTAGGCGGTCGTGGCCTGCGCGCAGGCGGCATCCGAGCCCTTGGCGGGGCGCAGCCGCACGGGCTTGTCGAAGATCGCATAGCCGATGGAGCGATACGCCTGCGCGAGCGGCGTGCCCACGCCGCGCTGCTCGCAGGTGAGCCGGCCGCCGGCGTCATAAGCATAGGCCGTGATCCGCCCCTCGCCGTCGGTGGCGCTGGTCAGCCAATCGCGGCTGTCATAGGCGAAGTTGTCTTCGTCGAGATCGGGATCGGTGATTTTCGCGATGCGGCCGGAGGCGGTGTAGGTCGCGCTGCTCGTGACCCACACTGTCCCCGCCGCATCCTTCGCGCGTGCGACCTGCGTCAGCCGCCCGGAGGCGTCGTAGGCGAAGGTCTGGCGCGATTTGAGCGTGCCGGTCGCGGCACCCTCGTACTCGCGGATGTCCACCATCCGCCGCGCCGCATCGTAGGACGCGGTCTTCGTGTTGCCGCGCGGATCGGCGGCCGACGTCAGGTTGCCCAGCGCATCCCAGGCAAACGTCGAGGTCAGCTTCACCGACGGCGCGGCCGAGGCATAAACGCTGGCCGCGCGGATGAGGCCGCGATGCGGCTGGGCGCCGGCCGTGTAGTCGAAGTCGAGCGCGCGATAGCCGGAGGCCGAGGTGTAGGTCTGCACAGAGGCCACAAACCCCTTGGCGTCATAGCTGGTATCGACCCGTTCGCCCTGCGCCCCGTCGACCCGCGTGAGCCGGCCGTAAGCGTCGTAGCCGCTCACCGCCGCCCGGTTCAGCGCGTCGAGGGATTTCGTCTGCGCGAGCGGCCAAGCCGCATTCGCGAACTCCGCCTTGGTGACGATGTTCGTGGAGCCCAGCGGCGTGCCGCCCAGATCGGTGCGCGGGTAGACGGTCGTTTCGGTGACGTTGTCGTAGAGGTCGTTCTTGAACGACGCGCGCTCCGAGTAGACGTTCGCGGGCTCGGCGCGCAGCCGCACCCGCTTCTCAATCACCCGCCCCGCGCCGTCGTTCGTGAACTCCGAGAGCCGGTTCAGCCGGTCGACAGTGTGGAAGAGGCGGCCGTTGGCGGGGTAAATGAGACACTTGAGACAGTGAGACACTGTCTCACTTCGCTTGTGCCGCCAGGATTTCCGCCAGTATCGCGAGCCGGTCAGTCTTCGGCGTGCGTTCGCCATCGTGCGGCTTGCGCGCGGAAGGGTAGGCGGCAGCGTGCGGGTTAGAGTCGAACGCATCCGGCATCCTCGCCGACATGCTCTCAGGCAGCTAGAGGCGTTGGGTGATTTCGCTGCGGAGAAAGCTCGGCGCGTTCCGCGCGAAGCCTGAAGCGTCCGCTCGGTTTGCGAGGTCAAAGAAATCCGAGCACGGAGTCGGTTGCAGTGTTACGCCCGTCAGACCGTGTAATCCGCGGCCGCAATCGAATGAGACGCAAATATCCGTTTGATCCGTTTATTTGGCTGATTTGCGCCATTTTATCCGTTTGATATCCGTTTGAAATGCGTTTGGTGTCCGTTTGCTGAGGGCTTTGGCCGTTCAGCGAGGGACACGATCAGCACTCGACAACGATCGTCGAGGCGTAACCGACTACGCCGCTCGCGATATCGCCGCGAGGCGTTGGTGGTGGTTCATCGACAGTTTCAAGTTGCAGCCGAGCCCCGGTGAAACGGGGCTGGAAGTGCAAGAGAACTAAAATAGAACATCGGCAGCGAAAATCAAAGGCCGTTTTGTCGCACTCCGACCATCGCCAAATCTGTGGCAAGCGGAAATCGAAGATCATCACGCATGTCCTCAGAACTCCTCGCGCGGATGCCGCCCCTCACCGAAAGAGTCTCTAGCCCCGGCACAGCAACAGGCCTGCTTGGTCCAGAAATTCTCTCACTTCGAATACTCTGTCTTCTGTGACAATCCAGACGAAACAATCCTTCGATATCTCAACAACGTGACCAAACACCTGCCCCTCGAAATCTATTCGTTCACCGAGCGACATGCCACGAACCATGTGAGCAAGATGGCTACCGCGTATGAAGTTGACTTCGTACAGATCTCGGAAATAGCCGCTCAGGTGGGCCTTTTTACCTTGGGGTGTGACATAGATATCGGCCCATTTTGAACCGGGGTCTTCGCCGAGCAGTATTGCTTGAAGCTCCGCATCTGTTGAATTCTCATTTGTCTCATTTGATCCCGTTACGATTGCGTAGGGATCTTCTCCACTCGCCAAATCCCTCGCGAACCCATACCCTTTGCAAACGGACTTCCAAAGATGCGGCGCTTGACTAACTCTTAAAGAAACGTCTTTGCAGGTCACGTCACGCGCGACAGCGTATAGATAGTTCCAATAACTGTCTCGGGCAAACCCGACGTAGTTTTCAGCGCGCAACGTCCCCGCGCCGGGAACGACGCTGGCGAGTTCAAAGGCAGATAGCCCAAAGAACTTCTCGTTGTCACAGGCCAGCAACGTGGTGGCTCCGGCATAGCGAAGCTGGGGGCCTGGTCGGCCGCCATTGTAGGCGACTTCGATTGAATCCAATCTAAGGCCCAGGGCTGTGTTAAGGAATTCTATGAACTTTCCAACCTCGAACAAGTTCGACGCCTTAGGAAAGTCATATATGCAGAGGAGCATCGTCATTATTTAGTACACTTGTTCTCGCATTCTCATGTAATATTGCATATCTGGATTTTGGCAGCTACCACCTGAGTTCTGGCATTCTAGGTATTGCTGTTGCGCTTTGTAATCCTCGTTTAGGTCGGCATAGAATCCGACTAGCCCACTTATTGCACCAAGAATACCAAGCGCCTTTCCAGCCGCGCGACCGCCGCCACCGGCCTCAGTAAACGCACGCATGCTAGCAAAAAAGCCACCGTGAAACTCCGGCGCTTTGGCAATCGTAAATCTTCCAAACGAACGCCCGAGCAGGCCTTGATATTTTGCGGAAATGCTGCCTTTCGTCTGACCGGGCGATGCGATTTCCCACGGAACAATTCGACCATTCTTCATCTCCACGGTCACGTCGGGTTTGATGCCGCTGGGAATTTCACCCTCCGTAATCACGCTCAATGACCTGTGTAGATGAACTGTTTTCACTCCCTTCAATTTGGATAGTCGCTTCGCTAGGTCTTCCGAAAGTTGTTGGTGCCTATCTCCGTGTGGGCCGCCTGGATTCTGAGCATTTCCTACGATTGGGGCGCCTTCCTTCCCGGTCGGGTCTATCGCGTTGAAGGGGCTGCCACCTACATAGGCATACAGATTCATCTGATCCTTGTACCCGACCGGATCGGTCTGCAAGAACGCTCCGAGCGCTGACGCGTAGTACCGTGCGCGGTAGTAGTAGAGCCCGGTTTCCGCATCGAGCCTGCGTCCCGTGTATCTGAACGGCACGCCCGCCGTGCTGCTCGCTGAGTTGCCGTAGGGGTCGTACGTGTACGGACCTTCGGCGAGGGCGCCGGTGCTATCGGCCATGGCGATGACGGAGCCTTGGCGGTCGGCGTGGAAGAATTTTAGCGTGTTGGTGTTGCCGGCGACGGTGACCATGGCGATGGGTTGATCGGTGCCTGGGCCGGGGATGTAGCGGCGGAGGATGTTGCCGTTGACGTCGTATTCGCCGATTTCTTCGTCGCCGGCGCTCAAGTAGTTCGTCAGAGTGCCGTTGACGGTTTTGGTCTGGCGGCGGCCGAGCGCGTCGTAGGTGTAGCTTACTGTGGCCCCAGATTTCGTGGCTGAGGTTAGGTGGTTCTCCGCGTCGTAACTGAATGTCCAGGTGCCGTCGCCGGTGAGGTTGCCGTTCAGGTCGTAGGTGATCGTCGACGCGGCTTGGCCGCTCACCGTCAGGCTCGTGTATTGGTCCAGGACGTTTGATGCGTAGGTTCGCGTGTCCGGGGTGGCGACGGGTGGGAGCGGGGCCCAGGTGCTGTCGTTGGTGGCGGAGGATTTGAGCTTGCCGGATTTGTCGTAGGCGTGGCGGAAGACTTTGACCACTGACCCCGAGCTGAATCTGTGTTCCAGGCGCACGAGGTCGTTGTCGTCTTCGTAGGCGTAGGTGATCGACGACACCGGCGCGCCGGCGGTGGGGCCGAAGGCGAGTTGGGTGCGGCGGCCGAGTTGATCGTAACTGTAGCGCGCGATGGTGGCGACGGAACCGGCGAGGCCGGCCTTCACCTCGATCACCCGGTTCAGGCCGTCGTAGATGTACTCGGCGCGGTAGGTGTCCGGCCAGACGATGGCCGTGCGGTTTCCGGCGGTGTCGTATTCGTACTGAATGTCTTTGCCGTCGTGGCGCCGCTCCGCGGTGACGCGGCCGAAGCCGTCGAAGTCGTAGCTGGTGCTCAGCGCCGTGCCGCCGCTCGGCGTGAACGCGGCGCTCGTGCGTTTGCCCTCGCGGTCGTAGGCGAACGCATAAGCGCCGCTCGGCGTCGTGCGGGTGAGCTCGCGCGAGGAGGCGTCGTAGGAATAGCCCAGCGTCTGGTTCGCCCGCGTCTTCAGCGAGGCGACTTCGCTGGCGACGTTCAGCGTCGCGACCGTCGTCGTGCCGTCGGCGAAGGTCGCGGTCTTGTCGCGCGCGTATTCGTCGAAGGCGTAGGTCGTGTCGTAGGCGGTCGTGGCCTGCGCGCAGGCGGTATCCGACCCCTTGGCGGGGCGCAGCCGCACGGGCTTGTCGAAGATCGCATAGCCGATGGAGCGATACGCCTGCGCGAGCGGCGTGCCCACGCCGCGCTGCTCGCAGGTCAAGCGCCCGCCCGCGTCGTACGCATAGGCCGTGATCCGGCCCTCGCCGTCGGTGGCGCTGGTCAGCCAGTCGCGGCTGTCATAAGCGAAGTTGTCTTCGTCGAGATCGGGATCGACGATCTTGGCCACCCGGCCCGTGGCGGTGTAGGTGGCGCTGCTCGTGACCCACACTGTCCCCGCCGCATCCTTCGCGCGTGCGACCTGGGTCAGCCGCCCGGAGGCATCGTAGGCGAAGGTCTGGCGCGCTTTGAGCGTGGCCGTGGCGGCGCCTTCGTACTCGCGGATGTCCACCATCCGCCGCGCCGCATCGTAGGACGCGGTCTTCGTGTTGCCGCGCGGATCGCCGGCCGACGTCAGGTTACCCAGCGCATCCCAGGCAAACGTCGAGGTCAGCTTCACCGATGGCGCGGCCGACGCATAAACGCTGGCCGCGCGGATGCAGGTCACCGAGGCCGGCCGATTACGCTCGATCTCGACGCAGCAGGCGGGCCTTGAGCTCGCGCGACGAGGCGTCGTAAGTGTAGCCCGTTGCAACCCCGCCGAAACACGACTGGAAAGTCGCCAGGAACACAAATAGAACGATTGACTTGACGGGCCAAGAAATTCTAGATGCGAGTTGCCAGATTTGTTGCTGCGCCCTGGGGCAACGCAAGTTCGGAAGGACACTTCCTTAGACTGACGTAGTGTCCATGCACGGCAAGAGATCCCGTCGCTGTCGGAGCGTCGAGTCGAGTTGCACGGAATGAGGAGATCAAGCTTGCGACCTGGCACGAAAAGTTGGTCTCGATGGGATGAGTTTTTCGCCCAACTCATGGCGTGGGGCACTGGAGGTACGTTGCAATTCGGTAGCGGTGGGGTGTGCATCGGACCAACGCCTTGGGAAGGATCCAACGCCTACCTGCACGAAGTGTACGAACCGCTGACGTTGGCGGAAGTCAGGGGGCTTGAGGTGCACTACCGCACGACGCTCAGCGACGGGATGCGCGGATTCTTTCTTAATGCGAACGGAGCAAGCCTGTTCGGGTCGATTTTGTCGATCAGCGGAGTGGTTGGCTTGATCGACAGAAAGGTGACGGGGGGCATCCGTCAGCCAATCAGTCTCGACTATGGGAATGTAGTAGAACGTCCCAGAGGATTGGAGCGAAGCGACTTCGTCTTCGGCGGAATTATCGGCGACTCCGTAGTTGGTCAGCTTGTAGTTGCAACCAACGGCGGGGTTCGACTTGTGCACCCAACCAACGGCAAAGACGTCGGGGATGGTTGGGACACATTTGAATCGTTCATTTTCGGCGAAATCGATCGCCTGAGCGCCTTGCACTCCACGAGCGGTCAGTTTTTAGGGTCTCCAAGCGACCGGCTGCCTCCCAAGGCGCGGCGATGGGAGCAGCCGGCGCGTCGCTGATTTGCAAACGCTGCGGGCCTCATTGCCGCTGGTATCGACCAAAGACCAGGCAGCTATTTCTTGCTCGGCGAGCTTGTAGGCTGCTGGGCTTTTCCTTGTCCGCCAGCCTACGCCCTGACGGGCTTCGGCTGGCAGGCCAGCCCAGCCGTGGAAAGGTGGCGTTGCCCCTTGTGAGCGGCGATCATGATCAACCGATAGATTCCGCAAGGCAAAAGGACGGGTTCTCTTGTCGTGCCCTCTCCGCAACACTGTGTTGGTGTCGGGATTTTTTACACGACGCACCCCGCTCAAAAGTGATTGCCTAGACAAAGGCGAATCAAGTTGGAGAGTTACGATGCGTCGCTTCTTGAACACTGTTGCTTTGGCGGGTGCGCTGTCTGCGGCTGTTTGCGGTTCGGCGAATGCGGGGGTCATCCTTTCCGACAACTTCGATGCGGCGCCGCTTGGGCTCAACTGGCCGGGGGATGCGGTGTTTACGTCGCTGGGCGGCCCGCCGTCGGGCCCGACGACTGACTTGATTGGTGCCCCTGGGTTCTTCGACATGTTGCCCGGGAACGGCCGCTATGTGGACATGGATGGATCGACGGGTGTGTCGGGCATTCTTCAGTCCGTGGTCTCGTTCGGGCCCGGCGATTACACGCTTTCGTTTTGGCTCGCGGGCAATCAGCGCAACGTTGCGCCGCGTGCGGTGGACGTTTTCTTAGGCACCGATCTGATCGCTTCGGTGACGCTGCCCGCGACTACGCCGTTCACGCTCTTCACCTTCAACTTCACCTCGACGGGCGGCGGCAATCTGACCTTCGCGCAGCAGGGGCCAGGGAACAATCAAGGTTCGTTGTTGGACAACGTGACGCTGAGCGTGCCGGAGCCTACGACGCTTGCGATGGCGATGGGCGCTTTGTTCTCCATTTTGGGGCTCAGCTTCTGGCGCCGCCGCGCTGGCGCGTAAGATGGCGAGCGTCTCTCAGGCGCCCGCGCTTGGGCGCGAGATCTCGTTTGAGAGCGAGAACTATCTGATGCGCACGCTTCGGCCTGCGGACGCGACCGACCGTTTCTCGGTGTGGTTCGAGGCCGAGGACGTGCGCGAGATGCTCAACCTGCCGCAGCAGAAGCGGACCAAGGCCGATATGGAGGCCTATATCCGCTCGTTCGATCAGCGCATGAGCTTGCTGCTTGGGATCTTTGCCAAGGCGGATGGTTTGCTTGTCGGGATTTTCTCGCTCTACGTCGATTGGGCGAAGCGCCACTTCATCGCCAACACCATCGTCGGCGAGCCCGCCTACCGCCACAAGGGGTTGATGATCGAAGTGACGCCGCCGTTCCGCGCGTACTTCTTCAACACTTGCGGGTTGAAGGTGATGACGGCGACCGCGCTCGCGCACAACGCGCCGATCCGCGCCTATCTCGAAAAGACCGGCTGGACGCTCGACCGCATCGTCAAGGGCGAGATTAAGCCGAAAGCCGGCGGCGCACCGATCGACCTTTGCTACTACAGCCTGACCGCAGACGCCTGGAACCAATGGTACGCCAAACACGGCGGCGCGCGGCGGAAGGTCTAGGCGCGCAGCTTCGGCAGCTTAACGCGCGACAGTCGGCGCAAACCGCCGAGACGGTGCCCACGTTACGGCTCAAGCCTTCGCGGCGTGGTCAGCGACATCCCAAATCCGACGAGTAGCACGGCGATGCCGACGAGCGGCCGCGATGCGCCCGCGCCGAGCATCCCGGAAATCGGGGCCATGTCGGCGAGCGCGACCTGGCCGATGTGGCTGCCGACGATCAGCAAATAGATCAGCGGAACCATCGCCCGGTAACGAACCAACGCGATGAAGCCCAAGACGTTGAGCATGAGATTGGTGGCGCCCCACCATCCGAACAGCACAATGGCGGCAATGGCGGCCTTGGTGTTGAACGTGTCGAGCGGAACCCGCTCGACGCCTTGCAGAACTTCCGAATTCGTCCACAACGGATTCAAGCCGATCTGGGTGACGCCGGCAAACGTCCTGACGAGCAAGAACAGCAGCAACAACCAGATGGCCAGTTGGTAGCCCCGATAGTCGTTGTCGATTTGCTTCGGGAAAATTCGACTCAACATGGAAGATGCATCCGGAATCTACGACGCCCGTTCCGCGCGGCCGTACCCATTCGCGAGCCGCACGCGCACCAGCCAATAGAACATCAAGCCGAGAACGATGAACATGGAGGCCAAGAGGACCGGCAAGCCCACGCCGGCCGGCAACGCCTTGGCGCCTTGCGCCGCGAACGAGCCGACGGCGATGAACAGGCCGAAACACATGCGCCAGAGATGGCGCGCAATGCGCTGGACGCCGATCAGCCCCGCTCGCCGGACGACGCTGAGGTCGGCGGCCGCCGCGAGCGCCATGGCGAAGCTGATGCCGTAAAGCACATAGGGAAAGACCGGGTTCGGCGCTTTCGTCGCGCCGGTGGCGAGCGCGTAGGCGCTCGTCGCGAGCGCAATGGCGAGCGCGAGTGCGGCGAGGAAAGCGCCGATTTCGAACGTGCCCGTCTCGCCGTCCTTGCGGCGGCCCGCCATCCACGCCGTGGCGATGAAGTACATCGTCATCAGACCGCCGACGACCAGACCGGGCTGCGGCTTCATCACCGCCAAAACAGAGGCGGTCGCGCCCATGAACAGCATCGACAGGACGAAAACGGTGCCCGTAACGCGATGTGGTCCACTACCTTTGCGAAACACCAGCGCCGCCGCGCCCGTCAGAACGCCGAGCGTACCCATGCCGATGTGAACGGCCAAGATCTCAGCATACATCACGCAGGGCCTTTGCCTTCGGATATGGCCTCGCCAGCCCCACCGAGTGACAATGCGAAGCCGATCGCCAATAACGCCACGAAACCCCAATTGATCAAGAACGCGAAGGACAAGTCGCCGGTCTTAACTGCCCGTACGATGGGGTTGGCCCGCGAGATGATCCCCGCCCTGCCGAATTGTTCGATCAAGAGTAAAAGATACATGAGCGGGATCATCGCCCGATAGCGGATCAGCACGGCGATGCCGAGCGAGCTGAGTACAAAAAGCATGAGTCCCCAACTCGCAAACAGAAACATGACGGTCGATGCCGCCTCCGCGCCGTACGACTCGATCGGGATGCGGTCAGCGATTTGTATGATCCATCGGTTGCTGATCCAGGGATTCAGCCCGGCGACGTTCAATCCCATCAAGAACTTCACCAACATGATGGGGGCGAGAAGCCAGATTGCAAGTCGATGGCCTCGATAGTCGTTGTCGATTCGCGGGGGAAAGAGGCGGCTGGGCATTGGAAAGTTCCCGTTGGATTAATGCGCCCTCAAACGCGCATGTCGGCGCGAACGGCCACTTGAACGAGCGAAGCGTGACGGACTTCGCGCGGAGCCGCGCAGTGCGTTGCAGCCGTCGCGCCCGCCCTTTAGTGTTGTGGCGTCTACACTATCAGCGACGAAGCCACCCGAACATGACGCCACGCCGCAAAAACGTGATCGAGAACTGCAGGCGATGCCTCGATGGCTGAGTTTACCGTCGCTGCAGGCCTGGCGTGTGGTGTGTTGGACTTTGCCGTATCGAGGGGGGCCAACGCCAGGGCGCTGAGCGAGCGGTCGGGCATCGACCTTCGGGACTTGGCCGATCAGGACAATCGCGTCCCGGTCGCCAAGTACAAGGCGCTCATGCGGGCGGCGAAGGACCTTAGCCGCGACCCGGCCTTTGCGCTGCACTTCGGCGAGTCCGTCGACCTTTCCGAGATGTCGGTCGTCGGGCTAATCGGCCGCGCCTCCCAAACGATGCTCGAAGCCTTCATGCAGCTCAATCGCTATGGCCGGCTTGTCGTCGAAGTGGATTTGGGCGCGCCGGATCGTTTTCAACTCGCGCCCGGCGACGGCGGGCTTTGGTTTGTCGACACGCGGCGCAGTCCAAACGACTTTCCCGAACTCACGGAATCCACCATGGCCCGCGTGACCAGCGGTTGCCTGCGCATGATCCTCGACTCGGGCTGGACCGGCGAGCGGCCGTCCGTGATGGCGGCTCACTTCACCCACCCCGACCCCGGATATCGCAGCGAATACGAACGAATTTTCCGCACGCAGGTGGTTTTCGACGCCGACCGCAACGCAATTCTGGTCGACGCGACGTGGCCGACGCGTAAACTTGCGCCGCAGCCGCGCTATGTCTTCGGCGTTCTGAGCCGGCACGCCGATGCGCTGCTCGAGGTCCTCGACGGTTCGACAACCATGCGGGGCCAGGTCGAAAGCCTGTTGCTTCCGATCCTCCACACCGGCGACGTCGGCAAGGATGCGATTGCCGGCAGGCTGGGCATGAGCGGCGATACGCTTCTGCGGCGCCTGAAGGCAGAGGGCACGACGTTCGAAGCGGTACTCGACGGACTTCGCCGCAAGATGGCGCTCCACTATTTGAACGGGGAGAAGGTCTCGGTGAACGAGACGGCCTATCTTGTGGGCTTCTCGGAACCGGCCGCTTTCTCGCGCGCGTTCAAGCGTTGGACGGGTGTAAGCCCGCGCGGCCGATTGCCGCCGCGGCCGCGATCCGGATGATACGGCCGCGTACCGTCAGCCCGCCGCCACGGGTTTCCCAACCGCGCGCTCAGATGCGGCAACACCGCGATCAGCGGCAAGCCGCCGCCCGCGCGCGGGGCATCGACTCAGTTCGCGGTCATGCCGGCTTTGAAGGCTTTAATGCCGATGGTGGCGAGCGTCGATGAGGGGAGTTCGTCGGAGTTCGCGAAGACGAGAACCTCGTGACCCAGCGGTAAGCGGACGATCGCGGTGTGCGCGCCCTGGCCCGTGGCGTAGGGTTGGTCGCCACCCGAGTAGATGATCGGATCCATCGCGAACCGGCTCTTGATCGTGCTGTCCGACGTCGAGAACGACCATACCAGACGGTCGTCCGGGTCCATTTGCTCGTTGTACATAAGACGCCGCGTGCGGACTGAAATGAGCTTCTCGGAGTGGAGCGCGGTCGCCGCGAAGGCTGCAAAATCGTGAACCGACATCCAATAGCCGCCGGAGCCGACGCAGGCCTTGACGTCGTCGCGAAAGCGGCTGGTGATGATGCCTTTGCCGGTATCGTTCTTGGAAATGTAAGTGTAGGCGGCATTCGCTTTGTATTCGTTCGTCGCATCGCAGCTGGCCGAGATGTTGCCCGGCACTTTGGGAAACACTTTTTGGCGAATGAACGTGTTCATCGTCGCGCCGGCGACTTTTTGGAAGAAGAGGCTGCGGTCGCGCACCGAGGTCGTCGCGGGAGCGCCGTTCGCCGCCGTGAGGAGCGATGGCTTGGTGTAAATTCCAATCAGATAGCCGGCGAGTGCGAAGTTGATGTTCTCGTAGGCCCGGCTTCCGATGAGGCGAGGATTGTACGCACCGCTCAAGCACCCCAACACGTCGTCGCCGCTGCAACCGCGATATCCCGATTTGTGCTGCAGCAAATGGCGAAACGTCAGCGCCCTCATCCGCGGCGACGACATCGCCGCGTTCCATACCTGAGGATAGAGCAGTGCAACCGGTGCATTGAGCCGTGCGTCAAACGAGTTCTGGCCGCCGGCCGATCCCGCGGGTGGACGCTCGAGAATATGCAAAAGCGAAACACCGGAAATGAACTTGAAGAGGCTTCCGAGATTCTGCGGCGTGCGCGGGGTCATGGCCTTGAACCCGTCGGCGGCGTTGCGAGCCGCACCGCCGGCGCCCTCGGATATCAGCTTGCCGTCCTTCATCAAGACGAAGCTGTAGCCCATCACCTTACCTTCGAGCTGTTGATGCATGCTGAACTCGAAGGCGGTCTTGCGAACCTCAGGCTGCTGACCGGCGGAGAATTGCGGCGCACCGCGCGCAGGCAAGGCGGATGAAAGTGTCAGCGCGGCAATGGCCGGCATGAGGAGCGAAAGCCAGGTTTGTTTGCTGGTGATTTGCACGTTGTGCACCCTCTCAGCTTGATCGCCAGACTGGCCGTGCGGCCCATGATCGTTGGCGAAAGGTCCGGCGCTCGTTTCGCCGCATTACGCCCGGCAACGCTACGCCCACGCCCGCCACGCAGCAAGGCGACGCTCATCACACATCGCGATTGGCGGGAGACACCATTACCTGTCGCGGTATTTCACCGCGGTCAGTTACTCATACGACCCACTGGGTCGGCGACAGGCGAAGACCGCGAACAGCGTGACCACCACCTTCCTGCACGACGGCGACGAAGAAATCGCGGACTACGATAATGCCGCAGCGCTCTTAAGGCGCTACGTCCCCGGCCCCGGCACCGATATGCCGATCGCCATGGTGACTGTCGCAGGCGCGCGCTCGTACTTTCACACGAACCGCCAAGGCTCGACGATCGCCATGAGCGCGGACAATGGTACCATCGCCGAAGGCCCGTACACCTACGACGCCTACGGCAATGGCGCTCCAACGACCGGCGTGCCGTTCAAGTACACGGGCCGCCGGCTCGATCCGGAGACGGGATTCTATTTCTATCGAGCACGGTACTATTCGCCTGCATTGGGGCGGTTCTTGCAGCCTGATCCGGTGGGTTATGACGACCAGATGAATGTGTATGCCTACGTCGGTGATGACCCGCTAAATGTACTCGACCCTACCGGGCAAAATAGGAGAAGGGGGAGGCAAGGGCCCCTCCGCACACCGGCGGAAGAGCTGCGGATCGAGCTTTACAATGCGGCGGTTACCCGCATTAAGAGGGTGGATCCAAACTACCGTGAGCTTCGCGACCCGAATTGGGTGCCCGGCGAGCGCGACATCCGCGAAAGGACTGAACAGGCTGCCAGATATGAAACGAACGCGACAATCTATAGAACTGAGCAAGAAGCGAGAACACAAGCAGAGATGATGGGATTCAGGGACACCGGCATAATCATGCACGGTGCACGGGTCTATCAAAGAGGCAATAGGTTCATCAGCCGCGACCGCGACGGACATCGCCCAGGCGCTTGGAAGGCCGCCACCGGGAGGCCGGACAATCTCAGAAACAGAGATACCCGCGATGGAACATACACTCGTGATCTGGAGATTCGAACGGGGGACTAGAGGAATGGAAATCTTTAGGCTGCACAAATATGACCCCACCTTGTACGACGCGGCTGGGCAATTCTGTGGAGATGATTGGACAACGGTGTCCGACATTGGCCGGGCGTTCGCAGGTAAGGTACTGACGGCTGAAGAGTACTTGGGTGTAGAGCAGAGCTATGTTCTCGCGCTCGCCGCGATTGCGGCAGAGAGCGATGTGAGTAAGCTCTGCACGCGATTAGACACCCAGCTGCCGGAACGGGCTGCTGTAGAGAAGTGGCTGTTCGGAATAGATTGGACTACCGTTGAGAGTTTCAAGGATCGGGAGTGGATCCAAGGTGGGCGGATGGCCATATTTTTCCGACTATGTCTGCGCGGTATCGTTGGGCATGCCGCAACTGATGAGTCAGGTTTCTTTATTGCCTTCACTGGTGATTACTACGTGCACCTTGGGACAAATAAGGTGAGCGACAACTTGCGTTTTCGAGTCGCGTCTCTGGGTTTGAACCTTCAGCGGACTGGGCAACTCGGTGACTCCATGCTCGATGGCGACTACTATCAGTCGCTGTTACCACACCTTTGCCCGTAGGGAATTCCCGGGACACGTAACAATCTCCGAGGAATTCCGGGGACACGTAACAATCTCCGAAAGGAATTCCGAGATTCCGGGGACATGTGTGGACGGCCCCCTGTTGGCAAGGTGTTTTTTTTGGCGATAAAAATTCCGGGGACACGTAACAAACTCGATTGACACCAACGCCGCGTTCCTATAATGTTCCGCGATGGCTCGTTTGGCAAGAGCGGTTGCGCCGGGCGTGCCGCACCACATCACGCAGCGCGGCAACCGTCGCCAGCAGGTGTTCTTCAACGCCGAGGACTACGCGGCCTATGTCGCAAACCTCGCGGCCCGATGCCGCGCCGAAGGCGTCGAAGTGCTCGCTTATTGCCTGATGCCGAACCATGTACATTTGATCCTCGTGCCGCCGCATGAGGACGCGTTGTCTGCCGTGCTGAGCCGCCTTCACCGCGACTATGCGCGGCGGATCAATTTTCGCGCGGGCTGGCGCGGGTTTCTGTGGCAGGGCCGGTTTGCGTCGTTCGCGATGGATGACGACTACCTCTTGGCCTGCGCCCGTTATGTGGAGTTGAACCCCGTGCGGGCGCGTTTGGTTGTGCATCCGGCCGACTGGCCGTGGTCGAGCGCCGCCGCCCACTTGTGTGGCAAGGCCGATCACCTCGTGCGGCCGGGCGCCTGGATGGCGCGTGCCGGCGATTGGGCGACACATCTCGCCGCGCCGTCGGGAATCGGCGAGGACGATGCGTTCCGTGCGAGCACGAGCACCGGCCGCCCCTTGGGCAGCAGCACTTTCGTCGCTAAGCTGGAAGCCGAACTCGGCCGCAGGCTCGGTAGGCGCAAGCCTGGGCCAAAGCCGAAAACCGCGGAAAGTGTTCAAGCCGAATTATTCTAGTTTGTTACGTGTCCCCGGAATTCCCTTAGCGAGAACGGCACGTTCGTGCTCGCGACCTATGTTTACGACACGCTCTCGCGCCGCACGAGTCTCGTCTACGGCAATGGCACGGCGCAGGGGTACACGTATTCGACGCAGGGCGATCTGCTCACCCTGGCGAGCACGCTCTCCGGCACCGCCAACACCTACACGAACACGTTCACGAAGGCGCGCCAACTCGCCAGCGAAACCGCGAGCAACACGGCGTGGTCCTACGTCCCCGTCACGTTCCAAACCACGGCCTACAGCGCCGCCAACAACCTGAACCAATACGTCAACATCACCGTCGGCGCGAACCCGACCGCGACGATGGCCTACGACGCAAACGGAAACCTGACCGGCGACGGCGTGTGGACCCACGCGTTCGATGCAAGAAATATTCTCCGCTCATCAACGAAAGTGGGCTGGTCCAGTACGTACCAATACGACCCGCTCGGCCGCAGGCAGTATCTGAACGAGAACGGCACGATTACCACCTTCGTCCACGACGGCAGCGAGGAGATCGCTGACTATGATGGTTCGGCGAGCCTGTTGCGCCGCTATGTCCCCGGCCCCGGCACCGACATGCCGGTCGCCATGGTGACGCCGAGCGGCGGCTTGAACACGCGCAAGTATTTCCACACCAACCGCCAAGGCTCGACCATCGCGATGAGTGCTGATAACGGCATCATCTCTGAAGGTCCGTACACGTACGATGCTTACGGGAACGGTGCTCCAGCGACCGGCGTTCCGTTCAAATACACGAGCCGCAGGTTAGATACGGGGACAGGGTTGTATTACTATAGGGCGAGGTACTACTGCCCCGCATGTGGAAGGTTCTTGCAGGTTGATGCTATCGGATACAAGGATCAGATGAACTTGTATGCCTATGTCGGAAATGACCCGCTGAATGCTACCGATCCGAGTGGGAACTATGGTCGAGGAAGCGGTTGGGGTGACAAGGACTGGGAGAAATTCAACAAGGCTCAAAAACAGGCCGCAATGGACATGCGAGCGACCGCGCGCGATCTCAGGGACAGGTCACGTTCAACGAAGATGCTAAGCGAGAAGGCCAGACTGAAGGGGATGGCAGATGGTCTCGACAAGGGAGCAGGGATGCTTGAAAACGACGGCTCCGACGGGGTCACAAAAGCCAATGCTGAGGATGGGGCAACTTGGGCGGCGAACGGAAACTCTCCGGCAGAGGCGGCAAGTGCTGCCGTGGGCGGCACGACAATCACCATAAATACCGGACACAAGGTGTGGACGAGCGGCGATACACCGCTGCTGCAATGGATTGTGGGCCACGAGTCACTCCACTCGGCGGGACTGCACGATCAGAGGTGGCGCGTCGAGAACGGTGGGAATGGTAGGCTCGCATACAGGAACGGCGATAAAAGTGAACGGCGTGCGTTTAGAGGAATATCTGGTACGCCACAGGCCGAACAAAATCCTGATCACTTGATGGAACGGGTTTATCCAGATTTGGAGACAGAGTGATGCTTCGTACTGCCCTCATGATTTCAGTACTGTTTTGTTGCGCATGCAGTGTCTCGACGACCGCGGATTTTCTTTTCATCAATTGGAGCATGGTCGATGACCCCGCCGGAAAGCGCGTCACTCTTGCGTACACCAATACACTTGACCGGGAAGTCTGCATGAGCGTTGGGGATTGGCCGAACAAGTTCGGCAAGGTCAACCAGATGAGTGAAACCATGTATCTAGTCGTAAAGCAGCAACGCTTCCCGATACGAGACTTCAACACTGGCTATTGTGTTGGTGTTGAGTGTCAGATTCGAGTTTCGCCAAAAGCAACGATTCGAGCGAACATCCCGTATGAGGAGTTTGGCCTACCGGAAGAGCTTCGCTACGAACGCAAGTCGCTGACATACCCAGTCACTGGCGACTTCTGCGAACCTTAGAGCGGTGATCGAATACACGAATGAAGATACTGTCCCTTGTCCCTGCCGAATATTCGAGTCTTTCGCGGAGGCGCATCTTCCGTACACGTGAACGTGGGAACATCCTGGTCCACGATCGCCTTCGCCTACACGCCGACCGGCCGGAAGATGCAGGTCACCGACGCGGACGGGCGAGTCACGCGCATGCAATACGACGCGGCCGACCGCCTCAGCGTCACCATCGATCCGGAAAACCGGCGGGTGCGCAAGGTCTACGATCTGGCCGGCCAGGTGCTGCAGGAAGTGCGCGCCGATGCCTCGCCGCTCGCCCAAGTCTGTGCCGAATACGGCTACACCGCGAACGGCACGCAAGCCTTTGTCAAGGACGCGAAGGGCAATCAGACCAGTTATGCCTATGACGGGTTCGACCGGCTCGCGCGCACGACGATGCCGGATGCGACGTATGAGGACCTCTCCTACGACGCGAAGGGCAACGTCACGGGCAAGCTCACCCGCGGCGGACAGTTGATCGTCAACACCTATGACAGCCTCGACCGGATGGTGACGCATCTGGTGCCGCAGCCCGCGGGCGCACCGGCGATCTTGACCACGACGGCCTACGATCTCGCCGGCCGCACCACCGGCATCAGCGACAACACCGGCCACGCGCTCACCTACGCCTTCGACAGCGCGAAACGCCCGATCTCGGTGACACAGTCCGCGCCGACGTTCGCCGGCACCCGCGTGGTCGCCTACCAGCTCGACCTCGCGGGCAACAAGACCCGCACCACCTGGGCCGACGGCTACTTCGTCCAATACGCCTACGACGCCATGGGCCGCATGACGACCGCGACCGAGAACGGCACGTTCGTGCTCGCGACCTATGTGTACGACCCGCTCTCGCGCCGCACGAGCCTCGTCTACGGCAATGGCACGGCGCAGGGTTACACCTACTCGACGCAAGGCGATCTGCTCACGCTCGCGAACACGCTCTCGGGCACCGCCAACACCTACACGAACACGTTCACGAAAGCGCACCAACTCGCCAGCGAAACCGCGAGCAACGCCGCGTGGTCCTACGTCCCCGCCACGTTCCAAACCACCGCCTACCGCGCCGCCAACAACCTGAACCAATACGTCAACATCACCGTCGGCGCGAACCCGACCGCGACGATGGCCTACGACGCGAACGGGAACTTGACCGGCGACGGCACTTGGACGAACACCTACGATGCGCAGAACATGATGCGCTCCAGCACCAAGGCCGGCATGGCGGTGAGTTATGCTTATGACCCCGTCGGCCGGCGGCAAGCCAAGATCGCCAACAGTGTCACCACAACATTCTTGCATGATGGTGCAGAAGAAATTGCCGACTACGACAACGCTAGCACGCTACTCCGGCGTTACGTCCCGGGACCGGGAACGGATATTCCGGTCGCGATGGTGACGCCGAACGGCGGCAGCAACACGCGCAACTATTTCCACACGAACCGTCAAGGTTCGACCATCGCGATGAGCGCCGATAACGGCACCATCGCCGAAGGTCCGTACACGTACGATGCCTACGGCAACGGCGCCCCGACAACGGGGGTGCCGTTCAAGTACACCGGCCGCAGGCTCGATCCTGAGACGGGGTTCTACTACTACCGTGCGCGGTACTACTCGCCGTCGCTTGGGCGGTTCCTCCAGACGGATCCCGTCGGCTACGGCGATCAGATGAATTTGTATGCCTATGTCGCGAATGATCCAAACAACAGGGTCGATCCAACTGGCTTGGCCGGCTGTGCCACGCAAAGTGATGGCAGCGCCATATGTCCGCTTCAGCCCGATACAAGCGGGCTAGATGGACACTACGGTGAGCAGCCATCAGCCATGGACTATATTGGCGCACAGACAATCGGCGAATTCACTCCTCTCATTGGCGACGGCATCGCCATTAAACAGGCCATTGACAATCCGACGGTTGTAAATGTTGCAGCCGCTGGCGTGGGATTGCTTGGCCCCGTCGGGGACGCTGCCGGAAAGACTTTAAAGGGAGTCGCACAGTCCACAAAGATAGCAGGGGAAGCCAGTACGCATGCATCGACTAGCGCACGGATCGCCGGCGAGATGGTGGACTCCGGTAAATACGTGTCTGTGCATTTGAACCAAAAGGCAAGTACAATCACGGGCGGTGCAGTAAAGAGTGGCGTTCAACCGGATGTAGCCGGAGTTCTGCCAAACGGAAAGGTTGATGTGGTTGAGGTATTGTCAGGCCGTCAGACCGCGGCAGATCAAAGCGCAAAGAACGCGAACGCATTCGGAGACAGGTTGAATTCAGTTACATGCGTTAAGCAAGATTCATGTCCGACCCAATGACGGCTCCGATCGGGGTAATACCGGAAATCGATCGCGGCGGGTCGCGCCTCCGAGTTCTGATGCTGTACGAATGGAAGGCACCGCTTGACGAGCGGTGTCTGTCATTGTGCGAACGGCTCCTGGCCGAATTTGGAATCTCGCCAGCTGAAGGAACCGGATGCCGCGGGTATAAGAGAACTCACGGTTCGTATAAAAAGATTCGAGCGAGGTTAGCGGCCTTGCTTGCTTCAGGTGTGGGGGCTGACGTTTCGGTGAGAGTCAGAAGCGTCCTCAAGTCTACCGCTCCTGAGTTTTTCCCAAGTGATTTCGAGGCGGCATTTGGTCGAGTCTACGGAGGACAAAAGATCGGATCTTTCGCAGTTGATCAAACGAAAGCGGAGAGTCCCCAAGCCTTGGCCGATAGCATCGCACCAATCATGTTTGGAGTTCTCGATTCGGCTTATGGAGGTTGTTGGAATTTCCCTGCCGAATATGGCGCTGAGCATTATGTGGCGGCTGTAAACACAATGCCCATTGGTATGAAATGGGGCTCCAACCCAAGGTATGCAAATCGCCTTATTCGTTGGCGTGATAACATCTGGCATCGCGGACTGCGAGCGCGTGACGGATATTTCAGAGAAGTCTATCCAATCAACTTCTTGCTCGAGGCACATCTGGAGAGGAAATTTCGCAACGCAGCGCTTTGGAAATTTATGAGGGAGGAAGGGTCGCTAATGCAATGCGAGTTCAGCGACAAAATGTTTCGCTGGGATGTTCCGGAACAGAATTTGAGCGAGGTGCGGGCCGCTCTAGAGCCAAGTGGCTTAGTCTTGTCATCGGAAGCAGAGCCACTTGTACCCCCAAGGCGGAGTGAACCCTTGAGTTATTGAGTACGGGGACAGGTTATGTATCCCCGATGTGGCGCGCCGAGCGTCAGGCCCCGACGTGCGACCAAATCGACCTTGATTTTCTTCAGCGGCTAGATGCGGGGACAGGATTGTACTACTACAGAGCTCGCTACTACTCGGCGGCGCTAGGGAGATTTCTGCAAACCGATCCGATTGGCTACGGCGACCAAATGAACCTTTATGCCTATGCCGGAAACGATGTCAACGCGCACTCAAAACTAGGCCAAAGTTGAGCATCGAAGAATAGTCCGATGCGCCGTGGGGTTATGTGTTCGGGGTGGACCAGTTTTGGATGATCGTTTTGCGTCACGCGGAGGTGCGTACAAACGATCACGCAAGAATAGTCCGCTGTGGCGTGGGGTCTTGGGACGCGTCAGGCGACGGTGGCCGCGAGCGCGTGTGTGTCGCCTCCGGCGCGCGTTCGAGAGCACGCGTGTCGTGCGTGTGAGCGAAGGCGGAAGCGCGCGCTTGAGAGTCGAACGCATCCGGCATCTTCGCCGACATGTGCTCAAGCAGCCAGAGGTGGAGGGTTATTTCGCTGCGGAGAAAGCTCGGCGCTCCCGCGCGAGCCTTGGGAGTCCGCTCGACTTACGAGGCAAATCTCGCGAAGCAGCGGAGACGCGGAGGAATACCGGGTCGGAGTTTCAGCGAACAACCCCATGTACCCGGCGCTTAGCCGGAGAAAACGGTCTGCGACACCCAAATCTCGGTTCCTGCCGAGCGAGGACAATCCAATTCTAGAGCGGATTCGCTTTAGGCGGAACCATAGCCTGAGTTGACGAAATAGTTGGCACACTCGGCCGACGTGAAGCGGTCGAGCATGTGATCGATCGCTTCACAGACCGTGTCGATGGAGCGCGGGT
>JAGOBA010000003.1 GCA_017983635.1 Alphaproteobacteria bacterium
CCATCCAAGACGCCTTCCTGCGCGACGTTCACAGCGGCACCACCATTGCGCGCAACGGCGATCCCTCGCTCTTGGACCTTGAAGCACTAGCTGCCCAGTTGACCCGAATCTGTGCAACGATTGTCGGGCCGAACATCGTTAAGAACATCGAGATCCACGATGCGGACGACGATCTGAAGTAGGCGTTTGGCTGCCGCCTGCGTCGAATTTCCCGTAAATCCGCGCCCTGCCCGTATTGCATGGGGTAGGGGTGTTTGGCATGTTCCGGCCTCTTTTTGGCCGGGGGGCCAATTGAGTCGGGGCGAGTGCCCGGCTTGAAGCCATGCGCGCAATCCCTCGGATCCAAGCCCGGCGCTTGACCCCCTCAAGCTCCGGCAACTCCAAATAAGGTCTGAGGCAATGGATACCGTCACGGGACTCTCTATCGTTTTGGCGTGCGCGGCAGCGGCGCTTGGCTACGGCTTTTGGGCCCGCCAATCGATTCTCGCTGCAGCCGCGGGCAATGCGCGGATGCAAGAAATCGCGGCCGCCATTCAAGAAGGCGCGGCCGCGTATTTGAACCGGCAGTACCGCACGATCGCGATGGTCGGCGTTGCCGTCGCCGTCGTTGTGGCGGTTGCCTTCCAGCACTGGGTGCAGCCGCTGGGCTTCGTGATCGGCGCCGTGTGCTCGGGTCTCGCCGGCTACATCGGTATGAACCTCTCGGTGAAGGCGAACGTTCGCACCACTGAGGCATCACGCAAGGGTTTGGCGGAGGGTCTGGCCATTGCCTTCAAGTCGGGTGCGGCGACCGGCATGCTCGTGGTCGGCCTCGCGCTGCTGGCGATCGGTGGATATTACGGGCTGCTGACTCTGGCCTATGACGTGACCGACGCCAAGCAAAGCCGCGTGATCGTCGAAGCGCTCGTGTCGCTTGCGCTTGGCGCATCGGCGATTTCGATTTTCGCCCGTCTCGGCGGCGGCATCTTCACCAAGGGTGCGGACGTCGGCGGCGACATGGTCGGCAAGGTCGAAGCCGGCATTCCCGAAGATGATCCCCGCAACCCCGCCACGATCGCCGACAACGTCGGCGACAACGTGGGCGACTGCGCCGGTATGGCCGCGGATCTTTTCGAAACGTATGTCGTGACGATCGGCGCAACGATGGTGTTGGCCTCGATCTTCTTCGCCGACAGCAAGAGCCTGATGATGCTCTATCCGCTTTTGATCGCGGGCGTCTGCATCCTGGCCTCGATCGCCGGCACGTTTTTCGTCCGCCTCGGCGCGTCGAAGAACATCATGGGCGCGCTCTACAAGGGCCTGATCGCGACGGCCGGCTTATCGCTTCTGCTCGTAGGTCTCGTGACCTACTACTCGATCGGGTTCGATCGCGTTTACACGACGGCTGCGGGTTTGTCGTTCAACGGCTTCACGTTGTTCCTCTGCGGGATCGCAGGTCTCGCGGTGACGGGTCTTCTCGTTTGGATCACCGAATACTACACCGGCACCGGTTATCGCCCGGTTCGCGAGATTGCGAAGGCGTCCGTCACCGGTCACGGTACGAACGTCATCCAGGGCCTCGCGGTCTCGATGGAATCAACGGCGCTGCCGGCGCTCGTGATCGTGTGGGGCATTATCGTGACCTATACGCTCGCAGGCCTCTTCGGCATCGCGATCGCCACGACCACGATGTTGGCGCTTGCGGGCATGATCATCGCCCTCGACGCGTTCGGTCCGGTTACCGACAACGCCGGCGGCATCGCCGAAATGGCGGGTCTCGATAAGGAAGTCCGCAAGACCACCGACGCGCTCGACGCGGTCGGCAACACCACGAAAGCGGTGACGAAAGGCTACGCCATTGGTTCGGCGGGCCTGGGTGCACTGGTGCTCTTTGCGGCGTACACGGAAGACCTGCGCCACTTCATGCAGAACGCGGATGAGTTTCCGTTCTTCAAGGACACGGTCGTCAGTTTCAGCCTCGCGAACCCGTGGGTCGTCGTCGGCCTCTTCCTCGGTGGCATGCTGCCGTACCTCTTTGGTGCGATGGGCATGACCGCGGTTGGCCGTGCGGCGTCCGCCGTCGTCGAAGAAGTGCGCCGGCAGTTCCGGGAGAAGCCCGGCATCATGAAGGGCACGGAGAAGCCGGACTACGCGCGCGCCGTCGACATGCTGACAAAGGCGGCCATCAAGGAGATGGTTCTGCCGTCGCTGCTGCCGGTGCTTTCGCCGATCGTGCTCTTCTTATTCGTCATGCTGATTGCGGGTAAGGGTGCTGCGCTCTCGGCTCTCGGCGCGATGCTGATGGGCGTGATCCTGACCGGTCTCTTCGTCGCCATCTCGATGACGTCGGGCGGCGGTGCGTGGGACAACGCGAAGAAGTACATCGAAGACGGCCACTTTGGCGGCAAGGGCTCGGACGCGCACAAGGCGGCGGTCACCGGCGACACGGTCGGCGACCCGTACAAGGACACGGCCGGTCCCGCCATCAATCCGATGATCAAGATCACGAACATCGTGGCGCTGCTGCTGCTCGCCGCTCTCGCGCATATGTAAGGCGCGAGCGTTCGCTCAAACGAAAAGGCCCCGGAAATTTCCGGGGCCTTTTTTCATACCAAGGCGAGAGGCCTATTTGCCTTCGCCGCCCGGGCGGCCGGGACCTTGGTTCGAGCCGGGGGCGCCACCGGGTAGCGCGCCCATGTTTCCGAACAGTTGCTGCAGGAACGACATCTCTTTGCCGCGGCTCGGCGTTTCCCGATCGACGAGCGCAATCACTTGGCCGTCCTCGATGCCGTATTTGCGGATGTCGTTGACCTTGCCGTCTTCGGCAAATGCAATCGCCAGGATCTGCCGCTTGGTGATGTCCGGCTTGAAGAACGCATAGCGCTCTTGCTCGGTCGAGATGTAGTACCAGGTCGGATCGCCGAAGGCCGCCGTGCTGGACGGGGTGCCGAGCTTCTCTTGGACCGTGTCGCGCGTATCCGCGCCAACCGAGACCGAGGCCACCCGCTCGTCATCGGGCACATAGCCGCGGACGTCGCGGATGGGCGCGCAGGCGGCAAGGCCCGCCATAACCAGAACTGAACCTGCCAAAACGACGCGCGATGCCATGGGCTACTCCCAACGCGGATAACGGGGTTAAAAACCGGCTGTTGACGTACCGCTGCGCTTGCCTAATTTCAAGGGAAAGCCAAAAGACGTTGGAAAGCCGGGGCCTCGTGCGGACACTTCTCTCCTTTTTATCCCGCGGGCGCGACACCGCACGGCACGGCGCGGTCATTTATAGCGGCCTGGTCGAGCAGGCGCGCCGCCCGGAGTTCTATGAGTCGCTCGACGTCCCTGACACAATCGACGGCCGTTTCGACCTGATCGTTCTGCACGCGGGTCTGTTCCTGCCGCGCCTGAAGGCGGCGCGCGGCGCGGGCAAGGCGCTGGCTCAGGCAACGTTCGACCAAATGTTCGCGAACATGGAGCAAAGCCTGCGCGAACTTGGTGCCGGCGACATGTCCGTGCCGAAAAAGATCAAAGGCATGCTGCAGGCGTTCTATGGCCGTGCCGCAGCTTATGACGCCGCCTTAAAGCAAGGCGACATTGCGGCCCTGCGCGAGGCGTTGAGGCGTAACGTTTACAGGGGGGCAGACGTCGCCTCGCCAAGGCTCGACGCGCTCGCCACCTATGTCCGCGCCGCCGCCGAAGCGCTGAAGGCCGCGCCCGAGGCGGACCTTGTCGCCGGCACGTTCGTGTGGCCCGCACCGTGAGCGAACCGACGCACGAATTCCGCCGTCCGGTCGCGGTCGCGAAGATCAGCGAAGCGGGGCTTGTGCAAACGTTGAGCGCCACGCCCGCTGAGTTCGCCCAGATCGCGAACTACTTGGACATCGCCGGCATCAAGACATTGACGGCAAGGGTCTCGCTTACCCGTAGCCACGGCAAAGGCGTTCACCTCACCGGCACGCTGAAAGCGGACGTGACGCAGACCTGCGTTGTAACGCTTGAGCCGCTCGATACCCATATCGAAGCCGCGTTCGAACGGAGCTATCTGCCGCCCGATAGATATCGCGAGGAAGTCAAACCCGAGCGGGACGTCTTCGTCGATCCGACCGCCGACGACCCGCCCGAACCGCTGGGACACGAGATCGACTTGGGCGAGATCGTCGTGGAAGAGCTTGCGCTGAACCTCGATCCGTATCCGCGCAAGCCGGGCGTCGCGTTCCAAACCGACGAGGCGCCGGCGCGCGAGAACCCGTTCGCGGTGCTGGCGAAACTCAAGCCGAAGAAATAGTTCAGTCGACGCAGAGCGCGCCCTGGACCTTCCCCTTCACCACGCGCGCGAAGCAGCCGCACGGATTGCTCGTGCGCTTGCACTCACCCTTTGCCGGCGTACCGGGTACCGGCCGCTCGGCCCCCTGGTAGAGGCACAGTCTGCCCTCGCATTCGTCCCCATCGCTGCAGGTCTTGCCGGCGTCCGCATACGTCACCACGCAAGCCCAGTCGCCCATGAGACAGACGCGCTGCCAGTCGCCGCTTGCTTTGCGGCAGCTTTCTTCGTCCTTTGGCGGCTGCTTATGCGCGACTTCGGTTCCGGGACCGGGGGGCTGCGTAGGCGGGGCGCAGCAGGCCAGGATCAAGGCAAGCGCGAGAACGGCAAGGCGGATCATTTTCCCCTCCTGCGAGTCGGCGGAACGACAGCCCATCAGACCCCAACCCCTCCGTAGCGGCAACTCGCCCGCCAAGCCGAGGCAAAATGGCGGGTTTCCGGGGGTTGAACTTAGGGCCGCTTTCCTATTGTATCCGCGCCTCATTTTCGGCCAGAGCCGTTCGGCGACGACGCGTTCGCGCCAGAGCTTTGGTTGACAGCACGAATAGGAGAGGCCCATGGCGGTCCCCAAAAGAAAAGTAAGCCCGTCCAGGCGGAACATGCGCCGCTCGCACCACGCGTTGGCGCGGCCGGATTACAACGAATGCGGCAACTGCGGTGAGCTGAAGCGCCCGCACCACGTCTGCGCAAAATGCGGCCATTACGATGGCCGCGAAATCGAGAAGAAGGCGACCTAGCGCTTGGCTCGCCGCGGGCGCATAGTCGGCACATGCACGGCCGGCGACCGCCTCAAAGGATAGCGACAGCGTGAACCGCGAAATTGTCGTATCGGTCGACGCAATGGGGGGCGACAACGCGCCCCAAGCCATCGTTGACGGCATTGCGATCTCGCACGTCCGCCACCCGAAAGTGAAATTCCTGCTGCACGGCGATCATGCGCGCCTGCAGCCGATCCTCCTGAACAAGTCAGCAGTCAAGAACGCGGTGCAAGTCGTGCACTGCGACGACACCGTTGCGATGGACGATAAGCCCGCACAGGCGCTCCGCCGCGGCCGCAATACCTCGATGTGGCGCACGATTGACGCGGTGCGCAACAAGGAAGCGCAAGCTGCGGTCAGTGCCGGCAACACCGGCGCGTTGATGGCGATGGCGAAGGTGCAGCTGCGCACCGTGCCTGGTCTTTCACGTCCGGCGATTGCGGCGCTCTGGCCCACGATCCGCGGTCAGACCGTGGTGCTCGACGTTGGCGCCAACGTCGACACCGATGCGCGCCAGCTCGTCGACTTCGCCTTGCTGGGCGAGGCCTACGCGAGAGTCGTGTTCGGTATCGAACGTCCGAGCGTCGGCCTGTTGAACGTCGGCGTCGAGGAAGTGAAGGGCAACGACGAAGTCAAGGCCGCCGCCGCCGCGTTGAAAGAGTCTGGGTTGCCGCTCCGGTTCCACGGCTTTGTCGAGGGCGACGATATCAGCGCCGGTACCGTCGACGTCGTCGTGACTTCAGGCTTTGCCGGCAACATTGCGCTTAAGGCCGCGGAAGGCACAGCGCGCCTCGTCGGCCATTACATCCGCTCCGCAATGGCGCGCTCGCTGCTCTCGCGCATCGGCTACGTGCTCGCGCGCCCGGGCTTCAACATCCTGCGTCAGAAGATGGATCCGCGCGCCGTCAACGGTGGCGTGTTCTTAGGCCTGAACGGCGTGGTGGTGAAAAGCCACGGCGGCACCGACGGCGTCGGCTTTGCGACCGCGCTCGACCTTGCGATCGAAATGGGCGAGAGCGAGTTCGTGACCCAAATCGCCGATGCGATGACGCATCTGCCGCCGTCCATCCTGGCGCTCGGCGGGCCGAAGGCCGAAGGGGCGCCCGCACCTGTTCCCGCGGCTGCATCCTGATGGGTGTCGTTCGTTCGCAAGTTGCGGGCATCGGCGCTTACCTTCCGGCGCAGACGGTGACCAACGCCGACCTTGCCACCAAGCTCGAAACCAGCGACGACTGGATCCGCGAGCGGACCGGCATCCGCGAGCGCCACATCGCCGCCGAAGGCGAGTTCACCTCCGACCTCGCGATCGCCGCCTCCCAAGAAGCCCTGCGCGCCGCCGGCATGAACGCAAGCGCGATCGATCTGATCGTGCTCGCGACCGCGACGCCCGACGAAACCTTTCCCGCGACGGCCACCACCGTGCAAGCGCGCCTCGGCATCACCCGCGGCGCCGCGTTCGATGTGCAAGCCGTGTGTTCGGGCTTCGTCTATGCGCTCGCCGTCGCCGACAACTTCATCAAAGCCGGGCAGTCGAAGAACTGCTTGGTGATCGGCGCGGAAACCTTCTCGCGCATCCTCGATTGGAACGATCGGACGACGGCGGTGTTGTTCGGCGACGGCGCCGGGGCGATGGTGCTGACGGCGGGGCAGGGCGGGGGCACCACGAAGGACCGGGGCATCCTGTCCACACATTTGTTCTCCGACGGGCGTCACCACGACCTGCTCTATGTCGATGGTGGCCCCTCGAAGACGAAGACGACCGGCTTCCTGCGCATGGAAGGCCGCGAGGTCTTCCGCCATGCCGTCGCCAACATGGCCGATGCGATCGAACTGGCGATCAAGACGAACGGCTTCACCGCCTCCGATATCGACTGGTTTGTGCCGCATCAGGCAAACCAGAGAATTCTGGACGCAACGGCTCGCAAGGTTGGGGTACACCCATCGCGTGTGATTTCGACAGTTGCACAACACGCAAATACATCTGCAGCGTCAGTTCCTCTTGCACTGGTTGCAGCGGTTAACGACGGGCGTATCAAACGCGATCAACTTGTGCTGCTCGAAGCGATGGGTGGAGGCTTCACTTGGGGCTCGGCACTCGTCCGCTGGTAGCAGCGTCTTCTATCCCTCTGATATTGACGGCATTTCCCGCGCGACCTACCGTTGACGCTTGAGTCGCGCCGCAACGAACCGCGGCGCACGGAGGCGACAATGAGCGAGACCCTGACCCGGCAGCACTTGGCCGAGGCGGTCTATGCGCAAGTGGGTTTGTCGCGAAATGAGTCCGCCGATCTCGTCGATCGCGTGCTTGAAGAAGTATCGGCGCGCTTGATCCGCGGTGAGACGGTCAAGCTTTCGTCGTTCGGCACATTTGCCGTACGCTCGAAAGGCGGACGAATCGGTCGCAATCCGAAAACCGGTGAGGAAGTTCCGATAAGTCCGCGTCGTGTGCTCGTCTTCCGCGCGAGCCACGTGTTGAAGGCGATGATCAACGACGGCCAAGCCGGCATGAACGGCGCGAGCCATACGGGCGATAACAAATGAGCGAGCCTAGCCGTATCGAAAAAGCACCCGACGCCTTCCGCACGATTTCGGAGGTTTCCGAAGCGCTCGACGTGCCGCAGCACGTGCTGCGCTTCTGGGAAGCGAAGTTCACGCAGATCAAACCGCTCAAGCGCGCCGGCGGTCGCCGCTATTATCGGCCGGACGATATCGATCTGCTGAAGGGCATCCGCGCGCTGCTCTACAACGAAGGTCTGACGATCAAGGGCGTGCAGAAAGTTTTGCGCGAACAAGGCGCCAAGCAAGTCGCCGAGATCGGCCGCGTCGGCGCCAAAGCCGCCACGGCCAAACGCGATCTGGCACCGGAAGAAGTTGCGCCCATGCCCGAACCCCTGTTTGGGCGCGCGACGCCGTCGGTCGAACACGTCAACCTGTCGGCTGATAACCCGAGCGAGAAGTTGCTGGCAGAACAGCGCGAGCGTTTGGAGAACGTGTTGGACGATTTGTTAGGCCTGCGCGATCTCCTCAATCGTGGGCCACGCAAAACGAACAAAGCGGTGGCGGCGCAGTAAGCGCCCGGTGCTCTACGCCATCGTCAAAGCATTGCTCTCAGGCGTGATCGTGCTGATCGTGTCGGAGGTGGCCAAGCGCTATCCCGGCTGGGGCGGCCTGATCGCCTCGCTGCCGTTGATCTCGATCCTCGGCATTATCTGGCTCTGGCGCGATACCGCCGACACCGCCCGGATCGCCAGCCACGCCGAAGCGACGTTCTGGTTCGTGCTTCCCTCGCTCCCGATGTTCTTGGTCCTGCCAGCGCTCCTGCGCGCCAACATCGCCTTTTGGCCCGCGTTGTTGGCATCGTGCGCCCTCACGATTGCGCTTTACGCCGTCATGCTCTGGCTCCTGCCCAAACTTGGAGTCACGCTCTGAGGCTTGGCTTCCGCTTTGACGCACCCCGACGGGTTGCCCCGCGCCGCCCCCTCTGCCTATAGTGCGCCCCCCAACGGACCCGCCCCCCAACATCGCGGTTCCGCCTAGCATCAAGCCGTCGGAGCGTAGCGCAGCCTGGTAGCGCATCAGTCTGGGGGACTGGGGGTCGCAGGTTCAAATCCTGTCGCTCCGACCAATTCACCCTCGCGTTGACGGCTTCTTACGCGGCACCGCCGTGATCCCAGATGTCGGGTCTTTGGGTGCCGCGGTCATGTGAGGTGACGCCACGCCTCCTCTATGGTTTCGCGGGTGGCGCCATCGACAATCGCCGATGCTTAACGATCAGGCCATGAACCTCTCAGCGCTCTTGATTTTTCACATCACGGCCGGAAGCGTGGGGTTACGTGCCGGTGCGGCGGCGTTGTTCACACGGAAGTGGTCATCGAGGCACCGCATCGCCGGGAACGTGTTCTTCATCGCGATGATCTTGATGTCCGTCGCCGGCGGGGTTTTGGCCGTCTTGAAACCGGTGGCAGCGGCTTTCAACGTCTTCCATAGCGCATCGCGCGCCACCTCTGGCGCATGTGCGCGGCCTTCACCTTGGGCAACATCGCATTTTTCGTTGGCCAGGGCGCAAGAGTCTTTCCCGGTTGGGTACGCGGCGCGGGCTTGTTGCCTGGACCCGTGCTTTTGGTGCTGACGATCATACTCTTCCGGGTCGTGCGCGTTCTGATGACGAAGTGGTACGCCAGACAGATACCGCCACCGGTTCTCCTTCCATAAAGCCGCCGCGGCGAAGTTGAAGTCAGAGCGTTTGGTACATGTGGATTGATGGAATGCCGACGCGAAATCCGGCTTTCGCGTAGGTGCGGCGGGCGGGTGCGTGGCTTTCGTCGCCACCGACGCCGACCACGGCGACGCGCATCCCCTCGGCTCTCATGAATGCGAGCGCATGCTTGACGAGCGCTGTCCCCGCACCGCGCCCGGCTTCGGTCGGCGCCACCGCGTCGAGGACGACTTCGCCCATGGTTTGAGCCCGGTCGAGCTTCACGCATGCGAATCCGACCACGTCACCATCGCGCGTGGCGACAAAGGCCTTCGAGTCGGGCGTTGGTTCGCACAGGCTCGCAAGCAACGATCGCTGTTCGGCCTCCGCGTTGGCGAGCGCCACAGCCGCAATCTCACGCCCGACAATGGCCCGAAACGAAGCGAACACCGGCACGAACGCGTCGGTCAGAATTCTCTCAAGGCGCAGGGCGTCTGCGGGAGCGAACGGTCGAATTGAGATTGGCGTCGTGCTCATCCTGCCTCGCTGCGCGTGAGTTCGCATTCCCTTGCGTTCGTCGATACATGGTCATTTCTCGATCCAAGACGATTACTTTTGACGTAGTTGATCCTCAAGAGTTTCGGACCCGCTCAGCCGCATCATTGAACTGCGAAGACGAGCACGCGCCCTCAAGGCCTAAAGTGCCGTGCAACTAGGGTCCGCGTTTCCGATTGTAGGGCGCGTGAAGCAAGTGGGAGCCCCGCCCGGGCGGACGACGCTGCTGTGTAGAACCTAGAGCGGATATCCGGTGATCGGCTATTGCCCCGAGATTTTCCAGTACTCTCCAGGAACCGCACCACCACCGTGGGCAATCGTGACGTCTCGCGAGAATGCCAGAAGAGCGGTTGCAGCGGCGCGCGCTTCTTCGTCGGACAAGACGCGCAACGTTGTCGTGCGAGGGTCCTTCGTCTTCTCGGTGTAGCTCTCCCAGAGCGCACGAAATCGCTGTGCGAGATCGACGGTAAGGCACTGCCGATGCCATATCAGCTGGACATCGTCAGTCCAGGCTCGCTGCAAGCGCGCCCGCAAGTCGCCACCGCTTAACGCTAGGGTTTCGCAGCCGCGAAACATCACTTCTGTTGCATAGTCGAGCGCCATTCCGCGATTCCCCGGTATCGTCAAACTTTAGGTACACGGGACCACAATATCCCAAAAGACGCGCAAAGGCCCTTGGCGCCAATTGCAGGGCTCGTCTGTGGTTCGCCGATGAACGCTTCGACGCTGGAAAGCTGCCGACCGCATTCCAGCCTGAATGACCGTTTCCGGTGCGGGGCGCTTTCGGCTAGAAGAGCCTGAGCAACTCATCAAACGGAAGACGCCATGGTCACCCCTGCAGCGCACAGTTCTCCGGACGCCCAACCGCTCGACGCCCTCATTGTCGGGGCGGGCTTTGCCGGCATGTACATGCTGCACAAGCTGCGTGGGCTGGGCACAAGCGCGAAAGTGGTCGAAGCCGGCAGCGGCGTCGGCGGCACGTGGTATTGGAACCGCTATCCGGGGGCGCGCGTCGACATTCAGAGCCTGGAATATAGTTTCGGCTTTGACGAGCGTTTGGAATCGGAATGGCGCTGGTCGGAGCGCTATGCGCCGCAGGCCGAATTGCTGCGCTATGCCGAGCACGTGGCGGACCGCTTCGATCTGAAGCGCGACATCCGCTTCAACACGCGCGTCACCGCAGCCCATTGGGACGAGGCGGCGCAATTGTGGCGGGTCGAGACGGACAAAGGCGCGCGCACCGACTGCCGTCATTTGATCCTGGCGACCGGTTGTTTATCGATTCCAACCGATGTGACCTTCCCGGGCTTGGACACGTTCAAGGGGCCGATCTACCGGACCTCGCGCTGGCCGCATGAGGGCGTCGATTTCTCGGGACAGCGCGTGGGAATCATCGGTACGGGTTCCTCGGCGATCCAGTCGATTCCGGTTATCGCCGCTGAGGCCGCGCACCTGACGGTGTTTCAGCGCACGCCGAATTATTCGATGCCGGCCCACAACGGCCCCATCCCGCAAGCCGATTTTGAAGCCTGGTCCAAAGACCCCCGCGCCTATCGTGCGGCGTCGAAGGATACGGCGGGTGGGTTTCAGAACGAAGCCAACACGACCACGCTCGCCATCGAAACGCCGTCCGACGAGGTTCGCGCCGAACTTGAACGCCGTTGGGCGTGGGGCGGATTTCGCATACTCGGTGCGTTCGTCGACACCGGGATCGACCCTGCCGCCAATCGCATCGTCCAAGACTTCGTCGCCGAAAAAATCCGCGCGCAGGTTGCCGATCCGGCCGTCGCCGATCGGCTGACGCCCAAGGATCATCCTTTCGGCACCAAGCGGCCGTGCGTCGACACGGGATACTACGCGACCTTCAACCGGCCCAATGTCGAATTGGTCGACCTCCGCGCGACGCCCTTGAAAGCCTTCAACGCGCAGGGCATCGCGACCAGCGCGCGGCAGTATGATTTCGACGCGGTGGTTCTCGCCACGGGCTTCGATGCGATGACCGGCGCGATCGATCGCATCGATCTGCGCGGTGTGGGCGGGCGGCGGATCAAGGATCATTGGGCCGAGGGGCCGCGCACCTATCTTGGTCTTATGGTGGCGGGTTTCCCGAACATGTTCACGATTACCGGGCCGGGCAGTCCATCGGTCCTGACCAACATGATCAACTCCATCGAGCAGCATGTCGAATGGATCGCCGATTGTCTGGTGTCGCTCAGCCGGCGCCAACAAACGAGCATCGAGGCGAGCGCCGAGGCGGAGACCGCGTGGTGCCGCCACGTCGCCGAAGCGGTGACCCCGACGTTGTTGCCTCAGGCGAACAGCTGGTACATGGGCGCAAACGTGCCGGGCAAGCCGCGCATGTTCATGCCTTACGCGGGCGGTCTGCACAGATACACGGAGATCTGCAATCAGGTCGCCGCTAAGGACTATGAGGGCTTCATCATACGCCAAGGCGACCGCGTGCTCAGCGACTCGCGCGTCTTCACGAGCCATCCGCCGATGCCCGATATCCCCGCACCGCTGTGGCCCATCATTATCGAGCGTCTGACCGCCGCAGGGTTGATGCCGGCGACGCCATAGCGCGACTTTGATCTGACGGCGCAGTACCTCGACCGCACGACCTGGCGCGGGCGGTATCCAAAAGTGCTGGTTATCCGCCGGTCTCGACGCCGCGTACGGAGTCGACGATGTCTTCGCGCAGCGTTGTCTTGGAACGAAAGCCGGGCCACAGCGAGAGGATGATGCCGACGTGCCCGGACGATTACCGCTGCTGAAACACAAGAAAACTCTGATCATCAACACGACGATCTTCGACGAGCCGACTCACGATTCGGGCCTTCGCGCGGCCATGACGACGCTCATCGGCGAATTCGCGCTTCGTTATCCAGGCATCGAGAAGGTCGAGCACGTTTATTTCTACGCGGTCCACGGTGCGAACATGGCGACCTGCCAGTCCTATCTCGACCGGGTTCGTGATCTCGGCTTAGACGTTCTTGTCGTCAAGCCGAGCCGCTTTACGGTTGGTTGGGCGCCGGGTCGGCCGACTTAGGAATGTTTGGCGGCAACTGTTCGATCGTTTCGATCATGCAGCGTTCTTCACTACCCGGGCCGTGACCCGAGACGATCTTGTCGCCTGCGGCCAGGCAAGTGCCGGGCCGCGCTTCGATGCGCGCGAACACGGCCCACCGCAACTCGCGGCACGCGTTGAAGAAAGTCACCCTGAACCGCTTGTTTGGTGATGTTTCCAGAATCGCGGTCTTGTCGTCGACGTATTGGAAGTGGTCGATTTGACTGACGAAGACGCAAGGCGTGGTGGCGTGTTTCGGTTCGTCGGCGGCAATCGATGGCGCGATCGTCGCGAAAGCCGCGAAGCTAAGCGTTGCAAGTCGAAGGCGATGCATGTGGAACCTCCCATACGAGCGCAACCACTTGACGGCAACGCGTCACCGGGATCGTTGACGTGCATCAATGTCGCCGCGCCGTAATCGCCGTAGTCAGCGAGTGATCGAGACTGAGCCGTGCGAGACATCCAGCGGCTCGCAAATGTGAGATAGGCCGGCGCCGATGCGAGTGGGACCGGGCCATGATCTCGAAGGAGGATTACCATGAAACGCATTTTCGCCGCCTTGCTGGCGTTGTTGATGGTCACCGGCGGGGGCGTTGCCCTCGCGCAGCCCGGTGTGCATGACCGGGATGGACGTGACGATCGCAACTGTGGCCAGCCCGGCCAACCGGCCTGCGATCGTTTTGGGCCGCCGCCGAATGGACCGCGTTGGTCGCGAGGCGATCGATTGCCCCCCGAGTACCGCGACGATCGGTACCAAGTGCCCGACTGGCGGCGGAACAACTTACCGCGTCCACCGCGTGGCTATCGCTGGATGTGCTACGAGCGCGGCAATTGCTTTTTGGTCGCCGACAGAACGGGCGTCATTCGGGATGCACGCTGGCGCGGTGACCGGGATTATCGCTGGCGGCAGCGCTATTCGCGGACTTATACATATGACGATGACATCTATTATCGCGAATGCCGCAGTCGTCCGGATCCGGCAGGCATTCTGATCGGTGGATTGATCGGCGGCCTCATCGGTCACGCCGCGGGCGACGACCGAGCCGGCGCGACTTTTGCCGGAATTATTATCGGCGGCGCGCTTGGCGGGGCACTGACGCGCGACATGGATTGCGACGATCGCAACTACGCCTACTACGCTTACTACCACGGCCTCAATCGCGGGTATCCCGGGATCTATCGCTGGCACAATCCGCACAACCGTCATCGCGGCGAGTTCCACGTGCGGAGCTATTACTACGATGCGTACGGCTTCAACTGCGCGAACTATCGTCACGTCGCCTATCTCGATCGCCGCCGGGAAGCTTCCGGGCGCGCATGCCGCCAACCGGATGGCGCCTGGGCGTTCTTGGACTAGACGACTTACCGTTCGAGCGCGGCGGCCGCCAACTTCGGTCGCTGCGCTCTCGCGTTTACTGCCCGTGACCCAAAATCCGCGCGCCGCTCCTGTTGTGAACATGCCTTACTCTTGACCGGCATCAAGAACCTTCCATCCCACGCGGGTAAAGTGATCGACGAATTGATGCGGACGCTGGCGCCACGTGCAGCACGAGATCAAAGATCTGCCAACGATCCTCGCCCGCAGTCGTGCCGCGGACTGGTGGCGCTTGCTGCCACCGAACTCGGTGATGATCGCCGTAGCGGTCGCAGTCGTGGCGGTGGTCGCGTACTGGTACTTCGCAGGTGCCAGCACGACCGCGATCACGTACTTCACCCAAACGATCAAGCGCGGCGACGTGACCGTCAACGTGCGCGCGACAGGCACGATCGAGCCCACGGACCAAGTCGACATATCGAGCGAACTGTCGGGCACGGTTCGCTCCGTCTATGTCGATTACAATGACACGGTGAAGAAGGGCCAGGTTCTGGCCGAACTCGATACCGAGACGCTGGATGCTCAGATCGCGAGTTCGCGCGCCACGCTCGCCGCGCGCCAGGCGAGAGTGAGGGAGATTGAGGCCACCGTCGCCGAAACGAAGGCCGCCTACAATCGCGCGACGGCCTTGCACCGGAGACAATTTCTCTCCGCGCAGGGGGTGGAGCAAGCGCGCGCGGCTTACGACCGCGCGTTGGCGTCGCTCGGCAGTGCAAAGGCAGACGTACAGACCGCGCGCGCCGATCTGAAAACCAAGCAAACAAATCTCGGCAAGGCCACGATCCGTTCGCCGATCGGCGGCATCGTGCTCGACCGCAACGTGGAGCCGGGGCAGACCGTCGCCTCGTCGCTGCAGGCGCCGGTGCTGTTCAAGCTGGCGGAGGATTTGAAGCGCATGCAGCTCGAGGTCGACATCGACGAAGCTGACGTCTCGCAGGTGCAGACGGGGGACAAAGCGACGTTCTGGGTCGAAGGATTTCCGGAGAAGACGTTCCCGGCGCAGATCACGGCCGTGCGCTATTCGTCGGAAACCGTCGCGGGCGTGGTGACCTACAAGGCGATCCTGGCGATCGACAATTCCGAGCTGTTGTTGCGACCGGGCATGACTGCGACCGCCGATATCCGCGTCGAGGAGGTGAAGGACGCGCTGCTGGTCCCCAACGCCGCGTTGCGCTTCGAGCCGCCGGCAGCGACCAGCGGGGACAACCGCTCGTGGCTGCAACGCCTTATGCCGCGCGGGCCGGGACGGCGAAGCAATCAGCCGAGCAAGTCGCCCGGCACGGGCAGGTCCGTTTGGGTTCTGGTCAATCAGCAGACCCTGGAGCGGCCGCTCAAAACCGGCGTCAGCGACGGCACAAACACCGTCGTTACCGAGGGCAGCCTCAAGGTCGGTGAAAACGTCGTCGTCGACGCCGATGCCGGTAAGTGAGCGCTGACCCATGAGTGACAACAAACCCACTGCCCAGACGATACCTCTGATCGAGTTTCGCGGCGTGACGAAAGTGTTTGGCGAGGGCGATGCCGCCGTGCGCGCGCTGGCCGGCGTCGACATGGCCATCCGACGCGGCGAGTTCGTGGCCATCATGGGGCCGAGCGGTTCGGGCAAGTCGACGGCGATGAATATTTTAGGCGGTCTCGATACGCCGACTGACGGCGAATATCTGTTCGACGGCGTGTCGGTGGGCAAACTCAGCGCCGACGATTGCGCGCTGCTCAGGCGGCATTTCCTGGGCTTCGTGTTCCAAGGCTACAATCTGCTGGCGCGCACCTCCGCGGTCGAGAACGTGGAACTGCCGCTTGTCTATCGCGGCGTGCCGGTGGACGAACGTCGGCGCGCGGCGATGACCGCGCTTGCCAAGGTGGGGCTGCAAGGCCGCGAGCATTTCGAGCCCGCGAAGCTTTCCGGCGGTCAGCAACAACGCGTCGCGATCGCGCGCGCAATCGTTAGCGCCCCCGAGGTCGTGCTCGCCGACGAACCCACCGGCAATCTCGACAGCGCCAAGAGCCGCGAAATCATGGACCTTCTGACCGAGCTGCGCCGCGCCGAGGGCATTACCGTCATCATGGTGACGCACGAACCAGACATGGCGAACTATGCCGACCGCATCATCCATTTCGTCGACGGCCTGATTGTCACCGATGCCGCACCGCGCGAGGCCGCCTGATGTTGCGCGAAGCGTTCAAGCTCGCCATCCGAACGATCAAGCGCAACGCGCTGAGATCGTTCCTGACCGTGCTTGGCATCGTGATCGGCGTCGGCGCGGTCATCGGCATGGTGACGACTGGCCAGGGCACGACGGCGCAAGTGACGGCCGACATGGCCAAGCTCGGCTCGAACCTGTTGATGGTGCGCACTGGGCGCGGTTTCGGGCCGCCGTCAGCGGCCTCGAGGAATTTTAGTCTTGAGGACGTCAACGCGATCGAAGCGCAGGTGCCGGGCGTCAGGATCGCGGTGCCATCGGGGTCGCGGAACTTGACGGCGATCTACGGCAACGAAAACTACAACACCAGCGTCACGGGCAGCGACAACCGCTTCTTTGACGCGCGGCAATGGACGTTGGCGCAAGGGCGGTTGTTCCAGCGGGGCGAACTCAGCGCCGGCAGTTCCGCCTGCGTAATCGGCGAGACTGTGCGCAAGTCGCTGTTCGGCAAGAGTAAGCCGATCGGTGAAACGATCAGGCTTGGGAAATTGTCGTGCGGCGTCGTCGGACTCCTCGCGGCTAAAGGCGCCTCGGCCGCGGGGCCCGATCAAGACGACGTTATCGTCATCCCGCTACGCACCTTTCAGCGCCGCGTTTCGGGCAACAGAGACGTCTCCAGCATGATCATCGCCGGGAAGGATGGGGTTTCAACGGCGAAGGTGCAGCGCGACGTCCAGCGTCTGTTGCGCGAGCGGCGGCGCATCAAGCCCGGCGAGGAGGACGACTTCGACGTCATGGACACGAAGCAGATGGCCTCAACCATGACGAGCGTGACGAACACGCTGACCGGCCTCTTGAGCGCGGTTGCGGCGGTGAGCTTGCTTGTCGGCGGCATCGGCATCATGAACATCATGCTGGTTTCCGTGACCGAGCGCACGCGCGAGATCGGCATAAGGCTTGCGATCGGCGCACAGGCGCGCCAAGTGCTGCTGCAATTCCTGGTCGAGGCGGTGGTACTGTCGCTGTTCGGAGGCCTCGTCGGCATCGCTGCCGGCTTGGCGTTCGCCGCGTCTGCCACCTCGATGCTCGCCGTGCCGTTCATCGTCGATGTGTCCACCGTCGTCATTGCGTTCGCGTTCTCGGCGATCGTCGGCATCGTGTTCGGCTATTTCCCGGCGCAACGCGCCTCGCGCCTCAATCCGATCGAGGCTCTGCGGCATGAATAGCGGCAGAGTCCTGGACCGTGAAGGCGGCGTCAGGTCGGTGGTGGCAGCCGCTCGATTTTCCTGCCGAAGGGATTTGCTATAGTCGGGCATGGTTCACTCTACGCTCAAGCTGCCGATCATCGACGTTTCGCCTCTACGGGCAGGCGGCGCGCCTGCGGCTTGCGCGGCCGTGGCGCGTGAGATCGAGGGGGCGTGCCGGGATACGGGCTTCTTCTATGTTGCGGGGCATGGCGTCGGTGCGGATGTCGTGGCGCGGTTGGACCGTGTGAGCCGCGCGTTCTTCGCCTTGCCGTATGAGGAGAAGATGACGATCGCCATGGCGCGGGGCGGGCGGGCGTGGCGTGGGTTCTTCCCGGTGGGCGGCGAACTGACGTCCGGCAAGCCGGATCTGAAAGAAGGCGTCTACTTCGGTTCGGAGCTCGACGCGGCCGATCCGCGCGTGCGAGCTGGCGTGCCGATGCATGGGCGCAATCTGTGGCCCGAAGCTGTCCCCGGAATGAAGCAAGCGGTGCAGGATTTTATGGCCCGCACGACGCTGGCCGCGCATGCCGTGATGCGTGGCGTCGCGCTCAGTCTCGGTCTCGACGCGGACTATTTCGCGGACAGGTACACGGCCGATCCGACGGTCTTGTTTCGCGTGTTCCACTACCCGCCGGCGCGCGCCATCGATGGCGAATGGGGCGTCGGCGAACACACGGACTACGGGCTGCTCACATTGCTCGCCCAGGACGACTGCGGCGGCTTGCAGGTGAAGGGCCGGGACGGCTGGATCGAGGCGCCGCCGATCGCAGGCACGATGGTGTGCAACATCGGCGACATGCTCGACCGCCTCACCGGCGGCTGGTACCGCTCAACCCCGCATCGCGTCCGCAACGAGAGCGGCCGCGACCGCCTCTCGTTCCCCCTCTTCTTCGACCCCGCGTTCGACGCCGTCATAGAGCCGCTGCCGGAGCGCGCGATCTCTGCGCACGACGATAGCGCCGAACGGTGGGACCGCGGGAACGTGCACGTGTTTCAAGGGACGTACGGCGAGTATTTGTTGGGTAAAGTCGGTAAGGTGTTCCCGGATCTCGGGCGTGAGGTGTTGTAGTAACGGCGGCCGGCACGTTTTTGCTGCCGCGCATCCTCCGGCGCTCTAAGCACCGTCTACTTGAAGTGCCGCACACCATCCCTCTCCGGCGGCCACCACTCGGGAATAGAGAACTCGCGCTCCAGCCGCCGCAGGCGCTCCTCGCTCATCGTCGGCGGTGTCAGATAGCGGGTGGGGTAGAACCCTTCATCGGTGAGGCATTCGCCGCAAACGGCAAAGAAGTCATCCCACTTACGCAATAAGGCAAGACCGCCACGCTCGGGCGGAATCGCGACCACATCCGCCTTTGGCAACAGGGTCAATACGTTTCGTGCCCACGTCGTGTAACTAATAATGCGGCCCTCGAATTTGATGGCATCGAGTTTACCTACGTAGACGTCTCGTTGACTTTTCTGGAAGTGGGCTTCGATCATCTCGCGTTGAATCTCGTAGTCCCAAAGGCGCTGCTTCGCGACCAGTTCGCGAAGGGGGCCTAACTCGGGTTCGGGAAGATCAAAGGTTCGCCACTCTCCGTCTCGAAGAATGATCGGCATGTAGCCGATTGGTCTTGTTGCCGTCTCGATCTGCTGCTCTACGAACTGAGCCATTGCGAGCAACGCGCCAACGTCCTTCGAACCGGCGACCACTAATCCGTTTCGTGCCAGAGGTACGGCGATGGGATCCCCGTTGAGCGACAACAGGTCGAAGAGATGTGGCACCAGCAAGCGAGAGCAATCATAAAGATCGTTGTACTGTGATAAGTGGAAACCGCCGGGATCACGCACAAACAATACGACGCTCTTCTCTCGCAAATTGAGCACCGCTCGCTCCAAGAGCGTACTGAACGGCACATCAAATGTGCCGATATGTCTGGAGTCGAGACTCATCAAAGAGGCCGGATTGCTCGGTTTATAGCCCATTGCTCCGGGCGAGCCTAGGAACCGGCAGAGGTGCGACCCAAGCGGCAGGGCGCCACACGAATCCGTGCGTTGACGCTCGTTCGTCGCGTTGTTCATTTTGGGGCGGCGAACAAGGGAGCCTAACCCATGAGCACATTCACATTCCGCGCGGGCCTGGCCGAGGTGGTCGTTGTCGTGGTCGCGATCTGTGCGGCCTACGGTGTTGTTGAGTTGCTCCGCTTTGCCCTTGCCTTGCCGGAGCCGCGTGTGCCGGTCCTGCTGTTGATCGGCGGCGCGGTGATGGCGACCCGATTCGGGGCTGGAGGGTTTATCGCCAAACTCCTGGGCTCCGGCCGAAAGTAACGCAGGGAGCGATGCCGGCCATGAGACATAAAACGGCGGAGTTCTGCGGATGTGGCGCTGTGAAAGTCGCTTTTTGAGCCGGCGTGCCGGTTGTCGCTCTGCGGTGGTGCCCGTGGGGCCGTCGGTTGCCGCAGCGGGCGGGAAGCGGGGACGGAGCGAGGTTGGTCGTGGGCTGTGCTAATGGTCGGGTGCTGGCTTTTCTCTGCGCCATGATTTTCGAGAACGCTCTCCCATGACATCGTCACAGTCTCAACGCTTCACCTCTGCCGACATCGAAGCCTGGCGCCGCGATGGGGTCACGTTGATCCGCGACTTCTTCACCGAGGACGAGGTCGCGGCGGTGCGGGCGGACTTCGAGAGAGTTTTCGCGCGCGATGCGGGCGGCGAGCAGCCGGTGGACAAGAAGCGTGCTGACGAGATCGGGCGGTTCCACCGTTTGCAGTTCGCGACGCTTGACGCGATCCCGTTCGCGGGTGCGCCGGCGCTCAACATGATCGGCGTGCATCCGGCGCTGATCGCTTTCGCGAAGGTGGCACTCAAGACCGATGCGGTGCATCTCTATCAGTGCCAGGCCTGGGCGAAGTTCACCGGCGATGCCGACTATGACCAGCCGTTCCACTGCGACTTCTCGAACCACACGCTGACCGTGCCATCGGAAGACGCGGTGAAGAACTCGGTCACGATCTTCAGCTACTTCACCGACGTCACCGAAGCGCACGGCGCGATGAACTACGTCACGCGCCCCGACAGCGCGAAGGTCGCGGGGCCTGAGGCTTCGCTAAACCAAGACCCGGCGGCGCAGGCGGCGTTGCAGAAGGGCTTGAAGCGGTACGAGCGCTCCAGCGCCTCGCCGGCGGGCACCGCGATCCCTTACACGATCGACGTCTATCACCGCGCGACGAACCTGACCGCGCCGCACGCGCGCCGCTTTGCGGTGATGGCCTGCTTCAAGAAGGCGGGCGACGAAAGCATCGGGTTCCACGCGTGGCAGTTCCATCACACGCGGCCCTGGCGCGAAATCTTCGAGCGCGCAACGCCCGAGCAGCTCGCCTGCTTCGGCGTGCAGCGCCCAGGCGACCCGTTCTGGACCGAGACCACGATCGCCCGCGCGCAGTCGCGCTACCCCGGCTGGGACATGACACCCTACCGCGAAGCGCTCCGCGGCACGTGAGCCGGCTCCCGCCCCTCGCGAACGGCGACGATGTGATCGGCCCCGACTACAAGCCGGCGCCGGAATGCCTGCCGCAGCCGGACGTCCCCGTGGGCAGACTCCATGCCTTCGTGATGAGATCCGGGGACAGCAAAACCTATCCCGGCATCAAGCGCCTGGAGAACGAAATCACGAAGCGCCGCGACGCCTTCGGCAACCGCATCGCGGCGCAAGAGCACGAGCAGTCGATTGCGACGCCTTACAACCGCACCGTCTGGGTCTATGTGCCGGCACAGTATGTCCCCGGAACGCCGGCGCCTTTCATCGTGGCGCAAGACGGCCACCTCTACGTGAACACGCTGCCGCCCGTGCTCGACAACCTGATCGCGGCGATGCGCGTGCCCGCCATGGTCGCAATTCTCGTCGACAGCGGCGGCGGCGACGCTCAGGGGTCCGAGCGCGGCTTGGAATACGACACGCTCTCCGGCCGCTACAGCGACTTCATCGAAACGGAAGTGCTGCCGCGCGTGGTGCAAGAAACCGGCGTCACGCTGACCGGCGATCCGGACGGCCGCGCCACGATGGGTGTGAGCTCGGGCGCCGCCTGTGCCTTCACGATGGCCTGGTTCCACCCGGAACGTTACCGGCGCGTGCTCTCGTACTCCGGCACTTACGTGAACCAGCAATCGCCCCCCAATCCGGCGAGCCCACGCGGCGCCTGGGAATATCACGCGACGCTGATCCCCGTGAGCCCGCGCAAGCCTTTGCGCGTCTGGCTTGAGGTCGGCGAGCGCGATCTGCACGCCGACGATCCGGAAGACACGTGGCATAACTGGCCGCTCGCGAACCGCCGCATGGCGCAAGCTCTTGCCGGCAAGGGCTATCCCTATCGTTTTACGCTGTCCCTCGGCGGCCGCCACGCCGACCCCCGCATTCTGGAGCAAACGCTCCCGGCGGCGCTCGAGTGGCTTTGGCAGGACTACCCAAGGTAAGGTGCCGCACGCTGCTCTATGGGCTCAACCCGAAATAGAGCGAGAGGAGCACGGCGATCAGCGCTTCACCCGCGATGAAGCCGGAGGCGAGCGGGATCATGTAGACGCTGGCGGAGCGTCTTGCGATCAGCATCCAGAGTGCGCCGATGACAGCGCCGATGAAGATGGTGGCCACCGCCGCGAACGGCAGGAGCACGCCGAGACCCAGGCCGGTGGGCGAGGGGGCGGCCCAACGCCACTTCTCGTCTTGCTCCGCGAGGGCGAAGAAGATGCCGAGGACGGCGGCGATGGCCATCGCGATCAGGGCGCTCTGGGGTAGCTTGTCGGCACCGCCGCTCAAGATCTCGGCGAAGCCGGCGGCGCGGCGAGCGCTTGGGGCGGCGAGCTGCGCGGTGTCGCCGACAATGCCGTAGGTCTTGACCAGCAGCGGGTAGCTCCAGGCGAGGGCGGCGGCCCCGATGGGCGTGCCGATGAGCTGCGCAATCGTCATGGCGCGCGGGGTGGAGCCGATGATGTAGCCGGCCTTGTAGTCCTGCATGAGGGCTTCGGACGTCGAGGCGATCGTGCCTGTGGTGCCGTTGCCCAGGATGTTCGCATTGACGTTGCCGGGGGCGATGACGGCGAAGAGGCCTTGCATCAGGTTGGAGAGCGAGGAGATCGGGCCCCAATTGGTCTCGCCGAGTGCGCGCAAGCCCACCAGCATCAGCGGTACGGAGGCGACGATGGCGATCATGCTCATCCAGATCGGCATGCCAAAGTAGAGGTCTTGCAGGTAGCAGAGCGCGACGGTCAAGCCGACGATGCCGATAACGACGATGCTCAACGGGAACTCGTCGCTGCCGCTGCCCGCGGCGCCGAGGCCGCGGAAGGCTTCCATGAGCAGACGCCAACGCGTCACCAGGATCGTCATGCCGGCGGCCATTACCATGCCGATGCCTGGCCACATAACCCAGAAGAGGACGTTCGTGCGGGTCGGGTGGTCGGGCAAGATGCCGTTCTGCACAAGCTCGTAGGGGATCACGAGCCAGCCGATCACGCAGCCAACCATGAGCCAGAGCGAGATGCGCAGTCCGATGATGAAGCCGCTGCCGATGCTCAAGAGGCTGTAGGAAACGCCAACGCCGAGCGCCGCCAACACGAAGGAGGCGCCCGCGGTGCCCCAGGCAAGGTCTCCGGGTGTCCAGCCCTCGGGGATCAGTTTGGAGATCTGCGCGTCTTCGCGGAAGAGCATCAACACGGCCGAGAGGGTCATGCCCACGAAGAGCACGACGGCAGCGCGGCGGGCCTGATCGTAGGCGATGTCGCCCTTGGCGGCGCCGCGCGGCGGGTCGAGCACTTTCAGCGTCTCAGCGGCGGCCATGCCGTCGGGGAACGGGAGTTTCTCGTCGACGATGAAGTGGCGGCGCATGGGAACGGCGAGCAGCACGCCAAGCAGGGCCGCCGTCGTCAGCCAAACGAATGTTTGCTCCGGCGATGGGTTCAATTGGAACGTGACCACCTTGGAGGCGCGCAGCATGTCGAAGGCGGCTAGCACGATACACATGAAGGCGGTTTGTGCCGCCGCGGTGCCGGCCGTTTGAACGATGTTGTTCTGCCAGCGGTCGTAGTTCTTGCGCGCGATCACGCTCAAGATCACGAAGCCGAAGAAGGCGGAGACGATCGATACGTTCGGGCCGAAGCCGAGCTTCAGGACCATGTAGGGATAGGTGACGCCCATGACGCCCGCCACGATCACGGCGGCGAAGATGGACTGCACCGTCAGTTCGCGGCCGCGTACGTGGGCGCCTTCTTTCGTCTCCGGCTCGGCCATAGCGTTCCCCCTAATTCCCTGCACGTTGTGGGGACACTAGCGAACGGGGCTCGGCAGGGGCAACATCGGCGTTCGTCTTCTTGTCGAGGTTCGTCCCCATGAACACAGTAAAGAACGCGCCCCGTGCCCGGGCCGCATCACTGCCGCAAGTGACCGCGCGCTGTTTGTGCGGTGCGGTGGAGATGGAGATCGCCTTCCCGGCGTTCTGGGCCTGGCACGATCACTCGGCCGCGAGCCGGCGCGCGCACGGGGCCGCTTATGCGACCTATGTCGGTGTGTGGAAGAGCCGCTTTCGGGTGAAGAAGGGCGAGAAGCTCGTGACGCGCTATGAGGACAAAGATGCGGGGCGCGTGCGGTGTTTCTGTTCGCGCTGCGGTTCGCCGCTCAGCTACGAGCGCGCGCATTCGCCGAAGATGATCAACATCCCGCGCGCGCTGTTCGACGGCCGCACCGGGCGCGAGCCGCTCTATCACATCGCGATCGAGCAGCTGCAGGAGTGGACGTACACGGGCGAGAAGCTCGGGCCGCTGAAGGGGTATCCGGGCGTCGTGTGGGCGCGACGGAAGGGACGGAAGAAGGTGGAGCTTGAGATTCCAGGGCTAAACGTTAGCGAAGAGTAAAAGTGTGCGCGGTTAATCGGATCGCTAGAGCGGGTGCAGCATAATCGGGCCAACGTCTATTGCGGGTCCGGGAACTCATGTCTCACTACAATCTCATCGTTGTCGGTTCTGGGCCTGCTGGCCGCCGCGCAGCCATTCAGGCGGCGAAGTTGAAGAAGTCGGTGCTCGTCGTGGAGAAGGGGCATCGCGTCGGCGGCGTTTGCGTGCATACGGGCACGATCCCGTCGAAGACGCTGCGCGAGACGGTGTTGAACCTTTCGGGTTGGCGTGAGCGCGGGTTTTACGGGCGCGCGTATCGCGTGAAGCAGGATATTTCGGCTGAGGATCTGCGGCGGCGCCTGTCGATCACGCTCGATCACGAGGTCGAGATTCTCGAGCATCAGTTTGCGCGCAACAAGGTGGACAAGATTGCTGGGACCGCGCGGTTCTTGGATGCGCATCGGATTTCGGTCGCCGGCGAGCGCGGTGAGGCGCATGAGTTTAGTGCCGATCGCGTGATCCTGGCGGTGGGCACGGTGCCTTTCCGGCCGGCGGATGTGCCGTTCGATGGCGACACGGTCTTGGATCCGGACGATGTGTTGGAACTGAAGTCGTTGCCGCGGACGTTGGCCGTGATTGGCGCCGGCGTGATTGGGATCGAGTATGCGACGATCTTCTCGGCGCTCGACGTGAAGGTCACGCTAATCGACCCGGCGGCGAACGTGTTGCCGTTTGTCGATCAAGAGCTGGTCGACGAGTTCATTCACGATCTGCGCGATCGCGGTGTCACGCTGCGGCTGAAGGCGAAGGTTTCGCGGGTTGAGCGTTTGAGCGAGGGCGCGGTGGTTTATCTCGAAGATGGGCGGCAAGTGCGCGCCGACATGGTGCTCTATGCGGCTGGGCGGCAGGGCGCAACGGATGCGCTCGATTTGCCCGCCGCCGGATTGACGGCGGATTCGCGCGGGCGGCTTTCGGTCGACAAGGCGACGTTTCAGACGGCGGTGCCACACATCTATGCGGTGGGCGACATTATCGGGTTTCCAAGTCTCGCCTCGACGTCGATGGAGCAGGGGCGGATCGCGGCCTGCCACGCGTTTGGCGAGAGCGCGCATGCGGCGCCGGAGTTCTTTCCCTACGGCATCTATTCCGTTCCTGAAATGTCGACGATCGGCATGACGGAAGAGCAAGTGCGTGAGCGCAAAATTCCGTACGAATGCGGCATCGCGCGGTTCCGCGAGACGTCGCGCGGGCACATCATGGGGCTCTCGACCGGCTTCATGAAGATGATCTTCGCGCTGGAGACGCGGCGGCTGCTCGGTGTGCACATCGTGGGCGAGGGTGCGACGGAGCTCATTCACATCGGTCAGGCGGTGCTGAACCTGGGCGGCACGCTCGACTACTTCGTCGAGAATACGTTCAACTATCCGACGCTGGCCGAGGCCTACAAGATCGCCGCGCTGGACGCGTGGAACCGGATGCCGCGGGCGCAACCGAGCGTGGTTGCGATCCACGACCTACAGAAGCGCGCCGCGGGGGCTTAAAGAGCTACTTCTTCACCAGCTCCACCCGGCGGTTCTTCGCTTTCCCATCGTCCGTGCGGTTGTCGGCGATCGGCGTTGTTTGACCTAGGCCTTTGGAAGCCAGGCGTGCCTTGTCGATGCCGGCTTTGACGACGGCGTCCATCACCGCCTTGGCGCGGGCTTCGGAGAGTTTCTGGTTCGAGGCCGGCGTGCCGACGTTGTCGGTGTGGCCTTCGATGCTGAGTTTCAGCGTCGGCGAGGCCTTCAAGAGCGCCACGATTTCCTTCACGGTCGCGTCGCCGTCGCTCTTCAGGTCGGACTTGTTGGTGTCGAAGTTGATGTAGAGGGCAATGAAGCCGTCCTTGTTCAGCGCGTCGAGCATCGCGTTCGCGCTCACGACCTGTGCCATGGCTTCGACTTCGACGATGGAGAGTTTGAAGCTTTGAGTCGGCGCGCTCCAGATATCGGGCTCGACCTTGATCCAGACGTCCTTGCCGCCGGCGTTGACCTTTAGCGTGGTTTCGCCGCCGTCGCCTTCCTTTGGCAAGCGCTCGAACACGACTTCGCCCTTAATCGCCTTGATCGCGTTTTGATAGTTGCGGATCACCTGCAGCGGTGAGGGCTGCGTGTCCGGCTTGTCGTAGTAGTAGCGAAAGAGCGTGGCTTGCCCCTCGATGGCTTTCTCTTCCGGTTTGCCGTCGGCCGCTTTGCCGACGGTGAACGTCACGCTGTTGAAGTTCTTTTCGTAGTCCGTGATGAAGCTGTCCGGGTAACGCGTCAGGAGCGGGTGGTCCTTCGATCCCTTCACATCGTCTCCGGCTTGCGCGGCGAAGGCGATTGCGAGGAGAGAAAGGGCGGCGAGGGCGCGTTTCATCGAACAACTCCTTTGTAGATGGCGGTGAAAATGGCCGCCGGCGCGCGGCGACGCAATTGATGGCGGCTACAGAGATGCTCGTTCCCTGGGCAGCGGGCAAGCGCTGCGCCGGGGTTGAGCAGCGATGTGCTCATTCGGGCAGCGCACTGCATGCCCTTCGAGCACGGCTGTGCTGTTGCTGCATCAGCGAAGTTGGCAAAGTTGGAAAAGCGATTTCTTCAGGCTTTTCCTAGTCAATCTTTCAGTTAGCGTTTGCAGCACAACAGCACTTGATGGGCATCGGGATGGACACGATTTCGCGGGCGACAGAACCGTTCTGGCAGACACCGATGGCGGTGTTGGACGTACTGGGGAGCGCAAACGCGGGCACGCTTCTCTTCTCACTCTTTCTGTTTATCGCGGCGTTGGAGCTGCTACGGGGGAGTTCCGGTGTGGTTGCGGCGTTCGCGCGGATCATCGCCGTGGTGGCGCTCGTCATGGCGAGTGCGACCGCGGTCTATGGCGATTATCTGGCGCCACCGGCGACGGCGATGCTGACGCGGATCGGGTTGCAAGAGCGGCATCAAGACCAAGCGCTCGTCGCAGTGTTGGGCGTCGCTGCAATGGGCGTTGCCTACGGGGCGGGGCGATTTGAGGCGGGGCCTCAGATTGTGAAGTTCGAGCGAGCCCGGTCGTTTGGGTGGGGGCGCGCGCTGCAATCTGGAACGCCGGTTCATTCGGTGAGCGAGCGGCTGCAATCGCGGCTGGCGACACACAATCCTAAGCGCCCGGTTCAGCGGACCTACCGGGGACCGCGGCAACTGCGCGGATAAGTTTTTGCAACGTTGGGGAACGGCAATGTTTGGACTAGGAAAATATCGAGTTGGTGCCGCGGCGCTGGCGTCAATCGTGGCGGCCGGAATGGCAATGGCGCAAGCGCCTGCCGCTCCGCCCGACGCGGCTGCAGCTGCCGCGGCACCTGAATCTGCGGCTGCGGTGGCGCCGGTCTTGCCGGCCCTGCCGCCGCATCTGGCTTATCTCAATCTGAATAGCGGGGACACTTCGTGGATGCTGATATCGACGGCGTTGGTGCTGTTGATGACGATCCCGGGATTGGCCCTCTTCTATGCCGGCATGGTGCGCAAGAAGAATATTCTAGCGACGGCGGCGCAGAGCTTTGCGATTACGGCCGTCATCACGGTGCTGTGGGCGGTCATCGGCTATTCGCTGGCGTTCACGAACGGCGGCGTGAATCAGCCCTACGTCGGTGGGCTTGATCGGCTGGTGCTTAGCGGCATGACGAACGGGGTGGCGCACGCGCTGGCGCCGACGATCCCCGAGTCCGTGTTTATGACCTTTCAAATGACGTTTGCGATCATTACGCCGGCGCTCATTTGCGGCGCGTTTGCCGACCGCATGAAGTTTTCTGCGTTGATTGCGTTCATGACGCTGTGGCTGATCTTGGTCTATGCGCCGATCGCGCATTGGGTGTGGGGCGGCGGCTTCTTGGGCACGATGGGCGTGCTCGACTTTGCCGGCGGCACCGTCGTGCACTTCAACGCGGGCATCGCCGGGCTTGTTTGCACGCTCGTCCTCGGGCCGCGCACTGGCTATGGCGCAGAAGAGATGTCGCCGCACAACTTGCTCTATGCCCTGACGGGTGCGTCGCTGCTGTGGGTCGGTTGGTTCGGATTCAATGCCGGCTCGGCGGTTGCGGCAAACGAACTCGCCGGTACCGCGATGGCCAATACGCAGATTGCGGCGGCGGCTGCCACGGCCGCATGGATGCTGGTCGAGTGGTTGGTCGCGCGTAAACCCAGCGTACTCGGACTGCTCTCGGGGGCGGTTGCGGGCTTGGTCGCGATCACGCCGGCGGCAGGTTTCGTCGCGCCGAGCGGTGCGCTTTTGATCGGCGGTGCCGCTGGCATCATCTGCTATTTCGGCGCGGTGTGGTTGAAGCGGATGTTCGGGTACGACGACTCGCTCGACGCCTTCGGGATCCACGGTATCGGCGGCGCGGTTGGCGCGGTCTTGACGGGCGTGTTCGCGCTTTCGAGCGTGAACAGCCTGGGCAAGGGGCTGATCGACGGCAATCCGGATCAAGTCACGACGCAGCTCATCGGCCTCGGCTACGCGGGCGCTTATTGCGCCGTCGTGACGTACGTCATCCTGATGGTGGTGAGCGTGACACTTGGGCTGCGCGTTTCGGCCGAAGAGGAAATGGAAGGTCTCGACCTCTCGCAGCACGGCGAGCGGGTGCAGTGATGTTCGAACGTAACAAGAAATGTGGAGTGGGTAAGATGAATGCGAGAGTGATCCTATTGGGTAGTGCGGCGCTCGGGTTGGCGCCCATGGTCGCCATTCCGGCGCAAGCGGACGACTGGGGCGGGTTCACCGCTAACATTGCGCTCACCAGTGACTATCGTTTTCGCGGGCAAAGCCAATCGCAAGGCGACTTTGCGGTGTCGGGCGGGATCGACTACGCGGACGCGAGCGGCTTCTTCGCCGGCGTCTGGGCGTCGAATGTCGACTTCAACGATGTGCCGGAAACGTACTACGAAGTCGATTTCTACGGCGGCTTCACCGGGGCGCTTTCCGAGACGACGACTGGGACGATCAAGGCGATCTACTATGCCTATCCAGGCGCAAACTATCCGCCAGGTGCGAACGAGAACGACTACTTCGAATTGATCGGGTCGCTCAGTCACGACTTTGGTGGCGCGACGGGGTCTCTCGAAGTGGCGTACAGTCCGGACTACTTCCTCGAGTCGGGCTCGTCGGTCGAGGTGGCTGGCGGCTTAAGCGTTCCCGTCACCGACAAGTTCCTGTTCTTCGACGGCGGGCTCAGCGCGTCCGGCAAGCTCGGTTATCAGTGGATCGACGAGAACCTCACGTTCGGCGCGCCTGACTACTTCTTCTACGACATCGGTTTGTCGGCGAAGGTCGGCAAGGCGACGTTGGATGTACGTTGGATCGACACGGACCTGAGCGAGGCTAAATGCTTCGGCGGCACGAACCTTTGCGAAGGCACGGTCGTTGCGACGTTGACGTTCGTGTTCCCGTGAGGCGAGACCGTTATTCCGCGGCGTCGCGTTCGTTGGATTGCCAGAGAATGGGCGTGCCGTCGGGGTTGAGGAAATGCGCACGGGTGTCGTCCGCGGGCGGGGCTTCGCCGGTGCGCTGTTTGTAGAGCGCGAGGCATTGCTCGAGGATATGGCCGAGGTGCCAGAACTCGAGCTGGCCTCGGTCGGAAAAGAACTCGTTCGTGCGCGAACCGCTGGGCGGGTGGATCGAGATCAACAAGCCGTAGTCGGCGTTGAAGGCATGGCGGCTGCCGGCGAGGTCGCGGATTTCGGCGGTGGCGGGGCCGGCTTCGGTGCCGTGCTGGCAGTGCACGACGGCGCTGCCTTCCTTGCCGTTGGCGAAGATGTCGACGCCGTAGTCTTGCGCGCGTTGGTTCAGCTTCACCATCCAGCCCCAAGCAGTGAAGAGTTTGCCGACTTCTTGTGCGAAGGCGTCGCTGGGGCGCATGCCCTTTTCGCTGGCGATGCGGCGGATGTCGTGAATCCAAAACGCGGTCGTCGTGCGGCGGCGTTGATCCTCAAGCCACTTGCGATCCGCGGCTTGGAATTCGATGCGGCGATCGGTGGCGGTGAGCAGGCGGTGATGCAGTTCCCTTGCAGCCGAGTATTGGCGCGTCTGCGCGTAAGCAGCGATCGCCGCCAGCAACAGTGAAGCGCCCAGATAGGCGACCCATTCAAATTGTGGCAGGTGCTGCAGGTCGAACTGCGGAATGCCGACCAAGACGTAGTATGCGACGCCGACGACGCTCAGCGGCACGATGAAGGCCGAGAGGAGCCGGGCCCAATAGTCGCGCATTTCGCGCCTCGAGTGCACGCGCGCCTCGTCGAGTTTGACGTCGTCGAAGTCGTCCGCCGTCAGGCCATGCGCGGCCGCGGTCGGGCGTGGCGCGCTCCACGGGTTTGGTCCCATGGCGTCGGCGCCGGACAGCAGCAGCCGTCCTTTCGTGACGTCATTCTCCGACGGAAAATTAGCCCCCTCGGCCACTGTCTTGACGCGCCCCCACGCGATGACGAAGTCCCCTGGCGAACAAGCTCGCATTTCGCCCGGGACGTGTGCAGTGCGTAAAGGACACGCCTGAAAGGTAATTTCTGGGCGGGGCGTCCGGAAAGTGGTTAAGCCGGTCAGGATTTGACTGGAAGCCCGTTTGCGCCCACTTCAGGCCCCGCCATGCTCGCCGCCGCACCCCTTTTTGCCAAAGCAAAGCCCCAGAAGGCTGCACCGTTTTTGCCCATGAGCCGGGCGGAGATGGAGCGGCTGGGGTGGGATCAGTGCGACGTCATTGTGGTGACGGGCGACGCCTATGTCGACCACCCGAGCTTTGGGATGGCGATCATTGGGCGGTTGTTGGAGGCCCAAGGCTTTCGCGTCGGCATTATTGCGCAGCCGGACTGGCAGAGCGCGGAGCCGTTCAAGGTGCTCGGCCGGCCGCGGCTGTTTTTTGGTGTGACCGGCGGCAACATGGATTCGATGGTGAACCGCTACACCTCGGATCGCCGTTTGCGGCACAACGACAACTATTCGCCAGGCGGCGAAGGGGGCAAGCGGCCGGACCGGTGTTCCGTCGTCTATGCGCAGCGCTGCCGCGAGGCGTTCAAGGATGTCCCGATCGTGCTCGGCGGGATCGAGGCGTCGCTTCGGCGGATCGCGCATTACGACTATTGGTCGGACAAGGTGCGCCGCTCGATCCTGGCGGATGCGAAGGCCGACATTCTGCTCTACGGCAACGCCGAGCGCGCCGTCGTCGAGGTGGCGCAGCGGATGGCAGCGGGCGCCAAGCCGGCGGAGCTTGACGATGTGCGCGGCGTCGCGCTGTTCAAATCGCGCGTGCCGGACGGTTGGGTCGAGGCGCATGCCGACGACATCGAGAGTGCGGACGAAGGCGCGCGGTTGGGCAATACGCAGACGGTTGTGCGCTTGCCGTCGTGCGAGCAAGTCATCGAGGACAAGGAAGCTTACGCGCGGGGGTCGCGGGTTTTGCATCGCGAGAGCAACCCCGGCAACGCGCGCGCGCTGGTGCAGCGGCATGCGGATCGCGAGCTGTGGCTGACGCCGCCGCCGATCCCGCTGACGATGCCGGAAATGGACGGCGTCTACGATCTGCCCTACGCGCGGGGGCCGCATCCGTCTTACGGCGATGCGAAGATTCCGGCGTGGGAGATGATCCGCTTCTCCGTCACAATCATGCGCGGGTGCTTCGGCGGTTGCACGTTTTGCTCGATCACGGAGCACGAAGGGCGGATCATTCAGAGCCGGTCGGAAGGTTCGGTGCTGAAGGAGATCGGAAATATCCGCGACAAGACGGCGGGCTTCACCGGCGTGATCTCCGACATCGGCGGGCCGACGGCGAACATGTACCGGATGGCGTGCAAGGACCCCGCGATCGAGAGCGCGTGCCGGCGGCCGTCGTGTGTCTATCCCGGCATCTGCCCGAACTTGAACACGAGCCACGAGGCGCTGATCGGGCTTTATCGCAAGGCACGCGCGGTACCGGGTGTGAAGAAGGTGATGGTGGCGTCGGGCGTGCGCTATGACCTCGCCGTCGAGAGTCCGGAATATATCGAGGAACTCGTGACCCATCATGTGGGCGGGTACCTCAAGATTGCGCCGGAGCACACGGAAGATGGGCCGCTCGCCAAGATGATGAAGCCGGGGATCGGCACCTACGATCGCTTCAAGGAAATGTTCGACGCGGCGGCAAGGAAGGCGGGCAAGAAGTACTTCCTCATTCCCTATTTCATCGCCGCGCACCCGGGCACGACCGACAAGGACATGATGCAGCTGGCGCTGTGGCTGAAGAAAAACGGTTTTCGCGCCGATCAGGTGCAGACGTTCCTGCCCTCGCCGATGGCAAGCGCAACGGCGATGTTCCACGCCGGCGTCAATACGCTGCGCGGCGTCAGGCGCGGCGCGTCGGAGCGGGTGGAGAGCGTGCGCGGCCTCAAGCAGCGGCGCCTGCACAAAGCGTTCTTGCGCTATCACGACCCGGAGAATTGGCCCGCGCTGCGTGAAGCGCTGAAGGCGATGGGTCGCGCGGACTTGATCGGGCCGGGGCGGCATCAACTCGTGCCCTCGATCCAACCGCCGGGCACCGGCGTGAAGCGCGCGCCGGGAACGCAGAAGTTCACGACGAAGGGTGTTTACCCCCGGCCAAAGCGGGCCTAGCATCGAAGACAGCGGTTAGGGGATGGCCATGTTGCGCTGGTTGTTTCGACTCATGGTGGGCGCTGCGGTTTTGGCCGGTGCGGTCGGGGGCATTGCGGCCTTCGCCTATCTGGAGTTTGGTGAGCGTCCGGTTTCGTCGCTGCAACCGAGCGCAACAGCACCCGACGTCAAGTTCATCGAAGCGAACGGCATTCGCTTTGCGTATGTGGAAGAAGGGCAGGGGCCGCTCGTGCTCTTGTTCCACGGTTATCCGGAAACGGCGCGCAGCTGGAAGGTTGTGCAGCAACGCATTGCGGCGGCTGGTTATCGCGTGGTTGCCCCCTCGATGCGCGGGTATCCTCCTAGCGGATTTGGGCAGGACTATTCGGTGAAGACGCTGGGTCAGGATGTAATTGCGTTAATCGATGCTTTCGGGGCTGAAAGCGCGGTCGTCGTCGGCCACGATTGGGGAGCGTCGGCGGTCTATCGTGCGGCGGCGACACAGCCTTCGAAGATCAGCAAGCTCGTTGCGCTGTCGATTCCACATCCGAACGGCTTCGCGGGCGATCCGACAATTTTTCTCGATGCCCCGCACTTTCTCTATTACCAGCTGCCGTGGGCGGAGCGGTTGCTGTGGAGCAACGATTTCGCACATGTCGGTCGGATTTATCGGGAATGGTCGCCGAGCTACGACCCGCCGTCGGCCGTGCTCGACGAGGCAAAGGCCGCTCTGCGCGTGCCAGGTGCTACCGAAAGCGTGTTGGCATACTACTGGGACTTGTTCCGGGCCGATCCGGCGGAAGGGGAAGCTGCGGCGGCTAAGCCTTTGTCGATGCCGGTTCTTGTCTTGGCGGGCGACGAAGACGTACCGGCGAAGGGCGGCCGGTTTGAGAAGGCGCGCTCGGCGTTTACGGGACCCTACACCTATGTCGAACTGAAAGGCGTGGGGCACTTTCCGCAATTGGAAGCGCCGGAGGAAACGGGCGAAGCGATCGTTCGCTTTCTCGGCGTGCCAACGCCCTCGTAGCCGGCGCAGCGGCTCATCCAGTGCCGAGCGCCGCGAGGAGTTCGTTAAGCAATCCGTCCTTGTCCACCAGGACCTTGAATCCACCGGTGACGACCTGGCGCGTGCCGGGATCTATCGGCGCGCATGAGGCCCAGTTGATGCTCGCGAAGCTCAGTTCGAGTTCGGCGTTCGGGTGAAGCGTTATGTGGGCGGATTGGACCACACCGTAGGTCTCCCAGCGGAGCGACTGGCGTTTGAATCCGGCTCGCTCGAACGCGATGTTTTCAATCAATTGTGCCGTGCTCTGCGACGGGTTGCGCATCAGCACGAGCAAGTCGGCATCGGAGTCTGCGCGGGCGTCGCCGCGGGCCCAAGAGCCGCAGAGCGCGAGTGCCCGTAACTCATGCGATTGGTGTACCCACTCGGTGAGGAGGGTCTGGAGCTGGTCCGATTGAGACACATTCATGGCAGGAAGATAGCGTTGATCCATCGCAAAGCGCGACCTGCAAGACCGGATATTGTTGTTGCGAACGATTTGCAATAAGCTTTGGACATGAAGTTGAGCGAGTTGAAGGCCGGCGCCATTGCGCGCGTGCGGACCGTAGTGGCGGGCGCCGCGGAGCTCGAGGCGAAGTTGCGCGAGGTTGGTTTTTCCGAGGGCGATGAGGTCGAGATGCTGGGGCATGGGCCTCTGGGCGGGCGGACGCTGGCGGTTCGGCTCAATCGGACGATCATCGCGTTGCGTGCCGGTGAGGCGGCGCTGGTTGAGGTGGAGTTGGTATGAGCGCGTTTCGGTTGGCGCTGGTGGGGGCGCCGAACTCGGGGAAGTCGACGCTGTTCAACGGGCTGACCGGCGGGCGGGCGAAGGTTGCGAACTATGCGGGCGTGACGGTCGAGCGTCGGAGCGGGACGTTCGCGACGCCGGCCGGGCGCAGTGTCGAGTTGATCGATTTGCCGGGCATCTATGGCTTGTCGGCGCGATCGCTGGACGAGCGGATTGCGGTCGATGTCATCAGCGGCAAAGAGGGGCAAGAGCAACCGCCGGGTGCGTTGCTCGTGTTGGTCGACGCGGCCGACTTACGGACGCATTTGCATTTGGCTTTGCAGTTGAAAGCGCTTGGGCGGCCGATGCTGCTCGTTTTGAACATGATCGACCTCGCCGAGCGCGATGGCGTGAGGATCGATGTTCCAGGTCTTGAGGCGCGGCTCGGCATCCCGGTGGTCACGACGACGGCGACGCGAAAGGCGGGGCGGGCGCCCCTGCTGGCACGGCTTGATGGATTGATTGAGGCGGGCGCGGGTGCGTCGGGCGGTGCGGCGATTGCCGACTTGCGCGCGGTGCAGCGCGAAGCGCGCGCTATCGCGCGTGAGGTGATCCTGGCGGAACCGGCGATGAACCAGCTGACGCGGGCGATCGATCGCGTCGTGCTGAACCCGGTGGCGGGGTTGTTCGTCTTGTTCGGGCTTTTGTTCTTGATGTTCCAGGCGGTGTTCACCTGGGCCGAACTTCCGATGACCTGGATCGAGGACGGGTTCGCGGCGCTGGGAGCGTGGGTTGGCGGCGTGCTGGCGGATGGTTGGCTCAAAAGCCTGGTCATCGACGGCGTGATCGCGGGCGTGGGCAGCGTCATCGTGTTTCTACCTCAGATCGTAATCTTGTTTGCGTTCATTCTGGCGCTGGAGGCGTCAGGCTACATGGCGCGCGCGGCGTTCTTGATGGACGAGTTGATGCTGCGGGTGGGGTTGAACGGGCGGGCGTTCATTCCGTTGCTGTCGAGCTTTGCTTGCGCCATCCCGGGTATGATGTCGGCGCGCACGATTGAAAATGAGAACGACCGTCTGACAACGATCCTGGTCGCGCCGTTGATGACGTGTTCGGCGCGGTTGCCGGTTTATACGCTGATCATTGCGGCCTTCATTCCGCCGACGACGGTGGGGTTGTTCAATCTGCAGGGCTTGGTGATGTTCGGGCTCTACATCACGGGCGTGATCAGCGCGGTCGCGGTGGCGTTCGTGTTGAAGCGGACGCTGACGCAAGGGCGGCCGCAGCCGTTGCTGATGGAGATGCCGACCTACAAGCTGCCGGACCCGCGAGACTTCTTCATCAATCTTTGGATGCGCGGCTGGGCGTTCCTGAAGCGCGCGGGCATGTACATCTTCGTGATCTCGGTGATCCTGTGGTTCCTGTCGAGCTATCCGAGTTCCGCGCCGTCGATCCGCGAGAGCTATGCCGGGATGTTGGGCAGTTGGCTGGAGCCGTTATTGGCGCCGATCGGGTTCAATCTTGAGATTGCGATCGCCCTTGTGCCGGGGTTTGCGGCGCGCGAAGTCGCGGTCGGCGCGCTTGGCACCGTCTATGCGGTGCAGGCCGACGGCGATGGGCGAGGTTTGGCGCACGCGCTGCAAAGTGCATGGTCGCTGCCGACGGCGCTGGCGTTCCTTGCTTGGTATGTCTTCGCGCCGCAATGCATGGCGACGTTGGCGGTCGCGCGGCGCGAGATGAACTCGTGGCGCTGGACCGCCTTCATGTTCGTCTATTTGTTCGTGATGGCTTACGTCGCCGCCGGCGCCACCTTCTGGACGGCGCGCTGGGCGGGGCTTTAGCCCGTCGCGGCGGCGCCTTCGATGCCGGCGGCGACGGTGTCGATGACGCGTGCGAGGTGTTCGGCGTCTTGGGCACCGTTGACGAGGACCTTGCCGCCGATCAGGAACGTCGGCACGCCGTTAATACCGATTTTGCGCGCCATCGTGTCTTCGCGCGTCACGGATTCAATGTCGGCATCGGAGCTCAAAAGTTCTTCGACCAGTTCGCCGTCCAGGCCGACGCCGTCCGCTATCGCGGCCAGCACTTTGACTTGGCCGATGTCGGCGCCTTCGACGAAGTAGCTGTGGAAGAGGCGTTCGACGAGATCGTTCTGTACGCCCAGGGAGTGGGCCCAGCGAATGACGCGGTGCGAGTTCAACGTGTTCGGCGTGCGGGCAATCTTTTCGAATGCGAAGGGGATGCCTTCGTCGTCGCCGGCCTTCAACAGTGCGAGATGGATCGGCTTGATCTTTTCCGACGAGCCGAACTTGCGTTCCATATACGCTTTGCGATCGACGCCTTCGGGCGGCGTGCTGGGGTCGAGTTGAAACGGACGCCACCGCACATCGAAGGCGATCTGCGGGCGAAGGCTCAGCGCGCGCTCGAGGCGGCGTTTGCCGATGTAACACCAGGGACAGACGGTGTCTGAGATGACGTCGATTTGCATGGAGACAAAGATAGACATGGAATTTCGCCACAGAAAAGAAGTTTTCGCATTCGAGCGTGACGCACGCAGGCGTTTAAGGATAATTGTCCGCAACCTTTTTTGGACACCATCATGACTTCGAAAGTAACGTTCGACCTCAACGGACAGACAGCGTTCATCACGGGCGCGACAAGCGGGTTCGGTCTTCGTTTCGCGGAAGTTTTGAGCGACGCGGGCGCGACTGTCGTTATTACCGGGCGGCGCATCGATCGGCTGCAAGCCTTGAAAACAAAGATCGAAAGCCGAGGCGGGCGCGCGCTTCCCTTGGCGTTGGACGTGACACAGGCTGCGGAAATTCGCGCGTGCGTTGCGGAGGCGGAGCGGCTCGCGGGCCCGATCAGCATACTCGTTAATAATGCTGGAATGAACGTGCAATCGAGTGCGAGCACGCTTGGCGAAGCGGACTACGACCGGTTGATGGATACGAACGTGAAGGGTGCATTCTTCGTCGCACAGGCGGTCGGGTCGCGCATGGTGGAGCAGAAGCTCCAAGGTCGAATTGTTAACGTTGCTTCGATCGGTGCATTCAAGGCGCTGCCGGGCTTGGTCGCCTACAGCATGTCGAAAGCGGCTGTCGCGATGATGACGAAGGGCTTGGCGCGGGAGTGGGCGAAATATCACGTCGCCGTGAATGCACTCTGTCCCGGTTTCATCGAAACGGAACTCAACAGCGAATGGTTTGCGACCGAGGGGGGCAAGAAGCAGGTGGCAAGCTTCCCACGGCGTCGCCTGGGAAAGGAAGAGGATCTGGACGCGATGCTGCTGCTGCTTTGCTCAAAGCACGCGGGGTTCATCACGGGGTCGTTGTTCACGCTGGACGATGGGCAGCTGCTGGCTTGAGCGTGCGCTGCGGCACTTGAGATAATCTGCAGCGACACCAGCACCGGCGCAAACGAAAGGGCACCAACATGTCGGTGCCCTTTATGCGCTTAGTGTTGAACTTTTCTGACTAGCGGAACGTCCGTGCGCCTTCGTTGGTTTCGGCGAGGACGCGGATTGTCTTCACGTCGGCCGGAAGCGGGTCGATCGTGAAGGCTGCGGTCACGGTGGTGATCGCTTGCGTTGCCGGTCCGTCCGGCGGCGTGCCCACGAGCGTGAACGAGCGCATGCCGACTTCGGGCGCGAAGGTTTGCAGCGGGCGTAGTTCCATGTTCTTCCAGCCGCCGGTGCGCGACGTGCCTTTGACGAGTACGGTGGCGAATGGCGGTTGGCGCTCGGCGACTTGAACGTCCACGTTGATGATTTCGTAAACGGGCTTCTTGCTGGCGATGACTGCTGGATCGGTCGATGGCACCGGCGCCGGCGTTGCGGCAGGCGTTGCCGGCGGCGTGACCGGGGCTGCTGCCGGGGGCGGCGTGGTGACTGGCGGCGCAGACGGTGGCGTCGCGGTCGGTGAAGGTTGCGGCACCGGTGCTGGTTCGGTCGCGGGGACCGGCGCGGGCTTCAGATCGGGCGCCGGTGTCGAAGCAGGCGGCGTCGGCGTCGTCGCGGGGGCGGGTGTCGATACAGGTGCCGGCGTTGAGAGCGGCGCTGTCGGCTTTTCCGGTTTCGCCACAGCAGGCTTCGATGGCTTCACGCTTGTGACAGGCTTCACAGGCTTTGCCGGTTTGATCGGCGCCGGTTGCGTGACGCCGGGCGCGGGCACCCCGGGCTTGGAGGGAACGGGATTGTAGTTTTCATCTTCTGCAGCCGGCATGCCGTCGGCGCGCGACGGCGCTTGGCTGACCAACAACATTGAGACGATGCACGCGGTTGCCGCGGCGACACTACGCAGACTCATGAGGCACTCCGTCTTCACGTTTGCGGCTCAGCTCGCGATGAACTAAACCGTTCGAGGTCGTCATATAGTCATTGAATTAAGGAGAAAAGGTGATGGGTCCGCTGCATGGCGTGAAAGTGATCGAGTTCGCAGGCATAGGTCCTGGCCCCTTCTGCGCGATGTTGCTCAGCGATATGGGCGCACAAGTTGTACGCATCGATCGCAAGGGTGGGCGCGGCGCAAACAAGTTCGACATCACAAGTCGAGGACGTCGTTCAATCGCACTCGATCTCAAGCGACCCGAGGCCGTCGAAGTCGCCCTCAAGTTGATCGCGCAATCGGATGCGCTTCTTGAAGGTTTTCGACCTGGAGTAATGGAGAAATTGGGGCTCGGACCAGATGTCGCACTGAAGAGAAATCCCAAGATGGTTTACGGCCGCATGACCGGATGGGGGCAAACGGGACCGCTGGCACACGCAGCAGGACATGACATTAACTACATCGCACTTACCGGCGCGTTGCATGCGATCGGACGCAAAGGCGATTCGCCTGTTCCGCCGCTCAATCTCGTCGGCGATTTCGGCGGCGGTGCGTTGTATCTCGCGTTCGGCATGGCGTGCGCATTGTTCGAAGCGCGCGGCTCGGGCAAAGGACAGGTCATCGACAGTGCGATGACGGATGGTGCCGCGTCGTTGATGTCGATGTTCTACGGTTTCAAAGCGATGGGCATGTGGACGGACGAGAAGGGACAGAACCTGCTCGACGGCGGTGCGCATTTTTACGACACGTACGAAACGTCGGACGGCAAGTGGGTATCGATCGGTTCGATCGAGCCGCAATTCTATGCGCTGCTGCTTGAGAAGACGGGGATCAACGATCCGGACTTCCAATCGCAGATGGACCGCTCGAAGTGGCCTTCGCTGAAGGAGAAGATCGGGCGCGTGCTGAAAACGAAAACGCGCGCGGAGTGGGACAAGTTGATGGAAGGCTCGGATGTTTGCTACGCCCCGGTGCTGTCGCTCGCCGAGGCGCCGAACCATCCGCACAACAAGGCACGCGCGACGTTCGTAGAGCTTGAGGGCGTCGTACAGCCAGCGCCAGCACCACGCTTCAGCCGGACGAAGCCGGAGATCCAGGGCGTGGCGCCGACCTGCGGGCAGCATAACGACCAAGTGCTCGGCGATTTCGGGTTCGACGCCGCGGAGATCGCGTCGTTGAAGGCGGTCGGGGCGGTTTAGCGCGTTGACCGCTCTTCCAGGCACCACTGGCCGCCGGCGCATCTATTTGATGCGACATGGGCATGTCGATTACTTCGGTCGCGAGGTGCGGGAGACGGGGCACACGGACCTCGTGCCGTTGACGCCGCTCGGGCGGGAGCAGGCACGGGCGAGCGGGCTAGCGCTTGCGCATGTCCGCTTCGATCGCGCGCTGTGTTCGGGGTTGCCGCGGACGCAGCAGACGGCGGAGCTTGTGTTGACGGCAAGTGCGGATGCGGGACATCTGACGCTGGAGGCTGACCGCGACCTGGTTGAGATCAAGGGTGGCGGTCGTTTCAATGCCAAGACGCGCGAGGAACTCGCGGCGCGGATGACGTTCGAGTTCGATCAGGCGGCGGTGCCGGGCGCGCGGATGATGGGCGGTGACGCGTTTGGCGATGTCCAGGCGCGCTCGGTCGGTGCGTTGACGCGGCTACTCGCCGAACCCGGTTGGCATACGGCGCTGGTCGTGGCGCATGAGGGCGTGAACCGGTTGTTGCTGAGTTGGATGACGGGCACAGGCCTGAGCGGCGTGCAGGCGTTCGAGCAGGATCTCGCCTGCATCAACGTGCTCGACTTCGATATGGTGCCGCGCGAGGACGGCGGCGTGGGGACGGAGATCGCGCGGCGGCTGATCAAGGCGGTGAACCTGACGCCGTACAACTACGTGAAGCACGGGATGAACCTGACCAGCCTCGAGGCGATCTTCGCGCGAGTGTAGTTGGAGCGACACGAACGCCGAGAGGCTCAGGGCGACAGGCGGCCGGCGTGTGCGTTGCTATGCTCGAAGTGATTCACGCCAAGCCGCTAAGCCGCCAAGAAAAAGTTGAACCACGAACAGCACGAACTTCACGAAGGCACTCAGCGCGACTGACAGGCGCCTGCGCGCGTAGCGCGCCTTACCTTACGGCGCTTTGCGCCGAAGGGTCTCCCAGTCGGGCCGCAGCGCTTCGTGTTTTTCGTGCTGTTCGTGTTTCAACTTCTTCTTGCCGGCTTTGCGTGAGATGCTTTGAAAGCTAGGCGCGCGCCGGCGCTGATTGGAGGGGCCGAGCCCCCTTACGTTCTGGCGTTCCAATCTACGGCGGTTGCGTTTGCGGCGATCCTCCGTAATCATCCATGAAACGCCGGGAGGCCAGCCCATGCCTTATGTCGAAAATCGCTTGGTTCATGATGCCGACTCGCACTTGATGGAATTGGCGGATTGTCTCGACGACTTTATCGAGCAGAAGCATCGCGCCGACTATGACGCGTTGCCGAAGCTTCGGGCTTGGCCGCGCGATGGGCAATGGGTGCGTGAGGCGCGCGTGAAGCAGGGGGATGCGGCGTTTCGTGCCGGCGCGGCAGAGAACATTCTTCTGCGCAAGGATTACGAGGCCCTGGGTGCGTTCATGCCGGCCGACCGGCCGCGGGCGTTGGATCTGTTGGGCTTTCGCAGCCAGCTTGTGTTCACGACGTGGTGTCTCGGCAATTTCGGGTTGGACGAGACGAACCCGGTGCTCGGATATGCGACGGCGGAAGCGCACAACCGGATGATGACGGCGTTCTGTTCGGTCGACCGGCGCTTCTTGGCGACGGCCTATGTGCCGCTCGCCGATTTTGAGCGGGCTCGCGTGACGGCGGCGGCGGCGATCGCGGGCGGTGCCAAGGCGTTGATGATCCCCTCGCGCTGCCCGAAGGGGCATTCGCCGAGCCATGTCGCGTTCGATCCGATTTGGCGGATGGCGGAGGAGGCGGGCTTACCGATCCTGTTCCATGTGGGCGGTGAGGAGAAGCTGAACCCCGACTACTTCAACAACGGTATGCCGACGGTGAAGGATTTTCATGGCGGCGAGGAGAACTTCACCTCGGTGTCCTTCATGATGATCCCGCATTCGGTGATGCTGACATTGGCTGCGATGATTTTTGACGGGGTGCTCGACCGGTTTCCCAAACTCAAAATTGGGGTGATCGAGCTTGGCGCGTCGTGGCTGCCAAGCTGGATGCGCTACATGGATGCGGGCGCCGAGGCGTTCCGCAAGGGCGAGGAGCGGTTGAAGAAGCTGTCGCTCAAGCCCAGCGACTTCGTAAAGCGCCAAGTTCGCGTCACGCCCTACAGCCACGAGGATTCCGGTTGGATCATCCGCAACGCCGGCGAGGAGGTCTGTCTCTTCTCCAGCGACTTCCCCCACGTCGAGGGCGGCCGGAACCCCGTGAAGCGTTTCGACGACAGCCTGGCCGGGCTGCCGCCGCGGGTGGCGGAGCGTTTCTACGCCGGGAACTTTGTCGATCTTATGGGGCAGGGGCTCGCGGACGATCTGCGCCAGGGGGCGCGGTCGGCGGCTTAGCGGTCATTTGGCTTGCGCGGCGGGCCTCAATGTTCTATTATTGTTCTCATGCACAATGAGCCCAAATTCGATCTCCAGCCTCGTCTCCAGCACCCGACTCCGACCCGTTACAAGTTACGTCCAGGTAGCGGCAAAGTTACGGGAAAAGTGGCTGAAATCTGGGGTTGTTTCGGGGTTACAGGTCAGTTGATGCTGTTTTCGGTGGCGGAGCGCCGAACTCGCACTGCCAAAACTCAAAAGCCCGGCACAGGGCCGGGCTCTAGAGTTTCATCCTTGCCAAGGAGAGTGCCCGAGTACGCCGGGCGTTTACTGGGTGATGGGGCGGGAAACCTCTTTCAACGTTTCGATCATCTTCGTTGCAGACATATAAACATCGCTTGGTAAACGGGCGGTTAATCGCCGAAAAATTCTTCGAGCATTCGTGAGGGCGCGATTGATGCAGTTGATTTCGAAGACCTATTGGGGTGGGGCGCCGATGAATATGCGCCGGCGGCCGGATGCGTTCGAGGTCGAGAATTTGATCTTGAAGGCGCCGGACTTTCGCGAGCACCGCGCGCTGGTGTGGAGCCCGAAGAAAAATCCGAAACCGAAGACGGCGATCGTCGTGATGCATCCGCGTGCGGACTTCACGCATCACTATGTCATTCCACGGCTTGTCGATGCCGGTGTGCTTTGCATGGGCGCGAACACGCGCAATCCGAACAACGACGTGACCACGACGCATGAGGAGATCATTCTCGATGTTGCGTCCTGCGTTTCGTACCTGAAGAACAAGCGTGGCGTGACGAATGTCGTGCTGGTCGGTAATTCCGGCGGCGGGGCGTTGAACGGTTTCTATCAAGCGCAGGCGAAGAAAGCGAAAGGCTCGCGCATTGCAAAGACTCCGGGCGGGCGGCGCACGCACTTGAACGAGGCGGAGATGATTCCCGCCGACGGCATGGTCTATATATCCACGCATAAGGGCGAGGGGATGATCATGAATGAGATCATCGACCCTTCCGTCGTCGACGAGACGCAGCCGCAGCTGACCGACCCCGCGTTCGACATGTACGACGAGCGCAACGGTTTCATAATGCCGTCGAAGAGCGACGGATCGGATGCGGTGTGGTCGCGCTACGACGAGGCGTTCGTGAAGCGCTTTCGCGCCGCGCAAATCGAGCGCGTGAAGCGGATCGATGCGATCGCGCGCGCAATGATAGCGGAGAACGAGCGTGCGGAGGTGTTGCACAACGATCCGGGTTTCGCGAAGCTGCCCGCGGCGCGCCAGCGCCAGGTGCTGCAGCGCGAGGCGTTCGAGCCAGTGCTCACGATCTATCGGACGATGGCGAACCCGCACTACGTCGACAACCATTTGGACCCGTCGGCGCGCGACTATGGTTCGATCTTTTCGTCCCGGCCGGATTTGATGAACTGGAAGTTCTTCGGCTTCGGCCGCCAGGCGACGCCGCATGCGTGGCTTTCGACGTGGTCGGGCGTGTCGAGCCAGGCGAACCAACTGCACGACCTGCCGCAAATCAACGAGCCGTCACTGTTCATCAATGCTGGTAAGGACCAGGAAATTTTTCCGAAGACCGACGCGCTGCCGATGTTCCAGGCGATCGGCGCGAAGGACAAGACTTACGTCGATTTTCCGCAGGCTCGGCACTATTTCGAGCCGGAGTTCGGCGCGCGCGAGGCCCCAGACGTGGAGAAAGTCATGGACGCGGTCGTGCCGTGGATTTTGGAACGGTTCGGCGCTTGATATCGGCGGCAAACGCACGATCTGTTGTGGACCCTAAAAGGAGGATCCCTGATGGCAATTGATGCGAAGAAGATGCTGGACCAGTTCCTGAACAGTGGGATGGCGACCGGCGTTGTTGCCGGCATGCTGGGTGGGGCTTTGGCGAAGAGGGCCGGGCTCGGCGGGATCGCGAAGATCGGCGGCGTTGCGATCGTGGGTACGCTCGCGTACCAAGCTTGGCAGCGCTATCAGCAGCAGCAAAGTCAGTTGCCGCCCGAGCAACGCAGCCACGGTGGTATGCGGGATACACTGGGCGGCGTGCTCGGAAACATTCCGGGCATCGGCGATTTCATGAAATCGGCGGAGAGCAACCCGGCGGCGGCGTCAGCCGGGTTCGGATCGAATGCGCTGCCGGCGCCGGCGCAGAACGCGCTTGGGACCGCCGTGCTTACCGCGATGATCGCGGCGGCCAAGGCTGACGGTCAGGTCGACAAAGCCGAGAGCCAGAAGATTTTCGGGCAGATGGAGCAGGCGGGGTTGTCGGGGGAAGAGAAAGCCTTCTTGCTTGGCGAGTTGGCGAAGCCTTTGAATGTAGAAGACGTTGCCAAGCACGCAACGACGCCGGAGGTGGCGGCGCAGCTCTATACGGCTTCCGCGATCGTGATCGATCAGGCGAACGATCAAGAGCGCAACTACCTTGCGATGTTGGCGCAACGCTTGAACGTGCCGCAAGGGTTCGTTGAGCAACTGAACCAGCAGATGGCGCGCTGAGATTTAGGGCTGTGGCGGTTCGGGCTCGGGCCTAACCGTGCCCGCCGCCGCGTTCTCCGCCTTCGCCGCCCTCACCGCCGTGATGACCGTCGTCGCGGCCACCGCGCTCGCCACCGGTGTCGTCGCAATCGCGGTCGCCACCGCCACCGCCGTCACTATGTTCGCCGCCGTGGTCGTCGTTGCCGGCGATGTCATCGCCGTGTTCTCCGCCCTCGCCCCCGTGGTCGTCGTCGGCGTGATCGTCGTCGCCGCGCTCTCCACCTTCGCCGCCGTCGCCATGATGCTCGCCGCGCTCGCCGCCGTCGTCTATGTCTTCAACGGGTGGCGGGTCGCAGTCGCCGGAGGTTAGACCGGATCCAGCAGACCCGCAGAGGTCAAGCGTATCCGCCCGGTGGTCGAGTTCGTCCAGCAGGGTGGGGTCGGGCATCGGGTCAACGGTCGTTGCGATCTCGACCACATCGCTTTCGGGCTTGGTGCGCAGCGCCTCTACGCTCGCCGCGAAACGTTCGCGCAGTGGCGTACGGTGGGTGGAGACGTCGTCCGTCTGCAGGCTGGTGCGCAAGTTGAGCCGCGGCGGTTGGCTTGCCAGGACCGCTGCCTGATGCCAATTCGGATGGCCGGCGTTAAGGGCAACGGGGCTCGTGCATGGGTTTTGCAGCGGCAGGCTTAGGTGTTGAGGATCGGCTGAAGCCAGTTGTGTTTTGGCGACCGTGCCATCGCAACCCACTGTCGCGGCCTGCGCGTTTTCGGAGTTGGTTCCGTGACTGAACCAGACACCGATCGCACCGAGCGCGAGGCTGCCCACGAAAACTGCAACACGACGGCCGCCGCCGTCTGCGTTCGTCGATTGCGCTTCGTCGCCGACCATCGTTTACCCCTTCTTAAGACTCACTGAGTCGCTCGAGGGAGCTTAAGGAATTTTTAACGAATGCAAGTTAAGGGACGGTTCGAGCCAGAAGTGTCGGCGCGTGCTCTCGCGCTGCGGCACGCGTAGAAGATGCGGTCAGATGAGGCCGAGGCGAGCAAATTGCTCCGCCGGCGCCTCGATTTCGGTCAATGCGGTACGCAAGAGATCGCGCAAGCGTGCTTCGTCGGCACCACCCGCGCGGTTTTCGTTTTCGGCCGGATCGTTCGCCGTGTCGAACAGGTGATGGCCGGTGAACTTCGTCCAGGCCCAGAAGGGCACCGCATCGCTCGCATCCCAGGTCTGATGTATTACGGGGACAGTGCTCCCCGGCATCCGGCCGAGCTTGGCGCGTTGGTCCGGCAGCGGCAGTTCCTGCTCGCGGGTCAGCACGTGCGTCGGCATCGTCGACCAGCGGTTCGAGAACATCGGCAGCGGCTCGTTCTTCGCTACCGGCGCGCGGGCGTACTTCCAGCGGCCGTCGGTAATGTGGACCTCGCGGCCCCACACCCCTAGCAGCGTCCAATCGCGCACGTTGGTCGCAGTGCCATCGATCAACGGAATGAGCGACTTGCCGTGCGTGCGCTGCCGGACCGTGACATCGAAGAGATCGGCCAGGGTGGCGAACAGATCGACGCTGGTGGTCAGGGCATCGACTGTGCGTGGTGCTTGGCCGGGCCAGGCGATTAGCAGCGGGATCTTGCCCAACGTGTCGTAGATCGGCACGGCCGGCTTACCCCACATGTCCTTCTCGCCCAGGTAGTGGCCGTGGTCGGTGCAGAGAATGACCGCGGTGTCGTCCCAAAGCTTGTTGCGGTCCAGCGCATCGAGAATGCGTCCGAACCAGGCGTCGATCATGGTGAGCTTCGCGCCGTACTGGGCTCGGATCTGGCGCGCCTGGCGCTCGGTCAATACGCCCTTGGCGACAGCGTCCTTCATGTAGGGCGGCCAAATCAAATGTGGACCTTCCCAGTCCTTGTCGTAGAGCGAAGCATAGGGTTCGGGTGTGTCGAACGGCTCGTGCGGATCGAACTCGTCGACGAACAGCATGAACCGGTCATGATGTCCGGCGTTGTCGTCGAGCCACTTCGCGGCCGCGGCCATTGTGCGCGGGCCGGGGAAGTCTTCCTCGCCGCGAAACCAGCCGCGCGAGTTGTCATAGGGCATGTGCGGGCGGCCGTAGCGCGGTGCGCCGGCCCAGCTGGGGTCCGGCCGTGTCTTCCAGGCGTCGCCCTCGTGTCCGCGCTGATAGTCCCACGCTGTGAAATCGACGTGGTAGTTTTCACCGCCGCTCTCGAAGAGATGCGGATGGTCGGAGATCAACTGTGTCACCACACCGGCGCGGCGGAGGGGGTAGGTGATTGGGTCTTCCCAAATCTCGACCGAGCCCCAGGGGCGCCACAGAAAGTCCCACGCACCGCAGAGAATGTCGTGACGCGCGGGCATGCAGGGTAGGGCGCCAGCGTGATGCTTGGTGAAGCGCAAGGCGCGTTTGGCCAGGCGATCGAGGTTGGGCGTGGCAAACTCGGTGCCGCCGTAGGCGCCCAGCATGTGGCGGTTCAAACTGTCGAGGAGAATGACAACGGCGTTTTTTGGTTTCATGGGCCGGCAGTCTATGGGCAAGACTGCGCCTGCGTGCAAGGAAAACGAAGACGGCGTGTGGAGCACCACACGCCGCGGAAGTTCGACTGAATGTTATCGCGTTGTTGCTAAATCACCTTCAGCCTGTCGGCCGAAATTCGTCCGTCGCGGCCCGGGGCCACTTCGAAGGTCACTTTCTGACCTTCGGCAAGTTCTTGAATACCCGAGCGCTGCAGGGCCGTGATGTGCACGAACACGTCCTTGCCACCGCCATCCGGCGCGATGAAGCCGTAGCCCTTCGCGGTGTTGAAGAATTTGACAACGCCAATAGTCATCTTTCAGTCCATTCCTTCATAGATACAACGGCCGCGCCGCAGACTGCCCGCGTGCGTACCAACGCGCATGACAAGTTTGCTTCAGAGATCGCGGGCGGGGGACGCGTCATACACCGGAACCAGTCGGCACTGCGGCACGTCTTTATGCACTCGTCTTTCGGCAAAGCCAGTCGCGGCGGAAAGATGGCGAAGCGACCATCGCCATGCAAGTGAAAATCGGTTTGTCTGTGACCGCTTTCTCGCTACTTGACACTTCGGAAACCAACGTTCTCGTGCAACGTAGAGTTAGCCATTTTGAGCGTCGCGTTTTTCGTCTGTGTGCGGATCAAGGTGACGTTTGTCAGCGGCCATTGCCAGCTTCGGCGGGGTCGCCTAGGGTTCGGCGTTAGCCAAGAATTCGGGGTGGGGTCCGTTGGGCATGGTTCGCCAGTTTTGCTTGATTTTTTTGCTGCTCGCATGGGTTGGTGCGGCGCCGGCGAAGGCTGCCGGCACGATGCTGGATTTGGGCGACGGCTACAGTTTTGAGTTGCTGGGTACGAGCAACACGATTGCGCGCGTTGCGAATCCGAAATCGATTTCGATCGATGTCGTCCCGGGCGATCAGAAAATCTCTGAAGATAAGGAGCGGTTGCTCGAGGGCGTGGACCGGCTGTTCGAGTCGGTGCTGATGGGCGCGGCCGAGAAGGGGTACTACGGCCGGGCGACAGTGAAAGTGCGGTTGCCTGGGCAGACGTCAGCAGAGGAGTTCGTGTTCGTGCGCGGCGCGAACGACGTGTGGCTGCGGCAGCCGGGCAAAGCTCCATGGATGACGGCGCAGGATCCGGCGGCGTGGACACCTCCGGCCAGCCAGAAGATGGAGGTTGCCGGGTTCGGAACGTTCACGGTTGAGACTGCGCTGGAGATACCGGCGCCTTCAGGATTTCGTCGCGCGGTGGAGGTCGACTTCGTGACGAAAACGTCGATGATCGATTTGCCGCGCAAGTATCAAGAGATCAAGGCGCTGTGGGCGCGGCTCGACCGGGAGAAGATGCGGGCGGATGGATTTGATCTGGTGATGCTTGGCAACTTCGCGGAGCCGCAACGCGGCCGGTTTCATGCGCGTCGGGGTTTCTTCATCCGCATCCCGCGCGAGGGAGACGGGCCGTGGCCGGATTTGCCTGCAAGCGTGCCGACAGATCGCGATGTGCTGGTGTCGCAGAATGAGACGCAGATCGACGATCTGACAAAGGCGATACGGTTGGCGTTTGCGGACCGGGCAGAAAGTGCGCGCTTGTCATTCGGTGCGCCGCCCCCGGAGATGCAGCCCGACTCGCGGCTGAGCGTCGGCTTCGCGCTGGGCACGCCTGCTGTTCGGTTTGATCCGAAGGCGTTTGTGACCAAGATTTTCCCGTAACTCTAAGGAGTGTTCAGATGGACTTGCAATTGAAGGGTAAGCGCGCGGTCGTTCTGGGCGGAACGCGCGGCATCGGTCGCGCCATCGCGGAAACGCTGGCGGCCGAAGGCGCCGACGTTGCGATCTGTGCGCGCAATCCCGAACAGGTAGAAGAGGCGGTAGCGGCGCTGAAGAAGTTCGGCGTCCGCGTGACTGGTGCGTCGGTCGATATTGCGAAGGGCAGCGAACTCAAGACCTGGGTCGAGAATGTCGCCCAAACGTTCGACGGGCTCGATATTCTGGTGTCGAACGCGAGTGCGCTGACGATGGGCGCGCATGCCGAGGCTTGGGAGTCTTTGCTCAAGATCGACATTCTGGGCGCGGTGAACGCGTTCGAGGCGGCGCGGCCACATTTGGAGAAATCGGCGAGTGAGGGCGGCGATGCGTCGGCGGTGTTTATCTCGTCGGTGTCGGCGGCGGAGACGCAAGCGGGTAACGCGTATGGCGCCGTGAAGGCGGCGTTGATCCATTATGCGAAGGGACTGGCGCGCGAGTTCGCCAAGCGGCGGGTGCGGGTGAACGTGGTGTCGCCGGGAACGGTCTATTTCAAGGGCGGTGTTTGGCACATGATCGAGCAGAACATGCCGGACCGGTACACGGCCTCGTTGAAGGCAAATCCGACGGGCCGTATGGGCACGCCACAGGAGATCGCGAATTCGGCGGTGTTCCTGGCGAGCCCGGTGTCGTCCTTTACGACCGGCGCCAATCTGATTGTCGATGGGGCAATCACGCAGCGGGTGAATTTCTGATAAAGTGTGGGAGGCTGGGGCTGACTCGTTTGGGAGGAGAGTTCTCATGCATCCATTGACGTTCGCCGCGTGTGTTGTCGCAGCGGCTTTCATCGGCAGCGCGGTCGCGCGGGCCGACAGTGCGACGACGATGCCGATCGACGAACCGACTGTGATCGACGGCATCAACCTTGCCTGCACGGGTGTCGGCGATGAAGCGCGGTCCGACCCGCGTTGGCCGGGCTTTGCGGTGCGGATTGAGTTCGCGAACGCGGCGGCGCAGTACTTGAGCAACGTCGATGTCTTGGTTGCGGACGAGGGCGGCAAGACACTGTTTCAGGTGAACTGCGACAGCGCCTGGATTTTGGCCGACCTGCTGCCGGGCAAGTACACGGTTTCGGGGACCTTTGAAGGGATCACCAAGACCGCAAAGGTGACCGCGCCCAAGTCGGGTCGGACGCGGATCGTCGTTCGTTTCCCGGAAGTGCCGGGCGATCAGTAGTTAGTGGCCCTTGAAGTCGGCTTTGCGCTTTTGCAGGAAGGCGGTGACGCCTTCCGTGAAGTCTGCAGCGCGGCCGGCGACCTTTTGGGCCTGACGCTCGGCGTCGAGCTGTTCTTCGTAGGTGTTCGACGGGCTCTGCCAGTAAAGCTGGCGGATGAGGCCGAGCGCGACGGTTGGGCCGTGCGCGAGTTCTTCGGCGAGCGTCATCGCTTGGGGCATCAAGTCGGCGTCGTCGTAGACGCGGTTGATCAGGCCCCACTCGAGCGCTTTATCGGCGCTTAGCTTGTCGCCGAGGAGAGAGAGCTCCTTCGCGCGGGCGCTGCCGACGAGGCGCGGCAGCAGCCAGGTTGAACCGCCGTCGGGCACGAGACCGATGCGGCGGAACGCTTGCAGGAAGTACGCGGACTTTGCTGCGAGGATCATGTCGCCCATCATCGCGAAACTCATGCCGACGCCCGCGGCGGCACCATTTACCGCCGTCACGAGCGGGATTTTCAGGTTGCGCAGGCGGCGCAGGAACGGGTGGTAGGCGGTTTCAAGTGCCGCGCCGGCGTCGCGCTCCTCAGGGGCGAAGGCGCCTGAGGACGGGCCGCCGGAGAGGTTGGCGCCAGCGCAGAAGCCGCGGCCGATGCCGGTGAAGACCAGCGCGCGCAGGCCGGTGTCCGGTTTCTCGACGTAGTTCATTGCTGCGATCAGGCCCTTGAGCATTTCGGGGCTGACCGCGTTCATCACTTCCGGGTGGTTCAGGGTCAGCACGCCGACGCGGCCGTGCACGTCGACCTTTACGCGTTCGAATTCCATGTTGTTGTCTCCGTCATTTGCCTTTGAATTGTGGTTCGCGCTTGGTCAGAAAGGCGGTGACGCCTTCGCGAAAGTCTTCCGTGTCGCCGAGCGTCTGTTGCGTACGGCGTTCGAGTTCGAGTTGCTGGTCGAGATTGTTCTCTGCGGCCGCATCCAGTACGTGTTTGATCTTGCCGAATGCCAACGTTGGGCCCTTGGCCAGGCGCTGCGCGAGTGCGCGAGCTTCTGTCAGCAACTGCGCGTCGTCGACGGCGGCCCAGATGAGGCCCCAGTCGGCGGCCTTGTCTGCGGGCAAGCGATCGCCGAGGAGCGCGAGGGCGCGGGAGCGAGCGCGGCCGAGCAGTTGCGGGAATAACCACGTGCAGCCCATGTCGGGCACGAGGCCGAGCTTCGGACCGAAGACTTGGACGAAGTACGCCGACTTCGCGGCGAGTACGATGTCGCCGCACAATGCGAGGCCGACGCCACCGCCGGCTGCGACGCCGTTGACAGCGACGATGACGGGCTTAGGAAAGCCGGTGAGGTCGCGCACGAGCGGGTTGTAGCCGATCTCCATCGAGTGCGAGATGCCTTCGCCGACCGAGCGGGTGACGCCGTCGTTGAAGCCGGCGTTGGCGAGATCGGCGCCAGCGCAAAAGCCGCGGCCGGAGCCGGTGACGATCAGCGCCTTGACGCCGTCATCGTTGCGCAGCGTGCGCAGGGCGGCACGGATGTCGTCGATCAGGCCTTTGTTCAGGCTGTTGAGCGATGTGGGGCGATTGAGCGTGAGCGTGGCGATGCCGTCGCTCGTTTCGACAAGGATGTTTTCGTAGGCCATCGGGTGGTCTCGGGGGTTGCGCCCCCAAGCCACCACAGGACTTGATTTCGTGCAATGCCCTTGGGGGCGTTAGGCCGTCTTCGCTTCCGTTACGTCAACAGTCCACTCGGACATGACGCGGTTGCGGCCAGCGCGTTTGGCTGCATAAAGGCACTGGTCGGCGCGGTTGACCACGTCGGCGATGGCCTCGCCCGGTGCGAACTTCGCGACGCCGAGCGACATCGTGATCGAGCCCAGCGTTTCGCCGGTCGATCGTTTCACGATCTTCTTCGATTCCACCGCCCGGCGGATCTGTTCGGCGAGCTTGATCGCGTTCTCGATCGATGTGTGTGGTAGAACAACCGCGAATTCCTCGCCGCCGTAGCGGGCGGCGGTGTCGCGGCCTTTGGTGTTCGCCTTCAAGCACTGCGCGACGAGTCGAAGCACCTGGTCGCCGGTTGCATGGCCCCAGGTGTCGTTAAATTTCTTGAAGAAGTCGACGTCGGCAAACAAGAGGCAGAGGTCTCCGCCTTCGACTTGCGTTTCGCGAATGGCTTGCTGCATGCGTTCGTCGAAGCAGCGGCGATTGGCGAGACCGGTCAGTGCATCGACCAGACTCTCCTGGCGGATCGTCTCTATGCGGGAGCGCAGCGCAGTGACTTCGTTCGCGGATGCTTTGAGATCCTGTTCAAGCGTCTTGTGCTTGGCTTCCATGGCGCGGGTGGCCGCGATCATGCCTTCCACGACAGCTTTGATCTGGGCGACATTGCCGGAGTTCAATTGCGACGCCGCCGAGTTCAATGTCTTGCCATAGGTGGCCGTGTCCTGGCCGGCGTCTTCCAGCATGTGGGCGAACTTCTGTACTTCCTGCTGCAGTTTCGCGCCCATCTCGTCCATGGCGACGTTCGTGCCGCCGCCGAAGTGGCGGGCGTGCAAGTCGCGCATAGCGTTGATGTCCTTGATCTTTCCGTCGGCGACCGCGTCGTCGAGGGCGCGGATCAACTCGGCGTTCTGACCGGCGGCGTAGCAGAACCAGAGTTCGTAGTTCGGTGGGGTTGGCAGGGCCTCGTACTCGCGCATCAGCTCCAGCGTGCGGGAGCCGAGGGTCCGGGCGTGTTCAGGCATTTCCCAATAGTGCACTGTGCAATCTCCCCACCAGCCGCGCTTCGAGGCGCGGAACGCAACATTTCTTGACGCGGAGAATGCGGCGGAAACCGGAAACAATTTGCTAAATTTCGCGCGTAGCGTGTGTTCTCGGATGCGGCCGCTCGCGCTGAAGGGGGGGCTTCCTATTGGTTTGGTTGCTTGGGCGTTAACGGGCTGGCTTTCGCGACAGGGCGCGTTTTCGTCTATAAGGCGAACCACCAGAAATTCGACAAGGGATGGAGATCTCTCATGAGTACGGCTTTGGCTTCGAAACCGGCAGCAAATCAGGACTTGCGGGCGATCCTGGAGAAACAGCGAAAGGCCTATCTGAACGACGGGCCGCCGAGCGCAGAGACTCGGATCGATCGGATTGACCGCTGCGTCGCGCTGTTGGTGGACCATCAGGACGAAATCGCGGACGCGTTGAACAAAGACTTCGGCAGCCGCTCGCCGCAGATGTCGAAGTTCACCGACGTGTCGGGCTCGATCGGTCCGCTGAAGCACGCGAAGGAAAACCTGCGCAAGTGGATGAAGGTGGAGAAGCGCAAGCCCACGCCCGCGATCCTGGGCTGGTTCGGCGCAAAGGCCGAGATTCACTACCAGCCGCTGGGCGTGGTCGGCGTGATCTCGCCGTGGAACTTCCCGGTCAATCTGACGTTTACGCCGCTGGCGGGCATTCTGGCCGCGGGCAATCGCTGCATGATTAAGCCGTCAGAGTTCACGCCGGCGACGTCGGAGCTGATGGCGCGGATGTTCAGGAAGGCGTTCGACGAGGCGGAGATTGCCGTGTGCACCGGCGGTCCCGACGTCGGCGAAGCCTTCAGCCGCTTGCCGTTCGACCATCTGCTGTTCACGGGCGCCACATCGATCGCGCACCACGTGATGCGGGCGGCAGCGGAGAACTTGACGCCACTGACGCTGGAGCTTGGCGGCAAGTCGCCGGTGATCGTTGGGCAGGGCGCCAATATGGAGCAGACCGCGGCACGGGTTATGACCGGCAAGACGCTGAACGCCGGGCAGATTTGTTTGGCGCCGGACTATGTGTTCGTGGCCGAAGGACAACGCGACGAATTCGTGGCCCAAGCGACGGCAGCGGCGACTCGGATGTATCCGACGCTGAAGGACAATCCGGACTACACATCGGTGATCAACCAGCGGCACTTTGATCGCCTGCGGGGCTACATCGACGAAGCGAAGGCGAAGGGCGCGAAGATCGTTGAGGTAAATCCGGCGAAGGAAGACTTGCGCCAGCAGCCGCATCATAAGATCGCGCCGACGATCATCCTGGATCCGACCGACGACATGAAGGTGATGCAGGACGAAATCTTCGGGCCGATCTTGCCGGTGAAGACGTATAAGTCGGTGGACGAAGCGATCGGGTACATCAACTCGAAGGCGCGGCCGCTGGGTCTCTATTACTTCGGCGGCGACGGCGATGAGAAAGAGCGGGTGCTGACGCGTACGACCTCAGGCGGCGTCACCGTCAACGACACGATCATGCATGTGGCGATGGAAGATCTGCCGTTTGGCGGCGTCGGTCCGTCGGGCATGGGCGCCTATCACGGCATCGACGGCTTCAGACAGTTCAGCCACCGCAAGGCTGTCTATAGCCAGCCGACCTCGAACTTCGTCGACAAACAGCTCGCCGGTATTCGCGCGCCCTACGGCGACGCGATGCAAAAGCAGTTGACGGGGTCGATTAAGCGCTGAGCGACTAAGCGGGCTCGCTTTCCTTCTTGCGCTTGATCAGGTGCTGCGGCACCGGGCGCATGAGGAAGGCGGGCATGTGGTCGTTCAGGCTTGCCGGCGCATTGTCGGCACCACGGTCTTCGCGCGGGCCACGGTCGCGGCGCTCGCGTTTCTCGGGCGGCTTTGGGCCGCGCTCGGCCTTCGGTTGCGGTGCGGCGTCGGTGCGTGGTTGGCGGTCGCGATGCTGGCCGCCTTCCTTGCGCGGATGACGATCGCGCTGCGGCGGGCGTTCCGGTCGTGGTGAGGGCGTCGGTTGCTCGGCGGCGGGTTGTGCCGCGACGGCATCGGTATCGACGGGGGCCATAGACGCGATGTGCTCGTGCTTCGGGCCCGGACGGCGGTCGCCGCCGCGTTTGCGGTCACGGCCGCTGCGGCGTCCATCACGGTCACCGCGGCCTTCGCCACGATGGCGATCCGGCGTCACCTCGATGTCGTTCATTTCCTCACGGGCGAGCGGCATTCCGGTCAGTTTTTCGATGGCGCCGAGATACTTGTGATCGCCGGGCCCGGCGAGCATTAGCGCGTGACCTTCGCGCCCCGCGCGGCCGGTGCGGCCGATGCGGTGGATGTAATCGTCGGCATGGATGGGCACGTCGAAGTTGAAGACGTGGCTGACCGCCGGAATGTCGAGACCGCGGGCGGCGACGTCACTGGCGCAAAGCAGTTGAACTTGACCGGCGCGGAAGCTCTCTAGCGTCTTCGTGCGGACCGGTTGCGGCAGGTCGCCGTGCAGTGCTGCGACCGAGAAGCCGTGCTTGGTCAGCGACTTGTGGACGATGTCGACGTCGGTCTTGCGGTTGCAGAAGATGATGCCGTTCGTGATCGTCTCGCGGCGGATCAGGCGGCGGAGCGCTTCGCGCTTCATCTTGTTGTCGTTCGACGGCAGCGCAATGATTTTCTGCGTGATCGTGGTTGCGGCCGTGGCCGGGCGCGAGGCTTCGATGCGTTCCGGGTTCGACAGGAACTGATCGGCGAGGCGTGTGATCTCCGGCGGCATGGTGGCCGAGAAGAACAGGGTTTGGCGGGTGAACGGCAGCATCTTCGTGATGCGCTCGATATCGGGAATGAAACCCATGTCGAGCATGCGATCGGCTTCGTCGATCACGAGGATCTGGACGCCGTTGAGCAACAGTTTGCCGCGCTCGAAGTGATCGAGCAGGCGGCCGGGGGTTGCGATCAGCACGTCGACGCCGCGGGTGATTTTCGTATCTTGCTCTTCGTAAGAGACGCCGCCGATCAAGAGCGCCATCGAAAGCTTGTGATACTTGCCGTACTTCTCGAAGCTTTCGGCAACCTGTGCCGCGAGCTCGCGGGTGGGCTCCAAGATCAGCGAGCGCGGCATGCGCGCCTTCGCGCGGCCGGATGCCAAGCGCTGGATCATCGGGAGGGTGAACCCAGCCGTCTTGCCCGTGCCCGTTTGGGCAATGCCCATTACGTCGCGGCCGGCCAGGACCGTCGGGATCGCTTTCTCTTGAATAGGGGTGGGCGTTGAGTAACCGGCCTCCGTGATGGCACGGAGCAAATCGGCCGACAGGCCGAGACTTTCAAACGACATCAGACTTCAATTAACTCCAGCGAGAGGGCTTTGTTTGCCAAGGCTGGCAAGCCTCTCTCGCGAGACAACCCAACCACGAACGATGCGGGCCCAAAGGCTCCGCCGGACGCTCCGCGCGCGGGACTCGCACGCGATCAGCTATGCCGGGGACCATAAGGTTCCTGGCCAGAATGTCAACCAAAGGTGAACAGACCGTTGCGGAAGCTTGGTCTAAAGTGGCTGCAAATCGAACGGGGAGCGACATGCAGCGTAGCTTTGTCACGGCATTGTGTTTTGCAGCGGTGTCTCTTGGGGCGACCTCCGGGTTTGCGGATTCGGTGCCCCCGAAGCCTGCTACGCCGCAAGCGCCGCCGAACTTTGCCTGCCCTGGCCCGGCGTATCAGCAATTCAAGTTCTGGGTCGGCGAGTGGATCGTTACGACCACGAAGGATGGCAAGCCGGCCGGCGAGAGTAAGATTGAATTGCTCGACCATGGCTGTGTGATTTTCGAGAGCTGGAAGAGTGCGTCGGGTGGCGGCGGGCATTCGATCAACGTCTACGATCAGGCCGACGGGCGGTGGCACCAGACCTGGGTCGATGCGACCGGCGATCAAGTGCACTACATCGGCACCTGGACGAACGGGAAGATGGAGTTCCGCGCCGACGACATCTCGACGCCGCAGAAGCAGAAAGTTGTGCTGACCATGACGTTCGAGCCGCGCGCGGATGGCACGGTGCGGCAGTCGGGAACACAGTCGACCGACGGCGGCAAGACGTTCCAACCGGCGTTCGATTTGATCTATACGAAGAGGAAGTAGCTGTCTCAGTGAGACAATTCATTTGCGCGGCTGAAGGGCTCGAAACCCGCTGAATTCCGCCGCGAAACGCGAGGCATGTGAGACAGGGGTCCAAGTGGCACAAGTGGTGTGCCACTTGACGAAGAGGCACGTCTGGGGCGGTGCGATCCTCACCCGAGCGTGCAGACGGACTCCGCCTCACTCATCGCGCTTGTCGGCTCGCGAACGACCATCGAGAACAGATTCGGTTTTCAAGTTGCAGCCCCGGTTCGCTCGCCGAAACGAGCGCTCCGGAGCGTTGGAACATACATAGAACATCGATCAGATGATGTCAATGGCAGGCAGCTCGGATGAACTGGACAGTCTCATCAACTCGGGTGCGACAGCATCAGGTAGAACGCCGCCGGCAACACGACGAAGTCATTGACAAAATGCGCCGCGATGACAGGCCAAAGGCTGCGCTTGCCCCAGATATAGATGGCCCCCCAGAACAAGCCGAGGATAGCCGTACCGATAGGGATCGTCCACCCATAGACGTCGCGCGGAATGTAGGTCAGATGCACGGCGCCGAACAGCAGCGATGATATCACGACTTGAATCACGTTGCTGAACCCGCCCCGTCTCAGCACCTCGATCAGAAATCCGCGGAAGAATAGCTCTTCGGAAAATGCCGCCGTGGTTGCGATCATGAACGATGAATACAGCGCGTAGGTGTTGAACCGATCGCCAACCGTACCGATCGGCCCGCGCATTTCAATCGCGAACAGCAAGCCCTGCAGCGCGAGCACCACGATCCACGCGACCGGCGTGCCGGCACGGCTAAACCCGAGGTCGGCAAATCTATGTCCCCGGATCAAACAGTAAAGCCACACGGGCAGAAATGCGGCGACGATTTCTGCGGGCCCGCTGCGTGTAAACATGATCGCAACATCCCACCAAATCGCAGGAGCGTCCGCAGGCCTTTGTAACGCGTCGAGATGGGGGCGCACCTGCGCAACCAAAAAATCGTGCCCCATCCAGAAGAGCGCGCACATGATCGCGCAAGTCAGCAGGGCGACCGCAGGCGAGTCCGTCACCCGGGCGTTCGGCGTCAATGCCTCTTGCGCATACACACTCATTCGTGGCTCCCGCAGAATATGCCGTTCATTTGCCGCAAGTATGCGCGCGCGTTGGACCAGCGCTATGGGTCCATGACGAATTTGGTGTCAGCCGTGCCTTGCGCGGCGCGAGCCGTGCGTGGGGCGGCGGCGTTAGCCCTCCAGCATGTCCAACTTTGCGCGGAGGTCGTCGCGGAATGTGCGACTCAGCAAGAGTTTACGCCCGTCTCGAAGAACCAAATCTGCGTCGCCGTTCCGCCGGGCCACGATCGTTTTGATGCGGTCGAACTGCACCAGAGCGGAGCGGTGGATGCGCACGAAGGCTTGGGGGTCGAGCCGCTGCATCAAGTCGGCAAGCGAGCCGCGGAGCAAGTGAACTTCTTTGCCGACATGAATACACAAGTAGTGTCCGGCCACGTCGATGTAGTCGATGTCCGCGACGGCGACGAGGGTCGTTCGCTCGCCGTCTTTGACGCCAAGCCGCTGTTGAAATCCAATTGCCGGCCTAAGTTCATGCCCCGAGCGCAAGGCGATTTGCGCGCGCGCCCGATTGAGCGCTTGGGCGAAACGCTCGCGATCAAACGGTTTCAACAGATAGTCGAGAGCGTTGACTTCAAACGCGTGGATGGCCTTTTCGTCGTGCGCGGTCAAATAAATGATGATGGGCCGTTGCGCGGCTTCGATCCGCCGGGCGATCTCGAAGCCGTCCAGATCCGGCAAGGCGACATCGAGAAACAACAGGTCGGGCCGCTCGCGCGCGATCATTTTGAGAGCCTCGGCTGCGTTCGCCGCCTCGCCCACGATGTCGATGTCATCTTCGTCGCGCAGATAAATGCGTACACGCTCGCGCGCGAGTTCGACATCGTCCACAATGGCGGCGCGAATTCGTATCATGTGCCGGGTTCCGCTTTGGGCCGATGCGGGATCGCAATGCGCGCGACGAACTTGTTCGCATGGGGACCGGCGTCGAAGGTTTGTTCGTCGCCGTAAAGCAGGCGCAGGCGGTCTCTCACGTTTTGCAATCCCAGGCCTTGACCGGACTTCACCGTGTCCGCGTGATCGGCACAATCGTTCGACAATGAAAGCGCGAGCGAGCGGCCTTCGACAGCGGCCGTAAAGATCACGGAGCCGCCCGATACGCGCTTGCCAATGCCGTGCACCACGGCGTTTTCCACGAGCGGCTGCAACAGCATCGCCGGTACTGCGGCGTCCCAAGCGTCATCCGAGATTTCGAAGGCGACCTGAAGCTTTTCGCCGAGCAGCAGCGAATGGATATCGAGGTAGGTCCGCAAGAAGACTACCTCGTCCTTCAGCGCAACCTCCGGCGGGCGATCCTTCAGCGTCAACCGCAGGAAGTCGCTGAGGCGGGAGATGGCGCCATCCGCACGTTTAGGGTCGCCGTACCCGATTGCCGAAATTGCGTTCAGCGTGTTGAACAAAAAATGCGGTTCGATTTGGGCGCGCAGAGCCCGCAATTCGGCCCGCGCCAGCAATCGCTCCCGATTCTGAAAGTTGCGGAAGTTGACGAATGCCTGACCTGCCGCCGTCACTGCGATGTAGGTTGGGACAGCGTAGAACGTACTGACGACAACGCCGCCGAACAAGTCGGCCCACGACTGCGGCGCGGCGCCGTTCGAAGCGATGCCCAGCAGGGAAACATTCAATAGAAACCCTAAGGCCGTCAGCGCCGGTAACGCGACGATTCCCAGCACCACGTGAAGTGCCATGTGCTTGGCCGTTGCGCGCCCGGAAATCGGATACCTGCTCCCAAACCGGAACAGAAACGGTGTGGCAATCATCCATGGGACGAAACTGACAAGCACGAAGACGAATGTGACCCAGAGCGGCTCCGCGCCTCGTTGGATGATTACCGTCGGCGGCGCCCACGCCAACGCAACCAGGACCCAGGCGGCAACCACCCAAACGGCAAATCGGGCGCGACCGCCGAAGATGGGTGATCCGCGACGGGACGCACGGCCGGTTGAAAGAGGTTCGCTGTCAGCAAGCATGCCGGCGAGCTTATCTGCAGGTGGGCTCGGCGAGAACAGTTCGATCGGCTTGCGCTTAACAGTGCGGGGCGTCCCGGGCCGGGGCCTTGGGCGGCCTGCTGTTACCTCACTATTGAGGTGCGCCTTGGGTTTGATCTTGTCCTGCCTCGCGAAGGCGCGTACCGATCGCTCGATGATTCGAACCCGCCGCCTGACGCTTAGACCTTGGCAGGAGGACCATAGGGCCGAGTTCGTGGCGATGCATGGTGAGGCAGAGGTGATGGCCGATCTCGGCGGTCCGTTCAGCAGGGTCGCGGCTGATGCCAAGTTCGATCGCTATCGCGCGGCATTGTCGGCGCACGGCATTGCACGCTGGGCAATCGAAGTCGGCGACGGGGTGTTCCAAGGCTATGCAGGGGTCATGTTTAGGCCCGATGCCGCGCACCCGCTTGGGCCCCATCATGAGATTGGCTGGCGGTTGCGGCGCAGCGCCTGGGGCAAGGGTTATGCCGCGGAAGCCGCGAAGGCGGCGCTGGAGGACGCGTTCAAGACCAACGATCTCGCCAGGATTTATTCCTACACCGGCGCAGACAATCAACGATCACGAGGCGTGATGAGGAAGCTGGGGCTGGTTCGCGACACGACGCTGGATTTTGCGTACGCGTATGATGGCGGCCCGGCGTGGGCGGGATTGGTTTGGGTTGCTGAGAGGAGAATCGTCTAGGACGGTGCCAACGAAAATCCGTCAGTCCTCGCCGTGACGAGAATACCGATATGGCGGGTGGGTTTACATTCTGGCGAGCAAGCGGAATGGGACGCTTTATGCCGGCGTCACTAATATTCGGCTCGGCTAAGACGCGCGGGCGAGTGCGGCGCGATAGGCTTCGGCGTCGGTTTCCGAGAAGCAGCAGAATGTGATTTCGGCGGGGACGTTGTCTTCGGTTGCGAAGGCGCGCGCTGTCGCGATGGCAACCTCGCAGGCGCGCGCAATCGGAATGCCGTAGACGCCGGTGCCGAGGCTTGGGAAGGCGATGCTCCACAGGCCGTTCTTTGCGGCGAGCGCGAGGCTGTTCTTGTAGCAGTTTGCGAGCAAACGCCAGACGTCCGCCTCTTTGTGTTGCGCGTAGACGGGCGCAACGGTGTGGATGACGTGACGGGCGAGCAGCTTGAAGCCGGGGGTGATGACGGCCTCACCCGTCGGGCAGCGGCCGATCGCCATCATCGCTTTGCCGAGTTCCGGGCCGGCCGCTTTGTTGATCGCGCCGTCGACACCGCCGCCGGGGGTCAACCGGCTGTTCGCGGCGTTGACGATCGCGTCGACGTCGAGCGTGGTGATGTCGGCTTTGGCGACGGTGAGGTGAGCGCGCATGTCGAATGGTACACCCCACTCTCCCCTTGTGGGAGAGTGATTCCTACACGTCAGCGGGTGACAATCATGTCTCCCGATTGGATGGGGCGCGGCAGGTCGGTCAAGGGGATGTCGATGTTCGAGAACGCGAGCGGGATGCCGGCGCAGAGTAGGGGATCTGGCTTGTCGCACACGTGATAGTGCAGGTGCGGTTCGGTCGAGTTTCCGCTTGAACCGAGGGCGCCGAGGACCTGCCCCTTTGTGACGGTATCGCCAACCGCGACTTTGACGCTGCCGGGCTTCATATGCGCGAGCACCGAGAACTCGCCGTTGCCGTGGTCGATCATGACGCCGTTACCGATGATGCCGGGGGTGCCGCGTGCGATACGGGTGGCCTGGTCGTTCAGGAGGCGTTCGAAGAATGCCTGCTGCGTTTCGCCCTTTTGACGCATGGCTTTTGCGTCTTCGCCCTCTGTCGATATGGCCATCACGATCTTGCCTGCGGCGGGCGCCACAATCGGCGCGCCATAGGCGTAGTAGTCGGTGAACTTGGTTCCGTCTCCGCGGTGGGTTTTGCCGTTTGCATCGAACTTTACGAGATCGAGCCCGAACTCCTCCGGGATGGCCCAGCGGTGCTGGGTGTGGAAGCTCGGACCGCTGGCAGCCCACCAGGCGCCGGTGAGCGGGAAGCTGAGTTCGGTCTTCGTGAACTCGGGCGTCAGCGTCAGTGAAGCCTGTCCGACACGAACGGCGCCGGCGTGGACAGTGACGACGAGCTGATCGCGCGCACCTTGAAAGGCGAAGGGTTGCTGCATAATCAGCAATGAGGCGCCCGGCGCGAGCGTCGTGCTGTCGGAAAGCTGTGCGGTGCCCAGAAGATCGGTGCCACAGAATTGAAACGCGGCAAGCTTGATCATTCCCGACGCCTGCGCCGCTTGGCCGCCCTTCGCGAATCTTGTAAGCGCGCCTGCATCGAAGCGACGGCTATCGACCGCCCGGCCGCCCGATTGCAAAACAACTTCGATCGACTCGAGCGTGACCGGCTTTGCAGAGCGGTTGATCACCGCGACGTTTTGAAGAAGGACGCTGTTCGCACCGCGCATGCTGTCGAGCGGGTAGGTGCGGGCCGTTCCGGCCGGGCAGAACTTCACCTCTACCGGGTCGGCAGAGGCTCCCGCCCACGCCGCTGTTAGCGCACACCAGATGGCACCCAGGAACAGAATTCGACGCTTCATGCCGCCCTCGCTTTGTCGGGCCAATTTAAACCAACCGACTTTGCGCGGACAAGTCTTGGCGGACTAAACGTCGATATCCTTCGCGAACTGGGCGTGTTCCTGGATGTACTGGAACCGCAGTTCCGGTTTTTTGCCCATGAGGCGTTCGACGAGGTCTTGGGTTTCTTCCTTGTCGTCGTCGGCGATCATCACCTGGAGGAGCGTGCGGGCGCCGCGCTTCATCGTCGTCTCTTTGAGCTGCGCGGGCATCATCTCGCCAAGGCCCTTGAAGCGGCTGATTTCGACTTTGGCGTTCGCCTTGAACTCGCTCTTCAGCAGTTGCTCTTTGTGCGCGTCATCGCGGGCGTACATGGTTTTGCCGCCGTGCGCGAGTTTGTAGAGCGGGGGCATCGCCAGATAGAGGTGGCCCTTGTCGATGAGCGCCGGTAGCTCGCGGTAGAAGAACGTGACGAGGAGCGAGGCGATGTGGGCGCCGTCGACGTCGGCGTCGGTCATGATGATGACTTTGTCGTAGCGCAGGTCTTCCTCGCGGAAGCGGTCGCCCATGCCGCAACCCAACGCTTGGATGAGGTCGGCGAGTTCCTGGTTGCCGGCGAGCTTACCGGCGGCGGCGCTGGCGACGTTGAGAATCTTGCCGCGCAAGGGCAGCACGGCTTGCGTGTTGCGGTCGCGGGCTTGTTTCGCCGAACCGCCGGCGCTGTCGCCTTCGACGAGGAAGATTTCCGTATCGTCCGACGAACCCGAGGCGCAGTCGGCGAGCTTGCCGGGCAGACGGAGTTTGCGCGTCGCGCTTTGACGGCTGACCTCCTTCTCCTGGCGGCGACGGATGCGGTCTTCGGCTTGCTCGATCGTGAAGGTGAGCAGGCGCGTCGCATCGACCGGTGAGTCTGCGAGCCAGTGGTCGAGGTGATCCTTGATCACGCCTTCGACCAGGCGTTGCGCCTCCGGGTTCGAGAGCTTGTCTTTGGTCTGCCCCTGGAACTGCGGGTCGCGGATGAAGACGGAGAGCATCGCTTGCGCTTGGCTCATCACGTCTTCGGCGGTGATCTGCGCCGCCTTGCGGTTGTTCGTGAGTTCGCCGTAGGCGCGCAGCGACTTCGCCATCGCCGAGCGCAGGCCGTTGTCATGCGTGCCGCCTTGCGGGGTCGGGATCGTGTTGCAGTAAGAATTCATGAACGGATCAAGGGCGGGCGACCAGCTGACCGCCCATTCGACGATGCCTTTGACTTCCTTCGTCGATTCGACGCGGCCGGCGAACGGGCGCGGGGTCACGGTTGAGGCTTTGCCGATGGTGGTGGCGAGATAGTCGGAGAGGCCACCGGGGAAGTGAAGCGTCTCTTCGGCTGGCGTCGTGTCGGTGCCGTGGATGAGTTCCGGCGCGCAGCTCCAGCGGATTTCGACGCCGCGGAAGAGATACGCCTTCGAGCGCGCCATGCGATAAAGGCGCGTGGGTTTGAAGTGCGCGTCGGGGCCGAAGATTTTCACGTCCGGCTTGAAGCGCACCATCGTGCCGCGGCGATTGTGCACGGCGCCGAGATCTTTCAGCTTCGTGATCGGGTTGCCGCGTTCGAACTTTTGGCTCCAGAGGTTGCGGTCGCGTGCGACCTCGACTTCCAAGAATTCGGAGAGCGCGTTGACGACCGAGGCGCCGACACCGTGCAAGCCGCCGCTGGTTTCGTACGCGCCCGCGGTGAATTTGCCGCCGGAGTGCAGCGTGGTCAGGATGACTTCGAGCGCGGACTTCGACTTGAACTTCGGATGCGGGTCGGTCGGGATGCCGCGGCCGTTGTCGCGCACGGTCAATATGTTGTCGGCCGCAAGTTCGATTTCGATACGGCTGGCGTGGCCGGCGACGGCTTCGTCCATGGCGTTGTCGATGATTTCGGCGGCGAGGTGGTGGAGTGCGCGTTCGTCGGTGCCGCCGATATACATGCCGGGGCGGCGGCGAACGGGTTCGAGGCCTTCTAGAACCTCGATGTCTTTGGCCGAGTAACCTTTAGACGTCTTGTCGTCTTCATCATCCACTGCGAAAAGATCCTGTTTGGCGGCTGTACGGGCCATCGCGCACTCGTGGTGTTGCAGGCGTTGATTTGCCGGAATCGAGCGGGACTATAACGACTTCGGTGGGGGAACAAGGCCACAGACTGGCGAATTTGGCGGGGCATTCGGATGGTTTTTGAGCGTTTTCGGTTCGCAATCCCGAGAAAAAAAGTGTAGTTCGCGCCCGCTACGCTATTGGACTTTCGAGGTACCGATGCCCGGATTGCTGACCGAACCGTTGCGCTTGCCGTGTGGGCAGGTGCTGGCGAACCGTCTTGCGAAGGCAGCAATGACGGAAGGGCTTGCCGACACGCGCAATCGCGCGACGGAGCGGCACGTGAAGCTCTATTCGCGTTGGGCGAAGGGCGGGATGGGTTTGCTTCTAACCGGCAATATCCAGGTCGACCGGCGGCACTTGGAGCGCGCGGGGAACGTTGCCGTCGAAGGCCTGCAGTCCGTCGAACAAATGGCGGCGCTGCGCACTTGGACGAAGGCCGCGCGGACGGAAGGTGCACAGATTTGGGCGCAGGTTTCTCACGCGGGACGCCAAACGCCGAAAGCGATCAATGCGATTCCGGCGGCGCCGTCGGCGGTGAAGCTTGGGCTGCCCGGTGGTCAGTTCGGCGATCCGCGGGCGATGACGGGCAAAGAGATCAAAGACGTCATTGCGCGGTTTGCGCATGTGGGCGAAGTCGTGCGCGATGCCGGCTTCACGGGCATGCAGATTCACGCTGCGCACGGCTATCTGCTGTCGGAATTTTTGAGCCCGCGGGTCAATCAGCGGACGGACGAATGGGGCGGCTCGCTGGAGAACCGCGCGCGGCTGCTGATGGAGACGATCAAGGCCGTTCGCGCGAAGACCGGCGGCGACTTTGCAATCTCGGTGAAGTTGAACTCCGCCGATTTTCAGAAGGGTGGTTTCACGAATGAGGAGTGCCTGACGGTCGTCGAGTGGCTGAATGGCGCCGGTGTCGATCTGCTGGAGATTTCGGGCGGCAACTACGAGCAGCCTAAGATGGCCGGCATGGAGGGGTTGGAGCCCGTGTTCGAAGAAGGCGTGCGGGCGAGCACGCGCGCGCGGGAGGCCTACTTCATCGATTACGCGAGCCAGATCGCGAAGGTCGCGAAGATGCCGTTGATGGTGACCGGCGGATTCCGCACGCGCGCCGGCATGGAGGATGCGATCGCCTCGGGCGCGTGCCAGGTGGTCGGTATTGGGCGGCCGCTTTGTGGTGATCCGCTGGCGGCCAAGCGCGTGTTGAACGGGGAGACGGATGCGCTGCCGTCGTACGAGAAGTCGCTGCGGTTGGGACCGACGTGGTTGCTTGGGCCGAACTCGCCGCTGTCGCTGGTCAAAATGATCAACGGCTGGGGCGCGCAGGGTTGGTACTGCCTGCAGCTTCTGCGCATGGGCGACGGGATGGATCCGGACCTGCGGATGTCGGTGTTTTCAGCGTTTCAAGGCTACGCGAAGAACGAGACCGAAGCCGCGAAGGCGCTGTTGCGCGCGGCGTGACTGTGGGCGTTTACCGGTTGGCAACCAAACGGCCTGGCAAAGCTGACATTAACGCCTGACAGGTAAGCTCCGGCACAGTCCCGGAGACTTACCTGCTTGTCGGCGAACACCACGTCCGCAGTCGCAACGTTGCTGAACGACGCTTTTGAGCGGCGGGTTTTGGCGCGTCAGCTTGAGTTGATGTCGGCGCCGACGCGTGGCGCGGTGATTGGAACGCCGTTGTGGGCTGCGGCGGTGTGCTGGATTCTGTCGGGACCATTTCCGGCGATTGGCGTCGCGCCGCTCTTGCCCTCACTGGCTTGGCTCGGCGCGGTGGTTGGCGTGTGCGGCGGATGTCTGCTGATGCAGCGCGCCTATCAGCGAGCGCTCACGCGAGCCTCGTTCGATCCATATGTTTGGGTTTGGCGCTATACGGGCGCGCTCGCGCTATTGAGTTCGGTGTGGGCGTCGCTGGCGTGGGTGTTTTGGATCGACGGCAATCCGACGAACCAGCTGTCGTTGACGATCCTGGTGTTCTGCGGCATCACGAACGGCATCATCGCGCGGATGAACAAGTTCGAGACCTATCTCGTGGGCACCGGGCTTGCGATCTTCGTGCTGTGGTCGAAGTTTTTGACGGCGGAATCGGGCGTGCCGACGATGTTTGCGGCTTTGTTGCCGCTTTGGTTCGTCGCGATGACGTTGAACGTGCGGGTGGCCAGCCGCCACGTGCGCAAAAACATCGCCACGCAAATCGAGAACGAAGTTCTGACCGAAGGGATAGCCAAGGCGCGCGACGAGGCCGAGCGGCAACGCCAGTTGGCGGAGCGGGCGAGCGAGATGAAGAGCGCCTTCCTGGCCAATATGAGCCACGAACTTCGAACGCCGTTGAACGCCATCCTGGGTTTCTCCGAGGTGATCGCGGAGGAGAGTTTCGGGCCGCAGGCGCGCGAGCGCTACCAGGACTACGCGAAGGATATTCACAGCAGCGGCAAACATCTGCTCAGCTTGATCAGCGATCTGTTGGATGTGGCCAAGATCGAGGCGGGCAAGCTCAAGCTTGAAGGCGCGTGGTTGGATGGGCCGGCGCTGATAGCGCAATCGCTGCGGCTGGTGGAAGAGCGCGCTGCGGGCAAGGGTATCGGGTTGCGTTATGTCGACAAGACGGAGGGGGCGCAGCTTTACGCGGACGAGCGTGCGTTCCTGCAGATTGCGCTGAACTTGCTTTCGAATGCGGTGAAATTCACGTCGACCGGTGAAGTGACGGCGACCCTGCGCGCGGAGCGTGGGGCGATGGTGTTTGCGGTTGAGGATACCGGATGTGGCATCGCGCAGGATGCGATCGCGCGGCTCTTCAATCCGTTCGAACAAGTGGATAACCGCTATGCGCGCGCGAATGGCGGGACGGGGCTTGGCCTGACGCTGGTGCGCGCCCTGGCTGAACTGCACGGCGGCTCGTGCATGATCGAGAGCGCTGTAGGAAAAGGTACGCGTGTTGAGGTGCGGTTGCCCAATCCGGCCGACGCAGCGCTGTCTCACGCGGCGGCTTGACGTTTCCGTAATCGTAGCAGTCCTGTCTGGGTTGTCAGGAATTGCAAACAATTGCGACTTATCGATGTCGCTCAGCTAAACGGCCATTCATTTTGGATCGTTTTTCGTTCGACTCTTGTTGTTTTGAACGTGGACCGTGACATCCCTAACTCTACAGGTGCGCCGGCGTTCCTTCTTCTTGAAGGTTCGGCGCAAGTCGGAGCCGCGGTCTCTCCTCAAGGTCCTGCGGGCGGCTCCGGACCAGCGGTCCCCATCCTCGCGTTGTAAGAGGATGGGGCCGCACCCCTTTGTCGTGCGATGATTTTCACCTTGTGCGGCATGTGGGCCTCGGGCATGCCAGCGCGCATGCGATTTGCTCTTGTTCTTGTGTTGGCTGCGTTATGGGTCGTTCCGGCGCGTGCCGATCTCATCACGCGGCTGCCGACGGATGAGAAGGTGGTCGCGCTCACGTTTGACGCGTGCGAGGCGGGACAGCGGGTTTCGTTCGACCGCGGAACTTTGAACTATCTGCTGATGCGCCGGATACCGTTCACCGTGTTTGCCTCGGGGCGGTTCGTGCAGTCGAACTTCGAAGATGTGCAGATGCTTGCACAGCTCGACTTCGTCGATATCGAGAACCACTCTTGGAACCATCCGAACTACATGGACCGGTTTACGCCGACCGCCGTGCTCGATCAGGTGGGCCGCGCGCACAACGAGATCATGACGGCGACGGGTCGTGCGCCGCAGTTCTTTCGTTTCCCGGCTGGAAACTTCAACGAAGCAGGGCTGAAGGCGGTCGAGAGTCTTGGGTACAAGGTCGTTCACTGGCGCTGGGCGACCGGCGATCCGGACCGGCGCGAAGGCGCGAACGCGCTCCATAAGCGCGTGATGTCGAATGTGCAGCCGGGCGACATTCTGATCTTCCACATCAACGGGCGTGGGGTGCATACCGCCGAAGCACTGCCGCGCATTGTCGAGGCGCTGGCGGCAGAGGGGTACCGGTTCGTGCTGGTGTCGGACTATGTCGGCATGCCGCATGCGCCCGTTGAACCACAGCCGTTAACGGCGCAGGGCGCGAAGTGGCGGCTTGACGAGTGGGTGGTGCGCGCACCGCTTCCCGCGATTATGCGGGTCATGCATTGATCAGCGTGGTGGCGTGGTCGCGCAGTGCGCTGGCTGGATTCCAGATGATTCCAAGCTCACTCAGGGTCGACACCCCGAAGCGTTCCTCGCGCTGCGTGAGCGCGGCGCCGCCGAGCCGCTCGTAGAATGCACGAGCCGCCTGGTTGCGTTCGAGCACCCAGAGGCCGATCGCTTCGAAGTTGTTGGCGATCAAGTGTTCGGCGGCTGTTTGCATGAGGCGCAGGCCATAGCCCTTTCGCTTTGCGCTATTGATCAAGTTGATCGCGAAGATCTCGCCGTCGGAGGGAAGCTCAGGCAGCCGCTTCGGTCCGGCGGCGGCAAAGCCTATCACCTGCTCTTCGTCGTTGCAGGCGACGAAGACGGCTTGGCGATTGGGAACGGCGGCGAGGCGCTTGGACCAACCCTCGGTGCTCCGACCGAGGGACAGTTCGTCCAGCACTTTGTCCGGCATGATGCCCCGGTAGGTCTCAAGCCACGCCGTGATGTGCACGGAGGCCAATCGCGGTGCATCTTCCGGTCGCGCCAATCTGATCGACATGGGATAGTCCTCCTCCCATGCCGATCATAGCGGATTGGGTCGTCCGTGCCTCTACGCAGCCTTGCTGCCGAAGGACCAGAATTTCCACCAGGGGCGTTTAGCGGCAACGGCGACCTTCGTGATTGGCATCGTCTTGGTGAGTTCCGCTTTCTTCGCCCCGAGCGAGATCGCGAAGTTTTCGGGCAGATAACCGACGACGGCGGCCACGCCGGTCATTTGCGAGAACTCGACGTGGCTCAGGTCCTTGCCCATGTCGGTGTCGACGTGGGCGAGCATGTTCCGCCACTGCTTGACGTTGTCGCCGTCCATCGTGGCCACGAGATCGCGCAGCATTTTTTCCGAACCCGGGAACGAGCCGAACATGTCGAGGTCGCTGACCACGGCTTGGACGTAGGGCATGTTGGAGGCGGCGATTGCGGCTTCGAGGCCGTGCAGTTGCGGCTCAAGATGCTTCGGCAGGATCTTCGCCAAGCGCTCGCGGCGGCGGCGCAACGTGTCGAGCGCGGCGTCGCGCTTGCGGATCAGCGTCGGCGAGAGCGTGCGCGTCTCGGGGTCGTAGGTGTCGGACTCGGGCGGCTCCTCCACCAGTTGCACATCGCGCGGCTCGAAGAGGGCCAGCCAACCGATCGGGATCCAATCGGCGGAGTGTGCGATCTCATTTTCCGTGGTGGTGTGACTGAACAGGGGCCGCTTATCCGGGCGCCCGATCAGATAGGAGTAGCTCGACATAGCCATACGCCTCCAACATGATTCAACTAGAACGCTATTGCCTCATAGGTTTCGCGTTTCCGCAATAAACTCGCGGCGCTCTCTTTGAGGGCTGGAATTGAATCGCGACGTCCAGTTATGCGCGTTTTATTGGGGTTTTGAGCGGCCGGTTTCGAGACGACCGCGCTGCAAACGAAATTTCGCCTAGGGTTTCGCCCACTCCATGACGAGGAACCAGGGTGCTCGAACGTAGTTGGCCGCTCGGTCGGTTGGCGCGTCGGCGGTGGGGCGCGGTTCGTCGAAATGGGTGAGGGTCAAGCCCTGCGCCAGCAGAAGCTTCATGTAAGCGCTGAGCGGGCGGTGGTGATTGCGGATGCGAATGCCGCGCCATTCGATCCAGGCGGCGCTCTCAGTCAGGTAGTGGTCGATTTGAAAGTGCTTGCGTTTGCCGTGTTCGTCGAGCGACCAGTCGGTTTCCTGGCCTGCCGTGTTGAAGGCGGTCAAGTTCGCGATCAGAAGACGGCCGCCAGGTTCGAGTACGCGCGTTATTTCGGCGATTGCCGGCGCGATTTCCGGTATGTCGATGAGGGAGAGATAGCTTACGACAAGATCGAACGCGCCGTCGCCGAAGGGCAGTTTGGCCGCATCGGTTTGGATGTAGGTTCCTTGTGGGTCGCGCTGTTGAGCGTGGTTGATCAGGCTCGGTGTCGGATCGACTCCGCTGACGGCGATACCACGCGCGGCGAGCATCCGGCAGAACCGCCCTTCACCGCAGCCGACGTCGAGCGCCGTCTTCGCGCCGTTAGCCAGCGCCAAGGGCAGCATCACCGGGTCGAGGACATACCGGCGCCCGAAGTCGCCGTGCTCGCCCATGTCCGCGATCCAGGCGGCCGCGGATTCTTCCCAACCACTGGTCATGTTCGTTGCTCGAACTGAGGCGACCATATTGAGAAAGGCCGGGATCGCTCCCGGCCTTTGACTTCAAGTCCGGCGGTTGGCTTACACCGAGTAGTACATCTGGAACTCGATCGGGTGCGGGGTGTGCTCGTACGCATGCACTTCCTGCATCTTGAGTTCGATGTAGCTGTCGATGAAGTCGTCCGAGAAGACGTTGCCGCGCTTTAAGAACGCGCGGTTGCGGTCGAGGTTGTCGAGCGACTCGCGCAGGCTGCCGCACACTTGGGGAACGTCCTTCAGCTCTTCCGGCGGCAGGGCGTAGAGATCCTTGTCCATCGGTTGGCCCGGGTGGATCTTGTTCTGGATGCCGTCGAGGCCCGCCATCAGCATCGCCGCGTAAGCGAGGTAGGGGTTTGCGCCCGGATCCGGGAAGCGGACTTCGATGCGCTTGGCCTTCGGGCCGGCGCCGAACGGAATGCGGATCGACGCCGAACGGTTGCGCGACGAGTAGGCGAGCAACACGGGTGCTTCGAAGCCCGGGATGAGACGCTTGTAGGAGTTTGTCAGCGGGTTCGTGAGCGCGTTGATGGCCTTGGCGTGCTTGATGATGCCGCCGATGTAGTAGAGGCACATCTCAGACAGGTCCGCGTAGCCCGAGCCCGCGAACAGCGGCTGGCCGCCCTTCCAGATCGACTGGTGCACGTGCATGCCCGAGCCGTTGTCGCCCTTGATCGGCTTCGGCATGAACGTCGCCGACTTGCCGTAGGCGGCGGCGACCTGGTGCACGACGTACTTGTAGATCTGCATGCGGTCGGCGGTTTTCACCAGCGTCGAGTATTTGAAGCCGAGCTCGTGCTGCGAGGGCGCCACTTCGTGGTGGTGCTTCTCGGGCTCGATGCCCATGTCGCCCATGATCGAGAGCATCTCGGAGCGGATGTCTTGGCTGCTGTCGACGGGCGGCACGGGGAAGTAGCCGCCCTTGACCGGCGGACGGTGGCCGAGATTGCCTTGCTCGTATTCCGTGCTCGTGTTGTAGGGGCCTTCGGCGGAGTCGATCTCGTAGCCGACCTTGTTCATCGACACCGTGTGGCGCACGTCGTCGAAGATGAAGAACTCGGCTTCCGGACCGAACATCGCGGTGTCGCCGACGCCGGCGGAGCGCATGTAGTTCTCAGCAGCCTTGGCGATCGAGCGCGGGCAGCGGCCATAGGGTTGATGCGTCGACGGCTCAAGCACGTCGCAGAACAGGATCAACGTCTTCTGCGCGAAGAACGGGTCGACGACTGCGGTCGACGGATCGGGCAGCAGCGTCATGTCGGATTCGTTGATCGCCTTCCAGCCCGCGATCGACGAACCGTCGAACATCGTGCCGGTCTCGAACAGGTCCTTGTCGATCAGCGACAGGTCGAACGTGACGTGTTGCCACTTACCGCGCGGATCGGTGAAGCGCAGGTCGACGAATTTGATCTCTTCGTCCTTGATTTTCTTCAGGACGGTGTCTGCGTTTGCCATCTGTCTCGTTATCCTTTCATGACCTGACCGCTCGCGCGGCGATGGTTTTCAACTAGATCGCGTCGTGGCCGGTTTCACCGGTGCGGATGCGAATGACTTCTTCGACGGAGGAAATGAAAATCTTGCCGTCGCCGATCCGCCCGGTCCGGGCGGCCTTTTGGATGGCGTCGACCGCGCGCTCGACCTGCTCGTTCGGCAGGACGATCTCGATTTTCACCTTGGGCAGAAAGTCGACGACGTACTCGGCGCCCCGATAGAGTTCGGTGTGGCCCTTTTGGCGGCCGAAACCCTTTGCCTCGGTCACCGTGATGCCTTGGACGCCGACCTCTTGGAGGGCTTCTTTCACTTCGTCCAGTTTGAACGGTTTGATGATCGCTTCGATCTTTTTCATCGTTGTCCCAGCCTTTTCGCAGCGCGTGATTGCCACGAAATCGCGGCGGACCATAGCGTGGCGATTTTGGGCCGAACATCCATGAATCTGCCCCGTCCGTAGGCAGATGTGCACAAACTGTGGGCAGCCTTTGGTCGCCTTGCGGCCGGATTGGCGCTTTGACAAGGTGCGCGCCTTCGCACAAGGCAGCCGCTGATGAAGCCCCTAAATCCGACGTTTGCCGGGATCGGCACGACAATTTTCTCGGTGATGTCGGGGCTTGCGAACCAACATGGTGCGATCAACCTGGGTCAGGGTTTCCCGGACACCGACGGTCCACTCGCGCTCCGCGAGCGGGCCGCACAAGCGCTGATTGAAGGTCCAAACCAGTATCCGCCGATGATGGGCGTAGAGGCGCTCCGCCAAGCGCTGAGCGCGCATTCGAAGCGGTTCTACGATCTCAGCTATGATTGGCGGAGCGAAGTCGTCGTGACGTCCGGCGGGACGGAGGCGCTGACAGCCTCAATCATGGGCATCGTAAAACCTGGGGACGAGGTGATCGTCCTTGAGCCGGCCTATGACTCCTACCGGCCGGTGATCGAGGCGGTCGGCGGGGTAGCGACGCCGATCCGGCTGTCCGCGCCCGATTGGGCGTTGACAGAGGCGGCGCTGACGGGGGTGTTTTCGGCGAAGACGAAGGCGATCATGCTGAACTCGCCGATGAACCCGGCGGGCAAGGTGTTCTCAGCGGCCGAGCAGGAACTGCTGGCGGGGTTCTTGAAGCGCTTCGATGCGATCGCGATTTGCGACGAGGTTTATGAGCATCTGACTTTCGACGGGCTGAAGCATGTGCCGCTGGCGACGCTTCTCGGCATGTATGAACGCTGTGTGCGGGTTGGGTCCGCGGGAAAGATCTTTTCCCTGACCGGGTGGAAGGTTGGCTGGGTGCAAGCGCCGGTGGCGTTGCTTGGCGCAGTCGCGAAGGCGCACCAGTTCATCACGTTCACGACGCCGACGGCACTGCAGATCGCGGTTGCGCACGGGTTGGAGAATTTCGAGAGCTACTATTTGGGGCTGGCGAAGGAGCTTGAAGGCAATCGCGACTATCTCGCGCGGGAGCTGGCGGCGATTGGCTTTGAGCCGCTGAAGACGCAGGGCACGTACTTCTTGACGACCGACATCTCGAAGCTCCGGTTCAACGGCTCCGACGTCGACTTCTGTAAACACATCACCGAGCATGCGCGGGTCGCCGCGATCCCGCTCTCCGTCTTCTTCACCGGCGACGCGCCGCAGCAGTTGGTGCGGTTTGCGTTCTGCAAGCAGCGCAAGGTGTTGGAAGAAGCGGTCGGGCGGCTCCGGGCACATTTCAAACGCAACTGACGTGAAGGACGGAAATGACTGATGATCGAATGCCGATACTTGTCGGTTGTGGGCAGCTGACGCAGCGGACGGCGCAGAAGGGGGAGCTTGAGAAGAGTCTCGATCCTCTGCAGTTGTTGACGGAGGCGTCGACAAAGGCGCTCGCCGATACAGGCGCTGGCGAGAAGTTGAAGCCGTTGATCGACAACATTTCGGTCGTGCGGTTTACAGCGGATTCGTCGGAGACGGGGCGTTTGCCGATTGGGCAGTACTCGAATGCGCCGCGCTCGCTCGGCAACAGGATCGGTGCGAAGGCGCGGCGGGAGTACTACACGGCCGCCGGCGGGAACACGCCGCAGTGGCTGGTCAATCGCACGGCGGAGGAGATTGCGAACGGCGAGACGACCGTGGCGCTGCTTGCAGGTTCCGAAGATCTGGCGACGCTGATTGGCGCGCTGAACAAGGGGATCGCGCTCAAGTGGGGCGAAGATGCGGGCGGGGAGCCCATTCACATTGGCGAGAACCGGCGCGGCGTGAACGATCAGGAGCGCGCGCATGCGATGTATTTCCCAGTGAACACGTATCCGCTGTTCGAAAACGGCATTCGCGGTTGCAAGAAGCGTACGGTGCGCGACCATCAACTGGCGCTCGGGCGTTTGTTCTCGCCGTTCTCTAAAGTTGCGGCGGAAAATCCGTACTCGTGGTTTCCGACGTTCCGCACGCCCGAAGAAATTGCGACGCCGTCCGACAACAACCGCTACGTGGGGTTTCCGTACACGAAGTACATGAATGCCGTCATTCAAGTGGACATGGCGGCTGCCGTGGTGATGACGAACGTGAAAACCGCGCGCGAGCTCGGCATTCCGGAAGCGAAGTGGGTCTATCTGCACGGTTGCGCCGAGGCGATGGACATTTGGCACGTGAGCGAGCGCGTGAACTATCATTCCTCACCCGCGATTCGAACGATGGGTCAGAAGGCGTTTTCGATGGCTGGGAAAACCGCGAACGATTTGGAATTCATCGACCTCTATTCCTGCTTTCCGTCGGCGGTCGAGATCGGCTGTCAGGAACTGGGCATTGCGGAGGATGATCGGCGTGGGCTGACCGTTACGGGCGGGTTGCCGTATTTCGGCGGGGCCGGAAACAACTACGTCATGCACTCGATCGTGACGATGATGGAGAAAGTGCGCTCGAAGCCCGGGAGCTTCGGTATGGTGACGGCGAACGGATGGTTCGTGACGAAACACGCGCTCGGCATCTATTCGACGACGCCGGTGAAGGGGCCGTGGACGCGCGAGGATCCGAAGTCCTATCAGCGCGACATTGACGCGATGGCGCATCCGGAAGTCGACCCGCAGCCGAACGGTGACGGTGTCGTCGAAACCTACACCGTCATGCATGATCGCGGCGGCCCAAAGATGGGGATCATCATCGGGCGCCTGCCGAACGGGAAGCGGTTCTTGGCGCACACACCGCACGATGCGGCGACGCTGAATGACTTGATGGAGCGTGAGACGCTCGGCCGCCCCGGTCAGGTGACCGCCGGCGAGAAGACCAACCTCTTCGTTCCGCAGTGAAACCATGGCGCGGCTCTATCTCGTCAGACATGGTGAGCCCGCGGGGACATGGGGACAGTCGGACGATCCCGATCCGGGCCTCACGGAGCTTGGCCGCACGCAGGCCGAGGGCGCGGCGGAACAGCTTCTGATGACGCCGCCGACGTTGATCGTGTCGAGCCCGCTACGGCGCGCGCGGGAGACGGCGATCCCGCTGGCGTCGGCGATGAAGTTGGAGGCGACGATTGTCGAAGCCGTTGCCGAGATTCCAACGCCGGCGTCGGTGGCCTTCGCGCAGCGTGGTGATTGGTTGCGCGGCTTGATGGCCGGCGAGTGGGGTGCTGCCGATGTTTCGCTGCGTGCGTGGCGCGACGGCATTGTTTCATATCTGACAGGACTGCAGGAAGACACAGCGGTGTTCTCGCATTTCGTCGCGATCAATGTGGCGCTTGGGGCTGCGATCGGCGACGACCGGGTGGTTTGCTTTAAGCCGTCGCATGCGTCGGTGACGGTGTTCGAAACGAAGGGGCGCGCGATTTCGCTCATCGAATTGGGCCAAACGGCCGAGACATCCATCAAATAGGCGGGACGCATGACCGACATTCATTGGATGAGCGCGACGCAGCTGGTCGCTGCCTATCGCAGCAAGGAGCTCTCGCCGGTCGAAGTGGCGGAGTACTTGCTCGGCCGCATCGAGGCGTTGGACGCTCGGATCAACGCGTTTTGTCTAGTCGATCCCGCGACAACGCTAGCGCAGGCACAAGCGTCCGAAGAGCGTTGGATGAGCGGCGAACCGCAAGGTTTGCTCGACGGTGTGCCGGTCGCGATCAAGGACCTGGTGGTGTCGAAGGGCTGGCCGACGATGCGCGGGTCGAAGACGGTCGATCCAAACCAGGCCTGCGAACACGATGCGCCAAGCGTGGCACGCTTGCGTGAGCACGGCGCGGTCTTCATCGGCAAATCGACGACGCCGGAGTTCGGCTGGAAGGCGACGAACGATAATCCGTTGACCGGCGTGACGCGTAATCCCTGGAACCTCGACAAGACGCCGGGCGGTTCGAGCGGCGGGGCAGGCGCGGCGCTTGCGGCGGGCTACTGTCCGCTCGCGATCGGCACGGATGCCGGCGGCTCGATCCGGATTCCGGCCAGCTTTTGCGGCGTGTTCGGGTTGAAGCCGACCTTCGGCCGCGTGGCGGCGTGGCCGGCGAGCCCGTTCACGAACTTAGCGCATGTGGGGCCGATGTCGCGCACGGTGGCGGACAGCGCGCTGTTCCTAAATGTAATCTCGGAACCCGATCCGCGCGATTGGTATCAGCAGCCGTTTGCTCAGGTCGATTTCAGCTGGAGCCTCGACAAGGGTTTGCGCGGGGCGAAGATTGCGTTCAGTCCGCGGCTCGGTTGGGTGGATCGAGTCGATGCTGAAGTCGAGGCTGCGGTGGCGAGTGCGGTGAAGCGCTTTACCGAGGTCGGCGCCCAGGTGACGGAGATCGATCCGCCGGGAGGCGATCCGACGTCGTTCTTCAAGGTGCTTTATTTCTCCGGCGCTGGATTTTTGTTGGCCAACTATCCGGAAGAGAAGTTGGCGCTGCTCGACCCGAATTTGCGCGAGATCGTCGAGGCGTCGCGCGACATGACGCGGATCGACTTTCAGCAGGCGACAGCCGAGCGTGCGGCCTACGGTGCGGGCATGAAGGGGTTCATGGCGGACTTCGACTTTCTGGTGACACCAATGATCGCGGTGCCGCCGTTCGATACGCCGCTGGTCACGCCCTACGATCCGGACGGTAAGCTCTGGCTGGAATGGACGCCATTCACCTATCCGTTCAACCTAACCCAACAGCCCGCGGCCAGCATCAATTGCGGTTTCACCGCGAGCGGTCTGCCCATCGGTCTACAAATCGTCGGGCGCCACGGCGACGACGCGCGGGTGCTGCAAGCGGCGCAGGCGTTGGAGAAGTTGTTGGGGTTGGTGGATCGGCATCCGGCGGAGTTGTAGCCCACTATCGTCATGGCCGCGCCTGACCCGGCCACCCAGGGCCACGCGTGGCAACGCGGTGACATATCGTCGTCAGCCTTTGTCGTTCGCCGCTTCGCGGCTAGAGTCTCTCGCGCGCACCGACGTGCGCGCACTGGGTGGCCGGGTCAAGCCCGGCCATGACGAACTGAGAGTTATGGCGCGATCATGTGGACACTAGGCCCTGAAATACTAACTGTCGCCGAGATGGGCGAAGTCGATCGGCTGACTGCGGCGTCGGGCGTTCCTACGCTGACGCTCATGGAGAATGCCGGGCGGCAGGTTGCCAATGAGATTACGAAACGCTGGTCGGTGCGGCGCACCACCGTCCTTTGCGGACCGGGAAATAACGGTGGTGATGGATATGTCGTGGCGCGGCACCTGGAGGCACGCGGGTATCCGGTTGAGGTCGTGAAGGTTGGCGATCACGCGGCGTTGAAGAGCGATGCGGCGGCGATGGCGAGGCTCTGGACCGGGCCGTCGCGTGCGTTCAATCCGAAGGAAGCGATCCATGGCGACTTGTTCGTCGATGCGATTTTCGGGGCGGGGCTGAGCCGAGGGTTGGCGCCTGAGCTTTCGCAACTTTTCGAAGACATCGGCATGGCGGATGTGCCGATCGTCGCTGTCGATGTGCCGAGTGGCGTGCATGGCGATCGTGCCAAGTTTCTCGACGACGGGCAGCCGTGGCAAGCGGCGTTGACGGTGACATTCTTTCGGAAGAAGCCGGCGCACGTGCTTTATCCTTCGCGCGGTTATTGCGGCGAGATCGTTTGCGTCGATATCGGGATTCCGGATGGAATGCTCCGCGCGCTGGTCGATCCCGGTATGGGCGGGGTGCGCGCTGCGCCGATGTTGGTCGAGAATGGGGAACCGCCGATGCCAAAGCGGTTAGGTGTTGCGGTTCATAAGTACACGCGCGGGCATTGCTTGGTCGTGAGCGGGCCGGCGAGTGCTACGGGTGCGGCGCGCTTGGCGGCGCGGGCGGCGTTGCGCGTTGGTGCGGGACTGGTGACGGTCGCCGGCGATGCGGCCGCGGTTCAGACGCTGAGCTCTTCGTTGACGGCGGTGATGGTGCGGGAGGCGGGTACGCCCGCCGCGCTGCAAGCGCTGCTCCAGGACAAGCGATTGAATGCGGTTGTGGTCGGACCGGGGAACGGTTTGGGCGAAACGACACAGGAGAAGGTCGCGGCCGTGCTCGCATCCGGGGCGTCGGTGGTTTTGGACGCGGATGCGCTGTCGTCGTTCGCTGACCGGCCGGAGGTACTGTTCAAGCTGTTGAACGACCGGTGTGTTCTGACTCCGCATGAGGGAGAGTTCGAGCGGCTGTTCCCAGGACTGTTGGCAAAGTCGGAGAATCGGATCGAGGCGGCGCGGACGGCGGCGGCGCGGTCGCAGGCCGTGGTGTTGCTCAAGGGGGCGGATACGGTGATCGCCAAGCCGAACGGCGATGCGGCCGTGAACACGAATGCGCCCGCTGACTTGGCGACAGCTGGGTCGGGCGACGTCTTGGCTGGCGTTATTGGCGGGCTTTTGGCGCAAGGCATGGCGCCGTTCGATGCGGCACGGCTCGGTGCCTTTGCTCACGGTGCGTGCGGCAGAATCGCAGGGCCCGGATTGATTGCAGAGGACCTGGCCGATCTCCTTCCCCGTGCGATGGCCTTCTAGGAAAATGAGCACGCCGGGCGGGCTTTGAGTTTCAAATTCCCCCTGCTATAGACACCGCCCTTCAAACGGAAACACCGGCGCAACCCTTTTGCCGGCGTCGAATTTTGGGTACGCGCGCCGGCAAAGGCGGGCGTGGCGGAACTGGTAGACGCACTGGATTTAGGTTCCAGCGGCGAAAGTCGTGGGGGTTCAAGTCCCTCCGCCCGCACCATGCGCTCCCTCAAATCGATGGCTAGGCTGGACTCACGAGGCAGGACTTTAAGGCCATGGAAATTACCGAAACGGTGAACGCTCATCTTCGCCGCGAGTTTCGCATCACTGTCGGTGTCGGCGATTTGGACGCGAAGCTGAGCACCCGCCTTGAGGGCATGAAAGACCAGGTTCAGCTCAAGGGCTTTCGTCCCGGCAAGGTCCCGGTCTCGCATTTGCGCAAGACGTTCGGCAAGTCGATGATGGGCGAGATCGTCCAAGAGGCGGTGGCCGAGTTCAGTCAGAAGGCGGTGGAGGATCGCTCGCTGCGTCCAGCGATGTCGCCGACGATTCAGTTGGTGAGCCCGGTCGACAAGGTGATCGCCGGCTCGGAAGACCTGGTCTTCACGATGGGTGTCGATCTGATGCCCGAGTTCAAGCTGGTTGACGCGTCGACGATCTCGCTGCAGCGTCCGGTTACGGAAGTGGGCGATGAGAGCGTCGAGGAATCGCTCAAGCGTCTCGCCGCGCAGCAGCGCACGTACGAGCCGAAGGGTGACGACGCGCCGGCACAAGAAGGCGATCAGCTGTTGATCGATTTCGTCGGCAAGATCGACGGCATTCCGTTCGAGGGCGGCACGGCGGAGAACGCAGAACTGGTTGTCGGTTCCGGCTCGTTCATTCCGGGCTTCGAAGAGCAATTGAAGGGTACGAAGGCCGGTGACAGCAAGGCCGTGTCGGTGACGTTCCCTGCGGAATACCCGGCGGCGAATCTGGCCGGCAAGTTCGCCGACTTTGACGTGCGGGTGAAGGAAGTGCGGCGCGGCGTTGAGGCGGAGGTCGACGAGACCCTGGCTACGAAGCTGGGCCTCGACAGCTTGGACAAGCTGCGCGATGCGGCGCGGGCGCAGTTGGCGGGACAGTTCGGTCAAGCAAGCCGCGCGCATTTGAAACGTGCGCTGCTCGATGCGTTGGACGAGGCACACAGTTTCGAGCTTCCGGGCGGCATGGTGGAGGCCGAGTTCAAGCAAATTTGGGCGCAGGTCGAGCAGGACATCAAGGCCGGCAATATGGCCGACGAGGACAAGTCGAAGTCGGAAGACGAGCTTAAAGCGGAGTTCCGCAAGATTGCGGAACGGCGCGTTCGGTTGGGGTTGGTGCTCTCGGAGTTCGGCCGGGTCAACAACGTGCAAGTGACACAGGAAGAGTTGAATCGCGCGGTGGTGATGCAGGCGCGTCAGTACCCGGGGCAGGAGCAACGGATCGTCGAAATCTACCGCAACAACCCCGACGCGGTCGCGCAGCTTCGTGCACCAATCTTTGAGGACAAGGTCGTCGACTTCCTTTGCGGTCAGGTAAAGATCACGGACCGGCCGGTGAGTCGTGAGGACCTGTTTAAGGACCCGGACGATCTGGCCAAGATTTTGAAGGCTGGTTGAACAACAGACGCGGGTTGCCTTTGGGCCCCGCGCGTGAGGCGGTATCATGACAGACGTGCGCGAAACCTACGCCAACTACTACATGCCGTTCGTGATCGAGCAGACCTCGCGCGGCGAGCGGTCGTACGACATCTATTCGCGCCTGTTGAAGGAACGCATCATCTTCGTATCGGGGCCGATTGAGGATACGGTGGCGACGCTGATCACGGCGCAGCTGCTGTTTCTTGAGGCGGACAATCCCAAGAAAGAGATTTCGATGTACATCAACTCGCCGGGCGGGGTGGTGACGGCGGGATTGGCAATCTACGACACGATGCAATACATCCGCCCGCAGGTCGCGACGCTTTGCATCGGGCAAGCGGCATCTGCGGCATCCTTGCTACTATGCGCTGGGGAAAAGGGTCAGCGCTTTGCCCTGCCTAATTCGCGAGTGATGCTGCATCAGCCGTCGGGCGGCGCGATGGGGCAAGCGACGGATATTGCACGGCATGCTCAAGAGATCGTGAAGCTTAAGAGGCGGCTGAACGAGATCTACGCGAAGCATACCGGACAACCTATTGACGTGATTGAAAAGGCGCTGGACCGCGACTATTTCCTGACCGCGGAGGAGGCTAAGACCTTCGGCCTCATCGACCAGGTATTCACCAAACGACCGGCGGCTTTGGACCCCGGTCGGAGCGACTAAAATTCCCGGGCTGATTGCGCGATTTTCGGCTTACACCCGCGATTAATGAATTCTTGATCCGTGGCGCCCTAGCATGCTCGAATTGGGTTGAAAGGCAGGCGCGGAGGGGATTCGGCACGCGTTTGGCTTCGACGTAGTGTAACCGGAGAATTGGCCGGAGACGGCACACTTAGGCCGGTCTTCTGGAGGGAACGAGGATGAGCAAGAGCGGCAGTGACTCCAAGAACACTCTCTATTGCTCGTTCTGCGGCAAGAGCCAGCACGAGGTTCGAAAGTTAATTGCCGGCCCGACGGTCTTCATCTGCGACGAATGCGTCGAGCTCTGCATGGATATCATCCGTGAAGAGAACAAGACCTCTCTGGTTAAGTCGCGCGACGGCGTTCCGACGCCCTCGGACATTCGCAAAGTGCTTGACGACTACGTCATCGGACAGGACCACGCGAAAAAGGTTCTCTCGGTCGCGGTGCACAATCACTACAAGCGCTTGAACCATCAGACGAAGAGCGGCGACGTCGAGATCGCGAAGTCGAACATCATGCTGATCGGGCCGACGGGATGTGGCAAGACGCTGCTCGCGCAGACGCTGGCGCGGATTCTCGATGTGCCGTTCACGATGGCTGACGCGACGACACTGACCGAAGCGGGCTATGTCGGCGAAGACGTCGAGAACATCATTCTGAAGCTGCTGCAGTCGGCCGACTACAACGTCGAGCGCGCGCAGCGCGGCATCGTCTATATCGACGAAGTCGACAAGATCAGCCGCAAGTCCGACAACCCCTCGATCACGCGCGACGTGTCGGGTGAGGGCGTGCAGCAGGCGCTGCTGAAGATCATGGAAGGCACTGTCGCCAGTGTTCCTCCGCAAGGCGGCCGCAAGCATCCGCAGCAAGAGTTCCTGCAGGTTGACACGACGAACATTCTTTTCATCTGCGGCGGCGCGTTTGCCGGCCTTGAGCGCATCATCGCGGCGCGCGGCAAGGGGTCGTCGATCGGCTTCGGCGCCAACGTTCAGGCGGCGGACGATCGCGGCACGGGTGCGATCCTGCGCGAGATCGAACCGGAAGATCTTCTAAAGTTCGGGTTGATCCCCGAGTTCGTCGGCCGGCTGCCGGTGCTGGCGACGCTTGAAGATCTCGACATCGATGCGTTGATGCAGATTCTCACCAAGCCGAAGAATGCTTTGGTGAAGCAATACCAGCGGTTGTTCGAGATGGAAGGCATTTCGCTATCGTTCTCGGACGATGCTTTGAAAGCGATCTCCCGCAAGGCGATTGCGCGCAAGACAGGCGCGCGTGGGTTGCGCTCGATCATGGAGACAATCCTGCTCGACACGATGTATGAATTGCCGGGCATGCGCGGTGTGACCGAGGTGGTGATCAACGGTGAAGTGTCCGAAGGCCGGGCGCGTCCGTTGCTGATCTACGCGGACAAACGCGCAGAGACCGCGTCGGCGTCGTAAACGTCTGTCACGGCTGCGCAATCTGACAGGCTCTTGAAGGGAGCGTGCATCGCCTCCACTTCTTGCATACCTTAACAATTGCGGCGTGAGGCCGGATCGCTTGCCTGAGAGGCTTGAAATTCGAACCTTCGCCGAATGCTACCGAAAGGCAGGTTCCGAATGACGAGCCCCCACGACGAAGGCGAAACCAAAATCGCTGGCGTGTTTCCCGTTCTGCCGCTGCGCGACATCGTTGTCTTCCCCCACAAGATCGTTCCCTTGTTCGTCGGCCGCGAGAAGTCCGTGCGTGCGCTTGAGGATGTGGGTCTGGAAGAGAAGCAGATTCTGCTCGTGACGCAGAAGAACCCGGCGCAGGACGAGCCGGGCGAAGACGACATCTATCGCATCGGAACGCTGGCGTCGGTGGTGCAGCTGTTGAAGCTCCCGGACCAGACCGTGCGCGTGCTCGTCGAAGGCAAGCAGCGGGCGCGGATCAAGCGCTTCCTGCCGAACTCTAACTTCTTCCAGGCCGAGGCGGAGCTGTTGCCGGATACGAGCAACGACGAACGCGAGGTCGAAGGGTTGGCGCGTTCGGCAAGCTCGCAGTTCGAAGCCTATCTGAAGCTCAATCGCAAGCTGCCGCCGGAGTCGCAAACGGAGGTGCAGCAGATCACCGATCCGTCGAAGCTCGCGGACGTGATCGCCTCACACATCACGGTCAAGATCGCGGATAAGCAGCAGCTGCTTGAGACGACCAGCGTGGCGGAGCGCCTTGAGAAGGTGTTCGGCTTCATGGAAGGCGAGATGAGCGTCCTCCAGGTCGAGCGTAAGATCCGCACGCGCGTGAAGCGCCAGATGGAGAAGACGCAGCGCGAGTACTATTTGAACGAACAGCTGAAGGCCATTCAGAAGGAGCTCGGCGAAGGCGAAGAGCAACGCGACGAGCTCGGCGAGATTGAAGAGCGGATCAAGAAGACGAAGCTCTCCAAGGAAGCCAACGACAAGGCGATGGCGGAGATGCGCAAGCTTCGTCAGATGTCGCCGATGTCGGCCGAAGCGACCGTCGTTCGCAACTATCTTGATTGGATGCTCTCGTTACCCTGGGGCAAGAAGAGCAAGGTCAAAAAGGATATTGCCGAGGCCGAAAAGGTGCTCGATCACGACCACTTCGGCCTGGAGAAGGTCAAGGAGCGTATCCTCGAATATCTGGCGGTGCAGCAGCGCGCCGGCCGTTTGCGCGGACCGATCTTGTGCCTTGTCGGACCGCCGGGCGTCGGCAAGACATCGCTTGGCAAGTCGATTGCGAAGGCGACGGGGCGCGAGTTCGTGCGCATGTCGCTGGGTGGCGTGCGTGACGAAGCGGAGATCCGCGGTCACCGGCGCACCTATATCGGCTCGATGCCGGGAAAAGTCATTCAAGGCATGAAGAAGGCGAAGTCGGCGAACCCGCTGTTCTTGCTCGACGAGATCGACAAGCTGGGCGCGGATTGGCGCGGCGACCCGTCGTCGGCTTTGCTTGAAGTGTTGGATCCGGAACAGAACGCTACGTTTAACGACCACTATCTGGAAGTGGACTTCGATTTGTCCGACGTCATGTTCTTGACGACGGCGAACAGCCTGCGCATGCCGCAGCCGCTGATGGATCGCATGGAGATCATCCGCATCCCCGGCTACACCGAGGATGAGAAGGCCGAGATCGCCAAGCGCCACTTGCTGCCCAAGCAGCTGGAAGCGCATGCGTTGAAGGACGGCGAGTGGTCTATCACTGATGCGGCGCTGCTGGACCTGATCCGCTACTACACGCGTGAGGCCGGCGTGCGTAACCTCGAACGCGAACTTGCGGGTCTGGCACGTAAAGCGGTGCGCGAAATCGTCTCCAAAAAGGCGAAGTCGGTGCAGGTCACGCCGAAGAACCTCGAGAAGTATGCCGGCGTGCGGAAGTTCCGGTTCGGCGAGCTTGAGGGCGAGGATCAAGTCGGTGTGGTTACCGGGCTGGCCTGGACGGAAGTGGGCGGCGATACGCTGACCATCGAAGCCGTCATGCTGCCGGGAAAGGGCCGCATGCAAACGACGGGTAAGCTTGGCGATGTAATGAAAGAATCCATCGATGCGGCGCGCTCGTTTGTGCGGTCGCGGGCCACTTCGATCGGGATCACGCCGCCGACCTTTGACAAGCGCGACATCCACGTGCACGTGCCGGAAGGTGCTACGCCGAAGGACGGTCCGTCGGCGGGCGTGGCGATGACGACGGCCATCGTGTCTGTTTTGACCGGCATTCCGATCAAGCGTGACGTTGCGATGACAGGCGAAGTTACGCTGCGCGGGCGGGTGTTGCCGATCGGCGGCTTGAAGGAGAAGTTGTTGGCGGCACTGCGCGCAGGGATCAAGACCGTGGTCATCCCGTCCGAGAACGAGAAGGACTTGGCCGACATTCCGGACAACGTTCTGAAGGGACTGAAGATCATTCCGGTCTCGGACGTCGAGGATGTGCTGAAGCACGCGCTGGTTCGCATGCCGAAGGCCATTACCTGGGAAGAACCTGCCGACGAGCCGCATCGTCCGAAGAAGGGCGACGAAGACCTCGAAGGGGTGGTCGCTCACTAGGCGTGCTTAGAAATTGAGCAAAACAGGGGCCGCTGGGGTTAACCAGCGGCCCCTGCGTCGTTTTTCTGGGGCATTTGGTAGCTTCGAGCGCAGAAATCCGCCGAATTCCTTTGACAGGCCCCCGGTAGCCCCTAAATTCCGCGCCCAAGTTCCGGGGCAAAACCGCCCTTTTTTGAAACTCCCACCGAAACCCGCGAGGACACATGAACAAGAATGATTTGGTCGCGGCCGTCGCTGAAAAGACGAACGTGCCGAAAGCCGAAGCCGAGAAGATCATCGACACGGCGCTGGAAGTCATCACGAACACGCTGAAGGGCGGCGACGAAGTTCGCCTCGTCGGCTTTGGGACGTTCGTCGTCACGACGCGCAAGGCCGGTACCGGCCGCAACCCGCGCACGGGCGAGGAAATCAAGATCCCGTCGTCGAAGCAGCCGAAGTTCCGCGCCGGCAAGCAACTCAAGGACGCGGTGAACTAACCACCGTTTCGCCAATTGGCGGATTTTCAAGGACGCGGACCCAGGTTCGCGTCCTTTCATTTTTTTGCAGGGCCGATCAGGCTTTGCTATCCCAGGCCTCTAGGGCGATTAGCTCAGTTGGTAGAGCGCATCGTTTACACCGATGATGTCGGCGGTTCGAGCCCGTCATCGCCCACCAGCCTTCGCTCACGAGGGCTGCCACGCCGACGCCACTTGGCGAAAGCGGGCGCCCCGGTCAGCGAGCTTCCGCCTTCGCTAAAGCTTCGGCGGACAGGACGGCTTGGCGAGGTACAGGACAAGAAACCTGACAAGGATGGCAGCGTGCGTATCTTCATTCTGTTTCTAGGCTTGATAGCTTTGGCGGTTGGCGCCGATGCGAGGGTGCTGGCAAAGGGGCCCACGGGCTTTGCCGTCGAGCATCAGGTGGGCTTGGCCGTCGAGCCGAAAGCAGCCTACGACGCGTTTCTGAAGATCGGTTCTTGGTGGAGTAGCGCGCACTCGTTTTCGGGTGACGCGAAGAACATTTCAATCGACGCAAAGCCGGGCGGGTGTTGGTGCGAGACGCTGCCCGACGGCGGGTTCGTCAAGCACATGGAGTTGGCCCAAGCGGCGCCGGGAGCAAGGCTCGTCTTTTCGGGCGGTTTGGGGCCGCTGTCGTTCATGGGCGTCGCGGGCTCGATGACGGTGAAGTTTGCAGCCACAAAGACAGGCGCGACAGTTGTGACGCTGAACTACGATGTGGGTGGGCGCGACAGCGAGAGCTTCGAGAAGCTTGCAGGTGCAGTCGACGGCGTCCTTGCCGAACAACTTGCGCGGTACCGGAATTTCGCGACCACTGGCAAGCCTTGATCAGAACAGCTCGTCTTCCATCCATGCGCGGGCAAGCATCACGCGTAGCTCCCACAGCCTGAGGGCTGGGAGTGGGAAGCAGTCCGGTAGGCCGTTGAGTGGGGCAGGGAGCGTGCCTGCGGTTCCTGCAATGCGGTTCGCCAGTTCGCGGCCCGCCCAGGTCATGAAGGCGACGCCGTTGCCGTGGCAGCCGAAGGCGTAGGAGACGCTCCTATCGTTTGGGAGTTCGCCGAGCGCGGGCGTGAGGCGCGTCGTGGCGGCGATGAAGCCGCGCCAGTTGTGGGTGATCTCCACGCCGGCAAAGGCGGGGAAGAGTTTCGCCATCCGGCGCTCCAACAGCGTGCGCATTTTGATCCCGCCAGCGGGGTTCCCCGTCGTGTCGCCGCGGCCGCCGAAGAGGAGGCGCTTATCCGGCAGGAGGCGCAGATAGGCGAGGTGGCCGCGTGTGTTCGATGCGGGGTTTTCCGTCTTCCAGCCTTGACGTGCGAGTTCGTCGTCGGTGAGCGGGCGCGTGGTGACGATGTTCGAAAGGACCGGCATGAGGCGGCCGTGCAGTTCGGGGATCAGGCCCTCGGGCAGCCAGCCGTTGCACGCCACGATCACGCGCTTGGCGCTCAGCGTGCCGGTGGCGGTGACGAGCCGGTGAGCGCCGGTCTCGCGGCGCCAGGCGGTTACTCTGGCGTGAGCGCTTAGTTTTGCGCCGCGCCGTGAGGCTGCTGCCGCCAATCCTAGGCAGTACTTGATCGGGTTAAGCGCGAAGCCTACGGGCTCGTGGAGGGCGCCGAATTGTTCCGTGCAGGCAAAGGCGCGCGCTGCAAATTCGTCTTGCGAGACGACGCGCGCGTCGACGCCGAGTCGCGAAAGAACACTCGCTTGAGCGCGCAATTCGTCCAAGCGGTTCGGCTTGTGCGCGAAGGTCCATACGCCGTCGCCCTGACGACCGATGTCGAATTGTTCGCTCGTTGCGAGTTCTTCGACCAGGCGCACGGCGTCGATCAGGCACTTGTAAAACGCCAGCGTATCGTCTTCGCCGTAAGCGCTGCACAACTCGGCGGGGCCTAAGAACGAGGCGCCGATGCTGCTGAAGCCGCCATTGCGGCCGGAGGCGCCCCAGGCGATCGGGCCGGCTTCGAGCACGCGCGCTTCAATTCCCGCTTTCGCGAGGTGGTAAGCCGCGGACAGTCCGCAATAGCCGGCGCCGATGATCGCGACCTCGGCGGATTGATCGCCGATCAGCGGCTGCGCGTCCGGCGCCAGCGACGACGCGCGGCCCGTTTCCCAATAGCTGTCGACCGGTTTGGACCAGTCGTATTGCGTGTCGTGAAACAGCGGCACGCGTCAACCCTTGGCCGGAAAGGCCGCATCGTCGGCGTAGGGGAACCAGGAGGCTTCTTCGGGGGTCGCCTTGGGATTGATGACAACGAACTTTGTCGAGCGGAATTGGTCCAAGCCTTCGGAGCCGAGCTCGCGGCCGATGCCACTGCGCTTGCGACCGCCGAAGGGCGCCGCGTCGTTGTCGAGCAGCGGGTTGTTCACCCACACCATGCCACTGTCGATTTCGTCGACCGCACGCATCGCCTCTTCCAGGTCCTTGGTGTAAATGTTGGCACCGAGCCCGTACTCGCTCTGGTTGGCGAGGGCGATCGCTTCGTCGAAGTCGTCGACCGGAACCAAGGGGGCGACGGGCCCGAAGCTCTCGCTGTTGACGATGTCCATCTCAGGCCTGACGCCGACGAGAACCGTCGGCTCGACGAACCAGCCGCGATTGAAGCCCGACGGGCGTTTGCCGCCGGCCAGCGGCTTCGCACCGGCTTCGATAGCGCGGTTCAAAACGGCTTCATAGCGATCACGCGACTGGCGTGTCGCCATGGGGCCCATGTCGACACGCTCTAGGCCGCTTCCGATCCGTATCTTGTGCGCTTCACCGGCAAGTCGTTCGGCGAATTCGTCGTAGATTTTGCGATGCACGTAGAGCCGTTCGGCGGAGGTGCACACCTGGCCGCAGTTCAGAAACGACGCAAAAGCGGCCCCGCGCACGGCGACGTCCAGTGGCGCCGAAGGCATGACGATGAAGGGGTCATTGCCGGAGGTCTCCATGAGGACCGGCTTGAAGCGCTCGCCGCAGATACGTCCGACGATCTGACCGGTCGCAACGGTTCCCGTAAACGCCGCGCAGTGTGTGCGCGAGCTTTCGAGCAGCCGCGTGGCAACCCTTGGACCACCGGTGACGCATTGAACAAGGCCCGCCGGCAGTGAGGTGAACGCCTCCATCATCAACAGTGTCGTCAACGACGTAATCTCCGACGGCTTTACGATGACGGCGTTGCCAGCACCAAGGGCCGCTGCCGCTTGCCACGCGAAGAGGAGTAGGGGGTAGTTGTAGGGCATGATCAGAACGGCGACGCCCAGCGGTTCCTTGATTGAGCAATGCAACTGCCCGGACATGGATGGCGCGTAGATGCGACCCATCTCGTGGCGGCCGATTTCGGCGTAGTAGTCGAAGGCGCTGATCGTCCAAGCGATCTCGTCCATGGACTCTTTGAAAGGTTTGCCCATCTCGCGGGTGAGCGCTTCGGCGAGGCGGGGTTGAAGCACTTTGATGTTCTGCGCCACCTCGTGAAGTTTCTGCGCGCGCTCAAGACCAGAAAATCCGCGCCACCAGGTTTGCTGAACCTTGTTGGCGACCGCGATGGCATCGTCGACTTCGCGCGGCGTCGCCTCTGCGGCCGCGCCGTAGCGCTGTTCCGTCGCCGGGTCGATGACGGGATAGTCCTGCGAGCCGCTCGCCGGCAACAGGCGTCCATCCAGGAAGAGGTGCCGGTCGACGCCGCGGAAAATATCCGTCATCTAGGTGCTCCTTAGTTTTCGTCGTAGGCGGCCTTGATCAGCTGCTTGGCTTCGGCATCGAATTCCTTCGCGGTGGCGAGGACGATCGCCATTTTGTTGCGTTCACCGCCGCCGAGGTTCGCCACGTCGATGAGGCGCTTGGTCTTTGGGTACTTTGTCATAGCGAGTCCGATGACGAGGCCCTTCTTCGTCGGCTTGATCGCGCCATATTGCTTCAGGCGATAAAGCGCGACGTAGCTCTTGCGCGGGCTCAATGTGCCCTTGCCGAGCTTGCCGACATACGCCGCGACGGTTTCGTAGAGAGGGCGGTGTTCGGGCATTTTGGCGAAGAGCGCTTCGATGAGTTCGTTTGGATCGTCGCCTCCGAGGCGCTTGACCCCAAAGGCTCGCTCGATGATGAGCATGGCGCGCGATTGGCCGAGACCGTGATTATCCTTGAACCACTTTATGCGAGCGCGCGGTTTTGTCTCGGGGCAGGTCTTGGCGATCTTGACCCATTGAGCGAGCGATTTTCCGGTCGCTTTTTCGAGGTTCGCCTCGAGCGAGGCGAAGTATTGCTGGAGCTTGTCCGGCTCTTTGTAGGTTTCGGCCATGATTTCCGCAGTTTGCTTGACACCCAAGAGGTCGTTCAGTACACCGACCGCTCTTCGGCGGCCAGATGTTCGGCCGCCCCTTTTGTTTGCCCTTTGCGGGGGCGTAGCTCAGTTGGTTAGAGCGCCGGCCTGTCACGCCGGAGGTCGCGGGTTCGAGCCCCGTCGCTCCCGCCAGCCTTCGCTCGCGAAGCGAGAGAAGGCTGCCACGCCGTAGCCCTCTTGGGCGAAGGCGGGCTCCCGGTCCGCGAGCTACGGCTTGGCAGGACAGCGGCGCTTTCGGAAAAGCCCTATGCGGTACGTTTACATCCTTGAGAGCTTGGCTTTTGCCGGCATGACCACACCGGAATGAACGGCGTTTTGCGCGCGCGCCTGAAGCGGCATAACGCCGGTGAGGTGAAGAACACTGCGCGTTATGCGCCCTGGAAGTTGTGTACTTACGTCGCGTTTGACGACGAGAAGAAAGCGATTGCCTTCGAGAAATATCTGAAAAGCGGCTCCGGACGGGCGTTTGCCCGAAAGCACCTTTGAGGCGGCCCCCCTCAGAACTGGCACCCCCACCTTCCCCGTTCAATAATTTGATCCCATACTGTCGCATGGTGCCCACGCCAAAGCGCTTGCTTTGCGGTGTGCAATCTTTAGGTTCGCGCCGGAATTCGGGCTGATTTGTGGCCTGCGGCGAGTCTGCCCGCGAGGCGCACATTCCAAAGAGGGCAGGGCTGACGCGCGGACACTCCCGCCCGCGCTTGACGTCCGGTTGGGCACAATGACGAACATCCTCGTCGACTATCTTCCAATCATTCTTTTTCTGGGTATTTCGGGCGTTTTGGCGTTGGTGTTGATGGTGCTGCCGTTGATCGTGGCGCCCAACCGGCCCGATCCGGAGAAGCTCTCGGCTTATGAGTGCGGTTTCAACGCGTTCGACGACGCTCGCATGAAGTTCGATGTGCGGTTCTACCTGGTCGCGATTCTCTTCATCATCTTCGATCTGGAGGTCACGTTCCTGTTTCCGTGGGCGATCACGCTGAAGGAAACCGGGGTGTTCGGGTTCTGGTCGATGGTGACGTTCCTGGGGATTTTGACCGTAGGCTTTATCTACGAATGGAAGAAGGGGGCCCTGGAATGGGAGTGACCCCTCCGGCACTGGCAGCGGGCCGCGCAGGCGTCGAAGGTGCGGCGCCCGTCGATCCGAACGATCCGTTCTTTCTCAACGTGCGCGAGTCGCTGGACGAGAAGGGCTTCTTGGTTGCGCGCGCCGACGATCTGATCACCTGGGCCAGAACCGGCTCGATCATGCCGATGCTGTTCGGCCTTGCGTGTTGCGGGGTCGAACTGATGCAGGTCATTACGCCACGCTACGACATCGAGCGGTTCGGCGCCGGGCCTCGCGCGTCGCCGCGCCAGTCGGACTTGATGATCGTGGCGGGCACGCTAACCAACAAGATGGCCGGCCCCTTGCGTAAGGTCTACGACCAGATGCCGGAGCCGCGCTATGTGATCTCGATGGGATCATGCGCGAACGGCGGCGGCTACTATCACTATTCCTATTCGGTGGTGCGCGGTTGCGATCGCATTGTGCCGGTCGACATCTACATACCGGGATGTCCGCCGACCGCCGAGGCGCTGCTCTATGGCTTCATGCTTCTGCAGAAGAAGATTCGCCGCACCGGCAATATCATTCGCTGAGGCCGGCTTATGACCAACGACATCAATGCCCTGGCGGAGTACCTGCAGCAGAAGCGCGGTGGGTTTGGAATCTCGACGAAGGTCGCCTATGGCGAGCTGACGGTGACTGCCTCGGCGGACACGTTGATCGGGCTTCTGACATTCTTCCGCGACGACGAGGCGTGCAAATTTTCGACGCTTATCGATATCTGCGGCGTCGACTATCCGAACCGCGCGAAGCGGTTCGACGTCGTTTATCACCTGCTCAGCATGTATCGGAACCAGCGTATCCGCGTTCGGATTGAAACAGACGAGGCGACGGCGGTGCCATCAGCCGCCGCGGTTTGGCCGGCCGCGAATTGGTTCGAGCGCGAGGCGTTCGACATGTACGGCATCCAATTCTCCGATCATCCGGATTTGCGGCGTCTCCTCACCGACTATGGCTTCACGGGATATCCGCTCAGGAAAGATTTTCCGCTGACCGGTTTTGTCGAGCTTCGGTACGACGATCAGCAAATGCGGGTCGTGTACGAGCCGGTGAAGCTCGTCCAAGATTTCCGCAAGTTTGATTTCCTGTCGCCGTGGGAAGGCGCCAAGCACATTTTGCCCGGCGACGAGAAGGCGTCGAAACCATGACGGCCGCGACCGAGCCAAAGACCCGCAATCTGAATTTGAACTTCGGGCCGCAGCATCCGGCCGCACACGGCGTGTTGCGCCTGGTCATGGAGTTGGACGGCGAGGTGGTGGAGCGCCTCGACCCGCATATCGGGTTGCTCCATCGCGGCACCGAGAAGCTGATCGAGAACAAGACCTACCTCCAGGCGGTGCCGTATTTCGACCGGCTCGACTACGTCGCGCCGATGAATCAGGAGCATGCCTTCGCGCTGGCGGTCGAGAAGCTGTGCGGGATCGCGGTGCCGCTGCGCGCACAAATGATCCGCGTGCTGTACAGCGAAGTGGGCCGTATTCTTTCGCATCTTCTCAACGTCACGACACAAGCCTTGGACGTCGGCGCGATGACGCCGTCGTTTTGGGGTTTCGACGAGCGCGAGAAGTTGATGATCTTCTATGAGCGCGCATCGGGCAGTCGCATGCACGCGGCGTATTTCCGTCCCGGCGGTGTGCACCAAGATCTGCCCCAGAAGCTGCTCGACGACATTCACAAGTGGTGCGGCGAATTCCCGCGCGTTCTCGACGACATTGAGACGCTGCTGACCGGCAGTCGCGTTTTCAAGCAGCGCAACGTCGACATCGGCTTTGTGTCGACGGAAGTGGCGCTGGCCTGGGGCTTCTCGGGCGTGATGGTGCGGGGCTCGGGCATGGCGTGGGACTTGCGCCGCGCGCAGCCCTACGAGTGCTACTCCGATCTCGAGTTCGACATTCCGGTGGGCAAGAACGGGGACTGTTACGATCGCTATCTTTGCCGCATCGAAGAGATGCGCCAGTCGGCCAAGATCATGAAGCAGTGCATCGAAAAAATGCCGAAGGGCCCGGTGCACGAAACGTCGGGTAAGGTCGTTCCGCCGAAACGCGCCGAGATGAAGCAGTCGATGGAGGCTTTAATCCATCACTTCAAGCTCTACACCGAAGGCTATCATGTGCCAGCGGGCGAAGTTTACGCGGCCGTCGAAGCGCCGAAGGGCGAGTTCGGCGTGTATTTGGTCAGCGACGGTTCGAACAAACCCTACCGCTGTAAGATCCGCGCGCCGGGATTCCCGCATCTGCAGGCGCTGGACTTGCTCTGCAAGGGCCACATGATTGCGGACGTGTCGGCGATCTTGGGTTCGCTCGATATCGTGTTCGGGGAGATCGATCGATGAGCCTTCGCCGTCTCGCCCCCCAACAGCCAGCGTCGTTTGCGTTCACGGCAGAGAATCTCGCGTGGGCGCAGAAGCAGATGAAGAAGTATCCGGACGGCCGGCAGGCTTCGGCGGTGGTGCCGCTGCTTTGGCGCGCGCAGGAGCAGAACGGCGGGCACGTCACCGAGCCGATGATCCGTGTGATTGCGGAGATGATCGGCGTGTCTGCGATCCGCGTGCTTGAGATCGCAACGTTCTACACGATGTTCAATCTCAAGCCGGTGGGCGAGCACTTGTTGCAGGTTTGCACGACGACGCCGTGCTGGTTGCGCGGGTCGGATGCCGTTGTCGCTGCCTGCAAGAAGCACATTCATCCGCATGCCGAGACTGTGTCCGACGATGGAAAACTGTCGTGGATGGAAGTCGAGTGTCTGGGCGCGTGCGTCAACGCACCCATCATCCAGATCGGCGACGACTTCTATGAAGACGTCGATGGTGCGCGGGCTGAGGCGATCATCAACGACCTGCGCGCCGGCCGTAAGCCGAAGCCTGGTTCGCAGATCGGCCGGCAAACGTCGGCGCCTGAGGGCGGACCGCAGACGCTTACCGATGCTTCTCTCTACACGAAGGGCGGCTGATGCTTTCCGATAAAGACCGCATCTTCACGAACCTCTACGGCGTCCACGATTGGCGCCTCGCGGCGGCGCGCAAGCGCGGCAATTGGGATGGAACAAAGGACATCATCGCGAAGGGTCGCGACTGGATCATCGATGAGATGAAGAAGTCGGGTCTGCGCGGGCGTGGCGGTGCTGGCTTCCCGACGGGTCTGAAATGGTCGTTCATGCCGAAGCAGTCGGACGGACGGCCTTCCTATTTGGTCGTGAACGCGGACGAGTCTGAGCCCGGCACGTGCAAAGACCGCGATATCATGCGGCACGACCCGCACACGTTGCTTGAGGGTTGCCTGATCGCCTCGTTCGCGATGGGGGCGCATGCTTGTTACATCTATGTGCGCGGCGAGTTCCGCATTGAATACAAGCGGCTCGAAGCCGCGATCGAGGAGTGCTACGCGGCGGGCTTGTTCGGCAAGAACGCTGCCGGGTCCGGCTGGGACTTCGATTGCTACGTCCATCACGGCGCCGGTGCTTATATCTGCGGTGAAGAAACCGCGCTGCTGGAAAGTCTTGAGGGCAAGAAGGGCATGCCGCGCCTGAAGCCGCCGTTCCCCGCGAACGTCGGCCTCTATGGCTGTCCGACGACGGTCAACAACGTCGAGTCGATTGCCGTTGCACCGGAAATCTTGCGCCGTGGCGGAGCGTGGTTCTCGGCCCTCGGCCGGCCGAACAACACCGGCACGAAGCTCTTCTGCATCTCCGGCCACGTGAACAAGCCGTGCAACGTCGAAGAAGAGATGGGCATCCCGCTCCGCGAGCTCATCGACAAGCATTGCGGCGGTGTGCGCGGTGGCTGGGATAATCTGCTTGCGGTTATCCCGGGCGGTTCATCGGTGCCGCTGCTGCCGAAGTCGATTTGCGACACGGTGCTGATGGACTTCGACAGTCTGCGCGACGTGAAGTCGGGCCTTGGGACTGCGGCGGTGATCGTGATGGATCGCTCGACCGACATCGTGAAAGCGATCGCGCGGCTGGCGCGGTTCTATAAGCACGAATCCTGCGGTCAGTGTACGCCGTGCCGCGAAGGCACCGGCTGGATGTGGCGCGTGATGGAGCGGCTCGTTACAGGCGATGCCGATCCGAAGGAGATCGATCTGCTGCTTGAGGTCACCTACCAGGTCGAAGGTCACACGATCTGCGCGCTCGGCGACGCGGCGGCGTGGCCGATCCAGGGTTTGATCCGGCACTTCCGCGGCGAGGTCGAGCGGCGCATCAATGCCAAGCGCGCAGGTACGCGTGCGCCAGTGGCGGCGGAGTAGGGCGCAATGACCAAGCTCATCGTCGACGGGAAAGAGATCGAGGTTCCAGCGGACTACACGCTATTGCAGGCGTGCGAGGCGGCGGGAGCTGAAATTCCGCGGTTCTGTTATCACGAGCGGCTTTCGATCGCCGGGAACTGCCGGATGTGCCTGGTCGAGCTCAAGGGTTCGCCGAAGCCGGTGGCATCTTGTGCGTGGGGTGTGCGCGACTGCCGCCCAGGGCCGAACGGCGAGCCGCCGGTCGTGAATACGAAGACGCCGCTGGTGAAGAAGGCGCGTGAAGGGGTGATGGAATTCCTGCTCATCAATCACCCGCTTGACTGTCCGATCTGCGATCAGGGCGGCGAGTGCGACCTGCAGGATCAGGCGATGGCCTATGGTCACGCGAAATTCAATCGCTACGAAGAGAACAAGCGCGCCGTTACCGACAAGAACATGGGGCCGTTGGTCAATACGATCATGACGCGCTGCATTCATTGCACGCGCTGTGTGCGTTTCGCGGCGGAGGTTGCCGGCGTCGACGAGATCGGTGCTACGGGCCGCGGCGAGGATATGGAGATCACGACCTATCTCGAGCGGGCGGTGTCGTCGGAGATGTCGGGCAATGTGATCGATCTGTGCCCGGTCGGCGCGCTGACGTCGAAGCCGTATAAGTTCAATGCGCGGCCGTGGGAGCTCACCAAGACCGAGTCCGTCGACGTAATGGATGCGGTTGGTTCGGCCATCCGCGTCGATGCGCGCGGGGCGGAGGTCATGCGCTTCCTGCCGCGGGTGAACGAAGAGGTCAACGAAGAGTGGATCTCCGACAAGACGCGGTTCGTTTGGGACGGTTTGCGGCGGCAGCGTCTGGACACGCCCTATGTAAGGCGGAATGGCAAACTGCAGCCGGCGACGTGGGGCGAAGCGTTCGCGGCGATTGCGGAGCGCGTGCGGGCAACGAAGCCAGAGCGTATGGCGGCCTTGGCGGGCGATATCGTCAGTGCGGAACCGGTGAAGGCGCTCAAGGATTTGATGCTGGCACTGGGCGTGTCGAGCCTCGACTGCCGGCAGGATGGCGCGAAGATCGGGCACGGGCCGCGGCAGGGGTATCTCTTCAACACGACGATCGCCGGCATCGAGAGCGCGGACGCGTTGCTGCTCATCGGCACTAACCCGCGCTGGGAAGCGCCGATCATCAATGCGCGCATTCGAAAGGCGTGGTTGCGCAACGATGTGAAGATCATGCGGTTCGGCGCGCCCGTGGACCTCACCTATCAGGTGATGGAGCTCGACAACAATCCGGCCGACTTGGGCGACATCGCGGCAGGTAAGCATCGTGCGTTCGAGGTGTTGAAGGCGGCGAAGCACCCGATGCTGATTGTGGGCCAAGGTGCGCTGGCGCGGCCGGACGGCGCGGCTGTGCTGGCGGCGGCGGCCCAGATTGCGCGCAACACGGGCATGATTGGCCCGGCCGGCGACGGCGGATGGAACGGGTTCAACGTGCTGCACACGGCAGCGGGGCGTGTCGCGGCGCTCGACCTCGGCTTCCTGCCGCAGAAGGGCGGACGCGATACGGTTGCCATTCTTGAAGCGGCGTCGCGTGGCGACATCGACTTCGTCTATCTGCTCGGCGCCGACGAGATCGATACGAAGAAGTTGGGCAAGGCGTTTGTCGTCTATCAGGGGACGCACGGCGATGTGGGCGCGCATCGTGGCGACGTGATATTGCCGGGCGCGGCCTACACCGAGCAGAACGGGACCTACGTGAACACCGAAGGCCGTGTGCAGCAGACGCGGCGCGCGACTTTTCCGCCTGGCGAGGCGCGGGAGGACTGGGCGATCATCCGCGCGCTCTCCGGCGTGCTGGGCAAGAAGCTGCCTTACGACGACATGGGCGCGCTAACCCAGGCGATGCTGAAAGACGCGCCGCATTTCGCGGCTTCGGATCAGGCGCCGGCGCCCCCGGGGGCCGATGCCGCGGTTTGGACGAGTATCGGCGCTGCGGGAACGATCGCCAAGACGCCGTTCCAGTATCCCATCAACGATTTCTACCTCACGAACCCGATCGCGCGCGCCAGCCACGTGATGGCGGAGTGCAGTTCAATGTTCGTCAAAGCGCGCACCGCGCAGGCGGCGGAGTAGGCGATGACACTTTCACCACGCCATCCCTCTTACGTCATGGCCGGACTCGACGAGTTTCTTGCGGGTGAGGTGCTCGCATGATGGAGTTTTTCGCGGGCCTTATCGAGCGGCTCCTCGACTTCTACTGGCCGAATGCCTGGTGGCTGGACGTGGTTGGGCTGATGGCCCTGATCGTGCTGTTCATTGTGGTGCTCTTGCTCATGGTCGCGTTCATTCTGCTGTTCGACCGCAAGGTTTGGGCTGGGGTGCAGATGCGGCGCGGTCCGAACGTGGTCGGCCCGTACGGACTGCTGCAGTCGTTCGCGGACCTGCTCAAGTTCGTGTTCAAGGAAATCGTCATTCCGTCGGGCGCGAACAAGGGCGTGTATCTGCTGGCGCCCCTGGTGTCGACGACGTTGGCCCTGGGCGCGTGGGCGGTGGTGCCCGTCGGTGCGGGACTTGTCTTCGCAGACATCAATGTCGGCATTCTCTACATCTTTGCGATCTCGTCGCTCGGCGTTTACGGGATCATCATGGGCGGGTGGGCTTCGAACTCGAAGTATCCGTTCCTGGGTGCGCTTCGCTCGGCGGCGCAGATGGTCTCCTACGAAGTCTCGATCGGCTTCGTGATCATCACGGTCTTGCTGACTGCGGGGTCGTTGAACCTTTCGGCGATCGTCGAAGGGCAGGCGGGCGGAATTCATCACTGGTACGTGTTCAGCCATTTGCTGCCGATGGCGGTGATCTTCTTCATATCGGCGCTGGCCGAAACGAACCGACCGCCCTTCGACCTTCCGGAGGCTGAATCCGAGCTCGTGGCCGGGTTCATGGTCGAGTACTCGTCGACGCCGTATCTGCTGTTCATGCTGTCGGAATACGTCTCGATCGTCCTGATGTGCGCGATGATGACGATCCTGTTCCTGGGTGGTTGGCACGCGCCGCTCGAGGTTGCGCCGTTCACGTGGATCCCGGGGCTTGTTTGGTTCGTCATCAAGGTTTGGTTTGTCTTTTTCTTGTTCGCAATGGTGAAGGCGATCGTGCCTCGCTACCGCTACGACCAGTTGATGCGGATCGGTTGGAAGTTCTTCCTGCCGATCTCGTTGCTCTGGGTGGTTTTGACCGCGGGTTACCTGCTCGCTTTCGACAAGTTGCCCTGAGGACCGCTTATGCAATTCCTTCGGATGATCTTCATGGTGGACTTCCTGTCGGGCTTCTGGCTCGCCTTGAAGTACATCTTCCGGCCGAAGATCACGCTGAATTATCCGTTCGAGAAGGGAGCGCTTAGCCCCCGCTTCCGCGGCGAGCATGCGCTGCGTCGTTATCCGAACGGCGAGGAGCGCTGTATCGCGTGCAAGCTCTGCGAGGCGATTTGCCCGGCGCAAGCGATCACGATCGAGGCGGAGCCGCGTGACGACGGTTCGCGCCGGACGACGCGCTACGACATCGACATGGTGAAATGCATCTACTGCGGTTTCTGCCAAGAGGCGTGCCCGGTGGATGCAATCGTCGAAGGACCGAATTTCGAGTTCGCGACCGAAACCCGCGAGGAGCTGCTTTACGACAAGGCGAAGCTGCTGGCGAACGGGGACCGGTGGGAACGTGAGATCGCGAAGAATTTGGAGTTGGACGCGCCTTATCGCTAAGGCGTGAACCAAAAAAGAAGAGGCTGAGGAACGAACGTGCTGCCGGCGACCATCGCCTTTTATGTATTTGCGACCGTGCTGATTGCTTCGGCACTCATGGTCGTGAGCGCACGCAACCCGGTTCATTCCGTGTTGTTCTTGATCCTGGCGTTCTTCAACGCAGCGGCGCTGTTCGTGCTGCTGGGTGCGGAGTTTCTGGCCATGGTGTTGGTTGTTGTCTATGTCGGTGCGGTGGCGGTGCTGTTCCTCTTCGTCGTGATGATGCTCGACATCGACTTCACGGAGCTCAGGCAAGGGTTCTTGAACTATTTGCCCATCGGCGTGTCGGTCGGGTTGCTGTTGTTGGCCGAGCTTGTGATCGTTGGCGGTGCGTGGGTGGTATCGCCCGCGGCCGATGTCGTGGCGGCGCATCCGACGCCCACGGACGTTACCAATACCGAGGCGCTGGGGCGTATTCTCTACACGAACTACGTCCACGTGTTTCAGGGCGCGGGTATGGTGCTGCTGGTCGCGATGATCGGGGCGATCGTGCTGACGCTGCGGCACCGCGAGGGCGTCAAGCGCCAGAGCGCGAGCGCGCAAGTCGGGCGCACGCCGGCCACGGGGCTTGAGGTGCGCAAGGTTCGTCCGGGGGAGGGGCTTTAGCCATGGCTACCATTGGAGTCGGTCATTATCTGACGGTTGCCGCGATTCTGTTCACGATCGGAATCCTGGGCATCTTCGTGAACCGCAAAAACGTCATCGTCATCTTGATGTCGATCGAGCTGATCCTCCTCGCCGTGAACATCAATTTGGTCGCGTTCTCGTCGTTCATGGGGGACATGACAGGTCAGGTGTTCGCGCTTCTGGTGCTGACCGTCGCCGCGGCCGAAGCCGCGATCGGCCTTGCCATCCTCGTCGTCTACTTCCGCAACAAGGGTACGATTGCGGTCGAAGACGTCAACATTATGAAGGGTTAGGCGCCTCGTGATCTATCAAGCGATCCTTCTTCTACCGCTCTTCGGCGCCATCCTAGCGGGTGCGATGGGCAAACGCTTGGGCGAGCATGCGGCCGAGTATCTAGCGACCGGGTTGCTGGTCTTGGCGGCGCTGCTGTCGTTCTGGGCGTTCCTGGTCGATCTTCCGACGATGGAGGGAGCGCGGATTATTCCGCTGTTCCGTTTCTTGGATTCCGGCACGCTGCAGGTCGACTGGTCGATCAGGGTCGATGCGTTGACTGTCGTGATGCTGGTCGTGGTGACGGGCGTGTCGTCGCTCGTGCATGTCTACTCGATCGGCTACATGAGCCATGACGCGCACCGGCCGCGCTTCTTCGCCTATCTGTCCCTGTTCACGTTCGCGATGTTGGCGCTGGTGACCGCGGACAGCTTCGTGCAGCTGTTCTTCGGTTGGGAGGGCGTAGGCCTCGCGTCCTATCTCTTGATCGGCTTCTGGTACAAGAAGCCGTCGGCGAACGCGGCGGCGATCAAGGCGTTCGTTGTGAACCGTGTCGGCGACTTCGGGTTCGCGCTCGGCATCATGGCGATCTTCTTTGTGTTCGGATCGCTCGACTTCGCGACCGTGTTCGAGGCGGCGAAGGGCGAAGCTGGAAAAACGTTCCAGTTCGCCGGGTTCGACGTCGATATCCTGACCACGATCTGCCTGCTGCTCTTCATGGGCGCGATGGGCAAGTCGGCGCAGTTCCTGCTGCACACGTGGCTGCCGGACGCGATGGAGGGCCCGACGCCGGTCTCCGCGCTGATCCATGCGGCAACGATGGTGACGGCCGGCGTCTTCCTGGTGTGCCGCTGCTCGCCGCTGTTCGAACTGGCACCGGTGGCGTTGCAGTTCGTGACGATCGTGGGCGCCACGACGGCGTTCTTTGCGGCGACGGTCGGGCTCTTCCAGAACGATATCAAGCGCGTGATTGCCTATTCGACCTGTTCGCAGCTCGGCTATATGTTTTTCGCGGCCGGTGTCGGCGCCTATCAGGCGGCGATGTTCCACCTCTTCACGCACGCGTTTTTCAAGGCGCTGCTGTTCCTAGGCTCAGGTTCGGTGATCCACGCGTTGGACGGCGAGCAAGACATGCGCCGAATGGGCGGGCTCAAGCCCGTGATCCCGGCGACCTATTGGTTGATGGTGATCGGAACACTGGCGATCACCGGCTTTCCGTTCCTGGCGGGCTTCTGGTCCAAAGACGCAATCATCGAAAGCGCGTACGCCGCGCATAGCGGTGTGGGGATGTACGCGTTTGGGATGGGCGTGATCGCCGCCGCGATGACGTCGTTCTATTCGTGGCGGCTGATTTTTATGACGTTCAACGGCACCTATCGCGGCGATCACCACACGTTGGAGCATGCGCACGAGTCGCCGCCGGTGATGTTGGTGCCGCTGTTCCTTCTCGCGGCGGGCGCCGTTCTGGCCGGTATTCTGTTCGAGGATTCCTTCATTGGGCACCACCAGGCGGAGTTCTGGGGCGGCTCGATCGTCAATCTGCAGCACCACACGGCGTTGGAAGCGCGGCATCACGTGCCGGTCTGGGTGTTCTTCGCGCCGGCGACCGTGATGTTGTTGGGCCTGGTCACGGCGTGGTTCTTCTACATCGCACGTCCGACCTGGCCGGCGCTGATGGCGGCGCGGCAAGGACCGCTTTATCTGTTTCTGTACAACAAGTGGTACTTTGACGAGCTTTACGATTTCCTGTTCGTGCGGCCGGCAAAGCGGCTCGGCCACTTCCTGTGGAAGACCGGCGATGGAACATTCATCGACGGGCTGGGGCCTGACGGCGTGTCGGCTGGCATAGCCGATTGGACGAAGAGCATCGTCAGGTTGCAGAGCGGTTACGTCTATCACTACGCGTTCGCGATGCTGATCGGCGTGGCCCTGCTTGCGACTTGGTTCATGGCGGGAGGGGTAAAATGACCTACCTTCTGTCGCTGGCCACCTTCCTGCCGCTGCTTGGCGTGGCGATGGTCCTGTTGATGGCGCGTGCGGGCGCTGCGGGCGACATGCTGGCCAAGCAAGTGGCGCTGTTTGCCACGATCGTGACCTTCGTGGTGACGTTGTGGGCTTGGTACGCGTTCGATCCGACCGCGACGGGGTTTCAGTTCGTCGAGAACTACGCCTGGCTAGGCGGCGCGATCCGTTATCACGTCGGCGTCGACGGGATTTCGCTACCATTCGTGATCCTGACCGCATTCTTGATGCCGCTTTGCATTCTGGCGAGCTGGACGTCGATCGAAACGCGGATCAAGGAGTACATGATCGCGTTTCTGATCCTGGAAACGCTGATGATCGGCGTATTCGTGTCGCTCGATATCGTCCTGTTCTATTTGTTCTTCGAAGGCGGCCTCATTCCGATGTTCTTGATCATCGGCGTATGGGGCGGACCGCGGCGGGTGTACGCGTCGTTCAAGTTCTTCCTCTACACGCTGTTCGGCTCGGTGTTGATGCTGGTTGCCGTGATGGCGATGTACGTGACCGCGGGCACGACGGACATCACTGCCCTCATGGCCTACGACTTCCCGAAGGACATGCAGTTCTGGCTGTTCTTGGCGTTCCTGGCGTCGTTCGCGGTAAAGCTACCAATGTGGCCGGTGCACACGTGGTTGCCGGACGCGCACGTTGAGGCGCCGACGGCCGGCTCCGTCATTCTGGCCGGTATTCTGTTGAAGATGGGCGGGTACGGGTTCTTGCGGTTCTCGTTGCCGATGTTCCCGGATGCGTCCGTTGAGCTTGCGCCGTTCATGTTCGCGCTGTCGGTGATCGCGATCGTGTACACGTCGCTGGTCGCCTTGATGCAGGAAGACATCAAGAAGCTGATTGCCTATTCGTCAGTGGCGCACATGGGCTTCGTGACGCTTGGCCTGTTCGCGTTGAACCGGCAGGGTGTGGACGGCGCCGTGGTGCAGATGATCAGCCACGGCTTTATCTCGTCCGCTCTGTTCCTCTGCGTCGGCGTGATCTACGACCGGATGCACACACGCGAGATCAAGGCCTATGGCGGGCTCGTGAACCGGATGCCGATTTTTGCGGCGGTGTTCATGGTGTTCACGATGGGCAATGTCGGCTTACCGGGGACCAGCGGGTTCGTAGGCGAGTTCCTGTCGCTGGTCGGGGCGTACAAGGCCAATTCGACGGTGGCGCTGATCGCGACGCTGGGCGTGATCTTGAGCGCGGCGTATGCGCTGTGGCTTTACCGGCGTGTCGTGTTTGGGGAGCTTGAGAAGAAGTCGCTAGCCAATATCGAGGACATGAACCTGCGCGAGATCGTGGTGATCGTGCCCCTGGTAGCGGCAACGTTGTTCTTTGGGCTCTACCCGAAGCCGATTTTCGACATGACCGGAACGGCGGTGGCATCGACGCTTGAGGGTATCGAGGGCAAGCTGAAAACCGCCGAAGCGGAGGCGCTGCCATGAACAGTACCGATCTGGCACGGTTCTACAGCGATGCGTGGGCGTTCTCGCCGGAGATCGCTTTGGCATGCGGTGCGATGTTTCTGCTTCTGGTTGGCGTGTTCGCCGGCGATAAGCGGTCGGCGGCGGTGACGTGGCTTTGTGTGGCAGTGCTCGGCACTGTTGCGGCGATGGTGGTGACCAGCACTGAGGGGCGGGTTCTCGCGTTCGGCGGCACCACGGTCATCGACGAGTTTGCGCGGTTTACGAAGGTTTTGGTGCTCGCCGGCTCGGCGATCGCGATGCTGATGTCGATCGACTACCTCAAGGACGAGAAGCTGACGCGGTTCGAGTACCCGCTGCTCGTCACGCTGGCCACGCTCGGCATGATGACGATGATATCGGCGAACGATCTCATCGTTCTGTATGTGGGGCTTGAGCTGCAGAGTTTGGCACTTTACGTGCTGGCGTCGTTTGCGCGGGACAATGCGCGCTCGACGGAGGCGGGGCTCAAGTACTTCGTGTTGGGCGCGCTGTCGTCGGGCATGCTGCTCTATGGCGCCAGCTTGATCTACGGCTTCACCGGCACGACATCGTTTAGCGGTATTGCCGAGGCGATCGCGCAAAGCGGTGTGCAGACCGGGGTGATGATCGGTCTCGTGTTTCTAATGGCGGGGCTCGCGTTCAAGGTTTCGGCGGTGCCGTTCCACATGTGGACGCCGGACGTTTATGAGGGCTCGCCAACGCCGGTGACGGCGTTCTTCGCGGCGGCGCCGAAGATTGCGGCGATGGCGTTGTTCCTGCGCGTCGTGTTCGGTCCATTCGCCGGGGCGGAGCAGCAGTGGTTCCAGATCGTGGCGTTCCTCTCTGTCGCTTCGATGATCCTGGGCGCGCTGGCCGCGATTGGGCAGTCAAACATCAAGCGGCTGATGGCCTATTCGTCGATCGGGCATATGGGATATGCGCTGATCGGCTTTGCCGCGGGGACGCAGGCGGGGGTGCAGGGCGTACTGATCTATCTCGTCATCTATATGGCGATGACGATCGGGACGTTTATCTGCATCCTTCTGATGCGCCGGGACGGGAGAGCGGTCGAAAACATCGAGGATTTGGCAGGTCTGTCGCAGCGCGATCCCACCACGGCCTATCTGCTCGCAATCTTGATGTTCAGCTTGATCGGCATTCCGCCGCTCGCGGGTTTTTGGGGCAAATGGTTTGTGTTCTTGGCTGCGGTCGAGTCGAAGCTTTACCTGCTCGCTGTGATCGGGTTCGTGACCAGCGTGATCGGCGCGTTCTACTATCTTCGCGTGATCAAGATCATGTTTTTCGATAAGCCCGCGGCGGCATTCGAAAAGCCCCTGGGCACTGTCAACGCTGCACTGCTGGCGGCGTCGAGCGCGTTCGTGATCTTCTTCGTCGTGGTGCCGATGCCGCTGATCGATGCGGCGACGGCGGCGGCGAAAAGTCTGTTTCCTTAGCCCGCAGATGGACCCGCGCGTCCCGGCGGGGTACGCGGTCGCGAGCTTCGAGGAGATTGACTCGACGAACGAGGAGGCGCGGCGTCGGGCGATGGTCGGCGAGCGCGGGCCGGTTTGGATTTGGGCGAAACGGCAGACAGCCGGGCGCGGGCGGCGCGGGCGCACGTGGGAGTCTCCAGACGGCAATCTGATGACGACGCTGCTGATCGCGCCGGGCGTGACTGCCGCTGACGCGGCGCGACTTTCGTTCGTGGCCGCTCTGGCCGTGCACGATTTGGTGGCGCGTTACGTCAGACTGGCGCCCGTCAGGGTAAAGTGGCCGAACGATGTCTTGGTCGAGGGGCGGAAGGTCGCCGGTATTCTGCTTGAGACGGCCGGGGAGGAGAGCCTTGGTGTTCTGCCCTGGCTGGCGATCGGCATCGGCGTCAACCTTGTTCATGCTCCGGCCGAGACCGTCTTTCCGGCATCCACCATTGGGGCGCATGGGCCAGCCCCTTCGCCGGCGGAGGCCTTGGCGGAGCTTGCGGAGGCCTGGGAAACGCGGTTTCGTGTGTGGCGCGTGAGCGGCTTCGCGGCCATTCGTGAGGCATGGCTTGAGGTGGCGGCCGGTCTGGGTCAGCCGATCGAGGTGCGCCTGCCTGGCGAGACGCTAAGCGGACGGTTCGAGACGTTGATGCCGGATGGTGCGTTGAGCCTGCTCCTACCGAATGGGTCGCGACGTGCGATCACGGCAGGAGAGGTGTTCTTTGCCTAAGGAGGACGGCATGCTTCTGGCGATCGACGCGGGCAACACGAACATCGTGTTCGCGGTTCACGACGGCACGACGATAAGGGCGCAGTTCCGAGCTTCGACAAAAGACAGCCGGACCGCTGACGAATACTATGTCTGGTTGACGCAACTCATGCAGCTTGAGGGCATCACGCCCGATGACATTGAGGCTGCGATCATTGCGAGCGTCGTGCCGCAAGCGGTATTCAATCTGCGCCGACTCTGCGCGAAGTATTTCAAGCGCGCTGCGCTTGTGGTCGGCGATCCGGAAGTCGATCTCGGGATTAAGATCAATACGGATCGCCCACGGGCGGTCGGTGCGGACCGCATCGTGAATGCGGTGGCGGGGCATCGCGATTATGGCGGCGATTTGATCCTGATCGACTTCGGGACAGCAACGACGTTCGATATCGTCGGCGCGCAGGGAAGTTATGAGGGCGGCGTGATCGCGCCGGGCGTGAATCTATCTATGGAGGCGTTGCATCTCGCCGCCGCCCAGTTGCCGCGGATCGCGATCGAGCGGCCGCAAATGATCATCGGCAAAGACACCGTGCCTGCGATGCAATCAGGCATCTTCTGGGGCTATATCGGGCTGATTGAGGGCCTGGTGAAGCGCATCAAGGCAGAGTACGGCAAACCGATGAAGGTGATTGGAACCGGCGGGCTCGCGCATTTGTTCCGCCACTCGACGTCGGCGCTTGAGCATGTCGATCACGACATCACGATCCGGGGGCTGCGCTATATATATGAGCGCAATCGTGCGATTGCTGCTAAACCCGTCGAATGAAAAAGCGGACTACGGCTGCCAATGACGAACTGATCTTCGTGCCGCTTGGCGGGGCGGGAGAGATCGGCATGAATTTGAACCTCTACGGCTATGGGCCGGAGGCGAAGCGCCAGTGGATCATGATCGATCTTGGCGTGATGTTTGGCGGCGACGATACGCCCGGCATCGACGTGATCATGCCGGACCCCGGGTTTATCGAAGAGCACCGGCGCAATCTGCTCGGCATCGTGCTCACGCACGCACATGAAGATCATATCGGCGCGGTCGGGCATTTGTGGTCGCGCTTCAAGGTGCCGGTTTATGCGACGCCGTTCACGGCAGCGCTGGTACGGGGCAAGCTTGAGGAAGCGGACATACTGGACGACGTGCCGTTGCACGTCATTCCGCTAGGCGGGCAGTTGAAGCTGGGTCCGTTCGAGCTTGAATTCATCGACATCACGCATTCGATTCCGGAACCGAACTGCATCGCGATCCGCACGCCGTTGGGCACGGTTCTGCATACCGGCGATTGGAAAATCGATGGCAATCCGGTGGTTGGCCGCAAGACCGATATCGCGGCGTTGAAGCGTATCGGCGAAGAAGGCGTGCTTGCCGCGATCTGCGACTCGACGAACGTGTTCGTGCCCGGTCGTTCCGGTTCGGAGTCGGATGTGGCCACGAGCCTTGAGGCTGTCATCGCGATGTGCAAGGGCCGGGTCGCGGTCACGGCGTTTGCTTCGAACGTCGCGCGGATGCAGTCGGTGATCATGGCGGGCAAGCGCGCGGGGCGGCATGTCGCGCTCGTTGGACGGTCGATGCACAAGATTTCTCGGGCAGCGATCGAGACCGGGTACCTAAAGGACATTCCATCCCTGATCGACGAGGAGAGTGCCGCGGATCTGCCGGCGCACAAGGTGCTTTATCTCTGCACGGGCAGTCAGGGCGAGAGCCGGGCAGCGCTGGCGCGGATCGCGACGGGCGAGCATCCGCATGTGACGATGGCGCCAGGCGATACGGTGATCTTTTCCTCGCGTGTGATCCCGGGGAACGAGCGGCTTATCCATCAACTGCAGAACGACTTTGCTATGCGAGGCGTTGAGGTGATCTCGGCCGAAGACCACGACGTGCACGTCTCCGGACATCCGGCGCGGGACGAGCTTGCCGACATGTATTCCTGGCTCAGACCGCAGATCGCGGTACCGGTGCATGGCGAGGAGCGGCACTTGATGGAGCATGTACGGCTAGCCAAGAGCCTGCAGATTCCCGAGGCGCTTCACGCGCCGAACGGATCGGTGGTGCGATTGGCGCCGGGACCGGCCACTATCATCGACGAGGCGCCGCACGGGCGGCTGCACTTGGACGGCACGGTGTTGACCGCGCGAGACGATACGGCGCTTAAGGAACGTCGCGCACTTTCCCATGCGGGATACGTCGCGGTCACGATCGTTCTCGATCAGCGGGACCGGCCCGCGACCGAGCCGGTGGTCATCTGCGCCGGGTTGCCGGAAGAAGTGGCGGAGGCTGCCCGAGAGGTAGCGGCGCAGGCGCAGGACCGGTTGGGCAAGCGCTTCAGCGACGAGAAATACGCCTCCGAGGAAATGCGGCGAGCCGTACGGCGTGGCGTCCAGGACGCTTGGGGCAAAAAGCCGGTCGTGAAGGTTGAGATCGCCCGGACTGGCTAGCGCTACCAGAGATTGGCCATCGCGCGGCGCGATCTGATATCTCAGAACGCCGATTATCTGTTTTGGCAGGCGTTCAGTTGGGCGAAGGAGGGACGCGCGGGCTACACGCGGAGCTTCAATCAAGAACTGCAAGAAGGGTTGGCGAAGACCAGCTGGGCCGACCCGCATTGCCATTCTTGGTACAAGAATGCCAAGGGGCATATCACGCGGAACTGGTCCTCACACACCCGCGACTACGCCGCAGGCGTCACGAACGTGAGGTGGGAGGACTACACCGTTCGCGAACAGCGGCCAGTCGCAGCGGAGTAGTTACTTCACTCCGTAGGAGGCCAGCTCCTTGACCAACGCCTCGTCAGCGGCGCGCGCCGCCACGATGTCCGCCTCTGCGGTGGCGTCGCCGAGCCGGCGCTTTGCAAGACCGCGGATCAGAAGCGCTGCGGCCGCATCTTTGTAGGTTTTGAGCGCCTGGTCGGCGTCCTTGAGTGCGGCGGCATAGTTGCCTTGGCGGAAATAGACAAGGGCCCGGCACTCGCCCGCGTCGCCATCGTCGGACGAGAGGTCGAGTGCCTTGTTGCAGTCAGCCATGGCGCCCTGCAGATCCTCGTTCGCCAGTGCTTTGACCCAGCAGCGTTTGATGTATCCGTTCGGCTCGTCGGGGTCGAGCTTGATGCCCGCATTATAGTCTGCGACGGCGCGATCGAATTCCGCCAATCGCCGATAGGCGTAACCGCGTTCAAGCCAACCGCGCGCGAATTTCGGCATCAAACGGATGGCTTCGTTGTAATCTGCGATCGCCCGGCGAAATTGTTCTTGATTGGCGTACGCCACGGCGCGGTCGAAATAGGCGGCGCCATACTCGCTGTCGATGGCGATCGCCTTGGTAAAGTCGGCGATTGCGCGATCGTAGTCGCGCTGATCGCTGTAAGCGTTTCCGCGGCCGTTGACGGCCTGGGCGTTCTTGGGTTCGCGCTTCAGAGCATTGTCGAAATCGAGGAAGGCGAGATCAGATTGGCCCGTGTTCTGATAGGCGTATCCCCTTTGGACCAGTACGAATGCCCACCCTGGGCGGAGTTCGAGTGCGCGTGAGTAGTTGCCAATGGCTGGAGCGTACTTGTTCAGCGAGGCGTATGCGTCGCCACGGTTTGCGTATGCGGTCGAGTAGCTTTTGTCCAACCGCAAGGCGGCGTCATAATCTTGAATCGCTTCGTCGTACATTTCCTTCCTCGCGCGGGTGTAGCCACGGTCGCTGAAGGCTTGAGGGTCCGACGGGTTAAGCCGAATCGCTTCGTCGTAGTCTGCGAGCGCTCGGTCGTACTCGCCTTTGCCGTCATACGCATTGCCGCGACCACGATAGGCAATAGCGTAGTTGTTTTTGAGTTTGATCGCGGCAGTATAGCCCTTAATCGCGTCATCGTACTTTTCCAACGAGTAGAGGACGTCTGCTCGATTGGTGAGCGTAACTTCGCTTGTGCCGCCTAACTTGATCGCCATCTCATAGTCGGCGAGGGCCTTCGCATCGTCGAAGTAGGAGTACGAAGCGCCACGGTTGTTGTAGGCGGTGCGAAGGGGTGTCGCTCTCGTGCCGCCCATTGCAATAATCACGCCACACGCGAGCACTTGCGTCTTGACGGTCTGCTCGTCGCGCGAAGCGCAGAGTCGGTCGGCTAACCTCTGCGCGTACGAATAAGCGCCGATCAGCGCGGCCAATACGACTACGAGTTTGATGCCAACGCGCTTCCCCATCTATCCCCGCACCCGCGCCCCCTCAAGCGTGAGGCGCACTATAGGCGAGGCGAGCGCAGATTGTTGTTGCCCACAAGCTACAACAGCTTAAACGAGATGGCTAACGCCCCAGAATACTCCTAAGCATCCACGCCGTCTTTTCGTGAACCTGCATGCGTTGGGTGAGCAGGTCCATGGTGGGTTGGTCGCCAACCTTATCGGCGGCGGGGAAGGCGTCGCGGCACGTGCGGGCGACCGTTTCGTGGCCGGCGAGCAGGTTTTCGAGCATCGTGTTCGCGTTGGGTACGGTCTCTTCCTCTTTGATCGAGGTGAGGTCGGCGAATGCTTTGTAAGTGCCGGGTGCGAAGTGGCCGAGCGAGCGGATGCGTTCCGCGATCAGGTCGACGGCATTCCAGAGTTCCGTGTATTGGACCATGAACATGGCATGCAGGTCGTTGAACTGCGGCCCGGTCACGTTCCAGTGGTAGTTATGGGTCTTTAAATAGAGCGTGTAGGTGTCGGCGAGGACGTGCGAAAGGCCGCCCGCGATATCCTTGCGGGCGGGCGTGGAGATTCCGATGTCGATGCCAGCTGATTTAGCCAAGGTGGGTGCTCCCTAATCGATATACACTGGAACTATTCTAATCTATATCAACGACGGATAAGTTCAAGAGGGCCGCCCTTTTCGACCGCACGCTTATAGGCCGGCCGGTCGCGCAGGCGCTTGAGGAGGGCCGTTAGCTTCGGGTACGGGGTGAGGCGCTGTGAGGTGTCCGCAACCTCGAGAATAAAGGACATTTGGACGTCGGCGGCGGTCAGCTCGTTGCCGGCGAAGAAATCCTGCTTCGCGAGCGCGCCTTCCATGTAGTCGAGGTGGTTCTTGATCTCGCCTTCAATGCGGGGACGTAGCGGCGCGGCGTTTTCACCCAGCATGCCGGCGTAGAGTGCGAGCAAGAATGGAAGCATCGCGGAACCCTCGGCGAAGTGCATCCAGTGGGTGTGGTCGACCCAATTCGGTGCGCTGTCGGCCGGCCAAAGTCTGCCTTTGCCGTGCTTCTTGCAAAGATACTCGATGATGGCGCCGGACTCGGCCACCGTCCGCTCGCCGTCCGTGATCACGGGGGACTTGCCCAAAGGGTGAATCTTCTTCAGCTCCGGCGGCGCCAAACGGGTCATCAGATCGCGCTTATGTTGGACGATTTCGTAGGGGAGATCGAGCTCCTCCAGCAGCCAGAGGACGCGGTGCGAGCGTGAGTTGTTGAGGTGGTGGACCTTGATCATTGGGGGCTCCGGTGGCGGTGGGGTTTTGCCCACACTATGGAGGGCAGGCACGGAAAGCCAGCGCTTGCGGGCGGGCCCAAAGTCCAGGATTGTGACGTGGACATTATCGACGGGAGCAACCCCATGAACGACCGGGTGACGATTACAATCGAGGGTGGCGTCGCGGACGTACGTCTGGTGCGTGCCGACAAGATGAATGCGCTCGACGATGCGATGTTCGAGGCGCTGATCGCGGCGGGAACACGTCTGAAGACGGAGAAGGGCGTGCGCGCGGTCGTGCTCTCTGGGGAGGGGCGGGCGTTCTGCGCGGGGCTCGATATGGGCAACTTCCAGCGTACGGCGGAGGCGGGGCGTGAGACGCGCTCGATGGACCGGTTGATCGGGCGGACGCATGGGATCGCGAACCGGCCGCAGTACGCGGCCTGGGTGTGGCGCGAGGTGCCGGTGCCGGTGATCGCTGCGGTGCATGGCGTGGCCTTCGGCGGTGGTTTTCAGGTCGCCCTGGGTGCGGACATGCGCTATGCGGCGCCGGACACGAAGATGTCGGTGATGGAGATCAAATGGGGTCTCGTGCCCGACATGGCGGGCACAGTGCTGATGCGCGGGCTGGTGCGCGATGACGTGATCCGTGAGCTGACGTACACGGGGCGCATTTTCCTGGCCGAAGAAGGCGCGCGTCTGGGTGTGGTAACGCGGCTGTGTGCCGACCCGCGGGCGGACGCTTTGGCGACCGCGCAGGAGATCGCGCAGAAATCGCCGGATGCTATTCGTGCGGCGAAGCGGATGTTCAATTCATTGCCACTCGCGAGCGAAGCCGATGCGTTGATGGTGGAGTCGAAGGAGCAAACCGCGCTCGGCGGCTCTGCGAACCAGGTCGAGGCGGTGATGGCGCAACTGCAGAAGCGCGCGCCGAACTTCACGGATCGCTAGCGCGGATGGCGAACACGCCCTGGCGAAGCGTTGCGTCCGAGCTCGACCGGCTTGAATCGCTGGACAGCATGGAGGGGATTGCGCGCGCTGAGGCGTCGCCGGTTCCGGCGCTGTTACGCTACCTGCCGCGCGGGGCGTTGCTGCACGCGATTTATCCGGGCGTGTTGGTCGCGCTGACGATCGGGTTGGCGTCGACGTTTCTCTCCGATCACTACGGCGCGCCGGTGATGCTGTTTGCGCTCTTGATTGGGATGGCGTTCCACTTCCTGCACGAAGAAGGGCGCTGCGTGGCGGGTATCGAGTTCGCCTCGCGCACGGTCCTGAGACTTGGCGTGGCATTGTTGGGCATTCGGATCACCTTCGACCAAATCGCGAGTCTAGGGGTGATGCCTGTCGCAATGGTTGTCGTAGGCGTGACGACGACGATCGTGTTTGGGCTCGCGTTAGCGCAAGGACTTAAACTCAGTCGGATTTTTGGCGTGCTGTCGGGTGGCGCGGTTGCGATCTGCGGTGTGGCAGCGGCGCTCGCGATTGCGTCCGTGTTGCCGAGGAATGCGCAGAGCGAGCGCGACACGATCCTGACGGTGGTCTCGGTGACGGCGCTGTCGACGCTGGCGATGATCTGTTATCCGATGCTGGTGAGCGCGATCGGGTTCGATCACAGGCATGCGGGGGTTTTTCTGGGTGGTACGATCCACGACGTGGCGCAGGTCGTGGGTGCCGGGTACATGATCTCGCCGGAGACGGGCGACGTTGCTACCTATGTGAAGATGCTGCGGGTGGCGATGCTGTTGCCGGTCGTTCTCGCGATTGCATTCGTGGTGGCGCGTTACTCGGCTGGGTCGGAGCGGCGTAGTTCCACGCTGGTGCCGACGTTTCTGATGGGCTTTGCCGTTCTGGTGGCGGTCAACTCGACGGGGGTCATACCTAAGGAGGTCGCGGGTGCCATCAGCGATGTCTCCCGGTGGTGCCTCGTGACTGCCATCGCGGCATTGGGGATGAAGACGTCGTTCAAGGACCTGATCGCCGTGGGCTGGCGGCCCGTGGCGTTGATGGTGGCGGAGACAGCTTGGATCGCTGTCTTGGTGCTTGTTGCCGTGACTTGGTTCGTTTAGCAAACGCCGAATTCCTGAGGAGACCGACCATGGATGTTCGCGCCGCCGTTGCTCATGCAGCTGGGAAGCCGTTGACGATCGAGACGGTTCAGCTGGACGGCCCGCGCGCGGGTGAGGTTTTGGTCGAGCTGAAGGCGACGGGCATTTGCCACACCGACAAGTTCACGCTGTCGGGCGAGGACCCGGAGGGCATGTTTCCGGCCATCCTGGGGCATGAGGGTGCTGGAATTGTGTGCGAGGTTGGGAAGGGCGTCACCAGCCTTCAGCCTGGCGATCATGTGATCCCGCTCTATACGCCGGAGTGCCGGGAGTGTGAGTACTGCCTCAGCCGGAAGACCAATCTCTGTCAGAAGATCCGTGGCACGCAGGGCAAGGGCGTGATGCCCGACGGTAGCAGCCGCTTCTCGCTGAACGGCAAGCCGGTGTTGCACTACATGGGCTGTTCGACCTTTGCGAACTTCACGGTGTTGCCGGAGATATCGCTGGCGAAAGTGCGCAAGGACGCGCCGTTCGAGACGATTTGCTACATCGGCTGCGGGGTCACAACCGGGATCGGCGCCGTGATTTTCACGGCTAAGGTCGAGCCGGGCGCGAATGTGGTCGTGTTCGGGCTCGGCGGGATCGGGCTCAACGTGATCCAGGGCGCGAAGCTCGCGGGCGCGGACATGATCGTCGGCGTCGATGTGAACCCGGCGCGCGAGGCGTTGGGGCGGAAGTTCGGGATGACGCACTTTGTCAATCCGAAGGATGTTAAGGGCGATCTTGTTGCGCACTTGGTGGAGCTGACGCGCGGCGGTGCGGACTACTCGTTCGAGTGCGTCGGCAACACGACGCTGATGCGGCAGGCGCTGGAGTGCTGCCATAAGGGCTGGGGGGTTTCGACGATCATCGGTGTTGCCGGTGCGGGGCAGGAGATTTCGACACGGCCGTTCCAACTAGTGACCGGTCGCGTCTGGAAGGGCTCTGCGTTCGGCGGCGCGCGCGGACGCACCGACGTGCCAAAGATCGTCGACTGGTACATGGACAAGAAGATCAAGATCGACGAACTGATCACACACAAGCTGCCGCTGGAGCGGATCAACGAGGGGTTCGATCTGATGGCGCGCGGTGAATCGATCCGCAGTGTGGTTGTTTACTGACGCTTGTCGGTTCGACGGAGCCGCGCGCGGGCGCCTTTGATCAGCGCCTGAAGTGCTACCGGCGGGACCGTGTCCTTCAGGAAGGCGACTTGGCCGGTCGGGCGGGACAGGGAGGCGACGACATCGCCACCTAGGGGGCCGAAGGAGCCGATCACCACGTCGAACGAGGCCTCCGCGGCTGGATAGGCGGCGGCCTTTGCATTGCAGTCGACGATCAGCATGCGTCCTGGGACCAGCTGCAGGGCGTCTGTCGCGACGATTGCCCCATCCTCGACGTCGTCATAGCTCGCCTTGGCGAAGGGAACGCTGCGGCCGCCACGTATCTTGCTCCCGCGTGCAATGACGACGATGTTGGTCACGCCGGGGCGCGAGAAGAACTCCTTCCAGAAGGGCTCGGTAGCAATTTCGTCGGCGATCAAGTTGAGTTCTTGCTGTGCTTTGCCGGAGGAGCCGGCGTCATCGGTGGTCGCGAGCAGACAAGCAGCACCCGTCCGATTGTAGTCCGGCGCAACCAAGGCAACGGCGCTCGCGTCGTCGACCTGAATCGTCTCCGCGGTCCAGCCGTTTGGAATTCGGACCTGGATCTTGCCGCCCGCGATTTCGTCGGCCAGCGCGTCGGCGCTTATAGCGATGAGCAGAGCTGCAGCGATACGAGTAAACATGAGGGCACCCATTGGTTTCATGAGAGCTAACACGGAACGCGCGGACGCGAAATCGTGACGCGGTGAGTGCAGGTTTGATTCAGATTCATCCGTCGCGTGTGCGGATTTGAAGAGCCGAGAAGGGCGGAGCGTGCTAGCAAATTGGCACCCCTCTTAACGGTCAAAGGTGTGGCTCATGTTGCGTTCCTGGCTGATGGTTCCGGCACTTGTTGTTCTTTGCTCCGTGACCGCGTCGGCGGCCGGCACCTCGTACGCGGATCCGCAGGGTCGATTTGTCGTGACGGTGCCTGAGGGTTGGGAGTCGGCTCAGCCGCAGAGTGACGACAAGATCGCGCTCGTGATGGCTGGTGGCGATGTCAAGGCGGGTACGGGTGGCATTTGCGTCGTGCTGGTCAACAGCACGCCGGAGACGAAGGGAGTCGCGCAAGCGGAGCTCGATAGCGTTTTCGGTACGATGCTCACGAAGGAATTTTGGGAAGCGACGATTGGGGCGGGTGCCGGCAAGGATGTGACGCTCGTCGAGACGGGGCAGGCCGAGCAAAGGGGGCGGAAGACCTACTTTGCGATCGCGACGATGACGGGCACGAACGCGACCGGTCCCCTGGCGGCCAAGAGCAAGCTGGTTTTGAATGTCATTCCGGGGAGCCTCCATTTCGTCAACTGCCTCTCCAAGACGGAAAGCTTTGCGCAGCTGCTGGCGACGTTCGAAACGATTTACGCCTCCTATGTGCCAAAGAGCGGGGCGATTGTCGCGCAAGCGCCCAACAACAGCGTGCCGTCGGTTCTGACGTTGTTCGCGGGGCCCCAATTTGACGGGGCCGCGCGCGTGGTGGCGCAGAACATGCCGAACATTCCGGCGCTTGGCGGCGTCACCGCGAGTCTTTCGGTTGCCGGCTACGGCTTGTGGGAAGTTTGCGAAGGCGTGAACTACGGCGGCACGTGCCAGTTGGTGTCGGCCGGTTTGACTTCGACGCCTGGCAGGCGCATGCGGATCGGTTCAGCGCGCCGGCATCTGGGCGACGCGGATTTGCGCGGCGCGGCGGGTGTTATCAGTACCGGTGCGGCGGTCGTGTTGCGCCTGGGCCAGGACCGCATCGGACGCTAACTGCGGCGAGGCCGCCGCTGGTCAAGGGACGAAAGCGTCGTATGATGGGGTTCTCTCCGCGCTAAAGGGAGGGGACCCGATGCGCGCGTTTTTCATATGGTTCCTGGCTGCGTTGCTGGCCGCTCAGTCGTCGTTCGCTGCGGACGACGACGTGGCACCGTTGTGGCTTGTCGCCGGGTACAAAGCGCTCTTCACGTGCAGCGCGACGTTCTTGGCGCAGCGCACACCGGCGCAGATTGCGCGCAACGAGATCTCCGGAATCTATGCCGATTACGAACCGCAAATGCGGAAGCTTCCCGCGGCTGCAATCGAGCGGCAGCGCGGTTGGGTGTCGGTGACCTACGACCCGGCGATGCCGCCGCGGACCGCGTTCTATCGCGGCACGTTGGGGTGTGTGTTGCTGCCGCCGGGGGCGGGGCCCTCGCTTCGCGTGGTCGGCGTGACGCTCCCGGACGTGCGGGAGGTTGGGCGCGACCAACTTTGGCCGACCGGCGATCGAACGGCGGAGCCGCCTGCGACGGTAGCCAGCCGGGACAAGCTTGGTATCGTGTTGAAGAAGGCGTTCGATGGCCGGAGCTATGGCCGCGACACGCGGACGTCCGGCGTCGTGGTGACAACGCGCGCGAAGTTATTGGCAGAGGCATATAGTCCCGATAGCGGGATCGACGTCCCGCAGCGGACATGGAGCGCTGCGAAGTCCTTGATGGGGGCGCTGGTTGGCATCGCGGTGAAGGAGCGGTTGCTTCGACTTGACGAGCCGGTTGGGTTCTTCTCGTGGTCGGCGCCGGGCGATCCGCGCGGCCGGATCACGTTTCAGAACTTGATGAACATGGCGAGCGGCCTCGATGCGGGGAAGGCCGGGAACCGGACCGATGAAATCTACTTCGGCGGGGCTTTGATCGAGGAACTGGCGGTCACGCATGTGTTGGCAACGGCGCCTGGCACGCGGTTCAACTATGCGAACAACGATACGATGATGTTGAGCTATGCACTGCGCTCGCGCATCCGCGACGATCGCGTCTATCTCGCGTATCCGTATGAACGCTTGTTCCGCAAGATCGGGATGCACCACACCTGGGCGGAGACGGACTGGGGCGGGACGTTCATATTGTCGAGCCAAGTGTGGACGACCGCGCGAGACTTAGCGCGCTTTGGACTGCTGCTGGCGAACGATGGCCGGTGGGGACGCGAGGAAGTGTTGCCGCGCGGTTGGGTGCGCTTGATGGCAACGCCGGCTGCCGCGCAACCGGCTCAGGCGCGGGCGGATGGAGCGCCGGCTCCCGGCTATGGGATGCAGATCTGGCTCTACGGTGCCCGGCACGGATTGCCTGACGGCACGATGGCGGCACAGGGCAACCGTGGGCAGTATGTCGTGGTTATGCCATCGCGGGGTCTCGTGATCGTGCGCCGCGGCTATGACGGCGACGGGGTGCGGTTTGAGATCGAGAAGTTTGCGGCTGATGTGTTGAAGGCGTTGCCGTAGGCGAGCTTGATTCATTGCTGGCGGTGTTGCCCTATCGCAGCCCGCCTCCAATCCTGACCGCGATGGACAACCAATGCCCACTAGCCTCACGCCGATCATGCTGTTGTCGATCTCCAACATCTTCATGACGTTCGCCTGGTATGGGCACCTGAAGTTCAAGGGTCAGCCGTTGTGGCTCGTGATCTTGGCGAGTTGGGGGATCGCATTCGTCGAGTATTGCTTTGCGGTGCCGGCGAACCGGCGGGGGAGCGCGGTTTATTCGGCGGCTGAGCTCAAGACGATGCAGGAGGTGATTACGCTCATCGTGTTTGCGGCGTTCTCGGTGCTCTATTTGGGCGAGGCCCTGAAGTGGAATCATGCGATCGGGTTTGCGTTTATCGCGGCGGGGGCGTTCTTCGTCTTCAACAAGTGGTAGCGGCCGGACCTCCGCTCGCAGGGAAATTGTGCGGCGCGGTTCTTATTGAAGCCTAGACTTCCTCTGAGTCGGTGATTCGGGGACCGGCGCTGCGGGGAGTTGATCCATGGTTTCGGTTCGCGTGTTTCTGCTGAGCGTCACGGCGCTCGCCTTGGCTGCGTGTGCGTCGTTGACGGCGGAAACGAACCGGCCGATGGAGACGGCGGTGAACGGTCCGGCCTATCGGATCACGACGATCCCAGACGATACGTCGCCGGAGCTGTTTGTCGCGCTGGCGTTCTCGGGTGGCGGCAAGCGATCGTCGGCGTTCGGGTATGGAGTGCTGACGGCACTGCGCAAGATTACGGTCGACTTCGGATCGGGGCCGCGGCGGATGACGGATGAGGTCGACGTCGTCACCGGCGTGTCGGGTGGGAGCTTTACGGCGTCGGCGTTTGCGATGAAGCGCGACGCGCTTTTCGACACCTATGTCGATGAGTTTCTGAAGTACGATTTGAACGGCGATATTTTTGGGCTCTATCTATTGCCGTGGCGCTGGGACTGGTTGTTCAACCCGAATTGGGGGACGAACGACGAGATGGCGCGGATCTATGACGAGTTGCTGTTTCAGGGAACGAACTACGGCGATCTGGCGCGCAAGGGGCGGCCGTTTCTGGGTGTGCAGGCGACGGACTTTGCGAACGAGGCCCCGTTCTTGTTCAGCCAGGATACGTTCGATTGGATCTGCTCGGATCTCACGATGTTGCCTGTTGCGCGGGCTGTGGCGGCGTCGAACGGATTCCCGATCCTGTTTTCGCCGATTAGCCTGCACAACTATGCCTACGATCAGAAGCAGTCGTGCACCCGACCGGAGTGGGTGGACCGTTATCTGCAGATCGACGATCAGTTGTCGCGACGGCGGCATCTGGCCGAGCTCGCGTCGTCCTATTTGGACAAGCGCGACAGTGCCTATGTGCATCTGCTCGATGGCGGCGTGTCGGACAACCTAGCCTTGCGTGGACTCATCCAGATGATGGCGCCGCTGGAGGAGACGACCGCGGTCGAGAACGAGCGGGCGAAGCGGCTGCAGCGCGTGCTGATTGTGAGCGTCGACGGGCAGGCGCAGCCCGATCGTTCGCTCAGTGATGTGCCCTACCTTGATAGCATGTTCCGTGTGCTGGGCGCGGTGACGTCGACGGCAATCGATCGCTATGGCTTTGAGACGCTGATCCATGCGCGAGAGATGACGCAGCGGTTGGCAGGTGGTTTGGCGCGGCGCGGTTGCCCTGACGGCGCGGATGGGAAGCCGACTACCTGTCGACAGGTCACGCCGCACTTCGCGCATGTGTCGCTGGCGGAATTAGCGGAGGACGCGACGATGACGCGGCTGGCGGCAATCCCGACGGGCTTGACGATTGCGGATGAGGATGTTGATGCGCTGATCGCGGCGGGGCATGATGCGGTGTTGTGCGACCGGGATATGCGCGCGTTTTTCGCGGCATTGCCGAAAGCGAAGGTGCCACCGGTGCCTGGGCGGTGCCGACCCTACTTGCCGGGATCGGACGAGGTCAACGCTTCGGCGGCGAAGCGCCAGGCGGCGCGCGCGTCGCGAACCGAGACGCCTTGATCGTGCCGTAGGCGCTTCCAGCTGTCGAAGCTGAGGAGCAGGTCAAGCGCATCGAGCCGCGCCTTGTCGTCGGTGATGGAGGCTGGCAGCGCGCGCCGCAGCGCCTCGCGCTGGGCTTTGACTAGGGCCTTGTGCTCACTGGTCAGGAACGCGGATGCGTGGCGGTGAACGTCGCCTGCGATTTTGAACGGCAGCAGCCGTTCAAAGACTTGCGCACGCCGGTCGACGAGTTCGTCAAGCCGGCCGCGCCAATCCTGTGCGTCGAACGGCCGATCGATTTGCGGCCGGACTTCGGCCGTCATGCGCTCGGATATCTCGGCGCGGAGGCTTTCCAGATCGTCGAAGTGGCGGAACACTGTGCGCAGGCCGACACCTGCCTCCTTCGCGACCTCTTCGGCCGTTGGGTTGACTTGTCCCGCCTCTACGAGCTTCAGCATGGCGCCGACGATCTTGCGGCGAGTGTCTTCGCCGCGAACGCGCCGTCCGTCGGTTTGCGCTTTGCGTTCAAGCATTGCGTTTGCGTCCGTATTCCAGGGCCGCCAAGAAGCCGATCACGACCATGCTGACCAGCGCGCCCCATTGACCGGGTACATCATGCGGCATCGGTCGCCAAACGAAGAGTAAGAACACGGTCAGTGCCGTTTGGGCCAGGTGAACAAGCAAAAGCGGGCGCACGAATTCGCGGAACCGGAACACGGCGGCGAAGTCGATGATGGCGAAGCTGAGTTGTCCGGCACCGACGGCGGCGATCAGCGAAAGCGCGACGGGTGTGGATTGCGAGATGTCGAGTCCCGCAATCATCTGAAGCCCGCCGTCCGGCGCAAACATATGGATCGATCCTCGCCCCAAATTGATCAGACCCAAGAGAGCGATGACCGCGATGGAGAGGCGCGACGGCTGCATTAGAGTGGTCCCGTCCCGCGCTGTTCGACTTGGATCAAGAGTTGGCCGGCGAGGCCAGCCTCGCGATGGACGCCGATCTTGGCGACGTGCGGCGACATGGCGATCTTCACGAACGCTTCCGACGAGGGGTATTCGACAAGGGCAACCGCGTCCCACATCTCGCCCACCTCGCCGATGACGAGCGATTTGATGTCGCCCATGAACAGCACCTTGCCTCCATTCTCGGTCACGAACTGGAGCATTTCCATACCGTAGCGGTTATAGGCGGTGCGGCCGTCGCTGCCATCGGCCTTGCCGTCTTTGTAGACGGCTTTGTCTTTGAACTTTAGGAGGTTGAGCATGACGATGGGTTTGTTCAAACCCTTCGCGACGGTTTCGGTCAGCTGTTCGCCCTTCGGATAGACGGCGTTTTCGACTTTCATGGGTTGCCTCACTTCGTGCTGGCGATGAAACGGTGGATGATGTCGACGAGTTCGTCGGGCGCGTCTTCCTGAAGGAAGTGGCCGGCGTTCTTGACGATGGTGTGCGGTTGGCCCTTTGTGCCGGGCACGCCTTCTTGAAATGCGCGCTCGCCGCCTTTGGTCACGGGATCGGAGTCGCTGAAAGCGGTAAGGAACGGTTTGTTGTAGCGCCCGAGGACTTCCCACGCGGCCTTATTCTCGGCGACCGAGGCGTGTTCCGGCGTCACGGGCACGAGCGCCGGGAAGCGGCGGGCGCCTGCCTTGTACGTTTCATCCGGGAAGGGTGCGATGTAGGCGGCTTTCACCGCGTCGCTGAGGCCGTTCTTGGTTCCCATCGACACGATTTCGCCGATCGGGAGTTCGGGGACAGATTGGCTGAACGTTAGCCATTGCCTGAAGCCCTCACTCATGCCGGTGCCGACGGGCAGGCCGGTGTTACCGACGACGACGCGGGCGAAGCGATCCGGGAACGCGGCCACAAGGCGCAGACCGATCAAGCCGCCCCAGTCCTGGCAGAAGAGTGTGATGTTCTGGAGCTTCGTGGCGGTCAGCCAATCGCTCATCCACTTGACGTGGCGTTCAAACGTGTAGTCGCTTTGCTCGGTCGGTTTGTCGGATTTACCGAAGCCGATGAGATCGGGCGCCAACACGCGGTGGCCCTTGGCGACGAGGCCGGTGATCATCTTGCGATAGAGGAACGACCAAGAAGGCTCGCCGTGCATCAGCAGCACGGGCGGCGCGTCGCGCGGCCCCTCGTCGATGTAGTGTTGGCGCATCTCGGTGCCGTCGGCGTCGCGGATCATCGCGTAGTGCGGCTGGAACGGATAGTCCGGCAGATTGGCGAAGCGGCTGTCGGGTGTGCGCAGGGTTTTCATGGGCGCTCTCCTGGAGGGGCTTGAAATAGTGGCAGTCTTAGTGTCACTATTCTGCGCGATGGTCAAGAGGGCGATGACAATGCGACGGATTCTGGTTGGGGTTCTGGTGCTGGTGGCGGCCGTGGGCGGGGCGGCTTATGTGTTCCGGGCGGAGATTGCACTCACGGTGATGCAGCGTACGCTCGATGCGAATTTTGCGGGCGATCCGTTGGCGGCGATGCCGGATGGCTTGCACGTGGCGCTCTGCGGTGCGGGGTCGCCGATGCCGGATGCCGCGCGCAGCGGGCCGTGCGTTGCGATCGTGGCGGGCAAGCGGCTGATCGTGATCGATACGGGCAGTGGCGCGTCACGAACGCTTTCGCGGATGAGGCTTCCGCCGGCGCAGGTGGAGCGGATTCTGCTCACGCATTTCCATTCCGATCATATCGACGGTTTGGGCGAGCTGATGCTGCAGCGCTGGGCAGGTGGTGGTGCGCAAGCTGCCGTGCCCGTGCATGGGCCGGAGGGCGTGCAGAGCGTCGTCGACGGATTCAATGCGGCGTACACGCTCGATAAGGGCTATCGGGTGGCGCATCACGGGCCGGCGGTTGTGCCGCCCACAGGGTTCGGCGGTGCGGCGGTGCCGTTCAGCGTCGCGGCGACTGGCGAGAGCGTGGTGCTTGACGACGGTGGCCTTAAGATCACCGCGTTTGCGGTCGATCACGCGCCGATCGAACCTGCCGTCGGGTACAAGATTTACTACAAGGGGCGCACGGCCGTGATCAGCGGCGATACGAAGGTGTCGGCGAATGTCGAGGCGGCTGCGGCGGGGGTCGATTTGCTTGTGCACGAAGCGCTGTCGCCGAAGTTGGTGGGCATGATCGGCGAGGCTGCAAAGAAGGCGGGCCGAACGAACCTCGTGCAGATCATGCACGACATCGTGGGCTATCACACGTCGCCGGAAGAGGCGGCCGGGATTTCCGCGCGGGCCAAGGTGAAGGCGCTGCTGCTCTATCACATCGTGCCGCCGCTGCCGGTCGGGGCGCTGGAGGGGCCGTTCCTGGGTCGTGCGCGGGAGATTTTTTCCGGACCGCTGCAGGTCGGGCGCGATGGCGACATCGTGAGTCTGCCGGTGGGATCGGCCGAGCTGACGGTCGGCAACCGGTTCTAGAAACAAAGACGGCGCTGCCGAGGGGAACCGGCAGCGCCGCATTCACGCGGAGGACTGGGCTGGAGACTTACCGCGCGTAGACTTGGACCAGGGCGCCCGGGCCGCGCGGGTAGCCAAGGGTTTCATAGGCCAGCTTCACGAGTTGGATGTCGCGGCGGTGACCATAGAGGTCGATCGAGCGGGTGCACTCGCCCGGGTTCAGAACGCGGCGCACGTTGACATCCTGATGGCCGCCGCGGCGGAACACGACGTCGATATCGTAGAGGCGTACGGGCCGACGATAGGCGCACAGCTTGACTTGCTTGAACTGCTGGTAGCCGGGCGTGAAGATCGTGTCGCGCTCCGCGAAGTGTTTGACTTCGCGTGTGCCGAGCAGTTGCCACGGCTGCCATCCGCCGTAACCGTGGCCGTGTGAGGCGGAGGCCGGCGCCGCAAGGCCGAGGGCGAGTAAGACGCCTGCGATTGCGAGTTTGAGTTTCATCGTACTTCTCCTGCTTTCAAAGCCCGACGACGCGATAGTCGCCGAGCAATCCGATGCGCAGAAGAATGACGGGGCGAACCTGAAACCTGGCGGAACGGCCTGTTCAGAATCCGTTCAGGGAAAAGAAAAGCGCCGCAAACACTGAGGTTTGCGGCGCCTGACCGAGAGCTAATGTGTGACGGGCATTACTCGGCGGCGTGTGCCACCGCGCGTTTGGCGTGGGCAAGGTAACCCAGGATCGGCGACGCCACGATCATCGCGGCGCCCAGGATCAAACCCCACCAACCGATCATCTCAAAAACGCTGAGATAGGTTTGCAGCGCCTTCTGCGGATCGAGCACCTGGCCAGCGACGGTTTCGGACGCCGTCAACTGCGCGACCATACCGCCGACGAACTGCGCCCAAGACGAGGCCAAGAACCACGTCGCCATGATCGTGGACACAACGGCTGCTGGTGCGAGTCTCGTCATCTGCGAGAGCCCCACGGGCGATATGCAGAGTTCGCCCGTCGTGTGTAACAGATAGGCCAGAACGAGGAAGATCAGCGGAACGCGGAAGCCTTCATCGGCAAACTGCGCACCCCACACCAGGACGAAGAAGCCGGCACCGACTTGGACCAGGGCAATCCCGAACTTGAGCGCGGGGTTTGGATCAAGATTGAAGCGCGCCAGGTAAGCCCACAATGCGGAGAACGCTGGCGCGAGCAGAAGGATAAAGCCCGCGTTGAACGATTGGGTTTGTGCCGCCGTAATGCTGGCACCGGCACCGATCGCGAGGTCGGTGTTGCGCTCAGCGAATTGGTTGAGCGACGAACCCGCCTGTTCGAACAAGGTCCAGAACACGACGGACGTGGCGATAAGGATCAACGCGAGGAGGATGCGCTGCGCCTCAACGAACGTGCACTTGAGGAACATGTACACAAAGATGTAGGCAAGAACGATGACTGAGCCGGCTGCCAGCAAGAACCCAACCGGTTCATGTCCGTCGCCTACCCAATCCGGCGATACGCCGATTTGCACCAGCCCGTACACGATGGAGCCCACGACGTTCACGGCCAATTCGTGGCGCTGAACGATCAGCCAGACGATGCCGACGCCCAGAATGCCGCAGAGATAGATGAACCATTCGACATTGATCGGTCCGAGGGCGGAGCGCTTGAGGGCCACGGGATCTGGCGGCTCACCCTTGCCTTCAAGTAGGGGTTTGCCGAGACCAAAGACGATAAAGCCGAGCAGCATGCCCACGCCGGCTGCGCCGAAGCCTGCCCACCAACCGACATAAGTTCCGAGCCAGCCGCAAGCGATCGCGGCCCAGAACGCGCCGAGGTTGATGCCGTAGTAGTAGAGCGTAAAGCCCGGATCCCGGCGCGGATCGCCTTGCTCGTAGAGTTGGCCCACGATCGAGGAAATGTTCGCTTTCAGGAAGCCCACGCCCATGATGATCAGCGCGAGGGCCAGATAGAAGATGTCGGTGTAGAATTTGTCGGGTTTGGTGACGGAGAGTTCGTAGGTGCCCTTCTCGAGCACGGCGGGGAGTGGCGCGCCATCCGGAAGGCCCTTGACCTCGAAGCCACCGGTGGAGCTGGCGCCAAACTCGTACTTGACGCCATCGACGACGATGCGAACGTCACGTTCGTCCATGCGCCCTGCGACGTCGAAAGTGTACTGGCGGTCGCCGTAAGTCAGAATCTGTTGCGCGGGCGGACCTTCGATGCCCATCGTAAAGTGCCCGGCGACCAACAAGATTGCGCCAAACAAGATCGCCTTGCGCGTGCCGATGTAGCGGTCGGCCAAGAAGCCGCCGATGAGCGGCATAAGATAAACGAGCGACGTATACGCGCCGTACCGACCCGCCGCGAAAGCATCGTCGAACAGCATGTGTTGCGTCATGAAGAAGATGAGCAGTCCACGCATGCCGTAGTAGGAGAAGCGTTCCCACATCTCCGCGAAGAAGAGGACGAACAAGCCTCTGGGATGACCTCGCAAAAGCTGCAAAAAGACCGGAATGGCGGTTGCCACCGTGATCACGATGCCGGCCAGAAACACGATATCCATGAGGCTCTTCCCCGAAATGCGGCGCTGAGAGGTACCAGGGGCGGGAAAAGAACATGCAGGCGCTGATTTCACAAGCTGCCCCTACAAGATGGCGAATTGGTTGACACATCTAGGAGGCGAGGGTGGCTTCGTGCATGTGCGTGCGGAGCGAAGGTTGGTGTTCGCGGTCGCAAAAATGTTCGGGCGCCTCTCTTTCCTTAACGCCGGTCGTTTTCTCCGGGTGCGGCGGGTCCTGGCGCAAAGAGCAGGCCGATCGCGAGATCGCTTATGGTTTTCACGATCACGAGCGCTGCCAATGCCCAAACTGGCTCACCGAGTTGGCCGATCAAGAACCCGCCCAAGACGACAGCAACATGCAGTGCGAAAACGCGTGGGTAGGGCTCAAAAATGATCAGGTTGGGGCTTTGACCCTTGAAGCCCTGTGTGTCGTGCGCGTCGAGAACGAGTTTGAGCGCCTGCCAGCCAAAAATGGATAGGATCGGAATCGTTAGGCTGCCGCGGAAGTTCAAAACTCCGTCCATCATGACGCCGAAATAGATGATAACGAAAATGCCGTGCACGAGCGTGAATATGCCGTAGTGCAGGCAGAAGAAGCCGGTGGTGGCCCAACCGTGCTGCGAATTGTTTGTCCGGGTGCAGATGCCGAGCCGCATTGCGTGCACCACGCCGATGGCAACGTTCTCGAGCCAGTACAGCAGAAGCACTTCGTAGATGGCCCACCCGAACCAGATGACGCCAACGAAAGGGATCGCGTTCGTCGCGATCGTGCCCAGAATCTGCAGGCGTTTGGTCATAACGAGGAGCTGTTACGAGAATCGAAGCATCGGCGCTACTTTGTGCATGCGCCTTGCCCGTGTGTCACATTTCGAATTAGGTTGGCGCCGTTCGCAACTGCACAATGGAATTTGTCATGCTTGGACGTCTGAATCATGTCGCGATCGCGGTGCCGGATATTGCGAAGGCGGCTGAGGTTTATCGGTCGACGTTTGCAATGGGAGCTAAGGTTTCGGGGAAGGTGGCGCAGCCCGACCATGGGGTGACGACCGTCTTTGTCGAGCTCGACAATACGAAGATCGAGTTGCTGGAGCCGTTGGGTGAGAACTCGCCGATCGCGAATTTCTTGAAGAAGAATCCGTCCGGCGGGATTCATCACGTTTGCTACGAGGTCGAGGACATCATGGCGGCGCGCGATCAGATGTTGGCTAAAGGGGCGACGATCACCGGGACAGGCCAGCCGAAAATCGGCGCACACGGCAAGCCCGTAATCTTCATGCACCCCAAGGATTTCAACGGAACGCTCATCGAATTGGAGCAAATCTAGGTGGGAATTGCCGGCTCTGTGATGGTGATCGTCATCTTCTGGTGGTTGGCGTTCTTTGTGATGTTGCCCATCGGCGTGCGTTCACAGTTGGAAGAAGGCAATGTTGTGCCGGGGACGGAGCCGTCGGCACCATCCGCGCCGAACCTGGTTCGCAAAGCCATCATCGCGTTCGCGATTGCGCTGGTCGCGTGGGCGGGGTTGTTTGCGTTAATCGAGTGGCAGCTGGTGTCACTTGACGATTTTCCGGTGCCGTCCGGCATTCGCTGGAAATAAAAAAGCGAGATCGCGCGTCGGGGCGCGACCTCGCCTCTAGCCCTTCACCCGGCGCTCACGTTTCTTCTCACGCGTGTGCCGGGCTTCCTCCCATAACTTGGGCCGCCTCTTTCAAGGCGATTGACCATACCGTAGGTTGAGACGCCTGTCACCAAAGTGCAACTTTGAGTGGGTGCCGCGGCGGTTCTCCCGAGGTGGGTCGCCAGGGGAGATTGCGCATTCGTCGTGAATTTTGGATTCTTGGCTTGGGTCCCATTTGGCCGGGCTATGGGGGCCTAGGGTCCGGGGAGCGGAATGGTTTTGCGTTTGTTCATTGCGCTGTTGCTTTTGGCTGCGGCTGTGCCGGCTCAGGCCGAGCAGAGTTGGCGCGTCACCAAGAGCGAGTGGACGGCCGAAGACGAACAAGGCTACTCCGCCTTCATCCAGAAGATCGGCGAGAGCGGCTGTGAGACGCCGGACGACTGCATCAACTCGAACGCCAATCCTTATCGCGGCACCGATGGGCGCGGAATCAACTTCAACGCGGACTGCGCCGACCTCGTCTACATGCTGCGCGCATACTACGCGTGGAAGAACGGACTGCCGTTCACGTATGTCGACGGGGTGTCGTCGCGTGGCGGCGGCGATGTCCGGTTCTCGTCGAAAGGCAATCGTGTCGGCGGTCGGCGCAACATCAACGGCGGGGAGAGTGGCCGGGCGGTGATCTATTCGATCCGCGATGCGGTGTCGTCGGCGACCTATCGCATCGGTCCGGACATCGACGAAAACCCGATCACGGATCTTTATCCGGTGAAAGTCCAACCAGGGTCGATCCGGCCCGGCACGGCGATCTATGACGTCAACGGGCACGTTGCGCTGGTCTACAAGGTGGGCGACGACGGGCGCGTCTACTACATGGACGCGCATCCGGACTTCACGTTGACGCGCAGCGTTTATGGCGCACAGTTCGGTCGTGACTTTCCGTGGATGGGCGCGGGGTTCAAGAATTTCCGCCCTATCCGCATGACGCGCGGCGGCAAGATCGAGATCGCAAAGAACAATCAGATTTCCGATTACTCGGACGAGCAGTTTTATGGCAACGTCGATCCGGACCGGCGCGGAGACTGGCGCAAAGGCAAGTTCGCCTACAACGGGCTTGAGGTCGGGTTCTACGAATATGTTCGCATCGCGATGGCCGGCGGCAAGGTTTCGTTCAATCCGCTGGCCGAGTTGAAGGCGACGATGAAGACGCTGTGCAACGATCTTTACGATCGGCAGCGCTTTGTTGAGCTTGCAATCGAGGCGGGGATCGACCGCAAGCCACGGCCGGATCGTTTGCCCCCAAACATCTACGGCACGGATCAGATGGAGTGGGAGATTTACTCCACGCCATCGCGCGATGCGCGGTTGAAGACCGCGTTCAAGGCGTTTCGCGAGGACATGCAACGCCTGATCGGTATGTGGCTCGCACGCGATGAGCGGATGTCCTATGACGGGCTCGATCTGCGCGGCGACTTGCAGAAGGCCTATGACTACGCGGCCGATGTCTGCACGGTGAACTACATGAACTCGGCCGGACGGCGGGTGACACTGCGCTACCACCAGATCGTCGAGCGACTGTTCAGGCTCTCGTTCGATCCCTACGACTGCATCGAGCGGCGTTGGGGCGCAAACAACGAGGAAGAGCTTTCAACCTGCGCCAACACAGCGTCGGAGAACCGCTGGTACGAGGCACAGCAACGGCTGCGCAATCAGATCGATCGGACGTACGATACACGGATGGATTTCACGGTGCGAGATCTAGAGGCGAAGCTCCCGGGCTCCGGCACGGATGTTATGCCCGATGTCGATGTGAAGAAGGTGATCGATAATATGGGCTATCGTACCCCGATCACGACGATGGCGCCGCCGGGGTATTGAGTGCGACGGGCGCCGCCCGTATGAGGGTGGGAGCGACCTTGTGAAAACTCCCCCGTGACCGACCTCGTCCACGCCGCGAACCTGCGCGGCATTGTTTCCGTTTTGCTGGCCATGGCGTTCTTCGTCGTGAGCGACAGCATCGTGAAGTTGGCGGGCGATATGATGCCGCCGACGCAGATTATGGCGGTGCGCGGCTTGATGGCGGTTGCGCTGACCGGCGCGATCGCGGCGGCGAGCGTCAGCATGGTACGGTGGCACTTGGTACTTCAGCCGCGGGTCGTCTTACGCGCGATGATCGAGGCGGCGGTGGCAGTTTTGTTTCTGGTGGCGCTGCCGCACTTGCCGCTGCCGGACATCACCGCAATCCAACAGGTGACGCCATTGGTGCTGACGGTGCTCTCTGCGGTGATGTTACAGGAGACCGTTGGCTGGCGGCGATGGCTTGCCGTGGTCGCGGGTTTCATTGGCGTCGTGATGGTGATCCAGCCGACGGGGCAGGGGATCAACATCTTCGCGCTGTTGGCGCTGGCTTGCGCTGTGCTGGTTTCGGTCAGGGATATCGTGACGCGCGGGCTCGACCCCTCGATCCCGACAGCGCTGGTGACGTTTGCGACGACGGTGACGGTGTGCCTGACCGGGTGGATCGGGCGGCCGCTGGAGACATGGACGGAGCCTTCGACCTATGGCTTAGCGTTGTTGGCGGGCTCCGCGGTCCTGGTGAGCCTCGCAAACGTGTTCGTGATCCGCGCATTTCGCGGGACCGAGGTTTCCGTCGTAGCCCCGTTTCGCTATGCGGGCGTGTTGTGGGCCCTGGTGCTGGGCTTTTTCATCTGGGGCTATGTGCCGAACGCACTCGCGGTCGCGGGGACCGTCATTCTGGTCGCCAGTGGGCTCTACGTGATGCATCGTGAGGCGCTGCGGCGGCGACAGCTGAGTTAGGATTGCTCCATGCGATTCCGAATTGCCTCCTTCAATGTCGAGAACTTGGTTCTGCCGGACGTTCGCTATTACGACCGGGAGAAGGACACGCGCGAAGAGTACGAGGCGAAGGCGAATTGGATCGCGGCGGTGCTCAATCGCGCGAAGGCCGACATCGTTGGCGTGCAGGAGGTTTGGTTCGAGGAAGCGTTGGCAGATGTCGCGAAGCGCAGTTTCGTGTTTGCCGCCGGCGTCAACGTTGCGGCGCCGGGAGCCACACGCGCGGAGAACATGACCGGGCACGTGGCGAAGCGGCCGCGGCTTGGGTTGATCTCGCGCTTCCCGATCAAGTCGGCGGCCGTGACGGCCGAGTTTCCGCCGTCGATCGATTTGACGATTCCGCTACGCGTCGATGGCGGGGCGATTCAGGCGGTGCCGATTGCGATCCGGCAGTTTCAGCGGCCGGTGCTGCGCGCGGTGGTGGATGTCGGCGGACTCGACGTCGTCGTCTACGTCGCGCATCTGAAGTCGAAGGGGCCACTGGTGCGCGAGGGAGAGGATGGCGACGATCCGTTTGTCGCGTCTCTCGGTCAAGCGCGGGCGACGATGGTTCGCGCGGCAGAGGCGGCGGCGTTGCGGCATCTGATCCTGAAGGACCTGCGTGACAGCCGGCAGCCTACGATTGTCCTTGGCGATCTGAACGACACGCCGGATGCCGCGAGCACCCAGACCGTGCGCGGGCCAACGCCGCACCGCGACATGGATCGGGGCGACAAACGGGCGCTGTGGGACGTTATTCTCTATTCGTCGTTTCGGGTGGCGGCGGAGCGGTCACCGACCATCCACACCCATATCCACGATGGCGAGCGCGACATACTCGACCACATTCTAGTCTCGGAGGAGTTTTACTCCCGCAACCGGGCTCGGATCGGGGAGATCGTGCGGCATGAGGTGATCAACGGTCATCTGCGCGACAACGACGACCAGCCGAAGACGCCTGGTGCCTCGGACCATGGCATCCCCATCGCGGAAATCCGGTTGTTGGCGGGGGAAGAGAACACGAACCGGTGAGTTGCGCCGCTCCTGCGGTCTGCCTACGTTCCCCGCAAATCCGCTGGGGAGTCGCATGAAAGTCCTTTCCGCCTTTGCCGTGTCCGCGCTGGTGCTTGTTGCCGGTGTCGCTTGTTCCGAACAACAATCTTCCACGAAGGCCCCTGAAGCAGCCGCACCGCAGGCGCTGAAGGTCGAGCCGCTGAAGTTCACCGAGCGTACGCTCGCGAACGGGCTCAAGGTCTATGCGATGCCGGACCCCAACACAGCAAACGTGTCGGTGCAGGTTTGGTACGATGTCGGTTCCAAGGACGATCCGGTCGGCCGCTCGGGCTTCGCGCATCTCTTCGAACACATCATGTTCAAGGCAACGAAGAATATGCCGGCGGAGACGATGGACCGGCTGACGGAGGATGTCGGCGGTTTCAACAACGCATCGACCTATGACGATTTCACGAACTACTACCAGGTGGTGCCCGCGAACCATGTCGAGCGGATTCTGTGGGCCGAGGCCGAGCGCATGGGCACACTTGTCGTCGATGACAAGATCTTCAAGTCCGAGCGCGACGTCGTAAAGGAAGAGTACCGCCAGCGCATTTTGGCGTCGCCGTACGGCAAGCTGTTCGGGCTTTATCTCGCGCAGGCGAACTTCTCGGTGCATCCTTATGGGCGACCGGGTATCGGCTCGATCGAGAACCTGGATGCCGCCACCGTCGAAGACGTGCGCGCTTTCCATGCGACGTACTACCGGCCGGACAATGCCGTGCTGGTGGTGGCCGGCAATTTCGACCAGGCGCAACTCGACAAGTGGGTCGATCAGTATTTCGGTCCGATCGCGGCGCCGAAGCGGCCGATCCCGCGGGTGACCGCCGTTGAGCCGGCGCGCACGGGACCGAAGGAATACACGGTCTATGAGCCGAACACGCCTTTGCCTGCGGTGTCGGTCTCTTTCCCGCAACCGAATTCGTTGAGCCGGGACATCGCGGCGCTTACGGTGCTCGACGCCATTGTGTCGAAGGGCGAGAGTTCGCGGCTCTACCAATCGCTTGTGTACACGCAACAAGTCGCGGCGGAAGTGTTCACGAACCTCGAGGCGACGCGCGATGCCGGCGCTTACACGCTGGCGGCGGTTCTGAGTGAAGGCAAGTCGGCCGATGATGGGGTGAAGAGCTTGATGGTCGAGATCGCGAAGATGCGCGATACTCGGGTGACGGCGGCCGAGCTCGACGAAGCGAAGAACGAACTCGTTTCCGAAACCTTGGATGGCCGCGAGACCGCTTTCGGTAAGGCGACCGAACTGGCGAACTCAGTTACCCGCTTCCGCGATCCAAAATACGCGGACAAGCTGCTCGCCGACATTCAGGCGGTAACGGCGGCGGACGTTCAGCGCGTTGCGAAAGCCGTTCTGGACGACAGCAAGCGCGTCACGATCCGCTATCTCGCGGAAGAGACGAAGCCGAAGGATGCGAAGGGCGACGTGATCGGCACTGCCGAAACCGTTCAGGCGCAGAAACTCGACATTCCGCAAGCCGATATCCCGGTCTTCGCACTGGCGCCGGAAGCGTCGCGCGCGAAGGCGCCGGCACCGCAAGCGCCGGTGTCGGCGAAACTTCCAACGCCTGGCGAGAAGCTGCTTGCCAATGGTCTGCGTGTCATCGTCGCCTCCAAGCGCGATGTGCCATTGATCAGCGCGGAACTGCGCGTGCTGTCGGGCTCGAGCAACGATCCTGAGACGCAAGCGGGTCTGGCGTCGCTGACAGCGGACGTCATGACCAAAGGTACGAGGACGCGCAGCGCGACTGACGTTGCTCGCCAGATCGAGGCGCTTGGTGCGTCGCTGTCTGCAAGCGCCGGGGCGGATAGCTCGGGCTTGTCTCTGCAAAGCCGCGCCGATCGTGCGGGCGATGCGATGGCGATCATGGCGGACGTGGCACGCAACGCTGCCTTCGCCGCCGCCGAGGTCGATCGGCAACGCCAGCAGGCACTCGATGGTCTACAAGTGAGTTTGCGCCAGCCCGGCCAGATCGCCCGCTTTGCCATGACGCGGACGCTGTTTGGGCTTGGTCCCTATGGTGGCGTTGCTTCGCCAAAAGGCGTTGCGGCGTTGAAGTACGAGGACTTGGCGGCGTTCCACCAGCGTCACTGGCGGCCGGACAACGCTCTGCTGGTCATCTCTGGCGACGTGTCTGCGGAAGACGGCGTGAAGCTTGCTGAGAAGTACTTCGGCGATTGGGCGAAGCCGGCGAACCCGACCGGCACCGATCCGGATGCGAATATGGCTGCCAAGGGTGCCAACACGATCGTGATCGACTTGCCGAAGTCGGGTCAAGCGGCGGTGAGCTTTGGCATGCTCGGCCTTGCGCGCACGAACGCCGACTACTTCCCGGCGCTCGTTGTGAACTCGGTCCTGGGCGGTGGTTATTCCGCGCGTCTGAACCAAGAGATCCGCATCAAGCGCGGCCTCTCGTACGGTGTTGGTTCCAGTTTCCCAGCGCGTCAGGCGCCGGCGCCGATCGTCGTATTGGCTCAGACGAAGAACGAGTCCGCGGTGCAAGTGGTCGACTTGATGCAGCAGGAGCTATCGAAGATCGTGCAAGCCGACGTGCCGGCGGCTGAACTTGGTGCGCGTCAGGCGAACCTCATCGGGTCGTTCGGCCGCGATGTCGAGACCGCGACGGGATTGGGTCAGCAACTTGCGACGCTGGCCTCGTTCGGCCTGCCGCTCGACAAGCTCTCGACTTTCGTCGCGGACGTGTCTGCCGTGACACCAGCAACCGCCAAGGCTGCCGCCGAGCGCATCTACGACCTCAAGAACGCGTCCGTGATTGTGGTCGGTGACGGGACCGTCTTCTTCAACGCCTTGAAAAAGAAGCGCCCTGGCGCCGTCCGCATTCCAGTCGATAAGCTGAACCTGGACAGTCCGACTCTGCAGTAGCCGCAATGGATCAGCCCCTCCTCCTTAACGGGGGAGGGGCTGGCACATGTATGGGCGCTGCCATGAAAACGGCGGATTTGCGCGGCAGGTAGCGGGCCGCTATGACTGTCCGCTGGTCGGCCCCAGAGAATCGCAGGTTCCATGCGCGTTTCCCGTTCGTTTATGCCCGTGCTGCGCGAGACGCCGGCCGAGGCCCAGATTGTTTCGCACCGCTACATGTTGCGGGCGGGGCTTATTCGGCAGCAGGCGGCGGGGATCTATTCCTGGCTGCCGCTCGGCCACCGCGTGCTGCGCAAGATCGAGCAGATTGTGCGTGAGGAGCAGGACCGGGCGGGCGCGATCGAGCTTTTGATGCCGACGTTGCAGGCAGCCGATTTGTGGCGCGAGAGCGGGCGCTACGATGCCTATGGCAAGGAGATGCTGCGAATCAAAGACCGGCATGAGCGCGACTTGCTCTACGGGCCCACGAACGAAGAGATGGTGACGGAGATTTTCCGTTCGGCGGTCAGGTCCTACAAGGACTTGCCGCGCATTCTCTATCACATCCAATGGAAGTTCCGGGACGAGATCCGGCCGCGGTTTGGCGTGATGCGCGGGCGCGAGTTCTTGATGAAGGATTCCTATTCGTTCGATCTGGACGCGGCCGGAGCGCGGCGGTCTTACAACAAGATGTTCGTGGCCTATCTGCGCACGTTTGCGCGGATGGGACTGAAGGCCGTGCCGATGAAGGCCGACACGGGGCCGATCGGCGGCGACCTGAGCCATGAGTTCATCGTGCTCGCCGATACGGGCGAGAGCCAGGTCTACTGCCACAAGGATTTGGTCGACATGCCGGTGCCGGAGAATGTCGACTTCGATGGCGACCTGACGCCCTACATCAACCAGCGCACATCGCTTTATGCGGCGACGGACGAGAAACACGACGTGGCGGCTTTTGAGGCTATCCCGGCGGACAAGCGGCTCGCGGCGCGCGGGATCGAGGTCGGGCACATCTTCTATTTCGGCACCAAATACTCCAAGCCGATGAACGCCAAGGTCACCGGACCAAACAGCGAGGACGTCCTTGTCGAGATGGGGTCCTACGGGATCGGCGTTTCGCGGCTGATGGGTGCGATCATCGAGGCGAGCCACGATGACGCCGGCATTATCTGGCCCGAAAGCGTGGCGCCCTATCGGGTGGGCTTGATCAGCCTCAAGGCCGACGACCCGAAAACGCGCGAGGTTTGCGATAATCTTTACCAAAGACTTGGGGCCGCGGGCGTCGAAGTCCTGTATGATGACACCGAAGAGCGGGCAGGGGCGAAGTTCTCGACGTTCGATCTGATCGGTCTGCCGTGGCAGATCATCGTTGGGCCGCGCGGGTTGGCGACGGGCCAGGTCGAGGTGAAGAACCGCAAGACCGGCGAGCGAACGACGCTGTCGCCGGATGCCGCGCTGAACATGTTGACCAACGGGCGTTGATGAACCGCGTCGCCGAGTTTTCGAATCCGACAAAAGCCGTTCCGCGCGCACGCCGGCGGCGCAGCGGGACCACGCCGTTTTCGGCGTTCGAGTGGATGCTGGCCTGGCGCTATCTGCGTGCGCGGCGGCAAGAGGGTTGGATCAACGTCATCGCGGGTTTCTCGCTGTCGGGCATCGGGCTTGGTGTGGCGACACTCATCATCGTGATGGCGGTGATGAACGGATTTCGCGACGAACTGATGGGCAAGATCCTGGGCTTTAACGGACACTTCATGGTGCAGGGCGTTGGGGCCACCGTGTCCGGTTGGGACGGAATGGCTAAGCGGCTACAGCGCGTGCCGGGTGTGGTGCGGGTTACGCCGTTGGTCGAGGGGCAGGCACTGGCCACCGCGGCAGGCACGTCGCCGGGCGTTCTCGTGCGGGGCATCCGTGCGGCGGACGTGATGAATTTGAAGCTCGTCGCGGACTCGCTCAGCGAGGGTGCGATGCAGCGCTTTCAGGCGAACTCGTCCAGCATCTTGGTCGGCGAGGGTCTTGCCAACCGGATGGGCTTGTTGCCCGGGATGACTGTGACCTTGCTGGCGCCGCGCGGAAACGTGACCCCGTTCGGGGTGACGCCGCGTGCGAAGGGCTACACCGTCGCCGGTACGTTTAAGGTCGGCATGTCGGAGTATGACACGTCCGTCGTCTTCATGCCGCTTGCTGAAGCGCAGGCCTATTTCAACATGGGCAAAGGCGTGACCGGGATCGAGATCATGGTGGCCGATCCCGACAAGGTCGATCAAATGCGAGACTCGATCACCGCGGTGGTCGGTCAGGCCGCGCGGCTGGTCGATTGGCAGCAGGTGAACAAGACGTTCTTCGATGCGTTGCAGGTCGAGAGCACGGTGATGTTCTTCATCTTGTCGCTGATCGTCGTTGTGGCGGCGTTTAACATCATCTCCGGCATGATCATGATGGTGAAGGACAAGACGCGCGACATCGCGATTTTGCGAACGATGGGCGCTACGTCAGGAACGATCCTGCGGGTGTTTCTGATTTCCGGATCGGCGATCGGGATCGTGGGCACAGTGACCGGCTTCCTGATCGGGTTTTTGTTCTGCACCTATATCGAAGAGATCCGCCAGTTCCTGCAGTGGGTCAGCGGCATGCAGCTGTTCCCGGCGGAGCTCTATTTCTTGAGCCGGATGCCGGCGAAAATGGACATTGGCGAGGTGATCATGGTCGTGATCAGTTCGCTCACGATTTCGATCTTGGCGACTGTCTATCCCGCTTGGCGGGCGGCGAAGCTCGATCCGGTGGACGCGCTACGCTATGAGTGATCCGCTGGTTTACGACGAGCAAGTTACGCGGCCGACGCAGACCTATCCGACGTTGGCGCTGCGCGACGTGACGCGCTCGTTCGGCGAGGGCGCGGAGAAGCTCGAGATTTTTCGCGGGATCACGAACCAGATCATGCCGGGCGAAATCGTGGCACTGGTCGGGCCGTCGGGCTCGGGCAAGTCGTCGCTCTTGCATATTTGCGGGCTTCTGGAGCCGCCGACGAGCGGCACGCTGGTGATCAACGGGCGCGATTGCTCGAAGCTGTCGGACGAAGATCGCACGACGATCCGGCGGACGCAGCTTGGGTTCGTCTATCAGTTCCACCACCTGCTGCCGGAGTTCTCGGCGCTTGAGAACGTGGCAATGCCGCAGATGATTGGCGGGCGGCGGCCGAAGGACTCGGAAGCGCTGGCGATGCGTTTGCTCACGATGGTGGGGCTACAGCATCGCGTGACGCACCGGCCGGGCCGGCTCTCGGGCGGCGAGCAACAGCGTGTGGCGATCGCGCGTGCGCTTGCGAACCAGCCGCGCTTGATCCTCGCCGACGAGCCGACGGGCAACCTCGACCCGCGCACGGCCGACATGGTGTTCGGCGTTCTCGTCGATCTTTGCCGCGCGCGGGGCGTGTCGGCGCTGATCGCGACGCACAATCTGCAAATGGCGGTCAAGATGGACCGCACATGGCTGCTGCACGACGGCAAGCTGATCGACGCGGGCAAGCTGAAGGCTTGAGCGTGGTTGTCGAGCGCACGACGCTTCCTTTGGAGACGCGGGCGATGAGCGACCCAACGAGGCGACGACCTGCTCGCCAACGGAGAGCGGCCACGACACCGTTTTCAGCGTTCGAGTGGCTGCTGGCCTGGCGCTATCTCCGCGCGCGGCGCCAGGAGGGTTGGATCAACGTCGTCGCGGGGTTTTCGCTTGCGGGGATTGCGCTTGGCGTGGCGACACTGATCACCGTGATGGCGGTGATGAACGGGTTCCGCGACGAACTGATGAGCAAAGTGCTCGGCTTCAACGGACACTTTATGGTGCAGTCCTCGGTAATGGCGGGGCAAGGTTGGGATGTGCTCGCAACGCGTTTGCATGATTTGCCGGGCGTGGTGCGGGTGACACCGCTCGTCGAGGGACAGGCGCTCGCTAGTGCTGCCGCGGCATCGCATGGTATTATGGTACGGGGCATGCGCGCGTCGGACATAACAAAGTTCAAGGCGGTCGCAGACTCGCTTAGTCCCGGCGCCATGCAGCGATTTCAGTCGAACTCGTCCACCATCTTGATCGGCGAGGGTCTTGCCGAGAAACTCAAGTTGTCGCCGGGAACGATGGTCAGCTTGTTGGTACCGCGGGGCGACATGACATCAGTCGGCTTCACGCCGCGTGCAAAGGGTTACACTGTCGCCGGGACGTTCAAGGTTGGGATGTCGGAGTACGACACATCGGTGGTGCTCATGCCGTTCTCGGAAGCGCAGGCCTATTTCAACATGGGTAGAGGCGTGACGGGGATCGAGATCATGGTGGCGGATCCAGACCAAGTGACTCCGATGCGTGCCTCGATCAGTTCGGTCGTCGGAGGTGCCGCACGGATCACCGATTGGGCGCAGGTGAATGAGAGTTTTTCCGACGCGCTACAGGTCATGAGCACCGTTTTGTTCTTTATCCTGTCGCTGATCGTGATCGTCGCGGCGTTCAACGTCATCTCCGGCATGATCATGATGGTGAAAGATAAGACCCGCGATATTGCGATTCTGCGAACGATGGGTGCGACGTCAGGCACTATTTTGCGCGTGTTTTTGATTTCCGGGTCGGCGATCGGAATTGTGGGGACGATGGTTGGATTCGTGATCGGGTTTGTGTTCTGCGCCTACATCGAAGAGATGCGGCAGTTTCTACAGTGGGTCAGCGGTATGCGGTTGTTTCCCCCAGAACTCTACTACCTGGACCGTATGCCGGCAAAGATGGACGCCGGGCAGGTGATCATGGTCGTGGTTTTCTCCATCGCGATTTCGGTCCTAGCCACGGTCTATCCCGCGTGGCGCGCCGCGATGCTCGATCCCGTGGATGCGCTGCGCTATGCGTGACCGCTGGTTGAGTTCCAGCACCGCACGAGCGCATCGGATCTCGTCGGCGACACTGACACTAGGTTTGGCATGACCAGAGCGCCCATGGTCACGGGTAAGGCGGCTGAAGCGCTGCGAGCGGTCTGTCATTGGTTGCATATCGCGCTCGTGTTGTACGCGATGTTTGGGTGGGTGGTGCCGAGTGCGTACTGGCTCATCGTGCATCTTGTCTTCATGCCGGGGCTTGTCGGGGTTTGGCTTGTGAACCGCGGATCTTGTCCGTTGAACAATGTGGAGAGTTGTCTGACCACTGGGCGTTGGCGGAATGCCGAGAATGCGGAGGAGGGGAGTTTTCTCGTCGCAATCGTCGAACGCTATCTTGGATTGCACCCGACTCAGCGGCAGATGGATTTGGTCACATACGCACTGATGGCCCTGGTTTGGATGGCGTCCTGGGTGCACTTGTGGTTGTTGGGCGGTATCCCCAGCTAGAATGCCCTGCGGTCGCGGGAACGGTTGATTGGCCGGGAGGGCGCCGCCTTACTGCCCGGAACTGATCTCTGGAGGCATTGTGTCGGGCCACGCGAATTTCGTTCATCTCAGGGTTCATTCGGCTTACTCGCTGCTTGAAGGCGCGCTGCAGCCAGATGAGATCGCAGCGCTGTGCCGAAAGCTGAAGATGCCGGCGGCGGCGGTCACCGACACGAACAACCTGTTCGGGCTGTTCGACATCTCCGAGACGCTGGTGAAGGCGGGGGTGCAGCCGATCGTCGGTTGTCAACTTACGCTGCAGATCGAGAGCGGTGACGCGAAGCACGGCAAGCATGCGGGCGCAATCGTGGTGCTGGTGCAGTCGGACGCCGGCTACGCGAACCTGATGAAGCTCGCCAGCTATGCGCATTTGCGGGTCTCGCCGGGCGACGCGCCGCATGTGACGTGGCCGATGATCGAGGCGCATCACGAAGGGCTGATCGCGCTCACCGGCGGACCGAAGGGTTTGCTGAACAAGCTGCTTGTCGAGGGGCAAGTCGAGGCGGCGAAGCATCTGTTCGAGCGCTACAAGGCCACGTTCGGCAATCGGCTTTATGTCGAGCTACAGCGGCATGGCGTGCCTGAGGAGGTGGCTGCCGAGCCGCATCTGGTGCGGCTTGCGCATGAGTTCCAAGTGCCGTTCGTGGCGACGAACGAGCCCTATTTCGGCAAGCCCGACATGTTCGAGGCGCACGATGCGCTGCTGTGCATTGCGGCGGGTGCTTATGTGGCGCAGGACGAGCGTCGGCGGGAGAGTGCGTCGCACTACTTCAAGTCGGCGGAAGAGATGACGGCGTTGTTTGCCGACGTGCCGGAGGCGATCGAGTCCACGATCGAGATCGCCAAGCGCTGCGCCTACATTCCGAAGAAGCGCAGCCCGATCCTGCCGGAGTTCGTGCCCACATCCGGCCTGACGCCGGAGGAGGAGTTGCGCGCACAGGCCGAGGCGGGATTGAAGGCGCGGTTGGCGGCGAACGGGATGTTCGTCGCCGAGAAGGAATACTGGGACCGGTTGAACTTCGAACTCGACGTCATCATCCGGATGAAGTTCGCGGGTTACTTCCTGATCGTTTCCGACTTCATGAAATGGACGCGGAGCAACGGCATCCCGGTCGGCGTGCGTGGGTCCGGTGCCAGTTCGGTGGTGGCGTGGGGGCTGCAGATCACCTCGCTGGACCCGTTGCGGTTCGGCTTGGTGTTCGAGCGCTTCCTCAATCCCGAACGCATCTCGATGCCGGACTTCGATATCGACTTCTGCCAAGACCGGCGCGGCGAGGTGATCCGCTACGTACAAGACAAGTACGGGCACGACCGGGTTGCGCAGATCATCACGCTGGGAACACTTCAAGCGCGGGCAGCGCTGCGCGACGTCGGTCGCGTTCTGCAGATGCCGCAGGGCCAAGTCGATCGCATCGCCAAAATGATCAAGGTGCAGCCGGGGCAGTCGATCAAGCTGCGCGATGCGATCGCGCAGGAACCGCGCTTGCAGCAGATGGAGAACGATGAAGACTCCGTCGCGCGGCTGTTCCAGATCGCGACGCAGCTCGAGGGGCTCTATCGCCACGCCTCGACCCATGCCGCCGGTGTGGTGATCGGCGACCGGCCGCTCGACGAACTGGTGCCGCTCTACCGCGATCCAAGCTCCGACATGCCGGTGACGCAGTTCGACTATGAGATGGACGAGAAAGCGGGCCTTGTGAAGTTCGACTTCCTGGGTCTGAAAACGCTGACCGTGATCGCGGAGACCGAAGCGCTGATCTTGAAGCGGCACGGGATCAAGGTGAAGGCTGAAGAGGTCGCGTTCGACGACAAGAAGTCGTTCGAGGCGCTGGGCAAGGGAACGTCGACCGGCATCTTCCAGCTGGAATCGACCGGCATGCGCGACCTGCTGCGCAAGATGAAGCCTGACCGGATTGAGGATTTGATTGCGCTTGTGGCGCTCTATCGGCCGGGTCCGATGGATCAGATTCCGGTCTACATCGCCTGCAAGCACGGCCGCGAGAAGCCGTTCTATCTGCATCCGGCGTTGGAGCCGATCTTGTCCGATACGCATGGCGTGATGACGTATCAGGAAGACGTGATGCTGATCGCGCGGGAACTCGCCGGCTACTCGCTCGGCCAAGCGGACGAGCTGCGCCGCGCGATGGGTAAGAAGATCAAGGAGGAGATGGCCAAGCACCGCGTGAAGTTCATCGAGGGCTCGGCGAAACAGAAGAACATTCCGGCCGATGTCGCGGAGCAGATTTTCGACCAGGCGGAAAAGTTCTCCGGCTACGGCTTCAACAAAGCGCACGCGGCGGCCTATGCGCAGGTCGCCTATCAGACGGCGTGGTTGAAGGCGAATTACCCGGTCGAATTCTTCTGCGCGTCGATGACACTTGATATCGGTTCGCCGGAGCGCTTGTCGATCTTCCGGCAAGAGGCGGAGCGTATGGGCATCACCGTCGTGCCGCCGGACATCAATGTGTCGGGCGCGCTGTTTGCGCCTGCCAAGCGCGCGGACGGGAGCGACGTGGTCCACTATGCACTGGCCGCGATCCGCAATGTCGGACGCGCCGCGATGGATCATGTGATCGACGTGCGCAACGCCGGCGGCAAGTTCCGCTCGTTGTTCGATTTCGCGCGGCGGGTTGACGCGAAGTACATCAATCGGCGGATCTTGGAGAACCTGGTGGCGTCAGGTGCATTTGACAGTCTGAACTCGAACCGGGCGCAGGTGCACGCGGCAATCGAGATGATGCTGGGCGAGGCCTCGATCACCAGCCGTGAGCGCGAGAGTTCGCAGGTCAACCTGTTCGGTCAGGTCGAAACGCAGCGCGATCAGGCGTTGCCGACGGTCGATCAGTGGACGATGCCGGACCGGCTGTCGCGCGAGTTCGGGGCGATCGGGTTCTACATGTCGGCGCATCCTTTGGATGAGTTTGCGCAGACGTTGGCGCGATTGCGTGTTGTTCCGTATGCGGAGCTTGCGGCCGACAAGCGGCATGAAGACCGGGTGGTGACGCTCGCCGCCAGCGTGATCCGCCGGCAAGAGCGGCGCACGAAGGACGACAAGCGCATGGCGCATATCGGGTTCTCCGATGCGTCGGGCATGTTCGAAGCGGTGGCGTTCTCGGAGGCGCTGGTGCAGGGCGGTGCGTTCCTGGAGCCGGGCAAGGCAGTGGTGCTGGACGTCGCGACGCGCTGGGACGGCGACGACCTGAAGCTGCAGATCATGCGCGTGCAGAGCTTGAACGACGCCGCGGCTCAGACCGGTGCGGGGTTGCGCATCTTCATCGACGACCCAAAGCCGCTGCCGAGTATCTCGGAGCGGCTGAAGAACCAAGCCGGGAAGGGGCTGGTAACCCTGGTGTTCCCGGTCGAGAAAGGCGAGCGCGAGGTGGAGCTGGAGCTGCCGGGCCGCTACGCGGTGACCCCGGCGCTGAAGGGCGCGATGCGGGTCGTGAACGGGGTTCGGGAGGTGGAGGAGGTATAGTTGGCCAAGTAAACAACCGGCGCACGAATTGCGCTCATCTAAGAGGTTGTAAGCGAGCAACAATCGGAGGAAAGATCGTAGCAGAGGTAAGTACCCTTTGAAGTCTTCTATCCACTCCGGCTTAACTCGGTTAAGGAAGATGGTAGGGGGCTTCGTGGATATCTTGACTGACGTGTTGATGCTCAAGCCGCTACCGCAGAGCTTGGAGTGGATGCTAGGTGCCGGTGCGCCCCACCAAGTTGCCAAAGCTGCGAGAGCGCTTCTCGTCGCAATCTTGGCGATTGGTGCGCAGAACGCTCTCGTCTTTTTGACCGAAGGGGTCAGTCAGCTCACCTGGGCGTCGCAAAAAGTGCGATTGGGCTTCGATCTCCTAGTCGCCGCAATTAGCATACAAATCGCGTATGCGGTTGAGAGGTTGGCAGGTGTGTTCAATCTTCCGCATGATCAGGTGACAGAAGCGCCTGCCGGGTTTGTCGGGTTGACCCTTGTCGTCACCGGCTTGGGCGTGGCGATTGTCCGCAGGAATCAGCCAAAAAAACTCTTGAATCCGGCTGCAGAATCAGGCACTGTTCCGCATAGCTCCAGCCCTCAGTACCACCCGCCCTCCGGAGCTGTGTTCGGGTGGTTCGCCTTGTTCTTCTCCTGCTGCCTGTGAGGGCCACATGAATCACACAATTCTGGGACGATTTGCCTATTTGAGCGCGATTTCGGCGATGACTTTGTCAGCTGTGTTTTACGCGCTCGGACATTCGTTTGATTGGTTTTCACCTAAAGGGGTTTCAGACATCATCGAGTTGGCTGGGTTGAAGGATTCGGCTACGGCTATTCCATCCGCTTGGGCTCAAGCGCAGCCAAACGTTGTTACGCCACCAAGTATTACGTGGGACCAGTTGATCTGGACAGACAAAGTGCAGTTGGTGATTTTAGGTCTCTTTGCGCTCAGCGCTTTATCACTTCTGCTTGAGCGTTTTTTTTCGCGGCGAAGCTGAGTTTGTTGAATCTTGAATCTGTCGCCGTTGAGGCCGGGGGACAATTTAGATCGCGTTCCCAATCCGGGACATGCTTCTCTTAAACTGTCCAGGTCCTGAAGTAACACACGCGGGTAAGCTGATCGTTGTCTTTATCGCCCTTCTGCCCAAGTGCGATCTCGGGGGACTTTGGTAAGCAGGCGATTACCAAGGCGATGTAGTCCGCAATGCTTTCGATGGCGATGAAGGCGTAGAAGACCTTGGCCAGTCGGAGGAAGTGTTCGAAGGGTTCACTAAGAAATATGGCGTCAAGATGCTCGTGTACTACGAGGTGCACGAAGATCCGACCCAAGCGATCGAACGGGAGAAGCGAGTCAAACGCTGGCGGCGCGCGTGGAAGATTCGGTTGATCGAAGAGCGCAATCCGCAGTGGAAGGATTTATGCGACAACCTGCTGAACGAATTGCCGATGGGTTGATGGCGGTGCGCGCGGCCCTAGGTCCCGGACAGCAGCGTTACCCAAACGCGTTCCGCGTTTGGACGCATCTAGCTTCCGGGATGACAATGCTTTGTTGCTAAATCGCCTTCGCAATCCGCTCCATGGCTTCGCTCAAAAGGTCCGGCGACTGGGCGAAGCAGATGCGGATGAAGCGGTCGTTGTCTTTGTCGGTTTTGGGACCGAAGGCGATGCCGGGGGCGACGCCGACTTTGGCTTCTGCGAGCAGGCGCTTGGCGAAGGCAGTGGAGTCGGTCATGCCTTCGACGGCGATGAAGGCGTAGAACGCGCCCGCGGGTTTGGACCAACTCATGCGGTTTTGACCGGCGAGGAATTTTTCGACGATGCCAAGCCCCGTGCGGCAGCGTTCGACCATCCATTTGACGAAGTCGTCACCCTTGGTGATCGCCTCCAGCGCGCCGTACTGCGCAAAGACCGTCGAGCCGGTGTTGTTGAACGCCGACATCTCGGCCATTTGTGTGTCGAGACCTCGGCGGTGGATCAGCCAACCGATGCGCCACCCGGTCATCGCCCAGGCCTTCGAGAAGCTGTTGACGACGAAGACGTCGTCGTCAGGCTCGGCGATGGCTGCAAAGCTCGGTGCGGGCGTGTCGTAGACGATGGGGGTGTAAACCTCGTCGGAGATGATCGCGATGTTGCGTTTGCGGGCGAACTCCAGCACGGCGCGCTGTTCGCGTTCGCTGATGATCCAGCCGGTCGGGTTCGAGGGCGAGGCGAAGAAGATCGCCTTGGTGCGCGCGTCGGCGGCATCGAATAGTTTTTGCAGGTCGAGCGCCCACGGCTCGCCGTTCGCGCCGCCGGTGAGGCGGACGAAGCGCGGGATCGCGCCGGTGCCGCGTACGGCCTGGAAGATGTTGGGCCACATCGGCGAAATGATGATGACGTTGTCGCCGGGTTCGCAAACGCATTGCAGCGCAATCTCGACCCCCATCATGGCGGCACCGGGGACAGTCACGCGGTCGACGTCGATCTTGCGGCCGGACTGGCGGCTGGACCATTGCGCGATCGCTTCGCGGAGTTCGGGGATGCCGCGGGTGAAGGTGTAGAACGTCTTGCCTTCGTCCAGCGCGCGCTTGGCGGCGTCGCGGATAAAGGGCGGGGTGACGATGTCGCCCTCGCCGAACCAGAGCGGGATAATGTCCTTGCGGCCTAGCCCCAGGAACGACACCTCGCCGATGCCGTTGCGTTCGAGACTCAGGATGCTGGGGCGAATGGCGGTCATCGGGCGGTTTTTCGGCTTTTTTGTCGCGTTAGGCCCCAGGCTGCCGCCCTTGCGTCCCTTGCCGCAACCCCCTATATCGGCGCCCATTCCACACACGGGCTTGGGTTGCCCGGCCGCCATATGGCGGGCCGCCCTCCGGTGCTGGGTCCTTCGGGGCCCGGTGAACGCCCGTGGAGGCTAACCGGTCAAGGAGACGTACCGCAGATGGCTCTGCCAGACTATTCTATGCGCCAGCTCTTGGAAGCAGGCGTTCACTTCGGGCACCAGACGCATCGCTGGAACCCGCGCATGTCGCAGTACCTGTACGGGTCGCGAAACAAGATTCACATCATCGATCTGACGCAGACGGTGCCGCTGTTGCACCAGGCGCTGAAGACGGTCCGCGACGTGGTTGCCCAAGGCGGCCGCGTACTGTTCGTCGGCACGAAGCGCCAGGCGTCGGAAGGTATTGCGGAAGCGGCGAAGCGCTGCGCGCAGTACTACGTGAACCACCGGTGGCTCGGCGGCACGCTGACCAACTGGCAGACGATCTCGAACTCGATCAAGCGTCTGCGCTCGATCGAAGAGATATTGAACGCCGGTGCGGTAGGCCTGACGAAGAAGGAAGCGCTGAACCTGACGCGCGAGCAGGAAAAGCTTGAGCGGGCGCTCGGCGGGATCAAGGAAATGGGCGGCGTGCCCGACCTCCTGTTCGTGATCGACACGAACAAGGAAGCGATCGCGATCCAGGAAGCGAACAAGCTTGGGATTCCGGTCGTGGCGGTCGTCGATTCGAACTCGAATCCCGAAGGCATTGCCTTCCCGATTCCGGGCAACGACGACGCGGCGCGCGCGATTGCGCTCTACTGCGATCTCGTGGCGCGGGCGGTGATCGACGGCATTTCGGCGGCGCAGGGCCATTCCGGCGTCGATATCGGCGCCTCGGCTGAAGGCCCGGTGCAAGAGTTGCCGAACTGATGTTTTTCGCGCGCGGGCGAACCGCGCGACCACCTCGAACGATTAGGAGCCTCCCATGGCTGAAATTACAGCCACGATGGTCAAGGACCTGCGCGAGAAAACCGGCGCGGGCATGATGGACTGCAGAAACGCGCTGAACGAGACGAGTGGCGACATCGAAGCCGCGATCGACGTGTTGCGCAAGAAGGGCCTTTCCAAGGCTGCCAAGAAGGCGGGCAACGTCGCGGCTGAAGGTCTCGTCGGCGTGGCCGCCAAGGGAGGCTCGGGCGCGGTCGTTGAAGTCAACTCGCAGACGGACTTCGTTGCGCGCAACGAAGAGTTCCAAGCGATGGTCGGTAAGATCGCCGAGCTGGCGCTGGCGACGGGTGGCGATGTCGCGAAGCTCGCGAAGGCAGCGTTCGGCGGCGGCAATAGCGTTGAGGGTCAGGTCTCGGCGCTGTCGGGCAAGATCGGCGAGAAGATGGAACTGCGTCGTACCGGTGCGCTCAGCGTGTCGCCCGGCGTCGTGGCGAGCTATGTGCACAATCAGATGGCGCCGGGACTCGGCAAGATCGGCGTGCTGGTCGCTCTGAAGTCGTCCGGCGATGCGGTGAAACTGGCGGCGCTCGGCCGGCAGTTGGCAATGCATGTGGCTGGAACGCCGTTCCCGCCGCTGGCGATGCGGATCGATCAGATCGACCCGGCGGTGGCCGAGCGCGAGAAGGCGATCTTCGCCGACCAAGCGCGCGCCTCGGGCAAGCCCGAGAACATCATCGCGAAGATGGTCGAGGGCCGGATGCGCAAATTCTATGAGGAGGTGGTCCTGCCGCAGCAGGCCTACATTATGGACCCGGAAAAGACCGTGGAAGCCGTCGTGAAAGCGGCGGAAAAGGATGTGGGCGCACCGATCTCGATTGAGGGGTTTGTGCGCTACGCCCTTGGCGAAGGTATCCAGAAAGTGGAAACTGACTTCGCCGCAGAAGTTGCCGCCGCAGCGAAAAGCTGAGGAACAAAGAGGGACAACGCAACGATGACATCAGCGCCGATCTACCGCCGGGTTCTTTTGAAAGTGTCCGGCGAGGCGCTGATGGGATCGGGCTCCTACGGCATTGAACTCGCGACCGTGAACCGGATCGCGGAAGACGTCAAAGCGGCCATCGATATCGGCGTTCAGGTCTGCCTTGTCGTTGGCGGGGGAAACATCTTCCGCGGGATGCAGGCGGCGGCGTCCGGCATGGACCGCGCGACGGCCGATTACATGGGCATGTTGGGCACGGTGATGAACGCGCTCGCTATGCAGAACATTCTCGAAAAGGTCGGCGTGAATACGCGGGTGCAATCCGCGATCCCGATGACGTCGATTTGCGAGCCCTATATTCGCCGACGTGCGATCCGCCACATGGAGAAGGGCCGCGTCGTGATCTTTGCGGCGGGTTTGGGCAGTCCGTTCCTGACGACCGATACGCCTGCTGCGATGCGGGCGGCGGAGATGGGTTGCGACGCGCTGATGAAGGGCACGCAAGTCGACGGCGTCTATTCGGCCGATCCGAAGAAGGACCCTGCGGCAAGGCGTTACGACCGGTTGACCTATATGGATGTGTTGTCGCGCGACTTGAAGGTGATGGACGCTTCGGCGATTTCGTTGGCGCGCGAGAGCGGCATACCGATTATCGTATTCAACATTCATGAGAAAATGAATTTTGTCCGCGTGCTGCAAGGCAAGGGCCTCAGCACTGTGATTTCGAACTAACGCTTGAGCGAAGGCCGACCTTCGCCGGGAGGAGCCAATGGCGCAGAGCAAACCTTTTGACTTGGACGATCTACAGAAGCGCATGAAGGGCGCTGTCGCGCAGCTGAAGCACGAGTTCGCGGGCCTGCGAACGGGACGCGCTTCGGTGTCCTTGCTGGAGCCGGTGCACGTCGATGCCTACGGCAGTTCGATGCCGCTGGCACAGGTGGGTACAGTCAATGCGCCGGAACCGCGGATGCTGACGGTGCAGGTGTGGGATCGCGGTCTCGTGACGGCCGTTGACAAGGCGATCCGGAGTTCCGGGCTTGGGCTCAACCCGCAGGTTGACGGGCAGTTGCTGCGCATTCCGATCCCGCCTCTGACCGAGGATCGCCGCAAGGAACTGTCGAAGATCGGATCAAAGTACGCCGAGGCGGCCCGCGTCGCGGTGCGGAACATCCGCCGTGACGGGATGGAGCATCTGAAGAAGCTCGAGAAGGAGCATCAGATCAGCGAAGACGAGCACAAGAAACAGCACGATGTCGTGCAAAAGGCGACCGACCAGCACATCAAGGAAATCGACGACTCGTTGGCGGCTAAGGAAAAGGAAATCATGCAGGTGTAGTTCGCACCGCTGGTTTGGTTTCGATGTCGCCCAGTGCCAAAGGAGAGCTAGAGCAAGCGCCGCCGCGCCATGTGGCCATCATCATGGACGGCAACGGGCGGTGGGCGAAGGCGCGGATGTTACCGCGGGCGCTGGGGCATCGAGCGGGAGTCGCCGCCGTGCGCGCAACGGTTCGAGCGGCGGCCGATCTTGGGATCGAGTATCTGACGCTCTATGGGTTCTCGTCGGAGAATTGGAAACGTCCGCGCACGGAAGTGAACGACCTCATGGGGCTGTTGCGAATGTACATCAGCGACGACCTGGAGGAACTGCACAAGAGCAACGTTCAGGTGCGCATCATCGGCGCCAAGACGAATCTTGAAGGCGATATCATCGATCTCATCGAGCATGCCCAAACGCGGACGCGCGGGAACAGCAAGCTGAAACTGCTCATCGCGTTCAATTACGGCGGCCAGGACGAAATCGTCGAGGCGGCCCGGCGACTTGCCGAAGATGTGGCGGCAGGTAAGCGGCGGCCTGGGGAGATCGACCGCGACGTGTTCGCGTCCTATCTTGCAACGGCGGGGATTCCCGATCCTGAACTGATCATTCGAACGTCGGGCGAGCAGCGCTTGAGCAACTTTCTGATTTGGCAGGCGGCGTACTCGGAGTTCGTCTTCATGGATGCCCTGTGGCCGGACTTCACGAAAGAGCATCTTGTTGCGGCGATCCGCGAGTACCAGGGTCGCGAGCGCCGGCTTGGCGGGTTGACCGCGGTGGCGGGCGGCCCGCCGTGAACCTGCAAGCGCCGCGGTCCAGCTTTTGGCCTCGAGTTCTGGCAGCGGCGGTTTTGGTTCCGGCCGCTCTGGCGGCGGTCTATGTTGACGGTTGGGTGTTGGCGGTCTGGACCACGGCGGCCGGGTTGGCAATGTCGCGCGAGTGGGTGCGGATCGTGCATCGCGAGACCTTGTTCGATTGGCACTTTGCGTTGCATGCGGTCGCGCTGGCCGCATCGCAGGGATTGTTGGCGCTCGGACGCCAGGACTGGGCGTTAGCGAGTATTCTCGCGGTGGCTATGGTGGGCAATGTAGCCGCCAGGGCGCGGGACGAGCGCGGCATTTGGGTAGTCGTCGGGATCGTGTTCATCGCCATACCGTGCTTCGCACTGGTTTGGCTGCGCGAACAGCCATCGTTCGGATTTGAAACGGCGTTGTGGCTTCTGCTGGTTGTTTGGGCAACAGACAGTGCGGCCTATTTGGCGGGGTCCGTGTTTGGCGGGCCGAAGCTTGCTCCAGCCATTTCGCCTAGCAAGACGTGGGCCGGCGCTGTCGGGGGACTCGCGGCCGGGGCCGCGGCCACGATTGGTCTGGCGCAGGTGTTCGGTTGGGTGCCGACGGTTGCGTTCTTGGCTGCGGGCTTCGCGCTGGCTTTCCTAACCCAGTGCGGTGACCTGGCGGAGTCGTTCATGAAGCGGACGTTTGGAGTGAAGGACGCGTCCGACCTCATTCCGGGGCATGGTGGCGCGCTCGACAGGTTAGACGGGATGATATTCGCCACGTTGGGCCTGGCGGCGTATGTTGCTTGGGCGGGGCATTCGCCCATCGCCTGGACCATGCCGTGACCCACGCCCGAGGCCGCAGCGTTACGATTTTGGGCTCGACCGGCTCGGTCGGGGTGAACACGATCGATTTGATCGAGCACCACAATGCTATGACCCCGGGCACCTATCGCATCGTGGCGCTAACGGCGAATTCGAACGTGAAGGATTTGGCGGCGCAGGCGCGAAAACTGAAGCCCGCGTTTGCTGCGATCGGCGATGCCGCGCGGTACGGCGAACTGAAGGACGAACTTGCCGGGACAGGTATTGAGATTGCGGCGGGGTCTGGGGCGCTCGAGGAAGCGGCGGCGCGGGCGTCGGACTGGGTGATGGCTAGCATCGTTGGCGCTGCCGGGTTGCGCCCAACGCTGGCAGCGGTGCGGCGCGGTGCTACGGTGGCGCTTGCGAACAAGGAATGCCTGGTGTGCGCCGGCGACCTCTTCATGAGCGAAGTGCGCCGCAGTGGGAGCAAGTTGTTGCCGGTCGATTCCGAGCACAACGCGGTGTTCCAGGTGTTCGAAACGGCGCATCCGGAGGCGATCGAACAGATCACGCTGACCGCGTCGGGCGGGCCGTTTCGCACCTGGTCGACCGAGCAGATGGCGGCGGCGACTCCGGCGCAGGCGTGCAAACATCCGAACTGGGCGATGGGCGCGAAGATCTCCGTCGACTCGGCCACGCTGATGAATAAGGGGTTGGAGTTGATCGAGGCGCACCATCTGTTTCGCGTGGCGCCGGAGCGGCTCTCTGTCGTCGTTCATCCGCAATCGGTCGTGCATAGCTTGGTGGCTTATGTCGATGGTTCTGTTCTCGCGCAGTTGGGTAGTCCCGACATGCGCACGCCCATCGCCTATGCGCTCGGCTATCCGGCTCGAATCGCCGCGCCGACGCGGCGACTCGACCTCGCCGATTTGGGTCAGTTGACGTTCGAGAAGCCGGACACTGTCAGATTCCCCTGTCTCGCGCTGGCACAAGACGCCTTGCGGCGGCTGGGCAGCGCTCCTACGATCCTTAACGCGGCCAACGAAGTCGCGGTGGAGGCGTTTTTGGCGCGCAAAATCGGCTTTTCCGACATTCCCCGGATCGTCGAATCGACTATGCGCGCGCTTGGAACGTCAGGCCCAGCACCTGCATCTGTGGAGGCGGCGCTCGCGTTAGACGCGGACGCTCGCGCGTGCACGGACAGGCTGTTGGCAACTTAGAAAACCAACAAATTCTCGGGACGGAAACGACCATGGAAAATCCGACGACGCTTTTGGGTTGGGCCGGATTCATCGGCCTTGGAGGCCTTGGATTCCTGTTCACGATCACGCTGGTCGTGTTCGTGCACGAGCTCGGGCATTTCCTGGCGGCCCGGTATTTCGGTGTCAGAGTGGAAAGCTTCTCGATCGGGTTTGGGCGCGCCATCGCCGGCTTCAAGGACAAGTACGGCACGCATTGGAAGATTGGTTGGCTGCCGCTTGGCGGCTATGTGAAATTTTGGGGCGATGAGGGTGTTTCCAGCGCGCCGGATCACGGAAAGCTCGACCAGGCTTCAAGTGAAGAGCGTGCGGGATCCTTCTATTTCAAGCCGCTTTGGCAGAAGGCAATCATCGCGGTCGGTGGCCCGGTTGCGAACTTCGTGCTGGCGCTGGTGATCCTCACCTCGCTTTACATGTTCTACGGCGTTGGCGTCGTGATGCCGCTGATCGGTCGCGTGGCAGCGGGTTCACCGGCCGAACTCGCGGGGCTCAAGGTTGGGGACACGATCGTCAGCATCGACAATAGCGAGATCAACGAGTTCGACGACATCGTGCACATCGTAAGCGTGCAGCGAGGGAATCCGCTGCCGATAACGGTGCGTCGTGACGGGCAACTGGTGAGCCTTACGGTGACGCCGCAGCCGATCGAAAAGACCGACCCTTTGGGCAACAAGGCGATGGATCCGGGGATCGGCATCGGTAACGTCATGCCGGGGGAGGTGAAGTCTGTCGTGCCTGGATCGCCCGCAGCTGCGGCGGGATTGCAGGCGGGGGACATCATTTTTGAGGTGAACGGGAAGCGGCTGCACACGCTCACGGATGTATCGGACGCCATTGTGGCGAATCCATCCGGACCGATTGCGCTGCAGGTTGCGCGCCTGAAGGACAAAACGGGCGAAGAGCTGACATTGCGGGTCGTGCCGGCGCCGATTGCAAACCCAAATCTAGGCGTCGATGAACTCGTCTCAGCGGCATTGGGATTCGAGGTGACCGTGCGCGGCGGTCCGAATCCTGTCGCAATTGTAAGATTCGGGCCCATCGAAGCGGCGTACCGCGCATTCCGTCAGGTGCGATTTATCGTAGTTAAAACACTCGACTTCATCGTCCAGCTATTGACCGGCCACGGCGACTATCAGCAGTTGTCGGGACCGATCGGAATCGCGCAGGTTTCCGGCCAAGTTCTCGTGTTTTTCGGTGTGGTTGCGCTCATCAACCTGGCGGCGGTGTTGTCTGTGAGCATCGGTTTACTTAATCTTTTTCCCATCCCTATGCTCGACGGGGGACATCTCCTGTACTATGGCATAGAAGCTGTACGTGGGCGTCCCTTGGGGGAACGCGCGCAAGAGCTTGGGTTTCGGATTGGCCTCCTGATGGTCGTCAGTCTGATGCTCTTTGCGACTTGGAATGACCTGACGAAGTTGTTCTGACTTTGACAGGGCGAATCTGTTGTAAGTGCTTGCAGTATCAGTCTCAGGCGGCCACGGGGCGTTGCACGAATGACGAGAGTACTTGGAACGGCGTTGGCGCTCTTTGCAGCCCTATTGTTCGCCGTCGCGCCTGCGTCTGCACAGCAATCGGATGGTCCGGTCGTTCAGCGGATCAACGTCGATGGCAACCAGCGGATCGAAGAGTCGACCGTGCTGTCGTACATGGTCATTCGCGAAGGTCAGGCATACTCGCAGTCGCAGGTTGATCAGTCGTTAAAGACGCTCTACGGCACGGGCCTGTTCGCAGACGTGCAAATTCAGCAGTCGAACGGTGTGGTGACGGTGAAGGTGGTCGAAAACCCGATCATCAACCGGATCGCGTTCGAGGGAAACTCTAAGGTTTCCGAAAAGACGCTTACGGATGAAGTGCAGCTGAAGCCGCGCATGGTGTTTACGCGCTCGAAGGTGCAGTCCGACGTCCAACGCATCATCGAGATTTATCGCCGCGGTGGACGCTTCGCCGCCGAGGTCGAGCCGAAGACCGTGCAGCTTGGCCAGAACCGCGTCGACCTGGTGTTTGAGATCAACGAGGGTCCGACGACCGGCGTCAGCCGTATCATCTTCATCGGCAACAAGGCGTTCAGCGATTCCACGCTGCGCGACAAGATCGCTACGGGCGAGTCCGTTTGGTGGAATTTTCTGCAGGCGAACGACAACTACGATCCGGATCGCTTGACGTTCGACCGCGAGCAGCTGCGCCGTTACTATTTGAGCCAGGGTTACGCGGACTTCCGCGTCGTGTCGGCCGTGGCCGAGCTCGCGCCGGATCGCAGCGGCTTCTACATCACCTTCACGATCGAAGAAGGAGAGAAGTACGATTTCGGCAAAGTCGAGATCGATACGAAGCTCAAGGACATTCCGCTTGGCGAACTGCAGGAGCTCATCCGCTTCGAGGGTGGCGACCAGTACAACGCCGAAATGATCGATAAGAGCGTCGACGCGTTGACGCTGGCGGCCGGTACCAAGGGTTACGCATTCGTCGACATTCGCCCGCGCGTGCGCCGGAACAAAGAGCAGCGCACCGTTGATGTTGTGTTCAAGATGGAAGAAGGTCCGCGCGTTTACGTCGAACGGATCAACATCGTCGGCAACACGCGCACACTCGACAAGGTTATCCGTCGCGAAATTCGGCTGGTGGAAGGCGACGCGTTCAACCGCGTGCTGGTCAACCGCTCGCGCTCACGCATTCGCGGCCTTGGTTTCTTCAAGAAGGTCGAGATCAACGAGGAGCCCGGAACGTCGGGCGATCGCACAGTTTTGAACGTCGAAGTCGAAGAGCAATCCACTGGCGAGTTCTCGGTCAGCGCCGGGTTTTCGTCGGCCGACAATGTCGTCGGCGCGGTGAGCTTGACGGAAAAGAACCTGCTGGGCCGCGGTCAGTTCCTGCGCCTGCAAGTGTCAATCTCGAGCATTCGCCAGCAGATCGACCTGCGCTTCACGGAGCCGTATTTCCTAGACCGGAACATGTCCGCGGGCTTCGACCTCTACAACACCCATTCGGTCTACCAAGAGTCGAACTACGAGGCCGACATCCGTGGTCTTGGCTTGCGGTTGGGCTTCCCGCTGTCGGAGTACGGGCGTCTTGGGTTGCGCTACACGCTGCGACAGGATGATATTCAGGCGACGAATTCTCAGTATCAATCTCTTGGCGTTACGACGCTATCGTTGTTGGGCTTCACCTACGCCTATGACGACAAGGATGATCCGGTTGAGCCCAAGAACGGTTTCGACTTTACGCTCAGCGGCGACGTGTCTGGGCTCGGCGGCGACAAGAAGTATTTGCGTACGGAGTTGAACAGCAACTGGTACAAGCGGTTGTGGTTCGACGATCTCGTCCTGAACGTCGCCGCCAGCGCAGGCTACATCATGGCGTACGGCGATGAGGTGCTTGAGCTGAACGACCGGTTCTTCAAGGGCGGCGGATCGTTCCGTGGGTTCAAGACTTCTGGCATCGGCCCGCGCGACGTTGCCCCGGAGAACGACGGCGGCACCCCACCAGCGATCGGCGGCGAGGTGTATGCGATCGGTACGGTCGAACTGCGGTTCCCGAACTTCTTGCCGGACGAGTTGGGCATCAAAACCAGCCTCTTCACCGACTTTGGCACGGTGGGAATGGTGCAGGATAAGCCCGCTTGCGTCGACAACATCCCGCCCGCGCTGCCCACGCTCAATGACATTTGCATCAAGGACGATATGTCGCTCCGCGCATCTGCGGGCGTTAGCGTCTATTGGAATTCGCCTTTCGGACCTGTCCGCCTTGATTTCTCCCAAATTTTGAACAAAGAAGACTACGACCAAACGGAGTCCTTCCGCTTCAGCGCAGGTACGAAGTTTTAGTTCGCTCCAGGAGTTTGAATCACATGAAGACGACAAAGGCCCTTTGGGCCGTTGCCGCAATCGCGGCAGCGACACTCGCACTTAGTAACGTCACGGCGTCGGCTCAGCCGAAGCCCGCCGCTGCGCCAGCTGCGGCTGCGAAGCCGGCGGCGACCGGTCGTGCACCCGCGGCCACGATCCTGTTCCTCGATCGCGGGACGGTTCTGCGCCAATCGTCGGTTGGTAAGGACATGTATACGCAGGTCGAAGCGCTGGCCAAAAAGATGGAGGCCGATTTCGCGCCGGAGAACAAGAAGCTCCAGGCCGACGTCCAGGACCTGCAGGCCAAGGCTGGCGTCATGACGCCGGAGGCCCGCAATGCCAAGGTGAAAGAGCTCGAGGGCCGCCGCCAAGCGTTCCAGAAGAAGGTGCAGGATCGCCAGGCAGCCATTCAGGCCGGCCTCGCGAACTCGCGGACTCAGGTTGAGAAGGCGCTCGGGCCGATCCTCGAGAAGATCATGGTTGAGCGCGGCGCCAACTTGTTGCTCGACCGCGGTTTGGTCGTGCTCGGTGCAACGGACCTCGACGTGACGGCCGCCGTCATCCAGCGGCTAAATACGTCGTTGCCGAAGGTTACCGTGACCCCGGTTGCGCCGAAGGCTGCGGCGCCGGCTAAGCCTGCGGCTGCCAAACCGGCCGGTTAGCGCCTTCCACTTGATATTCCGGCGATGAAGTCGGATAGAGGGCCGGACCCGCAAGGGTTCGGCCCTTTTCGTTTGGACTCCCATGGCTGATCCGCGCTTCTACGACAATGCCGGACCACTGACACTCACGCGAATTGCGGAGATCACTGGTGGACTCGCGCCCTCGGCTGACAGCGGCGTTGTGATCTCAGATGTCGGCTCGCTCGACACGGCCGCGGTTGGGCAGCTCTCATTTTGCGAGGGCCCCAAGTTCAGGGCCGCACTGGAACGAACGAAGGCCTCCGCCGTTTTGGTGACGGAAGCGCTCGCCGCGAACGTGCCTTCAGGATCCGTTGCGATCGTTTGTGCGCAGCCCGCCCTCGGGTTTGCCAAAATCGCGACGGCGTTGTACCCGGAAGCGGGCCTGTTATGGCCTCTCAGGAAGCCGCCGGTTCATGCCATCGCGCCTACCGCGCGCGTTGGTGAAGGTTCCGTTCTGGCCCCCGGTGTGTTCTTAGGCGAAGGCGTCGAGATCGGTGCGGGCTGCATGATTGGCCCCGGCGTCGTGATTGCACGCGGCGTTCAGATCGGACACAACGCGCGGATCGGTGCTAACGTCGTGATCAGCCATGCGCTGATCGGGGATCGCTGCGTTGTTCACTCAGGTACCTGCGTCGGCCAAGACGGCTTCGGCTTTGTTGGTGGCGCGAAATCGCACTTCAAGATTCCGCAGCTCGGGCGGGTCATCCTTCAAGACGACGTCGAACTGGGAGCAAATTGCGCGGTCGACCGCGGGGCCCTTGGCGACACAGTCATCGGCGAGGGCACCAAAATTGATAATATGGTCCATATCGGGCACAACACGCATATCGGGCGCCTGGCGCTGATCGTGGCCCAGGTGGGCATCTCGGGGAGCTGCGAAATCGGCGACTACGTGCAATTGGGCGGCCAGGTCGGTGTCGCAGATCACTTGAGCGTCGGCGCTGGTGCGATTGTGGCAGCCAAAGGTGGTGTGACCGGGTCGCTTGACGGCGGTCAGGTCTATGGCGGCTTTCCCGCGCGGCCGATCGGTCAGTGGCGGCGCGAGATGGGAACACTGGCATTGTTGGTGAAGAACAGACGGAAGAGAAATGAGCGCGACGGAAGCAAAGAATGAGCTTCCCACCGTTGACGTCAAACGGTTGATGGAGCTGCTGCCGCATCGGCCGCCGATGCTGCTGATCGACAGAATGATCGAGATCGTGCCAAACCAGAGCGCGACCGGTGTGCGCGCCGTTTCGATCAGCGATCCGATGTTTTTGGGCCACTTCCCCGGGCACCCGGTGATGCCGGGCGTGATGATCGTGGAAGCGATGGCGCAAGCGGCCGGCGCTCTGGTGATGTACTCGAACGCTGCAAAGGCGGACGATAAGCTTGTTTACTTCATGTCGATCGATAAAGCGCGCTTCCGACACCCGGTGGTGCCCGGCGACTTGTTAATGATCCCGGTGAAGCTGCTGCGGGCGCGGGCGCCGGTTTGGCGGTTTTCAGGCGAGGCCTATGTGAACGGAAGGCTTTGCGCCGAGGCCGAATACAGTGCGATGATTATGGACAAAACCGGAAAGCCGACAAACGTAGATGACTAAGATACATCCGACCGCGGTCGTGGACCGCAATGCGAAAGTCCACGAGAGCGTCGAGATCGGCCCGTTTTGCGTCGTCGGTCCCAAAGTCGTGCTGGGCGAAAACGTCCGGCTGATCAATCACGTGTGCGTCGACGGGCGCACGTCGATCGGCAAGGGGACGGTGGTTTATCCGTTCGCGTCGCTTGGACAACCGCCGCAGAGCCTTGCGTATCAAGGCGAAGAGACCGAACTCGTCATCGGCGACAACAACATCATTCGCGAACACATGACGATGAACCCCGGCACCGCAAAGGGCGGCGGGGTGACGCGCGTCGGCAACAATTGCATGTTCATGGCCGACAGCCACGTCGCACACGACTGTCAGGTCGGCAGCAACTGCGTATTCGCGAACAACGCAATGATCGGCGGACACGTTGTCGTCGACGACTTCGTGTGGCTGGGCGGCGGCGCGGCGGTGCATCAGTTCGGGCGCATCGGCAAACACGCGTTCGTCGGCGGCATGGCGGGACTTGAGGGCGATCTAATTCCCTACGGGTCGGTGATGGGCAATCGCGCGTATCTGGCGGGACTCAATCTCGTCGGTCTGAAGCGCCGCGGCTTCTCGCGCGATCAGATCCACGAGTTGCGCAACGCCTATCGCTTGTTGTTTGCGCAGGAAGGCACTTTCCAAGAGCGCTTGGCGGACGTCGCGGAGTTGTTTGCGAACAACGCCGAGGTGATGGAGATCGTCAATTTCGTTCGCGCCGGCGGCAATAGACCGCTCTGCATGCCGAACCGCGAGAACCGTGTCGAGAGCGCGTGACGGCGGGTCTTCCTAAGCTTGGAATCATTGCGGGGGCCGGAGAACTGCCGTTGCAGATCGCGCGGGCGTGCGCGCTTGCGTCGCGTCCGTTTCACGTGGTGGCTGTCGATGAGTTCGCCAATGCGATGGCCGCGAATATCCCGCACACGCGCGTGCCCATCAGCAAGATTGGGGCATGTATCGCGGCATTGAAGAAGAACGGCTGCGCGGACGTCGTCTTCGCCGGCAAGTTGGCACGGCCGGACGGCAAGGGCGTGAAGCTGCGTCCGGACTTGGGCGGGCTTGAGTTTCTCGCACGGTTGCTGGGCAAGCTCGGCGGCAGCGACGACAGCTTGCATCGGGCGATTTCCGGGATGTTCGGCTCCCGCGGGTTTCGCATCGTGTCGCCGTTGCAGGCGGCGCCCGAGTTAGCGGCGCAGTCCGGCTGTCTGACGCAGGCTCGACCGAGCGAGGCGCTTCAAAGCACATTCGGCGACGCTTTGCGTTCTGCAAAGGCGCACGGGGCGACGCGGCAAGGGCAGGCCGTCGTTGTCGAGAATACCCAGATCGTCGCGCGTGAAGCGCGTGCCGGGACGGACGCCATGCTTCTCGGGTTATCCGCGGTTGCGCGACCCAACGCGATGCTGGTGAAGGCGATGGCGCCTAACCAGCTGCCGACGATTGATCCGCCGGCCATCGGTGAGAGCACGGTGGTGAATGCGGCCAAGGTCGGGCTCGCCGGCATTTTGATTGAGGCTGGACGTAGCGTTGTCGTCGATGTGGAGCGGGTGAGGGCGCGCGCGAACGAGCTGGGCATCTTTGTTTGCGCCGCGACGGTGAGCGATGACTGAAGCAAAGACAATCATGCTGGTTGCGGGCGAACCGTCGGGCGATGCGCTCGGCGGGCAACTGATCGAGGGTCTGAAGGAACTTTCTCAAGGACAGCTTCGGATCATCGGCGTCGGTGGGGCGCAGATGCGTGCAGCGGGGCTGCAGAGCCTATTCTCGTTGGACGATACGTCGGTGATGGGACTTCGCGAGGTGGTACCGCGGGTGCCGCGCATTCTCATGCGCGTCCGCCAGGCGGCGGGCTTTGCCGTGAAGCTGAAGCCCGACGTGGTCGTACTGATCGACAGTCCCGATTTCACCCATCGGATCGCAAGGCGCATCCACCGTTTGGCACCCGACATCAAGCTGGTGAACTACGTCGCGCCGCAGGTGTGGGCGTCACGACCGGACCGCGCGAAGACGATGGCCGGATACTTCGATCATGTCCTCTGCCTGCTGCCGTTCGAGGAACCGTTCTTCAATGAGGTGGGGCTGAAGGCGAGTTTTGTGGGGCACCCGGTGGTCGAGCGGGTGCCGCCGCCGGGGCAGGGTCCGGCGTTTCGCTCGCGCTACGGCATTGGTGCGAACGAGCGTGTGTTGCTGCTGCTGCCCGGGAGCCGGCTTAGCGAGGTACGCTTCCTCTGGCCGGTGTTCCGGGCCGCGATCGAGAAGACGGAAGCGGCAACCGGCCGGCTGACGATCGTACTGCCGACCGTTCCGACCGTGGCTGCACGGGTGAAGGCACTGGTCGCGGCGTGGGGGCGTCCGGTGGTTGTCATCGAAGATCAGGCTGAGAAGTTTGCGGCGTTCGATGCTGGTGACGTGGCGCTGGCCGCGTCCGGCACCGTGTCGACGGAGCTTGCGTTGAATGCGACGCCGATGGTGATCGGCTATCGCGTCGGCAGTCTCACGGCGTGGATTGCGCGGCGCTACATCCGTGTGCCTTTCGTGACGCTCGTGAACCTCATCTTGAAGCGAAAGGCGGTCCCGGAGCTCATTCAAGAGGAGTGCACGGTTGACGGTCTGTCGGCCGAGCTTATCCAGTTGATCACAAACCCGTCCGCACGCGTGGCGCAAGTGACGGCCTCAGCCGATGCGATCAAGGCGCTGGGCCTCGGCGACGAGAAGCCAAGCCGACGCGCGGCGCGGGTGATCCTGAAGCTCTTGCACGAACCCAAAAAAAAGGCGGCGTCGGGAAACGCCGCCTGAATTCGTTGTTGCGGTTACCTCAGCGCTTGTGGAGCGGCTGATAGTCCCGACGGGGGGCGCCGACGTAGAGTTGGCGCGGACGGCCGATTTTTTGGCTGGGGTCTTCGATCATTTCGGCCCACTGCGCGATCCAGCCTACCGTGCGAGCGAGCGCGAAAAGCGCCGTGAACATCGAGGTCGGAAAGCCGAGCGCCTTCAGCGTGATACCCGAATAGAAGTCGATGTTCGGGTAGAGCTTCTTTTCCACGAAGTACGGATCGTGGAGCGCGATCTTCTCGAGCTCCATCGCGACCTGCAGCAGCGGGTCGTTGCGGATGCCCAGTTCGTCGAGCACTTCATGGCAGGTCTGCTGCATGACCTTCGCGCGCGGGTCGTAGTTTTTGTAGACGCGATGTCCAAAGCCCATCAGGCGGAAGCCCGAATTCTTGTCCTTGGCGCGTGCGACATATTCCGGGATGCGGCTGACGTGACCGATTTCCTCGAGCATCTTCAAGGCCGCTTCGTTGGCGCCGCCGTGTGCGGGGCCCCAGAGGCAGGCGATGCCGGCGGCGATGCAGGCAAACGGGTTCGCACCCGAAGAGCCCGCGAGGCGCACCGTCGACGTTGAGGCGTTCTGCTCGTGGTCGGCATGCAGGATGAAGATGCGATCGAGCGCGCGGGCGAGCACGGGGTTCGGCTTGTAGTCTTCTGCCGGCACCGCAAAGCACATACGCAGGAAGTTCTCGGAGTAGTTCAGGTTGTTCTGCGGATAGATGAACGGCTGACCGATCGAGTACTTGTAAGCCATGGCGGCGATCGTCGGCATTTTGGCGATCATGCGGTGGCTGGCGATCGTGCGCTGCACCGGATCGTTGATGTCGGTCGAGTCGTGGTAGAACGCGGACAGCGCGCCGACCACGCCGCACATCACGGCCATCGGGTGCGCGTCGCGGCGGAAGCCACGGAAGAACTGGCTGATCTGTTCGTGCACCATCGTATGGCGCGTGATCTGTGTACGGAACGTCTTCAGCTGATCCGGCGAGGGCAGGTCGCCGTTCATGAGCAGGTAGCAGACTTCGATGAAGTCGCTGTGCTCGGCGAGCTGTTCGATTGGGTAGCCGCGATAGAGAAGAACGCCCTCGTCTCCGTCGATATAAGTGATCGCGCTCTCGCAGCTCGCCGTCGAGGTGAAGCCAGGATCGTAGGTGAAGACGTTGCCTTCGGCGTAGAGCTTGCGGACGTCGACGACGTCGGGTCCGATCGTGCCGCGCGAGACGGGGAGTTGGATGCTCTTATTGTTGATGTTGACCGTCGCGTTGCCGCTGGGTTTTGAGGCGAAGGGGGGCTTGGGCATATTGACCTCCTGGAGGGCGCTACGAGCTATTGTGCGCCGCAATATCTTCCATCCAGTATACGCGGCAAAAAGGGCGGTTTACCACCCGTTCCGCCTTGGACTGCCGGGCTCAGCTGTGGGCTTGGTCGGCAATTCTGGCCAGGGATTCCGCCTTTCCGAGCACCACCAGGACGTCGAAAATGCCCGGGGAGGTACTGCGGCCGGTCAGGGCTGCACGTAGCGGTTGTGCCACCGCACCGAGCTTCAATCCATTGTGCTCTGCAAAATTTCGGGCGGCAGCATCCAGCGCCGGAGCCTCCCAGTGCGCCTGTTCGAGGGCGCCGCTGAGGCCGCGCAGGATAGTGCGGGCTTCGGGCGTCAAAAGCTTCTGCGCTTTGTCGTCGAGCTTCAATGGGCGGCGGCCGACCAGAAAGTAGGCGCCCTCTGCGAGCTCGACCAACGTCTTCGCGCGCTCCTTTAGGCCCGGCATCGCGGCGATCAGCCTTGCGCGGGTTTCGGTATCGACAGTGAAGCCGCGTTTGGCGAGTAAGGGGATCGTCGCGTCGGTGAGGGTCTCATCAGACGCTACTCGCATGTAGTGGCCGTTGAGGTTGTCGAGCTTCTTGAAGTCCACGCGCGATGGACTGCGGCCGATGCTCTCCAAATTGAACCAGTCGATCGCTTGCGCGGTCGAGATCGTTTCGTCGTCACCGTGGCTCCAACCGAGGCGGAGCAAGTAGTTCCGCATCGCCTCGGGCAGGTAGCCCAGGTCTTTGTATTCGTGGATGCCCAGCGCCCCGTGGCGCTTCGACAGCTTCTGTCCGTCTTCGCCGTGCATCAGCGGCAAGTGCGCATAGACGGGCTGCGGCCAGCCCATGGCATCGATGATTTGGCGCTGCCGCGCTGCATTCGTCAGATGGTCGTCGCCGCGAATGATATGCGTCACGCCCATGTCGTAGTCATCGACAACGACCGACAGCATGTAGGTCGGCGTCCCGTCCGAGCGGAGCAAAATGAAATCGTCCAAGACGTCGTTCGAAAAGCGCACGTCGCCCTGTACCTGATCGTTGATGATCGTCTCTCCGGTTTGCGGCGCTTTGATGCGCACGACCGGAGGCACATTCGGCCTAAGGTCCGTCGCTGGCCGGTCGCGCCAGCGGCCATCGTAGCGAAGAGGTTTTCCTTCCGCTTTTTGCCTGCTGCGCATCTCTTCCAGTTCTTCGGGCGAGGCGTAGCAATGGTATGCGCGGCCCTGCGCGATTAGCTGGCGCGCAACCTCGGCGTGGCGCTCGGCGCGAGCGAATTGGTAGACGACCTCTTGGTCCCAATCGAGGCCGAGCCATTGCATGCCTTCGATGATCGCTTCGATCGCTTCGGGGGTGGAGCGCTGGCGATCGGTGTCTTCAATGCGCAGGCGGAACGTGCCCTTTTGATGGCGGGAATAGAGCCAGTTGAACAGGGCCGTGCGGGCGCCGCCGATGTGCAGGTAGCCGGTGGGGGAGGGCGCAAAGCGCGTAACGATTGCCATACTTTGATCTTGTTCTTCGCGTTCAGTTTGGTGGGCTGGCCCGCGTTTGGGGCTTTCGCGAAGTCCTTAGCATGGGGATCGCCGCTTGGGCGAGGCCGCGCAACACGGCGAGACGTTGAACCGCTGGCACTGGCGGGAGCTTCTGCGCGTCGGCGGGGCCGCGCTGGCGGCGCTGCCGGGTCTCGTGGTTTCGGGATGGCGCGCGGATGCGGACCGGCGCGGGCTGTTTGTGCCGGCGCTGATGGGGGCGGGGATTGCCGTCTACTTCGCGTTGCCGAGCGAGCCGCCGACCGTGTTGGCGATGGCGTCAGTTCCAATCATCCTTTGTTGGCTAGTGTTGCGCGGCCGATTGGAATCGGCGGCCGTTGTTGCGGGACTGGGAGCGGTCGCCGCGATCAGTGCGGGGTTTGCGCTGGCGGTGTTGCGTACGCACTTGATCGAGACGGCGCCGCTGACGTCCGAGACGCGCATGCTGAAGGTGACGGGGCGCATCGTCAGTCTTGAGCCCGCCGATCGTGGGCGCACGCGCCTGTTGCTCGATGTGTTCGAGACGGTGCCAACGTTGCGCCGGATGCCATCGAAGGTGCGTGTGTCGATTGGGAAAACGCCAGAGGCGCTCACGCCCGGCGACTGGGTGCAAGTGCGCGCGACGCTGCGGCCGCTGCCGGCGCCGGTGGTGCCGGGTTCGTTCGATTTTGGGCGCAAGCTTTGGTTCGACGGTGTTGGCGCGGTCGGGTTTTCGCTGGCGCCCGTGGTGCGCGTCGAGCCGCCGCGCGCGGTGACGGCGCTTGAGGCGGTGCGGGGCGGCATCGAGCGTTTTCGTCGCGACGTCAGCGAGCGGATACTGGCCGCCATGTCGCCGCGGGCGGGACCGATCGGTGCAGCGTTCCTGACTGGCGAGCGCGGCTTGATTTCCGAAGAAGACAACGAAGCGATGCGCGACTCGAGCTTGGCGCATCTGTTGTCGATCTCCGGTTTGCACATGGCGCTCGCGGGGTTCGGGTTCTTTGCGGCGCTTAGGTTCATCCTCGCGCTGATTTCACCGGTCGTGTTGCGTTTCTCGGTCAAAAAGTGGGCCGCGGGCGCGGCGCTGATCGCGTCGTTGGGTTACTTATTGCTGAGCGGTGCATCGGTGCCGACGCAGCGGTCGTTTGTGATGGTGGCCGTCGCGCTGATCGCGATCATCTTCGATCGCTCGGCGCTGAACATGCGCGTGCTCGCTATATCGGCGTTCGTCATCTTGGTGTTGACGCCCGAGTCCTGGATGGATCCGAGTTTTCAGATGTCGTTCGGCGCGGTCACGGCGTTGATCGCGGTTTATGAGTGGTGGAATGCGCGCCGGTTGCCGGATGTGGACCCGCCGGGACCGATCTGGCGCGCGGGGCAGATGATTGTGGCGGCAGCGGCGACGAGCATGGTTGCAGGTCTCGCGACGGCGCCGTTCGCGGCCTATCACTTCAATCGATTCGCGGACTATGGCGTGGCGGCGAATGTCATTGTGACGCCGATTGTGAGTTTCGTCATCATGCCGGCAGGCGTGCTCGGCCTGCTATTGATGCCGTTCGGGTTGGAAGGCCTGCCGCTTGCCGTGATGGAGCGGGGGATCGATGCCATGCTGGCAGTCGCGCATTGGGTGGCGTCGTGGCCGGGCGCCACTCAGGCGGTGGGGACGTGGCCGATCGAGGCACTGGTCGCGATCACGATTGGCGGTATCTGGATGGCGGTGTGGCGGTCGGGGTGGCGCTGGTTCGGTGCGGTGCCGGTCGCGGTGGGTTTGATGTTGCCCCTGTTCGTGAAGCTGCCGGACGTGATCGTCGCGAGCGACGGCGACAACGTGGCAGTGCGGGATGCGAGCGGAAAGCTGCACTTGCTGTCGCCGCGGCGCGGGCGGTTCGATGCGGAGATATGGCTTCGGCGCGATGGCGATGAGCGTGAGGTTGCCGACGTCGCGAAGGACAGCCAAGGCGGATTCGTCTGCGATAGCGCGGGGTGCGTGGCGGCGATTCGGGGCGACGTGGCGCGTGTGATTGCGGTCGCGCGCTCGCCGGAGGCGGCAGTGGAGGACTGTGCGACGGCGGCCGTGTTCGTGGATCTCAGTCGTGGTCGGCGGCAACCGTGCGCCGGGCCTGTGTTGGTCGTCACGTCGAAGATGTTACGAGCCGAGGGGGCGATTTCGGCGCGGCTTATCGAGGGCGGCGGCGTTGAGTGGCAGTCGGTCGCGCGCGATCGCGGCGACCGACCTTGGGTGGCGAAGGTTGATCAGTAGCGCCGGATCAGGCCTACGAGGCGTCCTTGAACCTTGACGCGGTCGGGGCCGAAGATGCGGGTTTCGTAGGCTGGGTTCGCGGCTTCCAATGCGATTTGTTGGCCACGTTTGCGTAGGCGCTTCAGCGTTGCCTCGGCGTTGTCGACCAGAGCCACCACGATGTCGCCCGATTGGGCGTCTTCGGCGCGGTGGATCAGGACCGTGTCACCGTTGAGGATGCCGGCGTTGATCATCGAATCGCCGGTGACTTCCAGCGCGTAGTGTTCGCCATGGCCAAGGAGCGCTTCGGAGACCGGGATGTTTTCCGTCGGGTTCTGCAGCGCTTCGATCGGCGTACCGGCGGCGATGCGGCCCATGACCGGGATGTCGATGATCTTCTTCGCAGCGCCCGTTGCGGCCTTCGCCGCAGGCGCTCTGATTCCGCCGCCCGAGTCCACGACACCGAGACTGGGTCGTCCGGAAGTCGGCGTGACGGTTCGCGCCCTGGGTTTGGGCATGTTCGAGTTTTCCGGGAGCTTGATCACCTCCAGCGCGCGGGCGCGGTGCGCCAAGCGGCGGAGGAAGCCACGCTCCTCAAGAGCGGTGATCAGGCGATGGATGCCGGACTTGGAGCGCAGATCCAGCGCCTCCTTCATTTCGTCGAATGAAGGGGCGACGCCGGTTTCGCGCAGACGCTCATGAATGAACATGAGCAATTCGTACTGCTTGCGGGTGAGCATGTTTGGGGGCCCTATATCTAGGAACGGAGTCGGAACAGTCAGTGTTTGTTCTACTGTTGTTCCGCCGCCACGTCAACACCCCATTTTCGGGGAATTTGCGGGATTGTTAGCGGAGATGCAGGACAGACACGATTTCGCCTATGGCGCGCGCGGGGTCGCCCGGGGGGCGAACGATCAGGCCGTCGGCGAAGGCGAGCGGGCGGAGCATGCTTGAGTCTTGCACCGGGAACGGCTCGACGATGGGGCCGTCGTCTTCTTCGTGGAAGTGGCAGCGCAGATAGTCCTGGCGCTGGTCGTTCGCGGGCAGCGCGGTCGCAAGGGCGGCTTTGCCGAACTGCCAGGCGGCTTCGGTCGAGCCGAGGAGCTTCAAGATCATGGGCTTTAGAAAGAGAAGCGCGCAGACCATCGCGGAAACGGGATTACCGGGGAGGCCTAAGAACGGGATCGCGCTGTAACGGCCGAAGATCAACGGCTTACCGGGGCGCATCGCGATCTTCCAGAAGGCGACTTTCAGCTCCGGTGTGAGCGCCTTTTGAATGAGATCGTGATCGCCGACGGAGGCGCCGCCGAGCGTAATCAAGATGTCTGCGCCGTCGGCGGCGGCGGCTTTGAAGCGGATGTCATCGATACGATCGCGCGCGATGCCGAGGTCGCGCACGGAACCGCCCCACTCGTCGATGCTGGCCGCGAGTCCAAGAGACGACGAGCCAATGATTTGTGCGGGGCCGGGGTCGCTGCCCGGCGGCACGATTTCATCGCCGGTCGCCAAGATCGCGACGCGCGGTGGTCTGGTACAGGGCAACGTCGGCTGGTTCATCGCGGCGGCGAGCGCGATGTCGCGCGGGGTGAGGCGATGACCGGCCTTGAGCAGCTTGTCGCCCCTCTTGAAGTCGACACCGGCGCGGCGGATGTGGCGGCCCGCGGGTGCTGCGCCGTCGACGACGTGGACGGTGTCGCCTTCGGCCTTCGTGTTTTCTTGAATGACGATCGTGCTGGCGCCTTTGGGAATTGGTGCGCCGGTGAAGATGCGTACGGCTTCGCCCTTGCCGACCGATCCTTGGAACGTTGCGCCGGCGGCGACGGTGCCGATGACTTTGAGCGTTGCCGGAAGCGAGGCAACGTCTTGTGTGCGGACCGCATAGCCGTCCATCGCGCTCATATCGGCGGGTGGCTGGGTGCGTGTGGCGGCGACATCGGCGGCGAGCGTGCGGCCGAGTGCGCTTGCCAGCGAGATTTGTTCGCTACCGAGGCGTTTCAGGCCGTCGATGACTTTGGTTTGCGCTTCCGTGACGGAAAGCATGGCCATCACCCGCGATAGAGATCTTCGGGCGAAACACCGGCGGCACCGGCGAGCTTTTCTTCTTCCGACTTGGTGAGCGTGTGCGTGCGGCCATGCAGGAAGCTGAAAATCACGCCGACGGCGACGCCCGCATCTTTCGCCCAGGCGTGTGCCGTGAGGCCTCGACCGGACATAAAGCGGCGCAGCGCTTCGCGGCGCTCGTTCTTATCGGCGGCCTGTTTGCGCCCGGTAGTCTCGCTCATGATCTCGACCGGCTTCGAGCGGTGGCGGACGAGGCGCGCGGCTGCTGCCGTTGCCGGGCGGCGAACGACGCGGGCGCGTTTGGCGTCCGTCTTCTCGGCGCGGAACGTGCCGGACTTTCCGCCCTCCTTTGTGAGCAGGCGGACGCTTTCGATGACGATGCCACGCTCGGCGGCTTTGAGCATATCGTAGATCGTGAGCGCAGCGACCGTCGCTGCCGTGAGCGCTTCCATCTCGACGCCGGTCTGTCCGGTGACCTTCACGCTGGCCAGGATACGGATGAGGGAGCTTTCCTCATCCGGCTCGCAAGCGACCGTGACGCCGGAGATCGGCAATGGATGGCAGAGCGGGATGAGGTCCGACGTTTTCTTCGCGGCCATGATGCCCGCGATGCGCGCGGTCGCAAGCACGTCGCCCTTCGGCGCAGTGCCATCGAGGACGAGCGCCAGCGTGTCCGGCTTCATGCGCACGATTGCTTCGGCCATCGCGGTGCGGGTGGTGGCGTCCTTGCTTGAGACGTCGACCATGCGGGCGTTGCCGGCTTCGTCGATGTGAGTGAGTTTGCTCATGCGGCTCCTTTGAGCAGCGCGCGCGTGGCTGCGGCGACGTCGCTTTGGCGCATCAGGCTTTCGCCGACCAGGAACGCGCGCACGCCCGCCTTCGACAAGCGAACGAGATCGGCGTGGGTGCTGATACCGCTTTCGGCGACGACAAGCGTTGCTTTCGGCACAAGCGGCGCCAACGTTTCGGTCACGCCCAGCGAAGTCTCGAACGTCTTCAGATTGCGGTTATTGATGCCGATCATGGCCGGTTCGAGTTTGAGCGCGCGGTCGAGCTCGGGCCGGTCATGCACTTCGACCAACACGTCCATGCCCCATTGCAGCGCGATGGCGTTCAGGATTTGCGCTTCCTGGTCGGTGACGGCGGCCATGATGATGAGGATGCAGTCGGCGCCGAGCGCGCGGGCTTCGACCACCTGATAGGGGTCGAACATGAAGTCCTTGCGCAGGGCCGGAATGCTCGCTGCGGTTCGGGCTTGGGTCAGGTATTCCTTCGCGCCTTGAAACGAGGGCGTGTCGGTGAGCACGGAAAGGCAGGCGGCGCCGCCGGCCTCGTAGGCGCGGGCGAGCGCGGGCGGGTCGAAGTGCTGGCGGATGATGCCTTTCGAGGGGCTTGCCTTTTTGATTTCGGCGATGAGAGCGAAGCGGCCTTGTTCGATGGTTTTGCGCAACGCGCCGGCGAACGGACGGACGGGGGCGGCGCGCTTGGCGGCTTGCTCGACCGTCGCGAGCGGGACTGAGACTTTGTCGGACGCGATCTCGACACGTTTGTAGGCGGCGATCTTGTCGAGCACGCCGGCGGTGTCGGCGTTCGAGGCGGCGACGAGGCGGGCGAGCGCGGCGCGGGCGCGGCCGTCGTCGATCGCCTTTTGTGCGGCCTCGATTCCTTCGCGCAGGTCGCGCGCCATGCCGCCCACGATCAAGGCGGCAGCGGCGTTCAGCGCGACGATGTCGCGGAAGGCGCCGGCTTCGCCGTCGAGCATGCGGCGGATGGCGGCCGCGTTTTGCGCGGCGTCGCCACCGAACAGCGCGTCCATGCGGTGCGTGGGCAAGCCGACATCGCCGGGCGTAACGGTGAAGCGGCGCACTTGGCGGTGCTTGAGTTCGACGATGTGGGTCGGGCCTGTGACCGAGAGTTCGTCCAGGCCGTCGGCGCCGTGCACGAGCCAGGCGTGTTCGGTGTCGAGTGCGTCCAACACGTGGGCGAGCGGCTCCAACCACTTGTCCGCGAACACGCCGATCAGCTGGCGCCTGACGCGCGCAGGGTTGGCGAGCGGGCCCAGCAGATTGAAGATCGTGCGGAAGCCGAGTTGCTGGCGCACCGGGGCGACGTGTTTCATCGCGCTGTGATGCGCGGGTGCGAAGAGGAAGCCCAAGCCGGACTCCTCGATGCAGCGGGATACTTGCTGCGGCGAGAGGTCGATCTTGACGCCGAGCGCTGCAAGCACGTCGGCGGAGCCGCTCTTCGAGGATTGGGCGCGGTTGCCGTGCTTGGCGATCTTGACGCCGCAGGCTGCGGCGACGAACGCGGCGGCGGTTGAAATGTTCAGCGTGCCGAGACCATCGCCGCCGGTGCCGCAGGTGTCGATCGCGTCGACGGGGGCATCGACGGTGAGCGCGCGGGCGCGCATCGCGTTGGCGGCGGCAGCGATCTCATCCACGGTTTCGCCGCGCATGTGGAGCGCAGTGAGGAAGGCCGCGATCTGAGGCTCAGGCGCCTTGCCGTCCATGATTGTGTCGAACGCTTCGGCCGCATCGGCGGCGGAGAGCGGCGTACCGGATGCCGCTTTCGCGACGAGGATCTTGAAACGGTCGGCGCTCATGCGGCGCGCGCGAGTTCCAGAAAGTTTCGCAGGAGCGCGTGGCCGTGCTCGGTCGCAATACTCTCAGGGTGGAATTGGACGCCGTGGACCGGGTGCTCCCGGTGCGAAAGGCCCATGATTACGCCGTCTTCGGACTCGGCGGTGATTGTAAGCGAGTTCGGCAGCGTGGCGCGGTCGACAGTCAGCGAGTGATAGCGCGTCGCGTGGAAGCGGTCCGGCAGGTTGCGGAAGACGCCCTGGCCCAGGTGGCGGATCGTGCTGACCTTGCCGTGCATGGGGGCAGGGGCGCGGACAACCTTGCCGCCATAAATCTGGCCTATCGTCTGATGGCCGAGGCACACGCCCAGGATGGGGGTCGTTTCACCCGCACGCCTGACGAGTTCGAGGCAGATCCCGGCTTTGTCCGGGTCGCAGGGGCCGGGGGACAAGACGATCGCCTTTGGTTGCTTGGCCAGCGCCTCGTCGACGGTGATCTGGTCGTTGCGGACGACGTCCACGGTCGCGCCCAGCTGGCCCAGGTAGTGAACCAGGTTCCAGGTAAAGCTGTCGTAGTTGTCGATCAGCAAGATCATGGACGTGCGGCCGGTCAAGTTGTCGGACTCAAGGGGCAGATAAACACAACCGGCAGGGGGTTGGACAGCCGATTTTCAGCGGCCAAACGGCTCGCCTTGGGCGCCGCAACGGCCTATATGAGGCGGCATCGATATCCCAACCTTACTCAGGTTCGTTTCCGAAGGAGCATCCCATGCAAAAGCGCCTGCAGTTCTACATTGACGGTAAGTGGGTCGACCCCGTTACGCCGAAGACGCTCGACGTGATCAATCCGGCGACCGAAGAGCCGATCGGTCAGATTAGCCTCGGCTCGAAGGCCGACGTCGACAAGGCCGTGAAGGCGGCCCGTCGCGCGTTCGAGACGTTCTCGCAGACGACGAAGGAAGAGCGCCTCGCGCTGCTGCAGAAGATCACGGAAGTCTATCAACGCCGCTTCGGCGAGTTCGCCGAGACGATCTCGCTGGAGATGGGCGCCCCTATGTGGCTGTCGAAGGCCGCTCAGGCCGCGACCGGCGTTGCGCATTTGATGCAGACAATGAAGATCCTCAAGGACTTCGAATTCACGCAGGTGAAAGGCACGACCGGCATCGTGCACGAGCCCGTCGGCGTCGTCGGCATGATCACGCCGTGGAATTGGCCGGTGAACCAGATCATGTGCAAGGCTGCGCCCGCGCTCGCCGCCGGCTGCACGATGGTGTTGAAGCCATCGGAGATTGCACCCTTGAACGCGATGCTGATCGCGGACGTGTTCCATGAAGCGGGCGTGCCGCCCGGCGTGTTCAACGTCGTCAATGGCGACGGACCGACGGTCGGGGAAGCGATGTCGTCTCACCCCGGGATCGACATGATGTCGTTCACCGGTTCTACACGCGCGGGCGTGGCGGTGGCGAAGGCCGCTGCCGATACGGTCAAGCGCGTGACGCAGGAACTGGGCGGCAAGTCGGCGAACATCGTCCTGGAAGACGCGGACCTGAAGAAGGCGGTGTCGGGCGGCGTGATGGGTTGCTTCGGCAATTCCGGTCAGTCCTGCAACGCGCCGACGCGCATGTTCGTGCCGCGCAAGAAGCAAGACGAAGCGATCGCCATCGCCAAGGCGACGGCGGAATCGGTGAAGGTCGCCGATCCGTTCTCGGAAGGGATGGTGATGGGCCCCGTCGTGAGCGAGGCGCAGTACAACAAGATCCAAGGCCTGATCAAAAAGGGCATCGAGGAGGGCGCAACGCTGGTCACCGGCGGTCTCGGCCGGCCGGAAGGCTTGAACCGCGGCTACTTCGTGCGGCCGACGGTATTTGCGAACGTGACGAACGACATGACGATCGCGCGCGAAGAAATCTTCGGGCCGGTGTTGTCGATCTTGCCCTACGACACCGAGGAGGAAGCGATCGCTCAAGCGAACGACACGCCGTACGGTCTGTCGGGTTACGTGCAATCGGGCAGCGTCGAGCACGCCCGCAAGGTGGCGGCGCGGCTGCGCACCGGCAACGTGCACTTGAACGGCGCCGGTCCGGACTTCAACGCACCGTTCGGCGGCTACAAGCAATCCGGCACCGGCCGCGAGTGGGGCGAGCACGGCTTCAAGGAGTTCCTCGAAGTCAAGGCGGTGCTTGGCTACCAGGCGGCCTAGGCTGTCGCTCTGAAAAGTGTTAAGGCTTGGGGCATGAAATCGAAATCACGCTCCAAGCCTTCGAACCTTCCAGGCGCTGACCTTTCGGAGACGGAGGTTGGGGCATGGGTTCGCCGTAACAGGGCCGCGATCAACAGCGATCTAGCCGCCGCGCGCAACGGTCTGAAGGCCGGCGAAGGCCGGCCTTGGAATCTTGTGAAGTTCGTTGCGCGGGCGCAGAAGCGTTCGGCCACAAAGAAAAAGTAGCAGCCGACTGCGATGCCGAAGCTGCTGCTTTCGCGCCAGGCTGAGACCGATCTCGACGACATCTGGAACTATATATCGCGAGCCGCAATCCGGACGCTGCGTTGCGCGTGATCGGCGAGATCAACGGTGTGTTCGAGTTAATCAGCAACTTTCCGCTCATAGGAAGGGCGCACGATGAACTGGACGGTGAGCCACGTATCTTTCCGGTGCGGAACTACCTAGTCGTCTATGAAATTGTCCAAGACGTTGGTGTCCAGGTCCTCCGCGTGTATCACTCATCACGCGACCCTGGCCGCATTTTGAAAGGTTAAGTGACCGCCAAAGGGGTGGTTACCGGGACGAGGCGGCCTAGGCTATCGATTGCACAAGTGTTACCGTTTGGGGCGTGAGATCAATCACGCCCCAGGCCGGACTGGAGTTTTCGTCGCCGACCCTTGGGACTGAAGACTAAAAGGGGAAGCGCATGCCGAATGCGGGCATCACAGGTTGGGGCAAGTGCATGCCCCCGAACGTTCTCAGCAACAACGATATCGCGACGTTCCTGGACACGTCCGACGAGTGGATCACGACGCGGACCGGCATCAAGACGCGCCGCGTGTCGCATTGTTCGCTGACCGACATGGCCGAGGTCGCGGCAAAGCGCGCGCTCGCCTGTGCCGGGATCGAGGGTAAGGACCTCGACCTGATCGTCATGGGTACGACCACGCATGACGAGCAGTGCCCGAACCAGGCGTCGGGCGTGCAGCGGCGAATCGCCGGCGCCGAAGGCTGCGGTGCGATGGATGTGAACACGGCCTGCACGAGTTTTCTCTACGGCCTCTCGACGGCGTCCGCGATGGTCAAGACGGGCGCGATCAAGACGGCGCTGGTCATTGGCGGCGAGTTGATCACGCCGTTCATGAACTGGGACGACCGAAACGTCGCCGTGCTGTTCGGTGACGGCTGCGCGGCCGTTGTCGTGCAGGCGACCGACAAAGACGAAGGCGTACAGATGGAGCGGCTTGGCTGCTACGGCGAGTCGCGCGCGATCCTGCAGATCCACGGCATGGGCGGGAATTACGTACACGCGGGGCGCTTGATCGGCGTCACCGAGTGGCAGTTTGAAGGCCAGGAGATTTTCAAGAAGGCCGTCGGCGGCATGAGCCTGGCAAGCGACGACGTGCTCAAGCGCGCGGGCAAGACCGCCGCCGACGTCGACATCTGCGTGCCGCATCAAGCGAACCTGCGCATCATCGAGGCGGTGGCGAAGAAGTCCGGCGTGCCGATGGACCGCGTCTATGTCAGCGTCGAGCGTTACGGCAACATGTCGGCCGCGACCGTGCCGGTGGCGTTGTGCGAAGCGCTGGAAGAGGGTCGCGTGAAGCCGGGCTCGTTGTTGTTGATGCCTGCGTTCGGCGGTGGGTTGACGTTCTGCGCGCATCTTGTGCGCTGGGGCAGCCGCGTGACGCCGCTTGGGACAACAACGGTTGACCTGCCGCCGCCGACGCGGACGGCGTTGGAAACCGTAGAGCACTATCGCCGGGCGCGGGGCCACGCAGTCGCGTAACGATCATGAGAGAGCCCATCGACATCGTCATCGACACGCCGAACTATGTCGTGCGCACGCTGCACGAGAGTGACGACATGGGGAATTGGGGCGAGTGGGTCGCCGATCCGAATACGGCGCGCATGTTGAACACCGCGGTGAAGAAGCTCACGGCCGACGATTTCAGGGCCTATGTCCGGCGCTTCGACCGAATCAACAGCCACTTGCTCGGCATATTCCGGCGGACCGACGACGCGCTGGTCGGCATGTGGTCGAACTATGTCGATTGGCCGAAGTCCGAGTTCTTGATCAATTTGATCGTGGGCGACGTTCCCGATCGCAAGACGCATGTTCGCCACGAAACGTCGTGGCGCGTGAACCGCTATTTCTTCGAGCAACTCGACTTGAAGTTCCAGCGCGCGACGACGCTGGCGACGAACATTCCAGCGATCCGCGCGCTCGAGGAAAAGAAGTGGTCCTTGGCGGGCAACAGCATGAAGGCTGCGGCCGATGGGTCGGGCGACGTGCTGATCCTGCTCTACACAAGATCGCGCGAGGTCTGGAAAAGCCAGACGCCGATGTCGGACGAAGAGCTGTTGGGGCAGGGCGCTGCGCGGACGGGATAGTGGCCTGACTTTTGGAGTCGATGGTGCTACTAAGTAATACCGTGACGTGAGCTTCCTGATGACCGCCAAGACATCCATTTCGCTCAAGAGAGGATCTAGGGTCAGGAGGATCTAGCAGGAGGATCTAGGGTCAGAGTAGAATTTCGTGAAGATAGCTCGCGCAGATCACCGCGCGCGCGAACTCGAACACTGCCTAACGGGCTCAATCAGTACACAGCCATTGCCGGTAGCTCGTTCACGCATGATGCGCGCGGGAACACGACGGCTGGAGCTATGGCTGCAACGTCTATGACCGCGTGATTACGGGCACCTGCGGGCCACAGGTGAATGACCTGCACTTCCGATTGCGCGCTGGCGCGAGTTGCCGCGACGTCACGTCGATCGTGACGGCCGCCTCCCCCGCGGTCCCAGGCTGCGATTGGGGTGCGGCGAGAGGGGGCTTGATTTTCGACGAGGATGTTCTATTTATGTTCTCACACGTTTTCGGCCCTGATTTGGCGGGGTTCGGCTGCAACTTGAAACTGTTGATCGACCACCATCAACGTCTCGCCCGGAAGGACGAGCGTGGTGATGGCGCTTGCTTTGAGACAGCTTGCCGGCATCGGATAACGCACGCGGAACGGAGACATAACGGATTTAGAACGGATAATGCGGCGCAGTTCTGCCGAAATAACGCATATAACGGATATGCGAATATCAGTTGGTTCCGGGGCACCTGAGACGGTGTCTCGATGTGCCAGTTGTCTCAGTTGGCCGGGGCGCGGGCGTACCAGTTGGTGAGGCGGACGCGGAGCATCCAGAACGCCAGCACTACGAGCGGCAGCAGAACGGGCACGAAGAGGAGCGGGGAGTCCTGGACCTCTTTCGGGAACAGCTGCTGCTGGCCCAAGAAGAACGAACCGGCGGCGATGAAGGTGCCGGTGCACATGCGCCAGAGGTGGCGGGCGATGCGGGCGGGGCCGGTGAGGCTTCCTCTGAGCAGGAGGCTCAGGTCTCCGGCGGCGGCGAAGGTGCCGACCGTGACGAAGAACGTGAAGGCTTGCGGTGGTGAGCCGTCAACGGTGCCGCTGGGGTCGTTCGCGGCCTGGATCATGAAGATGGCGCCGGCTGCGGCGGCGAGCAGGGCGATGACGAATCCTGCGACCTCGAAACGGCCTGCGGTCAGCGTCTGGCGGCGCGCGGCGATCCAGCCGCTCAAGACCAGGTAGAACGCGAGCACGCCTGCGACGGTGTTCGGGCGTTGGCCATCGTCGAGGAACGGCGCGACGCCGGCGCCGATGGCGGCCATCACCAGCATGCCGCCCACGAACACCCGGCCGGCGACGACGTGAAGCTCCTCGCCTTTGCGGGCGAACATGGCGGTGGCGCCTGCGACCATGCCCAGCGTGCCGCCGCCGATATGGGCGAGCAGAAGTCCGTCGGCTGCGATGTGCATCCAGAGCGGGGCGTCGGGGGCGGCTTGCAGAACGGTCATAGGGGCTCGTGAACGCGCGCGGTTTGGACGGGCGGTTGGTCCTGCGCTACCGTCACGGCCGCACCTCTTCGAAACTGACGAAACGCTAACCGGCGCCGTGCGTTGACCCCATGACCGCAACACTCAGAAAGCAAACCGCCGGGATCAAGCGCGCGAAGCTGGCCGCGGGGCCGACGATCGGGGCCGGGTATGCGCGTGGCTTGGTGAATTTCGCGGTGTCGAAGGGCGCGGGGCGGGCGGCGTTGCTCAAGGCGGCTGGGATCGCTGCGGATGAGATCGAGGACCTAGACCAACGTGTGGAGCTCTCGCGCTACGAGACGCTTTTGCGCGCTGGGGCGGACCTCACAGGTGAACCGGCCTTGGCGCTGCAGTTTGGCGAGGCCGTTCGGATGCAGGAGATCTCCATCGTCGGGCTGATTTGCGAAGCGTGCGAGACGACGGTCGATGTGGGCGTGCAGCTGAACCGGTACGGGCGGCTCGCGTTCGATGTGCGAAGCGACGTCGAGCCGATCCGTTTGGTGCACGACGCGGATGGCTACTGGATGGACTTTGCCGGCGCGGTCTTCAACGGCAACCCGATGCTGGCCGAGGCGGAGTTGGCGCGGATGGTTGAGAACGCGCGGACGATGTTTGCGGACAACGCTTACTTCCGGTCGACGCCGTTTCCGTTGGCGGTGCAGGTGAAACACGAGGCGCCGAGCTATCGCGGCGAGTATGAGCGCATCTTTCGGGCGCCCGTCAGGTTTGGGGCGAAGATGAATGCGCTGCAGATCGACCCGGGCTTCTTGTCGCTGCGCCAGCCACCGGTCAGCCGCTATGTCTTCGGCGTGCTCAGCGCCCGGGCGGAGGCATTGCTCCGGGAGCTTGAGGAGACGAAGACCTTGCGGGGGCAAGTGGAGAGCCTGCTGATCCCGGTGTTGCACACCGGGGTTCCACCGATCGAGCAGATCGCGGCAAAGGTCGGGGTCAGCCGGGCCACGCTCTATCGCAAGCTGAAGGCCGAAGGCGCCAGTTTCGAGAAGGTGCTCGACGATCTGCGCCACCGGATGGCGCTGCATTATCTCGACGGCAAGCAAGTGTCGGTGAACGAGGCGGCGTATCTGGTTGGATTTTCTGAGCCCAGTGCCTTCTCGCGGGCGTTCCGGCGCTGGACGGGCACGAGCCCGGCGAAACGCGCGCGGCGCTAGCGATTGATTTTGGTGTCGAGGCGCTGCGCTTCTTCGGCGGCGCGGAATAGGGCGGCGGATTTGTAGACCGTCTCCATGAACTCGGCTTCGGGATCGCTGTCGGCAACGACGCCGCCGCCGGCTTGGACGTACATGACGCCGTCCTTCACGACTGCCGTGCGGAGCGCAATGCAGGTGTCCATCGAGCCGTTGGCTGAGAAATAGCCGACCGTGCCGCCGTAGACGCCGCGCTTTTCCTTCTCAAGTTCGTCGATGATTTCGAGGGCACGGATCTTGGGAGCGCCGCTGGTGGTGCCGGCCGGGAAGCCCGCAATCAGGGCGGCGAGCGCATCGACGCCGGGGCGCATCTTGCCTTCGACGTTGGAGACGATGTGTTGGACGTGGCTGTATTTCTCGATGATGAACTGTTCGGTGACCGTGACAGAGCCGATGGTTGCCACGCGCCCGACGTCGTTGCGACCGAGGTCGAGCAACATCAGGTGTTCGGCGCGCTCCTTCGGGTCGGCGAGCAGCTTGTCGGCGAGCACCTTGTCTTCCGCGGCCGTCGCGCCGCGGCGCGTTGTGCCGGCGATCGGACGGATGGTCACGACGCCTTCACGCACGCGGACGAGGATTTCGGGGCTCGAGCCCACGACGGCGAAGCCCGGGTAGTTCAGATGGAACAGGAAAGGGGAGGGGTTCAGACGGCGCAGCGCCCGGTAGAGTTGAAACGGCGGCAGCTTGAACGGGCGGCGGAAGCGCTGGCTCGGCACAACTTGGAAGATGTCGCCGGCGGCGATGTATTCCTTCGCGCGGGCAACGATGTCCAGATACTCGGCATGCGAGGTGTTCGATGTGGGTTGTTCGAGTTTGAGCTCGGTTGCGTGGGCGTCTTCGGGCAGCCGATTGCGCGCGAAGTCGAGAGCGACGGTGGAGAGGCGTTCCTCGGCCCGGTCATAGGCTTGACGGGCTGTGACGCCCGCTTGCGGGAACACCGGCGTTGCGATCGTCACGTCGGCCCGAACGGCGTCGAAGATGGCAACGATGGTCGGGCGTACGAGGATCGCGTCGGGCAGGCCCAACGGATCGGGCTTGTCCGCTGGCAGGCGCTCCATCAGGCGCACCATGTCGTGGCCCAGATAGCCAAACAGGCCCGAGGCCATCGGCGGCAGGGACGGCGGCAGTTCCATCTGCGTGCGCTGCATCAGGGCTCGCAGCGCGTCGAGCGGCGGCTTGGCTTCGGCGGCGAACGCGTCCGGTGTCGCTTGGGCGTTGAGGTTCAACTCGGCGCGCGTGCCGCGGCAGCGCCAGATGATGTCGGGCTTCAGGCCGATGATTGAGTAGCGGCCACGGGTTTCACCACCCTGGACGCTTTCAAGCAGGAAGGCGTAGGGATCGCCGACACCGAGTTTCATCCACGCCGAGACGGGCGTGTCGAGGTCGGCGACCAGCGAGCGCGCGACGATCTGCGGCTTTCCGGCGTCGTAGGCCGGGCGAAATTCCTCGAACGAAGGCGTGTGGTCGGTCATTCGCCCGTGTGGAATTCCTGGAATTTCTTTTCGTCGATCGTGACGCCGACCTCATCGCGAACTGCGTACGTCAGCTGCTCGGCAAAGTCGCCGTTGAAAGCTTGGCGCAGCTGTTCGCCGTAAGAAGCGCGCAGGGGGGCATCCGGCGATTCGTCCTGGTACTGAATTTCGGCAAGGCGAGCGACGACGAGGCTTTTGCCCTCGGCGACCGGTCCGCTGAAAAAGTCCCCGATCTTGGCGCGGGCAGCGGCAGCCACAGTTTCGGGTCCGAAGATGCCGGTCTTGCCATAGCGGGCCATCGGGTCAGTGCGCAGCGCGGCGACGCCCAATGACGATGCGATGGCGGACATTTTTTCGCCGACGTTTGCCTGCTTCACCAAGTCATCGGCGATTTTGGTAAGCCGCTTGGCCAATTCCTCATCGCGCCAATCGGCGAGCAGTTGGTCGCGAACGGTTGCGAGCGGTTTTTTCGCCTGGGGCGTGACTTTGTCGACGCGGAAGACATAGCGAATACCGTCAGACGTTTCGTTCGTCTCCGAATCGGCACCGCTTTCGGCGGCAAAAACTTGACCCAGGAATTCGCCACCGGGCAGATTTGCCACCGACTGACCATCGGGACCGTTACCGCGCGCGTCAACGGCGTCGACCTTCTGGACCGGAAGGTTGTGCTTCTTCGCCGTTTCTTCAAGCGTCGCGCCGCCACCCAGCGTGTCCTCGAAGTCGGCGGTGAGGTCAATCAGAAGTTCCTTCGAACGCTCGGTTACAAAGGCCTGTTTGATCTCGTCGTGAACTTCAGCAAGCGTTTTCACGGTCCCAGGGGTGGAGGAGAGCGCACGAAGGATAACCCAACCGAATGGCCCCTTGATCGGATCGCTGATCTTGTTCAAAGGCAAGTCGAAGGCGGCTGCCGGGATGGTGGTGTCGGTCTTGCTGACGTCACCCAATTTCACATCATCGGGCTTGTAGCCCTGGGCCGCTGCGACCGACTCGAACGATTGCCCGGCATCGAGTTTTGTCTTCGCTTCGCGAGCGCCGGCTTCGGTCTTGAAGCGAATCTGCTCAAGGGTTCGCTTCTCCGGCGTTTCATAAACTCGCCGACGAGCCTCGTATGTCTTCTTGATTTCGTCTTCCGTGACGTTGATCCGTGAAGCCACATCTGCGGCGCGAGCCGTGATCACCGTCACCGTGCGATACTCGGGAGACGAATAGCGCTCGCCCGCATGCGTGTCGTAGTACTTGCGCAGCGTGGCGTCGTCGGGGTCCTTGATTTCGCCTGCGCGGCTGGGGTCGATCAAGACATATTCGGCCACGCGGCGCTCCAGCCGGAAACGGTGCAGAGCGCCTTCGAGGCCGGCGGGCATATCGATGCCCGCGAGGAGGGTGCGCAGCACCTGTTGACGAACAATATCCCCGCCAACAAAGGTCATGAACTCTTCCTGGCCCATCTGGCTTTCTTGGAGGATCTGCTGAAGCGCAGCGAAATTTATGCCGCCCTGACCGTCCGGCAGATTGGCTTTCAGCGTGTCAGTGACCTGTGCGGGTGAGGCATTGAAGCCCAAGGACTCGGCTTTGCGGATGAGGGCCAGTCGATTCAGCAGTTGATCCAGCGCCTGCCGGTCCAAGCCCAACGCCTTCGCTTCCACCGTTGATAGCTCGACCTTGGATTCGCGAGTCATTTTGCGCAGGAACGCCGAGAACTCGCGCTGAAACCGTTCCGGTGACACGTCTTCGCCGCCGACGGTCGCGATCTTTGGCGCGCTGTCGACACGCACCATGTCCTGCACGCCCCAAATGCCGAAGCTAGCGATCAGCAAGATAATCAGAATTATCGCGAGCCATCCCTTGGAGGCGTTGCGCATCGTTTCAAGCATGGGATCTCGAGACCGAAAGTATCTGGGGTTGGTGTTCTGGCTTGCTGCGGCTCCGCTCGTGGGCGGGGGGACCGGTGTCCTTCTCGGACACCGATCGACACCTGAACCGAAGCGGGCGGGATATTAGGGACCGCCATCCCCTGCGGCAAGGCCAGGCTCGGCTTGACCGACCGCGGGTTTCGGGGCTTTCGTTGCAACAAAATTAGGTGTGAGCCATGCAGCAATTGATCGCTGGAAACTGGAAGATGAACGGGCTGTTGGTGGCGCGGTCCGAGGTTAGCGCCATGGCAGCTGCGCTGAAGGGCCGCGGAGCGGCGCCGGAGGTTCTGGTGTGCCCCCCAGCGACGTTGCTGCGATCGTTAATCGAGGTCGTCGAGGGCAGTTCGATCAAATTGGGTGGACAGACCTGCCACGCCAAGGAAAGCGGTGCGCACACGGGTGATGTCAGCGCCGAGATGCTGAAGGACGCGGGAGCGTCGTACGTAGTGGTCGGGCACTCCGAGCGGCGGACCGATCATCGCGAGACGAGTGAAGAAGTGGCGGCGCAGGCAGCGGCAGCTTGGCGCGCCGGGCTGTCGGCGATCATCTGCATCGGGGAAAGCGACGCTCAGCGTGCAGCGGGGGAAACCGAGACCGTGCTGGCGCGGCAGATTGAGGGCAGCGTTCCCGTGCAAGCGACGGCGGCAAATACCGCAGTAGCGTATGAGCCGATCTGGGCCATCGGTACAGGAAAGACGGCATCGACGGCCGATATTGAGACCGCGCACGCTTTCATCCGTGTACGGATGGAAGCGCGGTTGGGGGCGGCGGGCCGGGATATTCGCTTGCTCTACGGCGGCTCCGTTAAGCCATCAAATGCTAAAGAGATCTTAAGCCTCAAAGGCGTCGATGGCGTGCTTGTCGGGGGCGCCAGCCTCAAGGCGAGCGATTTCCTGTCTATAGTCGCAGGCGCCCGGTCTCAATAGGATCGAGCGCTCTAAGGTTTGCGCAACCGTCGCGCGATACTCTCCTGCTGTCAAAAGTGGAAGGGTTGGACCAAGATGTTGGCGGTGGCGGCAGCAAGTGCGGCGGAGTTTTCGTTTGCGCACGCCGACGTGCTGATCTGCGATCCAATCGCGGCCAACCGGTCGGCGACAAGGTCTTCGTTTGCCGCCTTGGGTTTCGGGCGTGCGGTGGCGGTGGCCGACCTCGATAGTTTTGCACGAAGCTGGGCGGCAACGCCGTTTGATCTATTGGTTGCCGATGTGACGGAGAACCCAACACAGGTTTACGATCTGGTACGCTCGATCCGAGACGGCAAGATCGGCAAGAACCCCTTCGTTCATATGGTTCTGACGGCGTGGAAGCTGGAAGGCGATCTGGTTCAGGCCGCATTGAGTTGCGGCGCCGACGATTTGATCATGCGACCGTTTTCCGTTGATCTTCTGAGCAGGCGTGTGCGCACGAATATGGCGTCCCGCAAGCAATTTGTGGTAACCGCCGACTATATGGGGCCCGATCGCCGCCGAGCGCCCCCACGGAATTCACCAAGTTTGATGCAGGTGCCGAACATTCTGCTGGCCAAGGCTCGCAACGGTCAGAAGGGCGGGGTGTCCGCAATGGAAGAGGTGAAACTTGCCTGTCGGAAGGTGGATGCCGAACGGATGCGGCGCTGTGCCTTCAAGATTGCGTGCCTCTTTCATACCTTGCGCGATGCAGCTGACGCGAAGCAGTCGCTGGAGAATGAACTGGACAAGATGGAAACGACCGCAAATGACCTGGCGGCGCGACTGCGTTCCACGCCTCTCAAAGACGCCCAACAGAGCGTAGCGTCATTGCTCAGCGGCGTGGGCAGTGTCCGTTCAGGCGGCGCGGTTGCGCCAATAGATGGTCTGTCACGCGCATTGCTCGACGCGTTGTACCCGAAGCAAGACAGGGCCCAGCTGTGGCAAGAAGTTGAGGCGACCGTGGCGACGATCAAGTCGCGGGAACGCGGGAAAGGCTAGATCGCGCCTCACGTTTGCTTCGCGTTAACAACCTTCCATAAGCGTTGATCAATCGTCGCCGACTAGGATCGATCCAGAGTCAGCAAGGGGACCCGGCGCGATGGCAGCCGCGACGGCAGGGCAATCGGAGGAACTGTCGTTCAGCGACGCGACGGCGTTGTTGTTCGACCCGGTTCCGGCAAACCGTTCGGCGACGCGCACAGCGTTGACGACGATCGGCTTCCGCAACGTGATTGCGATCTCCGAAGTTCGCGAACTTGATAAGTTTTGGAAGGACCGGCCGTTCGACTTGCTGGTCGCCGACATCACACAGGATGCGTCCGCCGTCTGCGACCTTGTGCGCGCCATTCGCGATGGCACCGTAGGAGCCAATCCGTTCGCGCACATCGTGCTAATGGCATGGAAGCTCGAACACGACAATGTGCAACGGGCGTTGACCTGCGGCGCGGACGATTTGATCACGCGACCGTTTTCAATCGATTTCCTGAGTGCGCGGGTCAAGGTGCACACCGAGGCTCGTAAGCCGTTTGTGGTGACAAGCGAGTATGTCGGCCCGGACCGGCGCAAGACACCGCCGCGCGACGCGGTCAACCTCATCAATGTGCCGAACATGTTGTTGGCGAAGGCGCGCGACTTCTTTGCGGGAACGGCGGGAGCGGCTGAGGAAATCAGGAACACGAAAGCCAAAGTCGACGCTGAGCGTGCTCGCAAGGGCGCGTTCAAGATCGCTTGCCAGCTTCGCAGCTTGCGCGACGCGATAAGTGCAAGCCAGCCACACAGCGCCGAACTCGACGCGTTGGACGCAACGGCGAAAGACATGGCCGGTCGCTCCGTTTCGGCGGACGACAACCGCATCCACGACGTTGCCAGCGCATTGGTCGAAGAGATCGGCAAGGCGCGGGCAGGCGACGCAGCGGTACATCTGAGCCAGATGGACCTGATGGCGCGCACGTTGCTCGAGACGCTTTATCCGTCGCACAGCAGAGAAGAGTTGCTGCAAGAAGTTGCAAAGACTGTCGCTGGTTTGAAGGCGCGCGAGCGCAAACGTCAGAAGATCGCGTAGCCGCCGTCTACCAGTAACGTGTCGCCGGAATGATAGGCCGACGCGTCGCTCGCCAGGTACACCGCAATTCCACCGAAGTCGGCAGGCTCACCCCAGCGCCGTGCCGGAACGCGCGGAATGACTTTCTCCGAGAAGGCGGGCGACGCCTGCGCGCCGGCGGTCATGTCGGTGGCAATCCAACCCGGAAGGATCGCGTTGGCGCGAACGCCGTCGCGGGCGAACTCGACCGCGATGCCGCGGATCATCGAAATGACGGCGCCCTTGGTGGCTGCGTAGTGCTGATTGCGTGCGGCGCCCTCGATCGCCGCCAGGCTGGCGACACCGACGAGTGAACCGCCAGGATCACCCTTTGACGCACGGTCGCGCATGTGTCGCGCGCCCTCGCGCAACGTGAAGAAGGCGCCGTCTTCGTTGACCGAGAGCACCTTGCGGTACTGTTCGGCGGTGATGTCAAGGAACGAACGGGAAGGTATGCCGATACCCGCGTTGGCGAACACGGCGTCGATGCGCCCCATCTTGGCGACTGCGGCCTGCATTCCGGCCACGACTTGAGCCTCATCCGAAACGTCAATTTTCTGGATGAAGACCGATTTGCCGTGTGCTCTCAGGGTTGCCTCGGCAGCCTTGTTCTTGACCTCGTTCGTGCCCCAAATGACGATGCCGGCACCCGCCTGGGCCATGGCCTCGGCCATGCCCAGGCCTATGCCCCCGTTGCCGCCGGTTACCAGCGCCACTTTTCCGGTCAGATCGAAGGGTTTGTAGGCCATTGGGGCAAGTCCTTTATGCAGCGGTTGCGTTGTTACCTGCTCCACAACACAGGCGAGCGAAAGGTGCAATACCAAACGTCGTTTGGTATCTTGCGCGGCCGGTCGGCCTCGCGCAGTTTAGCACGCTGGCCGACGCCGAAGAGTCGTCAGGCCTCCAACAATCCATGCCTTCAACCAAGTGGAATGCTTACATGCGGTTCGCGTTTTGGCTCCGCGCAGCGCTGGTCGGGTTCGTGCTGGTGGGGATTGCCGGATGCGGAACGGACAGGGGCGGCGAGGGAGCCTACAAGGTCGGAAATCCGTACCAGATCAACGGCGTTTGGTACTATCCGAAGGATGATCCGTTCTATGACGAGACAGGGGTGGCGTCGTGGTACGGGCACGACTTCCACGGCAAGGCGACCGCCAACGGCGAACGCTACGACATGGGTGCATTGACGGCCGCGCATCGGACGCTGCCGATGCCGACGATCGTGCGAGTGACAAATCTGGAGAATGGGCGGTCGCTGCGGCTGCGCGTGAACGATCGCGGTCCTTATGCGCGCGGTCGGATCATTGACGTTTCGCGTCGCGCAGCAACGCTTCTTGGGTTCATCGACAAGGGTACGGCTCGAGTTCGGGTTCAGTTTGAGGGTAAGGGCGAAGTCGGTGTCGAACCGCCTGAGGACGAAGACGAAGTGGCGGCCGCTCAACCGGGAACGATGAAGGCAGCGCCGGTCGCCACGGTTGCGAGCAATGCGCTGGCACCTCCTCCGGGGGCTACGGCGGCGACGCCGCGTGAAACGGCGGTACCAATACGCGTTGCTTCAACGGCACCGTCCGTGGCTTCAGCGTCGGACGCCGGGTTGGATGGTGTGGTGACGACTGTCGCCGTTCCGGCGCAAACGCAGCTCTGGGTACAGATCGGCGCGTTTCTCTCGCGCAGCAACGCGGACCGGGCGGTGGAGGGCCTTGTCTATGCGGGGCGCGCGCGCGTCACGCAGTCGGTCGTGAGCGGCAAGCCCCTCTATCGCGTGCGCTTTGGGCCGTTTGCTACAGTGGACGAAGCAGATTCGATGTTGAACAAGGTCATCGATCGGGGCCAAAACGGCGCTCATATCGTTGTCGAGTAAGGAAACTCATGCGCTTTCTATCCGTTCTGCTCAGTGCGTTGCTGTTCTCGCTTTCGAATGCCACCGCTCAGCCGGTCGAAGATCCGGCGACGGCGCTGCAAACCAACGCGCGTTTCGCCTTGATGATGGATTTCGAGACGGGCTCCGTCCTGTTCTCGAAGGATGGCGACCAACCGATGGCGCCGGCCTCAATGGCGAAGCTGATGACGGTTGCGATCGTGTTCGAGAAGTTGAAGCACGGCGATCTACGCCTTGAAGATACTTTCACAGTCAGCGAGAAGGCCTGGCGGCTGTCGGTCGCGGACAAGAAAGAATCTTCGAAGATGTTTGTGAGCATCGGCTCGCAGATCAAGGTCGAAGACTTGCTGCGCGGCATCATCATTCAGTCCGGCAATGACGCTTGTGCGGTCGTCGCAGAGCACTTTTCGGGCAGCGAGGAAGCGTTCGCCGAGTTGATGAATGCCGAGGCGAAGAAAATCGGCCTCGTCAATTCGGTTTTCACGAATGCAAGCGGCTTGCCGCATCCGGCGATGCACACGACCGCGCACGATCTGGCACGGCTTGCGGCGTATGTCATCCGAGAGTTTCCCGACTACTACCACTACTTTTCCGAGCGCGAGTTTACGTGGAACGGGATCAAGCAGCCGAACCGCAACATGCTGCTGGGTATGTACCCCGGGGCCGACGGATTAAAGACAGGCCACACGGTCGATTCCGGATACGGCCTGGTGTCGTCGGCGCAGCAGGACGGCCGTCGACTGATTTTGGTCGTCAACGGTCTCGGCTCTGAAGTTGAGCGCGCAAACGAGTCGAAACGTCTACTCGACCTTGGTTTCAGAGAGTTCCGCACCTATGCATTGCTGAAGCCGGGCGAGATTGTCGGCGAGGCGGAAGTTTGGGCGGGTGAGCAGCACAGCGTGCCGTTGGCGGTGAAGCAACCGGTGAAAATTCTGATGCGGCGTGCGTCGCGGGCGGGGCTTAAGGTGACGCTGAGCTACCTCGAACCGGTGATGTCGCCTGTTTCGAAGGGGCAGGAACTCGGCAAACTTACGATTAGCGCGCCGGGAGTGCCTGAGTTCGCGGTTCCCGTTACGGCTGGGGCGAACATCGAGGAGGGCGGGGTCTTCACGCAGATCAAGCTTGGCGTGAAGGGGTTGTTCTCGGGACGGCCGGACTCGGCGGCGACCACCGCTGAATTGAACCTACCCGACGATTCAGAACCGGCCGCGCCGCCTACGCAATGAAACGCGGGCGCTTCATCACTTTTGAAGGCGGGGAGGGGACCGGCAAGTCGACGCAAGTACGGTTGCTTGCTGCGCATCTGACGCAATCGAAGGCGGATGTCGTTCAAACCCGCGAACCGGGCGGGTCGCCGTCTGCCGAGGAAATTCGGTCGCTACTTGTGACCGGTGCGGCCGATCGTTGGTCGCCGCTGGCCGAGACGCTTCTCTTCTATGCGGCGCGCGTCGAGCATTGGCGGCAGGTGATCGAGCCGGCGCTGGTGCGGGGCGCGCACGTTCTGTGCGACCGGTTCTCGGATTCTACAATGGCGTATCAATCGTATGCCGGCGGGCTCGACCGGGAGATGATTGCGAGATTGCATCGTTTGACGATGGCGAATGCGGAGCCCGACCTCACGCTGGTGCTTGATCTGCCGGTGGACGAAGGACTTAAGCGGGCGGCGGCGCGGCGTGACGACGAAACGCGGTTCGAACGCAAGGGGCGAGAGTTTCACGAAAGGCTGCGACAGGGTTTCTTGGACATTGCGCGCGGTGCACCACAGCGTTGCGTGGTCATCGATGCGGGGCAACAGGTTGACCGCGTGCACGCGGCCGTCGTGGCGGCGGTGAAGACGCGCTTTGGACTTGGCTGATGGCGCCGCGCGCACGAACGGCCGAGCTTGAACCGCAGCCGGAAAGCGATCGGGTTGGCGAGTTGCCGCATCCGCGCGAGCGGTTGGAATTATTCGGTCATACGGAAGCAGTGCGGACGCTTGCCGAGAGCGCGCGGTCTGGAAGGCTGCACCATGCGTGGATCATTGCCGGACCGAAGGGTGTTGGGAAGGCGACGCTCGCGTGGCGGTTCGCACGCGCTCTGTTGGCGCATGGGGCGAAGAACTGTCCCGACGATCTGAGCGTTGCGGACGACCATCCCATCCAGCGTCAGCTTGCTGCGATGGCACATAGCGATCTGATCTTGGTGCGCCGGCCTTGGGACCCCGATCGGAAGCGCTTTCGAGTGGAATTGCCCGTCGAAGAGGTTCGGCGACTACACGGGTTCTATTCGCGACACTCGGCGCAGGGGGGCGCGCGGATCGCGATCGTGGATGCGGCCGACGATATGAACCGTTCGGCGCAGAACGCGCTCTTGAAGATTCTGGAGGAACCGCCCGCCCGCGCGTTGCTGCTGTTGGTTTCGCATGCGCCAGGCGGCCTGCTGCCGACGACAAGGTCGCGCTGCCGGATGTTGACGCTACGACGTCTCGACGACACGACGATGCGTCAGGCACTCGCGGCGCTTGCGCCAAAGTTTGACGATGCATCCCGGGCGCAGCTTTCGGCGTTAGCGGACGGTGCGCCGGGTCGCGCACTTGAGCTGGCGGAGACCGATGCGTTGTCGATGTATCGCGAGATTGGTGAATTGCTGATGGGCCTGCCGCGACTGAACGGCGCAAGGTTGTTCGGGCTGGCTGAGAAAGTTGCGAAGGCCCCGGCGGAGCGGGGACTCATACTCTTTGTAACGTTGTTGCTTCAATTGGAAGAGCGGCTTCTGCGCGGCTCCTACGCAGCGCTGCCACCCGTGCCGGGTGAGGAAGCGTTGCTGCGTCACCTCGGCGCGGCCGTGCCGTTGGAACGGTGGGGGCAGCTATGGGATGCGCTGAAGGCTGAGGCGCTCAGGGCGGACGATTTGAACCTCGATAAGAAACAACTGGTTCTGAGCACGTTTTTTGCTATTGAGGCGGCTTCGCAACGTTGATTTGAAGCGCCGATGCTCGTCGATAGTCACTGTCATCTCGATTTTCCGGACTTCGCGACCGAACTCGACACGGTCGTGGCGCGCGCGCGTACGGCTGGCGTCGGGACGTGCCTGACGATCGGCACGCGCCTCAGTAAGTTTGACGGCGTGCTTGAGATCGCGGAGCGCTTCGACGATGTTTGGTGCACCGTCGGTGTGCATCCGCACGAAGCGGCGGTCGAGCCGTTGAACGAAGCGGGCGCGCTGGTCGAGCGCGCGGCACACGTGCGCGTGGTTGGGATCGGTGAGGCTGGTCTCGACTATTTCTATGAGCACAGCCCCAAAGCGGATCAGGTGCGGAACTTTCGTGCGCACATAGCGGCTTCGCGCGAAACAGGGCTGCCGCTGGTCGTGCATGCGCGCGATGCGGACGACGATCTGTGCGAGATATTGAGCGAAGAAAGTGCGCGAGGCGCGTTTCCGGGGCTAATCCATTGCTTTTCGTCGACGGCGAAGCTGGCGCGAACGGCTCTGGAACTGGGCATGTATATCTCGGTCTCGGGTATCGTAACTTTCAAGAAGGCGGATGAGTTGCGTTCTATTGTGGCGAATGTGCCGCTTGATCGCTTGTTGGTTGAGACGGACGCGCCGTATCTCGCGCCAATCCCTCATCGCGGGAAGCGAAACGAGCCGTCGTTCGTGCGGCACACGGCGGAGAGCGTCGCGCGCCTCAAGGGTATCGACGCCGAACGCTTTGCCGAGACAACGAGCGACAACTTCTTCCGCTTGTTTTCCAAAGTACGGCGGCCGGCGTGAGTGCCGGGCTCAAGGTCACGATCTTGGGCTCGGGGTCGTCAGGCGGGGTGCCGCGCATCGGCGGCGCCGACGGGCGCGGCGAATGGGGTGCGTGCGATCCTGGTGAGCCGAAGAACCGTCGGCGGCGCTGTTCGATCTTGGTTGAGCGCGGCGGCACGCAAGTTCTTGTCGACACGTCACCCGACATGCGGGAGCAGTTGATCGATGCGAGGGTGCGAACTCTGGACGCCGTGCTGATCACACACGATCACGCGGACCAATCGCATGGCATCGATGACCTGCGGATGGTCGCTCAGAACATGATGCGGCGGGTCGATGTATACGCTGCACCAGAGACGATGCGCGTGCTGACTGATCGCTTCGGTTATTGTTTCAAGGGAAACGAGGTCGGAGCGTATCCGGCGATCCTTAACGGCCATGTGATCGAACGGCCTTATCGTTCGTTTTCGATCCGGGGACATGGTGGCGCGATCGACGCTCTGGCGTTCGACCAGGACCACGGCTCGATGGTCAGTCAGGGCTTCCGCTTCGGCCCTGTTGCGTACTCATCGGACGTCGTGGATCTGGACGACGCCGCCTTCGAGGCGCTTGCAGGGGTCGAGTGCTGGATTGTCGACGCGCTGCGCTATCGGCCGCATCCAACGCACGCGCACGTGGAAAAGACGCTGGGGTGGATTGAGCGAGTCCGTCCGAAGCGTGCGGTGCTAACCAATCTGCACACGGATTTGGACTATCGGGCGCTGTCGCAGTCACTGCCAAAAGGAGTCGAGGCGGCCTACGACGGGCTGGTGATTGCACTATAAGGCGACAATTCCGCGACAACTTCTCCGTGTGGCCGGAATCGCAGTTTTCTGCGATTTCGAGTGAGGGCTGCCGACTGCCGCTACAGTTTTGGTTTGATTGTGCTTCTGAGTTTTGGGATAAGCGCGATGGGGAGGGCGTCCGGGGGGACTGGGCGCCATGTTCGTTTTCGAGTGGGGAGTTCGGGCAGTCGAGCCAAAAAGGCGCGACCTGTTCGAGATAACAGGCTGGCCTTGTTCTGAGGACCAGCGGATTATCTCCGACATCGGTATGTCTATAGGATCGGCTCTCGCCCCGAAGGCGGGCATCATCGAGTTAAGCTTTAAACGGCAATCGCCGTTGTCGCGCGTGGCTTGTGCTATGTATGAAGCATTGGTCCGAGCAATGTCGGGAAGGCAAGTGGTTATGGGACGTGTAACAGTCAACAGGGGTATTCGGATGACGATCGCGCGCGTTGCCGCCGCGGCAGGATTGATGCTGGGACTCACCGTCATGGTAGGTACAGCGCTGGCACAGCCGGCACCTTCTCAACCGGCGCCAGCCGCTGCGCCCGCGACGCCGGGTGCTGCGCCCGCTGACGCGCAACCTGCCGCGCCGGGTGCCGAGCCCGCGCCGCCGGCAATCGGTCCGGACGGACTTCCGATCACGCCGGCCCCCGACGCTGCGGCACCGGCTGCGCCGGCCGCCGCTGCTCCAGCCGAGGAAGAGCCCAAGGGTCCGGACATCACGCCGATCACGATGTTCATTCACGCCTCGATCGTCGTTCAGGTTGTGATGACGCTCTTGATGCTCTGGTCGGTGATCACTTGGGCGTTGTTGTTCTCAAAGCTTTCGTTCTTCTCCGGCATCCGAGGTTCATCGGATCGCTTTGTGCAGGCGTTCCGTAGTGCGGGCTCGCTGCAGGATGCTGGCAAGGCCGCGTCGAAAAATTTCCGCAACAATCCTCTTGGCCGGATGCTTATCGCGGCGGTCGATGAGATTGGGGCCGGAAAGAAAAACGTGACGTCGCGCGTTGCGCAACGCATGGGCATCGTTCAAGCCGAAGTGGGCGAAGAACTTTCCAGCGGCATGGGCATCTTTGCGACCGTCGGCTCGATCGCCGCCTTCGTCGGTCTTTTCGGTACCGTTTGGGGCATCATGAACTCGTTTATCGGCATTGCGCAGACGCAGACGACGAACCTTGCCGTCGTCGCGCCCGGCATCGCGGAAGCGTTGTTCGCCACCGGCATCGGCCTGTTCGCCGCCGTTCCGGCGGTTATCTTCTACAACATGTTTGCCCGTCGCATTGGCGCCTACCAGACCCGTATGGACAACTTCGCGAGCGAAGTGCTCGTGCGGGTGTCGCGCGAGTTCGAGTAGGCGCAAATGGCGGGAAGCATCGGCGGGACGAAGTCGCGCGGCCAGCGATACGACGACAACAGTCAGATCAACGTGACGCCCTTCGTGGACGTCATGCTGGTGCTGTTGATCATTTTCATGGTGGCGGCGCCGCTGGCCAGCGTGAACGTGAAAGTCGAGCTGCCGCCGTCGGTTTCGAAGCCGGCGAAGGTGAAGGACCCGGTTTACGTATCGTTGCAGGCGAACGGAAAGATCTACATTGGCGACATTCAGGTCAGCTATAGCGAGTTCTCGACTCGCCTCGTTTCCGCCTCCGGCAATAACTACAACCGGCGCATCTTCATTCGTGCCGACAAGACGGTTCAGTACAAAGAAGTGATGCGGGTCATGAACGTGATCCAGGACACCGGGTTCTATCAGATTGCCCTGGTGGCCGAAGATCGCGTCACGAATTGACCACGGGTAAATGCGGGTAACGGGCGGTTATGGATAGACGCACGGTATACATTACGGTCATCGTCTCCGTGCTGATTCACATCGCGGTGCTCTACTACGTCGCCGTGTCGTGGGGCATCGTTCCGAACGTGCTCGAAGAGCCGGAAGAGACGGTCTTGGCCGTGGCGCCGCCACCGCCGCCGCCGCCACCACCACCTCCGCCGCCCGAGCAGGTTGTCATCGAGAAGCCGCGCTTCCGTCCGCGCCCGGTTCCGCCGCCGCCGGCGCCCGTGAGAGTTCCACCGGTGCCGTTGAAGCCGCAGCCGCCGGCAGAGAGCACATCGGACGCCACGCAAATTCTATCGGACAAGCAGGTAATCGACAGCCCGGTTTCGAAGCCGGCGCCGCGATACCCGCAGCGCGCGCTTGATGCCGAGAAGGAAGGCGTCGTACGCGTTCGCGTGACGATCAACCCGGATGGGACGGTCGCCGATGCTGTCGTCGTGACATCACGGCCGGAAGGCTGGTTCGAGCAGGCTTCGTTGCAAGCGGTGAAACGCTGGCGCTTCAAGGCTGCAGGGCGCACGGTGATCGGCGAAGTCGAAGTCGAGTTCAGGTTGGATTAGTAGTGGGAGTTTGACGGAACATGGCAGGCACCGTCGGTACCGGCGAAAGCGCGGGCGGAAAAAGAGGCCGCTATGGCGACAACGCGGAAATCAACGTGACTCCGTTCGTGGACGTCATGCTGGTGCTGCTTATCATCTTCATGGTCTCGGCGCCGCTCGCCACGATCAGCATTCCGCTCGATCTGCCGCCGCCGTCGGACAACTCGCCACCAGATCCGATCGAGCCCATTTTCGTGAGTTTGCAGGACACCGGCGTGATCAACGTCGGAACGCAAGCGACGGGCGAAGTGCAGGCCGACTGGGCAAATCTGTCAGACGCGATCAAGCAGAAGACGGGCGGCGATCTGACCCGTAAAATCTTCATTCGCGCCGACCAGAAGGTGATCTACGCCGACGTTATGCGCCTGATGGATGCCATCGACAAGGAAGGGTACAAGAACAAGGCGTTGGTGGCCGAGGACGTCGTCGACTGACGCGCGTCGGTGGATCCGCTGGAACAGGGGCCGGGAGACCGGCCCTTTTTTGTTGCCCTTGCGGCATTGCGGAATCGGCGTAGGCTTTGTCCTCCTTCGCGGGAGGTCATCATGGCTGCGACTGTTGGTAGTAGAATCGGCGGGCGTCATGCCGCTCAATCCGAAGTGAATGTTACGCCGTTCGTGGACGTCATGCTGGTGCTTCTGATTATCTTCATGGTCGCGGCACCGCTTGCGACGGTCGCAGTACCGATCGATCTCGCCGACATTAATCGGCCTCAGCCGCCTATCGCGCTCGAACCCGTGTTCGTCAGCCTGCAAGACGACGGGGCGATCAACATCGGTACGCAGAGCGAAGGCGAGATTCGCGCAACATGGGCAACCCTCGAAGCCGCGATCCGTTCGAAGACCGCGGGAAACCCCAACCGGCAGCTGCTTATTCGCGCGGACCAGAAGGTTCCGTATTCCGAGGTGATGCGGTTGATGGATGTGCTTCAGCGCTCCGGCTATCGGAACAAATCCATCGTGACCGAGGATGTGATTGACTGATTCTGCCGACTGGTTAGGACGGATTGTACGAATCTTGCGAATTGGTCTAAGCTGGACCGGTTGTCTTAACCGGAGGCTTGGCTCATGAACGTTGCTCAAGCGCGCCCGCGTCTTTGGTCGCCGCAAGTGATCTTGTTCGCCGTCGTTCTGCATGTGGCGGTGCTCTACTACGTGGCCGTCGCGTTCAAGGTGGTTCCTCCACCTGTCGATCTGACACCCGACGCGACACCAATCGTCACCTTTCGGCCGACGCCTCCTCCCCCAGTTTTAGAAGTCGATCCGATCAAACCGGAACCGCCGCGCTTCAGACCGCATGCACCAGTGACACCTCCCCTTCAGGTTGACGTTCCCCCGGTACCGTTTCCACCTGCTCCGCCTGCGGAGTCTACGGCAGATGCGACGACTATCGGCGTAAATGCACCGATAGAAGAAGTTCCCGTTGCGCAGGCTTTGCCGCGATACCCAACCGCCGCGCTGGAGCGCGGGATTGAAGGCCGTGTGATCATGTCGATCACGATCATGCCGGATGGATCGGTTCGCGATGTGCAGGTCGTGTCAGCTCAACCGCGTGGCTATTTTGAAGCGACGGCCGTCCGCGCCGTGCAGGGTTGGCGCTACCGGCCGTCCAATGTCGTGCGCACGAACGTGATCGTGCACATGGATTTCGAGCTACGCGACGGTTAGGCGAAGGGGCCGACGAGAGCTGCCGCCGCGATGATCGCGTAAGCGACGCGGCGGTAGGTTTGCTCCGAGGCTCTGTCGAAGAGTTTCGTGCCGAGCCACACCCCGGCGATGGCCGCGGGCACGCAAAGGGCGGTCAAAACGGTCACCTCGTGCGTCACCAATCCGCGTGCGGAATAGATGACGGTTGAGACAACGTCGATTGCAAAGAAGTAGACGATGACCGTGGCGCGCACCGCCGCGGTCGATCCATCGCCGGCGAGATAGTAGAGCACGACCGGTGGGCCACCGACACCCGAGGCGCCGTTGGCAACACCGGAGAGTGCGCCGGTTGCAGCAAGGCCCACCGGCGTCACCGAACCCCGGCGTCTGACGTTGGCGAGCAGCAGCGCCAGAAAGATCAGTATCGTCACCGATATCACCAAGCGCAGCGTCCGCTCCGGCACCACTTCAAGCAGCCACGCGCCGATAAGCAATCCGGGAAGTGCAGCCACACTCAAGACAGCGATCTCTCGCCACACGACCTGGCGCATGGCTGCCGGGAGCATCTGAAAGGACAGCGCGACTTCCAGGAGGATGATCAGCGGCACCGCGACGGTCACCGGATAGAGCGCGGCCAGCGCCGGCGCCAACACCATCGCCGAACCAAAGCCCGAAAATCCACGCAGCACGCCGGCGAATGCCACGAGTGCAATCGCCGCCGCCGTACCGGCATTGAGGAACGGTGCCAGGGCCTCGATCACACGCGCCTATTGCCTCGCGCGCGGGAGGTTGATTTGCGGTCGGCCGTTTGCGAGTGCCGGAGCGACGTCGAAGGTGGCGATGCGAATGTCGTCGCTGGATCCGGTGCGGCCGCACATGGTGCAACGGAACCGGCGCTTGAAGTCGAGCAGCGACGATCGCGGATGCGCCATCTCGGCGACCTGCGCCGGCAGAAGCGCAGTCTTGTGCCCGCAGGCGCAGTGCAGAGTAACGCCCTTGTCGGCGGCGACGAGCGATCCGACGGTCAGGGGCTTGGCGGCGCGGGCGGACATGGCGCCCTGAGTATCGCGCGCACGCTCACCGCGCATCAAGTGTTGCGACACAGTAAATCGGGCCGGCCAGGGCAGGGGAGGGGGCTGCCCTTTCGGGCGTCGACAGCCGTGATAGGGTCCCCCGATCACGAAATCGCAAACGGAGAGACACCCCATGGCCATCGACCTTGAAATCCCGGCGGAAGCCAAGGCATTGCGCGAACGAATCCGCCACTGGGTGCAGGACGAATGCGTACCGGCGGAGAAGCGGCTGATCGACGGCGAGGACTACAAGACCGTGCTGAACGAGTTGCGCACGAAGGCGCGCAAGCAGGGTCTGTGGTGTCCGTTCATCCCAAAGGAGCATGGCGGCATGGGTCTTGGGCCGCTCGCGAACGCACTGGTGCAGATGGAATTGGGCGAGAGCTACCTCGGCGCGTTGTCCATGAACACGCAAGGGCCGGATGACGCGACGATGCTGACGCTGCTGGAGCACGGCACGCCGTATCAGAAGGAGAAGTTCCTAAAGCCGTTGCTGAACGGGGAGAAACGCATCTGTTACTCGATGACCGAGAAGGCTGCCGGCGCAGACGCTACCGGCATGCAGACGCGGGCGGACAAGAAGGGCAACGATCGTTACGTTTTGAACGGCGAGAAGTGGTTTTCGAGTGCGGCGAGCGTAGCGGATATCGCGCTCGTGATGGCGAAGACGGATCCGGACGCACCGCGGCATCAGCAGTATTCCACGTTTCTGGTCGAGCTTCCGAACCCAGGTTACAAGATCAAGCGCAACATTCCGACGATGGCAATCGAGGGGCCGCTGTCGCACATTTTGGGTGGCGGGCACGCGGAGATCGAGATTTCGGATCTCGAGGTGCCGGCCGAGAATTTGCTCGGCGGCGAAGGCAAGGGCTTTGCGATGGGCCAGCACCGGCTCGCGTATGGACGGCTGCGGCATGGCATGCACAACGTTGCGATGGCGCAGCGGGCGCTCGATATGGCGGTGAAGCATGTGACCACGCGTTCGACCTTCGGCAAGAAGCTGGACGAACGGCAGGCGGTGCAATTCATGCTCGCCGATTGTGCGAGCGAGCTCTACATCGCGCGACTGATGCTGATGCACATCGCGTTCAAGGCGGAGAACAAGATGGATCTGCGCCAGGAGAACGGGATCGCGAAGGTCTATCTGGCCAACATGGTGCACAAGGTGGTCGATACGGCGATTCAGCTGCACGGCGCACTGGGCTACAGCCGCGATCTGCCTCTTGCCGCCTGGTACACGCACATCCGGAGCCAGCGGCTGGTCGACGGGCCGGACGAAGTGCATCGCTGGACGACGGGCCGCAACGTGATCAAAGCGTACAAGGCGACCGGCACGACTGCGGGGGCGTGTGGTGGGGATTTGTTGTAGGGCGGCACACCGCCTTCGCGTTGCTTCAACCAGTCGCTTGGGGGTTTGGCGAGCCGTGATCATCGCGGGGCGTGGGTCTCCCAGTATCTCGGTCTTTCATTCGCGATTGTATACTTGACACATGCAGGTCACGAATCCAGAATCTCTGGTGGCGTGACAGGCCGGTGTCAGAGGCACCCCCTCAAAGTATCGTCGCGAATGCAAACAGAGGGGGTGCCGCAATGGGTGCGGCGTGGTTGGCGTCGATCTATCAGGTGAAGTCAGGATCAAAAGCATCAACTACGTCGGTGACCTGGCGCTGGAGGTTTTGGAGCGTCTGAACGACAAGGGTTCCGTCCTCGAACGTTGCCGTCGCGGTGATCTGACGGTGCACAAACATTTCCTCTGGAAAGACTCCAGCTATTGCCTTTGTGAAAACCGCCGGCACCTCCCGGGGCGCACTGCTGAGCTTCCCGACCGTGACGGTGAGGTATCGGTGCTTGTCCCCATTGGTGATGTCCGCGAGAAGGCTGGGCCACTGGGGCCCACTGTCAAACGGTTGCAGCGCTTGGATCATTGCTTGATGTTTTGGCCTGAGCTTAGGCAACCAAAGCTTCTTAGCGTCCTTGGGCTTGGCAGCATGCAGGTACTTGTCCCAACTCTCTTTGACGCGTTCAGTCGGAAACTTCGTGCTGTTACTTCGCCGACCGTTCGCCAGGTAGAAGAGCTCGTGAGCGAGGTAGTCCAAGGCGGATTTGAGGTTGTATGCGACCTCGCCAACCAGGATTGGGACGATAGCGGGCACGTCCACATCAAGGGTGCTGGTCTGCAAGATTTCCTGATGCTTCCAGCCATCGGCGAGCAAGTTGATTGCGTCGTCGAGGCTTTCGAGGTGTTCCCCGCTCCGAGCTATTCGCGCGCGGCTTTGATTAAGGGATGGCTTTCGGCTATTGGTGTTGACCATGACAAAATCCGAAACTGAAAAACGCGAAGATGACGTTTTGCGGCGGATGCTCAAAACACCGCCCAAGCCTCACAAGCCAATAGGCAAGAAGCCTGGGAAGCCTAAGCTGAGTCGGGGTCGTCGATCGAAGGGCGCGAGCGTCGGCGCATAGGGCGAATGCGCCTCTTTGGCGTGACCGGGAGGCCGTTGCGGATGCGCCATCTTATGATGGCGTGGACGGCCTGCTCAATCGTCTCGCACTTAGTTAGTCGGCCGATAGGTCAGGCGCTTGCCTTTGATGCCCTCTAGCGCCTTGTCAGCGCGCATCGCGTCGTTAATGCCGAGCTTGACGCGGTTGGAGTAGCGGAAATCGAACTCTGCGAGGTAGCGCTGCAAATGCTGCTCGCCGCAGTGCTGGTAGGTGCCGACCATGCCGCGCTTGAAGATCGAAAACACGCCTTCGACCGTGTTCGTGTGAACGTCACCGCGTGCGTACTCGCCAGCCGAGTGATCGACGCTTTCGTGCTTCGCTACAGCGCTCGCCTTGTACATCTGAGCGCCGTCCGTGTGCAGCGTGCTCTTGGGGTCAACGTAGTCTTGAATGAGGCCCTTAATCTCGTAGCCCTTGGGTGTACCACCGAGCTTGAACGAGCGCATCTTACCGCCGCGCTCCACAAGGCTCAGGATTGCGATCTTGTGCCCAGGGCCGCCGCTGCCAGGGTGTTTGCGGACGCCAGAGCGCGTCCCGATGTACGTCTCGTCCGCTTCGATGATCTTGCCTTCGCCACCGATGGGCGGAGCGCCAGCCGCAGGGGCCATAGCGGCGCGGATGCGATGCGACATGAACCAGGCGGTCTTGTAGGACACGCCAAGCATGCGGCTCAGTTGGTGCGAGCTAATGCCTTTCTTGGACGAGCAAAGCAGGTGCGTCGCGTACAGCCAGGTGTGGAGAGGCACGTGGCTGCGCTCGAACACCGTGCCGACCGTGACTGAGAACTGCATGCGGCAGGCGTTGCAGAACATCAGGCCCTTGCGGCCACCTTTGATGCGCGAGGCTTCGTTGACGACGCCGCAGTGGGGGCACGCCGGGCCGTCCGGCCACTGGATCGATTCCAGGTGCTTGCGGGCGGCTTCTTCGTTGCGGAAACGGGCGGGCAATTCGGCGGGCATGGTCTAACTCCTTGCCCTGATTATATAACGATCCGGTTTGCATGTGTCAAGTATACAATCGCGCTTTCATTGGTCGTGTCTCAGTTTGAAGTCGGACGGATTTGACAGCGCGGAAAACCGTCCCATAGTCCGTGGATGCCCAAAGGACCCAAAGGCGTCAAACGCCCTGCAGATGTGAACGCCCGTGCCGTGATGATTGCGCGGATCGCGACCGGCGAACTTGAAGACAACCCATCATCGACTCCAAAGCGGGCGATTGGCGGCCGCGTCGGAGGCAAGGCGCGCGCGAAGAAACTGACCCCTGACCAGCGCGCGACCATCGCAAAGCGGGCGGCAAAGGTGAGATGGAAGATCAAGAAGTAGCCGCAAGCCACTGGAGAACGAAAAGACAACTTTTTATCCACAGGACGCTTACAGGATGTACTTGTCCGAAAGTGTCCGAGTCCTTGTGCTCGGACTCAACCCCCGATACTTTGTGGTGAGCAGCAAGCGAATCACTACCTATGGACGTGCGGGCATTCCAGAAGCAGCGGCAGCGGCTTGAGGCCGAGCGGGAGGCGCTTGTTCGCGCCATTGCCGACGTTGACACCAAGCTTTCCGAACTGGACATCGCGGAGCGCGTTGCCGCCAGCATCCCCGATATTGACGACGAGGTTGACCCGCCGCCGATGCAGCGCATTGGCGATGCCGCAAGAGCGATCTTGCGACCACACGTTTTCTACGGTGGCGGAAAAGAAAAGCCCGTCAAAGAAATGCTTCTCGACGTGTTGCGCGATGCGTACCCAAGCGCCCTGACTGCTGGCGATTTGAGAGAGCTCGCCTTGGAGCGCTTCGGCAAAGCAATCAACCCCAACACGCTCACTGTAACTTTGGTCCGATATCGTCACGACAAGCTTGTGACCGTCGTGAACAAGATGTGGCGCTACGTTCCACACCCCTCAGATCAAATGTTTTTCGGAAATGATGTGGCCGCAGACGATAACTCGGAAGGTGATGCGTCTGCGGCCACTGATCCAGAACCACGCGGTAATGCGCGGGGAGGTGGGCCATGACATAGGCCGCCCTCAAAACAAGGGCGGGGTGCGCGAGCATCTCGCCCTGACTGCTTGTGGTGCTTCCCCGGCGTAGCTCAATGGACAGAGCACCAGACTGCTAATCTGGTGGTTGCGGGTCCGAATCCCGCCGCCGGGGCCACAGGCAGAATCTACTAAGCAACTGATTTTATGTCAAGAATCGCCATTTCCGAGTCGGATCAATGGCTTGCATACCACTGCGGTTCAAAATGAACGAAATGCTTGACAAAATAGGCCAGCAATCCAATATCTCTGCCTATGAACAAGCTTCCCGCCGAAAAGCGCGCCCAAATCCTCAACATGCTCGTTGAGGGTTCGTCGATGCGCTCCGTCTCACGGGTGGCGGATGTCTCAATCAACACGGTGACGAAGTTGCTCGTGGATGCAGGCAGTGCCTGCGAAGCCTTCCACGACCGCGCCGTGCGCAATGTCAAAGCGCGCCAAATCCAAGCCGATGAAATCTGGAGTTTTTGCTACGCGAAGAAAGCCAACGCGAAGCAATCGAAGAAGCCGGAAGAGGCTGGCGACGTTTGGACGTGGACGGCCATCGATAGCGACACGAAGCTGATTATCTCGTGGACGGTTGGCGATCGTAGGTCCGGATCGGCTCACGATTTCATGTATGACCTAGCGAGCCGCATCACTGGCGATTGCCAGCTAACGACGGACGGTTTGCACCACTACCCGCTGGCAGTGTTTCGCGCGTTCGACGGCAAGATCGACTACGCGCAAGTGAACAAGGTGTTCGCCGCAGCGCCAGTTGGCAGTCCCGAGCGCCGCTATAGTCCCGGTGTCGTCGTCGGGATGAGTAAGAAGGCCGTTTACGGTTCGCCCGCGATGGGGCAGGCGTCCACGTCGCACGTTGAGAGACACAATCTGACCATGCGCATGTCGATGCGCCGCTTCACGCGCTTGACGAACGGCTTTTCAAAAAAGGTCGCGAACCACTGTCACACGCTGGCGCTGTATTTCGTTTGGTACAACTTCGTGCGCATCCATAAGACGCTCAAGGTGACGCCAGCAATGGCAGCAGGCGTCGCGGACAGGCTTTGGTCCATGGCTGATATCGTCTCGCTAATCGACCAAGCGGAAGCTATTGGCCGGCAGGACGCGGGCGAGCAATGAAGTCCCAGGTCGCTTGATCAGCCCACCCCCTCAGTGGCCCAATTGATATGGGCACGACTACAAAGTGAACCAGGGGAAACCGCTCGTGGATGCGTTCGAAAATGAATTGTGCGGACTCGCTGCTTACAATGAAAACTGCGCCAGCGCTGAGCCGCCAATTAGCAAACTCGGGAACTGAATCCAAAAAGTCAGTAATCTCTCGCGGGGCGATCTGAACCCCAGGGCTGGGCGACGCGGCTGTCACCATGTAGCAGTTCATTTGCTCTTTCCGTCCTGCACGTCGTCACTCGCAGGGTTTGCAATCGCCTCCAGTGAGGATGGCGCAATCAAGAATTTCGATCCCTTCTGTCGAATAAGTTGAAGCGCCTCGTGCCTGATTTGATAGTCCTCCGACTGAAGCTTCTCCGGGGCCTTCACCATGAACCAAAGAAACCCGACAACGGTTCCGACAATGGGCACGCTGCCGAGCGCCATCAAGGGTAGGGCCAGCGGGCTGTTGGGAAAAACGGTGGCCAGTACAACGCACGGCAATGAGAAAATCCCGCAAAGCCAAAGCATCGGGTTAAGCGCGCTGCGAACACGAAGCTTCGCCACCGCCGCAGAGCTGCGGCTCATAATTTGTTCCCACAGATGACTGTGACCAGGCGACGGTGATCCCATGCGTCGAGACAGGCATGAGTCGCTACTGGAATGCCAGGGGCTATATGCAAGGGGCTATCTCCGTGGAGAGATTGAAACTGAGACACCACCCTTTCATTTCCCATAATACATATTAGGCGATAATTGGACGTCGGAATTGGCTCAAATGTGCGGAGAATTGTGCTGCCCTGCTGCTTCCTGGTTGGTTCTCGGGGGGTGGGTCCGATAGACCGTGCGGGACACGGCATCCCACTTGCGAGCGCGATTATGGACACGCCTGAGGAGCTTGGACGGATTGAGACGCTGCTGGCGATCATGCGGCGGCTTCGGGAGCCTGAGGGTGGGTGTCCTTGGGACTTGGAGCAGACGTTCGCGTCGATCGCGCCCTACACGATCGAGGAGGCTTATGAGGTGGCGGACGCGATCGAGCGGCGTGATCTCGGGGCGCTGAAGGATGAGTTGGGTGATCTCCTGTTTCAGGTCGTGTTCCATGCGCAGATGGCGAGCGAGGCGCGGGCGTTCGCGTTCGCCGACGTGGTGGAGGCGATTGCCACGAAGATGCTCCGCCGGCACCCGCACGTGTTTGGGGATGCGGACGTGAAGACGGCCGAGGCTCAGACTATCGCCTGGGAGGAGCATAAAAAGCGTGAACGCGCGGCGCGCGGTGCCGGGAAGCTCTTGGACGATGTACCGGTCGCCTCCCCTGCCCTGACGCGCGCGTTGAAACTTCAGAAACGAATGGCGAGCGTCGGGTTCGATTGGCGCGAGCGGGAACCGATCTTCGCGAAGCTGCACGAAGAGATCGGCGAGCTGAACGAGGCGATTGCGGCCGGCGCGCCGAAAGCGAAGCTGGCGGACGAGCTTGGCGACATTTTGTTCGTGTGCGCGAACCTGGCGCGGCACCTGGGAGTCGATCCGGAGGCAGCGCTGCGGGGCACGAACGCGAAGGTCGTACGCCGGTTCGAGCACGTCGAGGCGAGCGTGATCGCGAGCGGCCGGAAGCTTGGCGAGGTGTCGCTCGAGGAGATGGATGCGGCTTGGAACGAGGCGAAGCGTCTGGAGCCTCCTCAGCGTTAGTGACGCACCAAGCGCGCGCCGAAGCGGCGTTCGAATTTCGGTAGTGCGTCGGCGACGATGGCGACGCGGAGTTTCACCCTGCCCTTGGCGTCGTTCGTGCGTTTGAGCACGTCGCCGTGTTCGTAGGCCCAGGCGAGGTCCGCGCCGGCGTCGGGTTCGAGCTTGAGTTCGGCTTCGATGGCGCTGGCGGCGAGCGCGGTGTCGATCATCGCGAGCAGGTTGGCAAAGCCCTCGCCGGTGAGCGCGGAGACGGAGACGCTGCGCGGCTCGCGCTTGCCGTTCGCGGCGGTCGGCCGTTCGGCCGGCGGGATCAGATCGATCTTGTTCCAGACTTCGATCATCGCGCTCTGGGCTTGATCGGAGACACCGAGTTCGGTGAGGACGCTCAAAACGTCGTCCTTCTGTGCTTGCGCGTCCGGATGGCTGATGTCGCGGACGTGGAGCAGGATGTCGGCTTCCAGTACCTCTTCGAGCGTCGCGCGGAAGGCGGCGACGAGTTGCGTGGGCAAGTCGGAGATGAAGCCCACGGTGTCGGAGAGGATCACGCGGCGCTTCGACGGCAGCACGAGACCGCGCATGGTCGGATCGAGCGTCGCGAAGAGTTGGTCTTTCGCCAACACCTCGGCGCTGGTGAGGCGGTTGAAGAGCGTCGACTTGCCGGCGTTCGTGTAGCCGACGATCGCCACGACCGGGAACGGTACGCGCCGACGCGCTTCGCGATGGAGTTGGCGCGTGCGTTTGACGTCCTCGAGTTCGCGTTTGAGTTTCGCAATGCGATCGCCGATCGCGCGGCGGTCGGCTTCGATCTGGGTTTCGCCGGGACCGCCCAAGAAGCCGAAGCCGCCGCGTTGGCGTTCCAAGTGGGTCCACGATCTGACGAGGCGGCCCTTCTGGTAACTCAAATGCGCGAGCTCGACTTGCAGGCGGCCTTCGGCGGTGCGGGCGCGCTCACCGAAGATCTCCAGGATCAGGCCGGTGCGATCGAGCACCTTTGTGTTCCACGCCTTCTCGAGATTGCGCTGCTGCACGGGCGTGAGTTGGCCGTCGCAGATGACGAGTTCGGGCTTCTCCGCCTCGCAGAGCGCGCGGAGTTCGTCGACCTTACCCTTCCCGATCAGCGTCGCGGGGCGCAGTTCGGCGAGAGGCGCGGCGAGGGTGGCCACGACCTCAAGGTCGATCGCGTGCGCGAGACCCGTCGCCTCCTCCAGGCGCGCGTTTAGAGAGCGCGGCTCGTCGGCGCGCTTGAGGTAGGGATGGACGACGATCGCTCGGCGGGAACCTTGGTTCCAATCACCGTACGAACGTCCGCGTGGCGGTTCGATCAAATTCGACTGCTTCTTCGTTCAATGCGCCGCTTCGGCTTCCGGTGTCTCTTGCTCGAACAACGGGACCGGCACCGACGGCATCACCGTCGATATAGCGTGCTTGTACACAAGCTGGGAGTGGCCGTCTCTGCGCAGAAGCACGCAGAAATTATCGAACCACGTGATGATGCCCTGAAGCTTGACGCCATTGACCAGAAAAATGGTCAGCGGGGCTTTGTTCTTGCGACAGGCGTTGAGGAACGTGTCCTGAAGGTTCTGCTGTCGTTCATTCATGGGTTGGCCCCATTCTTTGTTACTGGTCCGCCCGAAACACGCGGGCATTCGGTGAGCCGCCCGACCTAACAGGCCGGTGTGACAGGTGTGCGAAGGGCGACTCAAATCATCCGTACACCAACGTTCGGGAAGATGACGGAGAGTTCATTTAGGGGCAAGCCCGAACGAGCGTGACGACCGTCGCATCGCTGCTTTCCTTAGGTTTCCAGACGGCTTTCCCAGTAAATCCTGCCCAATTTGGCAGAAATTGGCCCTGGCTTTCCCTCAGCCACCTTGTGGCCATCAATTCCGGTGACAGGCATCGCGCCCAGGGAAGCGGCGGTGATGAAGGCCTCCCGGGCGGCCTTGGCCTCGGCCACGGTGAAGGCGCGTTCGTCGAATTTGATCCCGAGCTGGCGGCAGAGCGGGATGATCTCGCCCCGGGTGATGCCAGGCAGGATCGCGTTCGAAAGCGCGCGGGTTCTGAGTACGCCTTGCGCATCGACGATCCAGGCGTTGGTCGAAGCGCCCTCGGTCACGAGCCCTTCCCCATCGACGAACCACGTCTCGAATGCGCCCGACTCGCGTGCGTGCTGTTTGGCGAGGACGTTCGCAAGCAGCGCGGTCGATTTGATATCGCAGCGCGCCCAGCGGCTTTCGGGTTGGGTCACGACGGCGACGCCGGTGGCGGCGAGCTTCTCGTACTTTGAGATGTCGAGATTTCGTGCGGTCACAACCAGCGCCGGCTTCACGCCGGCCGCCGGGAAGCCATGATCGCGCCGGGCGACACCACGCGAAATCTGCACGTACACAAGTCCATCGCTCACCCGATTGCGGCGCACGGTCTCGCGCATGATGAGGCGCAGCTGCGCATCGCCGACGGGGCGCGCGATCTTCAACTCGCCAAGCGAGCGCGCGAGCCGCTTCATGTGCGGGTCCTCGTCGATCAACCGCCCTGCCCGCACGGCGCAGACTTCGTAGACGCCATCCGCGAACTGATAGCCGCGATCGTCGATGTGCACCGTCGCCTGCGCGAAGGGGACATAGCGGCCATTGACGTAAGCGACGCGCGCCATCAGTTCGGTACCCGTTCGGCGCTGTGGCACGAAATTCGATGGAAAATCATCTGTAACAACGTAACAAGGGCAGAATTACGCGAAAAATTCCGTAACTTTGCCGCTACATCCGCGTAACTTGTAACGGGGTGGGTGGGGCGCGTGTCGCGGCGCTCGGCGCGGATTTGCGCATTGTCGAGGTTCGTTTGACGAGGCGTCGAGGTTGGTGCGCATGTCATGCGAAACGCTGTTTGCCCGGTGATTATTACTTGGAACAAATATGGAACATCGTGGTTGCGTTTGCAAGCGAAATCTTGCCGCGGCGCGTCTGCGTCGGTGAGTTCCGGACCGAGGCTGCCACGGCACTGCCAACGGACGCGGCAATAGGTCAGAACCATCGTGACAATCGGCAGTGACGCGCGCGCGTTGTGTTGCATTGCACTGCCTGCAATCGCCGGAATGCATTTTCGTGCCACCACGGTAACACCGGACCATTATTCGATGCGCCTGGTGTTACCCAACCCAAGTCCTGCCATGCTCGGCAAGAGACGCTTGGGGGATGGATATGCACCTCATTCTTCGCATCGCACTGCTGCTGATCGCGCTGCCTTTCGCGCAAGCGCACGCTCAACCGCAAACGGTGGAAACACAAGTGCAGCTTGGCGTGCGCGAGGCGGGCAAGACTCACCCGCTTGCGTTGAACGCGCAGAACGCAGACTGCAAAGAGCCCCTCGACTTTCGCTTCACGTCGAACGCCGCCTGGCTGAAACTTCCCGCCGACCCGGTGGTGCGCGGTGTCGCGATGGGGCAATCGCGCGCCCTATTGGCAACGATCGACCTCACCAATGTGTCCCCAGGGCGCTACCAGGCGACGGTTGACGTGCAATGCGAGAACTGCGGCTGGCTTCTCTTCCAAAGTTGCAAGATCGACAGACAACAGATCAGCTTCGTCCTCGACGTGACTGCCGCGCCGCAGCCGCAGCCGCCCGGCGTGCCGGGCGGGAACGCGCCCGCTTCGCGCGCGATCGATCCGAGCGATCCGCGCCTGCCGCCCGCCATCGGCGAGCGTTTGAAGAAAGCGTACGACGACCGTGACGCGGCCGGTGCTCAGAACCCGTGCGAGGAAGCGTTGAAGAAGCTCGCCGCGGAAGCAAAGGCGGCGCAAGACGCGGCTGACGCGCTGAACAAGCAGGCGGACAACGCAGCGCAAGCCAAGAAAGACATAGAGGAGAGGCTCAAGAAGGCTGAGCAAGACGACAAGGCAGCGGGCCGAGCCCTCGAAGAGGCACGTGAGCAAGAAGCAAAGGCCGCCAAAGAAGCGGAAGCCATGCAGGTCGGCAAGCAATTTGAAAGCGACAGAGAAAAGGAGGCGCGTCTCAAGGCGGAAGCCAAGGCCAAAGCCGCCAAGGAGAAAGCCGACAAAGCACAGGACGCGCGAAGGGAGGCCCAAAAAGCTCTTGATGATGCGCGCAAAGCGGCCGCCGATGCGACAGCCGCAGCTGCAAAGGGCCAGCCGTCACAAGCCGAGCGTAACGCTGCCGACGAGAAGGCCAGGGCGGCGCAGGCGGCGCTCGCCAAGCAGCAGGCGGACTGTGACAAGGCCACCGCCGACGCCAAAGCGAAAGCTCAAGCCGAAGTCGATAAAGCCGAGAAAGCGGCACGGGATGTGTTGGCCGCTCTCCGCTTGGCGGCCGAAAAGGAGTTGAACGACGCTCAACAAGAAGCCGACAGATGCAAGTGCCACCTGGCGAGGCTGATCCTCACGCAAAAGCGCGCAATCGAAGCGCTCGTGAGGCTCGGCGCCATCACGGGCGAGCAGCAAAGCGCGCTGAAGCAATGGGCCGACAAGCTTAGGGAGATCAATGAACTTATCACAATGCTGCCGGACTGTCCTTACAAGGAGCTGGTCCAAACATTGATGAGCTCGGTTACCTTCGTATTGGACATGCTTGAGTACGCGCAGCCGGTGTTCAACGCCGAGCTGATCCCCGGTACGCGGTCTCACATATTTGGCGACAAGACGGCCGAAAAAACCAAAACCTTCTTGAGGAACGAAGGCTTGACGGGCGAAGGCAAGGGCGGCGACGGAATAACGGCCGACGAGGTCTATCAGCAGATGAAGAACTACGCCGACCCGGATCCGGATTCGATGAAGAAGCTGATCGACGATCTCGACGCGGCGAAAAGTGCCTGCCATGCGGCCGATGCGAGGCTTGAACGTGCAAAGGACGATGCGGCGAAAGCCAGAAAATGACAAGGGACCTGCTGCGGCGTAGCGGCTCTCGCCGCTGGATGCGGCGATCGAGAGACGAGACGGTTCGTGCGCAGAAGCTAGGCGGGCTTACGCAATCCGCCCCTGGGTTTTGCGCCCGGGTGCATCGTCGATGTGCACCGTCGCCTGCGCGAACGGGACATAGGGGCCATTGACGTAAGCGACACGCGACCTCAGTCCGGTACCCTTTCGGCTTTGTGGCACGAGATGCGAGACGCGTACCGCCCGCTTAACATCGCGCCAACGAATACAGCGACAAGGGTCGAGAATCCGAACCACCATAGAGTTGGTCGCTCAATCAGCCGCGAGACTTGAATCAACAACAGCGGCGACACTTCGTCGAGCGAGAAAGCAACAAGCGTGTCCCCCGGCGTCGTGCCGATGATCTCATGCCCGCCCGCCGCGATCGCCACGTATTGGCGGCCGTGCCAGACATAGGTCATCGGCGTCGCTTGGCCGCCCGCAGGCAGACGGCCACGCCAAAGTTCCGACCCGCTCTTTGCATCGAATGCGCGTAGATAGTTGTCCATCGCCGCACCGATAAACAGAACGCCGCTCGCCGTCACGATCGACCCGCCCATATTCCCCGATCCGCGCGGCAGGAACACGTCGCCGAACGGTACGGTGTCTTCAAGCGTGCCGAGCGGACGCTCCCACACCACCTCGCCCGTGCGCATGTCGATGGCATGCAGCTGCCCGAACGGCGGCGGATTGCAGGGCGCGCCGAACGGCGACGCGAGCAGCGTGCGTTCCACCGCGTAAGGCGTGCCCGACTGACTTGGCAGACCGCCGCGCCGAATGTCGCGATTGCTCGTGTCTTCGTCCGCGCGCCGCCGCAAGCGGATGAGACCGGCCGCGTTGTTGGTGTTGACATAAAGCGTTTGCGTGCGTGCATCGAATGCACCACCGCCCCAATTCACGCCGCCGCTGATGAAGGGGTAGTGTATGGTACCCTCGAGACTGGGCGGCGTATAGATGCCGTCGTAGCGATAGCGGCGGATGAGATCGCGGCAGATGGCACGATCCCAGGGCGTGACGCCCCACGCTTCGTCAGGCGAGAGTGTTGTCGGAACAAGCGAGCGCGGCGCGACCGGGAACGGCTGCGTCGGCGAATACCATTCGCCTGGCACGTCACCCTTGGGAACGGCGCGTTCCTCGACCTCAAACACCGGCTCTCCCGTGTCGCGGTCGAGCGTGAACACCAAACCCATTTTCGTGGCTTGGATGACGACGTCGCGATTGCGGCCGTCGTGATCGATCGTGGCGAGTAACGGCTGTGCCGCCACGTCGTAGTCCCACAGATCGTGATGCACGGTTTGAAAGTGCCACGCGACGCGGCCTGTTTCCGCATGCAGGGCGACGACCGAGTTCGCGTAGCGATTGTCGCCCGGTCGCAGGCCGCCATAGTGATCCACACTCGGGCTTGAGGTCGGCAGGAACACCAAGCCGCGCGCTTCGTCGGCCGACATCAGCGACCAGACATTTGCATGGCCCGTATGATCGGCACTGCCGTCGAGCCAAGTCGCGCGTGCGGGATCGGCGGGATCGCGCGGCACCGGATCGAAACGCCACAACGGCAAACCCGTGCGCGCATCGAACGCACGCACGGCGCCGCTCGGCGCCTTCTGGCGCAAGCCGTCGCTGATGGCAGAGCCTACAATGACGACACCGCGCACGACGATGGGCGGCGAAGTGATCTGGATTTCACCGCGATGGAGCAGCGCCTTGCCCGGATCGAGTGTCGCAACTCCGCTCTTGCCAAAGTCATGACAGGGATTGCCGGTTTGCGCGTCGATAGCGATCAGACGAAAGTCGTTCGTGCCCATCAAGATGCGCGTGCGGCAGGCAGACGATGGTCCGGCCTTCGGATCCCTCCACTGCGTCACCCCGCGACAGGAATAGCCGTTGCCGCTGGGTTCGATGTCGGCGGAATGAGACCGATAGCGCCAGAGTTCGCGCCCGGTACCGGGATGCAGAGCGACAACATCGTTGAATGGCGTGCAAAAGATCAGCCGGTCTTCGACCAGGATCGGCGTCGCTTGGAACTTCCATCGCAGACCGCGCGCCCGCGCCAAACGCGCATCGCCGGTCGAATAGCTCCAGGCGCGCGCAAGGCGATCGATATTCGCCGGCGTGATTTGCGCGGCGGCGCTCGCTCGCTGCCCGCCGAGATCGCCGCCGACATGACCCCAGTCCTGGGCCTGTGCCGCCAGCGCAAGCGCGGCGAGCACAAATAGCGCGAAAGAACCGCGGATCACGGCGCTCGCCTTTTTGCGACGATCAACCGTGGTTGCTGCGAACTAGGCGTGACCTTCGCGGTCGCACTCCCCGTCGTCACCTCGAACGCCGCGTCGCCAAGCGCGGCAACGACGGAGGCGAATTCCGGGAAGCGATAGACTTCGCTTGGAAACGCATTGATCGCGTCCTTGTCCGCCGCGTCGCGAAACAGGAGAGCGAGCGTCCCGCCAGGCTTCGTGACCCGTGCGATTTCTCCCAAGGCGGCACGCAAGTCATGCCAGAAATACACCGCGTGAACGCAAAGCACCTTGTCGAACGACGCCTCTGCGAACGGGAGATGTTCGGCAGGCGCAATGGCGACGCGCACGCGGCCTGCCCTGACGGCTGCGGCATTGCGCTGAACAGCGACCTCCACCATCAACTCGGAGGGATCCACGCCGGCAACCAGACCCTCGCTTACCCTCGCCGCGAACATTTCAAGCCCATGCCCGGGCCCGCAGCCGATGTCGAGCACATGATCCGTGATTTTAACATCGAGCGAGGCGATTGCGCGTCGATTGGCTTCGCGTGTCTCGCGCGCCATGATGAACGCGACGATGCGGCCCAAGATCCCCGTTGCGTTGCGCGCCTGTTCGGCAATGAACCTCGGCCTACGCATCGGAGCGCGCCTGCTTCTGGGCAATCCTGATGCCGGCAACGTAGCAAGGGATGAACCCTAGGACCGTGGCGGCGAACCCGACAGAGAGAGCGTTCACGCCCGCGATGCAACTCTGCGGGATCATGAAGGCGAAGGCGATGAACACGGCCGGCAGCACGTGCAACGCGAGAGGGGCGTAGAGGACGCAACGCCGCTGGAGCCGAGGGTTGAGGCGCACCTTCATGGCCTGCGAGCAACGGCGCGACGAGCGCGGTAGGCGAACCAGGGCCACGCCAAGGGAGACAGGATTTGTCCGATCAAGTTTCGGGGTATGGGATCGAACGTGATCCCGACGTCGGCGATCGTCCTGCGTGATGGATCGGCATAAGTATCGAACAGGTGGTCGAACAGCATTGTGAACGGCGAGAGATTGCGCGAACCGTCGGAAATGTCCTTGGCATGGTGCAGCCAGTGGACGGCGGGGGTGGCGAACAGCCAGTTGACGACACGTGGTAGACGCGTTTCGACATTCCAGTGGTTGGTGTTGCCGAAGGCGTTGAGAAGCGCGGCGATCCAGAACAACACAGTCGCCGGTGCACCCAACACGACAAGCACACCCACCGCGAAGCAGGCGCGCACGGCCGCCTCCAAGAAATGCAGGCGCCCTGCCTTGAAAATGTGCATGCGATCGGGGTTGTGGTGCAGCGCATGAATGGGCCAAGCCCACGCCCAGGCGTGATAGGCGCGGTGTTTCCAATAGTCGGCAAAGTCGTAGAGAATCACCGCCAGGGCGACTTGACCCCAAAGCGGCCAGTTGTCGGGCCACACACTAAAGGGCGAAGTGATTGCCAAGGCCGAAACCGATGCGGCGACGCCGATCGTCAAGGCGGCGGCACCAATTCGGGCCCCGACATCCAAAAGCGCCCCATGGACGAGATCGTTGATGACCTGGCCGTCTTGACGCCAATCCCAATCGGGCCGCGCCGGCATGAGCACCTCAAGCCCGGCGATTAAGATCAGATGGACGACTGTCAGGCCGAACAACCACGGGGCGGGATTGAGGCCTAGCTCTTGGGTGATGGCAAAGCCGACAAGCAGCGCGCCGAGCATTGCCGGCCACACAATAAATGATGCAACGAATCTTAGCGCCCGCATGAACCGTCCTTCCGCCGCATATCGCCGCGACGGGGAAATTCATGGCTGGCACCGTGTTGGAATTCTCGCCCAGTTTCAAAAACGGCTAGGCCTTTTAGGGAAACGGCTAGGGTTTCTCGCGGCCGAGGGTCGATTGGCGGAATGCCGTGGGCGTTTGTCCCGTTTCGGCTTTGAAGACGCGGTTGAAGACGCCTAGTGATCCAAAACCCGAATCGAGCGCGATCGTGGAGACCGGCACTTGGGCCTGGCTAGGGTCCGAAAGAGCAGCCTTAGCCTCTGCCAGCCGATATCCGTTGACGAACGCCGCGAAATTGCGATGCCCCAACTGATGGTTGATCAAGTTTCGTAGCCGGTGTTCTGCGACGCCCAGCTTGCGCGCGACATCTGCCACCGCCAATTCCGGCTCGCGATGCAGCCGGTGCTGGAGGAACAGGTCTTGTAGTGGCTCCACGAGCGCATCCGTCACGGGCGCGGCTGCTGGGATGGCGATCGCGCGGGCCGGAGCGAAGAGGTCCGCCGTTGGCCCGCGGACGAACGCGAGGAGTGTGGCTACCGCAAACCCGGCCAACGCCGCTGCATTCAGCAAGCTAAGGGGCGCCGGCGGCGGAGCCCCTCGAAAGCCCAACTCGGAAACCCCGATGGCGAGTGCGTAGAGCACGGCCCCGCCCATGAGGATCGGGCGAAGTCTCCTTCTTTGCTCGACCAAGTCATCGCGATGGCCGCGCCAGATCGTCCAGGCTGTTGCAACAGCGAAGCCGATCGTTCCAAGCGTCAAAACGAGGAAAAGCGCCGGGCGGTTTGCGGCGCGAGAAACTTGAGCGAGCCAGAAAATCGCGGAGCCGACAAGGGCATACGCGACGTATCCCAACCAATGGGTACGCGTCGGCTTGAACCCATCTTCGAACAAGCGACGCGCAAACAGCCAAAACATCGCCGGGTTGGCGATGCAAATCGCGAGGATGAGCAAATGCCAATCGACCCCGGTCGGTGGCGCGAACGTCGGCGCCGAACAGACCACATAGCTTGCAACGCCTACGGCGAAAGCGGCGCCAACGCGCTCCCGCGCGTCGCGCAAGAGCAGGACCGCCCACAACAGTAAGAGCGCGATTGCCGCACCGCGCAGACCAAGTTCAAGTGCCGCCATGTCTTATACTAGCGCGCTGCGCCGAAATACGAGTAAAGATTTCGCCGGTGCCTTATCGCAGACCGTTTGCAGGCGGTCCCCTGCGCCGCGAAGCTGCTGCATTTGGCGTTTGAGGGCATGGGCGCTAACGTCTGCCGGCACATCAAGACTCAAGTTTGAAAAGGTGCATTCGATGAAACTGCTGCCTCTCACCGCACTTGCGGCTCTGTCGCTTGCTCTGTCGTTGCCCGTCGCTGCCGCCGAGAAATGGCTGAAGATCGATCCCAACGATCCGTTCGCTACGGAGGGGGTGTTCCACATGTTTGACGTCGACGGTGCGATGGAAGACAGCGCGACCGGGTTTGTCGCCGCAACCATGATCTATGTGAAGCCGGAAACGGCAGCGCCGGGCGTCGATACCTCTCGCCACGTTTGGGCGTTCGATTGCGCCGGGAACAATGTCTTCTACGTCTCCGTCGCCACGAAGGCGGACGGACCGAAGGTCGCCGCCGATTGGCGCACCAAACCGCAGTCGCTGGCCGAACCCGTCATGGGTGGGGTCACGAACTTGTTCGGCAAGAAGCTCTGTGCCCTCAAGGGTTCATGGCCGAAGGGCACATTGCCGCTGAAGTAAGCCGCGCACGGGTCGATGCAGACCCTTGAGGTCGACGCATCAGCTGCGGTGCCTACCTGATCGCCACCGGGTTGATCACCGCCTGCACGGCGCCTTTGAACTTCGGTTGACCAAGGACGAACAGGAACTCGGTTGCGCCGTCCGCCGCCAGGGGCGCGGTGTTCATCGTCTCCAGGATATAGACACCGTTTTTGGCGAGCAGGATCTGGTGCACCGGAAACGCTTCGGTCTTTTCCTCGAAAGGCACGGCTTCGACGCCCCAGGTGTCCGCGCCGACCGCGACGACACCGCGCGCGGCCAACAGAGTAGCGCCCTCTTTGCCGAGGCCGGGCTCGCCGCCCATGTACTTCGCCTTGTCCTTGTCGGCGACGGCGAGCCAGCCTGTGTGGAAGATCACCACGTCGCCCTTGCCGATGGTCACGCCCGCCGCTTTCTCCGCGGCTTCGATTTCCTTCTTGTTGAACACGCGGCCCGCCGGTAGCTGCTTCACCTTCGCGAGCTTCGCCATGTCGAGCAGAATGCCACGCGTCGCCATCGGGGGAACGCCTTCGGTGCCGAGCTTTTTCAAGCCGTTCGGCGCGACAAAGTCCTTGGCATGATTGCCGTTATAGTAGCGATGATTGATCCCCAAGTGGCCCAGACCGTCGAGTTGCGAGCCGATGCCGACATAGGCCATCAGAATGTCATCGTTGCCGGTCGCGATGTTCGACCCCAAGGTCTGTCCTGTGCCGTCATTCGACTGCGTCACCACAATTTGAAACGTGCGCGGCGGATAGGCGGGCGACTCCGGCCCGGTGATAACTCCCAACGAATAGACCTTGCCCAGCTTCACAAGCTTTGCCGCCGCCAGCGCTCCCTCCGGCGAAAGATTGTTCGCGGCGCCGATCGTGTCCTTGGCCCCATATTTCGACGGATACCAATCATCGGCCGCGAGAGCGGCTCCGGCGGACAACACGGCGGCGATAACGGCAATGCTGCGAATGGCGTTCATTTTATTCGGTCTCCCGTAGATTCTTTTAAGCTTACACAGTGGGGAGGCTTGCGCCGTCGCCCCTCATCAGGCGCTCCTTGGATTCCATACAGCGCCGCTGCGCCGTGGTGCACTCGGCCGGCATCATCTTGCCTTGGTAGCGCGCGGCGGCAATTCAGACGCGCTTCAACACGTTCGTCAACTGATCGACCGCAGCGGTGGTCGCGTAATAGATATTGCCAGGCCGCGGCGACCACGCGGGACCAGGCGTGCGCTCGCCGTCACGCGCATGTCCGTGTTGCCTTCCGCCGGGATAACGGCGTGAGCATCCCGATTGATAATTTCGCGGCTCGATATGAACCAGCGACCATGCGCTTGGCTCCCACCGGTTCGTGCCGGCGCCGCCAGAATTCCTCGTTGAATTGCCCTGAGTTTTGCCCGCATCCTGTCGCGCCGGGACGCCTGCCGAAGCAAGAGCGCACTGTCCACCCATTTGTTCGTCATCGGTTGCGGCCGCGGCCGCCATAGCAACCAGATCAACCTGCAGCTCAAACGCCATGTTGCACGGGCGTAAACAAGCTGCGCTTATAGGTTTGTAGCACAGCGCTCGTTACAAACTTTTTGACATTGGGATTCTCTTTCAACATCTCCTCCATCAGCGCATCATACTGCTCGATGGACGCTGCGGTCACAATCAAGATGAAGTCGGATGCGCCGGTGACATTGTAAGCCTGCTGCACTTCCTCTGTGCGATCGAGCCACTGGCGGAATGCAGCATAAAGATCTACACGCTTCCGCTCGATCTCAACGCCGACGACAAAGGTCTGGGATTGCCCAACGAGATTCGCTCTGATTACGGCAACTTGTCCCACGAGCACCCCCTCTTTCTTGAGGCGCGCCAGCCGGCGCTGCACGGCTGAAGGGGACGCGCCGACTAGACCCGCGAGCGCATCAGTGGTCAGGCTCGCGTCGCGCTGGATCGCGCGCAAAAGATTGCGATCTATGTCGTCGATGCCGGTTTTAGTCATTAGCGCGGGGTCTCCGTGGGCCAACCCTGCACGCAAGTTAGCAAATGCGGGGGCATCCGTCAGAAAATTTCGCGATACTGAACGCGTAACTTGAGCAGAGGATCCAGTGAGCTACGTAAGATCGGGGCTAGAGCTGGGGCGCAGTGCGCTCGCAATGGTGTCAGGATACGCCACGTTTGTGGTTGGCGCCTTTGTGGCGCAAGAGACCATTCTTGGCGGCGTGAGCTATCACGATTCACTCGGCAAACTGGTAGCGGCGGGGCTGCTGACGCCGCTCGCGGCCATCATTGGCGGCGCACTTACTGCCGCGCTCGCGGGTACGCGCCCCTTTTTGCACATCCTGCCTATGTGCGCGCTGATTATCGTGGAAACGACCTACCTCTACACAAGCGGCAAGGTCGACGGGCCACTCTGGTTCGAAGCTGCGGCTGGAGGATCCTTGGTTGTCGGCGCCGTGATCGGGGCTTGGGCCTGGAGTCGGGCGCGCCCTATCGCACGCGCTCCGGTCTGACGCACCTCACCAACTGACGGTATCTATTCCGAGCACGGAAGCCCCGACGGAGGCTCGCGTTTCAGGAAAGTTACTTCACCTCCACGAACCGCTTCCGCAGTTCGAATTTCAGCACTTTGCCGGCGGGGTTGCGGGGGAGTGCGTCGACCGTTTCAAGGCGCGACGGCAGCTTGTAGCGCGCGAGGCGGTCGGTGCCCCAGGCGCGCAGTGCTTCCAGCGTTAGTGATTGGCCGGGCTTGAGGGCTGCGACGGCGACGACGGCTTCGCCCCACTTTTCGTCCGGTTGGCCGAAGACCGCGACCTCCGCGATCGCGGGGTGCGCGTAGAGAACGGCTTCGACTTCGGCCGGATAGACATTTTCGCCGCCGGTGATGACCATGTCCTTCACGCGGTCGCAAATGAAGAGAAAGCCGTCGGCGTCGAAGTAACCGACGTCGCCGGTGTGGAACCATCCGGCCGGATCGATGGCCGCGGCGGTTGCCTCGGGCTTGTTCCAATAGCCTTTCATGATGTTCGGGCCCTTGCACAGCACTTCGCCGCGCGCGCCCGGCTCGGTCAGGAACTTGCCGTCGTCACTCGCGAGCGCCAGTTCAATGAAGAAGCCCGGTTTGCCGGCAGAGCCAACCTTCGCGGCACCCCATTCGCTGGTCAGGAACGTCACCATCGGTGCGGTTTCGGTCAGGCCGTAGCCTTGATTGATCGGCAGTCCGCGCTTCGCATAGAGATGCAGCAGCGGTTCGGGCACCGGTGCGCCGCCGCAGACGATCATCTTCAGGCTCGACAGATCGGCGCTCGCGAAGGCCGGGTTCGCGCTCACCGCCAGCAGCATCGCAGGTACGGCGAACGCGCTCGTCACCTTGTACTTCATCACGTCTTCGATCCACTTCGCTGGGTCGAAGCCGCGGTGAAGCACGACCTCGGCGCCCTTCTGAAACGCGGCCAGCGTCGTGACGTTCAACCCGCCGATATGGAAGAGCGGCGCCACCACCAAGGTGATGTCGTTCTCGTAGGCGTCCATGGTCAGCAAGCTCATGCTGTTGTTCCACCAGATATTGCCGTGGGTCAGCATGGCGCCCTTTGGACGGCCGGTGGTGCCGGAGGTGTACATGATGACCGCCACCTCTTCGGCGTCGATCGGCACGGCGTTGGACAGCGGTTCGGTCTTGCCGACGAATGTAGCGAGCGAGGTCCAGTTCGGTGCATCAACGTCGGCCGAAAGATACTGCCGGCAGGGCAGCTTGGCGCGGATGCTGTCGATGACGCCGCGATGCGGGCTATCGGCGACGATGGTGTGAACGCCGGCGTCGTTGATGATGTAGTCGAGTTCGGGCCCAGTCAGGCGGAAGTTCAACGGCACGAAGATCGCGCCCAGCCGCGCCGCCGCGAACATCGTCTCGAAGAACGCCGGCTGATTGTAACCGATGAACGCCACGCGATCGCCGCGGCAGACACCGTGCGCTTTCAGCGCGGCGGCCAGCCGGTCAAAACGTTCCTGCAGCTCAGCATAGGTCGCGGTCTTGCCTTCGAAGGTCAGCGCCCGGCGATTGGGCGTGCGCCGGCTGCGTTGCAAGAACCAATTACCAAGGCTGATGTCAGGTGCGGTCATGCGTGTTCCTCCAAGGCTGCTCTCGAGGCAGTGTTAGAGCCGTTAGTAGCACAAGACCGGGCGCGGTGGCGTTGCTCCTCCCGTGGAGCCCCGGCTTGCCAAGCACTCCAGATCGCCACAATTCCACACGAATTGTTGATCCAACTCGCGGCCCGGCCCACGTTCTAATGACCCTCAACAGCCAGGGGGTTTCAAGACATGCCGAAATCAATTCGCCTCAATCGCCGCCAGTTGATGGCCAAGGCAGCCGGCCTTGGGGCGGCGCTTGCGCTCCCCGGTGCGTCGGCAGCCAGCGCCACGAAGGCGCCGACTGAGCGTCGCGATTTGTTTCCGCAGGGTGTCGCGTCGGGCGATCCGGATTCGACCAGCGTGATTCTGTGGACGCGGCGCCCGCCTGATGTTGTCCGGTCGGATAGGCTCGTTGTTGAGGTGTCGAGCGATCCACGCTTTCAGAGCATTGTGGCGCGCGGGGTGTCGGCTGTTTCAGAGAGCACCGATTGGACGTGCCGGTTCTTGGCGGCACGTCTGCAGCCCGCGCGCGAGTATTGGTATCGCTTCATCGACGAGCACGGAAATGCGAGCCGCGTCGGGCGCACGCTGACTGCACCGGCTGAGAATGACGACCGGCCGGTTCGCTTTGCTTTTGTGAGTTGCCACGACGTGACGATCGGCGCGGGCAACGCCTATCGGCGCATGAAGTACGAGGACGAACGGCGTCCACGCGAGGAACAGCTCGGCTTCGTGCTGCATCTCGGCGATTTCGTCTACGAGATGGTTTGGTATCCGGAGGAAACGCCCGGCGGCATTCTGCGCGGCCGGCGACTTCGCGACATGGTGCGCTATCCGCAGGGCGAGAAGATCGGCAAGTTCTATGTGCCGGCGAACCTTGCCGACTATCGCGCGCTCTACCGCGGCTATCTCACGGACCCCGATTTGCAGGACGCGCGCGCGCATTGGCCGTTCGTCCCCGTGTGGGACAATCACGAGTTCTCCTGGCTAGGCTACCAGAGCCAACAGGTGTTCGGCGGTAAAGTCCGCCCGGCGCAGCGCGTCAAAGTCGCCGCGAGCCAGGCTTGGTACGAATATCAGCCGGCACGCGTGCGCAAGCCGGGCTCGGGCGATGCCTTCGAGGCGCCCGCGGTTCAGGACGCACCGCTGACGACGCTGGATGAGCGCGGCTTGGGCTTGGAGCCGAACAACCTGACCGCGGTGAATGCACTCAAGATCTACCGCGCCTTCCGGTTCGGCAAGAACGTCGACATGATCCTGACCGACAACCGGTCGTACGCGTCACCACCCGCCGACGGCAGCTCGCTTCCGGAGATCGGGTTCGACGCGATCCCTGAAGACGTCAACGAAATTCTCGACATGGGTCGCGCGTATAACGGCGGTTCGCCTCCGGCAACGCTGCGGATCGGCAATGCCGACGTCGCAAACACGCAGAAGGATGCGCCGCCGCAAGGCTATCTCGGTTTGGAGCAGCTTGCCTGGTTCAAGCATCGCCTGCGCAACGCGAAGGCGCCGTGGAAGATCTGGGGCCATTCGTTCGGAACGCTCAGCTGGCGCATCGATCCTCAGAACGCGCCGGCGCCGCATAGAAAGGATTGGCCGAGCAACGGATACGGCGTCCAAAACGGCGGCAACGTCGTCGAGCATTCGGACATCTTCGGGATGTTGCAGAAAGAAGGCATCACGGGGCTCGCGATCGTGGCCGGCGACAAACACTCGTTCTGGGCGGGCTATCCCAGCAACACGCTGCCACCGCGCCCCTTCGAGCCCGTCGGCGTCGAGTTCGTCACGGGCTCGATCACCGCGCAGGGAGCGGCCGAGGTGCAGGAACTGACAATGAAGAAAGACAAGCCGTTGCGCGCGCTCTACATCCACGACAAGCCGGATGGGTCGATGGAGAGCACGTACGGCATGACCTTGCTACACGGCGTGAAGTCGTCGCTGACGCTCGCAGAAACGCACGACCCGGCGCGCGCGCGGGCTGTGCGCAACCCGGACGTCTCGCCTCATTTGAAGTTCGTCGACTTCGGCGGGCATGGCTACGCGACGGTTACCGCGTCGCCGCAAGAACTTGTGACGGAGTTCGTGTGCATCCCGCGTCCGCTCGAGCGCAGCGCCACCGACGACGGCGGGCCGCTCGTCTATCGCGTGCGGCACCGTGTGCACCTCTGGCACCCCGGCCAACGGCCGCAGCTTGTGCAGGAGGTCGTCGAGGGCGATCCGGGACTTGCGATCTAACTCGATGAGTCGCGGCGATCGTATTCGCCCTCAGTCATCCCACGACGGCCGTTCGGTGAGGTATTCGCAGCTGTAGTCGGCATCCTCCTCGTTCGGCGGCAGGACGGCCTCACATTGTGCTTGGCTTTCGAACGGTCCTCTCCAGACGAAGGGGCCGACGATCGTGTCGGCGACTTGGTACCAACCCGGTGTCGTCCAGACGGGCGCGGCGGCGGCTGCACCGGCGAACGTCAGCAGCAGGACCATGGCGACGAGCTTGCGCATCCCGAGAGGGTATCAGAGCGGTGGCGGGCTTGTCGAACGCACCCGGGATTGGGCCGGGTTTAGGCGGCATTGCCCTCCCTCATCGCGCCGCGATAGAGCTACGTTCACCAAACGAGAGTCAACGGCAATGAAAACAGCAATCATGTTCGGTTTGTGTGGCGCGCTGGCGATTCTGCCGGCGGCCGGTGCCGACGCGTTCTCAGCAAGCGACAAAGCCGCGATCTTCAAGGCGGCCGGGTTTAAATCGAAGGGCGGCACATATGTTCGCTGCGAGGACGACGCGCCCTCATACATGGCGGGCTTCATCGAAGCCGACGATCTGAACGGCGACGGCACAATCGAGGCCTTCGTGCGCGAGAGCAGTTCGTTCTGCTACGGCCATACGGCCGAAGCGTTCGTACTGGTCGGCAAGAACGCTAAGGGCGCGTGGACGATCTTGCTCGATGAGGTCGGCATGGCAGTCGTGCTTGAAACGAAGGCGAAGAACGGCTGGAAGGACATCGAGGTCGGCGGCCCGGGTGCCGGTCCGTTTCCGAAGTTTCGCTACAACGGTGCGAAGTACGTGAGGAAGTGACGCGCGGCCGAGGTGGCGACCGGTGCTTTTCTACCTAGCTCAGAATTGCGCGGCGACGTTGGCGGAAGGGCTTGCGGAGTACTATGCCGCACATCCTTTCTTGAAGCGGGGCGATGCACTCTCTCCCGCGGCGCAGACGTTTTTCCGGTGCCACGATACGGTACACGTGGTGTACGGGTGCGATACGTCCCTGCCCCACGAGGCGATTGTGAAGCTCTCGAGCTTCTTCGGCACCACGGAGGGGCTTCGCGTTATGCGCGGCTACCGGCTCTACGAATCCCTCGACATCTACCGGCAGCTCAGCGCGGCCGATATCATGCATACGATCGCGGCCGCTCCCTTCATCGTTCCGCGCACGATTTGGCGCTGCGCCCGGCAACGGCGGCGTTGGCCGTGGGACTCCTTCGACGCGTTCCTCGCCACGCCGCTGCGCGAACTCCGCGCCGACTTTGGAATACGGGTGGCAACGACTGCCGGCCGGTCGAACTAGCCAATCATATCGTCGCCGCGGCCGCCGGTGTTGATGCCTAGCGACTTCAGTTTGCGGTGGAGAGCGCTTCTCTCCATGCCGATGAAGGCTGCCGTGCGGGAGATGTTGCCGCCGAAGCGGTTGATTTGGGCAAGGAGATATTCCTTCTCGAACATCTCGCGCGCGTCGCGCAGCGGAAGCGCAATGATGCGTTCGCTGCCGGCGCCTTGACTGACCGCGGGCGTCGAGTTGCCGACGTCGGCGGGGAGCATATCGGCGGTGATCGTCGCCTCAGGGTCGTCTGCGGCCAAGATCATGAGGCGTTCGACGTTGTTGCGGAGCTGGCGGATGTTGCCCGGCCAGTTGTGCGCTTGCAGCGCGGCCATCGCGTCGTCACCGACTTTGCGCGGCTGCAGGCCGGTGGCGGCAGCGATGCGCTGCATAAAATGTTCGATCAGGTTTGGGATGTCTTCTCGGCGTTCGACGAGGGCCGGGACCTTCACGCTCACCACGTTCAGGCGGTGATAAAGATCTTCGCGCAGGCGGCCGTCTTGAATCTCGGTGCGCGGGTCGGTCGAGCACGATGAGATCACACGCACGTCGACCTGCACTCGCGCGGCGCCGCCGACGCGCTGGAAGTTTTGTTCGACCAGCACGCGCAGAATCTTGCTTTGGGTTTCGGTCGGCATGTCGGCGATTTCGTCCAGGAACAGCGTGCCGCCATGGGCCTGTTCGAACAGGCCGACCTTGCGGCCGCCCTCCCCGCCCGCGGATTCAACGCCGAAGAGTTCGATCTCCATGCGCTCGGGCTGAATTGTGGCGCAGTTGATGGTGATGAACGGGCTTTTTTGGCGACGCGATTTGGCGTGCAACAGGCGCGCGACAACTTCCTTGCCGGAGCCCGGGCCGCCGGTGATGAGAACGCGGCTGTTCGTGGGGGCGATCTTTTCCAGAAGCTGGCGCAGCTGGCTGATCGCATGGCTTTGGCCGACGAGGTCGAAGTCGTCCCAGAGGCGGTCTCTTAGGGATTCGTTTTCTTTTCGAAGACGTTGCGCCTCCAGGGCGCGTTCGACCGTCAGCAAAATGCGGTCCGCTTTGAAGGGCTTTTCGACGAAGTCGTACGCGCCCTTCCTGATTGCCGTGACAGCCGTCTCGATGTTGCCGTGGCCGCTGATCACCAGAACCGGCAGATCGGGATGCTCCTTCTTGATTTCGTCCAGGACCTGAAGGCCGTCAAGACGGCTGCCCTGAAGCCAGATGTCGAGGATGACGAGTGCGGGCCGGCGCGAGCGGATCTCGCGCAAGGCGCCGTCGCTGTCGCCGGCGAGGCGGGTGTTGTAGCCCTCGTCGGAGAGGATGCCGGCAACGAGTTCACGGATGTCCGCTTCGTCGTCTACGATCAAAATATCAAGCGCTTGCAGCGCGCCGTTCTTGCTCATTGTCATTCACCTGCGAGTTTGACCGCGCTGATGTGGCGCGGAAAGGTCAGCCTGACCAGGGCGCCGCTTTCGCGGGTCGCTCCGGTCTCATCCTTAGGTGGCGCGTCGTCGAGAACGAGCGCGCCCTTATGGTCCTCCATAATCTTCTTCACGATCGCCAGGCCGAGGCCCGTGCCCTTGACGCGTTTCGTCACGTAGGGTTCGGTCAGGCGGTTGCGGTCTTCCTTAGGTAAGCCGACGCCGTTGTCGACGATTTCGATCGAGACTCGGGCCGCGTCTTGAAGCAAACGAATCTCGATCCGTCCACCTTCCGAAAGTTGTTGTTCCTCGTCGCCCTCGCGGCCGAATTTGGCGCGCACGGCCTCGCCCGCGTTCTTGAGAACGTTCGTCAGTGCTTGGCTGACCAGACGGCCGTCGCATTCGACATGCGTGGGCTCATCGGGTGTCAGCAGCGCGAAGGTGATCTGCGGCAAGGCCACACGCTGCAGGAAGACCGCATGGCGGATCAGTTCGCCGATATCCTCATCCCGCATGACCGGTTGCGGCATACGCGCGAAGGAGGAGAATTCGTCGACCATGCGACCGATGTCGCCGACCTGGCGGATGATCGTCTGCGTGCATTGCTCGAAGACATCCGGATCGGTGGTGATCTCTTTCTTGTACTTGCGGCGCAGGCGCTCGGCGGAGAGCTGAATGGGGGTGAGCGGGTTCTTGATCTCGTGCGCGATGCGGCGCGCGACGTCGGCCCAGGCAGACGTACGCTGCGCCATGATGAGGTCGGTGATGTCGTCGAAGGTGACGACATAACCGCGCTCGTCCTCGCTGGCGCGTTCGCGCGTGACGGTGACGGTCAGGTTGCGGGTCTTGCCGCCGCGGGTGATGTCGATCTGGCCCTGCACGCGAGGTTCGATGCCGTTGATCGCTTGGTGAACGAGGTCGGCGACCTCGGGCACGACTTGGCCAAGGTCGTGGCCGACGACGTCGTCGCGGCTGGCGCTGAGCAACGTGAGCGCCGAGCGGTTGAGAACGTCGGCTTTGCCCTGCCCGTCCAGACCGACAACCCCGGCGGAAACGCCCGAGAGCACGGCTTCGGTGAAGTTCCGGCGTTGCTCGGCGAGGCGATGCGACTCAACCAGTTCGTTGCGCTGGCTCTGCAGCTGCGAGGTCATGCGATTGAAGGCGCGGCCCAAAGAGGCCAACTCGTCATCGTCGTCGGCAAGCATCACGCGCGCGGCGAGATCGCCCTCCGACACGCGCTCGGCAGCACCGATCAGGCGGCCGATGGGGGTCACCAGGCGGTTCGCGACGCCTAGGCCGATCCAGATGGCGGCAAAGAGAATGAGGAAGGCGACAATGCCGTACATGAGCACGAACGTCGCCTGCACGTCGTCGCGGTCGCGTTGGAGCTTGTTGTAGTTTGCGGCCGCCTCTTGCGTGCTGAGTTGATACTCGAGCACTTCCTTGTTCACGTCGCGCACCGTGACCAGAAAGAGATTTCCGGCGGGGTCGAGACGAGAGACGGCGCGGGCGCCTTCAGGTGAGATCGTCACAACCGGATCGCCAGACCCCGAGCCTTCCTTTTCTTCCTGGGTTGGCGGGTCGACGGCAATGACCATCAGTCTTGCGCTTGAGACTTCCTTGCCGGCCGCATCGAAGATCGAGGCACCGGGCAACTGCCGCGCGCGAATCTGGCGGGTCAAAAATTCATCGAATTTGAGCGGGTCCGTTTCCGATCCGAGTATTCCAAACGAGCTGCCGAAATCGAACGCCATCGCGAGCGTATCGGATTGAGCGATCTTCTTCTGGTCGCGCTGATAAGCCTCGGCCATCGCGATCGAGTTGTCGACGACGGAGCGAACGCCGCCGCTGAACCAGGCTTCCATCGCGAGGTTGATGGTGACGGCAGCAGCACCGGCGGTGAGCACGACCGGGATTACGGCGATCAAGCTGAAGATGCTGACGAGACGGCCGTGGAGCCGTGAACCAGCGCTTGAGCGGCGCGCCATCCACATCTGCACCAAGCGTCCGATGACGAGTGCCGCCAACGCGAGCAGAAAGAACGCGTCGATGATGATGAGATAGAGTTGGACCCCCGGCGCCGTTGGCTCGATCGGTGTCGAGCCGGTCAGAATGAGATAGGTGACAACGACAGCCACCAATGATGCGGCGAGAAGGACGTAGGAGAGCGTCGAGGTCCGCGCGACACGGAACAGGTTTCGCTGCAGCCAGTCTTGGCCTTGCTCGGGTGCCGCGGAGAGGGTCATGCGTGGGGGCTCGACCTACCCTGTGTGAGAAATCTGCAACGTAGGGTTTCAGCAACACGATAGTGCTATTCGGGTGCCAATGTACCCGACCAACTACAGTGTTGCCGATTTTAGTTGCGCTGATACATCACTTGAACCCGCGCAGCACGGGAATGTCAAGGCTCCGAATCTTCGCCCGGAGGGTATTCCGGTTAACACCGAGGATCTCGGCAGCCTTGATTTGGTTGCCGCGCGTGGCTCCCAGACACATAGAGATCAGCGGCCGCTCGACGTCGCGCAGGACGCGGTCATAGAGGCCGGGCTGCGGCAGGCGGCCGTTCATTTGGGCAAAGTGGTTGGTCAGGTACTTCTCGACGACGGTGGCGAGGCTCTCGTTCGCGTCGTCGGCCGAGGGGGCCACGGTCGTTAATGGCTCGCGCAGCTCGCCCTCGACGATCTCGGTCGTGATGGTTTGGTCGGTATAGAGCGCGACGAGGCGGCGAACGAGATTTTCCAGCTCGCGCACGTTGCCCGGCCAGCGGTGGCGTTTCATCGCCTCGAAGGCACCCGTGTCGACGCTCTTGCGCGGCATGCCCTGGCGTTCAGCATGACCGAGGAAGTGGCGGACGAGGTCGGGGATGTCCTCCAGGCGCTCGCGCAGCGGCGGGAGGCGCATTGGCACGACATTGAGCCGGAAGAACAGGTCCTCGCGGAAGAGTCCTTGGTGGATCAGTTGGCGCAGGTCGCGGTGCGTGGCGGCAATGATGCGCACGTTGGCTTTGATCGCCTGACGCCCGCCAACGGGGGTGAACTCGCCCTGCTGCAGCACGCGCAGGAGACGGGTTTGCGCCTCCAACGGCATGTCGCCGACTTCGTCGAGGAAGAGCGTGCCGCCTTCGGCTTGCTCGAACTTGCCGACGCCGCGCGCGTTGGCGCCCGGGAAAGCGCCGCGTTCGTGGCCGAAGAGTTCGCTTTCAATCAGCTCGCGCGGGATCGCGGCCATGCTGACGGCGACGAAGGGGCCGTTGCGGCGCTTGCCGTAGTCGTGCAGTGCGCGGGCGACGAGTTCCTTGCCGGTGCCGGATTCGCCGGTGATCATCACAGTGAGATCCGTCTGCATCAGGCGGGCGATCACGCGGTAGATTTCCTGCATCGCGGGCGAGCGGCCGATCAGCGGGAGTTCGTCTTCGCGCGCGACCTCGGGTGCGACGGCTTTCTTTTCGCCACGGGCTTGTAGAGCGCGTTGGACGACGCCGGTCAGCTCGTTCAGGTCGAACGGCTTCGGCAAATACTCGTACGCGCCGCGTTCGGCGGCGGTGATCGCGGTCATGAGCGTGTTCTGTGCGCTCATGACGATGATGGGCAGTTCGGGGCGCAACTTCTTCAGGCGCGGGATCAGCTCGAACGCGTTCTCGTCGGGCATGATCACATCGGTGATGACGAGGTCCCCCTCCCCCGCCGAGGCCCAGCGCCAGAGCGTGGCAGCGTTGCCGGTGGTGCGGACGAGATAGCCCGCGCGGCCCAGCGCTTGGTTTAAGACCGTTCGGATGGCGGCGTCGTCGTCGGCGACAATGATGGTTCCGGCGTTCACAGCTCAACTCCTCAACGGTGCATCGGTAGGCGCACGCGGAAGACCGTGCGTCTGGCTTCGGATTCGCATTCGATCGTGCCGCCGTGGTCACCAACGATCTTGGCGACGATGGCGAGGCCCAAGCCCACGCCTTTGGCTTTCGACGTCACGAACGGTTCGAACATCGAGGACTGCAGCTCCGGCGAGATGCCGGGGCCGTTGTCGCGGACGCTGATCTCGAGCGGCAACGCGAGACGATCGCGCGAGCCGCCTACCGCCAGGTGGATGCCGGGACGATAGGCGGTTTGCAGGATGATCTCGCCATCGCCTTGTTCGGCTACGGCATCGACGGCGTTCTTGACGAGGTTCAAGAACACTTGGATCAGACGGTCACGCTCACCCATGACCGGTGGTAGCGATGGGTCGTAGCTGTCGGTGAAGGTGACGTCGCGGCCGAAGCTCGATTTCGCGAGCTGCTTCACATGATCCAGGACTTCATGGATGTTCACCGGATTGCCATCGATCGGGCGGCGGTCGGTGAAGACTTCCATGCGGTCGACGAGCTTGCGGATGCGGTCGGTTTCTTCGCAGATCAGGCGCGTCAGCGTGCGGTCGGATTCGGAGGCGTTCTGTTCGATCAATTGTGCCGCACCGCGGATGCCGGAGAGCGGGTTCTTGATCTCGTGCGCCAGGATCGCGGCCATGCTGGTGACGGAGCGCGTGGCGTGGCGCTGGGTCAGTTGGCGGTCCATCTTTTGCGCGATCGATCGCTCTTGGAACATCACCAACACGCCGCCCGTCGTGTCGGTGATCGGCGAGAGGTGAACGTCGACCGTGCGGGGCGTGAGGCGAGGCGTTGCGATCTCAAGCCCGTATTCGCTGACCGTCACCCCGAAGTCGCGCACTTGATCGACGAGTGTCAGGATCGGGCTACCGAACGGGATCAACGCGGAGAGCGCCTGACGGCGAAGCATCGACGCGCTCATGTCCAAAAACTGTTCGGCCTGCGGATTGGCGAAGATGATCGTGCCCTTGGCGCCGACGCCGATCAGCGGATGCGGCACGGCGGCGAGGAGCCCGTCGGCGAAGTTCGGCGCGAGCAGAACGCGCTCTTCAGCGGCCTTGGCTTTCGCCGTCATGCGGCCTCCGCTTGGGCGCCGCGCGCGAGGCGTTCGAGTACGGGTTCGGGGTCCGTTGCGCGCACCAGTGCGTCACGCAGGGCCTTGTCGCCACTGATGCTCTCGGCGTACCAGCCCAGGTGCTTGCGCACGACGCGGCGGCCGAGGTCCGTGCCGTAGTGACTGAGCGAGGCGCGGTATTGCTCGAGCGCGGTTTCCCATTTCTGCTCGGTCGACGGGTCGACGGGGATAGCGGTGCCGTCGATGGCGGCTTGCATTTGATTGACGATCCATGGGCGGCCGAACGCGCCACGTCCGACCATGACGCCGTCGGCGCCGGAGACGTCGCGGATGCGGCGCGCGTCGTCGGTCGTGCGGACGTCGCCGTTCGCGAACACGGGAATCGAGACCGCGGCTTTGACGGTCCCGATGAAGTTCCAGTCGGCGGCGCCTTCATAGAACTGCGCGCGGGTGCGGCCATGGACGGAGACGGCGCGTATGCCCTCCCCTTCGAGCCTGCGCGCAAGCTCAGGCGCGTTGCGGTCGGCGTCGTCCCAGCCTAGGCGCATCTTCACTGTGACGGGTAAGGTCACGGCGCTGACGACGGCGCGGACTAGGCTTGCCGCCAAGTCAGGCTCGCGCATGAGCGCGGAGCCGCAGAGGCCGCCGACGACCTTCTTTGCTGGGCAACCCATATTAATGTCGATGAGTAGGGCGCCTTCGGCTTCGGCCAGGCGGGCCGCTTCGGCTAACGGACCTGGCTCGCGGCCGGCGAGTTGGATCGCAATCGGTCCCTCCGCGCGGTCAGCTTTGAGACGCAGGGCGGCGCTGCGGCGGTCGCGGAGGAGTTCGGCGCTCGCGACCATTTCCGAGTAGACCATGGCCGCGCCGAAGCGCTTCACCGCCGCACGAAACGGCGCATCGGTGACGCCGGCCATCGGGGCCAGCACCACCGGTTTGTTTCGAATGATCGATGCGATGCCCATATTATGTGCAAGGCCTAGCGATGCCTAATCTGTAGCCACCCTAGGTTGCTCGACGACAAAGGGCAAGGGACATTTCGCAGGTGCAGCATGGTCAAGCGCTTGACGTGGCACGCCAGGCAGAGGCCCTTTTCCGCGATGTCCCCTGCCCCAAACTGCGTTGCTCTGATCGTTGCCGCCGGGCATGGCACGCGCGCCGGCGAGGGCTTGCCAAAACAGTATCGGCCGCTTGGCGAGAAGCCGGTGTTGCGGCGGACGATTGACGCCTTTCTAGGGCTACCCAACGTCGACTTTGTTCAAGTCGTGATCAGCCCGGAGCATCGGCCGCTATACGACGCGACGGTTGCGGGTCTCGCGCTGCCGGAGCCGGTCGCCGGCGGCGAGACGCGGCAGGAGTCGGTGCGGTTTGGGCTCGAAGCGCTCGCGCCGCGCGGCCCGCGCTTGGTGTTGATTCATGACGGGGCGCGGCCGTTCGTTTCGCCGTCGATCATCGCAGCCACCGTTGAGGCGCTGAGCGGTGCTGACGGTGCGCTGCCGGTGTTGGCGACAGCGGATACGCTGAAGCGGGTTCGGTCGGAGCGCATTGAGGGCACGGTGCCGCGCGAGGGGATTGGTTTGGCGCAGACACCGCAGGGCTTTCGCTTCGACAAGATTTTGGCGGCGCATCGCGCGGCGCGTGATACGAGCGTCACTGATGATGCGGCTATTGCGGAGCTTGCCGGCATGAGTGTGGCCGCTGTCGCCGGTGCGCGGACAAATTTCAAACTGACGACGGCAGAGGACTTTTCGATGGCCGAGGCGCTGCTTGCGGGTGCCGGGACAACGCGCACGGGCCAGGGGTTCGACGTGCATCGCTTCGGGCCTGGCGATCATGTGTGGCTATGCGGTCTCAAGATCGAGCACGGCCAAGGGTTGATTGGGCACTCGGATGCGGATGTGGGGTTGCATGCGTTGACGGATGCGCTGTTGGGCGCTGCGGCGTTGGGCGATATCGGGCAGCACTTTCCGCCGAGCGACGAACAGTGGCGCGGCGCGCCGTCGCATATCTTCTTGAGCCATGCGGCGAAGTTGATCGCCGAACGCGGCGGGCACATCGAGCATGTCGACGTGACCGTGATTTGCGAGCGGCCGAAGGTGTCGCCGCATCGCGCGGCGATGGTGGCGCGGATTGCGGAGCTCCTGTCGCTCGACGTATCGCGCGTGAGCGTCAAAGCGACAACGACGGAGGGGCTCGGCTTTACCGGGCGGGGCGAAGGGATTGCGGCGCTGGCCGTGGCAACGGTGCGGCTGCGATGATGACGGAAATGAAGTTCGCGCGTCTGCCCGAGGGCCGCAGCTTGCGCGAACCGACGACGGCGATCGTGACGCTGTTCGGCGTTGGGCTGATGCCGCTGGCGCCAGGCAGTTGGGGCTCGCTCGCGGCGGTGCCGCTCGGGTGGCTGCTTGCGATCGTGGGCGGGTGGCCGCTGTTGCTCATCGGCGCTATCGTCGTTTTTGCGATTGGGTGGTACGCGTCGGAGCAATACGTGAAAGCGACGGGCCGGGAAGATCCGCCGGAGATCGTGATCGACGAAGTCGCCGCGCAGTGGCTGGCGATGACGGTGGTGCCGATGACGCTCGGCGGGCTCGTCGCGGCCTACTTCGTCTTCCGCTTGTTCGATACGATCAAGCCTTGGCCGGCCAGTTGGGCGGACAGCGAAGTCGAAGGCGGTGCGGGCGTGATGCTCGACGATTTGTTCGCCGGCGCGTATTCGCTGCTGCCATTGGCGGCGCTGAACATCATGGGGTTCTTTTGAGCACGCTGTTTGCCGCAACGACGCTGAAGCTCGCCGAAACCGTGTTGGCAGAGGCGCGGGCGAAGGGGTTGCATATCGTGACCGCTGAGAGCTGCACGGGCGGGCTCGTTGCAGGCGTGCTGACCGATATCGCAGGCTCGTCGGATGTGTTCGAGCGCGGGTTCGTGACCTATTCGAACAAGGCCAAGGAAGAGGCTCTGGGCGTTCCGGCCGCGACGATCCACACCCACGGCGCGGTAAGCGAGGCGACGGCGCGGGCGATGGCGGAAGGGGCGCTGCGGCATTCTTGCGCCGAGGTGTCGGTGGCGATCACCGGCGTCGCCGGGCCTGGTGGCGGGACGGCGGAGAAGCCGGTCGGGCTGGTGCAGTTCGCGGCGGCGCGCAAGGGTGGCGAAACGGTTTCGGTGGAGCACCGCTTCGGCGACATCGGGCGGCTGGAGATTAGGCTTGCGAGCGTGGGCGTGGCGTTGACGTTGCTGAGGCGGGTGATCAACGCTTAAGTTCCGGCGACGGAACGGCAGACCGAGCTAAAGCCACGCGAACGCTCTCGCGGAAATTGCGGCTCAACCGCAGGACCGTTCCGTCGATCAGGCGCACCGTCGCGTCGCCGCTCGCTATCGGGGTTATCTCGCGCACGCGATCGATGGCGACCAACGCGCAGCGATGGATGCGCGCGAAGCGGTCCGGGTCCAGGTTCGCTTCGAAGCTCGTCAGCGTGCCGCGCAAGAGATGGGTGGCGCCGGCCGTGTGAAGCGCGAGATAATTCCCCTGAGTCTCTATGTGGTCGACCTCCGAGAGGTTCACGATCGTCACGCGGCCTCGCGATCTTATTTCCACTTGGGTCAGATAGCGTGCCGGTTCGACTGGGCGTGGGGCGTTCAACTGCAACTGAGCAAGCAAGCGCCGGCTCTGCTCGGCCGAGCGCGCGAACCGGACGGCATGGGCAACGGCCGTGAAGGCTGCGATGCAGAACGCAAGCAGAAGCCAATTTGCGGCAAGGTGATCGGGAAGTGCGACCAGGAACGGCCGGCTGTCGCCGATGTTCATCAATGGCGCCAACAGGCAGGAAAGCGCGATCAGCCCGAAGGATATTCCTCCGGCGCTCAGCGCGTGAACGATGGTGTGGCGCCACAATAGGCGACCTTGAATCGGGAAACGCCGCATCAGGGCGAGGAGCACCGGCGTCGCCGAGGCACCAAGCAGGCTTGCGCCGAAGATTCTCGCAACTTCACCTTCCCAGGCCAACGCTCCCCCAGCCCGCGCCAGATTTCCCGGCTCAAGCACCAACAGGAAGGTCAGCCAATAGACAAAGCCCAGGCCGAATTCGCGGCCCCGGGCGAGTGAGGGGTTTTGATGTGCGTCCATCGTTGAAGTCTGGTCGGCTGCGGCTGTTCTGTCCAGATTTGTGACCAAGCGCCACGGAAAAGTGACGAGGCGTTGAGGCGCGGCCTACCCTTCCGGCGGCGCTACTCGCAGATTTCTTGTTTCGAAGCTGACGAGAAGTGGAAACCCTGTGAGATCGCTCCTGCTGACGCTTTTCGCCGGCCTATGGGCCGCCCTTTCATCGCTCGCTTTGGCTGAGCCCGTCGTCTCGGACCGAGGGCTGGTCGAAGGCGTGCAAGAGGGTGCGATCCGGGTGTTCAAGGGCATCCCCTACGCGGCGCCACCGATCGGTGCGTTGCGTTGGCAGACGCCGCAGCCCGCCTTGGCTTGGGCCGGCGTCAAACGCGCCGACACTTTCTCTCCGATTTGTCCGCAGAACGGCGCGTATCCCCCGGAGTCGCCGCCGGAACCGATGAGCGAGGATTGCCTCACCTTGAACGTGTGGTCGCCGGTAGGAGCAACGAAGTTGCCGGTGATGGTTTGGATATATGGCGGCGGGCTTGAGAACGGGTCCGGATCGACGCCGCTCTATGCGGGCGACAAGCTTGCGCAACGTGGCGTCGTGGTCGTGACGTTCAACTATCGACTTGGCGTGCTTGGATTTCTGGCGCATCCCGAACTCAGCAAGGAGTCCGGAAATGCGCGCTCGGGCAACTATGGATTCTTGGACCAGATCGCCGCCTTGGCGTGGGTCCATCGCAATATCGCCGCCTTTGGCGGCGATCCCGGCAACGTCACGATCTTTGGGCAATCGTCAGGGTCTATTTCGATCAGCGCGCTGATCGCGTCGCCGTTGGCCAAGGGACTGTTTCGGCGCGCGATCGGGCAGAGCGGCGGATTGTTCGAGCCGCTTGAACTCGATCCGGGCTTCGCGCTCGCGGGCGCGGAACTGGAGGGTGAGAGTTTCGTGCGCCGCGCCGGTGGGAAGTCGGTCGCGGCGTTGCGCCAGTTGCCAGCCGAACAGTTGTTGAAGACGCGGTTCATTCCCCATTTCAACGTCGACGGCTTTGCACTGACGAAGCCGCCATTCGACGCCTATCGCGACGGTGTGCAAAGCGATGTCGACCTTCTCCTTGGGACGAATGCCGATGAAGGTCAGTTCTTCTTGGATAAGACCAATGTCACGGTCGCGAACTTCAACGATGTGCTCAGCCGGGACTTTCCAGGTTGGCTGGTGTGGCTCTCCGGCGCGACGCCCGGCGCGACCGATGGGGAGGCGCGCGCGTCGGCTGCGGCGCTTGAGGGCGACATGCGCTTCCGCTGGGACATGTGGGCATGGGCGCGACTCGCGGCGAAGGCCGGGCGCCGCAACGTGTACTTCTACCAGTTCTCACGGACACCGCCGTTTCAGCCCGCTGACCGCTACCATGGCTTGGGTGCGACGCACGGCATGGAGATGCCCTACGTGTTCGATCATCTGGAGCAGCAGCAAGTCGCATGGATGGCGAAGGACCGCGAACTTGCGTCGATCATTCCGGCGTACTGGACGAACTTTGCCATCACCGGCGATCCGAATGGGGCTGGCCTACCGCGCTGGCAGGATTTCAGGGGCGCGCCCAACGAGGTTATGAACCTGGGCGACACGATCGGGCCGCGAACGATTCCCGATATCGGGCGCCTGGAGCGGATCGATCAGATCTACGGCGTCGCGCGCTTTGTGGCTTCGAACATGACTGCCGTCATCGCTTCGGTGCTCGCGCTCGGGCTTGCAGTACTGGTTGGGCTTTTCTTCGGCGTTCGACGGCTGCTGCGGCGTTGAGACGGTTTCGCTTTGCTATGTACCGGGCGGGTTTGGGGGTGATGGTGTCGTTCCATAGAGCGCATCGGCACGGACGATGAAGCTTGAGGTCATCTTTTCTACCGCTCTCGTGAACATGCCGGAGATCAGTGCCTCCAAGGTGCGGCTTTTGAAGCGGAAGTCGATGTCGAAGGCGACTTCGCTGCCGGTTTGGGTTGCGGTGAAATGCCAGCGGTTTGTCAGGTGTTGGAACGGGCCTTCGATGTAGTCGATGGTGATCGTCTTGGCGGCGTGGTCGAGGCGGACGCGGCTGGTGAATTTTTCGCGGAAGGCGCCAAAGGCAGCCAGAAGATCGGCGACGAACTCGTCGCCGTCGCGGGAGCGTATGCGAGTGGCGGCGCACCACGGCAAGAACTCGGGGTAGCGCTCGACGTCGGCGACGAGGGCGAACATCTGTTCGTCGCTGTATGGGACCTGGCGCTTTTCGCTGTGACTGGGCAAGCGGCGGTCACGTCCGGCCGAGTTGCGCGTGGCGCGCGGTGCGCAGACGTTCGAAGTCGTCGCCGGCCAGATAGGAAGAGCGCGTCAGCGGCGAGGCGGAGACCATTAAGAAGCCCTTCGCGCGCGCGATCTCGGCCAGTTGCTCGAATTCCTCCGGCGTCCAGAAGCGGTCAATGGCCGCGTGGCGCTGCGACGGTTGGAGGTATTGGCCGATGGTGATGAAGTCGACGCTGGCGGCGCGCATGTCGTCCATCACCTGCATCACCTCTTCGCGCGTCTCGCCGAGGCCGACCATCATGCCGGACTTCGTGAACATCGCGGGGTCGATTTCTTTCGCTTGCTGCAGCAGACGCAGGCTGGCGAAGTAACGCGCGCCGGGCCGGATTTTCAGATAAAGCCGCGGCACGGTTTCGAGGTTGTGGTTGAAGACGTCGGGTTTTGCCTCGATAACGACTTCCAACGCACCGGGTTTGCGCAGGAAGTCGGGCGTCAGCACTTCGACCGTCGTGGTGGGCGACGCGGCGCGGATGGCGCGGATGGTTTGCGCGAAGTGTTCGGCACCGCCGTCTTCCAGGTCGTCGCGATCGACGGAGGTGACGACGACGTGTTCGAGGCCCAGTTGCGCGACGGCATCGGCGACCTTGCCCGGCTCTGCCGCGTCGAGTGCGCCCGGGATGCCGGTCTTCACATCGCAGAACGCGCAAGCGCGGGTGCAGGTGTCGCCCATGATCATGAAGGTCGCGTGCTTTTTCGACCAGCACTCGCCGATGTTCGGGCAACCCGCTTCTTCGCAAACGGTTACGAGACCGTGGGCGCGGACGATCTCTTTCGTCTCGGCAAAGACCTTCGAGCCCGGCGCCTTCACCCGAATCCATTCGGGCTTGCGGGGCACGGGATTGATCGGCCGTTCGCGCTTCTCCGGGTGGCGGAGAGCGCGGCGGTCTTTACCAGCTTGGTCGAAAACGGTGGTCATGCGTCACAGATATAGCGTGGACGGGGCGGAATCACACCGGATGCTAAGCATGGCCCCCTACCCTCGGGTGAAAATCAAGCCCCTGATTCAACTGATATTTTGCGCCGGCTAACCATTCGCTTGCTTGAGCGATCAACTGCGCTACCTTATCTGAAACAAAACGTGAGCGGCTTTAAGCCGCACGGGAGGAGTGCTCGTGTCTGCCGTTGCTGTAGCCCCAGGCTCAATCCGCCAACCGTTCGACATCAAGCGGACGGAGCGTTCGATCATTTCGGCCCTGTTGGAAGCGCGCAAGCGGTTCGGCGGTAAGACGATTGCGCTGTGGGATGCCGACGAGCGGCAGCTCTCCTACGACGAGATCGTGCGCGCGGCGTTCGCGCTGGGCAGCGCGATGCGCAAACACGCGAAGGCGAAAGAAGCGGTCGGCGTGATGCTGCCGACCGGTGCCGGTGCGGTGCTTGCCTTCTATGCCATTCATGCGTTCGGCCGGGTGCCGGCGATGTTGAACTTTACCGCCGGCGCGCGGAACCTGAAGGCGGCATGCGCGGCCGGTGAAGTGAAGGTCATTGCGACCGCGCGCAAGTTCGTGGAACTGGCAAAGCTCGACGATTTGATCGCCGAACTCTCGACGGTAGCGAAGATCGTCTACCTCGAAGACGTGCGGGAGAAGCTTTCGACGATCGACAAGATCGCGGCCGTGGTCGGCTCGTTCATCCCGCATTGGGCGATCAAGAAGTGGCCGAACCATAACGACACGGCGGTGTTGCTGTTCACGTCGGGCACGGAGGGCGATCCGAAAGGCGTTGTGCTCAGCCATCAAAACATCCTGGCGAACGTGGAACAGATCCGCGCGCACATCGACCTGTTTCCGAAAACCGACGTTTTGTTCAATCCGCTACCGACATTCCACTGCTTCGGCCTGACGGTCGGCGCGATCATGCCGTTGATGGTGGGCATCAAGACCGTGTGCCATCCGTCGCCGCTGCAGGTGAAGGAAATCACCAAGCGCATTCGCCGGACGAAGGCGACGATCATGCTGGCGACCGACACGTTCATCTCGCAATATGCGCGGGCGAGCGATGAGGGCGACCTCGCGTCCCTGCGTTTGGCGGTGTGCGGCGCGGAGCGCGTGCGCGACGAGACACGGCAGTTGCTGCGCCGGCGTTGCAACATGGAAATTCTTGAAGGCTACGGCGTGACGGAAGCGGCGCCTGTCGTCGCCGCGAACCAGCCGGGCGCGAACCGATTTGGTTCGGTCGGCAAGCTCATGTCAGGCATGGAAGCGAAGCTTGAGCCGGTCGAAGGCATTCCGAATGCCGGGCGCATGTATGTGCGCGGACCGAACGTGATGAAGGGCTATCTGAAGCCCGATCAGCCGGGCGTGCTGCAGCCGCTGGCCGACGGCTGGCACGACACGGGCGACGTGGTGGCGATCGACGACGAGGGCTACATCTCGATCCGCGGCCGCGTTAAGCGCTTTGCGAAGATCGGCGGCGAGATGGTGTCGCTGGCCGTGGTCGAAAACTGCGCTTCGGCACTTTGGCCGGACAACATGCACGCGGCGGTGTCAGTCGCGGACGGTCGCAAGGGCGAGCAAATCCTGCTCATCACCGACGCGAAGCAAGCAAACCGCGGTGAACTCCTTGCCTGGGCGCAGAACCACGGCGTCCCCGAACTCGCCGTCGCGCGCCGGATCGTGCATGTGGACAGCGTGCCGGTGCTGGGCACGGGCAAGACGGACTACTCCAACGTCGCCAAGCTCGCGAACGCGCACATTGCGATGATCGAGACGAAGGCGGCGGAGTAGCGGCGCCTACCACCCCAAGTCGCAATCGCCTTGCGGGCTGTCGATGCTGTCGCGGAAGACGTCGGCGGTTTTGACGAACAGGGATGTGCACCACTCGATGCGGTTCACGGGGCCGGGGCCGTAGTAGTCGATGCGGCGGAAACCGGCGGCGCTCAGCATCTTGAAGGCCCCATTGTATTGCCAGCGGTCGGAGTTGTCGAAGACGATGAAGCCCGATGGCTTCACGTATTGCGCGGCGAGCCAGGCGGAAAGCGTGCGCGCCATGCCGTCGACCACGACCACGTCGAAGCTCGCGCGCGGGAAGGCGGTGATCTCGGTCGCGTAGGCGATGAATTCTTCGCTCAACAGGCCGTGCATGATGTTGTGGTCGCGGTTCGGCGAGACCGGCAACTCGGGCAGTTCGGCGAAGAATTTCGTGGTGGCGGCTTTGCGGTCGGCGGCGCATTCCTCGCCCATCACGCGGGTGATGATCTTCAGGTTCGCCGGCGCGGTTTTCGCCACGCGCTCGGCCCAGGCGGCGTCGTGCTCGACGCTTGTTACTTCGGCCGCATTCGCCGCCCACCAAAGCGATGAGCCGCCGCAGCCGTATTCGAACACCGTGAACGAGGGTTTGATGATGCGCTGGATCTGGCGGAACGCCGGGTAGGTGATCCACGGCACGATCCCGTTCTTGTTGCGCGGGATGCCGTCGAGGCTCTCGAACCAGCCGCGCTTCTCCAGATACATTTGCGCGAACTGGTAGAGGGCTTGATTGACCTGAGCGTGCTCGCCGATGGACATGGGGATACTCCCGCGGGTGGTGGGCCGTGGGTAGCATGATTCGGCTGGGCTCGTGCGGCGTCCCCTCATCCGTCTCGTCGCCTACGGCGCCGATCCACCTTCTCCCGTGCCGGGAGAAGGGCTACCTCATTTGCTTTGCCCTTCGCCCAGGATGGGAGAAGGTGGCGCGGCGCGCAGCGCCATGACGGATGAGGGGCGCTGCGCGCGAGTTAGACGTGCACCACCCGCCCGTACGCATCCAGCACCGCTTCGTGCATCATTTCGCTCAAGGTCGGATGCGGGAAGACCGCGTGCATGAGTTCGGCTTCCGTCGTCTCCAACGTCCGCGCGATCGTGTAGCCTTGGATCAGTTCGGTCACTTCGGCGCCGATCATGTGGGCGCCGAGGAGTTCGCCGGTCTTGGCGTCGAACACGGTTTTGATCAGGCCTTCGGTGTCGCCGAGCGCGATCGCTTTGCCGTTGCCGATGTAGGGGAAGCGGCCGACCTTGACTTCGCGGCCGGCGGCTTTCGCTTTCGCTTCGGTCATGCCGACCGACGCCACTTGCGGCCAGCAATAGGTGCAGCCGGGGATTTTTGAGACGTCGAGCGGGTGCAGTCCCTTCTGGCCCGCGATGCGCTCGACGGCGATGACACCTTCGTGGCTGGCTTTGTGGGCGAGCCAGGGCGGGCCGGCGACATCCCCGATAGCGTAGAGGCCGGGCACGGCCGTCTCCGCCCACTCGTTGACGACGATGTGGCCGCGATCGGCCTTCACGCCGGCGGCTTCGAGGCCGAGGTTCTCGATGTTGCCGGTGATGCCGACAGCGAGGATCACGCGGTCGACGGTGAGCGTTTGAGACTTGCCGTCTTTGGTTTTGATTGAGGCGGTGACGTTGTCGGCCGCCTTCGCGAGTTTTTCGACCGTCGCGCCGGTCATGACTTTCATGCCTTGCTTCGTGAAGGCCTTGAGCGCAAGCGCAGAGATTTCTTCGTCTTCAACCGGGAGCACGCGGTCGAGCACTTCGACGACGGTTACGTCGCAGCCCAGCGTCCGGTAGAAGCTTGCGAACTCGATGCCGATTGCGCCGGAGCCGATGACGAGCAGCGACTTCGGCATGGCGGGCGGGACCATCGCTTCTTTGTAGGTCCAGATCAGCTTGCCGTCGGGCTCCAGCCCCGGCAGCGCGCGGGCGCGGGCGCCGGTCGCGATGATGATGTTCTTGGCGCTGTAGTCCCCTGCCCCTTTGCCGGTGACGGTGAGCTTGTTCTTGGCAGTCAGCTTCGCTTCGCCGTCGATGACGGTGATCTTGTTCTTCTTCATGAGGAACTTGACGCCGTTCGAGAGCTGGGTCGCGACCTTGCGGCTGCGCTCGACGATCTTGGCGAGGTCGAACTTGATGTTGTCGGCCGAGAAACCGAATTCGCCCAGGCGATGCATCAGGTGGAAGATCTCGGACGAGCGCAGCAACGCCTTGGTCGGGATGCAGCCCCAGTTCAGGCAGATGCCGCCCAGATGCTCGCGTTCGACCACGGCCGTCTTTAGGCCCAGCTGCGCCGCGCGGATGGCGGCGACGTAGCCGCCGGGACCGGCGCCGATGACGATCAGATCGAATTGCGTGTCGGCCATGTGAGTCCCCTCCGGTTTGGGTGCTTGGGTGCCTATGGCGGGCGATGGTGTCAACCTGAAATAGTTCTTGCTTTGTTCCTTTGGCCGTGCATCCTGCGGCGACCGACTTCGAGAGGAGAGCAAACATGATGATCGGTTATGTGACGATTGGGGCCTTGGACGAGACGAAAGCGAAGACGTTTTACGACGCGGTGTTCGGGGCTATGGGCTGCGATCAGAAGTTCAGCGACGGCGGCTGGACCGGCTATGGCGCCAAGGGACAGGACAATCACGACGTCTATATCGTGGCCAACCCGGCGGACGGAAAGCCGGCGCGGGCTGGGAACGGGATTATGATCTCGTTCAAGGCGGGCACGAAGGGTGAGGTCGAGGCGGCGTACAAGGCGGGGCTCTCTCACGGTGGGACTGATGAGGGCGCGCCGGGGCCAAGGCCTGCGGACTCGAAGACGTTCTTCGGGGCGTACTTGCGGGATCCGACGGGGAACAAGATTTGCGTTTATTGTAAGCCGTAGGGCGGCCCCCCCCCTCCACCGTCGCTGCGCGACGGTCCCCCTCCCCCGCAAGCGGGTGAGGACCACATTTGAAGCGCGCGTTGGTAATCCTCCCCCGCTTGCGGGGGAGGTGGCGGAGCGCAGCGACGTCGGAGGGGGTAAGTCGACCCTCACACCAACATCGTCACCGGGTCTTCGATGTAGCCTTTGAACGCTTCCAGCCAGGTGGCGCCGAGGGAACCGTCGATGACGCGGTGGTCGCAGGAGAGTTGGACGGTCATGACGTTGGCGATGGCGAGGGCGCCTTTTTTGACGACCGCGCGTTGTTCGCCGGCGCCCACCGCCAGGATCGCGGCGTGCGGCGGGTTGATCACGGCGGTGAAATCTTTGATGCCGAACATGCCAAGGTTCGAAATCGCGAAGGAGCCGCCTTCGAATTCGGCGGGTTTCAGCTTCTTCGTCTTGGCGCGGCCGGCGAGGTCTTTGACTTCGCGCGAGATGGCGGCGAGGCTTTTGGTTTCGGCGGCGAAGACGATCGGGGTGATCAAGCCGAACTCGAGCGCGACGGCGACGCCGATGTCGGCGTGCTTGTGGCGAAGAAGCGCCGTGTCGGTCCAGGAGCTGTTCACGCCGGGCACGCGGATGAGTGCTAAGGCCGCCGCCTTCACGATGAAGTCGTTGACGGAGAGCTTGTAGGAGGCGGCGCCTTCGGTCGGCGCCTTCTCATTCATCTGCTTGCGCACGTCGAGCAAGGTGTCGATCGTGCAGTCGATCTTCAGATAGAAATGCGGGATGTCGCGCTTGGCGGCCGTGAGGCGCTTGGCGATCGTCTTGCGCATCGAGTCGTGCGGGACTTCGTCGTAGGCATCCTTCGCGAAGTAGAGGCGCGCGTCCGGAATCGACGACGGCGGCGGCGCTTCTGCAGGTCGCGGGGCGACGGGCGTGGGCTTTGGTGCAGCCGCCGGTGCTCGGGCGACTCCGCCTTTGGCCGCTGCCTCGACGTCGGCTTTGACGATGCGGCCGTGCGGGCCTGAGCCTTGGATGACGGTGAGTTCGACGCCCCCTTGCGCGGCGATGCGGCGTGCGAGCGGGGAGGCGAAGAGGCGTGCGGCGACTGCGGGAGACTTACCCCCTCCCGCCTTCGCCAAGGCTTCGGCGGGCAGGCCACCATCCGCGGCGCGCGGGGGGGGAGCAACGGATGAGGCCTTCGTGATCTGTGGTCCTCCCCCGCTTGCGGGGGAGGGGGACCGCGCCGGAGGCGTGGTGGAGGGGGGCGGTGGCGCTGCCTTCGCACCGGCCACGTATTTCTCACCCTCGTCGCGCAGCTGCGCGATCACCGCGTTGACCTTCACGCCTTCGGTGCCTTCGGCGACCAGCAAGTCGGCCACGACGCCTTCGTCGACAGCTTCGACTTCCATCGTGGCCTTGTCGGTTTCGATCTCGGCGATGATGTCGCCGGACTTCACCTTGTCGCCGATCTTCACGTGCCATTTGGCAAGCTTGCCCTCTTCCATCGTGGGCGAGAGCGCGGGCATGAGGATGGGGGTGGTCACTCGTTAGCTCCGGTACAGCACGGCTTTCGCCGCCGCGATGACTTCGTCGACGTTGGGCAGCGCCAGCTTTTCGAGGTTCGCGGCGTAGGGCATGGGGACGTCTTTACCGGTGACGCGGGCGGGCGGCGCGTCGAGATAGTCGAAGGCCTGTTCGCCGACTTGCATCGCAACTTCGGAGGCGATGCCGCAGATCGGCCAGCCTTCCTCGACGATGACGATGCGGTTGGTCTTCTTGACGGACTCAACGACGGTTGCGGTGTCGAGTGGGCGGAGCGAGCGCAGGTCGATGATCTCGGCGCTGATGCCTTCCTTGGCCAGCGCGTCGGCGGCTTGGATGATGAGGCCGACAGTGATCGAGTAAGAGACCAGCGTCACGTCGCTGCCTTCGCGCACGACACGGGCTTTGCCGATCGGCACGACGACGTCATCGCCCTTCGGCACGTCGAACGAGCGGCCGTAGACAATTTCGTTTTCAAGGAACACGACCGGGTTCGGGTCGCGGATCGCGGCCTTCAGGAGGCCTTTGGCGTCGGCGGCGAAGTACGGCGCGACGACGCGCAGGCCCGGTACGTGTGCGTACCAGGAGCCGTAGTTCTGGCTGTGCTGCGCGGCGACGCGGGCGGCCGCGCCGTTCGGCCCGCGGAACACGATCGGGCAACCCATCTGGCCGCCGGACATGTAGAGCGTCTTGCCGGCCGAATTGATGATCTGGTCGATCGCCTGCATGGCAAAGTTCCAGGTCATAAACTCGACGATCGGCCTGAGGCCGCCGAACGCCGCGCCGACGCCGAGGCCGGCGAAGCCTTGCTCCGTGATCGGCGTGTCGATGACGCGCTTCGGGCCGAACTCATCGAGCAGGCCTTGGCTAATCTTGTAAGCGCCCTGGTACTGGCCGACTTCCTCACCCATCAGGAAGACGGTCGGGTCGCGGCGCATTTCTTCGGCCATGGCTTCGCGCAGCGCCTCGCGCACGGTCATCGTAACCATGGGGCCGGCACTTACCCCCTCCACCATCGCTGCGCGATGGTCCCCCTCCCCCGCGCGCGGGGGAGGAGCAACGGAGGCTGGCTTCTGTGGTCCTCCCCCGCTTGCGGGGGCGGGGGACCGCGCCGGTGGCGTGGTGGAAGGAGGCTTTGCTTTCGGTTCGTCTTCGCCTTGCAGGAGCGCGATGGGCACGTTGACCTTCACGCCCTCCGTGCCCTCTTCGACGAGCAGCTTGGCGACCACGCCTTCGTCCACCGCCTCGACTTCCATCGTCGCTTTGTCGGTTTCGATCTCGGCGATGACGTCGCCGGAGGAGACCTTGTCACCCACCTTCACGTGCCATTTGGCGAGCTTGCCCTCCTCCATCGTGGGCGACAGCGCGGGCATCAAGATTTCGGTGGGCATGAGTGCGAGCCAGTCCGTCGATTAAGCGCCGATATTGAACAGCGCGAGGAAGATCATGATCGTGCCCACGATGCCGATGCCCCAGAAGATCGGGCGGATGTAAGGCAGACCGGCGAGGTAGACAACCGCGTGGGCAACGCGCGAATAGAAGAAGAGCTGCGCGCCCAGCACGGTGAGCGAGGTCGAGATTCCCTGATGCGCCGCGATCAGCACCAGCGGCGCGAAGAGGATCAGGCCCTCACGATGGTTGTCGACACAGCGCTTCGTGCGCGCCTGCCAAACCGACGCCGGCCCAAGATTGTCGCGCGCGTTCGCCATCGTCATCAGGCCTTGCGCCTGCGTGCCGGCGGCAGCTTGAATGAGGATAAGCACGAATAGCAGCGCCACGCTCAGCGCCAACATGGTCAGTTCGATGGACATGATTCCCTCCCCTTAGCGAGCGCGCTTACGGCACGCCCATGACGGTGCCGCCGGAATTGTCGGCTTCGTTGGTTTCGGCCACCGCCGCGCCGGCATCGGCAACGACGGTGAATTCGTAGTTGCCGGACGGCCAAACCAGTGCGTCCCAGAAACTGAGCTTGTGGCTGAAGACATGGCCGGGCGCGAGGCCCGGACAGGTGACGGTGTACTTGTTCAGGAACGCCGGATCTTCGTAGGCTGCGGTGGCGCCACGTGCCGGGTCGACGCACCCTCCTCCGCCTAGGTTCTTGCACTCGACAGTAATCTTGAAGGGACCGGCGGCAGCGCTGCCGGTGTTGCGCACTGAGGCCGTTCCCTTGGCCATGCGCGAGGCTATGGGCACGAGGTTCGGCGCCTTCGCCGTGATGATTGGCGGGATCGACGGTGTCCCCGGCTTCAACGGCGGGTCTGCGAAGGCCATAGGCGCTGCAGCTAACGCCGCGATGGCGATTGCGAGTGTCGAAGTGCGCATGATCAGTCCTCCTTCAATCCCCGCTCATTTCAATGGATAATGTCGGTCCAAAGCTCCGAGGGATCGGGCTCCGGCGACGTTTGGGCGAATTCGGCTGCGTGGTTGACGACACCGCGGATGTCTTTGTCGATTTCCTTGAGCTCTTCTTCGGTGGCCATCTTGCCTTCGAGCAGGCTCTTGCGCACGTGATCGATCGGATCTTGCGTTTCGCGCACCTGGTCGACTTCTTCGCGCGTGCGGTATTTCGCGGGGTCGGACATCGAGTGGCCGCGATAGCGATAGGTCTTCATCTCCAGGATCATGGGGCCGTTCCCATCGCGGCACCACTTCACGGCGCGCTCGCCTGCGGCTTTGACAGCCACCACGTCCATGCCGTCGACTTCTTCGCCCGGGATGTTGAACGAGACGCCGCGCTTATAGAGATGCGTCTCGGCGCTCGCGCGGGCGAGCGACGTGCCCATCGCGTATTGGTTGTTCTCGATGACATAGATGACCGGCAGCTTCCAAAGCTCGGCCATATTGAAGCTTTCGTAGACTTGACCTTGGTTTGCGGCACCGTCCCCGAAATAGGTGAGACAGACGCGGTCGTTGCCTTTGTACTTGTTCGAGAACGCGAGGCCGGTGCCGAGCGGCACTTGCGCGCCGACGATGCCGTGACCGCCGAAGAAGTTCTTCTCGCGGCTGAACATGTGCATCGAGCCGCCTTTGCCCTTCGAGTAACCGCCGCTCCTGCCGGTCAGTTCGGCCATCACGCCCGCCGGGTCCATGCCGCAGGCCAGCATGTGGCCGTGGTCGCGATAGGCGGTGATCACCTGGTCGCCTTCGCCGATCGCGGCCTGCATGCCGACGACGACGGCCTCTTGACCGATATAGAGGTGGCAAAAGCCGCCGATCAGGCCCATGCCGTAGAGCTGTCCGGCCTTTTCCTCGAAGCGCCGGATGAGCAGCATTTCGCGGTAGTAGCGGAGCAGCTCGTCCTTGCTGACCTTTGGTTTTGGTGGCGTGACTGCGCGGCTAGCCGTGTCGGCCTTGGCCATCGTTCAGTGTCCCCGTCGCGCGGAAAATTGGTCTCTCAGCCGTTCGTGTACCGCCCGGCCTTGAGGGGCGCAAGCCTCACCGGCGCCAACGGCGTGCTGCACTGCAAAAGCCTAGCGTTTGTCCTTCAGGATCACGACTTCGCCGGGCTCGCTCAAGCCGAGCCGCGCCCGCGCCTGTTCTTCGAGCAGGTCGGGATCGACGCTTTCGGGGCGGAGCAGACGCACACGATGTTCGAGGGCCGCCCGCTCGGAACGGATGCGGTCAAGTTCACCCTGCTGCAACGCGATTTCATGCTGCAAGCGGATCCAATTGACCAGGCCGTGATTGCCGTAGATCGCAAAGTATCCGAAGTACAGCACGAGCGCGCCGACGATCAGCGTGAAGCCGATGCCGCGCGTGTTGCGTCGTGCCGGAAGCGTCTGTTCGTCCATCATCGCGGAGCGAATCATATCGGATTCGTGACGGCAAGCGGAAATGGGTTAAGCGGAATTAAGACTTCACGCTACGAACCGTTTTTCCGGCGCGACTTCTGTTCGGCTCGCAGGATTGGCGCCTCGCTCAAACGAGGGGGTACTCGCGCGCCCGGAACCACTTCGACGCTAGCCACTTGTTGCCCGTTGCCACGGGACGCCCCGCATGTCTCGTCGTTCTGTCGACCGTGCCGTCCGGCAGCACGTTTTGAAACAGAAGTGCCTCGCCGATCGATCCCTTGAAGGTCAGCCCGTTCGTAAGGAAGACTGTCTCGCCGCCCAAATAGGCATCATTTAGGTAGACAAGGAGTGTCGCAACGCGCTGGCCCGCGCGTCCGAGCTCGGCGAGTTCGGTTGGCGTTTGCCCCAGAAAATCGAAGTGCGGCCTGAACTCCTCGCCAGCCTTGTACCACAATATGCTCAGCATCTCCCCGCACTCCGGTGCGATCCCCGCAGCCTCGGCAATACGCAAATTGATCGCGTGTAAGGCAAGTTCCTGACGATATGGATGAAGCGAAGCCGTGCTTGACGTCCGGACTTGCGATTTTACGCGCGTCCCCGTCGCAGCATCAAAGACGAAGGAGGGAGCCATCTGCGGCCGCGAAATGCCAACGATGTAATCGCATTCTTCTTGCGTGAAGAGGCCGCGAATGCGCCAGACGTTAGGCTGGCTTGAGAGCTGCTCCTTCGGAGGCACCGAACGGAACCCTTGAGCGAAGAAGGACTTTGCATCTGCTCGCAGGGGTGCGTCGTGCCGATCCGGCATCGCGGTCGACTTGAGAAGATCACCGGCAATCTGCAACTGGCCGACCAAAGGGTGTGCCGCCGCCTCCAAATGGGCTTTCCATCCCATCAATTCCGTGCCGCCGGCTGCCGTTTGCCCGCCGGCCGCCCTGCGCAACACGGCAAATGCCCCCAAGCCATCGCCTCGCCGTGCAGAGTCGAGCAGTAGCGGCGCGATCGTCTCGTGGTCCGGGTCGATCAGACTGGCAATCGTTGCGAGCTGACGAATGGCGCCTGCATCGCCGAGCGTCGCCGCGGACAGCAGGTGATCGACGGCTTGAGCCCAGGTGGCGTCGGGCACGGCACCGGTGGCCATCAACACTGCCACTTGACGATGCGCCGTGGCGCTGCCCAGTGCGCACGCCCGCATGAGCACTTTCACGGCGCCGGCGATACCGGGTCGCGCGGTTGCACCGTCCAGCAGCAAGCAACCCAAGACGCAGGTTGCCTCGGCGTGACCAGCGGCAGCCGCCCGCTCAAGCCATTGTCTCGCAAGTTCGCCCCTTCCTTGGGCGTTGAGTAGTCTTGCAAGTTGAAACTGCGCCTCGCTATCGCCGCGAAGCGCGCGGCCCTCCAAGTTCGCCGTTTCGCCAAAGCTCGTCATTGCAATCCGGCGTACACGGCCGTTGGCCCGAGCGCCTCTTCGATGCGCAGGAGCTGATTGTATTTGGCGAGACGGTCGGAGCGCGAGAGCGAGCCGGTCTTGATGCGGCCGCAGTTCGTGGCAACGGCAAGGTCGGCAATCGTCGTGTCCTCGGTTTCACCGGAGCGGTGAGACATCACGGCGCGATAGCCGGCCTTATGCGCGATCTCAACCGCGTCCAGCGTTTCACTGAGCGTGCCGATTTGGTTGACCTTGATCAGGATCGCGTTCGCGACGCCCTTTGCGATGCCTTCGCGCAGTCGTTTCGGGTTGGTGACGAACAAATCATCGCCGACGAGTTGGACCTTCTTGCCGATGAGGTCGGTGAGCGTTTTCCAACCGGCCCAATCGTCTTCTGCCATGCCGTCTTCGATGGAGACGATAGGATAGCGTCTGCACAGATCTTCGTAGAAGCGGGCCATCGCACCGGAGTCGAGCTTCTTGCCCTCCCCTTCCAGGTCGTAGACGCCGTCCTTGAAGAACTCCGTCGAGGCGGGATCGAGCGCGAGCTTCACGTGTTCGCCGGGCTTGTAACCGGCGGCTTCGATGGCGCGCATGACAAAAGTCAGCGCCTCGTCAGCCGACTTCAGGTTCGGTGCGAAACCGCCTTCGTCGCCGACGTTCGTATTGTGGCCGGCATCTTTCAGCGACTTGCGCAGCGCGTGGAATACTTCTGCGCCGATACGCAGAGCTTCGCGGAAGGTTGGTGCGCCGACGGGGAGGATCATGAACTCCTGAAAGTCGATCGGGTTGTCCGCGTGGGCGCCGCCGTTGATGATGTTCATGTAGGGCACGGGGAGAATGTGAGCTTGCGTGCCGCCGATGTAGCGGTAGAGCTTTTGCCCGCGCGCGGCGGCCGCCGCGTGGGCGACGGCCAGCGAGACGCCAAGCGTCGCGTTCGCACCCAGGCGGCCCTTGTTCGGGGTGCCGTCGAGATCGATCAACGTGCGATCGATGTGCAATTGCTCCTCGACCTCCATCCCGGAGAGCGCGTCGAAGATCTCGCCGTTCACGGCGGCGACGGCCTTCTCGACGCCCTTGCCGCCATAGCGCTTGCCGCCATCGCGTTTCTCGACCGCTTCGTGCGCACCAGTGGAGGCGCCTGATGGAACCGCGGCGCGTCCGAGGTTGCCGTCTTCGAGCTCGACCTCAACTTCGACCGTGGGGTTGCCGCGGCTGTCCAGAATTTCGCGTCCGCGGATGTCGATGATGACGGTCATACGGCTCGGTCCTTAGATGTTGTAGCGGTGGCTACATAGCGAATGCGAGGCGGGGGCGAAAGGCCGTCGCTCTGCGGCGGTTCGCTCAGCCGTCAGTTGCGAGTTTGACGAAGCCCAGATTTGCCACGAACAGAACGAAGATGACGATCGGCACCACGATTCCCAGAAGGAACTGCAAGGCGCGCCACCTTGGGCCGTCCTTGAGTCCAAGCTCTGCCAGCACCGCTTCCTTCGACATCACCCAACCAACGAACAAGCCCAGGAAGATGCCCCCCAAGGGCAGCATGATGTTTGAGGTTAGGTAGTCGACGATGTCGAAGAACGTCTTTGTCTCGAAGGGCGGAACCGATGCGAGCGGGAACCACTTGCTCCAGTTGTTAAACGACAGAACGGTGCCGAGGCCGATCACCCAGCAGATAAGCGCGCTACCATAGGCGGCGACGGGGCGGGCCACGCCGACGCGCTCGGTTACCCAAGCGACCACGAGTTCGAGGAGCGAGATCGCCGAGGCGAGGGCCGATATCACAAGGAGAAGGAAGAACGCAGCCCCAACATAAGCGCCAGCCGGCATCTGCCCGAAGGCTATCGGCAGCGTCGTGAACATGAGGCCCGCGCCTTCGCCTGGGTTGAGGCCGTAGGCAAAAACAAGCGGAAAGATCGCAAAGGCCGCAAGGAACGAGGCGAACGTGTCGGCGGCGATCGTCCACACCGCCGCTTGCCCGAGCCGGATCTCGCGCGGCGCGTATGCGGCGTAGGTGATCATGGCACCGATCCCGGTACCAATCGAAAAGAAGCCGAGCCCAATCGCGCTGAGTGCGACCTCGGGCGTCAGTTTCGACCAGTCGGGCTTGAAGAAGAAAGTTGCAGCGGCGCCGATGTCGGCTGTCGCAAACGCGTAGCCGACAAGGCCAATCAGGATGATGAACATCAGGGGCATGAGAAATGTGACTGCGCGTTCGATGCCGTCACTGATGCCACGTGCGACAACAACCGCGGTCATGGCCATGAAAACGGCATGGTGAAACGCGAGTCCGACGGGGTCCGCCAGCATTGCGCCGAACGATGCGCCGATTGACTCCGGCGATTGCCCGGCGAACGCGTTGCTCAACGCTTGCGGCACATAGGCAATCGTCCAGCCGCCGATCACGGAGTAGAAGCTCAAGATCAAGAAGCCGGTGAGAACGCCCCACGCGCCGACGGCCCCCCACCACGACGTTGCCCCACTTTCTACGGCCACCTTGGCCAGGCTGCCGACGGCGCTTTTGCCGCCCCGCCGGCCGATCACGAATTCGCCGATCATCAGCGGCAGGATCAACACGACGAGACTGGCAAGATACGCAAACAGGAATGCGCTGCCGCCGTTGGCGCCGACCATGTAGGGGAACTTCCAGATACTCCCTAGGCCGACCGCGGAACCGACGGTTGCCATCAGAAACGCAAATCGGCCCGACCAAGCTTGCTTCTCCGGCGGTGCCGACATTGCTATCTCCTTCTTTGCAAACTGACCATTAACCCAATGGCGCGGCGCCAACAAATGTCCGCGCCGGATGCGGAGGAGCTTCCTCCGCGAGCCTCGGTCCCGCAATTTCCCTTGCCGCTTAACCTTTCGGTCCATTGCCCCCTTCATTTCCCCACGCTTGCGCTTAGCCTGGGGAGCAAGTGAGTCGCCGATCCCGGCGGCTTCGTGAGAGGGGAATCTCGCTATGTCAGGTTTGGTAGTTTTGGTGACGCTTGGTTCGTTGCTGTTTTTGTTTTGGACGGGGATTTTGGTTGCTCAGGCGCGCGGTAAGCACGGAATCAAGGCACCGGCAGTGACCGGCAATCCAGACTTCGAGCGCACTTATCGCGTGCAGATGAACACGTTGGAGTGGATGCCGCTTTTCCTGGGCAGCCTCTGGATCTTTGCGATGTATTGGGATCCGCGCATTGCGGCGGCGCTTGGCCTCGTTTGGATCGTCGGACGGGTCATGTACGCGCAGGGCTATATCGCCGAAGCCGGCAAGCGCAGCATGGGCTTTATGGTTCAAGGCGTCGCCGTGTTGCTGCTTTTCGGCGGCGGGCTGGTTGGCGCGGTGATGTCGCTGCTCTAGCAGCTTGCGTTTCGTCCGCCCAAAACCTACCTAGCGGGCTTCAACGGGGTAGGTCTGGAGAGTTGTGATGGCGGCCGTGCATCTGAAGCGTTGGAATGTTTCGCTTGGGGCCGGCCAGCCGTTGCTCGTGATTGCGGGCTTGAACGTGCTGGAGAATTTGGATTTGGCGCTCAAAGTTGGGCGCCATCTCCAGTCAGTGACGGCGAAGCTTGGGCTGCCCTATATTTTCAAAGCGAGCTTCGACAAGGCAAACCGTTCGTCGATCAAGAGTTATCGCGGGCCGGGCTTGAAAGACGGGCTCGCGATGCTGGCCGAGGTGAAGCGCCAGCTGAACGTGCCGCTCGCGACCGACATTCACGAGGTCGATCAGGCCGCGCCGGTGGCGGCGGTTGCCGACGTGGTGCAGATCCCGGCGTTCCTCTGCCGCCAGACCGATCTTGTGGTTGCGGCGGCGCGCGCAACCGAAGCCGCAGGCGGCTGGCTGCACGTGAAGAAGGCGCAGTTTCTGGCGCCGTGGGATTGCAAGAACATCATCACGAAGGCGCGCGAGGCGGCGCCGAAGCTGGAGATCGTGCTCTGCGAGCGCGGGAGTTCGTTCGGTTACAACAATCTGGTCGTCGACATGCTTGCGATCGGCGAGATGCAGCGCCTGGGCGTGCCGGTGACGATTGACGCCACGCACGCGGTGCAGCTGCCCGGCGCCGACCCACGCACGAACGGCGGCTCGACCGGCGGACGGCGGGAAGGTGTCCCCATCATCGCGAAGGCCGCGATCGCCGCCGGTGCTGATGGCGTGTTCCTTGAGTTTCATCCGGAGCCGGATAAGGCCCTGTGCGACGGGCCGAGTTGCCTGCCGCTGGATGGCGCCGAGAAGTTACTCGCGACGCTGAAAGCTGTGCACCAGGCGGTCCGTTAGACCAACCGGCTCTGCGTTACCGCCGCCGCGATGAAGCTTGCGAACAATGGGTGAGGTTCGAACGGACGCGATTTTAGCTCCGGGTGATACTGGACGCCGATGAACCACGGGTGGTCGGGGCGCTCGCAGATCTCGGGCAGCAGGCCGTCGGGCGACATGCCGGAGAAGATGAAGCCCGCCTTCTCCAGGATGCCGCGATACTCGGCGTTCACTTCATAGCGGTGGCGGTGGCGCTCTTCGATTGTGGTCGTGCCGTAGATTTCCGCGACCTTGCTGCCTGGCTTGAGCGCGGCGGTGTACTTGCCGACGCGCATGGTGCCGCCGAGGTCGCCGCCGGCGCGGCGTTGTTCGATTTGGTTGCCGCGCATCCATTCGGTCATCAGGCCGACAAGAACGTGCTTGCAAGGGCCGAACTCGGTCGAGCTTGCCCCTTCGAGGCCCGCGATGTTGCGCGCGGCTTCGATCACGGCCATTTGTAGTCCGAAGCAGATGCCGAAGTACGGCACCTTGCGCGTGCGGGCGAACTTTGCCGCTTCGATCTTGCCAATCGTGCCTCGCTCGCCGAAGCCGCCGGGCACCAGAATCGCGTGCACGTCTTCGAGCGCCTGGATGTGGCCGGGCTCTTCGAAGATTTCGGATTCGATCCATTCGGCCTTGACGCGCACGTTGTTGGCGATGCCGCCGTGGGTGAGCGCTTCGTTCAGCGACTTATAGGCGTCGAGCAGGCCGGTGTATTTGCCGACGATGGCGACCTTTACTTCGCCTTCCGGTTCCTTGACGCGTTTCACGACGCTGACCCACGGCGCGAGCTTCGGCGCAGGGGCGTCTTTGATGCCGAAGATGTTGAGCACTTCGTCGTCGAGGCCTTGAGCGTGATAGCTCAGCGGTACTTCGTAGATCGTCTTGACGTCGAGCGCTTGGATGACGCTGGTCGGATTGACGTTGCAGAACAGCGCGATCTTGCGGCGCTCTTCCGCCGGGACTTCGCGGTCGGAGCGGCAGAGCACGATGTCGGGCTGGATGCCGATCGAGCGCAACTCCTTGACAGAGTGCTGCGTCGGCTTCGTCTTCAGTTCGCCGGAGGCGGCGATATAGGGGACCAGCGTGACGTGTATGAATAGGCTGCGCTCGCGGGTGAGATCGTTGCGCAGCTGGCGGATGGCCTCGAAGAACGGCAGGCCTTCGATGTCGCCCACCGTGCCGCCGATTTCGCAGAGCACGAAGTCGACATCGTCGGTGTCGTTGATCACGAACTCTTTGATCGCGTCGGTGACGTGCGGGATGACCTGGATTGTGGCGCCCAGATAGTCGCCCCGGCGCTCGCGCGTGAGGATGTCGAGATAGAGCCTGCCGGTCGTGATGTTGTCGCCCTTCGTCGCCGACACGCCGGTGAAGCGTTCGTAGTGCCCGAGGTCGAGGTCCGTTTCGGCGCCGTCGTCGGTCACGAAGACCTCGCCGTGCTGATACGGGGACATCGTGCCCGGATCGACGTTCAGATAGGGGTCGAGTTTTCTCAGACGGACTTTGAATCCGCGCGCTTGGAGAAGCGCACCGAGTGCCGCTGAAGCGAGACCTTTGCCGAGGGATGAAACCACGCCGCCGGTGATGAAGATGAACCGCGCCATGGACCTACACAGTAAGCAAGTGTCTGGGACACGAACAAGAAAAAATTCCACGCGTTCGTGGAACGCGTTTCACGCTAGGCACGGCACGTTAACAGTTGCGGAAAACCGCTATGGATTGGTCCCACCTGTCGGTGCGGCCGGTGCAGGGGCTGCAGGTGCCGCGGGCGCAGGTGTGGACGGCGACGGTTCGGCTGGAACGGGAATCGCCGACGGCGATGCCGGTGTCGGCGTTGCAGGCGGCTGTGTCCCGGGCAACGTCGTCAAGGGTGCCGGGCCATTGCCGCCTGCGGGTGCGAGCGGGTTGTTCTTGACCGTCGACTTCGCGACGAGTGCGAGCGCGATTGAGGTCGAAATGAAGATCGCGGCAAGAATCACCGTCGTGCGCGTCAGCGCGTTCGCGGTGCCACGGCCGGTCATCAGCCCACCAACCCCACCGCCTGTGCCTAGGCCCAGACCGCCGCCTTCCGAGCGCTGCAATAGGATCACGCCGATCATGGCGATGCAGACGACGACTTGGACGGTAATGAGGACGGCAAACATGGGCGGCTTGGTCTCGGTTTTGGCGCACGCAACCCTTAGGGGTGCGGGAAAGCGGCGGTTTGTAGCGGATGCAGGGGCAACTGACTACCCCTGCGTTGTGCGGCAAAGATGGTGGTTGGCCAGCCCTGAAACAACCCACAGTCGCCTAGCTTCCGCCACGATGCGGGCCGATGATCTTGATCCCCAAGATTCGATGGTGAATCTGCCGTGATCCACGCCGTGAAAGTCTTGCTCGCCGTGTTTGTGTTTCTGTTGGCCGCGTGCGGCGAACGCGTACAGCCACCCGTGTCGAATGCGCCAGTGCCGAATCCACCGGAGAGCGATGTGGTGACGGCGGCGGTGCAGTTCTCGGCGGTGCGGCTGCCAAGCGGCGGGCGGTCGCAGGTCTTTGGCTCTTACACGCGCGGGTGCATTGCGGGGGCGAGTGCGTTGGCGCAATCGGGTCCGCATTGGCAGGTGCTGAAGCCGTCGCGCAATCGCGCCTGGGGGCATCCGGAATTAATCGCGTTCATCCGAATGCTCGCGGATGAGGTGGCGGCGGATGGATATCGCGGGCTCTTGGTTGGCGATCTGGCGCAGCCGCGTGGCGGGCCCCTGCCCTCAAGCCACAACTCGCATCAAGTGGGGCTCGATGCCGACATCTGGTTGACGCCGATGCCGGCGCGGAAGCTGGACGCTGACGACATCGAGAATTACGAGCCACCGTCCTTCGTCGACTTCGATGCGATGAAGGTGACGGCCGCCTTCGGTGCGGCGCAACTGGCGATGGTCAAGCGCGCCGCGGAGGCCGACGAGGTCGAGCGGATCTTCGTGTCACCGGTGATCAAGCGGGCGCTATGTCAACGCTCGCCGGTTAGCGCGCGCGGTTGGCTACGCAAGGTGCGGCCTTGGACGGGGCATGCGGCCCATATGCATGTACGGCTCGCGTGCCCGTCGGAGAGCGGCGACTGCAAGGCGCAGGACGAACCGCCCGAGGGCGACGGCTGCGGCGCGGAGTTGCAGTCGTGGTTCGACGATCGCTCGTGGATGCAAGAGAGCACCGGGACTTATGTGCCGAAGAAGCCGCTGACGCTCGACCAGCTGCCGGATGAATGCCGGGCGGTGTTAGCGGGGCAAGGCTAGACCTTACGGCGCTTCCATTTCCTCGCCACGGAGGCGTGCGGCGATCTCGGTCGCGACGAAGGCGGCGTCGGGTGCCGGTTCGCCTTGGGCCCAAAGATATTCGACGTGCAGCGTTCCCTTCAGCAGATAGATCATGGGATCCGGCGCACCATAGGCTTGGCTCAACACGATTCTTGAAATCAGTTTGCCGACTTCGGGTTTCAGGGCAGGGTTCCTGCAGACGGTCCCGAACGCAGTGCTGAGGAACGTGAGACGGCTGCCGACGAAGGCATTAGCGCCGTCTGCGTCGTCGCCGAAGGCGTCCCACTTCACCGTGATGGCGGGTGAGGCACTGCAAACGGCGGCGATGGCGGCTCTGGTCTTCGGGATTGTTTCGGCGTCGAATGTCGGGTTGGCGAGGGCCGCGGCAGCCAGCAGTGCTAGCATCAGTCTGTCCCCATAATCATCTGCCGTTCTTTAGCATCGTAGGCGTTGCGGGCGGAAGCTTCGGGCCGCAACAGGGAGACCAGGATGCCGACTGCGAAGCCGAGGGGGATGGTCACGATCGCGGGGTTCTTGAGCGGGAAGAGCGCGCTTTCGGCGCCGAGCATGTCGACCATGATCACCGGCGAGAGTGCGATCAGGGTGAGGCTTGCGACCGTGCCGGTGACGATTGAGGCGACGGCGCCTGCGGTTGTGAAGCCGCGCCAGAATATGGAGAGCACGAGGGCCGGGAAGTTGCCCGAGGCGGCGACCGCGAAGGCGAGGCCGACCATGAAGGCGACGTTCTGGCCCTTGAAGAGGATGCCCAGCAGGATCGCGACGATGCCGAGCACGATGGTCGCGATGCGCGCGACCATCAGCTGCTCCTCGCGCGGCGCATTGCCTTTGCGGTGCACGGAAACCCAGAGGTCGTGGCTGAGAGCGGCAGCGCCCGAGAGTGTAAGGCCTGCGACGACGGCGAGGATCGTTGCGAACGCGACCGCGGCGATGAAGCCGAGCAAGCCCGTGCCGCCCAGCGCCTCTGCCAGAAGCGGGGCCGCCATGTTGCCGCCCTTGTCGACGGCGACGATCGCCTCGCGGCCGACGAGTACCATCGCACCGAATCCTAAGATGAAGGTCATCAGGTAGAACGCGCCGATGAGTCCGGTCGCCCAGAAAACAGATTGGCGCGCGGCCTTGGCATCGGGGACGGTGTAGAAACGCATCAGGATGTGCGGCAAGCCGGCGGTGCCGAACATCAGGGCGAGGCCGAGCGAGATCGCGTCCCAGGGGTTGGCGACTTGCTTGCCGGGGGCGAGCACGGCTGGTCCGTAGGATTCGACCGCTTTCTGGAAGAGCAAGAGCGGGTTGAACTGAAATTGTGCCAGCGTCAGGACGCAGAGCAGCGCTGCGCCGCCGAGCAGAAGCACGGCCTTCACGATCTGCACCCACGTGGTGGCGAGCATGCCGCCGAAGAGAACGTAAGCCAGCATGACGATGCCGACGCCTACGACGGCGAGTTCGTAGGAGATGCCGAACATCAGTTTGATCAACGTTCCGGCGCCGACCATCTGCGCGATCAGGTAGAAGGTTACGACCGCGAGCGTGCCGATCGCGGCGGCGACGCGGACCGGTGTTTGTTGCAGACGGAAGCTCACGACGTCCGCGAACGTGTACTTGCCCAGATTGCGCAGCGGCTCGGCGATTAGGAACAGCACCACGGGCCAGCCGACAAGCCAGCCGGTCGAATAGATCAGACCGTCAAAGCCCGACAGCGAGACAATTCCGGCGATGCCGAGAAAGCTCGCCGCGCTCATATAGTCGCCGGCGAGTGCAAAGCCGTTCTGGCGGCCGCTGATGGAGCGGCCGGCGGCGAAGTATTCCTCGGTCGTCTTGGTCTTGCGCGCCGCCCAGTACGTGATCACGAGCGTGGCCGCAATGAATGCAAGGAAGAAGGCGATGGCGGTGAAGTTCGGTTCGCCAAGGGAGGTCGCGGGGGCTGTCGGGGTCATTCGGCGCTCCGTCCTTCGATGCCCGAGCGGCGGGTGTCGAAGTGGCGGTTGGCCCAGGTGACGTAGATCCAGGTCGTGATCCAGGCACCGACGATCACGAGCGCGCCGGCCAGAATTCCAAGGCTCAGCCCCGGCGCGATTTCACTCGCCATGACGTCTTTGGCAAAGGCGACCGCCAGGATGAACCCGAAATAGAGGATGAAGACGGCTGCGCTCAGCGCGATCGCCACCCGCCAGCGGCTCCGCGCGAGTGCTTTGATTTCAGCGTTCATTAGCGCTTGCCCGTTGAAGTCCCGACGGCGTTCGGTATCGCCAAACGCCTATCGTGACACGCAAGCCATGCGCGATCAAATGGGTGGGTTGCCTCGGTGGCTACTGCTGGACCACCGTGGCCGTTGCAGCCCAGCTCTGCAGGAAGCCGCGGTTGCAGCCGGTGTCGCTGATCCACCCGAAGGCTTTCACCTTCGCGATTTGTAGGCCCGCGGCGTAACCGCTGCCGATGCTGATTGTCTGAGCCTGTCCTGGCGAAAGGAGACCGGTGCCGCCGAGTGTGTTGCGGAGATCATAGGTGAAGACGTGAATACCAACCTTCGAGCAGTGCATTGGCGAGGCCTGGATCGTCACCGAATAGTTGAACTGTGGGCCCGCGGAGGTGAAGCGAAGGTCGGGCGTCGCCTGGGGACCGAGGCATTCGTTCACGGTGCCGGCGTAGGTGTTGTTGGTGATGCAGGTGCCTTGCAGAGATTGCGCGGGCTCGGCGCTGGCGGTGCCGAGGGCTCCGCAGAGCGCGACGAGGCCGGCGGTGTGTTTAATCCTCATGGCGCGCGCCTCATGGGATCACAACGAGTTCGACGAGGGCGGCCCAGCTGTGCATGCGGCCCTGATTGCAACCGCCGACTTTGCCGAGGGCGCGGATGTTGACCACCTGCAGACCGCGCGCGAAGTCGTTACCGATCGGCACAATCTCGCTTTGGCCTGCTGCCAGGAATGCACGCGTGCGGCCAAGCAAGCGGTCTTCGTAGGTTGCGTAGACTTGATAGTTGACGTCGGAGCAATGCGTCGGCGGGGCTGTGAACTTGATGCCGTAGCTTGTTGGGATGCCATCGGATTGAAAGCGGTATTGCTGCTGTCCGGCGCAGGTTGTGTAGACGAGACCGGGACCTGCTGGTGGCAGCGCGTCGCTAGCGGCACAAGTCACTTCGACCCGGGTTTGACCGGCGGACGCCGGGACGGCGGCGAGCGCGATGAGTGCGGTGGCGGCAAATGTTGCGGCGGCTATGTTGCGTTGCATGGTGGCTGTCGTCCTCGTTAGCTCGCGAACGGTAGATCGGCCGCACGGTCGGCGGCGCTCCCCGTTTGGGTAGCGCGTGTCAGCTTTCCGGGACTTGTTTGATCAGTGTCACAAGTTGCGCCTGGCTCTCGGCGCCGGTTTTGCGGAAGACGCCTTTGAGCAGGAAGCGGGCGGCTTCGACGCTGACGCCGCGCTCGGAGGCGTAGGTGGCGAGTGTTTTGCCGGTCATGAGTGCGGCGGCGAGGCGCGCCTCCGACGGCGTCAGGTCGAACCAGGCGCGTAGTCGGTCGACCTCGATCAGCGGCGCCGGGTGGGGCATCGAGATCGAGAGGATGATTTTGGCGCCTTCGATCCAGCCGCCCAGAACTTGTTCGCGCTGCGGGCGGACGTTCATGGCCAACGCGGCGTAGCGCTCGCCGGCAGCGCTATCGATATTGAAAGCGTCGCTGGCAGGCGTGTCTTGCGCGGCGAGCGCCGACAGTCGCTTTTGCACGTCCATGCTGGCGAAGAGCGCGCGGCCGTTGTGCAGCGCGTAAAGACCAAGATGTGCCAGTCCCTCCGCCTTCGCATTGTGGCTGATGACGCGCAGGCTTGCGTCCAATGCGAGGATGGCCACATGACCGAGGTTCAGCGCGGCCTCGGCTCCCGCGGCGCGCAAGTGTGCTTCGGCGAGGCCGTGGCTGATGCGCATCGTGCGCTGAACGTGCGGCGCGATGAGGCGCAGGCCGCGCTTCAGCCCGTCGATTTCGCGGTCCGGCGGACCCGGCATCGCCAGCGCCAGTTGCTCGTCGTCGGCGCGTTCGAAGATCACGAACAGTGCCATCTCCATGCGCCAGGTCTTCAGGAATTTCTGGTAGAGGTCGCTTTTCAGGAACTCCGCGCGGGTCAGCAGTTCGTCGGTATCGATCACCTGTCCCATCGGCAGTCCGACCGCGCGCGAACTCCACACATTCGTGCCGGCGAAGACCATCTCGTAGGCTTGGATCGCGTGCGCGACGAGGCCGGTGGTTCCAACCCAGCGCACGGCCGGCTTGTTCATGCCTTCCCACATGAGCGCGGCCACATCCCAGTCCGGCGGGCTGAACACGGAGACGAAACGCGTCAGCGTGTCATTCCAGCGTGACGGCTCAAGCGCGCACTCGTAGATGTCGCCGATGAGCGCAGAGAGTTGGAGCGGATCAACTTGAGGAACGGCGTGCAAGCGGACTTGACCGGGCGAGTTAGAGGCTAAGCATAGCCTTTTCGGCAGTGGCGGATGGGGTGTCCGGAGGTGTGGACGTCGCGGGCGTTCGTAGCGCTCCGCGGACGTCCTCCGGAAGGCAAGCCCTGCGCAATCGTTCCTCCATCAATAGGTTGCCCCTGTTCGCACGCGTCCGAGTTTGTCCGGCCCAACAACAGGGCCAGAACGGGACCGAGAGGTGAACCATGGCGCCGAGAGTGCTTCACAAGCTAAACTCCAAACAGGTCGCCTCGGCGACAAATACCGGCCGTCTGAGCGAAAGTGGCGGACTGTACCTTTCGATCGACAGTGACCGCAAGCGGTGGGTCTTCATGTACGCCCTGCGGGGCCGTCAGCGAGAGATGGGCCTTGGTGTCGCCGGTAAAGAGGGCGTTTCCCTTGCGAGGTGATGACCCTTCGCGACCATGCCGCTCCAATACGGCGCTTGTGGCTGAAGGAAGTCGACACTGAAGCCGTGTTGACGGTTCTGCGACCAATTTGGTTGACGGTGCCGGCCCGCCCGCTGGCGCGGGCGGTCAGCCACCTCCTGCCGCGAAGGCAGAAGCTAACCCGCGGCCACCATCGCGCGCTCCCCTTTGATCAAGTGCCGGCGTTCATGGCCACGCTCCGCGGCCGCGACGATCTTTGCTCGCATCTCCTGGAGTTCGTTGTCCTGACCGCAGCTCGCTCGGGCGAGGCGCGAGGTGCGCGGTGGTCTGAAGTCGATCGCGCCGGTCGCGTGTGGACGGTGCCACGGGAGCGAATGAAAGTCGGAAAAGAGCACCGAGTTCCGCTGAGCGATCGGGCGTCGGAAATTCTCGATGCATTGGAAAGCTTGAGAACGAGCGAGTTCATTTTTCCGAACCTCGCTGGAAGGCCCTTTAGCGACATGTCCATGACGCAATTGCTGAGACGAATGGGCTTTGCAATCAGCTCCGGACTCGATGCGGGGCACCCGCGCGGGTTGAACGGCATGCATTTGTCGTCGCAAGGGGCAAGGGCATCAACACCTCGCGAGCCCCCGCCCTTCAGGGTCACCAGATTCTATGCGCGCACGACCAGCGCGTCCGCCGTCAACACCTCGAGAAGTGTTTCCGCGACGCTGCCAAGGAAGGCCCGCGCCACGCCCTTCCGGCCGTGCGTTCCGAAGATCACAAGGTCAGGGTTCGATTCGGCGATCACACGCTGCAGCACTCCAACCGCGCGGCCGCTCTTGACGATCAGCTGCGGCCCACCCTGACCGGCAACGCCAAGCTCTTGGCACTTCACGCGAACCATGTCTTCCACCTGATGGCGCGCGCCGAGCTGACCGCTTTCGTCCGCATGAACGATCGAAATCTTCGCACCCGGAAACGCGCGCAAGGCCACCGTCAAAGCATGACGCGAGGGCTCGCCACCATCCACGCTGACCAAGATCGACCCATACGCCCGCCGCGCCCGCCGCTTAACCGCCAGCACCGGACACGCAGACGCCCGCACCACGCGATCAATCGTCGTTCCGCGCACCATCGCACTCACGGTGCCATGCTGTGCAAGACCCATGACGATGAGATCGGCCGGCATCTTGGAGGCCTCCTCAACGACGACGGTGTCGGCCGCGCCGGTCGCAGCCTTCACCGACGCCTCGACCAGCTGCCCGCTCACGCACTCCCGCACGTCGCGCTCCAGTATAGCTTTGGCTTCCGCTATGCTCTCCTGGACAAGTTCCGCGGGTAGCAAATTGGAATCGATGACATGGAGCACGCGCAGCTTTGCCTTCTGCTCTTCCGCCAGCAGAAGCGCCCGGTCGAACGCTCGATCCGAGAAGGCCGTCAGGTCCGTCGCGAGCAAGATGTTCCGAAGACTGAAAGCCGTCATGGAGCTCCCTCAATGGTAGATGAACAGCGACGTCGGGCACTGCGCCAGAAGCCGCGTCGTGCACGAGCCCAGCAGCGTCTCGCGCCAGCCGCTATGCCCGTAAGCCCCCATCACCAGCAGATCGGCGCTGGTGCCTGACACATGATCGATCAGGACCTGCGCAGGATCGCTGTTTGAAACCAGCGCGTGTGCATCGCAGTCGTGCCCATAGAGCTGCAGGTAAGCGCGCGCTTGCTTGAGATTCCGCTCGGCCACACCGCGCTCAGCGTGCGTGGACACCGCGTGCAGCTCGCACTCGCGCGCGAGCCCGAGCAGCGTGAAAATCTGTAGCGCCCGCGCCGCGGCAACACTGCCGTCATAGGCAATGAGCACGCGCGACGGCGGCTTAGCAGCCGTTGGAATCACGAACAGCGGCCGCGGCTGACCTTTCAGAATGCGCGCAACTGTCTTGGCGAGACCGCCGCTGGGTTCCCCGTGAAACTCCGTGTCCCGCCCCATCATGATCGCGTCATGCGTGACGGCGGCCGTTCGCACCTCTTCGGACGGAGTGCCTTCGAGCATCGCGACCCTAGAGTGCACTTTGCTCGCCGCGCAGCGCGCGAGAAATCGCTCGCGCAGACGCACCGCCTGCTCATGTGCATGTTCAAGCCGGGCCAGATCGGACTTGAACTTGTAGTATGCGCCGCCGATCGGCATCGGCTGCGGCGCCGTCAGGTAGTCGATATCGAGCACGGTGAGGCCCGTGAGCGCGGCGTCAAGCCGGCCCGCAAGCGCGACCGCTACATCCAGCGCGCTGCAGCTCGCCAGCGTATCGTCCAGAGCGATTGCAAGACTTCGCATCAACCAGCCTCCACGGCAGCAACGGTGTGGATTTCACCACACGATTTCACACTGCGGCTGGCGCGGCTTTGATCTTCGTCAAGTTGATGTTTGTCGCAAGGCACCCATATTGCCTGCCTGCGTTCCGATGATACGTGAAGGAGACTGTACTCATGACCTACCGCGACGTTCTGGTGCATGTGAAGTATCATGAGACCTGGTCGCCGCACATCGACGTTGCGGGCCACATCGCCCAAACCTTCGGCGCGCGGCTAACCGGCCTCTACACGATGAGCGACATCGCCGCCATGAAGACCGTGATGGGCGCAAGGTCGCAAAGCGTGTTGGACCGCCAAGCCCGCGACGCGGAGAAGGTGGGCAAGGCCGAAGCGGCGTTTCGCGCGTTCCTGGAGCGCACAAAACTTTCCGGCGACTGGAAAGTCGGCGAAGGCAACGCCAGCGACCTTCTCCGCTGGTCGAGCCGCTTCAACGATCTCGTCGTCATCGAACAAACCGACCTCGGCACGGACGAGCCCGGCCTCGAAGCCGAGATCCAATGCGTCATGGGCAGCGGCCGTCCGACACTCATCGTCCCCTCGCGCGGCACATTCCCTTCCGTGGGCAAACGCATCCTCATCGCCTGGAACGGCAGCCGCGAAGCGGCCCTGGCCGTGCACGGCGCCCTACCCTTCATCGAACGCGCCGAGCACGTTGAGCTCCTGATCGGCCGCGGCAAGGAAGTGTTCTCGAGCGTCACCCGCTACCCGGCCTTCCGCATCGCCGACTACCTCGCTGAACGCGCGCGCAACATACGCACACGCGCCTTCGAACCCCCGGACGCGCAAGCCGGCGCTGAGATTCTCAAGGCAGCGGCTGAGGCAGAGGCTGACTTGATTGTCATGGGGGCCTTCGCCCGCTCTTGGTTTCGCGAGTGGATCTTTGGCGGCGCCACGCTGCATGTGCTGAGATCGATGAAGATGCCGGTGCTCATGGCGCATTAGAAGAGGAAAACGCGATGATGGAGTTGCACGAACTGTTTGCCATCCTCACGCTTATCCTCGTCGTCTCCATGTCGCGGGCGTCGCGATCGCGAGTTGGGCGCGCAAGGAGAGCCTCGTGAAAGCAGTGCTCACCGGCAAGAAGCGGGCCGTTACAGCGCTTTCTTAGAGTGTCGGGCGTTGACGCTATTGCAGCGCGCCCCTCTCTCTCGCCCGTTTCGCCGCAGCGATCATGGTTGCGGCGACTTCAAGCGCCGCATTTTGATTCTGTCCGGTGATCAAGCGTCCGTCGCTGACGACGTGATTTGCGAAGATGTCGCGAAAGGCGGTCGCGCCTTCAAACCGGGCGCCTGCCGCGCGGAGTTCGCGCTCAGGGTGGAGCGGCGTCATCGTGATGCCGAGCTCTTGCACTTGCTTGTCGCTGACGCCGGTCACACGCCGACCGCGCACGAGCGGCGCGCCGGTCTCATCCTGAGTTCGGAGCAGGCCTCGCGGCCCATGGCAAACCCCGCCCAGAATGCGTCCGGCCTTCCAGGCTTCGGTGAGCTTCCGTCCCAAGACATCGGACTGGCCAAGATCGTAGGCAGCGCCCCAACCGCCGGCGAGATAGACGATGTCGTAGCTCGCGAAGTCCACATCGTCGATCTTGAGCGCGTTTCGCACCTTGCCGCGAAACGCGGCGTCCACTTTGAAGCGCTTGTCGTCGTGCGTTTCGACAAACCAATAGAATGACAACGGATCGATCGGGATTGCCCCGCCGGCGATGCTTGCAACATCGACGTGCAGGCCCGCGTCGTTGAAGACGTAGTAAGGGCCCGTCATCTCGGAGGCGAAAACGCCGGTCGCCTCAGTGCCCGGCGAAAGAGCGCCGTGGCTTGTGGTGACGATCAAGGCGCGGCCGCCCGGGAACGCGATCCGTTCGCCGGCATAGTCGGGATGCAGGCCCAGCGTCTTAAACAACAGCGGAAGGCCAATCCAGGCGCCGACGGCAAGCGCTGCAATGACAAGGCCAACAGTGGTTAGGCTGCGCATGGGGCTTCTCCAGCGCCGGTCGTCCTTCTTCGGCGTGTGCAGGCGCCGGCAATCATGCACGTCTGGTCCGAGGTTCGGTTGACTTGCGTCAATGATGCCCCAACCCAAGGTCGTGGAGAGTGCCGTGCGAGCCGGAATGGCCGGTCGCGGGGCGGACCGAAGCTGTGCGAACGAGCGTTATTCTAAAGGAGATTCTGCCGTTCTACGCGTCTTTGGCGGCGTTGATCGGTTCGGCGGTCGTGCTCGATCTGCTCTTGCACGTTGCGGGCGCGGTTTGGATCGGACGTTATCTAGGCGTTCCCGGCGTTCTGCTGATCCTGGCGTCGTTCGGGCACTCGTTGCGCAAACGCAAGATCATCGCCGTGGGGCATCCACTTTTGTTCATGCGCTTGCACGAGTGGTTGGCGTGGATCGGATCCTTGCTGGTGCTGGTGCATGCGGGCATTCACTTCAACGGCGTTCTGCCTTGGCTTGCGGTTCTGGCGATGCTTGCGAATATGACGAGCGGGCTCACGGGCAAGTACCTGCTCATGCGCGTTCAGCGGAGCCTGATCGAGCAGAGGACGCGCTTGCGCGATCGCGGCGTCAGCGAGGCGGAGGTCGAGGAGCGGCTCTATTGGGATAGTCTCGCGTTCGATCTCGTGCGGCAGTGGCGAAAGGTGCACGTGGGTGTGGCCGCGTCCTTTGCCGTGTTGGCGACGGCGCACATCGTGGCGGTCTTCATGTTTTGGGGGTGGCGGTGATCGGGCGCTGGCTGCCGGCGCTCATCGGCGTGGCGCTTACCGGCGTGATAGCACTCGCGCTCGTCTATCCTCACCAGATGGTCGGCCCCGGCAAGTTGATGCCCGCGCACAAGGCGCTGGAGAACGACTGCCTCGCCTGTCACACGCCCTTTCAAGGCGCCTCGCCCGAGCGTTGCATGGCGTGTCACGTGGTGGCCGATATCGGGCGTCGCACGACGAAAGGTGTTACGATCCAAACCGACCGGCGGCGCACGGTGTTTCATCAGGCTCTTGTCGAGAAGAACTGCACCGCATGCCATCGCGATCATCCGCCGCCCGCGCTTGCGAGCAAGCGGGCGCTTGCGTTCGATCACAGTTTGCTGGAGGCGAAAGTCCGCACGCAATGTAGCGCGTGTCACGATGCCCCCAGCGATGCGTTCCATCGCACGGCGACGGCGACCGCGTCCTGTTCGGAGTGCCATCGCAGCACAGGCTGGAAGCCAGCGATGTTCGACCATAGCCGCGTCTTTCCGCTCGATGCCGATCACAACGTCGCATGCTCGACGTGCCACGCCGGCGGGGACTATCGCCGGTACACTTGCTATGGCTGCCACGAGCATCAGCAAAGCCGCATGGTGGCCGAGCACCTGGAAGAAGGCATCCGCAACATCGAGAACTGCACGCGCTGCCACAACGCCAACGACCAGCGCGGCGATCGCGACCAAAAGGGCCGCGACGACGACTAGCCGACATCGACACCCTGCCCCCGAGCGCTGCTCGGTTGGCCACCGCGCCTCCCGCCCGCACGTAGATTCCGCGGGAGCCAGCGTGTCACCGATTTCCGATGCTCGGCGCAGCGTGCGACTCACCGGGCAACGGCCGGCAATTTCGAACAGCCGCTGCCTCTGTTCGTCGCTGAGCGCGCCGGTGAGCGTAATCACGCGCTCGAACAGATCCGGCACATCGCCCGACGGCGTGCCGGCGCGCGCGTGTCTCAGCCGCACTTCCACACGTTCGAGCGGCCATTTGTGGCGCTCCGCATAGAGGCGGATGGTCGTCGACGTGCATGCACCCAGGGCCGCCAACAACAGTTCGTACGGATCGGGACCAGTGTCGCGACCACCAAGCGCCTCCGGTTCGTCGGCGCCGAAGACATGGCGTCCGGACGTGACATATTGACCGTAAGGCCCGGTTCCGCTCTCGACAACCGTCGCCGTCCGCTCACGCTTGGCGCCGTCCATTTTGTTCCCTCATGTTTGGCTCCTCTTGGGCTGGCGCCAGCGCGTCATTGCTGAGCCGGCCGTCCCTCAACTGATAGATCCGGTCGAACCGGTCGAAGATCTTTTCGTCATGCGTGACCGCGATGATCGCGGCATCCTGCTCGCCGGCGACCTTGCGCAGCAAATCCATCACGATGCCTGCTCGCTTCGAGTCGAGCGCCGCCGTGGGTTCGTCGGCCAAGATGATCCGCGGCTTGTTCGCAAGCGCGCGTGCGATCGCCACGCGCTGCGCTTCGCCGCCGGAGAGCTGCGCCGGGAAGGCTGCCCTGCGATGGCTGACCTCCAGATAATCGAGCAGTTCCACCGCGCGCGCCTTGGCGCGGGCCGCGTCGAACCCAGCGAGATGCAGCACGAGCGCCACATTGTCGGTCGCGTCGAGAAAGGGCAGCAGATTGTGGAACTGAAAGATAAAGCCGATCTTGTCCAAGCGAAGCCGCCGCAGGTCGCTGCGCAGCCATCGCCCGTCATAGACGATGTCGCCGTCGAGCTCCATCCAACCGCCCGACGGCTCGACGATGCAGCCGATGACATTCAACAACGTGGTCTTGCCGGACCCCGACGGCCCCAACAGCGCAATGACCTCCGCTGCGTGGATCTCAAGCGAGACGTTCCGCAACGCGTCGACGCGTGTTTCGCCCTCACCAAAGTGCTTTGAGACATCTCGTAGTCCAACCAGGACATCCCTGCTGTTCGCCGCCGGTTGCATGACTAACCCCCGAGCGCGGTCGCAGGATCAACACGCAGCGCCGCTCTGACGCCGAGGCCGCTCGACACAATGCAAACGGCAAAGACGATCGCGCCCAGCACCAACACGTTGTCGGGTTCGAGCACGACGCGGCGCGGGAAGTAATCCTTGATGTTGACAATCAGAATTGCGCCGATAAAAAATCCAATCAACCCGAGCGCAAGCGCCTGTTGCACGATCATCCCGATAATCGAGCGATCAGGCGCGCCGATCAGCTTGAGCGTCGCGATCTGCTTCAACTTCTCCATCGTCATCGTATAGATGATCAACGCGATAATTACCGCCGACACGATCAGCAGCAGAGAGGTGAAAAGGCCGATCTGCCGCCGCGCGCGGTCGACGAGCGAGAGCGAAAGGATCACCTCCTGCTCGCTCTGCGTGATGGCGGACAGATGCTTCCAGCGCCGGACCGTACGCGCCACATTATCCGCCGCGGCGCCGGGCGCGATGCGCGCGACGACCGCGTTGATGGTGTCGCGGGTCCCGCCCGCGATGCCGCGCGCAGCTTGCACGCGCGCCGCGGCGGGCGCGAGATCGAATTGCAGCTTCTGCGCATCCAGCAACGTCATGTAGACTGCCGGATCGCCGCCCGAGTTGACCTGATCGCGCGTCAGGCCGACCACGGTGAACACATTGCGTCCGAGCGCTATCCGGTCACCCAGCTGAAGCCCCGTCGTGCGATCGGCGACGAGTTCGTAGTGGCTGCGCACGATGCCATGCCCCGCAATCAACGATGGCGGGCCACCGATACGCTCCGGCTCGTAGCCGATAACGTAGAGCCTGAGCTTGCGCGCCCGATGTTCGGCTTCGACGGTTTGATAGGTCAGGCTACCGGCCGACCTCACGCCGCTCAGCCTGGCGATGGATTCGCGCGTGTCGCCCGGAATGCGCGATGCTTCCGCGAACGGTCCGCGCGTGCCTGCTTCTACGATCCAAAGGTCGATTGCAGGGGCGCGCGCGATCGTCAGCGCGTCCACGACGATCCCGCGATAGATGCCGATCATCGCGAGCACGACGCCCAAAAGCAGCCCCAAGCCAACGCACGTCAGCAGAAAGCGAAACCAATTGTGCCGGACATCGCGGTAAGCGAGATTCATGGCGGCGCCGGCGTCGCCGCATAAGCGGCGCGCCCCTCGCGAAAGCTCGACGCCGGCTCGACCGCGACGCTGGCGCCGTTCGGAAGACCCGCGACGATCTCAAGCCGCGCGTCTTCCGTCTTATGGCGGAACCTTGCCGGGCGGCGGCGTAGGCGGCCTTCCTCGATCGTCCATAACGTCCCGCTGACGCCGTCATAGTCTTCGACGGCAGCCTCGGGCACCAGTAAGGCGCTTGGCAACACCGCGACCGTTACGAGCAGCTCGGCCTGCTCGCCCAGTTGGAGGGTGGGCGGACAATGATCGCACTTCACGTAGACGCGCCGCTCTTCGTTGACGCGATCGCTTTCGATGCCGACCCGGACAACGCGGCCGTGGTACGCTGTTTCGGGCCGCGAGCGCAGCCGCACTTCGGCGGGCTGACCAACCGCGATCCGCCCGGCGCGCGCCTCATCCACGTAAGCGAGCGCCCAGACCGACTCGGGATCGGTTAGTGTGAAGATCGCGTCGCCCGCGCGGACGACGGACCCAACTTCCTTTAGGCGCTCAACCACGACGCCGTCGAACGGCGCATAGAGCGTGTGGTGGTCGAGGATTGTTTCTTCGTAGGCAAGTTGGGCGCGTGCGGTTTCGACTTGCGTCCGCGCCACGTCCACATCCCGGGCAGCAACCGACGCTTCAGCAGTCGCCACGTCTTCATCGCGTTGCGCCTCCTCGGCGCCCTGTTGAGAGACGAACCCCTTGGCCGCAAGCTCCCTCTTCCGCCGATTTGCGGCTTGCCTCTGGGCGAGCACGGCACGGGCCTTGGCCAAATTTGCTTCGGTCTTCGTCGCCGCGACCTCGGCGCTGGAGTGGTCGGCCTTCGCCTTCATTACTTTGGCGACCTGCTCCGTGGCGTGCAGCCGCGCTAGAACGTCCCCCTTTTTGACCTTGTCGCCATGATCCGCGTTCAGTTCGACGAGCGCCGCGCTGACTTCGAAACTGATCTTCGAGACGACGCGCGCTTCAACCGTGCCGAGGCCGAACACACGCACCGGCACGTCCCGCTCGACCGCAGCAACCCGCACTGAGAGCGGCGCGGCGTTGAACAGGGCGAACCCCACCGCAACAAGCGCAAGCACGCCAACGCCAGCGAACACCCATATCGTCGTTCGCTTGTTCGTCACGAACTTGGCCCAAGCGCTTGACAGGATCGCGCGCAACCAGCCAAAGCCGCGGACGAGCGGCTGTGTGATGGAAGCCCTCATGAGCCAACCTAGTCAGAGCGGGCTCGCCATCAATTGATCTGTCTCAAGCCTCTGTGATCACCAATCTTCGAGTAAGCTTGATCTCGCGCCGCCGCCCGTGCTGCCGTCGGCGCGCCGTGGAAGCGGAGTTTGCGAGCGAATGTGCGAACTCTTTGGCCTAAGTGCGACCGGAGCTGGTCGACGGGCGGCTTTCGCTCCGCCAGCTTGCCCGGCACGGCCGCGAGATCGATCAGTGCAGCGACGGTTGAGGCATCGCGTTCGCCGACGGTCGCGATTTTCGCACTTCCAAGGAGGCCGCCAATGTTGGCTCAAGCTGCCGTTAATCTGGGGGGTGCACAGCGCAGAACACTGATCCACCTCAGTGACGAGCTCCGCCTCCGAAGACGACACTACTTACTGACGAGATCCGGCCGTTCACGCATGAGCTTGGTGACGGCTTGGATCCGTGTCGCGACGTTGAGCTTCACCTTGGCGTTGTGGACGTGAAACCGCACTGTGCGCGCCGATACCGAAAGAATGCGCGCGACCTCTTGATCGGTCTTACCCCTCGCAACCCAACGCAGGCACTCGACTTCGCGCAAGGTTAGCGCGAACGCGTTGACACCCGCCGCACCGGATCCGACCTCCTTCGATCTCTGCCAGCCGGCGTGCACAGCGAGCTTCAACGCGTCGCGCGCCAACGGACTCAGGACGGGTCTGAGTCCGGTCAACGTGGCCATCGCAACCACTTGATGCCCCTCTTGCACGGGCACGATCAAGCCGTTCAGTTCCGGAATCGGCAACGGGTGTTGCGCATCACGCGTTCGCTTCAAGCCGAACCCCAAGGACATCGATATCTCAAAGGGTTCACGGGTGCCCCGGGCGCGCGTGACCAACGGGTGCGATGAAAAGTCTCCCGCACGGTCAAGGCGCCGGAGCAGCGCTTGAGGCGCATCGGTGCAGATTACCGCTTCGCGAATGCGCGGCGTTGGCTTTCGAAGGTCGAAGAACGACACCCGGCTCAGTCCAAAACCGACGGCATATTGCTTGAGCAACGTACAAATCGCCGTGAAGCTTGCAGCCGTCGACAGTCGACCGAGCAACTCGCCCAATTCGATGAACGCATCCACCCAATCTGTCCTGACCTTGAGTAGCCAGCACTCCGACGACCCGGCCGAACTTGAAACGGCCAGAATTATTTTCGCGACTCATGTTGAGGCGCTGGGGTCAAACGGACCGGCAATTGCTTTCAGATGACACAAGCGGCAGGCTGTTACGACTGACGCCTTCGACAGCCTGCCGTGATGTCGCTGCCGAGCAACGAGGCAATCTCCTCAGGCGTGAGCACGAATTCCGGCATCTGCTTTTCACCTTTGTGGCCGACCAGAATGCCTTCGGCGAACGCTTCGGCGGCAAAACGAGCCCTTTGCCGACGACCGTGTCGAACGTGATCAAGGGACACCGCGGGCCTCGCTCGCTATGTTCGCAAGGCTTGCGTGTCGAGGTCGAGGTGCCGCACCTCGGCCACGTCGTCTCGAAGTGCGACATAGATCGCCGGTATGACCAGCAGCGTCAGAAGGGTCGACGATGCCAGGCCGAACAGCAGCGAGATCGCCAGACCCTGGAAGATCGGGTCGGTCAAGATCACCGCCGCGCCGATCATCGCGGCCAGCGCCGTCAGCAGGATCGGCTTGAAACGGATCGCGCCCGCCTCCAGCAGCACGTCGCGCAAGGCACGTCCGGGCGTGCGACCGTGGCGGATGAAATCGGTCAGCAGAATGGAGTTGCGCACGATAATGCCCGCGAGCGCGATGAACCCGATCATCGAGGTCGCCGTGAACGGTGCACCGAACAGCGCGTGCCCGATCACGATGCCGATCAACGTCAGCGGGATCGGCGTCAGGATGACAAGCGGCAGCTTGAAGCTTTTGAACTGCGCCACGACGAGAACGTATATCCCCAAAAGTGCGACCATGAACGCCGCCCCCATATCGCGAAAAGTCACATAGGTAATCTCCCACTCGCCGTCCCACAGCAGAGAGGGTTTGGACTCGTCCTCCGGCTGTCCGTAAAGGCGTATCGTCGGCTTCGCCAAAGCGCCCCAGTCGTGCGCGTCGACGGCAGCGCCCACGTCGAGCATCCCGTAGATCGGCGCTTCATAAGTTCCGGCGAGCTCGGCGGTCACCATTTCGGCGAACCGCCCGTCGCGCCGGAACAACGGCAACGAGCCGGCCTCGCGTTCAGCGTGCATCACTTCGCCCAGTTCGATCGTCTTCGCGCCCTGCGCCGTTCGCAGCACGGCGACCGGCGTGGCCGTCAATTTCGCATTCCACGACAGATCGCTGCGGGGCAGACGCACCGAAATCTCAAGCGGGTTGCGCCCCTCGCCGCGATGCGAATAGCCGACCACCGTCCCAGTCAGCAACGCGGCAACCGAATCCGAAACGTCTTGCTCCTTGAGCGCGAAAAACTCCAAGGCGTCACGCTTGATCGTCAGACGCAGCCGCGGCCGCGGCACGCCGTAGGAATCGTCGACATCCACGATATAGGGCACGCTCCTGAACAGCCGCTTCGTTTCCTCGGCGACGGCGCGCCGCGTTGCGGCGTCCGGTCCATAAATCTCGGCGAGCAGCGTCGCGATCACCGGCGGACCCGGCGGAACCTCGACCACTTTCACGACCGCTCCGGCGGGCAGTTTCAACGCCGCCAGCCGCGTGCGCAGATCGAGCGCGATGTCGTGGCTGACGCGCGCGCGATCGTCCTTGGGCTTCAAATTCACCTGCAGATCGCCGAGCTCGGGACGCTGGCGGAAATAATAATGGCGCACCAGCCCGTTGAAGTTGAACGGCGCCGCCGTGCCGGCATAGGCTTGCACCGACGTCACCTCGGGCAGCGTTTTGACGATCTCGGCTGCTTCCAGCAGCGTGCGCTCGCTCGCCTCCAGCGTCGCGCCTTCCGGCAAGTCGACCACGACTTGAAGCTCGGACTTGTTGTCGAACGGCAAGAGCTTCACCGTCACCGTCTTCGTGGCGAATAACAGACAGGCCACCAGCGTGACGACGCCGACCGAAATCAAGAAGATCCACGCGCGTTTGCGTGTCCGGATGACAGGCTCGGCCACGCGGCGATAAAGCCGCCCCAGCGGGCCTTCGCCGTGCGCCGCTTCGTGCGCGTGCGAGCCCGCTTTCGAGGCGAATTTCGTCATCAGCCACGGTGCCAACACGACGGCGACGAAAAACGAGAACAGCATCGCCGCCGACGCGTTGGCCGGGATGGGCGCCATGTAAGGTCCCATGAGCCCGGAGACGAACATCATCGGCAAAAGTGCGGCCACCACTGTCAGTGTCGCGATGATCGTGGGGTTGCCGACCTCGGCGACGGCCTCCACCGCCGCCTGGACGCGCGGGCGCCCGTCGCGCATCGCCCAATGGCGCGCCACGTTCTCGATGATGACGATGGCGTCATCGACCAGAATGCCGATCGAGAAAATCAGGGCGAACAGGCTGACGCGGTTGATCGTGTAGCCCATCAGATTGGCGGCGAACAGCGTCAGCATGATCGTCGTGGGAATGACGACCGCGGTCACCATCGCCTCGCGCCAACCGATGGCGATCGCGATCAGGATGACGATCGAAATCGTCGCCAGACCCAGATGAAACAGCAGCTCGTTCGCCTTGTCGTTCGCCGTCAAGCCGTAGTTGCGCGTGATCGTGGCGTCGAGACTATTGGGGATCAGCGGCCCCTTCAGCGCCGCGATGCGGTCGACGACGCGCTGCGAAATCGTCACCGCGTTGGCGCCCGACCGCTTGGCGATGGCAAGACTGATCGCGGGCACCGTCGTCCATTTCCCGTCGGCACCGCGCGCCAGCGACCAAACGCGCGCATCGTCGCTCCGCGGCGCCTGCACGACGGTGGCGACGTCCTTGACGTAGACGGCGCGCCCGTCCGCCGCCGTTACGGTCAGAAGTCCGATTTCCTCCGCCCCCGCCAGCGTGCGCCCAGCTATCGTCGAAACCGCGTTGTCGCGCTCGCGCAACGTGGTCAGAGGAAACGCTCTATTCGCGTCGCGCACCGCCGAAATCAACGAACCGAGCGGCACGCCGTAAAGCGCCAGCCGACCCGGGTCGGGCTCGACACGAATCTCCTGCGGCCGGCCGCCGACGAGAAAACTCAAGCCCACGTCCTCGACCTTCGCCAGTTCCGAGCGCAACTCGTCCGCGACGTCGAACAGCGCCTGGTCTGTCCAACGGTCGGCCGTTTCAGCCTTCGGCGTCAGGGTGACGACCACGATCGGCACGTCGTTGATCCCGCGCGCCACGATCAGGGGCTCGGGAATGCCGGCCGGGATACGGTCATAGTTGGCACGGATTTTTTCGTGGACGCGCACGATGGCATCGTCCGGATCGACCCCCACCTTGAAACGCGCCGTCACCAGAACGCGGTCGTCTTCGGTTTGGCTGTAGATGTGCTCGACCTGATCGATGCTTTTGACGATCGCCTCGAGCGGCTTGCTGATCAGCTCGATCGCGTCGACCGCCCGCACCCCGTCGGCGCGCACCGAAATGTCGACCAGCGGCACGCTGATTTGCGGCTCCTCCTCGCGCGGGATGGAAATCACCGCCAGAAGGCCAAGCGCCAGCGCGGCCAAAAGAAACAAAGGCGTAAGCGGCGAGCCGATCGTGGCTCGCGTCAGCCTGCCCGACAGCCCGAGGTTCACAGCGTCACCAGTTTTCCGTCCGGCCGGATAATCGTATCGCCCGGCTTGAGACCAGACAATATCTCGATCCCGTCCGGCACGCCCTCCACGTCGATGTGCTGTCCGCGTTGCACCGGAATGTCGAGCGCGCCGCCTTTGCCGGCCAGACTCACATAGTCGACGCCGAAACGCGTGGTGACGAAGTCTTGCGGTACGACGATGGCGCGCCGTTCGCCGGCCGCGATCAAGACGCGCACGCGCTCGCCCACAAAGCCCGAGCCGAGACCCGCGGCTTCAAGATCGGCGGTCACTCGCCCATTGCGTATTTCGGGATAAATCTCTCTCACGCGCGCCGCCACGTCGCGCCCATCGACCGCGCCGCCCTCGCCGACGAGACGCACCGCATCGCCCTTTTTCAGGCCCCGCGCCTCGCGCTCCGGAACTTCGATGCGCACGACAGCGTCGTTCGTGGCGACCACCGCGATCACGTCGCCCGCCATCACCACGGCGCCCGCAGGCACCGAGGCGCGCACCACCCTGCCCGCCGCCGGCGCCAGAACCTTGCCTTGTCCCACTTGCTCGCTGACGACCGCTTGCGACGCGACCGCTGCCTTCCAAGCCGACTCGGCCGACTTCGCCGCCGCGACCGCTTGGTCGAGCCGCGCCTTCGAATAGAATCCCTTGTCGAAAACGGTTTTCACCCGCGCCAAATCCGCTTCCGCCCGATCGCGCTCGGCTTTCAGCGCGCCGGCCTGCGCTTGGCGCGCCTGAACTTCCAGCGCGTTTTTCTGATCGGCGATGACGGCGAGCGTCTGTCCCTTCGTCACCGTATCGCCTTCGCGCACCCGAAGCTCCGTCAGCGTGCCGGCGATGCGCGCGCGCGCCTCGCCCATGTCGCGCGTTGTCAGCGTCGCGGCCACCATTTTGTAGTCCGGCACCGTGCGTTCCTGAACCGCGTGCGTTTCCGCGGCGCGGCCGGCCGACGTCAGCGCCAGCACCGCGATGAACGCGGCGGCCGCTGCCTTGACCGAAAGCTTTCTCATGTTACCGCCTCCACGTTGCGGCCGGCCGGGCCGGCTCAGCGTCTGTCCTGCACTTGTCCGGTTCCGGGATCGATCGCCACCGTTGCGAAACCGGCCTGTTTCCACGCCGCAATACCGCCCGACAAATGCGCGTTGTGCGCCAAGCCTGCAGCCGCGCACTGCGCCACGGCCGTGGCGGAGCGTTTGCCCGAACCGCACTGAAACACGATCTTGCGCTTGTGCGCCTCGGGAAGAGCGTACGCATCGAACGTCGACAGCGGAAACAGCAGCGCGCCGTGGATGCGCTCGGCCGCGAACTCCTGCGGTTCGCGAACGTCGATCAGCACGATCGTCCGGTCCGCCAGTCCCTTCCTCACCTCTTCCGCTTCCCAATGATGAATCTTGCTCATCCGCGCACCTTTCTTGCAGAACTTTGCTTTGCAGATTCGCCGCGCCCCGAACGCCCGACGCCTTCGCACAGCGTCGCCGGCGAACAGAAATGTCTGTAAAGCGCGTCGACCACCGAACGGGCGACTGGACTGCCGATCGAATAGAAGATCGTTTGCCCCTCGCGGCGCGTGCGCACGATCCCGTCCTTGCGCAACAGCGCCAAATGCTGCGACGCCGTCGAATCGCGAATGCCCAGCGCCTGCGCCAAGTCGCCGACCGGCCGCTCGCCGTCGATCAGCTGACACACCAGCATCAGCCGGTGTCGGTTGGCGAGCGCCTTGAGGAATTCGCTGGCGTCGTCCGCCGCGGCTTCCATGTGTTTCGCATTGATAGTCATACTTTCATATCTACGCACATTCGCATATATTGTCAATGCCGCCGCTCGCAGAAGCCCGCGTTTGCACGGTAAATGAGCGAAATTTGCGTGTCGCGCCCTGACCCACGTCAAGTTCGCCCCTCGAAATCAAGGGCAGAATTCGGGTCTGCACCCGCCGCGAAGGAGAACACCATGGCCAGTATCGTCGTTCTGGGAGCCGGCCTCGGCGGCACGCTGATGGCCTATGAATTGAAAACCCAGCTGCGCGAGGGCGACAAGCTCACCGTCGTCGGCCAAGGACAGACCTATCATTTCGTGCCCTCGAACCCATGGGTGGCGGTCGATTGGCGCAAACGCGAATCCATCGAGGTCGATCTGGCGCCGATCTTCACGAAGAAGGGCATCGACTTCGTAACCTGCGGCGCAAAGAAAGTCGTTCCCGCCGAAAACCGCATCGAACTGGAGAACGGAACGTCGCTCCCTTACGATTACCTCGTCGTCGCCACGGGTCCCGATCTCGCCTTCGACGAAATCGAAGGCCTTGGACCCAACGGGCACACGCAATCGATCTGCCATGTCGATCACGCGGAGAAAGCGCAACAGGCGTTCGCCGCCTTCGTCAAGACTCCGGGACCGATCGTCGTCGGCGCCGTGCAAGGCGCGTCGTGTTACGGCCCTGCCTATGAGTTCGCTTTCATCCTCGACACCGAACTGCGCCGCCGCAGACTCCGCGACCGTGTGCCGATGACCTTCGTCACCCCCGAACCCTACATCGGCCATCTGGGTCTTGACGGTGTCGGCGACACGAAATCGATGCTCGAAAGCGAACTGCGCGATCGCCATATCAAATGGATCGTGAATGCCCGCGTGACGAAGGTCGAAGCCGGCAAGATGTTCGTCGAAGAGGTCAACGACGACGCGACCACGAAGGCCGCGCACGAGCTTCCCTTCTCTTATTCCATGTTGCTTCCGGCGTTCCGGGGCGTACCAGCGGTGCGCGGCATTGAGGGTTTGACCAATCCGCGCGGCTTCATTCTGGCCGACAAGACGCAACGTAATCCGAAATTCCCGAACGTCTTCTCGATCGGCGTGTGCGTCGCAATTCCGCCGGTCGGCAAGACGCCGCTGCCCGTCGGCGTGCCGAAGACCGGCTTCATGATCGAATCCATGGTCACGGCGACGGCGCTCAACATCGGCGCGCTGCTGCGCGGTCAACCCGCGACGCGCGAGCCGACCTGGAACGCGGTCTGCCTCGCAGATTTCGGCGACGGCGGCGTCGCCTTCGTCGCTCAACCGCAGATTCCGCCGCGCAACGTCAACTGGTCGGCGCGCGGCAAGTGGGTACATTACGCCAAGATCGGCTTCGAAAAATTCTTCCTGCACAAACTGCGCAGCGGCGTCAGCGAACCCTTCTACGAAAAATTCGTCATGGATGCGTTGGGCATCCACAAACTAAGAGCGTGAGACGATCCGAATGACGACGGCAAAGCAACACATCGTGTGCACGGCCTGCGGCGCGATCAACGCCGCCGCGCCCGAACGCGACGCGGCGGCGGCCAAATGCGGCGTCTGCGCCGCGCGGCTGTTCGCCGGCAAACCCGCCGACGTCGACACCGCCGGGTTCGAGCGTCACACCAAGCGCGACGACATCCCTGTCCTCGTCGACGTTTGGGCGCCGTGGTGCGGACCTTGCCGCACGATGGCGCCGATGTTCCAGGCGGCGGCCCGCGAACTCGAACCGCAAGTCCGCCTCCTCAAGCTCAACGCCGACACCGCGCCCGAAATCAGCCGACGCTTCGGCATTCGCGGCATCCCCGCTCTGCTGCTTCTGCATCGCGGCCGCCTCATCGCGCAATCGGCGGGCGCGATGGACACGCACCGCATCGTCGCATGGACTCGCGCGGCGCTTTCTTCAACCCAGGAGACCGCACATGACAATCGATAAAGCCGTACTCGTGTTCGCAGGATTCATGGTCCTGTTGTCGCTCGTCCTCACCTATTACGTGAGCCCCTGGTGGGTGCTGCTGACGATCTTCGTCGGCGTGAACCTGATCCAATCCGCCTTCACCGGCCTTTGCCCGGCGGCGATGGTGTTCAAACAACTCGGCCTGAAACCCGGCGGTTTGTTCCGCTAAGCGCAGGCGTGACGGCTCGTGTGCGAGCTCTTCGCGCTCAGCGCCAACGCGACGGTCGACGTCAAGCTGTCGCTCGGCGCGCTGGCGCGTCACGGCGGCGGCACCGGCCCGCATCGCGACGGCTGGGGCGTGGCCTTCGGTGACGGCAAAGACTTCCGCCTCTTCAAAGAGGCGGGCCCCGCCTGGAACAGCCCGCTGATCGAATGTCTGGCTGCCCATCCTGTGCGCAGCCGCACCGTCCTCGCCCACATCCGCCACGCCACGCGCGGCCCCGTCGCCGCCGAAAACACGCAGCCCTTCGTGCGCGAGCTCGGAGGCATGCTGCGCGTCTTCGCGCATAACGGCAATCTGGGCGCCGCCGACCCGGCTGACGCCAGCCGCGTGCCGCGCTTCATGCCGGTCGGCGAGACCGATTCGGAAGCGGCGTTTTGCTCGCTTCTGAACGAGGCCACCGGCGAACCGGCGAAACCGTTGCCGTTCGAACTCTTCGCCCGCTTCGCAAAACGCGCCCGCGACAAGGGCCCGGCGAATTTCATCTACGCCGAACCGGGCCGACTGCTGGTGCACGCCGACCGCCGCACGCAGGCGAGCGGCGCGATCGAGCCGCCCGGCCTGTGGATGCTGGGCCGCAGCTGCATGGCAGAGCCGCCGCCAGCCTCGCCCGTTACGGTCGGCGCCACGGCCGATACCGTCGTCGCGCTGTTCGCCAGCGTGCCCCTGACCGGCGAAGCCTGGGTGCCCATCGAACGCGGAACGATCATCGAGGCCGCGAACGGCCACGTCGCGCGAACCGAACGCGCGACGTGAGCGCGTTTGCGCATTGGCATCGAAGCACAACGTGTGAGAGTCCTAGTCGACATCACCGATCCCCTTGAGCGCCGGTCGCGCCTCGCACACGGCTACCAGGTGGACGCGGCAGTCGTCCTCTGGCATGCGCCGGCGAACCGTCCGCGATCCCGGTTGTTTGTCACATCATCCGACACATGAGAAACATCGGCAGAATCTCGTCAGCCGTGCGCTTCTGGTTGGCATCAAGCGCCGCATAGAGCGTTGCAACAGCGCTTTGCGTTTTCTTCATTTCGGCCAAGTGATCTTCCATCATCTTGATGTGTTGCGTCATTCGCTCCGGTATCGGTCGTGCACCCTTGTCGCCACCCATCGGGCCCATCATCGGCATATCGCCACCATGCCCCTTCGCGTTGCGATAGGACACCGCGAAAGCCTGCCACGCCGCTTCTTGCGACGACGTGATCTTGAGCTCTGCCTTCAAGTAGGCAAGCGAACCCTCGGTACGCTGCCCCAAACCCATCCCGCACATCCCGCGCATCATGCCCGTTGCGGGGCGTTCTTCACCCATCATGGCGCCCGGCCGGTGGCCCGGAGGCGGGGCTGCGAGCGCCGGTAAACTCAGTGCGAGCAGCACGGCTGCGACAGCGAATGTCTTCATGTCCTTGTCCTCAAGTTGTCGTAGATTCAGCATGGCCGGCTGCAAAGCAACCGTCATTGCGAAGCATCAATGTTCGATCAGCGCAAATGGTCCGGCTCTTCGAGATCGTCGTTCTCGCCAATGATCTCCAAGATCGCCATCACCTTGGTCGACTCCGGATGACCGCGTTGGGGAACCACATCCGCCTGCCCTTCGCGCCACATCTGCGCCTCTTCAAGCTCCGCAGTGGTTGGGGCAAGCGTCAAGATCCTCAGCACGTCCTGCGCATCCAGCTCGCCGAACAGCCGCCCGATGTCCGCGCGCGTTGCGAACGTGGCGCTCTGTAATTGGCGGGTCGCTGCGGTCATGACATCCTCACGTGATTGACGCGCTCAAGAAAGCGGGACCCGCGCCGTTGACCTTCCACCCTGGAGTTACCTCTTGGGGCGCTGGGTTTGGCGGCCGCGGGTCCGCCCGTTCGCATCCACAGCAGATCGGCTCATCGCCTCGATCGATCCGCGCCGGTTCAAGACGCTTCACCATCGCGCTTCATCAACCTTGCCTCCGCCGAACGGTGGATACAGTCAACGCCAGCGCATCGCTCTGAGCATTGATTTGCGTCAACTTCAGGTCAGATCAATCGCTTCCAAGTGGCCGGGGACGTGGAATACCCGACGCGGTTCGCGCGCTCGGCGTCTTCCTCCGCGAGCCGCGCGCTGTCCGGCAACAGGATGCGGCAGAGGTCCGCCGTGGCCTCACTGCAAAGGATGCGGCCGTGGAAGCCCTTCTTGATCAGGAGCGGCAGGTAGCCCGAATGGTCGATGTGGGCATGGGTCAGCACGACGGCGGAGATCGTCTTGGGATCGAAGGACGGCTGCGCCCAGTTGCGCTGCCGCAGCGGCTTGAACCCCTGAAACAAGCCGCAATCGACGAGCAATTGCGCATTGCCGGCGCGCACGAGGTACTTCGAACCGGTGACGGTGCCCGCCGCGCCGTGGAACTCGAGATCCATGGTCATGTGCGGGAGGTTAGCGCATCGTCCTCAGGTCGTGAAATTTCACCGTCAAGCGACACGCCGCGGCGGTGTTGAGGCGCTAGGGTTGGTGCGGTCGTCCCGGCAATGCAAAGCTCGTGGCCACGCCCACGAACAGTCCGGCGACGGCACCCGCGGCAGCGCCGATTAGCGCGATCAAGAACAACGGCCAGTCGCGATCGACTGACGTCGCGGCGAGCATGATCGTTGCCATCGCGGGCGCCCAACCGATGGCGTTCGCCCCGACCCACGGAAAGAGCGCTATTACATCCCGAGCCGCAACCCACTGCACAACGCCCATCAGCATTCCCATCGCGATGCCCATCGCTGCGCCGAGCCCGAGCAACACCACCGCGCTCGGTTCGCCACCACCCGCCGCGCCTTCGGCGCCCGCACCGCCAAGAAGCGAAAGCGCGTAACCGGCGATCGCGCCCAACATCGTCAACGGCATCCAAAGCGAAAGTCGAACGCCGAATGTGCGCAACACAAGTGCCTGGGCCACGCCTAAGCACAGTCCTTCCCACGCGCCCGCCGAGAGGACCCAGGCGACCTCTGACTGTAGCAGTTCGCGATCGATGGCAGCGTACGTCGTCGCGACGGCCGCGATGCCAAGCGCCTCTCCAAGCACACAGGCGACTACCCAGCGTCGAAGCACGTCCGATCTCCTAAGCGGCAGCCTTTTTTCGGTCAGGCGCGCGGACAACTCCGCTTCGCGAGGGAACCGCAGTGCTGGTCATCATGTAATCGCGGGTCAGCGGCAGTGTGTCGACGCGCTTGGCGAGCTGCAGCTGAAAGACAATCAGGCCCTGGTGGCGGAAGCCCATCTCGGCGCCGGCGAGGTAATACTCCCACATCCGGCAGAAGCGTTCGTCGTAAAGCCGTTTCGCGCGGTCCCAGTTCGCCACGAAGCGGCGCCGCCATTCGGCAAGCGTCAGCGCGTAGTGCAGCCGCAGGATCTCGACGTCGGTCACGATCAGCCCGGCGCGTTCGATAGCGGGCAACACCTCGCTCAGGGCGGGCGTGTAGCCGCCCGGGAAGATGTACTTCGTGATCCAAGCATTCGTCGTCCCGGGCCCGTCGCTGCGCCCGATGGCATGGATGAGCGCCACACCGTCGTCGGTCAGCAGACTCGCGACCTTGGCGAAGAAGGCATCGTATTGCCCGATGCCGACATGCTCCAACATCCCGACGGAGACGATGCGCTCGAAGGGGCCCGTCGCGTCGCGATAGTCTTGATGTTCGAAGCGCACGCGATCGGCGCTCGCTGAGCCCGCGGCACGGTCGCGCGACACCTTGAGCTGTTCGTCCGACAGCGTGATGCCTTTGACGTCGACCTTGGCGCTCTCGGCCAGATGGAGCGCAAGCCCGCCCCAGCCGGAGCCGATGTCGAGCACACGCTGCCCGGCCTTGAGGTCGAGCTTCGCCGCGATGCGCCGCTTCTTGTTCGTCTGCGCCGTTTCGAGCGAGTCGGTGGGACGCTCGAAGAATGCGCATGAATATTGTTTGTCGCTGTCGAGAAAGAGATCGTAGAGCTGCCCCGAAAGGTCGTAATGGTGCGCCACATTGCGCTTCGCGCGCCTGACGCCGTTGCGGGGGTTGAACGCGCGCAGTAGATTGCGCGCCTTCGCAATCCATTCCAAATGCTTGCCGCCGAAGTTGGTGCCGATGTTGCGGGCGATGAGGTCCAACAGATCGGCGATCGAACCGCCGTCGATGCTGATGCGGCCGTCCATATAGGCCTCGCCCAGCGTCAGTTGCGGGTTGCGCAGCAGGTCGAACGCGACGCGACGGTCGTGCAAGCGAAACATGACAGGCGCCGCCGACGGGTCGCCGCAATCATAGACCTTGCCCTTCGCATCGATCAGCGTGAGACGTCCGTTCTTCACGATCCGGCGAAGCAGCGAGGCGAACAAGCGCTCCATGACACTGTCCCTTCATCAGTTCATTCGCGCCGAAGCATCGGGCCGGGTTGCGCCGAAATCCGTGACCTGCCTCAAACTCTTGTCCGCGCCGGATCTTGGTTATCGGCGGCACGCCGGCGCCTAGCGTACGCCCTGCCAGAGCTCCCTTTCCCAGCGTCGCGGATCGTCGATCACTTTGGAAACCGCATCGAAGCGCATCGTGGCCCTATGTCTGATGTCGTATTTGGGCCAGCCGGGGTTGCCCGTTGCCGCGAACGCAACCCAGGCCTTGTGCATGGCATCGGCGAGAGATTGCGGCGGCTCGGGACCCAAAAGCGGCCCGAGCATCTGGTCCGCACCCTTGTCGAGCGTGTCGAACACGAACGCGATCTCGAGCGCGTGGCATGCGCCGAAAAGGCCACCTGCCGCGGGTGAGGGCCAGGCGAATTCATACATGTAGGTCGCACCAGGCGCGCCGACCCGCGCTTCTGCAAGACGGATCGCGGGTATACGGCACCACCAATCGGTTTGAACGGCGGCGAGGATGTCGGCGCCGCTCGCGCCCGGCATGACCGCGCGATAGGCCGCGAGCGCCTTCTCCGCCGGAAGGCCGTAGGCAGCGAGCGATTGAAAGCCGTGCTTTGCAACGGGTCCGGTCGCGATGTCGTCGGTGATCCGGCCCATCAAGCCGTTGGCGACGACGAACATCTTCCAGTCCTGGGTATTCGATCCCGCAATGACGTCGACCTGTCGGCTAGCACCGGCGGCGATGCGCGTGATCGGCGGCGCGGGCACAATCGAACCGTCCACCACGGTGTGAAACGGCATCATTGTGGCGACGACTTCATCGCCCCAGCGGACAGGATCGGGAGCGGCCGCGACTTCCTCTTTCAGTTCCGTCTGCGCGGCGAGAAGGCGCTCGTCCGGCACTGCCGCGAGCGCCTCTCGTGTCAGGGGAACGGCGAGTTTTTCGGAAAGGCGGCGCGCGGTCTTCATCGCCGTCTCGGCCGACATCACCGTCGACGGACCGCCGCTTTGCAGGATTGCGCGGCGGAACATGCCTTGCGCGCGCGGCATGGACAGCAGAGCGCCGATGCTCATCGCGCCCGCAGACTCGCCGAAGATGGTCACGTTCGCCGGATCGCCCCCGAAGGCCGCGATATTGTCGCGGACCCAGGTCAGCGCCGCGATCTGATCAAGCAGGCCGAAATTCGCTTCGCCTTCGTCGAGATAAAGGAAGCCGCTCGCGCCGACGCGATAGTTGATCGTGACGCACACGACATCGTCGCGAGCAAAGCGGCTACCGTCGTAGGTGGCGCCGGAGCCAACCTCGAACATGCCGCCTGGAATCCAGACCATCACCGGCATGCCGGAGCCGTCCAGCGTCTTCGTCCAGATATTGAGGTTCAAGCAATCGTCGCCGTTCGCGGACGGATCGGGCGCCATCGCAGCGATCTCGGGCGGTGCAATCGGTTGGAGCGGCCGCGCGCCAAAGCTGAGCGCATCGCGGATGCCGCTCCACGACTCGACCGGTCGCGGCGATCGAAACCGATTGCCGCCGACCGGCGGCGCCGCATAGGGCACACCCAAGAAGGCGTGCAGCCCGCCCGCGAGTCTGCCACGCACCTTACCTGCGCGAACTCTTACCACCGATTCCATGTGGATCTTCCTTCGCGCAGCTAAAGTTCGGTCCGGCTGCCGTGGTCAGGCCGCCTTAACAGGTATCTTCTTCACTTCCTTTTTCACGCCCGGCGGTTTGCCGATGTGCAGCTTCAACACGCCTTTGTCGTAGCTCGCCTCGACCTTGCCTGCGTCGATTTCGAACGGCAGCGCGAGCGAGCGCGTGAAGGCGCCGAAGCTGCGCTCCGCATGGTAAAAGTCTTTGTCTTTCGTTTCCTTCTCGGACTTTTTCTCGCCCTTGATCGTGACGGTATCGCCAGAGACGGTGATGTCGACGTCCTTTGGATCGACGCCCGGCAGTTCGGCAACGACATCGACCGCGTCGCTCGATTCAGTCATGTCGAGCGCCGGCCAGTAGTGTCCATCGCCGTTTCCCAGCCGCGGCAGCGACCAGCGGCCGCTGAAATCGTCGAACAAACGATCGATTTGATGCTGCAGATCCGTCATATGCTCGCCCAACGACGCCCCGGCGCGCCGGACCAGATTCGGCAAACTGTGTTTCGTTTCCATACGATTTTCCTTTCAAGGTGGTGAGTGTGCGGACCGCTAGTGGGTCATCAGAATGGCTAGTGGTGAGCCGTTGCGCAGGAGGTGACGGGTGACGCCGCCGAGCACGAATTCCCGAATCCGGCTGTGCCCATACCCGCCGAGCACGAGCAGATCGCAACGTTGAGCCTGCACCGCCAGCGCCAGCGTCTCCGCGACCGGCGGCAGACCCGCCTCGATGACATGCTCGACCACCTCGATGCCGCGCAGCGACAGATAGTTGTGCAAGTCCATCAGCACCGGCGACTGACCCGTCGCCGGCGTCACTTCAAAGCTGTGAACGGCTTTCGCGCGCGAGAGAAACGGCAACGCCGCGGTCACGGCATGCGACGCCGCGGCACTTCCGTCATAAGCGATAGCGACGCGCTGGCCAGGCATTTCCGTCGGCTGATGCGGCACGAACAGGACCGGACGCGAGCCGCTGAGCAGCGCCGCCTCAAATCCCTCCCGGATGATGTCCTGCCCATCGCCAGTCCCCGCGGCGCCGAACACAATGAGATCGCACAACCGGCTTGCCCGCTCGATCTCCTCCGCGAAATCGCCCTGTACGATCTTCAGATTGGCGGTCGCACTGGTGCGAGCCCCCGGCTTCGCGGTCACTTCAACCGCAAGCTTGTCGACGGCCTTGTTGAATATCTCTGACGCGACTTTCTGAGCGGAGTCCGCAGCCCTGATCGCAGCGTCGATCGCGTACTGCGCCGAATAACCGCTGAAATCGCTGCCCAAGTAGCCGTACGGAACCGCTCTCACCGGATCGGACCGGACAAACAGCGCCTCGACATGCGCGCCGAACTGCTTGCCCAGACCCAGGGCGGCATCGACCGCCGTGCGATCATGAGGCGTTCCGAAGACCGGAACGAGAATCTTGCGGTACGACATCTGCTGGCCTCATCGTTGTCGCAGGCGACGCTATACCCGCCGGCGCCGCGGTCTTTGCGCAGGATCAAATTCTGGGCAAACGGTTCTTGACCGCGATCAAAGACCGGTGCCCAGCCCCATGCCTCATTGGTGCATACCTTGAGGAACAATCGTGATGACCAAGACACCGCTGCCGCATGACGCTTGGGTTCTTGTCGGCGATGGCCGCAAAGCGCTGGTGCTCCGCAACGAAGGGGACGAACAATTCCCCAACCTGCAGGCGACCACCGTATTTAAGGATCACGACAACCCCGCAACCGCGAAGCTTGGAAGCGATCGCCCGGGACGCTCAATCCTGCATCTGTCCGGTCGGCGCAGCGGGATGGAGCAGACGGATTGGCATGAGATCGCCGAACACCGCTTTGCCCAGCAGGTCGCCGCCACCCTTTGTGCACGAGACCAAGACGGGGACATCAGTGCACTTGTCGTCGTTGCGCCGCCCAGAACCTTGGCTGAACTGCGCCAATCATTTACCGAATCGCTGAAGCGCAAGGTCATCGCCGAGATCAACAAGGATCTGACCCATCATCCCTTGCATGAGATCGAGCGCCTGATTGGTGGGCACTCCTGACGATCATGCGTGTTCCGTGGTGCGGCCGCCGAAGTGATGCTTGTGCGCGACCGCATCGGCCTTCGTTGCATGCACGGTGCCGTCGGCATGTTCAGGCGGTCCATAGATCGTATACAGCCGAAGCGGTGCAGCGCCTGTGTTGACCACGTTGTGCCGGGCGCCGGCCGGCACCAGAATCGCATCGTCGCCATTGACCGTTGACCGCTTCCCGTCGATCCAGACCTCGCCCTCGCCCGCTTCGACGCGAAAGAATTGATCGCGATCATGGTGAACTTCATGCCCGATCTCTTCACCCGGCTGCAGCGTCATCAGAACGAGCTGCAAGTGCTTGCCGGTGTAGAGAACCCGCCGAAAGTCCGCATTCCCCTCGGCCATGTCTTCGATATCACCCACAAATCCCTTCATGACGTCGCACCTCCCTTTGCGATTTCATGTAGCCGGGAAGGAGCGCGGCATTGTTGATGTGAATCAAGCTGGGGCCGCGACAAGCCCGGTCGGGCCGAGTAGTCTGGCGCCATGATCAAAGACATGTTCGGGCCGGCGCGGCGTAATGAATGGCTTGTTCTTTCGGCCTTGGCGCTCGCGGCGGTGTTGATCTTCGCCGCCGACTTGAGCTTTGCGCACCGCTATACGGTCTGGGTGCTCTACCTCCCGCTCTGTGTCGGAGCCGCCTGGCTCGACCGGCCGCGCGAAGCGGTCGCCGCCAGTGCCATCGCAACCATCCTCATTGCCACCGGATGGCTCCTTGCACCCGATGCCGGGCCGGCGATCTTTCCAATCGTCAGCCGGACCCTTGAAGCCGTTACGATTTGGCTCGCCGTCGCCTTGGTGTTGCTTCGTCAGCAATCCGCCCGGACCATCGAGGCGGCATTTCGCACGGCGCGCGAGGCGAACGATCGCCTAAGCGGCATCATCATCAACAACGCGGAAGACGCGATCATCTGTATCGACGACGCGCAGCGCATTACACTTTTCAATCAAGGCGCGGAGCGTATCTTCGGCTACACGACCGATGAGGCGGTCGGAAAGCCGCTGACCATCCTGTTGCCAATCCGAGCCGCGGACAGTCACGAAGCCTACGTTCGCCAGTTTGGCGTGTCGGCCGTGCACTCGCGGCGCATGGGGGAGCGCGGCGCCGTCGCGGGTGTCCGCAAAGATGGGACTGAGTTTCCGGCCGAGATTTCCATTTCGAAGCTCTCGACACCCGTAGGGATGGTCTACACGGCGATCTTGCGCGACATCAGTGAGCGCATCAAAGCCGAAGAATTGTTCCGCGAGCGGGAACGGCGGCTCCGCATCGCCCTATCCGCCGGCCAGATGGGTACGTTCGACGTCAACGAGTTAACCAGCGTCGTGCGTCAGGACGAGACCGCCCTAAGGCTGCTTCGATTACCGGCCACACAGATAGAGGTACCGATCGAGGACTACTTCCGTCAAATACACCCCCAGGACATTGACGCGGTTCGCGAACGTCATGCGCAGGTGCGGCGCGCTGGCGGCGACTTCCATATGGAGTACCGGGTGCTGTCGCCGGACGGCAGCGTTCGTTGGTTGGCATCACAAGGCACGTGCGAACTCGACGCGCGCGGAGAACCTCGGCGAACGACGGGGGTCACTTACGACATCACGGATACCAAGTTGGTGGAAGAAGCGCTTGGGGCGCGCGTTGCCGAGCGAACGGCGGAGCTGCGCAAGGAGATCGCTCAGCGCGAAGGCGTCCAAGCCGACCTCTTGCGTTCGCAGAAGCTGCAAGCCGTGGGCGAACTCACCGGCGGCATGGCGCACGACTTCAATAATCTGTTGACGATCATCACCGGCAACCTGGAACTTCTGGGTCTGCGGCAGCTCGACGACAAGGCGCACGATCTGATTCGGCGCGCGGAAGGCGCCGCGAAGATGGGGGCCAGATTGGCGAGCCGGTTGCTCGCGATCGGGCGCCGCCAGCGCTTGCAGCCGATCTCGCTGGACCTCAACGAGGTCGCGCGAAGCATGAGCGATGTTCTGACGCGGACGTTGGGTGACGAGATCGAAATCCGAACGTCCCTGGCAGAGAATTTGATGCCCGCGTTGGCCGACATCAGCGAAGTGGAGAACGCAATCCTCAACCTGGCGATCAACGCGCGCGACGCGATGCCGAACGGCGGCAAGCTCATCATCGCGACGGCAAACGCGTCGCTCGGACCCGACGATGTTGCCGGCGAGGCGGGGCTGAAGCCCGGCAACTATGTTCTGCTGTCGGTCGCCGACACCGGCGTCGGCATGTCGCCGGACGTCTTGGCGCATGCGTTCGAGCCCTACTTCACCACAAAGGGGCCCGGTCGTGGCACCGGCCTCGGCCTGAGCACGATCTACGGCTTCGCAAAGCAGTCGGGTGGGCACCTGACCATCTACAGCGAGGTCGGGAAGGGCACGTCGGTCAGGCTCTACCTGCCCCAAGCCGGCGCGCCCGCCCAAGCGAGGGTTGATGCGGCGCCGACCAACGCAAATGAGGCGGCGCGTGGCGAGACCATTCTGGTCGTTGAGGACAATCCCGAGGTGCGCGACGTCACGGTCAAGCGGCTGGACCTCTTGGGATATGGGGTTCTGACCGCGGAGAACGCGCCCGCCGCGATCGCTGTGCTTGAAAGCGATCGGAAAGTCGATCTCGTCTTTTCAGATGTCGTGATGCCCGGCGGGATGTCCGGCTTCGATCTGGCGCAATGGGTTCGCCGTCACCGGCCTGACATCAGAGTGTTGCTGACGTCGGGTTTCACCGGCGATGTTGCCAAGAACGGCGAGAAATCGGCACAAGACGTCGACGTCCTGCGCAAACCCTACGCCACGGCGGAACTCGCGCAGGCCATTCGCGAGGCGCTGAGCTGATCAACCCTTGTGAACGTCGGCTGAGAAAACGTAGCCGACGCCGCGCACCGTCTTGATTAACCGCGGCTGATCCTGATCCGGCTCGATCTTCTTGCGCAACCGCGCCACAAGCGTATCGATCGAACGATCGAGCGGCGACCAATCGTGCCCCTTCAACGCGTCCATAATGTTGTCCCGCGACATGACGCGGCTTGGCCGTTTGACGAACAGTTCAAGCAGGTTGAACTCCGCCGTCGTCAATTCGATCAACGCCCCTTGCTCGGTCGCCAACTCGCGGCGTTCCGAAGACAGCGCGAAACCGTCGAACCGAAGCCGCTGGTCCGAGCTGCCGCCACCGACGGATGGACGATCCTCAGGTTGATAGCGCCGCAAGACCGCGCGCACCCGGGCCAGCACCTCGCGCAAGTGAAAGGGCTTCGTGATGTAGTCGTCGGCGCCGAGCTCCAGCCCGACCACGCGATCGATCGGATCCGATTTTCCCGTCACCATGACAATCGGTACGTTGCGCTTGGCGCGCAGTTCCCGCGCAAGCGCAAATCCATCTTCCCCGGCCAGGTTCACGTCGAGGGTAACCAGGGTGACATCCTGCTTGTCGAACTGGCTACGCGTTTCCGCGCCATCCTTGGCCTCGCTGACCAAGTAGCCCTCCAATTCAAAGTACTCGCGCAGCAGCGTACGGATTTCAGCCTCGTCATCGACGACAAGGATCTGGACCGGATTCCTCGCTGCCATGGGCCTCAAACCTAGTTCCGTTACAATTTCTCACATTTCGTCACGATCAAGACAAGCACGGGTCGCCCCCGCCGGTCAGCTTGCTCCCCTCAACTAGGAGATCGGGCCATGCTGAGCAGCGCGAACATCGAGACCGGAACAAGCCGCACTTTCCCCCGCCTCGTTCAACGCACGCCCGGCCGGGCTGTGGAGGCCTGCTTCGCTGAGGTGCCCTCGCGGCAACTGCGCGCGAATGAGCCACTTTTTGCCGAAGGTGATGCCAAAACCGGTATGTATCAAGTCGAAGCGGGCGCCGTCTTGATCTACAAGATTCTCAGCGACGGCCTCCGCCAGATCGTTAACTTTGCCTTCCCCGGTGACATCATCGGCCTCGACGCGTCGCACCACTACACTTACGACGCGCAGACGATTGCACCTACGCGCGTCCGCTCGCTGTCTTGCGCGACCCTGTGGCGCCGCGCCGAAGACGATCCGGCCATCGCGAGGGAACTCTTCGAAATCCTGTCGCGCGAGGTCTCCGACACGCGTGAGCACCTGCTGACGATTGGCCGCTTGAACGCCACTGGGCGCATCGCGAACCTGCTCATGGCGCTCTCGCGCCGCAATGAACGCAAGGGGCTTGACGCTCTCAACCTGCTCTTGCCGCTGCGGCGGAGCGATATGGCTGACTTCTTGTGCCTGTCGGTTGAAACCGTGAGCCGCTCGCTGACAGAGCTCAAGCTTGCCGGCATAGTCAGCCTTCGCGGCTGGCGCCAGATTAAGCTCGTCAACCGGAACGCTCTGCAGCGCCTTGCAACCGGCGAAACCCGAATCGAAGACGAAACGCCGGCACGCCGGGCTGCCTAAGCGGCGCGAACGGGCCTTCGCCGTTCCCATTCGAAGTGGCCGGCAACAACGACGCTGCCGGCCGCGGCAAAGAAGCACCAGACCGAGATAAAGGCCTGGTCGTAGGCGGCATAGGTCGCAATTGATCCGGTCAGGACCACGAGCCCCAACAAGCCGACCGCGGGCACGGACGACAGCAAGAGCGGCAGCGTCGTCGCCACCACGTAGAGGCCGCCAACAAAAACCGGCGTGTTGACGACATCATACTGGAGGTGACCATCGACGACCCTCGCAGTGTGCGGAAACGCCAAGAGCTGCCACGAGAAATACGCCGCGACGCCGGCGCCGACCGCGAGGCACGCAGCGATCAATCGGCGACGCGGCGGTTCTGTCTCTATAGCCAACGCTGCAGCGGGCGAGAACACCGGCCAGAAAATCAGCGCCAATACGAGGAACGCCTGTGTGAGAGATCCAGCGCCGACGTCGGCCGGCCCAGCCACCCACAGCCTACCCTCGATGAACTGTTGCAGAGCAAATACGACCGGGATGAACGCGATCGGCAACTCTCGCGGTTGCCGAGAGCGAAGCACGGCAACCACACCCACGACCCCGGTAAATACACCTGTCAGAAGACTCGCCGTCTCGGAGAAACACATCGCTCAGCGCCTGCGCGAGGCGGTCGGTGGCTTCACATCTTCGCCGTCGATAGGTGCGGCGCGCCGGGCACGTGAGACCTTAACGTCCCCTCTCATCTCGCGCACGGTGTCCTGCAGCCGCCGACGCGTCTGCGCGAACGCCTTACGAAGCGAGACCGCCAAATGCTCGCGTTCCGGTTGGTCTTCCGCCCGCCGGCTGATCACGATGTCCGGATGGCCGGGAACCTGCACCGCAACGTGCACATCGAACTGACCTCCGGTTCGATGCCGCGCGTCCGGACACGTCACGGCGACGCGACAGCGCGTGATCCTCTTGTGAAAGCGTTCGAGCACGTCAGCTGCCTTAATGACCTCGTCGCGAACCACCGACGGCTGCGGCACTTTCTTGAGGACGACCTGCACCGGCACTTGCATGACAAACTCCTTACGTCGGTTGATCACGGCGGCTTACGCATTTCAGCTCGTCCAGCGCCGACAACACATCGGCGTCGCTGAGTTGATGAAAATCTCGGTAGAAGGATCCAACGCCGAAGAACGACTCCGTCACGAGAGGGCAAACCACCTCGGCACCATCCGCCTCGAGCTCGGCCACGGCGGCCGGCGGTGCAACCGGCACGGCCACGATCACACGGGTGGCGCCGCGACGGCGCAGCGCCTTCACCGCCGCTCGCATCGATGCCCCTGTCGCCAAACCGTCATCCACAATGATCGCTGGTCGGCCCGTCGGCATCAGCGGAATACCGCCGTATCGCCGGCGCCGACGCTCGACCTCCTGCAGCTCGCGCTGCGTGATCTCCTCCAAGACACTCCGCGAAACGCCCGAGCGGCGCACAAGCGCTTCGTTGAACACGATGTCCGGCTCGGCGCCATCGACGACAGCGCCCAGCGCCAGTTCCGGTTCAAGTGGCGCGCCAATCTTGCGGACGTAGAGCAGGTCCAACCTCGACCCCAACGCCTTGGCAACCTCGACCGCCACGGGAACGCCCCCGCGCGGGAGCGCAAACACCACGATCCCGCTTTGCTTCCAATTGGCGAGCAGCCCCGCCAGCTGTCGCCCGGCGTCGCGGCGATCGAGATATTTGTGGTGCGCGACCGGCATCGCTAGGACGCGTCCTCTTCCGCCGGCGGCGGCACCGCAACGCCTAATTCCGCCAACCCTTCCTCGATGAGGTCGCCCAGCATCGGCGTTCCGACCAGATAGCGCACAATCCGCTTGTTCTTGGCCTCCCGCGCCTGCCGTACCGCCTCGCGCCAGCTGGCCCGCTCGTAATCCCCGCGGCCGACCCAAAGCAGCGCCAGCAACTCAGTCAACTCTTCGTCATTCAAATTGCTCAATGTCGAGGTCAGCTCAAGCTCGGCCGGGTTGTCGGACGTGTCTTCGAGGGCGGCCAACATGTGATCGTCGGTTGGATTCGAACCGCTGTCCGGATCGTCAACATCCACCAAGGCGTCGAACGCACGAGCCTTCTCGATGATGTACGAGAGTGTCTCCACCGGCAGCGACATTGCTATGTTCATGATCGTGCTCCCGCAGGCGCGAATTGCAGCTTCATAAAGCAACGCGTTGCGGCGGCCTTGATGCCGGTCAAACTCCGAAAGTTTGACCTAACGCAAGGCCGCTGAGCCGCCTTCATGGCACTTGGCCCGCGACCCTTCCCCTGTGCCCGGAGTTGCAAAATGAAACACCAAAAGCCGCCTCACGCTCACGAGGAACACCCGTTCGCGGCCTTTGCCGCCCCCTTGAACGCTTCCCTGTCCGACACCTTCGGCAAGAGCGCCTCCGCGTTAGGCCGCACGTTCGCGACGATGCAGAAAGAGAGCCTGCGCTTCCTCAACCAACGCGTTGAGGAGAACATGAAGGCCGTCGAGGAGTTCGGCGCCTGCCGTAGTCTCCCGGACTACTTCGCTACCCAGCAGCGCTGGTTTGCGGGCGTCACCCGCGCCTACGCCGAAGAATGGCAGCGCTGCAGCGAACTGATGTCGGACATGGCGCGTGAAGGCGCGGCAGAGGCAGCCCCCGAGCAAGACAGGCCGCCCCGGTCCGAGCCGCACTGAGCAGCACCAACATGTCCAGGGTTGCGTCGGAATACGCCGCACAGGTCGCTATGTTGCGCCCGCAGCCGGCACAAGCCTCGGAAGCGACGCCGCCAACAAGATCGCTGGCGCTGCCGGATCCTCTCGAACGCGACTCTTATGCCTCGACCGCGTTTGCGGACATCGCTGATCGGTCGTTCCATGCGGCGACCGCACGCCTCACGCGCGGCTTATCACCGGCCGCATTGGGACAGGCCTATCTTGACTGGTGGACTCACTTGGCCTTCTCCCCCGGCAAGCAAATGCAACTCGCCGAGAAGGCCGGCAAGAAAGCCCTCCGCTTCTGGAACTACGCCATCAACGCCACCCTGCGCGGCGAGGCCGGGAGCCCTTGTATCGAACCGTTGCCCCAGGATCACCGTTTCGCTGGGGCCGCTTGGGCGCAATGGCCCTACAATCTGATCTATCAGGGGTTCTTGTTGAACCAGCAATGGTGGCACAACGCAACGACCGGCGTGCGCGGCGTCGCGCAGCGTAACGAGGATACGGTCGCGTTCGCCACGCGCCAGATGCTCGACATGATGGCGCCGTCGAACTTCATTGGCAGCAACCCGGAACTCTTTGATCGTACGATCAAGACAGGCGGCGCCAATCTGGTCGCCGGGCTCGCAAACCTCCTGCAGGATTGGGAGCGCGCCGTCGGCGCGCAAAAGCCTTTCGGCGCCGAAGCGTTCGAAGTCGGCCGAGACATTGCCGCGACGCCGGGTCGTGTGGTTTTCCGGAACCGCCTTATCGAACTTATCCAATACGAGCCGACAACGCCGACGGTTTACGCCGAACCGGTGCTGATCGTGCCGGCATGGATCATGAAGTACTACATCCTCGACCTGTCGCCCCGAAACTCGCTGGTCAGGCATTTGGTGGCGCAGGGCTTCACCGTGTTCATGATTTCTTGGAAAAACCCGGGCGCGGAGGATCGCGACCTGGGCCTCGATGACTACCGTACACTCGGCGTTGCCGCCGCGCTCGACGCGATAGCGGCCATCGTTCCTGGCCGAAACGTCCACGCCGCCGGCTACTGCCTCGGCGCAACACTTCTCGCGATCAGCGCGGCTGCCATGGCCCGGGACGATGACGATCGCTTGAAGACCATCACGCTGCTCGCCGGGCAAACCGACTTCAGCGAGCCTGGAGAGCTTGGCCTCTTCATCAACGAGAGCCAACTCACATTCCTCGAGGATATGATGTGGGGTCAGGGCGTGCTGGATACACGCCAAATGGCGGGCGCATTCCAGCTTCTTCGCTCCAACGATCTGATCTGGTCGCGCCTCGTGCGCAACTACCTCATGGGCGAACGTCCGGCGATGACGGATCTGATGGCGTGGAACGCCGATGGCACGCGTATGCCCTATCGCATGCATACAGAGTACCTCAGAAAGTTGTTTCTGGAGAACGATCTGGCCTCTGGCCGCTATGGGGTCGATGGCAAACCCATCGCGCTCACCGACATCCGCGCGCCGATCTTCGCCGTCGGCACTGAATGGGATCACGTGGCGCCGTGGCGCTCCGCCTATAAAATTCACCTGCTCACCGACACGGAGGTAACCTTCCTGCTCACAACGGGCGGGCACAACGCCGGAATCGTGTCGGAGCCAGGCGTCGAACACCGTACCTATCGCATCCGGACGAAGGCTCACGACGAACAGTACACCGACCCGGCGACGTGGCTTGCACAAACGACCTCCCGCAGTGGCTCTTGGTGGGCCGAGTGGTTCGCCTGGCTTGCGGCACGCTCCGGCGACGTTCTGGCTCCACCCGCGATGGGCGCTGCCGAACGCGGATACCGCCCACTCGGCCCGGCGCCGGGCGCCTATGTGAAGCAAACCTAAGTGCCCATGCCGGACACAAGCGGACGCCAAGCGTTCTGGGGCTGCGACGCACCTGCGCTGTTGCGCTCGCTCGGATCCGGACCGGGCGGCTTGTCGGAAGCAGACGCTCGCGCCACGCTGAAGCGATTTGGCGCAAATGACGTCCGTGACGACGCGCTTCCCTTGGCGTTGCGGCTCGCCGGCTATGTTTTGGCGACAGAGGCCATGAAATGGGCTTTCTATTGCCACCCGGGAGACACTTGACCTGGATCAAGTCTGACCGCGACGGGGCGGGCACACTCTCGTGACAATTCAACGCCCCCGCTCTGAGCGACCGTCGGCCATGAACAACGTGGAGGAAAATGGTCTCACCGAACAGGAGGCTGCACACCGGCTCGCGGCCGAGGGCCCGAATGAGGTTCCGGCGCAAGGTCAACGGGACGCACTCACCATTCTCTTCGGGGTCTTAAGCGAACCAATGTTTGCGCTGTTGTTGGTGGCAGCCGGAATCTACTTCATTCTGGGCGAAGGCAGCGAGGCGATCGCCCTTTCGCTATTTGCGACCTTCTCGGTTTCGATTGCGCTGATCCAAGAGTGGCGAAGCGAGCGCGTCCTGACCGCGTTGCGAGACCTCACAAGCCCGCGCGCCCTTGTCATCCGCGACGGGCACCAACGTCGCATCCCCGGGCGCGAGGTGGTGCGCGGCGACGTCGTCGTCCTCGTCGAAGGCGATCGCGTGCCCGCGGACGCCTGGATCGTTTCCGGCCACGATCTTTCGGCTGACGAGTCTCTGCTGACGGGCGAGTCTGCGCCCGTTCGGAAAGCGGCCGAGCCGGACCTGAAGCCCTGCGCACTGCGTCCGGGCGGGGACGATTTGCCCGCCGTCTACTCGGGCTCTCTGCTCGTCCGCGGACACGGACGAGCGGTCGTAACTGCGACCGGTACCGCCAGCGAGATCGGCAAGATCGGTAGCGCGCTCGGCGCAATCCGCACCGAAACACCTCGCCTGCAGAACGAGACGCGCGAGATCGTGCGGATCGCGGCGATCGCAGGCTTGGCCGTAAGCTTCACCGTGGCGATCGCGTACGGACTCTCGCGCCAATCCTGGCTTGAAGGCCTGTTGTCGGGAATTGCGGTCGGCATGTCGCTCCTGCCCGAGGAGTTCCCCCTCGTTCTCGCCGTCTTTATGGTCATGGGCGCTTGGCGGATCGCTCAAGCCAAGGTTCTTACCCGGCGCGCCGCATCCATTGAATCTCTAGGCGCTGTGACCGTTCTGTGCACGGACAAAACCGGCACGTTGACTCAGAACAAGATGGAACTCGTCCACGCCGAGACTGCAACAGAGTTTTGGGATCGCGACTCGAAGGGCCTTACGCCTTCCGTTCGCGAACTTCTCGAAACGGCGGTCCTTGCCGGTTTACCGGACCCTTTCGACCCGATGGAACGCGCGTTGCAAGGCACATGGCAGCAACAAGCGGCCGGGCTCGACACTGTCTTCGACCCGCGCGAGCTGCTCGAACACCGGGGTATCTCCGCCGAACGCCTCGCCATGACGCAAGTTTGGCGCGACCGCCGCACAGGCGCGACCATGTCCGCCGTCAAAGGTGCCCCCGAGGCGGTTGTGAGAATGTGCGCCCTGCCGGCGGCGGTTGCCGGCAAACTCTTGGCCCGCACGGCGGAACTTGCCACGCGCGGCCTGCGCGTTCTTGCCATCGCGGACTCGGTTGACGGCGAGGCGTTTCGGTATCTGGGGCTCGTCGGTTTTGAGGATCCCCTGCGCGAGAGCGCCCGGGGTGCAATCATAGAATGCCGCGAAGCCGGCATCCGCGTGATCATGATCACGGGCGACTACCCTCAGACGGCGCGAGCGATTGCAGCCCAAGCTGGAATCGAAACGATCGACGTCCTGTCCGGCACCGATCTTGAGCGGCTTGATGATGCCGCCCTTAGCGAGCGCGTCAAGACCTGCCAAGTCTTCGCGCGCATACTGCCGGAGCAGAAGCTGCGCATTGTCGAGGCCCTCAAGGCCAACGGCGAGATCGTCGGCATGACCGGCGACGGGGTCAACGACGCACCGTCGCTGCGCGCCGCGCATATCGGCATAGCGATGGGCGGCCGCGGCACGGATGTGGCGCGCGAAGCCTCATCGATCGTTTTACTCGACGACGACTTCGGCTCCATCGTCAAAACGATCCGATTGGGCCGCCGCATCTACGACAATCTTCGCAAAGCGATGGGCTACATCTTGTCCGTTCACGTCCCGATCGCGGGGCTGGCGCTCCTGCCGCTCGGGCTGGGTGGCCCGCTCATTCTCACGCCGGCGCTGATCGCATTGCTCGAGATGATCATCGACCCGGCCTGCTCCGTCGCCTTCGAGGCCGAGGCGGAAGAGAGCAATGTGATGAAGCGCCCACCGCGCAATCCTCAGTCGCGTTTGCTTGACCGGCGTCTTTTGATCTCCGGGCTCGCGCTCGGCGCGGCCGCATTGATCACGGTCGCCGCCGTCTTCTTGATCGGCAAAGCGCGCGGCGGGTCGCTCGAGGACCTGCGCACGCTCGTACTCGTTTCGTTGGTCACGACAAACGTCGGGCTGATCTTCGCGCACCGCTCGTTCGACGGCTCGCTGACGCAGGCATTTGGCCGGCCCAATCGCTGGCTCTGGACCGGCATCGCGGGGATTGCCGCCGTACTAGCCGTGCTTGAGGCCACACCCGCGATGCGAGATGCCTTTGGCCTCGCGCCGATGCACGCCGACGATCTTATCCTGTCGGTCGCCGCAGCGGTCGCCTTCCTTGCTGCGACCTGGATGCTCCGAACGCTGGTGTTTCGCGCCCCACCCGATTCCGCAAGATGATCCGCCGTCCACATCACCGGATGAGGGGAAGGTGCCGCGGATTGCCGCGACACCACGCTCGGCAACTAGATCTTCGCCCGGGTGTGATCGATCGATGCGTGAAGAACGGGAAGGAGCGCGAAGCCCACTTGTGCGGCCAAGCCCAGTTGCGCACTGAGCGACTGGTGGGTGGCGAAGTGCGGCCGAACCCGAACACGGAGACGGTAAGCTCCGCCAGCATCAACAACGCGAATCCGACGCCTCCCATCGTGAAGCGCGAGATCCGATCGGCCGGCACGACGAACCACCGCAGCAGCCGCGCGCATGCGACCGAGGATAGCGCGAGCAACACGACGGCGTTCGCCGCCGCTGATGCTGGAGGAGATTCATTGATCGACCTGCAAAGGAACTGGGACCAAAACCAGGACCGACCCTGCGCCACGCCGAAATATTGGCGCATTTAGGGCTTGACTGGCGGATGGGGTGAGATTCGAACTCACGGACGCTTGCGCGTCGCCGGTTTTCAAGTTTTTACATTGCCAGTACTTAGCTGCAAGTAGTTGCCCGTAGTTGCCAGAAAACGCTTATGATTCAGTGGCTTGAAGCCCTTGCTTGATCGCCGCTGCATGCCGTAACCCTTAGCTGCGCGTTGGAAATCTGTTTAAGGCGCAGCACGGAGAGATAGCGATGGCGACGCCGAAGAACGCACCAGTGAAGTTGACGAAAGCCTTTATCGACAAAATTCGGCCACCTGCTCACGACTACGAATATCACTGGGACCTTACTATCAAAGGATACGGCCTCCGCGTCATGCCCAGCGGCAAGCGCGTTTTCGTCGCCATGGGGCGGATTAGAGGCAAGCTGGTCTCGATTAGCCTTGGCCCCTACGGCGAACTGACTGAATTTGAAGCCCGAGAGAAGGCGCGCAAAGCGCTACAGCAAATGCGCGAAGGGATCGATCCGCGCGATGTCAAGAAAGCGGATGAAGCAGCCAAGGTGACGTTGAGAGCCGTAGCGACCGAGTACATGAACCGGCCGGGAAAGTTGAAGCAGAGCAGCAAGGATGCGATCGAGCGGCACGTGACCACCACATTTCAGCCGTGGCTGATGAAGCCTATTGCGTCGATCTCCGAGTCAGACGTTCGCAAACGGTATCGCGAAATTCTGACGAAGGGTCTCCGGGGGAAAGCTCCCGCTCCGGGGCAGGCAGCACAGGGGTTCAGCGTCCTTCGCGCGCTTATCAATTTCGCAATGCGCCGACACAAACGTTCGGATGGCAGACCAATCATTGCCTACAACCCCGTTGTCGCTTTGAAAGACGATTGGGTCCAGTTGCAGCCGCGCACGTCGCGCATCCCCGACAATAAAGTCGGCGCGGTATGGTCAGCGCTTCAAGACTGGCGTCAGAAAGCTTACTCACGCGAGAGCCGCACAGGGGTCGATCTGGTGATGTTCCTGATGCTCACCGGCTGTCGGCTGAACGAAGCCACTCAGCTCACTTGGGACCGCGTCCACATTGACGATGATCCGACAGCAAGCTGGTGGCATCTGCCCGACCCGAAGAACCGTCACCCCTTCTGGTTTCCGCTCAGCAACTCCGCTGTTGAACTGCTCAAGAACCGTGAGCGAGTGGACGGATCGCCTTTCGTGTTCCCCTCTTGGGGAGCGTCGGGCAGAATTGTCACTGTGCGCGACCTTCTGATGAAAGTGAGCAAGATTGCTGGCGTCAAGATAACGGCGCACGATTTGCGCAGGACGATGATTACGATTGGCGCTGCGCATTGCGGCATAGATCTGCATAAGATCGAACTACTCTCCGGACACCTTCCAAAGACCGTCACCGCGCGTCACTACCTCGAAACCTCGCGCCTTCAGTACCTTTATCCAGAGTGCCAGCGCATTGCTGATTGGATCGAGGACGCCGGCAAGATGGCGAGCGGCGCGAACGTGGTGCCCTTGCGCGCGTAGCAGCCGCGTACAGCCGCGCTAAGCTGCCGGGGTACTACCCTGGCGGCGACTACGGTTGACCCTCCTGCTTGCGGCTTACAGCCGTTCACTTGCGCTGACAGCCGTTCACTTGCAACGACCAAACCGCAGAACGTTGCGGCGCTCGCAGATTCGCAGCCGAGAAAAATTTGATGCCGCCAGTTTCGAGGCCGGGCGCCGACCACTATCGCCGTATCCCCCGGTGGCTCCCCGAACACATGATTGAGACGGCGCACGCCCGACGTTGATCCAAATGCGCTAAGCGAAAATAATCGCTTGCGTGAGCGACAGCGTGCTGGTTAGGGTAGTTTCACGTACTCGCTCTCCACCACGTCGTGCGCGCGGTGGATGCCTTGATAAGGCGCATCCGGCAGCAGCTACATGGTTGGGCTGTCGGAGACTGAAAATCACCGCATGGCGGTGTGGCGGGGCCAATGTCCCATCCCTAAACGGATGGGCGCATTGAGAAGCGCAGACCCATGAACCCCGTAGAACAATCGAAATCAGTACGCGCTCGCTACTGTAACAGCAGCAGCTTGACAACTTCCGAGGTGGAGGCAATGACATTCGAGCAGCTTTGCGAGCTGTTCAACTACACCCCCAAGGGCAAAGCGCTCCGCCGCAAGGAAGCTGCTGACGTTCTGGGCCTCTCTGTCGCCACGCTTGAAGGATACGCCGGCCGCGGCGTTGGTCCCCGATACTTCATGCCTCGCGGCACGCGCCGCGTCTGGTACGCGGAACGCGATCTGCTCGTCTGGTTGGCGTCCGGCCTTCGCCGAAGTACGAGTGATCTACCCGCTGATCTCGCGGCAGCCTGACCAACAACAAACAATAAATTTGCCGTTCGTTTGAGCGAAAGCTGAACGCTGCCGCGGGTTGCGCGCGCCGTTGGACACCTTCGTCCAACACATGTGCAGCCTGATCCAAGAAAAAACGGCCGGACACCCGAAGTATCCGACCGCCAAGTTTGATCCAAACCACCAGCCATCTCAAGGACTAGCAATGCAAATAATGGGACAGCCACCGATAGGTCCGCAAGCGACCATTGCAGACAGCATACAATGGCCGCCTGGGCGCGCCGGCAGGTTCGCTCAATTCATCTTCAACCGCAGTTATTCTCCAGTGCGAGAGGTTGCGATCGCAGCGACCCTCGGCTTGCTCGCGGGTGTGTGTGGGCGCGGTTGTCAAACTTATACCGATAAGGACCTGGCGCTCTATCTAATCCTCGTCGCGCGCAGCGGCATCGGGAAAGACGCCATACACGAAGGCATTCCGCTGATGATCAAACTCGCCTCGAACCCGATGGCCGATCGCTTCGTGCGCGCACAGGATTTTGTAAGCGGAGAAGCACTGCACAAGGAGGTGCTGAGAGAGCCAGGCTTCCTCAATCTACAAGGAGAGTTCGGGCGCAAACTGAAGCGCATGTCCGAACCGAGAGACACACCGATGCAGAATTTTCGCACGGTCATGACGAACGCCTACGCCAAGCAACACCTTGAGGGAAAGAGCTACAGCAATTCCGAAAACAACCTGCTTAGCGTGAACAGGCCTGCGCTCTCATTCCTGGGCGAGACCACGCCGAGCACCTTTTTTGAGTGCCTCACAACCGACATGATGGCGGATGGTTTTCTTTCACGCTTCCTCTGCGTGAATTACGAGGGCGACAAACCGCTGCAGAACCGACGTCGTAACGCAGAATTGAACCCCGAAGACTTGGAGATGTGGAAGGCGCTCGTTGGCCACATGGTGCCCTATCAGATTCCGATTAACACCCCTCCGCCCTGCATCGTTCAACCGAACGAAGACGCGCGGGAGAAGTTGGAATATTTCGAGGAAGACTGCCGCAGCAACTTGAACGCGACGGAGGACGAGTCCGAGCGGCAGGTTTGGAACCGCGCTCACCTGAAGGCGCTCAAGGTGGCATCGCTGCTGGCCGTCGCCGACAACTATCTCAACCCGATCATCACGATCCAGCACGTCGCGTGGGCGCTGAACCTTGTTCGATTCGACATCGAGATGTTCCAGTCCCGCAAGAAGAGCGGCGACATTGGAGTCGATGACGACGCCCGCGAACGCAAGCTCATCGCGTTCCTAAAGGATTATCTGGTCAAGCCCGCGCCGGCCAGTTACGGAATTCCGCGGGGAATGCAGGAAAACAGCATCGTGACCCGCGCCTACCTGCAAAGGCGGGCGGTATCCCTTCCAGCTTTTTATAACCACAGGTTCGGCGGCAAGAAAGCCTTAGAGGACGCAATCTCGAGTTTGATTGCGAACGGCTACCTACAGGAAATTAAGACAGACAAGCTGATTGATGCCTACTCCTTCTGGGGCAAAGCTTACCGAATAGTACGGCTTCCGGATTGAATGACCACACTGGTGCCTTAATTTAAAGATGGTCTCTCTTTATGCGATGGGTACGATAATCCCTGCAAGGCCAACGGTATTTACTACTATATTAGTACATTAAGAAATTAATATAGGCCCCCTTCCACCTATTTCTATTTTCGAGTTTGGTTTTGCTGCGTATGTATGGGGGCGACTCTTTTTTCTTAATGCCATTATTCCAGGTCCCATCATTCAAGCTGCACGCGTCGCCGTCAACGAATATGCGGGCCCTACGCTGGCGCTCGCTGCCGCCGCTACCCATGCACCGAACGTGTGGTCATCGCCGCAGTACGCGCCCCACAGCCGCCTGCACAAATGAAAAAGCGCCCCGCGTGGGGGCGCTTTGCAGCTTGGCAGTTGGTGTGGTCGTTATTTCGTTGCTGTCGCCGTGCGCGTAACGCCATTGAACTTGCGCCACTGATAAAGTTCGATAAGCGCGTTGTTGACGTTCCACCCCTTCTCAATTGCGACAGCCTTCATGTCGGCCGCCTTCATGTCCCCGTGTTGGTCTAGATATTCCCACACTTCTAGACACTTGCCGGGCGCTGGCCGTTTTACGCCATTCCGTTCCTCGCGCGATGGTTTCGGGACGGCCACCTTCCTTGCCTTGCGTGTGGTTATCGGAGACTCTTGCGATTCCATCTCCACCGCTGTCGCCTCAACTTCTGGCAACTGCTCCGGTGCGCCCTTCTTCAATTTCGCCTTCTTCGATTTACCCATCTTAGTTCTCCTCGGTTGAACAGAGGAGCAAACAACTATGATTCAAAGGGGATGAGACGCAACCGATTTATGCCGCGCGCATGAACTAGTTGTTTTTGCTGCACTTCCTGCTGTTTGTTGTTGCGACCTTTTTTGCTTCGCGCGTACAACGCACAAAGCATATCAACCGCCTCTCTATATGGGGACACCATGAAAACTAATGTTGATACGAAAGTGACTCCGGCGTTGCACCCGGAGAATGTGACGCAGATCGAAGGGTACGACGAAGAGACGGCCGTCTACCTCGCCCCAACGGTCACCGCGTTTAGCGAAGCGTATGAGGGTATCCGTGCTACGTGGGCAGCTAGGGAGGCGGCGGCGAAGAATCCGACGTTGAATGAAGCCGCTCAAATCATCGAGACGGATTCATACGCTCAGAAGCAGTTCGCACGCATCGCCAGGGGATTCGACTCTGTGCGCGGCACGCTCGAAAAAAGCATTGTAGCGCTTGAGCAACAGCTCTCCGCTCCGCTTGAGAGCAAGGCGGCGCACCCGGTGGCGAGTGAGATCCGCGCCCACGTGAAGAACCTATCGACCGAGAAGCGGCACATCTTCATCAAAGGTGCGGTCGATTCCGGAGACGCGGTAACGGTCAGCAGCGTTCTCGGCGCGCCAGCTTATCTGTCGGGACTCGATCAAGAGTTTCAGCCCATCTACACCCGCCTTTGGAACGAGCGGCATTCCCCGGAGGTGACAAAGCGTCTCAAGGTGATGATCGGCGCTAAGGAGTTGATCGAGAACCGCGCGGGGCTCGTTTTCAAGGAGCTTGAGAAGGCAGTCGGAGCGCCTCCGCACAAAGCGCGAGCCCTTCGGGAAGCAAAAACGAACTCTGAGAAGGCATTTGTCCTTCAAGGTCCGTGAATCCCAGGATGAAAAACTTCGATCGATCAAAATCAGGGCCGAGGCCTCGACTCAACCACCTGGGTCCCCCGGGATCGGTGGCGACGGCATCTGATCCATTCCTGTTGAGAGCAAGCGTCGGATGAGTGAGCCTGAATGGATGAATGGGTTCGTACCTACACCCACTGGACCTATGGGACGGTGGGTCAAAGGACAGAGTGGCAATCCGAAGGGACGCCGGCCCGGAATCATCGATAAGCGAACGAAGGTGACGCAGTCCCTGATGGATGACGCGCCTGCCGTTGCACGCGTGGTCATCAACGCTGCGTTGGACGGAGACGTTCAAGCGGCTGCGTTGGTCCTGTCGCGCGTGGCGCCGCCCATCAAAGCCCAAGCCGAGCGCGTTCAATTCGAATTGAGCAAGGACGCACCGTTGTCTGACCAAGCGCAGCAAATTCTGCAAGCCGTCGCGGATGGCAAGGTGGACCCTGAAACCGGCAGAACCTTGATCGGATGCATTCAATCCGTTGCGGGCATCCAAGCGATTGAAAATCTGGAACAACGCATCATCACGCTAGAGGAGAAGGCAGCATGAGCGTCATCAGAACTAAGCGGAATATGGTGTGCGCGTACGAGCCGCTTCCGACTGACAATGTGGTTATGACCCGCATCGGGAATGCACGTGCGTACGTAAACATCGACAGGTATTGCGCTGCGGTACGCAACGCAGTCGAAGCGGCTGACGACCACGCGGATGGGCACATCGACGTCGTGCCCATGACAATCACAGAGTTTGTGCAACACAAATCGGGCATCTCGTTTGGAGATTGGCTGAACTCGTTGCCGGCCGCAACCATCGAAACGCTGCGCCAAGATTGCATAGAGGCGTGCGCGGAAGCGCTGCGCTATTGCGAGGAGCCCGCCGTGCGGGCTGAAGCAGCATGGGTACTCGCTAAGCTCGGAGTAGTTCGATGAATAACGATGAACCCTCAGGGACACTGATGCACGCCGAAAAGCAGCGCCTTGTTGAGCGTCACGTTGAGGTGATGGAGATGCGCAAGCTCGAAGAGGACTTGCGACTGCTCGATATGATCAAAGCCGCGCAAATACTGGCGCCCACGTTCAAGCGCTGACCACATGGGCGTGAAGGGTCTTCAAAAGCGCGTCCGTCGCCTAGAGCAGGCGCGGTCGCCTCGCACTCCGATTGAACGCTGGGTCGGGTCTTTGGAGGTGTTTGAGGCGTGGGTGCAGGCTGAGATTGACGCAGGCAGGACGTGCAGGTTTGATGGACCGCTTATCTTGAACGCCATACGTCGCTGGCATCAAGAGGGTCTATTTGGCGCTTGGCGGCGCCAAGGCAATCAGGTGTGGGAATACCATGGGCGATGACTACCAGTGCCCGCGAGCTGGCTTGTAATCCTGTGCAAGGTTCAGCTTACTGGTCTTCAAAAGCAGGAGGATTGTATGATTGGGAAGCAAGGGGAATCGATGAACCGCAACATAGTCATCTCAATTCTGGCCGCATCGCTTACCTCGGGTTGCGCCATGACACCCGGTGAGCCATTGCCGCTCGCTGACGCGTGGACGGCATCTAAGACAACTGATCCCATCACCAGCGTGAGCCGTTGCGTTGTTGCTGTTCCGGATAGCGTCAACGTCGGCACGATCTTTTATTCTACCCGCATTGGGCGTCTCTACCCGTTCGTCGAAAGCAACTCGCAGCTCGGACTGCTTGTTGGCGTTGGGTCTGGCGGACAATTTCGCATGCCGGTGGGCGATGTCGTTTGGCGCGTTGACGACAAGCCGTTTCGCACGCTGCGTGTGATGGACAATCCCGGCAGCGCCAACGTCGCTGTTGCAATGCCCGCCCGCACGGGGCCAGCGTCGAATCCGACCGAGAAGGCGATGCGAGAAGCAACGGACCTAGGTCTCAAGATGGCTCAGTCGATAACCTCGAGCGCAACGGTGGCGAGCGGGGCCAAAGCAAAAGAGATGCTGGCCGAGATGCTTGAGGGCAAGGGCTTGATCTTCCGGTCCGCAGCCGCTGCACCAGCCTATGGTCTGCCAAGCAGCACCCCTTACAGCGTCGGCCAGTACACGACGACCGAAGGGCAAAGACCCATTCCGATAGACGAGTCATTTCGTCAGTCACTGGCGGCTTGCGGAATCCGATAGTTCGGGCGCTCTCGCGAGCGCGGGCTGCAAGTTTGTTAAAAGCGGCACCGCGTTCGCGCTTTGTAGCAAGCGTGACCTCGCGGGGTTTTAGCTAGTTCAGAGTGCGTACTGCGCGACAGCGCGACCTACGGCGAAGCGATTGTTTTTATTGGCGGAAGGGGTGGGATTCGAACCCACGGTGCGTTTCCGCACGCCGGTTTTCAAGACCGGTGCTTTAAACCACTCAGCCACCCTTCCCACACAAGTTTTCAAGACCGGTGCCTTAAACCACTCGACCACCCATCCGTCTTTGCTGCGGTGCAGGAGATAGCATCAGGCGCAGAATTCTGCCAAGGGCTGAGGTTCTCTTCGCGCTTGCGTCAAAATTGCGGCGGTGCAGCGTGGCGTTACCCATGTTCGTACAATGATCACAGACGCGTGCCGCGCGTGCAGATTTGAACGCCGTTCGACGGCAAATCGGGTAAACTGATTCTCATCAAAGCCGGTCGAAACGAACCGGCGCAGGATGACACTCGAAGCGGACGGAGAGCCGCGGGCGGGTACGGGAGCAGGCGCATGCAGGACCATGACATCACCTCTTTCAACACATTGCAGCCGATCGTCGTGCGGACGATCCGCGAGGCCTTCGACGAGGCGGTGAAAGAGCTTGAGGCGCGGCGCGGGCTTGGCGCGCTGCCAGAGGACGCGCGCGCGAAGGTCGCGCGGCACCTGGTCGAACTGGCAAAGCACGGCGAGTGCAATCTGGAACGGCTGCGCAAAGCGGCGCTTAGCGCGATTCCGGTCTAACGCACACGGCTTGTTGAGAGCGCGTAGGCGTGGAACATTCACGCCTATGCTTGCGCGTGTCATTGGTGCTCTTCTGATTTCCATGCTGCTCGGCGGTTCCGCTGACGCGAAGGCTGTGCCTGGGCTTGATCGGATCGAGACGCCGCCGGCTGGTTGGTCGGGGCCGGTGTTTGTACCGCGGTTTGATTTTCCGGAGAGGCCGGCGGCTGAGACTTATCCCTGGCAGGCGCTGAATTTTCGTAGTGAACCAGAACGCTATTTGCGGGTGATGCTCGACTACGCTTTGGCGGGACAGGATCGGCAGCATTGGCGGCTGCAGGCGAATGCCGTGCGTGGTTGGTATCATGTGCCTTGGCTCGGGCCGGGGGCGCAGGGGCGCGAGTTTGTTCACGGCCTAACGCGGGCGCGCGACTTTGCCCCGGGTGAGCTTGGGGCGGCGCAGAGGCACTGCCGGCAAAATTGGGCTCTGGCGTTCTATAACGATCAGGGTGGTGCGGTGCTCGGGAAGATTTGGGGACGCGGTGGGAGCGATCCCAATCTCAACGCCCTGCCCTTTCCCCCTGGCACGTTGGCAGTGAAGTTGGTGTTCACGCAGGCGACGGTAACGGACGATTCGCGGCTGGCCGGCGCGCCGGAGCTGTTGGCGAACATTCATGCTGGCGGAGCGGGTGCGGCATGTGCTCGAGCGGTCGATGCGCGCGGAAAGCCTGCTGCGCGGGCGCCGCAGACGTTGCGGCTCATTCAAGTTGATGTGGCCGCGCGGGAAACGCGGGCGAGTTACAAGACAGGTTGGGTGTTCGGCAGTTTTCGCTTTGACGGCACGAAGGCGGGTAACGATCCGTGGGCGAAACTGGTGCCGATGGGGCTCATGTGGGGTAACGATCCGCAGTTGAGCGATGCAGCGGCGGCCGCGGGCGAGAAGCCGCGACAAAGTGTGGTGTTTGATGCGGGCGTTGGCTTTGGCCGCGGCGGAAGGATGAATGGGGTCGCCGACGAGCGCGCGTCAGCGTGCTCGTCCTGCCATATGGCGGCGCAATGGCCGAGCGTCGCGCCGATGACCGCGCCCGCCGATTGGGCGGCAGCAAAGTGTTGGTTCCGAAATCTAGATGCGCGCTACACGTTCGGATTTCCGCCAGGTGTCCAGGGTGGCTGCGCGGACCCGACGGCGCTGGAGAAGATCTGGCCACTCGACTTTTCGCTGCAGCTGACCGTCGCCGTGCGCAACTGGGCGATGGAAAAGGCGCGGCGCGGGCGACCGGTGCAGACAATGATCGGTAAGCTCACGCGGCGCGGCGAGCGATTGGACGTGAACGGGATACACGCGTTGCCGCTGAAGCGGTAGCGCCTACTGCACCGCCGCCTTGAGCGCGACTGACTCGCCGCAGCCGCAGGCGCTGGTTTGGTTCGGGTTGTTGAAGACGAAGCGGGCTTGGAGTTTGTCCCGTATGAAGTCCATCTCGGTGCCGATCAGGAACAAGATTGCCTTCGGATCGATCAGGATGCGCACGCCTTTGTCCTCGACGACTTCGTCGAGCGGGTTCTGTTTTTCCGCGTAGTCCATCGTGTAGGACATGCCGGCGCAGCCCGCGTTCTTCAGGCCGATACGGATGCCGACATAGGGCTTATCGCCCTTCGCCATCGCGGCCTTTACCTGTTCGGCGGCCGCGTCGGTTAGGCGCAATGCTTTTGGGCGTTCGCGGCGCGGGCGGGTTGGGGCTTGGGTCTCGCTCATTCGTGCCTTCCTAAACAAGCAACAAACCGTGTCATGGTCCGCGAAGGCGGACCACCCACGACTTTCTTTCTCATGACTTGACCACAACAAACGCGCGCGCTGCGACGCATCGAAGACGTCGTGGGTGGTCCGCCTTCGCGGACCATGACACCAATTTTTGGATGTCGCTTCATTTCGGTGTCACTTAGAACATGTTCAGTTCAAGGCGTGCTTCTTCGGACATGCGTTCGGGGGTCCAGGGCGGGTCGAAGACCATGTTTACCGTGACTTCGCCGATCCCGGGCACTTTCGCGACCGCGTCCTTCACCCAACCCGGCATTTCGCCCGCGACCGGACAGGCCGGCGCCGTCAGCGTCATGTCGATTGAAATGTCCTTTTTGTCGGAGACATCGATTTTGTAGATCAGGCCGAGTTCGTAAATATCGACCGGGATCTCGGGATCGAACACGGTTTTGAGCTCGCGGACGAGCGCTTGAGTCAATTCTTCGAGTTCGTCGGGCTTTAAGCCGACGCCCGCGACTTCGACCTTCGATTCCATCGTGTCGCTCATGTGAAGATCGCCCTCGCCTTCTTGAGCGCTTCGATCAGCACGTCGACTTCGGCGCGTGTATTGTAGAACGCGAACGAGGCGCGCGCGGTGGCGGTGACTCCAAGGCGTTCCATCAACGGCTGGGCGCAGTGGTGGCCTGCGCGCACGGCCACGCCTTGTCGGTCGACGAGTGTGGCCACGTCATGCGCATGGGCGCCCTCCATGGTGAAGGATATGATCGAGCCCTTCCCCGGCGCCTGACCCTGGACGCGGATCCAGTTCAGGTCCTTCAGGCGTGCGGTCGCGTGCGCGAGCAAGTCGTGTTCCTGGCGGATGAGATCGAGGCGGTTGAAGCCTTGAACGTAGTCGATTGCGGCGCCCAAGCCCACCGCTTCGACGATCGGTGGCGTGCCGGCCTCAAAGCGCATGGGCGAGCGGCCGTAGGTCACGCGGTCGAAGTGCACCTCGTCTATCATCTCGCCGCCGCCACGGAACGGCGGCAGGCGCTCCGTCCAGGCTTTCGACATGTAGAGAATGCCAATACCGGTCGGGCCGTAGAGTTTGTGGCCCGTTGCAACATAGAAATCGCAGTCGAGGTCTTGGACGTCGACCGGCATGTGCACGCTGGATTGGCAGCCGTCGAACAGCACGGGAATGCCGTGCGCGTGGGCGACGCGGACGATCTCCTTCGCGGGCGTCACGGTGCCGAGCACGTTCGACATGTGCGTGATGGCGATCAGCTTCGTGCGCTTCGTCAATTGCGCTTCGAAGGCGGCGAGGTCGAGCGCGCCGTCGTCCTTGATCGGCGCCCAGCGGATGACCGCGCCTTTGCGTTCACGCAGGAAATGCCAGGGAACAATGTTCGAGTGATGCTCCATCTGGCTGAGCACGATCTCGTCGCTCTCGCCGATCGATTGACCGAGCGCGTTGGCGACGAGGTTGATGGAATCCGTTCCACCGCCGGTGAAGATCACTTGGTCGACCGCGGGCGCGTTGATGAAGGCGCGCACTTTCTCGCGGGCGTTCTCGTAGGCTTCGGTCGCGGCCGACGACAGCGCGTGCAGGCCGCGATGGACGTTGGCGTAGGAGCTTTGCATCAGGTTCGTCATCGCGTCGATGACGGCCTTGGGCTTCTGCGCCGAGGCGGCGTTGTCCAGATAAACGAGCGGCTTGCCGTTCACCTGCGTGTGCAGGATCGGGAAGTCGGCGCGGATGCGCTCTACGTCGAACGCACGCGCGCTCATGACGCGGCTCCGATCTTGGCCATGCAACCGGCAAGCCAGGCCTCGACGGGCGCGCGGTACGGGTCCGGCAGGCGATCAGTGACTTCGCCAAGGAACGCGGCCACGAGCAGGTTGCGCGCTTCGGTCTCCGGGATGCCGCGCGAGCGCAGGTAGAAGAGTTGGTCCGCGTCGAGCGCGCCGATGGCGGCGCCGTGACCGCACTTCACGTCGTCGGCGAAGATTTCGAGTTCAGGCTTCTGGTCGATCTCCGCGTGCGGCGAGAGCAAGAGGGCGCGAGAGAGTTGGTGGCTGTCGGTCTTTTGCGCTTCGGCTTTGACGGTGACCTTGCCCTGCACCACTGCGTGGCCGTTACCGGCGGCGATGCCCTTGGCGACGATGCGGCTCACCGTGTTCGGCGCTTCGTGGGTGACGTCGAGCGTGAAGTCGCTGTGCTCACCTTCTCCGGTGGCGTAGGCGCAGGCGAGCGAATAGTCAGCGCCGGTGCCGGATAGGCGCGCTGTCGATTGTTGGCGCGCGAGCGCGGCGCCGGAGGATACGACGATGCCGCGGTACGAGGCGTCGCGCGCAAGATCGACGTTGTCGGAGCGAACGACGATGCTCTGAGCATCGCTCGCAGTCACGCGAAGGTGGCGCAGGCGCGCGCCGGGCTCCAGCGTGATCGCGGCGACGGTGCTCATGAAACCTTGCGTCGCGGGCTGGCCGTCGTCGATTTCGATGAGCGTGAGTTCGGCGTTTTCCTCAAGCGCGATCACGTTGCGCGTGTGCGCCATTCCGGGCCCGAGCGTGGTGCGCAGGATCACGGGGGCGGCGACTTGTATGCCACGACCGACGCGGATCAGCGTGCCGTCGCTGGCGAAGGCGAGGTTTAGGTTCTCAATCGCGTTGGCCGTCGGTTGCAACCATTGGCGCAACCAGAGCGACGGCATCGTGAGCGCTTCGGCAAGGCTGAGCACTTCGACGCCGTCCGGCAGGTCGTCGGTGTTCGGCGCGGAGACGACTTTGCCACCGGAGAGTTGGACGCGGTGCGCTTTCAGGTCGGCGAACAGATTGGGGGGCGTTGCTTCCGCGGATGCGGCAAGCGCGATCTCAGGCGCGAGCTTGTTGCGGAAGTCGGTGTACTTCCAAGCTTCGACGCGGCGATGCGGTAGACCGTCGCGCTGCAGGCGGGCGATTGCCTCGGCGCGCAGAGGCTGCAGCCAGGCGCCGCCGGGAAGATTCGCGCGCGCACTCGCGAACAGCGCGGCGATGGCGCCCTCCGGTGTCGCGTCGGGTTTGGTTTCGAGTGCGGCCATTAGGCTGCCTTCACGATCTCATCGTAGCCGTGGGCCTCAAGTTCTTTCGCGAGTTCGGGGCCGCCAGACTTCACGATGCGGCCGCCCGCCAGCACGTGCACGCGGTCGGGCACGATGTGGTCGAGCAGGCGTTGATAGTGCGTGATCACCAGGAAGCTACGGTCGGGGGCACGAAGCGCGTTGACGCCGTTCGACACGACTTTCAGTGCGTCGATGTCGAGGCCGGAGTCGGTTTCGTCGAGGATCGCGAGGCGCGGGAGCAGCATGGCCATTTGCAAGACTTCGTTGCGCTTCTTCTCGCCGCCGGAGAAGCCGACGTTGACGGCGCGCTTGATCATTTCATCCGACATGGAAAGCTTTTCGCGCTCGTTCTTGATCCGCTTCAGGAAGGTTACGGCGTCGACTTCTGCCTCGCCGCGCGCCTTGAGTTGCGCGTTGAGCGCGGTGCGCAGGAAGTTGATGGTGGTGACACCGGGCAATTCGACCGGATATTGCAGCGCGAGAAAGATGCCGGCGGCGGCGCGTTCTTCGGCTTTCAACGGGGTGATGTCTTGGCCACGGAACGTGATCGAGCCGCTGGTGATCTCGTAGCCGGCACGGCCGGCGAGCACGTAGGATAGTGTGGATTTGCCGGAGCCGTTCGGGCCCATGATCGCGTGGACTTCACCCTCGCCGATCGACAGCGTTAGGCCCTTTAGGATTTTCTTGCCGTCGACGGTGACGTGCAGATCTTTGATCTCAAGCATCATAGTTGCCTTGGTACGGTCCAACCTCGCGACCGGAGCGCCGGCGGCGGAACAGGTTGGCGATGTAGAGGTAAGCGCCAGCGACGAGGGCGACGACGGCGGCCACGATCAGGAGCGTCGAGGCGATGATCGCGATCAGCGCCAGCATCGCGATTCCAACCGCGACAATCGTGGTCACGCGGAACCAATCGCGCCAGGTCTTGGGGCGGATGTGGTCCCAATTGATGTAGACGCGGGGCATGTCGCGCGGGTCGGTCATCCGACGCTCCCTTCCAACGACACGCCGATCAGCTTCTGCGCTTCGACGGCGAATTCCATCGGCAGGTTCTGGAGCACGTCGCGGCAGAAGCCATTGACGATGAGCGTTACCGCTTCCTCCGCAGGGATGCCGCGTTGCAGGCAGTAGAACAGTTGGTCGTCGCTGATCTTCGAGGTTGTCGCTTCGTGCTCGAACTGAGCGGTCGGGTTGCGTGCTTCGATGTAGGGCACGGTGTGGGCGCCGCATTTCGCGCCGATGAGAAGCGAGTCGCATTGCGTGTAGTTTCGCGCGTTCTCGGCTTTGGCATGGGCGCTGACCAGGCCGCGATAGGTGTTCTGCGCTTGGCCGGCGCTGATCCCCTTCGAGATGATGCGCGAGCGGGTGTTGCGGCCGAGGTGGACCATTTTTGTGCCGGTGTCGGCTTGCTGATGGTGGTTGGCGATCGCGATTGAGAAGAACTCGCCGACGGATTCATCGCCGCGCAGGATGCAGCTTGGGTATTTCCAGGTGATGGCGGAGCCGGTTTCGACTTGCGTCCAGCTGATCTTCGAGCGCGCGCCGCGGCAGTCGCCACGCTTGGTGACGAAGTTGTAGATGCCGCCTTTGCCGTTCTCGTCGCCGGGGTACCAGTTCTGCACGGTCGAGTATTTGATCTCGGCGTCGTCCAGCGCGATCAGTTCCACGACCGCGGCGTGGAGCTGGTTCTCGTCGCGCATCGGGGCGGTGCAGCCTTCGAGATACGAAACGTAGGAACCCTTGTCGGCGATGATCAGCGTGCGCTCGAACTGGCCGGTTTCGGCCTCGTTGATACGGAAATATGTCGAGAGTTCCATCGGGCAGCGCACGCCCGGCGGAATGTAAACGAACGAGCCGTCGCTGAAGACGGCGGAGTTCAGCGTCGCGAAGAAGTTGTCGGTGACGGGCACGACCGTGCCTAGATACTTGCGCACGAGTTCGGGGTGCGTTTGCAACGCTTCCGAGATCGGACAGAAGATGACGCCTGCTTCTTTCAGCTTTCCCTTGAATGTGGTCGCGACCGAGACGCTGTCGAACACGGCGTCGACGGCTACGCCGGCCAGCATCTTCTGTTCGGTCAGAGGAATGCCGAGCTTCTTATAGGTTTCGAGCAGCTTTGGATCGACCTGATCGAGGCTGTCGAGCTTCGGCTTCGACTTCGGCGCGGAATAGTAATAGGCGTCCTGATAGTCGATCGTCGGATACTTTACGCGGGCCCAACGCGGTTCCTTCATGCTCTGCCACCGCTCGAACGCCGCGAGGCGCCAGTCGAGCATCCATGCCGGTTCATTCTTCTTGGCCGAGATGAAGCGCACTGTGTCGGCGCTGAGACCCTTCGGCGCCTTCTCGCTTTCGATGTCCGTGACGAAGCCGTACTTGTAGCGATCGCCGCCGCGGTCGGTGACTGCATCGATCGTTGCTTGCTCGGCCATCGTTGTGTCCTTCAGGCCGCCGCACGCGACGCGGCGCGCTTGACGATGCGCGCCCAGGCGTCGGCGAAGGCCTTGAGTTCGTCTTCCGTCGTGTTCCAGCCGAAGCTTACGCGAATGGCGGACGCCGCCACTTGAGGCTCCACCCCCATCGCGGTCAACACGTGACTGCGCGTCACTTTGCCCGACGAACAGGCAGCGCCGGCGCTCACCGCAAAGCCGTCGAGATCGAGCGCTATCACCATGTTCTCCGACGGTACGGATGGTGCAGCGACGCAGATCGTGGCGGGCAGGCGTGGTGCATCGGCGCCGATGATGACGGCGTCCGGCGATGCAACCTTCAACTGACGTTCGAGTGTCGCGCGCCAGGCGGCGTGATTCGGGTTTGGTTTGATCCCGGCCGCAGCGCCAAAGGCTGCAATGGCGGCGACGTTTTCGGTGCCAGCGCGACGACCTTGCTCCTGACCGCCGCCGAGGATTTGCGGCGCGAATGGCGCGCCCTCACGCACGATCAACGCGCCGATGCCTTGCGGACCGCCGAGTTTGTGCGCGCTCAGCGTCAGGTAGTCGATGCCCTGCGTACTGAGCTCCGTCTTTCCTGCGGCCTGTACGGCGTCAGAATGCACCAACGCGCCGTTCGCTCGCGCGAGAGCTACGACTTCTGCCACCGGCTGCAGGACGCCGGTTTCGTTGTTGGCTGCCATTACCGAGATCAGCGCGCGGCCTTTGCCTTCCATCAGAAGCCGCCGGAGTTCCGCGAGGTCGACTATCCCGGCACTTGTCACCGGGCATTCCAATACGCGCAATCCCGGTATGGTTTCCTCGCACCCGCGTGCGGTGGCGCGTACGGAGTCGTGCTCAATTGCCGAGACGATCATGCGCGTGATGCGCTCGCCGGCCGCGGCCGCGCCCTGGATCGCACCGCGCAGGGCGAGCGCGTTTGCTTCCGAGCCGCCGCTGGTGAAGACGACATCGTCAGCACGAGCACCGGCAAGTGAGGCGACCTGGCGACGGGCGTTCTCGATCAGTTGGCGCGCGCCACGTCCTTCGGCATGCACCGATTGGGCGTTGCTGGACGTGTTAAGTGCGGCCAGCATTGCTGCCCTCGCTTCCGGGCGCAGCGGTGCGGTCGCATTGTGATCGAGATAAACGCGCATCGTTAGGCTGCTGCGTGCTCCCGCTTGTCGACGCCTCGGCTCATGCCGGCGACGCGTTTGTTGACGACATCGGCGATCGTGACAGCGCTCAGGAAGAGGTGTATCTGGCGGCCGAGTTCTTCCCAGAGGTCGTGCGTGACGCAGCGGCCCTGCTGGCCGGTACAGCCGAGCGACGAGGCGAGGTCGCAGCGCGTGGCTTTGATCGGTTCGTCGACCGCCAACATGATGTCGGCGATGCGGGTTTCTTCTGCCGGACGGGCGAGCTTATAGCCGCCGCCGGGGCCGCGGGCGCTGATGACCAGGCCGCCGCGCCGCAGACGCGCAAAAAGCTGCTCCAGGTAGGACAGCGAAATCTCCTGGCGCTGGGCAATCTCGTTTAGGGCGACGGGCTTGCCGTTGCCGTTCCGGGCCAAATCGACCATCGCCATCACGGCGTAGCGGCCCTTGGTGCTTAGGTTCATGGGGTCGATTTCCTCTTCTAAAGGTGCGTCGAAAATGCGCTTTCGCGATTTTCTTGATCTGGCGCCCGGCACCCGTGTTAGAAAGCCCGCCCTGTAGCTTTCTTCGCGCGATATAGATTTCCCCAGTGGAGAGGTCAAGTATTCGGCCCAAGCGAATTTTTCGTGTTAGGCCAATAACTTGGGCACTTCTGCCCTTTCCGAGCGACTGCAGAATCCTACATCTGGTTTGTGTGAATCAGGCCTGGGTGCGGAACAAGGTGAACGAACGATATGCCTGACGTGATTTTTGCCGGACCCTCTGGCCGCCTTGAGGGGAAGTACCAGCACCAGAAGCACAAGTCGGCGCCGATCGCGCTGATCCTCCATCCCCACCCTCAGCATGGCGGCACGATGAATAATCGCGTGTCGTACGAGATGTTCTACTGCTTCCAGCGGCGCGGCTGCTCGGTTTTGCGGTTCAACTTCCGTGGGGTCGGGCGAAGCCAGGGCTCGTTTGACGGCGGGATCGGCGAGCTTTCGGACGCGGCGGCGGCTTTGGACTGGCTGCAAATGATGAACCCCGGCGCGCAGACGTGCTGGGTTGCGGGCTTCTCGTTCGGAGCGTGGATCGGGATGCAATTGCTCATGCGGCGGCCGGAGATTCATGCGTTCATCTCGGTCGCGCCGCCAGCGAACATCTATGACTTCACGTTCTTGGCGCCCTGCCCCGCTTCCGGTTTGATCGTGCACGGACGCAACGATCAGGTCTCGCCAGAGGCCGACGTACAGAAGCTGGTCGATCGGTTGAACGCGCAGCGTGGGATCAAGATCACGCAGACGAAGATCGAAGGCGCGAACCACTTCTTCGATCAGAACACACCGGATCTCGTGAAGGCGATCGAAGATTATCTCGATATGCGCATGCCGCCGGTGGAAGAGCCGTCGGGTTAGCGAACGACGCCTGAGAACACACCGCCGGATGACGGGCGGGGTGCGCCTGTCGTTGTGGGAAACGTGAACGGCAAGCCGCGCATGGCGCGAACAGCCAGATAGGCAATCGCTTCCGCCTCTACGAAGTCGCCGCGCCAGCCGGCATCTTCGGCGCCGATCACATTGACATCCGGCAATGCGGCGCGGAGCTCTCGCATGAGTGTCGCGTTCAGGCGGCCGCCGCCGCAGACGATCCACTCGTTGGGTATTTCGCGGAAATGCTGGCGGGAGTTCGCGGCCGCGTGGGCAGTGAAAGCAGTCAGCGTTGCGGCTCCGTCGGCCGCGTTCAGGTTGCTTGCGATGTCGAGGTTGAAGGCTTGGCGATCGAGCGACTTCGGCGGCGGCTTGTCGAGATAGGGTTGCTTGAGGAGTTGCTGCAGGATGTTGGTGTTCACTCGGCCGCTTGCCGCGAGCGCGCCGCCCTTGTCGATGGGTTGACCGGTGTGTTTCAGCGCCCAGTCGTCGATGGGGCCGTTGCCGGGGCCAGTGTCGAAGGCGATGAGGGTGCCGTTGCGGCCCAAGAAGGTGACGTTGGCGACGCCGCCAATGTTGAGGATGGCGACCGGTGCGCGCTCACTTGCCAGCGCTGCATGATAGATCGGGACGATTGGGGCGCCCTGGCCGCCGGCGCGAATGTCAGCCGAGCGGAAGTCGTTGACGACGTCGATGCCGGTCAGTTGCGCGAGCAAGGGGCCAGATCCGATCTGCAGGGTCATGCGCGCTTCCGGCCGATGAATCAGCGTTTGGCCGTGGAAGCCGATGAGGTCGATGTCGGTAGTCGCAAGGTGTGCGCGCATGAGAAGCGCGTTCACCGCTAGCGCGTGCGCCTGCGTCAATTCGCGCTCAAGCACGACGACGTCGAGCGGCAGTGGACCCGTCGTCGGCAACGCCGCCGCGGCTTCCAGTCCGCAGGCGAGCTTGGCGCGCATTTCCGGCGGGTAGGGTTCGAAGTGGGTCGGGCCGAAGGCTGCAATGCGTTCGCCATCGGTGTCGAGAATCGCCGCGTCGATGCCGTCCATCGACGTGCCGCTCATCAGACCAAGCGCCTTCAGGACACGCGCCATTTCGTGCTAACACCCGCCCCTTCGGTTCGAATCCACAAGGCTTTATAACGACGATGAGCGCGTTCCGCTCCCCCTTCTTGAACGAATTCGCGGCGCGCGGGCACTTGCACCAGTGCACGAACAGCGATGGGCTTGATGAGCTTTTGGCGAAGGAACGCGTCGCCGGCTATATCGGCTTCGATTGCACGGCGCCGAGCCTGCACATCGGCAATCTTACGCAAATCATGAGGCTGCGCGTGCTGCAGCGGGGCGGACACAAGCCGATCGTTGTGGTCGGCGGCGGTACGACGAAGATCGGCGATCCTTCCGGCAAGGACGAAACGCGGCAGCTGCTGACGGACGAGAAGATTCAGGAAAACAAGCTACGCCACATGGAGATCTACCGCCGGTTCCTGACCTTCGGCGACGGACCGACGGATGCGATCATGGTCGACAATGCGGAGTGGCTTGAGAAGCTCGAGTACATTCCGTTCCTGCGCGACATCGGGCGGCACTTCACGATCAACCGCATGATCACGATGGACAGCGTGAAGCTCCGGCTCGATCGCGAGCAGCCGCTGACCTTCCTCGAATTCAACTACATGATCCTGCAGTCGTACGATTTCGCCGAACTCTACCGGCGCTACGGCTGCCGGTTGCAGATGGGCGGCTCGGACCAATGGGGCAACATCGTCTCCGGCATCGATCTGGCGCGGCGGACGGACAACGTGGAGCTATTTGGGCTGACCTCGCCTCTGATCACGACGTCGTCGGGCGCGAAAATGGGTAAGTCGGTGTCGGGGGCCGTGTGGCTCTCGGCCGATATGCTTTCGCCGTACGAATACTGGCAGTACTGGCGCAACGTCGAAGACGCGGATGTCGGGCGGTTCTTGCGCGTGTTCACGGATATGCCGTTGGCGGAGATCGCGCGGCTTGAGAAGCTGCAAGGCGCGGAGCTGAACGACGCGAAGAAAACGCTCGCCAATGAAGCGACGGCGCTTTGCCATGGCCGGGCTGAGGCGGAACGTGCTGCGGATACGGCGCGGCAGACGTTCGAAGGTGGCGGCATATCGGCGAACTTGCCGACCGTGGACATTCCGCGGGCTGATTTCGCAAGTGGTATCGGCGTGTTGGCGGCGTTTACGCGAGCCGGGCTAACGTCATCAAATGGCGACGCGCGGCGGCAGATCGCCGGTGGCGGGTTGCGCGTGAACGACGATGCGGTGGCGGACGAGAAGCTGACGCTCGGCGAAGCGCATTTGCGTGACGGCGTTATCAAGCTTTCGCTCGGCAAGAAAAAGCACGTGCTGCTGCGGCCGGTTTAGTTCGTCTTCGGCGGCGGCTGGAAGGCGTTTTGCGGCTTTTGCTGCGGCGTCGGGGCCTGCATCGGTGCAGCCGCCTGAGGCGTCGGTCCCATCTGGAAAATCTTGCGCAAGAACCCCGGTGCCAACATCGAGATCGGGTTCACGGCGACCTTTAGCTCGTCGACGGGGCCGCTCACGCCATAGGTAACGCCGAATATGCCCTCGCCCTCGTTCGAGGTGAGGATGTCGCCGATCACGGGCACCCCATCGAAGACGCTGTTTAGGCCGTAGAGCGGCACGATGGTGCCGTTCAGATCGATGCGATCGGAGCCGCGATTGACGAGACCCTGCACGGTGAAGCCGATCGAGGGGCCTGCGGCGCGGCCGTTCGTGAGCGTTATGAGATCTCCGCGACCTTGGAAGACCTGCTCGAGTTTGGTGAAGGTAATACCCTCACCGCGCAAGAGATCGTCGATGCCGGTGAAAGAACCGGCCGACAAGAGGCGCGCGACGAACGGCTGATTCACGATCTTGAATTTCTCGATCTTCAGCGTGCCGTCGAAGGTGGGCTCTGCCAAGATACCCGGCGCCGGCAAGGGTGATAGCTCGGCGGTCAAGGTAAGATCCCCGCCGATCATGCTGCGAAAGCCGGTGAGCGCGCGGATCAACCGTCCCGCGTCGGCGGTCTGCAGTTTCATCTTGCGGGTGTTGTCGGCGTTGCGGACGAGTTCGCCGCGAACGTTGGCGGCATCGGCGGAAGCGTCGACTTTGAAGGCGGTCAGGTTTTGGCCGTCGTTCGCGTACTCGAAGTGCAGGCCCGTGAACCACACGTCGCCCTGGAGGTAGGCCAGGTCGAAGTCCGCCTTCACCGATACAGGCGATTTGACGGACGGCGATTTGGCTTTTGGCGCTTTTGGCTCGTCGTCGCTGTCCAGCAGACCGCCGATATCGGCGACGCGGCCTTTCGCTTCGATATTTTCGGCGCCGGCGGCGTCGCGCTTGTAGAGCACGGCGAAATCGTTGCGTTGACCGAGCTGCAGCTTCTTGAAGTCGGCTTCGCGCAGCTTTCCGCCGACGACCAGCATGCGACCTTGTGCTTTCATGCCTTGGCCGACCGCATCGACGTTGGCGATCTCGATAGCGCCGTCGGGACGGAAACCGATGTCTGCTTTCACCGTGGCGTTCGCGTCTTCAGGCTTTGCCCAGTTGAATTCCGGAACCGCGAGCCGTGCCGAGGTCAAGTTCGTGTCGATGTGGCCCTTCTGGAATTTGCCGCCTCGGCCGACAAAGTTGGCGACGACCGTGGTCTTGCCTTGAATGTAGCCGCTCGTATCAAAACCAAGTTTGCGGCGCTGCTCGTCGTTCAGGGTTGCCGTCACATCAATGCGGGTGCCGACGGCCTGCGTTCCGGTGAAGTCTTCGGTCCAGGTAAAGCCGGTTGGGGCGCCGTTCACTTGGACGGCGCCGTGCGCCTTCATCGCCTTCATATCGAGCTTGATCGCGAAGATGCCGCCGGTGATCTTCAGCTGATCGTTGACGGGCAGTCTGACGTCCTTCAGCTCCGCGTCGACGTCGATGCCGATGTCTTCGGCCTTTAGGTCCTTCAACATCGGGACGATAAAGGTGAACTTGACGTTGGAGGTGCCGCCTGCCTGGGCCGCCTTGATGCCATAGCGCGAGGGATAGCCGAGCCGCGGGCGATCGAGGACTTGGAGTAGTTCGCCGGTCGGGCCGGCGGCGACGCCGCTGATGGTGCCGATGGCGCCATGGCGGTGCAGCTCGGCGATCGTTGCGGTACCATTCGTCAACGTCACCGCGCCGATGCGGCCGTTCGCAATCTCCGCCTTGAATGTGTCGCCGAGCAGGGTCGCCGTGCCCTTGACGTTGGTGAGATCGGGCAGACCGTTGAGGTAAGTGATCTTCGCCGCTTCGAGCGCAAGCGTGATGTTCATCATCTCGTCGGGGATGCGATCGCCGGTGATCGCGCCCGGCGGGATATTGACCGCGATCGTGCCGGTCGGGATGAAACCCTCATGCACATTCTCGCCGATCCAGGAGCGCGCACCCGGTGCGGCATTCGCCGGCCAGAGTCGCTTCAAGTTCGAAACGGTAAGGTCCTTGACCCCACCATTCAGCACAACGCCGATCGAAACGGGGTGATCCTGCAATTCGCCCGTCAGCGCGAGTTCGAATTTGTCGCGGCGGGCGAGGATTTCTTCGATCGTCAGGTGCTTGCGTTCGGCGTCGAAGGCGGCGCGCAGCTTCGCCGTTTCGATGGCGAGGGCACCGTCGAAAACGTTCGGCGCGTCGATTGAGACGTTCTCGGCCGTCCAGTCTGCCGTCAGCGTCTTCAGCGCGCCGTCACCAGTGAAAGCGAACGCGCCGTCGCCGCTGATCTTGCCGCGGATCGTGTCGCCGGCCCAGGTCAGCTCTTCGATCGCGTAGCGCCCGGTCGGGAAGTCGAGCTCAACAGTTAGTGCGGCACTCTTGACGTGGATCGGGTCCTTCTTGAGCGCCGGGAGCTTCAAGTAGCCAGTGGCGGCGTTTAGCCAAAACTTGCAGCGACCGAGGCTGCCCGCGACGGAGAGGTCGCATGTGGCGTTGCCTTGGACGGGGATATCGATGCCGTTGAAAAGCTTCAAACCCGTGCCGCTCGCCGATAAGAGGCTCAGCGTGACGGGTTTGAACGCGGCTTCGAGTGCAACATGCTCGGCCCCCTTCTTGTAGTGCGCGGCTGCTGTGAACAGCCAGGTCGACTTGTTCGCCAAGCGGACAGGCGCTTCGATCGCCGCGACGACGCCATCCGGCTTGCGGTCGAAGGTCAGAGACGCCTTCTCGGCATTCCAATAGGACCGGGTCTCTTCGTCGAACACGGTCAGCTTAGCTTCCGTCACCGCAAAGTGCGTGAGGTAGCGCGTGAACGTGTCGGTGGGCTTTGGGTTTAGCATCGCCTCAAGCATGGCTTTCGTCATGCCCTCGGAGGCGGGGTCAGGCCTCTCCTCAACGGTCGCCTTCTTGTCGCCGAGTTGGAAGCCGAGTTGCATGCCGCCATCGGCCCTGCGTACGATCAAGGCATTAACGCCGATCAGTTCGACTCTTGTCGGGACCGCTTCGCCATTGAGCAGCGCCGGCCCTGCCAGCGAGACGTTGGCGCGCGGCACGCGGGCGATGACGTTGCCGGTTCCATCGACCGCTTCGACATCGACGAATTGCAGGTGGGCGAACTTGTTGTCCTTCGACCATTCGATCACACTGTCGCCGATGCGCAGCTGTACGTCTTTGAGGCTCGAGTTGATCATCGCCTCAAGGCGTGAGTTCAGCAGGCCGAGGGAGACCGGTCCGCCGCTGAAGATGCGCCAGGCAAAAAAACCCGCGACGAGCACGAGAACGCCAAATGCGATCGCGGCTATTCGCAAAGCGATGCTTGCCGAACGCCTGACCAAGACCAACTACCTCGCAACGCCATGGGGCCGGGAAACCTGAGGCCGGCCCAGGCGGGCGGCCAACGTAACACGGTCGCAGTGCGCCAGTATAAGGGAATGAACGGCGGAACTTGGCGGCATTCGGGAAAACTGCTTCAAAATCGATTGACCAGAAGGGAACAGATCAATGGGTAAGGCAATCCAAGAAGGTGACAAGGCGCCGGCCTTCAAGCTGGCGGCCGACGGCGGCAAAACGGTGTCCCTGAAAGACTTCGCGGGAAAGCCGTTGGTGCTCTATTTCTATCCCAAGGACGACACCTCAGGCTGCACAAAGGAGGCGATCGACTTTTCGGGGGCGGCGGCCCAGTTCAAAAAGTTGGGCGTCGCGGTGGTGGGGGTGTCCAAAGACAGCGTCGCCTCGCATGACAAATTCAAGAAAAAGCACGCCTTAAGCATCGCATTGGGCTCGGACCCCGAGGGCGAGATGATCGAATCGTACGGGTCTTGGGTCGAGAAAAGCATGTATGGCCGCAAATATATGGGCATCGACCGGTCAACCTTCTTGATCGACGGGAAAAGCAGGGTCGTTAGAATTTGGCGGAAAGTCAGGGTTCCGGGACACGTGGAAGAGGTATTGGCCGCCGCGAAGTCGCTATGAGTGTTTTCCTAAACAAGATGTAAGGAACCTGCGGATTTCTTCGGCTTGGCGAAAAGCTTCAAATCCGTAACAATCAGATAGGGTTCCAGTTGTCTGGGTTTTCGGCGTTTCTCGGTGGTTCCGGGTCGCGGCCGGGACCGCAGGCGTTACGACAGTTGAGGCTTGTTGCATGTCCACCTCGCCCGTGGCCGGTTTGGCGTCGCTCGCGCACCGGTTGTTCCCTCACCGCCAGTTCTATCTCCGCAGCCGCGGGTCGGTGCAGTTCTTCGAATTCTCGCCTGCTTTTCAGATGACCGTTGCGGCCGCCACCCTGTTCATCATGGGTTGGGTGGCCTACGCGTCGATCGTGGTGATCTTCAAAGAGCAAATCATCACCGCGAAGGATCAACGCTACGCGAGCATGCAAGCCGCCTACGAAGGCCGCGTCTCGCAGATGCAGCTGGCCTATGACGAGTTGAATGGCTTGCTGGTTTTGGCAGAAGAAAGATTCCAGAACGCGACGCGCGATCTTGAGGCCAAGCACCGACAGCTTACGGCGCTGCTGATGCAAAAGCAGGCGATGGACAAGCAAGTGCGCGACGTGAAGCGGCAAGTTGCCGTGATGAGCGATTATGCGGGTCCGGCTTACGCGAAGGCGATCAATAGCGGCGACGGCACGAACACCCTGATGATGCAGCTGGCTGAAGCCGAACCAGCGATCCGTCAGAGCCGGGCACAGCAAACGATCAGCAGCAGTGCCATCGGCGTCGTGGCCGCCGCCGTGGGCGGTAGTGGCGAAGCTGCATCGAGCAAGAAGTCTTTGGCGCAAAATTATGTGGTCCAGCGGATCGCCTCGCTCGAGGACCGGCTGAACTCGATCAAGAAGCAACAGCTCTCGCTTTTGGGTGAATTGCGGGATTCCGCCGGCGGCCAGATCGACCGCTTTGAGCGGCTCATCGCGATGACGGGCCTCAACGTTGACATCGTCGCCAACCAGGTCGGCGTCAGTAACCGGCGCAATGGTGTTGGCGGTCCCCTGTTGCCCCTTGGCGCGGAAATCCGGGCCGCCGCGATCGACGGGGTTACTGACGAATTTGACAAGCAATTTGCCGAGATCGCCGAGTCCTATGGGCGTTTGGACAGCCTGACGACTGCGATGTCGCGGATTCCAATCGTTACACCGATCGCCACAGGCTTTTACCGCTCAACCAGTGGTTTTGGTTACCGCGTCGATCCCTTCACAGGACGGGTCGCCTTCCATTCCGGGGCAGATATGGCCGGGGACTATGGGACGGCAATCCTATCGAGTGCGCCAGGACGGGTCATCGCGGCCGAGAAACGGGGGCCCTACGGCTTGATGGTCGAGATCGACCATGGGCGCGGGATCCGCACCCGTTATGGACATTTGCAATCGACCTTCGTGAAGCCCGGAGATGTCGTGCAATTCCGTCAGAAGATCGCTACGATGGGGTCAAGCGGCCGTAGCACTGGACCTCATCTTCACTATGAGATTTGGTTCAACGACGTCGTTCGGGATCCAACCAAGTTTTTCGATGCGGGGCGAAATGTTTACAAGGGGTAGTAAGGGGCCGACACCAACGGACAATCTTCCGATTTCGGTGTCTTCGCAGAAACGGCTTGGGGGCCGTTCGGCACCATCAATCATTTCGAATGACTTGGTCATCATCGGCACGCTGACATCGACCGGTGAGATTCAGATCGACGGGCGTGTGGACGGCGATATCCGTTCGGGCTCGGTCACAATCGGCGAGAAGGCGAACTTCGAAGGCGAGATCGTCGCGGAAGAATGCACGATTCGCGGCCGGGTTCAGGGAACCGTCCGTGCACGGAAGGTTCACCTCTTGAGCACATGCCACATGGAAGGCACGATCCTGCACGAAGCGCTGTCGGTGGAAGTCGGCGCGTTCTTCGAGGGCAGCTGCCGTCATAGCGCCGATCCGCTCGCCGAAGTTGCCGGTAAGCCGGAACCGCGCCCGACCTTCGAGCCGAAGCGCGAGCTTGGCATCGTGGCGTCGAACCCGCCCGGTTCGCAAGCGGCGCAACCGGCCGTGGGCCGCACCGCCACCGCAGCGCGCGTCTCGAGCAACAGCAGCCTGCTCGGCGCGATCAAGTCGGGCCGGTAAGATTTTCCAATTCTGACGGTTTTCGAACCGCCCCCGATTTGGGGGCGGTTTTCGTTTGCCGGCTATTCCAGATCCTCGATCGGCGCGTCGGCGCCGCCTTTGAGGCGTTGGGCGAGCGAGGCTTGCATGAACGGATCGAGCGCGCCGTCGAGGACGTCTTTGGGCGAGTAGCTTTGGGCGCCGGTGCGCAGATCCTTTACCAGCTGGTAGGGCTGCAACACGTAGGAGCGGATTTGATGTCCCCAACCGATATCCGTCTTCGTGGCGTTTAGCGCGTCCGCCTTGGCTTCGCGCTTCTCCAATTCAAGTTCATAGAGGCGCGAGCGCAGCATTGCGAAGGCGGTGGCGCGGTTCTTGTGCTGCGAGCGGTCGTTCTGACAGGACACCACAATGTTGGTCGGAATGTGGGTGATGCGGATCGCGCTCTCCGTCTTGTTGACGTGCTGGCCGCCGGCGCCGCTGGCGCGGTAGGTGTCGATGCGCAGGTCCTTGTCGTTGACTTCAACTTCGATGTTTTCGTCCACGACCGGATAGACCCAGACGCTGGCGAAGCTGGTGTGGCGGCGGGCGTTGGAATCGAAGGGCGAAATGCGAACCAGACGGTGAACGCCGGATTCGGTCTTCGCCCAGCCGAAGGCGTTTTCTCCTGTGACCAGGATCGTGGCGGACTTAATTCCCGCTTCTTCGCCGGGACTCTCTTCGATGAAGTCCACCTTGAAGCCGTGGCGCTCGGCCCAACGCGTGTACATGCGGAACAGCATCGAGGCCCAGTCTTGGCTTTCGGTACCGCCGGCGCCAGCGTGGATTTCGATGTAGGCGTCGTTGCCGTCTGCCTCGCCGGAGAATAGCGACTGCATCTCAAGATCAGCGGCCCGGGCGGCGACTGCGCGCAGCGCCTCTTCGGATTCTTTGACCAGCGCGGTGTCGCCCTCCTCCGCCGCGAGGTCGATCATGCCGACCGCATCCTTGAAATCGGCGTCGAGGCGCGTGACGTCGTCGAGCGACTTCTCGATCTTGTTGCGCTCGCGCATTTGCTTTTGCGCGTTGGCGGCATCGTTCCAGAATTTCGGGTCTTCAGCCTTGGCGTTCAGTTCATCGAGACGGCGGCGTGCAGTCTCCGGGTCAAAGATGCCTCCTCAGCAGGGCCAGCGTTTGCTGGATCTGCTCGGCGATGGACTGCATTTCGGCGCGCATGGCTGCGTACTCTCAGGTCACGATTGAAGGGCGCGACTTATAGGTCGCGCTCGGCGGCGGCTCAAGCCGGTTGTCAGTAAAGACCCCAGCCGCCGTTGCCTTGCGCGCTTTGCGGATCGGCGGCCGCGTCGGGATCTGTCTCTTCGCCAACACCGAGACCGGTGCCGAAAGCGTCGCCGCGGGCATGGTAACCCGAGCCCGGCTCGGTGCCGGCTTTGAACGCTTCAAGCACCGCACCGCTCGCGGACGGGTAGCCCGACTTTAGATCGACGCGCACCATGCGGATACCTGGCGGAATGCGGAACGGCACCGGCGGTTGGCCGCCCACCGCGTCCGTCATGAAGTCCTTAAAAATGGGGGCGCTGTTCGTGCCGCCGGTCTCCCCCCTGCCCAACGTCGAGGGTTGGTCGAAACCGATATAAATGCCGACGGTCATGTTCGGCGAGAAGCCGACGAACCAGGCATCCTTGTAGTCGTTCGTGGTGCCGGTCTTGCCGGCGAGAGGCACGCCGACCTGCTTCACAACGATGGCCGTACCGCGCTCGACGACGCCTTCAAGCATGTGCACGATCTGATAGGCGGTGCGCGGGTCCAAAATGTTGTCGGCGTCGCTGGCGATTAGCGGCTCGTCTTGGCCGGCCCAGGCTTCGGCATTACAACCGTCGCAAACGCGCTTGTCGTGGCGAAAGATCGTCTTGCCGTTGCGATCTTGAATCCGATCGACCAGCGTTGGGATCACACGCTTGCCCCCGTTGACGAAGGTCGAGTATGCCGAGGCCATACGGATGACCGTGGACTCGGTCGAACCCAATGCGTTCGCAAGCACGGCTAGCATCTTTTCGGAGGTGCCGAGTTTGCGCGCGTACTCGACCACCTTTTCCATGCCGATGTCGGCGGCGATCCGCACGGTCATCAAGTTGCGTGACTTCTCAAGGCCTTGGCGCAGGGTCGAGGGACCCGCGAAGCCCTCGTCATAGTTTTCCGGCCGCCACATCGGCAGGCCTACGCCTTGGCTGGCGACAAACGGTGCGTCGAGCACAATGCTGGATGGGGTGTAGCCGGAGTCCAGCGCGGCGGCATAGACGATCGGCTTAAAGGACGAACCGGTCTGACGCAGCGCCTGCCAGGCGCGGTCGAATTCACTGGCGTAGTAGCTGAAGCCGCCGACGAGGGCGAGAACGCGACCGGTGTGCGGATCCATGCAAACGAGGCCGCCATTCACCTTGGGCACCTGGCGCAACGCGTAGGCGCCGTTCGTGCTGTTGTCGGCGGCTTTCGGCAAGGTCTCTACATAGACGACGTCACCGGGGGTAACGACTTCAGAGGGCTTCTTGGGCTCCGGGCCTTGGCGCTCGTCGGCGATGAATTTTCTTGCCCATTTCAGTTCCGCCATCGGGATGCGGCCTTCGCTGCCGTCGGCGAATGCAATCTTGACGGCGGAGTCGGCGGCGTAGCCCGTGACCGCTGCAAGGCGCCATTCGACCACGTCGAGCAGGGCCGGCATGTCGCCCAGCGTTTTCTTCCAATCTGTCGCCAGATCGACCCGTGTGACCGGGCCGCGCCAGCCGTGGCGGCGATCGTAGGCAATCAGGCCCTTGCGCAACGCCTTCGTGCCGAAGCGCTGCAAGCGCGGGTCGAATGTTGCACGTACGGCCAGACCGCCATCATAGAGGGACTGGTCGCCGTAGTTTTGCTGGATCCACCGTCGGATTTCCTCGGCAAAAAACTGCGCATCCGGTGACTGCGCGCCAGCGGGCCGGAAGTGCGGGGTCAACTCCTCGGCAACCGACTTTTGCGCGTCTTCGGAGCTGATGAACTGGTTCTCGGACATACGCTCGATCACCCAATTCCGGCGCTCGATCGCGCGGCGATAGTTGCGGACCGGGTGGTAGTTGCTGGGCGCCTTTGGCAGGCCTGCGAGGTACGCGGTTTCGGCGATCGTCAACTGATCCAGCGACTTATCGAAATAGTTGTAGGCGGCGGCCGCGACACCGTAAGAGCCCGAGCCCAAGAAGATCTCGTTCAGGTAGAGCTCAAGTATCTTGTCTTTGTTGTAGGCGTCCTCAAGGCGGAACGCGAGCATCCACTCCTTGATCTTGCGCTCGAGCGTTGGGTCGCTGGTCAGGAGGAAGTTCTTGGCGACCTGCTGCGTGATCGTTGAGGCGCCCTCCGGACGCCGGTTGGCGCCGGACATGTAGTTTTGGAGGTTCGTGACCACGGCGCGGGTGACGCCGTTGATGTCGACGCCGGGGTGGGAATAGAAATCTTTGTCTTCGGCGGACAGAAACGCGTCGATAACCCGGCGCGGAATCGATTCAATTGGCACGAACAAGCGGCGCTCGCGCGCGTACTCGGCGATCAGCGAACCGTCATTCGCGTAGACGCGCGTCGTGATCGGCGGCTGGTAGTTTGCGAGCTTGCTGTAGTCGGGAAGATCCTGACTGAGCTTATACAGGTAGAGGGCAACGCCGGCGAACACAGAGATCGTTAGGACCGCGATGCCGCCCAGCGTGTACGCTATGAATCGATACATACGTGAAGATCCTGCGCCTAAACCGCGCTTGCGGCCGTTATAACACGGTGACGGGTTTCGCCAGGCGAAAAATCCTGTTCGGCACGCACAGAATGCCGCGTTTTCCAGCAATTTTCGTACATTTCACCCGTACCCACTTACCGTTCTAAATCGGCTCTGTTGTCTTGCCTGGCCGGCTTAAAATGCCGGCCGATTGCTCTCGTGATGGCCTCGGCCATGTCGCGTCGCCACCGGCTGGACTGCATCGCCGACTCGTCGAGTTCGTTCGAAAGATAGCCCACCTCGATCAGTACCGAGGGGACGTCGGGTGCCTTCAACACGCGAAATCCGGCGAAACGATGGCTCTTAGCTGTGACATTGCTGACCCGTTGCAACTCTGGGACGAGTGCCTGGGCAAACTTCACCGCGTTGTTCTTGGTTTCGCGCTGAGCCAGATCGATCAGGATGCTGGTGACGATATCCGACTCATTCGTCAGGTCGACGCCCGCAATGATGTCCGATTGGTTTTCGGCCCGGGCCAACGCTTCGGCCTCTTTGTCCGACGCCTTTTCCGACAGGGTATAGACCGACGCGCCGCGGGCGACTGACCCTGGGGCCGAGTCGGCATGAAGCGACACGAAAAGGTCTGCTTTGTTGCGCCGGCCGACGGCGACCCGGGCTTTCAGCGACAAGAAGATGTCGCTGTCGCGGGTCATGACAACGGTGTAGCGGCCGGTGTTTTCCAAGGCCTTGCGGACTTCCTTGGCCAAGCTCAGGACCAGGTCCTTTTCGAAGGTTCCGTCGACCCCCGTCGCACCAGGATCAACACCGCCGTGACCGGCATCCACGACGATGACCCGCTTTGCATTGGCGGGCTTGGTTTCGGTGCTTTCGATCGCAGGGTCGTCGTCGGCGGGAGGTGGCGCGCCCTCGCCATTTTTGGGCCAGCCCGCCGTCTTTAGGTAGTTCGCCCGTGCGGTGGGTACGAGGTCCAGCACCAGGCGATAACGCTTGGCGCCCTCCGGCGGCAGGAGAAATTTGTTCTCCAGTGATGCCGGGCCGGTCAGATCGATCACCATTCGCGAGCGGCCGGGGCGGTAAAGTCCAAACCGGTACCCCTTGACCAAGCCGGTTGACGGCGTGGTCGCCGGATCGAGCCGCCAGCCGACTTCCGGGAAGTCGACGACGATCCTGTAGGGGTCGGCGAGCGTGAACACCTCGACAGCGACCTTTTCCGACACGTTTAAGACGAAGCGGGTGTGATCGCCGTGTTGGCCGATGCGCGCGTCGCTGACAAATGTCTGCGGCGCAGCAAGGGCCAAGCTGACGACACACGTCAACATCAGACCAAGGGTCAGGCATTGGCGGTCGAAGCGCATGCTAGATCGAGGGTTCCCAACAACCTTCGGTGGCGTCCGGTTCATTCCGTGCGCCGGCCTGGTTCGTCCGGCGATCGTCGCCCAAAGCGTGTTGACGACCCGTTAGCCAAGATTCGGTTACGGTATGCCTGTTCGTGGCGGCCTTCGCCATGGGGCGCAATGCAATGGCAGAATTCTGCGGAGTTTCTGCGGTTGCGACTGGGTCTCAGGCGGGCTACAAGAACTTCACTGGCTTGGCAGACCGCGCTCGAATCGCGAGTGGTGTGTCCGGAGAGCTGGGTCCGGCGGCTCGCGCCCGCAGTGCTTCGGCACCCCCAAAATGGTCGCGGAACGCCAATATCGCTCGTCGTTTCTTGGTGAAACGGCGGCGGAGGGGTCGAATTTCCCATGACGGTTTTCGCCACATCGCAAGCGGTTCGAGGACGGACTTCCAGTCCGCGCCCGATTAGTGCCGCCATCGTGATGGGCGTCTCTCTCACTTCAAACACAGTGGATCTTTGCGTGCGCGGCCTTCTGCAGCGCGCAGGTCCCGGAGAATGCTTTAATGGCCAAGAAAATGCTGGTGGACGCGAGCCACCCGGAAGAAACACGCGTCGTCGTACTTGATGGAAACAGAGTAGAGGAATTCGACTACGAGTCGGCATCTCGCCGGCCCCTCAAAGGGAACATCTACCTCGCGAAAGTCACGCGGGTCGAGCCGTCGCTGCAGGCGTGCTTCATCGAGTACGGCGGCAACCGGCACGGGTTCCTAGCGTTCTCGGAAATCCACCCAGACTACTATCAAATCCCGACGGCCGATCGGCAGGCGCTGCTGGCCGCCACTCGCGCGGCGCGTCGCCACGATGACGATGACGATGAACCGAGTGAGACCGCCTCAACGCCGGCGGCGACAGACAGTTCCCATGATACGGCGCCCGTGTCCGGCGGCGACTATGCAAGCTCGCCCTCTGAGCCGTCGCTAAGCCACGACGAAACGCCTTCAAGCGGCGATGGCGAAGGCGAAATCGTCGAGGTCGAGACGAGCAGCGCCGAAGACGTTTGGGTGCACGATCCGGAGACGGAGGGCGAGGCACCCAACGGCGAGGCGAAGGAGGCGCATGACGTGCCGGCCGAGCCGCACGATCAGCAGCACGGCGGTGACGACCACGAGATTACGCCCTTGGAAGCAGCCGAGGCGGTTGCAGGCGAGGCCGAGTCCTCGGGCGGCGAAGACGCGATGGAAGAACTCCCGCGGCGCGACTACCGCTCGATGCGGCGCTACAAAATCCAAGAGGTGATCAAACGTCGGCAGGTGTTGTTGGTGCAGGTCGTCAAGGAGGAGCGCGGCAACAAGGGCGCGGCGCTGACCACCTACCTCTCGCTCGCTGGCCGCTATTGCGTGCTGATGCCGAACACGGATCGCGGCGGCGGGATTTCGCGCAAGATCTCGAACATGAGCGACCGCCGGAAGCTGAAAGAAGTCGCGGGCGAGCTTGAGGTTCCCGAAGGCATGGGCGTGATCATCCGCACGGCCGGCGCGAACCGGACGAAGCAGGAGATCCAGCGCGACTTCGAATATCTGATGCGCCAGTGGGATGCGGTGCGCGAGCTGACGTTGAGTTCGTCAGCGCCGACCTTGGTCTACGAAGAAGGCAACCTGATCAAACGTACGATCCGCGATCTCTATTCAAAGGAGGTCGACGACGTGTTCGTCGAGGGTCAGCAGGGTTATGAAGAAGCGCACAACTTCATGACGATGCTGATGCCGAGCCACGCCAACGCGGTGAAGCATTATCAAGATCACGTGCCGCTGTTCCAGCGCTTCGGCGTGGAGACGGCGCTCGACAGCATGTTCAATCCGGTCGTGCGGCTGCGCTCCGGCGGCTACATCGTCATCAACCAGACGGAAGCGTTGGTTGCGATCGACGTGAACTCCGGCAAGGCGACGCGCGAGCATCACATCGAAGATACGGCGCTGAAGACCAATCTTGAGGCGTCCGAGGAGGTCGCGCGTCAGCTGCGATTGCGCGACCTTGCGGGTCTTGTCGTCATCGACTTCATCGACATGGAAGAGCACCGCAACAACCGTGCGGTCGAGAAGCGGTTGAAGGACAGCCTGCGGCACGACCGGGCGCGTATTCAGCTCGGCCGGATTTCGCCGTTCGGCTTGCTTGAGATGTCGCGCCAGCGTTTGCGCGCGGGCATGGTCGAAGGGGCCACGATCTCGTGTCCGCACTGCGAAGGCCGTGGCGTTATTCGCTCGGTCGGCTCGATGGCGCTTCGGGTGTTGCGCGCGGTGGAAGAGTATTGCCAACGCGAGAAGCTGCTGGCGATCACACTGCGTGTGCCGCCGGAGATCGCACTCTACATTCTCAATCATAAACGCGCGCAGCTGACCTCGATCGAGGATCGGCACGGCGTCTATATCTACACCGAAGCGAAGCCGTCACTCGCCGCATCAACCTATGAGATCGAACGCGGGACGAACGTGCCGTTCGAGCCGCGCAAGCCTTCGGCGAAGGCGGTAACGGTCGAGAGCGAACTTGAAGAAAACGATGACGTTCACGAAGAAGCCGACGACGAAGCAGGCGACGAAGCGCCTGATCTCGAGACCGGTGACGTACGCGAAGTGGCGCCGGCCGGCGACGGTCAACGCAGCGAAGATGGCCGTGGCGGCAAACGCCGCCGGCGTCGCCGTGGTCGCGGACGGGATCGCGAGCGTGGTCCGGGGCAACCGCAGGCTCCAGGCATGGGTCCACAGCCAGATCTTTCGGCTTCGGAAAGCGCGCCGGAACAACACCTTGAAGGCGGTGCTGACGACGACGATGCCGACGGCGATGACGCACCCGAAGGCAATGAAGCCCAGGGCGCGCAACAAGCGCCGGGTAACTTCGGCGAGGGCGAAGGTCAACGCCGGCGCCGCCGTCGTGGACGCCGCGGCCGTCGTGGACGCCGTCCTGGTGAAGGCGGCGATTTCCAGCAAGGGCCGCAGCAAAACGCGGCGGTTGCTGCGCCCTCCCCCATTGGTCATTTGCCGACGCCGGCCCAGGCTTTTGAGGCGCCTGATTGGCCTTCGACCGGTGGCTATGACACGACGCCGGGGGCACGCCCGCCGGTGCCGCGCGACATCGATCAGCCGCGCTACTCGGCGCCCAAGGCCGAACCTAGCGAGGACAAGCCCGCCGAACCTAGAGCCGAACGGCCCGGTATCGCCTCGTTCTTTGGCTTTGGTGCGAAGCCGGAAGAAAACGGCGCCACGGACGAGTCGGGCGCCCCGAAGCCCGAGCGCAAGGGCTGGTGGCAGAAGCGGATAGGAAGCTAAACGGTTACTTCTTGAACGCGCGGCACCAGGCGCTGAGGGCGCCGGCCGCGCGGTCTACTTCACCGGCTGAACCAGCATAGGAGAACCGCACCCAGCGGTTGCCTTGTTGCGGATCGAAATCGATGCCGGGGGTCGCGGCGACGCCGGTTTCTTCGAGCAATCTTGCAGTGAACGTCGTGGCGTCGACGCCGAACGGCGTCACGTTGGCGTAGAGGTAGAACGCACCATCTGCCGGCGCGATCGAGCCGAAGCCGGCTCCGCGTAGCGCCGAAAGCAAGCGGTCGCGATTAGTGGCGTAAACTCTCACATGGCCGTCAAGTTCGTCAGTCGCGTCTAGCGCGGCGAGGGCTGCGACCTGCGAAACGGTCGGCGGCGAGATGTAGAGGTTTTGGGCGAGCCGCTCGATCGGGCGCACGAGCGCCTCGGGGATCACCATCCAGCCGATGCGCCAGCCCGTCATCGAGAAGTATTTCGAGAAACTGTTGACCACGACGACGTCGTTCGAGAACGCGAGCGCGGTTTGAGCCTGCGCGCCATAGGTGATGCCGTGATAGATCTCGTCGGAGATGAGCCGCAGATTTCGCTTTGCGCAAATGTCGACGATCGCCTTGAGTTCGTCGTTGCCGATGACGGTGCCGCTGGGGTTGGCGGGGCTTGCGATCAGGACGCCATCGATGCCGGTCGCCGCGGCAATCGCGTTCGCGCTCAGGCGGAACTGTTCGGGTTCGCGGCAGTCGATGAAGTGCGGCCGGATGCCCGTCGCGTGGGCGATGTTGCGGTAGGCGGGATAGCCCGGCACCGCCATCGCCAGGCTCTGACCATGATCGAAGAGCGCGATGTAGGCCAAAATGAAGCCCGCGGATGAGCCCGTGGTTATGACGATCCGTTCGGGCGCGATTTCAACGCGGTGGGTTTCGCGATAGAATCGGGCGAGGCGTTCTCTGAGCGCGGGGCGACCGAGTGCTTCGGTGTAGCCGAGCACGTCGCGGCGCAAGCTCTCCGCCACAGCCGCCAGGGCGCGCTGAGGGGCCGGGGTCGATGGCTGGCCCGCTTCCAGGTGGAATACGGTCCGGCCCGCCCTCGCCAGCGTATTGGCGCGGTCGAGGACGTCCATCGCCAGGAATGGGTCGACTTGGCTGCGGTTCGATGGTTTCACGGCGCGCAAACTGCCTTAATTTCGGTACAGGCGCCGTTCACAATGTAGCGCCTAGAGTTGGAATTGCCTGGGAAATCAATGCCGCTCATGACGGCGTCGTGACAAGCATCTGATTGACGGGGCAAAGGGGTATCCTTACCGTTGCCGGTGCTGGGGACAATGGGCGCCCGAACCGCCGTGCGCAGTGGTATCGTGCGCGCGGCAGCCTTGTCGCGTAGGAGACAGTGATCGTGACCACCCGTCGTTCAAGCTTACTTCGCTCCGTCAGCTTCGGTTTCGTCGCGGCGATGGCTTTGATGGCCACCCAGGTTGAGTCCGCCTGGGCGCGCGCCGGCATTCGCGACGCGGAGATTGAGCGGATCCTGCGCGGCTATAGCGACCCCATCTTTAAGGCGGCCGGGCTTGATGAGAAGGCCGTCGCGGTCATGATCATCAATGACAAGTCGCTGAACGCGTTCGTGGCTGGGGGGCAGAACGTCTTTATCAACACGGGCATGATCATGACGCTCGACACGCCGAACGAGCTGAAGGGCGTGATCGCGCACGAGACCGGCCACATCTCGGGCAGCCACTTGGCGCGCGGGCCGGAGGCGATGTCGAAGGCCGAGGTGCCGATGCTGGTCGGCATGTTGGTTGGCGTCGCCGCCATTGCCGCGGGCGCGCCGGATATCGGCATGGCATTGCTGATGGGATCGCAATCGATTGCTCAACGCGAAGTGCTGGCCTATTCGCGTACGCAGGAGTCCGCGGCGGACCAAGCGGGTGCGAAGTTTTTGAATGCCACCGGACAGTCGCCCCGCGGCATGTTGGGTGTTTTCGATCGCTTTGCGGACCAAGAGGCGATGAGCGGCTACCGGCAAGATCCGTTCGTGCGTTCGCATCCGCTGTCGCGCGATCGCATTGCCGCCCTTCAAGGCATTGTAGAGAGTTCGAAATACAAGGACCGTACCGACACAGCGCGAGAGATCGCGGACTATGCGTTGATGCGGGGCAAGCTTCGCGGCTTCATCGAATCGCCCGAGGTGGTCCTGCGGCTTTATCCGCGGTCCGACAGAAGCGCCGCGGCGCGCTATGCGCGCGCGGCGGCCTACTTCCGCGCGGCCGATTTGGATCAAGCCATCCCCGAGATCGACAGTCTGATCGCCGAGCGGCCCGACTATGCTTATTTCTGGGAATTGAAGGGGCAGATTTATGTGGAATCTAGCCGCCCAAAGGATGGGCTTCCCGCCTATCGCAAAGCCGCCGAGTTGGCTCCGAACGAACCGTTGATCCAGGCGAGCCTCGGCGCAGCGCTGTTGGCGGCATCCGACGACGGAGACCTGACGGCAGTTCCGGAAGCCAAGAAACATCTGCAGCTTGCGATAAAGAGCGAGCCCGACAACGCCATGGCTTGGTATTACCTCGCCGATGCCCATAGCCGTTCCGGCAACGATGCGATGGCAGCTCTTGCGACCGCCGAACGGTACTTTGCGCTGCAGGGTTATGGGCAAGCAGCGACCTTCGCCCAACGAGCGCAGGCCAAACTTAAGGAAGGCTCGAACGACTGGCAGCGTGCGAACGACATTCTCGCCGTCGCGCAGGCCGAAGCCGCGCAGAAGCGCGACCGCTAAACAACCACTCAACAACGTCGTGACTCAATGAACTCCCAAAACTCAATCGTCCTTTTGCTTGTCGGCGCGCTGGTCATGATCGTTGCCGTATTCGCGGCGTTACGCCTTGTCGGTGACTCGTCTGGCGACGCGCCCGAAACGGCGATGACCAAGTCCGATGTCGAGAAGATCGTGAAGAACTATCTGCTCGAGAATCCTGAGGTTATCTTCGAAGCGGTCGACCGAATGCAGGCCAAACAGGGCGATCAGCGTGTCGCGCAAATGCGCGGCAAGGCAAAATCGCTCAAATCCGAAATCTTCAACGAGCCGGATCCGATCATTGCCGGCAACCCGAAGGGCGACGTCACCATCGTCGAGTTCTTCGACTATCGCTGCCCGTACTGCAAGAAAGTAAAGAAGGACGTCACCGATCTGCTGAAGCAGGACGGCAACATTCGTTTGGTGCTCAAGGAATTCCCGATTCTCTCGGAAGAGTCCGAGATGGCGGCGCAGGCGGCAATCGCCTCGATCGCGCAGGGCAAGTATTGGGACTTCCATATCGCCATGATGGGGGCAGAAGATCTCAGTAAGGACGCGATTTTTGCGATCGCCAAGAAGACTGGGATCGATGTCGAGCGTCTCAAAACGGACATGAAGAACCCTCAGGTGGAGAAGCGTTTGGCCTCGACACAAGAGCTGGCGCGCAAGCTTGGCATCGATGCGACACCGACGTTTTTCATCGGCGACGAGCCGTTTATCGGCGGGCAGTCGCTGACGGAATTGAAGGGGGCCGTGGCGGCGGCTCGGAAGGCGCGGCCGAGTTAGATCAGCCCCGCCAGCGGCGAGGACGGATCGGCGTACATTTTCTTTTTCATGCGGCCCGACAAGTAGGCCAGCCGTCCGGATTCGACCGCGAGCCGCATGGCCCTTGCCATCATGATGGGGTCCTTGGCTTCTGCGATGGCCGTGTTCATCAGAACGCCGTCGCAGCCCAGTTCCATGGCAATCGCCGCGTCAGACGCCGTGCCGACACCTGCATCGACCAGTACCGGCACCTTGGCCGCTTCGATGATCAACCTGATGTTGATCGGGTTCTGAATTCCCAGGCCGGAGCCGATGGGCGCGGCGAGGGGCATGATCGCGGCGGCGCCAACGTCTTCGAGGCGTTTGCACATCAACGGATCGTCGCTGCAGTAGACCATGACCTGGAAACCGTCTTTCGCCAGGACCTCCGTGGCGCGAAGCGTTTCGACCATGTCGGGATAGAGTGTCTTGCGATCGCCCAAGACTTCCAGCTTCACAAGCGACCAGCCGCCGGCTTCGCGCGCGAGGCGGAGCGTGCGCATCGCTTCTTCGGCCGTGTAGCATCCGGCGGTGTTTGGAAGGTAGGTGAACTTCTTCGGGTCGATATAGTCAACGAGTTTGGGGCTGCCCGGGTCGCTGACGTTTACGCGGCGCAACGCGACCGTGACGATCTCCGCGCCTGAGGCTTCGAGCGCGGCGGCGTTCTCGGCGTAGTCCTTGTACTTGCCGGTGCCGACGATCAGCCGCGAGCGGAAGGTGCGACCGGCAACGGTCCAGGTGTCGTGTTGTGTCGTCATTTTTTTATCCACCGCCAACAAAGTTTACGATCTCGAGCCGGTCGCCGTCGCTCAGAATTGTGGCGGCATAGGCCGAACGCGGAACGATTTCCAAATTGCACTCGACCGCGATCTTGCGCGTATCGAGGCCCAGGCGCTCGACAAGGCTTGCGAGCGACATCGGCCCCGGGAGGGCATGGTCTTGTCCGTTGAGCTGTATGCGCATCGTGCAGGCGATTCCGGCTGTCCAAATTCGTCCGTTTCGTCAATGAGATAGCGCGTCCCTACCCCACTAACCACCTGGCATATGGCAGCTTTCGCCCCCTGGCAGGAGTGGCTATAAGGACGGCGCAATTCGACCACCCTTTAGCCCCTCTCCGATGGCCAAACCAGTCTTTGTCCTCAACGGCCCGAACTTAAACCTTTTGGGCTCGCGCGAGCCCGAAATCTACGGGCATACGACCTTGGCCGATATCGAGGCGCTGGTGCGCGCGCGGTCGGGCGGCTTAGGGCTCAACGTCGACTTCCGGCAGACCAACCACGAGGGTGAACTCGTGACATGGGTTCAGGAAGCACGTACGGGCGCGTCGGCCATCATTCTGAACGCCGGTGCGTACACTCACACTTCGGTTGCGTTGCATGACGCGCTGAAGGCGGTCGACGTGCCGGTGATAGAAGTGCATATCTCCAATCCCTACCGCCGGGAACCGTTTCGGCATGTGTCTTATGTCTCGCCCGCGGCGACCGGCACGATTTGCGGTGTCGGCGCTCAAGGCTACGCATTGGCCGTTGAGGCTCTTGCGGCGCTGATTGCGGCCAAGACTGCGTCCACTGTTTCTAAGAAGGGTCAAGGATGACCAAGGAAGAAAAGTCTGCCGATCCGTTGGAAGGAAAGCTGATCCGCGACTTGGCGTCGATCCTGGAAGAGACGGGATTGAGCGAGATCGAGATCGAGAAGGCGGGCCTGCGCATTCGCGTGGCGCGCAATCTGCAACTCGTGGCGAGCGCGCCGATGGCGGCTACCGCTGCAGCGGCTGCAACAGCCTCGCGGCCGGCCGCGCCCGCAGGCGGGAAGACCGAACTGTCCGGCCATCCGGGGCTCGTGGCCTCGCCGATGGTTGGGACGGCCTACATGGCACCCTCGCCCGGCGCGGCGCCGTTCGTGAAGGTGGGCGACATGGTGACCGAGGGGCAGACGCTCCTCATCATCGAAGCCATGAAAACGATGAACCAAATTGCGGCGGCACGCACGGGCCGGGTCACGCAGATTATCGTCAGCGACGGTCAGCCGGTGGAATTCGGCGAGCCGCTGATGATCATCGAGTAACCCCGAGCGATGTTCGACAAAGTTCTCATCGCTAACCGTGGCGAGATCGCGATGCGGGTCAATCGCGCGTGCCACGAAATGGGCATCAAGACGGTCGCGGTCCACTCGACAGCGGACGCCAACGCGATGCACGTGCGCATGGCGGACGAGAGCGTCTGCATCGGGCCGCCGCCGGCGCGCGACAGCTATCTCAATATTCCAGCCATCGTGACGGCTTGCGAGATCACGGGCGCTCAAGCCGTGCATCCGGGCTATGGCTTCCTGTCCGAAAACGCAAAGTTCGCGGAGATCCTCGAAGAGCACGGCATCAACTTCATCGGTCCGAAGCCAGAGCATATCCGGCTCATGGGCGACAAGATCGAGGCGAAGAGGGCGGTCAAACAGCTTGGCATTCCAGTGGTGCCGGGGTCGGATGGCGGCGTGACGAACGACGAAGACGCCAAGCGGATTTCGTCGGCGATCGGCTATCCGGTCTTGGTGAAGGCGGCAGCCGGTGGCGGCGGGCGCGGCATGAAGGTGGCGTGCAGCGAGGAAGAGTTATCTCTCGCCCTTTCGACGGCCCGGTCCGAGGCAAAGGCCGCGTTCGGGGACGACGCGGTCTACCTTGAGAAGTATTTGGAACTACCGCGGCACATCGAGATTCAGGTTCTGGCCGACAGCCACGGCAAAGTCGTGCATCTGGGCGAACGCGATTGCTCACTGCAGCGGCGCCACCAGAAGGTTTGGGAAGAAGCGGGATCGCCCGCACTCAACGCCGAGGCGCGCGACAAGATTGGCAAGGTGGTCACCGATGCGCTGACCAAGCTCGGCTATCTGGGCGTGGGTACGATCGAGTTTCTCTACGAGAACGGCGAATTCTATTTTATCGAGATGAACACGCGCCTGCAGGTCGAACATCCGGTGACGGAAATGATCACCGGGCTCGACCTCGTGCGCGAGCAATTGCGTGTCGCGAACGGGGCGGCGATCGGGTTCGATCAATCGGATGTGACGTTCTCGGGCCATGCGATCGAGTGCCGGATCAATGCCGAAAACCCGGCAACATTCCGGCCCTCGCCTGGCTTGATCAAGGATTTCCACGTGCCGGGCGGGTTGGGCGTGCGCGTCGATTCCGCTGCTTATTCGGGCTACCGCATCCCGCCGTTCTACGACAGCTTGATCGGCAAGTTGATCGTTCACGGGAAGAACCGCACGGAGTGCTTGATGCGGCTTCGGCGTTCGTTGTCCGAGTTCGTGATCGACGGGATCGAGACCACCATTCCGCTGTTCCAATCACTCGTGAACGAGCAGGACATCATCAACGGCGACTACTCGATCCATTGGCTTGAGAAATTTCTGAAGCAACGCGCGGCTTGAGGCGCTTGTGACGTGGGTGCGAAGCGTCCGCAGTCAGTCGTGATCTCGTCCGAGAGTTTGCTTCAGGCCTATGCGAACGGTCGCTTTCCGATGGCCGACGACCGCGACGACCGGGATGTGTTCTGGGTCGATCCGCCGCTTCGGGGCGTCTTACCACTCGATGGGTTTCATTTGTCGCGAAGGCTGGCGCGCACGATGCGCGCAACGGGCTATCGCTTCACGGCCGACAGCGCGTTCGACCGGGTGATCGGCGAGTGCGCGGCATCGGTGGCGAACCGGCCTCGGACCTGGATCAACGAGCTGATTGAGCGGTCCTACTGCCACTTGCACCAGTTGGGGCACGCGCACAGCATCGAGGTCTGGGACGGTGATGAGCTGATCGGCGGACTTTACGGCGTGTCGATCGGGGCGGCATTCTTCGGCGAGAGCATGTTCAGCCGCCGGACGGATGCCAGCAAGATGGCGCTGGTTCACCTGGCGGCGCGGTTAAAGGCCGGCAACTACACACTGCTCGACACGCAGTTCATTACCGAACACCTCAAGCAATTCGGCGCGGTCGAGATCCGGCGCGCCCAGTACAAGGCGCTGCTGGCTGAGGCGACGGAGAAGGTCGCCGACTTCTATGTGTTGGGCGGGGCTGGTGCTGCGGTCTGTGTCGGCGCGGTTTTACAGCTGACGACCCAGACGTCGTAGACGGGATGCTCAAGCGCGTTCAGCGCCGGGCTTGAGGCGAACATCCAGCCGGAAAATATCTTCTGGATTGTGCCATCCGGCTTGCGCTCTTGGATGTCGAGGAACGCGGCCGATTCCGGCGGCTCCTCCGGCGGGCGGGTCTTACAGGCATGCGCGGTCACAATCAGCGTGTTGTAGAAGACCTGCTGCTTCAAATTGACTTCGAACTTCGCGGTGCGCGCTGCCACCTTGTCGAGGCCGCCGAGCACGACCCCAACGGCAACGGGCGCCGGACCGGTCGGCGGCGCGGGCACGATGACCTCGGGCGGTGGTGGGGTTTCCACGGCCGGCGGCTGGCCGGGCAGCGGTTCACCCGGAACAGTGTCGACCGGCGGAACCGGCTCTGTCGGCAGGGGCTCAACCGGGTTCGGGATCGGCGTCTCGACCGGTGGCGCGGGCTCGGGCTGCGCTAGGGCTGTCGCCGCCACCATGGCAAACGCCAGGGCCGCTGCAGTCACCGGGAGCGTCACGCGGGTTACACTCATGTCACTCTCACAAATCTTGGCGCGACCAAACGCCGGAACGAAGGCCGTTTCAAGGCGTGGCGGGGGCCGGGCCTGGCACAGATGACGGCGGCGGATTGCCACCCTCAGCCGGCTTCTTGTCGTCGCTGCTGCCGCCGCCAAGTGCAGTTTGCAGCAGCAGGCTGATGAGATCGACGGAGCCTTGAGTCGTGTCAAACTCGCCGCCTGTGGCCATCATTTCGTCACTGCCTCCCGGCGCGACGGCCAAGTAGGCGCCGCCCAGGAGACCTTCACTCGCGACTTTGATTGAGGAGTCGGTGGGAATCTTAACATCCGGCTTGATGCTCATGCGCACTAATGCGCGGTACGTTTTTTGGTCGAGATCTTGCGACGTGACCGAGCCGATCTTGATGCCGGCCATCTTCACGTCCGTGCCGACATTGATTCCGTCAACGCGATCAAAGCGGCCGACGACTTCGTAACCCGCCACCGTTCCCGTGCCGGTCGTGTGCCAGCCGTAGTAGAAGAATGCGCCCGCGACGACAACGACGGCGGCGCCAATGAGCGTTTCGACAAATCCGTTTTGCATAAGTGTTCCCCCTACTCCGGCGTCCACGCTTCGTAGTCGCCCGTCGCCGGTGCGCGCTTGCCCGTGCCCAGAAGGCTTCCAGGCGGGCGATAGGCGAACGGTGTGCCGGTCAAATTCGGTTGGTGCTCTTTCTCCCAGGCCTTGACCTTCGGCGGTTCGACGGTTGGCGGCTCGGACACCGTGTGGTGGAGCCAGCCGTGCCACTCGGCCGGGACCATCGAGGCTTCAGCCAGATTCTTGTATATGACCCAGCGGCGCTCGCCGTCGCGGGTTTGAAAGTAGGTGTTCCCGAACAGGTCCTCACCCACAAAGTGGCCGTTGCGTTTTGTATAAATCCAAGTGCCCAGCGTGTTGCCGTTCCACCAGGTCAGTAGCCAATTCAAGAACTTAAACATCGATACGCAGACACCTCGGGACTCGTGGTCGGGGCGACTATGGCTTGAGTGCGGCGGCGGCGTAAAGGCTGCTGCGCCGTCAACCCCAGCCTCTCCACCCACGACTATGGTTGTGTAGAGTTTGAACTACTACTTTTGGTTGATTTCGTCGACTGGGCAGTCTTGGCCGCCTTTGGCAGGACCCTGATTTCCAGGCGGCGCTTGGGGTCTAGGTACTGATTAGCAGCTGCCACGAGCTCGTCCCTTGTGATCCCTTTGAGATCGTCGAGTTGGCTTCGGATGGCGGCCAGCGAGCGTGGCTCGGTCTGCAGGCCCCCGGCGATGCGGACCCAGAAACCGTTCGCGACCCGGTCCGTTTCGGCCGTCTTGAGCATGGGCGTGCGGGCACGGGCGATGAGATCATCCGTGAAGCTGCCCGACTTGAGCTCGGCAACGATCTTGTCGAGGGTCGTGTAGAAGCCCTCAACCAATTCGGGTTTCGTTTCTGCGGTCGCGACGATGTAGCCGAAATCGGGCAACGCGTTGGAATTCGAGCTGCCGACCGAGGGTGAATAGGTCGCGCCTTGTGCTTCGCGGAACTCGTCGGTCATGCGCACCTTCATCATCTCGCGTAGCAGCGCGATCGTGCGGGCGCGGCGTGGGTTCGAATAAAAGTCCGGCCCGGCCCACGCGACGTAGGCCGATGCTTGGTCGGGGCGGCCTTCGTGCGTGAAGCGCACGGGATGCGGATTGGCGGGGAACACGACTTTGCGCGCACCGGGGGACTCCGACAGCTTATCGGCGCGTGGCTCCAGTGCACCGAACGTGGCGCCGACCGCGGCGATCGCATCCTCGACGTTCACGTCGCCAACGATCGAGATTTCGACCGGCGCGGTGTTCAAGGACGGTTTCAAGACAGCGCTGACGTCGTCGATCTTGAGCGCCTTGATCTGAGCAAGCGTCGGGAAGGCCCAGCGCGTGTCGCCTGAGCGCAGAAGAATCTGGGTTTCGCGCGAGAGAACGCGGCTGGGGCTTGACGAATATTGCTTCAAGAAATTCTCGGCCGCCGATTGCAGGCGCTCGATGCCGCTGGTGCGGTAGGCCGGGTCGGTGGCGTAGGCCGCCATGAGCTGCATCTGGAGCGACAGGTCGCGCACGTTGGTCCGGCCGCTGAATTCAAAAGCCTCCTCGTCAATGTCGAGATCGGTCGAGACGATGCGTCCGGCCAGTGTTTCCTCTAGTTCGTCGGTGGTCAATTTCTTGAGGCCACCCTCGATGAAACCGAACGGCATCGCGAAGTTCAGTCCGATTTTGTTGCGCGGCATGTGAATATAGCCGCCGTCGAAGCGCGTGGAGACGTAGATCGTGTCCTTCTCGAACGTGGTAGGTTTGATGTTCAGTTTCACGCCGTTGGCGAAACGGACCAAGGTGACGCCAAGGTCGTCGATCTGCTTGCGGTCGGCTACTTGGCCCGGCTTGCCGAAGTCGGCGTAGGGGAAGGACTTTGCTTGGATCGAGTCGGGCGCGGCGACGACCGTCTTCTGGCTTTGCTCGAAGGCCGCGAGCACGGCGGTGTCCCCGCCCTCGACCTTTTGACCGGAGGCCACGAATACGACGGGCCCCGCGCCGCGCACGGCTTCCTTCAGCGCGGCTTGCGCGTCTGCGGCGGTCAGCTTCGGCAAGTATCTTTCGAAGACTGCCAGGTCATCGCGGGGATGGGTGAACACCATTCGGGCCTCGAAGCTGGACGCCATTTCGTTGGCGAGGCCGGAGGTGTTGCGGGTCGCAACCTTAGAGAGATTGTCTTCCAGACTGGCGCGCCACTCCTTCACTTCGCGATCGACTTCGCTTTGCGCAAAGCCGTGCTCAAGCGCGCGGCGAAGCTCTTGCTCGGCGGCACCCATGGCTTTTTGCCACTGACCGGGGCGGGACGATACCGACAAGCTGACCATCTTCGAAAGGTCGCGGGTTTCGGATTGTCCGAGGCTGGCGCCAACGAACGGGGCCTTGTCCGCGCGCGCCAAACGGCCGAGGCGGCGGTTCACGACGGTGAAAGCGATGCCGGCCACGGCATCGCGCGTGCGCTCATCGGTGGAGTCCGTTGCGTTGCTCGGTGGCTGGAACCAGCTCACGGTGACGTCTTCCGGGAGATTCGCGTCGGTGTGTGATTTTGCGACGAGGCCGCGCTCTTTCGGGAGACCCTGAGCCGGGTCAGTTGACGGTTCGCCCTCGCCCTTCCAGTCGGCGAACTTTGCTTTCACCTTTGCTTCAAGGTCGGCCGGATCGAAATCGCCGACCGCGATCAGCAGCGTGCGTTCCGGCCGGTAGAACCGGCGGTAGTAATCGCTCAGCAAATCTTTCGTCGCGCCTTGGATCGTTTCCAGCGTGCCAATCGGCATGCGGTTCGCTTGCCGTTGACCTTCGTACCAAAGGCGCCAGCGTTGTTCGTAGGCGCGGTATTCCGGCGTGTTGCGCGTGCGGAGCTCGGAGAGGACAACCCCCTTCTCACGTTCGATCGCGGCGGGGTCGAGCGTCAGACGATCGCCGATCTCGCGGAAGAGCATGAGGCCGGTGTCGACGAGGTCGGCATCGTTCTTTGGCAGCTCCAACATGTAGACGGTTTCGTTCGTGGAGGTGTAGGCGTTCGTGTGCGCGCCGAAAGCGAGGCCTTTGCGCTGAAGCAGTTTGACGTATTCGCCTTCCGGCACGTTCTTCGAACCGTTGAAGGCCATGTGCTCCATGAAGTGGGCGAGGCCGCGTTGCTCGTCGCGCTCCTGCAGCGAGCCTGAGGCGACGCGCAGGCGCAGCGAGATCGTGCCCGCGGGCTGCGTGTTGCGCATGATGGCGTAGCGCATGCCGTTCGACAGCACGCCGTAGCGCACGGCGGCGTCGGGCTTCAAATCGCTCACCTCTTGCGGCCAGTAGGTGTAGTCCGGGCGCGAAGTTGAGGCGGGTGCGCTGGTGGTGGGTGTGGAGCCGACTTGGGTGCAGGAAGCGACGGCGAGGCAAAGCAAAACAAATAGGGTTTGCCGGATTGGCAACGGGCGCATCAAAGACTCCACCATCAGAGACAGGCTGTGTTTGTCGCCCGCCCCTGGGGCGCAAGTCCAGTTACCGGATTGTGATCCGGCCGCAACTCGGCGTTATTCCTAGGCTGGATAGTCGGGGTAGCCCGCGTCCCGTGGCGAAATGACGGCCGGTTGGGCCGGCCAGGCGATAGCGAAGGCCGGGTCGTTCCAGCGGACGCCCTGCCCCGCCCCATCCACGAACGGGCGGCCCATTTGGTAGAGGATATCGGTGTCGTCCTCGAGCGTCAGGAAGCCGTGCGCGCAGCCTTCAGGCACGAAGATCGCGTTCTGGAGGCGAACGTCGAGCTCGACCGCGAGCCATTGACGCTCGGTCGGGCTGCCCCTGCGCAGGTCGACGACGACGTCAAAGGCGCGGCCGCGGATCGCGCGGACGAACTTCGCTTCAGCATGAGGCGGGTTTTGATAGTGCATGCCGCGCAGCGTGTGCCGTTTGGCGTTGCCGGATACGTTGATCTGCGGCGAGGTGAAGACGATGCCGGATTCCGCGAACTCGCGCTCGCAATACACGCGAGTGAAGTGACCGCGCTCATCGCGATGCGATTGCGCCTCGACCACGAAGACGCCGGCGATCTTCTGTGGGATGAAACGCATGATCAGAACACAGAGAGATGTGGGATCGCGGTCACGAACTTAGCCCCCCAACCTCTAACGTCCGCCATTTGAGCGGCCACCTCGTCCTTGATGTTCCAGGGCAGGATGACGACGTAGTCCGGCTTGCGGTCGCGGAGCGCCTGTGGGCTTACGATCGGGATATGGCTTCCGGGCATGAGCTTGTTTTGCTTTTGCGGGTTTGCGTCGGCGACCATCGCGATGTCGCGCGCCGTGGTGCCGCAGTAGTTCAAGAACGTGTTGCCTTTTGCCGCCGCCCCGTACGCAGCCACGGTCTTGCCCTCAGCTTTCGCTCTTAGAAGAAACGCCACAAATTGTTCGCGCACCGTGCCAACGCGCGGAGCCAACGTTGCATAGCCGTCCGCGGTGTGAAGACTTGCGGCGCGCTCCTGGCCCCGCATCGCGCCGACCCGCGGAGAGGTCTCGTGCGCGCTCGATTTCAGCGCGGCGAAAACGCGGAGCGAGCCGCCGTGGGTGGGAAGCTCCTCGACATCGAACACTCGCATGCCGGCTGCGGCGAAGATCGTTTCGACCGCGTGGAGCGAGAGATAGGAATAATGTTCGTGGTAGATCGTATCGAACTGAAGTCCTTCAATGAGCCGCTGGACGTGCGGGAACTCAAAAGTGGCGACACCATTCGGTTTTAGGAGCGCCGCAAAGCCGCGGGTGAAGTCGGCGATGTCGGGAACGTGAGCCAAGACGTTGTTGGCGGCGGTGAGGTCGGCGCCGCCGGTTTCGGCTTGCAACGTCCGCGCGAAACGTTCGCCGAAAAAGTCGACCCTTGTCGGAATTCCCTTGGCGATCGCGGCCTCTGCCGTGCCACGCGTGGGTTCGATGCCCAAGACCGGAATGCGCGCGGCCAAAAAGTGCTGCAGCAGGTAGCCGTCGTTGCTCGCGACTTCGACGACAAGCGACCTGGCACCTAGGTCGAAACGGTCGATCATCGCGTCGGCATAACGCTTCGCGTGCGCGACCCATGAGGTCGAGTAGGAGGAGAAGTAGGCGTAATCGGCGGAGAATATTTCATCCGCCGGCGCGTCATAGTCCGTCTGAACGAGCAAACAGCCGTCGCATACCGACACGCGGAGCGGATACGATCGTTCGCGGGCTTCGGTACCGGGGGCGAGATACGCATTCGAGAACGGTTGCTTGCCGAGATCAAGTACCTCATGCACCAGCGGACGTTTGCAGAAGCGGCATGGTTGCGATGCTGCGCTCATGTCAGTGCCCCGTGAGCGGCGATCTGACGAATTGTGACTGTGCGCATGTCTTCGTTTCGCGCGAAGGCCTTGTACCAGTCCGCCGTCCAATCGATCGTCGCTTGCGGATTCAGCAGAGAATGCCATCCGACCGCGCGCTCGGCACGTCCGCACGACAGCGCGAGCGCGGGCATTTCCTTTGGGAGCGCGCCTGGCGCTTGAACCCAGTCTTGGGTTGCGCCGATCGCCGCTTGCATCGCCGCTACCAAATTGCGGACCGGTAAGACGCCACCCTCGCGCGGACCGAAGTTCAGCGCGTGCTCCGTCGTCGCGCCGGTCGACAAGCGCTCGGCGAAGACGAGATAGCCGGCGATGCAATCCAGCACATGTTGCCACGGTCTCGTCGCATCCGGGTAACGCAGAACCAACGGTTCGTTCGATCGATGTGCGCGCCAAACGTCAGGCACGATGCGATCTTCGCTGAAGTCGCCGCCGCCGATCACGTTGCCGCCTCGCGCGGTGGCGAGTTGGGTTCGTGCCTCGAAGAAGGATTGCCGATACGAGGCGGCGACGACTTCAGCTGCGGCCTTCGACGCCGAATAGGGATCGTGCCCGCCGAGGCGCGCATCTTCGTCGAAGGCGCGGCCTTGGCCGTCGTTCTCGTAGACCTTATCGGACGTCACGACCAAGCATGCCTTGACGGTCTTTGCCGCGCGCACCGCTTCGAGCACGTTGACGGTCCCCATCACGTTGCTGGCAAACGTGTCCACCGGTTCGCGATAGCTGCGCCGGACGAGGGCCTGCGCCGCCATGTGAATAACGACTTCGGGGTTGGCGTGGCCAACGATGTCGCGCACGGCGTCGAGGTCGCGGATGTCCACGAGATAGGAGTCGGTGTCAGAAGCAATATTGGCGAGTTCGAACAGGTTCGGTTGGGTATCCGGTGCCAATGAGATGCCGGTGACGGTTGCGCCCAACTGACGAAGCCACAGCGCGGCCCAGGCACCCTTGAAGCCGGTGTGACCGGTCAGGACAACGCGGCGGCCGCGCCAAAAGGCTGCATCGGGGCGCATCATTTGTCCCAGACCTTCCAGGGGGCCTCGCCGCTGTCCCAAAGTTGGTCAAGCCGGTTCTTGTCGCGCAACGTGTCCATGGGCTGCCAGAAGCCGCTGTGCGTGAAGGCCATGAGCTGACCATCGCGAGCCAGCGCCTGGAGCGGCCCCAACTCCCAGGGCGTGTCGTCGGAGGGAATTCGGTCAATCACGCGCGGGTGCAGCACAAAAAATCCGCCGTTGATCAGCGCATTGTCGCCGGGGGGCTTCTCGATGAAGCTGAGAACGCGCTGGCCCGCAAGTTCCAACGCTCCGTAGCGGCCCGGTGGGACGACGGCGCCAATCGTCGCGTCCTTGCCGTGGCTTCGGTGAAAGGCGATTTCGGCTGTAATGTCTAAATTGGACACGCCGTCGCCATAGGTCAGGCAGAAGGGAGCGTCGGGTGTTAGGTAGTCTCGCACACGTTTGACCCGTCCGCCGGTCATCGTATCTTCGCCGGTGTCGATGACTGTGACCTTCCACGGTTCGGCACTGCTCGCGTGATATGTGATATCGCCTGTCGCCAAATCGACGCTCACGTCGGAACGGTGAAGCCGGTAGTTCGCGAAGTACTCCTTGATCATGTAACCGCGGTACCCGGCGCACACGATGAAATCTGTCAAGCCGTGGGCGGCGTAGATTTTCATGATGTGCCAGAGGATCGGCCGACCGCCTACCTCGATCATCGGTTTCGGCCTTAGATGGGTCTCTTCCGAGATGCGCGTACCAAGCCCGCCGGCCAGGATTACGACTTTCATGCTGTTCGCCCTTGACAATCTTGGCCGTTCGCGCCTGTTTGGTCGGATGTCTCTTGTACGCCCGCAGGAAGGTGTTTCATGCCTCGCCTGACCATTGGGGTCCCGGTTTATAACTCGGAAACCTTACTGGAACAGTGTCTCGGAAATCTAGCGGCGCAAACGTTTCCCGACTTCAAGGTCATAGTCCTCGACAACGCGTCCACGGACGGAACAAGGGACATTGCGCAACGATTCGCGGCGCGAGATCCACGGTTTGAATATCATCGGCAACCCCGGAACGTGGGGGCAAAGCAGAACTTCGCCGACGTGCTGACGCGGGCGGACACGGACTATTTCATGTGGCGCGCGGATGACGACGTGTCCGACGTTAACTTTGTTGAGATTCTGGTCAAACTGCTCGACGCAAATTCCGACGCTGCCCTTGCCGTGTCGAGATCTGAACTCGACAAATCACGAAAGCGCCGCACCAAGCGATTTCCGCTCAGAGGCACCTTCGAGCCTCGCTCCGTCTATCGCATCCGGCTGCTCCTTCGGGCTCGCGCCAGCTGGATGTATGGCATCTTCCGCACTTCGGAACTGCGATGGAGCCTCAAGCGGGTCTACGACAACTATGTGCATGTCAACGGATTCGACTTTCTGGTTCTATTTCCCTTTCTTTGGACGATGCGCGTCGTCGGCTCGAACGAACCGGCATTTGTCACCGGGTTTGTCGATAGACCCGGCGCGGCGACCGCGAGCGGCCTCATGGATCCGCGCCCTATGTTGGAGATTCGTCGCGACTTTCTAAAATACTGCTGGTCCATTCTGCCCGAGCTCAGCCGTAGCGAAGCCCTGACCACCCTGATGACGCCAATCGTTTGGCTGTATGCAGATCGATCCTACCGCCTTATGAAGATTGTCAATGCGCGGTTGCGGGTGATGTTGGGCCAGGCGCCGACGGGCGTTGCGAAAAACTACGATTGACGCGGCCAAATTACGGCGGTGGTAATTCTCCGAAGGGGACGATAAGCGGACTCTTTCCAAGCCGGCCGCACAGTTCACTTACCTCACTTTCGTAGTTTGAATTCATCAAAACAACCGTCGCATTTGGTTCTATTGCTGCCGGTGCATGAATCGCCGCTCCCGAGCCGGGGGCAAACCTCCCTTGCTTGTTCGGGTTGATGTCGATCAAACCTCGCAAGAGCCTGGCGCCTGGATCGAACAAGCAGGCAAATGTCACGCCCTTCGCACCGGCTCCCCAGACATAGACGGGTCCCTCGGCGGAGCGCCGGTTGAGGAACGAGTCCCAATTCGACGCCATTGCGTCTTTCCGGCGATGCCACGCAGCGAAGTCTGCCTTGCTGGTGTTCGACCAACCTGTCGCCGCCGTTGGATCAACGGCGACCGCTTCGGCCCACAGGTACTGCCCACCAAAGACGTGCGTCACTGATGTCGTTCGAAAGCCTGTCGCGTTCAACGCGGCGGCCAATGTCTCCGCCGTGAACAAAGAGCAGTGCTCGAAAAATAGATCCTGAATAGCCCAGTTGTCGAATATCCATTGTATGCAGGGCGTTTCGATAGCGATCCGCACGGCGCGGTTGCCAAGTGCCGCTCGCACGGTACGCAAGAAGGCGAGCGGCCGCGCCACGTGTTCGATCGTGTGGCGGGAGATGAGCAAATTCGGTGGGCGGCGCAGGCGTCCCGCCGTGCCAGCATCGAACAGCTCGGAGGAGAGCTTGATCCTGTTGCCGTCGCCTGGTTTGCCTCTCCATGCCGGGTCGAATCCTGCGGCTAAAGCGAGTCGCGGGCCGGCGGCTTCGGCCAGTAAACCGAGGAACACTCCCTGCCCTGCTCCGACTTCAACAACGGCGATCTCGTCGCCGTTAGGCACCATGCGGAGCGCGCGTTGTGCCATTTCTTGCATGTGCGCGCGAAAGGCGCCGGAGTGGGCCTGATCATTCTCGTAGTGACCATCGTAGACGATCGCTTGCTCGTCAAAGGCTGCGTTCCAGACGAAGCCGCAACATTCGCAACCCGTAAACGCAACATCGCCGCTTGAGGCATTGCGTGCATCGCCGGCCGTTCGGTAAGTCCGATTCAGGACGATCGGGACCCGGCTGCGCTTGTCGAAGCAAATGCCTCCGGAGGTCTCGCACAGAGGACAGACTTGCGTCACAGCCCAGCCTCCTTCCGCCAGTAGTCGAGCGCGTCTTGTAGTCCGCGCTCAAGGGATATGCTCGGTCGAAATTCGATCTCTTGGGTTAGCCGTTGGACGTTGGCGACAAGTACGGCAGGATCGCTGGGCCGATCTGGAAGTGCATTGAGCCGCAGCAGTTCCGGTTTGCCGGCAAGCCTGGCCAGGGTTTCGCCGGCACTCCGCAGTGTCGTGCCGACGCCGGTCCCGATGTTGATCGCGCCACAAATCGGCGAGTCCGCCACGGCGGCGATTGCACCGCCGGCGTCGCGGGCATCCATGAAGTCGCGAACGGCAATCCCCGACGACATCGACGCCGGCTCTCCCCGAACGAGCGCTCGGGCAAGCGATGAGATGAAGCGATTGGGCTGTTCGCTCGCGCCGTACAGAAAGAAGACCCGCGTCCAGGCAAAGGACATACCGCTTTGCTGAGCAAACGCCTCGCATAGGCGCCTCGTCGCGTCTTTGGCGACGCCATAGAGGGTCGACGGTTGAAGTGTCGAGCGGGTCTCTTGCAACGGCTCTGCGTTGCCCCACGCATACTCCGCGCAGGTGCCGACCCCTACAAACCGCGAGGCCCCGGCGCTTTGGGAGGCCGCAATCAACGTCAAGGTTGACATCACCCAATCGAGGTTCTGCGCGGAGGTCCAATATGCGCCGTGTTCCGTGACCCAAGCGCAGTGAACGACGATATCCGGCTTTATCGAGATCACCAGACGGCGGGCTTCCTCGGCCGAGAGAAGGTCGCACGAGTGCCAGGTGACACGCGTCCCACTCCGGGCAACGTTAGCGTGACGCGCGCTCGCGTGAACATCGAACTCGCGTGCCGCAAGCGCGGCGAGCACGTGGCGTCCCAAAAGGCCAGTTCCGCCTGTCACTAGTACGCGTCGACGTGAGGTATCGTGCTGCATATTCTACGCTCGCGGCCAACGCCAAGCCAACTCGCTCTGCAGCCGGCGCAGCACGGGCGCACGCGGCGGACTTGCAGCGTCGCCCCATGCCAGCCGCGCCAACTTTCGCCTTCTTCGCAACGAGGAACGATCATAGTCGTGGGTTCTGTTGTCGGCGACAAGCAGTCCCTCTTGTTGTCCCGAGCGGAAAGTGGCGCTGAGGGGCCACTCCTCGTGGAGCCACGCCCGCCCGTTTCGGTCGACAACAACCGGCTGCAGGCCACGCTGCAGGAGTTGGGCGGTGAGGCTTGCTGCGCCAGCCTCAAAACGGTTGGCGTCAGGCTTGGTGGCCAATTGGCCCGGGTCTAAGTCAAGAAACAGCTCCCTGTCCATCATGAACGCGTTGGTTCTGATCGTAATGTTGGGAAACGTTGTACCCGGTATCGTCTCAAAGCTGCCTGTTGCGCCTACAACACCGCAATTGCCGATCCGATCAAAGGCGTTCAAATAATGCCGCAGCCAGGCCGGAGCAAGAATGCGGCTATGTGAGTTGAGGAACAAAATACGCTCGTGGGCGAGTCCGGCAGAGACCTTTCGATACGCATTCAAGTCGAAGCCTTCGTCGGAAATGCGTACCAGAGAAGCCCTATCGCGCAACGTCGACTTGAGCCGATCAAACTCCGGGTCGCTCTCTTCTGCGCTAAACCCCTTCAGCAGGAAGATAAGTTCGAATTCCGACCCGGCAGGATTGGCCGCCAAACTCTGCAGGAAGCCACGGCTCATACGCGCTGGGTTGCCGCGCCGGCTTAGGTAAACGACCGCGACCGACTTCATGCGTCAACTCCGTCGACTCCGCTACTGGCCCACCAAACCTCTTGCGGCGGGGCAGTGCTCTGGGGCAAAGCAGGCGCGCAATAGTTCTGCCATTCCCAATTGCTAGTCGAAGGACCAATACGATGCGCGCCATTAAACCTGTGCCTCCGCGCGAGGAACTGATCAACGTGATCGAGCAGGCGGGGTCGGCGAATGAAGACTTCTTCGGTTTTCCGTTCAAGAAGGACGGCTTGTTCCTGCAGCAAGACCCGGAAGAGTATGCATCGTTCGTGCATTTCATGGCGACAAAGGTACCGCCGGCGTCGTTGACACTCGACATCGGAACGGCGGCTGGCGGGCAGACGAAATTCTTGCGCGACTACTTTTCGGCCGACCGAACCATCGTGCTCGACATCGGTCAGCACCCGGACTTCCCGCAGTGGGAGCGAATCAAGAAATTGGTCAACACCGACATTATTCTCGAGATCATCGATGACTCGCACGCCCCGCGCGTTCGCGAGAAGCTCCTGCCCTATGCAGGCCAGGTCGACGTTGCGTTTGTCGACGGCGATCACAGCTACCGAGGTTTGAGGAAGGACATCTTCTTGACCAAAGACCTCCTCAAGCCCGGCGGGTACATGATCTTGCACGACACAGCCGTGATGCGCGGATTGCGACGCGTGTTTGATGAGCTGCTCGAGTCGTCCGACTTCCAGTTGTTCCGAAATTTCCAAAATCGATTCGGCATTTCGGTTTGGAAGATGCTCCGGGTCAAACGCAAGCCGAACGCGTTCAATCGGGCATCCGGCCTCGGACGAATTTAGACGACCCTCACGCATCAAACATGATCACCGAACGCGCCAACTCGCCTCGCTTTAGTTCATCGAAACCTTCGTTGACTTGTTCGAGTTTGATGCGGCGGGCGATGAGGTCGTCCAGCTTCAGTTTCCCGGACATGTAGAAATCGACCAGGCGGGGCATGTCGACGGGGAAGCGGTTGGAGCCCATGAGCGAGCCTTGGATGCGCTTTTCGCCTAGGAAATCCGCACCGTGGAGTTCGATGTTCACGCCGACGGGGATCATGCCGATGATGTTGGCGGTGCCGCCGCGGCCGAGCATGCGGAAGGATTGTTCGGCGGTTTGCTTGAGGCCGATTGCCTCGAACGAGTGATGGACGCCGCCGCCGGTCATTTCCATGACTTGCTTCACGGGGTCGCCGTCTTTCGGGTTCACCACATCAGTTGCGCCGAAATGTTTGGCGAGGTTCAGTTTTGAGCCCTGCATGTCGATCGCGATGATGCGGCCGGCGCCAGCGATCGCCGCGCCGTTCACTGCCGCGAGACCCACGCCACCGCAACCGATCACGGCGACGGTTTCGCCGGGCCGCACATTCGAAGTGTGGATCACGGCGCCGACACCGGTCATGACGGAACAACCGATCAGTGCCGCGCGGTCTAGCGGCATGTCCTTGCGTATCCTCACGCAGGCATGTTCGTGGATCAACATCTGTTCGGCGAAAGACGAGAGGTTCAAGAACTGGTTCATCGGGTCGGCGTCTTTGGCGAGCCGCGGGGCCTCACCCTTCTGCCGCTTCGTTTCCGGGCTTACGCAGCGCGACATGTGGCCGGTCAGGCAATGATCGCAGTGGCCGCAGAATGCCGAGAGGCAGGTGATCACGTGGTCGCCAACCTTCACGGTGCGAACTTCTGAGCCGACCTGCTCGACCACGCCGGCACTCTCGTGGCCGAGCACGGCCGGGAGCGGGTACGGATAAAGGCCTTCGACGAAGTGCAGGTCCGAGTGGCAGACGCCGGCGGCAGCGGTTCGGATGAGGACCTCGTGCGGGCCGGGCTTGTTGATCTGGACGTTTTCGATCGACAACGGCTTCTTCACTTCGCGCAGGACGGCGGCTTTCATGGGCGGCTCCGACGGTTGGAATGGCTGGACGGGCGGAAACTACGCCGTCGCCGGGGCCCCTGTCAGCCCCAATTAGAGCGTCGGTTTGCGGGCAAAGCCGGGCGGCGGCGCCTCGCTCTCGTTGAAGATGTCGACATTGGCTACCTGGGCGGCCTCTGGGCCCTGCGTGGCGGCCCGGAGCATGTCTTGGACCTTGGCATCGTCGCCGGCGATCAGCATCTCCACGCTGCCGTCGGAGCGGTTGCGCACCCAGCCGGCAAGGCCGCGGGCGGTCGCCTCCCCGATTGCCCATTCGCGGTAGCCGACCCCTTGAACGGTGCCTTTGATGCGGAGGCGGAAAATGGTCGTTTCGCTGGTCATTCGTTTCGCAATGGTTACCGCAATCGTAACAGAATTCTCGCCCGGACGACCGATTGCTTAACGCCAACCGGCGAGAATTCCCATTGCTGTTTCCTGGGTTTCAAGCACATGGCGCGGGTTGCGCAAATTGGGGCAAAGACGTCTGAGGCGCCGCAAGCAATCTTGCTTGCGGTCGCCTCGCTTGTGGCCCCGCACAAAAAGCATGGCCGGCTCTCGATTCGCGTGGAGCGGTTGCCGCAGGGTTCACGTCTCACACGCGGTACGCGGAACAACGACGGATCTTGGTCGCTTCAGTCGGACGAGTTGGAAGATCTGGGCTACGTGCCGCCTGACGGGTTCGACAAGGCTCACACGCTCGTTTTGAGAATCATCGGGTTGCAAACGGGCGCCACGTTGGCGTTGGCGGACTTACCGGTGACGCCGGGTGCGGGGCTCTTGGAAGTGCGAGCGCCGGCGCCTACCGCGCCGGGTGCCGACGGTGCCGACTTGCGCATGTTGCGCGAGGAATTGGCCAAGGCGAAGGAAGCGCTCTCGGCCCGAGATGCGGAGTTGACGGAGCGGCTGGTGTCGGCGTCGGCCGAAGCCGCGCAGCAGTTCAAGGCGACTCTTGCAAAGGCGGAAGCGGCGTGGACGGCTGGCGAGGCCGCACGCTTGGCTGCGGCCGAGGCGCAGTGGCAGGAGGACTTCGCGCAAGCTCTCGCCGACGCGCGTGCGGAAGCGACCGGTGCGGGTGCGGATGCCCTTCAGGCCGAACGGCAGGAGTGGCAGGAGAAGTTTGCGGCGCTAGAAGCCACCATTGCCGAGCGCGATGCGGAGCTGGCGCGGGCGGTTGAATTTGGCGAAGCGGCGCGCGAGCGGGGACAGAGCGAGGTGCACGGCGCGCGCGCGCGGCTGGCAGCGTTGGAAGCAACGCTCGCCGAGCGCGAGGCCGCCTTGGCGCAGGCCAAACGCGATGCGGATGCGGCCAGCGCGGCGGCTGCGCGCGATGGGGCGTCTGCTTTGGAACGTGCGGCGCAGGCTTGGAAAGATGCGGAGGCGGTCCGGCTGGCCGCGGCGGAAGCTCGTTGGCGTGAAGCGTCAGCGAAGGCGCTGGCGGACGCGCGCGCAGATGCCGCCGCCACACAGACACAAGGCCACAGCGAGGGCGAGCGCGCGCTGCTTGAGCAATTGACGCAGCTTGAGGCCGCCATCGGCGAACGCGATGCGGCGTTGGCGCGGGCTCGAGCGGCGTCCGAGGAAGCGCGCGCGCAGGCGACGGCGGATGTGGAAGAACGCATTCGCCGGGTCGAGCAAACATTGAAGGCGGCTGAGGCATCTCGTGTCGCAGCGCTTGAAGCCGATTGGCAAGCGCGCTTGGCGAAAGCCGTCGCCGATGCGCGGGCAGAGGTCCCTGCCCTGCCGACGCCGGTTGAACCGAGCTGGGACAACGGCGAACTTGAAGCGCTGCGCGAGAAGCTCAAGAGCGCGCAGAAGAAACTCTCCGAACGCGATGGTGCGCTATCGCGGATGCGGCAGTCGATGGATGAGGAACGCCGGCGCTGGCAGAAAGATGCCCAAGATGCGATCGCCAAGGCGGCACGCGACCGCAAGGGTGACGACGTCAAAAAGGTTGCCGCCGCTCAAGCCGACATGCGCAAGGAAGCCGCACGCGAACTGGCACTTATCACGGCGCGTGCGGAGGCTGCGGAGGCGGCTCTGGCCCATGTGCGTATGCGCGCCAGCGACGACACGCGGCTGCATACCGAACTCTCGTCCGCGCGCGCGGCGCTGGCGGCGAAGGAGGCCGAACTCGTGTGGGAGCGCGAACGGCGTCTGGCCGAGCATCCGGTGGAACCGGTCGAGCACGTTCCAGCCAAGAACGCGCGAAAAGACACGGCGGAGGCAACGGCCGGCTCGACGATGTTCCGCGACACTGTCATCGCCGCCTGCGTCGGTGTTGTCGGCGTCGTATTTTGGCCGGACATCTCGGCGCTGATCTGGGGGCCACCGACGCCGGTGGCGAAGCCGAAAGCGGCTGCCGTTGCGGCGATCGAAGCGCCGGCGCCAGTGTTGCCGCATGCTGTTGTTGCCAAGTCCGCGAAGCTGCGCGCGGACTCGAAACCGAACGCCGCGGTCACAGGCAAGCTGGCTACGGGCACAGACGTTGCGATCCTTGAAGAACGCGACGGTTGGAGTCATGTCCGCTTCGGCGCCGCCGGCGGGGCGCCGCAGGAGGGTTGGGTCAAGTCGTCCACCCTCAAGACCGTAGCCGCCGGAACCACAACGCCCATCCGTCACTAACGCGGCGCCAAAGGAACGCCGCGCTCGTGCGATCCGATCGTTAAAATTTTCAATGGTCTTGATTCAAAGGCAGGCACCGATCTTCGCATTACTTTAGAGCCGGTGCGCAATGATCGGGTTTGTCGAAAAACTCTGACAAGGATCGCGTCATGAGCAAGGGGCATGTTTACCACGGGGTCGAGGGGCGCGAGGGAACCCATGCCGGTCTTGCGAGGTTCGATTCGGGGATCCCGCGCCGGTTTGAGGATTTGGTGGCGGGGTTTCCTGAGGATGTCACTTCGTTTTTCTTCGACTTGAAGTTGATGCTTCCGGCCGGCGTGACCGGCTCCGACTATCATCGGGCACGCGAGACGGTGGAACGTCGTTTGCTCAAGATCGTGCGGAAGAAAGATCGCGTTGTCTGGACTGCCGACGGGTTCTTCCTTTTGGTCGCCACGACCGACGTTGCACGTGCGGGTGCGGCGGCGGAGCGAATCGAGCAAGACGTGTCGACGGCGCTCGGTTTGGGGCACGCACCCGATAATCGGCGCTAATGCGCCACAGGCCGCGGTCTGGCGCGCGCTGAGGTAATGGCCTAGACTCACGCCGACATTGGTGCCGAACGAAGGGTTCGGCCTAAAATGACCATACATCGTCGCAACTGCATGTCCGCACGCCGCACCAGCGGTGTCGCGGCGCTGGTGCGTGCTTCGCCTTTGCCTCGCGAGCTTGAGTTTGGTGCGTTCGCGCACCGGACTTGCGCGCGAGGCGGCGGCGGCTGAGAGCAGCGCCGGTTCCCGCGCGTTTCGCGCACCGGTGCGGCCTCGGCCGCCGCCACTTTTCGTGCATCAACCGACAGGGAGAACGACCATATGCAGGACGTCACAGAACGCAGCCACCGCTTTAAGGTTGGCAACATCGTCGATCTGAGGGCCGACACGCATCGCCGCGAAGGCGCGCCGCACGGCGTGTACAAGGTGCTGCGCCTGCTACCGGCCGAGGGCCAGGATTTTCAGTACCGGATCAAAGATAGCCGCGACGGACGCGAGTATGCCGTACTTGAGAGCCAACTCGCCTGAGCGCAAGCCGCGCCGGCGGTTGATCGAACTTTATGCGGCGCTTTCGGCGCTGACGGAGCCCGAGTGCTCCGGGCGTTGCGCGCGGCCGCGCACGTGCTGCGACGCGCAATATTGTGCGTATGCCATCGAGCACGCGAAAACGCATTGGCAGGTCGAGCTTGCGCCGACCTGGCACGGCGCGTTGCCGCTGATGGGCGACGACGGGTGTACGGTGGCGCCGCATTTCCGTCCAATCTGCACGGCGCATACGTGCGAGATGTGCGAATACGGGGCCAAGCGCGGCGATCCGATTTGGACTGCGCGCTATCACGAACTCACCGCAGAGATCGCTCAGATCGAGGCGGCGTTGTTCGGGGGCGTCTGAGCGCTATTCGAACTCCAGGATCACGGCATCGACCGGCAGGCTGTCGCCGGGTTTGCAGGCGATGCGCTTGATGCGACCGTCACGTTCGGCGCGCAGCACGTTTTCCATCTTCATGGCTTCGACGACGGCTAGTGGTTCGCCGGCCTTGACCTCCTGGCCGGTCTGAGCGGCGATCGAGACCACGAGACCGGGCATCGGACAGAGCAACAGTTTCGACGTATCCGGCGGCGGCTTGAAGAGCATATGCGCGGCAAGTGCCGCGATGCGCGGGCGGCGGACGGTGATGGTCGCGCTGGCGCCGCGATGGACGATGCGGACGGTGTCACCCTTCTTCGTCACTTGCATCGCTACCGCCTGCCCCGCCACGTCGCCTGTGAAGACGACTTCGCCGGGTTTCCAGGAGCTTTCGACCTCAACCATGCGCGAGGCCTTGCCTTCGCCTAGGCGCACGGCGATCACGTCGCGGCCTTCCGTCATCGTCTTGACCGAGATCACGTCGGCGCGGTTCAGTGTGACCGTCCACTCGCGGGGAACCTGGCCGACGCCGTTCAGCTGACCGGAGATCTTGCGGCGGCGTTCTTCTTCGCGCAGGTGCATGAAGACGGCGGCAGAAGCCATGCGATCCTTCAGTTCCGCGGTCAGGTCGGCGCCATGAAAGCCTTCCTTGAATTCTTCTGCGATGAAGTTCGTCGAGAGTTTGCCGGCGCGAAAGCGGCTGTGCGACATCACGGCCTGCAGGAAGGGAATGTTATGCGCGATGCCATCGATCGCGAAATGATCCAGCGCGTCACCCATGAGATCAATCGCCGCGTCGCGCGTGGCGGCGTGGGTGCAGAGCTTAGCAATCATCGGATCGTAGAAGATCGAGATCTCGCCGCCTTCGAAGACGCCGGTGTCGTTGCGGATCGTCTTGCCGGCAACCGTCGCCTCCGCCGGCGGCCGGTAGCGCACGAGGCGGCCCGTTGAGGGCAGGAAGTTGCGGTACGGGTCTTCCGCATAAATGCGGCTTTCTATCGCCCAACCCTTAAGCTTCACGTCTTCCTGCTTGATCGTGAGCTTCTCGCCGTTGGCAACGCGGATCATCTGCTCAACGAGATCGAGGCCGGTCACGAGCTCGGTGACGGGGTGTTCGACCTGAAGGCGCGTGTTCATTTCCAGGAAGTAGAAGTTCCGGTCCTTGTCGACGATGAATTCGACGGTGCCGGCGCTTTCGTACTGCACGGCCTTGGCGAGAGCTACGGCCTGCGCGCCCATGGCGGCGCGGGTCTTCTCGTCGAGGAACGGTGAGGGGGCTTCTTCGATGACCTTTTGGTGGCGGCGTTGGATCGAGCATTCGCGCTCGCCCAAATGGATGACATTGCCGTGCTTGTCGCCCAGAACCTGGATTTCGATGTGGCGCGGTTCGGTGACGTATTTCTCGATGAACAGGCGGTCGTCGCCGAAGGAGGCCTTTGCCTCATGCTGCGAGGATTGGATCGCTTGAGCGAGTTCGGATTCCTTGAAGACGATGCGCAGCCCCTTGCCGCCGCCGCCGGCGGAGGCCTTGACCATCACCGGGTAGCCGATGTCGCCTGCGATCTTGGCGGCTTCCTTTAGGTCGTGGATCTCGCCGATATAGCCGGGCACGCACGAAACCTTGGCTGCGGCGGCGAGCTTCTTCGACTCGATCTTGTCGCCCATCGCGGCGATCGCGTGCGCGTTCGGGCCGACGAAGGCGACCTTTGCCTTGGCGAGGGCTTCGGCGAACGATGTGCGCTCGGACAAGAAGCCGTAACCGGGGTGGACAGCTTCGGCGCCGGTCTTCTTGCAGGCGTCGACGATCTTTTCGATCGAGAGATAAGACTGCGCCGAGGCGGGCGGCCCGATCAACACCGCTTCGTCCGCCATCTCGACGTGCAGCGCGGCGGCATCGGCCTCGGAATAAACCGCGACAGTCTTGATGCCCATTTTGCGCGCGGTCTTGATCACCCGGCAGGCGATCTCGCCGCGATTGGCGATCAGGATTTTCTTGAACATCACTTCGCCTTCAGGCTCTTTTTTCGGATCGCGTAGAACTCGTTGTCCTTGTGCCAGGTCGGCCAGGCGGTCCCGTTCGCTATCTCATTGCCGACTTCGTACATGACGGTCATCGTTTCGACCGGCCCGCGAAGGTCCCAGTCGCCTTTGAATTCATCCGACGGCTGATGATAGCGGTTCTTGGTGTAGTCCTGGCGCTTGGCCAGGCCCGCCTCCTTGCCACCTTCGACGAGGTCAATGCCTTGACCGGCGTAGAGCATGGGCACGCCGGCTTTAGCGAGGCTGATGTGGTCCGAGCGGTAGAACGAGCCCTTTTCGGGTTCGGGGTCGGGCGAGACGGTGCGGTTGCGCTTCTTCAGCGCGGCAGCGAGCAGGTCTTCGAGTTCCGAGGCGCCGGATCCGACGACTGTCATGTCGTGCGCGGGGCTCGAGGGGCCAACGCCGTCGAAGTTCATGCCGGCTACGATCTGCTTGAGTTTCACTGGCGGGTTCTTGGCCAGGTATTCGGAACCCAAGAGCCCCTGCTCTTCCAACGTCACCGCCGCGAACATCACGGAGCGGCGCGGCGGGGCGGCGGCGAAGGTCTCGGCCATCTCGAGGATCGCGGCGGTGCCGCTCGCGTTGTCGAGCGCGCCATTGTGTATCTTATCCTTGCCCGGTACGTCGGGTTTTACGCCGAGATGATCCCAGTGGGCGGTGTACAGCACGTACTCGTTCGGCTTGGCCGTGCCGGGGACGATGCCGACGACGTTGCGGGTCTGCATCTTCGAGACCGTCGAATGCAGCGTTGCGTTCAGTTTGAGTCCCTTCATCGGGACGGCTCTGAAGCCGCGCTTGTTCGCGGCGAGGCGCAGCTTGTCGTAGTCGAGGCCTGCGCGGGCGAAGAGCGCCTTCGCCGTGTCGGTCGTTATCCACGAATGCACGGCGGCGTAGTCTTTGTTGCCGTTCGGCCGGTCGAGATAGTACTTCGCGCCGGTGTTCGAATTGCGGACCACGTTCCAACCGTAGGCTGCCGGCTCCGTCTCGTGGATGATGATCACGGCGGCGGCGCCGCGACGGGCGGCCTCTTCGAACTTATAGGTCCAGCGGCCGTAGTAGGTCATCGCCCGGCCCTTGAAGAGCGTCTCGTCGCGGGTGATGAAGCCAGGGTCGTTGATCATGAGGACGATCGTCTTGCCCTTCACGTTGACGCCCTTGAAGTCGTTCCACTTCGCCTCCGGTGCGTTGACGCCGTAGCCCACGAAGATCAAGTCGGAGTTCTTGACGGCCTGATCGTCCTTGTCGAAGCGCGGCGTCCAGAACGCGACTTCGTCAGCGAACTTCAGTTGGGTGCCGCTGATCTCGAACGAGGACTTCGTGGGATCGAGCGTGATCGAGGCCGCAGGCACGTTTTGGAAATAGCTGCCGTTCGCACCCGGCTTCAGGCCGATGCGCTGCATTTCGGCGGCGATCCAGTCCGCTGCGGTTTCGCCCCGCGGGGTGCCGGGGCCACGGCCCTCGAACCGGTCGTCGGCCAGCGCCTTCGTGCGCGCTGCAAAGTCGGCACCTTCGATTGAGGGCTTCGTGGCCGTGTGGCCGGGGAAGTCCATGACACCGGGATCTTTGGCCGGGCCACCGGTCTCGATATCGGCGCAGGCGGCGAGCGCGAGGGCGGCGGTGAGTGCGAGTGTGCGTTTCATTGGATCGGTCCTAGAGCGGAATGTTGTCGTGTTTTTTCCAGGGCATCTCGACGCGCTTGTTCTTGAGCGAGCGGAGGCCGCGGGCGATGCGGCGGCGGGTGCCGTGGGGCATGATGACTTCGTCGAGGTAGCCGCGCTGGGCGGCGATGAAGGGGTTCAGGAACGCCTCCTCGTACTCCTTCGTGCGGGCGGCGATCTTTTCCGGGTCGTTGATGTCGGCGCGGAAGATGATTTCGACCGCGCCCTTGGCACCCATGACGGCGATCTGCGCGGTCGGCCAGGCGTAGTTGATGTCGGCGCGCATGTGCTTCGATGCCATGACGTCATAGGCGCCGCCAAAGGCTTTGCGCGTGATGCAGGTGATCTTCGGGACCGTCGCCTCGGTGAACGCAAAAAGCAGCTTCGCGCCGTGCTTGATCAGGCCGCCGTATTCTTGCGCGGTGCCCGGGAGGAACCCCGGAACGTCGACGAACGTCACCAGCGGGATGTTAAAGCAGTCGCAAAAGCGGACGAAGCGAGCGGCCTTACGGCTTGCGTCGCTGTCGAGCACACCGGCAAGCACCATCGGTTGGTTGGCCACGAAGCCCACCGTCGAGCCTTCGATGCGGCCGAAGCCGGTGATGATGTTCTTGGCGAAGTTTTCTTGGATCTCGAAGAAGTCGCCTTCGTCGGCGACCTTCAGGATCAGTTCCTTCATGTCGTAGGGCTTGTTCGGATTTGCGGGCACGAGCGTGTCGAGCGAGATGTCGTCTTTCTCAACCTCTTGGAAGCTCGGCACGGTCGGCGGCGGTTCGCGGTTCGACGACGGCAGGAAGTCGATGAGCCGGCGCATCTGGGTCAGGCACTCGATGTCGTTGTCGTAGGCGCCGTCGGCGATCGAGGACTTCGTCGTGTGAACCTTTGCACCGCCGAGATCCTCGGAGCTGACGACTTCATTCGTTACCGTCTTCACGACGTCGGGGCCGGTCACGAACATGTAACTCGTGTCGCGAACCATGAAGATGAAGTCGGTCATCGCAGGCGAGTAAACGTCGCCGCCGGCGCATGGGCCCATGATGATGCTGATTTGCGGTATGACGCCCGAGGACAGAACGTTACGCGCAAAGACCTCGCCATAGCCGGCCAGTGCGTCCACGCCCTCCTGAATGCGGGCGCCGCCGGCGTCGAACACGCCGATGACGGGGGCGCCGTTGCGGAGCGCCATGTCTTGCACCTTGACGATCTTCTGCGCGTGCGCGGCGGAGAGCGAGCCGCCGAAGACGGTGAAGTCCTTTACGAAGAGGTAGACGAGGCGGCCGTTGATCGTGCCCCACCCGGTGACGACGCCGTCGCCGGGGATGCGGGTGTTCTCCATGCCGAAGTCGGTGGAGCGGTGTTCGACGAAGGTGTCAAACTCCTCGAACGAGCCCTCGTCGAGCAGAATTTCGACGCGCTCGCGGGCGGTGAGCTTGCCGCGGGCGTGCTGAGCGTCGATCCGCTTTTCGCCGCCGCCCATATAGGCCGCCGCGCGGCGGCGTTCGAGCTCCTTAATAATGTCGTGCATACGTGGGGCCCCAAGCGCGTAGGAAGAGTCGCTTGGCGGCGAATCTGCACAGTTCCGCCCCTCACGCAATGGCGGAAATCCAGCTTTTCCGTAGGGTTCTGGGGTTCTTAAGCGATGAGCGTGAGCAAGCGGCCAGCCGCTCGGAGTTCGTTGAGCCGTGCGGCGCGCATCCTTTCCGCTTCCGCGTCGCTTCCCCAACGCTCGGCTTGGAAGATCTCGTCGATCTGCGAGAGCGCGAAGGCGTCGTCTGCTGTGAGTACGCGGGCGGCGAAGGCGAGGCCCAAGATGGCTGAGCCGGTAAGCGTGATCCCGACGTGCAGCGCCGTGAGCGTCAGATCGTCGTGTGCCGCAATCGCGGCGCGTAAGCGGGCGAGCGCCTCGGTGGGCTGCGCGGTGTGCGAAACGCCTGTTACGACGGTGAGGCGCGCGCTGTGTCGTTCAGCGGCCCAGGCGAGCCAGGGGTCCCACGCGGCTGTTTGCCGACGCACGAGCTCGGCGGGGGTGTCGGCGCGATAGCAGAGGAGGTCTGAGCCGGCGTAGCTCGCAAGGTCGTCGACGATGGCGTGACGGTTCGACGGGACCCGATCGAGCGCGGTGTTCATAAGCTTGGTGAGCGGCATCGTGTCGGGGACGATTATCTCGCCCTGCTCACGCCATTCGGCGGCGAGCGCTTCGGCGAGGGGCTTTGTCGGCGCAGTCAATTGGCGCCCGCCGGGTGTCTTGATGGTGCGACCGTCGAGGAGGATAGCGAAGGGGGCCGCCTCGCTGACGGTCACCTCTTTATAGAAGCGTTTAATGCCGGACTTCATGTTCGACGGTGTTTCTTCGCCAGTGCCGCGCGGCGGAGGTCGGAGAGGCCGTCGTGCGGTCCGAGCTTGCGCTTGGGCGCGTTTTTCCAGAGGCCGTCGCCGATTTCTTTGTTGCGCGTTGGATGGAGCGGATAGACGCACTTCGCGCGGCGGCGGCTCGCTTCGCCGACCGTGATCAGGCGGACGCGCTTGTCGGTGTTGTTGATGAAACAGTGGGCGATGCCGGTGCGGTCGGGAAAGCCGGCCGCGTCACCGGGTTTGAGGCGGTGGAGGTGACCATCGATCCACGCGTCTGGTTCGCCATCCACGACGTAGACGAATTCTTCTTCGTCGAACTCCGCGTGCGGCCAAGAGGTGCGCGTGCCGGGTGGGAGGACGTCATGGCTGACACCGACGCGCGTGAGACCAAGTTCGACCGAGATGTGCGACCAGAGCGACATCAACTCGTCGTCACCGGGATAGCTGTGAGGGTCGCGTTGGCACTTGCGCCAATCGACGACGCAGGCGGGCTTGCGCTTCGTGCGCCAAGCGTCCGGCGCCACGCGACCGCGTTTGGCATCGGGCAGGCCGTCATGCGGCCCGAGCTTCCGCTTTGGCACGTCGAGCCAGCGCTTGCCTTGCCGGTCGAGCCAGCCGTCGGTGTCGCGGGTCAGCGGGAAGTGGATTTGCGAGTTATAGCGCGACGCCTCGCCGATCGTCAGCATACGGACGGGTTTGCCGGTGTTGTTAATCAGGCAGTGTGCCTGACCGTCGCGGCCCGGCCAACCGGCGGCGTCCCCGGGCTTCAGGCGATGGACGAAGCCGTCCACCCACAGATCCGGCGTGCCCTCAAGGATGAAGACCATCTCCTCCTCGTCGCGCTCCGCGTGCGGTTGCGAGGAGCGCCAGCCGGGCATGATCGTGTCGTGGCGGATGCCCAGCCGGCGCAGCTCGAAGCGGTGGGAGAACGGGGCCGCGCGCAGCATCGGCTCTTTGGTATGCGGATGAAGATGCGGCTCGGCACGCTCGATCTCAGACCAATGGCGGATGAACGCGGGGCGTTCGGGCGCGGCTTGCTTGGCGGGTTTTGCCATGCACTACGCCTTCTTGCTTCGAACTTTACCGCGCTTCGGCAAGCGCTCCTTTGCGCGATCGAGCGGACGGTTCTCGCGCGAATAGTCCGTCCGCGGCGCTTCGGCTTCGAAATCTTTGAACGGGTTGCGCTTGTCGTCTTTGTCGAAGCCAAACAAATCCCAGAGCTTGGCCATGTGCGGCGGCAAGGGCGCCGTGACCTCAAGCCACTTCCCATTCGGGTGGCGGATGCGGAGCGAGCGCGCGTGAAGCATGAGGCGGTTTTGAACTTCGCCGTGGGTGCGGGCGGGTTCCCTGCCGTATTTGCCATCGCCCACGATCGGGGTTTCGATCGCGGCCATGTGGGCGCGCAGCTGGTGCGTGCGGCCCGTCAGCGGCATCAGCGCAACCCACGCCATCGTGGTGACATGGTCGATGGTGTCGAAAACCGTGACCGCGTTCTTGGCGTCGTCGTCTTCGCCCTCTTCCGCGATGTGCATGCGTTCGCGGCCGTCGGCGGCAGCGCGCTTGATGAGGGCGCCGTCGATCTTGCCGCGGCGCGGGGTCGGCACGCCGGTGGTCAGCGCCCAATAAATTTTGCGCGTGTCGCGCGCGCGGAAGGCGTGCGCGAGCTGCGCAGCGGCGCGGGCGTTCGCGGCCACGACCATCACGCCCGAGGTGTCGCGGTCGAGGCGGTGAACCAAACGCGGGCGATCCTTGCCCTCTTCCGCGAGCGCCGGGAGCAGGCCGTCGAGGTGGCGCTCCGTTTTCGTGCCGCCCTGGACGGCGAGGCCGGATGGCTTGTTCAGGACGATCACGTCGGCGTCGCGGTACAGCACCAGGCTTTCGACAAACGCGCGGTCCTTCGCGCTGAATTTCGGCTTTGGTTTGGCGGCCAGGAGTTCGGGAGCCGCTACGGGAATAGGTGGTACACGGACGGTTTGCCCCAGCGCGATGCGGTGACCGGCTTTCACGCGCGCGCCGTCGACGCGCACTTGGCCGGTGCGCAGGAGTTTCTCCAGGCGGCCATGGGTGAGCTGCGGGTAGTGGCGGGCGAACCAGCGGTCGAGGCGCAGGCCGTCTTCTTCAGGTTTGACTTTGCGCTGGACGACGGCGGTCATGGCGTTATCGCCCGCACGAGCGCGAGACCAAGGAAAAGCGCCGCGACCGAGCCTAGGACCGAGGCTGCGACATAGAACGCGGCGCCCGTGAGGTCGCCACGTTCAGTCAGCACGGCGGTGTCGAGAGCGAAGGCCGAGAACGTCGTGAAGCCGCCCAGAATGCCAGTGGTGAGGAAGGCTCGCATCTCCGGTTGCATGTTCCATGTGAACGCCGCCAGTTCGGCAATAACGCCCATCGCGAAGCAACCGATCACGTTGACGATGAGGATGCCCCACGGAAAGCCGGCGCCGGCCCAGTGCGTGACTTGGCTGGAGAGCGCGTAACGGCCGACGGCGCCGAGCGCCCCACCGACTGCGATTGAAAGGATCGTTCCCATGGGGCGGGGTATCGCACGGCGGGGACTGGGCTTCAAAGCGGGATTTGGACGGGGCCGTTGCTGCCGTCTTGGAGGAACGCTTCGACCAGGTAACCAAAGCGAGGTGGAAAAATCGTCTCCGTGGCGGCGATGAGCTCCGGCACGGTCCACCAGCGGTGGGCGCGTATGACTTGTTTCTCGCCTTCGGTCCAATTGGTCGCATCGAGGGTCGTGGTCGGGCTGCGGACATAGAAGAAGCGTTCGAGGGTTTGGACGGGTTCGCCCTTGAAGGTGATAACGTTGGATCCGGACCAAAGTTCGGGGCCGACTTGAAAATCCGCGATGCCCGTTTCCTCGCGCACTTCGCGAGCGACAGCATCAAGCGCGTCTTCGCCCGGCTCGATCTCGCCTCCCGGGGTCGCCCAAAAATGCGAGGTCCCGGCGATGAAGTCTTTGGGCAGGACGAATTCGAACAGGAGGACGCGGTTGGCCGGATCGAAGAGAACGGCGCGGGCAGTGTTGCGGGTTTTCATTCAGCCTATCCAACTGATGATGAGTAGCCCCCCCCCTTGCGGGGGAAGCCAGTTTCTACAGCTTCCCTCTGAGCGCGCTCCAGCGATCCAGACGCGCTTTGATGTCCTTCTCCAAACCATCGCCCGTGGGCTGATAGAACGTCTCGCGCGCCATGCCGTCGGGGAAATAGTTCTGGCCTGAGAACCCCTCCGGCGTGTCGGGGTCGTAAACGTATCCCTTGCCATAGCCCAAATCCTTCATCATGCGCGTGGGCGCGTTGAGGATGTGCATCGGCGGGTTGAGCGAGCCGGTCCGCTGTGCCGCTTCCATCGCGGCGCCGTACGCGGTGTAGGCCGCATTCGATTTCGGCGCGCTGGCGAGGAAGATCACGGCTTGCGCGATGGCCAGTTCCCCTTCCGGTGAGCCCAAGAAATCGTATGTGTCCTTCGCGGCGATTGCGAGTGTCAGGCCGCGCGGGTCCGCAAGGCCGACGTCTTCGATGGCCATGCGCACCACACGGCGGGCGATGTAGAGCGGATCCTCACCGCCGGCCAGCATGCGCGCGAGCCAGTAGAGCGCCGCGTCGGGGTCGGAGCCACGTACGGATTTGTGCAGCGCGCTGATCAGATTGTAGTGCCCTTCCCGACCCTTGTCGTAGATCGGCGCGCGTTTTTGGACAGTCCGGGCGAGGTCCGCCGTCGTGAGCGCCTTGATCGGCTTCAGCGCCAGAATGTCTTCGACCAGGTTGAGCAGGAAGCGACCGTCGCCGTCAGCCATCGCCTTCAACGCCGTGCGGGCGTCGTCGTCGAGCGGGAGTTTCTCCTTCGTGTGCGCTTCGGCACGGGCGAGAAGCTGCTCCAGATGCTCCGTGGTCAGACGATTGAGCACCAGCACCTGCGCGCGCGAGAGCACGGCGGCGTTCAGTTCGAAGCTCGGGTTCTCGGTCGTGGCGCCAACGAGAATGACCGTGCCGTCCTCCATGACCGGCAGGAATGAGTCCTGCTGCGCGCGGTTGAAGCGGTGGATCTCGTCGACGAAGAGCAGCGTCGCCTTGCCTTGGGCGCGGCGGGCACGGGCCATGTCAAAGACTTTCCGCAGCTCGGCGACGCCTGAGAAGATCGCCGAGATTTGCTCGAACTGAAGGTTCAAGCCTTGGCTCAGCAGGCGCGCGATCGTCGTCTTGCCAGTACCGGGCGGACCCCAAAGGATCATCGACGAAAGGCGTTTGGCCGCCAACATGCGGCCGATGGGGCCTGTGGCATCCAGGAGGTGATCTTGGCCGATCACCTCCTTCAGCGATTTCGGGCGCAGCCGGTCAGCCAGCGGCCGCGGCCCCGCGCCTTCGTCCATGCCTGCGGCTTCGAAGAGTGACATACGAGCAGTATAGCGGGCGGACGCTAGTTCCGCACGCTTAGCGTCATGGTGCTGCCGTTGCGGTTGACGGCGATGTTCCAGGTGCGCGTGCCGCGTTTGAGGACGTCTTGGAGGGTTGAGACGTTCGTGATGCTGCGGCCGTTGACGCCGACGACGATGTCGCCGGGGGCGAAGCCGAAGCGGGCGGCGACGCCGCGGCTGGATACGTCGGTGATGACGACGCCCTTTGTTTGGTCCAGATCGAGATCCCGGGCGAGGGCTGGCGAAAGGTTCGCGACGGTCACGCCTTGGAGCGGATTGCGCCCTTCGATGACAGTTTGCGCGCGGCTTGCTCCTTCCGGCGCAGCGATCAGGCGAAGGCTCGCCGTTCGTGCCTGGCCGCCACGAATGAAGGTCACGGTGGCGGTGTTGCCGATGCCTTTGGTCGCGGCGCGAAAGTTCAACGCCTGCTCGTCATTGACGGCGATATCGTCGACCTTTGTGATGATGTCGCGTTGTTGGAGGCCGGCCTGCGCCGCCGGGCTGCCCGGCGCGACGTCGCGGACGAGCACGCCGATCGGACGATCGAGGCCCAGGCTTTCGGCGATCGCGGTGTCGACCGGTTGCGTTTCGATGCCGAGCCAGGGGCGCGCAACTTCCTTGGCGCCGCCGAGCGCTTGATTGACCACGATCTTGACCATGTTTGCGGGGATGGCAAAGCCGATGCCGATGCTGCCGCCCGAGCGCGAGAAGATCGCGGTGTTGATGCCGATGAGTTCGCCGTTGACGGTCACGAGCGCGCCGCCGGAGTTTCCGGGGTTGATCGCCGCATCGGTCTGAATGAAGAACTGATGGTCGGAGACGCCGACCTGCGTGCGAGCAAGCGCCGATACGATGCCGCTGGTCACGGTTTGGCCGACGCCGAACGGGTTGCCGATCGCGAGCACGATGTCACCCACTTCGGCATCGTCGCTGTTGTGGAAGGCGAGCGTCGGCAGCGCCTTGCCAGCCGCGTTGACACGCAGAATGGCCAGGTCTGTGCGTTCGTCGGCTAGGACCAACTTTGCCTCGAACTCGCGCCGGTCGGCGAGCACAACCACGATTTCGTCGGCATCGGCCACGACATGGTTGTTCGTCACGATGATGCCGTCGGCGCGGACGATCACGCCCGAGCCGAGTGCGTTTTGTACCCGGTCGCGTCCGGCGAAGAAGCGGCCGAAGAAGGGATCGTCGGCGTAGGGGTTGCGGACCCGGCGCTTCGAATAGATGTTTACGACCGCCGGCGCGGTGCGCTTCACGACGGTCGCGAACGAGAGTTGCACTTGCTGCATCGACGTCGGGACGACGCGGGCCGGTTGGGGCTGGGCAGAGGTGGGCATGGTCGACAGCGCCGCTACGGCGGCGATCGCCGCAATCGAGAGTAGTTTCGTCTTCATGGTGTGCGTTTGATCCTTCCCGGCCCCAGCAGCCGGAAAGATGCTCGAAACGGGGCGGTTTTCAAGGCGCTGGATGTCTCACGGGCGAGTGAAAAGGGTTACAGAAATGTCGGAATCGGGGCAGAAAGACAGCAGACTTTCACGGAGTTTGTCTCTTGCGCTTTAGGGTTTGGGATGCCGTGGCGGGGTCCTACTTGGTCGTTGTTGAGAATCGACGGCAGTTGCTTTGGGTGATCCTGTTTTGGGCGCTGACCATCGTTCTCGTCCGGGTCGCTATCGTGTGGCTGCCCGCCGCGGTGGGAGCAGAGTCGTCGGCCTATCAGCATGGGATGGGAGCCTCGTTGGCGCAGTGGGGCGCGACCTTGAGCGCTTGGGTTTGTGTTTGTTTGGCAAGCCACCGCTTTGTGATTTTGGGAGAGAATCCGAAGCCCATACCGTTGGTGGGTGGTATGACGTTGAGATATGGCGGCTTCTTGTTCTTTGTGACGCTGCCCTCCGCTGCGATCCCGGCCTTGTTGGGCCTGGTGCCGGAGCGCCTCATGTCGGACGACGTCTACCGCGTCGTCTGGGCGGCGCTCTGCTGCGCGTACCTGTGCGCGAGCGCACCGTTTATGCTGACGCTCGCAGCAGAGGCGGCAGGTAAGCCGGCAATCACCTTCCTCGAGTCGTTTCACCTGGTGCGAGCTGAGCTATTCCCGCTCATGTTTGGGGTGGCGGCATGCGTCGCTCCGTGGCTGTTGGCGCAACTGCTGCTTGGCGAAAGTCTGACCGCTGTTTTGGACTATCCTTGGGGCGTCGCCGCTTTCGTTGGCGCGCAAAACCTCCTTCAACTTATGCCGTACGCGATTTGGGCCGCGTACAACTCATTTGCCTACCTCCATTTTACGCGCGCCGGGTTCGACAAGGAGGACCTGGAAGAGCATTTCAAATAGCGCAGGGCGGCCCAATCGGGCGGATTGCTGGCAGAGTGCGCTCGGAGTCACTCGGAGGCGCGGATAGTCGTGGCGAAACTGCCGGTGTTGGCGACGGTTAGGCAGGCCTATCGTTCGGTGTTCGAGCATGCGCCGGCGTTGCGCATCTTTGCGCAAAATTGGGTCGTCGCTGCCGGAGTTGCGCTCGCTCTGAGTTGGCTGGCCGTTTCAGTTTCTAGCGAACAGGATGCCTTGCCCTCGAGCGTTTGTTCCGACGCCGTTAGCTAACTCGGCGTCCTAACTCAACCACACCCCGCTCTTGTTCGAGTGGTAGCCCAGTGCCTTGTACGCCTCGTCGACCAGGCTCTGGCCGCGGTCGTTGAGGAGGAGGCCTAGGCCCATTTGGTTCATCGTGTAGCCGAAGCTCATGTGAGTTTCGGGGCAGGCGAAGCCGATCGAGCCGCCGGCGCCGACGTGGCCGAAGGCGCTGTCGGAGAGGAGGCAACTCGCGCTGTCGGTGCCGGGGAGCCAGCGGTTGTCCATCGACTTCATGTAGCCGAGCGCGAAGCGGGTCGGGATCATCAGCGTGCCGTCTTGGTGCGTGCCCATGGCGAAGCGGCCCATACGGGCGAGCGTGTCTTTGCCCACGATGTGCTTGCCGTTGAGCGTGCCACCGTTCGCGAGCGGGGCGTAGACGCCGGCGAGACCGCGCGCATTCGTCATGCCGTTGCCCGCGCCGAGTTCGGCCGCCCTGCCCTCGCGCGAATTCGGACTGAACGCCATGAAGTCGCGCATAAAGAGGTGCGAGGGCGAGGTCGGGTCCGACATCGCCTTCATGAAGAAGCGCGACTGCATCGCCTCGGGCGTCGGCATCGCCTGGATCATCGGGGCTACGCGATGTTCCTGTTCTTCCGGCAGGCCGATCCAGAAATCGAGGCCGAGGGGCTTCGCGACTTCGTCCTGGAAGAACTTGCCCATGCGCTTTTTCGCGGCGCGATGGACGAGTTCGCCAACCGTCCAGGACAGCGTCACGGCGTGATAGCCGTTACGGGTGCCGGGTTCCCAGAACGGCGCCTCCTTCTCGATCACGCCCACCATATGATCCCAGTCGTAGAAGGCGCCGGGCTTTTGCACTTCGCGCACGTGCGGGACGCCGACGGAGTGGTCGAGCGTCATCGATACGCGCGCGCTCTCTTTGCCGTTCTGGCCGAATGCCGGCCAATACTTCGTTACCGGCGCGTCGAGATCGAGTTGACCGCGGTCGGCCAGCATGTGCGCGCAGAGCGACATGGCTCCCTTTGTAGAAGAGAAGACGCAGGAGATTGTGTCCTTGTCCCAAGCCTTGCCGCCCGGCTCGCGCAGGCCGCCCCAGACGTCAACGACGGTTTTACCCTCCAGCGTGATCGCGCAACTCGCGCCGACCTCGCCGCGGGATTCGAAGTTCGTGACGAACGCGTCGAGGACGCCGGAGAATTTGGGGTCGCAGGTACCTTCAACTTGGCCGGCTTTGGTTTTCAGGGAGATCGTATTCATGGGCGCGCCTCGCAGTTCGTGCCCTGCACGTTAGCAGAGGCCCCGCAAACGAAAAGGGGCGGCTGCTTGGGCCACCCCTTGAGTTTCTTCAAACGCGAGACCGCGGTTTAGGCGTTCGCTTCTTCCTGCTTCGCCTGGACGGGACCTGAGTCCCTGCCCTTGGCGGTGACGTCGCGGTCGACGAACTCGATGACGGCCATCGGGGCATTGTCACCGTAGCGGAAGCCCGCTTTCATCACGCGGGTGTAGCCGCCCTTGCGCGCGGCGTAGCGCGGGGCCAGCACGTCGAACAGCTTCGCCACCATCTTGGTGTCGTTCTGCAGGTGCGACAGCGCCTGACGGCGGGCGTGCAGGTCGGCCTTGCCGCGCTTGCCCAGCGTCACGAGCTTCTCGACCACCGGGCGCAATTCCTTCGCCTTTGGCAGGGTCGTTTCGATTTGCTCATGCTTGATCAACGCCGACGCCATGTTGACGAACAGCGCTTTGCGGTGAGACGACGTGCGGTTGAGCCGGCGGCCAGATGAACCGTGGCGCATGGTTTAGTCCCCTATTCTCTCAATATTGATCTTCAAACTTGCGCGCCAGTTCTTCGATGTTTTCCGGCGGCCAGCCCGGCACTTCCATGCCGAGGTGGAGACCCATCGAGGCCAGCACTTCTTTGATTTCGTTCAGCGACTTGCGGCCGAAGTTCGGCGTGCGGAGCATCTCCGCCTCCGTCTTTTGGATCAGGTCGCCGATGTAGACGATGTTGTCGTTCTTCAAGCAGTTCGCCGAACGCACCGAAAGCTCGAGCTCGTCGACCTTCTTCAGCAGCGCCGGGTTGAACGGCAGATCGGTCTTTTGTTCTTCGGTCTTCTTCTCGCGCGGCTCTTCGAAGTTGATGAAGATCGAGAGCTGATCCTGGAGAATGCGCGCGGCGTAGGCGACGGCGTTCTCCGGCGTGATCGCGCCGTTCGTCTCAAGCGTGAGCGTCAGCTTGTCGTAGTCGAGGATCTGACCTTCGCGGGTGTTCTCCACACGGTAGGAGACCTTGCGCACCGGCGAGAACAGCGAGTCGACCGCCATCAGGCCGATCGGCGCGTCTTCCGGACGATTGCGGTCGGCCGCGACATAGCCCTTACCCGAATTGACCGTGAATTCCATGCGCACGCGAGCGCCGTGGTCGAGGTTGCAGATCACGAGGTCGGGGTTGAGGATTTCGACGTCCGACACTGAGGTGATCTGGCTTGCCTTCACTTCGCCCGGACCCTCGGCCTTGAGCACCAGACGCTTCGGGCCGTCGCTATGAAGCTTGAGCGCGAGCTGCTTGATGTTGAGGACGATGTCGGTGACGTCTTCGCGGACGCCGGGGATCGACGAGAATTCATGCAGCACGCCGTCGATCTGGATCGACGTGACGGCGGCGCCTTGCAGCGAGGAGAGCAGCACCCGGCGCAGCGCGTTGCCGAGCGTCAGACCGAAGCCGCGCTCCAGCGGTTCGGCGATGACCACGGCGTGCGTGCGGGGCGTGACGCCCGCATCGACGTGCAGCTTTTGCGGCTTGATCAGCTCTTGCCAGTTCTTCTCAATCACGGGGCTCTCGTCCTTCAGGCGATACGGGGGTGCTTTGACGATTAAACGCGGCGGCGCTTGGGCGGCCGGCAACCGTTATGTGGTATGGGTGTGACGTCGCGGATGGTGGTGATGGTAAAGCCCGCGGCCTGCAACGCGCGCAACGCGCTTTCGCGGCCTGAGCCCGGACCCTTCACTTCGACTTCGAGCGTGCGGACGCCGTGTTCCATCGCTTTTTTGCCGGCATCTTCGGCGGCGACCTGAGCGGCGTAGGGTGTCGACTTGCGTGAGCCTTTGAAGCCCATCGTGCCCGACGACGACCAGGCAACCGTGTTGCCCTGCGCGTCGGTGATCGTGATCATCGTGTTGTTGAACGACGCGTTCACGTGGGCCACGCCCGACGTGATGTTCTTGCGCTCTTTCTTGCGCACGCGTGCTTTCTTTTCCGGAGTCGCCATTTGCAGTCTTGTCCTTGAGTGCGCCGCGCCGATGCGAGGCGTCGAATTCGATTACTTCGTTACCTGCTTCTTGCCCGCGATCGCCTTGGCCGGACCCTTACGCGTGCGCGCGTTCGTGTGCGTGCGCTGTCCGCGAACCGGGAGACCCTTGCGGTGACGCAGACCGCGGTAGCAGCCGAGGTCGGTCAGGCGCTTAATGTTCATCGAGACTTCGCGGCGGAGGTCGCCTTCGACGACGTACTCGCGGTCGATGATTTCGCGGATCTGAATCACTTCAGCTTCCGAGAGTTGGTTCACGCGACGCTCTTCTTTGATGCCGAGCTTCTTGCAGATCACAACCGCGTTCACCGGGCCGATGCCGTGGATGTAGCGCAGCGCGATGTGCACGCGCTTGTTGGTGGGAATGTTTACGCCTGCGATGCGGGCCACGTCTTCGTCTCCTGGATCAATTCTTCAATGCCGAATGGCGCCAGCCCCAGGTGTCCCCGGAGGCAGCGTCCGCGCCCGACTGATACGGAAGGCGGCGGAGTATAGGGTCTTTTCTCATCCGGTCAACCATTTGAGCCACCCGGATTTTCCTTGTTTTCCCGCGGCCAAGACCGCGTCAATTTGGGCAGTTACCTCGTCAATGGACTTCATGCCGTCCACCGGGCGGATCTTCCCCTGCCCCTCATAGTACGGAAGGATCGGGGCGGTTTCGGCCTTGTAGACGCCGAGGCGCTTCTTGAAGGTCTCCGGGTCGTCGTCGGGACGGACCGGCTGTCCGGCCTTGCGGGCTTCGGCTGCGCGGTTCTCGACCCTCTTGATCAGTTCGGCCTCGTTGACCTCCATGACGATCACGTGGTCCACGCCAAGCGTCTTGCCGGCGAGCATTTCGTCCAGGGCCTTCGCCTGGTTCACGGTGCGCGGGAAGCCGTCGAGGACGAAGCCGTTCGCACAGTCCGGCTGGCCGATCCGCTCGGCGATGATGCCGACAACGATTTCATCGGACACGAGCTTGCCTGCGTCCATGACCGCCTTGGCCTTCTTGCCGATCTCCGTCCCTTGGGCGATGGCCGCGCGAAGCATGTCGCCCGTCGATAGATGTGCGACGGCGTACTTCTCGTGGATGCGCTTGGCTTGGGTCCCCTTGCCGGCGGCTGGGGGACCGAAAAGGACAATGATCATGTGCCTCGCGGACTCTTGAAGCGGGCCTTTTTGATCAGGCCTTCATATTGATGCGCGAGGAGATGGCTGTGCACTTGGGCGACCGTGTCCATCGTCACGGATACGATGATCAGGAACGACGTACCGCCGAGGAGCAGCAAGTTGCCACCGTACTGCGCCAGGATGAATTCGGGCACCAAGCAGACGAGTACCAGGTATCCGGCGCCGATGACCGTGAGGCGGGTGAGCACGTAGTCGATGTACTCGGCCGTCTTCTTGCCGGGGCGGATGCCCGGAATGAAGCCGCCGTATTTCTTCAAATTGTCGGCGGTGTCGTTCGGGTTGAAGACGACGGCCGTGTAGAAGAACGCGAAGAAGACGATCAGGAGGCCGTAGAGGAGCATGTAGAGCGGCTGGCCATGGCTCAACAGGCGGACGATTTCCGTCAGCCAATCCGGCGCGTTCTGCGCGTTGAACGAGGCGATCGTGATCGGTAACACGAGCAGCGACGACGCGAAGATGGGCGGGATCACGCCCGAGGTGTTGAGCTTCAGCGGCAAGTGCGAGCTTTCCCCACTGAACATGCGGTTGCCGACCTGACGCTTGGGGTATTGCACCAGGAGCCTTCGCTGCGCGCGTTCCATAAAGACGATGCACGCTATGACCACAACGACCAGAAGGTAGAGGCCGATCGCCGACAGCCAGCTGATCGAGCCGGTGCGCGCCATCTCCAGCGTACCGATGAATCCGTGCCATAGGTTCGCGACAATGCCGGCAAAGATGATCAGCGAGATACCGTTGCCGATGCCGCGCGAGGTGATCTGCTCGCCCAGCCACATCAGGAACATAACGCCGCCGGTTAACGTAACGACCGTCGAGATGTCGAACATGAGGCCTGGGTTGATGACCAGCCCCTGGCTCGCCTGTAGGCCGCGTGCGATCGCATACGACTGAACGATGGCCAACAGAACGGTCAGGTAGCGCGTATACTGGTTGATCATCTTGCGGCCCGACTCGCCCTCTTTCTTCAGCTTTTCGAGCTGAGGGCTGACGGTCGCCATGACCTGCATGATGATCGACGCGGAGATGTAGGGCATCACGTTCAGCGCGAAAATCGCCATGCGCTCGACGGCGCCGCCGGAGAGCAGGTTGAACATGCCCAGAATGCCCTGGGTCTGCTGTTCCATGATCTTGGCGAGTTGAACGGGGTCGATGCCCGGCAGCGGGATGAACGTACCCAGGCGATAGATGACAAGGGCGCCCAGCGTGAACCAGATGCGCTTTTGCAGCTCTTCGGCCTTGGAGAATGCCGACCAGTTGACGTTGGCGGCGAGTTGTTCGGCGGCTGACGCCATCAGCGTTACTCCTCGAGGGCGGACATTGGCCCGCTATTGCACATCAGCCGCGCCTGTCTTTGCCGTGAACCAGCGCTAAGCGGAGCGTGCGGCCTGCGAAGCCGCCAGACGCTCTTCCCGCTTTTTCGCCGATTCGATACGACGTTGCATACGCTTGCCCGGCCCGCGGTCTTTGCGGGTCACGTGCTTTGCCTTGACGCCGAGGACTTTGACGGTGCCACCGGCCTTCTTGACCGCCTCAATTGCCGACCCAGAGGCGTGCGCGACTTCCAGGTTCAATTGGGTCTTCAGCGTGCCTTTGCCAAGGAGGCGGACCCCGTCCACGGCCTTGTGCACAATGCCGCGTGTCGCCAAAACCTCAGCGTTGACGGTTTCGCCAGCCTTCAGCTTGCCGTTTTCAACGGCCTTCTGGAGCTGGCCCGTGTTCACGATCGAGAAATCACGGGCGAAAATGTTGTTAAAGCCGCGCTTTGGAATGCGCATGTGAAGGGGCATCTGGCCGCCTTCAAAGCCGAACATGCCGTGGTGGCCGGTGCGGGCCTTTTGACCCTTTACACCGCGACCGGCTGTCTTGCCCTTGCCCGAGCCCGAGCCGCGGCCGATGCGCTTAAAGCGCTTGTGCGAACCTTCGTTGTCGCGGATCTCGTTCAGTTTCATTGTCGTTAGCCTGCCTTGCGGGTGGCATCGTCGACGATGCGCACCATGTGTTTGACCTTGCAGATCGCGCCCCACACGGCATCCGTGTTCTGCAGCGTCTTACGGCGGTTCATTTTGTCGAGGCCGAGACCGATCAGCGTTTGGCGCTGAATCTCCGGACGGCGTGCCGGGCTCGCGATCTGTTGGATCGTGATCGTCTTCGTCTTCGGGCGCCCGTCGGCGGTACGCATCGTCATGGTCCGTTACTCCGGCGAAACTTCGGCGGTGGCGTTCGAACGGCGGGCCGAGAGAATTTCGGCCACCGACTTGCCACGCTTGTTGGCGATCATCTTCGGGCTCGATTGACCCTTCAGGGCGTCGAACGTGGCGCGAACCATGTTGTACGGGTTCGAGGTGCCGACCGACTTCGCGACGACGTCATGCACGCCAAGCGCGTCGAACACCGCGCGAAGCGGGCCGCCGGCGATGATGCCGGTACCGACCGGCGCCGGGCGCAGGATCACCAAGCCCGCGCCGTGATGACCGACGACTTCGTGATGCAGCGTGCGGCCTTCGCGCAGCGGAATGCGCACGAGCGACTTCTTCGCCGCCTCGGTCGCCTTGCGGACGGCTTCCGGCACTTCGCGCGCCTTGCCGTGACCGAAGCCGACGCGGCCCTTCTGGTCGCCGACGACGACCAGCGCCGCAAAACCAAAGCGCTTGCCACCCTTCACCACCTTGGCGACGCGGTTGATGTGGACGAGCTTGTCGACGAGTTCGCCACGCTCCTCCCGGTTGCCGCCGCCTTGGCGGTCACCGCGATCACGCCGTTCGCCACCGCGTCCGCGACGTTGTTCTCTTTCTTCGACCATAGACCGATCCGCCTCGATTAAAAGTTCAATCCGCCCTCACGGGCGGCGTCGCCGAGTGCCTTGACCCGGCCGTGATAGATGTAACCGCCGCGATCGAAGACGACGTCCTTGACGCCAGCTTTCTTCGCGCGCTGCGCAACGAGCTTGCCCACGAGGGCGGCCGCGTCTTTATCGCAACCCTTCCCCTTAGCCAGCGCCTTTTTCGTCTCTTCGTCGAGCGTCGAAGCGGCGGCGATCGTCACCCCCTTAACGTCATCGATGATCTGGGCATAGATATGCTTCGACGAACGGAAGACGGACAGCCGCGGGCGATCGCCCGAGACCTTGCGCAGCTTGTAACGCGCGCGACGCTTGCGCCGCTCGAAAAGCTCTTGCCGGTTGAATGCCATGGCTGCCTCTTACTTCTTCTTGCCTTCTTTGCGGCGGATCTTCTCTTCGGCGTACTTGATGCCCTTGCCTTTGTAAGGCTCCGGCTTGCGGTACCCGCGAATTTCCGCCGCGACCTGACCGACCTTCTGCTTGTCCGATCCGGAGACCAGGATAAGCGTCGGCTTTTCGCACTTGATGTCGATACCGGCCGGGATCGGGTAGACCACGTCGTGGCTGTAACCGAGCTGCAGCTGCAGGTTCTTGCCCTGGATCGCGGCACGGAAACCGACGCCGGCGATTTCGAGCTGCTGCGAGAAGCCCTTCGACACACCTTCGACGAGGTTGTTGACCAGCGTGCGCTGCAAGCCCCAGCGGGCGCGCAGTTCGTCGGTCATCTCCTTCGGCTTCACCGTGACCGACCCTTTGTCGATCGTCACGTCGATACCGTCGACCACGCGCAGAGAAAGTTCGCCCTTCGGGCCTTTCACCTTGACCTCACGATCCTTGATCGTGGCGGTTACGCCGGTCGGCAGCGCTATCGGCTTCTTACCAATTCGAGACATCGTTTCTTACCCTTCCCGTGCCCGTTTGCTGCTTAGAACACGTGGCACAGAACTTCGCCGCCCACATTCTGTTCGCGGGCGAGCGCGTCGGACATGACGCCCTTCGGCGTCGACAAAATCGAGATTCCAAGACCGTTGCGGACGGGCTTCAAATCCTTGATCGAGGAGTACACGCGCCGGCCCGGCGTGGAGACCCTGCGGATCTCTTTGATTACGGGCTTGCCGTCGAAATACTTGAGCTCGATCTCGAACTCGGGCTTCGAGGCCGCGTGGGTCACTTCCGCATAGCCGCGGATATAGCCTTCGCCGGCGAGCACGTCGAGAAGACGGCCGCGCAGTTTCGAGGCCGGCGACACGACCTTCGCTTGGCCACGCTGTTGCGCGTTGCGAATGCGGGTCAGGAGATCGCCAATGGGATCGTTGATGGACATATCTTCTTCCCTTACCAGCTCGACTTAACCATGCCCGGGATCAACCCGTGGGAGGCCAGTTCGCGCAGTTTGATGCGGCACATTTTCAGTTTGCGATAGTTCCCGCGCGAACGGCCGGTGAGTTCGCAGCGATTGCGAATCCGGTTCGGCGACGAGTTGCGCGGCAGCTCGGCGAGCTTGAGGCGCGCGGCAAAGCGGTCCTCGGGCGGCAGCGACATGTTGTTCGCTTGCTCCTTCAGCTTTACGCGCTTTGCCGCATAACGCTTCACGAGGCCCGTGCGCCGCTTGTTCTTCTCGATTGAACTTTTCTTCGCCATGTCGTCGTCTTCGCCTTAAGGTTTCGTCACTTCGCGAACGGCATCTGAAAGGCGGAAAGCAGTTCTTTCGCCTCGTCGTCCGTTTTCGCGGTCGTGCAAATCGTGATGTCCATGCCCCAGACCGTATCGATCTTGTCGTAGTCGATTTCCGGGAACACGATGTGTTCCTTCAAGCCCATCGAAAAGTTGCCGCGACCGTCGAAGCTCTTTGCCGATACGCCGCGGAAGTCGCGAACGCGCGGGAGCGCGATCGTGATCAGACGGTCGAGGAAGTCGTACATGCGGTCTTTACGCAGCGTGACCTTTGCGCCCAAGGGCATGTTCTCGCGCACCTTGAAGTTCGAAATCGCGATGCGGGCCTTCGTGACGACGGGCTTTTGGCCCGCGATCAACGCCAGGTCGCGCGTGGCGGACTGGATCTTCTTCGTGTCCGCCGTCGTTTCGCCAACGCCCATGTTAATGACGATCTTGTCGAGCTTGGGCACCTGCATCGGGTTCTTGTAGGCGAACTTCGCGATCAACGCCTTGCGAACGACTTCGTCGTAACGCTTCTTTTGGCGCGGGACGTACTTCTGGCCGGCCGGAAGCGAAATCGCCTTCGCGCGCGTGGCCTCGCTTTGTGTCGAGACCGCGGGACCGGTCGCCGCGTCGGCGCCCTTGCCGCGAGCCTTCTTCTCGGCGCGCTTTTCCTCGGTCTTGGACGGTGGCGGCCCCTTCGGGCCGTCGCCTTCGGCCTTCGCCGGCTTTTTGGTTTTGGCTTCTTTCTCAGACATCGATCACTTCCCCGGACTTCTTCGCAAAGCGAACCTTGCGGCCGTCCTGCAGCGTCTTGAACCCAATACGCGTCGCCTCACCCGTCTTCGGGTCGACGTGAGCGACGCTTGAAATGTGAATCGGCGCTTCCTTGGAGACGATGCCGCCTTGGCTGCGCGCAGATTGCTTCGTGTGGCGCTTGACCATGTTCACGCCGGAGACGAGGACGCGATCCTCGTCCTTGTAGACGCGCAAGATCTCGCCGATGCGCGGCTTTTGATCCTTGCGCTTGCGCTCTTCGCCCGCGATGACCATCACGCGGTCGCCTTTTTTGAATTTCGCGGCCATGGCTTACAGAACCTCCGGCGCCAGCGAGACGATCTTCATGTGGTTCTTGGCGCGAAGCTCGCGCGTGACCGGTCCGAAGATGCGCGTGCCCACGGGCTCGCCCTGATTGTTGATCAAGACCGCGGCGTTGCGGTCGAAACGGATGCAGCTGCCGTCGGCGCGGCGGACTTCTTTGGCCGTGCGCACGACGACGGCTTTCATGACGTCGCCCTTCTTCACGCGGCCGCGCGGGATCGCTTCCTTGATCGAAACGACGATCACGTCGCCGACGGTCGCGTAGCGGCGCTGAGCGCCACCCAGCACTTTAATGCACATGACGCGCCGCGCGCCCGAGTTGTCGGCGACGTCCAAGTTGGTTGTAGATTGGATCATGGGCGTAGTGCCTTTTCTTTGCTCAGGCTTTTGACGCGGCTGCGTCGTAGAGAACTTCCCAACGCTTCAACTTCGACAACGGGCGGCACTCTTGAATGCGCACGGTATCGCCGGACTTGAAGCGGCTTTGTTCGTCATGGGCGTGGTAGCGCTTCGAACGACGCAAGGTCTTGCCGAGCACCGGATGGATGAAGCGGCGCTCCACCTCGACGATGATCGTCTTCGTGTTCTTGTCGCTGACCACGACGCCTTGGAGAATTCTTTTCGGCATTGCTCTCGCCTCAGGCCTTGGCTTTGGCCCGGGACTTTTCGCCCAGGACGGTGTTGATCTTGGCAATCGTGCGGCGCACGACGCGAACCCGCGCGGTCTTCTCCAGCTGGCCGGTGGCCTTTTGGAAGCGCAGATTGAATTGCTCTTTGCGCAGCTTGACGAGTTCGTCGCCGAGCTGGTCTTGCGTCATGGCGCGGAGATCGGTGCTTTTCATCTTTCAGCTCCCTATTCCGTGTGGCCTAAACGGGTGACGAACTTCGTGCGGATCGGAAGCTTCGCAGCCGCGAGGCTGAGTGCTTCCTTCGCGGTCGCGCTGGTCACGCCGTCGACCTCGAAGAGGACGCGGCCCGGCTTCACACGACAGGCCCAGAATTCCGGTGCGCCCTTACCGGCGCCCATGCGGACTTCGGCCGGCTTCTTCGACACGGGGATGTCGGGGAACATCCGGATCCACACACGGCCTTGACGCTTCATCGCGCGGGTGATCGCACGACGGGCGGCCTCGATCTGACGCGCGGTGACGCGATCGGGTTCGAGCGCCTTCAGGCCAAACTCGCCGTAGTCGAGCGTGTTGGCAGAGGTCGCCTTCCCACGGATGCGGCCCTTAAACTGTTTGCGAAACTTGGTGCGCTTTGGTTGCAGCATGGTTCAATCCAATTTCTCTCAGCCCGCCGGCGCCGGCGCAGGGCGCGGCGAGCGGGGTTGATTGCCGCCTTCTTGCGCTTCGCTCATACGCTTGTCCTGCGCCATCGGGTCGTGTTCCAGGATCTCGCCCTTGAACACCCAAACCTTCACGCCGCAAGTGCCGTACGCCGTCTTCGCGGTCGCGACACCGAAATCGATGTCGGCGCGCAGCGTGTGGAGGGGAACGCGGCCTTCACGGTACCATTCAACGCGAGCGATTTCGGCGCCGCCGAGACGGCCGCCGCAGTTGATGCGGATGCCGAGCGCGCCGAGCTTCAGTGCCGACTGCACCGCGCGCTTCATGGCGCGGCGGAAGGAGACGCGGCGCTCGAGCTGCTGGGCGATGCTTTCGGCGATCAGGTGCGCATCGACTTCGGGCTTACGAATTTCGACGATGTTCAGGTGAACTTCGCTCTTCGTGAACTTTCCCAGGTCCGACTTCAGCTTTTCGATGTCGGCGCCCTTCTTGCCGATGACGACGCCCGGACGTGCCGAGTGGATCGTCACGCGGCACTTCTTGTGCGGGCGTTCGATGATGATGCGCGCGACGCCGGCCTGCTTGAGCTTGTCGAGCAGGTACTCGCGGATCTTCAGGTCTTCGTGCAGCAACTGACCGTACTCGCGGCGATCGGCGAACCAACGCGAATCCCACGTGCGGTTGATGCCGAGGCGGAGCCCGACCGGATTTACTTTTTGACCCATCAGGCGGCCTCCTTCTTTGCCGCTGCCGGCTTCTTAACGCCGGGCTTGCCCTTCGATTTCTTCTTCTTTTCTTCCTGCTTCTCTTCGCGCACGACGATCGTGAGTTCCGAGAACGGCTTCAAAATGCTTGCCCCGCGGCCGCGGCCGCGGGCGTGAAAGCGCTTCAGGACCATGTCCTTACCGGTCCATGCCTGGGCCACGATCAGATCGTCGACGTCGAGGTTATGGTTGTTCTCGGCATTGGCGACGGCGGACTTCAGCACCTTCAGCACATCGTTCGAGATGCGCTTGTTCGAAAACGTCAGATCGGCGATGGCGCGCTCGACCTTCTTGCCGCGGATCATTCCGGCGACAAGGTTGAGCTTGTACTGCGAGGTCCGGATCATGCGGCCGATGGCTTGCGCCTCGTTGTCGGCGAGCGAGCGATCTTTGGATGGTTTACCCATTAGGCGCCCCTCTTCACTTTCTTGTCGCCGGCGTGACCGTGGAAGGTGCGCGTGGGCGAGAACTCGCCGAACTTGTGGCCGACCATTTCTTCGGACACGAGAACGGGGATGTGCTTCTGGCCGTTGTAGACGCCGAAGGTCAGGCCGACGAACTGCGGCAGGATCGTGGAGCGGCGGCTCCAGATCTTGATCACTTCGCGACGGCCGGACTTGTGAACGGCTTCTGCCTTTTTCAGCAGATAGCCGTCGACGAACGGTCCCTTCCAGACTGAACGTGCCATACGCCTTTATGCCTTCTTCAAGTGACGCGAGGTCACGATGAGTTTCGTTGTGCGCTTGTTCGAGCGCGTCTTGTTGCCCTTCGTGCCCTTGCCCCACGGCGTCACCGGGTGGCGGCCACCCTTGGTGCGGCCTTCGCCACCGCCGTGCGGGTGATCGATCGGGTTCATGGCAGTGCCGCGGACATGCGGGCGCTTGCCCTTCCAAACGTTGCGGCCGGCCTTGCCGATCACTTCGTTCATGTGATCCGGGTTCGAAACAGCGCCGACGGTCGCCATGCATTCGAGGCGAACCTTGCGGGTTTCGCCCGAGTTCAGGCGCAGAATGCCGTAGCCTTGGTCGCGACCGACGAACTGTACGTAGGTACCGGCCGAGCGGGCGATCTTGCCACCGGCACCGGCCTTGAACTCGACGTTGTGCACGATCGTACCGACCGGCATCGCCGAGAGCGGCATGGCGTTGCCGGGCTTCACGTCCGCTTTCGTGCTGGCGACGACTTTGTCACCGACGTTCAAACGTTGCGGCGCGAGGATGTAGGTCTTCTCACCGTCCGGGTACGCAACGAGCGCGATGAACGCCGAGCGGTTCGGATCGTACTCCAAACGCTCGACCGTGCCTTCGACGTCGAACTTGCGACGCTTGAAGTCGATCACGCGGTAGAGCTTCTTGTGCCCGCCGCCGCGATAGCGCGAGGTGATGCGGCCGGCGTTATTGCGCCCGCCGCTGGAATGCTTCGACTCCGTCAACGTCTTCACCGGCCGGCCCTTGAAGAGCTGGCTGCGGTCGATCAGCACCAATTGGCGCGTCGAAGGCGTCGTGGGCCGGAAGGTCTTTAGTGCCATTGGTCTCAGAGCCCCGTCGTCACGTCGATCGTCGAACCCTCATGCAGGGTCACGACCGCTTTCTTTACGTCGCTGCGTTCGCCCTTGCGACCGCGGAACATCTTCTTCTTGCCCTTGGTCACGAGCGTGTTGACGCCCTTAACCTTCACCTTGAAAAGCTCTTCGACCGCCTTCTTGATTTGCGGCTTTGTCGCGTCGTGCGGCACGCGGAAGACAACCTGGTTGTGCTCCGAGAGCTTCGTCGACTTTTCGGTGATGACCGGCGAAAGGATCGCCGCGTAGGCAGCTAGCTTGCTCATTTCAGGCGCTCCTCGATGGCGTTGAGCGCGGCCTTCGTTAGAACCAGTTTCTCGCGGCGCAGAACGTCGAGGACGTTGATGCCTTGAACCTGGAGAAGGTCGATATTGGGAATGTTGCGCGCGGCGCGTTGGAAACCGGTGTCAAATTCCGGGCCGTCAACGATGAGCGCTGATTTGAGGCCGAGCTTGCCGAAGGAGAGTGCAACTTTCTTCGTTTTGGCTTCGGTTAGTTTGGCCGCGTCGAGAACAATGAGGTGGCCGTCTTTTCTTTTTGCGGAGAGGACCATCTTGAGGCCCAGGGCACGCACCTTTTTCGGGAGATCGGTTTCTCGCGAACGGAGAACCGGACCCATGGCCTTGGCGCCGCCGCGGAATTGAGCGACCGAGGCCGCGCCGTGACGGGCTTGGCCGGTGCCTTTTTGCTTGTATATTTTCTTCGTGGTGCGATCGATCTCGCGCCGAGTCAGCGTGCGATGCTGACCGACGTGGCGGCGATTTTCCTGCCACTGCACGACGCGCGCGAGGATGTCGGCGCGCGGGCTTACGCCGAACACGCCTTCGCTGAGTTCCACTTCGCCGGCTGCGCCGGCATCGAGGGTGAGGACTTTGACTTTCATAGCTGTCTCGCTCCTCAAGCCGCTGGCGCCGCAGCGGCGGCTTTACGAATGGCCGCGGGCTTCGGCGCTTCCTTCGGAAGCGGACGCTTGACCGCGTCGCGGACCATCACCCAGCTGCCCTTGGAGCCCGGAACGCCGCCCTTGATCATGATCAAGCCGCGCTCGACGTCGACCTTCGCCACTTCGACGTTTTGCGTCGTGACGAGGACCTGGCCCATGTGGCCCGACATCTTCTTGCCCTTGAACGTGCGGCCCGGATCTTGACGGTTGCCCGTCGAGCCCGGCGAACGGTGCGAGATCGAGACGCCGTGCGAGGCCTCAAGGCCGCTGAAATTGTGGCGCTTCATCGTACCCGCGAAGCCCTTACCGATCGTGATGCCGGAGACATCGACGATCTGGCCGGGGATGAAATGGTCGGCGGTGATGACCGCGCCCACTTCGACCAGGTTGTCGGGCGACACGCGGAACTCGGCGACCTTGCGCTTCGGCTCCACTTGCGCCTTGGCGAAGTGGCCGCGTTCGGCCTTCGAGACGCGCTTGACCTTGGCCAACCCGGAACCGAGCTGGACTGCGGTGTAGCCGTCCTTTTCCTTCGTGCGCTGCGCGACGACCTGACAGCCGTCGAGCTTGAGCACGGTTACTGGCACATGGCGACCGTCATCGGTGAACAGCCGCATCATGCCAACTTTTTGAGTTATCACCCCTGTGCGCATGGGAAGCGCCCGCCTTCTTTCTCGTTACTGCAGCTTGATTTCGACACTGACCCCGGCCGCGAGGTCGAGCTTCATGAGAGCGTCGACCGTTTGCGGCGTGGGATCGATGATGTCGAGAAGCCGCTTGTGGGTGCGGATCTCGAACTGCTCGCGGCTCTTCTTATCGACGTGCGGCGAGCGGTTCACGGTGAACTTTTCGATCCGGTTCGGAAGCGGAATCGGTCCACGCACGCGTGCACCGGTGCGCTTGGCCGTGTTCACGATCTCACGCGTCGAGCTGTCGAGCACGCGATGATCATAGGCCTTGAGCCTGATGCGGATGTTTTGGCTTTGCATGGGCCGTTCCGTTTTTTCTTCCGTCTGCGATCTTTGAGTTCGTTTACTTTACAATCTTCGAGACAACGCCCGAGCCGACCGTACGGCCGCCTTCACGGATGGCGAAGCGGAGCTTCTCTTCCATCGCGATCGGCACGATCAGTTCCACGTCCATCGCCACGTTGTCGCCCGGCATGACCATTTCGGTGCCGGCCGGCAGCGTCACCACGCCCGTCACGTCGGTCGTGCGGAAGTAGAACTGCGGACGATAGTTCGTGAAGAACGGCGTGTGACGGCCGCCCTCTTCCTTCGTCAAAATGTAGGCCTCGGCCTTGAAGTTCGTGTGCGGCGTGACCGATCCCGGCTTCGCCAAAACTTGGCCGCGCTCAACACCTTCACGCTCGATGCCGCGGAGCAAGCAACCGACGTTGTCGCCGGCCTCACCCGAGTCGAGCAGCTTGCGGAACATTTCAACGCCGGTCACGGTCGTCTTGGTCGTCGGGCGGATGCCGACGATTTCGATTTCCTCGCCAACCTTGACGATGCCGCGCTCAATACGACCGGTCACCACAGTGCCGCGGCCCGAGATCGAGAACACGTCTTCGACCGGCATCAGGAACGGCTGATCCTTCGGACGATGCGGCTGCGGGATGTGCTCATCCACGGCGGCCATCAATGCCATGATCGCCTTTTCCCCGAGCTCGGGGTTCTTGTCTTCCAACGCCATCAGGGCCGAGCCCTTGATGATCGGGATCTTGTCGCCCGGGAAGTCGTACTTCGACAGAAGTTCGCGGACTTCCAGTTCGACGAGGTCGAGCAATTCCGGATCGTCGACCATGTCGACCTTGTTCATGAACACGACGAGTGCCGGCACGCCGACCTGGCGGGCGAGCAGGATGTGCTCGCGCGTTTGCGGCATTGGGCCGTCGGCAGCGGACACAACCAAGATCGCGCCGTCCATCTGGGCTGCGCCCGTGATCATGTTCTTCACGTAGTCGGCGTGGCCGGGGCAGTCGACGTGGGCGTAGTGACGCTTGTTCGTCTCGTACTCGACGTGGGCGGTCGAGATCGTAATGCCGCGCGCCTTTTCTTCCGGCGCCTTGTCGATTTGGTCGTACGCGGTGAACTGCGCCTGGCCGGTCTTTGCCAGAATCTTCGTGATCGCAGCCGTCAGCGACGTCTTCCCATGGTCGACGTGGCCGATCGTTCCGATGTTGCAGTGCGGCTTGTTCCGCTCAAACTTCGCTTTGCCCATAGTGTGTTTCTCCGAAGCTTCGGTCTCTTGTTACGTTTAGGCGAACTTCGCGATCACTTCGTCGGCGATCGCGCGAGGGACATCCTCGTAGTGGTCAAACTGCATCGAGTAGCTGGCGCGACCCTGGCTCATGGAGCGCAGGTTGTTCACGTAGCCGAACATGTTGGCGAGCGGCACGATCGCGGTGACGACCTGCGCGTTGCCGCGTTGGTCGGTGCCTTGAACTTGGCCGCGGCGGGCGTTCAAGTCGCCGATGACGCCGCCCATGAATTCGTCGGGGGTTACGACCTCGACCTTCATGACGGGCTCAAGCAACTTAACGGCCTTGCGTTCCTTCAGTTCGCGGAACGCAGCGCGGGTCGCGATTTCGAAGGTCAGGACGTTCGAGTCAACTTCGTGGTAGGCGCCGTCAATCAGCGTCGCCTTGAAGTCGATCAGCGGGAAGCCCGCGAGCACGCCATTGTCGCGCGACGCGTTCAGACCCTTTTCGACGCCCGGGACATATTCCTTCGGGACCGAGCCGCCGACGATGTCGTTCTCGAATTCGAAGCCGGTGCCGGCCGGCATCGGTTCGAACACGATCTTGACGCGCGCGAACTGGCCCGAACCGCCGGTTTGTTTCTTGTGGGTGTAGTCGATCTCGACCTTCTTGGTCAGCGTTTCGCGGTAGGCCACCTGCGGCGCGCCGATGTTGGCGTCAACCTTGTAGGTGCGGCGAAGGATGTCGACCTTAATGTCGAGGTGAAGCTCGCCCATGCCCTTCAAAATCGTCTGGCCGGACTCTTGGTCGACCGAAACGCGGAAGGACGGATCTTCCTGCGCGAGGCGGGCCAAGGCCACGCCCATCTTTTCTTGGTCGGCCTTCGTCTTCGGTTCGATCGCGACTTCGATGACGGGTTCCGGGAATTCCATTCTTTCAAGGATGACCGGATGCTGCGGATCGCAGATCGTGTCACCGGTGCGGGTTTCCTTCAACGCGGCCAAGGCCACGATGTCGCCAGCCAGCGCTTCCTTGACGTCTTCGCGGCTGTTGGCATGCATGAGGAGCATGCGGCCGACGCGCTCCTTGCGGTCGCGCGTCGAATTTAGAAGCGTCGTGCCGCTTTCGAGCTTGCCCGAGTAGATGCGGCAGAACGTGATCGAGCCGACGAACGGGTCGTCCATGATCTTGAACGCCAGCATGGCGAGCGGCTCGTTGTCGTCGGCCTTGCGCTCGACTTCTGTTTCGACCTTGCCAGGCTTGATGCCTTTGACGGGCGGAATGTCGAGCGGCGACGGCAGGAAGTCGACGACCGCGTCTAGCAGCGTTTGCACGCCCTTGTTCTTGAAGGCGGCGCCGCAGGTGACAGGAACGAACTTGAAGTTGATCGTACCCTTGCGGATGAGCCGCTTCAACGTGGCGGCGTCAGGCTCCTTGCCGTCTAGGTAGGCTTCCATAACGGCGTCGTCCATTTCGACGGCCAGTTCGACCATCTTGTGGCGCCACTCGGCGGCCTTGGCTTTGTAGTCTTCGGGAATTTCTTGGATTTCGAACTTCGCGCCCAGGCTCTCGTCCTTCCAGACAACGGCCCTCATGTTGATGAGGTCGATGATGCCTTTGTGGTCGGCTTCGGCGCCGTAGGGCAACTGGGTCACGCAGGGCTTGGTGCCCAAGCGGTCGATCATCATCTGCACGCAGCGATAAAAGTCGGCGCCGGTGCGGTCCATCTTGTTAACGAAGCAAATGCGCGGCACGTGATATTTGTCGGCTTGGCGCCAGACAGTTTCCGACTGCGGCTCGACGCCGGCGACCGAGTCGAACACGGCGACGGCACCGTCGAGGACGCGCATCGAACGTTCGACTTCGATCGTGAAGTCCACGTGGCCGGGCGTGTCGATGATGTTGACGCGATGGTCGTTCCAGTAAGCGGTCGTCGCGGCGGACGTGATCGTGATGCCGCGTTCTTGTTCCTGCTCCATGAAGTCCATCGTCGCGGCGCCGTCGTGGACTTCGCCGATCTTATGGGACTTGCCCGTGTAGTAGAGAATACGCTCGGTCGTCGTCGTCTTGCCGGCGTCAATGTGCGCGGCGATGCCGATGTTGCGATATTTCTCGAGGGGCGTGGTGCGGGGCATGATACGTTGAGACTCTTCGGTTACCAGCGGTAGTGCGAGAACGCGCGGTTGGCTTCCGCCATCTTGTGCGTGTCTTCGCGCTTCTTCACGGCGGTGCCGCGGTTGTTGGCGGCGTCAAGCAATTCGGCCGACAGGCGCTGCTGCATCGTTTGTTCGTTGCGAGCGCGGGCCGCATTGATGATCCAGCGGATCGCGAGCGCCTGGCGGCGCTCCGGGCGGACTTCGACGGGGACCTGGTAGGTCGCGCCGCCGACGCGGCGGGAGCGCACTTCGATCGCCGGGGCGACGTTGTCGAGGGCGGCGTGGAACAGCTTTACCGGATCCGACTTCGCGCGCTGCTCGATCGAAGTGAGCGCGCCATAGACGATCTGCTCGCCGGCGGATTTCTTGCCGTCATACATCAAGCAGTTCATGAATTTGGCCAGGATGAGATCACCGTACTTGGCGTCCGGAATGATCTCGCGTTTAGCGGGGCGGCGGCGACGTGACATCGTGAGATCTCCTTACTTCGGCCGCTTGGCGCCGTAGAGCGAGCGCGCTTGTTTGCGGTCCTTCACGCCTTGCGTGTCGAGCACGCCGCGCAGGATGTGGTAGCGGACGCCGGGCAAGTCCTTGACGCGGCCGCCGCGGATCAACACCACCGAGTGTTCTTGAAGGTTGTGACCTTCGCCGGGAATGTAGCTGATGACTTCCTGCTGGTTCGTCAGACGAACACGCGCGACCTTGCGAAGCGCCGAGTTCGGCTTTTTCGGCGTGGTCGTGTAGACGCGCGTGCACACGCCGCGCTTTTGCGGCGAGCTTTGCAGCGCGGGCGCCTTGGTGCGCCGAACTTTCGGGTGGCGCGGTTTGCGGATCAGCTGGTTGATCGTCGGCATTCGCTTTGCGCTTCATTCCTTCAGACGCACGACCAAAAATGCACAAAGCGCTCATGGAGGGTCCTGCTCAAACCCCATGGCGCTTGGTTCAACGTGCAGAGGACCGTCCGGGGACCCGGAGGGACGTGCTTTCAAACCTGTTCATTGGACTAAAAGCGGGAGCGTTTAGGGACGTGCCCTACGGCCTGCCGTCTAATGATGGCGCGGTTTGTACGCGGGGGTTTTCCCATAGTCAACGAGCGATGCGAAATTTTCTGTCGCAGGGTGACCATTGTCGGAATCGCCCGGTTCGCAAAAGAAAAGGGGCGCGGTCATCGCGAGCCGCGCCCCTTTGTTTCGTCGCTTTCCGGCCCAGCCCTACTCCGCCGCGTTTGCCGTCGGCGGGGTTGGGGTGGGGGCTGGCGTCGACGGGGTTGGTGTCGGCGCCGGGAGTGCGGATTCGCGGGCGGCTAGGATGGCCTTGTCGCGATCTGCGGCGACCTGCTTCAGGCGGGTCATCATGCCGCCGGTGCCGGCTGGGATCAGGCGGCCGACAATGACGTTTTCCTTCAGGCCTTCGAGCGTATCGACCTTGCCGGAAACCGCCGCCTCGGTGAGGACGCGGGTGGTTTCCTGGAACGAGGCGGCCGAGATGAACGAGCGGGTCTGCAACGACGCCTTCGTGATGCCGAGGAGCACGGGCTTGCCGACGGCTTGCTTGATGCCTTCCGCCTTGGCCTTTGCGTTGATTTCCTCGTACTCGATGAAGTCGAGCTGCTCGCCCTGGACCAGCGTCGTGTCGCCGCCGTCTTCGATCTCCACCTTCTGGAGCATCTGACGGACGATGACCTCGATGTGCTTGTCGTTAATCTTCACGCCCTGCAGGCGATAGACGTCCTGGATTTCTTGCACGAGGTAGGCAGCCAACGCCTCGACACCCTTAATGCGCAGGATGTCGTGCGGCGCGGGATTGCCGTCGAGCAGGAAGTCGCCCTTTTCGATGAAGTCGCCCTCTTGGACCGTAATGTGCTTGCCCTTCGGGATCAGGTACTCGATCGGCTCAAGCTTGTCGTCTTTCGGTTTCAGAATGACGCGGCGCTTGTTCTTGTAGTCCTTGCCGAATTCGATCCAGCCGTCGGCTTCCGCGATGATCGCGTGGTCCTTGGGCTTGCGGGCTTCGAAGAGTTCGGCAACACGCGGCAGACCGCCGGTGATGTCGCGCGTCTTCGCACCTTCGGTCGAGATACGGGCGACGATGTCGCCTTCGCGCACCTCCGCACCGTCGTCGACCGAGAGAATCGCGTCGACGGCGAGCAGATAGCGCGCCTCGGACTTGTTCGAGAGCTTGATGACCTCGCCCTTCTTATCGCGGATCGAGATCGCGGGACGAAGGTCGCTGCCGCGCGGGCTCGAACGCCAGTCGAGAACGACCTTGTTCGAGATACCGGTGGATTCGTCCGTGACCTCTTTCAAGCTCACGCCTTCGACCAGGCCTTCGTACTTCACGTAACCCGCACGCTCGGTGAGGATCGGGATCGTGTACGGGTCCCATTCGATGAGGCGCTCGCCGCGCTTCACGCGGTCGCCCTCGTCGTAGCGCAAGTGGGCGCCGAACGGGATCTTGTAGCTGGCCCGCTCCACGCCGTTGTCGTCGGTGATGACGACTTGGCTGTTACGGCCCATAACGCGGAACATGCCGGTCGAGTCCTTGACCGCGTTCTTGTTCAAGATCTTGATCTTGCCTTCATGACTCGCATCCAGGAACGACGTTTCGGCAACTTGCGCCGCACCGCCGATGTGGAACGTGCGCATGGTGAGCTGCGTACCCGGTTCGCCGATCGACTGGGCGGCGATGACGCCGACAGCCTCGCCGGCGTTGACGGGCGTACCACGCGCCAGATCGCGGCCGTAGCACTTCGCGCAGACGCCGACCTTCAGATCGCAGGTCAGCACCGAGCGGATTTTCACCTTCGGCACCTGGGCGGCTTCGATCACCTCGACCTTGTCTTCGGTGATTTCTTCGCCGCGCTTGACCAGGATCTTGTTCGACGACGGGTCACGGATGTCCTCCGCGGCCGTGCGGCCGAGCGTGCGTTCGCCGAGCGTCGCCACGACGTTACCGGCGTCGAGAACGGCGCCGACGGTGATGCCGAGCTTCGTGCCGCAATCGTCGGCGACGATGATGCAGTCCTGCGCGACGTCAACGAGGCGGCGGGTCAAGTAACCCGAGTTCGCCGTCTTCAACGCCGTGTCGGCCAAGCCCTTACGCGCGCCGTGCGTCGAGTTGAAGTACTCGAGAACGGTGAGGCCTTCCTTGAAGTTCGAGATGATCGGCGTCTCGATGATTTCGCCCGAAGGCTTCGTCATCAGGCCGCGCATACCGGCCAGCTGCTTCATCTGGGTCGGCGAACCGCGGGCGCCCGAGTGCGACATCATGTAGATCGAGTTGATCTCCTTGACGCGCTTCGTGACGGGATCGCGCTGCTGCGAGGAAATCTCGCGCATCATTTCTTCGGCGACGCGATCGGTACACTTCGACCAGGCGTCGACGACCTTGTTGTACTTTTCGCCTTCGGTGATGAAGCCGTCTTGGTATTGCTTCTCGTAGTCCTTGATCAGCTTGCGCGTTTCTTCGACCAGGCGCTCCTTCGTGTGGGGAACGACCATGTCGTCCTTACCGAACGAGATGCCGGCCTTGTACGCTTCGCGGAAGCCCAGACCCATGATCGCGTCGGCGAACAGCACGGTCTCTTTCTGACCGCAGTGACGATAGACGATATCGATGAGCGCGGAGATTTCCGGCTTTCTGAGAACGCGGTTGACCATCGTGAAGGGCACGTTGGGATGGCGCGGCAAGTGTTCCGCGATCATCATGCGGCCCGGCGTCGAGTTCACGCGAACCACCGTGGGCTTGCCCTGTGCGTCGACGGTCTTGTAGCGAACGTTGACCTTCGAGTGCAGCGAGATCACGCCATTGGCGAGCGCATGCTCGATTTCGCCCATGTCGACGAACGATTTGCCTTCGCCGGGTTCACCATCGCGGTCGAGCGAGCAGTAGTAGATGCCCAGCACGATGTCCTGGCTGGGCACGATGATCGGCTTGCCGTTTGCGGGGCTCAAGATGTTGTTCGTCGACATCATGAGCACGCGCGCTTCCAACTGCGCTTCGAGCGACAGCGGCACGTGCACGGCCATTTGGTCGCCGTCGAAGTCGGCATTGAACGCCGTGCAAACCAGCGGGTGAAGCTGGATCGCCTTGCCTTCGATCAAGACCGGCTCGAACGCCTGAATACCCAAGCGGTGAAGCGTCGGCGCGCGGTTCAGCAGGACGGGATGTTCGCGGATGACTTCCGCCAGGATGTCCCAAACCTCGGGGCGTTCCTTCTCGACCATCTTCTTCGATTGCTTGACGGTGGCCGAGAGACCCTTCGCCTCAAGACGGTTGTAGATGAACGGCTTGAACAGCTCGAGCGCCATCTTCTTCGGCAGGCCGCACTGATGGAGCTTCAGCTCGGGACCGACGACGATCACCGAACGGCCTGAGTAGTCGACGCGCTTGCCAAGCAGGTTCTGACGGAAGCGGCCCTGCTTGCCTTTCAGCATATCGGCGAGCGACTTCAGCGGACGCTTGTTCGCGCCCGTGATGACGCGGCCACGGCGGCCGTTGTCGAACAGCGCGTCGACCGATTCCTGCAACATGCGCTTTTCGTTGCGGATGATGATGTCCGGCGCGCGGAGCTCGATCAGGCGCTTCAAGCGGTTGTTGCGGTTGATGACGCGGCGGTAGAGGTCGTTCAGGTCAGACGTCGCAAAGCGGCCGCCGTCGAGCGGAACGAGCGGACGCAATTCGGGCGGAATGACCGGCACGACTTGCAGGATCATCCATTCCGGGCGGTTGCCGGATTCGAGAAACGACTCGACGAGCTTCAGACGCTTAACCAACTTCTTCGGCTTCAGTTCCGAGGTCGTGGTCGCGATCTCTTCGCGGAGCGAGACTTTGAGCGACTTCAGGTCGAGGCGCATCAGCAGTTCGCGAATGGCCTCCGCGCCGATGAGCGCGGTGAAGCTGTCGTCGCCGTATTCTTCCTGCGCCTTTAGGTACTCGTCTTCGCTGAGGAGCGTGCGCTCCTTGAGGGGCGTGAGGCCCGGCTCAATGACGATGTAGCCTTCGAAGTAAAGGATGCGCTCAAGGTCCTTGAGCGTCATGTCGAGCAGCATACCGATGCGCGACGGCAGGCTCTTCATGAACCAGATGTGCGCCACCGGGGAGGCGAGCTCGATGTGGCCCATGCGCTCGCGCCGGACCTTCGAGAGCGTGACCTCGACGCCGCACTTTTCGCAGACGATGCCGCGATACTTCATACGCTTATACTTGCCGCACAAGCATTCGTAGTCCTTGATCGGACCGAAAATGCGCGCGCAGAACAGACCGTCGCGTTCGGGCTTGAACGTCCGGTAGTTGATCGTTTCCGGCTTTTTGATTTCGCCGTACGACCAGGACTGAATCTTCTCCGGCGACGCCAGAGCGATGCGGATGCGGTCGAACGTCGGGGCGGCCGCGACCGGCCCGAATACGTTGAGGACTTCCTGATTCATGGGAGTTGTAATCTCCTTCAGTTCTTCGAATTCTGTTCGCTTACTGGTTCTGGGGTTCGGCCGTGACGAGGTCGACGTTTAGGCCCAGCGAGCGCATTTCCTTGACGAGCACGTTGAAGCTTTCGGGGATACCCGCTTCGAAGTTCTCATCGCCGCGTACGATCGCTTCGTAGACCTTGGTGCGGCCCGCGACGTCGTCCGATTTGACGGTGAGGATTTCCTGCAGCGTGTAAGCCGCGCCATAAGCTTCGAGCGCCCAGACCTCCATTTCGCCGAAACGCTGGCCGCCGAATTGGGCTTTGCCGCCCAACGGCTGCTGCGTGACGAGGCTGTAAGGCCCAATCGAGCGCGCGTGAATCTTGTCGTCGACCAAGTGGTGCAGCTTGAGCATGTAGATGTAGCCGACCGTGACTTGGCGCTTGAACGGCTCGCCTGTGCGGCCGTCGTAGAGCGTGACCTGACCGGAGACGGTGAGTCCCGCAAGTTCGAGCATCTTGTTGATGTCGACCTCGTGGGCGCCGTCGAACACGGGGCTGGCGATGTGGATGCCGTTGCCCATGCTTTCGGCCATGTCGGCCATTTGCTCGTCGTTCATTTCGCCGAGGTGACCGTCCTGACCGAACACCGTCTTCAGCTGCTTGCGCAGCGGATCGGCCTTACCGTCACGACGATACTTCGCGACCATCTCGCCGATCTGTCGGCCGATGCCGTTACAGGCCCAGCCGAGGTGAGTCTCTAGAATCTGACCCACGTTCATGCGGCTCGGCACGCCCAACGGATTGAGCACGATGTCGACAGGCGTTCCGTCTTCGAGGTGCGGCATGTCCTCCATCGGGACGATCTTGGAGATGACGCCCTTGTTGCCGTGACGGCCGGCCATCTTGTCGCCCGGTTGCAGCTTGCGCTTCACCGCGACGAACACTTTGACCATCTTCATCACGCCCGGCGGGAGTTCGTCGCCGCGACGCAGCTTGTCGACCTTGTCGGCGAAGCGGGCTTCAAGGCGGTTCTTGGCGTCGTCGTACTGCTTGCGCAGCGCTTCGACCTCGCCCTGCGCCTTTTCGTTGCGCAGTGCGAGTTGCCACCACTGAGCCTTCGTCAGGGTTTCGAGCAGCGACGGAGTCACTTTCGAATCCGGCGCGACGCCCTTCGGTCCGTTGGCGATCTGCTTGTGCAGCAGAAGCTCTTCAAGACGCGAATAGATGTTGCGTTCCAGAATTGCGAGCTCGTCGTCGCGGTCCTTGGCGAAGCGTTCGATTTCTTCGCGCTCGATCGCCAGCGCGCGCTGGTCCTTCTCGATGCCGTGGCGGTTGAAGACGCGCACTTCGACGATCGTGCCCGAGGCGCCCGGCGGCAGGCGCAAGCTGGTGTCGCGAACGTCGGAGGCCTTTTCGCCGAAGATCGCGCGCAGCAGCTTTTCTTCCGGCGTCATCGGGCTTTCGCCCTTCGGCGTGATCTTGCCGACGAGGATGTCGCCCGGATTTACTTCAGCGCCGATGTAGACGATGCCGGCTTCGTCGAGGTTCTTCAGCGCTTCTTCGCCGACGTTCGGGATGTCGCGCGTGATTTCCTCAGGCCCGAGCTTCGTGTCGCGGGCCATGGTCTCGAATTCCTCGATGTGGATCGAGGTGAACACGTCGTCGCGGACGATGCGTTCGGAGATCAGGATCGAGTCTTCGAAGTTGTAGCCGTTCCAGGGCATGAACGCGACGAGCACGTTGCGGCCAAGGGCCAACTCGCCCATGTCGGTCGATGGACCGTCGGCGACGATATCGCCGGCCATCACGCGGTCGCCCACCTTCACCAGCGGACGCTGCGTGATGCAGGTCGACTGGTTCGAGCGCTGGAACTTCTGCAAACGATAGATGTCAACGCCGGGTTTTGCGGCGTCGGTTTCTTCCGTTGCGCGGACGACGATACGGGTCGCGTCGACCTGGTCGACGACGCCCGAGCGGCGGGCCGCGATCGCGGCGCCGGAGTCGCGTGCGACCACGCCCTCAAGGCCGGTGCCGACGAACGGCGCTTCGGATTGAAGCAGCGGCACCGCTTGGCGTTGCATGTTCGAGCCCATGAGCGCGCGGTTCGCGTCGTCGTTCTCAAGGAACGGGATGAGCGCGGCGGCGACCGAGACGAGTTGCTTGGGCGAGACGTCCATGAACTCGATGCGGTCGGGCGGCAGCAGAACGAAGTCGCCACCCTTGCGGCAGGAAATGATTTCGTCGACGAAGCGGCCGCGCGGATCGAGCGGTGCGTTCGCTTGGGCGATCGCGTACTTCGATTCTTCCATCGCCGAGAGGTAGATAACCTCGGTCGTGACTTTGCTGTCCTTCACGCGGCGGTACGGGCTTTCGATGAAGCCGTACTTGTTCACACGCGCGTAGGTCGCGAGCGAGTTGATCAGACCGATGTTTGGGCCTTCCGGCGTTTCGATCGGGCAGATGCGGCCGTAGTGGGTGGGGTGGACGTCGCGAACTTCGAAGCCCGCGCGCTCACGCGTCAAGCCGCCCGGCCCAAGCGCCGAGAGGCGGCGCTTGTGGGTGATCTCCGAGAGCGGGTTCGTTTGGTCCATGAACTGCGACAGCTGCGAGGAGCCGAAGAATTCACGCACCGCAGCCGCGGCCGGCTTCGCGTTGATCAGGTCGTGCGGCATCACCGTGTCGATTTCGACCGAGGACATGCGCTCCTTGATCGCGCGCTCCATACGCAAGAGGCCGATGCGGTATTGGTTCTCCATCAACTCGCCGACCGAACGCACGCGGCGGTTGGCCAAGTTGTCGATGTCGTCGATTTCGCCTTTGCCGTCGCGCAGGTCGTGCAAGATCTTCACCACCGCGAGCAGGTCTTCGCGGCGCAGGACGCGCAGCGTGTCCGGCGCATCGAGGCTCAGGCGCGAGTTCATCTTCACGCGGCCGACCGCCGAAAGGTCGTAGCGCTCGCTGTCGAAGAAGAGACCGTTGAACAGCACTTCGGCGGTGTCGAGCGTCGGCGGTTCGCCGGGGCGCATGACGCGGTAGATGTCGATCAGCGCTTGTTCGCGCGACTGGTTCTTGTCGACGGCCAGCGTGTTGCGGATGAAGGCGCCGGTGTTGACATGGTCGATGTCGAGCAAAGCGAGTTCGTCGAAGCCCGCGTCGTCGAGCTCCTCCAACATCTTTTCCGTCACTTCGTCGCCGGCTTCGGCGTAGATCTCGCCGGTTTCGGCGTTGACCATGTCGAGTGCCAGGTAGCGGCCGAAGATTTCTTCCGGCGGCAGCAGCAGTTGCTTCAGGCCTTCTTCGGCGAGCTTGCGCGCGCCGCGCGGCGTCAGTTTGCGGCCGGCTTCGATCACGACTTCGCCGGTCTTGGCGTTCTTCAGGTCGTGGGTCGGCTTCAGGTTGCGCATGCGTTCGGCGTCGAACGCCGTCGTCCAGCCGTCCTTGGCCTGCTTGAACATGACCGGGCGGTAGAAGTGCTCAAGAATCTGTTCGCCCGAGAGGCCGAGCGCGTAGAGCAGCGTTGTCGCCGGCAGCTTACGGCGGCGGTCGATGCGGACGTAGATGATGTCTTTCGCGTCGAACTCGAAGTCGAGCCACGAACCGCGATAGGGGATCACGCGGGCGCCGAACAGCAACTTGCCCGACGAGTGGGTCTTGCCCTTGTCGTGGTCGAAGAAGACGCCCGGCGAGCGGTGCATCTGGCTGACGATCACGCGTTCCGTGCCGTTCACGATGAACGTGCCGAGCTCGGTCATGAGCGGCATGTCGCCCATGTAGACGTCTTGTTCCTTGATGTCCTTGACGGACTTGGCCTGGGTTTCCTGATCGACCTCGAACACGATGAGGCGCAGCTTCACCTTCAGCGGTGCCGCGTAGGTCATGCCGCGCTGGCGGCATTCGTCGACGTCGTATTTCGGCTCTTCGAATTCGTAGTGTACGTATTCGAGACGCGAGACTTCCGCAAAATCGGTGATCGGAAACACCGAGCGGAACACCGCTTCAAGCCCTGAGTTTTCACGCGCATCGGGCTTTACGTACATCTGCAGGAAGTGCGCGTAGGATTCGCGCTGCACCTCGATGAGATTTGGCAACTGCGCGACATCGGCAATATGTCCGAACGTCTTGCGCACCCGCTTGCGGTCCGTGAACGACAACACCATGATCGATCCTTAAATCCCGTCTCGTCTTCGCCGCTCTCTTGTTTTCCGATCTCTTCGTCTGTGCCCTGAGAGCATGGCCAAACGATGAAACGACCTCACCGCCCGCGGGGAGAGCCCCCGCGGACGGTGATGTCAGGCACAGTGTTTCGCAGGGGAATGCAGCGTCACGCCGCTTTCTCCCATGCGCTTACTTCAACGCGACCTTCGCGCCTTCGGCTTCGAGCTTCTTCTTCCACTCTTCGGCCGTGGCCTTCGGGACGTCGCCCTTTACTTCCTTCGGCGCGCCTTCGACGAGGTCCTTGGCTTCTTTTAGGCCAAGACCCGTGAGTTCGCGCACGACTTTGATGACGTTGATCTTCTTGTCGCCCGCCGCTTCGAGGAAGACGGAGAATTCCGTCTTCGCTTCTGCCGCCGGCGCCGCCGGACCTGCCGCCGCTGCCGCAACGGCAACAGGGGCCGCCGCCGAAACGCCCCACTTCTCTTCGAGAAGCTTGGAGAGTTCAGCCGCTTCCATGACGGTCAGCGAGGAGAGTTCATCAACGATTTTTTCGAGTTTGGACATATATGCGTTCCTTTGATGCTTTCAATTCTGGGACATGTGTCAGTGATTAAGTCGCGCTTTTCCTGGCATGAGCGCCGACCACGCGGGCGAGTTGCCCGGCCGGTGCCTGCAGAATGCTGGCAACTTTCGTCGCCGGCTGTTTCAGCATGCCTGCGAGACGCGCCCTGAGTTCGTTCAGCGACGGCAGAGAGGCCAAAGCCTCAACACCCTTCGCGTCCAGGAACTGGCTGCCGACGACGCCGCCAAGGATGACGAACTTGTTGTTCGTCTTGGCGTATTCGAAAGCGGCCTTCGGCGCGGCAATCGGATCGAGCGAGACGGCGATACCCGTGGGGCCCTTCAAGAGGTCCTGCATGGGTTTGGCCATCGTGCCTTCCGCAGCACGCTTGGCGAGACGGTTTTTGGAGACTTTGAAGTCCGCTCCAACCGCCCGCATCTGCGACCGTAGCTTCGTCATATCCGCCACGGTCATGCCTTGATAGCGCGCGACCACGACGACACCGGCTTTGCCGAACTGTTCGTTCAGCTTGCCAATGACTTCGGCTTTTTGCGCTCTATCCACTTTTGGCTCCTTTGCCTTTTGGTTTTCTCAGGCCGGGATTGTTGCCCCGCCCTGCCCTGCTCTCACGTCCTGTCCCAAGAGTTTGAAGCACTTACGCACTCAACTCCTGTCTATGCTGGCGTTCGTGTTTAAGGCCTTGTGGGCCGCCTGCAGTCTCGGACAGGCGGAGGTCCGAATGACCTCCGTCCACCGGTGTTGCCACCGGAATTTCGGTTCTCCCTAGGCGCCCATCACCGTCGAGGGTTCGACAGTTACGCCCGGACCTTGCGTCGAAGAGATCGCTATCTTTTTGAGATAGTTGCCCTTCGCGGCGGCCGGTTTGGCCTTCATGACGCTGTCAAAGAAGGCACGGATGTTTTCGATCAGCGCGGTCTCCGAGAAGCTCGCTTTGCCGACGCCGGCGTGAATGATGCCCGCCTTCTCGGCGCGGAACTCCACGGCGCCGCCCTTGGCGTCCTTTACGGCCTTGGTCACGTCCATCGTCACGGTGCCGACCTTCGGGTTCGGCATCAGGCCGCGGGGACCTAAGACCTTACCCAGGCGGCCGACGAGACCCATCATGTCGGGCGTTGCGATCAGACGGTCGAAGTCGATCTTGCCGCCGTTGACGACGTCGAACAGATCTTGCTCGCCGACGATGTCGGCGCCCGCGTTCTTCGCTTCGGTGGCCTTCGGCCCCTTTGCAAAGACGGCGACGCGCAGATTCTTGCCGGTGCCATTCGGCAGGTTCACCACACCACGGACCATTTGATCGGCGTGACGCGGATCGACACCCAGATTCATTGCGATCTCGATCGTCTCGTCGAACTTCGCCTTCGCGCGTTCCTTGACCATCTTCACCGCATCGGCCAGCGCATATTGCTTGCGCGTATCGACGCCCCTGCGGGCGGCGGCCAAACGTTTGCCTTCCTTCGGCGCTTTCTTTTTATCTGCCATGGCGCTTACCCCTTGACCTCTAGACCCATCGAACGCGCGGAACCGGCGATGATCTTCATCGCGGCTTCGATGTCGTTCGCATTCAGGTCCTTCATCTTCGCCTCAGCGATCTTGCGCACGTCGGCCATGGTGACCGAGCCCTTCATCTCAAGGCCCGGTTTCTTCGAGCCGCCGTCGATCTTCGCCGCCTTCTTGAGAAGGAACGACGCGGGCGGCGTCTTCATTTCGAGCGAGAACGACTTGTCCTGGTAATATGTGATGATCACCGGGATCGGCATGCCCTTCTCGAATTCCTGCGTGCGCGCGTTAAACGTCTTGCAGAATTCCATGATGTTCAGACCGCGCTGGCCGAGCGCGGGTCCGATCGGCGGCGACGGGTTTGCCGCCCCCGCTGGTACCTGGAGCTTGATTTGCCCCATCACTTTTTTCGCCACGAGTTTTTCTCCTCTATCTCTGGCTTAGCGGTTCAACGGCTTGGGCTTGCACCCTCGCCTCCCGCAGACAACTCGATCAGAGCTTCTCGACCTGACCGAAATCCAATTCCACCGGCGTCGCGCGGCCGAAGATCGAGACGGCCACTTTGAGCCGCGAGCGATCTTCGTCGATTTCTTCGACGGTGCCGTTGAACGAGGTGAACGGGCCGTCGGCCACGCGCACTTGCTCGCCCACTTCGAAGGTAACGGCCGGCTTGGGATGCTCCACGCCTTCCTTCACCTGATTCAAAATGCGATCGACCTCGGCCTGGCTGACCGGGATCGGCTTGTTGTTGGTGCCAAGAAAGCCCGTCACCTTCGGCGTGTTCTTTACGAGGTGATAGGCCTCGTCCGTCAGCCGCGCCTTCACGAGCACGTAGCCCGGGAAGAACTTGCGCTCGGCGTTGACCTTCTGGCCGCGGCGGATTTCGACGACTTCTTCAGTCGGAACCAGCACCTCTTCGAAAAGATCGCTCAGGCCATGCTGCTGCGCCTGCTTCTTGATTTCCTCGGCCACCTTCTTCTCGAAATTCGAGTAGGCGTGGACGATGTACCAGCGCAGCGGGGTCGTGCTTGCGGTTTGGGTCGATGCCATGGCCGTTACACCGCGTTCAAGACGAAGCGCACGATCGTGCTGAGCGAAAAGTCGACGATCGCGAAGAAGATCACCGACATCAGGATCATCAAAAACACGGCGATCGTGGTCACGCGCGTTTCGGCGATCGTGGGCCAGGTCACCTTCGCCGCCTCTTGGCGCACCTGAGCGAAGAACTCAGGCGCGCGCGTGATCCAGCTCAGAACGCTCTGACGCTGCGGCGCCGGCTCGACGGATTTCCCGCCGCCGCTTCCGTTCTTGTTCTCGTCCGCCATCGTCTTCATCTCGAATTTCTTCGCCTTTCAATGTTCAGTCACGAATTGGCAGGGGCGGAGGGACTCGAACCCACGACCCTCGGTTTTGGAGACCGATGCTCTACCAGCTGAGCTACACCCCTAGTTCGTTCACTTCACAATCTTCGAAACAACGCCCGAACCGACCGTGCGGCCGCCTTCACGGATGGCGAAGCGGAGCTTCTCTTCCATCGCGATCGGCACGATCAATTCGACATCCATCGCCACGTTGTCGCCCGGCATAACCATTTCGGTGCCGGCCGGCAGCGTCACCACGCCCGTCACGTCGGTCGTGCGGAAGTAGAACTGCGGACGATAGTTCGTGAAGAACGGCGTGTGACGGCCGCCTTCGTCCTTCGTCAAAATGTAGGCCTCGGCCTTGAAGTTCGTATGCGGCGTGACCGAGCCCGGCTTCGCCAGAACTTGGCCGCGCTCAACGCCTTCACGATCGATACCGCGGAGCAGACAGCCCGCGTTGTCGCCGGCTTCGGCTTGGTCGAGCAGCTTGCGGAACATCTCGATGCCGGTGACCGTCGTCTTGCCGGTCGGGCGGATGCCGACGATCTCAACTTCTTCGCCGACCTTGACGATGCCGCGCTCGACGCGACCCGTGACGACCGTGCCGCGGCCCGAGATCGAGAACACGTCTTCGACCGGCATCAGAAACGGCTGGTCCTTCGGACGATCGGGCTGCGGGATCGATTCATCCACGGCCTTCATCAGTTCGAGGATCGCTTGCTCGCCGAGCTTCGGATCTTTGTCTTCCAACGCCATCAGGGCCGAACCCTTGATGATCGGGATCTTGTCGCCTGGGAACTCGTACTTCGTGAGCAGCTCACGCACTTCGAGTTCGACGAGGTCCAGCAATTCCGGATCGTCGACCATGTCGACCTTGTTCATGAACACGACGAGTGCCGGCACGCCGACCTGGCGGGCGAGCAGGATGTGCTCGCGCGTTTGCGGCATTGGGCCGTCGGCAGCGGACACAACCAAGATCGCGCCGTCCATCTGGGCTGCGCCCGTGATCATGTTCTTCACGTAGTCGGCGTGGCCGGGGCAGTCGACGTGGGCGTAGTGACGCTTGTTGGTCTCGTACTCGACGTGGGCGGTCGAGATCGTAATGCCGCGCGCCTTTTCTTCCGGCGCCTTGTCGATCTGATCGTAGGCCGTAAACTGTGCCTGGCCGGTCTTTGCCAAAATCTTCGTGATCGCAGCCGTCAGCGACGTCTTCCCATGGTCGACGTGTCCGATCGTTCCGATGTTGCAGTGCGGTTTGTTCCGCTCGAATTTAGCTTTGGCCATACGTCAGTTCCTTAGATATTCTCTGTCCTGTGTTTCTCGATCTTCTTCATCGGTCCTGCGTCGCGCTTCGGCGCGAAGCAGGATGGAGCGGGTGAAGGGAATCGAACCCTCGTCGTAAGCTTGGAAGGCTTCTGCTCTACCATTGAGCTACACCCGCAACTTTCGGCGTGAGCCGCTATGAATTCTCCTCGTCTCGTCGCCCTGCTTCGCCAAGCAGGGCACCCTTCGCTGCACGAACTCACTTGCCTGCCACCCGAAGCTGCGGAGCAGCGAAGGGTGGTGGGGGAGGTAGGACTCGAACCTACGAAGGCGTCAGCCAGCGGATTTACAGTCCGCCCCCTTTGCCACTCGGGACACTCCCCCAAAATGGACGCGCCGCCGCTCGCGCAACGTGCGTGCTCGCTCAAGCCGTTTGTGAATTTCGTCCTATCTCTTGGGATCGCGCCAGCGCGTGCCCACAACCGCCGGGGCACAAGAACGCGGCTTATGGCGAAAACTCCCGTGATTTGTCAACCGGTTAATGGCCGTCGTCCCCCATTCTCGGGAGCGGCACAATGACCAGACGTCATCGGGGTTCAGGGGCTCACGACCGCAGCCACACCAAGCCTGACGCAGGTTCCATCTGGGTATGGGGCACCCATGCCGTCAAGGCGGCGCTGTCGAATCCGCGCCGGCGTTGCCTGAAACTCGTCTTGGGTCCGGGCGGCGAGACGTCGCTCCGTGGGCTCGCAGTCTCGCGCAAAGTGCAGGTCGAGGCGGTCGATTTGGCGACAATCGGCCGAATTCTGCCGCGCGAGGCCGTTCACCAAGGGGTGGGTGTGCTGGTAGCTCCGCTCGCAGACCTCGACGTTCACGACGCGCTTGAGGGGGTCCCTGCCCCGCGGCGGCTGATCCTGCTCGATCAGGTGACCGATCCCCACAATCTGGGTGCGATTATGCGCTCGGCTGCGGCGTTCGGGGCTTGCGCCGTAATCGTCCAGGACCGGAACTCGCCGCCTGAGGGCGGCGTGTTGGCCAAGGCGGCGAGCGGTGCGTTGGACGTCGTACCGCTGGTCCGGGTGGTCAACATCGCCCGGACTCTGGAGGAATTGGGGGAGCTTGGGTTCTTGCGAGTCGCCTTCGCGGATGAGGCGGCGGGTCCTATCGCCAAGGTCGATCTGAGCGGCGACGTGGTGTTGGCGCTCGGCGCCGAGGGCGAAGGCTTGCGAAGACTCACGCGCGAAAAGTGCGACGTCGCGGTGCGGCTGCCGACGCGGCCGGAGATGCCGAGCCTAAACGTTTCCAATGCCGCGGCCGTGGCGCTGTACGCGTGCGCCTTGGCGTCAGGTCAGTAAAGCGCAGCCACTGTGTCGACAGATGGTCCGCCGAAGTCTTCGATGAAAACCAGAACCTTGTAACCGCGGGTCATTTTGGGTCGGCCCTTCTCGTCGCGAACGAGCAGGCCGGCGGTGCTCATTGTTCGGCTGTTCGGGTTGATCGCGAACATCGGAACACGGCCGCGGTAGTTGTTCTGTATCAATTCAAACAGAACTTGCGCGTTGTCGGCGGACAGTCTGATGCAGCCATGCGAGGCACGTTTTCCAAGCTCTTGCTGACCTTTTTCGTCACTGCCGTGAATCGCGAGGCCGGAGCGTCGCCCTTCGATGTCCCAATCGAAGAACATCGCGAAGGGCATCGGCGACTTCCACTGGCGCGAAGTGTAATCTTCGTAAAAACGGTCGCGGTCGAGCTTGAAGATGCCGGTGGGCGTGTGAGTGCCCAGCTTGCGGCCCGACGGCGCCTCTACAAGTTCTTCCTTGCCGGTCGAGACGGGCCAATTGTGCCGCAGCTTGAAAACCTCTTGCTGGTCCTTTTCCTTGGCGAGCACGAACATGCGCTGGGCCCAGCTGCCCTTGTCCGGCGTCGACTTGGAGACGTAGAGGAACAGGTCGAAGTACGGGATGATCTCGGACGGCACGCGGGCGCGGATGCGCGCTTCAACCGGATTCAAGTCCATCTGCTCGCCGCCAGCCTCTTGCACCAGGCGGAGGTTTGCGGCCGCTGGCGGCGGCGCTATCGTCGAGGCGGCGAGTTCCTTGGCGGCTGGCATGCGGACTTGCGGCGCTGCGAAGTCGCGCGGCTCAATGACGATGAAGGGCAGCTTCACGTCCGCGACCGCGGCAGCGGCGCGTTGAAGTGTCGGGGAGCTTTTGCCGTTCAGAATGCCCCGCGCTTCGGCGAGCAATTCTTCAGCTTGCGGACGCAACTTAAACGTGCCGGGCGCGGCGCCAGGATCACGCAGTGTCACGAACGCAGCCATGACGGCACCGGTCAATAGAAAGACCGCGCTCAGGCGCTTGAGCCAGAATGCCATCGAGTTCCTCTGCTTTTCCAGTTGCTTAGCTTAACGGCCCTCTTGAGAGACTCAAGATGACGTTGCACCAAGTTTCCTTAACCACTCTGAGTTGCAGCTTTTCTGCAACGCGAATTTGCAACCAACGATTGTTCGGTGATTGCCTCAGTTCGTGTAGGCGACGACCGGGCCGGCCAAATCGTCGCGACCGTCGTAGTTCTCGACGAATAGGATCGCTTTGTAGCCGTCTTGCAGCACCAGACTTCCGACCGGGTCGCGCTCAGCTTTGCCCCAGCGATCGGTCGAGCCGCGCTCGTTCCTCGCGAACGCGGGCACCCGGCCCTGCGTCGTATTGCGGATCTTGAAGAACAGCTCCTTCGCGTGGGTTGGCGCCAAGCGCACGCAGCCAGCCGAGTCGCGACGGCCCAAACGGCGGATCTTGTCGGCGCCCACGGCGGCGTGGATCGCGAGCCCCGTTAGGTTCCCATTCGTTTGCATATCGTAGAACATCGCGTAGTGCATCGGCGCGCCGTCCCACGTCTTTGAGAAGTAGCGCTTGTACATGCGTTTCGGATTCAGCGCGAAAATGCCTTCTGGTGTCGTCGAGCGGATCTTCTTGTCGTGGTGCAGCTCGACCTTTTCGCGGCCGGTCGACACTTCCCAGGCCGCGTAGGGAATGATCTTGCCGTCGCTGTCGCGCTGAAAGACGAACATGCGCTGAGCCATCGGGCCGCGGTTCGACTTGCTCACATACATGAAGAGATCGAAGTAACCTTGGATATCTTGCGGCACCGTTTCGAACAGGCGCTCTTGCGCAATGTTATAGCGCGCGTCCGCCGGTTCATCCGCCAGCGCCTCATTGACTTGGCTGTCGGTTACCGCTGTCGCAAGTGCCGCGCGTGCGGGGGCCGACAACTTAGGCGTGGGCTCCAACGTTTGCGGTGCAACGGCTGCGAGCGCGATCGGCTCCGGCGTGAGCTGCGCCGTGGGCTCAGGTTGTAGTGCAGCCGACGGCGCAGGACCAACCGGGACTTGTGTTTCCGACTCCGACTCAGACGGCGTGATCGGCTGCGGCGCGTGCGCAGCTTGGCCGTCGGTTGCGTCGAATTGCGGGTATTCTTTGGTGTAGTCCGACGGGCCTATCGGCAACGCGTGGGCGGCAGATTCCCCTTCCGCCCGGGCTCTGAATGGATCTTGGCTACCGACACTTCCGGCGGAGAAAACAACGCCAAAAAATGCCAAAGCGGCAAGCGCTTTGAGACGCGGCATGAAAGCCCCCAACTGACCTTCCCCGCGTCGGTTCTGATCCCCATCAGGCCGACCCCTTCTATGTTTCAACTCTGAAACAATTCGCTCCGATATGCAATTACCCAAAAGGGTAAAGCTCACGCGATTCGCGTGCGCATCAACAACTCATCGTAGAAGCGATTGTGGACGCAGAGCCCACGCTCAAGTTGTCCACAAACGGTGAAACCGAAGCGTGCATACAACCGTTGTGCGGCAACGTTTTCGGCGCTCACGGTCAGGGTTGCATAAGCGATGCGTTTCTCACGCAGGAACTCCATCGCAGATTGCATGAGTGCAGCGCCGACCCCTCGCTGGCGAAACGTCCCCCGCACGAAAACAGCACCGATGTCCGCGTTATGCGCGAGCTTCATGCGCGGATTGAGGGACACAACGGTGAGGCCGACGAGTTCCTTGCCGGATTCGGCACCGAGCCAGCGGCCCGGGCCGCGCAAACGATCCTCCCACCATGCGAGCGGGTGGACCGCTTCTTCCTCCCAGGACGAACCGAAGTTTTCCGGCGTCGTGCGCAAACCTTCGAGGCGCAGATCGCGGGCAGCGACTGCGTCTGCGGGGCCAAGCACGCGAACGCTGATGGTGCTCGTCACGCGCCGGAGCTTCCAAAGCGCGCTTCCCATGCAGCGACGTGCTCGGGCAGGAGCTTCTTGAACAACACCTCGCCTTGCGCCGGCGGCACAAACGCGTGCCCGGCCTTCAGCACGGTGAGTTCGTCCGCGATCTTGCCTCTGGGCCATGTGAGCGCATGCAGGTCGAGCTTCAGCGCCTTCGCCATCGCGTCGGCCGAGAAAGGGATGACCGGTGCGGAGAGGATGGCGAAGAGACGGATCAGGTTGAACGCGGTTCGGATGCTGACGGCGGCGGCGTCCTTGTCGGTGCGGATCGCGGTCCATGGCGCCGCGTCGGCCAGGTATTCGTTACCCAAAACCCAGATGGCGCGCAGTTCGGCGGTCGCTTTGCGGAGCTGAATCTCGTCGAGCAGTGTGGTGTAGAGGCCGAAGCGACGCTCCATCTCCTCCGCGAGCTTCGTTTCCTTCGCGCCGGGCTTGCCGCCGTCGGGGATCGTGGTGCCGAACTTGCTCTCCGTGAACTTCAGTGTGCGGTTGACGAAGTTGCCGAGTACGTCCGCCAGATCCTTGTTCACGATGTCGGCGAAATGCGTCCACGTGAACGAACTGTCGGCGCTTTCGGGTGCGTTCGCGGTGAGGTACCAGCGCCAATAGTCGGGCGGCAGAATCTCCAACGCCGCGTCCATGAAGACGCCGCGCTTCTGACTCGTCGAGAATTTTCCGCCGTAGTAGTTCAGCCAGTTGAAGCCCTTGATTTGATCGACGAGCTTCCACGGTTCGCCCGAGCCCAGCATCGTCACGGGAAAGCCCACCGTGTGGAAGGGCACGTTATCTTTGCCCATGAACTCGACGTAGCGCACTTCGCTTTGAGCGGCGCCGGACCACCAGGACTTCCAATCGCGCGCGTTCGATCCGGGCGCGGCGTCGGCCCATTCTTTTGTCGCGCCGATGTATTCGATCGGCGCATCGAACCAGACGTAGAAGACCTTGCCCTTCAAGCCCTCGACGTCGGGCAGTTTGCCCTCCGGGTTCGGGCACCAGGTTTCGGCGTTGACAGGCACCCCCCAGGCGAGGTCGCGGGTGATGCCGCGATCCTGCAGGCCCTCATCGAGCCATTTCAGCGCGATCGAGGAAACCAGGTTTGGCCACTCAGTGCGCGTGCCGATCCAGGCGCGCAGTTCGTCGGAGAACTTCGCCTGTTTCAGAAACAGATGCTTGCTGTCGCGGAGTTCGATTTCCTTTGAGCCCGACAGCGCCGAGCGCGGATCCTTCAAGTCCGCGGGATCGAGCACGCGGGTGCAGTTCTCGCATTGGTCGCCGCGGGCGCGGTCATAGTTGCAATGCGGGCAGGTGCCGATCACGTAGCGGTCGGGCAGGAAGCGGCCGTCGGCCTTCGAATAGACTTGCCGCGTCGTGCGCTCTTCGATGTGGCCGCGCTCCCAGAGCACTTTGGCGAAGTGTTGGGTCAGCTCGCGGTTCTGCACGCTCGACGAGCGGCCGAAGTGGTCGAACGAGAGGCCGAAGCCGTCCGAGAGCTTCTTTTGGATGCCCCACCACTTCTCGCAGTAGTCCGCGATCGGCAGCCCCTCTTCCAAGGCTGCGAGTTCGGCGGGCGTGCCGTGTTCGTCGGTGGCGCAGATGTAGAGCGTCTCGCGTCCGCGTGCGCGCTGAAAGCGCGCATAGACGTCGGCGGGCAGCATCGAGCCGGCGAGGTTTCCCAGATGCTTGACGCCGTTGATGTACGGCAATGCGCTGGTGATCAAGATTCGCTTCTGGGTCATGGTTTTCGCCGTCGGTTCCCCGCCAGATAGATGAACCCGGCGCAAAGGGACGGCGACCATATAGAAACGGGTTTCTTGTTCAAAGAGACGGCCACCGTCGCTTCTGCCCTTACGTCGAATGGTCGGTCGCTACATCAAAAGCTCGAATTCCGCCCATTCCAAAGAGTTGACGAGCGCCCTTCCGCCGGTCGGTACGTTGAAGACGCCGGAAAGACTCTCGAATCTGCCGCGCTTATCGAGATACGGGCCAAGAATGTACCAACCCTGCGCGAGCGCATTCGCGTCCTGGAAGCTTGCGACGATTCGCTCCGCCGTCGTGCCAGCTCCAATTTGGCTCCGGGCGTCGCATTCCCATAATTCGGGGATCTTCCAGTATTTCTTGCAGCCGAGCACTTCCAAGGGTCGACCAATTCGCGCGCCGGCTCGCTTAAGCTGCAAGCGTGCGGCCCTCTCCGATTGAACCCTGAACATCAAATGCCAACGAATGCTGGCGACAACACCACGCAACGAAACAGGCTCCTCAACCACTTTCCTGCCTGTGTAGCGCAACGCCAGGTACGCGTCAGGTGCGGATCAGCCCTGAAATCGGCGCCACGTTGCCGCTGTCGGGGAACACCGCGTCGAGTTGGCTGCGGCTTAGGCGCATGTGGTCGCCGAGCACAGCCTTGCAGAGGGAACGGAGGTCTGTCGTGGGAGTGAGGTCGCGGCCTTCGTAGAGGTTTCGCAGGCCCGGCCAGTTGGCGATCACGCGGCCGCCGTTGACGGCACCGCCGGCTAGCAACGCGACCGAACCGGTGCCGTGATCGGTGCCGTTCGAGCCGTTCGGGGCGACGGTGCGGCCGAACTCGGTGACGAACAGGACTGCGGTTTTATCCCAGGCGGGGCGGAGTGCGTCGGCCAGAATCTTCACGCCCTTGTCGAGGCCGTCGAGGACGTTGGCGAGCGGGCCTTGCGTGGTGCCTTGGCCTTGATGCGTGTCCCAGCCGTAGACTTCCATGACGGTGAGGCGCGGGCCGTCGGGGGCGGCGATGATGTTGGCGGCGGCGCGGACGATGGGCTCGAAGCGGTACCCGCGGCGGCCGGCGCCCTGCCCTTGCATTGGCTGCATGTCTGAGCCTGCGACGGCTTGCACCTCCATCGCGCGCTCGAGCGCCGAACGCAGAAGTGGATCGCTGGCGTACATCGCCTGGAGGCGCGATACGAAATCGTCGTCGACGGCGGGGAGTTGTGCCGGCATCCAGGAGGAGACTTCGCGTGGGCCCTGCAGGATCACCGGGACGGACTGCGCGATCGCGAGCGCGAGTTTCGGGTCGCCGACACCCATCGGCCCAAGTGCGCGGTTCAGCCAGCCATCGCCGCTACCGTTCGGGCGGGTGCCGCCGGTCTCGATCACGTTTTGGCCGTCGAAATGCGAGCGGTCGCGATAGGGCGAGGCGACGGCGTGGACGATCGCGAGTTGCTTTTGATCCCACAGCGACTTGAACGTCGCCAGCATCCCGTTCAGCGCGTAAGACCCGTCGAGATCGAAGGCAGCGCCTTCGCCGCTCTTCGAGAGTGCAAGCACGCCACGTGCGCGGGCGTAGTCCGGGTCGCCAATCGGCGGCACGGCGGCCAGGCCGTCAAGCGCGCCGCGCAGGATCACGACGATCAGGCGACGATCGCCCGGGGTCGCTGCAAAGGCGAAGCGCGGCGCGGTGGCGCCGAGGACGGCCGCGCCGACGGCCGAATGCAAAAGGGTTCGCCGGTCGAGGGTCATCGTCTTTGGAACTCCGGTGAGGCGAGCAACAGGGCGAGGCCCTGTGTCGGATCGGCGGCGCGCATCAGGGCTTCGCGCGTCGGCTGCGAGAGCAACGGGCCGAAGGCCTGGTCGGCGAGGGTTGTGGGGTCAGGCTTTCTTTGAATGCGTTCGGCGAGGACGTGCGCCCACTGCACGCGTTCCATCACCGCGGCGGGCCCCGACCAGGCGGTGGCGACGTCGGCCCAACCTTTTGGCGACTGGGCGGCGAAGGGCACCTGCCCCATCACGCGCAGAGACTCGGCGAGGCGTTTGAATTGTTGGTCGGAAAGCGTGTCTTGCACGCCGCCAAGGAGGCGTATCGCGCCGACGACGTATTCGATCGGGGTGCGGAACTTCGTCAGCTGCGGCTGCCACGATGCTGGTTCGTCAATCAGCGCGAGCGCCAGTGCCTTCAGATCGCCGCCGGTTTCGCGGAACACGCGCTCCAACCGCGCCACAACGGGTGCGGGCGGTTCGTCGGCAACGAAGTGGCGGGCAAGCTTGGTCGCAACGAAGCGTGCGGTCGCGGGGTGGCGGGCGATGTCGCGCAGCGCGTCGACGCCATCGCGCTCGCCGGCGTCGGTGTAGGTTTTGCCGAGAAGTGTCTTGGGGCCGGGTTGATGGCGGTTCGGGAAGAACCTGAAGCCGGTGTCGCTGTCGACTTTTCCGCCGCGTTCGATGCTCCAGCCGGTCAGAATTTTGGCGAGCGCGATAACGTCGCCTTGGGTGTAGCCGCCGGTCACGCTCATCGTGTGGAGCTCGAGGATTTCGCGGGCGTGTTTTCGTTGAGGCCTTTGCCGGCGAAGCGACCGGCGGGCGAGTCGGGACCGATCGAGTAGGCATTGTCGAGATAGATCAGCATCGCCGGGTGGCGCACGGTCGCAAGCAACAGGTCCTCGAATTTGCCAAGGACGTTCGGGCGGATCGCTTCGCGCTCGTAGGAGCCGGCGAAGAACGACATGCGACCCTTCAGGACCGAGATCGTGAAGTGGTTCGACCAAAACCAGACGTAGCGCTCCAGAAACGGTACCGGCGTTTCCAACGCATTGCGCATCCAGGGACGCATGTTGGCCGCGAACATGTCGCGGCCCAGCTTGGCGAGCTTGATCTGATCGTCCGGCGATTTGTTGGCCGCCTCGCGCATCGACGGGAGTTCGCGGAGCACCTCACCCGTGGACTTTTGGCCCTGAAATGCCTGAAGCGCCGGGGCGGTCGACTGGAGCTGGTAGCGCAGCCACCCCCGCGGATCGCCCCGCATCGCCTCAAAATCACGGCGGTTCGCGCCGAGCCCGAAGCGGTGGGCGGCAAGGATTGTTTCGACGTTCATGCGTCACGCCCTCAAGCCTGTTGAGCTTCAACGCTGCTGGGCGGCAGTTCCGTCGCGACCTTCGCGCAGGCGTCTTGCTTGGTCGACATTCAGCATATGGAGATAGCCGAGTTTGCCTTCCAGTCGCGCAGCCGCCGTCACGTCAAGCTTGCCTTGGCTGTTGTGGTGGATTGCCGCGCGGAGTTTGCGGCGCGCTTTGCGGGAGAGGCCCATGTCTTTGTTCACGGTGACGCCGGCGACGACTTGGCGGCCGGACTGACGCATTAGACGCGTCTTCTCGGTGTTGAGTTCGAAGCCCTCCTCGCTGACGATCTTCGGCACGATGCCGAGCAGCTTCTTGATCTCGGCTTCGGGTCCGGAGAACGTCATGTCGTCGGCGTAGCGGGTGTAGGCCAGCCCGCGCTTCTTCGCGAGACCTGCGAGGCGACGGTCCAGCCTGAGGAGGATGGCGTTGCACAGGCCAGGGCTGGTCGGGGCGCCTTGCACGCAGACCCGCGGGCCGATTGGCGTGTGATAGATATTGCCTTCGGCTTCGACCAGCTGGCGCGGCGGTTCGGTCATCAGCACGGCGAGCGCGGCGGCGACCGGGTAGCTGTAGCCGAGCGCGAGGAGCAGGCCGCGCACGCGGTTGACGGTCAGCGTCGGAAAGCAATCCTTGATGTCGAACTTCGCGACCATCGGTTTGCCGACGTGCGGCTTCGCGTTCGTCGCGATCGAGCGGCCTCTGACGAAACCATGCGCGTGGTCGCTGACCGGGAGCTTCGACACCAGGAGCTTGTCGAGCGTACGCAGCACGGCTTTCAGTTTCGTTTTCGGTGCGTGGATGATGCGTTCGCCGCCGGAGCGCTTGGGAATCGCGAAGGCGACATAGTGCGAGATGTGCTCGCGATGGCGGTGCTGGGAGAAGTAGCGAAACTGCGCGTGCGGAATACCGAGCGCTGCCGCGGCTTCCGCCTCCGTACGCCAAAGGGGGAGACCGTATCGGTTCAGCTGCGCTTCGTCGGTCGCCAAGTCCATGACGTCGCGCGCCGACGTGCGAAGTGAGGGACCGAACAGGCGGTCGGCGTCGCGTTCGGAGAAGTATTTTGGCCGCGGCGGCCGGGGCCATTTCGAATAGTAGTCGGGACCCAGCGGCGGCTTCGGCAGAACGCGATCGTCCCGGAGCGCGAGACGCTTGTGGTTCGGCTTCAGCGGCCCGCCGATTTGGATCGTCTCGGTCTTGAGACCCGCATCGCCTTCGCCCGCCACCGTCGAGACATCGCGGACGGGGGCTTTCTTGAATTCTTCGACGACGCGCTTGTGCTTGCGCCGCGCGTTCGCTCGTTTGAGGTAGGTGTAGACGATGACGCCGAGGATAACGGCGATGAAGGTGACGAAGCCGCTCATCGCATGGCTCCGTCGGTCGCGATTGCAGGCCCGGATCGGGCGGTGCACCACCCACAAGGCTCTGGACCCGTGGCCTCCCCACGTTTCGTACGTGGGGAACCGTGGCGATGTAATGGGATCAGGAAGCAACCACGGCGAAACACCGTGGCGTTGGAAGCTGGAGCAACCTGCCCCGATCCGGGCACTGCAATTCGTGTCATGTCACCCCTCTGCGCCTTCTCTGTCAACTTCCCAGCGTTGGGGTTGCTTGCGCACCGGTTCGCTGTTGGCGACGGCCTGTGCGGGGACGCTTGTGGGTTGGTCGGTGCGCTGTGATTCGCTGGCTTTGAAGAGCGCCAGCATGTGCTCGCACGGGCCCTGGTTCAGCAGATGCTCGGCGAAGAAGGGGCAGGAGCAGCGGCCGAAGATGATGCGGCCGTTGTCGTTGACCGCGATTTCGACCGGCTTCTGATCGGCGACTTCGCCGAGGATGCGCCAGTCGCGGTAGACGACCTCGCGCACGATTTTTTCCTTGGCTTCGCCTGTGTTTGGGTCTTTGAAGGCGCGGACCTTGCGCGTCTCTTCGGCGATGCAGGACGTGACCTTCACCGCGCCTTTCTGCAGGAAGCCGGCAGCGAGTTCTTGGCGCAGGTCGGGCGGGAAGTACTTCTCTTCGTCGGCCGGCGTTTCGAACAGTTCGCGGTGGCGATAGTCGCGGGTCTCGACGTCGAACATCGCCCTGCCCTGCCGGCACAGACGGACCAGAAGGCGCGAGGCTGCGACTTTGTCGATCGCGAGCGCGGTTGCGAGTTCGTCAACGGAGAGGTGGTACTTTTCGCGGAGCAGTTCGAGTGCGCGCGGGAGGTTCGGGGCATCTTCGGCCGCGCCTGTCGCCAGAAGGTCGAAACCACCCGTGCCGGTGAACTGCGCGCCCGACCATCCGGTGATCCCGAGCAGGAACGTCATGCCCGGCAGCTTCACCGCATAGAAGCTCGGGAGCGCGCGGCCTTTGAGGTAGATGTCGACCTGATCGGCGAAGGGCAGCAAGCCTTCAATCAGCTTCAAGCGGCGCCGTCCCCAAACGCGCGTCGTTTTGTGTTCGGTGTAATTGTGCGTGGAACCCTCGAACGTCACCGTATGCTCCCACGGTTCGAGGACGAGCTTGACCTCCTTGCCGGGCTCGAACTCGTAGCGCAGGCCGCGCGGCGACACCTTCGCCTTCGTTTGACGGAGCGAGCGAAGCGCGGACAGCAGGTCGATCGGCTTCGCGATCACGCGCGTTCCGGGCAAACCCATCGCCGCTTGGACCTGCAGGAAGCCGCGCACCCACGTGTCAGGGATATCGACCTTGCGTTCGAAGCGACCGCCCACGCCGGATGTTCTGACTTGGAAACCTTCCGGGCCAATGCGGAACGTGGTCGACCGGCTCGTGCGCATCTCGCCGAGCGCGCCCCAGAGCCAGGCCGAGAAGTCGATATTCGTCGTGCCGGTGACGACGTCGCCGATCGTCTCGAAGATCTTTGGGTCGACGATCAGCGCGCCATACGCCGATTGATCTTGGCTGAACGCTTCGAAGAACACGCGGTCGGGATGAACCGTTATGACGGGGTCGAGGATCGCCGCTTCGCCGTACCAGGTGTCATCCGACCAGATCAGTTCGCCGAGCGCGCGCAGTGCAAAGCGCAGCATGAGTCCGTTTTCGCGCACGCGGCCATGGAAGCGGACGGGGCGGCGGAGGTTCGTTGCGACGGTGACCTCGGTCGCCTCGGCGCTCGAGTCGAACAGGGAGGGTGAGGCGTAGTCGACGAACAGGATCATGCCGCGGCCCTCGCGGGTGCGCGGCGATAGACAGTTGGGCGCTCGTGCGGGCCAGCCAGCTCGGGCGCGGCCGCCAGAACGTTTGCAATCAGACCGATCAGTTCCGCCTTCGGGTACTTCTTGTCGGGCAGTTTCAACGCATCGCGGGCGCGGCTCAGCACGCGCTTGGCGGCGTCCGGCCCCGAGCGCGCCGCGTTGGCAAGCGCTTGGAAAGCGGCGAGGCGCGTCTTGCGGTGGATCGGACGCAAGAGCGTGCCTAACAGCAGATCGAGGTTGAGGCCCGCGAGCTTGATTGCCCGGTCATCGCGGAGCGCGAGGATGCGATAGCCGAGCGTCATGACATGAATGTCGGAGCCTTCGACTAAATCTTGCACCGCGACCGGCACCGCCAAGAACGACGGTAACGAGCGCGAGAAGAGAAGCCGCGCCAAGTCGTTGTGACGAAGCAGTGCGTGGAACGAGTACATCGAAAACGCCGGGATGCGGGTGAGCACGTTAGAGGCGCGGCGTGCGAAAGCCTCTTCGTCTCTGTCGCGGATCGTTTGATAGTACTTGGCGAGCTCACTCGCGGTAATTTTCAGCGGATCCGGCTTTTCGTTCTTTCGGCCGGCGCGGTCTTGCCACGAGACGTGCGTGACGTAACGTGCGGCCAACTGGTCCATCAACTCCGTGTCGTCGGCGTCGCGCGCGAGACCGACGAGCTTCGAATAGCCCTGGCCCCACCAGCGCGGCGTAACCTGGGCGCGAAATGGACCGCGCACGAGGTCGGGGTAACGCGCGTAGAGGTGCGAGGCGAGCGCATCCTCCAGCGAATGCACGCGCGCCAAGCCTATGCCCGGCCAGTTCCATTCTTGGCTGACGCCGGCGAGGGCGCGTAGGCGTTCTCGCCTGACCTCATCGGTGAGGCTCTTGTCGTTGAGCGTTGCGGCGACGCAGTCTCGATACTGCTTCTCCGGCCCGGTCCGTGCGGCTGCAGTCCAAAGGTCCCACCAACCGCGCGCTGCGGCGAGATCGACGATACGCTTGGCCTCCTTGTCGCGGCCCCAGCCGCCGACCAAATCGTTCAGCTTCGCGCGGATGTAAGGGAAGACGTCGCGTCCGCGGCGTTCCAAAATCTCGATAATCGTCGGCGTTACGTCCAGGCGATATCCTTCGAGGTGGCGTTCGGTCAGTGCGTCGTTCAGCTTCGCCGCATCGGTCTCGGACTTCGCCAGCGCAAGCACGTCGTCGCGCCAACGCGCGACCGGCATCAGTTTGCGGTAGAGCGCGCCGTGGAGCAGCTTGTCGCCGCGCGCTTGGGCGCGGGTCGAGAGCTTGTCCCACATCGCGCGCTTTTCTTCCTGCCAATAGCCGCGCGGGAGGTGGTCGATGACGAACTTCGCGCAACCCGGATCGACATCGTAGAGCGCGAGTGCGGTCGCTTCGTCGAGGGCGAACCAGCTGTTGAACTCATCGAGTACGATCGCGCGCGCGGCGGGGCCGGTCGCGTTGCGATAGTTGTCGACGATGGCGGCAAAGAAGCGTTTCTCGTCGAGACCCCATCCTTTGGTATTGGCAAACTTCCATTGGATGAGGCGCCGGACGAGGTTCGTGTCGCGTGCTTGGCGTGCGGCGCCGAGCCAGCCCTCCAACTCTGTGGCGTGTTCGTTCCAGAGCACGCGCTTCCAGCGTTTGCCTTCGATAGACCAGTCGGAGAACTGGTTGAGGATGAAAGAGCGGAAGATCGGCCGGCTGCGCGCGTAGAGCTTTGGGCCCCAGTACCAGGTCATGCCTGGGAAGGCGGGGTCGCGACTCAGGCCTTCGATGTTGTCGCGCAGACGTTTGTTGTCGGGCTGGTCGTTCAGCAGCGACTCGATGGCGCGGATGAGCGCTTTCTGATCCATCGCTTCCCCAGAGATTCGTTGGGCACAGTCATCGCCAGGATGGGGGCGACGTCAAGGTATTGGGGGCGGAAGCGTCTCGACCTTTCGCCCGGGTGCAAGTTCTGCTTAAACCCGCGCATCCGCCACAACCGCCGGAAGCCCGCGCCCCTATGACCGATCGCAAGAATGGCCTGACCTATGCCCAGGCGGGGGTCGATATCGATGCCGGCGACGCGCTGGTTGAGGCGATCAAGCCGCTCGCTAAATCGACTGCGCGACCGGGAGCTGATGCATCGTTGGGCGGGTTTGGCGGGCTGTTCGACTTGAAGGCGGCAGGGTTTAAGGATCCGCTGCTGGTGGCGGGCACCGATGGCGTCGGCACGAAGCTGAAGGTTGCGATCGAGTCGGGCATTCACGACACGGTTGGGATCGACCTTGTGGCGATGTCGGTGAACGACATCGTCGTGCAGGGGGCTGAGCCGCTGTTGTTCCTCGACTACTTCGCCACGGGCAAGCTGGACGTGACGATCGGGACGGCGGTCGTCAAAGGCGTGGCCGAAGGATGCCGCCAAGCCGGCTGTGCGCTCGTGGGTGGCGAGACGGCGGAGATGCCGGGGATGTACTCGCGTGGCGACTACGACCTGGCAGGGTTTGCGATCGGCGCGGTGGAGCGCGATCAAGTCTTGCCGCGGCGTAACATGGCGGTTGGCGACGTGGTGTTGGGGCTGGCGTCGTCTGGCGTTCACTCGAACGGGTACTCGCTGGTGCGGCGGATCGTGGCGGAAAGCGGGTTGTCATACGACTCGCCCTCGCCGTTCGCGAAGGCTGAGAACATGGGGCGGGCGTTGCTCGCGCCGACGCGGATTTATGTAAAGAGCGCGCTCGCTGCAATTCGTGGGAGCGAGGTAAAGGGCTTTGCGCATATCACGGGCGGCGGGCTGACGGAAAACGTGCCGCGCGTCGTGCCGGACGATTTAGATATCGAGATCGATCTCGCCAGCTGGACGCCGCTGCCGGTGTTTCAGTGGCTCGCGCGCACGGGCGGCGTGGAAGAGCGCGAGATGCTGCGCACCTTCAACTGCGGGATCGGCATGATCGTCGTGGTGGCGGCGGAGCGGGTGGAAGAAGCTGCCAAGATATTGACCGGCGCGGGCGAGCGCGTGTCGCGGCTCGGGCAATTGATCCAGGGCAAGGGCGAGCCGACGGTGCGCTACAAAGGGCGGCTGGGGCTGTGACAAGCTCAGAGCAGTCCGGGAGCGCGGGCGTCGCCAGGCTATGAAAAAGCGCGTCGCCATTCTCATTTCCGGGCGCGGTAGCAACATGCGGGCGCTGATTGAGGCGGCGCGGGCGCCCGAGTATCCGGCGGAGATCGCGCTCGTGGTGTCGAGCCGGATGGCGGCTGAGGGACTATCGATTGCGGACAAGCTTGGCGTGGCGACGGAGTTCGTCGATCACTCGCGGTACCGGGATCGCGACACGTACGACGCGGAACTGCATCACGTGCTGACGCGGGCGAATGTGGAGTTCGTTTGCTTGGCAGGCTTCATGCGCATTCTCTCGGCCGGCTTCGTGCGCAAGTGGGAGGGGCGGATCATCAACATGCACCCTTCCCTTCTGCCGGCGTTCAAAGGACTAAAGCCGCAAGCGCAGGCACTGGCAGCAGGAGTCAAGGTCTCGGGCTGCACGGTGCACTATGTCGTGCCGGAACTCGATGCGGGGCCGACGATTGCGCAGGCCGAAGTGCCGGTGCTGCCGGGCGATACAGAAGAAACGCTGAGCGCGCGCATCTTGGAGGCGGAGCACAAGCTTTATCCAGCGGCAGTTAAGTTGGCGCTCGAACGTCCATAGCCGCTCAATCGCGTTTCAACACAGCCTTCGCTGCGTTTCGTCCTGCCGCACCGCTGACGCCACCGCCGCCGTGGCTGCCGTTGCCGCAGAGGTAGAGGTTCTCGACCGGGGTCTTATGCGTTGACCACCCTGGGATGGGGCGCATGAAGAACATTTGGTCCAAAATCAGCTGTCCGTGGTTCAAGTCGCCTTCGGTCAGGCCGTACGTCTTTTCGAGATCGAGCGGCGTCAACGACTTCACTTCACGGATCGAGGCTTTGAGCTGCGGCGCGGCGCGTGTCGCGGTGTCGATCGCCAGGCGTTCGAGGACGGCTCGCTCTTGGCCCCAATCGCGATCGCGCAGCGCGTAGGGCGCGAACTGAACGTGCAGCGAAACGACCCGGCCGGTGGTGGTGATCTCCAGGTAGGGCTCAGCGGACAGCTGGCCGTACTTTGCGGCGTCGTAGGCTCGTTCAAGGCGACGGATCGAGGGAGCGACGACCAGTGTTCCGGCCGGCAGGCCGTGATTGCCGTCGGTCAGCAGGTGCACTTTCGCGACGGCGCCGCGCATCTTGATCGATTGTGCGGCCCACACGAACTCAGGCGGCAGTTCCGGCGCGCCGACGAGGCCGAGCAAGGTATGGCGCGGGTCGGCGGCGGAAACGATCTGTGCGGCGGCAATTTCTTCGCCGCCCTTTAAGCGAACGCCGCGCGCTGCCAGGTCGTCGATGAGGATCGCTTCGACATCGGCCGCGAGACGGCTTTCGCCGCCGCGCGCTTTCAATGCGGTCACGAGCGCAGCAGCGATGCGGCCGACGCCGCCTTCAACACGTCGCTGGCCGGGGCCGCCACGGTTCAGCCAATTGTGCATGAGGGTGTAGCCGGTCCCCGCCGACATCGGACCCAGCGTATGGCCGTGCACGGCGACGGCGCCGATCGCGGCGCGCATCGCGTCGGACTCGAACCATTCTTCCGTCAGCTCAAGCGCCGACATCGGAAGCGCGCGGATCACCCGGAACATGTCTCGGGGGCCTAGTCGGCGCAGATGGAGCGCGAGTTTGGCGAGCGGCCAACCTTCCTTGAGCGAGACATGCGGGAGGCGCGGCATCGGCGTGCGGTAGGCTGCCTCGAGAAATGTGGTCGCTTCTCGCATGAACGCGGTGAAGGCTGGCCAGCGCTCGGCGTCGCGCTTGGAGATGCCGGCTATCGAGGCAAGCGTCTCGTCATCGCCGTCTGAGGTGAGCCGAAGTTGGCGGCCGTTCGGCAGAAGCGAGATCAACGGCTCGCCCACGCTCTGCGGAAGTCCGTACTGCACAAGATCGAGATCATCGACGATATCGGCGCGGAGTTGTCCGCCGGGCTGCACGACATCAACCGCCGCTTCGGCGAAGAGCGGTTCGGTGACGGCCTGCCCGCCGGCGATGCCGCGACGTTCGAGCACGAGCACCTTCTTGCCCGCCTTTGCGAGGTAGTTCGCGGCGACCAGACCATTCAAACCCGCACCAATGACGATGATGTCGTACGTTGTCATCAGCGCCAATCCTTCAGCACTTCTTGCGCCGCCATCTTGCCCGCAGCACCCATGACGCCGCCGCCGGGGTGGGCGCCGGACGCGCCGAAGTAATAGCCCGGCAATGGCGTGCGGAAGTCCGCCCACTGCGGTGCCGGCCTGAGGAAAAAGAGCTGATGCAACAAAAGCTCGCCATGGAAGATGTTGCCGCCCGTGATCCCGGCGATGCGTTCGATGTCCTTTGGTGTGATGACTTGCTTGCCGACGATGGCGCGGCGGATGTTCGGCGCGTAGCGCTCGATGGTCGAGATCACGGTTTCGCCGAAGGCCTCGCGCTTCGCATCGTCCCAACCGCCTTCGATGTCGTAGGGGGCGTATTGCACGAAGCACGACATGACGTGGTGGCCGGGCGGCGCCATGTCGCGATCGATCATCGAGGGGATGATCATGTCGATATAGGGGTTCTTCGAGAACTGTCCGTATTTCGCCTCGTCGTAGGCACGCTCGATGTAGTCGATCGAGGGGCTGATCGAGATCGCGCCTTTGTGCAGTGGGCTTTCGCCCGGCAGGCAGGTGAACTGCGGCAGTTCGCTGAGCGCGATGTTGACTTTGCCGGAGGAGCCGCGGACGCGGAAGTTCCTAATCTGCTCGACGAATTCGTCGGGGAAGTGTTTGCTTTCGACGAAGCTCAAGAAGCTGCGTTTCGGATCGGCGGCGGACAAGACGACGTTGGCGCGAAGTTCGTCGCCGTTCTCAAGCGCGACGCCGGCGGCCCTGCCCCCTTTGACGATCACTTGCTTGACGGATGCGCTCGTACGGATCTCGGCGCCGAGCGCGCGGGCCGAGGCGGCGATCGCGGCGGTGACACCGCCCGTGCCGTTCTTTGCAAAGCCCCAGGCGCGGAAAGCGCCGTCGATTTCGCCCATGTAGTGATGCAGGAGAACGTAAGCCGTGCCGGGCGAATGAGGCCCCAAGAACGTTCCGATGATGCCCGACGCCGATTTCGTTCCTTTGAGCGGATCGAACTCGAACCACTCGTTCAGCAGATCGGCCGATGACTGTGTGACGAGCTTGGCGATGCGGTAGAGCTCCTTTTCGCTCAAGCTCTTCGCATATTGCCCCAGACGAAGGAGGCCCAGCATGTCGCGCCACGACATCGACGACGGATCGGGCGGCACAAGGCTCAGCACCGGCTTGATCGCCTTGGCGGCGCGCGCCATGACGCGGCCGTATTCGTCCGCCGCCTCCGCGTCGCGCGGCGAATGACGATAGATCTCGCGACGCGTCGGCTCGTGATCGGCCCAGGCGGCGAGATAGTCGCCGTTGTCCATCGGCGTGACCGTGCTCGGCAGCGGCAGGATCTTCAAGCCGTGGCGCGGGAGTTCGAGGTCACGGATGATTTCGGGCCTGAGGAGGCTCACGACGTATGAGAACTCCGTAAAGCGGTATCCGGGGAAGATTTCCTCGGTGACCGCCGCGCCGCCGACGACTTCGCGCCGTTCCAACACGACGACCTTCTTCCCCGCGCGCGCAAGATACGCCCCCGCGATGAGGCCGTTGTGCCCCGCGCCTATGACAATGGCGTCGTATTGGTTGACGGTCATCGTGGCCTACTCCCCCACTCCCACATCTTCCCTACTCACCTCACTCATCACTTCTTCTTCCAAGTCGGTTCGTAGAACGGGAGCTTCACGACTCTGGCCGGGGTTTGGCGGCGGTGGTGTTCGATGGTGATTTCCATCGTGACCGGTGTTCCGGGTTCGTAGTACGGGCGTTGGAGATGGGCCAGGGCGATGTACTTTTTCAGAACCGGCGACCATGTGCTGGTCGAGGCGTAGCCGACCTGTTTGCCTTCGGCCATGACCGGAAGGCTGGCGCGTACGGCCATGCTTGGAATCTGCGGTGGAAGGCCAACCTCGCCGTAGAGGCGTTCGAGCCCTTCCCAGTCGACCTCTATGCCCGAGAGCTTCCAGGCGGCGCCTTCGGCCTTCTCGCGCTCGAGGGCGCGCCGGCCGACGAAGTAACCCTTCTTGTCGAGGTTGACCGCCCAATCGAGGCCCATCTCGAACGGCGACGATTTTTGCCCTTCGATCCAGGCGTGCGATGAGGCCGTGTAGTCGACGTCGAGCATGAAGAGGCCCGCTTCCACGCGCGCCATGTCCATCGCGAGGATCCCGCACGGCGTGATGCCGTAGTCGGCGCCGGCCGCCATGAGCGCGTCCCACACGGGAATTGCGTGATCGGCCGCGACCCAAATTTCAAAGCCCAGATCGCCTGTGTAGCCCGTGCGCGATACGCTGACCGTCATGTTGCCGATGCTCGTGTTCATCAAGCGAAAGTATTTCAGCTGATCGAGCGGTTCCTTGCAGCACCGGTTCAACACGGCGCGGGACTTCGGTCCCTGCAGGCTCAATGCGGCGACTTGATCGGTCAATTCCGTGATCTTGACGCCCATACCGACAGCATTCATCGCAAGCCACCGGAGCGAAGGTTCAGCCGAGGTCATCCGGAAGAGGTTGGGGCCAAGGCGCGATACCGTGCCGTCGTCGAGAAGCTTGCCGTCCTCGTCGCACCAGCCGGTGTAGTAGACTTGGCCGACCGCCATTTTGAAGATATCGCGCGTCGTCACCTTGTGCAGCAGACGCGCTGCATCCGGGCCTTCGATCACGTACTTCATCAGCGGCGACACGTCGATGAGCGCCGCGCGATCGCGGATCGCCCAGTATTCATGGTCGAGCGACAGCTCGTAGGAGCCGACAACCATGTAGCCGGCCCAGCGGCGCCAGTTCTGCGCCACACTTAAGCGCGACGTGCGCTCATGGAAGGGCGTGCGTTTGAGTTCGAGGGTTGAGAGCATGCAGTGCCGCTTACGTCCCCGGCAGGTCGCGCGTTCGAATCCGTCCGGGTTCTATCACGGAAAAGCGGCCCGACCAGTCGTCACGTGCGTTGATCAGCGTCGCCAACCAAGCGCTACCCTGCGGTGTGCGCTGCAGCGGCAAACGAAAGAGGATGATTCCGCAGCTCGCCGGCAATCGAGCGTGGTAGGCAGGCTCCCCAAAATCCTTGTCAAACGTGAGAATGATCCGCCGCCCGGCTTGCGCTGTTGCCAAAAGGACGTCGTCGGAAGCACCCGGCGCGTCTTCCTCGATCCAGGCTACGTCGTGACCGCTTGCACGCAACGCTAAGATAGCGCGTCGCGAGAAATTTTGGTCGGCGAGAAAGCGCATGCTTTCTCGGCGGCGAACACGCGTTCAGAACTCAGAACATCGCGCGCGTAGAATAAGCATGCAGTGATGTCATCATCTGTCAGGCTGGGATACTCGTCGAGTATATCCTTGCGGGACCACCCGTCCGCGAGAAGACCAATAATGAACTCAACCGCCAGCCGCGTTCCTCGAACAACGGGCTTTCCAACCAAGACCTTGGGATCGAGCGAGATGCGCGGGTGTTCGACCATCTATCGACTCTCAACTACTCGGGTAGGGTACCTCACACCGCGAAAATACTCCACAAATCCCTCTGTCCCCAGACGTCGCTAATCCATCAACTTTCGGCTCAAATAGGTGAATTCCAGCGCCACGCGTTTTGCTCTTTCGCGTTGGTTCGCTGCTGCCGCGTGACCGCCGTCGATGTTCTCGTAATAGAGGAACGGTAAGCCCATTGCCTCCATCTTGGCCGCCATCTTTCGGGCGTGGCCGGGATGGACGCGATCGTCTTTTGTCGAGGTGACGAAGAACGGCTCGGGGTATTTCGCGCCTTTCTTCAGATTGTGATAGGGCGAAATCTTGCGGAGGAACGTGCCTTCGACCGGGTCGGCCGGATCCCCGTATTCACCTTCCCACGACGCGCCAGCCAGCAGCTTGTTATAGCGCAGCATGTCGAGCAGTGGGACTTGGATCACGACCGCGTTCCAAAGCTCCGGGTGCTGCGTGAGGGCGACGCCCATGAGCAGGCCGCCGTTCGAACCGCCCTGAATTCCGAGGCGGCGCGGCGTGGTGATCTTGCGCGCGACTAGGTCTTGGGCGACGGCTGTGAAGTCATCATAGATAACTTGGCGCTTCGTCTTGAGGCCGGCTTGGTGCCAGGCGGGGCCAAATTCGCCGCCGCCGCGAATGTTGGCGAGCACGTAGGCGCCGCCACGTTCGACCCAGAGTTTTCCGACGGTGCCGGAATAGCTTGGCGTCATTGAGACTTGGAAGCCGCCATAGGCGTACAGCAGCGTCGGGTTCGATCCGTCGAGCTTGATGTCCTTTTTGTGGACGACGAAGTACGGGACTTTTGTGCCGTCTTTCGACGTTGCTTCGAACTGCTCCACCTGCATGCCGGACGCGTCGAAGCGCGGCGGCAGCGACTTCACCTTCTCGAACTTTCCGGTGGCGGCGTCGCCAAAGTAGAGCGCGTCGGGTTCGAGGAAGCCGGCGACGTTCGCGAAAACTTTATCGTCCTGGTCGCGGGTTGATACGACGCCGATCGACGCATTCGGTGGCAGGCCGAGCTTGGTGCGGGTCCAGGCACCGTCTGCAAACGCATAGGAATAGAGGACACCCTTGACGTTCTCGTATACGGCCACAAGCAAGCGGTTGCGCGTATTGGCAACTTGTTCGATCGACTCGCGCGCGCCGGGCACGTAGATCACGGTCGCCTGCGCCGACTGCGCGTCACGTTTCAGATCGTCGAGCTTGAACGAGAGCAACGTCCCTTTGGCGAGCATCGTTCCATTCCAGGTCCAATCGTCTTCGAGGGTGAGCACGAGTTGACCCTGAACGAGCGCGCGGACCGAGGATTTCATCGGGAACGGCAGGCGGATCGGACCTTTGTCCGTCGACAGGTAGAATTCCGTTTCAAAGAACGACGGGTAACGCGTGAACACCACCGCTTGCACCACCCCGTCGGCATCGGTCCAGGCTGAGGCGTCGGCGGAAACGTCGGTCTTTGTGCCGCGATAGATCTCAACGGCATCTTCGAGCTTCGTGCCGCGCTTCCACTTCTTGACGACGAAGGGGTAGCCGGACTCCGTCATCGTGTCGGGGCCCCACTCACGGGCGACAAGCAGCGTATCCGCATCGAGCCAGCCGACGTTCTGCTTGCCGTTCGGCAGGCGGAAGCCACCTTCGACGAACGTCTTTGTCTTGTAATCGAACTCGCGGATCTCCACGGCGTCCTTGCCGCCTTCGGACAGGCTGACGAGGCAGAGACGCTCTTCGGGCACCAAGCAATTCGAGCCCTTGAAGACCCAGTTCGCGTTCTCGGCCTTGGCGAGCGCGTCGATGTCGAGCACGGTTTCCCATTCAGGCGACGCGGAGAGGTAGCCGTCGAGCGTCGTGCGGCGCGCGAGGCCACGCACGTTTACGCCGTCTTGCCAGAAGTTCGTGATCTTGCCGCCGCGAAACGACGGCATGGGGATGCGGTCGGTCGCTTCAAGGATCGTGAGCGCCTTCGCCTGCAAATCTTCGAAGCGCGGGTCGGCATTCAGGATTTTCAACGAACGGTCGTTTTGCCCGCGGACCCAGGTCAGGGCTTTCTCGCCTTCGATGTCTTCGAGCCATTGGAACGGATCGGCGGCTTCTTTCGCCACGGCGGCACCTACGATGAAAAGGACAAGCGTCGAGACGACGGCAAGAACGGACTTGCGCACGGACAACCCCTCGGTCAATGACGGGGAGAGACGTGGCTGTCGCCGCGTCTCTCGTCAAGTGCTGGGTCGTGGGGGCCTCAGCCCGCGTAGGGAATTCCGAGTGGGGTCAACATCTTGCGCTCTTCCGCGATCGTTGCCGCGAAGCTCGGCCGCGCGTGCATGGCCTTCAAGAAGCGTGTGAGAACCGGGTACTTCGTCGCGTCCGGGGCAAAGCCTGCATGAGCGGCGTTCACGAATGGCGAAGCGACGGCGATGTCGGCGAGGGTCAAAGTGTTCCCGACAAAGTGGTCGCCACCGCCGAGCTCCTTCTCGAAATAGTCGAGGAAGCGCGGTGTCTTATTCGCCCAGGTGTCCTTCGCCAGGTCGAAGTCGGGCTCCTTGCGCATCAGCTTGTTGACGACGACAGCGCGGAATAGACCGCCGCCAATTGTGCCGATGAAGTCGCTGTCGGCGTATTCCTCGATCCAAAGAGCGCGGCCGTAGTCGAAAGCCTTCGCTGGATAGAGCGCCGGTGTCGGGTGCTTTCGTTCCAGGTACCCGCAGATCGCGGACGAGTCGGCGAGCGTGGCATCCGGCCCCTCGCTGTCGTCGCGCAGCACCGGGATGCGCTTCAGAGGTGAGATTTCCAAGAAGTAATCCGGCGGCGCGAAGGGGCTTACCGGATCGTGCTTGTAGTCAAGCCGCTTTTCGGCAAGCGCCACACGCACTTTCCGAACGAAAGGGGATAGTGCCGCCCCGTAAACCGTAATCGTCATGCTCGTCTCCTTGTTTTGCGCGAGAAAACTCTATCCGCCCACATCCGGGCGATCAACCAAGGGCAGACAACTGTGTCCCTGCGACCAGCCTTCACCGGGACGTGAGGTAATTGACGACGTTTTAACGAGATTTCGCCTGCGCGTTCATGTTTGCTGCAGTTGGGGAAGACTTTTGGGGGGCCTCGTGGCTCGGTATTCTTGGAGGCTCGCGCCGCTGTGCGCGGGCGTGAGCCTGCTGTTCTGTTCCGGTGGCGCCGTCGCCGCGGACACGCCGCCTGCACGCGACTTTGCGACCTATCAACCCAGTGCGAGCGCCACGCGGATTGCGACGTCGGAAGCGCCGAAGCTGGACGGCGACATTTCGGATGCCGTGTGGGCCAAGGCCCCCGTCATCAGCGAGTTCTATCAACTCGAGCCGAATGAAAAGCAGCCGGCGAGCGAACGCACGGAAGTGCGCGTACTCTATGACGAGGACCATGTCTATTTCGCGATCCATGCTTACGACCGCGAGCCCAGCGCCATCAACGCTTCCGTGAAGTCGCGCGACGGCAATTTGAGCCAGGACGACTTGGTGCGGATATACCTCGATCCCTACAAGACGCGGCGCGACGGCTATATCTTCGAGGTCAACCCGCTCGGTGCGCGCTTCGACGGCATTCTTCAGAACAACAGCGACATTCTCTCCGAGTGGAACACGATTTGGCATGCGCATGGCCGCATTACGGCCGACGGCTGGGTTGCAGAGGTTGCGATTCCGTTTCGGAGCATCTCCTATGACGTTGCAAAAGGCGACTGGGGGTTCGATCTCTTTCGGCTGATCCGCCGCAAGGGCGAGCGGATCAGGTGGTCGCAGATCGACAATCAGCGATCGTCGCGCGACATTTCGCGGTCCGGTTCGCTGACCGGAATTTCGAACACCGCGCAGGGGCTGGGGCTCGACATCCAGCCGTTTCTCGCGTTGCGCTACAAGCACCAATGGCGGATGCCGCGCGAGGACGACGTTACACTCGAGCCGTCGGGGAACATTTACTACAAGATTACGCCGGCGCTCACCGGAACGCTGACCTTCAACACCGACTTCTCAGACGCGCCGCTCGACCAGCGGCAGATCAACACCGGACGGTTCGGCCTGTTCTTTCCTGAGACGCGCAACTTTTTCCTGCAAGATGCGGCGGTGTTCGAATTCGGCGGCAACAATCTCAACAACGACGTCAACGGCAGCCCGTTTTTCTCGCGCAACGTCGGCCTCGTGAACGGGTTTCCGGTCGATATCGTGGCCGGCGGCAAGTTGTCGGGACAACTCGGCAATCTTGGTATCGGCGGATTGATCGTCGACACAGCGGGTACGGAAACGACTGACAACCAGATTCTGTCGGCGGCGCGGTTGACGATGCCGATCCTCGACCAGTCGAAGATCGGGGTTGTGTTTACGAACGGCGACCCGACGGGGGCGACCGAGAACACAGTAGCCGGCGCGGATTTCCAGTTCCGCAACTCGACCTGGATCGACGGCAAGACGTTGCAGGCCGACTTTTTCTACGAGCGCAGCTTCTCCAGCGCGTTCGGCGACGACGACACGTTCGGGGCGCAGTTCGCCTTCCCCAATGAGCCCTTCAGCACGCGATTCCAATTCAAGCAGGTCGGCGAGAATTTTTCGCCGGCGCTCGGGTTCGTGAACCGGCCGGCCATTCGCTACTACGACGGCAACTTCGTCTACAAGGTGCGGCCGAAGGATTCTTGGGTGCGCTTCTGGGAGACCGGCACGTGGTACAACTTCATCACCGATCTCGATGACAAGTTGGAGACGCGCGAGAACGGCGCTTGGGCAGGCTTTCAGACGCAGGACACGGACACCGTGTTCCTGAATCTGTTCAACGACTATGAGAACATCCCCGCGCCGTTCTTCCTGCCGAAAGGCGTTCTGGTGCCGGCCGGCGAGTACAATTGGACGGGGGCCGTGCTCAATACCGAAACGTCGATCGGGCGGCCGATCTCCGGCGTGATCGAAGTACGGTGCTGCGATTGGTACGACGGTACATTGTTCCGGACGTCGGTGTCCGTGAACTGGCGGCCCGACACGACTTGGGAAATCGGGCTGCAGCATCAGTTCTTGGGCATCAATCTGCCGACCGGCGACGTCGAGATTCAGATTTACGCCTTGAACGCAAACTTGAACTTCACGCCGGATATGCAGCTGAGAACGCAGGTTCAGTACGACAACATCAGTCAGGCGTTTGGGCTTTCGGCGCGGTATCGGTGGGAGTACGAGCCTGGGGCGGAGTTATTCGTTTCGTTGGGCGAAAGCGGTGACTTGATCGACGGACGGCACTACCGCTCGTCGACGACGCAGGCTTCGGTTCGGCTCGGGCAGTTGATGCGCTTCTAGGTTAGGCCCTTTTGCGATCGGCAGGCTGCGCCTGCTCGTCGGACGCGGCGTCGTATTGTGGGGCAACGTTGTCGATCGGGAGGGCCTGCGGTAGCGGACGCGGCGGCGGGCCAAGCTGCTGATCGAGTGCGTCGGCGGCCCAGGCAACGTCATAGGCGAAGTCGAGGCGCAAGGCGGTCTCCGGCAGCACGCGCTGCGAGAAGAGGAAGATCGAGCTCATTTCGCCGAGCAGTAGTTTCAGCGCCCAAGCCGGAGCTTGCAGGAAGAGCGGCCGGTGGAGCGTGCGGGCGAGTGCGCGTTGGAAGTCGGCGTGGCACAGTGGTTCCGGCGCGACGGCGTTGATGGCACCCGCCCAGCGGGTGTCGTCGATCGCGTTCATGATCATGCGCAGTAGATCGGCGCGCGCGATCCAGCTCATCCATTGCATTCCGCTCCCGAGGACGGCGCCGAGGCCGAAGCGGGCGGGTAACGCCATCATCGGCAAGGGGCCGCCGCTCGGGTCCAGCACCAGCCCGATGCGCAAACAGACGACGCGGGCCTTGTACGCTGCGGCGCGCATTGCGGCTTGTTCCCAGGCGAGGCAGAGCATTGCGGCGAAGTCCGTGCCGGCGCCGGCATCGTCGTTCAATGTGGTATCGCCGCGATCGCCGTAGATGCCGATGGCTGAACCGCTAACCAGCACCGCTGGCGCGCGCTGCAGTGAGCCCATCCAGTCGACCAGGTTGTTTGTCAGGTCGACGCGGGAGCGCCAGATTTCGCGCTTGCGGGCTGCGGTCCAGGGCAGGCCGATGATCGGGGCGCCCGCGAGGTTCACCACCGCGTCGATCCGGGTTTCGCGCGGGATGACGGCGAGCGTTTCGACGTGGCGGACGCGGTCGGCAAAGAGGGCACGCGATTGGCGCGCATCGCGGGTGAGGACGAAGACGCGGTCGCCGCGCGCGAGCAGACGCTCGACGAGCGCCGCGCCGATGAAGCCGGTGGCGCCCGTGACGAGCACCGTGCGACCGCTGTGCGGGGAGACGATCGGTGCGGATCGCGCGCGGCCGAGGCGCTGGACGGCGATGATGTTGCGGACCGAGAACGCGAGCACGCCGATCGAGGCGCAGGTGAAGAACCAGGAGAAGAGGCCGTGGCTAACGAACGCGACGCCGGTCCCCTGCCCCATCTGCGCGGCGAGCCACGGCACGACGAGCGCCAGGAACGTCCCGTACAGCACCGCCAGCACCGTGTGCAGCGCGCGTTCGAGCGGCGGCAGGCGGCGGGTGCGGTCTTCTTCGATGAAGTCAGTGATGGTGATCGCGACTTCGCTGAGGAGCAATGCGAGGACCGCGGCAGCGGCGAGGCCTGAGGGTTCGACCCAGGCGAAGATCATGAAGAGCACGCCGTAGATGCCTTCGCGGGCGCTGTGCAGCGCGAGTTCGCGGCGGGCGGAGGGTTTGCTGGGTAGGCGCTCCGTCAGCTCGTGATGCAGCACATTGTCGAGTGCACCCAGAAGCGTCTGCAGCGCGAGGATCGTGAGCATGGTGAGGGTCATGACATGCGCCTCAATCGATCGGATCTACGAAGATGCCGTCTTGGAAGATCGTGCGGCCGGCCCAAGGGTGGTCGAAGCTCAGTGTGAAGCGGAAGCGGCCGTCGCCTTGGTCGGTATGGCGGACTTCGGCGATGCCGGGGGTGAACCAGAGCGGGAGCGGCACGCTGAGCGCGCCGGCGCGCCAGAAGAAGTTGCGCGAGCGGAAGACGAGGCTGCCGTGGTCGGCGAAGACATCGAGCAGCATCGTCCAGCCGCCCGCGCAGCATTCGAGCAAGCGGCCGTCTTGCGACGGACGTTTGATCGAACGCACTTGGAACGCCAAACCGAACGGCCCGCGGTATTCCCGCGTCCATGACATGCCGCCGTCTTTGACGCTCACACGAACGAGTGCGGCGCTGGTTCCCGTCACGACCGGAAGCGGAGCGCCGAAGGGAAGTAAGGTGTAGGCGAAGAGGCGGCCGAGCGGCGTCAGCCGCGTGTCGGTCTCGCCGGTATAGAGTGCGGTGGTGACGCGGGCGAAGCGCGCTTGCACGGCCGCGGGCAGCGAGGCCCAGGCGCGGGCGCCTAGAATGCGCGAGATCGTGTCGCCGTGTTCGGCCTCGTCTTCGACGGGGCTGGTGCGGGGGCCGCTCCAGAACCAGGCTTCGAGTGCGCGCGCCATCGCGGGGGTCCTATCTGGAGGAGATCAGGCGGGCGACGCCGGCGCCCAATTTGATCAGCCGCTGCAGGGTCGGGCGCGGGACGCGGCGCATCTGTTCGTACCAGCCGGTCATGCGTTCGATGAAGCCCAACATTTCGGTGACACGGTCGCGTACGTCCGGCGGTGTCGATGGGTCCGCGTGGGCGAGGTCGCGGGCGGCGCGCAGCACCTCCAGCGTCGGGTCGATTTCGCGCTTCTTGCGTTCGTCGACGATCGTTTGCACGACGTCCCAGGTGTCGCCCTTGGCCTCGTAGTAATTGCGGCGGTCGCCGATCACGTGGATCAGCGTGACCAGGCGATAGGTTTGCAACTCCTCGAGCGAGGTCGAGGCGTTTGAGCGGGCGATGCCCAGCGTCTCGGAGATCTCCTCCGCGTTCATCGGGCGGCCTGTGAGCCAGAGGAGTGCGTGGATCTGCGCAACCGAGCGGTTCACGCCCCAACGCGCCCCCATCTCACCCCAATGCAGGACGACCTTTTCGATGACGGGGGGCAGCGGCACGAGTCACCTGCCGGTTCTTTCTGTTATGACAGAAATTACTGACGCGTCCGCGATCGTTCAAGGCGTTTGTGCGCGTCGTAGGGACGCAACCTGCGGAAGCGGGCTTCCTAAGCGGCGCCTGCCCGCGGAAGTTTCTTGAAGCTGACACGGTAGACCCCCACCTTTGCGCCACGCCCGAGTCTGCGGCGTTCATAGGGAGCAAATACATGGGACGGTTCTTGGCCTTTCTTTTTGTGTTCGTGCTGGGCGGGATTATCGGCTTCGCGGTCGGCGGCTTCGGCGGCGCGGCAGCGGGCAGCTATCTGGGCGCCTGCAAGGTGATCGACAGTTCGGTGGCTTCCGGTGCGATGACGCAGGAGGCGGCGAACGCTTCGATCAAAGCGATCGCGGCGGAGATCGGCGTGCGGCCGGAAGACAAGGGCCGCATCCTGGACGCGCTCAAGCGCGCGAACCAACCGGCGTCGCCCTGCTCGACGGCCATCGAGGCGCTTTAGTTGTATGAGCCGCGCGGCGACGCGCGGCTCCCCTTTCCTTCAACACGTCTTCATCGGCTTGTCGCGCGTCAGCGCGCAGATCATTTTGCTGCCACGCGAGGGGCCGTAGGTGAGGATGAGCTGTTCTTTCAGCGTCTCCCACTTGTCCTTTGAATCGGCGACGGCGGCTTCCACGGCATGGCGGAAGTTGTCGTTGACGCGGCCGCGGTCGGTCTTGCCGTTGCCGGCGGCAGGATCAACCGTGCCCGTGTCCTTGTTCAGCGCCAGGTGCTTTACGCGCGGGAGCTTGCCGTCTTTGCCGTAGTTGCAATTGGCGGGCTCGGAGATCGCGGACTTTTCCTCGAAGCAACCGGAGATCAGGCCGGCCGGAAACGGTTTGACCGTGCGCAGGTCGAGATATGGCGCGGCGCCACGATTGTTGAGGCCGGGCGGGTTCAGCGGCGAGATCGGCGCGTTCTTGTCGGCGGCGTCGGTCCAGTTCGTGTGCGAGTAAAAATCCTGCGACGCATGCAGCAGAATGCCGAAGTGTTCCAACACGTTGCACTTGGCGCGGCCTTTGATCTGACCACCGTACCGGCAAGCGACAATGGTGGGGATTTCGCTATCGCGGAGCCGGCCCTTCGCGTCGAGCAGGTCGCCGGCGGACGTCACCGCTTCGTCAAGTTTCTTGGCCATCCAGGCGCGGCAGGCTTCGATCTTCGCTTGCGCGTCGGTCTTCGATTGCGGATAGCCCGCGAGGTCGAAATAGTCGCCGCCATCGCAATGCGCCTCGGCGCGGAAGATGAGCGCACCGCGATCGGGCGTGCCGACCGCACCGAAGTCCCCCGGCGCGCCGGCGAGCGAGGCCAGTGTGCGCTTCTGAAAGCAGTCGTCGGTCGGCGCGTTGTTCGCGCAAGCGAATGCCTGGCGCGTGATGCGTTCGTGCTCAAGATTTTGCCCGAGGCCTTTGATGGTGCCGAAGCCATAGGCGGCGCCGGCAGTGAGGGTGAGAGCGGCGACGGTGACGACGGCAATCGACGATTTCATGGATGGAGCCCTCAGTTTGGAGGGCAGCTTGGCACGGACCGGTGCGTATGGGCAGGGGTTCATTCGCGCACGTGGCGCTCGGTAACGACTTCGGCGCGCGATGGGGTCATCCTCGGGCGAGTTCAGTGATTCGTTCGGAGGGCGTATGTCGAGCAAAGCGCAAAAACGCAAGGAATTGGTTATCGATTCAACGGTCGAGCCGGACGAGGGTCCAACCGTCGCGTCGCGCGTGCTGTCGGCCGTGCGTTCGGCATTGGCGCTCTTTTCCGCGCACCGCGCAAAGGTCGCGGCCGCTGCGGGCGTCGCCGTGCTCGGTGTGCTGGCGATGACTGGCGTCTTGGGCGTCAGCAATTGGGCATCATCACTGCAACCCGCGCCGGAACGGACGGAGGCGACAGCTACTGCCGCGCCTGCCGCGCAATCGGCGAGTGAGGCGGCGTTGGCGGCGGCACCCGCTGCGGCAGCGGTTGCCTCGAAGCCCGAGCTGAGCACCTGCTTCACACCCGGCGAGAACTGCATGAGCAAGATCGTCAAAGCGATCGACGGCGCGAAGAGCGAGATCTTGGTTCAGGCCTACAGCTTTTCGGCGAAGCCGCTGATCAACGCGCTGGGCCGGGCGCACGCGCGCGGCGTGAAGGTGCGCGTGATTCTCGACAAGGCGGACGAGCGCGAACGCGACCGCGCCGGCTCGCGGCTGATCGCGCAAAGGATCTTGCCGCACGTCGACACCGGCGTCGCCTCGGCGCACAACAAAGTCATCGTTGTCGATCGGGACACGGTGATCACCGGTTCGTTCAACTTCACCGACGCCGCGCAGAAGAAGAACGCCGAGAATGTCCTCCTGATCAAAGGCCACCCGGATGTTGCGGCCGCGTATGCGAAGAATTGGGAACGGCGGATGGCGGCCTCACGGCCGTACTATGGGACGATGGCGCCGGTGCTTTGATTGAGCGCCGCGAGCCCGCATAAGGCAACGGCGCCCCTGGCGGGGGGATTACGGTGACAGTGCACTTTTTTGGATGGCGCTTAGGGCCGATGCCGCTGAGTTTTGTGCACTGTCACCCGAATTCTAATTTCTGTACGCTCTAGCGGAAGTTGTCCGAGTGACGGACGTCGCCCGGTTCGCGTGCCGCGCGGCAGGCGTGATCGTATCCGCCCTTAACGATTCTTATGCCGGCGCGGAGCCGTCCAAAGAATGTAGGCGCTTCCTTGAACGCCAGCAGCAGAATCTCGATGCGCGCAAGCGCGTGTCCGCGTTCCACGGCACGCTCGAGCAAGGCGAGACCCTGATCACGATCAGCCGGCCCCGCTTGACGGCGGACCAACGCCCTGCCCGCCCAATAGATGGAAGGTTTGTAGCCCCTCTCGGCGCACTCCAAAAAAAGCGCAAGAGCGCGCGCTCGATCACCGCTTCTGAGCAATGCTCGGGCGATACGGTGTTGCGCTTCCACACTTCCTGCGCGCGCCGCCTGCTCCCAGAGCGCGATAGCTTTCTTTGGATCGGGTGCGCCCAGGTGACCGCGGTTGTACATCCAACCCAAGTTGATCAAAGCGTAGACCGAGCCACGCGCCGCCAAGGCATCGAATAGCTGTGCCGCTTCCGCATATTTCCTAGCCTCCAACATCTCCCAGGCGAGTTGCTCTTCGAGGTCTAACAACTCGCGCGTGCAGCCCAGATGCAACTCGGCGGAGCCTTCGCGGAACACTTTTTGTGCACGCGCGCGGTCGCCCTTCTTGAGGAGCGCTTGGCCGAGGTAGTACATGCCCTCGGGGTTGCCGGGGACCGCAGATTTTTCATATGCGGCAATCGCCTTGTCGAGGTCGGGCGCGCCGATGTGACCGTGCTCGTGCAGCCAACCGAGCTTGACATGCGCCCAGACGGAGCCGCGTTCTGCGAGAGGTTCGAAAAGGCGTGCGGCCTCTGCATAGTCTCGCGCCTCCATAAGGCGCCAGGCGTTGTGCTCTTCCGGGGAGAGGATCATGTGACGGTAGCGCCCTATGAAAAAGATATAGGGACGCCGAGGTGGAAGATGAAGGGGGAGGCAGGAGTGCCGCGCGGCAAGCCCACCCGCGTGGGGCACCGCAACCGTACCGAATCACCAATGTTTGCTGCGAGTTGGCCTCCGAGCTAGCAGAGACTCAGCAGTAGCTTGTGATGATTCCTACCGGCCTTTTTTATGCGCTTGGCCGAGCCTCACCGCCGTACGGCCTGGCGGAAATTAGTGCACTGTCACCGAATTATAAATCGGTGACAGTGCACTAATTGACTCGATCGCCCGGAAAGACCTACCGTGGCTGCCATGGCCCGTCTTGCTCGCGCCGTGTTTCCGGGGCTTCCGCACCACGTCACGCAACGGGGCAACGGGCGCGCGCGGACCTTTTTCAGCGACGGCGACTATCGCCTTTATCGCGATCTTCTGGGCGAGCACGCTGCGGCGGCCGGCGTGGAGGTTTGGGCTTGGGTGCTGATGCCGAACCATGTCCATTTGATCCTGGTGCCGCAGGACGCCGACGGGCTGCGGCGCGCGCTTGCACCGGTACATCGATACTATGCGGGCCATGTGCACCTGCGCCAAGAACGCAGCGGGCACTTCTGGCAGGGGCGCTTTGGCTGCGTGGCGATGGATGAGGATCACTTGGGTGCGGCGCTGCGTTACGTGGCGCTCAACCCCGTGCGCGCGCGGTTGTGCAAGCGCGCGGTCGATTGGCCCTGGTCCAGCGTGCATGCTCATCTTGGGCAGGCCGATGGATTGACGCAGTGCGGGCCGGTGCTGTCGCGCTACCCGAACTTTCGCGCGCTGATCGAACGGGGCGAGGACGAGGCGCTGTCGCAGAGCCTCCGCCAAGCCGAAACGATCGGCCGCCCGCTCGGCTCCGACAGGTTCATCGCGCGATTGGAGCGCAAGAGCGGACGCGTGCTGAAACCTGCGAAGCGCGGGCGCAAGGCGAAGGTGGAGGAGCGAGACGGAGAATAAAGTGCACTGTCACCGAATTTCCCGAAGACCGCCATCAGCAATTGGCGGCCGCGATAGGCGTCGAAGCGGTCTTCGTCTAACATCGATGGTCCCCAAACCGGCGCGGCCGAGCATAGCGGAAAGCGGAGAAGAGCGGGTGGGACACCCCGCGCTCCCACGTCAAAGGACCTGCTCTGGGATTGCGGTTGGCGGCGGCGAGTGCGGCCGTGGCTACGCTTGACTTTGCATGTCGTTTGTTCTATTTTTGTTCCACGCCAGATCAAGCGTCTAAGATGGGTGCCGCGAACGGATTCCTAACGGCCAGAGAACGGATTCATAACGGAATTTTTGGCTCAAATGAGCGGAAATAACGCATATAACGGATTGGCAGATATCATTCACCCGCCGGGGCGTCGGTCTGCAAACGGACGCCACACGGATACCAAACGGATTTCAAACGGATGTTTTGGCTCAGTTGAGCCAAATAAACGGATCAAACGGATATTTGCATCTCATTTGGGGCGGGGGCGGCCCCCTCCACCATCCGTCTTCGCTTCGCTACGCCGGATGGTCCCCCGATGGCGGATGCGTGGTCGCTCAGCCCACGATTTCGGTGTCGGCGAAGAAGTATTTGATTTCGTTGGCGGCGTTTTCGGGGCTGTCGGAGCCGTGGACGGAGTTGGCTTCGATCGACTCGGCAAAGTCCTTGCGGATCGTGCCGGGGGCTGCCTTCGCGGGGTCGGTCGCGCCCATGACTTCGCGGTTCTTGGCGACGGCGTTCGCTCCTTCGAGGACCTGCACCACGACCGGGCCCGAGGTCATGAACTTCACCAGGTCATGGAAGAACGGGCGCGCTTTGTGGACCGCGTAGAAGCCTTCGGCCTGCTTTTGCGTCATCCAAATGCGCTTTTGCGCGATCACGCGCAGGCCTGCCCCTTCGAGCCGGTCGATCACCTTGCCGGTCAGATTGCGGCGGGTCGCGTCGGGCTTGATGATCGAGAAGGTACGTTCGGTCATAGGGGCATTCCTTGGGCAAAAAGGCTTGAAAAAGGGAGGCCTTCATACAGACGGGGCTTAACCCCCGCAAGGCGCGGCGGAACGCGCTTTGTCGCGGGCTTCCCCTTTGGGCCAAAGGCCTTTATTGAGCGCGGCCCCATGATACGCATCAACGCCATCACCTATCGGATCGAAGGCCGGCCGCTCTTTGAGCAGGCTTCGGCCAGCATTCCGACCGGCCATAAGGTCGGCCTTGTCGGGCGCAACGGCACCGGCAAGTCGACGCTGTTCCGGCTTTTGACCGGCGAGACCGAGATCGACGGCGGGGAGATCATCGTCCCGCGCAATTGGCGGATCGGTGGCGTCGCACAAGAAGTGCCGGGCGGGCCGGTGACATTGCTCGATACGGTGCTGGAGGCGGACACGGAGCGCACGGCGTTGCTTGCCGAGTCTGAGACCGCGACCGATCCGATGCGCATTGCGGAGATCGAGACACGGCTGGTCGACATCGGCGCGCATCGGGCCCCTGCCCGCGCGGCGGAAATTTTGGCGGGGCTTGGCTTCGACGCGGAGGCGCAGCTGCGGCCGTGTTCGGAGTTCTCCGGTGGGTGGCGGATGCGCGTTGCGCTAGCGGCCGTGCTGTTCTCAAACCCGGAATTGTTGCTGCTCGACGAGCCCACGAACTATCTCGACCTCGAAGGGTCGCTGTGGCTCGAGCAATATCTGCGGCGCTTTCAGGGCACGATGATTTTGATCAGCCACGATCGCGATCTTCTGAACACGGCGGTGAATTCGATCCTGCATTTGGAGGACAAAAAGCTCACCTTCTACACCGGCGCCTACGACACGTTCGAGCGCACGCGGTCGGAGCGCTTGGCGGTGCAGGAAGCGGCGCGCGTGAAGCAGGATTTGCAGCGTAAGCACATGCAGTCGTTCGTCGATCGCTTCCGCTACAAAGCGTCGAAGGCGCGGCAGGCGCAGAGCCGATTGAAAGCGATCGCGAAGCTGCAGCCGATTGCGGAAATGTCGAGCGAGCGCGTGGCGCCGTTCCGGCTGGGTGAACCGGAGGAATTGTCACCACCGTTGCTGGCGCTCGATCGCGTCAGCGCGGGCTACGATACGCGGGTCGTGCTCGACCACATGGAGTTGCGCATCGACCCCGACGATCGCATCGCGCTCCTGGGGGCGAACGGCAACGGCAAGTCGACCTTCGCGAAACTCATCTCCAACCGGCTGCAGGCGATGAGCGGCACGATCACGAAGTCGCGCAAATTGCGGATCGGCTATTTCGCGCAGCATCAGCTGGACGAGATGGACCCGCGGCAGACGCCGGTTCAGTTCTTGATGAAGCTGATGCCCAAGCTGAACGAGCGCGAAGCCCGCACCCGGCTTGGGGCTGCTGGGTTTCCGGATTTCAAGGTATTGACCGCAATCGGCGATCTGTCGGGCGGCGAGCGGGCGCGGCTTTTGATCATGATTGCGGCTTTGGATGCGCCGCATCTCTTGATCCTCGACGAACCGACGAACCATCTCGACATCGATAGCCGCGAGGCGTTGGTGCTGGCGCTCAATGATTATCCGGGCGCGGTGCTTCTCGTCAGCCACGATCCGCATTTGATCGAGACCTGCGCGGATCGCCTATGGCTGGTCGCAGGCGGGCGCGTGACGCCGTTCGAAGGCGACATGGACGATTATCGCAAGCTCTTGCTCGAGGAACGGCGTGCGCCTGGATCGAAGAAAGCGCCGAAGCTGACGAAGGCCGAAGAGCGCAAGGCTGCCGCCGACCGGCGCGCGGCTGTGACACCGCTCAAGCGCGCGGTCGATGATGCGGAGAAGCGCGTCGCGAAGCTGCAGGCCGAGGTCGCGAAGTTCGATGCCGCTTTGAATGCGCCCGATCTCTATTCGAAAGATCCGGCGCACGTGACGAAGGTGACGAAGCAGCGCGCGGACGCGGCGAAGCTGCTGGAGGTGGCGGAGAGCGCGTGTTTGAGCGCGATCGAGAGCTTCGAGACGGCGCGTGACAAAGCCGAACGCGGCGAGGTGGAGGGCCGTTAAGTGGCGATTAACCCGCGGAGCGCAAGTTGGACGCTCGTTGATTCGCGATGGTTTCAACCACTTGGGGCATGGGTAGCTAATGAAGTCGGCCACTACGCCGGAAGCGCAAATGCGCGCCTTGAAAACGTGGGCTGTCGATCGCATGACGAAAGGCACGGACACGCCTTTCGCGTGGTTTCAGTTCATGAAACTGCTCGAAGTGATCGACACATTTCTGGAAGCCGGCGACGAGGCCGGCTTGCGCGATCGTCTCGCGCCGACACCCATGCCGAAGCGTCCCGTGCGCGCGAAGTCGCTCCCCGCCAACGTCGTCGCCTTCGACGTAATGCGTCAGCGCGCCGCCGAATAAATCTCTCAGCCGTCGAGATTCTTCTTGGCGACGAGATACCAGTCGCGATTGAGATCCTGCGCGTGGCGGGGAAGTTGCTTGTAGGCCTTCGCGACAGCCTCCAGCATCTCGCGCCCGCGCTGCGCTTGACCGAGTTTCAGCACGTAGAGCGCGAAGCGCACCTTTGCCTCGAAGCCCGGGAAGTAGGCCGCGACCGCTTCGTATTCGCTCAGCGCTTGGTCCTGTTTGCCTTGGCCCTCCAGCGTGCGGGCGTAGAGCAGATGGCCGTCGGCGGATTGAAACGTTGGGCTCTTTTCGCGCAAACGATCGAGCGCGCGTTGGGCTTCGGCGGGCTCACCCTTGTCCAACTGCACTTTGGCAAAGCCCAAGAGCAGGTTCGGATCGTCGGCAAAGTGTCCGGTGAGCGCCGAGCGATAGAGTTCCGTCGCGTCGTCGTACATGCCCTTGCGGGCGCACTCTTCGGCGAGGGCGGCTTTCGCGGCCGGCGTTCCGCTCAGTTCGACCTGCGCTCTGCGTTCGCGGTATTCGCGATCCGGGTCGATGACGGTGCGGACGTCGAGGAACGCTTTGCGGCCGCGCCTCGTGTTCGCCAAGTCGGGCAGGATTTCGAAGAAGAAGTAAGCGGCCGAGCCTATGCCCGGCAGCAACAACAAGATCAGCATCCATTGCTGCTGACGGCCGGTCTGGGTTGCGTGATAGAGGCACAAACCCTGGATCATGAGGACGGCGAGGACGGCGATAGGCATGGGGGGCGCTCGCTTGCGACAGGCCAATGCTGGACTCAATCGAACAATAATTGGTTGAGAGCGAAGTTCAAATTCGCGCGGTTAGGCCCGCTTTTCCCATTTTCCGCCGGAGGCTTGTTGCCAATAGGTGACGGCGTGGCCCGATGCTTTGGCGCGTTTCCATTGCTCGCGAGCGGCATCGAGGGCGGCGGGGTCGCGGCCGTCGAAGATCAGGACGACACGGGCTGCCTCGGCGACCGAACCGGACCAATCGTTCGCCTCGGCGCCGTCAACGAAGAAGAGGACCTCGGCGCGGTTGGCGTTGCCAGGGCCCGTCGTGAGCAAGATCGGCTGCTCCGCGGCGTTCGGGTCGCGATCGAGCGCGTGGGGCAGGAAACTCTCTTCGCGGTAGGTCCACAGGTGCGAGTCGAGCGCAGCGGCGCGCTCGTCGGAACCGGTGCGCACGAGCGCCTTCCAACCGCGCTCGCGGGTCTTCTCCAGCAGGCCGGGCAGCACGTCTTCGAGTGCCGCCCGCTCCAGATGGTAGAAGAGAACCTCCGTCACCTAGCCCTCGTAGTGGTCTGCGACGAGGCGGTTAAGCAAGCGGACGCCGAAGCCCGTGGCACCCTTCGGCGTGGAGCCTCGCGCCTCTTCGGCCCAGGCGGTGCCGGCGATGTCGAGGTGCGCCCAGGGCAGTTTGTTCACGAAGCGTTGGATGAACTGCGCGGCCGTGATCGAGCCGCCAAATTGACCGCCGATATTTTTCATGTCGGCGATGGGGCTGTCGATCAGCTTGTCGAAGCGCTCACCCATAGGCATGCGCCACAACTCTTCGCCTTCGGCCTTTCCGGCATGCGCGAGGCGTTCGGCGAGTTCGTCGTTGTTGGAGAACAGGCCGCCGATTTCGAGACCGAGCGAAACGCGGATCGCGCCGGTCAGGGTCGCGAGGTCGACCATGAACTTGGGCTTGAAGCGGTTTTGGCAGTACCAAAGCGCGTCGGCGAGTACGAGGCGGCCTTCGGCGTCGGTGTTCAGGATCTCGATCGTTTGGCCGGACATCGATTTGACGACATCGCCCGGACGCTGCGCCTTGCCGTCAGGCATGTTCTCGACGAGCCCGCAGATGCCGATGGCGTTGACCTTGGCCTTGCGTCCGGCGAGCGCGTGCATGAGACCGGTCACGGCGGCGGCGCCGCCCATGTCGTACTTCATCGCTTCCATGCCGGGGCCGGGCTTGAGCGAGATGCCGCCGGTGTCGAAGGTGACGCCCTTGCCGACGAAAGCGATGGGTTGTGCGTTGCGGTCCCGCGCGCCCTTCCATTGCATGACAAGCAGCTGCGACTCGCGCTCGGAGCCGAGACCCACGCCCAAGAGCGTGTGCATGCCAAGCTTGGCCATGTCCTTCTCGCCGAGCACTTCGACTTCGAGGCCGAGGTCTTCGAGCTTGCGGGCGCGCTTGGCGAATTCTTCCGGGTGGAGGACGTTCGGCGGCTCTGTCACCAGATCGCGGGCGAAGAAGATGCCGCGGGCGATGGCTTCGGGGGCACGCCACGCCTTTTTGGCCTCGGCCGGGTCGGCGCAGCCGATGTTGACCTTGGCCAGCGTCGGCTTGTCGGTTTTCTTCTGGGTGGTGCGGTATTGGTCGAAGCGGTAGCTGCGCAACGTCGCACCAAGGGCAACGCGAGCGGCCGCCTCCGTTTCCTTGTCGGCCGAAGTCCCTTTGGGTGCGTCGAGCAGGATCGTGACAGCTTTCTCGCCGCTCGTGAGCAACTTGGCGACCGCGCTCGAACCCAGGCTTTCGGCCGCACTGCCGCTAAAGTTGTCAGCCTTACCAAGTCCGACGGCGACGAGGCGGTCGAGGTCCAGGCCGGCCGGGGCCAAAAGTTCTGTCACCTGACCTTTGGCGCCGGTGAAGCGGGCGGCTTTGAGGGCGCGGGCGATGGCACCCTTCGACTTCTTGTCGAGTTGGTCGAGCAGACCCGTCAGGTCGTCGCTTTCCGTGGTGCCTACAACCAGGGCTCCCTCGTCGGGGATTTCGGCCTTCACAAAGTTGATCTGCATGACCTCGTTATCTCTTAACGGAAACAAAAACTGGGGTTAGGGTCTCGGCGATTGCGTGGGCGGCGCGGCTGGTTTATCCGCTTGGCTGACAGTTGCGACCGGCGTTGATTCACCAGGCGAATTGGCGGACTGGTGGGAAAGACAGGCGCGGGCGTTGTACCGGGCCAATAGCGTGTTGTGAAGCGGTCGCGCTTAGCGGCCATGTAAGGTGGCTTGGAGCCTCATGTCCGGAATTCAGAGCTATATGTTCCGGCAGATCGGCGGCCCGCTTTTGTTCTTCACGTTCGTGCTGACCGGCGTCGTCTGGCTATCGCAGTCGCTGCGCATGCTCGATCTGGTCATCAACCAGAGCCAGTCGGCCGCGACGTACATCTACCTGACGCTGCTCGCCCTGCCCCAACTGATGGCGCTGATCTTGCCGTTCGCACTTTTCCTGGCGGTGCTCTACGCGCTCAACCGACTCTATGTCGAGAGCGAGTTGGTGGTGCTTTGGGCGGCGGGTTTCAGCCGCTGGGTTGTCGCAGGGCCGGTGCTCGTGGTCGCGATCGTGGCGACGATCGTTTGTTATCTCTTCAACTTGGTGGTGATGCCCGCAGGCATGCGAGAGATGAAGGACCGCGTGTTTGAGATCCGCGCCGATCTGGTCAATACGTTCGTGCGCGAAGGCTCGTTCACGAATCCGATCACGGGGCTCACAGTCTATGTCGGCGAGAACAACCCGGGCGGCGATATTCGCGGGATCCTCGTGCATGATGCGCGCAACCCGAAAGGCATTGCCACGTACATGGCGCAGCGCGGCTTGCTCGCCAGCACGCCGAGCGGCCCGCGCCTGATCATGATGGAAGGCAACGTACAGTGGCTCGAGGGCGGTGAAGGGCGGCTGAAGGTTCTGAACTTTGAGAAGTATACGTTCGACTTAGGGCAGTTCGACAAGCAGCGCGACACACGGGTGGCCGAAGCGAGCGAACGATATTTGGGCGAACTGCTGCATCCCGAGAAGGCTGTGACGGAGAAGCAGCGGCGGAAGTTTTACTCGGAAGCACATAGCCGGTTGAGCACGCCGCTTTACTGCGTCGTCTTCGCGCTGATCGGAATCCTCGCGCTCATTGGCGGCAATTTCAACCGGCGTGGCTATGGCGGTCGCATAGCTTTGGCGATGGGTGCAGTGCTCGCGGCGCGGATGCCGGGCTTTGCGATCCAACAGGCGGTGAACAACTCGCCGGACCTCGCGCCGTTGCTCTACGTTTGGCCGCTGCTTTGGGTCGCCGGATTGTTGTTCATGCTCGCTTTCCCAGGTTTTGACCGGCTCAGGCGCGGATCGATAGCGCCTCTCGCGCCAGAGCCTGCGCAATGAACCTGAGTTGGACCCTATCGCGGTATCTCGCGACGCAGTTTGCGTTGAGCGTGCTCACGATATTCGGCGTCTGTGTGACACTGGGATTCGTAATCGACATCGTCGAATTGCTGAATCGCACCGCAGGCAAGGATGCCGTTCCGCTTTGGACGATCATCGGGATGGCGCTGTTGAAGCTGCCGAATCTCACTGAAAAGATGATGCCGTTTGCCGTCCTGTTTGGCGCGATTTGGTGCTTTGCGCGAATGACGCGCAGCCAAGAACTGGTGATAGCGCGCGCGTCGGGCGTTTCGGCGTGGCTGTTCTTGGCACCGGCTCTGGTCGTGTCCCTGTTGATCGGGATCTTCATGACGACGGCGTATAACCCGTTCGCCGCGCGCCTGATTTCACGCTACGAGGAACTTGAAGCGCGGTACATCCGCGGCCGATCTTCCTTGCTTGCCGTTTCGAGCAACGGCCTCTGGCTTCGCCAGGGCGATGAAAAAGGCCAGACGGTAATTCACGCACTCCGTGTGTCGGACAGCGGGCTGAAACTACAGGACGTGATCCTGTTCATCTACGAGGGCAAGGACCTCTTTCGCGGCCGAATCGACGCGAAGGCTGCCGCACTCCAAAAGGAGAAATGGCACCTTGAACGCGCCTGGGTTACGGGTCCGGACCGTCCAGCTGTGTTCTATCCGTCACTCGACGTCAAAACGTCGTTAACTCCGAACCAAATTCAAGAAAGCTTTGCAACCCCAGATACTATCGCATTTTGGGACCTTCCCGCCTTCATTGCGCAAGCCGAGGGGGCGGGCTTTTCGGCAACAAAACATAGGCTCCACTACCACGCTTTGCTTGCGGGGCCGGTGCTCTTATGCGCTATGATCTTTGTGGCGGCGGCATTCTCGCTAAGGCTGGCGCGTCTTGGGGGGGCTGCGAGGCTCATTCTCTCAGGCGTACTGACGGGGTTCCTGTTGTACTTCTTCACGGACGTGACTCACGCCCTGGGGGTATCCGGGATCGTTCCCGTAGCCTTGGCGGCGTGGGCGCCCGCGACGACTGCATTGTTGCTTGGTATGGCGTCTTTGTTCAATCAGGAGGATGGATGACGGTCGCGTATCGCCTCATCACCACCCTCCTTGCCGTTTGCTGCTCAGCTTCGCTCGCGGCCGCGTCTGGTCATGCGTCGTCGGTCGTGCTTGGCCTGCGCCTGGCCGATGCTCCCACTGGTGCGCCAAGCGCCACGTCGGCCGGCGAGAAGAAGCAGGAAGTTCTAATTCGTGCCGACAAGATGACCTACGACGCGAACACCAATGTCGTGACCGCCGAGGGCAATGTCGAAGTCACGTACGGACCACGGACGCTGCTCGCGGAAAAACTCTCCTACAATCAACAGACCCGGGTTGTTATCGCGGAGGGCAACGCGACGATCCGCGAGGCAAACGGGACGACGCTGTCGGGCAATCGCATCGAAGTCACCGACGATATGCGCGACGGCATCATCGAGAGCATGAACGTGGTGATAGCGGGGCGCGGCCATCTCGCCGCCGCACGCGCGACGCGGAGCGGTGGAACGACGCTGACGCTCGAGAAGGCCGCCTACACGACTTGCAAACCCTGCAAGGAAGAGCCCGCGAAGGCACCCACCTGGCAGATTAAAGCGTTTCGCGTGATCTACAATCAGGAGAAGGCACGCGTCGAGTACGAGGACGCGTTCTTCGAAGTGTTCGGCGTCCCGATCCTGTATATGCCCTACTTCTCGCACTCCGACCCGGAAGCGCCGCGACAGTCGGGTTTCCTTGTCCCGGGGATCGGACATTCGACCGACATCGGCTACTTCCTCGAAGTTCCGTACTACTTCGCCTTGGATCCGAGCTACGACTTATTGCTCGCCCCAGTTTACACTGAGAATGATGGTCCACTTTTGAAGGGCGAGTGGCGGCAGCGGACGGAAACTGGCTCCTATAACATTCAGGCCAGTGGACGATACGGCGAGGGACGCGACCGCTTTGGCGCGGAATTCGGTGACGAAACGCTGCAGGGTCACGTGTTCGGCCGCGGACGGTTCCAACTCGATGAGGTTTGGCGGTGGGGCTACGACGCGCAGCTGACGTCGAATGACACTTACCTGAAGCGGTACGATATCTCGTCACTTGACCGGCTTGAGAACAACCTGTTCATCGAAGGGATCGACGGTCGCTCCTATGCAGCGGTGAACGGCTGGTTTTTTCAGGGCCTGCGCGAAACAGACGACCCGGGATTGACACCGCTTGTGCTCCCTTTGGTCGAGCTTGAGTACGTGCCGGACGAAACGGTTCTGGGCGGGCGATTCTCATTGGTCGGCAACGCTCTTTATCTCTATCGCGGCGAGGGTCGCGATACGGCGCGGGTCTCGACGACGGCGGCGTGGAAGTTGCCCGTGACGACACCGGGAGGTCACCTGCTGACCTTCTTCGCAAACCTGCGGGCGGATGCCTATCATGTAACCGACACGGGGGTGAGCGGCACGGATGAGGAGACGGTCGGACGAGTGTTGCCTTCGGCTGGCGTCGAGTGGCGATATCCGTTGGTTCGCACAGATTGGGGCTGGAAGCAGATCATCGAGCCGGTCGTGCAGGTGATCGGCGCACCCTATGGTGGCAACCCGGACGAAATTCCGAACGAGGACAGCGCGAGCTTTGAGTTTGACGAGACCAATCTGTTCTCGTTCAACAAATTCCCGGGGCTCGACAGGTGGGAGACCGGTCCGCGTGTGAACGCCGGTATTCGCGCCGCCGCCTACTTCGACGAAGGGTTCGCCGAGGCGATGATTGGGCAGACCTATCGGTTTCACGAAGACAATGCCTTCTCGGAACAGTCGGGGCTGCGTAACCAGCAATCCGACTATGTGGGACGCTTGACGATCCAGCCGGATGGCAACATTCGGTTGGTTCATCGATTCCGAATCGACCAGTCGGCGTTCCGCTTCGAGCGCAACGAGGTTTATGCCGAAGCGTTCGATCCAAATTTCTATTCTTTGAAGGCGGGCTATTTGCTCCTGGAGCCCGACCCTCTGATTCCACAACAACGCGAAGAAGTGTCGCTCGCCACGAGCATTCGCGCGATCGACTATTTCTGGTTCCGAGCCTCAGGGCGGCGAGATCTCGCGGACGACCAGATGATCGAGAGCAAGGTCGGGTTGTCTTATGAGGACGACTGCGCCGAGTTCGGCATCGACTTCCGCCGCCGGTTCACGCGTGACCGCGACATCGAGCCGTCCAGTTCGTTTCTGTTCACGTTCCGCCTCAAAGGCGTGAATTAAGGCGCAATTGGGGCACCCAGCCCCTGTCGGCGTCCACCATTGATCGCGGCGGGGAAGTGGTTATTCTCCCGGACGTTGTGACGGTCTTGCGGGGTTGAGTCTCGCTTCCCAGCCGGATCGTCTCTTGCTCTCGTTTCTTGGAAAGTACGATGTCCCCTCGTCGTTCGGTTGGCGCGTTCCGTTTTACCGCCGTTGTCGCTTCTCTGGTCTTTTTGGCGCTGGGTGTTTGGGGTGATCATTCCAATGCCGCGGGCGCGACCAAGGAGCCCACGACGATGCGCGCGGCTGCGGTCGTCAACGACGTCATCATTTCAACCTATGACCTCGACCAGCGGATCAAACTCGTTCTGGTGACGTCCGGCTCGCAAAACAACGATGCGGTGAAGCGCCTACGGCCGCAGGTGCTGCGGCAGCTGGTCGACGAACTGCTGCAGCTTCAAGAGGCGCAGAAGTACAACGTCAAGATCACGCAGGAGGATCTCGACAAGAACTTCAAGCGCATCGCCCAGCAGAACAACATCAGCGTCGACCAGATCTTCAAGATGCTCGACGAGAACAATATCTCACGGTCGACGCTGCAAACGCAGATTAAAGCCGACCTCGCCTGGCAAAGGTTAATTCAGCAGCGGTTGGCACCGCGCGTTACCGTGTCGGACGAAGAAATCGATGCAGCCTACCTGCAGGCTCAAGCATCTTCGCAGCAGACGCAGTATCTCGTGTCGGAAATTTTCATCGGTGTCGACACGCCCGAGGCGGAAGAACAGGCGAAGCAAAACATTCAGAGCATCCTCAGCCAGCTTCGGTCCGGGGCCACCTTCTCGGCGATCGCGCGTCAGTTCAGTCAGTCCGCCTCCGCGACGAACGGCGGCGATATCGGTTGGGTCACCGAAGGAGACCTCGCGGCGTCCGTGGCGAGCACTGTTAAGGGCCTGGCGCCAGGTGCCATCTCAGAGCCAATCCGCGCGGCAGGCGGCTACTATGTGGTCGGCGTCAGAGAGAAGCGGCTGTCTGCCGGCTCGAAGGAACAGCCGGTTGCTGCCGCCCCTAAACCCCAAGCGGCGCAGAAGATGAAGTCGACACTGACCCTCGCGCGAATTTCGATCCCGTTGCCTCAGGGCGCATCAAAGGCGAAGGAGGATCAAATCCGGCAGACATCGATGGAGTTGTACCGTTCGATCAACGGCTGTTCGACGGCAGGAGCGGTCGCGAAATCTCGTGGCGCGAAGTTCGACACGATCGGACAAATGTCCGTGGCCGAAATGGCGCCGCAGTTCGTCAAGATTCTCGAGCAAACGCCGAATGGCCGCTCTACCCCGCCATTGCGCGGCGCCGGCGGCGTGGAGATGTTCGTCATTTGCGCTGGTGGCATGGTTCCGGCCGCGCAGGTCGGTGGCGGCGGACCGGCGGTCAGTACTTCGAAGGAAGTCACCAAGGAAGAGATCGAAAACCGCCTCTTCAATCAGGAACTTTCGATGTTGGCGCGGCGTTATCTGCGCGATTTGCGACGCGACGCGACGATCGAGATGCGGGACAATTAGAGGCCAATGGGGGTAAAGGCGCAGCCACTTGCGCTGACCATGGGTGAGCCGGCTGGTATCGGCGGCGAAATAGCGATCAAAGCTTGGCATGCGCCGGACGGGCGGCCCGTTCCGGCGTTTGTCGTTTTTGGCGACCCCGATTGGCTCAGGGCGGAGGCGCATCGCATCCGCAGCCATCAACGGATCATCGAGGTCGCGTCCGTTGCCGAGGGCGGTGAGCGCTTCTTTGAGGGTGTCCCGGTTCTGCCGGTGCGCTTGAAGGTAAAGGTGGTCCCAGGTGTCGCCGACGCCAAAAACGGGCAAGCCGTCATTGACGCGATCGAGCAGGCGGTCTCCCAAGCTCAAAGCGGCGCTGCGAGCGGGGTTGTCACGAACCCGATTCACAAGGCGACGCTCTACGGCGCCGGGTTCAAGTTTCCAGGACATACCGAGTACCTGGCATCGCTATGCGCTGGCTCCACGCCGGTGATGATGCTGGCAATTTCGGGGCTACGCGTTGTGCCGGTGACGGTGCACCTGTCGTTGGGCGAGGCGGTGCGGAGCTTGACCACTGAGGCCATTATTGCGGCGGCGACAACAACGGCCAAAGCGCTTGCGAAGGATTTTGGGGTGGGACGGCCGCGGCTTGCGATTGCGGCGCTGAACCCTCATGCGGGGGAAAGTGGCGCACTTGGCACCGAGGAGCAGACCGTGATCTCTCCCGCCGTCAGTGCCCTTGCGGCGCAAGGCATCGATGTGAAGGGGCCCCTACCCGCCGACACGCTGTTTCACGCGGCCGCCCGTGCGCGTTACGACGCGGTGATTTGCATGTATCACGACCAGGCGCTGATCCCGCTTAAGACATTGGACTTTGCCGGCGGGGTAAATGTCACGTTGGGCCTGCCGATCGTGCGAACGTCGCCGGATCATGGCACAGCCTTCGATATCGCGGGGCGGGACCGTGCGGATCCGTCGAGCTTGCTGGCCGCGCTGCGCATGGCCGAGCGGATTGCGCTGCAGCGCGCCGCCAGCGCATGAGTTCCGACGACGGCTTGCCGCCGCTCCGCGAGGTGATTGCGCAGCTGGGGCTTAGCGCGCGACGCTCGCTCGGGCAGAATTTTCTCTTTGATCTCAATTTGACCCGCCGGATCGCCCGGGAGGCGGGACCGCTTGCCGGCAAGACCGTGATCGAGATCGGGCCTGGTCCCGGCGGGTTGACGCGCGCCTTGCTCGCCGAGGGGGCACAACGCGTTGTCGCAATCGAGCGTGACGACCGGTGCCTCCCTGCGCTCGAGCAGATTTCCCAGGCGTTCGGTGGGCGGCTCTCGGTCGTGTCCGCCGATGCGACGCGCATTGACGAGGTGACGCTGCTGCAGCCCGGCGAGCCGGCGCTGGTGGTGGCGAACCTGCCCTACAATGTCGCGACGGTCCTGCTGGTCGACTGGCTTACCGTTGAGCGCTGGCCACCATGGTACCAGGGGCTCACGCTAATGTTTCAGCGCGAGGTGGCGGAGCGAATCGTCGCCAAGCCCCGCACGCATGCCTATGGGCGGTTGTCGGTGATCAGCCAGTGGCGGACCGCGCCGCGGATCATGTTCGACGTCCATCGCAGCGCCTTCACACCGGCGCCGAAGGTCACCTCCAGCGTCGTTCGGTTCGATCTGTTGGCGACGCCGCGCGGCGAGGCGTTGCCGGGGCTGATGGAGCGCGTGACGGCGGCGGCGTTCGGGCAGCGGCGGAAGATGCTGCGATCGAGCCTGAAATCGCTTGGCGCCTTCAGCGACGCGCTGTTGGCCGAAGCGGAGATCGACCCGACTGCGCGGGCGGAGGAGATACCGGTCGAAGGTTTTGCGGCGCTCGCGCGGGCGCTCTTACGCCATCAAGGTGCGGACAAAGTCTGAGAGGCCGGTTTGGCGAGCGCGTTTCAGGCGCTCGGCGAGCACGACATCGGCAATGCGGGCCTCGGCGAGGCCGATGTCGTCGTTGACGATCACGTAGTCGTACTCGGCCCAGTGGCTGATCTCGTCGTTCGCCTTGGCCATGCGCTTAGCGACCGTTTCGGCGGAGTCCTGTGCGCGGGACTTCAACCGACGTTCGAGCTCCGCCCGAGAGGGCGGCAGGATGAAGATGCTAACGACGTCTTCGCGTGCTTTCTCCTTCAGCTGCTGGGTGCCTTGCCAATCGATATCAAAGAGGATGTCGCGGCCCTGCGCCAACGCTTGCTCGACCGGTGCGCGTGGGGTGCCGTAGGAATTTCCGAACACCGTCGCGAACTCGAGCAGCTCGTCGCGCTTCACCTTTTCCGCGAACGTGTCGGCGGTGATGAAGTGATAGTCTTGCCCCTCGACCTCGGACGGACGTTTTGCGCGCGTCGTGACGGACACGGACATCGTGAAGTTCCGATCCGTCTCCAGCAGGCGTTTCGCCAGCGTCGTCTTGCCCGCGCCGGAGGGCGAGGAGAGAACCAGCATCATGCCGCGGCGCTTGATGTTCGTGATGGCGGTCATTCGACGTTTTGCACCTGTTCGCGCAGCTGATCGATCGTCGCCTTCATTTCCAGTCCGATACGCGTGAGTTGGATGTCGGACGACTTCGAGCAAAGTGTGTTGGCCTCGCGGTTCAGTTCCTGAGCCAGGAAGTCGAGGCGGCGTCCTTGCGCGCCGCCATCGGCGAAGAGATTGCGCGCTTGGGTCAAATGCGATTTCAGGCGGTCGATCTCTTCGCGCACGTCGGCCTTGGCAAGGAGCAATGCGATCTCTTGGGCCAAGCGGTCCTCGTTCAGGCCGGGGCGTGCCTTCAGCACCTCTTCGATCGAGGTTCTGAGGCGAGCGCGCATTTGCTCGGGTTGCGTGGCCGCGAGACGTTCGGCGTCGGCGACGAGGTTTTCCATGCGCTGTGTGTGCTGGCGTAGGATCGCGTCGAGGCGCCCGCCTTCGTCACGGCGAGCCGCTTTGAGGGCGTCCAGCGCGACGGCGAGGCTGCCGAGCACTGCGGCATCGCGTGCGGCGAGTTCTGCCTCCGACATCGTCAGCGGTTGAGTGTCCAGCACACCGCGCAGCGCTAAGATGCCGTCCAGGCGCGGCGGCTCAGCTTCGATCTTGCCTTCAAGCTGCTTGAGCGCAGCGACGACCTGCTGAAGCGCATCCGCGTTCACGCGTATCGCGCCCTTCGCGGGGTCGGCGTCGAGGGTCAAGGTTCCCGTTACTGAGCCACGTGAAAAACGTTCGTTGGCGAGGATGCGGGCGGGTTGCTCCAATCCTTCGAATCCCTCCGGAAAGCGCAGGCGAACGTCAAGGCCGCGGGCGTTGACGCTGCGGACCTCCCAATGCCATCGCCAAGGCCCTTGCGAGCCTTGGGTGCGGGCAAATCCGGTCATACTGGAAAGCGGCATCGGCCCCGTCCGTTGAGGTGAGTCAGGCAGGGACTTTAGGCCGGTCGATGCAAGCACTCAACGCGGTGTGGTGCCCGCGGCCGCCGCACGCTGGCGTTCGATCTCGCGCCAGTTTTTCACGTTGCGCTCGTGCTCCTGCAGGGTCGCCGCGAAGACGTGGCCGCCGGTGCCGTCGGCAACGAAGAACAGATCTTCGGTCTGAGCGGGGTTCAGGACCGCGGCCAGCGATGCCTTGCCTGGGTTTGCGATCGGGGTGGGTGGAAGGCCTACGATTGCGTAGGTGTTGTACGGCGTCGGCTTGTCGAGTTCGCTTTGGCGGATGCCACGACCGAGCGGAACACCCTTGGTGAGGCCGTAGATGATCGTAGGATCAGATTGCAGCTTGATGCCCTTGCGCAGGCGATTGACGAAGACGGCGGCGACGCGTGGACGCTCCTCGGCGACGCCGGTTTCCTTCTCGACGATAGAGGCCAAAATGACCGCCTCTTCTTTCGTCGCGATTGGCAAGTTCGGCGCGCGCTTGGCCCACAGTTGGTCAAGCACTTCAATGTGATCGCTCTGCATCCGCTTGACGAGATCGACGCGGGTCATGCCGCGGTTGAAGATGTAGGTCTCGGGCAGCAGCGAACCTTCGGCCGGAATTTCGGTCAGGTCCCCGGTCAACGCTGGCTCGCCCTGCACGAGCGCCACGATCATCGCGCTGGTCAGGCCCTCAGCCAACGTCAGCTTGTAAACGATCGCTTTGCCTTCGATGAGGATGTCCATGATCTGCGACGGCGACGCGCCGGAGGGAATCGCGTACTCGCCCGCTTTCATCGCGGCGGCCTTGCGGTTGTACATCACGCCGGCGCGGAAGATCAGCGCACTACGGATCACGCCGCGCTGCTCAAGAATGTTTGCGAGCTGGTTCAGTCCCGTTCCCATCGGTAGGGACACAATCGTTTGCGCGTCGCCGTTCATCGCCTGAGGCCCGGGAGCCTCAAACTGTTGGAGGGCGTACCAGGCGCCGGCCCCGGCGACGGCTGCGCCCAAGAGCAAAACGATGAAGATGAACCGGAAGAACGAACGCAAAAGCTTGCTCCGCTGGTGGGGGACGCCTGCTCTTGCAAATATAACTAACGGGGCGCCGCGGTCAAAATCAGAGAAGCGTTTGTTCCACCGAATCCGAAGGAATTCGAGAGGGCGGCGCGGATGGGCCGCTTCTTCGCCTTATGGGGTACGAGGTCGATCTTGGTCTCGACCGAGGGATTGTCGAGATTCAACGTGGGCGGGCAAATTTGGTCGCGCATCGCGAGGATGCAGAAGATCGCTTCAACCGCGCCAGCCGCGCCTAAAAGGTGACCGGTCGAGGACTTGGTGGACGACATCGAGACATTCTCGGCGGCATTGCCGAAGAGGCGTTCGACCGCGCGCAGTTCGATCTCGTCACCCACAGGCGTCGAGGTGCCGTGGGCGTTGACGTAGTCAATGTCGGAAGGCATCAGGCCGGCGCGCTTCAGAGCCATCTGCATCGCCCGGAAGCCGCCATCGCCGTCTTCGGCCGGCGACGTAATGTGGAAGGCGTCGCCCGACAGGCCGTAGCCGGTGACTTCTGCGTAGATCTTTGCGCCACGACGCTTGGCGTGCTCGAGCTCTTCGAGGACCACGACGCCTGCCCCTTCGCCCATCAAGAACCCGTCGCGGTCCTTGTCGTACGGACGCGAGGCGCGGTGGGGCTGATCGTTGAAGCCGGTCGACAGCGCGCGGCATGCCGCGAAGCCCGCCATGCCAAGGCGCGAGATCGCAGCCTCGGCGCCGCCCGCCAACATCACGTCGGCGTCGTCGAGCGCGATGAGGCGCGCCGCATCGCCGATAGCGTGGGCGCCGGTCGAGCAGGCCGTGACCACGGCGTGGTTCGGACCTTTCAGTCCAAAACGAATGGAGGTCTGGCCAGATACGAGGTTGATCAGCCGGCCCGTGATGAAAAACGGGCTGATCTTGCGCGGGCCTTTTTCGTGCAGAGTGATCGAGGCTTCTTCGATGCCTGGGAGGCCGCCAATACCGGAGCCGATCAGCACCCCCGCGCGACACCGCTTCTCTTCGGTGTCGAGGACAAGGCCCGAATGGGTGAACGCCTGCTGGGCCGCCGCCAGGCCGAAGATGATGAAGTCATCGACGCGGCGCTGCTCCTTCGCGTCGACCCATTGATCGACGTTGAAGGTTCCGTTGGTACCGTCGCCGCGCGGAACGTTGGCCGCGATGCGGGCCGGCAGGTCGTCGACCTTGAAGGCCGTGATCGGCCGTGCGCCGGATTGGCCCTCGAGGAGGCGCGACCACGTCTCTTCAACGCCGCAAGCCAGCGGCGTGACCAAACCCAGTCCTGTGACGACTACGCGGCGCATCGGCGTGGCGCGACTGTTTCTTAGGCCGCTTTTTCCTTGATGAACTTCACGGCATCGCCAACGGTCACAATGGACTCGGCCGCGTCGTCCGGAATTTCAACATTGAATTCTTCTTCGAACGCCATGACGAGCTCGACGGTGTCGAGGCTGTCCGCGCCCAGATCGTCGATGAAGCTTGCGTTCTCTGTGACCTTTTCGGCTTCAACGTTCAGATGCTCGATCACGATCTTCTTCACGCGGTCAGCGATATCGCTCATTTTTTCGTCCTTTGAGAGAAACTTATTGGCCGGATTCGGGTTACCCCCAAGGCCACTGGTAGAATCCGGACCTACGGGAATTTGTCGGGTTGGTAACACACCTACCGCGAGCTTGCCAACTGCTGCTCGCGTACGGTTAAGTCCTTCAAATCATGGCCATTCCGCCGTTCACATGCAGCGTTTGGCCGGTGATGTAGGAGGCCTCCTCACTCGCCAGATAGGCGACTGCAGCGCCGATGTCCATGCCGCCCCCCAGTCGACCGGCCGGAATCTTCGTCATGATGGCGGCACGTTGCTGGTCGTTCAAGACGTCGGTCATCGGCGATTTGATGAAACCCGGCGCCACGCAGTTCACCGTAATGTTGCGGGAGGCGATCTCCTGGGCCAGCGATTTGGTCATGCCGATAATGCCAGCTTTGGTCGCCGCGTAGTTCGCTTGGCCTGGGTTTCCGGTCACGCCCACAACCGAGGTGATCGAGATGATGCGGCCCCAGCGCTTCTTCATCATGGGGCGCATCACGGCGCGGGAGAGGCGGAACGTCGCGGTGAGGTTGACTCTGATTACCTCATCCCACTCTTCGTCCTTCATGCGCATGAAGAGGTTGTCGCGGGTGATGCCGGCGTTGCAGACCAAGATGTCGAGCCCGCCCATAAGACCTTCGGCCGTCTTCGGAAGCTCATCGACTTGAGCTGAATCGCCCAGATTGCAGGTCGCGATGTGCGTCCGCTCGCCAAGTTCGACCTTCAGCGCCTCCAAAGCTTCTTTGCGCGTGCCCGACAGCGTGACTGTCGCGCCCTGCTTGTGAAGCGCGCGAGCGATATCGCTTCCGATGCCGCCGCTGGCACCGGTGACGAGCGCGGTCTTGCCGTTCAAACTAAACATCGGATCTTCCTTCGCTAGAGCGTTGCCAGGAACGCTTCGATTTCTTGTGGCGTTTCGATGGCCGTCCCAGGCAGGTCTTTGTCGATCCGCTTGGCCATGGTGGTGAGCACTTTGCCGGCGCCGACTTCCACCAACGAGGTGACACCACGCCCGCGCATACCCTCGATCGTTTCCCGCCAGCGCACGCGACCCGTGATCTGTTCGATCAGCAGACGCTTGATGGTGGCGGGATCGCTCTCGGGATTGATGCTGACGTTTGAAATTACGGGTACGCGCGGCGGTTTGATGGTCTCGCTGCCCAACACGTCTTGCATTTCGTGCGCGGCGGGGGCCATGAGCGGCGAATGGAAGGCGGCCGCGACCGGCAGCATCATCAGGCGTTTTATGCCCTTTGCCTTGGCGATTTCGGCCGCCCGTTCGAGCGCGCCCTTGTGGCCGGAAATCACGATCTGGCCCGGCGCGTTGTCGTTGGCGACGACGCAGACCTCGCCTTTCTGCGATGCTTCTTTGCAGACCTCATCGGCTTGTGCGAAATCAGCGCCGAGCAACGCACCCATCCCGCTGGTGCCGACAGGTGCCGCTCTTCGCATGGCCGCGCCGCGGGCCTTGAGAAGGCGCGCCGCTTGCGGAACCGTGAAAGCGCCGGCTGCCGCCAACGCCGAGTATTCGCCGAGCGAGTGACCGGCGACAAACATCACGTGTTTGCTCCAGTCGAGTTTGCCTTCTTTCTCGAGCACGCGCATCACGGCGAGGCTGACGGCCATCAAGGCCGGCTGCGCGTTCTCGGTCAGCGTCAGGTCGGCCTCTGGGCCTTGCCACATGAGGCGGGAAAGAGGTTGCTTTAGCGCTTCGTCGACTTCTTCGAACAGCTCGCGGGCAATAGCGAAGTTTTCCGCCAGCGCCTGGCCCATGCCAACGGCTTGGCTGCCCTGCCCCGGGAATGTAAGTGCGCGGCCCATGAATACCTCTCGACGACGATTGGGCGCGCTTAGAAACCGCCGTCCCGTCGTGAGTCAAGGCTTTGGCAGTTAGCGGACCAAATCCATGTTCGTTCGCCAGGATTGCGCGACGCCAAGGCCCAGAATGGCAGAATAGGTGACGGCGACCGCGGGAACCTGCAGGCTGAAATCGACGAGCGCGTGAAGTCCCACTGCTACCGAGGCCGCGAAACCCACCGCTGGAAACAGGCTATCGCGGCGCCGACGCAGACAGCCGGCGAAGCACATGCCGGCGAGCAGCATGGGGCCTGCCATGAAAGCAAGCCCCGCCGGCAGGCCGAGATCCGCCAACGTTTCGAGCAGATCGTTGTGCGCTTCATCGACGTCGCCTTGAACGGTGCCGTCGGCGAACAGAGGGTAGTAGCGCTGGAACGCACCGAAGCCGTGGCCGAGCAGCGGCGCTGCTTCGATGGCGTTGATCGTGGAGACCGCGAGCGAGGCGCGCGCGTCGTCGGTTGCGCCTTGGTCTCGCACGCGGCCAAGCAGCGGATCGGCACTTAGAGCAGCTGCGATTCCCAGGACGGCGAACACGAGGGCGGCCATAGCGCGTTGGCCGGTTGCCTCGCCGTTGCTCCATTTGCGCCCGACGCTGAGCGCAACGAGCAATGCGATTGTTCCCGCAAAGAAGGCGATGACTCCGCCACGCGACTGCGTCAGCAAGAGTGCGGACAAGATTGCCACCAACGCCGCCAGCCACAGCGCGTTCACGCCGGTTAGTGCTTGAAGCGCGGTACGAAAGAAAACGCGCGCGCCGCGGTCCCAGATGATCGCCTGCCGCAACCCTTCGGCAAAGAGCCCAAAACCTGCGATGGCGGCAACCGAGAGAAACGTCGCGAAGTGGTTCGGGTTGACGAACGGACCGTTGACCCTGCCGCTGTCGGGCTTCGGATCAGGCATCAGCCAGGACTGATAGTCGACCTTCAAATAGAAGCTGGCGATTGCGGCCGCGGCATAGAGAAAGCCGATGACGATGACGCCGGAGAGGAGAAGTGTTGCGCGATCGCGGTCGCGCGCGAGTTCGAAGGCGATCAAGAAAGCGGCGACACTAAGCGCGGCGGCGAAGATGGCCTGCCTGGTCGATTCCGGATCGACGGAGATGTAGGTGCCGGTGCCTTCGGCGAGCGCCGCGGTTGCCATCGACCATACGGGATGTGCGAGGGCGCGGATGTCGAGGCCTGAGGATTGAGCGAACGCGGTCAGATCAAGCGACTGCAGGAACGCCCAGGCGAGCGCGCCGCCAACGCAAAGGCCTGGCAGAATGAGCCTCCTGTTCATGGGCGATACCGTCGCAAATCCGGTAAGTGCGACCCCTGACCAGGCCAGAAGAATCGCGCCGAAGCCAAGACCTAGTGCCAACTCGGCCCAGGCTCGGTTGGAGCCGTAGGGAAACGGCGCCCAGGCGAGCACAACCAGAAACACGAGCAACAGGGCTCGCTCCGGCGTCAGGGTGCGGTCGTAATTGGCTTCACCGCTCATCCGCCCGCCATCTCCGCCGCGTGCTTGACAGGCTTAGATGGTGGCGCACCTATGCCGGTCGCAGCAACAACAGAACGCGTGCGATGAGTGAACGAATTGCCGTGCTTGGCCTTGGCTATGTGGGCCTTCCCGTGGCGCTCGGATTTGCGGCCAAGTTTCCGGGCACGATCGGTTTCGACATCGATCGGGGCCGTGTCGAGGCGTTGGCGCGGGCTGAGGACTGGACCGAAGAGGCGTCGGCGGAGGAATTGAGGTCGAGCCAACTGAAATTCACGCATCACGAGGAGGACCTTAAAGGCGCGGACGTCTTCATTGTATGCGTGCCGACACCGATCGACGATCAGAAACGCCCAGACCTTCGCCCCTTGCGCAGCGCTTCGGAAACCGTCGGACGCGCACTCAAACGCGGCACGATTGTCTGCTACGAATCGACGGTCTATCCAGGTCTAACAGAAGACTTTTGCGGACCGATACTCGCGCAGGTTTCGGGTTTGAGCCAGGGGTCAGATTTTCGCCTGGGCTATTCGCCGGAGCGGATCAACCCTGGGGACAAAGAACATACGTTGCAACGTATCACCAAGGTTGTTGCCGGCGAGGATTCGGCGACCGCTGCAACTCTGGCGCGACTCTACGGTAGGATTGTTCCGGCAGGCGTGCATGTCGCGCCGTCGATCAAGGTCGCGGAGGCGGCCAAGGTGCTCGAGAATACGCAGCGCGATCTGAACATTGCACTGATGAACGAGTTGGCGCTGATTTGCGACCGGCTCGATATTCGTACGGCGGACGTGCTGAAAGCGGCGCGGACGAAGTGGAATTTCTTGCCGTTCTCGCCGGGATTGGTGGGCGGCCACTGCATCGGGGTCGACCCATATTACCTCACCACTAAGGCCGAGCTGATGGGCTATCACCCCGATGTCATTCTGGCGGGGCGCCGGATCAATGATGGCGTAGGCGCCTTTGTGGCGCAGCGATTGGTGCGTTTCTTGAGCCGCAACACAACGCCGTTGAGCGAGGCGCGGGTCGCGATCTTTGGCCTGACGTTCAAGGAGAACGTCGGAGACATCCGCAATAGCCGGGTGCCGGACATTGTGCGCGAGCTTGGGAGTTTCGGCATCGGCGCCACTGTCAGCGATCCGAAGGCACGGCCGGAGGATGCCGTGCACGAGTACGGCATCGCGCTCACCGATCAGGCGCAGGCCAAGCAGCTCGACGCGCTTATTCTGGCCGTGCCGCATCGCGAGTTTTTGAGCGATCCGACGAAGCTTTTCGCGAAGCTGAAGCCGCAGGGTGTGTTGATCGACGTGCGATCTGCGATCGATCCGGCGAGCGTGCCGAAGGGAATCACGTATTGGAGTTTGTAAGAGCACGCGCGGCGAGGCGATCGGCGCGGATGCGCTGAAGTTCCTCGCCCAAGTGCTTCTCAAAAAAGACGTCGCAGCCCAGACAGACGTTTGCAACCGGGCGGCCCTTGGGGTCGGTGACGCTTGAGGCTTTGCGATAGTCTTCGCGTGACCAACCGGTGCTAAGGCCCATGGCTTCGGGATCGCCGGCGTTGATCGCCTCGAGCGCCGGATGTCCCTTGAGGCTGGCGAGTATGTCTTCGAGACGCTCCTCCGTTAGATTGCCGAGCGGTGCTTTCGTTTTCAGGCAACAGGGATAGATCGAGCCGTCGGGTTCGATCGCGACTTCGGAACCTGCTTCGCCGAAGTTGAGGAAATTCCTGCCGCCGCTCCAGCGCGCGCAGAAGTTGGTTTCGTATGTCGCGTTGGTGAGACCGTTCGTCCAGGCGCGGCCGCGGGGCCAAAGCTCACCGATCCACAGCTCCGGTTGAGCGCCGAAAAAGAGATAGAACGGCCCCTGCCCTAGCGCTTCGCGGCGTTGGTTCGGCGTCTTCAGGCGCGGATCGCGCGCACCTCCCAGGCCAATTTCCTTGAGGCCGAAGGGCGCCATCAGCGCGCGGACTTCGTCCATGAAGGCGAACTTTTTCTCACCTTCAAAACCCACGTGGAAGTCGTCGATGCTGGCGATGGCGATCGTGCCGACGCCGCGGGCGAGCATCTCCTCTACGTAGCGGGGCTTGAGAACGTCGCCGGTGGTTTGGACAGAGATGTGCGGGCCGTTTGCGCCCCAGCGTTCTTTGATCGCATCGAGCGTTGGGTAGAACAATTCCTCGCGCACGCCGTCGATCAAGACTTCGCCGCCGGCGAGCACGAGTAGCGTTTGCTTGCGCTGCCCCGGGCGTTTCGGGTCGGCGTAAGTCATGACATCGGGAAGGTTCGCGACGATCGCGCGATAGGCCGCCTGCCCTTCGCCGACGACGCGCTTCAACTCATCGCGCACGTACGGGCGAAAGCGGTCGTCGTAGCAATGGCGGCACTTGCGATGACAGGCCCAGGTCAGGACCCAGTAGAGCGCTTCCAAATTGGGTTAGCCGCCGTTTGCCTTGACCGCTTTGGAGATCTCCGCGACGGCGCCGTCAATGTTGGCCTTTGCTTTTTCGACGTTGCCGTAGCCCTGCCGATTGGTTCCCGCGGCCTCCAGCAGGGCTCTCGCCTTGACCAGTAAGTCGACCGATGAGTTCAACTTGTTGACGGTGTCAGTTCCGGCGCTCTGGGCCGCGCCCGCCAGGTAGGACAGACCCATAAGACCGGCGACGCCGGCGATCAGAAGCGGACGTGCGATAAAATTCAGTTGCATCGGTCGTTCTCCTTGTTGCGGCGGCAGTTTGCCCTGCCCGGCCTGTTTACGCCAGGGCTGCGGTCGGATAGACGGCTGGTCGGAGCTCACACACCATGCACGTTCTTTTGACCGGCGCCGCCGGGTTCATCGGGTTTCACGTCGCCCAGGCATTGCTGGCGCGGAGCGACACCGTTGTCGGGGTCGACAACCTGAATGCGTACTATGAGGTGTCCCTGAAAGACGCCCGGCTGAAGCAACTCCAGGCGCAGAAGGGGTTTCAGTTTGAGCGGCTCGACATTTCGGATCGCGAGGCGATGCTGGCGCTGTCCGCGAAATACCCCGGGGTCACTCACGTCGTTCATTTGGCCGCGCAGGCCGGGGTCCGGCACTCGCTGACCGATCCCTACACCTACGTGATGTCGAACGTGATGGGTCAGGTGGTACTCCTGGAGCTGGCCCGAAAATTCTCAAAGCTGCAGCATTTTGTGTATGCGAGTTCGTCGTCGGTCTATGGCGGCAATACGAAGCTGCCGTTTTCGATCGACGATGAAACCGAGCAGCCGAACTCACTCTATGCGGCGACGAAGAAGGCGGACGAGCTGATCGGGCATACTTACGCGCATCTGTATGGTTTGCCGTCGACGGGGTTGCGCTTCTTCACGGTCTATGGACCGTGGGGCCGGCCGGATATGGCGGCGTTCTTGTTCACGCGCGCGATCATCGCGGGCGAGCCTATTCGCGTCTTCAACAACGGCGAGATGTGGCGCGACTTCACCTTCGTCGACGACATTGTAGCCGGCGTACTGGCTGCGGTTGCGCATGTGCCGTCGGGCAAGCCGCCGCATGCGGTCTACAATCTCGGCAATCATCGCTCGGAAAAGCTGACCGACTTCATTGCGACCATCGAACAAGCTCTTGGGCGCAAGGCGCAGTTTGCGTTCGAGCCGATGCAGCCCGGTGACGTTGCGCGCACTTACGCGGACATCGAGGCGTCGCGGCGGGATCTAGGCTTTGAGCCGAAGACGCCGATCAGCGTCGGCATTCCCAAATTCATCGATTGGTACAAAGACTACTATCGGCCTTGGCCAAAGAACTAGGGCCGGAGATTTCTCTCCGGCCCCTTTGTTCGTCTTACCAGCAGAAGCGCCAGCGGTAGGTGTTCCACTCGCGCGGCCAGTAGCGGTCGCGCCAACCGTAGTTGCCCCAGCGCGGATAGTCTTGGCGCCAGCAGTGCCCGCGATAGTCCCAAATCCACCACGCGTCGTCGTAGTACCACCAGTAGCTGTCGTCGAAGAAGCGCAGCGAGATGTACCAACGCCAGCTGTCGTCCCAGCCGTTGTTGTACCAATGCGGGTACCAATGGTTGCCGTAGTAGTAGTGGTATGGCCGCCAATGGCGATGTTGCCTCGTGCCCGGCCAACGATTTCCCCAATCACGATGGCGCCACTCGCCGCGGTCGCGCCAGCGGTTGTCACGCCAGTCGCGGTCGCGATGACGCCAATCACGGTCTCGCCAGTCACGGTCGGGGGATGCACCAGGCCCGCCGCGGGGGCCGGGAGGGTTCTCCCAATTCGTGCCAGGTCCGCCGCGCGGTCCCGGCGGATTATTGTCGCGATCGCGCCAACGAGGTCCGGCTCCGGGGCCACCAACAGGTCCGGGAGGATTGCCCCAGCCGGGGCCTGCACCCGGTCCACCACGTGGGCCGGGTGGGTTCTCCCAATTCGTGCCAGGTCCGCCGCGCGGTCCCGGCGGATTATTGTCGCGATCGCGCCAACGAGGTCCGGCTCCGGGGCCACCAACAGGTCCGGGAGGATTGCCCCAGCCGGGGCCTGCGCCTGGTCCGCCAGCTGGACCCGGCGGATTGCCGCCACCCCAACGCGGGCCTGCGCCCGGTCCGCCCGCTGGACCCGGCGGATTGCCGCCACCCCAACGCGGGCCTGCGCCGGGACCGCCAACTGGACCGGGGGGATTGCCGACACCGGGGCCGCCCGCCGGACCAGGCGGGTTGCCACTATCCCAGCGTGGACCTGCCCCAGGACCGCCGGCGGGTCCGGGTGGGTTGCCTGCGCCAGGGCCACCGACAGGGCCAGGTGGATTTCCGCCGCGGTTGCGCCAGCCGCCGCGGCCGCCACCGTCGCCTTGTTCGCCGCGCGCACCGTCACGCCAGCCGCCGCGCTCGCCACCTTCGCCGCGATCGGCCCAGGCGGGTGCGGCCGCGACGAGGCTCAAGCTCAGCGCTGCCGCAAGGGCTGGAGCGAGAGTTTGCAGTCTCATTTCGTTTGACCTTTTCAGAAGGGTGTCCCCAGGTTCGGCTTTTGCGCCTGGCGCCCTGAATGGTGCATGAACGGCGCGTTTAGTTTGAGGGTTGGATGCGCATTCTCCTCATCGGCGGGGCTGGCTACATCGGCAGCTCGCTCGCCTGGACGTTGTTGGATCGCGGGCACGAAGTCGGCGTGTTCGACAATCTGTCGACCGGATTTCGTGAAGCCGTGCCTTCGCGGGCGCAGTTCTTTGAAGGCGATTGCGGTGACGCGGGGGCGCTGAAGGCGGTGCTCGAGAACTTTCGCGCCGAGGGCGTGGTGCAGCTGGCGGCGGCGATTCGCGTCGAGGAGTCGGTGGCGGAGCCGGCGAAGTATTATTTCAACAACACGGTGAAGTCGCTCACCGTGTTCGACACCTGCGCGAAGGCGGGTGTGCGCGATTTTGTGTTTTCATCGACGGCGGCCGTTTACGGCGCGCCGGCGCAGGCGTTGATCGCGGAAGACGTGCCGACCGTGCCGGTGAACCCTTATGGGCATTCGAAGCTGGCGTCGGAGTTCATGCTGAAAGACATCGCGGCGGTGTCGGGGATGCGGGCGACGATCTTTCGGTATTTCAATGTAGCCGGTGCCGATGTTGCAATGCGGACGGGGCAGCGGGTGAAGGAGGCGACGCATCTGATCAAGGTGGCGGCCGAGGTTGCTGCCGGTCGGCGCGAGGTTTTGAACATCTTTGGGACCGACTACCTAACGCCGGATGGGACCTGCGTGCGGGACTATATTCATGTGATGGATTTGGCGGCGGCGCATGAGTTGGCGCTGACAAAGCCGGGCGCTGAAGGGCAAACGCGGCTCTACAATTGCGGTTACGGCACCGGGCATTCGGTGCGCGAGGTGGCCGACGCGTTTGGGCAGGTACTGAACCATGCGCTGCCGACGCGGGATATGCCGCGGCGGGCGGGCGATGCGCCGGCGCTCGCGTGCGATTCCCGAAAGCTAAAGCGGGAGCTGGGTTGGGTGCCGCAGCATGCGCGGCTGACGACGATCGTGGAGTCGGCGTTGAATTGGGAGCGAAAGCTCGCCGTCCAAGCTTAACTGAGACGTCTGGGACACTGAGACAGTGTCTCAAATCATGCCTCACGTCGCCCGGGGACCAAAAAAAGGCGCCCGATGCTGCGCGCTGGTGCGCGGACATCGGGCGCTTGGAATTACCCTGGCCTTCTTCTTCGACTGTTATGCGCGCAGATAAACGACGATGCGCGCGCGGACGCAACAACGTTCTGCCAGAATTCACAGTTAAGACTTTTGACGCGCGTCCTGCGCGTAGTCGTTCGTCGCAACCAGCACTGCGTGTTCGTCGGCGATGAAACGCGCGGTCAACGCGGGATCCTCCATCGGAATGAAGTGCGTAAGATGGAACAGCGGCACGTCGCGACCGTGCGCGAACGCGCGTGCGGCGCCTTCCCATGTCGGCGACGCGGAAAAATCCGCGCGATCACGCGGACCGTCGCCGCGCGGCTTTGCGCGTAGAACGACAACAGGCACGTTAACGCGCGCAGCGATTGCGTAGATGTCGGTGCCGGCGCTGGCGGTATAGATCGAGGCTTCGATCTCTGGCGGACAGGCGAGTTCGAAGCCCTGCCCGCTTGCCGCAGGCACGAGACCGTAGCGGCAATAGTCGGCGAGCACGTCGGCGTTCCAAAGCGAATAGGGCGCTCGCGTCTTGAACGCGTCGAACATCGCTTCCCACGAAGCCCACGCGTTGCGGCGCTTCGCGACCGGGTGCACCTGCCCTTCCGGCATCGCGAAGAATTTTGGGTTCGCGTAAACTTCGGGCGGCAGCATAACGGGGTCGACGAGGACGAGGCGCTCAAACGCGCGCGGATGCTCCGCGGCGATTTGAACGAGCACGTGGCCGCCCATCGAGTGGCCGGCGCCGATCACGTTTTTCAAATTCAGATGGTCGACGAGTTCGCCGATGTCGTGCGCGGCGACGGTCCAGTCGGGCATGGCGCCCTTCTTCTCGCTCCGCCCGTGGCCGCGCACGTCGACGGCGAAGACGTGGAAGCCGGCGCCCAGCGCCTTGACCGTTTGGTCCCAGACGCGGGCGTGAAAACCGGTGGCATGGATGAGGAGCACAGGCTGCCCCCCGGGCTTGCCCCATTCCACATAAGCGATGCGGGCGGCAGAGGCGGCGAACGTGTGCTGAACGGGTTCCATGGTCATACCCCCGGTTTGCGCAAAATCGGCGCGAAAACCAAGTGCCGTTGACGGCTGTGGGGGCGCAAAGGCAAGGACGTAAGCCATGCCGCCACACTAGAACAAATAGTGAACTCTGTCAACCCCGAAACGACATCGCCGCTCTATGCACAGACTTTTCTGCGCGCCCTGCGAGCGGCTCCGCGGAGGACCGAAGGCTGCGTGCGTGACGCGGTGAGTCGGGCGACCCAATGTAGGTCTCATGCACATCCTGATTCTCGGCAACGACCCCAAAACGATGGTCAATTTCCGCGGGCCGCTGATCGAGGCGATGCTGGCGGCCGGGCACAAAGTGACGGCGGCGGGCACGGGGGAAGACCGGCATCTGCTGCCCTGGTTCGCCGAGCGAGACGTCCCATACGTGGAAGTGCCGATCGAGCGGACCGGGCTCAATCCGCTGTCCGACTGGCGAACGGTGCGCGCGTTCGGCGCGCTGATCCGTTCGGTACAGCCGGACTTGCTGTTCACGTATTCGATCAAGCCGGTGATTTGCGGATTGATTGCCGGCCGCCTTGCGGGCGTTCGGCGGCGCACGGCGATGATCACGGGGCTCGGCTATGCGTTCACGGAGGGCGGGCAAGAAGGTGCGCGCGAGTGGTTGAAGCGGCGTGCGGTGAACCTGGCTGCACGTGCGGCCTATCGCATGGCGCTCGGCCAAGCGGATACCGTGATCTTTCAGAACCCGGACGACCGCGACGTGTTTCGACGATTGAAGCTCACGCGCGCGAAGCAGCGGGTGGGGATCGTCAACGGCTCCGGTGTCGATCTCAGTCACTTTCGCCCGGCGCCGATGCCGGAGGGGCCGACGACGTTTTTGATGATCGCGCGGCTGCTGCGCGACAAGGGTGTTTATGAGTACGTGGAGGCGGCACGTCTCGTGAAGCGCCGGCGGCCGGAGGCGCGGTTTGTGCTGGTCGGTCCGTTCGATCGCAATCCTACCTCAGTGAAGCCCACGGAAGTCGACGCGTGGGTGCGTGAGGGACTGATCGATTATCGCGGCGCCGTCGACGACGTGCGCCCGTTGATCGCGCAGTGCCATGTGTTCGTGCTGCCGTCCTATCGCGAAGGAACGCCGCGCACCGTGCTCGAAGCGATGGCGATGGGACGCCCGGTGATCACGACCGATGTGCCCGGGTGCCGGGAGACAGTGGTGGATGGGGAGAACGGGCTGCTGGTGCCGGCGCGCGACGCGAAGGCGTTGGCGGGAGCGATGGAGGTGCTGAACTCTGAGGGAGAGCGCGAGCCCATGGCGGTCGCTGCGCTTGCTCGCGCGCGCAGCAGATATGACAAGAACGTCGTCGCAGTGGCTACGCTGAATGAACTCTCTCGTCCAGCCACGCTTGAAACATCAGCAACGGCCACAATCGCGCCTCCCAATTCCGCCGACCGCTTGAATGTTGCGACCAGCACTCTCGAACGAGCTTCGTGTTGAAGTAACCGCCTTGAGCGACCTTGCGCTCGTCGAGGAGCCCCTCCGCCCAGTCGCGCAACGGGCCGCGTAGCCACTCGCCGACAGGAACACCAAATCCTGTCTTCGGCCGATCCATCAGCTTTGGCGGTACGTAGCGATGAACCAGCTGCTTAACGATGCGCTTCCCCTCGCCTCCCCCAATCTTGTTAGACAGTGGCAGCCGCCACGCGAACTCCGCTACCCGGTGATCAAGGAACGGGATTCGACCTTCTAAGCTGACGCCCATCGTTGCTCGATCGACTTTCGTCAAAATGTCACCCGGTAGGTAGGTGATGAGGTCAAGATACATCATCTGTTCAACGAAGCTCATGCCGCCTGGCATTTCTTTCCGGCTATCAAGCACGGTTGTTGGCAGATTGCCGCCCAGAACGATTTCGTCGCTCGCTTGCCACGAGCTGATAAGCTGATGGTAACCGTCGAGCCGCGTTGGCGCCGAAAGCAGTTCTGCAAACTTCAAGGCGCGATCGCCAACCGGCATTTTTCCGCGACCCAACGTCAGTGCTTGGTAAAGGCCATCCCAGCCGCGCGCGCCCACATGGCGGATCGTTGATGCAGCTATCCGTCGAAGCATGTATGGCGCTGCGGTCAAGCCGGGAAGCAGCTTGGACGCTAAGAAGTAGCGATTGTAACCGCCGAATAGTTCGTCGCCGCCGTCACCGGACAGCGCGACGGTCACGTGCTGCCGCGCGAGCTTGGATACCAGGAAGGTCGGAACCTGCGAGCTGTCTGCAAAGGGTTCATCGTAAAGTGTCGGCAGACGCGGTATGACTTCCATCGCTTCGGGAGGGGTTACATAGAGCTCCGTGTGGTCAGTGCCGAGGTGACGAGCGATCGCCTTCGCAAAGGGCGCTTCATTAAATCTTGGCTCGCTGAACCCAATTGAGAATGTGCGCACTGGACGCGACGATTGCAGCTGCATCATCGCGACGACGGCGGTCGAGTCAAAACCACCAGATAAAAACGCACCCAGTGGAACGTCGGCCTCCATCCGCATGCCAACCGAACTGCGAAACAGCGCATCAAACTCATTGAGCGCGTCAGTTTCAGAAATCCTCAATTGTGTTGCACGACTTCGCGCAACCATCTCGTGCGCCGACCAGTATCGCTCGAACCGCACGCCACCGGGCTGACCTGGCCCATTGGCAGCTTCTATCGTTGCGATTGTGCCCGGTTCGACCTTACAAACGCCGTCGATGATGCTATGGGGTGCGGGAATGTAGCCATACCTCATCAGCAGCCTTAGCCCGTTGCGATCGATCTGCGGATTCCAGCCGGGGAATTTCCGCATCGACTTCAATTCTGACGCAAACAGGAAACTGCCGTGATGAAGACCGTAGTAGATTGGCTTCTCGCCAAAGCGATCGCATGCAAGTTGGAGCGTCCGCCGCTGTCGATCCCACAGCGCCAATCCAAACATCCCATTGGCCTGTTGCAGCGCCCCCGTCAGCCCCCAGCCCGCGATCGCGGCCAGAAGAACCTCTGAGTCGGAGTGGCCGCGCCAACGTGGTGATCGCCCTTCGCCATCCAGCCGGGCGCGAAGACTTTTATGATTATAGATCTCTCCATTGAAGACGAAGACGAAGCGTCCGCACTCCGAGAACATGGGTTGCGCGCCGGCAGGCGACAGGTCCACGATGGCAAGCCGGCGCATCCCAAGGCTGGCGCCGCTTTCTTGGTCGCACCAATGCCCACCAGCGTCAGGGCCGCGATGAATGATCGCATCCGTCATAGCAACGATCGCGCTTTGCGAGTCGAACCCGCTTCGCGCCACGAGAAATCCGGTGATCCCACACATTTTCTAGTGCGCCCCCCGCGTGGATCGCCATACATCCAGGAACTGACGCTTGCACAAATCGAGTGAGAACTGCTCGTGAACCCGGGCTCGGGCTTCGATACCAATTTCCCTTCGCTCATCGCGCGACATTGAAATACTCTCCTCAAGCGCCTGAGCGAGGGCTGCGGAATCCCGTGGCGGCACTATGCGCCCAGTGTCCCCCAAAATTAGTTGGCAGTCGCCTACATCCGTGGCAACGCAAGGAACACCGCAAGCCATCGCTTCGCCGAGGACGTTTGGAAAGGCCTCGCCATACGCAGAGCTCAAAGCGCACACATCTAGCGCCCGAAAAACATCAACGATGTTCGCGGTTTCGTCACGTAACATTACCTTATCGCCGAGTTGCGTGATCAGGGAGCGCGCCTCGCGCGGCTCCGAAGCTAAGGATGGTACGCCTCGGCCTGCGAGGAGGAACTTGGCGTTGCGCACGCGCTCCGAAACCTTCGCTGCCGCCTTCAGGAAGTTCAATTGGTCCTTCATGGGATCGAGCCGCGCTATGTGCCCAACCAATATGTCACCGTCTGCAACCTTGAGCGCTGCACGCATTTCTGTCCGAACGGAAGGGCTCGGAGAAAACTTGGCAATATCAAACCCGTTCGCGATGACCTTCGAGCGATCACGACGATATCCAAGTGCCTCATGCTCTTTTCGTGAACGGCTGGAGTTGTAGACAATCGCGTTTGGCAAACCCGACAGATAGCCCCCCGCTCGCATAACGAGGCGAGTGAGCAACTTTTCCGACTTCATCGGATCGACGGTGCACCGTACGGACCAATTCAAAGTCCAAGAGCGACGGGCGAGTAACTTTACGACGGCGGTAGCCAGGTTTGCATGATACATCCACGTTTGGACAACGTCCGGTTTGAGGGTTTGAATCTTGCCAGCAAGATCGAGCACGCCGCGCAGTGAAATGCGACCTGGCGACATCCCGAGCGCATGGACATCAACCCCGTCAGCAACTAAGCGCTGGCCGACAGGGCCGATCGAAGCGAGCGAAATTACGGCGTGGCGAGCTTCCGACCGCGTCGCCCCTACGATCTTATGCAGCATCGTCTCCGCGCCACCGGTGTCGAGACCCGTGATGACGTGAACGATCCTCATTTGGCGTGAGCGCCAATCTTGGAACGCCGCTGTTCTGCCAATGTGGCGAGAAGATCGTGCCAGCTCTTGAGAATCTGCGCTTGGCCAAATCGATTGCGAACATCTGTTGCGCACGCGGCGTATGTTGCGCGCGACGGCTCGTCGCTCATTAACCTATCCAAGGTATGCTCAAGCGCATTGAGATTGCCGTTCGGAACAAGCTCACCATCCACCTCGGGTCGAATGATGTTTCTTGGACCAACATCACAGTCGAAACTCACCGAAGGAAGGCCGCACGACATCGCCTCGACGAGTGTGTTGGGGAAGCCCTCATACTTCGATGTCATCACATAGATGGTGGCGCGCTGATACCAATCTGCGACGTTGCCCACGATCCCGGGCAAGAACACGCGACCATTCAACATGAGCCGTGCCACCAGGTTCTCCAGCTCCCCGCGTTGGTCGCCTTCGCCCAATATCACAAGATCCCAGGTCATGTGCTTAGGGGACAAACGAGAGAACACTTCTAGTAATTCCGGGTATCCCTTAACTGGATCGAGGCGTCCTACCGCCAAGAGCACATTTCGTCCCGGTCGGCACGCGACATCCGGGGACACAGCTGGATCTTGCCGATGTAGCGGCCAGCGCGCCGCGTTCGGAATGACGTGAATCGTCTTTGCAAGCGTGTGTTCCCGTATCCATTTTGCGCTTTGATCTGTCAGCGCCAGCACGCCGTCGAGAGCACGATATGAAATGGTCCGAGCTGTTTCTCGAATGAATCCCAGTGGCGTTGCCGGCGGATGGCTTCGTTCGGTTCCGAGTGTCCTACAGTCTAGTCCAAGCGCACTGACCGCAAGAAGCACGCTCGAGACTGTCATGAAGCCGACGGCAACATCTGGTCGAAACTCCAGCAACTGCCGCCGCACCGCCCTGATGCGCGTGGCGTTGTTTTTGAAGGTTGCCCAAAGGCCGGAGCTCGGCTGAGCTAACGACAGCGCGACTCGCTCGACACTCGGATCCAAGACATAGAAATCGCTGCGCGCCGACTCCAAGGTCACGAGCCTCACGACCTTGCCCTCACGCACCCAGTCGTTGGCTAAGCTCGCAGCCACACGCTCCGCCCCCCCTCCGAGAAGCGAAGAGATGAGGAGCATCACTCGGATCGGCGCGTCACTCGATGCGTCGTGGCTCATCGCGACTCCGATCGCGACACCAAGTACCATGCTGTCATCATCGCTGACGCGTACATCAAAGCCGTCCCCACCAGAACACCAGCCACTCCATAAATGTCGATGAACACGAAATTGCCAGCAACTTTGACCGCGACATTGAGGACCGATATCTGGAGAATTCCCCGGTACTGCTGGCGCGCGGCCAAAACTTGCACCGCAACCAAGCTTGCAAAATAGAACGGCATTTGCAGCAGGCCGATCCGCAGAATTGTTGTAACTGCGGCCGTCTGAGCGGGCCCGAAGGCACCTCTCTCGAAGAGGATTTCAATGATCCACGGTGAGGCAAACCACAGCGGCACGATCGATAGTGCGCCGATCGCGAAGAGCGCTTGCGCCAACTTCGAAGCGGTTTGGACCGGACCACCCTCTCCTCGGAGAGCCGACAGCACTGGAAGGGTCGCTCGTGCAACGGCTGTCGTGCCAATGCCCAAGATGAGAGCAAGCACTCGGTTTGCGTAGCCGAGCTCTGAGATCGCGCCGGTACCCAGCTGAGCGATCAAGAGTTGGTCAAGGATCGTCGTCGCGCTGAGGATCAATTGGCCGACGGCGATCATCCAAAAGCCGGACCAGAAAGAGGGCCAAAGCGGTGATGACTGCATCCGGTGAAGTTTCGTTTCAAATATTGCGTCGGCGGGAGGCAGGGCAAAAGCGAGTGCAACCGCATGGGTGCAGTAGCCAATTGCGGTACCCCAGGCTAAAGCGGCGCTAGTGTGGTCAAAGAAGCTGACGATGCAAATGATGACAACGAGCGCTGGCACCCCTTCGGCGAGCGTGTTGATGTGCCGTTCCAGGGAAATGCATCGAGCCGAGAGCGCGCCAACAATCAAGCCTGCCGGCAACATCAGGCTCATCGGAAGTGCCATGGCCACTAGCTCACGCGCGGTGCCAGCGCCAAAAACGCTGGGGGTCAGATGAGCGAAGCTGAAAGCCATTGCCATCATTACCATCGCTAGTCCGAGCCCAATCACACCACTTAGTGCGGTGAGTTCACGAACGAACACCGCTGCCGCCCCGTCGGGATGATCGACCGACCGCACAAAAATGGGAACTGCGACCACTGTTAGGACGCTAAGCCAGACCGAGATCGGCCAGTTGGCCAAGTTCCAAAGAAAGAGGTAGGCGTCCATTACCTCGCCGGTGCCGTACTTCGCCGCCAGTAGAATCTCTCGACCGGCTCCTAAGGCCCTCCCGACGACCAGAAACATTCCGACGACAACGACCGAACGGGCGATGCGGCTATGCGTGGCTGCGCCCATGCGTCGAACCAACCCGAATACCGGCGTTTGAGAACTTGGACTCTTCGATGCGCGGCGCGCCACGGGTCCTTCGAGCAGCAACGGCGTAGAGCGCAATTGCCATCGCCACGGCAGGACGCTCCAGGTGATTGTGCGTAAAGAGACCCGTCACCAGGATGACAAGGAACGCCAGTGCTCCATATGGCCGACCATAAGACCAAAGCGACCAGAGAAAGAGCAAGTACCAAACGCCGCCGATGATGCCCATCTCGGCAAGCATTAGTACCATCATGTTGTGGACGGAGACCGGGAAGTCCCACGCATAGGTGTACCCAACGCCCTCGCCGAACAGCGGGGCAGCAGCAAACGCTTCGAACCCTCGCTGAAGAACCATCCAGCGTTCTTGCGTTGAATCGTTACTCAGAAATTCGATGCGCGCGCTCGTGTTTGCGTCGAGATATGGCCACAGCGTTTCTGTCATCAATCTCGCGATGTCGGCGCTGAACAACGAGATGATTCCGATAGCGACAAAGCCTCCGAGACCGAAGACCATCGCTCGGACACCCCAGCCGCGGCGATGACCTTGCGCCAACTCTGACACCGCCACAAACAGAGCCCACGCGATCAGACCGCCTCTGCTGAACGTGACATAGACCGCTGCGAGGGTCAGGCCGTAGAACGCCCAACGTGCCCTTGTGTTCGTGTTCAATGCGACCAGCGGAATCGCCATGGCGATGAACATCGCCGAGTCATTCGAGTTCTCATAGAAGCCCGCAGCGCGGCCCGGCACGTTGCTAAGCCAGTCGATCACTGACCCTGCGAGGAAGAACTCGCCCAGATTGATTACGCATGAGACGACAACGACCGTCGCCACCACTCGGACGATCAAATCCAGCCGCGTGCACGCGCTCAAGATCGCTATCATCGCCACGAAAGTCAGCAGGAAATGAACCCGACCAACGAACAAGGCAAAGCCTTCCTGCCCGACGTCCACCACGACGAACTGGAGCGCCATCAAGACCAGCAGAGACGCCAATGTGGCAATCAACGGTGAGTGTTGTGCGACTCCCTCACTGCCGCGCCGTTCGGTCACGAGAACCAACACAGCCAAGACATAGATCGACAGGTAGACGAAGTTGGGCTGGAGCAACGCAACTCCCTGCCCGAACAGGTAGTACGCCGCATACGAGTAAAGCAGCAGCAACGCCGCGATCGCGGCAAATTCAGGGACGCCGATTGCTGAGGTCTTCATCCGTTCAAGCCGCCGTTAGCGAGGCGGTGACTGACCTTGCCTTCAACCGCCTCTCACCTGTGGCCATCACCGCGCACTTTGGCGCTGACCCAGCGGATGGCGTCGGCGATCCATTTTTCGCCGAGGCTTGGGGCGGGGACGGCTTGATGGGCGGCGCGTATGTCGTAGTACGGGATCTCGCCGTTCGGGCCGCGCTGTTGTGGCGTGTGTGCGCGCGGCTCAAAGCGGATGTCGTCCTCTTGAATTTCCCACGCCGTGTCCAGAACGAGGGTGTCGGATGTGCCGTCCATGAATGCTCCCAGCGACCGCATGCGAATCGATCTGGGAATGAAGGTTAGGGGCGCTCTTTTTTCGTGACCCGCACGCGCACGTTGAGGGACGTCGGTTTGCTGGGGGCAAGTTGCGGATGAGCAACGTTTTCCAGAACCGGCTCACCTGCCGCCTATGCCAGCGAGAACGATGCGCGGCGTCATCAACAGGACCAGTACGTCAAGGATCAGCGAGTAATTTTTTACGTAGTACAAGTCGTGCGCGAGTTTTATTCGGGCGTCTTCCTGGGTTGCAACATATGCGAAGCGGACCTGTGCCCAGCCGGATACACCTGGCTTCACCAGATGGCGCAGCTGGTAGAGCGGATTCGGCTTCGACCACTCGATCACATTTCCCGGTGTCTGCGGACGCGGGCCGACCATGCTCATCTCACCCTTCAAGACGTTGATGAGCTGCGGGATTTCGTCCAGGCGCGTGCGGCGGAGGATGCGGCCGACCTTGGTCACGCGCGGGTCGCCGATCTCGGTCGATTGCGGGCCGATCTTTTCGGCGTCGATCACCATGGAGCGGAATTTTAGAATGTAGAAGATGCGGCCGTTCAGGCCGACGCGGCGCTGCTGGTAGAAGACCGGGCCGCGGTCTTCGAACCAGATTGCAAAACCGGTGAGGATCGCGATCGGCAGCAGCGCGAGCGCGAGGCCTGAGGCCACGAACCAATCGAACACGCGCTTGATGGCGATGCGCAGCTGGTTCCAATTCGACGACGAGGCCATGATGATGTCGTAGGCGGCGCTCTCGTCGGTCAGCGCCTCGCCGAACTCGCTTTCCAGGAACGCTTCCGGCGTTTGGATCAGAACGCCGGCGTCGCGGGCTTTCAGAAGCACCGCCCAGTCGGGGACGTGGGCGCTGGAATCGCGGTCGAGGACGATTTGCTCGAACGGCGCTTTCGGTGCGGCGCCTGCGGTTTCGTCGAAGGCGCCGGTAAGTTCTTCGCGCGACAGGCGCGTGAACGTTGCTTGATGCGATGAGGATTTGATCAGGCGGTGTTCGCTGAGGCCCAAGAACGTCGCATCGTCGGCCATCACGGCGATGGTGCGGTTTTGGGCGGCGGCTTTGGCTAGGAAATAATGCGCCGGCATCAGGATCAGCGCCGCGACCAGGTCGATCGCGATGAAGATCAGGACGATCGAGATGGGGATGCGGGTGCCGGGCTGGAGGTAGAACAACAAGATCATCGCGAAAAAGAAGAGCGTGGCGGCGGTCACGTGCAGCTGCAGGTGCATCGCGCGGGAGGCCGCCGTCTTCTGCTCGTACACGCGCATCAGGATTTTTGGCAGCATCGCACCCGCCAACATCAACAGGCCGTCGGCGAACGAGGGCTGGTAACTTGCCGTGAAGACGAACGGGGTCAGGCTCTCGCGGATGTAGACGGCGACGACGAACGCCATGCCGGTCACGACGGCGGAGAGCAGATAAAGATAGAGCTCCACCGTCTGCACGCGCTTGCCGGCGATACGCAAATGAGTCATCGATTTCCAACGCTTTCGCGGGTACTTCGGCGAAAGTGCGTACGCGGACGGTTTGCGGTCAAGCGCGCGCGGCGTGTGCCGGGCGAATGTTGTGGATAAGCTTTAAGCGGCGGCGCGATCGCCGCTGTCGCGCATGCCCGCGGCCAGGTCGCGCAGGAGTTCCAGGCCCGCTTGGCTGCCACGGACCTCGCCCGCAATCACATCAAAGAGGCACAGACACTGGTCGATCACCGACATGTGCGCGCCCAGGGCCAAAAAGTCCGCACGCACGCCCTCAAGATAATCGACGAACGGTTTTGCGTCGGCCTTGGTGATCAGCGCGTCGTAGCTGGTGCTGTAGCGGGTGAAGATCGAGCCTGCGGCCGACCAGCTCTGGCGTACGCGCTCGCGGACGTTGCGGGCGTCGGTGTCGTGCTCGGCGGCTTCGTTGGCTCTCACCGTCAGCCACTCGGCGAAGCGCTTCAGATTGCTTTGGCGCTTGGCGAACTCGCGCTGGAAGAACGACGTTCCAATCCAAGCGTAGAGAACTTCGGCCGTCTCGCCATCGGGAATCTTGAGCGCGGCGGCCAATGGCTTCAGGAAGTTCGGGTCGTTCAGTTCCCAGAGCTTGCGCGCGAGCAGATCGAGGCGGCTGTCGCCCACCGCCGTCGGCGAAAGCGAAAGCGCCATCGCGGCGAGCGGCTTGAGGCGCGCTTTCAGCGTGTTTTGCATCTCCGCGGCCTCGGCATCGCTCACGCGGAAGTAGCGCGTGTCGGCGGCCACGCCCGCGCGCTCGAACGCGTCGCGCAGGAGAAACGGGCAGAAGCTCGGGGTGCGCGAGAGGATCTGAAGCTTTTTCACATCGGTTTCGCAGCGGTCGTCGAGCTTGGCGCCGAAGAAAGCTTCAAGGTCGCGGCGCGTGATCGCGGCCGACGTGATCAGCGAGGCGCCACCCTTGCACGCGCGATTGCCGTCGAAGGGCACGTAGAGGCGGGTCTGCAAGCCTTCGTCGGGCTCAACGGTCTTCATCAGGATCACGTTACGCAGCAGCGTCAGATCGAAGAACGGCGGCAGCTTTTCGGCCGCGCCGTGATTGTCCTCGCGCGGGCGCACGTCGAACACGATCGACGAAGCGCCGGACGACAACAGGGCTTTGAGCTGCGTGCGGCCCATGGCTTACCCGAACACGTCTTCGAGTTGGACCAGGTCGGCGCGCACATCGTGGCGGGCGAGAACTTGCTCCCAGTTCGCGACCTCGACGTCGTAGTGGAGAATGATCAGATGACCGCGGTCCATCAGGTGGCGCACGCGGTGCATCGGCTGATTCAGATCCGGCGCGGCGGCACTCACCAGGCGATAGGTGGGCGCGAGGATCGTGCCGGGACGGCGCACGACGGCGACGGCACGCGCGGAGAGGTCGACGGTCTCATGGGCCACGCCCGCGAGTTCGACCATCAGGCCGTCGATGACGTATCGCTTCCACGCCCGCCGGTTGGAGCCGCCCATTGCCTGCTTTCCAGGAATTGAGCCGGAAGTGTGCCTCCGCACACCTTTCGGTCGCCTTCCCGGACGTGCTTAACGCGCTCCTACCGGGCGAGGTCGCGCCCGCGGGATTCGCGTAATGGGCTGAAAAATCGCGGCAGTTCGGTCACAGGGCGAGATTCTCCCGCTACAGGGGAGCGCGGCCCCTGGAAAATCATCCGCAGCGCTCTCAAACTCTCCTACTCCGGGAGGCCGACCCATTCTTCCAGCTGTGGTTGATTACCCAACACCCATAGCAAAAGGTTTTCTGGACGCGTGTGAGATCCCAGCTCACGAAGGCCCTGCTCGAGGGGATGGAGCCTTGAGCGGGGCCTTTGCGCGTTTAGGGGTCGGGCCAGGTGCTCGCGCAGCGCGGTGCAGGCCAGCGCAACCCTGCCCTGCCTGCCCTGCCCTTAGGGCGCAGATGATCAAGGACCGCGAGCTAATCGACAAGGGCGTGATTGATGGTTCTGTCTGGCACTTCGGGCAAGGGGTGGACTATGGCGTTCTCAACTCGTTGCATCGGTATGACATAGAAAATGTCGTCCACTGACGGAGAGGCACCGAATGTCGATTGGTGATCCGTTTTTCGGGCGCCCGCTGGAGCACCTCTCTGAGGAAGAAGCACACGTTGTCCTTGAGCGCTTCCTTGAGCTCGGCCGAGATGGGGTGGCGCACTGCGAGAATTTGATTGCCACGAACGGTGTAGCACTCGACTTCGGCCAGCGATCGCTCGTTGAGTTGTTCATTCGTGTCGGCGAAGTGTTGCGATTTGAGTTTCGTCCGTTACCCAATGACCTGCCAGATTGGATCCGTGAAGCCCCGCAGCACGCGAAAGGGGTAGTCGAGTTCGACGATGCCTCCCGCGTTTGGATACTCCGCGTCGCTTTCTGCCTTGGTGAGTTCTTTGTGCGCTCTTATCCGCAACTGCGGTGGGCGGTAGGCGATAGGAATTTCGCCGAGCACGTCATGCCGGTTATTGCCGGATTCAAAGGGCGAATGGAACTGCCGCCGATTGTTGTTACAGAAGGCATGTTTACGCGGGTGCTAGCGCATGGCCGTTCATGGGAGCAAGTAACAACGATGATCAAAAGCTGGCAAGGCTCGGTGTGATGGGCGTCGTTCACGGCGCCCAACCGGGTTCGAAAGCGTTGCCTGCTGGGGCAAAGTTGCCTCCCAATAGCGTGAAGGGTACCATTGGAGAGACACTTTCATATGCGAAGCACAAACTTCGCGGCGTGACGAACTCGAAAGCGCAACAACTGGTCAAAATACCTCAATCATCGAGACGCACCAGAGCGCCTGCGGCGTCAACGGCGGAATTGGTTCTATGTTACGGGGCGCTGGAATTGATGAGGTTGAAATGTTCTGGCGCGGCGGATCCAAGGTGTTCTCAGCGGAACGAAAGACACGATAGGATGAAGAGCTTTGTGCTTTGTTGGGACGAAGATGCCGATGGTGTGCGCCAGTCTCGGCAGAAAGAGGCCCCTACCGCCGACGATGTGTTGGCACTTATGGACAGCCTCTCCCTGAACAGAATATCTGCTCTTACTGTCGACTACGGTGGAATAGGCCAAGATGCCGACGCAAACCTCTGCATATCCGGTGAACCGGGTGCGTACATCTGCTACGTGGCTTACTGGGATGATCGGATTTTTGAGCTGCACTCTCAACGACCGCCAAGCGAGATCATTCGACGCGAGGTGGGCGGTCAGTATGAAGAGTATCCTGCGGACTTGCTCGTGGAGCGATATGCTTGCGTGGAAGCTATCCAACATTTCCTTCACACGGGCAGGCACTTGGATGCAATGGTGGAGCGGGTATTCGCCACCAAGCAGACGCATTGAATAAGGTTATTCTCTCAAGGGATACCTGAGCAAGCGTCTAGTGGCAGGACCTGCGGAAGGCATCCGGCAGGAGGTGCCGCAGTCGATTGCGGCCACGACCTATAACTGGAGCAAGTAAGCGTCCGAGGGAATTTACGACGCTTATCAGGAAGGTACAGCGCTTGGATGGGGCATAGCGTTCGTTGCCGTTATTCCCGGCCTCGACATTCTCAAGGCCGCCAAATTCGCGGACGAAGGTTGCGGCGCTTTGAAGACACTGGACAACTTGTGCTGCTTTGCTGCGGGAACGCTTGTCGACACAGACAAGGGGCTGCGAGCGATCGAGACGATCAAGGTCGGCGACCTCGTGCTTTCGCGCTCAGATGTTACTGGCCAGACGGCCTACAAGCCTGTTGACCTGCCCCCGAACTTTCATCCAGCGGCAATTAGAGTCCCGACCGTTGATACGCCTTTCGGCGCGGGTTGAGCAAATGGCACTCGCGCGGAGCCATCCAAGAGCGCAGCGCGCGGGCCATTTGCG
>JAGOBA010000028.1 GCA_017983635.1 Alphaproteobacteria bacterium
GTCGTAGTCGGCGTGCTGGCCGCGAATGTAGAGCAGGCCGTTGATCGACGACGAGCCGCCCAGCACTTTTCCGCGCGGCCACATATGCACGCGCCCGCCAGAGCCTGCATCGGGCTCTGTCGGAAATAGCCAGTTGATCTTCGGGTCCTTGAGCCCCTGCGCATAGCCCACCGGAATGTGGATCATCAGATTGGACATGAACTGCGACGGGGCCTTCGTGGGCCGGTCGTCGGCGCCCGCTTCAAGAAGCAGGACCGTATTCTTGCCGTCGGCCGAAAGCCGGTTCGCCAGCACGCAACCGGCGCTGCCTGCACCGACGATAATGAAATCAAATTCAGGGTGTTCGCTCATGTCGTCCCGTTTGCCTCAAGGAAGGCCTAAGTGCAAGCGACCGTCGCATTAGATTGGCCTGGGTTAGGGCTAGGTTCGAGGGCGCCATGGAGTGGGGTGGATTACCTTGCAGGTAGTTGCTGCGGATCCCCGGAGGTTGGAGGGTGAGGCGTCGTTCCCCGTCTCACAGTGGGTCGAATGCGCGCGCCTCAGCCTGGACCGGAGTTCCAAACGAAGACCGTTCTCGCGGTCGATGGACAGCGCCTTGTGGTGTTCGAGCAGGGCCGGGGAGAGCCGTGCTTCCTGCTACACGGCTATCCGCAGACGCACCGCTGTTGGCGTGGTGTCGCCGCGCGCTTGTCGAAGACCCATCGTGTGATTGCCCCCGATTGGTTTGGGTCGGGCGAGTCCGAGCGATCCTTGAGCAGCCGTCCGAGCTACGAGCGCGAGGTGGCGCGAATCGGCATGGTGCTGGACGCGCTGCGTTTGGACAGGGTGAACTATATCTGTCACGACTATGGCGGGTTTTTGGGGCTGGGGTTCGCGCTCGCTCATGAGCGGCGCTTGCTGCGGCTCGCGGTCATCAATTCGCGCGCGCAGGGAAACTTCGCACCGTTCTCGTATATCCTGTTCAATGCCTTCTCGGCGATCGCGCGGCTGCCAGGCGGTGAGGCGATGCTCGCGCTGCTGCCGCTGTACACGATGCATCGGCTCTCGTTGCAACGCTACGTCGCGAACGGGTCGTTCTCGCAAGGCGATCTTGAGGAATATATCGGCTATATGCGGACGTTCGCCGGGCGGCAGTGGCTTGGCCACGTCTACCGGTACTTCCAGGCCACGCGGCGGCGCGCGCTGCGCGAGGGGTTGCCGAAGCTCAGAACGCCGACGGCGGTGATCTGGGGCGATCGTGACCCGTTTTCGCCGGTGAAAATTGGGATGGAGCTCGCGGCGCTGGTGCCCGATGCGACCTTCCACCGCTTGGCGGGAGCTGATCACTTCAGTCCAGAGGAGCGAGCGGACGAAGTCAGCGACGCGCTCTTGAAACTGCTGAGTCGGCCGGCACGGGACGATGGGTGAAAGGACACCACGATGATGGACACAGCGCATGCGCATGTCGTTGCACTGCCAGCTACCGGACGCGAGACGTTTGGGGTGATCGAGCGAGGTTGGCCCGCCGGAACAAACGCGCCGACGGAGCGGGGGCAGATCTTGTATCTCAGTGATAGCGGCGAGTACGCTTGCGGCGTGTGGGAGGGCGAGCCCGGAGTCATTCCGCTGGCGTCTTATCCGGTGCACGAGTTCTGCACGATATTGTCCGGCCAGGTGACGCTTGTCGCGGCCGACGGCACGCGCCGGACGTTCGAGCGCGGCATGTCGTTCGTCGTGCCGTTGGGTTTTTCCGGCACATGGGAAATGCCGCACGGCTGCAAGAAACACTTCGCCGCGTACGGCTCGCGCCAGGCCGTCGCGCGGCTGTGCGGGATGGCGCCCTGAGTTTTTTGGAGAGGTGCCGCGGCAAGGCGAAGGCGTTCTTCGCGTGTTGCGTCCGGCTGAATTGAGCCAATGTGGTGCCGGGTGGGCGGGCTACGCTTCGGCCGGTTGTTGTGGCATAGTGCGGCCTTCGGCCTTCCGCTGGGGGACACAATGCTTGACGTGTTGGAGCGGATACTGTTCGGCGGGCGCGCGCTTGTTCTCGCGCTCCTTGTCGCGCTGACTGCATGGTCGGTGTCGTTTGCGCTGCAGATTAAGTTCGACACCGACCTCGAACGCCAGTTGCCGCGCGACCACCCTTATGCGCAGACGGCGCTCGACTACAAGGAAAAGATCGCCGGTCTCAACAGCGTGCAGATCGTCGTCGAGACGGCGAAGGGCGACGTATGGACGCCCGCCTTCCTGAAGACGCTGAACGACGTCACCCAGGAGGTGACCTATATGCCCAGCGTCTCGCGGGAGTCGGTGACGTCGCTGTGGACGCCGAACACGTTCGTCTATCAGGCAACCGAGAATGCGGTCGAAGGCCGCCAGCTGATTCCGGCGACGGTGACGCCGGATGCGCTCACCGCTGACGACGCGAGGCGTATCCGGGCGGACGCGTTCAAAGGCGGCTATCTGGGTAAGCTGTTCGGCCTCGACGGCAAGGCCGCGATGATCCATGCATCGGTGCTGCCGATGATGCCCGACGGCAAGCCGCCGGATTTGATCGCGGTTGCGAACGAGCTTGAGAGTAAGATCCGCAAGAAGTTCGAAACGGGCGACATCACGATCCGCGTCATCGGTTTCACGAAGTTCGTCGGCGACATTGCGAACGAGGCGTACAACGTTCTGACGTTCTTCGCGATCGCGTTCGTGCTGAGTGGAGCCGCGCTCTGGTATTATTCCCGCTCGCTCGCGCTGACACTCATCACCGTGCTCTGCTCTGTCGCATCGATCGCCTGGTTGCTCGCGATCGTCAAGTTGGCCGGCTTGCGGTTGCACCCGCTCGGTCTCGTCATTCCGTTCTTGATTTACGTCATCGGCGTCAGTCACGGCGTCCAGCAGATCAACCGCTTCCTCGCCTCCGTGGTCAAACGCGCCCATACGCCTTTGGAGGCGGCTCGCCGTACGTTTCGGCGGTTGCTGGTTCCGGGCATCTTTTCGATCGTGACGGTGCTCGCAAGCTTCGCCGCGATTCTGTTACTGCCGATTCCGTTCGTGACGGATCTTGCCATTATCGCGCTGATTGGCGTCGCGCTCAAATTCGTCTCGAACTTGGTCATGCTGCCCCTTGCCATCAGCTATGTCGGCTTCGGCCCGGCCGCGCTGGAGCGCCAGCGGAGCCTCTTGGCCGCGCGCCAGCGCTTTATGGCAGCATTCTCGCGCGATGCGAGGCCGTTGCCGGCGCTTGCCGTTCTCGTGCTGAGTGTGGGTTTGAGCGCGGCCGCGATCTGGAACGCGGCCGATGTTGGGGTCGGGCATCGCAGACCCGGCGCACAGGAGCTCTGGCAGAGCGCGCGCTACAATGTCGATTCCGCTGCGATCGCGGGCAACTTCGACCTCGATCTCGACAGCTTCGTCATCGTCGCGGTGGCGCCGGTCGATGCCTGTGTCGACTACAAGGTAATGGCGCACATCGAGCGCCTCGGTGTCGCCATGCGCGCGGTCGAGGGTGTGAAGTCGGTCATGTCGTTGCCCGAAGCCTCGCGCTTCGTCTATTCGATCGTGCAGGAGGGGAACCTCAAGTGGCGGGTGCTGCCAAGGGCGCCCGACGTGCTGGCGGTTGCGACCGGCGCCATCTCGGACACGACGGGGCTCCGCAACGCCGACTGCTCGCTGCTGCCGATCGCGGTGTACCTCACCGATCATCGCGACGAGACGTTGCGCCGCGTCGCCGCTGCGGCCGAAGACTTCATCGCCAAGAACAAAGCTCCGAACGTCACGTTCCGTCTGGCAACCGGTAACGGCGGCGTGCTCGCTGCGATCAACGACGCCGTGCGCGAGGCGCGCGTAACCGCGCCGCTGCTCGTCTTTGGGGTGATCGCGATCCTGATCTTTGCTGCCTACCGCGATTGGCGGGCGATCCCGTGTTGTCTTGCGCCGCTGGGCCTGGCGAATGCGCTCGGCCTGTGGCTGCTCTCCTGGCTCGACATCGGACTTACGGTGACCACGCTGCCCGTTTTCGTGCTGGCGGCCGGCATCGGCGTCGCCTTCGGCCTTTATCTCTACGAGCGCATCGAGGCGCATCTGCAGGAAGGCGCGCCGATGGACGAGGCGTTCGCGCTCTCAATGCGGGAGGAGGGGGCGGCGATCGTGTACACGGCGCTGACGCTGGCGCTTGGGGTCGGCTGCTGGGCGTTCTCGGGGCTGAAGTTCCAGGCCGATATGGGCTGGCTGCTCGCCTTTCTCGTGCTCGTGAATGCGCTTGCCGCCATTACGGTCCTCCCGGCAATGGCGGTGATTCTGGACCGAGTGCTGCCTCGTCGGCGTTGAGGGTTTTCGATAAATCTTAACGCCACTCGGCGACGTATCTCGCTGCCGAAACATGACGAAGACTGCTAGTCTTCACGCGGAGGAGGCCGACCCTTGACCACCGCCCCACGCAAACTCGCCACCATTGTCGCCCTCGACGTCGCGGGGTATTCGGCGCGCACGGAAGCGGATGAGGCGCGGACGACGTCCGAGGTCGCCGCACTGCGCGGGGTGATCGAGGGGATCGCTGCGCGGCATGCGGGGCGCGTGTTCAACACCGCGGGCGACGGCTTCATGTTGGAGTTCGGGTCGAGCTTGGCGGCGGTCGAGGCTGCGTTCGAGCTTGCCGAGAAGTGCGAGCCGAAGGTGCGGGTCGGCGTGCATCTGGGCGATGTCGTCGTGCAACCGAACGGTGACCTCTTGGGCCACGGCGTCAACGTCGCTGCGCGGCTGATGGCGAGGAGCGAGCCGGGCGGCGCACTGATTTCCGCCGACGTTCGCCGCACGATCCGTGGGCAGTTGGCCGATCGCCTCGTCTCGCGCGGCTTGATGCAACTCGACAAAATGAGCGAGACGATCGAGGCGTTTGCACTTGCCGCCGTTGCGTCGGTGATCGTCGCGGCGCCGGCGAAGAGCGCGGAGCCGCTGCTGGCGGTGCTGCCGTTCGACAATTTGTCGAACGATCCGGACATGCAGTTCTTCTCCGACGGGGTGAGCGAGGAGATCTTGCAGGTTCTCGCGAGCGGAACCGGTCTGCGTGTGATCGGCCGCACGTCGGCGTTCCAGTTTCGCGGGACAAGCAAGGGAGAAGCGGCGCAAAAGCTGCGAGCGACCCACATACTCGACGGGGCCGTGCGCAGATCAGGTTCGCGCCTGCGCGTGAACGCCCAGCTGATGGAGGCTGGCGGTGGTGCGGCGCTGTGGTCGGAACGCTACGACCAAGATCTCATCGACATATTTACGGTGCAGGACGATATCGCCGCGAAGGTTGCAAATGCACTGCGTTCGGTGCTGTTGCCCGCTCCGCTTCATCGGCAAATCGACCCGCACGCCTACGAACTCTACCTGAGGGCAATCCATGAACGCTCCTCCGCGACGGACGAGGCCGAACGCCGCGCAGAGGTTTTATTGGAAGAGGTGGTTGCCCGCGCGCCCGACTTCGTTCGAGGCTGGGCTCTACTCGGCACGATGCGTGCGCGACTGCTACCGCGTGACCGGGACGGTGTGGGCACGCCTGAATACAACGCCGCGCTGGCTGCGACGCAGCGCGCGCTCGCTCTCGATCCCAATTGTGGGACGGCGTACTGGAATCTAACAAATCTGAAACCGGCCTTCGCCGAGCATGCCGAAAAAATTGCGCTGGCACAGCGTGCGGTGGAATTTGCGCCCAATAGCCCTGCGATGCTGATCAACCGGGGTGGAACGCAGATAGTCGTTGGGCGATGCCAGGACGCGCTTGCCGATCAGCGCAGGGCAGCGTCTCTTGAACCGTTGAATCCGTTCTGGGCAAGTGCCGTCGCGCGATTGCTGGAGGGCTTAGGAAATGAGCAGGACGCTCACAACCATTTAGACGAAGCCGTCGCATTGCAAGGAACAAGCCTGTGGACAGCAACCACAAAGTTCGGAATTCTTTTTAACGCGTCTCGCTTTGCAGAGGCGGCCGCCTACTTCGATGGATCGATCCTGAGCAGGCATGAGGAGTTCAGTCGGCAGTGCCGCTTCCTTCTGGGATTGCCGTCTCTGACGTTGGACCAGTCGCGTGCGGTTTTTCGGAACTTGCTCGCATCGGACCAAGAGGGCGTTCTCTCTCTAATGGAATGTGAGCTGGCCGCGCGCTTTGGATGCGCAGACCTCGCGTACGACTGCTTATTTGGTGCGCTCGATGCGGCCCGGCCGATTGCCGGCTGGCGCTCGCGTGCTATCGGTATACCCAGGGCGGTCATACTTGCGTACATATTCAGCGCCGACGGCACGGCGTTCAGAGCGGACAAGCGCTTTCCAAGGTTTTGCGCGCGCGTTGGCCTTGTCGACTATTGGACCATGAGCGGGCGCTGGCCTGACTGTGCTGTTGAAGTGCCTTACGACTTCAAAGCCGAATGCGAGAAGGCGGCGCGGGAGGTGGCGAAAGCATGAGCGACGCCGCCCGCAAGATCGCTGTAATCGTCGCGCTCGATGTCGCGGGGTATTCGGCGCGCACGGAGGCCGATGAGGCGAAGACGACGGCGGAGGTGGCGGCGCTGCGGTCGGTGATCGAAGGTATCGCGACGGCGCATGGCGGGCGGGTGTTCAACACGGCGGGCGACGGGTTCATGCTGGAGTTCAGCTCGAGCCTTGCTGCCGTCGAAGCGGCAGGCGATCTTGCCCTGAAGTGCGAACCAAGGGTGCGCATTGGGGTGCATCTGGGCGATGTCGTTGTGCAACCGAACGGTGACCTCTTGGGCCACGGCGTCAACGTCGCTGCGCGGCTGATGGCGAGGAGCGAGCCGGGCGGCGCACTGATTTCCGCCGATGTCCGCCGGACGATCCGCGGACCGCTGGCCGAGCGGCTGGTTTCGCGCGGCAGTCTGAAGCTCGACAAGATGGCGGAGACGATCGAGGCATTTGCGCTGGCCTCTGTTGCGGCGGCGATCGTCGCTGCACCGCTGGCGAGCGCCGAGCCGTTGCTTGCCGTTCTGCCGTTTGACAATCTATCGAACGACCCGGAGATGCAGTTCTTCTCCGATGGGGTGAGCGAGGAGATTCACTACGCACTGACGCACGGCAGCGGCTTTAGCGTCATCGGGCGGACGTCGGCGTTCCAGTTTCGCGGCGCCGAGAAGAAGAATGCAGCGCGGGAACTCAAGGCGACGCACATTCTGGATGGCGCTCTTCGCAAGTCGGGCGCGCGCATGCGTCTCAGCACACAGTTGACCGAAGTGGCGAGCGGGCGGTGTCTATGGAGCGACCGCTACGACCGCGAGATCGCCGATGCGTTTGCGCTGCAGGACGAGATCGCTGGTCATGTGGCGAATGCGCTGAAATCGCTTTTGCCAACAAAGGCGACGGTCGAGGCGGTCGATCCGGTCGCTTACGAGTTATTTCTGAATGGTCTTCGTTACAATCGGGAATTTAGCGACGATACCTCGCCGCGGGCCGAGTCGCTTCTTCGGCAGGCCGTGACACGCGCGCCGGCGTTTGCGCGCGCGTGGGCGCAGTTAAGCATGGCACGAATGCAGCAGCTGCCAAGAGATCGCGACGCGGCGGGCGAGCCGATGCACGATGCGGCATTGGCGGCGGCGCGGCGCGCACTCGAACTCGATCCCAATGACGCCGTCGCACATGTCGCGCTTGCCTCACTCAAGCCGGCGCACGCCGCGCATGGTGAAAAGCTGGCGCTGATCGAGAAGGCGTATGGGTTGGCCCCTCAAAACGCCGACGTGCTCAACAGGTATGGTGGTGCGCATCTCGTCGTCGGACGCGTGCGGGAGGGGTTTCCGTATTTCGCGCGCGCGGCCGCGTTGGAACCCGTCGCGCCGTGGATGGTGTCAAACGCGGCCGATATGCTGCTCACGCTCGGCCGCGGGGATGAGGCGATTGCGGCCATCAATGAGGCTCAACGGCGGCTGCCGGACTCCCTTTGGGTTTGGGGCTTCCGGTGGCGAATTTTGTTCTACAGCGGGCACGTCGACGAAGCGGCTGAGATGCTCGCCCCCGAGACGCCCAAACCAAGAGACGTGACGCCCTTCGAGGTGAACGGCATGCGGTTCGTGCATTCGCTCTTCGCGATGCCGCGGTCGCAGCGCGAGACGGTGCTGCGCACGATCTTGGGACCGGAACAGTCGCCGACGTTGCAGTACGGCCTTTGTCAGATCGCAGGTTGGGCTGGGTGCGTCGATCTTGCTTACGAGGTTCTCCTTGACGCCATCGCAACGAAACGGCCGATTGGCCCGATGGGCAAGGGCCGCGGCGTCAACCGCGCCTTTTTGGCGGCAGGGTATTTCACGGCCCCGAGCGTACCGCTGCAGCGCGATGTTCGCTTTGCGAAACTGTGCGCCCACGCGGGCCTCGTCGACTATTGCCTCGAGAGTGGGCATTGGCCGGACTGCGCGGCCGAAGTGCCTTACGACTTCAAGGCCGAATGCGAGAAGGCGGCGCGCGACTGAAGCAAGTCGAATGAGCGCCCGCGCGTTGGTGCGGTAACAGCCACCTGCGCATGGGCTAGTGCCACAGATCCAGCCGATGCGCACATGTCAGGGAGTCGTCGGCGGTCGGATTGGGAGTGCGATAGATGATTTCTTCGCACGCGGCGAACGCGCGTGCCGTTGCCGGAAGGATCGCTACGCGATCATGTGTGGCGCATGCGGTCAACGTACAGGCCGCTGCAACAAGGATCGCGACGGTGGAGAGTGGATGCACCGGCGGTGTCCCCGAAATGGTACGCCAGCGTCCGCTCTTAGCGAGGCCCTGTCCACCAATGTGGCCGTGTGCGTTCCCTTGGCGGTTGTGAGCCATTAACCGTGTTCGCCGTTGTGGATTCATTGCTGGATGTGGCCGCGATGCTCTGCGCAGCTTGCAGTTGTGGGTGCTACGACAATCGTGGGGACTGGGGGACTTTCTATGTGGGGGCGTTGGTGGCTCACGGCTTTTGCCGGGGTCGCCTTTCTTTGCGGCTTGGCGCGCGCGGACGATGTGACGAGCGTGGCGCCGAAGACGACGGACGGCGCGCTGTTCGAGGCGTCGTCGCGCGTCCGGTTCGGTTGGACGGAGATCGCGTTTCGCGGCGACAAGCCAAAGGCTTGGGACGAAACGATGAGCCCCGAGGTGCGCGCGTCGCTGCGTGTGCTTGCGGGCTTGTTCGAAGCGAAGGTCGAGATCGGCGCGCTGGCCGACAGTTTCGATACATTCGACAGCAGCGACACGAATTCTTTTCGCGTGGATGTGCAGGCGGGGATCAATTCGGGGACGTGGTCGTATCTGCTCGAGTGGAAACTGCGTGAGGTGTTTCAGCCGGGGTACGATGACTTTCTCGCAGATCTCGAAACCTACGATCTGAAGCTCAAGAAGCGCTTTTCGGCGTCGTTGTTCGAGGATGTGCCGCCGGGGCTGTTTCAGGTGTCGGCGAGTGCAGGCTACGTTGCGGCGATCCCGCACTTCTTCGCGCGCAACTTCGCCGACATCGAAATCGAATTGGTGCAACGGTTCGCGGACGGCTTTACGTTTACCGTCGCGCCGAAGCTGGAGGTCAGCGACTTTGTCGACTTTCCCGGCGACCGGAAGGATGCCGTCGTGAGTTTGCGTTTGATACCTGCCTACAATTTTGGCGGCGGCGTTTCGGTGAGCGTAGAGGGGCAGGCGACCGTCGCGTTCTCGACGTTGGCGGCCAAGACCGGCGAGACGTGGTCGATGACGCCGATCCTGAGGCTGCAAAAGGCGTTTTAGCGCAAGACGACCGTCTTGCGGCCGTTCACGAACACGCGGCGTTCGATATGGGCCTTGAGCGCGCGGGCGAGGGTTATGGCTTCGAGGTCTTGGCCGAGATGCACCATGTCGGCGACGGTGGCCGCGTGGTCGACGCGTTCGACCATCTGCTCGATGATCGGGCCTTCGTCCAGATCTTCGGTGACGTAATGCGCAGTCGCACCGATCAGCTTCACGCCGCGCGTGTGGGCCTGCTGATAGGGATTCGCGCCTTTGAATCCCGGCAGGAACGAGTGATGGATGTTGATGCAGCGCCCGGCGAGGCGGCCGCAGGCATCGGCGGACAAGACCTGCATGTAGCGCGCGAGGACGACGAGTTCAGCGTGTTCGCGTTCCATGGTCGAGAACATGACGGCTTCGGCTTGTGACTTGCGGGCCGCGTCGACGGGCTGGTGGATGAAGGGGATGCCTTCGCGTTCGACGAGTGCTTTGGCGGCCGTGTGGTTTGAGATCACCGCTGCGATATCCATGGAAAGCGCGCCGGTGCGCACGCGATAGATCAGGTCGGCGAGGCAGTGATCGAATCTCGAGACCATGACGATGGCGCGCAGGCGATCGGATGTCGGTCTGGCGTCCCAGGCACACTCGAAGCGTTGCGCAACCGGGGCGAACCCGGCCGCGAAGTCGCGTGCGTTCCAAACACCCTCGGCCGGGTGGAAGACGGTGCGCATGAAGAAGCGGCCGGTTTCAGGATCGCCGAACTGATGCGTTTCGTCGATGAAGAGATTGCGCGAAGCCAGGTACGTCGTCACGCCTGCGACGAGGCCGGTCCGATCGGGGCAGGAGATCGTGAGGACGACAGGGGTGGTCATCTATTTCTTCGTGCTTTCGCGGTGGGCGTTGTGGTGGCGGATGACCTCCGTCACGATGAAGTTCAAGAATTTCTCCGCGAACTCGGGATCGAGCTTGGCGCTCTCGGCGAGTTTGCGCAGGCGGGCGATCTGCTGTGCCTCGCGGGCCGGGTCCGCGGGGGGAAGACCGGTGGCGGCCTTCAGCGTGCCGACCTGTTGCGTGAACTTGAAGCGTTCCGCGAGCATGTGGATGAGCGCGGCGTCGATGTTGTCGATCGAGTCGCGCAAGCGTTGAAGTTCGCCGGTGGTGTCGGTCATCGTCGTCTATCCGAAGAGGATTGCGTGGTGCCGGCACTCAAGCATAGGTGGCTTGTCCTGTCATTCTCTAGGTTCACGCGGCGTGCGTGAGCGCGGCCTTGTCGAGCACGCGTTCCGGTGGCAGCTCGATCGTGACCGTCGTGCCTTTGCCCAAACTGCTTTCGAGTGTGAGCTTGCCGCCATGAAGCTCGGTCAGGCCCTTGACGATCGGAAGGCCGAGGCCGGTTCCAGTTTCCTCAGTCGTGGCGATGTCGTGGCGTCCCTGGCCGAACGACTGGAGCACCTTCGACAATTCCTCCGGCCGGATGCCGACGCCTGTATCGATCACGGCGAGTGTCAGTCCCCCGGCTGCGTTGGACCGGATCTGGGTGGTCACGCTGCCGGATTTTGGCGTGAACTTGACGGCGTTTGAAAGAAGATTCGCGATCATTTGGCGCAACGCGCGTTCGTCGCCGCGCACCATGACGCTTTGCGGTGCGTCGAGTGCGAGCGTCTGCGTCTTGCGTGACGCTTGCGGCTCGACAAAGTGGAGTACGTCTCTGGCAATCGCGACCAGGTCGAGATCCGCTTCGTCAAGTTCGCGCTTGCCGGCTTCGATCTTCGACAGGTCAAGAATGTCGTTGATAAGGCCCAGAAGATGCTTGCCGCTGAAGTGGATATGCGACGCGTAGTCGATGTAACGGTCCATCGCGTTGGCGCCGAAGACTTTGTCTTTGATAATTTCCGAGAAGCCGAGCACGGCGTTTAGGGGCGTTCGCAGCTCATGGCTCATGTTAGCGAGGAATTCGGACTTTGCGCTGTTGGCCGCCTCTGCGCGCCGCTGAGCGGCGGAGGTTTCGACAAGTGAAGTCTGCAGGCGATCGATCAGCTCGCGTTTGTCCATCCGCAGGCGCAGCATCTCGTCGGAGAGCAGCCAAACCGAGCGCGCATATGTCGCGACCAAACCGAAATAGCAGAGTTGAAGGAAGGCGATGCCGATGTTCGACGGGTAGGCTTCACGGACCAGTCCCGTGTACAAATAGAGCACCGCGTAGGGCAGAAGGTTTGCCGTCAGGACCGGGATGCTGGGCGCCGATTGCGCGCCGGCGCAGGCGACGCAGCATGACAGGATTGTGTAGAGCAAGACGTTGTTCATGCGGTCGCCTTGGACCCAGAACAAGACGATGATCGAACCGATCGCGATCGAGGTGACGGTAAGAGTGATGACAATGGCGGTGGTCCAGCGGTCGAGGCTGTGGCCGCGGTCCTGGTCTTGGAGGAAACCGCGCAGCACGAAAACCGTTGCGAGCCAGGAGACAGCCGTCGCCGCACCCCACATGATCAAGGCCGTCGCATCGTGCCACTGCGCGAAGAGGATGCCGATTCCGACGATGACGAACGGCAGGGGCAGCAAGTTTGCCAGCAAGTAGCGGCCGGCGACTTCTAGCCTTCGCAGGCGCAGTTCGACCTCCGGCGCAAGCGTAGTTGCTTCGCCGTGCTCGACGCCGTGCGGGATCGGCTGCATCGAGACCTCACAATGGACCTAAGGCCAAGTCTATGTGACAGGCGTTAAGGCCGGACTTAAGGCGCGGTCGGGCCGATTCGGGGACGGGATAATTAATGGAACATTGCCGGCAGGTCAGCGGGCGAGCTGGAAGGCCAAATGCGTCTTCACGGCCGGCCACTCGCTTTGAATGATGGAGTAAACGCAAGTGTCGCGCAGCGAACCGTCGGCGTAGCGTTGATGATTCCTTAAGATGCCGTCGAGCTTAGCGCCCAGGCGCTCGATCGCCCGTCGGCTTTGGCGGTTGAAGAAAGCGGTGCGGTACTCGACAGCGATGCAGTTCAGCGTTTCGAACGCATGCGTCATCAGCAGCAGTTTGCATTCAGTGTTGAGCGGCGTGCGCTGCACACGCTTCGCGTACCAGGTAGAGCCGATCTCCACACGTTTGTGGACGGCGTCGATGTTCATGTAGGTGGTCATGCCGGCGGCCCGGCCGCTGCTGTCGATGACGGCAAAGGGTAGCATCGAACCAGCCGCTTGCAAGTCGAGGCGGCGGCCGATTTCCCGTTCCATGGCTTCGGGCGCCGGAACGCTGGTGTACCAGAGCTTCCAAAGTTCGCCGTCCTTAACGGCTTCGATCAGTTCGTCCTTGCGCGCGCGGCTCAGCGGTTCCAACGTTGCGTGGCGGCCGCGCAGGGTGATCGGGTCAGGCCAGGGCATTCAAGCGTTCCGTGATTGAGATGATAGATTAGAAATTGGACGGCGTGTTGTCCAACGGCGGACGTCGGATGGTTGCTATGCAGTGGAGGCATAACATGATGCGTTTTTTCGCTCTTCTTGCGGCGCTTGTTGCGACCGGCATCGCGAGAGCCGAGCCAGCGGCGCTCAAGCCGGTCGAGGGAGACTATGTCGCACGCGACTTTGCTTTCGGGTCAGGCGAGAAGCTCGGCGAACTACGGCTACACTATACGACGTTGGGTACGTTGCAGCGGGACTCGGCCGGTCGCGTCACCAATGCAGTCATGATCCTTCACGGTACGGGCGGTGACGGGAAGCAGTTCTTCAGGCCGCAGTTCGCGAACGTTTTGTTTGCGCCGGGCGGGCTGCTGGATCCGGCGAAGTATTTCATCATTTTGCCGGACGGGATTGGGCACGGAAAGTCGTCGAAGCCGAGCGACGGGATGGGGGCGTCGTTTCCGAAATACGATTATGACGACATGGTTCGGGCGCAACATCTGGTGCTCACCCAAGGCCTTAAGGTCGATCGACTGCGGCTGATCATGGGAACGTCGATGGGTTGCATGCATGCGTTTGTTTGGGGCGGGACCTATCCCGATTTCATGGACGCGATGATGCCGCTCGCATGTCTGCCGGTGGAGATCGCTGGGCGGAACCGGATGTGGCGGAAGCTCGCGATGGATGCGATTACGAGCGATCCGGACTGGCGAGGCGGCGCGTACACGAAGCAACCGGTGCGCGGATTGCGAACGGCCGCGAGCCTGTTGTTGGTCGCAGGTAGCGCACCGATCTTTTGGCAACAATCCTATCCTACGCGCGTTGCGGCGGATCAGTATGCCGTCGATACGGTCGCCAAGAACATCGCGAGTTTGGATGCGAACGATCTGCTCTACCAGTTGGCGTCGTCGCGAAACTACAACCCGTCACCCCGGTTGGACGCGACAAAGGCGCGGGTCGCATGGATCAACTCGGCGGACGATTTCATCAATCCGCCGGAGCTTGCGATCGCGGAGCGTGAGGCGAAGCGGCTGAAGGCCGGGACGTTCGTGCTGCTACCGGCGAGCGAGCAGACGCGCGGGCACGGATCGCATACGTGGGCGGTGCTCTGGCAAGAGCATCTGGCGGCGCTGCTGAAATAGAAAAGCCGCCGCGGAGGATCCGTCCGCGGCGGCCTTCAGTGTTACATACCGAAGGTCAGAGTTACGACCGCACTGTGGCTTTCGTCGTCCACTTCGCTGCTTGTCGTATTCGTGACGTTTGGCGGAAGGACCGTGACCTCAGGACCTCTGAAGTAGCGGTATCCAACGCCCAACATCATGCTCGGCGCGATGTTGAAGTTGACGCCGGCGCCGAGTTGCCAAGCGAAGCCACTGTCGCTTGTGCTCAACGCCGGAGGGACGCCACCGACAAAGTTGCCGTCCAAGTCGCTGTCCGCCCAGCCGATGCCGCCACCGACGTAAGGCTTTACGTCGCCGAGGTCGAAATCGTACCAGGCATTCGCCAATACAGAAAACGTCGAGTGCGTGTAGTCGAGCGCGCCGGCGTCGTTGCCCGTCGGATTGGCGGTCGTGGTGATGTCGCTCGCCCAGGTCCCATCGACCTTGTCTTCGCGATATCCCACTTCGACTTCGGCGCGCAGGCCTTGCAGGACATGGTCCAGGCTCATGCCGATTGCGCCGGACACGATGAAGCCCGTGTCGGCGTTCGGATTGAACGAGAACGAGTCCGTCGAGGCGGTATTCACCACGGCAAAGCTGTCGTCGTTACTCCAGTTCGCGCCGCCCGAGAGGTTGATGTACCAACCGCTGCCTTTGGCTTCTGCCGGAGCAGCGGCGATCAACGCCGCGAGCGTCGTAGTTGCAAGCAATGCTAGTCTTGTTTTCATGGGGTTCTCCTCAATGGCGCCTTCTGCCCCCCCACCGTGAAGAGCCTGAATGCGCAATTAACCCTTCGCAGATCATGCTTGCGAATCGGTTAAGTGGCGGAACCGCGTTGGTTAAAGACCTATGAATGCCTCCTGCAGCAGAGGATTCGGCGTGCCTTGAAGTGCGTCGATGACTGCATTGCGGCGCATCTCCTCCGCGTCCGGCGGGTCGCTGTGCATCCAGGCCAAAAGCAGGCCCTTGTCGACGACGGCGTTCTCAAGAGGCAGGCCGTAAACGAAGTGCATGTAGACAAGCGAGCGGGCGAGGTCGCCCTTCACGTCATCGCGCGGTTCGACCACCGCTTTGGTGCCGGTGCTGCGCTTGAAGCTTGGACAAAAGTCGGCGAACCGGCTGGAGGCGTCGCTGGGCAAGAGGCCGTAACGCAGGTTCGAGCGGCTTGAGTTGATGCGTTGAAAGGCGGGCCAGAGGTTTTGCATATCTGCCATGGCGCGCTGCACGCGGGTGACGGAGCACGTCCGGTTCGTGCAGGCCGGTTCGGTCTCGGCGATCGCGTCGGCGGGGTAGGCGTGCTCCACCGACAGCGCCGGGGCGGTTGGGTCTTGCCGTGTCCGGTCGAATTCGATGCCGCAATAGAGCTCGGTACCGCCCTGCGGATAGAGCTTCTTCCAAAAGACCCGGCGCGTTTCGTCGTAGGTTTGGAACGCGCGCTGCCCGCCTTGGGGCCATGGCAAATCGGCGATGCGTTCCCAATCCTGCGCGGGGGAGCCTGATGCTGCCGGTGCCATGCTGGCGGGCAAGAAGTTGCGCTCGGTCGTTCCGCACGCGGATAGCGTGAGGGCCAAGATCAATGCGATGAACACGCGGGTTGTCGACGCCATGGGCCGCCTCTCCTAACGAATCACTGGGGTACAGCGGATTCTAAGCGCGGCCGGCAAAATCAGTTTGTGTGCGTGGCGATCAGCTTCTGGCGGCGGCAATTGCCGCCTTGGCGAGGCAATCCGTCGAGTTAACGAACGGTGCGTCGATGTCGTTTGCGTCGAGTACGAGCGGCACCTCGGTGCAGCCGGCGACGATTATCTCGGCGCCTTGGCTGATGAGGTCGGTCGCTACCGACCGCATCGCCGTGCGTACCTCGTGGCCGGTATCGCCTTGTTTGATACGATAGAGTGTCGCCATGAAACGCTCGCGCGTTTGCGCGCTTGGGACGATCGTCTCGACGCCGAGCTTGCCGAATGCGTTTTGATAGAGACCGGCGTTGATGCAGCCGTCGGCGGCGAGCAAGCCAACGCGGTGGTTCGCGCGTGTCGCCTCGACCGTGACGTCGATGATGGAAACGACCGGCAGGCGGGTTGCACGTTTTACATCGGCGAGGAACGCGTGGGCCGCGTTGCAGGGCATGACGAGCAGTTCGGCCCCGGCACGCTCGAGGCCTTGCGCCATGGCGACGAGTGTGGGGGCCGGCGAGGGGCCAGTGCCGACGATGGCGTCGTTGCGGTTCGGGACTTGGGGGTTGTTGTCGATGATCAGACGAAGGTGATCTTGGTCGGTCTTCGCATCCGTGAGAGCGAGCACGCGGGCGAAGAAGTCGAGCGTGGCTGCCGGGCCCATCCCGCCGAGCACGCCCACGGTCTTTGATTGCTTGCTCATTCGCCTTGCAGCGTTCGTTGATAGGCGTAGAGCGCCGGCGCGCCGCCGGTGTGCAGGAAGAGCACGTTCTCGCGGCCCTTGAAGGTGCCTCGGCGGACGAGGTCGATGAGACCGGCCATCGCTTTGCCGGTGTAGACGGGGTCGAGCAGGACGCCCTCAAGGCGCGCGAGCGTGCGGACGGCATCGATCATGGCAGGTGTGGGCAGCGAGTAACCGGGGCCGACCCATTCGTCGAGTGCGACGACCGTTTCTCTGGCCGGGGCGGCGATGTCGAGCAGCTTGGCAACATCGAGGGCGAGCGTGTGGACGTTTCCTTCTTGCTCGGCGCGTGGGCGGCGGACGTTGATTCCCGTCACGGGAATGCGAGCGCTGTTGCCGATAAGGCCGGTCAACAGGCCGGCGTGCGTGCCGGCGCTGCCGCTGGCGCAGACGATGTGGCCGAGCTTCAGGCCCTGCTCGAAGGTCTGCGCGAGCAACTCTTCGGCGCAAGCGACGTAGCCCAGCGCGCCAAGAGCGTTCGAGCCGCCGCCCGGGATGATGTAGCCCTTGCGGCCTTGGGCTTTCAGATCGGTTGCGATGGCCTGCATTGCGGCGGCAAGGTCAGTGCCCGCATCGACGACGGTGACAGCTTCGACGCCGAGAAGATCGAAAAGAAAGTTGTTGCCGCTTGCGCGCTTGTCGTAACTGCCGGGAACGCGTTGCTCAAGAACGAGGCGGCACTTCAACCCTTCTCGCACGGCGGCCGCCAGCGTGAGCCTGCAATGGTTGGACTGCACGGCGCCGACGGTGATGAGCGTGTCAGCGCCTTGCGCTAGGGCGTCGGCGACCAGGAATTCCAGTTTGCGCGTCTTGTTCCCGCCGGCGGCGAGACCCAAGAGGTCGTCTCGCTTGATGTAGATGTCGGGGCCGCCGAGGTGGCGCGAGAGATGAGGAAGCCTTTCGATCGGCGTCGGCGAGGACGTGTAGCGGCGGCGTGGAAAGCGGGCGAGGTGCATGGGTTTGGCTCCGGCTTGCGTCCACTTAGCATAGGGTTTCGCGGTTTTCTAAGTCTGCATTTCGAGCGACCCCGATACCGCTGCCGTAGCGTCCGCGTTCAATGCCGCTAAAATCGATGGTGAAGATCGGGCGAGGGCCATATTGCGAGCCGACGCGCGAGCGCCCATCATTTCACCCATGAAACTCACGGATTGGCTGAACACGAACAGTATTTCGCGCGTCGAGTTTGCGCGACGGACGCGGTTGTCGCCCTCGGCGGTGACCCAGCTTTGCAACAATGAGGCGGCTTGGCTGTCGCGGGAGACGGCGGAGGTCATCTTTCGAGAAACGAAAGGGGCGGTGACGCCGAACGATTTCCTTTCGCCGTTCGAAGATGCGCCGGCGGAAGCGTTGCGCGCGGCGCCGGTCGGCGAGGCAATCGAGGCGTTCGCGCGGGGCGAGTTTGTGATCGTGACCGATGACGATGATCGCGAGAACGAGGGCGATATCTTTGTTGCCGCGTCGAAGTGCACGCCGGACAAGATGGCGTTCATGATCCGCCATACGTCGGGGATCGTTTGCGCGGCGCTACCGGCGGAGGTGGCGCGGCGGCTTCGGCTCGATCCGATGGTGGCGGCGAACGACGCGCCGCTGGGGACTGCCTTCACGGTGTCGGTCGATGTGCGGCACGGACTGACGACGGGAATCTCTGCCGACGAGCGGACGGCGACCGTGCGCGCGCTTGCGAACGGGAATTCCGGCGCCGGCGACTTCGTGCGGCCGGGGCATGTGTTTCCGCTGATCGCGAAGGACGGCGGCGTGCTGATGCGCACGGGGCATACGGAGGCTTGCGTCGATCTTTGCCGGCTGGCGAAGCTGCCGCTGGTTGGAGCGCTCGCCGAGCTCACCAATGACGATGGGTCGGTGATGCGCGGGCCCGCGGTGGCGGCGTTCGCGCATCGTCATAACATCAAGCGCATTTCGGTAGCCGATCTCATAGCTTACCGTCAGGCGCGGGAGAGTTTGGTCAAGCGTATTGCGACGTTTCCGGTCGAGACCGCGGTCGGTGGGTTGACGGGGCACACCTATATGACACCGTTCGACGACGTGCACCACTTTGCGTTCGTGTTCGGTGAGATTGGCGATGGGCACGCGGTTCCGGCGCGGTTGCACCGGGCGCAGGTGGTCGGCGATGTGTTTGGTGGGGCGAAGCTCGTGAACCTTGCGCTCGACCGGTTCAAGGCGGAGGGGCGCGGCGTGCTTGTCTATCTGCGTGACGGTGCCGCCGGCGTGCCGGTTCTGCCGGTGGCCGACAGCGAAGACGTGAAGTCGGAGGTCAAGCGGCAGAAGCAATGGCGCGAGATCGGACTCGGCGCGCAGATTCTGCGCGATCTGGGTGTCGTGTCGATCAAGAACCTGGTGACGCGTCCGCAAGCCTATGTGGCGTTGAGCGGCTTCGGTATCGAGATCGCGGAGACGACGCTGCTGGAGGGCGCCGATGCGTGACCGGCGCCCCAGCGTCTCTCACGTCTTCGCCATCATCTTCTTGATGTAGCCGGCAACGACCAAGAGGATCGCACCGCCGATGCCGCCGCCGCCGATTTGGCTGACGATTGAGCCGAGGTCACCGCTATTGGAGACGGCCGCCGCGGCCGCGCCGGGGTCGATGCCCAGTTGGCCCATGATTTGACCGCCGAGGCCACCGCCGACGATGCCGGCGACCGAATTCCATAGTGTCCCCATGTCGAAATTCTTGAGCACTTTGCCAGCGGCATTGCCACCGACCGCGCCTGAGACCAAACTGATAAGTAGGCTCGTCATGTCCATTGCTCAGCCCTCCAACTCAAAAGCGAGTACTCAACGATTCGCTCGCCAACGGTGAGTGTCCGTCTCAATTGACTCGATGGCAAAGCAAATCGGTCTTGCGCTGCAGCAATCGGCACTGCGTCACCGCTAATCTCTGCATTGCGTCTGTCGAGAGTTGGCAATCGTTAGCCACTCACGGTAAACGTGCGGGGCAAACATCGAACAAGGAACGTTGAATGGCCAAACAACAAAAGTCGGTTGTTGTTACGGGCGTCTCGACCGGCATCGGTTGGGGCGCCACGAAAGTGTTAACGCAGGCGGGCTTTCGCGTGTTTGGAAGCGTGCGCAAGGAAGCGGATGCGAAGAAGCTCGCGCTGGAATTCGGGCCGCGCTTTGTGCCGCTGGTCTTTGATGTGACGGACGAGAAGGGTGCGCGCGCGGCTGCGGCGACGGTCCGAGCGGCGCTCGGCGGCGAGACGCTGTTCGGGCTGGTCAACAATGCGGGGATCGCGGTGGCGGGGCCGTTGCTCTACATGGCGATCGATGAGTTTCGCAATCAATTGGAGGTGAACCTGACGGGCGTCGTGATTGCGACGCAGGCGTTCGCGCCGCTGCTTGGCGTCGACAAAGATCTGAAGGGCGAGCCGGGGCGCATCGTCAATATTTCATCCGTAGGCGGACGAAACGCGACGCCGTTCATCGGCGCTTACAATACGTCGAAGTTTGGGCTTGAGGGGCTGTCGGAGGCGCTGCGGCGCGAGATGATGCCGTTCAAGATCGATGTGATCGTGATTGCGCCGGGCGCTGTCGCAACCGCGATCTGGGGCAAGACGGGCGAAGGCGAGGTTGCCAAGTACGCGAACACGCCCTATGCGGCGCAACTGGCGACCTTGCAGAAGCTGGCAGCGGAGCAAGGCGCGAGGGGGCTTAAGCCGGAGCAGTTGGGTGAGGCGATCAAGACGGCGCTAACGGCGCCGCGGCCGAAGGTGCGCTACACGGTGACGCCCGAGCCGGTGCAGAACTTCGTGCTGAACACGGTGCCTAAACGCACCGCCGACAAGGTGATCGCGAGGCGGCTGGGGTTGTTGCCGGGGAAGTGACGAGCGCGCTTGACTTTATTGTCTGGCGTGGAAGTCTGCTCGTGATCGCTTGAGGGAATGCCATGAACAAGTGGGTGCGGCGTGGGTCGATCACGCTTGGGGTTTTGGGGTTGGTCGCGGCCGCCTCTTACTATTGGCTCTTCATCAGCAATGGCGCGCCGGGGCGTGGCTATTACGAGATCGATATGGCGGCGGTTCGCGCAACCGCCGACGAGATCGCGGGCGAGAAGCCACAGGAGATTCGGGTTGAGACGGTGGCAAGCCGGAAGGTGCCGTTGATCGCCATGGTTGCGGGCGAGACTTGGACGGAGGCGGAAGTCAAGGTCATTGCCTACCAAGTGGTGCTACCGGATCGAACGGTGATCATCGATACCGGGTTCGACAAGATGGCGGCGCAGGCGCTCGAGGTTGCGACGTTCGACGATGCCGCTCACGAGCGCGTGAGCGCGGCGATGGGAACGGCGGCGGCGATTGTCGTTACCCACGAGCACATGGATCATATCGGCGGCCTGTTGACCGACCCGAACGTGGAGTTGCTGCTCAAGAAGGCGCTGGTTTCGAAAGAACAGTTCGACCATCCGGAGAAGTCGAAGCCGGTAGTTTGGCCGGTGGGTTCGCGCGAGGGCTTCAAGCCGTTGGTTTACGATCGCTATTACGCGGTTGCGCCCGGCGTGGTGCTGATTAGGGCCGCGGGCCACACGCCAGGTTCGCAGATGGTCTATGTGAAGCGCGCCGATGGGGTTGAGTTCTTGTTCATGGGCGATGTCGCGTCCTATATGCAGAACGTCGACCTGCAGCGGGCTCGCTCGCGTTTGGTGAGCGACGTCATGCTGGGCGAGGACCGTGGTGCGGTGCTCTTGGAGTTACGCGAGCTTGGGCGTTTGAAGCGCGACGAGCCGAAAATTCTCTTTGTGCCGGGGCATGACGGCGCGGCATTGGCGAAGCTGAGGGCGGACGGGGCGCTGGTAGAGGGGTTCAGGTGAGAGTCTCGCTCGTTCCGTTGTTTGCGTTTGTGGTGGCTTTCACGTTCGCCGTGCATGAGGGTGCGCACTGGGCGATGGGTGAAGCGCTCGGCTATGACATGTGGGTCCGCGTCAACTCGGCTGGTCTTGCGAGCGGTGCCTGTTCTCCGCGCTCTTGATGCGTGTGTTGGCGGCGGATGCCAGTCTGCGAACGCCAAACGACGAAGCGCGGCTCGGGTGGGGAATGATCGGGTTTAGCTTACTCTGCTGGACCGTCTTTATGTCGGTCGCGATCATGGGCGAGCGGTACTTGCCGGGTTACAATCTTCCGGTGCAGTAGCTTGTTCGCTAGAGCGGATTTGATCTGACCGGAATCGAATAGGGATTCCCAAGGCGGAGCGACTCAGATTCAAGGTGCTGACTGGAATGGAGGCCAGCGCCCATGGGTCGAGCCTATGCCCAAGATCTTCGAG
>JAGOBA010000007.1 GCA_017983635.1 Alphaproteobacteria bacterium
CCGACAATCGTTGCACAGATTCGGGTCAACTGGGCAGCTAGTGCTTCAAGGTCCAAGAGCGAGGGATCGCCGTTGCGCGCAATGGTGGTGCCGCTGTGAACGTCGCGCAGGAAGGCGTCTTGGATGTAGGGGATACGCTCCAGCATCTTATTTCGATCGGCGCCTTCCTCGAGCAGCAACGTGATCCCGAGATAAGCATAGCGATGCAGTTCGCCGTCGATGATGACCGGGGCAACCAGCTTCGGCATCGACACACTGGGGGCCCGCGGGACGCCGATTTCGGCGGACTCTTTTTTGGGCTTCTTCGCGCCGTGGCCACCGCCGCTCGCAAGCACGGGCGTCGCGCCGAGCAAACAGGAGAGCAGCAGCGCCGAAATCAAACGCAAACGATAGGTCCTACTTCGCGGGCTCGCCTTCGCCGTTCGCGTTCGCGTCGCGCTGTGCGCTCGAACCGAGAACCAGGATCAGCAAGATCAAAGCCATGATGAAACGCATGTCGGGCACTCCCAGTTGAAGGGGATTGTGCGCCCGGCGGTTTAATAAGCCGTGAAGCGTTAATTCATTACCAATTCAGAAATGGGTGTAGCCGGGGCGCTCAAAAGCAAGCGGCTTGCCTGCCCCGTCAAAGGCTCGCACACCCTTGCCTTTGAGAACTTGCCCAATCCGCGTGAGGCGCACCTTGGCCCGGGCGGCAAGCGCGTTCAGGGCCTTGGTGGCCGACCGAGGCGCGGTGAACGCGAGTTCATAGTCGTCGCCGCCGGTTACCAGATCGTGAAGGCTCACCACGCCAACCGCGAGCGCCGCACCGGCGGCCTTCGAGAGCGGCACGTTCGCGATATCGATCCTGATCGCAACCCGTGACACGTCGGCAATATGGCCCAAGTCGGCAATCAAGCCGTCCGAAACATCCAATGCAGCATCTGCAAGACCCACCAGGCCCCGCCCCACGCCGAGGCGCGGAAGCGGCACACGATAACGTTGGACGAGCGCGTTACGATGCGGCTCCGCGAGCGCCGCCGCTTTCCCCTGCAGCACGCGCAGCCCCAACGCCGCATCGCCGATGGTCCCGCTTACCCAAACATCGTCGCCGATCCTCGCGCCGCCCCGGGTCAGCATGCGGCCCCTTGGAACTTCGCCCAAAGCGACGATGTTGAAGGCGGTAGGGCCGGGTGTGGCCACCGTGTCACCGCCGATCAGCGAGAGTGTGTACCGCTTCTGGCTCCGCTTCAGGCCTGCCGCAAATGCCTTGAGCCAGCTGTCGTCGATCTCCGGCGCCAGCATCGCCGTCAGCAGATAGGCGCGCGGGGTTGCACCCTTCGCGGCCAAGTCGGACAGGTTCACATGCAGCGCCTTTTGGGCGATCGTCTCGGGCGGGTCCGAAGGCAAAAAATGAACGCCGGCGACGATGGCATCCGTCGTGACGACAATGTCGTGTTCGGCGCTCGGCTTCAGAAATGCGGCATCGTCACTGAGGCCCAGCGCACCCGCTTCGTTGTGGGCGAGCGGCGCGAAGATCTTGGCGATCAGATCGAATTCAGCGCTGCGCTTGCGGCCGCCGCTCATTGCTCGACAGGCGGCGCGGTTTCTTCAGGCCGGTGCGCGCGGGCAAGGCGGCTGAGCACACCGCCCAAAAACGCAATCTCGTCGCCGGCGAAGAACGCGGCGGCGATGGTCATGTATTCATGGACAATCACGCGAGCGCCGACCGTTGGCTCGGAGATCAACTCGAATGTGGACGAGCGCATGATCGCGCGCATCGTGGGGTCGATACGATTGAACGGCCACTCTTTCGGCATGGCACGCGCGAGCTCGCGGTCGATCTCCTGTTGACGCTCAACCACGCCACGCACCAAGCCGACAAAGTATTTTTCATCGGCCTCGGCATACTGCTCGCCTTCGATTTCCTTGCCTAAGCGGTGTTCGATGAACTCGCGCAGAGCTGCCTCGGAGTCTTGATTCGACAGTTCCATTTGATAAAGCGCCTGGACGGCCGCCATGCGCGAAGCGCTGCGCGAGCGCCCTTGGCTGCGCCGCTTCGGACGGTACGGTTGACCCTTCTTCTTGGTCATTTGCGCCCGACACCCAGCTGCTGGCGCAGCGCCAGCATGGCAAGCGCGGCCTTCGCGGCGTTGGCACCTTTGTCTTCGACACGATCGGCGTTCGTGCGTGCCAACGCTTGATCCTCGTTCTCGACCGTCAGAATGCCGTTTCCGATCGCGATGCGCTGATGAACCGCCAACTCCATCAAGCCGCGGGCGGATTCGTTCGAGACGATCTCGTAGTGCGTGGTCTCGCCGCGAATGACGCAGCCCAATGCGACAAAGGCGTCGTAGGCTTGGCCTGCCGCGTGCCCGGCTGCATTGGCCATGGCGATCGCGCCTGGAATTTCGAGCGCGCCGGGAACCGTGATGACATTGAAGTCGACATTGGCCGCCTTCAACACCGCCGACGCGCTCTTCAGAAGAGCGTCGGAGATGTTCGCGTAATAACGCGCCTCGACGATGAGAATTTTGGTCATTGTTCAGCTTCCATAACGCGAACCGACCATCTGCGTGCCGACGACGCGCAGGCCGTAGCCTTCGAGACCGACGATCTGCTTTGAGGCGGAATTCGTGAGCAGCACCATATCGCGCACGCCCAGGTCCAGCAGAATCTGGGCACCGACGCCGTATTCCTTCAAACGGCGCGGCATTGTCTCCGGTTGCGGCTGTTTGCGCAGGAGGAGATCGGAGATGTAAGTGCTGCGGCTCTCGCGGATGAGGACCACGACGCCACGCCCCGCCTTGTCGACGGCTTCCATGGAGCGGGTGAGAACATCGTCGCGCCCGCCGCGCACCGCCAACAGATCATCGAAGAGATTAACCGCGTGCATGCGGACGAGCACGGGACCGCCCGTTGCCACGTCGCCTTTCACCAGCGCGATGTGCTCGGCGTATTCGACCGTGTTCACGTACAGCATCATCTTGAACTTGCCGCCGTGATGGCTGTCGATCTCGGTCTCGACGGAACGGGTGATGAAGTGATCGTTGCGGCGGCGATAGGCGATCAGGTCCGCGATGGTGCCGACCTTCATACCGTGCAGCTGCGCGAACTTCACTAGGTCGGGCAAACGCGCCATCGTGCCGTCGTCGTTCATGACCTCGCAGATCACGCCGGACGGAATCAGACCCGCGAGGCGCGAGATATCGACGGCCGCTTCCGTGTGGCCCGCGCGCACGAGGACGCCGCCGCGGCGCGCCACGAGCGGGAAGACGTGCCCCGGTGTCACGATATCTGTTGGACCCTTGCTAGGATCGATAGCGACGGCGATGGTCCGCGCCCGATCGTGCGCGGAGATGCCGGTCGTCACCCCTTCCTTCGCTTCGATCGACACCGTGAACGCAGTTTGATGAACCGTCCCGTTGTCGCGCGACATCATTGGAAGTTTCAGCCTCTCGGCGCGCTCTTCCGTGACGGCGAGGCAAACGAGGCCGCGCGCGTGCTTGGCCATGAAGTTGATTGCGTCCGGCGTCGCCATTTGCGCCGGGATGATGACGTCGCCTTCGTTCTCGCGATCCTCGGCGTCGACGAGGATGAACATGCGGCCGTTGCGCGCGTCCTCGATGATCTCCTCGGGCGAGGCGATGAAGTCGTGGAATTCGCCCTTTGTCATGCGAACTCCTTCAGACGCGCGAGGTAGCGCGCGAGCATGTCGATTTCGATGTTGACCTTGTCGCCCGCCTTGATACCGCCCCAGGTCGTGACCTTGGCGGTGTGCGGGATGATGTTCACGCCGAAGGTCGTGCCGTCGACTTCGTTGACGGTAAGCGACGTGCCTTCGACGCAGATCGAGCCCTTGGCGGCGATGAATTTCGCCAACTGTTTTGGCGCACGAATCTTGTAGCGCGTCGAGTCACCGTCCGGCGTCACGGACACAACGTCGCCAACCCCATCGACATGACCGCTGACGATATGGCCGCCGATTTCCTCGCCCACTTTCAGCGAACGTTCCAGGTTGACGCGCGATCCGGCGGCCCAAGCGCCCAACGTGGTTTTCGACAGCGTCTCGGCCGAAGCCTCGACCGAGAACCACGCATCGCCTTCCTTGCCGCCCTTGGCGATGACGGTCAGGCACGGGCCCGAGCACGCGATCGACGCGCCGATCGCGATCGTCGCCGGATCGAAGGCGGTCGCGATCTTGATCGTCGTGTCGCCGCGCTTGGTGATGAGCTGCACGGTGCCGACGTCGGTTATGATACCGGTGAACATGGGCTGAGAGTATTAGGTGGGCGTGCGATAAACTTCCAGCACGTCTTCTCCGAGGCACATTGTCTCTTCGCGGACAAAGCGCGGTAAATCCCCAAGCGCCGCCGTGCCCAGCGACGTTACGGCCGACACGCCGTCGCCCATAAGAGACGGCGCGCGGTACCAATACAGGCGGTCGACAAGCCGCGCCTTCAGCAGCGATGAAGCCAGCGTCGCTCCGCCTTCGACAAGAACGCGCGTTAAGCCTTCGGCGGCGACCGCTTTCAGTGCCGCTGAAAGGTCGACGCGCGAAAGCGTGGCGCCGACTTCGATCACCTTGACGCCCTTGCCGCGCAACGCCGCTACGGCGGCAGGCTCTGCGGCCGGCGAGGTCAGCAGCCACACCGGCTGGGTCATTGCGGTGGTAACCAACTTCGACGTGAGTTCAAGGCGGGCGGCCGAATCGACCACGATCCGGACGAGCCCGGTCGCGTTCACACCCGGCAACCGGCAGGTCAGCTCGGCATCGTCGGCCAGCGCGGTGCCGATGCCGACCATGATCGCGTCGTGCTGGCTGCGCAGCAGGTGGCCGTGCGCGCGGGCACGATCACCCGTAATCCAGCGGCTTTCACCACTTAGGAGCGCGATGCGGCTATCGAGCGTTGTTGCAAGTTTGAGCGTGACGGACGGGCGTTCGCGCTGAATGCGGGAGAGAAAACCGGCATTTAGCGCGCGCGCTTCGGCTGCGAGCACGCCGGCTCGAAGTTCGATGCCGGCGGCCTGCAATATCGCGTGGCCTTTGCCGGCAACGCGGCTGTCGGGATCATCGAGCGCGCTCACCACGCGCGTGACACCGGCATCGATCAAGGCTTGAGCACACGGCGGCGTTTGACCTTGGTGGGCGCAGGGTTCGAGCGAGACATACGCCGTCGCCCCCTTTGCGCGGGCGCCGGCTTGGCGCAGCGCTTGCGTTTCGGCGTGCGGGCGACCGCCGTCTTGCGTCCAGCCGCGCCCCGCGATGTGGCCGGCTTCGTCAACGATCACGCAGCCAACCGCCGGATTCGGCCAGACGCGGCCCAGACCACGCCGCGCCAGCGTTAGCGCGAGAGCCATGAAGCGTTCGTCGTTGCTTTCGTCCGCGCGCGTGGTCAGTCGCCTTTGCCTTCGGGTTCGTTCAATTGCCCGATGATGTTCTCAAAGTCTTTGGCTTCGCGGAAGTTCTTATACACTGAGGCAAAGCGCACATAAGCAACGGTGTCGAGGTTGCTCAAGCCTTGCATGACGAGTTCGCCGATGGTGGACGAGGGAATCTCGGTCTCGCCCGAGCTCTCCAAGCGGCGCACGATGCCGTTGACCATGCGCTCGACGCGCTCCGGCTCGACCGGACGCTTACGGATCGCATGCTGGATCGATCGCATCAACTTGTCGCGATCAAAGGGCAGACGGCGGCCGCTCTTCTTGATAACAATCAAGTCGCGCAACTGCACCCGCTCGAACGTGGTGAAGCGGGCACCACAAGCAGGACACACGCGGCGGCGGCGGATAGCAGCATTATCCTCCGTCGGCCGGCTGTCCTTCACTTGCGTGTCGTCGTGCTGGCAGAATGGGCATCTCATCGCGCCGTAGCTCCCCCTGCGTTCCCTACCCGGGATTGTATCCGTAGAAGCCTCAACCTACGACGCAACACAAGCATTTGATCGGGCCGCTTTCAATCCCGCTATTACTATTGTCGCTAAGACATACGGTTAAGAAACGCCCGGCCACACCGCGGCAAGATCCGAAGAGCGCTTCGTTTGTAGATGGCGGCACCCACCCTGGCTTTGACGGCAATAGTCTGTGGTGAAAACGGGCAGCTGGACAGGCATTCGGCCTATGAAGCCCTCAGATGTTTCAGGGGGATATTCTATGTTCGTCTTGTAATTCGGCACAGATTTGGCACATTGAGAGCGATAGAAATACAATCCGTAACTTGACACGCAAGTGCAGTTCACTGCTTCACTTCCAATAACTCAGGCATTCCCATCAACTTAGGGCCCCCTCGATGAGCGACAGCAAGACAGATAACGGCAAATCGACGGATCACCTGCTGCAGCTTGCAACAGGGATCGTGTCTTCTTACGTGAGCCACAACCAAGTGCCGATGGCGGAGGTTCCGACCATCTTGAAAAGCGTACACTCCGTACTCGCCGGCTTGGTCAGCGGCACCATCACCGACACCGGATCGGCAACGAAGCCGGCGGTTCCGGTCAAGAAGTCGATCGGCGACGATTTCATCATCTGTTTGGAAGACGGCAAGAAGTTGAAGATGCTGAAACGCTATCTGCGCTCGAACTTCAACATGTCGCCTGAAGAGTATCGTGCGAAGTGGGGTCTGCCGGCCGACTACCCCATGGTCGCCCCCGCCTATGCCCGCCAGCGCTCGGAGTTTGCGAAGAAGATCGGCCTTGGCCGCGTCCCCGCCAGCACCGGCCGCGGACGGCGCAAGAAAGCCGCGTAAGCTTCGTTTCGATCAAGCAAAGCGGCGGCGCCTACTCGGTGCCGCCGCTTTTCTTTTTCATCACATAGTCGAGCTTTGCGCGCGCCAGCCGCTCGATGTCGGAGCGCGCGGCGGTCGTTGGGGCGATGAAGCTGACCTCGGTTCCGGTCGCTTCGTCCACGGCCGTGACTTTGAGCGACGAGCCGATGCTCGTCATCTCCAGAATGATACCGCCCCGATCAGGCGGCACGTTTGATGTTGAGCCGCGACCAGGCGCTATCCAACGCCGAGATAAGCGTGCGCATCTTGTCGTCGTCGTGAAACGGCGACGGGGTTAGGCGCAGCCGCTCCGTGCCGCGCGGCACGGTCGGATAGTTGATCGGCTGCACGTAGATCGCGTGTTCGTGCAGCAGAATGTCGGACACGTGCTTACAGCTGACCGGATCGCCGACAAGCAGCGGCACAATGTGGCTGACCGACGGCATCACCGGAAGCCCGGCTTCGCGCAGCAGCTTCTTCAACGTGGCCGCACGTTCCTGGTGGCGCGCGCGTTCGACCTGACTGCCCTTCAGGTGCCGCACGCTCGCCAGCGCGCCGGCAGCGAGCACCGGCGGGATTGAGGTCGTGAAGATGAAGCCGGGCGCGAAACTACGCACGACGTCGACAAACTGCGAGGTAGCGGCGATGTAGCCGCCCATGACGCCGAACGCCTTGGCCAGCGTGCCGTTGATGATATCGACTTGCTGCATGACGCCGTCGCGCTCGGCGACGCCCGCGCCGCGGTGGCCGTAGAGGCCGACGGCGTGCACTTCGTCCAGATAGGTCAGCGCCCCAAAGCGCTTCGCGAGCGCGCAGATCTCGCCGATCGGCGAGATGTCGCCGTCCATGGAGTAGACGGACTCGAAAGCGATAATCTTCGCCGCCGCCGGATCGGCGCGCAGCAGGAGCTCTTCCAGGTGCTTCACATCGTTATGTCGCCACACCTGACGCTGCGCCTTTGACCGGCGCATCCCTTCGATCATCGAAGCGTGATTGAGCTCGTCCGAGAAAATAATGCAGTTCGGCAGCACGTTGCCGAGCGTCGCCAGCGTCGCGTCGTTCGCGATGTAGCCCGACGTGAACAGCAGCGCCGCCTCCTTACCGTGCAAGTCGGCAAGCTCGCGCTCCAGTTCCACGTGATAGTGCGTCGTGCCCGAGATGTTGCGGGTGCCGCCCGACCCTGCCCCGGCCGTGTCGATGGCCTCATGCATGGCCTTCAGCAGGATGGGGTTCTGCCCCATGCCCAGGTAGTCGTTGGAACACCAAACGGTGATCGGGCGCTCGCCCAGGCCGGTGTGATGGGTCGCCTCCGGGAAGGCCCCGCGGCGGCGCACAATGTCGGCGAAGACGCGGTAGCGTCCTTCCCGTTTCACCTGCGCAAGTGCTTGAGAAAACTGGCTTTCGTAGTCCATTCCGCGAACCGGCCGGGCTGACTCTGTGGTCAGCTAAGTAAAGCGCCAGCGGGAACAAGAAGCCAGTGCGTTTTGTCGCAGCGCCGGGTCAAAAAAGCCCGGCGCTTTTGCGAACCGTTCGCAAGCGTTAGAGACGATAGCGGACCTGGTCGAGCCAGAAGCGCTCAAGACGTTGCAGCGCCTTGTTCAAGGTCACGAATTCGGAGATCTGCAAGCCGCCGGACGGCTCGACAAGGTGAACGTGACGATCGAAGAGGCCGGCCACGATTTTGCGAATACCCTTGCCCTTGTCGGTCAAGCTTACGCGCACGGAGCGGCGATCGCTCTCGGAGCGCACGTGGTTGATGTAGCCGCCTTCGACCAGCTTCTTGAGATTGTAGGACACGTTCGAGCCCAGATAGTGGCCGCGCGTGCGCAGTTCGCCCGCGGTCAATTCCTGCTCGCCGATGTTGAACAGCAGCAGCGCTTGGACGCTGTTCACGTCGGGCTGACCGACGCGCTCAAGCTCATCCTTGATGACATCGAGCAATTGGCGGTGCAAACGCTCCACCAAGTTCAAACACTCGAGATAACGCAGCTTGACGCTGCCGTCCTCGTGTTGAGTCTCGCCCGCATTACGCGCGGTTGCCGTTACGCTCATGACCCCGACCCACTTCCCTCATGGGCATTTTTGCCCAGTTGCACACGGGAAGGTACGAGCGCCGATTGAAGATAGACTTAAGTGACAGGATGAACGTTGAGTTAAGCCTGCGGTTGCCCCCGCAGAAGCTGAATGATTCCGGAAAAATCGCGTCCGCCCGCGCCCGCAGACTCAAAGAGGCTGTACAGCGCCGTCGACTGCGCCCCAAGCGGCGTCGCAGCCCCTACCGCCTGCGCCGCACTCTGCGCCAGCTTCAAGTCCTTCAACATCATCGAAGCCGTAAAACCCGCTTGGTAGTTACGATTGGCGGGCGATGCGGGAACCGGCCCCGGCACCGGGCAATAACTCGTTAAGCTCCAGCATTGGCCGGATGCCGTCGAGGAAATCTTGAACAGCGTCTCTGCGTCGAGACCAAGCTTCTCCGCAAGAACAAACGCTTCGCAGGTTCCAATCATGGAAATGGCAAGCAGCATGTTGTTGCAGATTTTTGCAGCTTGCCCGTTTCCGGCACCGCCGGCGTGGAAGATGTTCTTACCCATTTTCTCGAGAATCGGCTTTGCGCGACCGAACGCTGCTTCTTCGCCGCCCACCATAAAGGTCAGCGTTCCAGCCGTGGCGCCGCCGACACCGCCCGAGACGGGCGCATCGAGAAACTGGACGTTGGCGGATTTGGCTGCGGCATGAACGTCGCGCGCGGTCGCGACATCGATCGTCGAGCAGTCGATCAAGAGTGCTCCGCTTCTCACATGTTTCAACAGACCTGCATCCCCAAGATAGACCTGACGAACGTGCTGTCCCGCCGGCAACATCGTCACGACGACTTCAGAATCGCGCCCAGCCTCATTTGCGGACGCTGACGAACGCGCACCGGCATCCACGGCCCTGGCAATACTGCCGGGGACCATATCGAACACCGTCACCTCGTGACACGCCTTCACAAGGTTCGCCGCCATCGGTCCGCCCATGTTGCCCAGTCCGATGAATCCGATGCGCATGATGTCCTCCTGTCCGATTTCGCAGGCGTTGTTATAGGCCCGATCTTGTATCGCGTTAACAGTACCACCCTACTATCGCACGCGCGGCGAACGACGATGAAAAACAACATCACCCCCGAACAACTGTTCGCGAAGCTCGACGAGGCCTGGACCGAGGCGCGCGGGCCGCACGCGCTGCCGCGCCGGGCGGACATCAATCCGGTGAAATTGGGGTCCGCGCTGCAATACGTCTCGCTGTTGGACGTCGTACCGGGAAATCCGCCTGACTTCCGCTACCGGCTGATCGGACAACAGCTGATCCGCGCATACGGCCGCAACATAACCGGCGAGCTGCACTCGGCCAATTTTGAGAAGGCGCCGGTGCGGCCGTTCTACGATGCGTATGTGCGCTGTGCGGCCACAAAGGCGGCTCAGCAGATGTCGGCCGATTTCCGGAACTTCAATGGTACGCCCTGCCGTGCGCAGGCGCGGGTTTGGCCGTTGTCGGACGACGGTGAGACCGTGACAGGCTTGCTCGGCGGGTGCCTCTATCTTGGCCTTGAAGTCGGCTAGGCGAGCGCAAGGTCGCCCCCGGGGAGCGGCGCAAAGTACGACTCGACATCGTCGGCGCTGACACCGGCGAGCGCGGGCGGGATCCATTTTGGCGCGTTGTCCTTTTCCACAATCACGGCGCGGACGCCCTCATAGAAATCGCGACCACGCATGAAGCGGTTCGTCAGGCGGAACTCAAGCTGCATGCACGCCTCGAAGTCGAGCGCGGTGCCCTCGCGGATTTGCCGGTAGGTGACTTTCAAACTCGTCGGCGATTTCGCCCTCAACGCCTTCAGCGTCTCGCCGGCGAACAGCGAGCTGTCGCTTTCCAACGATACGACGATCGCCTCGACCGAGTCTTGCGCGAAATGCCGATCGATCAGTGGCTGTAACCCAGCCATCTTCGACTTGTTCTCCGGCGCGACGGCAAAGTGCGCGAGAATGCGTTCAAGCGGACGATCGTCGCCCGCGAGCGCTGCGGTCAGCTCGTCGTGCTGTGGTGCAGGCACGATGTGAGTCGCGACGCCTGTGTACTTGGCGTCGGTGACATCGAGCCTTGCGCCGGTTAGGCCCAGATACATGCCAACCTCGCCCGGGCAGCGCGGCAAGAAAAACGTGCCTCCGACATCGGGGAACAAGCCGATCCCGGTTTCCGGCATCGCGAACATCGTGCCCTCGCCGCAAACGCGCGCGCTGCCGTGAACGGAGACACCGACGCCGCCGCCCATGACAATGCCGTTGATCAGCGCGATATACGGCTTAGGGAAACGCTTGATCAGCGTGTTGAGCCGGTACTCACGCGCATAGAAGTCGATAACGTAAGGCGTGCCAGCCTTGCCGGAATCATGCAGCGCGCGGATGTCGCCGCCGGCGCAAAACGCACGCTCGCCCGCGCCGCGGATGACGACACGCTCGACAGCCCGGTCGCTGCGCCACTCGCGCAACTTCGCGTCCATCGCGTCGACCATGCCAAGCGTCAGCGCGTTCAAGGCCTTTGGCCGGTTCAGGGTGATCACGCCGGCGCGGCCGCGGTGTTCGAACAGAACTTCTTCCATGTTCGCTTCCTTCAAACCGGCACGCGCGGCATCCGCGCGGGCCAGATGCCGCTGATCAGACCCAGGCCATAGGCCCACGCGACCCAGGCGGTGAACAAACGATCCTGTTCGACCGTCATTTGCGGAAAGACGTTGTCGATGAAAAGCGTGACGAAGGCGTCTGCAATCAATCCAACCGCGCAGATCAGCAGTGCCGCGGCCGCGCGTTCGGTGGGCGGGGTTTGGAAGGCGTAAAAGAAGAACCACCCGATCGCGAAGACGAGCCAGGCCGTCACCACGAACGCGCCGACGGTCCAATACGTATTCTCCGGCACGAAGATCAGATCGCCGGCCCAACGAATGATCAACGTTGCTTCAAACCAGATCAGCAGGCCGTATCCCAGCGCCCAGAGCGCGACGCGTTGCGATATCATTGGCGGGACATCTCGCGGGCGATGATCACGCGCATGATCTCATTCGTTCCTTCGAGAATTTGGTGCACCCGCAAGTCGCGCACGTGGCGCTCCAGCGGGAAATCCTTCAGGTAGCCGTAGCCGCCGTGCAGCTGCAGCGCATCGTTGGCGATCTTCGACGCATTGTCGCTGGCGAAGCGTTTAGCCATCGCGCAGAGCATCGTCGCGCGCGGATCGCGCCGGTCGAGGGCCGCGGCGGCATTCCAGATCATCAAGCGCGACGCCTCGAGGTCGGTTGCCATGTCGGCGAGCTTGAACTGCGTCGTCTGGAAGTCGATCAACGCTTGGCCGAACTGCCTGCGCTCGTTCACATAGCGTTGCGCCTGCTCAAGCGCGGCGCGCGCGGTGCCGAGCGAGCACGCGCCGATGTTGATCCGGCCGCCGTCCAAGCCCATCATGGCGATGCGAAAGCCCTCCCCTTCCCCGCCGATGCGGTTGGCGGCGGGGACATGGCAGTCTTCGAAGATCACCTGCGCGGTCGGTTGGCTGCGCCAGCCCATCTTGCGTTCGTTCTTGCCGAACGAGAGGCCCTTCGTCCCCTTCTCGACGACGATGCAGGAGATGCCCTTCGGGCCGTCGGCACCGGTGCGGACCATGCAGACATAGACGTCGGACACGCCGGCGCCGGAGATAAACGCCTTGGCGCCGTTCAGCACATAGTGCTCGCCATCGCGGACGGCTTTCGTCTTCAAGCTTGCCGCGTCGGAGCCAGCACCGGGCTCGGTCAGGCAGTAGCTGGCGATGAGTTCCATCGTGGTCAGCTTCGGCAACCACTTGCGGCGCTGCTCGTCGCTGCCGAAGCGGTCGATCATCCAAGAAGCCATGTTGTGGATCGAGATGTAGGCGGCGGTCGCCGTGCAACCTGCGGAGAGTTCCTCAAAGATGAGCGCGGCATCGAGTCGGGTAAGGTCCGAACCGCCAACTTCGCCCTTCACATAGATGCCGGCAAAGCCCAGTGCCGCGGCTTCGCGCATCGTGGGGATCGGGAATATCTCCTCCTCGTCCCATTTCGCCGCATGGGGCGCGAGTTGGGCTTGCGCGAAGTCGCGCGCCGTCTTTTGGACGAGCCGTTGTTCTTCCGACAAATCGAAGGGCATGGCGCCTTCCCCTTAACCTTGGGCGGGTGATACGAAGGGGGGAACGCACTGTCAACGAACGGCACGACGATGACCTCGAATGCTCCACGCTTTCCCGCCACACGCATGCGCCGGTTGCGGCGGACGGACTGGTCGCGGCGGCTTGTGGCTGAGAGTGCGCCGACAGCGGCGGATCTGATCTGGCCGATCTTCATTTGCGACGGGACGAACAAGCGCGAGCCGATTGCGGCCATGCCCGGCATCGACCGGATCTCGGTCGATCTCGTGCCGGCGGCAGCGGAAGAGGCGCACAAGCTCGGCATCCCAGTGTTGGCGCTCTTTCCCTATACCGATCCCGCAAAGAAGACCGACGACGGCCGCGAGGCGTTGAACCCCGACAATCTGGTCTGCCGCGCGACGCGGGCGGTGCGCGCGTCGAAGATCGACATCGGCGTGCTGTGCGACGTTGCGCTCGACCCCTATACGAGCCACGGGCACGACGGACTTTTGAAAGACGGCGCGATCTTGAACGACGAAACCGTCGAGGTGCTGGTGGCGCAAGCGCTGAACCAGGTGAAGGCCGGATGCGATATCATTGCGCCCTCCGACATGATGGACGGGCGGATCGGCGCCATCCGTAGCGCGCTTGAGAGTGGCGGTCACAAGGAAACGCTGATCATGGCCTACGCCGCGAAATATGCATCGGCGTTCTATGGTCCGTTTCGCGACGCGATCGGGTCCGCCAAAGCGCTGAAGGGCGACAAGCGCACCTATCAAATGGACCCGGCGAACACAGACGAAGCCTTGCGCGAGGTAGCACTCGACATCGCCGAGGGCGCGGACATGGTGATGGTGAAGCCGGGGCTGCCCTACCTCGACATCGTCCGGCGGGTGAAGGACACCTTCGGCCTGCCGACGTTCGCTTACCAAGTGTCGGGCGAGTACTCGATGATCATGGCCGCCGCCGAGCGCGGCTGGATGGATGCGGACCGCGCGATCGTCGAAAGCCTCACCGCGTTCAAACGCGCCGGCGCCGACGGCGTGCTAAGCTATTTCGCCCCGCGCGCGGCGCGGTTGCTGGCGCAGCGTTAGCGCGCCACGTGGCGGCGGAGCGATTTTAGGAACGCACGAACCCGTTGCTCCATTGCGCCGGTGTCGAACGCCGCCAGCGACTCCGGCGTCCAGCCCGGCGGCGGGTTGAGCTCGCTGGTGAGCGCGTTCAAATCACTTCGCTCTGTGCCGTCAAGCGGGAGGCGCCCAGCTTCGGTCAGCAACAACAGCTGATCGTGCACGCGTTTCATCGCGTTGAACGCATCCGTCATGGGTAAGAGAAGCGCATCGTCGTCGCGCCAGCTTCGCCCGTTGAAAACTTCGTGCGTCACGCGTTGCCCGGCGCCGTGGCAGTCGTAAGTGATGCAGCCCGCAAAGCCGCGTTGCTCGCGGTCGGCGTGAATGCGGCAGCCGTTGCGTTCGTTGAGGTGGCGGCAAATTTCGCCGCTCGCTTTGTCGATCGCGAACTTGTCCGAGCGGTCGAACGCGAGCGCGACACAGCACAACGCTACGCAACGCGAGCAATCGGCGCGGAGGTCGACCTCTTCCATCACCGCTTCAAACGCGCGATCAAGCTTGACGTGTCCCAGCGCTTGCCGCCCATCGCTTCGACGTCGGCGTAGAATTGGTCGACGAGCGAAGTAATGGGAAGCGTCGCGCCGTTCTTGCGCGCCTCGGCGAGCGCGATGCGCAGGTCCTTGCGCATCCATTCGACGGCAAAGCCGAACTCGAACTTTCGGTCGTGCATCGTGGCGGCGCGGTTTTCCATTTGCCAACTCTGCGCGGCGCCCTTGGAGATCACCTCCACCACCGCATTCGGGTCGAGGCCAGCGTTCTCCGCGAAGTGGATCGCTTCGGAGAGCGCTTGCACCAAGCCGGCGATGCAGATTTGGTTGACCATCTTCGTCTTCTGGCCGGCCCCGGCGGGCCCTAGACGTTTGACCATCTTCGCGTAGGCGCGGATCACGGGTTCGGCCTTCGCGTAAGCAGCCTCATCGCCGCCGCACATAACGGTCAGCTGCCCCTTCTGCGCGCCCGCCTCGCCACCGGAGACGGGAGCATCGACGAAGGCGAGGCCCTTCGCCTTTGCTTCGCGCGCGAGCTCTTCGGCCAAAGCGGCAGAGCCGGTCGTGTGATCGACGAAAATGGCGCCCTGCTCCATCGCCGGGAAGATCGCGGTCGCAACCCCACGGATATCAGGATCGTCGCCCACACAAGAGAAGACGATCTCAGCGCCCCTCGCCGCCTCGGCCATCGTGGTGGCAACGGCGCCAGCGTTTGCTTCGCGCCAGGCTGAAGCGCGGGCGGGGCTGCGGTTGAACACGATGACGCTGTGACCGGCGCGCGCCAAATGCCCTGCCATCGGAAAGCCCATGCGGCCGAGGCCGATGAAAGCGACTTTTGCCATTGCGCACCTTTTGAGTAGTTTGGGCGCGCTTAGCGCGGCGCGCGCTTAAGCGCAAGGGCGAGGCGGGAATGCACGTATTGAGCACAGTGAAAATCATCGGCATCGGCATCGCCAGCCTCGTGGGCATGCTTGCCATTTTCGTCGGCGGCAGCGCAGTGGCGCTGCGCGGCTCAGTGCCCGCGCTCGACGGCGACGTCGCCGTGCAAGGTGTCAGCGCAACCGTGCGCATCGTGCGCGATGCAGACGGTCTGCCGCATATCTATGCGCAAAGCCGCGACGACGCGCTTTTCGGCCTGGGCTACGTGCACGGGCAAGACCGGCTGTGGCAGATGGAGTTTCAACGGCGCACCGTTCAAGGACGGCTGGCTGAAATTGCCGGCGCGCCGGCGGTGTTGCCCGATACGTATCTGCGGACGCTGGGGCTTTACCGCGCGGCGCAGGCGGCGACGGCGCATGTATCCGCGGACACCGCCGCGGCGCTGTCGGCTTACGCCGCCGGTGTGAACGCCGCGCGCCCAATCAAGGGAAGGTTGCCGCCGGAGTTCTTCATGCTGGGACTCGATCCGGAGCCCTGGCAGCCCGCGGACTCGGTTGCGGTGCTGAAAGCGATTTCGGTACAGCTGTCGGCGAATGCGTTTCAAGAAATCTTTCGATTGCAGTTGCTGAAGTCGCTGGGCGAGGAGAAGGCGCGCGCCTTCAATCCACCGCTTCCGGCTGAGGTCATCGAGGCGTATCGCCGCTATGCGCCGCGCGAGGCGACAAAATTCGCCGACGCGGTGCGTGCGCTCGATGCGATTGCGCCGATGATCGAAACGAAGGGGGCGTCGAACAACTGGGTCGTCGGCGGTGCGCGCACGGCGAGCGGCAAGCCGTTGCTCGCCAACGATCCGCACTTGCCGCTGACCGTCCCGGCGTTCTGGTATCTCGCGCATCTGAGTTGGCCGGGCGTCGAGGCGATCGGCGGCACGGTCCCCGGAGTGCCGGCGATCGTCGCGGGGCGCAGCAACACCGTCGCTTGGGGAATGACGACGACCGGCGCCGACACGCAGGATCTCTATTGGGAGAAGCTCGATCCGGACGATCCGCGTCAGTATCTGACCGCGGAAGGATCGGAGCCGTTCGGCGAGCGGCTCGAGGTCATCAAAGTCCGCTTCGGTGCTGACAAGACCATCCGCGTCCGCAGCACGCGGCACGGGCCGGTGCTCCCGACGGACGAGCCGCGTTTGCGAGCGCTGGTGCCGGGCGGCTATGCGCTGGCGCTGCGGTGGCCGGCGCTCGACGGCGAGGACGGCACGATCGAGACGGCGCTCGGAATGTTCCAGGCGCCGGATGCCGCGCGCGCCACCGTCGAGCGCTTGTTCGAGCCCTATCGCGCACCGATTCAGAGTTTCGTTTACGCGGACGTGGCAGGCAACATCGGACTGAGCTTGCCGGGTGTCATTCCGGTTCGGCGCGCGGACAATCCGGTGCGCGGCTTGCTGCCGGCGGATGGGCGTGACCCGCGGTTCGAGTGGAGCGGCGTTCTGAACGGCGCGGAGAAGCCGTTGTGGAGCGGCGGCGCGCAAGACGTCTTCGTCACCGCCAACAACAACGTGGTGCCGCCAGGTTACAAGCCGATGATCGCGCTCGACTTCGATCCTGAGCATCGTGCGCGGCGCATTCGCACGCTGATCGACGAGCATGCAGGGCCGCATACGGTCGATAGCTTCCGTGCCATCCAACTCGACGACGGCGAACGCTTCGCGATGGACGTGCTGCCGTTGCTGCTGGCGCAGACGAAGGGCAGCGACGCGCGCGCGGTGAACGCGCTGGCCCGACTGAAGGCGTGGGACATGCACATGCGGCCTGATGCGGCCGAGCCATTGATCTTTGCGGCGTGGATCAAGGCGTTCACCAAGATGCTGACTGCGGACGAACTCGGCGAGTTGTTCGAGCGGCTTTGGGTCGATCGGCCGAATTTCATGGCTGCGGTTCTGTACGGCGAGCCGGGCGCGGCGGCCTTCTGCGACGATGTCAGCACGAAGCAGAGCGTCGAGGACTGCGGCACGATCTTGTCGCGCAGCCTTGATGCGGCTCTTGACGAGGTGACGTCGCTCTACGGCGCCGACAACGGTAAGTGGCGCTGGGGCGAGGCGCATGCGGCGTCGTTCTCGCACACGCCGTTCGGCTTCGTGCCGGGCCTGCGCGATCTCTTCGGCTTGCGCGAGGTGATGGGCGGCGGCAACTCGACCATTCAGCGCGCGGCCTATCGCTATTCGAACCGCGAACCGTTCGGCGCCGTGCACGGCAGCGGCTATCGCGCGGTCTACGACTTGGGCAATCCGAACGCGTCGATCTTTATGATTTCGACCGGCCAGAGCGGCAACGTTTACTCGCCCTACTACGGCAACCTTGCGCCGCGCTGGGCGAAGGGCGAGTATCTGCAGATGACGACCGACGAAGCGGACATCAACCGGCGCGCGGTGGCGACGCTGACGCTTCAGCCCTCAAGTTCCGACAGCGCGCGGTAGCGGCCGCGGTAATAGAGCAGCGGATCGCTGTGTGCCTGATGGCCGTGGCTCTGCACGCGACCGATGAAGATGACGTGATCGCCCGCCTCGACGCGCTGTTCCAAGCTGCAGTCGAAATGCGCGATCGCGCGCTCGAGCACGGGCACGCCGTGCGCGCCGTCCTCGACGTCTTCGCCCTCAAGAGTGGATTCGCCTTTGCGCGAAAGCCGCTGCGACAGCGCGCGGCTTTCGCCACCCAGAATGTTCACCACGAAATGCGTCGCCTGCATCAACGCGGCGAAGCGGTCGGAACTTCTGTCCAAACTCCAGAGCACCAACGGCGGATCCAGGGACACGGAAGCGAACGAGTTGATCGTCAGGCCAAACGCCCGGCCGCCGCTGTCGCGCGCGGTGATCACGGCGACCCCTGTCGCAAAATGACCCAAAGCGTCGCGAAAGGCGCGGGAATTCTGGCTCATCGGGCGGTCTGTCGCTTTCTCAAGAAGAACTTAACGGCTTGCCAGCCATAGTCGGTCTCGACCGGACGTAAAGGCGCGGCTTGCCAAAGGCAAGGCTGCAAAAAAGCCTTGGCGCCGCGTATGGGGCGGAAGACATGGCGAAAGACGGCTCGATCGTCATCAAGAAAATCAAGAAGGGCGGCCACGACGGCCACCACGGTGGCGCGTGGAAAGTCGCCTACGCCGACTTCGTGACCGCCATGATGGCGTTCTTCCTCCTGATGTGGCTGATCAACACGACGACCCCCGAGCAGAAGCGCGGCATCGCCGACTACTTCGCGCCCGAGTCCGTAAGCCGCTCCGAATCCGGCGCCGGCGCGATGCTCGGCGGCACGTCGTCTTCGAATGACGGCCATGACGGGCAAGGCACGCTGTCGGTAAAGACGCAGCTGCGTCCGCCGGTAAAGGAAAAATCCGAGGACCAAGAACAGAAGGCAAAGCAGGCGGCCGCCAGCGCCGCCGCGCAGGCCAGTAACGCCGCCATGGAGCAGGCGGCCGCGCGCTTGCGTCAGGCAATGCAAGACCAACCGGACCTCGCCGAACTTTCCAAGCACGTCTTGATCGACGACACGCCTGAAGGCATGCGCATTCAGCTGATCGACCAGGACGCCCAGTCCATGTTCGAGCCGGGCAAGGCCGAGCCGACACCGCGCGTCCGGGAGCTTTTGCGCCAGGTGGCCAAAATTGTCAGCAGTTTGCCGAACCGGCTCTCGATCGCGGGCCACACCGACGGCGACACATTCCAGGGACCGGGCGGTTACTCCAATTGGGACCTCTCCTCGGCCCGGGCCAACGGCGCCCTAAAAGTGCTGCAGGAGGCCGGCGTGAGCGAAGACCGGATCGCGGAAGTGGCCGGCAAGGCCGGTTCCGAGCCGCTCTACCCCGATAACCCCATGGCCTCGGCCAACCGGCGGATCAGCATCGTCCTGCTCCGCGAGGCGCCGGTGCTGCCGCCCGAGTAATTAGGACGCTTTCCCGTGAAACCGCTCCCGCCGGGCACAGCGAAAATTTCTCCGCGCCGCCCCGTTCTCAGGCAGGCCCGACTGTGTGAAATTGTTCGCGACGGACCTGCTTCGCCCGATTCGGCCGGGCGGCGGACCGCGGAGTTCCGGCACTTGACCGAGCAGTTGGGCATTCGTTTTGCGCAGTTCTATCTGACGTCGCCGGCGCCATGCCCCTATCTTCAGGGCCGGATGGAGCGCAAAGTTTTCACACGCCTGTCGGGTGAGGTCGCGCGCACGCTGAACGATAGCCTGACCCACGCCGGTTTCCGCCGCAGCCAAAACATCGCCTATCGCCCGTCGTGCGAGGGCTGCCAGGCCTGCGTGTCGGTCCGCGTGATCGTCGACGCGTTCGAGCCCTCGCGTTCGTTCGAGCGCGTGCGCGCGAAGAACGCCGACATCGTGGGCGAGGTCGTCGATCCGTGGGCAACGGAGGAGCAGTTCGCGCTGCTGCGCCGCTATCTCGACGCGCGCCACACGGGCGGCGGCATGTCGGACATGACGATGTTCGACTACGTCGCCATGGTCGAAGACAGCGCCGTCGAAACGCACTTGGTCGAGTACCGCTATCGCGGCGGACCGCAAGCTGGCGACCTGATCGCGGTCGGCCTGACCGACCAACTCTCGGACGGTCTTTCGATGGTCTATAGCTTCTACGACCCTGACGAAGCCCCGCGCAGCCTCGGCACGTTCATCGTCCTCGACCACATCGAACAAGCCCGCGCCCGGGGCCTGCCCTACGTCTATCTGGGCTACTGGATCGAGGGCAGCCGCAAGATGAGCTACAAGGCTAGGTTCCGCCCGCTGGAAGCAAGGATGCCGACGGGCTGGGTCGCGATTAAGCCGCGCTGACAAACCAAAGCGAGGATCGGCGGAAACGAGCCGCGACTCGGATTTTGAAGTGCGGGGACAAACGTTGGCGCGATCAGACCCCAATCCAAGAGATGCTTCGCCGAAGGCGCGATTCCGCGAACACGCTTGTCTGGATCGTCCTCCATTTTGCTCTCAACTGGGCAGCGTTGTTGCCCAGCGGACACAACAGATAGGGGGTGGGCACCCTTCCGGGCACCAAAATTAACGACTTATTAACCATTTCCCTGCATCGGTAGGTCACCACGCGACGGAGGGAAACTATGAAACTACGAACCATTCTTTTGGCTGCAACTGCGCTTGCGGCCGCGACAACAGCAAATGCATCGACCGGTTGGTACATGAGCCTTGGGGCTGGCGCGAACTGGTTGCCTGATGGCGATTGGGGCGTAACCGGGGGCGAAACTTCCGGCGGCCAGACGGAATACGATACTGGCTTCGCGGTTGTCAGCGCGGTCGGCTACGACTGGGGCCGTTGGCGCGCCGAGTTCGAGATCGCCTATCGGGAAAACGACATCAATTGTAACTCGACGAGCGGTAACGTGTGTTCGCTTGGAACCAATACGCGGTTCTCTGACGAAGGCATCTGGGAGTTTTCCCAGATGGTCAACGTCCTCTACGACTTCGATCTGGGCGGCCGGTTTAGTGCATCGGTCGGCGCAGGTGTCGGTGGCGTACTGGTCGTCGCTGATCCCCTCATTGCCGGCTTCTCGGACACGCGCCCAGTGTGGGATGACTACGTGGTCGCCGGACAGTTGATTGGCCAAGTCGCCTACGACCTGACTGATCGTTGGAAGATTTACGCCGACTATCGGTACATGCTGGCCGACGACGCCGAGAGCCAGTTCATCACCAACTTCGGCACGGCCAGCTGGGAGAAGTCGGATCACACTGTTCTGCTCGGCCTGCGCTTCGACCTGCAGCGCGACGTGAAGGCCGCGCCGCCGGTTGCCCCGCAACCGCCGGTCGCACCAAAGGCGCCGAGGCAGTTCATCGTGTTCTTCGGCTTCGACAAATCGAACCTGACGCCGGAAGCGGCGCGCGTTGTGGCTGATGCCGCGGCGGCCGCGAAGGAATATGGCTCGGCATCGATCAAGGTGATCGGCCACACCGACACGTCGGGCTCGCCCAGCTACAACCAAGCTCTCTCTATGCGCCGCTCGCAAGCGGTGAAGGATGGGCTGGCGGCCAACGGCATTCCGGCGAGCGCGGTCTCGACGGCCGGCCGCGGCGAAGCCGAGTTGATGGTGCAAACCGGGGACGGGGTGAAGGAACCCCAGAACCGCCGCGCCACGATCGATCTGAACTAACGCATTCGCACTGAAGAGTTCTTGAGTGGAGTAGACTAAGAGTACCTCCGTGTGGTGGCGAAGGGCGGCAGAAATGCCGCCCTTCGTCGTTTTCGGCGCTGTGGCCGTCCCGATTTACCCAAGCTTAAGGCTAAGGGCGCGAAAACGATCTCGACAGGCTGCCAAAAGCGCCACTGGAGGGAGATCGATGAAACTGAAAGCCGTGCTGCTCGCGAGTGCTGCAGCGTTCACACTGGGAAGCGTTGCCAAGGCCGGCGAATTACGCGGCACCTACTTCGCGCTCGAGGCGGGCGCCAGCTGGGTCGCCGACAACGGCGTCTTGCAAGTCACGACCGGGGCGCTCACCACGACGTTGCTGCTCTCAGCCGAGTTTGAGACCGGCTGGGCACTGTTCGGTACGATCGGCTACGCCTTCTCGAACAATCTGCGCGCCGAGATCGAGGCCGGCTATCGCATCAACGATATCGACCGTCTGATCATTTTGCCCACAGGCACACCAACCACCGCCACCGGCGAACTGGGCCAGTTCACGGTCATGGCCAATCTGCTCTACGACTTCCGGCTGGGCGATCGCTTGACGGCATCGATCGGCGCCGGCGCGGGCGTCGATCGCGCGAAGCTGAAGGTCGGCGCGCTGGCCTTCGACGACGAGGATTGGGTGTTTGCCTATCAGGGCATCGCCGGGCTCAGCTATGCCATCGCCGATCAGACGCAGCTGTTCTTGAACTACCGCTATCTGCGCGCCGACGCGCCGGAGTATGCAGTTGCGCTTGCCGGACCGTCGACACAGCGGACATCGCTGACCGACGACATCGAAAAGCACACGGTCACGCTGGGCGTTCGCTTTGCGTTGAGCGGTACCGAAGCCCGGGCCTCCGCGCCGCCGGCTCCACCGGCGCCCCCTGCCCCGCCGCCACCGCCTCCAGCGCCCCCGCCGCAGTTCATCGTGTTCTTCGGGCTCGACAGCGCGGAGCTCATTCCGGAGGCCATGCGGGTCATCGGTGACGCTGCGCAGGCCGCGAAGGAGTTTGGCGCCGCGTCGCTTTCGATCGTGGGTCACACGGATAGTTCCGGCGCCGCGTTGTACAATCAGCGTCTGTCGGAGAAGCGCGCCAACGCGGTTCGTTCGGCGCTGATGAGCATGGGCATTCCGGCCGAGAAGATCACGGCCGGCGGTCACGGTGAAGGCGAGTTGATCGTACGCACCGGCGACGGCATCAAGGAGCCGCAGAACCGGCGGGCGACAATCAACATGCAATAGGAACGCATTCCCGCTGAGTCGCGCGATTCGCGCGTGATTCGCAGCCGAAATTTGAACAACCGAGAGTCGAAGGGCGGGATCATTCCCGCCCTTCTTGTTTACGTTTCGTTAGGAATTCCGCGAAATGCAACACCAACGAATCCGTGTGTTTGACTTCAACCCTTAACGCGTGCACCCCGGATTCGAAGCAGGGGCTGGCGGCCGACGCGTTTCAGCGGTCAGCAAAAAACACAAAAAAGGGGTGTCTCATGACGTTGAGATCTGCAGTGCTTTGCGCAGCCGTGGCTGCATCACTGGGCGGGGCCGCGAGCGCCGGCCAGATCAGGGGCTGGTACATCGGTCTCGAAGGCGGCGGCAACTGGGTCGAGGATTGGAGTCATTCCTTCAATAGCTTTGACGGCCCCCTGCTGGCCGCCGAGGCATCATTCGACACAGGCTGGGCTGCGTTCGTCACCGCCGGCTATGCGTTCAACAACAATATCCGGGCCGAATTCGAAGCGGGCTACCGCGACAACGATGTCGACGGCTACGTGCTCAACGGCAACTCCACAACGTTTGGCGAAGACTTGTGGGAAGCAAGCGCGATGGTCAACGTTCTCTACGACATCAGCCTGATGGACAAGCTATCGCTTTCCGTCGGCGCAGGCGCCGGCGGCGACTTCGCCAACTACACTTTCACGAGCGGCGCTACCAGAGCTGAGGACGACGAGTGGAACTTTGCGTATCAAGGCTTAGCCGGCTTGAACTACATGGTCGGGCAACGGACGGCCGTGTTCGTAAACTACCGCTACCTGCGTGTCGTAAGCCCGGAATTTGATTTCCGCCCGGTAACGTCGGTCGCATTCGTCGATGGCGACGACTTCGTCAAACACACCGCCACGATCGGCATCCGCTACGCGCTGCAGCCCGCCGCCGCACCATATGTGGCGCCACCGCCCGCACCACCACCGTCCGGTCCTGCAGCTGCCCCGCGGCAGTTCATTGTGTTCTTCGGCTTCAACAAATATGTGCTGACAAGTGAAGCCACGCGCGTCATCTCCGAGGCCGTTGCGGCTGCGAAGGAGACCGGATCAGCCACCGTGCTCATCACGGGCCATACGGATACGGTCGGTTCGAACGGTTACAACCAACGCCTCTCGATGCGCCGTTCGAACGCAGTGAAAGGCGAGATGGTCCGTCAGGGCGTTGCCTCGGGAGCGATCACGACAACGGGTAAGGGCGAGACCGAGTTGCTCGTCCAGACGGCGGATGGGGTGAAGGAACCGCAAAACCGCCGCGCGACAATCGATCTTAACTAAGTCGCCTCAAGCGCAACCTAGAGTCACATAACCTACAACCGGAGAGCGGCCCAAACGGGCCGCTCTTTGTCTTTCATGGCACACGTCCCGCGCGAAGTTAAGCCAAATCCGCGCTTTCGTTTGACCCTTGAGTCCATTTCATTTTTGATTCCCGCACGAATTGCGGATGCCCGAGAGCCGAAACCGGCCCGGCTATCCGCGGGGGTGAGTGGGGGACTTTTCTATGTTTAAGAACGCGCTGCTCGCGTCGGCGCTGGGCCTGTCGGTCTATGCGCTCGCGATGAATGCGAACGCCGGTCAACGGCCGCATGGCTGGTATGCCGCCATCGAAGGGGGCGCCAATTGGGCGGACGATGCCGACTTCACCTTCGACAATGGGCTGGGTGCGATTGTCACGCGGGAAGCCGAGTTCGACTCGGGCTGGGTCGTTTTCGCCGACGTCGGCTATCGCTTCGCGGACAACTGGCGCCTCGAGCTTGAGGCGGGCTGGCGCGAGAATGACATTGAGTGCCTGCACAACGGCGCCGCCTGCTTACCCGGCGACCAGGGCGACGTCTCTCAGTTCTCGCACATGATCAATCTGGTGAAGGACTTTGATGTCACGGAGCGCACGGCGCTATCGCTCGGCATCGGCCTTGGCGGCACGCTGGTCGACGTTGACGCGCCGTTCGCGCACGATTCCGACTGGGCGCTGGCGGCGCAGATCTTGGTGCAGCTCACCCACGAACTGACCGACCGGCTCGACTTCGTTTTGACTTATCGTTTCATGACCAGCGACGAGCCGGAGTTCGATCTGGTTGGGCTGAATAGCTTGGCGATCGACAACGACAACCACTCGATCACGGTCGGTCTGCGCTTCGACTTGCAGGCGGACGAGCAATACGTCGCGCCGACACCGGTCGTTACCACCGCACCGCCGCCGGCGGCTCCGCCGGCACCGCGGCAGTTCATCGTCTATTTTGGCTTCAACAAAACCAACCTGAACGCACAGGCGATGGGCGTGGTGAAGGAAGCCGCCACAACGGCCATGCACGACGGCTTCGCGACAATCCTGGTCACGGGCCACACCGACACGGTGGGGTCGGACCGCTACAACATGCGCTTGTCGGCGCGGCGCGCGGAGACCGTGAAGAAAGCGCTCGTTGCGGAGGGCATCCCGGCCAAGGGGATCGTGGCGCAGGGCAAGGGCGAGACGATGCTTCTCGTGCAAACCGGCGACCGGGAGATCGAACCGCGCAACCGCCGCGCCGAGATCAACCTGAACTAAAGCCGCTTCACGGCTGAATCGAAAAGGGCGAGCCGCGAGGCTCGCCCTTTATGTTTGGAAGGGTCGACCGCGTTACTGCGCGGGCTTCGCCGGGTCGCTCGGTGCAGCGGCCGGGGCCGGCGCGGCAGCTGCCGGTGCGGCCGCACCCTCGGGCTTAGCGCGCGGCATCGGCACAACCTTACCGCTCGCGGATGCTTCGATGAGCGCGGGCGTTCCGCAGACGTTTTGGCCGTGCCGGTTGGCGACCGGCTCGGCCGCAACGAAATCAAACAGCTTGACCCTCTCCGGCCCCAGAAGCTTGTCGTAGAGCGAGGCGGAATAGAGGCAGAACTCGGTAATGTTCGCGAGGCTGCGTTGCGAAGACTCGTTCGCGGTCTTCGACTTGTAGTCCTCAAGCCTTGATTCGCGCCCAAAGAACTTCATGAGCGCCCGGTGCGCCGTCATCAGGTCGCCCTGGTAGGACGTAACAAATTCGTTGTACCGGGGCGTCAGCTTGCAAGAAAGCGCACCCACCACGAGTTCGGTCTGCAGCATCCGGGTCTGGAACGCGGTCAGGACCTTGTCCTTTACGCAGGGCGGGGCAGCCGGCTTCTTCTTGGCTGCAACCGCCGGCCCCGCAACCAGAGCGCAAACGGCAATCAACAGAACGGCGCGCGTCAACTTCATGGAATTTTCTCTCCCCCCCGATTCACCACTAGGACCGGCATCATACCCATCGGCTGTACGGGCGAAAGGTCCGGGAAAGGGCAATTTTAGGCGGTCTGCGACTGCAGGTAGTTTTGCAGGCCGACGCTTTCGATCAACTCGAGCTGAGTTTCGAGATAATCGATGTGTTCCTCGGTGTCGTCCAAGATATGACGCAGAATATCCCTCGAAACGTAGTCTTTCTTGCCCTCACAAACGTCAATCGCCTTGATCAGGGTTTCCCGGCCCCGCCGCTCGACACTGAGGTCCGCTTCCAGGCCCTCAGGCACGTTTTCGCCGATTTGCAGCTTGTGCAGGTCCTGCAGATTCGGCAGCCCCTCCAGCATCAGGATCCGCTTCACGAGCTTATCCGCGTGCTTCATCTCGCCGATCGATTCTTCGTAGGTCTTCTTGCCAAGCTTGGCGAAGCCCCAGTTCTCGTACATGCGGGCATGCAAGAAATACTGGTTCACGGCCGTCAATTCGTTGGTCAGCGCGCGGTTCAATTCCGCGATGACGTCTTTCGCGCCCTTCATTCCGGTGCCCTCAACCTTTGGAGCGGCTACGAAGCCACAGATTCGCGCGACTTTTCAAGCATTTCCCGGACTTCAGGAACGCAACGACCGCACTTCGGCTCGCAGTCAAGATAGCGGTAGACGCTCATTGCATCCCGCGGTCGATTCTCGATCGCTTTGCAGACGTCCTTCTTGGTCAGACCGTTGCAGTTGCACACGTACATGAGCGCGCCGAAGCCCCGCTGGTTGTCACCCTAAATCTAATGCTCTTGCGACTTGTTTGCAAGTGCAACTGGCCCTACTCGCGTCCAGGGGGTGCTCCCCTCCCTTGCCCCGGTCTCTGCTAGGCTTCGCCTAACGGGGGAAATACCGGCATGGCCAATGACGACATCGAAATAGCCCGCCAGGAAGGCGCCGAGTTCCGCTCCGTCCGGCTGCAGCTGCAGGCCGACGGTGGACTCCGCCTGCACGCCTACGACAAAGGCGCGACCGCCACGCTGACCTTTGGGCGCGACGAATACGAGTTCTGGGTGACCGTGCCGCCGGCGCAGATGGGAAAGCTCGCCATGATTCTGTTGCAGGAGAAATTCGGCGGGCGCGTGCAAGCGGTGACGGAGTTTCGCGACTTCTGCAAACGGCACGAGATCGTGAATGAATTCAGTACACGGACTTAGTCGTTCGGTTATAATTAGCCCCAGGGGGACACAATGCGTTTATCGGCTTTGTTGATCGGTGCCGTGGCGGCTCTTGCGCCGCTGAACGTCCAAGCGGACGAGTGGCGCGAGGTGGAACCCGAAAATCTCGTGGTCCTGGACCTGAGCTACGGGCGGGTCCTGATCGAATTGGCGCCGCAACTTGCGCCCAAGCACGCCGAGAGATTTCGGACACTCGTGCGCGCGAAGTTCTATGACGGGCAAAGCTTCTACCGGGTAATCGACGGCTTCGTCGCACAAGGCGGCGTCGGCGAAGGCGACGACAAGAAGTTCCCGGAATGGCCGCCGCTCAAGGCGGAGTTCGATGCGCCGATCGGTGATGTTATCTTCACGCCGCTGGGCTCGCCCGATCTTTTCGCGCGCGAAGTTGGACACGTCGACGGCTTTCCGGTCGGCCGCGACTGGGACGAAGGGCGGATGTGGGTGCTGCACTGCCCCGGCGCAGTGGCGATGGCGCGAGACACGGATCCCGACACGGGTGGCACTGAATTCTATGTGCCGATCGGACAAGCGCCGCGGCGCCTGGATCGAAACCTCTCCGCCTTCGGGCGTGTGTTGGAAGGCATGCAGTATCTGCAAAAGCTGAACCGTGGCGACCCAAAGGTCGACAGCGGCGTGATCAAGGACGCGTCCAAGCGCGATCCGATCGTGCGCGTGCAGATGGCCGCCGACATGGCGGCCGGCGAACGGCCGCGTATTCAGGTTTTGGATACGGGCTCAAACGAGTTCTCGGACTTCAAGGCACAACGCCGAAACCCAGCCCCCGACTTTTACAAACGTGTGGCTGCCAACCTGGACATTTGCGCGTTCAACGCGCCGATCCGGCACCCGGGAGACGCAAAGGCGGAGACCGCACCGAAGAGTGCAAAGAAAGCCAAGCCACGGAAGAAGGTGAAGGGTTAGCAATCGAGGGGCTGCCTTGCCACGCTGCCCGCGACGGATTGGCGGCCGGTCTCCGTTTGAGTCGGGTGAACTCAACGAATCCAAGAAAAGGCTCGGAGATGCGTGAATTTGTAGCCGCCGTTCTGACAATAACCTTGCTGAGCCTGCCAGCCCGTGCCGGCGACAATCCGAACCGCGCCGCCATCAGGCAAGCATGTCAAGCCGACATCACCGCCCTTTGTCCAAACACCCAACCCGGTGGCGGTCGCATCAAAGCCTGCTTGAAAACCAACAAAGCAAAGCTCTCCGAAGGCTGCCGCTCCGCAATAGCGGCCGCCATGGAAGCTCGCCGCGCCGCAAAAACACAACCGGCGACGGGATCAACTCAACAATAGCCTTAAGGTGTCTTGGGCTTCTCGTTCGGCACCGGTTTTCTCCAAAGCCTACGTCCGAACAGGGTCTCCTCACTGTTGATCTGGATCATGTTGAGGCCGTTCCAGGTGAGCGAGACTTCGCACATCTGGGAGATAACCCGATGAAGATCCTCGTCCTCTACGGCACGACCGAAGGCCAGACGCGCAAGATCGCGGACTTTGTAACCACGCGCCTCAAACAGCGCGGCGACGTCGTGGCGTTGATCGATGCGGCCGATGTGCCGTGGGACATGCGTCCAAGCGACTATGATGCTGCCCTATTGGCGGGCTCGCTACACGCGGGCGTCTATCAAACCCCGCTCATTCACTTCGCGAGCAAACACCACGAAGCGCTCAACCGGATGCCGACCGCGTTCCTGTCGATCTCGCTCTCGGCCGCAGGTAAGGATCCGGACGACTTGAAAGGCATGGTCGTGTGCGCTGACCTGTTTCAAAAGGAAACCGGTTGGACGCCCGGCACCATCCACCACATCGCCGGCGCCTTCCGTTTTGCCGAATACGACTTCTTCAAGCGCTGGATGATGAAGGTCATCGCCTGGGAGCGCGGGATGAAGATCGGCGGCGCGTTGGAACTGGAGCTCACCGATTGGGACGCTGTCGCCAAAGTCGCCGAAGATTTTCACGAGCGCGCCTCGCGGCAGCGCTCGGCTGCGTAACCCGAAGGAGGCCCTCATGCGGCGCTTGTCCGACATCGTCCTCAACCAACATCCCCTGACCTTGCCCGCGACCGTTTCCGTCAAGGAGGCTTGCCAGAAAATGCGCGACAATCACGTCGGCTCCGTTCTGGTGACGGACGCGAAGGGACACCTTGCCGGCATCTTCACCGGACGCGATGCGGTCTATCGCGTTGTCGCCGCCGGCAAAGCCGCCGGCACAACAAAGGTGGGCGAGGTGATGACGCCGGGTCCAGAAACCATGTCCCCGGACAAAACCGCGATCGAAGCGCTTCGACTGATGTGGGACGGTGGCTTCCGCCACATCCCCGTCGTTCGGGACGGCAAGATCCTAGGCATTGTCTCGCGCGGCGACTTCAAGGCGCACGAAAACGACCGCCTCGAAGAAGAGCGTGAACTCTGGGAACACATACGCTGACGTGCAACCAGCGCGAAGACTCCACAGGCGCCACACCCGCGAACCACAACCGCGACGGCATGACGAACGCGATCTCTCGCCACGGTCGTGGGGACACCGCTCGACATTGCGAAGAGTTCACGCCTGAAGCACAAGTTCTGAATTAGCTTTTCGCAATTGTTTCGTCGCGGAGAGTGTCCGTGGAATCGTTTCTCGTTTGGCTCGTCAGCGCGAGCTTGTTCGGCACCTGGGTTTCCTCGACGCAAGTGGGCCAGCTGCAGCCCTGCAGCGAAGCCGACCGCTTTGCGCTTAGTGCCGCCCAGAACGCGGCGACGATCGATAGTGCACCTCTGGCGCCGTTCGGGCGGCCTGAAACCGGCTGGCAGATCTACGAGGCACAAGTCGCGGCGACCATCGGCACCACGTGCGCGGCGCAGTCGAAGCGCTTCGCCGCGTCGGTGGCGCGCTGGCAGTCCCAACATCGCCTTCCTGCGACGGGAACAGTAGGTCCGGCGACCTTGGCGGCGATGAAACAGGCGTGGCAGAAGGCGCGGCCATTCATAGCCGCGTTCGCCGAAGGCGACTGCCCTGAGGCCGCAGCCGCCGAAGAGCTTGCCGACATTGGCCCGCGTGAGGGATGGCTCGGCAAGGAAACGCAGCTTCACGCCCAAGCCCTCGCGGCGCTTCGGCGCATGGTCGCGGCGGCGCGCGCCGCCGATCCGCGTATTGCGGCCGATCCGCAGATGCTGACGATTGTGTCAGCGTTTCGATCGCCCGAATACGACGCCGCGAAGTGTGCCGGCGGAAGATGCAACGGCATCGCGAAGGCACGCTGTTCGGCGCACCGCACGGGAACGGCGGTCGATCTCTATGTCGGGGCGGCGCCAGGGCATTCCCCGGTCGGTTCGGACGATGAGAACCGCCTCTTCCAGTCGCGCACGCCCACTTATCGCTGGTTGGTGAAGAACGCGGCGCAGTTCGGTTTCGTGAACTATGTGTTCGAGCCGTGGCACTGGGAGTGGGTTGGCGCACCGGCTCAGCAATCGGCTTCCTACGATCGGCGATCGGTGTCTGCACACGGCATCATGCGTTGAACGAATCACTTTCAGTCCGCATCGCTCCGATTGAGATCATGATTCGGAAACGAGAATTGCGCCTAGAGTCGTGTGCACGCGCACGTTGCTGTTCGGTGGAAAAGTGCTTGTGTGCAAGAGAGTTATCCGCAGCTCCTCATCGCAATTGTCGAGGCAAAAATACATCGCACGCAATGATCCTCGACGCATGCGCGCAAACCGGCCAACCGTCACTTGACGCAACTCGCACCGCAGCAAACTGTCTGAAAAACAAGACAAAGAGATTCGTTAAACACGGATCAACGCCGTTGCCGAGGTGCGAATTCCAACTCCGTTGGCCACGTTCCAAGTGCAACGAATTCGGGTCGACAATGGAGGTATTCGGGGGACAGATGGCTAGAGCACTCGCTATCGCATTCCTTGCAGTCATCGGCATTTGCGGATGCACGAGCGCGCCGGGCCCGGAAGCGCCGAGCCGCGCCGAGGCCTATTCCAACGCCGCCGAATACGTGATCGGTCCGGGCGACGCGCTCGACGTCTTCGTCTGGAAAAACGCCGAGCTGTCCGTGAAGGTGCCGGTGCGCCCCGATGGCCGCATCTCGATCCCCCTTGCCCAAGACGTGCAGGCCGCGGGAAAGACATCCAATCAACTCGCTGCCGATATTCGCACGGCATTGCTCAAATTCGTGAAGGACCCGGTTGTAACGGTGATCGTTCAGTCCGTCCAAACCGGCGGAAATGAGCGCATCATGGTCATTGGCGCAGCCTCCAATCCGCGGGCTGTGCCCTATCGTGCGGGTTTGACCGTCCTCGACGTCATGGTTGAAGTCGGCGGCCTCAAGGAATTCGCCGCCGGCAACCGCGCAACGCTTCTGCGGCGCGCCAAAGACGGCAACGCGGAAATACCTCTTCGCCTCGCCGATCTGCTCGAAGACGGCAAACCGGAAGACAACGTCGCGATGTTGCCCGGCGATGTGATCCGCATTCCGGAACGGTGGTTCTAACATGACGCAAAGCACGCACCTTGCCCGCCTCGATCACGCCGGCGCGGCCGTTCCCGCAATCAAGGAACTGCTGACGACGATCGTCGACGAAATCAAACGCAGTTGGTCGTCGCGTGGCTTCGGCCTCTTGTTGGCCTGGACCCTGGCGGCGACGACGGCCGTGGTCGCGCTCGTCCTTCCCGACCGGTACAGCGCGCGCGCCCAAATCTACGTGAACACCGACACCCTGTTGCGCCCGCTGCTCAAAGGTCTGGCGATCGACACCAATCCGGAACAACAAGTCAGCTTGCTCCAAAAAACATTGCTGACCGACGCCAACCTGTCGAAGGTCCTGCTGCAACTGGACGAGGACTTGAAAGTCGCCAGCCGCAGCGATCTCGCCAGCGCGGTCGATGGGCTGCGCTCGCAAATCAAGATCGACGGCATCGGCAACCAGCTTTTCTCGATCAGCTATGAGGGTCCAGCACCTGAGCGCGCGCGCCAGGTCGTGCAGTCACTGCTGACGATCTTCATCGAGTCGAACTTGGGCCAAAGCCGCACCGACATGCAGGCCGCGCGCGACTTCGTCGACCAGCAGATCGCCCAATACGAAACGCAATTGCGTGAAGCCGATCAGAAGCTGGCGCAGTTTCGGGCTGAACATATTGGCGTGCTCGGACAAGACGGGTTCGCCGCACGGCTCGAAGGCGCGCGAACGGCGTTTGAAGTCGCGTCCGTCGAGCTGCAGGCGGCGCGCGAGATGCGTGCCACGCTGGAGCAACGGCTAAGCCGCACCCAGGCCTTCCTCCAGGCCGACACGCCGCCGCCGCAAATCGTCGTTGGCGATCAGCTGATCGTTTCCGCGATTGACCGCATCAACACGCTGAGGGCGCAATTGCAGGCGCTCCGGCTGCGTTACACCGACGACCATCCGGACGTAATCGCGGCACGCGACGAACTTGCGGCATTGGTCCACCAGTACTCGGATCAAGGCGCCGCCGCGGTTGCGCGCGTGCCAAAAGCGCCGGTGGCGGCCGCCGTGCCCGAGACACGCGGTCAGTACGTGACCGCCGATGCCTCGAACGGGACTGGACCGAAGATCGTGTCCGACGCGTCAGGAATCGCCAAGTCGGTACTGCCGACGGCGACGACGCCGAACCCGGAATACGCGGAACTTCAGGTGCAGCTCCTGAAGGCGAAGTTCGCCACCACGGAGGCCGAACAGAGAGTGGCGCGCGCGAAAGCGGCACTATCCTCGCTGCAGGCCGAGGCACGGGTCGCGCCGCCCGTCGAGGCCGAACTCGCAGACCTGACGCGCGGCTATGAAGTGATGAAGAAGAACTACGAAGCGCTGCTTGGCCGTCGCGAGTCCGCGCGTCTGTCGCAGGCCGCCGATACCTCAGTCGACGTCGTACAGTTCCGCGTGGTCGAGCCGCCGGTAACGCCCGCAAACCCAAGCGGCCCCAACCGCAACATCTTCCTCTTGTTCGGCACGATGCTGGCGCTCGCCGGTGGCGGCTTCGGCGCCTTCGTGCGTGGTACCTTCCAAGATGCGGTGATCAGCCCGCGCGACTTGCAATCCACCTTCGGTCTGCCGGTCGTCGCCACGATCGGCGCACCGGCCGGGCCCCGTCAGCCGTTCTACATGACGCAGTGGGCGTGGCTCATCGGCTCGATCGTCGGCATCGTTGTCAGCATGATCGCGATCGCCTTCGTCGCCCCGTACCTTGAGCCGTATCGCTTCAGAGCCTTCCAAATTCTCGCCGGAATTTTGAGTTAGTAACCAGGAGCACGCGCTGTGAACGCCTACGCCCGCTTTGATGTTGAGCGCCTTGCCTCCGGAACCTCACCCGAATTGTGGACGGGATCGGTACGGCTTGCCGGCCGCGAGCCGCCCGGCGAGTTCCGCTTTGTAAAATGGCACCTGTTCTCGCGCGCCCGCGCGAACCCGCCGCCGGCGCCGAAGAATGCCCAAACCGTCTTGGTGACCAGCGCGCGTCCGTTCGAGGGCAAAACCTATGTCGCGCGGAACCTGGCGGCCAGCTTGGCGCTCGATAATCAAAACGACGTCACCCTGATCGACGCGAACTTCAACAACCCCGGCCTGCCGCCCGCAGCAGCGACGGGCGGCTACAACAGGGGCCTGCTGGACGCGATCGCGGACGACAACTTCGATTTGGTCTCGGCGTTTCTCGACTGCAGCCGCACCAACGTTCATCTGTTGGCCGGCGGCCGGCCGCGGGCCAACGTGCCCGAAATGCTCAACAGCGAAAGAGTCCCCGCAATCCTACGCCAACTCACGGCGGGGTCTGCGGACAGCTTCGTCGTCGTTGACGGCGGCGCGATGCTGGCGAACAGCGAGGCATCGCGCCTGGCGCAGTATTGCGGCCATGTTCTCTTCGTCGTCTCCGAGGGCACGTCCCGCAAGTCCGACATCGCCAACGCGCTATCGCTGCTCGATCAAGACGCGGGGCCGATAGACTCTGAAAATTTCAGCTTTGTGTTCAACAAGAAGTCCAATTGACGTCGGCGTAATCCGGGCGAGGCAAACGATGCCGCTTGCGAATTCGACTAGGGCCGCTCGAGCGTCGCTGCGCGCGACGCTCTGCGCTTGCGCATCGCTGGCGGCTCTCTCCGGCACCGCCTGGGCCGACAAGGGTACACAGGAACGCTCCGCCAACACGTTTCACTTCCGGCCGAGCATCGGCATCGAAGTCAACGCGACCGACAACGTCCGCCGCGAGACAACGAACAAAGACCGCGATGTGGTCGCGGTGCCGCGGCTCGGCTTGGACATGGACGCCAAGACCGACGACCTCGACCTCTTCGTCAATGCAGGGCTGGTCTACCACTCGTTCTTTGAAAACAGCTCGCTCGACCGCTTTTCCGGCAGCCTGCTTGCGCATGCGACGCTCACAGCCGTGCCGAATTTGCTCTTCATCGACGCCAACGCGCAAATCAGCGACGAGTTCCTGAACATCGCCGACGTCTCGGCGACAGGGTTGCCGAACGGCGCTCCGCAAGCGCGCATCTTCAACTATCAACTGAGCCCCTACGTCAAAGCGGTAATCTTCGGCGAAGTGGATTCGCTGGTCCGCGCGCGCGTCACCGCAGTTCGCACCGACACCTACGGCCTCACGATTCCAACCCCCACGTTGGGCAACTCGCTCGCCTATCAAGCGGCCGCCGTCTTCGGCAACGGCGAGCGTGGCCGTGTCGTGGAATGGCGGTTGAGCGGCGACCACACCCGCGAAGAACGCGACGGCGGGCGCGAATTCACCAGCAGCGACGGGCTCCTCGGCCTAACGTTCCACGTGACACCACGGATCGATTTGTTGGCACGCGGCGGCTACGAGGAGCTAACCGACCCTGGCATCACGCCGATCCGCGGCGCGATTTGGGCCGGCGGCGCGCTCTACAAGCTCGGCGACGCCTCATTCGTCACCGGCGAATACCGCCATCGGTTCGATCGAGACTCCTGGTTCGGTCAAGCGGAGTTGGCGATGTCGTCCCGCTTGTTCGTTTCCGCAAACTACGAGGAGCGGGTCGAGAGCCAGCAATTGCGCCTGGGCCGCTCTTTGACGGACTTATTCAATCAACAGGCCTCGATCCCTCCGCCGCCCGCACCCGCTCCGTTCTCGCTCGACGAGGATTTCGTCGATCAGGTTTTCTTTGCCCGCGATGCCTATCTCGGCGCGCGCTACGTCACGCCCGAGCGGAGCTTCGCGTTGGCGGCAAAGCTATCTCGGCGCGAGTTTGAAGCCTTGGCGACGGACGACAAGACCGCGGGCGTCACCGCAACCTACAGCGAACGCTTCCACACAAAGCTCACACTCAACCTGGTTGGCGACTACAACGCGCGGCTGGATGCCCCCATTGGATTGATCCCGGTCGACCGCTACACGGCGTCAAGCGGTCTCGTCTATCTGCTCGGCGAGACGGCCTCCGCTCGGCTACAGTACACATGGAGCCAAACCACCGGCGCCGACACGATCACCGAAAACCTGATCAGCGCTTCGATGGCGAAGTCATTCTGATGGAACGGGTCAACGCGCTTTCGTTCGACGTCGAGGACTATTTTCAAGTTCAAGCGCTCGCCGACGCCTTTCCGCGCGACAGCTGGGACGGCCAAGAATCGCGCGTGGTGCGCAACACGAACACGTTGCTCGACACGCTGGCAGAGAGCCGGACGCGGGCGACCTTCTTCACCCTAGGCTGGGTGGGTGAGCGCTATCCGGATCTGATACGCCGCATTGTCGCTGCCGGTCACGAGCTCGCAAGCCACGGTTACGCCCACTTCCGGGTGGATCAGCAAACCCCGGAAGAGTTCCGCGCCGACGTTCGCAAAGCCAAGCGCATCCTTGAAGACTGCTCCGGTGCGGCAGTGAAAGGCTATCGCGCGGCCACTTTTTCGGTGGGACCCTCAACCGGTTGGGCATTCCCCATCCTCCAGGAAGAGGGCTATCGCTACTCGTCGAGTGTCTATCCCGTCGCCACGGATTTTCACTCGTTCGCTGAAGCACCGCGCTTTGCCTATCAGCCTGAGGGCGCCGACGGCTTTTGGGAGTTCCCGATCACCACCCTTCGCGCCGGCAAACGCAACATGCCGTTCGGCGGCGGTGGTTATTTCCGCTTGATGCCTTACGACCTCTTTCGCTTGGGCTTGAAGCGGGTCGAAGCGCAAGCCGCAAACCCGTTGGTCTTCTATCTGCATCCCTGGGAAGTCGATCCGGAGCAACCGCGGCCGGCCGGCGTCTCGTTCAAATCGCGGTTCCGGCATTACCTGAACCTCAATCGCACGCGACGCCGGTTGAGCCGCCTCATCGCCGACTTCCGCTGGGATCGGCTCGACGTCGCGTTTGCCGATCGCCTCCACCCCACTTCCCCAACACCGGTTCATTGACGTGATCGAGACCCTGCGCAGCGAAGACCGAGCCCCCTGGGATGCCTTCGTACGCGAACACCCGCGCGGGACGTTCTTTCACCTCACCGGCTGGGCCGATGTGATGCAGAACACGCTCGGCCATCGAGCCCACTATCTGACCGCGCGACGGGGTGGCGGGATTCTCGGCGTCTTGCCGCTGGTTGAGATCAAGAGCCGGTTGTTCGGTCACGCTTTGCTTTCCAATGCATTTTGCGTGGCTGGCGGCCCGTTGGCGTTCGAAGCGGCGGTCGAGGATGAGTTGATGGCCGCCGCCGCCGGTTTGGCGCGCGATTTGAACGTCGACTATGCCGAGCTAAAGGACACGCCGCGCGCACCGGTTGGTTGGCAGTCGCACAGCGAACTCTATGCAGGCTTCGAGCGCGGGATCGACGCCGACGAAGCGGCCTGTCTGACGCAGATTCCGCGCAAGCAACGCGCTGTGGTGCGCAAAGCCAACGAAGGCGATCTGACGGTGACGATCGACGAAGGCGTCGACACTGTGTTCGAGCTATACTCGCGCACGGTTCGCGATCACGGCACGCCGGTGTTCCCAAAAGCGTTGTTCAAGTCGCTGCGCGACGTGTTTGGCACCGCATGCGAGGTGCTGACGGTCCGGCAGAACGAACAGCCGATCAGTTCGGTGATGAGCTTCTATTTCCGCGACCGCGTGCTCCCCTACTACACCGGCAGCTTGCCCGCCGCTCGCGAGTTAGGCGCGAACGACCTTATGTACTGGCGTTTGATGCGACGCGCGGCCGAGCGCGGCTGCACCGTGTTCGACTTCGGGCGCAGCAAGGTCGGGACAGGACCGTTCTCGTTCAAAAAGAACTGGGGCTTCCCGCCGCGACCGATCACGCACCAGTTCTATCTGCATCGGGCGAAGGCGCTGCCCAATCTGAACCCGACCAATCCAAAGTTCAGCCTGGCGGTGCAGTCGTGGCGGAAGTTGCCGTTGCCGGTGGCCAACCTGATCGGCCCGTTCATCAGCCGCAGTCTGGGCTAAGCGATGATCGCATCGAGCGCCTTCAACTTCCGCGCCCAGCTGTAGTTGTCCACGACGAAGGCGCGGGCGCGCGCGCCCATCGGCGCCAACGAAGCGTCTGTTAGACACCTAATTGTCTCCGACGCAAACAGACCAGCATCCCCGCCAACCAGCACGTGCTCTTGATCGCGGGCCGTGATGCCCTCTAGCGCCTCCGGCGTTGTCACCAGCGACTTCGCCATCGCCATGCCTTCCAACACCTTGTTCTGGATTCCGCGCGCGATGCGGAGCGGCGCGACGACAACGCCGGCGTTCTGCACATAGGGACGGATATCGGGGACGGCACCAGTTACCTCGATGCCCGGCTGAGTGCCAAGCTCGCGAATGGCTGCGTTGGGCCGCGCCCCAACGATTTGAAAGCGAACATCGGGGCAGCGTTGGCGAACCGTAGGAAGAACTTCCGCCGCAAACCATTGCGCAGCCTCGACATTCGGCCAGTAGTCCATCACGCCGACAAAGACGATCGTTCGACCCTCCGGCCGCGGGTCCAATACGTGGGGACCCGGCGAGAAGTAGTTCGTGTCCACGCCGTTCGACACCGCGTAGCAATGTGCGGGGGCGTCCGGAACCACCTCCTTGAACAACGCCAATTCGGCCTCCGACACGAAGAGTGCCGCGTCCGCTTCGTTTGCAAGGCGACGGTCGTGGGTGAGGAGGCGGCTCGCTTCAAGCGCGTAGATCCAACTCACCGGCGGGCGCTTCGTGGCCGCATATTGACGCCACTTCACGGAATCGACATCGACGAAGTCGACGATCAGGCGGGTGCCCCCCGGACGCTTCCTCACATACTGCGCCATGGCGGACGAATAGACGTAGATCAGGTCCGGCTTTTCCGTGGCGACCGTGTCGTTCGTCCAGCGTTGCAGACCGGTATGATGAAAATAGCCGAGGCTCAGCGGATCGCCCTTCACCAACGACAGACCCGCACCGATCAGCCGGTTGCCCGTCCCGAGTTCGCCACAGAACACTTTGTACCCGCGCTCTTTGGCCCAGCCGAGGTTTGCCGCGCCTTCAGAGTCCCCGTCGAGACAACCTAGAGATACATCGAAGGTTTTCCCCATATGCTCCAGGATGTGGAGTGCCCGAATTTTGTCCCCTTTGTTCGGCGGGTACGGAAATCGGTGGGTGAGGAAAAGCAATTTCGGCATCGGTCACTTCAACTCGACAAAACTGTTGGACCAGCGAGCGGGAAACTAGCTGATGCGCGCGGGACGCAATACCCTGAACACGAATCAAGGTGACGCTTTGCCCAGACATCTTTCCCGTTCGATGCCATGACAGCGATCGACGCACAAAGCGCGCCGCCGACCAAGCCCGCAAGCTGGTTGGTGACCGGCGCCAGCCTCGCGTTGGCGTGCACCATTGCCATTGCAGCCTATGGCGCAACCGTTGGCAGCGCGGTTCATCTTTGGACGACGCGCGATGCTTACAGTTATGCCTTCGCGATTCTGCCGATCGTCGGCTACCTCGTGTGGCTCAATCGGGGCGCGTTGGTGCAGCTTGCGCCGTCACCCGCCTTCGGCGGCGCCGCAGTTGCGTTCGCCTTCTCCGTGTTTTGGTTCTTCGCGGCGCGGCTTGAGATTCAAGAGCTGCAGCATCTCGCCGTGCCGGGCATGCTGATCGGCCTGGCGATCGCCGCGATCGGCTGGCGCGCGGCGGCGATATTGTGGCTGCCGCTCGGCTACTTGTTTTTGCTCGCGCCGTCCGGAACCCCGTTGCTGCCCTTCCTGCAAACGGTCACAACATGGATCGCGAATGCGTTTCTGACCCTGGGGCAGATTCCGTTCTACGCCGAAGGCCACAGCATCGAGGTTGCAACGGGGAAGTATCTCGTCGCGCCCGGCTGCGCCGGATTGAACTTCATCTTGGCGGCGTTGACTGTTGTGCCTCTCTTTTGCGAGATCATGTATCGAGACTTCCGCAAGAAGGTCATCGCTTTTCTAATCATGATGGCGCTGGTGCCAGTGGCGAATGGGTTTCGCGTTTTCGGAATCATCGCCATCGCTGAGTATTCGAACCGCGCCATCGACATCGCCGCCGATCACTTGCTCTATGGCTGGATGTTCTTCTCCTGCGTTCTGCTGTTGATGTTTGTCGTGGCAAGCCGCTTCGCCGATCCGGTAACGCCGAAGCCGCCCACGATCGGCTGGCCCGCGCCATCGTCGATTAATGAGTTTGTCGCAACACCTGCCTTCGGCAGATTAGCCGTGGCGCTCGCCCTCGCGACCCTCGCGGTTTGTGTTCCGCCTCTCCTTCACGGCTTATCGAGCTAGGGTCCGGCCATGTGTGGTTTCACGGGTTTGTTCGACTTGAAGGGCGACCGCACGTTCGACCGGCGCATGCTCGAAGCGATGACCAAGAGCATCGCGCATCGCGGACCCGACGGCGACGGCTTTCACATCGACCGAGGCATAGCGTTTGGCCACCGGCGGCTCGCCATCATCGCGCTCGCCAGCGGCCATCAGCCCATGCACGCGCGCGACGGCAACATCAGTGTCGTTTTCAATGGTGAGATCTATAACTACCGCACCTTGCAGGCGCAGCTCGTCGCGATGGGCCATGTGTTCCAGACCGACAGCGACACCGAAGTTCTCATCCACGGCTGGCGCGCGTGGGGTGAGAAGCTGGTCGAGCATCTGCGCGGTCAGTTTGCGTTTGCGATCTGGGACAAGCCGAACGCGACGCTGATGCTGGCGCGGGACCGGCTTGGCGAGAAGCCGCTGCATTATGCGGTTATGCCTGACGGAACCATGGCATTCGCGTCGGAGATCAAGGCGCTGCTGACAATCGACCGTCTTTCACGCGAGCTCGACCCGCACGCGGTTGAGGACTTCTTCGCGCTAGGCTACGTCCCCGATCCAAAGACGATCTTCAAAGCGATCCGCAAGTTGCCCCCGGGCTCCACGATGGTTGCCCGGCGCGGCCGCGAACCTGTGATCGCGCGCTATTGGGATGTGCGTAACGGACCCCCCGCCGGCACAGGTGATCGCGTTGAAGAGCTCCGCGAACGGCTGGCGGAGACAGTCCGCGCCCAGATGATCGCCGATGTCGAGCTTGGCGCGTTTCTCTCGGGAGGCGTCGACTCAAGCGCGGTCGTCGCGCTGATGTCCAAGCACACACCGGACGCGGTCCGGACATTCTCCATTTCGTTCGCCGAAGCTGCGTTTGATGAATCCGTCTACGCGCAAGCCGTCGCCGCTCGATACAAAACGCGACATCAGACGGATCGCGTCAGCGCGAACGACGTTTCGCTGGCCGATCAGTTGCCGGCGATCTTCGACGAGCCGTTTGGCGATTCATCGGCAATCCCGACTTACATCGTGTGCCGTCACGCGCGTCGGCATGTGAAGGTCTGCCTGTCGGGGGACGGTGGCGATGAAGCCCTGGCGGGGTATCGGCGCTATCGCTTCTTCATGGGGCAGCAAGGCGTGCGGCGGATGTTGCCTGAGCGGCTGCGCGCGGCGGCGTTCGGCGCGGCCGCGCGCTACTATCCCAAGCTCGACCGGGCACCGGCGTGGCTGCGGGCCAAGACGACATTCGCGGAACTGGCGGTCGACGAGGCCGAGGCCTTTTATCGGATGAATTGCGCCATCCCGGACGAGATGCGCGCGTTGCTCTACACCGGCGACTTCCAGAACAGCCTGCAAGATTATCGCGGCGCCGAGGTTATTCGCGGTGCCTTCGAAACCAGCGCGGGCGCTTCGCCGCTGCAACAGGCTCAGTACGCCGATCTCACAACCTATCTGCCCGGCGATATTTTGGTAAAAGTGGATCGCACGAGCATGGCGAACTCGCTGGAGGTACGCCCGCCGTTGCTCGATCCCGATTTCGTGGCGTGGTGCTACTCGCTGCCGGCGGACGCCAAGCTGCGCCGCGGCCAAGGTAAGGCGATACTGCGCGATGCGGTTGCGCCGTTGCTGCCACCGGCTTTGTTGCAGCGGCCGAAGATGGGTTTCTCGATCCCGATCGCAGATTGGTTCCGCGGCGCGCTACGCGGGACGATGGAAGACCTTGTCGCCGACCCGGTCTTAAAGACCTCCCCCTACCTCAACACGCGGATGGTTGAAACACTTTGGCGCGAGCACCTCTCCGGCACACGCAATCATGCGCGGCCGTTGTGGCTGTTGCTCATGTTCGCGGGCTTCCTGCGCCACACGATGACGCAAAGCGAGCCAATCGCGCGCCGCGTAGCGAATGCGCGGCGTTAGACGCCTCCGCCCTCAACGCTGAACGATGCCGGCACGAGGTTCGGCTTGCGGTTTGCGACTGCGGTCAGGAGGGCCTTGTTGGCAGCGGCGACCGGACCCCAGCCGAATGCTTCAGCGTAGGCTCTTGTTTGCGCGCGCTCGGGTAAGTTCGCGCGCAGCGCTTGAATGTGTTGTGCGAGCGCTGTGACATCACGGCGAGGCACGAGCGTGCCGGCCACCGGGGCACGGATGATTTCGTTGGCGCCGCCAACGTCGGAAGCGACCACCGGCGAGCCGCAGGCGAGCGACTCCAAGATCACATTCGCCCAACCCTCGCGGCTCGACATCAGAACCATGGCATCGGCGGCATTATAGAGGTTCGGTAGGTCGCGGTGGGCGACCTCGCCGAGGAAGCGGACACGATCCGCGACACCCAACGCCTTTGCGCGGGCTTCCAGCGCGGCGCGCAACGGACCGCCGCCTGCGATCAAAAGTTCGCAATCGGGCAGCTGCGTCATCGCTTCAATCGTGATGTCATGACCCTTGCGCGGGATCAGTCCGCCAACCGAGACCAGACAGAAACGGCCGATATTCAGCGCAGCCCGGCACGCCTCGCGCGGCAACGGTTTGAAGAGGTCGGTTTCGACACCGTTGCGCAGCACTGCGACACGATTTGGTTCGATGCCGAACTCGACCAACGACCGCTTCAAGGATTGCGAGACGGTGATCAAAGCGTCAGCCGCGCGCGCAGCGTTCAGGATCTGCGTTTTCGCCACGGGATCGCGGGTATGGAGTGTCAAATCGCTGCCGCGGCCTGTGATCAGCAGCGGCTTGCCAACCGCGCGCGCTAGCATCGCGGCAGCAACGCCGTCCGGGTAGAAATAGTGCGCGTCAATCACGTCGAACCTAAGACCTTGCGCCATCAGTTGACGCACCCGGCGTAAGGCGGCCCGGTAAAGGAACTGCGCCGTCAAGCGCGCGCCGACCCGTGGAATCGCGGCAAAGCGCGGGTGGTGGACCGTTAGGCCTGCACGTTGCTCGATCTGGGGAACGCGCGCGTAAACGGCGTAGCGCCCCCACACGTTCGAGCGAAACGGAAAGAACGGAACCGGCGCCACCACGGTCACCGCGACACCGCCCAGCGCCAGCGTTTGCCGGATTCGATTCTCGACGAACACGCCGTGATTCGGTTGTTCCTGATTCGGATACAGAGTGGAAAACAGAAGTACGCGAATCATGAGAAGCGAGTTTTCCGCAAGCAAGATACACAGACGGTTGAACGGCGAGCGGCAACGAATCCTAGGTTGTCGTTTTCAGTGCAGAAATCCATCACCCCATAGAATAGTTGCGTAGCAAAGCACGCAATCGGGGACGATGCGGCATATGTCACGAAGCGGCGATGCGCCCGATGATATCTTGCGCGTGGGGAATCTGGGATTCGCTCACAGTGCCGTTCAATAGGCTTCAGTCCGTGCCGGTCGTCGACCGGCAACAACAGCAGGGATCGCGATGACGGTGTTGCGCCTTCGTCGCGTTGCAGCCTTCGTTTGTTCCGTGCGTGGTCCTCGTCAAAGGACTGCATCGCGGGCCGTTGCGTAAACGTTAGTAAGAGGCCAGCGCCCATGAAGTTCTTTCGTCACTACTTGAGTTTGCCGACCGCGCTGCTTGCGCTGTTCGAGTTAGTCTTGTTTTACGTCGCCTTGTTCATGTTCGGAATCGCGGGGGAATGCGACGCCTGTTACTTTGACGGCGTAGCGCACTTGAACTGGTGGCAGGCCGTTATCGTTTCGTTGACCTACACCGCCATTTCGTCCGCGATGGGGCTCTACAATCGCGACGCCATGCTCGATTTTCGCGCCTTCATCGGCCGGCTGCTCGCGACCAGCCAAGTCGTGCTGTTGCCGACGGTGTTGGTCTTCGGCGTCATCAAGGCCACAACCAACCTGCCCTTCGGTTGGTATATCGGGGTGCTTTCGCTCGCGATCGCGACCTACTTCTCGATGGTCCTGATCGTGCGGATCATCGTGTTTTGGTCGGTCGATCATCCGATCTTCAAGCGGCGCATCCTGGTGTTGGGTGACGGACCGCTGGCTGACGGCGTGCAGCGCTTCATCCGCGTGCAAGGCAATGCGCATTTGCGCTGTGTGGGCCATGTCGGCCGCCGCGGCCCCGACCGCTCCGCCTTGACCATCGGCAATCTGGCACTTCGGTTGCATCCGGAGTCGACGCCGATCCCGCTTCCGGAATTGGCCGACACGATGCGCGCGGAAGAGATCGTGGTCGCAACCACCGAACGGCGCGGCCTGCCGTTCGATGAGCTGCTCGAGTGCCGGCTGCGCGGCATCCAGGTAACCGACTATGCAAAGTTCTGGGAACGTGAAGTCGGCACCGTCGACATCGACCAGATCGGCCAAGGGACCCTGGCGTTCGAAGAAGGCTTTCGCGTCAACTTCTCGCGCCGGTTCGTGAAGCGCACCTTCGACATCGTAGTCGGATCGCTGTTCTTGCTTCTGATGTCGCCGGTCTGCGCCTTAGCGGCGTTGGCGATCAAGCTCGACAGCCCCGGACCGGTCCTCTTCTGGCAGGAACGTGTCGGCTTGAACGGCCGCGTGTTCCGCATCTGCAAGTTCCGCAGCATGCGCACCGACGCGGAAGCCGATGGCATTGCGCGCTGGGCGTCGGAGCGCGATCCGCGCATCACGCGGGTCGGCCGCTTCATCCGCAAAACGCGGATCGACGAGTTCCCGCAGGTGATGAACGTACTGCTCGGCGACATGAGCTTCATCGGTCCCCGCCCGGAACGGCCGGTGTTCGTCGAACAGCTGCGCAAGGAGATCCCGTTCTACGACATCCGCCATCGCGTGCAGCCCGGCATCACCGGCTGGGCGCAGGTGAGCTACCCCTACGGCGCGTCGCGGGAAGATGCGAAGAAGAAGTTGGGCTACGACCTTTACTATGTGAAGAACGGCGACTCGCTTCTCGACTTCGCAATCCTGCTGCAATCGGTGCGCGTCGTGCTGTTCGCCCACGGGAGCCGCTGACGACGTGGCCGGCGACCTCGCACTCGTTCTGGTCAGCCACGCCCTCAGCGTCATAAGTTTTGCTGCGCTGTTCGTGCTGGTCGCGATCGGGCGCCGGCCGTCCCCGCACCGCGTGCCCTTGCTGCTAGCCGCGGCAGGAACCACGGCCTGGGCAGGCGCCACCATGCTGGCGGCGCCGTTTCTGAACGAACCGATCATCAACCCCTTCATCGAGTGGACGCGCATCGCGGGCTGGGTCTGGTTGACCATTGGCCTCCTGTCCGCCGCCGCGCCGGAGCGTGCGACCTCCTACCGCCGCATGGCCGTGGCGGGGCTTGGCTTGCCCCTCATGGTGATGGGGGCATCAAGCGGTGCAGCCGCGCTCGGTTTCGATGTCTTCACGGCGCACGGAACGAGCCCCCTGGAAGTCGGCGCGCTCATCGCACTGGTCGTCTTCGGCTTCGGCCTCCTTGAAACCCTCGTACGCTGGACGAGCCCGCGCGGCCGCACGGCTGCAATGCACTTCTTCATCGGGATCGGCGCGCTGCTCGCGATTGACCTGTTTCTCTATGCCACCACATTGCTACTCGGGCGCGTTGACGCCGCGATCTACGAGGCGCGTGGGGTCATCTCCGCCTTTGCACCGCCACTTGTCGCCCTGGCGCTCGCCCGGCAGCGCGATTGGTTCATCGACATTCATGTGTCGCGCCAGATCGTGGTCAATGCGGCGACGCTTGCAGGCGCCGGCGGCTATCTGCTGGCGATGGCGTTGGCGGGCTTTGCCGTGCGCGAGCTAAATGCCGTTTGGGGACCGATGCTGCACATCACGTTCCTCGCCGGTGCAGCCGTGGTGCTGGTGTCGGTGTTGGCGTCGGATGGGTTGCGCCCCCGGCTGAACAACTGGGTCAGCCGCAACTTCTTCTCGGCCAAATACGACTATCGCCGCGAGTGGCTGCGCTTCAGCGAAGCACTCGCCGTCGATGCGCATCAGGCAGCGGTGGAAGAACGCCTCTTGGAAGCGATCCTCGCCGGTGTTTCCTGCCGTACCGGCGGACTCTGGCTGCGGCTGGAGGACGAGGACGCGTTTGCCGTAGCAGCAGCACGCCCAAGCTCGTTCTTGTTGTCGGAAGCCCCGGTGCCACGCTTAGCGGCCGAGATGCTCGCCGCAGACACGCCGCAGATCCTCAAACCGGGCAGCGCGTGCTGGACCGAGCTGGGTCAGCTGGGCGCCTTCGCTCGGCCGTGGATCGCGGTGCCACTACGCCACCGCGGACGGCTCATCGGGTTTCTGGTGCTCGCCGATCACGTCACGTCGCGCAGCCCCGAAGCCGAGGATTGCGAGTTCCTGCAGGCGTTGGGCGTTCAGGCAGCGGGTCACCTGGCGGAAGAGCGCTCGGCTATCGCGCTCAACCGTACGCGCCGCTTTGAGAGCACCGCACGGCAGCTCACCTATATCGGTCATGATCTGAAGAATATCGTCAGCCAGCTATCGTTGGTGATGCAAAACTGGTCGCGTCATCGCGAAAACCAGGCGTTCATCGACGACCTGCCGCGCGTGCTCGATAGCTCGGTATCCAGGATGAAGGGCCTCCTGGAGGGCATCAAGGCCGGACCAAGTCTGGTGCCCAACGCCGATGGCCTCGTCAACGTACGCGACTGTGTCGATGCCCTGCTGCCGCTCTGGCGCGCCCGCTATCGGCGTCTCGTCGTGGACTTCAAGGTCGAGGCGGCGTTCGTGCGCGGACGGGTCGAGTTGATCCAATCGATCTTCGACCAGCTGGTGTCGAACGCGATCGACGCCAGCGACGGGGCGCGGGATGTGACGTTGCGCATGGCGCTGGATGGCGCCCAACTTCGCTGCGAGATCGCCGACCACGGCGGCGGCATCAGCGAACGCAGCGTCGCCGACAGTCATTTCCAAACCCGGCAGAGCGCGAAGCCCGCGGGTTACGGCGTCGGCCTGTTCCAAGTCCGCGATCATGTTCGCGGACTGGGCGGAACACTCTCCTTCGAAAGCAGCCCGCACACCGGCACGACCGCGAGACTAACCTTCCCCACCGAGCCGCCGCCCGCACGCGTGGCCCTGCAAGCCGCTGCACGTCCAACGCGTGCGCAACTGGGAGCCGCCGAATGAACCGCTCCAACCAACGCCTGCTGATCGTAGACGACGACGACGCGTTGCGCTCGCAACTGAAATGGGCCTTCGACGACTTCGATGTGACGGAGGCGCAAGACCGCCGCAGCGCGATCGTGGCCCTCCGGCGCGTCGAGCCCGATGTCGTGCTCCTCGATCTCGGCCTGCCGCCGAACGTTCATGACATCAGCGAAGGGGTGCGGACGCTCGAAGCGATCCAGCAGGAGCGGCCCGATGCGAAAGTCATCATCATCACGGGCCAAGACGACCGCGCAATTGCGCGCGAGCTTGTTGGGCGCGGCGCCTACGACTTCTTTTCGAAGCCGCCCGATCTGGACGAGGTGCGTTTGATCGTGTCGCGCGCCTTCGCGCTCACCGGGCTTGAGGCCGAGAGCACGAAGTTGGCCGAGCAAGCATGCCACGAGGCTATCCCCGATCTAATCGCGCAGAGCGACGTCATGATGGCGCTCTGCCAGAAGGCGGAACGCGCCGCCGCAACCGATGCGGCGGTACAGATCGTCGGCGAGACCGGCACGGGCAAGAGCCTATTGGCGAAGGCGGTGCACGACCTCAGCTCGCGGAAGGACCGGCCTTTCGTTTCGTTCAGCTTCGCGCACGCCGAAGGGCGGCGGCTTGAGGCGGAGTTGTTCGGACACGAGAAAGGTGCCTTTCCCGGTGCGACGCAGGCCGCCGTCGGCAAGGTTGAACAAGCCGCCGGCGGAACGCTCTATCTGCACGATATTGGCACGATAGAGCCCTCGCTGCAGACGAAGATACTGCGCCTCGCGCGCGAGCAAAAATATGAGCGGGTTGGCGGCCGCAAAACGCTGCAAGCAAGTGTTCGCGTCGTGGCCACTGCAAATCGGGAACCAATCGACTTCGATGCGAACGGAACCGCGCACGCCGAACCGGTCATGCAAGTCGGCGATCTGGTTCTGACCGTGCCGCCGCTTCGCGATCGCGGGCAGGACGCCGCGCTGCTGGCCCGGCATTTTGTGCGGACCGAAAGCAAGGCGCTCGGGTTGCCGGCCAAGAAGATCGGCAGTCCGGCACTAAAAGCGATCGGCCTTCATGCCTGGCCCGGCAACGTGCGCGAGCTCCAGGCGCGAACGAAGAGTGCGCTCGTGTTGTGCACCCGCGATGTTCTGCAGCCCGCCGACTTCGATTTGCCCGAGCCCGGCGACACCGAACTCAAGATTCCGACGCTGCGCCAAGAACGACAGCGCGTCGAGCGGGAGCTCATTCGTCAAGCCCTTGCCAGTTCCAACGGCAAGGTCGCCGAAGCGGCGCGCATGCTCGGCATCAGCCGCCCGACACTCTACGAGTTGTTGAACACCCTAGGTATTCCGAACCCGACCGCCTGAAACCGACCGACTTAGAAATGTGTGGGAGAAAAGAAAAATGTCGCTCATGAAATCCTTGCTTCTGACAACGGCCATCTGCGCCACCTTCGCCGGCGCCGATGTCGTGCGCGCTGCCGTCGACCAGACGGTGCAGACGCAGCCCGATGCGCTGACCAAGGCGCGCACCCTGTTGAAGAAGGGCGAAGTCGGCGCAGCCGTCGTCGAGTTGAAGAACCTGCTACGCGCCAACCCGAAGAACGCCGAAGCGCGCGCCGAACTCGCGATGATCTACCTCCGCAGCAACGACGGCGTCTCGGCGGAGAAGGAGTGGCGCGCCGCGCTCGCCAACGGCTATCCGTTCGAAAAGGCCGTCGACGGCTTAGGCTTGGCGCTTCTCATGCAAAACCAAGCGCCGCGCCTCCTCAAGGAATTCAATGCCGCCAAATATACCGGCGACTTGAAAGCCCGAGTCCACCTGGTGCGCGCGCAAGCCCACATGACGCTGACCGAAATCGAACTGGCCAAACAGGAGGTCGAGGCGGCACGCGCAGCTTCGCCGAATTCCCTCGGTGTCAGGCTTGCGTCCGCGCGTCTTCTCCAAGGCGACGGCGATCTCAAGGGCGCCGACGTGCAGGTCGATGCCGCCCTCAAGCTCGATCCCGACAACACCGAAGCGCTCACGCTTAAAGGCGAACTCAAAGGGGCGCAGGGCGACAGCGCCGGCGCATTGACGTTCTTCGATCGCGTTCTTGCCAAGAATTCTTCCGACATGCGCGCCCGCGTCGGCCGCATCGCCAGTCTGGTCGCGCAGCAAAAGGCGGAGGCCGCCGAAGCCGATGCCGACGAGCTTCTCAAGCAAGCCCCGGCAAGCCCGCACGCGGCCTACTTCAAGGCATTGCTGCTCGCGCAGCGCGGCAAGAAAGATGAGGCTCTAGCTATTCTCGGTCGCGCCCAAGCCGTCGACAAGCTGCCGCCCGCTCAATACCTCCTCGCGGCGCTGCACCTCGGCAAGGGCGAGGTCGAACAGGCCCAGCGCTATATCAACGCCTATGTCGCGAAGAACCCCGATGACGTTCGCGGGCAGTTGTTGCTGGTCACGTTGCGCCTGGCGCGCGGCGAAGTAGCGGCGGCCCTGCCGAAGCTGGAAGCGTTGAAGGCGAAGCTCCCGAACGACTACGCGACGTCGCTCCTGCTCGGGAACGCATATCTGTCGGTCGGACGCTACGCCGATGCGGCGGCGCAGTTCCAAAGCGCGAGTGCTGCGTCTCCGACCGCGCCGGAGGCGACGATCGGACTCGCACAGAGCTTGCTCGGTCAGGGCAAGGCGGATCAAAGCGCGAAGATTCTCCAGACCCTAGCAGCGGACGGCAAAGGGGCGAGCCGCGCCAATGCATTGCTGATACTGTCGTTTCTGCAATCGAAGGACTATCCGGGCGCGCTAAAGGCGGTTGCGGCGTTCCAGGTAAAAGAGCCCAAGAACCCCTCCGGACCCTATCTGCGCGCATCGGTGAACTCCGCGCGCGGCGATCGCGCGGCAACGCGCAAGGACCTCCTGGAATCGCTGACACTCGATCCAAAATTCGCTGCTGCAGAATTGACCCTCGCCCAGATCGATCGCGCGGAAGGCAAGCGCGACGATGCGCAAAAGCATTACCAGAACATCCTCGGTCACACCCCGGCCAGCATCGAGGCGCACGTGGGCCTGGCCACGCTGGCGATGGATGCGGCCGACAAGAAGGGTGCGGTCGACTGGCTACGCAAGGCGACGACCGCCAACCCGACGGACATCACGCCGTCGCTTCTGGTTGTCAACGTGCTGTTGGGCGATGGGCGCGCAGCTGACGCACTCAAAGAGGCGAACGGCCTCGCGGTGCGGTTCCCGAACAATCCGTTGGCGTTTGACGCACTGGGCTTGTGTCAATTGGCCAATCGCGACCCGAAGGGCGCAATCGCCTCGTTTACAAGGCTGGTCGCACTATCGCCGACCTCGGCGCCCGCCAACATTAAGCTCGCTGCCGCCTATCGTTCGGCGCAGAAGAATGACGATGCACGAAAGACGCTGGAGGCCGCTCTCAAGCTCGATCCGGCGTCCATCGATACGCATCGCGCGCTGATCGATTTGACGCTGGCGACCGACGGCGCCGACGCCGCAATAAAGAAGGCACAGGCCGCGAAGGCCGCGCTTGCGGACAAGCTCGACGGCGACCTTGTCGTCGCCGACACCTTGCGTGCGGCACGTAAGCTTCCCGAGGCCGAGGCGATCTACAAGGCGACGTGGAAAGTGCGCCCCACGGCGCCGTTGCTCGGCGCCTACACGCAGACGCTTGATGCGCAGGGCAAATTCGCGCAAGCCCGAACAACTATTCAGGAGTATCTGAAAAAGGATCCGAAAGACGGGACCGCGCGGTTCCTGCTGGTTGTGAATTCGATCAACTTAGGCGACTACCCCGTGGCGCTCGCCGCTGGGCAAGCACTGCTCAAGGATCGACCGAAAGATGTCGCCCTCCTAAACAACGTCGCCTGGCTGCACGACAAGACGGGCAACCCGCAGAAGGCCATCGAGTTGGCCGAAAGCGCGCTGATACAGGCGCCGATGTCGGGGGAGGTCAACGACACGCTCGGCTGGTTGCTGGTCCGCAACGGCAAGCTCGCACGCGGGTTGGCGCTGTTGAAAGTTGCGCATGAGCTCAGCCCCAACACGCCGGACATCGCTTACCACTATGCCTTTGCATTGAAAGAGTCCGGCAAACCGGGCGATGCGCGGGGCTTGATCACGTTGGCGCTTAAGAGCTCGCAACCGTTCGCCGACCGCAAGGACGCCGAGAAGTTCATGCAAACGCTGCCTTGAGCGTTGCACACGAGGGCGCGCGCCGGTTCCGGCTGACGCACGTCTTCCCGAGCTTCGATATCGGGGGCGTGCAGACGCGCTTTGCTGAGATCGTCAATAGACTGCCGCCGGGGTTCGAGCATCGCGTGCTCGCCCTCGACGGCAATCTGGCGGCACGGGAGCGTGTAGGCGCGCATGTCGACCTCGTGTTCGAAGCAACGCCGGAGACCGCGCGCGGCTTGCCCGCGCGGCTCGGCGCCTATCGCCGCTGGTTGAGAAACCGCCAGCCCGACTTGCTCCTCACCTATAATTGGGGTTCGATCGAGTTCTCGCTCGCCAACCTGACACTGGGCATTCCGCACATCCACGGCGAGGACGGCTTCGGCCCCGCGGAGAGCGAGAAGCAGTTGCCGCGCCGCGTCTGGACGCGGCGCCTTGCACTTCGCCGGTCGCTGGTCGTCGTGCCGTCGCTCGTGCTCCAAGATCTGGCGCGCCGCACCTGGTGGGTTCCGGACGCACGCTTGCACCTGCTCAGAAACGGGATCGACCTTCAACGCTACCGGCCAGGCGGTCGGCATGAGGCACGCCAGGCGCTCGGCCTGGCTGACGATATGTTCGTGGTCGGGTGGACGGGTGCACTCAGGCCGGAGAAAAACGTCCCGCGCCTCCTGCGTGCGGTGGCTGATCTGCCATCATCGACCCGCGTGGTTCTGGTCGGGGACGGCGGCGAACGATCGCGGCTCGAACAGACCGCGAGAGACTGCGGCCTCGCCGGCCGCGCGCTCTTCCTCGGGATGCGCAGCGACGTCGCCGCGTTGCTGCCCGCCTTCGATGTGCTGGCGCTTTCCTCCGACACGGAACAGATGCCCGTTGTCGTCATCGAGGCGATGGCGGCAGGTTTGCCGATTGCGTCCGTCGACGTCGGCGACGTGAAGAACATGGTGGGCGAGTCGAACCGCGCGTTCATCACCGATCGCAGCGAACAGGCACTGGCGGGCGCGTTGCTCAAGCTTGCGCACGACCCGGCCGCACGCGAATCGCTGGGCCGTGAGAACCGTGCGCTCGCCGCTGAACGCTACGATATGCAACGAATGGTTGAGAGTTATCGCGCGCTCTATGAAAGAACGGCGCAGCCGGCGTCGGCGTAACTCAGGTTCTACAACCCTGAAGGTGTGTCGGAACTCTTTACACACATCCTCGGCCGCCCGGGTGTTCTACTCGCGATCCCCGAAGGAGGCTCGCCATGAAGTCGTATTGGAACCTCACGCTAAGCGCGTTCGCACTCGCAGCCTCCGTCGGCGCCGCGCACCAGGCCGACGCTTCGGTCCTGACGGTTCATGCCGCCGGCGCAATCATCAATGATCTTACGAGTTCAACGGGCGGCACATATTTCGGCCTGAACCCCACGAGCTTCGTCGGAGCGCACGCCGAATTCGTTTGGACGATCGACATCGGCCAATTGGGTCCCTCAACGGTGACGCCGAATTCGGCGTCTTGGGTCTACAACAGCGCCCTGATTGCCCCCGTCGGACTTGACCCGATCGTCAATTCGGGAACGCCGATCGGCATCTCGGGCCGGGTCACGATCAACGGCGTCACCTTGCATGCGGGCATCGACCGGCAAGTTCTGTTTCTCGGGCACGACGAAGCGGGCGTCGACACCTTCGCCCTGCGCGACAACACCTCGCGCTACGCGCCGCTGCCGGCGCTGCGCGATTGGGTCGACCTCGACATCACGTCGCTGAACAACTTCTTCTTGTCGTCGGTCAATCCTGCCGATCTTGCGGGCATCTCTCTGCCGTGCAGCGGACGAGAGAGCGACCGCGCCATCGCGCGCTTGCGCTACAACGAGCAATTCCCGCCGAACGGACAATTCTCGACGCAAGGGTTCGTCGACCTCTGCGCACCAGGCAGCGAGTTCTCGGTCGAAATCTCGGGCGTTCCCGAACCGCAAACGCTGGCGCTGATCGTCAGCGCATTGTTTGCGCTACTCGGTGCCGTATGGCTGAAGAGTGTCGGAACTTTTTACAGTGACGAACGATCAGCACGTCTCAAATGCTGAGGGAGTTGAAACGGTGCAACACACGCGCCGCGTCGTGCACTGCTAGAAAAGTGTGTTCGCACGAATCAGTGTCCAGCGTGCGGGGGGAGTGGAAATGAATAAGGTTCGAATTTGGTTGGCCCCGCTTGCGGCGTTTGCATTGGCCGCGGCGGCGGACGCCTCGGTCATCTACAACGGCGCGACGAACATTGCCGGGAACACGGCAACGGCACAGGCAACGTTCACGATCGCCGGCAACGTCCTGCAGATCGAATTGCGCAACACGTCGCCCTTGCCAGGAACTGGCACTTACAAACCCGGTGACACGTTGACGGGGCTTTCGTTCAAGCTACCCGGGGCGACGCTGATGCCGTCGAGCGCTACGTCACCGAACGCGCTATTCCTACCGGTGCCTTGTAGCGTCATCGGGGCATGCGGTGGCGCCAACGTAGACGTCGGCGGAGAATGGGGCTTCAGCTCTCACTTCCCGGCCGTTGGCAGCTTTGGCGTGGCCGCCGCCGGATACTCAAGCATGCCGGGCAACTTCGGCAACGGGTCACCCTTTCCGGGCGGACCCAACCTTGACGGTCCCGTCGCCCCAGGCGGCGTGAACTTCGGCATCGTCAGCCTCTTAGCCAACGCGGGCAACATCAACGGCGGCCTCACCGAGCCGCTGATCCGCGACACGGCGAACTTCAACTTGTTCGGCGCCTTGGGTTTTCTCGAGTCATCGATCACAGACGTGTACTTTTGGTACGGGACGGACCCCGAAGCCTCTTCGTTTGGAATTCCCGAAGACCCAGGCGGCTGCGACACTGGCGGCGTATGCGAGTTGAGCGTGCCGGAACCCGGCCCACTGTTCCTGATCATTACCGGGCTCCTCGGATTGCTGACCGTCCGCGTGGGTAGGCGCTTTCGGAACGCAGCAGTCTGAAACGAGAGCTGTCGGAACTCTTTACACATGGCAATTCGCGGCCGCTGTTACAATTCCTTGGAATCAGTGGTTGTATCTTGAGTTGGGAGCGCGTCATGACCGTGGTGTCGAAGAGAGTTTTTGCTGCAGCCGTCGGGCTGGCGCTCTGGGCCGCAAGCACACAGGCGGCGATGGCCGGCGTCATCAACTGGGCGTTTTCATATTCGGGCTTGAACGTTGACGGCTACTCGACCACGGCCTCCGGAACCATTACGACAAGTGACGTGGTCAACCCGAATTTCCCTGGCGGGTACGATATCTTAGCAATCACGGGGACACGCAACGGCATCGCAATCACGGGCATCGTCCCGCCGACGGCCGTTGCTGCGCCGGTGCTCGCCTTCGGCTTCGAGTACAACAATATTCTCTATCCGTCCGAGCCGTTCTTCGACGAATTTGGCATGCTCTACGCCGCCGACGACGACTTCCTTTACAATGTTTGGTTTGAAGCTGAGACCGAAACATATTGGGAATCGTTCTACGACACGGACGGCCTGGTCAACATCCCGCTGACCGAGGGCTCGATCACGCGGGTGCCGGAACCCACGTCGTTGATGTTGATTGCATTCAGCTTGTTGTCGCTGTTTGGTTTTGGACTGCTGCGGCAGCGCCGCGCTTAGGACTTCTGCATCAGGGCGACTGCCCGCGCGGCATTTGCCCGCCACGTCAGCGGCCGGGAAAGAACCTCGGCCGCTGCAGCCGTTCCAAGCCGCTCGCGCAAGCCACCGTCCAAGATCAACCGCACCAGCGCCGCGCGCATGCTGTCGGCCTCCGCCTTGTCGAACAATAATGCGGTCCGCTCAGGCTCCAGCAGCTCGCGGATATTCGGCTGATCGGGCGCCACGATCGCCTTGCCCATCGCCATATACTCGACCAGCTTCAACGGCGAGGCATAGACCGTGGCATCGGGCTGCAGCGCAATGTCGAACGCGGCAACGTGCGCCGGCATCTCCGCGCGCTGAACGATCCCGGTGAACGTCAAACGATCGGACACCCCAAGCACCCTCGACAGATCGACAAGGTCCTGACGAATGGGCCCGTCGCCGACGACAAGCAAGTGAACGTCCGCTTGCCTGGCGATCTCCGCAATCGCCTGGATCACACGATCAAGCCCGTGCCAGGGACGTACGAAACCCGTGAACCCCAAGACAATCTTGTTGCCCAGCGCATAGCGTTGCCGCACCCCTATACCGTCGACGCTGGGCGAGAACTCCGCCGGGTCGATTCCGTTGGGAATCACAACAATACGATCGCCACCGATCCCGGCAGCCCGAACGTCCGCAGCGAGAACATGCGTCACCGGCAAACAGATATCGGCGGCACGCCACGCCGCACGCTCGCACCAGCGTCCCAACGGTCGCAACGTCAGCCCGCCGTGGTCGCGCCGTTCGGCAAACAGCGGTGAGTTGATTTCGAGCACCATCGGCAATTTGAAGCGCCGCTTCGCCCACACCCCAGCGAGCAAAAACAGGGCATAGCGCTCGTAGATTGCATCCGGTCGCTCGGCCTTGATCGCCTTCGCAAGATCGCGATACGCGGCAAGATTGTAACCGAACTCCAGCAACTCCCCCACAAACCGCGGCAGACGCGCCCGAATGGCATCGACCCAACCGCTACCGCCGCCAAAATCGCGCGCGCCGATACGGGGCGCCACCAACACAACCTCGTGCCCCAGCGCCTTGAAGGCCCCAGTCATCGCGGAAATGTGCACATCCATGCCGTCTTTCGAAACCGTGCGATGATGGTAGAGAATTTTCACGTAGGTGCGACTCGACTGGGGAAACTCGGCGCAATCATTGGGATGCAGCCGCACCAACCTCTAGAATGGCCTTCGAATACGCAAGATTTCACGGGCCACCGGCGCCCACGCTTATGTGGACAGGATAGACGTGGTGGGATTCGACGGCCGCTCAGCGAACGATGGCGACAAGCCGTTGGTCAGTGTCGTCATCCCTGCGTACAACGCGCAGACGACGCTCGCCCGGGCGTTGCACTCGGTCGCGGATCAAACCTATCGCCCCCTTGAAGTGATCGTCGTGGACGATGCCAGCGTGGACGGCACGGTAGAAGCCGTGCGCGCCTTCGACCGGCTCCCGGTGAAACTCGAGCGTTTGCCGCGCCAAGGCGGCGCGGCGGCCGCACGCAATCGCGGCATCACCGTCGCCGGCGGCACGTTCGTGGCCTTCCTGGATGCGGACGACGAATGGTTGCCGGAGAAGACGGCGCTGCAACTTCCCTTTCTGCGCGATCCCGCGGTGTCGTTTGTGACCTGCGATGCCTCGCTGATCGGTCCGCGAGGCAAAGACCTTGGCCTCGTCAATCCCGATCGCGAACGGCCGCACGGGGCACAAGGCTGGAAGACGCTGTTGCGGTTTCCAAGCGTCGCTACGCCCTGCGTCATTGCGCGGCGCTCGCTGCTGCAAGCGGTCGGCGGGTTCGATCCGGGGCTGCAGATCGGCGAGGATCAGGATCTTTGGATCAAGCTCGCCCTGCGAGGCCCGGTGCATCACGTGAACCGCGTGATGGCACGGGTGCATGACCGGCACGACAGCTTGTCGAACCTCAACCGCGGCCGGGCGAAGTCCGCGACGCTGCCGATGATCTTCGGACATCTGGAGCGCCAGCGTCCGCAACTGACCAAGGCGGAGATCGCCGACATCAAGGGTCGGCGTTTGGCCTCCGTCGGGCGCCACTCCTATGAGAGCGGCGACATTGCCGACGGCCTGCGGTTCCTGACGCGAGCGATGGCGTCCGGCTTCCGTCCGCTGGAAACGGCGAAGTACATGATCTCCGCCTCGCCGCCCATGCGCTTCGCCAAGCGCCTATGGCGCGGCGCCCCCGCCCTGCCCGGCGGCGCGGAGCTCGCGCGGATACCGGAAAGCTCGCCGCCATTGCTCGCCGTCGTCGTCGACACCGAGGGCGAGTTCGACTGGAAGCATCCCTACGACCGGGCAAGCCGCGCGGTGCACTCGATCAATCATCTGCATCTGGCGCAGCGCATTCATGAGAAGCACGGAATTGTACCGACCTTCGTCGTCGACTTCACGATCGTGGACGACGACAACGCCGTCGGCATTTTGAAGGAGTGGTTTCAATCCGGGCGCGCCATCATCGGCGCGCACTTGCAGCCCTGGGCCAATCCGCCGAACGACGAACCGGAGGAACCGCGCAACACCTACCCCGGAAATCTTCCCTATGCGCTGGAGTACCGCAAGCTCGCCTATTTGACCGAGCTGATCGAGAAGCGGTTCGGCATTCGCCCGACGATCTATAAGGCCGGCCGCTACGGGCTCGGACCCTCGACCGCGCGGATCTTGAAGTCGCTGGGTTACGAAATCGATGCCAGCATCTTGCCGTCGACGGACCTCCGACCGAACGGCGGACCGAACTTCAGCGACTTCACCACGGCGCCGTTCTGGTTCGGCGAGAACCTCGATCTCTTCGAAGTGCCGTTGACGCGCGGCTTTACGGGCGCACTCGGGCGCTTCGGACCCGCGTTGGCGCCGATGGTCACGCATCCGTTCATGGAACGCATCCACGTGCCCGGCGTCTTGGCGCGCCTCGGCCTTCTGGAACGCAGCACGCTGACGCCCGAAGGGACGGAGTTGGTCGAGCATCAACGGCTAACGCGCGCACTGCTGAACCGCGGGCAGAAAGTGTTTTGCCTGACCTATCACTCCTCATCGTTGCTGCCGGGCGCGACCGACTACATCCGCAACGAGGCCGATCGCGAACGCTTCCTGGCCAACATGGACGGCTATTTCACCTTCTTCCGCGAAACCTGCGGCGGTCGGCCCACGACGCTGAGCGAACTGCGAACGCTATGCGCGCGCGGCGGGGCGGCTGCGCCTGCGACGCAGGCGCCGCCTCTCAGCCAAAGCGTTGCGCTTCAGCGATGAGCCAATTCGACGACAGACTGGAACCGGAAGACCCCGGGCGAACGGCGCCCGATCTTTCCGAGCGAATGGTAACAGGTTCGATCTGGATGGTGCTCATGCGTTGGTCGGTTCGGGCCATCGGCTTTGTGAGCACACTTGTGCTTGTGCGCGTCCTGAGCCCGCACGACTTCGGCATTGTGGCCATGGCCACGATCGTGACCGGCTTCTTCGAGGTCTTTAGCGAAACCGGACAGCGTCTCGCCATCATCAGACATCCGAATCCGACCCGGGAATACGTCGACACCGCATGGACGGCTCAATTGATCGTGTGTCTGGCACTTGCGGTAGCGACGTTTCTGTCAGCGCCGCTCGCAGAGCTTTATTTTCGTGAACCGGAAGCGACCAGCGTCATCCAGCTCCTTGCCCTTCGACCTTTATTGATGGGGTTCGAGAATATCGGAACGGTCGCGTTCCGTCGCGACCTGGACTTCCGAAAGGAGTTTCGCTATGGCGTCTATCAACGCGCCGCGACGTCCGGGACCACGATCGCGCTTGCATTCTGGTTGCGGGACTTTTGGGCGTTGGCGATCGGCATCGTTGCGGGGCAGTTCCTCTCATTGCTCATCGGCTACGCGATGCATCCGTATCGCCCCCGGTTCTCGTTTCACCGCATGGGCGAGATTTGGGGCTTCTCGAATTGGATTTTAGCGGGCCAAGCCAGTGTCTACTTTCACGGCCGTATCGACCAAATCGCGTTGGGCGGTGTTGAAAACGCGTCTCAGCGCATCGGCGAGTACGCGGTCGGGGTCGATATCGCCACGATGCCGACCGCCGAACTGGTGATTCCAACCTCCCGCGCTTTATTTCCGGTTTTCACGCGCTTGGCGAGCGACGCGCAGGCCCTTAAGCGCGCCTATCTCGATAGCCTAGCTGTCTTGTCGATCATCTGCTGGTCGTCCGGCGTGGGGCTTGCCCTAGTCAGCGCCGACTTTGCCGCCGTGGTGCTGGGACCGCAATGGACGAACGTGACGCCGATTCTGCCGTGGATCGCGCTTGCCGCAGCAATCTTCGCACTCAGCAATTCTGTGCTTACAGTTCATCAAGCGACGGGGCGTGCGCGAGCGTTCGCGCTGCAGTCGTGGCTCCGAGTCTTGATGCTGATACCATTCGTGCTCTTGGCGGCACTAACCGGTGATTTAGAAACACTTGCCGCCGCACGATTCATCGCAACGCTTCTCTTCGTTCCGATCTTGTTTGCGAGTTTGCGTGCTGTCTTTCCTTTTTCCGCACGCGAGCTGATTGCCATCAATGTCAGGCCGATGCTCGCTGCAGGTGCCATGACAGCGGCAATCTTTGCCGTATCCCATGTTTTGGGGGATCTTCATCACGCAGTGCGATTGCTTCTTCTGGTTCCCATCGGTGGTTGCACCTTCGCGCTGGCGCTCGTGGGACTGTGGCATGTTGCTGGCCGTCCGGACACAGCCGAAAAATCAATCATCACACTCGCCTTCAACACCGTGCGCCGACTCTCGTAAGATGTCGACATGGATTCGTTTCGAGCGGCGGCGTCGTCCGCACACGCGCCCGCCCGCGTTGGACTTTACTGCTGCATTCCGGCGCATGAAGAGAACCGGGATCGGCACCTGTCTTCGTCGCAGAGGCTTCGACGGACACTTCGGCATGTGGTCGATGACGTTACGCTGCGCGCGACCGGTCGGCTTGTTGGGCGCTTCTTCGATTATGAATCCGTTAGCGGCTCCAACATCGGCGACATCGCCATTCGCAAGGAAGTCCGCTCCATGATTGACGATGCGTGCGGCGCGCGGCCGATTGCATGGACCGAGGTCGCCTGGGGCGCGTTGGACGATCACGCCGTCGCGGAGATCAACGAAACATGCGATCTGTTCGTGATCGGCGGAGGCGCGTACTTTCATCTCGGTCAGGCCGGACAGGATACTGCCACCGCCGGTCGGTTTCTGGCCGATCAGCCTTTCTTATCCCAAATACGCGTGCCGATCGTTTGCCTGGCAATTGGGGCAAGCACGGCTTTCACACCAGGTTCGGTGGCGCAGCCAAGGCTGGACGCGCTGAGCGCCGAGCAAGTCGGCGCGTTCTTCGAAAAATGCGCGGCAGTCAGTGTCCGCGATCACATTTCGGCAGAAATTCTGCAGGCAGTTGTCGGCAGACCGCTCGCGGTAGTACCCGACCCTGCCCTCTTTTCTTTCCCAGAGCAGGCAGATGCACCGAGTGGCGATGGACACCCCCGGATCGGACTAAACCTGGCGTTTTCGGGGCACTTTACCCAACGCCTTTTGCATGAGTATCTGAGGCCAGTGGCCGAGACGGTGCGAGCCGCGGCTGCGCGCCATAATGCCAAGATCATCTACTTTGGCCATGTAAACTCCGAACGGATCGTGCCCCATTGGCTCAGAATGGTCGGACTTGAGGTGGAAGAAGTGCATGCCGACCCCGCAACGATTATGCAGCACTATCGTGGGCTAACCATGCATATCGGTTCGATGATGCACTCTTGTATTTTTGCATTGGCCTGCGATGTTCCGACCGTGGCACTTGCATACGACGTTAAGTTGCCCGCCCTGTTCGAACTGTTGGGCATGCAGCAGCAGTCGTTGAAGTTGCCCGAGTTCGAGTCCGACGCGCTCAGTGCGCTGATCGACGATACGGTGGGACGGCGCAATGAATTGTCGGCGACGATCGCCGACAAGCGCCGTGCGCTCCGCCCAAGTCTGGACCGACAGATCGACACAATCGCGCAATTGATCGAACGTACCGTGTCTTTGCGAACGGCTGATGAACGGCCGATGTCCGCTATCGCGCGGCGATGAACTCCCGGACACTACGCATCGCGGAGCTGACCGACGACGACCTCTCACAGTGGCGCGCCCTCCTTCAATTCGCAGCGCCCGACGGCAACGCCTTTCTCAGCCCTACATTTGCACAGGCGGCCGCGAGCGCTTATCCGCATGCCGAAGTCTGTATCGCGGAGGAGGACGGGCGCACTGTTGCGGTCTTACCGTTTCAATTCTCTTCGACGTTCGCAGCGGCGATGCGGGCGGCGGTGAGGATCGGCGAAGAGATGAACGACCATTTCGGTGTCGTGGCCGATCCCTCGTTTAGAACCTCTCCCCCCGAACTGCTCAAGCTAGCCGGGTTGCACTACTTCTATTTCACTCATCTCACCGGCCATCAGGCCCAATACGGTCTTTCCGGTGAGAAAAGTGCGGGCGGATTACGGATTCAGCTGCCGGACGGCGGTGCTGCATACTGGAGTTTGCTTGAACGCCGAGACCAGAAATTCGCGCGCGACACTGAACGGCGCGAGCGAAAGGCAATCCAAGAACTTGGGCCACTTCGCTTCATGTTCGACGATGGCGCCGGGCTGACGACTCTTTTGGCAGAGAAACGAAAGCAGTATCTGCGCACCGGCAAAGGAGACTGGCTTGGCATGCCGGGACGTACCGCTCTGCTCCAGCAACTCGCGACATCGCGTGCCAGTGAATGTCGCGGCGTACTGTCGTCGCTTTGGTTCGGCGAAACGTGGGCAGCGACGCATTTTGGATTGATGTCCGAACGAACGCTTCACTACTGGCTACCCGTTTACAACGCCGAGCTGTCGACGCTCGCACCAGGACGCCTCTTGCTACGCAACGTGATTCTCAACGCAGGTGCAGCCGGGATCAAAGCAATCGACCGGGGCATGGGTGAAACGCAGGCGAAGAACGACTTCCCAAGCGAGCGACAGATATTCTCATCCGGCGCCTGGCATCGGCCCGGGGTTCGTAGCCTTTCGTATCGTGCGTATCAGTCAGCGAAATGGCGTTTTGGCGAACCGCTCGCCCGCATACTTACCCGGGCACAACGCGGCTCGGAACCGCGACGCACTTCGTCATGACGTCGTCGTTCGAAGCGCTGGCACCAGACCTCACCCGTGGCGGCGCGTGGATGCTCGCGATGCGGCTGTTCATTCGTGTGCTGGGCTTGGTCAACGTCGTCATTTTGGCGCGGCTGCTCTCGCCTGAGGATTTCGGCATCGTCGCAATGGCGACACTGGCCGTGGGGCTTTTGCAGTTGTTTGCCGACGTCAACGTGGACTTGCTGTTGCTGCGCGAAAGCACGGTCGACCGGCGGCAAATGAACGTCGCGTGGACGCTGCAGGTTGTAGCGGGCGTCATGATCACCGGCGCGCTCTTGCTGTTGTCGCCGCTGCTGGTCGCCTACTACGACGAGCCGCGCGTGGCGTTGGCGCTCCTCATCGTCGCCTTTCAGCCCGCAATTGCGGGGTTCGAGAATGTCGGCGTGGTGGAGTTCCGCCGCAAGCTGCAATTCCGGCGGGAGTTTTGGTATTGGGTGCTCAGGCATCTCATCCGCTTCGGCTTCGGCCTTGGGCTCGTGCTCGCGCTTCGTTCTTACGTGGCGCTCGCGATCGCCGTTCCGATGTCGGCGGTGATCACCGTCGGGGTAAGCTATTGGATGTCCCCCTTCCGGCCGCAGCTTGAGTTTGCGGGCGTGCGCGAACTCTGGAAGTCCGCGCGCTGGCTCGTGACGATGAATGTGGGGCAGTATCTGACCTACCGCGCCGACGAATTCATCGTGGGCGGCTTTGCCGGTTCGAGCAATATGGGCGCCTATTACGTTGCCTCCGATGTCGCCACGATCGCCAATCGCGAAATCGTGGGCGCCGTGGGCCGCGCGGTCTATCCCACGATCTCGACGATCAAGGAAAGCGCCGGCGAGACGCGGCAAGCGTTCGTGCACCTGTTCGGATTCCACATGATCTCATGCCTCGCCGTGGGCGTCGGGTTGGCGTTGGTGGCTGGCGAATTGGTACCGCTGCTCCTGGGCGATCAATGGCTGGCGGGCGTGCCGATCTTTCGCTGGATAGCGCTGTGCAGCATATTTGAAAGCCTGATATTGGCCACATTGCCGTTCTTCATCACGGCCGGGCGCGAGCGGTTCGTCGGACTTTTTCACGCCGCGCACGCGGCGGGGCTGATCGCTGTTCTTGTCGTGGTGCGCCAATGGGAGGACCTCGTTCTCATCGCGCAGGCGCGCTGCCTGATCGGGGCGCTGGCCCTCGGCTATTGTTTGCTGCGCGTACACCGCGCCGGACATGCAACATGGACCGACATGCTTCGGGCGAGCTGGCGGCCACTGCTGGCGACGTTGCTGATGGCCGCGGTGGTGCCGATGGTCCACGTGGATGGCGCGGTGCTGGTGATGAAAGTGTTGGCCGGCGCTTCGGCCTTCACGGTCGCGCTGTTACTGCTGTGGGTTCTGGCCGGGCGCCCATCATCGCCTGAGGCCGATGTGATAGGCGCGTTCGGTCGCTGGCGGGCCGGTGCACGATGACATTGAAACGCCATGTGAAACGCGCTGTCTTCGCCAGTGGCGCGCTAAACCTGTACCGGCGCGCAGCGCTATCGGACACGCTGACGGTCGCGATGTTCCATCGCGTGATGCCGGCATCGGACCCGCGTTTCAACGCAGCCGACCGCGCCTACACGATGCGCCTCGATGTCTTCGAGGGTTGCCTCCAATTTTTTGGCGATCACTATCACGTGGTCGGCCTAGACGATGTCGAGGCCGCGGCCGCCGGCGACCGGGCATTACCGCGACACGCCTTGTTGATCACGTTCGACGACGGATGGGAAGACAACGCGCGCTATGCGCTGCCCGCGTTGGCACAACGCGGGATGAAGGCGGTCGTATTTGTGGCGACGGATGCGATGACGTCGGACCTGACCTTGTGGACGGATGTCGCCGCCTGCGTCTCGCGCGCGCTGAAGAACGCCGGCACACCGAGCGAGCACGCATCGGTTGAAACGCTGCAGGCGTGGCTGAAGGCCCTGCCGCCGTCCGCCCGCAACGGCTGGCTGGAGGCTGCCGTCGCCGCACAGGGCGAACGGGTGCGGCCGCTGATGATGGGGCCGGATACCGTCCGTACACTGATCGATAGTGGCGTGACGGTTGCGGCGCACGGCGCATCGCACACGCCGCTGACGGAGGTCGCCGATCTTGCTGGAGAGCTTGCACGCGCCAAGCGCGATCTGGAAACCTGGACCGGCAAGCCAGCGCGCGCTCTTGCCTATCCGCATGGGCGACACTCGGCCGACATTGTCGCGACCGTGTCGAGCGCCGGCTTCGCGCTGCAGTTCACCAGCGAGCCGCACTTAAACCGCCTCGCCGCGGGACGGCCGCTCTCGCCCGTGTTCGGCCGCCTCGATATCCCGGAAGCCGAGATCGTCGACAAAGAGAGCCGGTTCGATCCGGAAAGACTCGCCTATTGGCTAACGATGCGGCCGGTGCGTTAGGGCGCCGGCGGCGCGATCGCCCAACGCCAGGGGATGTACTTTTTGCGGATTTCACCGTCGAGCCATTGGTAGGGCTCGGCCGCCTCGGCGACGTTGTTGGCAACGCCCAACGCCAGCGCAGCACGCGCGAAGGCTGAAGAGCTTCCATCCGTCTTGGGATCGAGGCTCTCATTTTCCGATGGGTTTAGCTTGTTGAGTACGGCCAGGTCGTGCCAGTTGTTTGCTTTTGCGCCGCCTTGTTCCAATTCCGCGTAGTAACAGGTTGGGTGGGCTCGCGGCCAACCAGAGGTCCCGTTTGCTCGAGCGATCGTGTTCTTTATCTTCCAAGCTGAAACCGGCTCCCAATCCGTGTAGCCCATCCACACACCGAGACCTAGAACGGCAGCTAGAAAGTCTTCTTGCCAACAAGGCATCCGAAGCGCGTCGACGCCTGAACTGAAGGTCGCGGTCTTGGTACTCGGGTTGTCAACATAGTTCCGCATGATCCACAGCCTGTTGCGGACCAGCTTGTCTTGCCAGTAAGCCTTTGGAAGCAGCCATGACGGCACCTGCTCAGGCGTCGCGCTCGCGGTATAGAACATCGTACGAAGCGTCCATGCGAACTCACGCGTCTGGTCGTGGCGAATGATCCCGCCGTGATGCGGATAATTGCCAAGCGTAAAGGTCGCCGCGAACTGCAACTCTTCCAGATAGTAGGGGTCTCCCGTCAGCAGAAACGGCAAATAGGCGAGCGCGGGCTGATGGGCACCGTCAATCGCGACCCTCTGCGTTGGCAGCAGCGAAAGCGTCGGCTTACTTCCCTTTTGGTTTTCATAGGTCGATGCCTCCGGATAAGCATCGTAGCTCAACGGGGCATGGGTCGCCGTGTCCCGAACGTGCCACGGTATGGTGCTGGACGCTTCGGCCCATGCAAAAATCGATGCCTGCAACGCTGTGTCTCCGGTTGCGAGGAAGGCCGCATAACGTTCCGGCATCAGCCCGATGTCTGACCGGTCGCCCGTTGTCGGCATGTAGGACGTCACGTCGGAGAGATCCATCACTGTGTAGGGCGGGGCGCCTGCCGGGTGCGGCACCGTCGCAATCGCTGCATAGGGCGGAACCAGCCTCGCCGCTATGAGTTCCGCTGCAGTCCTTACCACCGGTCGCGGTGTCGACTGCCACCTCCAGCGAGAGAGCCAGTAGTGCGCCGAAACGTCGACGCGCGCGATCTCCTTGCCGCCCTCGGAGATTGTTGCCGTGTAAGCGCCAAGGTGGCGCGGGATGCCTTTCAGCACGTCGCCCCACTCGAAGACGACTTCTCGACGCTCGCCAGCCCGATCGGGCCGAAAGTAGACTGTGAAAGGAATTTTCGGATCGCGAGCTTCGATGTTCTGCTGAACGAAATCGGGGCCGATGTAGTCGCCAAGAACTTTCCCACGAACACTGTCGAAAACATGCGCGCCGTCGGCAAGTTCTATGCGTACCGAAAGGGGCCTCGCCGGCGCTGCAGCCTCGGCAACCGTCAGCAACACGAACAAAGCAATCGCTTTAATGCACATCACTTGGCAGTGACGCCATGCGCCCTCGGAACTTAGTACCATGTAGGCTCCAATTGCTTCTCTCGCAGGCGCGAATCATGATGTCGCCGCACGCGCACGAAATATTGCAAATCTTCCATCACCTGTCTCAGTTTGGCGGTCCTCCTGAGGGGCGCGGTCGCAGAATTTCGAAGAACGTTCTCGCAACGTGACGAGCAAACCGCCATGACAGCATCTGCGCCTACAGAGTGCTTCGCTCAGCAGCCGGACGGGCGATTATCATGGAGGTAAGGATCGACAACTCATCGGGCGACACGTTGGCATAACGTGGCATTAGGTTCATGCCTCTAAGGTCCTCTAACGCCTTAAGATTGGGCTCGCCGGTCAGTTTGATGATCTCCCAACCTGTTTCTGCCAGTAGCCTGACATAGTCGAACCGACGCAATCGGTTCTGGTAGTCTTGCGGGTCGCGAGTTCGAGCGCTCCATTCCTGGTCCGAGTATTGCAACATATCTAATCGGCTCAAGGACTTGTTCCGATGCTCGAAGTGATCTGACATATCGATCCAGTGGCACATCAGGCCGCCGGGCCTAATCACCGTCGCGGCGCGCAAAAAAATACGCCGCAGCGCATCCTCTGGGACATGCTCCAGGACGGTCCGGGAAACGATAAGATCCGCGATGCCGGTCCCCATATCCATGAAGTCTCCCGGTGCGAGATAGGTAATGCCTGCATCGCGGCACAAGTCCTCGAGCCTTCCATCAGGTCGGCATTGGAGCAGCTTGGTGTCAAAGAGTGGCAGTTCACGACCTGCCCGGCTCGCAACGAGCGCCAACTCGTCCCGAACAAATGAAGCGGCGTACCTAAAGGTGTGCCGATCCATCAACCTCTCTTGATCTATTGTGATGACTTCGCGCGCTCCCGCCATGCGGAAAACCAAAGGCAACATCGGCACCCAGCCCGAGCCAATCTCAACGACAGTGGACCCGGAAAGCTTCGCTCCGGCGTGCTGAAGTTTGGCAACCATTTCTGTCGCGTCGCTAAGCAGCCCTTGATCATTTTGCGGATTGCTTCGATAGGGCACAAACGCCCGCTTGAGCTGGCGAAGCGCTCTGCGGAAGCGGCGGGGAATGGCGCCCTTCAAAGCGGCGGCTACACCCTTCATGATCATTCCCTAACTTTGCGTTCGATGCGAAGTGCCGCAAGCGTGAAAGTCTTTCCGGGCAATTCAACCAGCCGATATAGGATCACGGATGTGATTGCGACCGCCAAGAGCGCCACAACAATCGACAGCAGCGACGCGTCGCCCTGGTCGGTGACGCTTATCAGCTTGAACAGTTCCCTAACCGGGATGTGACAAAGGTAGGTCGAGTAGGAAATTTCGCCTACCCAGAAGAAGAAACGCAAGCTCAGCAGTCGAGACGCCACCGAGCTTTGGGAGATACAGCCGAGAATGATCAACCAAAACGACGTCGGCATGAAGACGTAGTCCGGCAAATCCCCGGCAATGCCAAGAGTAGCAACGCCCAGTCCAATGAACCCCGAAATCCAGCCAAAGCGGTTCACCCAATCCGACCGACGAACGAAAATCGCACATAACAAACAGCCGCCCCAAAACTGCAGGAGGCAACGCACCAACGCGTTCTGCTCAATGTCACTGCCCAGCGAGTGCAGGGAACGTGCGTCGAAGTACAGGGCCAAAGTGGCGAAGATCACACCGGCCTGAATCAGAAGGCTTGGCCAGCTCCGATCCCGCGGTGCGGAAAAGTGCAGGATAGCCGGAAAGAGAAGGTACGCAAAAAACTCTGCGCTAATCGACCACGATGGGAAGTTCCATGTCAGCGCGTGTGGCGTGCCCCACGCTTGCGTAAGGCTCAGCTGGAAAGCGAGTGCGCCCCAATCCCATGCGGGCGGCAATCCGCTCCAGGACTCTTTCCGCGCAACCGTCGCCCCCGCAAGCAACAAGAAAAAAAGTAGCGTCGCGATGTGAAGCGGATAGATTCGCGCGAGACGGGCACCAACATAGTTTGCGTACGACGACCAGTGCGGTTCCACTCGATCATGATAGTTCAGATAGATGACGAAACCGCTGAGAATGAAGAAAAAGTCCACGGCCAATTGGCCTTCCGCTATGACCCGGACAACCTCAGAGTCAATGTACGGCGCCAGATAGCTCCTGAAATGATAGAGCACCACCCACCATGCCGCGATGCCGCGTAGGCCGGTGAGTGAGTCAAGACGCGCCGGTCGACCCACGCTATCTCGCAAAGCGGAAATTGTACCCGGACCTATCGTGAGCTTGGCGACGGTCGCCAGTGGCCGCCTGTCGGTACTGATCTGCGGCGTATAGAACTACGGCAAGCGAGATCGAGAAATGAAGTGCTGGCTGGAAGGCAATGCCGATAAAAATGCCTCCGACGAGGATGATGATGAGGTAATGCAATGATGCTCTGGCGTAATCCGCGAGCCATACCGTTTCGGGCTTATCCCTGTTTCGCTTTTCGATTTTCCGCAGCGCGCGAAGCGCAGAAATGACCATCACCAAGAAGAGGATGAGCCCCGGCCAGCCGTGCTCCCCCAACATCTCGAAGTAGACACTATGGAAAGCCTTGCTGCTTCCGTCCTCGGACACCTTGTTGACTACAAAAGAATTGTAGCCGCCGCCAAACGGATTGGCGGCAACAAATTCCAAGGTCCATTGCCAGACAGCGATGCGCCCTGCGGCAGACATCTCCGAAGTTGGGCTGTTGATGGTCGCCATCCGATCCATCCACGTTTGCGGCACAAACTGGAGCGCAAGGAGCAAAGAAATACTCATGACAATGGCCGCGACGATGCGATGTCTCGTCCATGAAAGTGTCAGAATAACGTAGGCAGCAAGGCACACGAGACCCGTCCTAGCCCCCGTCCCGACCATCCCGATGGTCGCAATGAACGGCACCATTTTCGAAATGATCGTAGCGAGCGGTCTTGCTGCCGAAAGCCCTGGCCAGGTCTTCAGAAAAACCATTGCGAGCGGGATCACACCGATTGCGAACGCGGAGAACGTGCTCGACTCGGAAAGCCGGTTCGCCGTACCACCCCAGATGTTGAGGACGCCGTATCCGCCACCGCTCAGAATTGTCTTTGCGCAGGCTGACACCGAGATTGTCATGATGCACAGCACGAAAACGGCGATGAACGCTTCAATATGCGCCCTCGTGCGGATCACAAATGGCATGAACAAAGCAAACAACATCGTCTTGCTCGCCCAATCCCATTTCGGCCATGCAGCGTCCGGCGCCACCGCAAATGCAAAGGTGGTGATGTTCGTCCAAATGAGCAACAGCAACAGCATGTACCATGCTGCCGGGAGAGCGACCGCCCGCTTGTGCCGATCAAACAACAGGTAGCCCAACACGGCCGCAACGCCGGCGATCATCGAGATCGGGACAGTTTGGAGGAAACCAAAGGTCATGAACTGCGGCGTCAGCAGATCAAACCACAAATATGTCAGCGTGAAGCAAATCGGCGCAAAGAGACCCGCGCCAAACGCAAACAAAGTGACAAACGTGAAAAAAATATCGCGCATCAGCGGCTAGAGATCTTCCCTGCCGTCGGACCGCGCCGCGACAACTACGATCCAAACGAAGATCAGGCTGGACACAAGAATCAGGAATGAATCGACCATGGTGCTGACAACAGGATGACTTGTTTGGTTCGTGCGCAACGACGCGGACGGTCTGGCTGGTGGACAACGCGGATTCTTTGCGATTCGCAACCGCCCGTCACTGCCTACAGCAAAACCCGCGCGGCGCGATTGGCGCGATTTGCGCAACGGCTAGCGCCTTCCCGCATCCGATAGTTGTGCCGGTCTGTGGCGCCGCGCTGGCGTTGTGGCCACCCCCACATACCCGCTGTTGATAAGTCCGTTTGTCGGAACTCTTTACACCCTGATTTCTCGGAACCGGCAAAGAGTTGGCGCGGGCGATTCATTCGTCCGGCAGAACAACAGGGGTAAATCAAATGAGTATGAAACGGACGTTGCTCGCTTTAGCGATGCTTGCAGCAGCAGCGGCGCTTGTGCCGTCGGCGAGCGCCGGCGTGATGAACGTTACATTTTGGCAGACGAGCGATCCGGGCGGGATTGGCGATCCTGAGGAGCAGGCCTTGCCGACCAATCCGATGGCCGCTGGTACGCCGCTCGCCAACTTCATCTACAACGGCGACTTGAATTGGACGTCGTTCCTGGGCTCGGACAACTACCTCGACGACTTCGTCGGCACCGGCGGCGGCAGTGTCAGCGGCTGCGCCGGTGTTGCCTGCACGAACGCGACGACGTTAGGTCACTACTTGCTCAGCACGTCGGGGTTCGAACTGACATCGCTGTTTCGGATCATCTTCACGACAACCGGCCCGGTGATCAACGGCGAGATCACACATGACGACGGCGCGAGCATTTTTGACTCGACCAACACGATCGCCTACCTCGACGCATCGTTTCCAACGGCTGCGATCACAAGCAATTTCAGCCTGCCCGGCGCCGGCACGTACAATCTCTGGTATGTTGAGGCGAACGGCCATCCGTCGGTCCTGCAAGTCAGTGGCGACATAACCGAACAGTCAGTCCCCGAACCAGGCGCGCTCGCGCTGATCGGTTTCGCACTGATGTCGCTGTTTGGTTTCGGATGGATGCGCCGCCGCGCCGGCATTTGAGCGGCCGGCAAGCGTCCATTTTCCGGGGCCGCCTCGCTGAGGTGGCCCCATTTCTTTGATATGAGACGCGGCGCACAAATTTCGCAACTGATCGAAGTGTCGGAACTCTTTACACGACAGGCGCACGCCACTCTGCAACCATCGCCCTTGACGATTCCGGCAGTGACCCGCGTGTTGTGGAGATGTGACATGAAAAATCTTCGGCTCTTCCTGATTGGCCTGGCGTTCCTTTTGCCGGGCGTCGCGCAAGCCAACTTGATCTCGAACGGCAATTTCACCAACTGCGTCGGGTGCGGAGGATTCTTCACCACATACGGCGGCGGCTCGACCAACATCACCAATTGGACGGTGCAAGGCAATTCGGTCGATTTGATCCTCACCTATTGGCAGGCCCCGCCGCTCGGCGGCAACAGCGTCGATCTGGACGGCAACGCGCCCGGCGGCGTGTCGCAATCATTCTCGACCGTCATCGGCCAGCAATACTTGGTGACCTTTTATCTTTCCGGCAATCCCGACAGCGGTAATCCGACGAAAGACCTGCGTGTCAGCGCCGCGTCGGCGTTCCAGGACTATTCATTCGTGACCACCGGCAACTCGCGCCCCAGCATGGGATGGGTGGCACGCTCGTTCCTGTTCTCCGCGCTGGGCACCAGCACCACGCTGACCTTCTCCAGCCTTGAAGTGAGCTCGGCGTTTGGTCCCGCAATCGGCAACGTCGACGTCGTCGAGGCACCGGAGCCAAGTTCGTTGTTGCTGATCGCAGCCGCCGCCCTGTCGCTGTTGGGCTTCGGCTGGCTGCGCCGGCAAACGCAGGCATAGCCAACCTGACCGATGAACCATCGCGGGGGTCGTCCACTCGGGCGGCCCCTTTTTCGTTGCCGGCGTGCACCGGCGCTGAAGTGTCGGAACTCTTTACACACCGGTTTCTCGAATCGCAGGCAGACTTTGCACCAAGCGAATCTGCTGGGAGGATTTCAGATGAACCACATATCGATGAAATTGGCGGCAGCGGTGCTGTCGCTCTCACTCGGCGCCGTTGCCGCGAACGCCGCGCCAACCTACACACCGTTCGGCCCCCAAAACGACGTCTCCGTCGCGACCGTAGCGGGTGGCGGATGGAGCGTTTGCTACTCGGCGACATACGCGACGATCTTAGGTAGCGACGCCTCGAGTGCCCTCGCAAATTGCACCGGCGACCTATTGATGCTTGCCGGCATAACAACTGGCGGCGAGACATACGACGTGCTGGCGTGGGCACCACGCGTCGATGTCCTGTTTGACACTGGAACCGGTGATAGCACGACCACGCACGCTGCAAACGGGTCGGAGTGGTACTACGCGGCAACGTGGTCTTGGGGTTTTGCGGGGCTTGGTGACACAGTCAGCAAAGGGCAATGCGATACCAATGGCGGAACGGAGCGCGACCGCCTGTGCTGGCATACACTCGATTTCGTCGGCGGCTGGCGTAGCGGAGACAACACACTGCTTAATGAGTCAACCGAGTTTACGAAGGTCATTCTGCAAGCGAACTCGCGCCCGGTGCCGGAACCTTCGACGCTCATGCTGCTCGCCGCCAGCTTGCTTTCGCTGTTTGGCCTCGGTCTGTGGCGCCGCGCGTCACAGGCCTAAGACAGTCCGCTGGATCGAATCTGAAGGGCCGTCCGATGGGCGGCCCTTTGCTTTTCGGACCGCGGCGGTTGGCACCCCGGGTGTTGCTTCCGCGCGACGGTACGGGCGCGGGTGTCGGAACTCTTTACACACGGCCGCCCAGCGAATCGAGCCAATGTCCAGGCTGCGTCGAACTGGGGACCATCGTTTATGAAACGCTTTGGAATTTTGACGGCCGCCATAGTGGCACTCGGCCTTTCGGTTGCACCGGCATTCGCCGGGCCGATCAATCAGCCGGTGCCGTCGAACGCCTACATCACACTGAACGGCTTTGATTGGGCATGGGCGTCGCCGTGCCCTGCCCAGGGTGGTGCGGGCCCCGGCGTGACCTGCGGGAACAGTTCGCAGGCGGTCGATCTCTCCTACCAGAGCACGCTCGGATGGCGGTTTCCGAACGAAGTGGAACTGATGTTGGCGCCGGCCGCACAAGACTTCATGTTCGCGGGCGGTAACGTGCCTTTGGGTGTTGTGCTTCCGGGCGGCCCCAACTTCGGGCCAGCCGACCCGCTGTCCGGGTCACGCTTCCGCTTTCGCGACCAACTCATCGGAAGTGTGGCGCCATCGGGAGCGTGTGCGGCGGCTTACTTCTCGATCTCGTACAAAAATTGCGATTTCAATGATGGGCTGAACGGCGGACGTGGGCTTGATTGGGCGCTCCCCAACAGTCTGGGCTTCCTGGAACAGCTCGTCCTGCGCGAGAACGACGAAATCATCATCATTCAAAGCGTGCCGGAGCCATCCGCGCTCGCACTGATCGGCGTCGCGTTGCTCTCGCTGTTGGGATTTGGGCTCATGCGGCGTCGGCGCGCGTCGTAGACGGAAAAAGGGCCGACCGTTGACCCAGCGCCCTTTCGCTGACGCGCGGCCCACGTCACGGGACCTAAACTAGCGGGTTTCTGCAGGGTGCGGCAATTTGCCGTTCTTGCTTCGTTCTGCGCTTTCGGCGATATTCGGCGCTGTAACCAATCACGCTCCAGAACTGCGCTTGGCTCGCGCAAGTCACCCGCCATTGGTCATTGCCGACAGGCCGCACGGCCGCCAAGGCACCGAGATTTCAACTCAAGAATTTTCAAGCAAGCCGCTCGATCGAGTGATCGCGCGCTCGCGCTCCTTTGTGCGCGCTCCAACCTGAAGAGGTCCCTATGTCTGCGAAAACCACCCGCACGCCCGAAGGCGATGCGCTGTTCCTGCACGCTCTGCGGTCGGGTCAGACCGTTGCGAACGCCTGCGCCGCCGCTCACTATGTACGGAGTTGCGTCTACGACTGGCGACGAGACGATGCGGCCTTCGCCGCTGCGTGGCGCGACGCTGTGTTCGCGACCCTTGAGGACGCGGCCGATCGCCGGCTCTTCGACCGCCACGCGCGCGGCGAAGCCCGAAAGGACGGCCACCGGCGAAACCACGACGCTCTGCTGTTTGCCCGATACGAGGCGTTGAAGCGTCAACTCGACGAACTGAAGGCGAAAGCTCCGGCAGCGATAATGCCGCCGTCGCACTCTGAGGCACCTGCCGCCGCACCACGCGACGTCAGGCGGCCGTTCAACTGGTTCACGAAAGGTCTGCTGAAACATCTTCCGCTTTTTCGGCGATCGGAGGGTTCGACCGATGCCCGCTAACTCCACACGAACACAGCAACGCGACCAGGCGTTCTTTGCCGCGCTCGAAAACGGTCACTCGATTGGCACGGCCTGCGAAGCCGCGGGCTATGCGCGGCGCTGTGTCTATCGCTGGCGCCGGCAGGACGCCGACTTCGCCCAGCTCTGGAGCGCGGCGGCCCAGGTCGCAGGCGACCTCCTGGAGGAGGAAGCCGACCGGCGGGGGCGCGATGGTTACGAGGAACCTGTGTTCTTCCGGGGACAGGCGTGCGGAGCGAAGCGCAAGTACGCCGACGGGTTATTGCTGGCGCGGTTGAAGGCACTGCGGCCTGAGCAGTACCGGGAGCGCATTACGATGCCGGCCGTCAATCAGCAAACCGTCACCGTGGTCCTGCGCGACTTTGCGCTCGAAGATCTCGCCCAACGATTGATGAGGGGCCAGAGTGTCGACGTCGAGACCTTGCCGCCGCGCCTCCGCAAACTTCTTGCAATGCCGGACCAGGGAAGTGGCACAGCATGAGTCACACCTACCCTTGTGCCACTTGTGCCACTTCAGAGTGTTGGTTTTCGGCGCTTGCGCCGGAGTTCCTGTGATACCAAGTGTCTGAAATTCTGACTCCAATCGTACCCCCAAACGAAACCGCCCCCACTGCGGGGCGGTCGACAATTTCGAAGGCGAAGCCTGAGAAATTTCGGGTGGGGGGATAGAGCGTCTGAGGCTCACCTCCAACGCTCTTCCCCCCGAACCTTCTCGGCCTTCGGCCTCGAACGTTCGACCGCCCCGCAGTGGGGGCGGTTTCGTTTGTTTGCCGGCCAACCTGCGAGCTCATTTCGGAACTTCTGTCAGTTGGTATGAGAACTCGCGTGCCTACGCCCCGCCCCGGCCGTAACGATCCTCGAAGCGCACGATGTCGTCTTCGCCGAGATAGCTCCCGGACTGCACTTCAACAATTTGCAGCGGGATCAGGCCCGGGTTCTCCAGGCGGTGGCGGGTGCCGAGCGGAATGAACGTGGACTCGTTCTCCTGCACCAGAAACGTCTCCTCGCCGCGGGTCACGCGCGCGGTGCCGCGGACAACGACCCAGTGTTCGGCGCGGTGATGATGCATTTGCAGGCTAATGCTGGCGCCCGGCTTCACGGTGATCAGCTTCACCTGATGACGTTCGGCGCTGGCCACGCTTTCGAAGTGGCCCCACGGGCGATAGCTGACGCGGTTGTCGCGATGCTCGGTCCGGCCTTGCGCTTTCAGGCGCTCGACGATGGCGCGCACGTCTTGGGCGCGGTCCTTGGCCGCAACCAGCACGGCGTCGCTTGAGGTCACGACGATCACGTTCTCAAGCCCGACGACCGCGGTCAGATGATCGTCGCTGCGCACGAGCGACCCGCGCGTGTCTTCAAGCATCACGTCACCGTGCGTGACGTTGCCATCACGATCCTGCTTCGACAGTTCCAAGATCGACGTCCAGGAGCCAAGATCGCCCCATGGCCCCTTGAAGCCGCACACCGCTGCCTTGCCGGTGAGTTCCATGACGGCATAGTCGATCGAGATCGCGGGCGCCGCGCTGTAGGCTTTGCGGTCGAGCCTAAGGAAGTCCAAATCCGTCGTCGTCGCATCCAGCGCGGCGCGCGCGGCCTCCAGGATCTTCGGTTCGAATGTCCGCAGCTCGTCCAGGAACACCTTCGGCCGATACGCGAACATGCCGGCGTTCCAAAGATGATTGCCGCCGGCCAAGAGGCGCTGTGCCGTCGCGGCATCGGGCTTCTCGACGAATTTGTCGACCGAGCTGCAACCGGCCGCGCCCGCCAACGGAGCGCCAACGCGGATATAGCCGTAGCCGGTTTCGGCGCGCGTGGGCGTAACGCCGAAAGTGGTGATGAAGCCCGCGGCCGCGGCCCGTGCCGCCGCCTCAATCGCCCGCGCGAACACGTCGGCGTCGCCGATATAGTGATCGGAGGGTAGCAGCAGCACGATGCCGTCCGGATCGTCGCGCTCGACCATCAACGCGGCGATCGCGGCGGCCGCCGCCGTGTTGCGGCCAACGGGCTCCAGCACGATGCGCGCGTCGGTGATTTCGATCTCGCGCAGTTGCTCGGCGATCAGGAAGCGGTGCTGTTCATTGCCGATGACAATCGGTGCGGCCGCGCCGGCCCGTTGCGCGCGCAAGACGGTTTCCTGCAGCAACGTGCGCTCGCTCATCAGACGCAGCAGTTGCTTTGGCACCGCCTCGCGCGAGAGCGGCCACAGGCGCGAGCCGCTGCCGCCCGCCATGATCACCGGATAAACCGAAGCCGATTTCATACGCTCAACCTTCGCTCTCTTGGCGGCACGAAAACGTCACAAAGGTATTCGCAGCCACAGCAGTTCCTCGGCATTCGTCGACAGGCTGTCCTTGTAGCGCGCGGCGCCGGCCAGAAAGTCGTAGCGCGCGGCGCCATGCGCGTAAGCGTCTTCGATGGCCAACAGATGCGCCACCAAACCAGGCTTCAGTTTCGGATGCTCAGCATAGGCGAAGCCGCTTGTGTAGTTGAGCACGGCGTCGCGGTGGCGGAAATTCACGAGATATCCGATTGTCTTTTCGCCCGCCCACAACCGCAGGACGTCCACCCTGCCAGCCGGCACGCCGGAGCGAATCAGTTCGCTGAGCAACGGCTCGAACGCCGGGTTGTCGAAACCCGACGGCTTGCCTCGTGCGCGCCACCGCGCGATGTGCAGCGGCTTCAGCTCGCCCAAGAACGCAAGCGCACTCTCGACCGTCGCAGCACGCTCGATCCGGAGCGCCCCGATCGCCTCGAAGTCGCGCCGCGCGCGCCGCAACTGTTGACGCGTGTTCGCGCTGATGCCGCCGAGGAACGACTGTCCGGCCGCGCGCAAAGCGGCAAGGTCCGCGAACGGGCTCTTGTCGCGCCGGAAGACTTCCGCGCGAGGGACGCGCGCCAGAACGTCCGCCGCGAAAGCGGGGGCGGCTGCGCTGACGATCAGCTCATGCGGTAGGAACCGGGTCCAGGACTGCGCCCTGCGCACGCGGAGCGCATCGACAATCGCCGCGAACACATCACCCGCAAACGCCGGTTTCGACAGCACGCCGTTGAACTCAATGAACACGCCGTCGGTTCGCGCGACGCCGGTTTCGTGCAGGCGGTGCTGGATGCGCAGCGGGTGGCGAAAGTTGAATGGCGAACGCGCGATCAACGCCGCACCAACAACCGCGCCACCCTGCAAGGCACGGAACAACGTGGGCGCCACATGGGCCGCCTTCAGCCATGCCAGTATCCAATCCGTACTCAAGAAGAACGAGGCGGCGCCGTTTCCCTGAAGCGCGTTCCAAACCTGCACGGTGTCGCCTAGTGAAGCTCGGTCGATGAACTCGACGTCGATGTCGCCGGCCGGCGAATCGGCGGAGGCAACCACCGTTATCGCTTTTGCCTTTGAAGCCGATGACACTCGCATGCTCACCCATCCGACCGCGGGCGCGACACGTCCCGCGAGGTCTTGGGTTTACCCGATCGGCCGCGCGTGAGCCCCTTGGAAGCAGGCGGAATTGACCGATTTCCACCGCGCAGACGGAGAAATGCGCCCCATCGCGCAACTCACGCCCGCTCTGCGCGTGTCGGAACTCTTTACACCTTGGTTGGCCGCGTTCCTGCGATGATTCCTTGGACTTTCGATTCGGACTGCTCTGTCCGATCTGAGCGAAATGGAGGGTTCTATGATCAGGAAATTTGCTGCTGCGTTGACTTTTGCCGCGGTGTCGATGGTTGCCGTCAGCGCCTCAGCGGTGGCGGGCGTCATTAGCTCAACGCTACCCGACATTGATGGGCCGCTAAACAGTGCGGGATTTCCGATCGATATCGGTACATTTGGTCCGTTCACCTACACCCTGCCTGGCGGAAGCACGATCGTCTCGGCAACACTGAGCGGCACTTACGGTACAGCAATCGTTTCAGAGAGCACGGCGGGGTTCGACGCTGTGGTCGATGGGACGACGGTGACCGTTTGCGTGCCGTTCGATCCATGCTGGGCTGGTGGCCCCCCGTTGACCCCCTTCTCGATTCTCTTGCCAGCATCGGTGTTTGCTGCGCTTTACGATGGGTCCGCGCCACTCACCATCATTCAAACGAACGAGTCCAATGTTCGTTACGGATCGCCGACCCTGACCATCGTGTATGATGAAGTCCCGGAGCCCGAGAGCCTTGCGCTGATTGGTGTCGCGTTGCTCTCCCTTCTAGGGTTCGGCGCGCGTCGTCGCCAGGCGGCAACATAGACACATCGAACATCGGTGGCCGCGCCTGGGCGCGGCCACCTTCAGGCCGCTTTGCCCTCGCGGTAGTTGATACGAGGCGCTGCGCACATCGATGCGGCGAATGTTCCTCTCGGAATCGGAGAGCGTACCTGTGAGTTCGCGCGTGGCGATTGCAAAATGCAGCGCCCCTGTGCGCGACCGTTGCCATGCCCTGGACCGCTCTCTAGCGTTTACCTTGCACGCCGCCAGCATCATTTCGATCGCGACCGGCTCAAGCGAGGGTTCTCATGAAAAAGATGTTGGGTTTGGTGGCGGCGACAGCGCTCTTCGCTTCGTCGGGCGTGGCGAGTGCCGCGGGTATGGTAACTTCGTTCACGGTCGAGAAGCTTTCGTCACTGCTGACCGCATGGGGTGCCGGAAACGTCACGGCGGCAAAGACACCGGATGGCCAGCGCGATCTGGTACGCTTCGACTCCGGCGGCACGACTTACACGGCGCTCTTGTCGGCCTGTCCGAAGGAACAGGCCGGGTGCGTGGGGCTTTATGTCGGCGTCGGCATCCAAGGTTCGTCCGGTGCAATCACGCTCCAGACCGTCAACGACTTCAATAGCGTGTTGCCGTTCGGCAAAGCCGTGCGCACCCAAGACGGCACCGCCGCGATCCTCTTTCGCTACATCGTTGCCGACGGCGGCATCACCGAGGAAAATTTGCGGACCAACATCGGCGTGCTCACCCAGATGCCGGAGGCCTTCAACAAGCACCTGGCAAGCGCAACCGTCGCTTCACTCCCCGGCAGCAATCGCGGCGCACAGGTGAGTTTCCAAACCTGGGCCCCAAGCGCCGCGCACAGCGAGGCACTGCAACGCGCGACGGAAGCTGTCTTGCAGGCGAGCGCGCTCAGGTCGGGACGGTAGCCGACCAAAATAGAAACCGCTGGCGAGCAGTTGGCTCGGCAGCGGACGAAGTCTTAGCTCTGATCGCTTTAGGCGTTGATGCGGCGACGCGCTATGCCAAACGCGAGCAGCAGCGCCATGGCTACAAGCCAAAGCGTCATCGGCTCCGGTACCTGAGCGCCAACCGTCGCGGTAAAGGTCGCGTCCGAAAGGCCCTCATTAAAGAACAAGGTTCCGCCGTCGGTGAGTACCGGGCTTAAACCCCACTGCAGAAGTAGGCCAGTTCCCAAAATCGGTCCGATCGAGGACGTCATGTCCCACGCTGCAAGCGCCGGTCCGTTGAACAAATCGCTACCCAACACGCCGGCACGAGAGAACCCTACAATAGTCGCGGCAGCGAAGAACCTGGTCGGTGTCGTGAAGTTGAACGTCCCAACGCCCGCGATGGTGATGCTCGCACTGAGATTGTCGTTGAAGAGACACGAGCCGCCGCACGATTGAACGTTGGCCGTATCGCCAGTCGCGGTAATCGTGAACGCAACCGGCGCAAGAGCGCCGAAGCTCACCTGATCAAGCGTGCCCGACCCCGAACCCGTGTGAACATACGTAATCGGCGTAGCGCTCGCGCTCGCCGCCGCCCCTAAAATCGCCACCGCAGCGAGCGCCGCAGCGGTCAACGCGTTTCGCATCGACGTGATCATCAGACATATCCTTCGTTGGAGCCCAGTCGAATCGTTCATCTCGATCTTGAGCGCACCAACGCGGACTGTCGTGTAAAGAGTTCCGACACATTGGCTGGCCAGCCAACGCCTTAGACAACGCTACGGCTTGAAAACGTTGGTGAGCCCAGATGGGATCGAACCATCGACCCTCTGATTAAAAGTCAGATGCTCTACCGCTGAGCTATGGGCCCCACCGACGGGCTTTGGCCCGCGAAAGAGCGCGGAACCTACGGATGTGGGGGGCCTGGGTCAACCCGGCTTCGCAGGGCCTCCGCCGCGCACATCCAACAGCCTGGGACTTAGCCGCGCGGCATTTTGTAGTACCGCAGCGGGCGGTCGTAGAGGAAACGTGTGTCTTGGTAGGTGAAACCCACCTTCTCGGCCACGCGGCGTGACGCGGTATTGTCGGGGCGAAGGTAGCAGTCGAGCGACGCGAGCTTCGAATGGGCGAACGTGAAGTCGATTGAGGCCTTCGCGGCTTCGGCGGCGTAGCCCCTGCCCCACGCGTCTTTGATGGTCGACCAGGCGATTTCGATGCGACCCGTCTCGGGTGTCGTCATCGCGCCGACGCGGGCGACGAAGCGGTCGCTGGGCTTCTCCAGCACCGCGAACATGCCGTAGCCACGCTCGCGCCAGATCTGTTCGTGGACCTTCGTGCGCTCTTCGAGCTGCGCACGTGTCGGCGGACCGGTGAGGAACAGCCAGTCCGCCACGTCGGGATCGTGGAACAGCTTGAACAGATCGTCGTTCCAGCGCGCGGCGAGCGGCACGAGTTTAAGGCGCGCCGTCTCGACGCAAACCGTCATGTCAGAGCCCCGGTACCGGGAAGCGGGAACAAAGGACTCTTGTTTCCTGGCGCAGTCCTTCGAGGCGCTTGGGGTCGCCGTGGTTTTTCATCGCTTCGATCATGATGCGGGCGATTTGTTTCATTTCGCCTTCCTTCATGCCGCGCGTGGTCGCGGCCGGCGTTCCCAGACGCACGCCCGACGGGCGCAGCGGCGGGTTCGGATCGTCGGGGATCACTTGCTTGTTCGTCGTGATCCCGGCGTGGTCGAGCGCCTTCTCCGCGATCGAACCGTTGATGTCGAAGCTCTTCACCACGTCGATCACGAGTAAATGGTTGTCGGTACCGCCGGTCACCAGATACGCGCCGGCATTCGCGAGCTCGGTTGCGAGCGCCTTCGCATTCTTGAGGACCTGCGCGGCGTAGGCTTTGAACGCGGGTTGCGCGGCGAGTTTCAGCGTCACCGCGGTCGCCGCGACCTGGTTCATGTGCGGCCCGCCTTGTAGGCCCGGGAACACCGATTGGTCGATGCCCTTCGCATGTTCCTTCTTGCAGACGATCAGGCCGCCGCGCGGACCGCGCAGCGACTTATGCGTCGTCGTGGTCAAGAAGTCGAAGCCCGCATCCATCGGGTTGCGCATCGCGCCGCCCGCGATCAAGCCGCCGATATGGCTGACGTCGGCCATGGTGAGCGCGCCGACTTCATCGGCCACTTGCTTGAACAGCTTGTAATCGTAGTCGCGCGGGTAGGACGAGTAACCGCAAACGACGAGCTTGGGCTTTTCCTTGCGCGCGACATCGCGCAGATGGTCGAAGTCGATCTCGCCGTTCTCTGGGTTCGTCTTGTAGCGGACGAAGTTATAGATCTTGCCCATGTGCGAGACCGGCGCGCCGTGGGTCAGATGCCCACCGTGGCTGAGATCCATGGCCAGGATCGTCGAACCCGGCGGGATAAAGCCCAGGTAGACCGCCTGGTTCATCGGCGAGCCGGAGAGCGGTTGCACGTTCGCATGCTCCGCGCGAAAGATCGCCTTTGCCCGGTCGCGCGCGAGGTTCTCCATCACGTCGACGAATTCGGTGCCACCGTAATAGCGCCGGCCCGGCACGCCTTCTGCGTATTTGTTCGTGAACGCAGAGCCAAGTGCCGCATAGACCTCCGGGTAGGTGTAGTTCTCCGACGGGATCATCTCCACGCCTTCGCGCTGGCGACGCTCTTCCCCGATCAGCGTTTCGTAGATCTCGGGGTCGGTGGCCTTGAGGGCGGCGCGGTAGTCGTTCATGGACGTCATGGGCTCGTCTCCTTCAGTTGCGGTTGACGCAAGCGGACGGCCCAGGCGCGCGGCACTCCCAAAACCCCACTCCTCACGCTTCCCCGTGGTCGAAACCCACGCTGACGCCAGTTACGTGAAAAGGGCTTGCAGACGGCTTTGGCAGGAGAAGTGGTCGCGCGGCGGGGGGCGGAAAGTCAAGGGGACGAACCGCAGCATTATCCCGCGCGCGGCGCCAAAATAGGCGCGGTCAGGCAAGGTTTGTTGTAGACAACAGGCGTCAATCTGAAGGCGCCACTCGGCGCTTCAGCCACAGCGTTGTCGCGATCGCCATTGCGACGACGGCCAAGCGCAAGCCGTTGCCGAACCAGCCGCCAATCGCGTTCTCGCCCAGATCGTACATCAGCCAGACGCCATTCAGTCCGGAATGGAGGAAGACCGGCGGCCAAAGGTTGAAGCCCCAGCGCACATAGAGCCATCCGAAAAGTATGCCCCCGGCCCCTGTGATACCGATAATGCCGGCGACTTCTTGCCAATCGCCACCCTGCCAGACATGCGCGGCGCCAAAAAAAACCGCTGGCCACAAGCACGCAGGAATGAACGGCCAACCGCACAGGCGCATCAGAACGCCGACGGCAAGGCCCCGAAATGCTACCTCCTCGAAGAACGGCCCGCCAAACGTTTTCCATGCGAGGTCGGATGCGGTCACGCCGGTCGCGAGCGGAACCAGAGAGGCGCTTACCGCAATCGCGGGGCCTATGGTCAGGATTGCGAACACCGCGGGTAGGCCGATGGGCGCAAAGACGCCCGACAAATGCGCAAGCGCGGCACCAGAGGCACCAGCCAGCCGAAGCAGAATGAGCATCACCGCAAGGTCCACGAGCGTGATCATCACGGCGCGGCCGTAAGGGATGCCCCGCATCGGTTCGAAGTCGAACAACGGCCGCAGCAACGGGCCGCTCTGTGTGGCGAACGCGAGGGCGAGTGAGACCGCGAGCGCGAGGGCTATCGCTTGGCCCGCCCCAACCCTCGCAACGCCGCCGTTTTCCATAGCCGTTTCAGGCGAATGTGTGTCCATAAACTCAACGCTAGACTATGCACGCTCGAACGTATTGAAGAATTCGGACATGACGAAAGACCGGCAAGAAGGCGACTTTGGCGGCGCGCGCGAGGGCGTACTCCGGCGCCTGCCACCGCCCGGCGACCTCGCGCCGTGGGTCTTTGGCTTTGTCCAACGCGACGATACCAGCGGTGGGCGCGTTGTAGTCGTGCTGCCGGAGACGCGCGCGTCGATCCAAGTGATGATCGGCGACGATTATTGGTTGCGCGAGCAAGCGCGTGAGACGTGGCAGGCGGCACCTCGGGTGGGCTTTTGGGGGCCGCGGTACAATTGGGCCTATGGGTTTGCGGCGCGCCGGATCAAAGTCTTCGCCGTGGGGTTCACGCCGGATGGCGCCAAAGCGCTCACCGGGCTTGGCGCGACAGGCTTGCTTGACACCGTTCATCCCGCCGAGCGCGTTTCCCGGATCGACTTCTCCGTTGCATTCGGCGAAACGTTCGAGGCTTGGGTGGCGCGGATGACGCGGGCGCTGCGGGAACACGTTCACGGCATTAACAGGGACGGCATCAACTGGGATGCCGCGCTGCATGTGCTGGCGACGTCGGCGGGTGGTGCCATTCGCGATGCTGCGGCACCGACCAGGCTGTCCGAACGTCAGTTTCGACGGCTGTTTCGCGAGCGTTATGGCGTGGCACCGAAGCAGTATCAGCGCGTGCTGCGCGTCGACCGGCTGCTGCGGCAGTTGCATCCGGCGCCTTGGGAGGCCGACGCGTTAATCAACGATCCCATCGCCTTCGCCGATCAGCCGCATGTGATCCGCGAGTTCAAGGCGATGACGGGAATGACGCCCGCGGACTATGTGCGGCGCAAGGCGGCGGAGAATGATCGGGTGGTCCGCTCGGTCGCGGCAACCGGCGTCGCGCCGCCGAACATCGCCTGAGCCCCTCGCCCGGACCGGCGCCTGTACTATATACCCACGCGAACGCCCCGCGATCTTGAGGGCTGAGCGCTCTCCTGGGGATCGAAACAACGCGATGGCACGTGGGTTTGAGGCGGCCGATGCTGCCGAGTGGCGGAACGGATGGCGCATTGTGCTCGGCGCCGCGGTTGGGCTCGGGACCAGCGTCGCGCTCTATCTCAACGTGGGCAGCCTGTTCGTCACGCGGGTCACGTCGGAATTCGGTTGGACACGCGGCGATCTGGGCATGGCGAGTGCGGTCGGCTTCATTGCGGGTGCAATCTCGCTCTCGGTGGTCGGGCGGCTCCTTGACCGCTTCGGATTTCGACGGGTCGTTCTGGCCTGCGTACCGGCACTTGCAGCCGTCTATCTGGTGACCAGCAGCGTGACCGGATCGTTTACTGTCTATGTCGTTCTCAATTTTCTGGCCGGCGTGTTCGGCGCCGGCACCGGGGCCATCGCCTACACGCGCCCGGTGATCGCCAACTTCGACCGGCAGCGCGGGCTAGCGCTTGGCGTGTCGGCGGCCGGCGTGTCGCTGACCGCAATGACGGCACCGCCGCTGATGACCTACGTGATCGCCGAGTTCGGCTGGCGGGCCGGCTTCCAGGCCCTGGCGGCAATCACGCTTTGCCTCGGCTTACCCCTCGCGCTTTGGCTGATCGGGCGTGCAAGAGAGCACGTCGCGCCGCAGGACGTCCGCAATGCCCTGCTGGACGCACCCGAGGTGACGCCCGAATTGCTGAAGGCGCCCAACGTGTCCCTGAATGAGGCCGTGCGCGGGCCGCGGTTCTGGCTCTTGGCACTAGCCTTGATCGCCGTGAACATACCGGGCGCGGGCGCCGTGGGCCAACTCGCGCCGATGCTCACCGACAAGGGATTGAGCGAGACCACCGCGGGGCTCTTGATGTCGCTCTATGCGGTCGGGCTGCTCGCGGGGCGGCTGTCGACCGGATTTGCGCTGGACCGCTTACCGGCGGCGAACGTGGCGCTGCTCATGACTGTGGTGCCCGCAATTGGCATGACCATGCTGCTCATTCCAGGGCCGTCTTTCGCGCTGGCCACGATCGCCGTTGTGTTGATTGGGCTGCAGCAGGGGTCGGAAGTCGATCTACTCGCCTACTTCGTCAGCCGCGGGTTCGGGTTCAAGAACTACAGCAGCATCTTTGGCGCCATCGCAACCGCAGGCGCGCTCTCAACCGCCGCCGGGCTCGTACTGTTCGGCAAAGTTCACGAACAGACGGGCAGCTACGACGTCGCGCTGATCATCGGTTCGATCTCATTCCTGATCGGCGCCGCAGCGTTCTTTGCAACACGGTGGCTGAAACCGGCCTAGCCGCGGGGCGCCGACAATTGACCTTGGCGCGGCGGCATTGGACACTGCGAGCAAGCGTTGATGAGGTCGATCATGAGCCGCCTTGCGATCGTAGCCGCTTGTTTGGTTCTGCTTACCGCGTGCGGGGAACCTTCCCCGCCCCAGAAAACCGAGGCACCTAAACCCCCGCCGGTCGCTGTGGCGCCGCCAATCTGGCAGCGCGTGTTGACGCCCCCGCCGCTACCGGCTTTCGACGCGCACGGCACGGTCGCGCACGCCGGCGCGAAGATTTGGCACGCGTCGATCGGCCAAGGAACGCCGGTCATTCTGTTGCACGGCGCGTTCGGGTCCGCGGAGAATTTTGGCTTTCAGATCCCAGCTCTCGTCAAAGCCGGCTATCGCGTCGTCCTCATCGAAACCCGCGGACACGGGCGCAGCACGCGCGTCGCGAACGAGCCGCTAACCTATGAGCTTCTCTCGTCGGATGTGGTCGCGGTGATGGACGCTCTGAAGTTGCCGAAAGCCTCGATCGTCGGCTGGAGCGATGGGGCGATCCAAGGCTTGGTCATCGCGATGAAGAACCCGAAGCGGCTCAACCGGCTGTTCGCCTTCGGCGCCAACATGGATCCGAGCGGCGCCCAGCCCGGCATCACGGAGAGACCGATTTTCGTCGGCATGATGGATCAGGCCGCTAAAGACTACGCCCGACTGTCGCCGACACCGGGCGACTTCGCTGCGTTCAGCGAGGCGATGTTCACGATGCTGACGACGCAGCCGAACTACGCGGAGAAGGACCTTGCGAAGATTCGCGGGCCGCGGATCGCAATTGTGGACGGCGAAAAGGAAGAGTTCATCAAGCTCGAGCACACAAGTTTTCTCGGCAAGGCCATCCCGGGCGCCGGCCTGACAATCCTGCCCGGCGTCAGTCACTTTGCCCCCGTGCAAAAGCCCGAAGAATTCAATGCCGCAATGTTGGCATTCCTTGGTGCACCCTAACGACCTGGAGATAGAAGTTGAAACGTTTGGCCATCGCTGCAGCAGCCGCCGTCGCCCTCGCAGCCCCCGCGTGGGCCGATCTGGCGCCCGAGCCCACTGATCCCACGAGCCCGCACTCTTGGGCCGCACTTCTGGCCGCAGTTGCAGCCGTCATCGGGATATTTGTTTGGCGCCGGCGCAAAAAGTAATCTCGGCTGAGCCTCGACCTAAGCGCAAAGACGAGGACTAGAGCGCGCTCGATTTGCGGTGGATGGTACGGATAGCGGTGACGAGCCCGCGATCGAGCGCTTGATAGAGCACGGCGGCGCGTTGCAGTTCGTCGGCGAAGGCGGAGAGGCGCTGCTTGCGGAACGGCTTCGGCACCGTCTTGAGAATCTGCGCTATTTCCTGGCCGCGCGCGAGGCCGGCGTGAATTTCAGCGGCGAGTTGGTCGTTGGCGGTCGCGGTCGAGCGCAGCTCCATGCCTTCCGCTTGCAGCAACTTCGTCGCCTCGGCCGGGTGCAACGTCAACTTCTGACCCGGCGCCGCGATCGACTGCGCAATGAGCGCCGCGACCGACGGATCGCTCGCGTGCAACTCGTCAATGTAGAGTTGGCCGCCGGGTTTCATCGCGCCGGCAAGCGCCTTCAACACCGGTTCCGGCGACGCGTTGAAGGTCAGCGGGCGAAACGCGATCAAACTGTGATAACGCTCGGCCGGGAATGTGGGATTGGCGGCGTCCCAAGGTGCAAGCTTCAGAAGCTTGCTGCCGCCCGAATCCTTCTGCTTGAACGCCAGGACCGCCCCATCGCAATCGAAGACGTCGATATAGGCGCCGCCGTTTTCGGCCGCGACTTCGGCAACGCCGCCGATCGCGCCGCCGACCGCGCCGACGATCTGCTTCTTCGTGATCGTAAGGCCGCCCGCGCCCGTGCGCACGCTGTCCAGTTGGCCCGGACCATAACAGCCCACGCCCCACAGATCGTGCACCACCGCCGCCCAGGATTGAAACTCGCTCTCGCCACCCTCGAGCGTGCTCCACGCGTCGGGATCATAGTCCTCCGACACCAGGATGATCGAACGTTTGTGGGCAGCGGCTTTTGACATCGCCACAGCTTGTCAGAGCGCGCTAAAGACCTGCTTAACCGGCGCAGACTTAACGGCTCGGTAACGATTTGAAAAAGGTCCAGATTTCCGCGGTGGCGCTCACCTCGGCACTGGTGTTGCCGAGCAGCATGTCCGTAATGACATTGTCGCGCGCGCCGGGCCAGGTGTGGCCGCCGGCCTCAATCACGATCTGCTTCAGCGGCGCCTTGGTACACTCATAGTCGGTGATCACGGCGACCGTCTTGTCATAGCCGACCTTGTCGAGCGTCTTCGGCTCCTTCGCGCCGGTGCAACCGTTCATGCGTTTGAAGACGGCGATCGTGTCGTCGACGGAGCGCACTGTCCCCAGATCCTTGCGCTGCTTCGTCGCCGCTATTGGGCCGCCCGCGAAGGGCATGTACTCGTCGTCCGTGCCGTGGATGAAAAGCGCGGGCATCGCCCCGGCACCGCACTCCCAGTCCGTCGGCAGGTTCGCAACCACGGGCGCGACGCCCGCGATCGCGCGGTCGAGCTCGCACGCCGCACGCATCGCCATCATGCCGCCGTTCGAAGCGCCGGTCAGAAACACGCGCGATGGATCGACGAGGTTCTCGGCCGCAAGTTGGTCGACAATCTGCTGCGTGAACCGGACATCGTCGACGCTGGCCGCCGCGCGCTGATTGATATCGCCGGTGGAGCGGCCGTCGTTCCAGCTGTTGCCAAGCCCCTGCGGGTAGACGGCGACGAAGCCTTCCTTACTGGCCATTTCGTCGAAGCGCGTGTAACGACGCGCGCGCGACGCCGACTGCCCGCCGCCGTGATAGACCACGAGAAGCGGCAGCGGCTCCACCACCTTGTCCGGCGCAATCAGCATGTACTCGCGCCGTGTGCCGTCGACCTCCAGCGCCCGCTCGCGTTCCCCGGCAGAGGCCGCTGTGGTGCAAGCGATCGCGGCGGTGAGGAAAGCGGTGAGACGCATGGCGGGGCTCCGGGACTCATTGAACGAACGCATAGCGCGAATCCGTCGGAGGGTAGCACGCCTGGGAGCGCGGGCTTCCAGGGCTAGAACGGCGCGTCCAGCGCCTTGCAGACGAATTGCATCAGCGGTTTGGCGGCACGGAACGTGGCCTCGACTTCGTCGAGCAACGCAGGCGACGCCGCCGCCTTCGGCGAGCTTTGGTGCATGGCGAAGAAGCTCTTGCGCTTGATGTCGCCGATGTAAGGATGCTCGGCATCGAAGCCCTTCGGCGGGCGGGAGAGCGCATCGCCCTCGACGCCGTTGAACGTGGTCTTGAACACCTTGTCTTCGACGACCTTCTTCCAGCTCTTGGGCTCGTCTGCGATCGCACGGCGCACTTTGTTCAACGCGGGCGGCTCCGGCATCCAGATGCCGCCGCCAAAGAACACCTCGTCTGGCGCGAAGTGCATGTAGAAACCGGGCACGTGCGCGTCGCGCCCCAACGCGTGGCGGAAGTGGACGCCGGCGTGCGTCTTGTACGGGCTCTTGTCCTTGGCAAAGCGAACGTCGCGATAGATGCGGAACATCGAACCGCCATTCGGCCGCGGATCGCAGACAATTTGTTTCGTGATCTTGCCGACGCGCGGCGCCATCGCCGCAATGAAATCCGAGAGCGGCGCGAGCACCACGTCCTTGTAACGCTGCTTATTCTCCTCAAACCACGGCCGCTCGTTGTTGGCCGCAAGTTCCTTGAAGAACACGAAGAAGTCCTTGGGCAGGCCTTTGAAGGGGGTCATTGTGTGTTGTCTCGCGCGGTGTCGGTGGCAACAATTTCTCACACAATGAAACAATGACACAATGGGTGTGCACTTCGCGTTCCGGGAGGTGATCACCTCTGGCAGAGAAGCCGTTTAGGCTTGGCCCGAACCGGCGGCGCAGTAGAGGAGCTGCATGTCTCACGCGAAGCCTCGAAGAGGGACGCGAAGCACCCGTCGCGGCTTCGCGCGAGATGTCGGCCGCCGAGCCGCATGTCGTCGCCCGTTTGGCTGAGCGGCTTGGTGTGCTTCGTGGTTCAATCTTCTTGCCGCGCGCGCAAAACAAAAGGGCGCCCCTTTCGGAGGCGCCCTTCCCCACCGCTTCTCTCGCGTGGCGCGGAGAAACTGGTTGCCTTGAGCCTTAGCGCTTCGAGAACTGGAAGCTGCGGCGGGCTTTGGCTTTGCCGTATTTCTTGCGTTCGACCATGCGGCTGTCGCGGGTCATGAAGCCGCGCGCTTTGAGCAGCGGCTTCAACTCCGGCTCGTAGTTCACCAGCGCGCGGCTGATGCCGTGGCGCACCGCGCCGGCTTGCCCCGAGAGGCCGCCGCCCTTCACCGTGACGGTCACATCGAACTGCGTTTCGCGGTTCGTAACCACCAGCGGCTGGCGCAAGATCATGCGCAGCACGGGACGTGCGAAGTAGACCTTCTCTTCCTTGCCGTTGACGGTGACTTTGCCAGAACCCGGCTTCACCCACACGCGGGCGACCGCGTTCTTGCGGCGGCCGGTCGCGTAGGAGCGGCCCTGCGCGTCGCGCTTCTTCGTGACCTCGGCTTGCGGCTTCGCGTCGGCTGCCGGGCGCTTGATCAGCGTCGACTTCACGTCGCTGAATGAACGGACTTCATCGGCCATGGGTTAGCGCCTCGTGTTCTTCGGATTCATGGATTTGACGTCGAGCGTCTTGGGCTGCTGCGCGGCTTGCTTGTGCTCTTTGCCGGCATAGACGAAGAGGTTCGACAGTTGCTTGCGGCCGAGCACGCCGCCGGGAAGCATGCGCTCCACGGCCTTCTCGAGCACTTGTTGCGGGCGCTTGCCGGTGAGGAGCTTGCCCACCACGCGTTCCTTGATGCCGCCGGGGAAGCCGGTGTGATAATGAAAGACCTTGTCCTTCATCTTGTTGCCGGTCAGCACGACCTTCTCCGCATTGATGACGACGACGTTGTCGCCGCAATCCATGTGGGGCGTATAGCTGGGCTTGTGCTTGCCGCGCAGGCGGGTCGCGATCACGGAGGCGAGGCGGCCGATCACGAGCCCTTCGGCATCGATCAGCACCCAGTCCTTTTTGATCTCCGACGCCTTGGCCGAATAAGTCGACATGAGGTTTCCGAGGTTCCTAGAGGTCCAAATTCGAAGGGGCGGTGGATACGGGGGGCCTGCACGCTTGTCAATGCACAGCGCCCGGAATGCGGCGAAAAAGCGCGAAAAATATGATGTGGTATTATGATACCGCTACTTTGGTTCGCTGCACCCGCCCGCATCCGCTTTGCAGTCGACGTCCGTGACGGGCCGGCCCTCCACAAAATCAGCCACCCATGTGCGGAGCGGCTCCCCGCCGGTCTGAAGCGAATAGAACTCCGGCTTCCCCAGAACCGTGTGCATTTTCCCCGCTGCGGTGTAACTGCGGAACGTAGGCGCCGCCACGCGGAGTTCTTCAAGATTCAGGCGAACTCCAGTTTCAACGTCCGGTCCGCCCCCCAACATCTGCAGAAACGCCGCCTGCTCCCAGTCCAGCGCGTTGTTGTATTGCGCCTGCCGCACCCGCGGGAACGCGCGCGCGTTGGCCTTGAAAAACGCCTCGATGTTGAGCGTCGCCCGGTCCTTCCGCATCCACGCCGGCGCGGTTTGTCTTGCGCCCCAATCCCTAAACAACGTCAGAACCGCTGGCGTGCGGTAAGCGCCGGCTCCATCCGACAACACCGACACGCGGGCGCGCTTGTAGTTCTGCGCCACAGTCCCCGCAAAGAACGCGGCGCCAATGCCGCCCGCGCTCGACCCGGTCACCAGAACGTTCTTCGGCGTACGAAAATTCCGGAAGGTCCAATCCAGCACGGCCTTCGCGTTCACCGCGCCCTTGTGCTCGATCTGAAAACGCCGCCCGCCCACTTTGTAGGACAGTCGGCGCGCACCCAGATGGACGTCGCCGGTGCAGTAGGTAGCGACCACCATGCTCCAGTCGCGCAGCGGATTGTCGTCGCGCGTCTGATCGAAGATTCCGCCGTATCCCGGCTGATTGAACTTCGACGCTACCGTTGGAACGTAGATCGTGTAATCGCGCTTGGCCTCAGGATCGCAGGTTTCCCCCGACCAGCACGCGCCGCCACCGTTGAAGTAGATGACAAGCTTGTCCGACGCGCCAGGTCGCGCAAAGAATCGATAGAGTGACCCGTCCGAGCACGTTGTCCGCCCGCCGGGCTCAACCCAGTTCCAGCTTTGGTAGGTCATGTCTTCGACACGCGGCGCATCACGCGCCCATACAGGCGTCAGAAGAGACAAGCACCCCAGAAACCCGACTATTCGCAGCATCGAACCGACTCCCTCTGCAACGGCTGAAACTATCTTCCCCAACGAAAGCGGGGAAGGATAAGCTGCGGCCACCGACGCGAGACCGCCATGCCCGACAAGCCCGCCGACAACGCCCTGCTGTTTACCGCGCGAAACAACGCTGTCCTCACGCTCACCATGAACCGCCCACAACAGCGCAACGCGTTGTCGGAGAGTCTCATGGCAGCCTTGCAGGCGGCGTTGGATGCGGCGGGGCATGATCCCACCGTGCGGGTCGTGATCATTGCGGCGGCGGGACCGGCGTTTTCGGCGGGCCACGATTTGAAGGAGATGACGCCGCATTGGAACGATGGCGATCGCGGGCGGCAGTATTTTGATAAGCTGCTGAAGCAGTGCGCGCGCCTCATGCAAACGATCGTGCGGCTGCCGAAACCCGTGATTGCGGAGGTGCAAGGGATTGCGACGGCGGCGGGGTGTCAGCTGGTGGCTAGCTGCGATCTGGCCGTCGCCGCCGACAGCGCGCGGTTTGCGACGCCGGGGGTGAATATCGGGCTCTTCTGTTCGACACCGATGGTGGCACTGTCGCGCAACGTGGCGCGCAAGGAAGCGATGGAGATGCTGCTCACCGGGGACATGATACCGGCCGCTCGGGCGCGCGAGATCGGGCTCGTCAACCGCGTCGTGCCGGCGGCGGCGCTGAGTGCCGAGACGATGAAGCTCGCGCAGCACATCGCGTCGAAGTCCGGCGTCTCGATCCGCATCGGCAAAGAGGCGTTCTATCGCCAGCTCGAACTCGGCCTCTCCGACGCCTACGCGTTTGCGAGCGAGGTTATGACGCAGAACATGCTCGAAGCCGACGCCGAGGAAGGCATCTGCGCCTTCATCGACAAACGCGAACCGAAGTGGAGGAGCTAATATGACCGACAAACCACTTCCCGAAGGCTTCGGCTTCACGCAGATGGACCCCGACTATCACGCGCATCGCGAGGAACGGCTCACGGCGGTCCGCGAACAGTGCCCGGTGAAGCGCGACGCAATGTTCGGTGCGTTCATCGTCTCGCGCTACGACGATGCGCGCGGCGTACTGACGGACCGGACGATGTGGCGCACCGCCGCGCGGTCCGAAGAAGAAGCGGCGATCCTCAGGCTCCGCGAAATCAACGAACCGCCCGAGCTGCGCCAAGAGGGCGGCATCCGCAACATCATCTTCCTCGAGGGCGAGGAACACGCGCGCGTGCGCTCGCCGCTGCAGAAGGCGCTCTATGCCCGCGTCGCGAAATGCAAAGGTGACGTCGAAAACATCGTTGCAAGCATCCTCGACGACCTGGCCACGCGCCAAGGCCCGGTCGATCTGATGGAAGAGCTTTGCATGCCGGTGCCGGTAAAGGTCATCGCGCGCGTCCTTGGCCTCGATGAGAGCCGCTTCCATCAGTTCCGCGAGTGGTCCGAGGGTCTCATCCTAAGCCTCAAGGCAATCCGCACCCTGGAGGAGACCGCGAGCTATGTCAAAGGCGCGCTCGCACTGCGCGCCTTCTTCGACGAAGAAGTCGCCTTACGCCGCAAGACGAAGCACGACGACCTCATCAACGACATTCTCGAAGCGCAAGATCACGGCACGCAACTCAGCGACCTCGAAATCCGCGACAACCTGATCGGCTTTCTCGTGGCCGGCAACCTCACGACGACGGATCTCATCGGCAACGGAATCTACAACTTGCTGAAGCACCCCGATCAGCTCGCCAAGCTCAAGGCCGATCCGAAGCTCATGAACCCGGCGATCGAAGAGATCCTGCGCTACGAAAGCCCGGTCGACATCACGGTTCGCGTCGCGTCACGCGAGATGGAGCCGCAAGGCTGTCCGATCAGACCGCACCAAGCCATCATCACGTGGCTCCCCGCCGCGAACCGCGACCCGCGCGCCTATGCGAACGCCGACATGTTCGATATCGCGCGCGAAGCAAAGCCCCATGTCGCCTTCGGCGGCGGCGCCCATATCTGCATCGGCGCCCCACTCGCCCGGCTTGAGGCCCAAGTCGTGTTCCAGATGCTGTTCGAGCGCTTCCCGAAGATCCGCCTTGTGGCAGAGACGGCGACATGGAAACCGACAGTGTTCTTCCACGGCCTACAGCATCTGCGCGTGCACTTGACATAGGCGGCGGGCACGGCACCCCGGACCGCAATCGCCCTCACTCCGGCGTGACGGTAAGCGTGTAGTCGCCGCCGTCCGAGGCGAAGTGGTCGCCGATGCGAACGTAGACGGGACCCTTCGGGGTCTTGATCGAATAGCTCAGATCGCCGCCGGCGGTGGCATTGTGCGAGCTGCCGATCTCGGTCTTGCCCGCGTCGTAGACCACAAGACGCGGATGAAGCGTCGCCGAGGCATTGGCGATCGTCAACGTCAGCGTGCGCTCGCCGCTTGCGCCGGCGATCGAAAACACATCGATGTCGTGTCGATCCATAATCCCGGCTTTGACAGGCGCCCCCTCCGAAATGCGGCGCGCGGAAAGAATGTCGTCGTTCGGTTCGTGCACGTCGTAGGCTTTCTTCGGCACAATGCGCAGCGCATAGACCCCTCCGTTCGCCGCAAAATGGCTGCTCACGCGCACGCTGAATTTCGCCGACGGCGGCGCCACGAAGTCGTAGCTCACATCGCCGCCGGACGTCCCGTTCGATGTCGAACCGATCGACGCCTTCGTCGCATCGAACAATTCGAGTTGCGGATCGAGCGTTGTCGACAGGTTCTGCAGCTCGATATGCATCCAATCGCGATACGTGGCTGGCGTCGTAAACGTGTACACGTCGGCATCGGTTTTCGTTTCGATCGCCGCCTTCACTTGTTTGGACACGTCGACGAGGTTGGCGTTGAGGCCGTCGTCGTTCGGTTCGCGCTCCGCCGCGTCGACGGTCAAATGGACCGAGGGCGCGGCTTGCAACGTCTTGAGTTGCTGCTCGGCAGCGACCTTGACCACATGCTGATTGAAATCCTGCGAGACCGCGCGCGCGGCCTCCACCGCAGCGGCGAGTTGCGGCGGTGCCGGTGCGGCAGAGGCGCTGCCCGCGGCCGGCGCCAGCGCCGCTTTCACCATCGCCACGACGTCGTCGATCCGCGCATCGTAGCTGCGCGCCTTCGACTTGCACGAAAGAAATTGCTCCGGATCGATGCGGCCCGCATCAAGCACCGTGCAACAGGTCTTGAGGTCGAGCGCCGTCATCTGCGCGCGCTCGCTCAGATCGGCGACCTTTTCCCGACCGAGCTTCAACTCCCCCTCCGCCTTAAGGAACTTGATCTTCGTCGAGAGTCCGACAGTCGTTTGCTGAAAGATGCTCTCGCACGGGGACACTTTGCCCTTCGCCAGATCGTAGCCGAAATAGAGCACCGCCATGAACGAAAGCGCGACCGTGACGCCGGTCAGGGGCAAAAACAATTTCCAAAGCCGCTTAACGGTCGTCTTAGCGGCGTCGCGCTCGGTGGAACCCTGTAACATGGCACCTCCTCGACCGCCCAGTGGCTTGGGCGATTCGCGCTGCTATCTTAGCGCGCGCGACCGGCGCAGCTCGCCGCCACAGCAAGTCGAAATGCCCACCGTCTGGGAGGCGACGGCGGCGAAAGTCCGCGATATCCACCGTCACAATGGCGTACGCCTGCCCGGGGCACGGATGGAAAGAGACGACATTTCCGTTTCCGCCCTGGCGAAGGAACTGCAAACGAGCCGGAACCGAGTCAATCGCATTTTGGACCCGCTAGATCACAGCATAACACTCGCCACGCTGGAGCGCGCCGCCGCTGCGGTGGGATGCAAGGTCAAGCTCGAACTCGTCAAGACTTAGCTTAGCTCGAGCCTCAGCCTGTCACGAGTGGATTTCTCGCTTACCGCCCCACCGACACGCGCAGATACGTCGCCGGTATGCTCGTTGTCGCTTTGCTCGGGCTCTTGTTTTGGGTTTCGAACAAGACCTCGAGATCGTTCTTCAGGTCGGCGGCGCGGCCGGTTTTTTCAGCGGCCTCGAAAGCGTTCATCGTGGGGCCGTAGTAGCGGCGGAACACGTCGACAAACGCGGACGGCGTTCCGGGGAAGTTGAACGTGTAGGTTTCCTTGGCAAAGGCAATCTTGTCTTTGGCAATCCCCGCAGCCGCGAAACGTTCGATGACGTTGGCCTCCACACCCCAGGTCATCGGGCTGATGAAGCCTTCCGGCGGCGGCGGCGTGTAAGCGGCAGAGGTCTTCAAGACTTGCGCGACCAAGGTCGGATCGTTCGGAATCCAGTTGCCCATCACGATGCGCCCACCCGGCTTCGTCACGCGCACCATCTCTTTGGCCACGTCAAAGGGCCTCGGCGCGAACATCGCACCGAAGATCGTGACCACGCGGTCGAACGTGGCATCTTTCAGATCGCGCAGGTCCGACGCATCGCCCTCTTGAAAGCGCAGGTTCGAAAGACCGAGTTCCTTCGCGCGCGCGTTGCCGGCCTCGACAAGATTGCGCGCGATATCGACGCCCAAGACGTCGGCGCCGCGCTTGGCCGCCGGCACAGCCGTCGTGCCGTCGCCACAGCCGAGGTCGAGCAGCTTTTCACCCTTCTTGAGGCCGAGCGTTTCGACCAGCGCCTCGCCGCTCTCGCGCATGTTCGCCGCGAGACGGGTGAAGTCGCCCTTTTCCCAAAGCGCTTTATTCGGATTGGTCGGGGTTGTCATCGTCGCCTCTTCCGGTTGTTCGCGGCTTATGCCTTAAGGCGCGTTGCGTTCGACCATAATGGCCCAGCCGCCGGATGTCTTGTCCGGAACGCCGGGAGGCTATTTGTTTAACGGGATAGGTATCGCGGTGTGCTTCGGAGCAAAGGGCCGGCTTCTTACCCAAGTCGCCGGCCTTTGCGTCGCTCCGTCCTCTATGGCTTCACGAAGCGCAGCGCCATGCGGTCGCTTTCGCCGACGGCGTCATAGGGAGCACGGTCGAAGGCGGGATCGGCGGGTTGGCCTTGCGGTGCGGTACGACGGGTGGGAGGCAGCGTCCACACGCCGAACGGGTGGTCGCGATCGTCCTTCGGATTTGCATAAAGGTCGGAGCGCGCCGCGAGCTTGAAGCCGGCGCGCTCGGCGGCGGCGATCACGAAGGCCTCGGTGACATAGCCGGTCGGTGCTTTCGGATCTTGCGTTGCGTCCGGCGCGTTGCGGTGCTCTTCGATCGCAAGCACGCCGCCCGATTTGAGCACCGCGAAGCTCTCGGTCATGACCTTGTCCAGTATCCCGTTCGCCATCCAGTTATGGATGTTGCGGCCGTTCAAGACGAAGTCGACGGAGTTCGGTGCGCCGAGCCCGACGGACTTTGCACCGAAGTTGACCAGCTGAACTTCGCCGTAGACGGCGCGATCGGCGAAGCGCTTCTCGAACGCGGCGCGCGCGTCGCGGGCGGCTTGCGGCAGTTCGGGATTGTTGAGGTCGGCCGCGGTAGTGATGTAGCGGCCGTTCGTCGCCCGCGCGTAAGGCGCCAGAATCTCCGTCCACCAACCCCCGCCGGGCGAAAGCTCAAGCACGGTTGTGCCGGGCTTCAAGCCCCAGAACGCGAGCGCCTCGACCGGCTTGCGCCACTGATCGCGCTCGACATTGGCTGGCGTCCGCCACGAACCGGCGACGGCTGTTTGAAGTGCGTCGTCGGGCTTCGCTTGCTCCGCTGCCGCGCTCGCCAAACCACCGGCCACGAAAACCACCGCGAGTGCCGCGGCGCGAACCAAAAGCTTCATGGATTTCCCCCGTTTGACTATGCCGTCACCGACAGTAGCTAGCGCGCGCCACACTCGCGGACAAGCCTCGCGGCACCGATGCGCTGGATGCGGTGTGCTCAAGCTCTTGGATTCGCTGCCCTTTCCGTCATTCATGCGGGGTTCAGGCGGTTGGCGCTTTGCTCGCTGCGGATGTAGGGTTCCGGTTCTGCGGTTGTCCGTCCGCTTTGTCAGTGGGCCGGTCCCTGGGAGATGATGCAGATGACGAAGTTCGTTTTGTCCGCACTGGCGGCGGGCGCGATGTCGGTGATCGCGGCGGCGCCCGCGTTCGCCGGCCAGATTTATGGCAACTACGGTCAATACAACGCGCCGCCGACTTATGCCGCGCCGGCGTATGGACCGGCTTATGCGCAGCCCTATCGCGCGGGACCGGCTTATGGCTATGAGCGCAACGATTATCGTAGCTGCGAGGGCGACCGGGTCGCCGGAACGATCATCGGCGGCGTGATTGGCGGGATCATCGGCAACAATATCGGCCGCGGGCATCGTCATGGCCATTGGGGTCATCGCCGCCACGGCAACGGCGGCGCGACGGTCGCGGGCGTTCTGTTCGGCGGCCTCGCCGGCAATGCCATCGCGAGCGGTTCTTGCCGCGATCGCGCCTATGCGCCGCAAGCCTATGCCACGCCGTACTACGGCAATGCCTATGCGGCGCCGGCTTATGGTCCGCAGTACGACGAAGGGTACGGCCCCCAATACGATGAAGGCTACGACGAGGGCTACGACCCCGACGCTCCCTACGACGCACCGCAGTACGGGCCCTACGGCCGCTAAGACCAAGATCGTAAATTCGGTGACAGTGCACTTTATTCAAGCGCTGTCCCCCGAGCACGGCTTGGCGCCCGTTAGCGCCAGGCCGCCTACCCGCCGGCCTTCTCCTTCGACTCGTTCGCGGCGTGGCCGAAGATGCCCTTCGCCATGAGCGAGGTTTCGCTGTCGCGGCGGCGCTGGAAGACTTGCGCGCGCAGCGCGTGTGCGTGCGGGTTCGCGGGCTCGGCCGCAACCGCGAACTCGGCGAGGTGGCAGGCAAGGCGCAGATCGCTGTCGCACAGTTCGAGCGCGCGTTCGGCGAGCTTGCCGGCACCGCCCGCCAGCTGCGCGATCTCGAGCGCCAGCGCCGCGTCCTTGGCGGGCTTGAGGTTCGCTGGATTCCCGTCGTACCAGCCGCCATAGAGGCGCCAAATGTTGCGCACCACAAACTCCGGCTCGTCATACATCGGTTTGAGGTAGGGCTTCTCCAACACGGCGCGGTCGATCTTCACAGTGTGAACGATGTCGTTCAACCGCGCACCCTGGTTCATCAGCGCGATCGTCTCGCGCACCAGATGCTCCAGCGCATCGGCGACCTCGCCCAGCACTTTGCGGATGCGATCCGCGCCGCCGATCGGCAATCCGTGCGCGGGCAGGAAGAGTTCCGCCCCCTGCCCCGCCATCTCGCGGATCGCGGCCGCCCATTCGCGCGGGTAGCGTTGCACCTTTTGCGGATTGCCGGCGTTCGGAAAATTCCAGATGAAGAAATCGCCGGCGCAGATCGCCTTGCGCTTCGGGATCCACGCCCAAGTGTGATCGTCGGTCTCGCCCTTCGCGTGATGCAGATGGATATCGAGACCGCCCACGTTCAGGCTCATCTTGTCGCGGTAGACCGTGTCGGGCTTCGGCGTCGTCGCCGGCAGAAAGCGCGCCGCACCGGCGATGTCGTAGCCGCGGCGACGAAACTGACCGAACTGACGCTCGTTGATGACGCGATTGTAGCCGTCGGTGAGATTATAGCGATCGAAACGCGCCGGCACGTTCTCATGCCCCACGATGCAGGGGCGCGGATGGCGGCAAGTCTCCGCGTCGTGCACGAACGCGCCGCAACCGCCCACGTGGTCGATATGGCCGTGCGTATAGACGACGGTGTTGAAGCGCGCGGGCCGCCAACGGCGCACCTCTTCCACGACCTTTGCCCCGCCGTGCTCGTTCGAGGTGTCGAACGCGACGAGACCGTCGTCGGTCTCGAACAACACGCAATGCGAAAACGCCTCCACCATCGCGACGCCGTCACCGATCTCGGAGAGTTGGTGGTTGATCCGGTTCAGCGGCCCGGTCGCCTCGGGCCCCTTGCCCTCGTCGATGACAGCACGCGAAAGGGCGAGAAGATCGGCCATGATATGCAGCTCCGGTTGGCGAGTAACGGTGGCGGCAGAGTTCGCGGTTCCGGCCTGAATTGCAAGGGCGCGCTCCCCGCCTTGACCTTGATCGACCGCGTTGGCGGAGGGTCAGCGCGCTCCGCCGCACGCTGGCCAGGAACTGATCGCGATCGAAGGTTTGGAAGAAGCGAGTGTTTGAGAATTTGGGGGAGCGGCGAGCGTCGCTAACCGGCTGCGTCGAGCAGCTCGATGTCTTTCTTCAGGAGCTGATTGACAAGCACATTGAGCGTCAGGCCGCGCGCTTGCGCCTTCGCCTGAAGGGAAGTCAGAATTGCGGGTTCCAGATACACCGGCGGTGAGAGGACGGCGCCCTCACGGAAGAACTTCCCGCGCTCTCCCATCGAGAAATCGTATTCCTCGGCCATCTCGTCAAATTGCTTCTTGCTCATATTGCTGACGTTCGTTTTTGGTCGCCTTGCGTGCGGAAATGATCCTCACGACGAGAACACTATCAGAAATCTCCAGGTATGTATGCACAACGACGAGCAGTTTTTACGTCGTATTTAAGCCAATTGTTATCCAGCGCTCCTCTTCCTGCGGTGAGGCGGGATCGACGATTGAGTTGGACAAGGGATCCGTAAAGATGCCCATGGCGTCTTCGAATGAAACACCATGCTTGGCCAGGTTGCCGGCGGCTTTGACGGGGTCTCATTCGAAGCGGATTTTCGTGCACGCTTTGCCTCAATCGTGCTTCGTGACTTCGAAGTCGTGCACGGTCTGATCCGGCGATGGGAACACGTAGTGCCACCATTCCTTGTCGAAGTTTTCGAAGCCTTCCTTCGTCATCGCCCCGAGGAGCCGTTGCCGCCAAGCGCGTTGCTCTTTGTTGATGCGGGGCGAGGCGGTGTGGCTTTGTGTATCGAAGCAGTCGTATCCTGTCCCCATGTCGACCGAGTTGTCGGGCGCGCGCTGAGCGGCCTTTGCCGTGCACGGCGCATACGCCACCTTCGGATCGAGCGGCGAGACGTCGGCCACGGGGAGTTGGACCAGCGTCAGGTCAACCGCCACGCCTCTGGGGTGGCTCGATTGTTCGGCGATGTAGCCGAGCGGCACCAGCTGTTCCTTACGCAGGTTCGGAAAGAAGCGGCGCGTTGGCGAGGCGCGATCCTTTTCCTTTGCCCACGCGACGAACGAGAGCACGGCACGCTGCGGCCGGTAGCAGTCGTAGACCTTTAACGTAAGGTTCTGTGGCCGCAGCGCAACTTGGATCCGGGCGAGCGCTTCGGCGGCCGCACGCGTCAGGACGCACTCGGCTGCCGCATAACCGGGCACCGGCCTTCCGGTAAAATTGTCCGCGCCGGCATAGCGAATGTCCTGAAGAATGCTTGGATCGACGTCGCGCAGGTAGACGAAGCCGGGGGCCAAGCCTGCAAGAGTCTCGCGGGATTGCGTGATTGCCACTTCGCTCGCCCCCGCGCTTTGCGCTAGAACGAGCGCCGCGATGAGGGCGGCGATGCTTCGCTTGAAAGACCTCATCTCATGGATACTTTCGGACGGTTCGGCGTTGACGCCGGGGGAGAATGGAACGATGCGGTGGATGTTCGCAATGGGCATGGCAGCGACGTTGGGCGGATTTATGGCGGCATCGCCAGCCAATGCGGATGAAGTTTGTCACTTCCTGGAATGTGTGGACGGCGACACGCAGGCCGCCCCGCCCGCGGCGCTGCCCAGCAAACCGGCCGCTCCCGCGATCCAGAAGTCGGATCGCCCGAAGCTTGCGAACGAAGTGTGCGACAGCGCCGGGAACCTGCGCTACTGCGTGAGCTCGGTTTTGCCGCCGCAATATGGCTTCACCTATCGGCCGCGCAACCTGTTCGACGGGAAATACGACACGGCGTGGGTGCCAGACACGGCGAAGGCCGTCGACGGGATCGGCGAGGAACTGGTGATCGATCTGGCGCCGGGCATGAAGTTCAAGGGCCTTGAGATGCTGAACGGCTATCACAAGAACTTCTCGATCTATTCCAAGAACAACCGTGTCGCGAAGATCGAGTTCACGCTGCCCGGCAACACGCCGCAGGTGATCGATCTGGCAGATGGGCCCGACCCGGTTTCGTTCACGCTGGACAATCCGCTCAACGTGGCCTGGGTTCGTGTGCGCATCGTCGGTGTCCATCGCGGCACGAAATACAGGGACACAGCCATCACGGAGCTGAGGGTGATCCAGTGACCCAATCACGCCGCGCCTTTTTGACGTCGATCGGCTGCTGCGCGTTGTGCGGCGTCTTGGCGGCGTTGCCAGCATCGGCTTCGGCCTCGCTCGACGACGTGCCGGGCTGTTTTCTGGTCGGCAAAGATGTCGATCTGATCAAAGATCGCCTGGGCGCCAAGTCCGGCGAAGGCGAAACGATCCAGATCATTCGCTCGACAGGCAACCGGGAGCTCGACCGCGCGCTGGACAAGAGCCTCGTACGTTTGAGCAAGACGTTCGGGATCGACCCGGTGTTCGGCTTCTTCGAGGACAAGCATCCGAACGCGTTTGCGGCACCGGAGTCGAACGACCTCAGCCGCACCGGCACCGTGCTGTTCGGGCGCAATCTCTTCAACGAACTGCAGGCGGCCGACCCGTCGGGCGTGTCGGTGCTGGGCGTGGCCGCGCACGAGTTCGCGCACATCTGGCAATTCCACTCCGGTCACTACAAAGCCATCCGCGGCACGGGGCCGACCGTGAAGCGGCTCGAGCTCAACGCGGATTTCTTGGCCGGTTACTACCTAGGCCTGCGCAAGTCGGCGGTGCCAAAGGCCTCGCTCTGGATCTTCGGCGAAAAACTCTGGGGCCTCGGCGACATGGCCGTCAACGACCGCGACCACCACGGCACGCCGGCCGAACGCACGGCCGCCGCGGAGGCGGGGTTCAAGCTCTCGTACATCCAGAAAAAGGACATGGCGACGGCGTTCGGCGAAGGGATGGATTACGTCAGCACGCTTTGAGCTGGGCGCCGGGCATTCAGTTCCCTTTCCAACCGTTCGGCGTGGCCGGTGGCGGCGATGGCGCGGTAGAGGTCGAGCGCTTCGTGGAGCAAGCGAGTCGCGCCCGCTGCATCGCCGCACGCCGCAGCCAGGCGTCCGCGTTGTTCCAGAATTTGCGGCGACAGGGAACGGCCTTCGATGGCGTCGACCAGTTGCTCGGCGCGGGCAAGAGCGGCTTCGATCTCTGTGCGCGGCACCTCTCCGTCGGCCGCCATCAATGCTGCGGCCAAGGCGAGCTGCGCCTGTGCTTCGAAGTAATAGCAGCCGCCTGCGCTTCCCAGCTCAATGCCCTTACGCGCTGCAGTCAAGGCCTCGGTGCGTTCGCCGAGCGCCAGTTGAGCGCGCGAAAGGTAGCAAAGAACTTGGGGAAGCTCACCGAGAGCCGCTAGCCCATCCTGGCTGATTGCCGCTCCCTTGCTAAGGAACTCGCGCGCCTCGGCGGGTTGACCAGCCAGCATACTTGCGACCCCGAGGCAAAAATGCGCCACAACTCTGCTATGTCCGGAGCCTAGTTTTTCCCCCATATCAAACCCTCGTCGCCCATGCTCGAGAGTTGACTGAGATAGCCCGCACGCATCTGAGAGTAGGCTCCTCACGACCTTCAACCACAGTGACACTTCACGCTCACACATTTCCTCGGCAACCCGCTCGCCTTCTTCCAAGACCCTCCATGCTTCCTTGAGATGCCCAAGACGACAAAGTGCAATTGAGCGAACAAAGGCCATTCCGACGCGGGGCCCGTATCCCGTCAGGTCTTTTCCTAACGCATTGTCCGATCCGGTTGCCTCCAGCACGCGCGCTGCCCACTCAAGGGCAGGCTGACCTTTTCCGCTGTAGTAGTGTCCGAAGGCGGGAAAAGTTCCGACCGCCGCACGAAGCGCGGCATCGCCATCCTCTGCCAAGAGCGCCCCTTCAACACCATAGCGTACGTAGTCGTGCGCCGATCCGGCAACCATCACCCTCACAAGACCGTACAAGCCGACCAACATCGCGAGCGTGCGACGATCGCCGAGGCTTTCGGCCAACGCACGACCTTCCTCATACACCGTCGCGGCTTCTTCCTCGGTGCCGCCGATTCGCCAACCGAAGGTCAGCAACTGGAAACACGCATGGAGTGAAAGTTCGTTGCGCTCGCGCTCGTCTGAAATACCGCGTGCCAGCTCGCGCACGCGGCGCCAGTGACGCAGTCCTTCGCGTGGGTCCGAGAGACCCGCCCATTCAGCGGCGCGACGGTGCCAACGCGCGGCGCGGCCTCTGTCGCCAGCTTCGGCCCAATGCTGCGCGATGTCGGCGGCGCGCTCGTCGAGATTGCCCGCGGCTTCTTCAAGGGCTTGTGCCACCGCCGCGTGGACGCGCGCCTTGCGGTCGCGCAATTGCGAGCGTGCGGCGACTTCCTGTGTCAGAGGATGCTTGAAGGAATATTGGACTTCCGGGTAGAGCGCCGCTTCGAACAGGAACTCCGACGCGATCAGCGTCGATAGCGCCTGCGTCAGCACCGTTTCGCCAAGCGCATTGATGCTGCCAATCACGCGCGTGAGCAGCGGTTCGCTGAACGTCTTGCCGATCACGGCTGCCGTCTGGAGGACATGCTTCTCGCGTTCGCCCAGGCGATCGATGCGCGCGGCGAGCACCGCCTGCACGGTGGGTGGCACGTCCAGGGCATCGACGGGCGTTGCCAGCCTGTAAGCACCGCGTGTGCCCGTCAGGTGACCGCCTTCGATCAGCGTCTGCACGACCTCTTCGATGAAGAACGGGTTGCCGGCGGTGCGCGTGTGGATCATCTCGGGCAGCTTCGCCACGCTGGCATCGTTGCCCAACTCGGTGTGAAGCAGTTGGCGGATCGCATCCGGCGCGAGCGGTTGCAAGGCAAAGTGCTGGTAGTACGAGCGTTGCATCCAGCGCGCCTGATACTCCGGGCGGAAGTTGAGCAGCCAGAGATCGCGCGTCGCAGGCACGCTTTCGACGAAGGTCTCAAGAAACGCATCGCTCGCGCCGTCGAACCAGTGCAGATCCTCCATCAGGATCACCCGCGTGCCCCCGGTGTAGTTCGGGTCGTGCAGAATGCGTTTGACGACGCCGTTAATGCGCTTCTGGCGCTGTTCGGGGTCCATGGCCGGGGACGGATTCGCGGGATCCGGCACGCCGAAAACGTCGAACAGCAAAGGCAGCACGTCGCGAAAGCCTTCGTCCATCAGCAAAAGGCGGCCTGCGATCTTTGCCCGCGCGGTTTCGGGCTTGTCGTCGTCGGTGATGCCGTAGAAGGCGCGCCACAACTCCAGCATCGGGAGCATCGGGACCGACTTGCCGTGTGCAACGCCGTGGCCGGCGAGAATTTGAATGCCTTGCGCCCGGCAGCCGTCGAGAAATTCGGCGCAGAGGCGCGACTTGCCGGTGCCTGCGTCTGCCACCACGCCGACGACCTGCCCGCCCCCGCTGCGCGCGCGCTCAAGCGCGCCGGTCAGAACCGCCATGTCCCGCTCGCGGCCGACGAAGCGGCTCAGACCACGGGAGCGCGAGACGTCCAGGCGCGTGCGCATGTTGCCCATGCCGTTCAGACGATGAACACGCATCGGGTGGCTGACGCCTTTGACGCGGAACTCGCCCATGTCTTCGAGGTCGAAGTAACCGCGGGCGAGCGCCGCCGTGTTGGCGCTGACGAAGCAGGTGTTCGGCTCGGCGAGGTTCTCCATGCGTTGGGCCAGGCCCACAGTATGGCCTTGGGCTGTGTAGTCCATGCGCAGGTCTTCGCTGATCGATCCGACGACGACCTCACCGGAGTTCAGGCCCATGCGGGTGGAGAAGCTGAGGCCGTGCTCGCGCTTGAGTTCGGTAGCGTAGCGCGCGATCTCGTCCTTCAGGTGCAGAGCGGCATAGCAGGCGCGCTGGGCATGGTCTTCATGCGCAATCGGAGCACCGAAGAGCGCCATGATGCCGTCGCCGGTGAACTTGTCGACGAAACCTTCGAAGCGCTCGACGCCTTCGGTCAGGATCGCGAAGAAGCGCGACATGATCTTCGAGAACGCTTCGGGATCGAGGCTCTCGGCCAGCTCCATGGACCCCTTTACATCGGCGAAGAGCACCGTGACCTGCTTGCGCTCGCCCTCCACCGCCGCCTTTGATTGGCGGATCTTGTCGGCGAGGTGCTTGGGGGTTTCGCGGGGTGGGGACGTGGGCGCCGGTCGCGCGGCGCCGTCAGCTTTCGCGCCGCATTCGAGACAGAATTTCGCGGCAGGCGGCAGGTCAGTTCCGCAGGCGGCGCAGCGCGCTGCGAGAGCGGTGCCACACTCGACGCAGAACTTCGCGCGTTCAGGGTTGGCGCCGCCGCATTTTTTGCAGTTCACTTTCAGGGCCTTTCAGCTTCCGCTCCCTCTTCAAGGCGCGGCTCTCGCGAAACTAGCGAACTTCCAACAATTTCTCGCCGGCTGAGAGCCGCGCGACGATGGTCGGCCATATCGGTTCAAGGAGCGCCAACACCTCCTTTGTCGTGCCATTGCCGGTGCGAAGCCACACGACGCCCGGAGCGGTGGGGTGACGCCGCGCTAGATCGGCGAAGTCCTCGTCTTTGCTTACGACGACCGCGCCCATCTCACCAGCGCGTTGCCAGATGGATTTGTCGTTTGCTTGCGCCAATGCGAGGTCAAGAACGTGATCCGCAATGTGCCCCCTCGCGGCGATCCATGTTGCCAACGCCTTCGGGAGGTTCGTATCGACGAGAAACCGCACGCCGCGCTAGCTCGCGCCGACGAGGACCGGGTGATCGACTTGGGTAGCAGCGTACTCCAAGCATGCTCGGATGTCGGCTGGTTCGAGGAAGGGGTAATCCTTGAGAATTTCCGGCTCGGCAGCGCCGCTGGCCAGCATGTCCAGCACATCTTTGACACGCAGCCGATAGCCGCGGACGCAAGGGCGACCGCCGCATTTGTCGGCTTCGAAGGTGATCCGGTGGAGTTCACTGGCCATGGTTTGAGTATGTGGGGGTGCGGCCGATTCTCGCAACCACAAAGGCGAGCGTGGTTCCAGATTCTACTTGCCTAGTTCCTATTTTGTTCTATACTCCATCTATGAGCAAAACTCGCCCCCGTTCCCCTCGCCGTGCGGCGTCGGCCGCGCTTCCGGTCCTCGCGATTGATGGGGAGGCGGCGCGGTTGGTGCTGGAGCGAGCCGGCTGGGTTTCAGGGCGTTATCAGGCGGTCGTCCTCCCTGACCGGTTGGCGGTGGGGCAGCTCGCGCCGGTGTTGCGCAAGGTGCGTGAGCGGGCGGTGGTCGTTTGGGCGGCGCCAGGGCAAGCGGCGTTTGAGCGGGCGCAGCGGCGGGCGGAAATGTTGCTCAGCGCCGGTGTCTCCGCGGTCGGGATTGCGGCGCCCGCGAACGATAGCGGCGGCGATGTGGAGACCGTGATCGATGCAGCGCTGCAGGACGCGTTGTTGCGGGCGCTGCCGCAGCAAGGCTGCCGCGGGGCACGGCCTGTGTTGCCGCGGACCTCGGCCGTTGACGCGGGTCGCGTGTTGACGAGGGTGACTGCTTTCCTGACGCAGCATCTTGCGGCGGCGCCGGATCTCATCGAAACGATGGCACTCTGGTGTTTGCATGCGTGGTGCGTGCGCGCGCCGTCCCGGCCGTTCGAGCTGTCGCCGCGGTTGATCCTGCATGGTGAGGACGCGCGCGCCGATCATGCGCGGGCGTTGCGCATTCTGGCCTGGTTGACGCCGGCGCCACTGATCGTGTCGCGCACGGTCGCGGCGCATGTGCTGCCGATGATTGCGTCCGAGCAGCCGACGTTGCTTTTCGACGACATCGCGGGCGGCATGCTTTACCGGCGCGATATGCGCACGCTGATTGCCGCAGGCGCCATGCGCGACGGCATCTTCTTAGGCGCGCGCACGCGGCGCAATCCGAGCGGGCGCGCGCCGTGCTTTGCGCCGACAGCGGTCGCCACAACAACGCCGCTGCCGGAGGACGTGCGGTTGCGTTCGATCGTGCTGCGGATGCCGGCGCTCAATTGCGCGCCGCGGCCGACGCCAGGTGACGCGCCGGAGGAGGTCTTGATGCTGCGCTCGGAAATGCAGGCGACGGCATCGGTTCTGGTCCGGCGCTTGGTCCGTGGGCGAGGCGAGCCGCCGCTCGCGTTCCCGCCGGCGGCACGGGAGAAGTGGTATCCGCTGCTCGCGGTCGGTGAAGCGATCGGGGCCGAGGCCGGCGCGCAGGCTGCGCTAGCCGCGCAGTCGCGGGCGGTCGCGGAGACAACGACGGCAGTGTCGTTGCTGCAAGACTTGCACACGCTTTATCGCGACGCGGAGGAGCACATACCGACGGTGCGCATGATCGAGGACTTGGCGGGGCTTGGGCGGGCGGATCGGTTGTTTGATCCGCTGGAATTGGCGCGGCGGCTCCACTGCTTCGGCTTGAAGCCGGTGCCGGTCAGGCTCGGCGATGCGATCTTGCGCGGCTATCGTCTCGAAGAGCTTCAAGCTGCGTTTGCCCGCTATCTGATCACCTTCGATGCCGTTACAAGTTACGGCGATGTAGCGGCCGCGTAACGCCAAATTTCCCGCAAATCAGCCGTTGTTACGGCGTTGCGGGTGAATTTATGCAGAAATTCGCGCCACAGCGCCGAAAGTGAACGAGGCGATGACGAACGTGAGACACGCCCCCCCTCCACCATCGCTGCGCGATGGTCCCCCTCCCCCGCAAGCGGGTGAGGATCGCAAGCCGTCAAGTCCTGTGGTCCTCCCCCGCGAGCGGGGGAGGGGGACCATCGCGAAGCGATGGTGGAGGGGGTAAGTCAGTGAGCGCCAAGCCGTCTCTCATCCGCCCCAACGAACTGAAATCGCGCGCCCTCGCGAAATCGCTATGCCGTTCGATGACCCACGCCGAAGCGTTGCTCTGGACTTACCTGCGCCGTGATGCGATCGACGGATTCCGCATTCGCCGACAGCATCCGATCGGTCCATATGTCGCCGACTTCGCCTGCACTACCGCGAGGCTTGTGATCGAGGTTGACGGCGCGACCCATGGGTCGGAGGCGCAAGTCGCGCATGACGCATGGCGGCGCGCCTTTTTCGCGGCGCACGGATGGCGAGAGATTCGGTTTACGAACGGAGACGTCTATGGGGATTTGAACGGGGTGTTGGCGGCGATTTGGCATGAGGTGAAATTGGGGAGTCAGCAAGGCCCCCTCCACCGTCGCCTTCGGCGCCGGTCCCCCTCCCCCGCAAGCGGGGGCGGACCACAGCTCCCGACGCTTAGTGATCCTCCTCGCTTGCGGGGGAGGGGGACCATCGCGCAGCGATGGTGGAGGGGGTAAGTCACGATGCCTGAGTATTCCGACGATTTGATCAAACGCGTGCTCGCCGCGACCAAAACCATCGCCATCGTCGGCGTCTCCGCCTCGCCCGCGAAGGCGTCGTTCATGGTGATGCGGTACCTGCAGAAAAAAGGCTATCGCTGCCTACCCGTTAACCCGGGGCTGGCCGGACAGTTGCTACTTGGGGAAAAGGTCTACCCTGATCTGAAATCGATCCCCGAGTCGGTCGATATGGTCGATATCTTCCGGAACGCCGAAGCGGCGGGCGGCGTGACCGACGAGGCCATTGCGATCGGAGCGAAAGTGGTTTGGATGCAGCTGACCGTTATCAACGAGGCCGCCGCCAAGCGAGCAGAGGCGGCGGGCCTGACCGTCATCATGGACCGGTGTCCGAAGATGGAATACTCGCGGTTTTCGGGTGAATTCGGGTGGGTCGGCAGAAACAGCCGAATCATCGACAATAGACGCAAGCACTTAGGCGCCGGCCGCGCCGCGGTTTCGCGGGCGCCGCTTGGCCGAGGAAAGGGTACGCTATGAACGTTCAATCGAAACTGTCGGAATACGGGTTCAATACGCTGTCCGTGCACGCGGGCGCCGCACCCGACCCGACGACCGGCGCGCGCGCGACGCCCATCTATCAGACGACCTCTTATGTGTTCGACGACGTGGATCACGCGGCGTCGCTGTTCGGGCTGCAGCAGTTCGGCAATATCTACACCCGCATCGGCAACCCGACGCAGGCGGTTCTCGAAGAACGCGTGGCGGCGCTTGAGGGCGGAACGGCGGCGCTCGCCACCGCGTCCGGCCACGCGGCGCAGCTGCTCGTGTTCCAAGCGCTGCTGCAGCCGGGCGACGAGTTCATCGCCGCGCGCCAGCTCTACGGCGGCTCGGTCAATCAGTTCGGGCAGGCGTTCAAGAGCTTCGGCTGGCACGTGAAGTGGGCCGACGCGCGCGATCCGGAAAGCTTCCGCCGGCAACTGACCGCGAAGACGAAGGCGATCTTCATCGAGAGCATCGCGAACCCCGGCGGCGTGGTCGTCGACATCGAGGCGATCGGCGCGGTCGCGAAGGAAGCGGGATTGCCGTTCATCGTCGACAACACGTTGGCAACGCCCTACCTGATCCGCCCGATCGAGTGGGGCGCGGATATCATCGTGCACTCGCTGACGAAGTTCTTGGGCGGCCACGGCACCTCGATCGGCGGCATCATCGTCGACGCGGGCTCGTTCGATTGGTCGCGCACGAAGAAGTTTCCGGTGCTGTCGGAGCCCTGCCCTTCTTATCAAGGCATCAAGCTGCACGAGACTTTCGGGGACATGGCGTTCGCGATCGCCTGCCGGGTGTTGGGCTTGCGCGATCTGGGGCCGGCGATCTCGCCGTTCAATGCGTTCTTGATCTTGAACGGGCTTGAGACGTTGCCCTTGCGCATGCAGCGGCACTGCGAGAACGCGAAGGCGGTGGCGCAGCATTTGAGCCGGCACGCGAAGGTGTCGTGGGTTTCCTACGCGAACCTGCCGAACGATCAGTGCTACGGCCTGGCGCAAACCTATTGCCCGAAAGGTGCGGGCGCCGTGTTCACGTTCGGGGTGCGCGGCGGCTACGAGGCGGGCGTGAACCTGGTGAACAACGTGAAGCTAATCTCCCATTTGGCGAATGTGGGGGACACGCGCTCGCTCATTATTCATCCCGCATCGACCACGCACCGGCAGCTTTCCGACGAACAGAAGAGCGCGGCGGGTGCCGGACCGGACGTGGTGCGGATCTCCGTCGGCATCGAGGACGTCGCCGACATCATTGCGGACTTGGATCAAGCCCTCGCGGCATAGGGGGCTTGAACCTGCCGCGTTTGGCAGCCAAGGTGGAGGGTCCTTAGTGAGGGTCCACACGTGACCAACAGGCGGCTCGATCCGGCGACGTTTCAAGCGCTGCAAGCGCTTATCGCGCATGGCGGTCTACGCGTCGGCGAATGCCTTGCCCGCGCGATCCGCGAGCGGCGCCAAGAGATCGGCGTCACCGCCGCCCGCTTCGCCAACCACGGCATCGACGACATCGATGCCGTGGCGCGCGAGGGCGCGACGATCTCGGCACCGATGCTCGTGAACCTCGCGGGCGCGCTGGACGTCGACCTCGTGTGGTTCATCGAACGGGAACCTGCGATGCTGAACCAACGCCCGGCCGACACACTTGACGTGAACGGTGTGCTGCTCGGCACAGATGAGGGGCTCGAACTCCTCCGCGCCTTCGCCGCCATCCGCGACGAAGACGCGCGGAAGAAGGTGCTGGAGTTGGCGCAGCATTTTGCCGGTGTTAAGAACACAAACTGAAAGACTGCGCCATGGCTTCTACGTTGAACAATTCGGTGCTCGACACGCTCCAGAGCTTGGAGCGGGCGCCAAGTGTTCTGAAAGTGAAAGAAGCATTTCGTGTCTTCGCCGAGGGTCATGGCCATACGTCCTTTATGTGCACGGACCCCCCTCGGCCCGACTCGATGACGGGCGGCGCGATTCTCTTCGACGAATGGCCGTCCGCGTGGCGGCGGCGCTACCTCTCCCGCAAGTACGTCCACCGTGACCCGATGGTGCTTGAGCTCACCCGCACCATTTCTCCCTTTACGTGGCAGGACGTGACCGAACGCCGAACCTACCCGAAGGCGGATTGGGAGATCGTCAGCGAGGCGTCCGCATGGGACATGCGCGCCGGTTTCGTCGTGCCGCTTCATTTGCCGGGGGGACGCATCCACGCCATGACCATGGCGGGCATCGAGCCGCGCACCGACTTGCAAGCGCGCGCCGAGCTTCACCTTGTCTCCATGTACGCACATGCACGAGCAAGCAGCCTGAAGAAAGGCGAACCCGAAGAGACGATCCGCCTGACCAAGCGCGAACGTGAGGTCCTGCGGTTCGTGGCCACCGGCAAGAGTGATTGGGAGGTGGCGAAAATTCTCGGTGTGTCTTCCAATGCCGTGCACAAGCACGTTGAAAACGTCAAGCGTCGCTTCGGTGTAGGCACGCGGATGCAGGCAGTCGTTAGGGCCATCCGTCAAGGCGACGTCGTTCCCTAGCGGGTATCGAGGTACCTGATCAGGTACCTTCTGAGCTCAGCCGGGATGCAAGGATTGCTCACCATTTCGGGAGCAACCCATGCTGCATCTCATCGACTCGACGAACCGCGACACTCCGCGCAGTCAGCGCCTGCTCGAAGCATCTTATCGCGTTCGGCACGACGAATATGTCCATGGTCGCGGGTGGAAAGCACTGGAGAAACCGGACGGGCGCGAGGTCGATCAGTTCGACACTGTCGATGCCAGCTATTTGCTTTGGGCCGACGACGAGGAAGTGCTTGGCGGCGCGCGTCTTATTCCGACCGACCGGCCGCACCTGATGTCTGACGTCTTCCCGCACCTCGTCACGCTCGGCGCATTGCCCCGCGTTTCGAATGTCTGGGAACTCACCCGACTGTTCTCGACGCGTAAGGGCGAGAGCTCGGCCTGTAGAAGGCGCGTGACCGGCGACGTCTTCGCGGCGATGTTCGAGTTTGCGATCGCCTACGATCTGGAAGCGATCTCCATCGTTTGCGACGCGTTCTTCGTTACGCGCTTCCTCGGCATGGGGCTTGAGGTCCGGCCGCTCGGCCTGCCGACGGCCTACGACGAGGGGACATGCATTGCAGTGCTCCTGCCGGCGAACTTAAAGCAATTGCGCATCGCCAGGGGCCCGAACCGAGGCACCGTATTGTTCGATGTCGATCCCCTGGGTCGCCCAGTGCCCCCGCCTGCGATAGATCCGAGGCCTCCGATCCATGCCCACTGAACGCGGAAAGAAGGGGCGCGGGGCCTATCGCATCGACACCGCGCCCACCGGCGATCGGAGAACGGAGCTGTTGCGCGATCCCCAAGTCGCCGCCTTCGTCGAGGCGTTCAACAGCATCGACGACCCACGGCATCGCGCCTGCATTGCGTGGCTGATTCTCGAGCTCGCGCAACAGAAGAAGGAGGAAGATTGAGATGCTGACGACAACGCAACAGCGCGAAACATTTGGTCGGGATGGCGTCGTGTGTCTGCGCGGCGTGTTTTCCACCCGAGAGGTCGCCAGGCTGGCCAAGTCCATCGATAACGCGACCGCCTCGATCGGCACGACCGCCACCGGCTATGACATCACGGCTATCGCCGATGCCGCGTGGTCCGATGCCGACGCTCAGTACCAAGTCGGTCGCGCCGAGCAGTACAAACTCGAGAACTTCGCCGCTTACGTTCGTGCGACAGGAGCCCAACGCCTGTGCGATAGGCCGGCGCCTGCATCACAGTCCCGCGGCCGCTTTCTTGTCGAGACCGGAACCTGGACACGCGACCGCGCCTTCCGAAGTGCGGCGACGACGAGCGCGCTTCCGCAGATTGCGGGCGAACTGCTCGACGCGAGGGCGATTCGCTTCTACGACGACCAGATCTTCGTCAAAGAGGCGGGCACGATCGATCGTACGGCGTTCCATCAGGACCTCGGCTATTTCAACATCGAGGGCGACCAGGGCTGTGTGGTGTGGGCACCGGTCGATGCTTGCGGCCGGCAGAGCGGCGCATTGGGATATGTTCGCGGGTCGCACCGGTGGGGGAAGACCTTTAAGCCGAACACGTTCATGTCGCGCCTGACAATGCCAAACGCTGAGGGCGACGAGTTACCGGACATCGACAACAATGAAAGCGACTACGACATCGTCTACTTCGAGGTCGAGCCGGGCGATGTGGTGATCCATCATCTGCGCACCGTGCACGGTTCGCATGGCAACGCTTCGACGACGCGCACGCGCCGCGCGGCGTCGCTTCGCTATGTGGGTGAGCAAGTCCGCTATCGCAAGCGTCCCGGCGCCGTGGCGCAACCGCACCGTCCGCTCGATTGGGCGGACGGGACGGCGCTTTGCGATCCTTGGTTTCCGCTCGCCTGGCGGCGCAGCCAGGCGGCGGTCGCGGCGGAATGATCTACTTCGCCGGCTTCACGAACTTGAAGATGAACTGGTCGGTCTTGCCGCGGATTGCCGGGTCGAACACGTTGGCGGTATGCGGGTCGGCCGGGTTCTTGAGGAGGTCGCTCTCGGCTTCGAGTTTGAAACCGGCCGCGAGGATTTGCTCCTTCACCAGGGCCGGATCAATGCGATGGAGCTTATCGATTTGCTCCGGCGTCTTCACGTCTGGGCCAACGTGGTCGATGATGAAGTAAACGCCGCCGGGCTTCAGCGCGTCGAAGATCGCCTTGTTCATTTTGGCGATGTCGATCTTCTGCCAGACTTGGTCGTGGTAGAGTTGGCTGACGAAGATGAGATCGACCGGCGGGTCGAACTTGACCGCGTCCATCGGCTGGACTGAACCTTCGACATTCTTGTAGCCGGCCGCGACGAAGGCTGCGGGCGCCTCGGTGGCTTTCGGAAACTTGTCGGCCACCCATGTCGGATTGAACATGACGACCTTGCCGTTCGCGCCGACGATGCGGCTCATGATGCGCGTATAGTAACCCGTACGGCCGGGGCCGACATCAACAGCACGACCCCCTGGCTTCAAACCCGCCATCGCCATGATCTCAGCGGGATGGCGATCTGCGTCGCGGTCGGTATCGTCCTTTGGACGGTCCTTGTCAGCGACGGCGGCAGCGACATAGGCGGGCACGTCCGCCGCATGCGACGGCGCTGCGACAAGCAACGCGAGCGCGACGGTGGACAACGAAAGAATGCGCATGGAAAAGCTCTCCCCTTATGGCGGGAACGTTATGTCCCCCTTTAGTTGCCGGTCCTAGACGACCCTAGATCACGCTCTCGTGACCACTCAAATCTTGTTCCTTGCCGCCACTTTCTTCACGACCGGATGATCGTCAAGGCGGGCGCCGATCTTGTGAAGCTTTGGGCACTCGGCTCTGAACCAGTCACGGCCGGGGCGCCAGAGCGTCATGGCCCACGTATAAATGTCGAGGGCCGAGAACGTCTCGCCGAGGAACCAGGGCCCCTCGATCTGCTTCTCCACGAACTTCCAGAGGTCTTGGCGGTGGCCGTGCGTGCTTTCACGGAGCAACTTGCCGGCACCCACTTTGTACGGCTCGCCAACCCAGCGCTCGGTCACGTCACCATAGGTGAACGTGGGGTAGACTGCCGAGACAAGGAACAGTTGCCAACGCAGGAATTCGGCGCGCGACGGGTGGCCTGCGGGTGGGATGAGCTCGAAACCAGGGACAGTGTCCGCGAGATGGAACAGGATCGCCGCGCTCTCGGTCATCACTGTGCCGTCCGGCAGCAACAGCGTGGGTACTTGGCCGAGCGGATTCAGCTTCTTCAGCGCCTTGCTCTTCCAACCGGTATCGGACCACGGCACATCGACGATCTCGAACGGCACCTTGGCGAGCCCGAACGCTATCTCGACGATCATCGAGCCGCAGCCGTTGGTGGCGTAAAGTTTGTAGGGTTTGGTCATAGTTTCCTCCGAATGCTAGCCGGCGCGGCGAAGTGCGAACGCATACGCGATCGTTGCGGTCAGCAGTGCAACCGCGCCGAATTGATGAAGTGCGCCAAGCCACACAGGTACCACTTCGAGCAGCGTCCAGATGCCGAGCAGCACTTGCGCCGCCACGGTCGCGAGCAAGATGTTGGAGGTCATGTCAGCCAAGCCGGTGAGCTTTGATCGCCGGCCGGCAAACCACAGCGCCACCACTGCGAGCGTGACGACATAGCCACCGATCCGATGATTGAACTGGACGGTCGTGACGTCTTCGAACGGCGCGAGCCAGGTCCTGTAGGCGCCATCGGGGACGAACTTGCCGTCCATCATCGGCCAGGTGTTGTACGTGAACCCGGCGTCCAAGCCGGCGACGAAGCCCCCAAGCTTGATCTGCCCGAAGACAAGTACGAGCACGCCGAGCGCCCACGGGAACAGCTTGTGAGGACGTTTCTGCGCAGGCCACTCGCCCCGCCACAGCGGGAGTGCGGTCCAGAGGATCGCGGCGTAGATCACCAATGCCAACGTCAAGTGCGCGACGAGGCGATACTGGCTGACGCTTGTGCGCTCAGAAAGGCCGCTTGCCACCATGAACCAACCGAGCGCGCCTTGCAGGCCGCCCAGCACAAAGAGCAAGACGAGTCGCGGGATCAAGGCGCGCTCGATCTGTCCCCGGAACAGGAAGACGAGGAACGGGACCAGGAACGCGAAGCCGATCAGGCGGCCGAGATTGCGGTGGCTCCACTCCCACCAAAAGATCGACTTGAACTCCTCCAGCGACATGCCCTTGTTCATGATCTGGTACTGCGGGATCGCTTTGTAGGCGTCGAACTCTTCCTGCCACTCGGTGTCGGAGAGCGGCGGGAGCGCGCCGTGGATCGGCTTCCAGGACGTGATCGAAAGGCCGGAGTCGGTCAGACGCGTGAGGCCACCCACAACGACCATCAAGGCAATCAACCCGCACACGGCCAGAAGCCAGATGGCGAGCGTACGGCGCGACTGAATCTGCAAGGGCGTTGCGGTCATGCGGGAGCGGATATAGCGGTCACGGTGGCCCTTAGAACTGCGGCAGTTTGCCTAAGCCAACGCGAAATCTACGGCCGCCTTCGCGTGAATCAACGCCGTGTCGAAAACGGGTTCCCTCAGGTCGGCTTGGGTCAGCAACATCCCAATCTCGGTGCACCCGAAAATGATACCGTCGGCGCCCTGCCCGCGCGCGGCGGCGATGACATCGAGGTAGCGGCGCTTGGACTCCGGCTTCACGACGCCCTTCACGAGCTCGCCAAAGATGACGTCATGGACGACGCGCCTGCCGTCGTCGTCCGGGGTCAATGCGTCAATGCCGTGCATCGCCTTCAGACGGCCGCGATAGAAGTCCTGCTCCATCGTATAGCGCGTCGCGAGCAGCAATGGACGCTTGCAAGTGGTGCGCTTGATCGCGGCCGCCGTCGCGTCGGCAATATGGAGAAGCGGCACGTGAATGGCGCCGGCGACGGCATCAGCCACCTTGTGCATGGTGTTGGCCGTGATGACGACCGCCTCGGCGCCAGCGGTTTCCAGACGGCGCGCGATCTCAGCCAGACTCCGGCCGGCATCCTCCCAGGCGCTGGCGCGCTGCATCGCCTCGATGGGCGCAAAGTCGACCGACCAGAGAATCAGTTGCGCGGAATGGTGACCGCCCAGCCGGGCGCGCACATCCTCGTTCATCAGGCGATAGTAAATCGCGGTGCTCTCGGCGCTCATCCCGCCGATCAATCCAAGGGTCTTCATAGGGTCATTCCGCCGTCACTTTGGCCGCAGAATGGCAGTTTGCGGGCGCGAAGGACAATTGCTAATCAGACAAGATGGGTATGCGTTGGAAGAAGCTGATCGGTGTGTTTCTGCTGCTCGGCATTATTGCGATTTACGTGCTGCTCGTGATGCGGGCGGCGGTTGAGATTCTGCCGACGGCGGGTGGGATCGTGCAGTTCTTCTTCTATGCGGTGGCCGGCATGGCCTGGGTGGTGCCGGTGCGTTACCTCATCGTATGGATGAACACGCCCGGCCGCAGCGATCGGGAGAACGGTGAACATGCCTGACACAGCCGGCGACAAGGTCAAGAAATTCTTCGCGGCATCCGTGACCAACCCGATGGACCGCATCCAAACGGCGGTCGAGCGGATCATTCTCTACAGCCGCTATATCCTGGTCGTGTTCTATGTCGGTCTAGCCGTCGCCCTCGCGTTCTATGCGGTCAGCTTCACCTTCGAGGTCGTTCACATCGCGGAACTCGCGTTCTTTCCGCCGGCCGAGAACGACGGCAAGTTCAGCATGATCATGCCGATCCTAGAGCTGATCGACGGCGCGCTGGTGTCGGGTCTAATCGTGATGGTGATGCTAAGCTCGTATGAGAACTTCGTCGGACGGTTCGGCGATGACTCATTGGACGATTCGCCGGAGTGGTTGCGGCGGCTCGATCCGGGCTCGCTGAAAGTAAAGGTCGCGACCGCGCTGCTGACAATCTCGGCAGTGAAACTGTTGCAGGTGTTCATGGACCGCGAAAAATTCACGGACGGCGACATCTTCTGGAAGGTCGTGATTCACGTGGTCTTCATCGCGTCTGCCGTGTTTTTGGCGCTGCTCGATCGTATTGCCGGGCATCCGGCGCGGCTCTATCCGCCGCGCGGCAAGGAACCGCCGGACGACGCGCATTGAAGCCCGGCCCCGAAGCCGGGCATACTGGGCGCCAAGTGAAGTGATCCCCTCCCCCTCCTACATAAGGACTTCGGCCCATGGCTGATTCCGGCTCCATCTTTCTTGGCAAGGGCGACCTGGCACAGAGCCTGTTGCTGTCGAGCGCCAACCGGCACGGCCTGATCGCAGGCGCGACCGGCACGGGCAAGACGTCAACCCTGCGCGTGCTCGCCGAAGGCTTCAGCCGCGCTGGTGTCCCCGTGTTTGTACCTGACATCAAGGGCGACCTCGCGGGCTTTTGCCAAGTCGCGGAGGTGAAGCCGTTCATCACCGAGCGCGTGCAAAAGATCGGACAGACGGACTGGAAGCCGACATCCTATCCGGTCGTCTTTTGGGACCTTTTCGGCGAGCTCGGCCATCCGTTACGCGCGACGGTGTCGGAGATGGGACCGACGTTGCTTTCACGCATGCTACAGCTCAACGATACGCAAGAGGGCGTGCTAAACATCGTCTTCCGCGTCGCGGACGAGCAAGGGATGCTGCTGCTCGATTTGAAAGACCTGCGCGCGATGCTGGTGCACGTGGCGGAAAACGCCGACAAGTACTCCGTTCAGTTCGGCAATATCGCGCCGGCGTCCGTGGGCGCGATTCAGCGCACATTGCTCACGCTCGAGAACCAAGGTGGCGATGCGTTCTTCGGTGAACCGGCGTTGAAGCTCTCCGACATGCTGATCGCGGACGACACCGGGCGCGGCGCTATCCATGTTCTGGCGGCGGAGAAGTTGTTCGGCAGCCCGATGCTCTACGCCACGTTCCTGCTGTGGCTCTTATCGGAGCTCTACGAACAGATGCCGGAAGTCGGCGATCTGGATAAGCCGAAGCTGGTGTTCTTCTTCGACGAGGCGCATTTGCTGTTCGACGATCAGCCGAAAGCGTTGATCGACAAGGTGGAGCAAGTCATTCGGCTGATCCGCTCCAAGGGCGTGGGCGTCTTCTTCATTTCGCAGTCGCCGCTCGACATTCCCGATGACGTGCTGGGGCAGCTTGGCAACAAGGTGCAGCACGCGCTGCGCGCCTTCACGCCAAAGGATCGCAAGTCGGTCAAGGCGGTTGCCGACAATTTCCGCGAGAACCCGAGGTTCAAGGCGTCGGATGCGGTGCAGGAACTGGGCGTCGGTGAAGCGCTGGTATCGACGCTGGACGCGAAAGGGATTCCCTCGATCGTCGATCGCGTTCTGATCGCGCCGCCGATGTGCCGGATGGGTCCGATCAACGCGGCGGAACGCGCCGCCGTGGTAAGCGCGAGCCCTCTGAAAGGCTCCTACGATCAAGCGGTCGATCGCGAGAGCGCTTACGAAGTTCTCATGGCCAAGGCCAACGGCGCGCAAGGCGGCGGTTCGTCACCGTCGACGACGCGGGCACCAGCGGCCACGACCCGCACCTGGGGCTGGGGAACGTCGAAGCCTGAGGCACAGCCCGCGCCGGAACCGGCGCCGCGTCGTCCGCAGAGTTATCCGATGCCCAGCACACCGCGCGAAGAGCCACGGCCGCGTGCTTCCTCGCGGCAGACGATGGGCGAAGCGGCAGCAAAGAGCGCGGCGCGCTCCGTCACCTCCGCCATCGGCAGCAGCATCGGCCGCGCACTCGTGCGCGGAGTCCTCGGCTCGCTGCTGAAACGATAGGATCAACCAATGCGCAGGTTCCTTACGATACTGGCGGTCGGCCTGACACTCTCCGCTTGCGAGTCGGCGGTTTCGAATGATCAGGGCGAAGGCCGCTTGGCTCAGAATGACTGGATCGCCGAGACGATTGCCGGTAGACCGGTGATCAATCCGGCCCGCGTGACTCTCGCCTTTCTTGAGGGCCGCGTTTCCGGACGAAGCGGTTGCAACCTCTACTCCGGACCGGTCGAGATCGGACCGGGCACGCTGAAGATCGGCGCGCTGATCTCGACAAAAATGGCCTGCATGCAAGAGGGTGTGATGCAGCAGGAAAGCGCCTACTTGTCGGCGCTTCAGTCGGCACAGACTTACAGCATCGGTGGCGACAAGCTCACGATCACGACTCCAACGGGCAGCATCGTCTACGGGGCGACAGCCCGCCAAGCGCAGCCCGGGGAGTAAGTCGTCAACAGCCCGCCGCGGACGCGTAAGCGCCCGCGGCCAAGCTGGCCCAACCTCATGGGGAGACCATGTGATAGAGGCGCCGCCAGCTTAGCACGAGGCCGGTCGGCGGCGCGCGCGTTTCGTGTTAATCACTAGCGTGCGCTTGGGAGGCCGATATGACAGAGATCGCGGTGATCGGGCCGGGGGCCATCGGGTGCGCGTTTGCCGCTGCTGCAATGCAGGCGGGGCACCGGATCTCGATTGCCGCACGAACGCCGTTTGCCGCACTCGACGTGGATTATCCGGGCGGGCATGTGAGTAGGCCGGTCACGGCGCTTACGCTAGCGGCGGCGCGGCCCTTTCCCATCGTGATGCTTGCCACTAAGGCGCATCAGACCGGCGACGCCCGACCATGGCTCAACGCGTTGTGCGGGCCGCAGACCACTGTTGCGGTGTTGCAGAATGGCGTCGAACACATCGCAAGGCTGCGGCCGCTCGTAGGTGACGGCCCGGCGATAGTGCCGGCGATGGTTGCATGTCCGAGCGACCGAACCGGGCCCGGCAAAGCGCATGTGACGGGTCCGGCCCGTCTCGATGTGCCGCCCGGCGAAGCGAGCGAAACGCTTCGCCGCGTGTTCGAAGGTTCGTTTGCGGAAATCAGGATCGTCGAGGATTGGTTGACTTCCGCGTGGGGCAAGTTGGTTCTCAACGCGGTGGGCGGCGGAATTGGCGTGCTGACGCGGCGCGGCAATGAGGTGCTTAAGGATGAAGGCATCGCGCGGCTCTACAAAGCCCTCGCAGCGGAGGTTGCCGCCGTCGGCCGCGCGGAAGGTGCAAAGTTACCGGATGACATCGGCGAGCGGCTACACGCTGTCATGGCGCGCGGACCGCACTTGCACATGGGCTCGATCGTCGTAGACCGTCTCGCTGGACGGCCGACAGAGTGGGCCGCACGCAATGAGGTGGTGTTGAGGCTCGCGGCCAAGCACGGCATCGCTGTGCCGCTAAACGACCTCGTGTGCCATCTCATTCGGGCAGGCGAGCCCGACGCGGCCTGGAGCGACGCACGCCCTACGCCGGGATGATCTCGCGCCAATGCACATGGACGCCAGCTCCTGCCAAGACGCGGGGCATCTCGTTGCGGTGCAAGATCGAATGCGCAACGATGCCGGCATCCTCAGTTTCGATCGGCCAGAACTCGTGCACGCCGGTGCGGACAAACAGGCCCGCGTTGATTTCCGCACACAAGCGCACGCAACGCACATTGCCGTCGAAAAAGCCGATCGTCAGCAAGTCCTCGATTCCGTTGCCATGCGTTTGAATAAGTGCGCAGTCGAGCGACGGGAGGATGTCGTTGTACTTGCGGCCCAAAAACAAGTGCGGACCAATCGGACTGTACGGCTTGCCGCGATTGAAGGACGGGCTTGCGCCGTTCACCGCCACGATCGTCAGTGCACGGTCGATCAGCACTTCGTAGCCGGTGCTGGCGGATATGCGCCGCTTCCAAGCGGCGAACGAGTTGTAGGCCATGCGCTGTGCAAGCGCCGTCACTTTTCGCGCAACATCGAGCGTCGGCGCCGCTCGGCCTTCGATCAGCGCTGCTACGCGTGCTTCGGGTTCCGCGAGAAGCTCGGCGATGCACACGTGCGTGAGCGCGTGCACGGACACCAAACGTCCAAGATCGGCAATCGCAAGCGCTGCCTCCGCTGCAGCCAGCGCGCCGAACGCGCCGGTAACAACTTGTGTCATAACGCGATCGCCTTTCCGCCGATCGGCAGGATGCTGCCATCGATCAAGACAACCTGTGCAGCAAGCACGTTGGTACCGGATACGCCGCTGCGCGGCTCCGGCTTAGCGGCTTCGAACGCCGCAACGTGAATGAAGATCTGCTCGTCGGTTGTGAAAATCGGCCAAATGTCGACGTCTCGGCGCAACCGCGTCGCGGGCAGCAAGATTTCGATACTGACTTTCAACGCGCGAATATCGCCCTCAAACAGCGGCACCTTCTCGATGATCGCGCCCACCTCGCGGGTCGCGGCGAACTCGCTCAATCGCCGGCCCAGCGCTGCTTCGCGCGTGAGCTCGCTGAACTCGAGCGCCGACTGGCTAATCGCAACGATCCGCCACTCGGCATCGAACAACGTCTCGCGGCCGTAGGTGTCGTTTACGCGCGCGATCCAGGACTGCGAGTCAGATACTGCACTGGCACCAAGCGCTGTCCGCAATGCCGACTGCACTTCGAGATGCGGCACCTGCGTGCCGCTCTCCCACCGAGAGACGGTTTGCTGCGTCACGCCGAAGCGTTCGGCGTAGGCTGCCTGGGTCAGCGCGTGGCGCTTGCGGTACTGAGCGATCAACCGGGGCCAAATCGTCGCGTCCGTCATACGCGCGCTCGCAGGAAATGCGACCGAAATGAGTGCATTTGCATGGAGTACCGGCTCGACAGCGTTAGAACGACAAAAACAACCTGCACATTTTGGCAGAACAAGTCGAGACACTATCGCCACGAATAATCGCGGATAACGCGCTCAGCGATCTTACCAGCCGTATACGTCGCGCACGACTTCGTTTGTCGTGGGCGGCGCTGCCGCAGTCAACGCGGGCGCGGCCTCAGCAACATCGAAAAGCGAGATCCGATAGGAGACGGCCACGACGTACTTCGCTTGTTGCATCAACTTTCCGGCGCGCTCTGCGCCCCGCTTCTCGGCCGCGACAACGAGGGATCGGTTCAACGGTAGCGGCAAATCAACCAGCGCTTTCGCGTCGTTCGCCAGCGGATTGAGGATCGCAAACGGTCCTTCCGATTGGCAGGTACAGTGGATCGCGTTCCTCTCACTGCGGCACTCCATACCGGCACTCTTCAACAGACCCGGCAAACGCGCGAACAAGGTCGCATCGTTGATCAGGAGATCGATGATCGCTCGGTTTGCCTCCCGCGCCACATCTTCAGCGGCATCGCACCCTGCAGCCTCAGCCATGATCGGCTCGCCCGCAAGCTTCGCAAAGCGCACGGCAGCGGGATCGGCTTTCAGCGCCTGCACGACCGCAACCATGCAAGGCGCATAAATGACTTGGCGATTGGTCGTGGAAGACGCTGTTGCCGCGACGGCGCCCAAAACAAGCATCCCGGCCGTCAACTCCAACGAACGCTTGCGAAACACTGACCACATGATTGCACCCCCGTGCACGCCCCTCTCGGGCGAATCGCTTTGACGCTAGTCTACCGGGAAATAGTGTCTGTCGAAGGTATCGCCCAGAAACCAAGCGAAACGGCGCACTTGAAGCGGACGCCCGGGCAACGCAATCTCTGGCTGCATCCAGTGCCGCGCCGGTTTGAGGGAACCCAGGCGCGGCTGGCACCAACACACGCCTCACGCCCTCGGGGAACACGCCGCTTATGTCGAACCGCAACGTTCGTTTGGCCATACTTGTGGCCGCGCTTGGATACTTCGTCGACGTCTACGATTTGATCCTGTTCTCGATCCTGCGGGTGTCGAGCCTGACCGACCTCGGCTTCTCCGGCGACGATCTGGTCACGAAGGGGATCTACCTCTTCAACGCACAGCTAATCGGCATGCTGGTCGGCGGCGTCTTTTGGGGGATTATCGGTGACAAGATCGGGCGGATCCAACTGCTGTTCGGTTCGATCCTGCTCTACTCGGTTGGCAACATATTGAACGGCTTCGTGGGCCAGATGGCACCGTTCGACGCGATCATGGCGCCAATCGACCAGTACGCGCTGCTGCGGTTCATCACCGGCGTCGGCCTTGCCGGCGAGATCGGCGGCGGCATCACGCTTGTCGCTGAATTGATGCCGAAAGAAACGCGCGGCTACGGCACGATGATCGTGGTCGCGACCGGGGTCGCGGGCGCGGTGGCTGCCGCGGTCACCTATGAGTTCTTCTCTTGGCGTTGGACCTACATCATCGGCGGCATCATGGGGCTTTGCCTTTTGGCATTGCGACTGTCGGTGGCGGAGTCGGGCATCTTCAAGGAGCTTGCCGCGAAGGAGGACGTGGCGCGAGGAAACTTCCTGATGCTCTTCACATCGTGGAGCCGCTTCTCACGCTACCTGAACTGCATCTTGGTCGGATTGCCGATCTGGTACTCGTTGGGACTCGTGGTGACGTTCTCGCCCGAACTGGGTCGTGCGCTCAATCTTGACGCGCCGATCACGGCGCCTAGTGCCGTGTTCTGGTTTTACTGCGGTATTACGTTGGGCAGCGTCGTCAACGGACTGGTCAGCCAGTTGCTGCAAAGCCGCAAACTCGCGATCGGTAGCTTCCTCGTCGGCACGCTCGCGACACTTGCGGCATTCTACTACCTGCCGGTGCCGTCGGCGTCCTACTTCTACGGATTACTCTTCGCGCTTGGCTTCTTCACCGCTTACTGGGCGATGCTGGTCACGCTCTCGGCGGAGCAGTTCGGCACCAATCTGCGTGCGACGGTCGCGACTTCGGTGCCCAACTTCGTGCGTGGCGCCGCGTTCTTGATGACGACGTTGTTCGGCATCTTGAAACCAGGCATGGGGGTTTTGAACGCGGCCGAAGTGGTGGGCCTGATCGCGGCGGCACTTGCGCTCTTTGCCCTAAGCATGTTGAGAGAGACCTTCCACCTCGATCTCGACTTCGTCGAGACCGACAAAAAGCCGGAGAAGGCCTGATGGCGGCGCCGAGCCCCCTGCCCCACGAGCAGCCGCCAGATTGGCGGCGGTACATGATCCGCGCCGTAATCTGGGTCACGTTCGTGGGGGCGCTGGGCTATGCGGCGGCGAATGGCGGGCTCGGCTTCTTGGAGAATGACATCCATCTCGCGCTCGAGCCTAACCGGGATCGCGTGAAACTGACTGGGAACGAACCGGCCGTCATCCAAGTGAAGGTCACACTGCGCAACAACACCGCGAAGGAAGTAACCCTGACAGCGAGGTCGGCCTGCAAGGTCTTCCGTTGGCAGATCTTCGCACGGACGGGCGCCTTGGTGCAGTCGTGGGTCGGGGAGGCCCCCTGCCCCGACAAGGAGGTCACCGCGTTCCTGCCTTCCGGCAAATCGCTGGAGGAGTTCTATTCGATCGTGCTCGTGCCCACGCGCTACACGGCCGGCGACGATTATCTGGTGCAGTACCACTACTGGAACCACGAGGGCGAGTTTCAGTTCAAAGCCGAGTGATCATCCGGCATCGCGCTTCCCTTCGCGCACGCCCAACGGGTCGGCCTCCAGTTTCATGCCGCCAATGGCCGAGAGCCAATCGAGACCACTGCGCAGGCGCACCGCTTCGCCGATGACGATGAGCGCGGGCGCAGCGATCTGGTTCGCTTCCGCATCAACCGAGGCACGAGCGAGCGTGGTTTCGAGCACGCGTTGGCGCGCCGTCGTGGCGTGGCTGATCAGCGCAACCGGTTCGTCGGCGCTGCGGCCGGCGCTCAACAGTTCTTGCGCGATGCGCGGTAGGTGCTTCAGGCCCATATAGATCACGATGACCGGCGAACCTTCGCCGAGCGCGCGCCAGTTGATCGTGTCGGGCACGTCACCGCCCGCCATGTGGCCCGTCACGAACGTCACCGCATGATTGACGTCGCGATGTGTCACAGGAATGCCCGCGTAAGCGAGGCCGCCGACACCGGACGTAACGCCTGGAACTACGCGGAACGGAATCTCCGCCTCGACAAGTGCCAACGCTTCCTCACCGCCGCGCCCAAAGAAGAAAGGGTCGCCACCCTTCAGACGCAGCACGCGTTTGCTTTGGCGGGCGAATTCGATCAGCCGCAGAGAGATGTTGCGTTGCTTCGGACTTGGCTTGCCGCCGCGCTTGCCGGCGTACTCGAGATGCACGTTGGGCCGCGCGAGCTTCAGAACTTCCTCGTCGACCAATGCGTCGTAAACGATGACGTCAGCCTGCTGCAGAGCATTCAGGGCGTGAAGCGTGAGCAGCCCCGGATCGCCCGGACCAGCGCCAACCAGCCAAACCCACCCCGGCTCAAACTGGGGCAAGGCTGCCGCGGCGCGGACGGCGTTCCAGGCGAACGGGAGAGCGGAATTAGACATTTGACTTATCTACGCCTGATCTTGTTGTTTTTCAATATTTACGTTGCAAGATGTGTATTATGTTTACCAGGGCTTCGGAGATGTCGCCCTAAGCTCTCGCCGATGCGCAATATAGCCCTTTTTGCCGCCGGCATCGCCTTCACGGCGATGGTTCTGGGGAACGGCCTCAGCACCATTCCCGATGCCTCGGAAAAGAAGAGCTACAGCACGCGTTCGCACGCCAAGCACAGCAGCGGCGACGTCGTGCTGAAGCGCGGCTTCAGCGGCCATTTCTTCGCCGAGGTCGAAGTCAACGGCACGAGCATCGGCATGCTCGCCGACACCGGCGCGAGCGTCGTAGCCCTGAGCGTCGAGGATGCGGAAGCCGCCGGGATCAGCGTCGACAGCTTGAGTTTTTCTCACACGGTTTCGACCGCGAACGGCGATGCAAACGCGGCCCCCGTGACGCTGGATGAGGTTACCGTCGGATCGATCACACGGCACAACGTCCCGGCCTTGGTCGCACGAGGATTGTCGGAATCGCTGCTCGGCATGAGCTTCTTCAACACGCTATCCAAAGTCGCAATGGAATCCGACGAAATGGTGCTTCAGGACTGAAGCCGTTCGTGGCACGCTAAGTCCTATGAACCGCGTCTTCGTCCTTGTCGCTATCTTGGTCGCCGTGACCGCGCTCATCATTTGGGTCGCGGGCGGTGCAGGCCAAGTCTTTTCGGCCGCAGGTAGCTCACCCGCATTGCTCTACAATTTGGTGCTGCTCGGTTTGGTGCTGACCTCTGTCGTGCTCAGATGGCGCGGCAGCATCAGTGAGGCGCTGCAGTATTCCTTGATCTGGTTGGCCCTCTTCGCCGCGTTGATCGTCGGCTATTCCTATCGCGACGACTTCAAGTCCGTGTGGCAGCGCGTCGCCGGCGAGGTGAGTCCTGCCAGTCCGATGCAACGCTCCGACGCCGAAGTGGTGTTGCGCCGCACGGCTGATGGGCACTTTCGCGCCGACGTTGATGTGAATGGCGTCAGCATCCGCATGCTCGCCGACACAGGCGCGACGTCGATTGCACTCAGCGAATCCGATGCGCGGCGCGCCGGCATCGATGTCGATCAACTGCAGTACACAATGATCGTCTCCACCGCGAACGGCGACGCACAGGCGGCGCCCGTGACGTTGCGCGAGGTGCGGGTAGGCTCGATAGTGCGGCGCGACGTGAAGGCTGCCGTATCGCGCGGACTGTCGGGTTCGCTGCTTGGCATGAGCTTCTTCAACACCCTGTCGCGGTTCACGATCGAAGCCGACGAACTCGTACTCAAAGACTGATGGCGCGCGGCACGCTGTTCTTGATTGTCGGGCCGTCGGGCAGCGGCAAGGACACGCTGATCGACGGCGTGCGCCAGACTCTCGCGAAAACACACCTCTTTCCTCGCCGCGCGATCACCCGTCCGCGCGATGCCGGATCGGAGGATCATGTTGCGAAAACGCCGGCCGAGTTCGAAGCCTGCGAGCAGACCGGAAACTTCGCGCTGAGCTGGCGCGCGCACGGGCTCGCTTATGGAGTCCCAGCCGCGATCGAGACCGATCTCGCCCGCGGGAAGCATGTCGTCGTCAACGGTTCGCGCGGCATCGTCGAAGAAGCCCGAGCAAAGTTCGCGCCACTCAAGGTCATCGAGGTGACGGCCCCCGCTTCCACGCTACGGCAGCGGTTGTTGGCACGGGGCCGGGAGCAAGCGACGGAGATCGACGAGCGCGTGGCGCGGCAATCCTCTGTGCGGGCTGACGTCGTGGTGGTGAACGATGGGACCGTGGAACAGGGCGTCGCCGCGCTGCTGGCGGCGCTTCGGGGTTGAACTTCGTTCGCTCTGCCCGGTACAAGAGATTGAACCACGAAGCACACCAAGACACTTCGGCATCGCGGCAAACGGTGGCGCAGCGGCTTGGTGTGCTTCGTGGTTCAATCTACTTCTCTTGAATGAGACACCTCAAATGTCCCCTCCCCCGCGCGCCGATTTGAAGCCGAACACCATCGAGTTCGAAACGTTGCCGCTCATCGCGCCGCAAGGATTTCGCGAGTATGACGCGCGCTGGCTGTACCCGAAAGAGATCAACCTGATCGGGATGCAGATCTTAGGGCAAAGCCTCGCGACCTTGATCCACGGTTTGGGTGTTCGACCCCGCATTGTCGTAGGACACGACTATCGCTCCTACTCGATGAGCGTAAAGCATGCGTTGGCGCTGGGGCTCGTCAGCGGCGGGGCGGAGGTGCTCGACATCGGTCTCGCGCTCTCGCCAACCGCCTATTTTGCGCAGTTCGCACTCGACGCGCCGTGCGTGGCCATGGTCACGGCGAGCCATAATGAAAACGGCTGGACCGGCGTGAAGATGGGCGCAGCGCGGCCTCTGACCTTCGGACCGGAGGAAATGACGGCGCTCAAGACCATCGCTCTGGAAGGACGCGGCATGGCGCGCTCCGGCGGCACCTACCAAACGATCGACGGCATGCGCACGCGCTATCTCGACGATCTCGTTGCCGGCAAGAAGCTCTCACGTCCGATCAAAGTTGTGGCTGCCTGCGGCAACGGCACCGCCGGGGCGTTCGCGCCGGCGGCGTTGGCGCGCATCGGCGCGGAAGTGATCCCGCTGGACGCCGGTCTCGACCACTCGTTCCCGCGTTACAATCCGAACCCGGAAGACATGAAGATGCTGCACGCGCTCAGCGATGCAGTGAAGCAACATCGCGCGGACGTTGGCCTCGCGTTCGATGGCGACGGCGACCGCTGTGGCGTGGTCGACGATCAAGGCCGCGAGATCTTTGCCGACAAGGCGGCCGTCATGCTCGCGCGCGACATTTCCTCACGCCAGCAGGATGCACGGTTTGTCGTTGACGTGAAGTCGACGGGGCTCTTCATGACCGATCCCGTGCTGAACGCGAACGGCGTTGTGACGGAGTATTGGAAGACCGGTCACTCTTACATCAAGCGCCGCGCACATGAGCTCAGCGCCCAGGCCGGTTTTGAGAAAAGCGGGCACTACTTCTTCAACCCGCCGGTCGGGCGCGGCTACGACGACGGCATCATTGCGGCAATCGCGATACTTCAAATGCTCGATCGCGCCGGCGGAACGAAGATGTCGGCGCTCTATGACGGTTTACCCAAGACCTTCGGCTCACCCACCATGGCGCCGCATTGCCCCGACGACCAGAAGTACGGCGTGGTCGAAGAGATCATTGCCGTCTACACGGCAGCCAAGACGCGAGGTGAGAAGATCATGGGCCTCGCAATCCGCGACCTCGTCACCGTCAACGGCATACGCGTGACGCTCGAAGACGGCACCTGGGGCCTGGTCCGCGCATCGTCCAACAAGCCCAGCCTCGTGGTGGTTGTTGAAAGCCCAGTATCGGAAGAGCGCATGCGTGGGATGTTCGCAGATATCGACGGACGGCTGAGCAAGAACCCCTTGGTCGGCGCCTACGATCAAAAAATCTGATCCGGGGGGCGAACCACCCCCAAAAATCCCGCAAGGCGGTCAGCCCCTTCTTGCTTTTCCAGTCCCGCACGCCGAGCCGGCCGGCCCTCAGGACACACTGTGGTATTTTTGCATGGAACCCCCGGAATCCGAATGCTTAAGGCAACCGACGATTGAGCCAAGCTTGTTTCGCGACGTGGAGTTCATCTAGGGTATCGATACGACACGTACAGAATTGGTCGATGGGGGATTTGATCATGAGTAAAGTTGCGATCGCCGCAACCGCCGCTGCTTTGTTGCTTGGGACCGCTCCAATGGCGTTTGCCGACGGGGAAATCCAAAACTGGTCGGGCACCTACGTCGGCGCTCACGGCATGTGGGGCCAAATGGGCACCGACATGGCGGGCACGACCAACATAGGACCGTGGCCCGATATCTTCCCCGGCCAGCGGCTCGACTATGACATGGACGGATTCGGGTTTGGCGCGCAGCTTGGGGTCAATTGGCAGGCAGGCCATTGGGTCTATGGGCTTGAGCTAAGTGGCGCTGTAACCGAAATCAGCGGCGGCAAGAAGTCGACGCTAGGGGAGCTCGACGACCAATATGACTCAACACTCCGCAACTTGGCGATGCTCAACGCTCGGGTAGGTTACGCATGGCGTCGTTTCCTACCGTACGTAAAATTTGGCGTTGCCGGTGGCAACGAAAGGATCGAGGTTTTGGACACGTTGATCCCGACGGGCGCGGCGCGCGACCAGATTTGGCGTTCGGGCTACACGTTCGGCGGCGGCCTTGAGTACGCCTGGCGCGGAAACTGGAGCCTCGCTCTTGAGTACGACTATACCCGCTTCGGCAATCAACCGCTCAATTTGAGCGACACAACCGCAACGTACAAGCTTGACGATGCGGCGCAAAATCTCAACGCGGTGTCCGTGAAAATCAACTATCGCTTCGGCAGCTAATGCCGGCGCGCGCTTTGAGCGCGGCATACGAAGGCCAGACGTTGAGGCGCCGGATAACTCCGGCGCCTTTCTCATTCGCGAGATCCGTCCGCACCGCAATTAGTGGGGCCACGCCATGCGAAGCGCGGTCGCGCAGAGAAAAGCGCCGAACGCCAAGCGCAACGTCCGGCGTGAGAGGCGGTGCGCAATCGCAACCCCCCAGGGCGCTGAAAGCATCGTCGCGGGAACGATCAGCGCAAGGCCGACCAGGTTCACATAGCCAAGCGAGAACGGCATCAGACCAACAGCGTTCCAGCCGCTAACGATCATCCCGACCGTTCCCGGAAGCGCGATGATGAGGCCGAAGCCCGCGGCGGTCGCGACCGCACGATGGATAGGAACGCCGAACAGCGTCATCACCGTGACGCCGAACGTGCCGCCGCCGATCCCCATCATGACCGAGAGACAGCCATTCGCGACCGCGAGCACCCAACTCCACAGACCTCCCGGAACCCTGTCCCCAAGACGCCATTCCTCGCGGCCAAGCAGCATAAACAAACCAAGCCCGCCGGCGCCGGCCGCAAAGACCACGGTCAAACCTTTGCCGCCGATCACGGCCGCCAGCCACGTGCCGCCAAGCACCCCAACCACTGTGGGTACGGCCCACGCCCTCAGCATCGCCCAATCGACGGCACCCTTTTCGTTGTGGCTCAACGTTGAACGGATCGAGGTCGGGATGATTGTCGCGAGCGACGTCCCAACCGCTAGCGGCATGCGCACACCTTCGTCGATACCGAGGAAGCCCAACGTCTGGTAGAGCACCGGCACGAGCACAATGCCGCCGCCCACGCCAAGAAGGCCCGCCACCGTGCCGCCGACCAAACCCGCTATCCCGACACCCGCCGCCAGTGCGATGAGCTCTCCGGTCGACGCCGCCGCAAAGGTGTCGATGCTCACGCGGCAGCACGCTCCGCACTGTCTTCCGTAACATGGCCGAGCGCCGTCTCGATCACAGCATGACCCGCACCAGGTCTGACAGCATGCTCGCTCAGATGGCGCCGGAAGGCGCGCGCGCCAGGCAGCCCATTGAAGAGGCCAAGAACATGCTTGGTCATCGCATTCAACGGCACCCCCTTGGCGCGTTCGCGTTCGACATAGGGCAGGAACTTGCGGAGAGCGTCGCGACGCGACTCGACGGGCTTCGGTTCGCCAAAGAGCGCGCGATCGGCGTCGGCGATCAGCCATGGCGATTGATAAGCCGCTCGTCCCATCATCACGCCATCAACTTGGCTTAAGTGTTCGCGTGCTTGGTCGAGAGTGGTGATGCCGCCGTTGATCACGATGGTCAATTCAGGATGCGCTCGCTTCAACGCGTAAACCAGCGGGTAGTCGAGCGGCGGGATCTCGCGATTATCCTTCGGCGACAACCCCTTCAGCCAAGCTTTACGAGCGTGCACGACGAAAGTATCGCAGCCGGTGCGCGCGATGCGCTCGACGAAGCCGAATAGCGCCTCGCGCGGCTCCTGATCGTCGACGCCGATGCGGCATTTCACGGTCACCGGAATGCGCACGGCAGCGCGCATCGCGGCAACGCATTCGGCCACGAGGTCCGGCTCGCGCATCAAGCAAGCCCCGAAAGCCCCGCGCTGCACACGCTCCGACGGGCAGCCGATGTTGAGATTAACCTCGTCATAGCCCTCGTCCTCGGCCATGCGCGCACAGTGCGCCAAATCGCGCGCATCGCACCCGCCAAGCTGGAGCGCGACTGGATGCTCCGCAGGGTCAAACCCGATGAGCCGTTCCCGATTACCGTGCATCAACGCGGCAGTCGTCACCATCTCCGTATAAAGCCGCGCCCGGCGCGTGAGGATACGATGGAAGAACCGGCAATGCCGGTCCGTCCAGTCCATCATCGGAGCGACAGAAAATATTTTCTCTTGAAATTTCAACGACTTATCCTATGTTTGTAACAGGTTACTGTACGCGTGTGCACGACGAGTGTGCACTCAAATACGCCCAAATTTTCCCTTTTTGTACCTCTCACTGCACACTGAGCGCACACGAACTTGGCCACGTTCAAACAGCTCCCTTCCGGCAATTGGCGGGTCCAGATCCGCCGGAAGGGCCGATATATCGGCGAGAGCTTCCGCCGGCGCAAGGATGCCGAGGAATGGGCCCTAGATAACGAACGACGCATCGACCGCGGCGAGACCCCGCTATCGCGAGCGCGCATCGACCCTACCCGTCTTGAGGATCTCATCGATCTTCACCTTCTGGACATGAAAGAAGTGGGCAAGTGCCCGCGGCGATCGAAGGCCTTCAGTCTGGAGTCCCTCAAAAAGAAGTTGGGTTCGGTGAAGCTCGCAGGTCTTACGCGGGAGCGCTTGATCCAGTTTGGGCGCGACAGAGCGAAGGAGGGTGCAGGGCCCGTCACCGTGGCTATGGATCTTACGTATTTGAAGACGGTGATTGCACACGCGGCCGCCGTCCATGGTCTCAAAGTGTCCGGCGAGCAGGTCGACCTCGCTCGGCTGGCGCTCAAGCGACTGGGCATCGTCGGCAAAGGGCGCGTCCGCGATCGCCGACCATGGCCGGACGAGATCACCCAGCTCATCGACTACTTTGAGAGCAACGAGCGCCAGCTTATTCCCGTTGGTCGCCTGATCCGTTTCGCAATTGCTACGGCAATGCGCCAGGACGAAATCTGTCGCATTCGGTGGGACGACGTCGATCCCCGCGGCAAGACAGTGCTCATTCGTGATCGGAAGGATCCCCGCGAAAAGGACGGCAACAATCAGAAGGTGCCGCTGCTCAGCGCCACTGGGTACGACGCCTGGGCGATCGTCCAGGAGCAAAGAGCGATCAGCGGGCGCATGGAACGCATCTTTCCCTATAGCGGGAAGTCAGTGGGCACCGCGTTTCGGAGGGCTTGCGTGGAGCTCAAGATCGAAGACTTGCATTTTCACGATTTGCGACACGAAGCTGCGAGTCGATTGTTTGAAGCCGGCTTCACAATCGAGCAGGTTGCGCTCGTCACAGGGCATCGCGATTGGAAGATGTTAAAGCGGTACACCAACCTGCGGCCAGAAGATCTGCACCGGCTGAAGGTCTCGAAGCCGCAGGCTGAAGGCGCTGGAGAAGAGTCGGCGCCGAGCGCGACGAACAAGAAAACCATTCTCGCTGCCGAGTAGCCGCGCCGCCGCCATGTCGCGCGGAAAAGCCGCCGTCGCTATGTGATGCGATCCATGATGTGGGAACCGATGGTCAATCGGGCGGCGAAACGTAGTCACAAAAGGTGCATGCCTGCCAAATCTGTGACCGCTGCAAAACGCCCAAATTTCCTTAAAAATCAGAGCACGATTACCGGACCACGTCGCCTCGTCGGTTCAAGCTTGTGCTGAACCCCGCAGCCGGAATCCCAACCGAACTGAAGGTGCGAGGCACCCGCTGGCTAACAGGCGACGAGTTCGTGACGCTCTACCGTTGGCTCGAACATCCAACCGCTCCGGTGCATCCGCCGTACTCGCGCGCAGTGCGCGTGCTTATGCTGACCGGTCAGCGCGTCGAGGAGATTGCGCGGCTACATGTCGATCAGTGGGACGCGAAGGAAGAAATTATCGACTGGTCCAAAACCAAGAATGGCAAGCCGTACGCTATCCCTGTCCCTGCCCTAGCAGCTGACCTGCTCGGATCGACTGTGACGTGAGCTCAAAGAGTTACGACCGATGGACGTATATGCCTGAGAAACGGGAGGCGATGGTCAGATGGAATGCGTTTGTCTCTGCTCCTGAGCGCACCACGCCTGAAGTAGGCTGCCTAGGCTCGAACGCTATTCGCCTTTCACGGGTCGAGTCTGAGCGACGCTCAACCCTTCCTCTTCTTCCGCTGCATGAATGACAGTACCTGCTCGACGCTAATAGGATCCCCCAAATCATCCAAAGCCGTATCGTCGAGCTTACCCTTGGCGCCCGCCAGGGCCCACCTCACACCAGCGTGGTTCGGCGGCAGCATCCGCGCGATGCGCTCGGCGGCGCCTGCATCCCGGTCGCGCACGACCCAGATCGCGAGCAGCAGTAATACCCGACGCTTCTCGATCGCAGACAAGGCTTCGGCGACTTTGATGACGTCGTCGATTTCGCTTCGCACTGAGAGGAGCAGCAGCAGCCGAGATGCGACGCCCTCTATCCTCGTTCCAAGCAGCTGCGGCGTGATCCGGCTAATTGTCTCGGGCGTAACTTGCTCATAGCCGATCATGAGCGCGGTCGCAGCGGCAAACCGCACGATCCGTCGCCCCGGACTGACTGCGATTTCGAACAGCCGTTCCTGGAAGCTCGAGTCCGCCGCGCGCACAAGCAGTGCGAATGTCTCATGGCGGACATCCGAGTCGCGAGTGTCGATCGCGAGATGGTAGAGCTCGTCGGCCACGCCGTGGTCGAGCATACCGGACTTCCCGATCGCCGCGATCGCGGCCTGGGCAATGGGGTAGTCGTCCTCCTCTCCCTGATACGACGAGCGAGGAGACCAGTCGTCCTTCGCGAGAACGAGCAGTGCAGGGAGGTGCTGAGCGTGCGGCTTGGCGTCGAGCAATTCCACGAGCGCACTGCGCACTGGACTGCCCTTGTGCTGCGCAAGCGCAAGCAAGGGTTCAGGCATGGGCGGCTCGATCGAAGAGGCCAGTGCCTTAAGGGCGCGCGCGACCACACTGGCGAACTTGTGCGAGAGCCCCGCCTCGACCTCTGCCGTTATACCGTGGCGGATCGCGGCGTCGATCGCTTCGACGGCATGGTTGGCCTCCTCGGTGTTGGCGAGCAGCCATTGCACGTCATCCTGAACGAGCATCGGCAGATACTCATCCAAACTGACCCGGAAGAGACGCAGTTCCTCGCTCGATGCCATGACATGCGCTAATAGCTCGCGCGGGTCGTCGGAGAGCGTCGGCGTCGCCTTCGTTTCCAGCGCGAACTTCGCATCACTAATCTCCTTGAAATGAGCCGGTAGAAGCGCAGCGGCCCGATCGGCCGCTTCATTGTGACGGATCCCGTCGAAATCTGACCGTTGACAGCGCATCGCCCCAAGATCGATGGCCATCTCGACGAGACGGCCTTCCTGTCCGCGTTCGGCGAGCGTTTTGCAGATCCGGGGCAGCCGCTCCACGGCCCGCTCAACGAGGCAGGTCAGCGCCGCGATCCGTACGCCGTGCTGCGGGTGCCCGTCGAGAATTCGGTTAACCAGCGCCTGTTCGAACCCAGGGTCCCAGGCCTTATTCAACAAATGCCAGAGATGGTCTTCACGATCAGTTCCCCGGCCTTGAGAGAAAGCCCCCGCGACCTCAGCTGGAGAGGGTGCCTTATCCTTCGCCAGCTCTCGAATCCAATAGTGGAGCAACCGATTGCGGTGGCGATGCTCAACAAAATGGCGCCAGCCGACGGTTGCACGAACGCGTTGGACATACGCTTCGAGGAACTCGCCGGCGGTCCAACCATCGTCATCGTCTGCCAGATGCTCGGCATAATCTTCGCTGTACTCGCCGTTGACGATGGCAAGGTGGATCTCGCTCGCACGCTGGAGATCCGCACTGCTCGGCGTTCGCACCTTGATCGCCTCGTCGACAATGGTCTCGAACTGCGCAAGGTTGTTGAGCGCGCCTTCAGCAATCGCGTCATGGGAGTTGGTGACGCCAAAGTGCACCGCCGTCGCCGCTGCCGCCAGGAAGGCGGGCGTCAGTCCCGGCGCCAGCCGCTCTGCTTCGGCAACGAAGTTCGCGCGGAAATCGTCGCGGGCGTGGGGCAGCACCTCGCGGACGAAGGTCTCTGCCACCGCTCTGACGGCGGGGTCGGCCCGCATGCGCGCGTACCACGCTTCGTCACGTTCGGGTGGTCCCCAGGCGTGCATTCCTCCGAAGCTGGTATCGGGCCGGTGAAGGAGGAAGCGCGCGGCTTCCGAGACGTTGCTGGCGGCCGATCCCGCAGCTTCGGCGAGGCTGAGGTTCGCCTCAAACGCTTTGCCCTCCTTGGCCAGTTCGTCCGCCAGCCACGCGTCGATCTTGGCTTGCGCGGCCAAAGACGGTGCAGGCTTCAGTTCCGGCGTTCGATCGGTCGCGAGGAGCATCCGCGCCGAGGCTGCGATACCCCAGTCTTCGCCAGGCCCGTCAGGTGACGCAAGAACATCGACCAGTAGGCGCAACGTCCGCCGCACGACAAGGCGGTCGCGGTCCAGCGCCTTCTCGATTCCCGCCTCTACCCGCGGATGATAATAGGTGACGGTGCTTTCCGCCTGGCGCAGGTTGCGGGCGGCGATGAAGAACGTCACGAGGGGCGAAACGCCTTTCTCGAACTGAGGTCCGTGATCGGCGAGATTCTCCTCAACCTGTCGCAGTAGTCGGAGCGATAGTTTGTCGTTGGCCTTGAGGAGGCCCCACAGAACAGCGGCCGCCGGGACGTCCCCGCGGCCCTCGATCTGATCGACGACAGTCCGCTCGATCGAATCCTGGTGGGCCTGCCGGATGGCTTCCGCCACGAGCCCGGCGGGATTGCGGCGCTCCTCGTCATCGAGCGTCGGCAGCGCATCGAAAAACTTCTGAATCTCGAGCGGGGTCGCCAGCTCGGCGAGCACCGAGCCTTCGCTTTCCTTAGCGAGCGGCTGCAGTTTGCGAGGTAGCGCATCGATCCGCGTCCGGTAGAGACGCCGGCGCTCCGCCCCGCCATAGTGTTCCGCCTCCAAGCCCACGCGCCATGGCTTCACCATGTCCAGCGCGCCCGCACTCTGGGCGACGTCGAGTCGCGACGTCGCTACGATCATCCGATCCGGACGCGCTTGGGCGAAGAATTGAGCCAGCTGGTCATTCCAGGGCCGGCTTTTCGGATCGAAGTCGTAGCGCCCCCAAGGATCTTCGATGTCGTAGAGGACGGGCGGCTCCGTCGTGTCGTTTCGCAGCTGCTCGGGGCCCAACGTAATTGGCACGCGCGAGAGGCCCGGCACCTCCTGGCGCAACTCGTCATAGAGCTTCCGGGCAGCCATCGTCTTACCCGTCCCGGATTGGCCGATTATCAAGGCCCCGTGACGCTTGGCGATGGATAAGCGCAATTCGCCCCAGTTGGTCGGGTGGACGTAGTGGTCGAGTTCCGGCGAACTGGCAATATGACCATCATGGCGCCGGATGATTTGCTCCAGTTGGGTGCGCGTCCAGCGACCACCCCCAGCTCCGCCGATCCGTACGCGCGCCTGCTCCCGTAGTGCCCGACGGCACTCCTCAAGTCTGGCATTGGGGACCCGGAAGCTCTCGGTTAGTAGCGTCTTGATATCGGTGGCGAGGCGCTCCTGATCCTCGTTGCCGATGACGGCAACGCGCCCAGCCGAACCGCTCGGGAGCGTGCCCTTGATGCTTGAAGGCATGTTGGGCGACTGCGGCCAGTTGCCCGGGCGGCGGACGCGCAGCCCCTTCGTTCCCCCGTTTAGGCCGGCGGTGGTGACGAGCAGATAGCGGGCCTTCGGGTCCTTGAGCCTGTTGGCAGCCGAAGGCCGTGCCTCTCCGTGTTGCAGCAGCGCCTTGACGCCAGCGACCGTCCAAGCATCCCCACCGCGCAGCTTTGCTTGAACGATCAGACGATACCCGTCCAAGTGGGCAGTGCTGGTCAACCGGCCAGGCTCAGTCTCCGCCAAATCTGCCTCGACATCCTCCTCTGACGCGGGCTCCAGGACCAGTTCTTGGGCGAGCTTGTTGGCAAGCACCAGATCGAGTGCCAGCCAAACAGAGACATCGATCTGGTACTCGTAGCCAGCGATCGACGCACGTCCTGAGCCGCCTTCATTTTCTTGTTCTTCGCTCACGCTTCGTCACTTCCATTAGTTCGACCCGCCCTCGGCTAGCATAAGCCAAGTGCAGGGCCGCAATCCGACTTCCTAAAACTGGCGCCGGCGCGACCACGCCCTTGTGGCTCGGCAAGGCTGTCTGGGTGTTCTTTCCGTTTATGCGTCGCCTCCACATGGTGGATTCGGAGGTCCGCCAGGTTGGCCGGCTAGCCCACGGCGCAGCGCAGAGATTTGGCGCGCCGTCGATTTCTTACGATCGAGAAAACCGTATCAACGGTGCGAAGTCATGCCTGTCGGCGGCGCGCAGTGCATCAAGGTAGGCGCTGCGCGCTTCGCCCAAACCGTGGATCGTCTTTCGTCCCCAGCTGAAAGGAACTCGCCCGAGCGCGACGGCGGTTGCGTCGCCGACGAGCCGCGACCAGCGTGCGTTGCCGTTGGGAAATGGGTGCACCCACACGAGCGCATGATGATACCGCACCGCGATTTCATCCGGCATGTACGTCGAGTGAGACGCCCAGCCTTTAGCCTCGGCAATGACGCGTTCGAGTTCCGGCGCGATCATCGAGGGCGCGACGCCGACGTCGCTTGGCGTCGTTCTGAATTCCCCCGCCCAACGCCAAACCTTGTCGAACATGCGTCGGTGCAGCCCGCGCAAAAACGATTCATCGAAGACGTCGCGCTTGCGCGCAAAAACCCAGGTCGCGGCTACGAGGATATTGGCCTGCTCGGCTTCGTTGAGTTCACGAGCGAGGGTGACGTGGGGCGAGATCAACCCTTCACGCTCTTGCGGCGTGAGAAGTGTTGCGTCCTTTCGATTGTCGGCGCCGCTCACACCTCGTCCCAGAGCCGAGCTGGAGTTTTGAGGAGATCGGCCGCCAGCTGGCGGCGTATCTTTTCACGAATTTTTCCGTCGTCTACTGACTGGTCGGTGAGCGACATCGTCTGCTCGACCGCACCGATCCTGAGATCGGCGATCTCCAACGCCTTGCGTTCAATCCGCTCGGTCAAGGGCCGTTCGGGCACAAGTGCGTAGACAACCCGGCATCCCAGCGCATCGGCCGCCCGCTCAAGGGTTTTGAGCGTGATCGAGCCGTCGGCCTCAGCTTTCTCGATCTCGATAACGCGGGGCTGGGACACGGACAGCCGACGACCGAGTTGGGCGGTCGTCATCCCAAGGGCATGCCGAATTGCGCGAACCCAGCCGCCCTGCGGCTTTGCCGCGGAAGAGAGAGACCTCAGACCGGCGATCCGCCGATCAAACTGCTCCGACGCGATACTCATGTGACGGGTATGTGTCGTTATCCACAGACAAGTCAATAGGATATGCCCTATTGACGTTGCGCTTTGCCATAACCTATGGCTTATGTTACACACTCACGTTCCGGCGCAGGAACTCGCCCGTAGAGGGATCGAGAACCACGGATAGGCGGTTCGCCGACAGTTCCTACGCCGTATATAGTTGAGCTGCGTTGGGTCGACCCGTTTTGGGTCGCAATATTGGAACATCAGATGAACCGACATGTTGGGCGCGCCGAGGGCGCGCCGCAAGCCTATCGTCTTCCGCCCGATCAAAAGGGCCTCATGAACGCGCGCACATTGCCGTCGCCCGAGTTCGACGGGCTGTGGGATGCAATCGTCCTGCCCGACGGCGTAAAGGATCAGCTCCTGTCGCAGGGCGTGCTGAACTTCACCGCGCGCGCAAAGCTTGAAGCGCAGTCTCTGCCGTTCCACGGCGTGATCTTGCTCGTGGGTTTGCCGGGCACAGGCAAAACGTCGGTCGCGCGTGGCCTCGCATCGCGCTTGCCGTCCTTATCGGACAGACCTTCAACACGTTTGGAACCGTACGGACATACGAACTAGTCGGCACTGATGGAAGCGGACGTTATCGGCCTGCTGCTCTTCTGCATCCATCTTCGTAAAATGAGATCAGTCAAACGAATGTACGCGAACCCCCGCCGCCTGAAAGACGCTCCTCTGCAGTCCGTGCCGCCCTTCGGTTCGGGTCTGGAGAGTTGTTGCCGTCGGCTAAGCACCCGATCCAAACTCGCGGCCGCCGCGATACGGACAGCGACGAAGAACGAACTCCTTGTGCTTTCGCAAGGCGAATACTTAGCGAAGCAGGGCGAGTCAGCAACCGCCGCATGGATAATTGAAAGCGGCGAAATCGACGTCGGCAAGCCTCGGCTAAGGGTGCGTCGGCAAGGCGAGATCGTTGGCGAAGGCGGCCTGCTGAACAAGGCTACGCGATCCACGGACTTGATCGCCGCAGGTCCGGCGCGGGTTTGGTGCATAAGCCGTGAGGCCGTCGAGAAGCTCTCTGCCGAGGAGCGAGCTGCGGTCTACGAAGCTCTGGCTGCGAGCCTTCTCGAAAAGCTCGAGCAGACTGTTGGTCAGCGGCACTCTCAAATGTCGGATCTGGAGGAGAGAGAAAAGCTTTTAAAAGCGTTCGTTCCAAAAAGCGGACTCAGCTTGGTTCGCGCGCGGCTCTTCAATGATCCAAGCGCGACCCGCATCCACAGAAGTGCCAACGCTGTCGTGTGGTTCTCCGACATCGCTGGCTTTTCGGCGCTCTGCAAGTCCATGTCACCGGAAGAAGCTGGAACGGCCGCAATCGACCTTCAGACACCGATCATCCGCGCGATCGAAGATCACAACGGAGAGCTCGACAAGTTGATGGGCGATGGCGCGATGGCGTTTTGGCTGGCGCCAGGCGACGCCATCTCCGAAGAGATGGTCGCAAACGCGGTCGACGCGGCGCTCGCGGCGGCGCGCAATCTGCGCAGCGTTGCTGTAGAGCGTGGATGGCCACAGGTCCAGGTGCGGATCGGCATTCATTGCGGCAAGGTCCTGATTGGAGACTTTGGCGCCGCCGGTCGTCGGTCATTCACATCGATCGGACCCGTGGTGAACACGGCCGCTCGTTACGAGCAAGCACGCGAAACAAGCACCGGCAAGCCGCTAGGCCCAGTGCGTATCAGCCCTGAGATGTGGGCACGCCTTCCGCTTGCGCAGCAACGGCTCTTTGAGCCGAAGGCGCGGCAATTCAGAGAGAAGACGCCTCCGATGCTTCAGGTGCACCGGCTGCGCGGCAACATCATCGGAGAAGTAGAATGAGCTGGTCAGAAGCCGAGTCACGTCGGCGTGTCAGAGAGTTTTTGCAACAAACGCCGGAGATCAAAGGCGATCTTCCCACGTACGCAGGCGGCGATCTTTACGCGCGGCAGCGACTCTTGCGCGAATACGCTCGCGAGACCAAGTCGGGTGGACCGCTCGACAGGCTGTCTCCGTCGACGGCCCTTGTCGTCGACGCGGTGCATGTTTACGTGCGGCTGCTCGGTTTCGACGACTACCTGCTCGAGCTCAACCGCGAAACGGAAGCATCTCACAGGCGCGCCTTAACACTGCTGCACTTCTACTACGTCCTGTTGGATCTACTCGTTCGCGAAGGAGGTGGCGTCAGGGTCGATTTCCATGCGGCCCGCCTGCACTTCATTGTTGCCGAACCGGTTGGAGCGAACGCAGCCGACAGAGTCGCACGCGCTCTTGCGATTATCGAAGGTCTCGAGCAGGCGGCGGCAAGCCTGCCGGCGCAGCTCGGGCTCAATGTGAAGCGCATGCCGCTTCGCGTCGGGATCGATCAAGGGCCGTGCATTGCCATCGCCAATGACAGCGGGCACGACACGGACGTCGTATTCCTTGGAACGCCGGCCAACATCGCCGCAAAACTGGCGAACGGCGATGAAGCCGGGGTGTATGCATCTCCTGGGGCGCGACAGGTGTTGGGCCTTCCAGCGCTTGCGACGTGGCAGGAGCATCAAAGAACGGCGGTTCCAGACCTGGTTCGCGGACGCGCCAGAAAAAATGCGGGCTTGCTCGTTGAGCGGGCAGTCAAGGATATCCAGGGCCGAGCTCAGGATATCACTCCGCCCCAATTCACGTTCCAGCGGACCGAGCTACCCCTGGCCAGGCTAAAGTTCTCCGAGCTGTCACCGAGCCGTACGGTGCGCATGGAGATGGCGGCGTTGTTCGCGGATATTGATCAGTTCACGAACTATGTCGACCAGTCCTTGCGGTCCGGCGCGGGACGACAGGTTGTGCGCACCATGTTCGTGCTTCGCGAGGAACAGCGTGCAGTGTTGCGCAAGGACTATCGGGCCAAACGCCTTCGCTTCGTCGGAGATTGCGTGATCGGGTTGAGTGCCAGCGGCGACGGCGTTGATGTCAGCCCAGCGAAGACAGTTGAAGACGCTGTGCAATGTGCCGCGGCACTGCACGGTTCACTTCAAGTCTGCCGCGAAGAGATCGTTGGCGCCGAGCCCTTGGGTTTGCAGATCGGCGTTGCCTACGGCGTTTCACCCATCACGCGTCTCGGCATTCGCGGCGACATGTCCGTACGCTGCGCGGCGAGCCGCTCGATTATGGAAGCTGAGCGTCATCAAGGCATGGCCGAGCGCGGGGAAACGATCGTAGCGGAGTCCGCGCTTTCCGTGTCAACGCGGGTTTCAAAGCTTGCGCGCACGAATGGTGCTGTCAGTGGCAGTCTCGCTGCCGTCGAGTCGGTTTTGTCCGCGGCACCGTTGCAGCTCTTGCCTTCAGCCACCGTTCGCAGCAGCAGTCCACCGGCGCCGGCGTTTCGCGCGCACAGCCGTGAGTGATGCACTGGGCTTGCTCACCTCGGCGCGTCCGGCGTGGGCCAGGTTCATCTTGTCCCCCTCATGGGACCTATGGTTCGACGTCTACCCGCCGCCTCACAATGGCATGGGGCTCGGCGTCACTCGATTGAGGCTCTTCCGCAAGGGAGATGGTGTAGGCGTTGCCGAACGTGCTGAGCATCGCCGGTTTCCAGCCTACTGCCCCGAACGGCACATCGTTTTAGGATCATCGTTCTGCTTGGGACTGAACATTCGCGTGATCGAAAACAGTCAGGACGCCGGCCACTGGTGGTCTGACCTGCACCACTTCCTCGTCTTGCAAGTGATTGCCGAACAAACGGGCCGATGGCCGGTAACGCATGCCTTGTCGCACGGTAAAGGCGCGGCGGAAGACGAAATCGCTGCGCGCCGCCTGGCACAACGGCTCGGCATTCAAGATATCTATGATCGCATGCTTGAGGGCGAAGAAAACTGGCTGTCGAAACGTGTCGCGGCAACGAATGACATACACGAAAAGGGGATGCGCAACCTCGTCCGGCTTGAAAGACGGAGGCGCAGCGGCGTGGAATCGTTTTGGCGTCAGCAATTTGCGCGGGGCTTGCGCTGCTGCGGGACCATGAAAGCCTGCCGCCTCCGCGAATTGGCGGACGAAGAAGCCCCGCAAGCTGTTACGGCCTGACGCCCGTACCACTTGAGCGCGACGCACTGCTGTTCAGTTAATCCTTCCGCGAGATCAGTCTGTCGCTTCTGCAGGGACAAGCCTACGACGGTTCCAAACGAGATGTGCTTCGGTCGGGCTGGAGTCAAATAGCGCTGCCGCGACTGGTTGGGACCACGCTGGATCGTCGAGACTTACGCTGAGGTATTCGCGCGGCTGCTCGCCCGCGCTCTGCCTCCGCCATGCGGCGCCGACTTCGGAATCGCCGGCGAAAATGCGAAAGGCTGGCGCGGCCTCGGTCGCTCTGTTGTCGTTCGGCACGAAGCGCAGTCGGGCCTCAAGCGATAAGGTTCGCAGCGTTCCAGCCCAACCACCCTCCTTCGTCGGATGAAAAACGCCGATTGTTGTCATGATCCCTCCTGATCGGGCCTTAGCGGCCGTTTACGTTTCGCGAATGATCTATCGTCGTCTATGAACTTCCGAATGATGTATGGGACGAGTTCTGCAACGGGCTCGTCCTGCCCGTACACTTCGGCATAGCGTCTTGCGTACTCGTTGAGGCGATCGGTCAGGTCCGGCGAGAGCGCAATCGTGATCTTGACCACTGCTCGCTCGGGCAATTTCGGGAGCCGAAGACGGGGCGACGCATCGCTCACATCTTGTACTCCCGCAAAACAAGATCCTTGTGCACGATCACGCGGAGCGGCCATCCGGCGCGGATGGTGATGGTCGGCTGGACATCCAGACTTCGTTCCGTGAACTGCTGACCGATGCGCGCAGCATTCTGCTGCACGGATTCCCGCGCGGCGCTTAGGGAGTCATCATCGCCGTCGCCGCCCGCACCAACCTCGGCGCCAATACCCAGCAAGGTCGACAATGCGGCGCCCTTGATGAGCTGCCATGTATGAAAATCCACCTCGTCCTCGAGCCCTGCGTAGCCGACGGCATCCGTCGCCGGCAGATTGTCGACCACGATCGATGATCCATCCGGCAAGATGAGACGATTCCAAACGACGAGTGCGCGCCGCTGTCCGAACGAGATCACGCTGTCGTATTTGCCGATGAGCTTCGTTCCTTGAGGGATGAGCAGGCGCCGGCCACTGACGGTGTCGAAAACATTCTCGGTGACCTGCGCGATGACGAACCCCGGCAGGTCCGAATTGATGCCGGTCACAAGACTTGCCGCGATCACGGTCCCTGCGAGCACGGTATCGGCTGACACTGGATATTGCAGGGCGTGTCGATTGAGGACTTCTGTGTCCGCGCTAGACTGCAGAAAGTCGATTTTGCGTCCCTGCGCGGACGGATCGCGTTCGCGATCGGGTGTTAGCCCCTGCCCTGCCGTTGTCGCTTGTGGCGTCGGCGTTGAGGCCACAGCAGTCGGCGTGCCTGCAATCGATGCGCCGTCACGCCTCGCCGCAACCTGAAAGAAAACACTCGCCTCCCGGGCTTGCTGAGCCTGGCGCGCCAGCCGAAGCCGTTCGGCCCGTTCTGCGTCGGCTTCCGCGTCGGGTCGCAAATCACCTTGAGCGACACCGAGTTCACGCTCCAACCGGACGACAGGAGGGCCAATGTCACCTTGGAGCGGCGGACCGAGTTCTGGCGGCTTCACGTCGGCATAGGTTCGAGGCAGCGTATCGAGTCCTTCCGCCCTCGCCTTCCGTTCGGTGTTGATCAGTTCTTCGCCCTGCCCTGGCGCGCGAAATCGAATGGGCTCAAGCGCGATCAGCGTTGCGCCCAAGACCACGACGCAAACGACGGCAGCAACACCGATCAGGACTTTGCGATTGAAGCGCGTGACCGGCCGTGGCCTCGTGCGTAGCGCAAGCGGCTCCTCGTCCGCGCGACTGGCCTCTCGTTCATCCGTTGTCACGGCCGCGCCTCGGCTTGAAGATCGGCCAGGCGATCGGTGCGGCTGACCCGCACGACTTGCTGCGGATCCGTGCCGAGCCGCAGTTCGGCGGCGGCGAAGAGTCGGTCAACGATGTAGTAACGGCCGCGGACGCGGTAATTTACGAGTTCTGCGTTTCCTTCCGCCCCGACCACAAACAGTGGCGGCGCCTCACCCTGATCGATGCGTGCGGGAAACTCGATATAGACCTTGTGCGTGTCGTCGAACGCGCGCAAAGGCCGCCATGGCGGACTATCGCCGGAGATTTCATAGCGGAAGCGCAGCTGCTCCAGCGTCACGCCCTGATCGACGACCTGCGCGGCCGACTCCGTTGACTGCTGATTTCGGCCACGCAGCGCGATGAGCTGGTCCGCGGGATAGCGCCAGGACACGGCCGCCATGTAGCTGCGCTCCGTGCTTTCGAGCTCCAGGTGATAGACGCGGCGGTTTGTGGTGATGACGAGATTTGTTTTGAGATCAGCCGCCGCCGGCTTCACCAGGATGTGGACCTGAGCGGTGTCGCCTGTGCCGCTCGTCGTGTCGCCGACGATCCACCGAACCGTGTCGCCGGCCGACACGGCCGTCAGCTTCTCGCCCGGCTCGAGCGTGATGTCGCTGACTTTCTCGGGCGCTGCGTACATCCGATAGAGCGCGCCCGTCGTGAAGGGATAGACCTGCACCGCGTTCACGTAGCCATCGCGCGTCGGTTCTTGGCTCGCCGCCCGATTGGCCGAGTCGACTCGTTCTTGCGGCGGAGCGAGCGGCTTGATTGGCCCTGACTTTCGGGGAAGGGGCTTGAGTTGGCCTGGCAATGGGAAGGGTTCGGGGAGCGTAACGATTTCGACGGGTTTAGCTGGCTCCGCTGCAACGACCGCTGGTTCGAAGGCCTCGTTGTCGTAGGCGATTGCCGGCGGCGGCTCTCCCGTCGAGGCGCATGCGGACAACAGCAGAGCGGACGTACTCGCGACGGCGGTCTTCAGTCTCATTGTGTTTCTCCCGGAGTGATTTCACGCGACCAATCAAGTCCGTGCACGTAAATCCCGAGCGGGTTCTTGCGCAGGATGTCGACGGAGGTTGGTTGGCGGATGACGATGGTGAGGATTCCGGTCCAGCGCTCCGATTTCGCGGGGCGGCCGTTCTCGAAGCTGCGTTCGAGCCATTTCACCTGGAACGACGAATCCGATGCCCTGACGACACTGGTCACTTCCACGGACACCGAACGTTGTCCCACGGCTTTGAACGGATCATTCGCACGGGCGAACGCGTTGAGGGTTTCGGCAGCGCGATCGGTCGCGAAGTCGTAGGCCTCAAGCCAGTTCTTCCGGACGACGATGGGATCGATCGAGAGCGAGCGAACCCCGGTGATGAACCGGGCAAGGGCAGAGGCGATTTGCGCGTCGGTCGGGTCGTACACCTGGGTCGCAGGCGCGATGGCTTGCACCGTGCCCTGCTTGTCGATTTCGACCACGTAAGGGGTGATCCGGCTTTGCGCCGACAGCCAGATCAGCGCCGCGGCCATCGCCGCCGCAAGACCAAGGCAAGAGAGCGCCATCAACCGCCAGTTCATGGCTTGCGCGCGCGCCGAGCCGATCCGCTCGTCCCACATCTGTTTTGCCCTTTGATAAGGCGTCTCCACCTCGGGCGTGTCGCCGTAGCGATTGAGCCGCCGTCGAAACATCATCTCTCTTCCTTCAAGTCAGGGTTGGCAGAGGCGCCGGGCCTGTCGCCCTCCTTCACCGCTTGCTCCACGGTGTGAACCCGTCGCTGCCAGCGTTGCTCGGCGCGCAAGCGCCGCGCCCATGTCGGGGCGCCGCCTCCGCCTGCGGTCGACGTCGAAGAACCGGCCGAGGGGAGTGAACGTGCGCCGCTTGTCGCGCCTGGTTGCGCTGCCGGCCTGATCGGTGGTGTGGAAGCCGTTGGACCCGAAGTCGTGGCGGGTCTCGAACCACCTGCGGGAGTGTCCGGCGCAGGCTGGTCCGGCGATCCGGTGTTCGGAATCATCGCGCCCGCACGAACCGCGGAAACAGCGGACGCTCCAGCGCGTGCGGCACCCACGGCAACGCTGCCCGCCGCCATCGTTCCTGCCGCAATCGCGCCAACCGTGCCGACGGCGGCGCCGGCGCCAAGTTGCGGCGCGCCCGACACGAGGCCCGTCGCGATACTCGGACCGAAGATTCCAAGGCCAAAGAGCGCGATCGCGGCGAGCACCAGGGTCATCGCCTGCTCGAGATCGGGCTCCTGTGCGTTGAGCGCGGTGGTGAATTCGGTGAAGAGCGTGGTCCCGATGCCGATGATCACGGCAAGGACCATGACCTTGATGCCCGACGCAAAGACGTTGCCGAGCACGCGCTCGGCGAGGAAAGCGCTCTTGCCCCACAGGGCGAAGGGCACCAGGACGAAGCCGGCGAGCGTGGTCAGCTTGAACTCGATGATGGTGATGAAGAGCTGCACAGCGAGGATGAAGAACGCGAGGACAACGACGAGCCAGGCAAACACCAGAACCAGGATCGTGACCGCATTGTCGAAGAAGGTCGTGAAACCGAGGAGAGATCCAGCCTGCTCCATCAAGGGATGAGCGGCTGCGAACCCTGTGCCGGCGACGTACCCGGGGCGCAGGAGATCCTGGGGCGTCAGGGTGTTGTTCGTCGCTTCCAGCCCAAGTCCGGAGAACGACTGGAAGATGAGGACCGAGAAGGCGGCCCAATTGTTCAGAATGAGCGCGAAGACGCCGATGTAGAGCACTTTGGCAAGCAGCCGGGCGATGACATTGGAGCCTTCGTCCATCGCCCAAGCGAGTCCCGCGAGCGTGATGTCGATCGCGACCAGGATCGACGTCAGAAACGCCACCTCGCCCGCGAGCAACCCAAATCCGGAATCGATGTACCGGATGAAGGTATCGAGGAAGCGATCGATGACGTTGACGTTGTTCATCGTGGGACCGACGCTTTCGGCTTGATCAGTTGTTCGGCGTGTAAACCTGGCCATCGCCGACGAAGCGCTTGAATTGCGCCCTCGCCTGCTCCTGCGCTTGCGCCTGCCGCGCCTGCTCTAGGGCCTCAGCCCGGTATTGCGCGGCCATGAGTTCCTGCGTCTGGAGTTGCTGCTTCGCGGACAAGGCGATCAGCTGGTTGGAGGCCTGCTGTGCCTGAAGGCTGCCGACGGCGGCCTGGCTTTCGGTTACGAGGCGCGACAAGGTCGTACCGTCCGCGTCCACATTGGCAACGACTTGCGCTTGCACCGTCATCGTGTGTTCGAGCGCCTTCATCGCCTCACTCCAGCGTTCGAGCGCGCCCTGACCAAGCTCGCTCGACGTGACACTGGCGGAGTACTGTTCCGGGAAGAGCCGCTTGAAGGCGCTCTCAGTCGCCTTCACTTCGAAGGCGATGCCTTTGGCTTTCGCCATCAGCTGGTTGATGTCCTTGAGTGTCGCCTCGATGTCTCCCAGCGACGAGAACCCAAGCTTCTCGAGGTGCTTCGCCATGTTCTCGAGCATCACGGCTTCGTTCTGCAGGCTCTTGATCTGGTTGTTGATCTGCTCGAGCGCGCGAGCCGCCTGCAATACGTTCTCTGCGAAGTTCGAGGGATCGAAAACCACCATGGCCTGCGCGGGCGAGCCCGCGAGCACCAACGCTGTGGTCGTCGCAAGAAGAAGCTGCTTTAGAATGTTCATGTGTGATCCTCTCTCGGTTGAAGTGTGGAGGCGGCGCGGTCACGCATGAGCTGCGCCGCCCATTCCAGTCCCTTGGTCCTAAGCCAGACCTCGGCAAATCGTTCGGTGCCGAATTCCTCAACGGCCCGCCCAATGCGCGCTTGGTCGGCGGCGCTCGATGTGGCGCACAGGGCCAGCGCAATCGGTCCAAGCCCAAGCTCGAACAGCCGATTGCCGCGGCGCGATTGCAGGTAGTAGTCGCGCTTCGGAATCGAGGCCGCGATCAGATTGATCTGGCGCTCGTTGAGGCCGAAATGTTCGTAAGCCGCGCGCGCCTGTGGCTCGAGCGCGCGATCATTGGGCAGAAAGATCCGCTGCGGGCAGCTTTCGATCAGAACGGGCGCGATCTTGCTGTCCGCGATGTCCGCCAAGGACTGCGTCGCGAACACGACGGCGACGTTCTTCTTGCGCAAAGTCTTGAGCCACTCGCGCATGCGGCCGGCGAACAGCGGGTCGTCGAGAAAGAGCCAAGCTTCGTCGATGAGGAGCAGCGTCGGCTTGCCGTCGAACCGCTCCTCCAACCGGTGAAACAGATAGGTGAGCACCGGCGCGACGGCGACCTGCTGGTGCATGAGCTCTTCCATCTCGAAGCACTGCACTTGGCCGATCGCGAGATGGTCTTCCGCAGCATCCAGCAAACGCCCGAAGGGACCTTCGAGCGTGTAAGGCGCAAGCGCCGCCTTGAGCGCGTTCGACTGCAGAAGGACCGAGAGTCCCGTCAGCGTTCGCTCCACCGGCGGCGCGCTTGAAAGGTTTGTGAGCGCCGACCAGAGCGTCTCCTTGATCTCCGGCGTGAGTGCGACCCGCTCGTGCTGGAAGAGCGACTGAACCCACTCTGCGGCCCAACTTCGAACGGCCGGATCATCGATGCGCAGTAAGGGTTGGAACGCCAACGATCCCGCGGCGCCGAGTGCAAAGTGGTCGCCGCCCATGCCGAGTACCGCGGCTCGTGCTGAGAAGCCCTCGTCGAAGATGTAGACCTGAGCGCCCTCATAGCGTCGAAACTGCAACGCCATCAGCGCGAGAAGCACGGACTTGCCGGCGCCCGTCGGTCCGACGATGAAGATGTGCCCGACGTCGCCCACATGCGTAGACAACCGGAACGGCGTTGAGCCCTGGGTCGCAGCGAGCAGCAAAGGCGGTCCGCCAAGCTGTTCGTTCGACTCCGGGCCCGCCCACACGGCGGACAGCGGCATCAGGTGCGCGAGATTCAGGGTGTGGACCAACGGCTGGCGCACGTTGGCGTAGACATGTCCCGGCAGCGACCCGAGCCACGCCTCCACGGCGTTCACGGTCTCGCGGATTGTCGTGAAGCCGCGGCTGTTGATAACGCGCTCGACGGCGCGGAGCTTTTCGTTGGCGCCGACGGACGTGGGATCGGACACTGTGACCGTCGTCGTGAGATAGCCGAATGCGACGTCGTCACCGCCCAGTTCCTGCAGCGCTGCATCGGCGTCTGCCGCCTTGTTGTCGGCGTCTGAGTCAATGAGTGACGTCGGTTCGTTGAACATGACCTCGCGCAGTATCGCGAGGATGGACTTGCGCTTGGCGAACCACTGCCGCCGGAGCTTCGAGAGCGCCTGCGTCGCCGATGTCTTGTCGAGCGGAATGAAGCGCGTGACCCAGCGATAGGGAAAGTGCAGGTCGTTAAGTTCGTCGAGAAGGCCGGGACGCGTGAGATTGGGGAACCCTTTGATGCTCAATGTCCGGAGATGCTGATCGCCGAGCATCGGATCGAGGCCGCCGAGGAGCGGCTCGTCGACCAACACCGCGTCGAGGTACATCGGCGTCTCCGTAACCGCGACCGGATGCCTGCGGGTCGAGATCGTTCCGTGGAGATAGGTCAGCGTCTCGCCGTCATCGAGCGAGCGCATCTCGGGCATGAGCCCCGAGAGAAGATCGTGAATGCGGTTGGTCTCGGCGGTGAAGGCCGCAAGGTAGTCGCGCGCCTTCAGACCCTGGTGGTGGGCGGATCGTTCCAACAACACCCGCTCTGCCCGGCTCACCCGGTCCTCTGGCGGCATATATAAGAGTGTGAGGTGGTAGGCGCTTTCGTGGTGTAGCCGCGCATTTTGGCGCTTTTCCGGGTCCTCTCCGTCTTCGGGTTCAAAGAGGGCCCGCCGCTCCTCGTCGACGAGCGCGGACAGAGGGTCGGGAAAGGTCGATGAGGGATAACCCGGCGCCGGGAAGCGCTCGGCTTCGATGAAAAGCGCCCAACCCGACCCAAAACGCCGGAACACATTGTTCAGTCTGGCGCACGTGGCGACGAGTTCGGCCTCCGTCGCGCTCTCAAGGTCTGGCCCGCGGAAGCGAAACGTTCGCTGAAAGCTCCCGTCCTTGTTGAGGACGATGCCCGGTCCGATGAGCGCCGCCCACGGCAAGTAGTCCGCGAGCAGCTTCGACGTCCGGCGATACTCACGCAGGTTCAGCATGAGAGATACGCCTTGTGCCGCAGGTGACGGCCCAGGACCTCGACGAAGCGCGGATCTCGCTTGGCGGCGAACACCGCCACAGCGTGGCCGATCAAGCCGAAGGCAATTCCTGCGATCCACAGGCGCAAGCCCAACCCCAGCGCCGCCGCGATCGTGCCGTTGACGATCGCGACGGCGCGTGGGGCCCCCGCCAAAAGGATTGGCTCGGTGAGGGAGCGGTGGAGCGGCACCTCGAAGCCCGGGATCGCCATCAAACGAGCGCTCCACCGCCGAACGAGAAGAAGGTCATGAAGAAGCTGGTCGCGGCGAACGCGATCGAAAGGCCGAACACGATTTGAACGAGCCGGCGGAAGCCGCCCGAGGTCTCGCCGAAGGCGAGCGAGAGACCTGTGATGATAATGATGATGACGGCAACGATGCGCGCGACCGGTCCTTCGATGGATTCCAGGATCGATTGAAGCGGCGCCTCCCACGGCATGTTCGAACCGGCCGCCAAGGCCGGCGCACTGAGTGCAACGGCGACGGCGGTCGCCGTCAGCGAGACAATAAGAAGGCGGGTCATCGATTTGGTCATCTGGGCGCTTCCTTCGCGAGCGTGAGTGCGGCGGCGTGGGAATCGATGTTGCGAAGCCGGTACTCGCCGCCCGCGAGACCCTCGACAACGGCAACCGTCTCGACCCGACGGGCGCTACCGCGGCCGGCGATGAAGACGATGAGGTCGATGGCTTGGGCAATGAGCTGACGCGGGACTGTGGTGACGGCTTCTTGAATGAGCTGCTCGAGGCGGTAGAGCGCGGAGAGTGCCGAGTTGGCGTGCAGGGTCGCGATCCCGCCCGGATGACCCGTGTTCCAGGCTTTGAGCATTTCGAGCGCTTCCGCGCCTCGCACTTCGCCGACGATGATCCGGTCGGGACGCAGGCGCATGGTCGATCGCACAAGGTCGGCAAGCGTCACGACGCCGGGTTTGGTGCGAAGAGCCACCGTGTCCTTGGCCGCGCACTGGAGTTCGCGCGTGTCTTCGATCAGTACAATGCGTTCGTCGGCCGCTGCCATCTCTGCGAGCAACGCGTTCGCAAGGGTGGTCTTGCCGGAGCTGGTCCCGCCTGCGATCAAGATTGTTTGGTGTTCGGCAACCGCCTTCCGCAGGATTGCGGCGTGAAGCGGCGTCAGAATCTGATCGGCGACGTAGTCCTCGAGGGTCAGAACGTGAGCGATGGGTTTGCGGATCGCGAAGCACGGCGCCATCGCGACCGGTGGAAGCAGGCCTTCAAAACGCTCGCCGGTCTCAGGCAACTCCGCGCTGACGATCGGGGTGCCCGCATGTGCCTCCAAGCGGATGTGGCTTGCGACAAGCCGGATGATGCGCTCGACCTCAGCGGCCGCGAGGCGGTGTCCGGTATCGACACGACCCTGCCCTTGCCGGTCCAGCCACAGGCGGCCGTCCGGGTTGACCATGACTTCGATGACTGCCGGATCCGAAAGCGCGGCGCCGATCGTCGGGCCCATCGCCGTGCGCAGCATTGCGCGACGACGGTCCTGGCTCTCGCTCTTAGGATCGAAGGGCGTCATGGCTGCACCTCGTGCAATTCGCCGTCGCTCTCGACCACCGCGTCGGGCGTGATGCACGCCAGCACGTCGCGCGTCAGGCTCTTGCCGCCCGCGAGCCTGCGGCCCACTTGCTCGACAAAGCTGTTGAAGCGCTCCGCGCCGAGCGCCTTCGCGGCACCCTGGTCGCCTTCCGGCAGCGGCGAGGTCACCGTGAGCTCGAAGCGAATGAAGAGCGCGAGGGTCTCCAACACCACCTGCTGGTCGCGTTCGAGCCGCGCGAGATGGCGCCCGACCTTGTCGAGGCGCACCTTCAGGACCGCATCGATCTCCGCCGTCGCGCCGCGCGTGAGGTAGTGCCTGAGCGCATCGGCAACGATTGCCGATTTCGACGACCCGGGCTTTTCCGCGAGCGCGTCGAGCCGGTCGTTGAGTTCGTCGTCGAGATAGACGTGTAGACGGGGTTTCATCGTTACTCTCAGAAGTTCGGGACCAAATCGTCGTCGGTGCGGCCCGGATCGCCGTTCATGGCGTGCGCGCGCTGAAGCGGTGTGGTGCGGATCGGCTTGCCGATGCCGGCCGTTTGCAAATCGTCGTCGAGCAGTTGAACGAGGTCGTCCGCGGGAACGCGCGCGGGATGCATCGCCGCTTCGGCAAGTTCCGGGTGACGGTGGAGACCGCCTTCTTCTTCGCCGTCCTGATCGCCAAGCTCGCGTGTGAGTGCCGAGGCGAGTCTCGCGTCCGTTGCCCTGACTTGGCCCGTCCAATCATCCGCTGTCGGCGCGGCTGGCCGGGTTTCGAAAGCCGGTGGCGGAAGGACGCGACCGGTGAAGTTGCGGTCTTCGAAGTAGCGCAATTTCTTGGCGCGGATCGGCGGCAGGCCCGAAATCAGCACCAGTTCGTCGCTCGCCGGCAGCTGCATTATCTCGCCAGGCGTCAGCAGCGGTCGCGCCGTCTCCTGCCGGCTGACCATGACGTGCGCGAGCCATGGTGCGAGCCGATGGCCGGCGTAGTTGCGCTGCGCGCGCAATTCCGTGGCGGTGCCGAGGGCGTCCGAAATGCGCTTTGCCGTCCGCTCGTCGTTCGACGAGAACGCGATGCGGACATGGCAGTTGTCGAGGATGGCGTTGTTTTCGCCGTAGGCTTTCGTGACTTGATTCAGCGATTGCGCGATGAGGTACGCCCGGATGCCGTACCCAGCCATGAACGCCAGCGCAGTTTCGAAGAAGTCGAGGCGTCCGAGCGCCGGAAACTCATCCAGCATCATGAGCACCCGGTGCCGGCGGCTTTTGCTCGGATCGCCTTCGAGCTTCTCGGTCAGACGGCGTCCGATTTGGTTCAGGACCAAACGAACAAGCGGCTTCGTGCGTGAGATGTCGGACGGCGGCACGACCAGATAGAGCGAAGCGGGTCGCTCTGCATCCACGAGGTCGGCCATGCGCCAATCGCAGGCTGCGGTGACGGAGGCCACCGTTGGATCGCGGTAAAGCCCGAGGAAGCTCATTGCCGTCGAAAGGACGCCCGAACGTTCATTCTCGGATTTGTTCAGAACCTCGCGCGCGGCCTGCGCGACGATCGGATGGACTTGCGGAGTCTTTGACGTCCCCAGATGGTTTGTCGCCATCATGGCGCGCAGCGTGTGCTCGAACGAGCGCCGCGGATCGGAGAGGAAGCTTGCGACGCGCGCGAGGGTCTTTACCTCTTCGGCGTAGAGAACGTGCAGGATCACGCCGACAAGAAGTGCGTGGCTGGTCTTATCCCAGTGGTTGCGGCGCTCGAGCGCCCCCTCCGGATCAACCAGGATATCCGCGATGTTCTGCACATCGCGCACTTCATATGCGCCCTTGCGGACCTCGAGCAGCGGGTTGTAGCGCGCGGAACGCGCATCCGTCGGATTGAAGAGAAGACAGGTGGAGAAACGCGCGCGCCAACCGGCCGTGATCTGCCAGTTCTCGCCCTTGATATCGTGGATGATCGCGCTCGCAGGCCATGAGAGTAGCGTCGGGATAACTAGCCCGACGCCCTTGCCTGATCGTGTCGGTGCAAAGGCCATGACATGTTCGGGCCCATCGTGGCGCAAATAGCGTTTGTTGAGAGCGCCTAGAAACACACCGCGCGGCTCGAAGAGGCCCGCGCTCGCCACTTCGCGGGCTAGGGCCCACCGCGACGATCCATATGTCGTGACGAATTGATTTTGGCGGGCGCGCCAAAGCGAACCGATGACGGCGACGACGCAGCCGAGCAAGCCGCTGCCGGCGGCAAGCATTCCCGCCCGATCAAAAAGGTCTGGCGCGTAGGCGCCGTATGCGTACCACCACTCGAAGAGGCGCCACGGGTAGTAGACCGGCAGCGACAACGCCTCGAACCATGGTGCGCCCAGGCGTGGTTGATAGCCGAGCATCGCCGCCGCCCACTGGGTCGACGTCCAGACGCCGCCGATCACGATGCAGAAAACGAGTGTGATCTGCCCGATCAAAGGCCGGGTGGGCGTCATTTCCTGTGCTCCGATGGGACGTGGTGTCGTCGTCGAAGCAAGTGATCGCGCGAAACGTGCGATTCAGAAATCGCCTTTATCTACGCCCTACTACGCTCGTGAGAGCCGGTGCGAGCTTCAGCTCACGGACCAATACCGTCTGAACAGCTCGTCGTGGACGCGAACTGAAACGCGAATGGCCGCGAAACGCCAGATCAATCGGGAAGGTGCGCCGATGGGCGCCTTGCTAGGACGCCTTGCGCTTGCGGCCCCGCGTTGCGCCGGTTGGAATTTTGCCGAGGCCGATCTTCTTTGCGAACGCTGACCGAGTGCGCGCGTAAGCCGGTGCCACCATGGGGTAGTCGTGCGGCAGTCCCCATTTCGTGCGGTACTGTTCTGGTGTCATGTTGTGGTGCGTGCGCAAGTAGCGCTTCAACATCTTCAAGCGCTTCCCGTCTTCCAGACAGATCAGGTATTCATCCGTCACCGACTTTTTGACAGACACGGCGGGTGCTGCCGTACTGCCACCGGGTTCGCCAGCAGCGCCGCTCGCCAACGCGGCAAGCGCCTGGTAGACGCCTCGAATTGCCGCCGGCACATCGGCCATCAGCACTTGGTTGCGGCTTAGGTACGCGGAGACGATTCCGGCGGTCATGGTGACCAAGCGCGTATCGTCACGCGCCTCAACTTCGTCTTTCAATTCGCCGCGCGCCATAGACCAGTACCCCCGTGTTGTTACGGAGGCCATTTCCGCTCGCATTGGCTAGAAAAGCAAATCAGGCCTGTTTTCGCCGTGTTTGCGCAGCCGCCGGAGCGCGCAATGCGAGCCGGCGCTGGCAAGCAACGTGCCGCTCACGCCGCGTCTCGTAGGTCATTTCCTCGCGCATGGCTGACCTTAGGTGGTACTCGGGAGATCCGGCTCTACGAAAGGTTGGGCGAACGCGCTTTGAATCTGCGGCCACTCCTGCCGGACCATATCCCATTGCGATGACTCGTTCGTGATCGTTTCAATGAGCGTCGCGTCGCGACTGTCGATCTGCGTGACATTTGTTTTCATGCTGGGAAGCACGCCGCGTCCGTATTCGGCCATGGACATGAGCGCTTGCGCAGTCGTCGCCACTGGCAGCGGCTGAATGCTGTCAGGCGTGCGGTCGTGCAGAAGCTTTTGGATGCCAGCGCGCACCAATTCAAGCTGGCTATAGAAGATGGTCACGTCCATGGCTTGCGGCCCCAACATCCCAACCTTGTCCGCGCACGCCCGAAAGATGACCGGCTCCGGCAAGTGCACCAGCCGCTCGATCATTCGCGAAGTTATTGGCGTACCCTTCGACTGCGCCAGCCTGCGCAACGCGCGATGTGCCGTCAGCGCGAAAGTCGTGCATTGACGAAGTTCGACGCCCAGTGATCGGCGTAGCGCCTCAAGCTCTTCCTTCGCCCTGCGTCGTTCGCTGCGAAGCGTGCACACCACAGCTAGGATCGCCGCACCGAATCCCAGAACGCCCGTCAGCCCAGTTTGCCAATCGTACAAGAACTGCCCAAACCATTCCATGCTGGCGACCCCATCTAGTGCTGACTGTCGCACATCAAAAATGCCTCCGGCCCCTCTTCGGATAACATTGCGCTGTGCGCATCGACAGGCACACAGTCCGCGGCTCCGTTGTCCTGCCAGAGGTTCGTTTCCAGCGGCCGATAGCGTCGGACGGCTGCAGTTTGTGGTGCGTGCCGTGCGGCTAAATCCCGCGCGCCACCTTCGTCAGCAGCGCGCACAAACACCGGACCGCGACATATGCGATCCTGCCAACGCGGGTCAGACAAGTTCGCGGGTGTGAGTTTCCAAAGCCGCATGCGCGTCAAAACTTTCTGACCGGTGCAGCTGTCTTTTCGCACTTGCCGGTGATCCTGCCGAGAGTCTTGCCGTCGCTCTTGATGACCGCCGACAGCGATCCCGTGATGCGGTTGATGGTGTATTCGGACGTGCCCGCGTCGTTGGTCATTGAAAACTGAATGGTGTCATCGGTCGCGTGAAATGAGTCCTTGTCCGAAACCTTCACCAAATCCGGGCGCAGCACGCGCTCCCAAAACAGATCGAACCATGCCACCAAATCCTCTGCGTTCGTGGTCGCACCGTTGATGGAGTTCGTCAAAACTCTGGTGCACGTCAGCGCGAACTTTGGCGTCAGCCTTGGTGATATGGAACGGTGCGAGAATTTCATCGACCAGTGATAGCTGTCCGGATCAAAGGGCGGTGGCTCTTTGCTCTGGTTTGCCGAGCCAAGGCAGCCCGCAAAAAGTCGGGTGCTTCCTATGTTCCATTCGTAGTCATAGTTGACCAGCTTCATGGAAACATCGGCGGCAATGGGGATGACTGTGCTTCCGTCATTCGTCACCGGCGCACGGAACAACGCCGTCAACTCTTTGACCGCGGAATCGCAGCGCTCCTTGGTCACCTTCGCAAACAGCGTTACATAGTGTTGGTTCACGCTCCGGTTGTTCACACGCGCAAAGCCCGCGCTGAAGGCTTCCCCAAAAAGTGTAACGGTTCCCTCTTTGACGAATGTGTTCTTGCCGTCCTGCGGCTTGTCGTATGGAGCCCAACTGGGTAACTGCCAAAGCGCTGACGATTCGGCCTTTGACCAATCGATTTTCTGCCAGAAAGTCTTGCTGAGAATAAGGTCTGCCGCTTCGTCCGCGAGAGCAACGGGGGACGCAACGCCAAATGCGAAGGCTGCCACCAGAATTGCCATCCGTGTTCGCATCGGAAACTCCCACGCTTGCCGTCTTTTCGTTGCATGCTTGGCACAACGCCAGACGAATCACCGCGTGCTAAGTCTTGCCCCGCATAAGGGGCAAGAAAAGGGGGCGATCCGTAGTCGACGACATAATCCAGCGTAAAAGCACTATTGCGCATGCGCTTTGTTCTTTCGGTAGGTACTTTGCGCCGATACAGTTCCTGCGACTTGACTCAGATTTGTGGGTACACGTTGCACGACGAAAGAAACAGCAGACCGGACTGCTCGACCTACTTGCCCCACCGGCACAGCAGCGAAAGCGCGGGCCGCAGCAAGGTGGCCTGTTCAAGCTCAGACTTGCTGATTTAGTGGTTTGTGTTTGGCATCGCTGCCGTATTGCTCACGGCCGCCGGCGTCGAGACCGCGTTCAGAACCCACAGCGTGCCGGGAATGGTCGCGGCCATCGCCACACCGTTGGCTGTCGCTGGTGCGCTCGCTTTCTTCGTCGTGCGGCGCGTGCGCGCGTGGTGGCTTAACCGGCGGTGGCTAGATGGGATCGAAATGCGGACCATCGACCGCATGACCGGATCCGAATTTGAGCACACGTGCGGCGAGATCTTTCGCAGGTTCGGCTACAAGGTGGAAGTGACGCAGCAAACGCGCGACCAGGGCGCGGACCTACTCATGAACGGCCGCGAGGGCCGCGTCGTGGTCCAAACGAAACGCCAAGGATGGCAAGGTCGGCAACGGCGCTGTGCAAGAGATCGTTGCAGCGAAGGCGTTCTATGGTGCCGTGCGTGCCATCGTGCTGACCAACAACACGTTTTCTGCGTCCGCGGTTGCGTTGGGCAAAGCAAACGGCGTTGGCCTCATGGGGCGCCGCAGCTTGGCGGAGCTGCTGGCGAAGGCGACGAAGCGGCCGGCCGTAAGCGAAGACGGCGGCACCCTGGTGGTGTCAGGGCTGACGGACACAAAAGAAACCGGCTAACCCCGAGGGTCAGCGGCGCGGTTCGTTCAGCGCATCCTCAATTCGCGTAAGGCGCACCAGGTCATCCATAAGGTCGCTTGGCACGAACGCTATTCCGCTGAGCTGCGAAAAGATTCGGACCAGTCCCGTGCGCGCGAGCGCCGTCATGTTCCGCGCGTACACCGCCTGGTCAACAAACACGCGGTCTGCACCGATCAGCTCCGCCTTGGTCGCCGTCTCAGCGTCCCACAGCGCCTTGTTGCTGTCTTCAGTCTTCGTCTGTTCAATCTTCCAGTGCCGGTGAAACGTAGTTGCCAAAATAATTTCTTCGCGGCGAAGGTTCGCGATCACGTCCGCCCACCTTAGAAATTCGTCCGCGTAGATCGGGCGTTGCTGGAGCGTGCCCACCAACACCTGTGCCATGATCCGCAGGTTGGAGCGCGCTGTGCCTTCCTGACCTGCTCGTGCAAAGCGGAACACCATCGCCGCGGCTTCGTCTACGTCGCCAACGTCTTCGATAGCCTTGGCTCCGCGGCGAAGTTCATCGAGGAAGATTTCCTTTGCGACCCGTGCCCGCGCGTGCATCACGCGACGCAACGCGGTGGACAACCCTTCCTGGAAAACCGTCTCCACAATGTAGCTCAGGCCCGCGCCGATCATGTCTGGCATTCTTGCGCCCTCACGCCGGACTGAATCTAGCAGCGAGCCTTGCATTGGTTGGTACAAGGCCGTCATGCAGCCGGGCGGTTAGTTCAGGTCCCAGCGCTTCGCGTACCTGCGCGAACAGCATGTCGACTGCTTCACCGTTATCGAGATCCGCTGACGCCAGCAATGCCCTTACGCTTGCGTTCGCCTTAAGACGAACCTGACTCAGCGCAAGGTCAACCAGCACCAAGGCCGCCGAGTCCTTGTCGCTGCTGAACAGCTCAATCGCCCGCTCGAACAGCGGCACAGCCTCGTGGTCATTGCCGGCGTGGGCGCGTTCACGGCCAAGGCGGGCGAGCGCCGGCCCGCTGGCGGGATCTATTTCGAGAGCGGCTTGGAACGCAGCCACCGCGCCCGCGGTGTCGCGGCACGCCGCACACGCGTCGCCAAGTCCGATCAACGTCGCTGGGTTGCGCCGCAACTGCAGAGCGGCGCTGTAGGCACCCCGCGACGCTTCATAGCGCGATAGCGCGTATTCGCATTGGCCCAGCACCACCCAAGCGTCAGCATTCAGCGGGTCATCCTTTGCCGCAACACGCGCGACTCCGCGCCAGTGTTCCACTGTGTCCCCTCTTTCCATGGCAGGCACGGACGCAGCTCGCGCAGCGACTTGCTCCCGGATTGTCGCCCGCGACCACGACCAATGCGCCGGCACAGATATGGACACGCCCGGTACGGCCGCCAGAAATCGCAAGAGGCCTGCGTTTGTAGACGTAGCGCTAAGCAACGCGGATCCTGCTGCCGAAAGTGCCGACAACGCGGCAAAGGATGCGCCAATCATGTTCATGCGCGCGGCTTCCTGTATGGCGACGATGAACGGTGCGGTGGGTGGCGTCGCGCCCCAGTATGTGGTCAGCGTGGGAATGTCGCCGGACGCGGACAGGTACCAGAACACAGCGGCAATCGCCGCGAACACCGCCGTTGCAGAGTCAAAAGCTACCTTCCACATGGTCAGCCGCCAGCGTTCGAGGTTGCGGACTTCATTCCAACTGCTGCGGCCGGCGCGCGGAATTCTTCAACGGCCCCTTGACGCGTCGACCGCGGCTCGCCAAATTCCGCGCGGCGATTCGCACCCAGGCATGGTGTGGACGCTAAGCCAGTCCAGCGGTGCTAAGCAAACGGCACCGCGGACCCCGCCCGCCAGCTATGTGGGCAAGCCAGACCTTACAGAAATTTCGATTCGGCTTTGTGCCCGAGCTGCGCTCGCACGCAGAGCCAACCGACAACACGCCGCGCAATGGTGCGCGGTGCGAACGCTTCAGAAGGAGCTGAAAATGGCGATTCTTGAAATCGCGGGTTTGTCGATCTCGGCCATTGGGCTGTTCAACGACCTGATGCAGACCTACCGCGACCTCGCAAAATGGGACGAGGCCGATGTGGAAGTGGACGACGCGTTTCTCGGTCTGGCCTTGGAAAAGGGAATCCTGACCGGGAAGCCGGACGACTACGCGTTGATGAACATCAGACGCGTGCCAACGGCCGAGCTGGCGGGAACCCACAGCGTGGTCATTGCGATCAACAAGGACAAACGCCTCAAGTACCGCATCCTCCGGGGATCGGCCGCGCGCGGCGAAGGCGTGAACGTTCTGGTGCGCAAGATCGGCACCGGTCATTGAAACGCCTTGCGCCGGCAACGGGGCGGGTCCATAAGCCCGCCCCGTTCGGTCCGACACCGGAAAGGAAACCGCGTGAACGCTCGTCCTACAGGTCAAGTCTGCGCCTACTGCGGCATCGCGCCAGCGACGACTGCCGATCACGTGCTCGCGCGAAAGTTTTTTCTGGAGCCCCATCGCGGCAACCTTCCCCAAGTGCCGGCGTGCGCGCCCTGTAACAACGCGAAGGCGGCGCTCGAACAATACGTCATGTCATGCGCCGCATTTGGCGGCACGCACGCAGAGGCGCTGGCCAATCTCGAAGACCTGGTGCCGCAACGCTTGGAGAAGAACCTGCGCCTAAAGCGCGAGCTGGCCGAAAGTTTGAAGGTCGAAACGCTGACCGGCGATGACGGCGTAGTGCGCGAGGTGATGACCATCGCGTTCGACAGCGCCAAGTACGCGGAATTGTGCACTTACATCGCCCGCGGGCTTGCGCTGCACCATTGGGGCGTGTTGCTGCCGGCGACCCACACAGCCGTGGCGTTCTGCATCACGACCGGCGGCGAAGAATTGCTCAAACGCGTGCTACCGAAAAACGCCCGCGCGAACGTCAACGTGAACGTTGGTGAAGGCGCGTTCGTCTACGAAGGCGGCCAGGCCACCGACGACCCTGCGTTGACGGTGTGGCGCTTCGCGCTGTACGGCGTGACCATGGGCGGCGATCCGGAAGCACCTAACGCCGTGGTCGGCTCGGTCATCGCCGCGACTGGCCGCAAGGAAGCCATGGCAACGTTCATGAAGATGGCCGCGTGACGTTGGCGGGGGCGCGGCACGTGCGCACACATGGTGAACAGCAACTGGTGTACCTGGCGGTGTCCCCGGCGAAGTGAGCCAGGTTTGTTCTGCACCGCCACTTCGCCGTAAGTGATTGATAGGATTTGGTGACCCCGAGACGACTCGAACGTCCGACCTACAGATTAGGAAACTGACGGTCCGGACCTCTTGCGCCCGACGCTCCACGAAATCGTATTACCTCGAACAACGCCAGCCACGACTCGGCCAGGGGCCCGGTCCAGAACCGGGCGCCATGGCACCAACGTGAAGTCCTTCGCCCGCTCGATGAGCGCGTATCGACCGCTCGCCAGGTCCAGCCGACGTCGGTAGATGCCCTCGACGCGTTTCTCCCCTCCGAATTCGGCGTAGGGCAAGTTCAACGCCGCTGAGACCTGCGTCGCGACGCGGGAGAGTTCGCGTCGGCGTAGCAGCGTGAGTAGATTGGACCGATAGACGACCTGGTCCCGACGCTCTTCCGCGAGGCCTTGCTCAATGAGCCATTGTCGGCGCTGTGCGAGCGCGCCTTTTACCTCGCGGCCAAACCCAGAGCTGCGAGCACCCGCAGCCTCATCGCCGACCAGCTGCCGATCGAGCCACGTCGCGCCATCGGCTGCCACCTGCTTTTCGAGGGGCGTCGTCGACAGGACTTCGACGACGACCGGGGTGTCGCGAGACCGACGCTTTTCGTGCGTTTCGACGGCCCCGAGGAAATTTGGCGGCACGTGCCAGCTCCCGTCCGCTTCACGTTCGACAAGCCCGTCACGCCGAAGAGCCTCAAGTCGTCGTACGTGCGCTGCGACGAACTCCGCGCCGGCGGCCCGATCGGCGTTCTGGTGGATCTCTGCGCTGTAACGTCCCTCGTGCCGCCGGGCGATGTCGGCGATCGTGCGATCGGCGGGTTTCGGGTTGGCGTGATGTGATCGGACGGAAATGATCGCGCCGTGCGGGACGTGCTCAATGGCATCTCCACCACCGATGTCGACCCAGTGCGACCGCCCATCGATCCCGTCGACCACGAGGTACTGGCCCTCGTTTGCATCGTTGAGCCCTCGCTCCACAAGCCTCCCGATGACGGGACTGTGCGAGGCTCCCGCATCGTGGACCGCGTAGTCGGCGGGCGCCCGATCGAGCTTGGCCTGCTTCATTGCCCGATGCAGCGTCTTGATGATGTCGTTGCGTTCGCCCATCCGGCGGAGCGTAGACTCCACGTCTGCGGACAGCTGCCAGCGGCCCGGCTCAACCTCCTCTGCAAGGCCGAGGCGCCGGAGGTGCTGCAGGCGACCTGCCCGCAACGTTTGTTGGAAGCGCTCTGCGCTGCCCGCCGACGAACCCACGCGGACTGTGCGCCGGTCGTCGGCCTCTCGCAGCAGGCGCCGGTCGATGTTGGTCAGACGGTTCTGGTCCAACTCTTGGGTGAGCTTGCGCTCGATCTCCAGGCCCGTTCGCAACCCGAGGTCCAACGTCACAATCTCGGAGGCGCGTTCGCGCATGCCGTGGGCGATGTATTCCCGCGCGATGATAAGGTCGCGCCCGTCGTCGTCCTTGCCGCGCAGGATGACGTGGGTGTGGGGATGGCCGGTGTTGAAATGGTCGACCGCGACCCAGTCGAGCTTCGTGTCCAGATCCTGCTCCATGCGCGCCAGAAGCCGACGGGTCACGGGCTTTAGGTCCTCGTACTCGACGGCATCCTCAACAGCGACAATGAAGCGGAACTGATGGCGGTCGTCCTCGCCGCGGTCGAGGAAGGCTTTCCCGTCAGCGTGATCCTTCTCAGCGTCGTAGAGTTCGCCGGGCAGGCCCTCGCGCGTCACGCCGTCCCGCTGGACGTAACGCAGGTGAAGCCGCGCCGCCTTGAGACCGCGGGTGCCGCTCTTCACGAGGCGGGCCTTTATAACGACGCGCCGCGCTCTGAACGCAACGTGACGGTCCGCAAGCGTGCGGCCAACCCCGGCGCCGCGTCCTATTCGGCTGCCGTCGAAGCGGCTTCTTCGTTCGAGTGCTGCTAATGCTCTGCCGCTTGCGGACGAAACGGCGCGCAGGACTTGGCGAAGGTAGCGTTCGCCACGCTTCCCACCGCGCGCCCGAACCCTGCCGAGCTTTGGTTCAAAGCGGTCGTCGTGAGTCATACCTTCGCGTCAGCGGAACCGCCGCATCGTCAAAGTTGTGCTTGCCAGCGCGGGGTTCAAGTCGCGTCGACGGTGCGAGCTCACTGCTGCTATTCGCGCTACGTTAGCGCCACTTTGTCGACGATAGCGTCATGGAAGAGATGTGCAGACAGCGACTTAGGCGACACTTGGCGCCAGTGCTTTTATCTTGCCCTCCGAATTTCTGGTCTTTCTTCTTACGCTCACATTTGCCTCTAGTTTTCGTGGAATTCCACGGCGTCGACTCAAGGGCAGTGGTCCTCTGCATCGCGGCACACTCGGCAAGGGCGTTGGAAGGTCACGCCGAGCTCTTGGTGTTCCCACTCGGGGCAGGCTTGAGTCAGCCCAGAACCCCCGACATGACGCCGATCAATCACCTCGAGAACGTCAATACCGGCAGGAGTTTGCCGACGACATCCTCACGCTCACTCGGCCCAAAATACCGCCCATCGAACGAAGCGGGCGACCCCTCGTTGAGCAAGAACAGCTCGTCATCCGCAAGCAACCGGCAACCCCGCCACGGTGCAAGAGTCAAGCCCGCGTGATCGATCGGCAGTGCCTCGGCGACAGCTCTCGAATTGATCGAGACGGTTGCTCCCCGCACGCACACGAGATCGCCGCCAAGCGCTGCAACCCGCTTCACCGCCGGTGTGTCCGCAGGCAGATAATGACGCCGCGCGGCCATCACCCGTGCCTCCTTGGGCAGCCACGCCAGCACCCAATCACCGCGCACGACATCCTTTGTCACGCTCAACCAGAAGAGCCCAACGGGGGCACTCGCACTTGCGTTCCAGATCAAACGCGGTACCGGTTTGACGACCTGAACCAGGCCGAGCGACAGACACACACCCGCCGTCAGAAGTGTTACCGGGCGCCTCTGCCGCCCCGCGATCGCTGATAAGAGGCCACGGGCCGAGCGCGGTCTAAGCATCGGACGTGCTGCCCTTCATGCGAGATTTTGACCAGGCTTCGAGATCGTCGATGTGATAGCGGACATAGCGCCCATGCTTGCGGTAGAGCGGCCCGCCACCCTGCACCCGCATCTTTTCCAGCGTCCGGCGCGACAGCCCCACGAAATGCGCCGCCTGTCCCGTACTCAAAAACGGACTTCCCTTTTTCGCCTTCTCGGCGCGTTCGCCTTCATCGCTCATCGATCGTCGTGCTCCGGGCCCGCGACAGCCAACGTCACGGAACGAGAGCGAACATGGTCGCGAGTGCAGTGCATGAGCACCGGCGAAAACCCACGCTCCCATTTTCGCCGGAGGCCTTGAGCAAACCTCAACGCCCCGCCGTCCGGTTCGGCGAGGCGTTGAGCGCATCCGGCTCGACATGGTGGGACCGGCTTGAAGGCTAGCTGCCGGCGGAGCGTCCAGACGTTCCCCGCTGCGTGTGCCGCATTCCGCGTGCGGCTTGCTCACGAGCGTCGCGATGGGAGACGGGCCGGAAGCGAAGCGGCCCCGCAACTCAAGAGGTGCGAGGCCGCTACCGGCGTCAGTCCGCCGGATTCCAGATCACCGCGAATGTATCGTCACTCTCACCGGGCGCGCGGCCGAGATTGGCGTAGAGCTTCCGGGGGCCGAATTCGGGGGCCGCGAGACTCAGGGACACATAGTCTTTGCCCGAGGATTCGCCGTGACGGACCCATCCAGCTCCGACATCCGCCCCGCCCGAGACCACCCGGAAGTCGGGATGATTGTCGGCGGATTTTGCGGCGTTTGGAACGATTTCGATCTCGGCGCGGATCGTGAGCGTCTTGAGCTGACCCTTGTAGCCGCCGTTTGTTTGGCGGGTGACGTAACCGATTGCAGGCATGATACTGATCTCCTTTATCGCTCCCCGTGAGAACCATTTCCCTTGGGGCGCAACGCGGACCAGATGGGCTTAGGGCCAGCTGTTGCACCGAAGGCCGAAGCGAAGCGCAGGGCCCGAGACCGGCGGATTTTTGGAACGCAGTGGCCGCGAGGAGCCGCCCTTCGCGGCGGGGAAAAAACCGGCGGACAAGGGTTGCAACGGATGGACCAAGCCCATAGGTCCCAAGCGCAAGACGCAAGGGACATGGTGCGCCCTGAGAGCGTGAAGGCGACAGGTCAGCCAGCGCGGGAACGCACCAGCCAACGAACGGCCGCGCACAAATCAGCTCAGCCCCTGCGAAAATCCGGACCGAAACAGCGCTCGCCAAGCAACAAAAACTCCCGACACTTGCACCCGACAAACCGCTTCAGGCGGTGCCGATGCCGGGGTGCTTGGGTCCGCCACGCCGTGAATCCAAGGCCTGAACTGCTCTGTCCCTGAGTCTCGCGGCCGCCGAGTTCGGGGGCCGAAACGCTCCCGCCAAGCCGCCCGACGCACCGGAAGGGCACAAGAGTTCGCCCGGATCGCCGAAGGCGGCGGCTGACGCGCCGCCGCCCTCGCACGCTCAAGATTGCGGGAACAAGTCCGCAATCTCCGTCCACGCCGCGACATGCGAGAGCCCGCCGCGCGCGGTGTAGCCACGGGGCGGAAACGCTAACCACCCCGGCAGCCACGCCGCCACCTGGGCCGGCCCGTTCGCACCGTCGAGGCAATCGCGGACGATCTGCTTCTGCGTTTTGAGCTTCTCAGCGACGTTGCCGTCGGCGACCGCCTTGCCCGCGACCTCGGCCAGCATGGCGTTGACCACGCTCTTCTCGCGCACGAGATCGAAGAACGCCTGATCGGCCTGCCACGACGCCGCGACATCGACCTTCAACTGCGCCCCAACCGCCTCGACCAGCGCGCCACCGGCGGCCAGCGTGTCGGCGGCCAGCACAGCGAGCACCCGCATGACATCGGCGTTCGGCAGTTTCAGCAGCGTGGCAAACACCCGCGCGGCGGCCCCTTCCCCGCCGCCTTGCACAAGCGCGGCATCTTCGTCATCCAGACCGAGCAGGGTCACGATCTCGGCCCGCCGCCTGAGAAACGCATCCTGCGCCGGGCTCGCCGCGAGGCTCTCGCCGATCGCTGTCGCCTTCGCGGTTTGCGGCTCGGCCCTCACCTGCCAGAGCGGCGAGCCGCACAGCGCCGTCGCAATCACGAGCCGCAGTGCGACGTCCGGCACGCCGATCAGCGCCTGCCGGACGGCCGAATGACGGTGCAGATCGATGTAGTTCTGCAGCGCCGCCGACACTTCCGGCCGCGCCGCTGCGACGGCTTCCTCGCCAACGTCCCTACCACTTTCCGCCTGCACCTGCCGCGCCTTCTTCGCAGGCAGATACCCCTCGAACGTCTCGACCTCGCCGCGCGCGGAGACCGTCACGAACACATGGCCGCCCTTCTTCTTCGAGACCTTTTCATGCTCCCATTCGTGGAACCGCTCGCCCGGCTCCAAGATCACGACCTCGCGCCAGCCGTTCGCCAGATAAGTGTCGCGTTTGACCGCGATAGCGCGATTCTGCAAGTCCCAAAACGCTTGCGCGTCGGCAAAATACGCGTCCTCGCCGAACAGATCGGCGACGATCTTGCACTTGTAATCGTCGAGCGGGAACAGCGCCGCCGTGGTCGCTATCGACGCGCCCCCGAACAGCCAGCGCTTCAGGCTCTGCCCATAAGGGACCTCTGCCTCGTCGTCCTCGAACAATTTCAGCCAGGACTGCTGCTGCGCTTTCGTGGCGAGCGTCAGCTGCTGAACCGTCTCCGCGTCGATCTCTTCGCGCCGGTACGCCTCTTTGATCTTGGGCAGAAGGTGGCCGAGTGCGAGGCGGCGTTTGACCGCAAGCTCGCTCAAGCCGAACGTCGCCGCGATCTCGGCGACCGTCTTGCCCTGCTTGATCAGCCGTACGAACGTATCGTGCTGGGTCATCTCGCCGGGATCGAGGCGCGCGACGTTCTCGATCAAAGACGCCTCGAGCGCCGCCGCATCGTCGCTCTCGTCCATCACCGCGCACGGTAAGAGCGCCTCTCCCCCGTTCTCCGCCGCGACCGCCTTCGCCGCGAAATACCGACGCCGCCCGGCGACAATTTCGAAACCGTCAGCGTTTGGCCGCACGAGAAGGGGTTGCAATATGCCTCGCGCGCGGACGCTCGGCAGAATGTCGGCGATGTCCGGCGCACGCCTGCCGTGGCGCATGTTCAGGGCCGAGACGTGCAGCCGGTCGAGTGGAATATGTTGAAGTTGCATAAGTTGATTCTCCGTTGGGTTCGATAAACCGGCTGGCCCGCGACAGCGCAGACCCACAAACGCGGAGCAAGCCGGGCGCAACAGCGCTCAGGCTCCGTCCGCGCCGGACGAAAATTCAAAATTGATGAGGGATTCGACATCCAGTGCGCGCTGATCGTTGTGCCCCTCACGAAACGCCAACACATAATCGGCCGCTTTTGACGCCGCAGATGCCGCCCGGAAAATCGCCCGGCTGTCCTCGCACAACAGCGCAAGCCATTCGCCGAGGTAATCGGCGTGCCGCACGGTCGGCACAATGTCGAGCGCCGCGCACACGAATGCGCCTGCCAATTCGGCGACCAGCTCTTCGCGCGCATAGGCTTTTGAGCGATACGCACCCGCCTGATCGCGGTTCAGACGCGAGGCACTTCCTGTCCAGTGCGATAATTCGTGAAACGCCGTCCGATGCCAGTTGATCGGCTCAAAGAACGCTTGCGGCGGCGGTACATGCACCGTGTCTACGCCCGGACTATAAAACGCTTCGCTGCCGCCGATACGGAACTTCGCACCGGTCGCGCGGATCAACGCCTCGGCCCGGGGCAGGATCAGCGGCTCCGGCGCTGGCGGCGCATCGGCAAGGAGTTCCTCCGGCAATCCTTCGCATTGCTCGACATTGAACACAGTGAAGCGCTTCAAGAACGGAATTGACGCGTCACGCTTACCGTCTGCACCATCCTTACCAACCGCCTCGCGCCGCTCCTTCGGCACAAAGCGGTCGGCGAAGACGACCATTGTCCCCACCTCGCCCTTGCGCACATGTCCACCCAAGGCCAGCGCCTGACGAAACGTCAGCCAAGCCTGACGGGCAAAGCCACGCTCGATCACCGCGCCCCAGAGAATAAGGACATTGATCCCCGAATAGCGCCGCGCCGTCGCCGCGTTTTGCGGCAAGCCGAGGCAAGCCTTCACCCGCCCCCAAGGCTGCACCCAAGGCACCCGCCCCGCCGCAAGTTCGCCGACGATCTTGTCCGTCACTTGCGCGTAGAGACTCGGCCGATCCGCCCCACAGCATTCGATGCTTTGCTCCATACTCGCCACGCGCTCCTCCACCCTTCGCGCCCTTTCCCCGGAAGCAGGGCGGGCGGCACGACCGAGTAGGCCCGCTGAGCGAGGCGGACTGCACCTGACAAGGCCGGAACGAAGTGGAGGACCCGCGCACCTTCGCGCGGGTTGCGGTCCGCCGCAGCGGGCCTAGACGGGGAGTGCCGCCCGCCCTGCGTGAGGGGAAAGCCACAAAAGATTTCATCGCGGAACGCGATGGCAGTCCGCGGGAGCCGCGGCAATCCGCGTCAGCGGGCAAAGCCCGAAGGGCCGAGACGCCGCTTGGCGGCTCGGTTCACGCGCACGCGGCGATGAGGACCAAAGGTCCGATCGGACGCCCACCAAAGGCTAGAAATCGCGCGAAAGCGCCTTCACGAATTCGACCGGATCGGCGCGCAGGAGCTTAAAGATGTGAACCAGCTCGACAACGTCGAGGCGCCGTTCGCCGCTTTCGCATTTGGAAACAAAGGATTGCGGGCGGCCCAGCCGCCGCGCCAGCTCGTGTTGGCTTAAGCCTGCTGCTTCCCGCGCCGCCGTCAGGGCTTCCCGTAGTTTCTGGTATTGTCGTGTGTGGGTGGATTTTCGCATGCGCGCTGGTGTCGGCGCTTGCGAAGTTGATCCTTAGTTCGGATTATCCCAAAACGGGTTCACGGAGCGGCGACGTTTTCCGACTCGCTGGAGCGTCGAATCGTCGGCGTGTTCTTCCAGGCCCAACGTGCAAGACCCCGGTGCGCCAAGGATAAAGCCATGGCACAAACCCAAAAACGTGCCGCGCCCAAAGGCAGGGGCCGTCCGCCCACGATTTCGCGCTTGTCTGAGGTGGCACCGAAAGCTCCACGGATTACGGCCTACGATGAAGCGCATTTCCAGACCTATCTGCGGCTTCTGGATGCGCAAGCGCACAATGCACCGGTGGGCGACCTAGTGGCGATCATTCGCGAGGCGGCACCGCAGATGAACGCCAGCAAAGCGCGCGCGGCATTGCGCAGCCATTTGAACCGCGCGATTTGGCTGAGCAAACAGGGCTATCGCAGCGGCCTCCGCAAACGACGGTAGCGATCAGCGCAAGAATTCGCGGTAACCGCCGTTCATCAAGAGGCGGCCGCGGCGAATGGCACGGCGGACGCTGTCGCGGAGATATTCGCCGGGATCGTTCCAGTCGGCCATGATGCGCGCGTGTCCGTAAAGTGCGATGGCGATCTCGCGATGAGGCGCACCGCTCAGAGCACCATCGAGTACTTGTACAACTCGTGTGAGCCGGTCCGAGGTCCCGTCGGAACGGAAGTGGCGCTGCGGAAGCGCGCCGGAGAAAAGGTAGTCGTTGAAGCAGTTGAGAGCGCGCCAGCGGC
>JAGOBA010000004.1 GCA_017983635.1 Alphaproteobacteria bacterium
CCAAGCATGCGCTTGACGATCGCAACCTTCTGCTCCGGCGTAAATACCCGAGGTCCCTTCGGCATTCAGTTCTCCTTCCGAGAACTGTCTCCTATTTTACGTGTCTCACTTCTTGGGTCCACTCCAGAACTTAAAGGTACCGTCGCGGCGGCTTGGGTAGACAGTTGGCGCGATGCTCATTGAGTGCACTGTCACCGAATTTTCCCCTTATCTCCACGTCCGTCCTCGATAGGCTCGTTCGGTCAGCCGCCGCTCATCTCCGCGAGCACGCCGCCGATGGCGAGCAGTAGGCCGAGCGAGCCTACGATGCCTTTGCGTGGCAGGCTGAGGAGGTGCAGGCTAAACACTGCGGCCGCCAGGAAGACCTGCAAGAATATCAATGCGAACACGCTCGCGAATAAGACGGCGGCGACGATGCCGCCGGCCTCTCGGGGCAGCGCCAGGATGGCGATGAAGCTGCCGACGACGGCGATCGCGCCGGCAGTACCGATAAGGCGGAAGCCCGAATCGCCAAACCGTTCCGCCAGCGCGTCGAAGACGCCTGTGATCCGATCGCGCAGACAGACCGCGGCGCGCTCGCAGCGTTCGGTCAAACTGAAGAAATCCATCGCGGCCAGAAACAGGCCGATCAAGGCTAACATCAAGGCCATGCGCTCTCCCGCAGGCTTGTGACGACGACGCATGACACTATCGCAAAGCCCAGGGACACGGAACAAACGTGTTGCACCTTCACCGCCGCTCGATCCGGCAGGCGTTCAGTTCGATGCTTCCGTCGCTTGGGGTCCATTGGGTGACTTTGCCGTAGATGCGCACGTTTTGGCCTTGGCGGAATTGGGCGAACGGGCGCAGGTCGCGGGCGGTGAGGCAGCAATAGACCCTGCCGTGCTGCAGCTGCACGGATCGGTAGAGCCGGCAAAACCAGCCATCGGCGAACGCGGAGACGAAGCCGTTGTCGGCAAAGGGTTTGCCTTGAATGCCGTTCAAGAGAGCGTCACGGTCGCTGTCCGTTTTTTGGCGCGCGAGGTCGGCGAACACTCTGCCGGTGACGGCGGGCGGCGTTGCGGTGCTGCCGATCTGTGCGGCGATGGGGCCAAGTGCGGGCGGGCGCGCGGTTGCGGGGGGCCCTAAGACTTTGAACTTGCACTGCGCGATCTCGATGCGATCGGTGAAGCCGGCCAGCGTGGCCTGGACCCTGACCCGGTCGCCGGTCTTGGCGGCCACGGCATAGGCGATGTCATCGGCCGAGAGCGCGCAGCGTACCTCGCCGTGGGCGGTCGCTACCGGCGCGAAGTAGGAAACGCCGAATAGCCAGCGGTCCTCTTCGAATTCCATGATGGTGCCCGTGTCTTGGAACGGCTTGCCTTGGTATTTTTCCTGGAACGCGCGATCGAACGCTTCGTGGCTCAGGCGCGCCTTGTCCGCCTGAAGCGTGACGATGAGCGCCGCCGTGTGCGGCGGTGCCGCCGGCGCCGCGGCGACGATGCTCGCGGTCGCGACGAGTGAAGCGGTGAACAAGATCGCGCGCATGTTGGCCTCCGATTCGAAGAACTTCGGTCAGAGTGAGCTAACCCGGGTCTTCCGGACATCTCAAAGCGCAACATACCGGGGAGGCGTCACATGACAAGCGAGGGTAGACACTGGTGCCGGCAAAGCCAGGATTTGGCGCTGCTCGGTCGCGGATTCTCTGCCTAACTTCCGGGTACATGGGGTTGTTCGCTCAAATTCCGCCGAGTATCCCCCCCGACGCTCGAGTCCTGGGGGGGCGGGTCCTCAACGAATGGACACCTGTCACAGCGTCCGCGCGATCAGGTTGCGGTGGGTTTCATTTGTTCCCGAGTAAATGCTGGCGGCCCGGGTGGCGAGGTACTTTCGGGCAGCGAACGCGCCATCGGTGAGGTGGGCGGGGCCTTTGGCTCGCAAGGCCGATGCGCCGAGCGGGCCCACGGCGTTCAAGGCGGCCGCGGTCATGCGCTGGTGAAGCTCGGTCGCCAGCGTCTTCATCATGGAGGCTTGCGCGTCGGTGATACCGTCAGGCTTCGCCGACCGAAGGATCGACAGCTCCAACGCTTCAAACGTGTCGAGTTGGCGGTTGAGTTCCGCCAACTTCAGCGTCAGGCCGCCGTCGGACGCTGCGTAAGTGTCCGCCGCCGCCTTGGCGCGACGGAAGGCGCGGCGCAACAAGCCTGTCGTCGTGTTGCTCGCGCGTGCAAAGCGCATGAGCAGCCGCGCCGCGGCCCAGCCTTCGTTCTCTTGTCCGACGCGATCGGCGAGGGCCACGCGCACGCCATCGAAGCGGACCTCGCAGAATTCGTCTTCGCCGGCGATGGAGCGGATCGGCCTGACGGTGATGCCGGGCGACGCCATATCGATCAGCAGGAACGTGATGCCCGTCTGCGGCCGGTCTCCTGCGGCGGTGCGGACGAGGCAGAACATGCGATTGGCCAGGTGTGCGCCGGTGGTCCAGATCTTCGCGCCGTCGACGACATAGTGATCGCCGGCGCGCTGCGCACGCGTCTGCAAGAGGGCGAGATCGGATCCTGCGCCCGCTTCGGAAAAGCCCTGGCACCACAGATCGCTGCCGTCCAAGATGGGGGGCAGGTATCTTTCCCGCTGCTCCGGCGTGCCGATCGCGATCAGCAGCGGACCGACGTTGCGGATGCCGCCCGCGAAGAGAATGGGCGCATCGTTGTCGGCGCATTCGCGATCGAAGAGCAGCCGCTGTTCGGGCGGCCAACCGGTGCCGCCATGCTCTTTCGGCCACGCCGGTGCGATCCATCCTTTCTCGTAGAGGCGGCGGTGCCAAAGGCGGCAGGCGTCTATCTCGGAGTGGACCCCGACAGTATCGCGCGCCGCGTTTCGCAGATCCTCGGTGAGGGCGGTCTTCAGAAAACGCCGCACGTCGTTGGCGAACGCGCGAAGCGAGATCGGGCTGGCTGGATTTTGCTCGAATGCCATTTCCGAGCAGTTTCGAGGGTGGCGCAGCCGGTCGACTTGATTCAGGTCAACGCGTATGGGGAATCTGCGACGCCGTTGCCGCCTTTATCGCGGCGCGCGGTCCGGAACCAATTCTCGGTAAGCACGCCAGGTGGCGAGGCCCAGCCAAGGGAAGATGACGATGAGGCCCAGGAAGGCGGTTGCTGCAGCGATGAGGAGGAGAGCGACGATCAGGAAGGCCCAGAGCAGCATCGGGGCCGGGTTCTTGGCGACGGCGGCGAAGCTGGTGGCGCTTGCCGCCCAGACGCTCGTGCGGCTGTCGAGCAGCATCGGCGCTGCGATCACGACGAGGCAGTACGTAAAGAACGCAATCACGCCGCCGATCGCGGTGCCCGAGATGAGCATCGCGTGGCCCTCATCCGTGGTGAGTGCGAAAACGACGAAGCTTTCGACGGTGCGATGGAAGCGGTAGGTCGACAGGCCATAGACGACCTGCGCGATGCGGCCCCAGAGCAGGTAGATCATCAAGAGCGCGAGGCCCAGATAGACGACGTCTTGGCGCAGGGCCTGGCGCACGAAGAGCATCTGGTTCAGCGTCGGCGTTCGGCCTTGTTCGAGCAGGCGGCCGGCTTCGTAGAGGCCCATGGCCAGTATCGGCGCGATGAAGACGAAGCCGCAGCTCAGCGCGAGTACCCAGAACGCGGCGTTGGAGGCGACGAACGCGGCCGATCCGACAATGGACATGACCGCCAACGCGAGGCCGTAGGCGAGGCAGGGACCCAGCGCTTTGCGCATGTCGTTCCATGCGCCGGCAAGCCAGCGAAATGGCGCGGCCGTGTCGATCGCGTTGACTGCGGGAACGCCGAGCGTCGTGTCCATGCGAACCTCCGTGCGCAGAGCGTAGAACGGCGGGCGGCGGTGTCAATGGGCGGTAGTGCGGGCTGCAGCAGGAAGAAAAAAGGGGCAAAGCTTTTGCTTTGCCCCTGGAATGTTGGAACGCGATCGGGTGCTAGTTCAGATCGATTGTGGCCCGGCGGTTTTGCGGTTCTTTCACGTCGTTGCCGGTTTGGACCATGAGTTCGCCTTCGCCTTTGCCCGAGGCCGAGATCGAACCTTCGGCGACGCCTTTGCCGACGAGGTTTTTCTTCGCGGCGTCGGCGCGGCACTCGGACAGCTTTTGGTTTGCCTTGGGCGAGCCGACCGTGTCGGTGTGACCGACGATGCGTACGGTTGCGGCGTTACCGCTCTTCGCCGCGTTTGCCGCTTCGGAGAGAACGGTGTCGGCTTCGGCCGTGATGTTGCACTTGGCGAAGCCGAAGAAGATCACAAAGCTCTTCGGTGGCGGCGGGGGAGGCGGCGGTGGTGGCGGCGGCGGGGGAGGTGCCGCTTCATCCGGCGACAGACTGTAACGCAAGCCGACGGTCACCGTGTGCTTGACGATGTCGTCGTAGGCGTCGCTGTGGATTGTGGCTGGTGGGTCAAGGTCACTAAACTCAGGCGATTGTGCGTTGAAGTAGCGGTAGTTCAGGACCAAGTCTGTTCGCGATGTGAGGGCGTAGTTCAAGCCCGCCATCAGCTGCCACGCTAACACATAGTCGGTATCGTCGATAACGACGCTGTGCAGATTTTCGTTTCTGTACATGATGTAGTCGCCGCCGGCGCCGGCGCCGAGCGAGAGCGAGAGCTTTTCGCTAAACTCGACATCGTAGACGAGGTTCAGCATCTGCGAGAATTCGTCGAACTTGCCGTTTGCGACATTGGGCGCCGCCTTGCCAACGAAGAACGAACTGTCCAAATCGTTGGCGCGATAGCCAAGTTCCAGTTCAGCGCGAAGATGGCCCCATGCGTAGCCGACCGTGCCCAACGCTGCCCATCCCGTGTCGAACGACATATCCGCGCGGCCGGTGACGTCGTGTGCGTAAGTGGTGTCGTCGATCCAGTTCGCACCGGCTTCGATTCCGATATACCAGCCTTTGTGATTGCCGGCGTTTGCCGCGCCGCTCAAAGCGGCGAGCGCGCAGGCGCCAAAAAGGAGAGCTCTCATCGTCATATCGACTACCCCTGTCGTTGTTGAATTTTTCGCGGTCAGGTCAAGTCTGGCACCGGCGAGCCCGGAAACCATACGCACCGCGCTCGTGATCCGCCAGCAACGAGCAAGGCAAATCATTCAATTTTGTAGTGCATGTCGGGTCGATTTGTCGTCCAATCGCGCCCCGCGGGCGAAATCGGGGCGAAGTTTTCGCGCATAGGGAGTAGCGCGGGTAGTCTTCGCCTCTCGGTTAGGGATGGAAGTCATGAGCGATGCCGTCGGTCCTGGCGATCTGGTGCTTTGCGTCAATGCCGCGCCGAATCACGCCACGGGAAGACCGGTGCCTCTGGTTGCCGGGGAGACCTACCGCGTCATCGCGGTCATGGACTTTGCGTGCCCTTGCGGACGTTCCGATGCGCTCTTGGATGTCGGCGTCGATTTCGCGTGGTGCCAAACTCGCTTCCGGCTGCTGCCCAAGCCGAAAGCCGAGAGCAAGCCTCGCCGCGTTTCGGTCCCCAAAGAAAAAGAGACGGTTCGCTGAACGGCTTCGGCCGGGGTCGTTTCGCATTCGTCCGCTCATAACCTGTCAGGTAGTTGCGGCGCTGCAGGGCGCGGCCTATCCCCGGCTCTGACCTTAGCGAAGGAGCCGCCGATGCTTGTCTTGCGAATTGTTCTTGTCGTTCATCTGGTCGCGCTCAGCGTTTATACGGCGATCGTGATTGGGAATCACGGTTTGGACTTGCTGCCGGTGTTCTTCGGCGACATCGCGGCGATGGGGTGGCCCGGGCAATTCAATTTCGACTTCCTGGGGTTTCTGGTGCTTGCGGCGCTTTGGACGGCGTGGCGGAACAATTTCTCGGCGCTGGGGTTGTTGCTTGCGGCCGTGTCCTTTTTCGGCGGCATGGCATTCTTGTCGACCTATCTCTTGATCCTCAGCTTGAGCGCGCGGGACATCCCGGACCTCCTACTGGGCCGCGCTGCCCGCTAACGCGGTGGCGTGACGGCGCGTGCTGCGGTGTGCTAGTGGCTGTTTATGTCGCTCTCACCGCTCCCGCCGCAATCGCCCGATACGCCGTGGCCCACGCAGGAATGGCCGGTGGGGCAGCTTACGCGCGTCGATCGTGCCGTGTTCGATGCGCTGATTGGCGAGGCGTTTGCGGCGAAGGCGACGCCTGCACTGGGCGAGACGCATGCGGTGCTGGTCGTGCAGGGCGGGCGGATTACGTTCGAGCGCTATGCGGATGGGTTCGACGCGGCGAGCACGCATCATTCTTGGTCGAAGGCGAAGAGCATCACGCAGGCGTTGGTCGGTCTTTTGGTGAAGGACGGAAAGCTTCGCGTTGAGGCGGCGGCAGACGTTCCTGAATGGGCGGGGGATGCGCGCGCGGCGATTACGCTCGATCAGCTGTTGCGCATGTCGAGCGGACTCAAGTTCATCGAGGACTACGCGCCGGGCGGCAAGCCGTCGGACGTTATCGCGATGCTGTTCGGTGCGGGTAAGGACGACGTCGCGGCCTACGCGGCGGCGCAGCCTCTGGAGCACGCACCGGGGACATATTGGTCATATGCCAGCGGGACGACGAACATTGTCAGCCGCATCGCCTCGCGCGCGCTGAATGCCTACGGGCCCGACTTCGAGCGCTTTATGCGCGAGCGGCTGTTTCAGCCCTTAGGGATACGCTCGGCGAAGCCGAAGTTCGACAAGGCGGGCCTGTTCATCGGGTCGAGCTATTGCTTCATGAGTGCGCGCGACTTTGCGCGCTTCGGGCTGCTCTATCTGCGCGACGGCCTGTGGGAGGGGCGGCGGTTGTTGCCGGACGGCTGGGTCGACTATGCGCGCACCCCCACGTTTCAGCAGCCGGGCGTCGACAGCAATCGCTATGGCGCGCATTGGTGGCTGGACTTTGGCGGGCCGGGCTCGTTCTCGGCCAACGGCTATGACGGCCAATTCACGATCATCGCGCCCGACCGCGATCTCATCATCGTGCGCCACGGTGTGACGCCGCTTGGGCTGAAAGACAATCTGAAGGATTGGATCGGGAAGCTTTCGGGGTGCTTTGCGCGGTAGGTTCAGCCCTTCGCCACCAAGTCTCTTCTGTACGTGAGCGATGACAACCAGAAAAATGCGCTCGCCGGAATGAAGAACAGTGCGGTTGCCGCCATCGATTGGCGCAGGCCTTCGCCGTAGGCGGCGGTGCAGATCGCTTGCTGCGCCTCGGGTAGTTTGGCAACGACGTCTTTGGCGCGGCACATCTCGTTGGTGAGCGTGCCGTCCATGCCGTGGGCGCTGAGCTGCATCGCCATGAACATGTCGCTCAACCAGCCGACGATCAGCGGCCCCAGGCCGTTGCCGATAAGGGCGACGATGAGGAGGAGGATCGCGATCGCCGACGCGCGGGAGCGGGTCGATACCACCCCTTGGCCGATCGTGTATTGGGCGCCCAGATACATGTAGTGCAGCGTCGCGGCAACGCCCCACAGGATGCGCGCCATGCCGATGTTCTCGGTCGTGGTGAAGTAGGCCATCTCGTAGAACGGGATTGAGAGCAAAAGACCGAGCGCCGGTATCCAGGCCACGGCGGTTTGCGAGCGTGGCGTCAGCTTCTCTGTCGCGAACCCGCCGATGAACGTGCCGGCGGCCGCGCACAAGGCGAGCGGTACGCCGAACTCCAGCGCGAATTGACCGGGGTTAATGCCATGGATGCGCTGCGCCATGGGGGCTTGGAAACCCGCTAGGCCGTAACCGACGAGGGCCGTCAAGGCGGCGCCTATCGCCATCGTCCAAAACGTTGGCTTGGCCGCAAGTTCGCGCAGGGTTTCAACGATACCCGCACTCGCACGTCGCGCCATCGCCGGTGGATCGGAGTAGCCCCGCGGCGGCTCCTTCACGCAGAGGAGTACGATAAGCGCGAGGATCAGACCCGGCGCGCCGATCACCACGAAGGCGACGCGCCAGCCTTCGACGTTGGCCCAGTCGATCGGCAGAAGTGCCGCCATGCCTTGCGTTTGGAGCCAGGCTTCGACGTTCGCGCCGGTGAGGCCGGTCGCGATCGGGCCGCCGAACGCGTTCGCGAGCGCGCCGCCGATGGTCACACCCATGGCATATATGCCTAGCGCATTGGCGCGGCTGCCCGGTTTGAAGTAGTCGCCGATGATCGAGTTTGCGGGCGGCGTGCAGCCGGCTTCGCCAATGGCGACACCGATGCGGGCGACAAGCAGGAACGCGAAGCTGGTGGCGAATCCGCACAGCGCTGCCATCAACGACCAGATGGCGATGCAGAGCGAGATAATCACCACGCGGTTGTAGCGGTCGGCTGCGATCGCGATCGGGATACCCATCAACGCGTAGAAGATCGCGAAAGGCGGGCCGTTCAGGAAGCCGTACTCGCTATCGGAGAGGTTGAACGCGCTAATCACCGGTTGCGCGATGACCGAGAGCAAGTTGCGATCGATGAAATTCAACGTGTAGACCAGCGTCAGCAGGATCAGCACAAAGCCACGATACGCGGGCTGGCCGTAGCTGCTCCCGGCGGCGGCGTCATCCGCCGCCGCTGTTCCTGCCGTCATGTCCCCGCCCCACTGTCTTTTGTTTGTTGGGGATGAGCTTAGCGACAAACGCTGTTCGCGCAACGGTGCCGAGATTGGCATGGCGGCGAGCCAAGTGTTTTGCTAGCTGATTGGGTGTTTGTAACCGCGCACGTCATTTTAGGTGAGCCAATGGTTTCTGGTGGCGCTCCGCAAGAGCCAACAACATGGGGCCGCTGGTTGTGGACTGAGGCACGCCGAACGTGGGCGTGGATGACCGAACCGCCCGCCCACCCGATCGCGGAACAGCTGAGCGGTTTGGACGGGCGGGCGCAGGTGCACGGCACGGCGATCGAGATCATCAGCGCACAGGTGAACGATCTGATGCGCGACCAGCGGGACGCGCTGCGGACACTGGACCGACATCGCGAGACATTCGAACGCTTTGACGCAACGCTGGGACGCTTGCTTGCGCAGGTGGAGGCCGCATCCAAAGTCAACGACGAGATCGCGCAGATCGCCGCCGAGGTGCGGCGGCAACTGGTCGACAGCCGATCGCTCCCGCAAGACCTTGCGACGGCCCGCGTCGAGTTGATCGAGGGGATCAGAAACATTCAGCACGCGCTCTCGGAAGAGACGGCAAGCGTGCGGACGCGGCTTGCGGTTTTGCCGTCGACCGAACAGATGCAGGCGCTGATCGGGCAGGCCACGGTAACGCAGGACCTGGCGTCGACGCGGGCGCAATTGACGAACGAACTTCAGAAGCTGCAACAGGTACTCGCGGTTCATACGGTTGGCGTGCACGATCAGTTGGCCTCTCTGCCCTCGGCCGATCAGATGCGGTCGCTGTTCGACGGCGGGACTGTCGCGAACGAGTTGACTTCCGCCCGTGCGCAGTTCGCGGATGGGCTGCAGAAGGTGCACGAGGTCTTGGCCGAGCAGACGGCGGGTATTCACGAACGGTTTGCGGCGCTACCGTCGGCCGATCGCGTTCAGGCGCTGATCGAGAGCGGCGCGGCGGCGCAGGAGCTTGCCGCGACGAAGGCTCAGCTAACCGATGGGCTGCAGAAAGTGCACGAAGCGGTCGGCTTGCATACCGCCGGTCTCCATGACCGGATGGCGGCATTGCCTTCGACCGATCAGGTGCAAGCGTTGCTCAACAGCGGCGCGATGTTGCAGGAGCTTGCGTCCACGCGGGCGCACTTGTCGGACGGACTCCAGAAGGTGCAGCTCGCGCTGGCCGAACATACCGCGGGTGTGCGGGATCGGCTGGCAAGCTTGCCGTCGACCGAGCAGGTACATGCGCTGATCGAGGGCGGGACCGCAAACGGCATTCAGAGCACGCGCAAGCTGGTCGGCGAGGAGGGGCAGCGCAGCCAAGCGGCTTCCGACCGGATGTCGTCGAAGCTCGCGTTTCTGCAAGCGCGCAGCGTTATCCCGCTGCCGGCGCAGAGGCTTGTGATGTGCCGCAATCCGTTGGGCTTTCTTGCCGTGCCCGCCGACGATCTGGCGATGATCGGATCGCTCGCCGATGGTTTGCTGCCGAAGCAAGGCACGTTGAAGATCGTCGAGAAATATCTGAAGGCCGGCGCGACGTTCGTGGATGTCGGTGCGAATGTCGGCCTGTTCACGCTGCTGGCGGCGCGGATCGTCGGATCCACCGGCCGGGTGATCGCGATCGAGCCAGCGCCGGCGACGGCAAACGCACTGCGCGCGACCGTGAACGCGAACGGATTGTCCAATATCGTGCGCGTCGAAGAAATTGCCGCCGGGGCGGAGCGTAGCCTCGGTACACTCTCGATCGAGTCGAACTGTACCCATAGCACGCTGCTACCGTCCGACACGGCGACGGGCAGGGTGGTCGCGGCGATTGCGCCGCTGGACGAGATACTTGGCGGTACTGTTCCCGACATGGTGAAGATCGATGTGGAGGGTTGGGAGCCGAAGGTGATCGCCGGCATGGAGGCAACGCTGCGCGCCAATCCCAACGTCATGTTGATCTTGAACCTGGAGCCCGCGCGGATCCGGAGCACCGGCTTGTCGGCTGGGGCGTGGATCGATTGGATCAATAGTGCGGGGCTGCAGATGTTCGAGATCGACGAGCGGAGCGGCGAGTTGACGCCGCTGCGCAAGAGTGTCGAGGAAATCGTGTCGACGAATGTTTTGTTGGCGCGCAGCGATCCGTCGCGCCGCGATGCAGACGACGGCTGGCTCTGGCGCGGCTCAAGCTCACCGGTGCTGCTGGCGGCGCGGGTGTTGGAGTAGCGGTCAGCCCAGGACCTTGCGCATACGGATGAAGGTTGGGTGATCGAAGCCCGGATGCGCCTCGCGGGCGGTTTCGATGTAGCCGAGCTTTTCGAAGAAGCGCCGGTTGTCCGCTAACGCGATGCGGACGTTGAGGCGGGTGGCGGGCGCACCCCGGCGGCGGGCGTCGTCTTCGACGACGGTGATGAGGCCGCGAGCCACGCCGCCGCCGCGTGCGGTCGGCAGTACCGACAAGCGGCCGAAGTAGAGATCGCCTTCCACGGGTTTCGTCATGACGCAGCCCAAGATCGCGCTGTTCTGTTCAGCGATAAAGCCGCCGGCGTTCTGCTTCAGTTCCGACAAGATGCTGGCTTCGTTTTCGCTGAGCGCTTCGGACTTGGGGATCAAGCGATCGCGATACTGCTCGAAACTCGCGACAATGGTTCGGGCGATGGCTGCGGCGTCGGTCAGTGCAGCGGGACGGATCACGATTGATCTTTGGCCGCAAGCATTGTGACGACGACGTTTGTCCGCAATGCGAAGCCCAATGTCTCGTAGAGTCTGATCGCGGGTGTGTTGGTGGCATAGGCGTGGAGGAACGGAGTCTCGCCGCGGTTCTGAATTTGTGTAGCGACGGTGCGCGAGAGGAGGCCGGCGTAGCCGCGGCCGCGCGCATCGGGATGAGTGCACACGCCGCTCACCTCGGTGAAGCCGTCGAGCTTCATGCGTTCGCCGGCCATGGCGAGTAGCTTGCCGTTTTCCTTGACGCCCCAAAACTGGCCGAGGAGATGCGTGCGCGCGAGGAACGGGCCGGGTTGGGTGAGGGTTGCGAGCGCGATCATCGCGGGAACGTCGGCTTCGGTGAGAAGTTCGATCGGGGTGGCGGGGGCGAGCGGTTCCAAATTGCGCGCGACCATCTGCACGCCGATCATGGTGGCGAGCGCGGTCGTGCCGCGCGGCAGCGGGCGCTCGCCAACCTGGATCAACACTGCCGCGCCGTGCGTTGCGATCAGGGTTGCGAGCTCGGCCAGACTTGCTTCGCTGTCGTCGCCGGCGGCTGCGAACGGCTCGACATCGGTCGCGTAGCGGCGCGCGCGGGTGCCGCCGATTGCGAATGCGTTTTGGCGCGTGTTCAGCGCGTGCCAGACGGGTCGGTCGAGGGGGCTTGCGGTCATGTCGATTGAGTTAGATGGGCTGCCGGTCGTTTGCAACGTTGGCGCAATCCGGCGCGACAAGATGTTCGGTTGATTTTTTCGGCGCTTTCGGCGATAGTCGGCGCTCAATTTCAGTATTGGTCGTGGTGTGTCCGGGGCGCGAAAGCGGGTCCGGATTTTTTGTGTCCGCTCGGCGATTGGTTCATGTGGGACACGTGAAGTGAGACGGTGTCTCACTGTCTCGGTTGTCTCACTTGCGATGGTGGAAATCGGCCGCGAATGAGGCTTGGCACACGTTGAAAACGGTGCGATGTGAGACACGTTCTGAGACACATGCGGAGGCTCACGTGACGGCGAATTTCGATACGAACAATCCGGCGCTGGGCGGCATCCGGTTGGTGTTGGGCGGGAATGTGTTCGGGTGGACGGCGAATGCGGATACGAGCTTCGCCATTCTCGACGCGTTCTATGACGCGGGTGGGCGGATGGTGGATACGGCCGACGTCTATTCCGCCTGGGTGCCCGGGCACAAAGGGGGTGAGTCCGAAACGGTGCTCGGGGCTTGGCTGAAGGCGCGCGGCAATCGGTCGGCGATGCGCATTGCGACGAAGGTCAATGGGATGAACCTGCCGGGCGGGCTGCAGTCGGCGAAGGTGGCGGCGGCGCTCGATGCGTCTTTGCAGCGGCTGCAGACGGACTATGTCGATCTCTACTACGCGCATCGCGATGATGCGGAGACGCCGCTTGACGTGATCGGCGGCGGGTTCGATGCGCTGGTGCGTGCCAATAAGGTGCGGGCGTTGGGCGCGTCGAACTTTACGGCAGCACGGCTTGGCGCGGCGCGGGCGGCAGCGCTCTCCAACGGTTTTACGCCTTACACGGTGGTGCAGAACGAATTCAATCTGCTGGTCCGCGATCAGCACGAAGGGGCGATCCGGGAGCTCTGTGCGAAGGAGGGCGTTGCGGCGCTGCCCTATTATGGGCTCGCGGCGGGGTTTTTGACGGGCAAGTACCGCACCGTTGAAGACTTGGCGAAGAGCCCGCGCGGTCAAGGGGCGCCGAAGAAGCACCTGGAGAAGAACCTCGCGATGCTGGGGCGGATGGACAAGGTGGCGGCCGAGACCGGTGCGAGCCTGCCGCAGATCGCGCTCGCCTGGATATTGGCGCAGTCCGGAATCAGTGCGCCGATCGCGAGTGCGACCAGCGTTGCGCAGTTGAAGGAGTTGCTTGGGGCGACGACGTTGAAGCTGTCGCCGGCGCAGCTTGCGGCGCTGGGGTGAGGGGATGACGGTCTACGTTGCGCTGCTTCGGGCGGTTAATGTGGGCGGCACGGGGAAGCTGCCGATGAGCGAGCTGAAGGCGATGTGCGAGGCGGCGGGATTTGTAGCGGTGCGGACCTACATCGCAAGCGGCAACGTGGTGTTTCAGAGCATGGCGTCGGCGGCGCAGGTGAAGGCGGCACTTGAGGCGAGGTTGAAGGCATTCGCCGGCAAGCCGGTTGGTGTCGCGGTGCGAACGGCCAATGAGATTCAGGCGGTACTGAAGGCCAGTCCGTTTCCCAAGGCCGCGCCGAACCGGACGGTTGCGATCTTTCTCGACGAGGCACCGCCCAAGGATTCGTTGAAGGCGGCGACGGGCGTACGCGGCGAAGAGATGAAGCTGGGCAAGCGCGAGATATATGTGCACTACGGGGACGGTATGGCGGACTCGAAGTTGCGCATTCCTGCCGCGCTGACCGGTACGGCGCGGAACATGAACACGATCGCTAAGCTGGCGGCGATGGCGGCGGAAGACTGATGGCGAAGACGGTTACGATCTACGGGATCAAGAACTGCGACACGATGAAGAAGGCGCGGGCGTGGCTCGATGCGCATGGGGTGGCCTATGCGTTCCACGATTACAAAAGCGCCGGGATTGAGCGCGCGCTTTTGGAGCGTTGGGTGAAGGACGCCGGTTGGGAAGTTTTGCTCAATCGCGTCGGGACGACGTTTCGGGCTCTGCCGGAGGGCGACAAGGCGGGGCTGGATGCAAAGAAGGCGGTGGCGCTGATGCTGGCGCAGCCGTCGATGATCAAGCGGCCGGTGTTGGCTGCCGGCGAGAAGCTGCTCGTCGGGTTTAAGCCTGAGCAGTACGCAGCGACGTTTCGTTGAGCTCCGCGACCTCGGCCGCGATCGTGGCGATCATGGCGCCATCATCGTAGTCGTTGGGATGAAAGCCCGGACGGAAGAAGTAGAGCAGGTCGAGCGCGATCGCGCGCAGTGGACCTGGCGCGACGTAGAGGTAGTAGAGGATCGCGGCTGCGCTTGTTTCCGGAAGCAAACGGCGCATGCCGGTCCACAGAATTGCGGAGACGCGGGCGAGGCCGTCGATGATCGCCCAGCTGCGCATCAACCAGCGGCGCAGCGGTGACCAGTCCGCCGCGATTGCTTCGAATACGTTGAAGGCAACGGCTTTGTGCTCGATTTCCTCAAGCGCGTGCCAGCGCCAGAGATTGCGCGACGGCATATCGAAGTGTTCGAGATGGTGCGGGTTACGCAGTATCTCGCGCGAGAGAGTCGTGGTGAAATGCTCAAGGGCCAGTGTTGTGGCGAGGCGCGCGGGCGGCGTATTTTTCTCGGCCTCGGATAGGTGGCGCTGGCTGTGTTCGGTGATCGGATTCAAGTCGAACCCGCATTGCATTGCGAGCGCGTTGAAAGCGCGGTGTTCGCCGGCGTGATGCGCTTCCTGGGTCGCGAAGGCCGCGACATCGGCGGCGAGCTTCGGGTCGACGCGGTGGGCGAAGCGGCGAACGCTGCGGACGAAGAAGCCTTCGCCGTCCGGGAACGTGGCCGAGAGCGCGGCGAAGAAAGCGGCGCCGATGTTGGTGGGCTCCTTCTGCGCGCGGACAGCTTCGGCTCGGATGCCGAACTTTGGACGCCTGATGACGATCGAAGACATGGGGGAGAGCCGAGTTTGGAGAAGGCGGCAATCTCGCAGATTCCGGTTAGCGTCCGGTGAAGCGGGGACATATTTAGCGGCTGTTAAGTATGTGGCGAGCGCTGTGGGTTGCGCGCTACAATCCGCGCATGTCGCAGGCTTTGCCGATCGCGCTTGGAGCGTTGCTGCTCTACTTCGCGCTGAGAGTTGTGCAGATGAAACGAGCGTCGCTGCCGTTTCTGCTGGCCTATCCGTTGTTCATCGTTGTGTTGTTGGGCGGCTCGGTTGCTGTCTTCCTCGGTGCGAGCTGGGCCGTTGTGCTCTTGGGGCTCAGCAAAGACATGTCGTTGGCGGTGGTCGGCGGCGTGACTGTGCTCAGCGTGATTGCGCTGTGGCGGCTTGCGCGACGCCTGATCGCGTGAGAGCCAAAACAAAAGGGCCGCTTGCGCGGCCCAGATCGGGAGAGGAGGATTGCTCTTAGTTCAGCAGGAAGTCGAAGCGCAGCGTCACGCTTTGGTCCTGTTCTTGATCGCGCGGTAGAGTGCTTTGCGCGAGCAACGCGTTGTCGAATTGCTCCGAGTAGCGGTACTCGATCCCCAACGTCATCGACGGGGTGAAGGAGTAGGTGACGCCGGCCATGCCCTGATAGGCGAGCGTGCCGCGTGGAAGCGCATCGTTCAACAGCGGCTGGTCGAGCATATTGAACTTGCCCAAGCCGCCGCCAACATACGTCCCCAGCGACCACGTGGTCGTGTAGGCATAGTACGCGTTGGCGGTAATCGACTCGGCACCCTCGTCGAGCAGCGGAACCGACAGCCCAGCCGCTTCCGGTGCGATACCGGTCTCAGCGCCAAGACCCGTGTGCAGGCCAACGAAGAACCCGCTGCGCTTGTCTTGCGGCGCTTCGGCTTTCGCCGACATGCCGAGATCCGAGTAAATTGCGTTGATGATTCGGTCGGCGCTCGACACATCACCGGCGTGCGCCGGCATCGATGCCATCAAGGCACCTGCCGTAGTCGCTACCAGGAGTGTCGCTGCACGTGTCATCGTGCTGTTGCCCCGCTCATCCGCCTCAGTGGGTTTGTTGATCGCCACCCGCTTTGGCTCCTCACACGAGTTACTATTGGGGGAGTCTCCCTTAATCGCAATTATCGAAACCAAAGATTGTCGGACTCGTGCACCAAAGACACATGCCCTAGCGGTGTGGTGAAAATAATACACCTTCCGCTGGTGTACTTATAGGTATGCATCTCACGGTAGGTGCAAGAAATCGCAGAATTTAGGCATTTTCTTTAACCAGGCGAGCCGCGCTGTCGCTCTTCGTCGACCAAGCAGAGCGTCTCCGTTGCGGTGGTGCAAGGGGGCCGACTCATCGCTGAATCTGTGTGCCGCTGCGTCTCGTTAACAGGTCGTTAACGAATTCGGGCTTGCGGGAGGGGCAAATCAGGGTCGGTTCCCAATCAGATTGAGACTCACCTGATTCGCCTGGCGAGCGCCGCAGGGTGCGCGGCTTTGAAACCGATGCGCGAGTGCGGCTGAAATCTTCGTCATCTAATTGCGGGGTGGTGGCAACATGGCTAATGTCCGGCGCTCAATTCAGCCCCTGTCAGCCGTTTGGCGGCACAGCCCGCCGCGTTTCGAAGGTCCCGAGTGAGCGACGTATTTCAAGAAGTCCAAGAAGAATACCGCCGACAGCAACTCGAGCAGTTGTGGGCCAAGTACCGCTCGCCGATCATAGCAGCGGCCTCGGCTTTGGTGCTGGGCGTGGCCAGCTATCAAGGCTGGAACTATTGGCACGGCTTGCAGGTCGAGAAATCCTCGCGCGAACTCGATGCCATTGCGGAGGCGCTCTCGTCCGGCGCGGGCCGGGAGAAGGAGGCCTCCGACCGTCTGGCCAAACTCGGGACGAGCGGTGCCGGTGGATACTCCATCGCTGCGAAGTTCCAAGAGGCCGCGCTGCGGGCTCAGCTAGGGGATACGAAGGCCGCGGTCGCGCTCTATGACCGGATCGCGGACGGGACGAGTGAGGCGCTATTGCATGACTTCGCTCAGCTGCGCGCGGCGATTCTGATTATCGAGACCGAAAAGTACGACGCCTTGAAGGTCCGGCTTGAGCCGATTTCGGCTCCGGGCCGGCCGTGGCGCGCGCCGGCCATGGAGATGCTGGCCTACGCGACGTGGCGCGCCGGTAAGAAGGACGAAGCGCTGAAAATCTATGCCGACGTCCAAGCGCTTCCCGATGTGCCGCAAGGCGTCAAGCGGCGCTCGATCGAAATGTCGGCCCTCATTCAAGACGGCATGAAGGTGTCCGACATCAAGACGACATCGCCCAGTTCTTTGCTTTTGCCGGGCGGAGACATGGGACCTTTGCTCTTGCCGCCGACGCCGGCGCCTGGTGCAACTGCGCCAGCGCAACCGTCGCTGCTTGGGCCTGATCCGATTGCACCTGCGGCGCCCGCACCTGCGGCGCCGGCTCCCACAACGCCCTGATACGAAACGAGCCCCTCACAATGACCCACCGCCTCACCGCAACAAAGCTGGCGGCTGCGAGCCTCTTGGCCGTCAGCGTGTTCTCGCTCGGCGGCTGCGAGACATTCGACCAGTTCATTACGCCTGGAACCAAGGTCAACATCCGCGGCGAACGCGTCTCGGTGTTGCCGTCGGCACGGGTGATCGAGGCGGATCCAAAACTCGCCGACGAGCCGGTTCGCTTGCCAAAGCCCGTCGTCAACGCCGATTGGCCGCAACCGGGCGGCTACGCCGACAACGTGATGCATCATTTGTCCGCGGCGGGCGGACTTGAGCGCGTTTGGGGCTCTAGCGTTGGGGCCGGGTCGACGACCGCTTCGCGATTGACGGCGTCGCCCGTCATCTCCGGGGGGAAGATTTTCGTGCTCGACTCCGAGGTCAATGTTTCGGCCTACGACCTGAAGGACGGCGACCGATTGTGGCGTGCGGATTTGACGCCGGACGACGAAGATGCGGAAGACGGGTTTGGCGGCGGCGTTGCCGTCGACAATGGGCGCGTCTTCGTGTCGACGGGTTTCGGCTTTGTGGCGGCGCTCGATGCGAATTCCGGCAAACAGATTTGGCGGCGCGCGGCGACGGTGCCGTTCCGTGCAGCGCCCGTCGTAAACGGTGGCCGGGTGTTCGTGGCAACGCAGGAGAATCAGCTGCTGGCGCTGGCCGAAGACGATGGACGGGTGCTGTGGGATCATCGCGGCATTGCCGAGTCGGCGGGCATTTTGGGCTCCAACAGCGTCGCGGTCTCGGGCGATCTTGTCGTTGTTCCCTATACGTCGGGTGAGCTTTTCGCGCTCAATGTACGCAATGGACGTCCTGCCTGGAATGACACGCTGGCACGCACCAGCGGGCTTACCCCTCTATCGTCGCTGGCGGACATCTCAGGCCGGCCGGTGATCGACCGCGGTGTCGTTTTCGCGAACAGTCACGCTGGCCGTCTGGTCGCGATCGATATTCGCACCGGCGAGCGCGTTTGGACGATCGACGTGGGTGGGACGCAGCGACCTTGGGTCGTGGGCGACTATGTCTATGTGATCACGGACGACGCGCAGGTTCTGTGCGTGCGCCGGGCGGACGGGCGCATTCGTTGGATTCGCCAGCTCGACGCGTTCCGCAACAAGGAGGGCCGCCGCGGCGCGATCGCCTGGTCGGGGCCGGTGTTAGTGTCGGACCGCCTGATCGCTTTGTCGTCCGAAGGTTATGCCGTGTCGATTTCGCCGTACACGGGCGAGATCTTGGGCCAGATCGACATTCCGGATAAAGCGTTCATTGCGCCGATTGTCGCGAACAACACGGTTTACATCCTGACGGATGATGCGCGGTTGACGGCGCTGAAATAGACGCCGCTATATGCGCACATGGCCTTTACCGTCGCGATTGCCGGGCGCCCCAATGTGGGCAAGTCGACGCTGTTCAACCGGCTGACGGGGAAGCACGCCGCCATCGTCGACGATACGCCCGGCGTTACGCGCGATTGGCGAGAGGGCGAGGCGCAGCTGCTCGATCTGGGGTTTCGCCTCCTCGACACGGCTGGGCTCGATGATGGCAAAGCCGATGGGCTGGGGGAGCGCATTCAGAAGCAAACACGCTCGGCTATCGAGCAAGCGGATGTGTTGCTGTTCGTGATCGACGGGCGTGACGGCATTACGGCCGGCGACCGGGATGTCGCGCAACTTTTGCGCAAGTCGGGCAAGCCGGTTGTTCTCACCGTGAACAAGGCCGACACGCGTGCATCGGAAGCGACCTTTTCAGAGGCCGAAGGAATGGGGTTTGGCGAGCCGGTCGCCGTGTCGGCGGCGCATGGTCGAGGGCTGGACGATCTTTATCGCGCACTAATCGCTTTGGCGCCGGATGAAGCGCGTGAGGCGGATGACGAGGAAGACGATCCGACGAAGCCGCTCACGATCGCGATTACCGGACGGCCGAATGCGGGGAAGTCGACATTGCTCAACCGACTGCTCGGAACCGAACGGTCGATCACAGGACCTGAGGCCGGGATCACGCGCGATGCCGTTGTGGCAGAATGGTCTTGGGAAGGGCGCAAGATCAAACTCGTCGACACGGCTGGACTGCGGCGGAAGGCGAGGGTTTCCGAGGAACTCGAGAAGCTGTCGGTGGCGGACGCGCTGGAAGAGATCAAGATGGCGGAGGTCGTCATCCTCGTCATCGATGCCGACATTCCGTTCGAGACGCAGGACTTGCAGATCGCCGACTTGGTCGAGCGCGAGGGGCGCGCAATGGTGGTCGCGGTCAACAAATGGGACCTGGTCGAAGACAAAGCGCAACGCTTGAAGACACTGAAGGCGCGGGTCGATGAACTGTTGCCGCAGTGGAAGGGCGTGCCGATCGTCGCGCTCTCGGCGCTTGAGGGCGATGGCGTGGATCGTTTGATGCCTGCGGTCGCGCGGCAGCACGAAATTTGGAATCGGCGGGTTTCGACGCACAAGCTGAATGACTGGCTGGCCATGATGCTGGAGCGTCATTCGCCGCCGGCGCCGAAGGGGCGGCGGATCAAGATCCGCTACATCACTCAGGCACGGACCCGGCCGCCGACATTTGCGATTTCGTCGAGCCAAGCCGGCGAGCTTCCGGGCGACTACGGCCGGTATTTGGTCAACGGGTTGCGCGAACATTTCGGCTTCACGGGCGTGCCGATCCGCATGAAAGTGAAGGCGGGCGCCAATCCCTTCGACAAGAGGCGCAAGACTTAGAACTTGCACGGCACAACCTGAATCCCCTGGCGGCGCTCGGGGATTTCGATTTAGGCTGCCTCAGATCATTTGATCAGATCATTTGAGGTGAGGGCCATGATCGTTCGTAGTGCACTCTTTCTGTCGACTGCCTTGATATTATCCCAGGCGGCACTCGCCGATGTTTTGCCGCCGCCAAAGGAGCAGCCTGCCCCGGCGATGACGCCGGGCGGTGAGGCGGATGCGCCGCTATTGCCGCCCGATGCCGGACCAAAGGTCGAGGTGCCCTCGATGGACAGCACCGAGACCGAGCCGGCGAGCGCTGCGGACGCGGCAGCGACGGCGCCAACCGCCGAAGAGAAGCTCGTCGCGAGCTTGGTCAAGCGCGGAGGAACGATCGTTCTTCCGGGCGGTCAGGCGCAGATCGTTGTGAGTGAGGAGTTTGCATATCTCGACGCCGACGACACGCGACGCGTGCTTGTCGATCTGTGGGGTAACCCGCCAGACAATGCTGACGGCGTGTTGGGGGCGATCATTCCATCCGAAGTCAGTTTGCTCGATCAGGGAAGCTGGGCGGCAATCATAACCTACGAGAACGAAGGCCACATTGCCGACGACGATGCGAAGTCGATCGATTACGGCGACTTGCTGAAAGAGATGCAGAGCAGCACCGCCGACGCGAGTGAAGAGCGGGTGGAGAAGGGCTATGAACCGATTTCGTTGGTCGGTTGGGCGGAGGCGCCGAAGTACGACAGCGTTGGGCACAAGCTTTACTGGGCGAAACATCTGCAATTCGGCAAGGACGCGCACACGCTGAACTACGCGATCCGCGCGTTGGGGCGCACCGGCGTACTGCAGATCAATGTGGTCGCGGGAATGGATCAGCTCGACAGTGTCAACAAGAAGGTGCCGGCTCTGTTAAATACCGTCTCCTTCACCGACGGCAACAAGTATACGGACTTCAAGGAAGGCGATCAGGTCGCGGCGTACGGACTTGCGGCGCTCGTGGCCGGCGGGGTCGCAGCCAAAGCCGGTTTGTTCAAAGGACTGCTCGCCCTGCTGATCGCGTCGTGGAAGCTGATCGCCGTGGGTGTTGTTGTAATTGGTGGCCTTATTGCCCGCTGGTTTGGCAGCCGCACGAAAGCGCCGGGCGCGTGATCGCTCAATGATGCGAGCGGCGGTACACGCCGCCCGTCTCATTTCAGGCAACGTCGTTTCGGAAGGCGACGATCTCGCCGTTGCGGGTTTCGGTCGGCAGGACGAGTTCGACGATTTGCGTGGCGACGGCGTCCGGCGTGGGAAGTGTCTCCGGGTTTTCACCGGGGAAGGCGTCGGCGCGCATGTTCGTACGGGTCGGGCCGGGATTAAAGAGATTCACGTGCACCGGCGTCGAGGCGCACTCGGCGGCGTAGGTTTTGACGAGCGCGTTCAGTGCGGCTTTCGTGGTGGCGTAGGGGCCCCAATAGGCGCGGTTGTTGGTGGCGGCGCCCGAGGTGATGAAGACGGCGCGGCCGGCTTCGGCGCGCTTCAACAACACGTCGAACGCTTGAATCAGGCGCAAGTTGGCGTTGAGATTGACCTCAAGCGTTTCGATCCAGAGTTTTGGTTCGATGTTGATCACGGGCGTGAGCTTGCCCAGCACGCCGGCGTTGCCGACCAGGATGTCGAGCTTGCCCCAGCGTTCGGCGACGGCAGCGGCCAAGCGCGGCATTGCCGGGCCGTCGCGCAGGTCGAGCGGGACGAGGGTGGCGGCGCCACCGTCGCGCTTGATCTCGTCGTCGAGCGCTTCGAGGGCGCCGACGGTGCGGGCTACGGCGATGATGTGCGCGCCTTTGCGGGCGAGGGCACGCGCGACGCTGCGGCCGATGCCGCGGGAAGCGCCGGTCACGAGAGCGACGCGGTTTGAAAGACGCTGCGTCAAGGCTAGACCGCCAGAAGCGAGAGTTGGCCGCCGTTGTCCGTCGTGCTGTCGCGGTCGGTCAGCGTCGTCGGGTACTCGCCGGTGAAGCAGGCGTCGCAGTAGCGCGTGGTGGCGCCGTCGCGGCGGTTCTGGCGAAGTGCTCGGTAGAGGCCGTTGATCGAGATGAAGTGCAACGAGTCCGCGCCGATGAAGCGGCACATCTCGGCGATCGTATAGTTGGCGGCGAGCAGGTTCTTCTTTTCCGGCGTGTCGACGCCGTAGAAGCAGCTGTCGGTCGTGGGCGGGCTAGCGATGCGCATGTGCACTTCGGTGGCGCCGGCGTCGCGGACCATCTTGATGATCTTCTTCGAGGTCGTGCCGCGGACGATGGAGTCGTCGACGAGAACGACGCGCTTGCCCTTGATGCGGGCGCGGTTGGCGTTGTGCTTCAGCTTCACGCCGAGGTGGCGGATGTGATCGCTCGGCTCGATGAACGTGCGACCGACATAGTGATTGCGGATGATGCCCAGTTCGAACGGGATCTTTGACGCCTCCGCGTAGCCGATGGAGGCCGGGACGCCGGAATCGGGGACTGGGACGACCATATCGGCTTCGACCGGGGCTTCACGAGCAAGTTCGGCGCCGATGGACTTGCGCACTTCGTAGACGCCGAGGCCGTCGATCATGCTGTCGGGTCTTGCGAAGTAGACGTATTCGAAGATGCAGAAGCGTTGCCGTGCGGGCGGGAACGGTTGGTACGATTCGATCCCTTCGTCGGAGATCACGACGAGTTCGCCAGGCTTCACGTCGCGCACGAACTCGGCGCCGATAATGTCGAGGGCGCAGGTCTCGGAGGCGAGCACGTAGGCATCTTCGACTTTGCCGATCACGAGCGGGCGAACACCCAACGGGTCGCGTGCGCCGATGAGTTTCTTGCGGGTCAAGGCGACGAGCGAGTAGGCGCCTTCGACTTGCTTCAAAGCGTCGATCAAGCGGTCGACGATCGGGCCGTAGCTTGAGGTGGCGACCAGGTGGACAATGCACTCCGTGTCGGAGGTCGAGTAGAAGATCGAGCCCTTGTTCACCAGGCGTTTGCGCAGGGCGACGGCGTTGGTGAGGTTGCCGTTGTGGGCGATGGCGATGCCGCCGTTCGCGACGTCGGCAAAGAAGGGTTGGATGTTGCGGTTGAGAGAGCCGCCGGTGGTCGAGTAGCGCACATGGCCGATGGCGTTTTGGCCGGCGAGCTTTTCGACTGGGCCGCCGACGGAGAACTGATCGCCGACCAGACCTTCGCGCCGTTCGCGGAAGAAGTTCTGGCCGTCGCTGGAGACGATGCCGGCGGCTTCTTGGCCGCGGTGCTGCAGCGCGTGCAGCCCCAGGACGACGAAGGCCGCAGCCTCCGGTTTGCCCCAGATGCCGAAGATTCCGCATTCCTCCTTCAGCTTGTCGTCAGCGAAGGGGTTCGTCGAGATGTCGTCTTCCATCACTCTTTCGAGGTGGACTTTACGAGCGCATCCAAGGCGCGGCGTTGGCCCGCGCTATAGGTTGTGCTCTTGTCCCCACCGCCTTCGTTGCTGTTGCCGGCGGCTGCTTCGCGCGTCGGCTTTGGTTTCGGAACGGGTACGACGCTGCTTGTTGACGCCGCCTGTTTCGTTTCCTTCGGTGCGGCTTCTTCGTCCGCTGGTTCTTCCTTGTTCTTTTTCTTGCCGTTGCCGAGCGAGCGGATCACATCCGCGGTGCCCTTGACGACGGGTAGGAGGCGCGCCTCGCGCACCCATTCGGGTTGTTCTTTGGGGCCTGCCAATGAGGAGAAGATAACGTAGCCGAGGCCCACGACCAGGAGGCCACGCGCAACGCCGAACACAAATCCGAGAGAACGGTCGAGCGGGCCGGCGCGGCTGCCCCGAACCATTTCGGACAGACGGAAACTCATGAACGAGGCCGGGATCAGCACCAAGAAGAAGACGCCGACCAGCGCCAAGATATCGGCGAACAGATGGGGCTCGACGAGCGAGCGCGCGAACGGCTTCGTCACAGGCCAGAAGAAGACGGCGGCGAGGGCTGCGAACAGCCAAGAGGAGACGGAGAGTGCTTCTTTCAGGAACCCGCGATACGCCGCGATCAGGCCGGAGATCATCAAGATCCCGAGCACGATAAGATCGACGATGGTCAGCGGGATATGCAGCATCGTTGCGCGCGGTTGCCTACCATACGTGTGCGCCGTTTGGGTTAACGAAACGTTTGCAAGTGCGCAATCAGTGCGCCAACCGACGGAACCGGCGTGACTTCTAGTCCCTTCGGTGGGGAAACGCCCGGCGGCACAAAGGCGCGCTTGAAACCGAGTTTCTGCGCTTCTTTTAGGCGCGCGTCGGATTGGCCGACCGCGCGGACGGTACCCGAGAGGCTAATTTCGCCAAAGAACACGCAATCGGGGGGCACAATAACCCCCAGATGCGAGGAAACGAGCGCGCCGGCTGCCGCCAAATCTGCGGCCGGCTCGCCGATGCGCAGGCCACCGGCGACGTTCAGGTAGACGTCTTGGGCGGAAATCGTGATGTCGGCACGGGCGTCCAGGACAGCTAGTACCATTGCCAGCCTGGCGGAATCCCAACCGACAACGGCGCGGCGCGGGGCACCGTAGCTGGCATCGGCGACCAGTGCCTGGATTTCCACAAGCAGCGGACGGGTGCCCTCGATCCCGGCGAATACGGCGGCTCCGGAGGCGCGTGATTCTTTGGGGCCGAGGAACAGGGCTGAGGGGTTTGCGACCTCGGTCAGACCCTCTTCGCGCATTTCGAAGACGCCGATTTCGTCGGTAGGGCCGAATCGATTCTTAACCGCGCGCAGGATGCGGAACTGGTGGCCGCGCTCGCCTTCGAAGTAGAGCACGGCGTCGACCATGTGCTCGACGACGCGGGGGCCGGCGATCTGGCCATCCTTGGTGACGTGGCCGATGAGGAGCAACGCAGTGCCGCGGCGCTTGGCGTAACGGATAAGTTCCTGGGCGCAGGCGCGGACTTGGCTGACGGTGCCGGGGGCGGATTCGATCGCGTCGGACCAAACGGTTTGGATCGAGTCGACGACGAGCGTCGCCGGTGCGTTGCCGGTGTCGAGCGTCGTCAGAATATCGCGCAGGCTTGTTTCGGCGGCGAGCTTGACCTGACTGTCTTCGAGGCCGAGGCGCTTTGCGCGCAGGCGCGTTTGGTCGATGCCTTCTTCGCCGGAGATGTAGACGGCGGACTTGCCGGACTTCGCGAGCGCCGTCATCGCCTGCAACAGCAGCGTCGACTTGCCGATGCCGGGATCGCCGCCAACGAGCAGCGCCGAACCTGCGACCAAGCCGCCGCCGCAAACGCGGTCGAACTCCGCGATGCCGGTCAGCATACGCGGCGGGGTGGGGGAGGAGCCCTTTACGGGCTCCAGCGCGATCAGCCGTCCGCCGCGCCCCGAGGCCTTCGCACCGGGGATTGCCGTGTCGTCGGCCTCTTCGGCCAGCGAGTTCCACGCGCCGCACGACTCGCAACGGCCGCTCCACTTCGGGTAAGCGGCGGCGCAGGACTGACAAACGAAGCGGGGGACGGGGCGGGCCATGGGGTGGGGCGGAATGTAGGGAGGGGAGGGCCGCGCGCCAAGCCCTAACTGGCGCGTGCGGCAGAAGCCGAATCGCGCAACATGTTGCGGAAGATCAGTTCATGACGCCGGTTGTGGTCAGGTCACCAGCCGGACCTTTTGGCCGCTTTCGATGCGTTCGGCGCCGCGGATGATGACGCGCTCGCCGGCTTTGAGCATGCCGGTGACTTCGACCATGTCGCCGTCGGCTGCGCCGACTTCGACAACGATGCGCTCGGCCTTGTTGTCGGCGGAGAGCTTGAAAAGATAGGTGTTTTCCTCACGCAGCACGAGGGCGTCGCGCGGCACGGCCAGCACCATCCGTGGTTCCGCGGCAGGGATCAGCACTTTCGCCGCGTCGCCTACGAAGGCGGCTCCGGGATCGAGCGCCAGGCGAACTTCGACGGTGCGGCTGGCGCTGTCGCCCACGGGTACGATGACGCGGATAGTCGCTTGCACGGGTTTGCCCTGGAGTTCTGCCGTGATGCGCATGTCCTCTTTCAGGTGCTGCATAGAGGCGATCGGGACTTGTGTGGCGATCTCGATGGCGTCGAGATCGACAAGGCGGACTATTTCCTTGCCGGGGCTGGCATACTCGCCGGCGTTGATGAGGCGCGAAACGATGCGGCCGGCAAACGGCGCCCGGATCTGCGCGTTGTCGAGCTGATACTGCGAGCGCTTCATGTCGGCTTGAGCAGCCTTCAGAGCGGCTTCGTTTGCGTCGCGCGTCGCGGCTGCCTGATCGACGGCCGCTTTCGAGACGACCTTGCGTTCGGCAAGCTCCTGCATGCGCGTTGCGTGTCCGCGGTCGTAGCGCAGCTGAGCGGACAGTTTTGCGACCGTCGCCGTGTCTGCGTCCTGTTGCATTCGGGCGCGATTGGCGTCGAGCCGTGCGATCACGTCGCCCTTTGCAACCACGGTGCCGACGTCGGCAACCCATTCGACGCGGCCTTCGACATCGGCGGCAAGGCGCGAGTCGTTGCGTGAAACGACAGTGCCGGGGTAGCTCGCTTGCGGCGCAATGCGGGTTGCGGTCACTTTTGCGATGCTGACCGGCGGCCAATCGCTTTGGTCGGGTTGCACGGCGGCTTCTGCGGCGGGCGCAACGACAGCGTTGGTGGCGGGGCGGGTCACGAACCACAGGCCGAGCGCGATGGCCGCAAGCGCGACGAGGCCACCGCCGATCCTTGTGCGGCGATCCGAGCGTAGGCGTTGAGCGAAGTTCTGGATCATGCGGCCACCTTCAATTCGCGGGGCTTGGGTGGGGTCATCGGCTCCCGCGTGACGACGACAGGGCGTTCGCCGAGCCTTAGCATCGCCGGGATCAGGATCACCGTGAAGATGTGACTGATAAGAATGCCGCCAACGATGACGGACGCAAGGCCGCGATAGATGTCAGCACCGGCGCCCGGAATAACGACAAGCGGCAGCATGCCGAAGACGGCGGTCAGCGTACTCGAGAAGATGGGGCGCAGGCGGGTTTCGAGGCTTGAGCGAACGGCCTCGGCGCGCGTCATGCCTTCGGCCTCGGCTTGACGCGTGCGCGCGACGAGGAGGATCGTATTGTTGACGACGAGACCGAGCACGATGATGAAGCCGATCATCGTGAGGAGGTCGAGCGGTTGGAACGTGAAGAGCCCGACGAACTGGAGCGCAGCAACGCCACCGACCGTGCCCAGCGGCAGCCCGATGGTGGCGATGGCCGAATCTCGCATCGACTTGAAAAGGGCGGCCATGATGAGAAACAGCAGCAAGACCGCCAGGCCGAAGTTCTTGCCCATCGTCCAAAGCGCGTTGTCGAGGTGATCGGCCGCCGCGCCATAGAAGACGCGTCCGTCGGCGGGGAGGAGCTTTTTGATTTCGGGTTCGATCTCGGTACGGATCGTGTTGAGCGCGTCTTGTAGAGCCATGTTCTCGGGCGGCGAGAAGAACAGCGCGATCGTGCGGCGACGATCGAGGCGATAGAGACCGCTTGGTGCCAGCGACTCTTGAACGTCGATCAACTGGCCGAGTGGCATGACGCCGGCGGTCGGTGTCGCGACGGGCGAGCTGAGCAGATCGTTGGCGGAGGTGAGAGGATCCGACTTGAGGATGATGTTCAACCGCTTGTCGCCGTCGTAACGGCGGCCGCTGTACACACCTTCGCCGAAGGCTTGCACGACGTTGCCCAAGTCGACTCGCGTCCATCCCGCCTCGCTGATCGCGCGGTCGTTCGGCGTTATCTTGAACTCCGGCTGGTCGTAGTCGAGCGACGGTTGCGGGTTGACGGAGGCGTCGGGGAACTTCGCCGTCAGCAGTTCGAAGCCGCGCCGGGCAGCGTTACGCATCGCTTCGGCGTTGGTCGATTGTACGTTGATGGCGATACCGCCACCGGCATCGAAGCCGCCGAACAGGCTGCCGACCGCGGCGAAGGCTTGCGTATCGGGGAGGTCTTTGAGGATTTCCTTGCGGACGATCTCGAGCATTCGCGGCGATAGCTCGGCGTCGTCGATCACGCGCACGGCCATGTTCAAGTTACCGGGGCCGTAGTTGATCAGATAGTAATTGAGGAGCTGTGGCTGCTTCTCGCCCTTCATGTATGGGGTCAGCCGCTGGATGATGGGCTTGGCGACTTCGTTCTCCGTGAAAGTCGTCGTTGCGGCCGGTGGCAGCTGGAAGAAGACATCGATGGCGGCACGTTTGACTTGCGGAAGGTACTGCAGGCTCGGGGCCAACAGAATCGTTCCTGCGATCGACCCCCCGATGAGGCCGCCGATCCAGAAACGGCGCTTTCGGGGCGTGTCGGTTGTGCCCATCACGTAGTCGGCGATGCCGCGCCAAACACTCGCGAACTCCGGTACGCGTGGCCGCGTCTTCAAGAAGATCGCCGACAGCATGGGTACGACCGTGATCGCCACAATCAAGGAGACAAATACGGCGGCGGCGATCGTCAAGGACAGGTCCGCGAATAGTTGACCTTCGACGTCCTTGATGAAGATGACGGGAAGAAAGATGGCAACGTTCGTTGCGGTGGTGGCGAGCAATGCGCCCCAGACTTGGTCGGTTCCCTTCTGGGCCGCTTCGGCCGCCGGCATGCCCTGTTCGCGCAGGCGCAAGATGTTCTCGAACGCGACGATGGCCGCGTCGAGCACCATGCCGGTGGCAAACGCCAGCCCTGCGAGGGAGACGACGTTGATGCTGCGGCCGGTCGTTTGCAGCAAGACGACGACCGCGAGCAGACAAATCGGAATCGCCGCTGAGATGATCAGCGTTGCGCGCCACTCGCGCATAAAGAACCAGAGCACGCCGACCGCGAGCAGAATGCCCAGGATCAGGTCGCGCGAAAGCATCTCGATCGCCTGATTGATAAAGTGCGACGGGTCAAACGAGTACTGCAGTTTGACGCCTTGTTCCTTTGCCGGGCCCTCGTTGATTTTGACGAGTTCCGCTTTCACCGCGTTTACGGTGGCGAGCACGTTGGCGCCGGTTTCGCGCACGATGCGGAAGCCCAGGGCGGGGTTGCCGTTTTGGTAGGCAAACGAGTTGCGCTTGGCGCGCGCGACTTTCACATCGGCAATGTCGCCCAACAGAACCGGCTTGCCGTCGCGCCATTCGAGGATGAGTCGTTTGAGGTCGTCAACCGAATAGCGGCCGCGAAACGAGAGACCGTATTGGCGCCGGCCAACGTCGATGGTGCCGCCGGAGACATCGTCGGAAGCGCTGATCTGGCGGGCGATGTTGGGTATTTGAATGCCGAGCGAGGCCGTTTTCAGCGGATCGAAAATGATCTGCAGTTCTTCCTGGGCGCCGGTCAGGTTCATTTCGACGCTGCCGACGCCGGGAATGGCCTCCAGTCGCGGGGCAACAGTATAGCGCAGGAACGACTCGTAATCCTCAATCGCTCGCGGGTTGCCGGGTTGGCGCTGCAGGAACACGTAGAGCAGCGAGGCGTTCGAGTCTTGCGTATTGGCGAGCTGCACGAACGGCCGTTCGGAGTCGGCGGGGAGCGAGGGAATGCGGTTCAAACGGCCGATCACGTCGACCAGCGTCTGGCGCATGTCGGTGCCGATGCCGAACGTCAGGTTGATGTATGCGCCGCCGGAATTGACGAACGCGTTCATCTCTTCGAGGCCCGAGATACCCTGCAGGACCTCTTCTTGCGGTTCGACGATTTGCGCTTCGACCTCGCGCGGCGTCGCGGTTCGCCAACCGGTTTGGATGCCGATTTGCGGGCGCTCTATTTCGGGGAATAGTTGGATCGGGAGCGTGGTTAGCGCGAACATGCCGAACAGAATCGTCACAGCGACGCCCACGGCGACAGCCGCGGGACTCTTCAGGCTCAACGCCGTCAGCGCGCGCACCAGGAATTCTCCAGCCTAACCCTGCGCAATTTGACGGGGCGGAGGCGAATTGTTGAACTCACATAGCTGTGAGGTTGTTCACGACTGCGCGGGCTTTCGGCGGTTGCATGGCGGACTTACAGCGAATTCATGAAGCGTCAGGTGGCCGCTTGCTCCCATTAATTCTTCGTTATTGCCGTCAACCACGCGACGGAAAATCAACGGCTTAAGCACAATCGCTGCGTTTGCTGTCGGGCTCGCTAGTGGGCATCGGCGGACGCGCTTGATACCTGCGCGGTCCTAAATTGGTAAAGGACCGGTTCAATGCGGTTGCTCGGTGCAGCTTTGGTTTGTTCAAGCTTTGCGGTGGTGGTGCCGGCCACTGCGGGGACACAGGATGCGGCGGCGGAGGCAATGAAAGCGAATGTGCTTTCGTTGTTGCCGGGCGCGGTGGCGATGGCGCCCATACCCGACGAGCCGGCGCCGTCGGCTGAGGCACCTGCTTCGAACGGGTTGGGCGAGAAGAACTGTCTCGCAACCGCGATTTATTTTGAAGCGCGTGGCGAAAGCACGAAGGGGCAGAAGGCGGTCGCGGAGGTCGTGTTGGCGCGCACGCGTGTGCCGGGGCGGCCGAAGACGGTTTGCGGCGTCGTCTATGAAGGCGCGTCGCGAGCGACGGGTTGTCAATTCTCGTTCACGTGCGACGGCATTTCGGATGTGGTTCGCGACGAGCGTGCCTGGCGGCGGGCGAAGCGCGTGGCGGGTTCCGTGCTGCGGACGCATGGGCGCGGGCGTTCAGTCTCACGAGGCGCGACGTTCTATCACGCGGACAGCGTGCGGCCCTATTGGGCGTCGAGCATGGTCAAGGTGGCGCGCATCGGATCGCACATTTTCTATCGACCGTGAGGCAGCTGTTAGTCGTCGACCGATTCGGGTGCACCGATCTTGGAGCGCGACCCCTGACCGTGCAGGCGGCAACATGACTTGAAGCCGGCGGCGCAGGTTTGGCCGCCGCTTGCGTCTTGTTTGCAGGCGTACCAATCACGGGTGCATTTGTCGTCGACGAGCACCAAGCTCAAGCATTCCATGCCGCGGTCGGGCGGCATCGCGCGCTGCGACGCGTACATGTCGGTACCGGGCTTCACGTCGGTGCACGAGCTCAGCAGCAGTAAGGCAAGCACGGCGATCGCGACGCGTTTCATCGAGTGGTCCCCCCGGATCGAGGCGAATCTTAAAGCAATTCTGTCCGTGCAACTGTTCCCCCGCTGCAACGGCGCACACGGGAAGAACGGCGTTGTCGCGCGAATTTCGCACAAATGCTCCCGGTCGGGCGCCACACCGTTAACGGAGCGCAGCGTTGCGTGATTGCGCCTGCTCATGCATCAATCGCCGCCGCAACGATTCTGGGGGACAGCATGCGGCAGAGAAACTGGCGGTTGGTGATCGTGGGTTGCGTTCTCGCCGCGCTCGCGGTGGTGTTCTTTTTCGTGATGATGGGCTTTGCCCCGCAATCGACCGACCCGAAGGCGCTCATGGAAATCGTTGGGCAGACGTCAGGCGTCGTCATCGGCATCGGCGTAGCGATGGCGATCGTCGGGTATATCGGGAAGAAGACATCGTAGAGCGCGTACGTCCGAGTGAAGTTCGTCGAATTGCACGGGTTCTTGCTATTCGGCGATGGGAACGGCTAGCCCCACTTTCAGTGGTGAGATTACGACGTTCGTTGCGGTTACCTGCACGTGTGCATTAGCGATCAGGTTGTCTTGAACGAACGCGTTGAACTCCTCCATGTCGGTGACAGAGAGGTGGAAGATGTAGTCAGCCTCGCCGGTCACGAAGTAGCACTGCATCACAGCCGGATGTGCGCGCATGGCCTGTACGAAGGCGGCGGCAGCCTTCGAGTCCTCGCCCTGCAGGCGCACGCCCACGATCATCATTAGTGGGCGGCCGACTTTCTTCGGATCGACCACGGCAACCTCGGCCGTTACCACGCCCAGATCGCGCAACCGTTTTAGGCGGCGCAATACCGTCGAGGGTGAGGCACCGCATTGTTCGCCTAGGGCCTCGGCGCCGACGGTGCAGTCCTTCTGAATGATGCGCAAGATGCGTCGGTCGGTTCGGTCCAGTTCGATCGAAGGGGGCGTCATGCGATGTCCCGTCTGTGGCGGTTTCCGGCATAAACGGGCGCGCGATTGACTGCAACGTGCAAGGCGGCGCGGCTAAAGTCGGCGCCCGGGCTTCGGGATTGCGGCGATGCGTTGCTGGTTAGCGGTGTTTCTGGTTTCGGTTGCGTGTTTGGGCGCGACGGGAGGCGTGCGCGCGGCGGGACCGACGGCTCGGGAAGCGGCCGTTGCGCTTGATGCGGTGCCAATCCCCCAGGCGAACGATCCGCCGCTTCATACGATTGCTGGCGGTCTCGCATTTCCCTGGTCTCTAGCGTTTTTACCGGGCGGCGGCATTCTGGTGGTCGAGAAGCACGCTGGCGTGCGCCTGGTGAAGGAGGGCGCGGCCGGTCCGCTGTTGCGTGGTGTGCCGGCGGATGTTCTGGCGCGCGAGGACTCGGGCTATCTGGACATCGCAATCGACCCGCAGTTCGCGACAAACAAGCTCATCTATCTTGCGTTCGTTGAAGGGAACGACGCCGCCAACCGCACGGCCATTTGGCGCGCCCGATTCGACGGCGGGCGCTTTCGGGATGGGCGCGTAGTCTTTCGCACCAACGTGCCGAAGAAAGGGCCGTCCCATCCCGGCGGGCGCCTGCTTTTTCTTCCCGACGAGACGTTGCTGCTGACCGTTGGCGACGGCTACGACTACCGCGCCGCCGCGCAGGACATGCGTTCGCATCTGGGCAAGGTCCTTCGTCTGACGCGCGATGGTGCACCGGCGGCCGGCAATCCGTTCCTTGGCGGTGCCGATGCAGCGCCGGAGATATGGACGAGCGGTCATCGCAACATCCAGGGCCTCACGCTCGACACCCGGACGGGCGCGGTTTGGTCGCACGAGCACGGGCCGCGCGGCGGGGATGAGATCAATTTGCTGCATGCAGGTGCGAACTATGGCTGGCCTTCCGTCAGCTATGGCATCGACTATGATGGGAAGCTGATCAGCGAACGCCAGTCGGCGCCGGAATTCGAGCGGCCGGGCTTCTTCTGGGCGCCGTCCATCGCGCCGTCGGGGCTCATTCTCTATCGCGGTGATCGCTATCCGGACTTTACCGACAAGTTCTTCGTCGGCGGCTTGGCAGCGCGCGGGCTGGTGCGGCTGCGCGTTGGGCGCGAGAGCGGGCTGTTGTTCGAGGATGCGCGTATGTATTCGGCGCTACGCCAGCGCATTCGCGACGTTCGTGTCGGGCCGGACGGGCTTATCTATTTGCTCACCGACGAAGATCGGAACGCGCGCCTGCTTCGGATCGCGCCGGCCGATGCGCGCGCGCCAAATCCTTCCGGCCGTTCGACGCGCGATCTTGATTTCTGGATCGGCCGTTGGGAGGGCGAGGCGGTGTTCACGCCGGCCTTTCAAGGCGATGCAGAGGCGCGCCACGAGTCGTTCGCTGCCGAGTGTCGCGCGGTGCTCTCGGGCAACTACATCCAATGCGACGGCTCATTTACGCGCGCGGATAAGCGGGTTCGCGGCGTCATGTGGCTGTGGAATTACAATGAGGTCGCCGGCGCTTATGAAGGCATGACGCTCGCCAGCAACTACGGGCAGGAGACCAAGTTCCGCTTCGCTTGGGACGAGAAAGAGCGGGCCTACATTGCCATGCTGCCCACGCGCACTGCGGGCGGCCACGCGGCGACCGAACGGTTGGTGTTCCGCCCGTCGCCGGATCGCACGACCCTCGAGGGTCTTGAAATGCTGCGGCGGGACGACACACCGGATGCCGCGTGGGTGACGACGTTCAAGTACACGTGGCGGCGGGTGGAGCGATAACCGACTTCTTGTCGTGCCCGTTTGGAAAACGTTTCACGCTGCCGTTCGAAGAGGCGCGCATCGGCGCAAGCCGTCCGGAGGCTGTTGGGGGCCGTAACGCAACTTCCATCCGAGCGGCAGAAGCCGCCGGCGTGTGGGCGGCTAGTCGATCCGATTCACGATCGGCGTCTGCACGCACTTTGCCAAGTTATGAATGCCACCGTAGAGAGTATGGGCGACGAGGTAGACGGCGCCATCGGGAACTTTGGTGCCTTGCGGGAGTTCCAGTTGGATCGGGTCGCCGGGTGTTGACGGCATGGCCATGACGACGTGGTTTGTGTCGCGGAAGCCTTTGCAGCTGCCGCCGTGATCGCCGTGGCCGGCGTCGTCAGCGGTACCGGGGCTGCCTACTTCGAGGCCCCAGTGGACCATGTACATCGCAACGCCCTTTTCGTCTTGCGCGCGGCCGAGCGAGATCGTGCCGCCGATTGTCGGGCCCGGGTCGGTGTCGGTGAATGCGATCGACGAAGGGCCATAGTTCACCCCGGCAACGCGCGGATAGATCACGTCGGGTCCGCCGATGAAGACGACCGCGGCGGCTGTCGCAAGCAGAAGCAGAAGGAAGCCTGCGATGCGGAGGAACCATTTGCCCATGACGTTTGCCTTCGTTGATGTGACGTGTGCGCAGAGTGCCACCGCCGGCGCGCGATATGAAGCGGCTCAAACGCGCAACGTCCGTGCTTGCGGGTGCAACCTGTCAAATGTCGGACCCGTAACAAGTAGCGGCGCTGTAGCGGCGTTGTAACGGCGAATTTGGCGCAAATCAGCCAGTGTTACGCTGTTACAGGTCAAACGATGCAGAAATTCGTGCCACAGCGCCGATTTTCGATCTGGAGACCTTCGTTCAGGCGGCCAGCTTGGTGATGGTTGGAACTGCTGGTCCTGGGTCGTAGCTGCGACCAAGGCGTAGGGCAAGCCGTGCCAAACCCTCGACCATCAAGAAGTAGGCAACAAAGAAGAAGATGAGGGGTGGGAGCTGATCCCACGTAGGGCCCTCCATTCCGTTCAGCAGGGACCAAGTGAAGCTGGCGACTGCACCACCAAGGTTCAGCCACAGGAACAGATTCACCGCGAGGTCCCAGCCTCTAGTTCGCCGAAAGGTCTGTCCGGTTGCGAACCTTGCAAACACGTACCACGCTCTTATGAGCAGATCGGACTTCAAGGTGATCCGCAGACTTATGAGGACCATTGCAACCAACAGAGGCAACTCGGCACGCCGAAGCTCATCGGGAGTGAGCGCATGCATCGGCGGAGACTCGATGTAGGCCTTGCGCGCATTGTCGTTGGGGATATCAGCTCGATTGATGTCGATTCTAATGATGCGGTCGCCGACGTAGCTGACGCGCACGTTTGCGCCGGACCTGATTGGACCGCCATTCCGGGCCACATGATGGAAGGCGGCCGTGAGCCTGCGTCCGTCGTAGCTGAACTGGACGCCTTCCACCGAGAAACTCTCCATCTCAGTGTCGTCATCGAAGCGTTCGTCGAAGTTTTCTACCTTCCCTTCGACCGTCGAGAAGTCGCCCGATGATCGAGCCTGCCGAAGGCGCAAATCCTCTTGATATCCGGCCCAAAGACTGAGTCCGATCAAGAGATCGATCACAATCAGAGAGCCCAGGAAGAGGCGTCGGCGGGGCCGCGAAATCGAGGAAGTCGAGACGCCGACCACGAACGCCAGTGAAACGAAGGCAAGAAGGCCGACGGCAAACCACCAGTTGCTCTGGTCGGCTTCGGCGATATCGAAGACAGTGACGAAGTCCATCGCTGCCCCCCACCAGTCCTACCTGGCCAGTTCCATCTTGATCGGGCCTTCGGCGCGGCCGTGGATGAATTGGTCGACGTAGGGATTGCCGGAGTTGTCGATGTCTTCCTTGCGGCCGGACCAGATGATTTTGCCTTTGTAGATCATCGCGATCTTGTCGGCGATCTTGCGTGCCGAGGCCATGTCGTGGGTGATGGAGAGCGTGGTGACGCCCATGTCCTTCACGGTGGCCACGATTAGGTCATTGATCACGTCGGCCATGATCGGGTCGAGGCCGGTGGTCGGTTCGTCGAAGAAGATGATTTCCGGCTCGGCGGCGATGGCGCGAGCGAGGCCGACGCGCTTTTGCATACCGCCGGAGAGTTCGCTGGGCGAGAGTTCGCCGACTTCGGGGCCGAGGCCTACTTTCGCGAGCTTCTTAAGCGCGATCTCTTTGGCCTCGGCGCGGCCGAGACCGCGACCCTGGATCAGAGCGAAGGCGACGTTTTCCCAGACCTTCAGACTGTCGAAGAGGGCTGCCGCTTGGAAGAGCATGCCGAACTTGCGGTTGACCTTTTCGCGGGCGCGGCCGGTCAGGCGCGTGACCTCTTGACCGTCGACCTTGATCGAACCTTTGTCCGGCGTGATCAGGCCTAAGATGCTTTTCAGCGTGACCGACTTGCCGGTTCCGGAGCCGCCGATGATGACGAGCGACTCGCCGGGATTCACGGACAGGTCCACGCCGTCGAGCACGACCTTGGCGCCGAAGCGCTTGTAGACGCCTTTGAGTTCGACTTTAGGTATCACCGGCCGCCTCCGAAGAAGACGGAGGTCATCACATAGTTCGCGGCGAGGATCAGGATCGCGGCGGAGACGACCGCGTTCGTCGTCGCGGCGCCGACGCCTTGCGCGCCGCCCTTGGAGTGGTAGCCGTGGTAGCAACCCATCAGCGCGATGATGAAGCCGAAGACAGCCGCCTTCCAGAGGCCGGAGGTGACGTCGCCGGTCTTCAGGAAGTCGGCGGTGTTCTTTAGGTAGCTCGCGGAGTTGTAGTCGAGCGAGTAGACGCCAACGACCCAGCCGCCGAGCACGCCGATGATGTCGCCGATGCCGACGAGCAAGGGCATCGTCACGACCGCGGCCAACAGGCGCGGCGCCACGAGGTATTTGAACGGATTGGTCGAGAGCGTGACCAGGGCGTCGATCTGTTCCGTCACGCGCATGGTGCCGAGTTCGGCGGCGATTGCGGCGGAGACGCGGCCGGCGACCATAAGACCTGCCATGACGGGGCCGAGTTCGCGGGTGATGCCGAGCACGACGATCTGCGGCACCAGCGTCTCGGCACCGATGTCGCTGCCGACGGCGATCTGCAGGGCCAGCGCGCCGCCGGTGAAGAAGGCAGTCAGGCCTACGACCGGCAGCGAGAAATAGCCGATGCGCATCATCTGCTGGAAGATCAGGCGGCCGTAGATCGGCGGCATGAACGCTTGCGGCACGGCGCGCATCGCGAAGGAGGCGATGCCGCCGATGTCGCTCAGCAATGCGATAACGAAGCGGCCGACGAGAGCGAGTGGGTTCATGAGGCTTCAGCGCGCTCCCGTGTACGTGCGTGCAATGCGCGGCCCGAGACGCGTATAGATTTCGTAGGGCAAGGTGCCGGCCGTGTGCGCGAGTTCGTCGACGGTTTGGTTGGGACCGATGAATTCGACCTCGGCGCCGGCATGGGCCGCACGCTCAGGCACTTGTGTGACGTCGAGTGTGACCAAGTCCATCGATACGCGCCCGACAATGGGACATTTGACGCCCGCGATCACACCGTGCCCCCTGTTGGAAAGCGACCGCATCAGCCCGTCGGCATAGCCGAAGGCGGCAATGCCGAGCCGGCGCGGTCCGCTTGCGGCATAGGTGGCTCCGTAACCGACGGTGTCCCCCCTGTCAATCGAACGCACCTGAAGTAGCGGCGCGCTCAGGGTTACCGTGCCCTTCATCGGGTTTTCGGCCGATTTTCCAGGGTTGCCGCCGTAGAGCGCGATGCCGGGGCGGACCAGGTCAAACGTGTAGGAGGGGCCCAAGAAGCAACCGCCGGAGGCGGCGAGGCTGAGCGGTGTGCCGGGGAATCGCTTGGCCATGGCCTTGAAGCGCGCGAGTTGGGACTGGTTCTTCTCATGCTCCGGGTCGTCGGAGGAGGCGAGGTGGCTCATGACGAGCGCGGGCGAGGCGGCACCTTCGACGGTCTTCAGGTCGGGTTCCGAGAGGCCGAGGCGCGACATGCCGGTATCGAGGTGAAGCGCGTAGGCGACGCGCAGGCCCGACTTCAGCCAGTCGGAGAGCTGGCCGACGCTGGAGAGAACCGGGGACAGTTTATGCTCGGCGAAGAGCTGCTTCTGCGCGGCTGTGTAGCCGTGCAGGATGTAGAGCTTCGCGTCGGGGATCGCGGGGCGCAATTCGGCGCCCTCTTCGGTGTGCGCGACAAAGAAGGTCCTGCAGCCCGCCGCTGCTAGCGCGAGCGCGACCGGCTTCGCGCCGAGGCCGTAACCGTCGGCCTTCACCACGGCCGCCGCCTCCGCCGGCTTCACGCGCTGGGCGATGCGGCGGTAGTTCTCGACGATCGCGAGCAGGTCGATGGAGAGAGTGGGACGGGTCACTTGTTTGACCCGGCCGGTTGGTCACTTCGGCGCTGGCTCTTTTCGTAGTCGACAATTTCAACGCTGATGAGGCGGGTCACCCAAACCGTCTTCTCATAGGCCTCGGTGGGTCTGTCACTCGTCGTGACACCTTCGAACTCGATGAATAGCGGGCGCGTCTGGTCGGCCATCGACTTTTCGCTCGCTTGTCTTAGGGTTCGCAGCGTTGCTTGGTCCCGGGAATCCAACCACCAAGCAGCATCTTTGTCAGTGCACGGACTGAAAACGCTACCCTCCCAGTCGCCGACATACATGCCTTGATAGATCTGCGGTACAGAGGGGCGCGCGTCGGCGGATGTAGCTAAGGCTATGATCGACCAAGCGACTGCGCGTTGACGAATTGATGGCGCGAAGCGCCAATAGGCGACTTGATCAAATGTCATTGCCTTCAACCAAGTAGAGCTTCTTGGTGCCCTTGGTGTCTTGGTGGTGAAATTTCTTCTGGCTGAATCGCCACGCGCGCGGCGCTGGCGCCGAGGCCATCCCTCACCCCCGGCCCCTCTCCCCTCCGATTCCGGACGGGCGAGGGGAGAAGAAACGGCAATCGTTCGCACGCAAATCACCTACCGCACTTGTGTGGGCAGGGTATCTTCCTTTGCGAGGTCGTAGAAGCGGGTGTATTGCTTTTCGAAACGTAGGGTAATCTTGGCGGTGGGGCCGTGGCGGTGCTTTTCGACCAGCACGTCCGACAGGCCGTGGATCCGCTCCATCTTTTCCTTCCATTTCTGGAATTCGAGCGGGTCGTCGGCGGGCGGTTCCTTGGTTTCGAGGTAGTAGGCCTCGCGGTAGATGAACATGACGACGTCGGCGTCCTGCTCGATCGAGCCGGATTCGCGTAGGTCGGCGAGAACGGGGCGCTTGTCGTCGCGGTTATCGACGCCGCGCGAGAGCTGCGAGAGGGCGATGACCGGGACCGACAGTTCTTTTGCCAGGGTCTTGAGGCCCTTCGTGATTTCGGTCACTTCCTGGACGCGGTTTTCGTTGCGCTTCGAGGATGTGCCGGTCAGCAGCTGCAGGTAGTCAACGATGATCAGGCCAAGATCGCCGGCGCGCTTCAACCGGCGCGAGCGCGCGGCCACTTGGGCGATCGAGATGCCGCCGGTGTCGTCAATGAAAAGCGGCAAGCGTTCGAGCTCCGCACCGACGCGGATCAAGGCCTGCATGTCGCGCTCTTCGATTTTGCCACGGCGGATCTTGGAGCCGGAGACCTCCGCCTGCTCGGCCATGATACGGGTGGCCAATTGCTCGGCCGACATTTCGAGCGAGAAGAATGCGACGCGCGCGCCGCCCTGACCTTCGGAGCGCATCCACTCGCGCGCGGCGTGGAAGGCCATGTTGGTCGCGAGCGACGTTTTTCCCATGCCCGGACGTGCGGCGAGGATGATCAAGTCCGACTTCTGAAAACCACCAAGCAGGCTGTCGAGATCGACGAAGCCGGTACCGATGCCGGTGACGTGGCTTGGGCTTTGGTAGGCGCGCTCCGCCACTTCCATCGCGCCGGTGATCGCTTGGCGGAAGGATTTGAAGCCGCCGCCGAAGCGGCCCTTCTCGGCGATGCCGTAAAGGTGTTTTTCCGCCTCTTCGACTTGTTCGGCGGGCGAGAGGTCGACGGGCGGATCGTAGGCTAGGTTGACGATTTCTTCGCCGACGCGGATCAACTCGCGCCGCTGTGCGAGTTCGAAGATCATGCGGCCGTAGTCGGCGGCGTTGATGACGGCCGGCGAGAAGCGTGCGAGTTCGGCCAGGTAGTCGGCGCCGCCGACCTCTTTCATCGAGGCGTCGAGCGAAAAGTACGGCCGCAACGTCACGGGCGAAGCGAGCTGGCCTTTGCGGATGACGCGGGCCAGCGCCTCGTACACGCGTTGGTGCAGCGGTTCGTGAAAGTGCTCAGCCTCAAGGAAGCTGGCGACGCGTTCGAAGGCGTCGTTGTTGACCAGAATGGCGCCGAGCAACGCCTGTTCCGCCTCTACGTCGAAGGGCGTTTGGCGAAGCCGCTCGGCAGCGTCGGGCTTGGGGGCGATGGCAAGGCTCATGGTTACTAAGAACGCCATTTCGTGCATGGGGTGCAATCGACCATGGCGCGATATTCACAGCTCAAAAATGGGCGGCTCTTGCACGTTCGAGCGAATGTGATTGTCAAGCGCGCGACAGCGATTCGCGTGGGGAAAGTTTACACGTGCACGACCGCGAACCGGCAACGAAAAAGGCCGCGAGTTTCCTCGCGGCCGATTTCCTGGGCGCCTGTTTTCGTGCGCTATTCTTCTTTTTTCTTCTTCTTTTTTCCTGCGGTCTTGTCGTCCGCGGGTTCGGCATCGGCCTTGGGCTCTTTCGGCGCCGCGGCTTTCTTTTCTTTCTTCGGCTTGGCTTCGGCGGCGCCGTCTTCCTTCAGCCCCTTCGCCGCGTCGTCGCTTTCGAACAGAGCTTCGGCGTCGATGCGGGCTTGTTCGGCCTCGGTCGCCAGCACGTTCTCACCGCGCGCCTGACGCTCGGCCTCTTCGACCGTGCGTGCGACGTTGATCGTGATGCCGACGCGGACTTCCGGGTGCAGCGCGACTTTGACGTCGTGCAAGCCCAGCGACTTCATCGGCTTGTCGAGGATGACTTGCGTGCGGTTCAGCGTGATGCCGCCCGCGGTCACCGCGTCCGAGATGTCGCGGGTCGAGACCGAGCCGTACATGATGCCGGTTTCGCCCGCCTGACGCAGGATGACGAAGGTTTGCTTGTCGAGCTTCGCCGCGATGCCTTCGGCTTCCTTCTTCAGCGTGAGATTGTGCGCCTCAAGCTGGACTTTCTCTCTCTCAAAGCGCGCGATGTTGTCTTTGGTCGCGCGAAGCGCCTTTTTGCGCGGCAGCAGGAAGTTGCGGGCGAAGCCGTCCTTCACCTTCACAACGGCGCCCATCTGGCCGAGCTTTTCAATACGTTCGAGCAGGATTACTTGCATGTCCGTTTCTCCCGCTTACGACACGACATACGGGAGCAACGCCAGGAAGCGGGCACGCTTGATCGCAGTTGCGAGTTCGCGTTGCTTCTTGGCGGAGACCGCCGTGATGCGTGAAGGGACGATCTTGCCGCGCTCAGAAATGAAGCGCGAAAGCAGCTTGGCGTCCTTGTAGTCGATCTTCGGTGCGTTCGCGCCCGAGAACGGGCACGTCTTGCGCCGGCGGAAGAACGGGCGACGTCCGCCGCCGCCACCACCGCCGCCGAAACCGCCCTCGGCGCCGCGCTCACCGCGGTCGCCGCCGCGATCACCACCGCCGCCGAAGCCGCCGGGACGGCCTCCGCCGTAGCCACCACCGCCGCCGCCACCGTAGCCGCCGCCACCACCACCGGCGTATCCGCCGCGATCACCGCCGCTCATGATGCCGCTCCTTCTTCAACGCCTTCGAAACCGGGCTCGTCTTCACGACGGCCCCACTTCGCGTCGCGGCGTTCTTTCGCCTGCTTGGCGAGCATGCCGGCCGAGGGGCCTTCTTCGAACTCGTCGACGCGCACCGTCAGTTGGCGGATGACGTCTTCGTTCAGTTTCAGCTGGCGCTCCATCTCGGCGACGGCGGGCGCCGGCGAGTCGAGATTGAAGTGCACGTAGTGACCCTTACGGTTTTTCTTGATCTTGAAGGTCAGCGAACGCAGTCCCCAATACTCTTGCTTGGTGACCTTGCCGCCGCCGGCCTCGATCACGCCTTTCATCTGTTCCATCAGCTGATCGACGTGCGTCTGCGCCGCGTCTTGGCGCGCAATGAACACATGCTCGTATAACGGCATGGGAGCCTCTCTCTTGGCCGCGGCGCCCTCGCACGGCCCCCATGGCAGTGCGTCGAACGATGGACCGGGAAATGCTGTCGGGCAGCTCTGCCCCAAGGAACGCAAGTTCCGCGCTTTTCCGGCCGCAGCCGTTTGTGAAGGCGCGGACTATACGGATTTGACGCCTGGGGGCAAGGGCGGTTCGGGGCTTGAATCCGGCGGAATTGCCGCATCGAATGGGCCCTGGAGCTTAACGGGAGGACAAGCATGAAGGCCATGGTTCTGGCGGTTCTGGGCGCGGGCTTGGCGCTGGGCGGGTGCGATCAGGTTTGCTCGACGGTTGGGCAGCGGCCCTTGGCGCCTCCGGGCGGGCAGGCGTGCGCCAAGACCGTCGAGCGTGTGGTGGCATTTACGGGTGCTCAGGCGAAGGACAAGTTGATCGTCGAGGCGTTGGGACCTGACTGTTCGAACCCCGCGATGTTCGCGCGGCTCTACGATGGCAACGGGCGGCTGGTCTATGCCGACATGACGAGCGGCAAGTGGTTGATGAGTGCCGAGCTGTTTCCGCCGGCGGGCGGCACGCCGCAAGGTGTCGCCGAAACGCTTTACGATATTGGCGAAGCGGGCGGCGCGAACTTGCCCGGCTGGGCCGCGGGTGCGCCCGCGCCTGCGACGGGAAGCTACGGCGCGTTCGAAGCCCTGGTGCCACAACCCGCTTATGAACGGCTGCGCGCGCTCAAGGCGCCAGCGATGATCAAACGCGGCGGCGCCGAGAGCGGGACGTTCTACATCTACGATCCGGAAGCGGGCGTTGCGGTCGCGGTGGCGCGGTTTGCGGTTTAGGCAATCGTCCGGCCAAGCGCCTTCAGCGGTTCGCTTTGTTCGGGTGGGATGGTGGCGTCGGCCATGGGGCCGACGTTGATGAGGAGATTGCCTCGCTTGGTGCGGACGTTGCGGTGGAGGGCGATGAGGCCTTCGCCTGTCAGGTAGTCCTGCGGTTGTTCGTTGCGGTTGTAGCCGAAGGCGAGGCCTAGGCCGCGGCAGGCTTCCCATTTTTTGTTTTCGGGGATCGTTCCTAGGCCGTATTCGACGGTGCGGAAGTCGCAGTGCGGCGGCGGTGGGCTATCGAGCGTGCCGGCGGCGATGCGGGCTTTGATCATCGCGTTGAAGTTGGCGCGGGCTTCGGGATCGCGCAGGCCGTTGAAGAGCGTTTCTTCGGCGAACCAGCGATCGTTGACGACGCCGTCGGGCACGCGCGCGTAATAGTACGCGAAGAGTTCGGGCACTTGCCCTTTCGACGGCCAGGCGATGTCGTTCCAGAGCACGCTGGGTTCATACCGGTCGATCAATTCGCGCAACTGTGCGGCAGCGTAGGTGGTGTAATCGCTTTCCGTCGGCACACAGGCAAACATGTCGCCGAGATTGGCGATCGGTTCCGGCCGTGCGGTCCAATCGAGGCCGCCGGAATAGTACAGGCCGAAACGCATGCCGCGGGCGCGGACGGCGGTCGCCAGTTCGCCGACGAAGTCGCGCTTTGTGTTCCAGCCGGGACGCCAGGGGTTGGCGATGTTCGTGGGCCACAGGCAGTAGCCGTCGTGATGCTTGGTGACGAACACGACGTAGCGGGCGCCGGCTGATTTGAAGAGGTCGGCCCAGGCGTTTGCATCGAAGGCCTTTGCCGCTTCGTCGAAGGCTGGGCGGAATGACGTGTACGGACGATCGCCGTAGTTTGCTTTGTGGTGCGCTTCGGTCGCGCTGCCTGGCAGGCGCATCGCGTTTTCGTACCACTCCGCGTAGGGCGTGTACTTGTTCATGTCGTCGTAGTGGTCGTGCATCAACTCGTCGATGGCACGGCCGCGCGGCGCCCAAGCGGGGATCGCAAAGATGCCCCAATGGATGAAGATACCGAAGCCGGCTTCGTCGAACCATGTGGGGCAGGGGCGGGAGGCGAAGGCGTCGAAAGCGGGCATCGGTCGGTGCTTTGGTGGTTGGTCGCCGGCGCAGCTTAGACCGGGCGAACGCTAGGCCGCAGCAAATTCGGCGCCGCAGCTGGCCGATAGTTTGATCCGAAGGCGGTCGGATAGTTGCGGCTGCAAAGCGGCAGCAGGCGTTAGGTGCGGGTCATCGGCGAACGCGCGGGCCAGCACTTGGTGCACGAGCAGATACGATTGATTGACACAGGCGCATTGGTGCGCCGCCTCGCCGCGAAGGGCGGCGCCGAGGGTCAGTATTTCCAACATGCGAGTCATAACGGGTCCTACGGTGCAGCAAATATTGCCGCAATAATTATTACGGTCTTTAGTCGCTTTGTACATTTGTTTGAGCCTATAACATCCTTACTTGAATGTCCATCTAATTATGTTTGATGGAAAAGCAGAATTTGTCAGCTCTTATTTTGATTTTCTCTTCTCATTTCACTTCTGAAGACTATATCTCTCGTTATCGGGATGGCCGTCATCCTCGTGATTTTTTAAAGATATGGAGTATCTATTTTGACAAACGCAACCCCAGCGCATGCCCCTGCCGCCGCCCCCGCCGCGGCGCCCGTTGCAGTGGTGGCCGCGACCGAGACCGGCCGTATGGCCCTTTCCAAGGAAATCCACGCGAAGTGGGGCAAGTTCTCGGAATCGGATGTGGCAGCTCTCAAGAGCAGCGATGAACTCGTGACCCACGTCGTTTCCAAGTACGGCTTGGACAAGGCGATCGCGCAACGCGACGTCGATGCGCTCGTCAAGGGCCGCACGTTCTAAGCAGTCTAAGCAGTGCCGCAATGCCCAGGACCGTGACAGGGGACGCTTTAGGCGCGGATCCCCGTCGCGGTCCTTTCTCACAAAGGATACAACAATGACCAACCAAGCCATTCAGCTCGACAAGCGCCGTGGCGATGTCGAGCGGCAGGCGATCGAATTGCGCCGCCTCGTGCTCGGTGTCGAGGCTGACAAGGACGCGTTGCGCGTGCGGCAGGAAGAGCTTGAGCTGCAGTTGATCGCAGCCTCCGGCGCGTCGTGGTCGGAAGCGGCCGAGAAAGCGCGCTATCTGATCGGCCTCTTCGCCGGAACCAGCGCGGCGAAAGATCCGCGACGGAAGAAGCTGATTGCCAGCACGCTCGAAGATTTTCGCCGGCTCTCGGCCAAGTCGGGCGATGACGAAGCGAAATAGCGCGTAGCGCATCAGGAGGCATTTTATGGCCAAGGGACAGAAACGCAGCAATCGCGAGAAGAAGAAGCCGAAGGCGGCGGCCCTCAAAGCCGCTACGCCGGTTGCGGTCGAGCCGCGCTCCTTCAAGTACAATCCGGCGCGCATCGGCGCCAAACGGACCTAGGATCGTGCGATGGTGGAGCGGACGACAGAGCGCTGCGTAAGCTTTCAGGGGCCGTTCGTGGTCGAAGGCGTCGATCGAACGCTACCGCCCGGCGCCTATCGCATCGTGACGGAAGAAGCGGCGCTCGAAGGGTTGTCGTTTCTGGTCTACCGTCGCGTGTCGACGGCGATCATGGTGCCGATCGGCACCGCGTCCGAGGAATTGGTGACGATCGACCCGCAAGACCTCGACGCCGCCCTGGAGCGCGACCGGCTGGCGTTTCCGGGGTGACGGCTCAATAGCCCATCGCTGCGCCGTCTTTGCGCATTTCGCTGGCGCCTTGGTACACGCCGGTTTCGGGGTCTCTGAGGATGGCTTGGTAGCCGCCGAAGCTGCCGTCGCCTTTGACGAGTTTGTGGCCTCGGCGTTCGAGCTCGGCGCGGACGTCGGCGCCGATGCCGGTTTCGAGCATGAGTTCGCCGACGCCCTCGGAGTCTTTGCGCGACCAGTCCTCTGAGCTTTCGTGGCGGAAGCGGGCGGCGTCGCCGGCTTCCTGCACGTTCAGGCCGAAGTCGATCATGTTGACGATGATCTGTACGTGGCCTTGCGGCTGCATGTCGCCGCCCATGAGGCCGAAGCTCATGTAGGGCTTGCCGTCCTTCGTGACGAAGGCGGGGATGATGGTCTGGAACGGACGCTTGCCCGGTGCGTAGACGTTCGCGTGACCGGGTTCGAGCGCGAAGAGTTCGCCGCGGTCTTGAAACATGAAGCCCAGGCCGTCGACGACGAGCCCTGAGCCCATGCCGCGGTAGTTCGACTGAATGAGGGACACCATCATCCCGTCTTTGTCGGCGGTCGTGAGGTAGGTCGTGTCCCCTTGGCGGAGTTTGATTTCGCCGGGTGGGACGGCGGGGTTGACACGGCCCATGTCGATCAGCGCCCGGCGCTTGGCGGCGTATTCGCTGGAGATCAGTTCGGCGATCGGCGCGTTGTACGTGGCGGGATCGGCGTAAAACTTTGCCAGGTCTTCGAACGCGAGGCGTTTGGCCTCGACCATTAAGTGCAGCGCGTCGGCTGAGCCGCGGCCCATCTTCTTGAGGTCGTAGGCCTCCAGCATCTTCAGCATTTGCAGGGCTGCGACGCCTTGCGTGTTGGGCGGCAGCTCGTAGACGTCGTAGCCGCGGTAGTTCACACTGACGGGGTCGACGAAGTTGCCGGTGTGGGTGGCGAAGTCCTCATAGCGCAGGTCGCCGCCGATGCGTTTGAAATAGGCGTCGATCGTTTTTGCGATCGCGCCTTTGTAGAACGCGTCACGGCCGCCCTTTGCCAGTTGATCGTAGGTGTGGGCGAGGTCCGGGTTCTTGAAGATTTGGCCTTCGCGGGGCGCCTTGCCGTCGATTAGGTAGGTGCGCTTGGCGTTGTCGATTTCTTCGATGTCTTTGCCGTTCTTGGCGAAGCCTTTGAAGTTGCGCTCCCAGTAGTAGGCAATGAGCTGCGAGACGGGAAAGCCTTCGCGCGCGTATTGCGTGGCGGGGGCCAGGACTTGGTTCATCGGCAGCTTGCCGAAACGGTCGTGCAGTGCGAACCAGCCGTCGACGGCGCCGGGCACGGAGACGGGGAGCGAGCCTAAGGCCGGGATCGCTTTGCGATCGCCGAGTTTCTTCCTCAAGTTTTCGAGCGAGCGTCCTTTCGGCGAGCGGCCGGAGCCGTTGTAGCCGTAGAGCTTTTTCGTCTTCGGGTCCCACACGATGGCGAAGAGGTCGCCGCCGACGCCGCAGCCGACCGGCTCCATCAGGCCGAGCGCCGCGTTCGCTGCGATCGCGGCGTCGATCGCGCTTCCGCCTTTCTTCAAGATGTCGATAGCGATTTGGGTCGCCAGCGGTTGGGCGGTTGCGGCCATACCATGCTGACCCAGCACCGGCGCGCGCGTGGCGAATGGGGCGCCGGTGTAGCGGTCGCCACCGCCTGGCGCGGCGGTCAAAGGGATGTCGTCAGCCGAGGCGGCAGTCGTCATGAGCGCGAGCCCTACGATCGTGTACAAAAGATTCATGTGCCTGGTGCTAACGGCTTGGCGGTGGTGGGCAGGGGAAGTCGCGCTCCAGGGTCTTCTGTGCCAGCGCCGAGGCCGGGCCATCGAGCAGGTTCGGGTTTGCGTCACCGAAGTTGACGATGCGGGCGGCGAGCTCTCGGAAGGAGATGAAGTCGGGCATTCGCACGCAGGCTTCCTTCGAGCTTGAGGGTAGGCCTTTTACCATGGCGTCGATGGTGGCGTCCTGTCGCGCTTTGAGAGAGACCGCGAACCCTTGCAGGAAGGTGCGGCAGTCGTTCGGCGCACGTGCGTTGTCCGGCTGTTCGGCGGCGGCATACGTGCGGCAAGCGGCGACGAGGTCGCGGCCGGTCTTGATTTCGGCGGCGCCGGCCGTTGCGGCCAGGCACAACGCGGCGAGTGCGATCACGATGTGGCGCATCGGTCTGTGGTTCCTCCCTAAGACAACCCCATTGTGCCCGTCAGCGTAGGGCGTGTTAGAGGTTTGGACAACTGGTTCCCTGAGGCGCGCAGGCACAATGTTTGATGCTTCAATTCGACCCCATATCAATAGGCCGCTGGCGGTGGCGGCCAAATACGCCATCGATGCGGGTCTCACGGCCAACGGCGCGACGGCGCTAGGCTTTGCGGTGGGGATGGGGGCGGCGGCGCTTGCGGCGGGGCAGCTTTATTGGGCGGCGCTAGGCGTGTTGCTGATCAGCCGGTTCCTGGATGGATTGGACGGCGCGATTGCGCGGCAGACCCAGCTGACGGACTTGGGTGGGTATCTCGACATCACGCTCGACTTCATCTTCTACGCGTCGATGGTGTTCGCGTTTGCGTTGGCCGATCCGGCGGCGAATGCGTTGGCAGCGGCGTTCTTGACGATGAGCTTTATGGCGCCGGCGGCGACGTTTCTTGCCTATGCCATCTTCGCACAGAAGCACGGGATCACGACGGACATCCGTGGGGCGAAGTCGCTCTACTATCTTGGCGGATTGACGGAAGGGTTCGAGACGATCCTGGCGCTCTGTCTGATGTGTGCGTTTCCGGCGTGGTTCCCGGTCATCGCCGTCGTCTATGGATTGATGTGCTGGATCACGGGCGGTACGCGCATCGCGGTGGCGATGCAGACGTTAGCGGGGAAGAGCTAGCGATGTTTGAGGTGACACCGGCGCAGAGCGAGATTGCCGATGCTGTGGGCCGCATCTGCGCAAAGTATGACGACGCGTATTGGCTTGCGCGCGACACCGATCATCGGTTTCCGGAAGAGTTCGTGCGCGACATTGCGGCTGGCGGTTATCTCGGCATTGCGATGCCGGAGGCCCACGGTGGTGCGGGGCTCGGTGTGACTGAGGCGGCGCTGATGATGCATCGGATTGCGTCATCGGGTGCGGCGATGACCGGCGTGTCGGCGGTGCATGTCAATATCTTTGGGCCACATCCGATCGCCGTATTCGGCACGGAGGAGCAGCGGGCGCGGATGCTGCCGCCGTTGATCCGCGGCGAGACGCGCTGTTGCTTCGGCGTGACGGAGCCCGATGCGGGGCTCGATACCTCGTCGATCAAGACGAAGGCGGAGCGCTCCGGCGATGGTTGGGTCGTGAACGGGCGGAAGATGTGGACGACCACGGCGCAGACGGCGACGCATATACTGTTGTTGGCGCGAACGTCGCCGAAAGGCAGGAAGCCAACCGATGGACTCAGTCTGTTCTACACGCCGCTCGACCGCGCGCGCGTGGAGGTGCGCGAGATTCCGAAAATGGGCCGGCACGCGGTCGACACGAACATGCTGTTCATCGACGGGCTGAAGGTTGCGGCTGACGACCTGATCGGCGAGGAGGGGAAGGGCTTCGACTATCTGCTGCACGCCTTCAATCCGGAGCGAATTCTGATTGCAGCGGAGGCGATTGGAATCGGGCAAGACGCTTTACGTCGCGCTACGAAGTACGCGCGCGAGAGGGTCGTGTTTGGCCGGCCGATCGGACAGAATCAGGCGATCCAGCATCCGCTCGCGAAGTCGTGGGCGGAGCTTGAGGCGGCGTGGCTGATGACGATGAAGGCAGCCTCGCTGTACGACATGGGCAAGTCCTGCGGCATCGAAGCGAACGCGGCAAAGTACTTGGCCGCCGAGGCGGCGTTTCACGCCTGCGAGACTGCAGTGATGACGCACGGGGGCATGGGCTATGCGCGCGAGTTCCACGTCGAGCGCTTGTTCCGCGAGGTGTTGATCGCGCGGATTGCGCCAGTCAGCCGCGAGATGATCCTGAACTTCTTGGCCGAGAAGGCGCTGGGGTTGCCGAAGTCGTATTGAGCCCAGCTCTCCCACATAGTGTCATGGTCCGCCTTCGCGGACCATGACACTCAGAGTGAGTCGGACTACGCCACGAGCGCTTTGTCGAGACGGCTGCGGATGATCTGTTCGGCTTCGCGGACGATGCGTTCGACGAGGTCTTTGCACGTCGGGATGTCGTGGATGAGGCCTTGGACCATGCCGGCGGACCAGATGCCGTGGTCGGGGTCGCCGGCTTCGTAGACGACTTTGCCGCGTTGGCCGGAGACGAGGTGGGCGATGTCTTCGATCTTGGCGCCGCCCTTCTTTTCGATCGCAACGACTTCTTGGCTGACCGCGTTCTTGGCTACGCGCGCGGTGTTATGGAGCGTGCGGAAGATGAGTTCCGTGGCGCGCTCGTCGTTTGCGACCATCTGTTCCTTCACCTTCTGGTGGATCGGGCTTTCGACGGTGCACATGAAGCGCGTGCCCATGTTGATGCCTTCGGCGCCGAGCGAGAGCGCCGCGACGAGGCCGCGGGCGTCGCCGAATCCGCCGGAGGCGATCATCGGGATCTTCACCTTGTCGGCGGCGCAGGGGATCAAGATCAAGCCGGGGATGTCGTCTTCACCGGGGTGGCCGGCGCACTCGAAGCCGTCGATCGAGATGGCGTCAACGCCCATGCGCTCGGCCGAGAGGGCGTGGCGGACGGCGGTGCATTTGTGGATGACTTTGATACCGTGTTCTTTGAAATGGTTGACGTGATCCTGTGGCTTGTATCCGGCGGTCTCGACGATCTTGATGCCGGACTCGATGATCGCTTGGCGATACTCGGCGTAGGGCGGCGGTTTCAAAGCGGGCAGGATCGTTAGGTTCACGCCGAACGGTTTATCCGTCATCTCGCGGCAGCGCTTGATTTCCTTGGTGAGATCTTCCGGCGTCGGTTGGGTGAGCGCGGTGATGAAGCCGAGAGCACCGGCGTTGGCGACGGCCGAGACGAGTTGGGCGCGGCCGACCCACTGCATGCCGCCTTGAACGATGGGGTGCTTGACCCCGAACATTTCGGTGAAGCGCGTTTTGAGCATTTTGTGTCTCCCAATCGAGTCTTGAATTGCGATCAGGACACAGTGACCCGGCCCGGCGTGCCATGACAAGAGTCAACGACGGCGAGCGATGATTTCGAGCAGTGTTGGGGTCGCCATTCGGGCTTCAAGCCCGGATTCCGCACGGTCAAGGGCGGCGATGGCGGCGGCAGCGTCCTGGTTGCTTAGGAGGCCGTCGTCTATGAGCTTGCGATGGTAGCTGCGGGCGAAGGCGGCCGGCCAGTGCCAGACAAAGTTCGTTGGCGAAACGACATCAACGATGGGGTTTAGGGCGACAATGTCAAATCGCGCAGCTTCGAGCATACGCGGCAGATAGCGTCCGCTGTCGATGTCGGCGCCTGACTTGGCAACATTCTCGATGATGGCGCGAACCAGGGTGTCGAACGCGGGGTCTGACGGAAGGAGCCCCCAACTTCCATAGTTGAGGTATTCGTGGAGCACGACGATGCCGCCGGGCTTCACCGCACGGGCGATGTTATCGACGGCGCGCGACGGCTCGGTCAGCCAAGCGAAAACCCAGCGGCACCATAGTGCGTCGGCCACAGCTTCACCGAACGATCCCTCTGTCACGTCGGCTTCGACAACGGTGACGTTCGCGCGCGCATTGCGCGTGGCGGCGCCGCGGAGGGCATCGACAAAGCGCTTCGAACGTTCAATTGCGATGACCCGTCCGCCGTCGCCGACGATTTCGGCCAGGTCAAGCGTGGCGTAACCGGGTCCGCTGCCAAGATCGATAACAGTCTGGCCGAGTGTGATGTCGGCGCGCCGCCAAGCGTTCAGCATATACGGGCGCCAAACGCGATGCTGTAGTTCCAAACGCTCGATCTCTGCGTCGTGGGTGCCCAGGATGTAGTCGCGCTCCATTTCGTCCTCCGGCAGCTGTGCTGGTAGGACCTAGGCTGAAATGGATACGTCGCTCACTCCGATTCCTGCTGCCGAATTAGGGCCCCTCGACCTTCACCCCTTTGGCGCGGAGCATGGCGATGACGCTGTCTTGGCCGACCAGGTGGGCCGTGCCGACCACAATAAAGTGGGTTTTGCCGTCCTTCATCATGGCTTCTATTTGAGGGACCCACTTCTCGTGCCGGTCGTGCAGGACCGCGTTGCGCAAGGCTGGGAAGCGGTTCATGTCGGCGTTGAAGGCACGGTCGAGTTTGGCGGTGTCGCCCTTCTTCCAGGCGTCCAGCATGACGTCGAGCATGTCCGGTGCCTTGGAGATTTCTTCGAGCGTGACGACGAGGAGTTCGATTTGCTGGATCTCTGTCAAGTCGGCGAAGACTCTGATTTGATCCTCGGCCGTTTCGAGTGCGCCGCGCTCTTTTCCCGCGGTCTTGGCCCAGGACCAGAGCTGGGAGTCGACGCCGGCGAGTTCATCCGTGACGGCGGCAGGGTTCATTGGCTTGCCGGGCTTGGTGTTTTGCTTGATCAGCGAGAGCGAGGTCAGGGTCACCGCGGCGAGCCAGGGACGCATACGGTTGATCGCAGCAGGCGTAACGCCGAGAGACAGAGCGGCGGCGTCGAGCTTCATGCGGTGCTCGGGCGCGAGCATTCGGCGCAGGCTCCGGTCCGGCGGTAGAAAGCCGTACTTCATCACGATCGCGCCCATTGAGGCTGGATTCTTGGCGGCATCGAGGTCGAGTTCGAAGACCAGGCGATCCGCTTGTTGCAGCGCCGCTTCAAGCGCGGGGCGGCGCCATTTGAAACCTTCTGGCAGGATGTGGATCGAGCCGAAAAAGTAGATGTCGCCCGCCGGACCGTCGATCTTCCAAAGTGCAGGCGCGGGTGCCGTCTCGCGTGCGGAGAGCGGGGCGAGCGCCAAGAAGGCCACGAACGCGGTCGTGACAATAAAGGCGGCGGCGCTAGAGACCGTTCGAAGCGACATAAGTTCCTCCCAAAGCGGCCGTTAGCTTAGCGCTTCGGCGGGGGGGCTGTCAGGGGTGGCGATTCACGTTTCGCTCCGACGGGGAATCCGTTACAAGGCGCGCCTTCGTTTGAGACGGTTCGATGAGTGACGTTCAGGACATTGTCGATCGCACGCCCGCGGAAGCTGCCGCGCGGCGGCGTACGTTTGCGATCATTTCGCACCCGGACGCTGGCAAGACGACGCTGACCGAGCATCTTCTGCTCATGGGCGGTGCCATTCACCTCGCCGGCGAAGTGAAGGCTAAGGGCGACCGGCGGCGCGCCCGCTCGGACTGGATGAAGATCGAGCAAGAGCGCGGCATCTCTGTGACGACCGCGGTCATGACGTTCGAGTATCAGGGGCAGGTGTTCAACCTGCTGGACACGCCGGGCCACGAAGACTTTTCGGAAGACACGTATCGCACGCTGACGGCTGCAGATTCGGCCATCATGGTCATCGACGCAGCGAAGGGCATCGAAAGCCAGACGCGCAAGTTGTTCGAAGTCTGCCGCATGCGCGACATTCCGATCATCACCTATATCAACAAGATGGATCGCGAGGCGCGCGATCCGTTCTCGCTGATCGACGAGATCGCCGATCAGCTACAACTGCACGTAACGCCGGCGATGTGGCCGGCGGGGTCGGGATTGAACTTCCGCGGCGCGATGCACTTTCAGAGCAACAAGTTTCTACCTTTTGGCCGCGACGCGCAGGCGATCGATCCTGCGCGCCTGGCCGAGGTGCTTCAGCCGGAAGAGCTGAAGCACATGAAGGACGAGATGGATCTGGCGCAAGGCGGCTATCCGGCGTTCGACTTGCAAACGTTTCGCGAGGGGCACATTACGCCGGTCTACTTCGGTTCGGCGCTGAAGCACTTCGGCGTGAAGGAGTTGATCGAGGGGCTGGGCCAGTGGGCGCCGGCGCCGCGCGCGCAAGCGTCCGTTCAACGGCCGGTGGAGCCGCATGAGGACAAGGTGGCCGGCTTTGTGTTCAAGGTGCAGGCGAACATGGATCCGAACCACCGCGACCGCGTGGCGTTCATGAGGGTGTGCTCCGGCCACTTCAAGCGTGGCATGAAGTTAAAGCAGTCGGGGACGGGCAAGGTGCTGAGCGTGCACAATCCCATCCTGTTCTTTGCTCAGTCGCGCGAGACGGTGGATGAGGCGTGGCCCGGCGACATCATCGGCATCCCCAATCACGGCGTGCTGCGCGTTGGGGACACGTTGACCGAAGGCGAAGATCTGACGTTTACGGGTATTCCGAACTTTGCGCCGGAAATCATTCGACGCGTGCGGTTGGCCGATCCTTTGAAGGCCAAGCACTTGCAGCGGGCGTTGGAGTCGCTCGCCGAAGAGGGCGTGACGCAAGTGTTCAAGCCGCGGATCGGCTCACAGTGGTTCGTGGGCGTCGTCGGTCAGTTGCAGTTGGAAGTGCTCGCGAGCCGGATTGCAGCCGAGTATGGGCTTGAGGTCGCCTTCGAGCAGGGCATGTTCGAGACCGCGCGCTGGGTTGGGTCAGACGACGCGGCGGAGTTGAAGAAGTTCCTCGACGCGCATCAAGGCAACCTGGCGGAAGATCGCGATGGAGCGCCGGTGTTCATGGCGAAGAGTGCGTGGGAATTGCGCTACTCGGCCGACAAGTGGCCGAAGATCAAGTTCACCGCTACGCGCGAACGGCGGCATTGAGGCGTACGCTTTCGCGCACGCCTCAAGCTCAGCTTCAGAAGATGTAGTGATCTCGAATCGTGCGCAGCGGTTCCGATTTGTTGCGTTGTTGCAGCGATCCGTCCGTGCCGAAGTGCACGCGGAGACCGACACCGATGTGCCAGTAGTCGGAGTCGGGCCCCGTGTCCGGGTCGAGCGAGCCGAAGCCTAGGTCGCCGTAGACGGACGTGTCGTACTCCGGGAAGAGGTACTCGGCTTCGCCAGAAATCGACCAGTCGTCGAAGTCGGACGTGCTGCCGTCGCCGTCCCAGTTTGATTGCTTCGCTGTGAGGCTCACGCCGAAACGTGGATCGACGTAGTAGGTGCCGTAAGCGCCTAGGTGCCAGCCGTCGATGTCGTCGTAGCCGCCGTAACCAAGGAAGCCGCCGAGTGTGACGTTCTGGAGGTAGGCTTCACCGCGTGCGCGAATGTCGAAGCCGTCGATGCCGCCAACGGTCTGGTAGCGAAGTTCGCCGCCGAGCAAGCCTTCGCTCAGGTCGCGCCAGAACGCGCCAACGCCGAACTTGGTGTTCGAGATGCCGTCGGCGTCGCCGTTGAAAGTGTTCACATCGAAGTTGCCTTGGATGTTCCACTTGCCCGGTAGCGCCCATAGCGCGGAACCCGTGGCGTGGAACTGACTGAAGTTGCCGTTGTCGAGATCGATATAGTCGAACCCGACGTCACCGAGGCCGGTCAGGCGGGGGCTCTGGCCGTCAGCGAGGGCAGGGACTGCAAGCGCGAAAATTGCACCGGCAGCGAGAAACGAAATGCGTGTCATGGAAGCCTCCGAGGGGGGTACGGTTGAGTCTCCGGTGGGCAGGATGCGCCGTGGACCCGGCGTTGCAACGCTGCGGATCGAAATTGCCGAATCGTAATGTGGGGCTGTTGCGCGGCGGGAGCACGTGGTCCCTGGGGGGCGCAACCTAAGTTTGCGGTGTGATCGCTTGCTGTGGGTTATTCGTATACCCACCGTTGAGGAGCGAAAACGATGAACGCTGTTGTTGTTACTGGGGTTTCGACGGGGATCGGTTGGGGAATTGCGCGTTCTTTGACGGCGAAGGGGCTGCATGTCTTCGGCAGCGTGCGGAAACAGGCTGATGCGGAGCGGCTGCGGAGGGACTTTCCGACGAATTTCACCCCGCTGCTGTTCGATGTGACGGATGAGGTGGCGGTTCGTGCGGGCGCCGATGTTGTGCGTAAGGCGCTGAACGGGAAGACGCTGGCTGGCCTGGTGAACAATGCGGGCATTGCGACACCGGGCCCGGTGTTGCATCAGCCGTTGAAGGACTATCGGCAGCAGATCGAGGTGAACTTGATAGGTGCGTTCACGGCCTCGCAGGCGTTCGCGCCGTTGCTGGGCGCGGATCGTTCGTTGAGCGGAGCGCCCGGCCGGATCGTCAATATCACCTCACTTGGGGGCAAGATCGGTTCGCCTTTTCTAGCCGGTTATTGCTCGGCGAAGCATGGGCTTGAGGGTTTGTCCGAGAGTTTGCGGCGCGAGTTGATCATCTATGGGATCGATGTCGTCATTGTTGGTCCGGGCGCGGTGAAGACGCCGATCTGGGATAAAGCGGAGGCGCAGGATGTTTCAGCCTATTCGGCGACGGACTATGGCCCCGCGATGAAGAAGATGTCAGCTTTTATGGCGCGCGGCGCGACCGATGGGCTGCCGGTGGAGCGCGTGGGCGAGCTTGTGCATCGTGTGCTGACGATTTCCAAGCCACGGGTGCGTTATGCGCTAGCGCCGGACTTATTGTTCGATTGGATCGTGCCGCGCTTGTTGCCACGACGGTGGCTCGATCGGTTCTTTGCGCAGCGCTTGGGGCTGACGCGTCAGACGGCGATGCGGTAGCGGAACTGTTCGATGTCGGGCGTCGCGAGAAGCGCTTCGAGGATGTCGCCGGCATGGGTGAGGTAAGCCTCTAGGCGTTCATGCTTGTCACGGTTGGGTGCGTGCAGTTCGCGCCCGGCCGACTCGGCAAAGGCCCGCACGTGATCCGACGCGGCGTCGAATGCTTGTCTGTGCGCGAGGTGGAAACCGCCGCCGCGCGCGTATGGCGCGGAAGAGGCGAGGAACTTCGTCAACTCCAGCGCGCGGCGCACCTTGAAGGCATCGGGCGGTTCGGAGAGGTCGGGCTCGCGTTGGCGCCGGACGCTGAAGGTGCCCGGGCGGGTTAGCGGCAGCGCGGCGGCGATGTGGGCAGGAACGATTTCGACGAGTTCGTTGAGTGCGCAGGCCGCGAGCTGGTGGGTGCGGAGCAAGCGTTGGCGCCAGTTCGCGGTGCCTTTGCCGCGCAACTCGCGGATGAGGCCGACGCAGGTGCGGACGAAGCGGTCGAGCTTCGGCAGGAGGGCCGCCGGATCGAACGTGTTTGGCTGCACGCCGGCGATATCGAGCGCGAGACCTTCGATGTCGGCGAGCAAGATTTCCGCCGCAGCGTCGAAATCCGTTGTTCCTTCAGCGAGGCGGACGGCTTCCCACGGTTGGTCGAGGCGTGCGAGCACGAGCAATGCGGCGTAGGGCTTCAAGCCTGCCTGCGGACCCGTCAAGGCGGCGCAGGTTTCGCGGATCGTAGCCAGATGCTGGTCTGAGAGCGTATCGATGCGTTGCGGGAGTTGTGCTTTGAAGCGCGACAACGGTTGGGCGCGGGCAATTAGAAAGCCGATCTCTTGCATGTCATGCACAACGTCGTCGCCACCGAGCTTGCGCGCGAGTGCATACCTGGCGGCCTCGGATTCCGCACTCTGCGTGGCGGCTTCGATTGCGCGAAGGACTTCGACTTGGAGGCGCTCGTGAAGGCCTTCCTGCAGCCAAACATTGCCTGACAGGATTGCGGAGGAAAGTTGTGCCTCCAAGTCGGGTAAGTCGAGGCGCAAGGCATCGTCGCTGAGCCAGCGCCAGAGTGTTCGGATGCTGCGGCGGGCGATGCGGCCGGGTTGTTTGAAGTCGCGCCGGTCTACGAGGAAGTCTTCGATTGGCTCGCAGAAGAGCCGCAATGCCGTCGGCGTGCGCTGAGCCTGTTGCTGTGTGAGCGTTGGACGCAAGCTGTCGAGAATGAGGTCGGTCGGGAACGCGCGCTCGCCGGCAATGCGTTGCTCCTCCGCGTAGGCGGCGAGTTTCAGCGCCTTCTCGGGCGTCAGCTTGGCGAGCAGCTCTGCCAGTTCGTCGTGCGTTGCGGTGTGCTGCATGGGCGGTTGGTCAACCGGCCTTGGCAATGGCTTGCGGCGCGTCGGTCGCTTCCTTGCGCACACGCCAGAAGCGCATGACGCGCTGGGCCGCTTCGGCGGGAACGCGATCGTAGAGCGCTATGAGCTCGTGCACGTTCTTTGGTTTGCCGTCTTGCGATTGCTCAAGGAACACGGCGATGGTGGAGAAAGTCGAGCGATCGAAGCGTGTCGCCTTGCACACGATAGCGACACCCTCGACGTTGCGAGAGGTGAAGATGCGCCGCGACGTCTTTAGGTCGATTTCTGAGAGGCGCGCGAAGGCGTGGATGAGTTCGACGGTCTGCTTGTTGTGCACGAGCTGGCAGAGCAATGCTTCGTTCAAGCGTTTGCTGGCGGCCATCTCGCTGACGAAGACCATCGCTTTGCGATCGGCCGCTTTCATTTCGCGGACGCCGGCGGTGAAGTCTTTGGCAGCATCGGCGAAGGCGCGCTCTATGACTTCTCGGGGCAAGCTCTCGAGTTTCTGCAGGACTTTCGTGCGGAGTTCCGCGGAGACAAACGAGAACATGTCTTGCAGCATATCGGCGGGAAGGTCGGCTCGTGCAACGAGTGGTGCCTGGAGGACAGCGCTTGTTTCGCTGCGTTCGACCACGCGTTGGAACGTGTTACGGGCAAGCTTGGCGCCGACATTGGTGACGAGTGTCAGAACGACTTCATCGCGACCATGTTCGACGATGACGTCGGAGACGCCTTCGGAGACGTTGGCGCGGCCGGCGATAGCGTGGAGTTTGTCTTGAGAGGTGCTGCGCGCGATTGCGATCAGGTCTTCGTCGCTGAGTGCCGTGCTCTTGGCCAGAACGTCCTTCGCGACGCTGAATTCGTCGTTCGCGAGTTGCCGGATCAAGTTCGCCGGTGCTGAGGGGATATCGGCGAAGCGGCTTGCCAGGTCGTTGCGGACGGCCACGTCCATTTGCGTGGCGACCAGGCTCAAGATCGCGCCGAAGTGGTCGCGTTCGATCTCGGTCGGGCGGGTCGGGTCTTCCAGGAACGCGTCGGTGACTTCGCGCAAAAGATCGCGGCGTTTGTCGCTCGATGTCTCCTTGGCGAGATCGATCAACCTGCTAAGGCGTGTGAGATTTTCCGACATAGGCGCCATCGAGTAACGAGCGGGGATGATCGCCGAGGCCGCGTAAATTATTCTGTCAGATTAACTGGTTAAAGAGGTGTTTCGCCTGGCGCGGGGCCGCTGATTTCCACGAAAGTGTCAGGGTAGAAACCGTTGAATGCGGTACGTAGCGAGCACGAATAGGCGCCCAGTTTTTGGAACTCGATCCAGTCGCCGGCTGCGACGTCTTCGGGCAGGTCGATCAGATAGTGCAATACATCGAGCGTGTCGCAAGTTGGGCCAAAGGCCTTGAGCGGCACAGTCTTACCCTTTCGCTCCGCGATGCGCCCGTTCGGTGCGCTGGTGTAGGCGGCGAGCGGGTAGCGCACGGGCCAGTTTTTCAGCGCGTATTCGTTGAGGCTGCCATAGATACCGTCGTTGATGTAGATTGTGTGGTCGCGGCGCAACGAAATTTGTGTGACCACCGAAAGGCCGTCGGCGCAGAGCGCGCGGCCGGGTTCGCAATAGACCGCGCATGATTTGGGGAGGCGAAGCGCGGCAATGCCTTGGCGGATTGCGGCGAAAAATTCACCCAACGGCGGTACGGTTACGTTCTGGTAGTAGCCGGGAAAGCCGCCACCAACGTCGAGCGCCGCAAGTTCTACGCCTGCCTGCTGAATTGTCTCGCCGCAACGTTTGAGCGCAGTCTTGAACGAGCTCGGGTGAAGGCACTGCGAGCCGACATGAAACGTCAGGCCGGGCTTGGCGCCCGCGGCCTTGATGTCTTGCAGCAGCGTGGCCGCGCCGGAGACGCTGGCGCCGAACTTGCTGGAGAGTTCAAGCAGAGCACCGTCTGCGGGGACATAGAGCCGGACATAGAGTGTGAGGGTGGCCGCGACGCTCTTGTCGTTGGCTGCGCCGGTTTCTTGCAGGATGGTTGTCAGTTCGTCTTCGCTGTCGAGCGCGAAGTCGCGAACGCCATATTTGCGAAACGCTTCACCGGCTGCACCGCGGATGCGGACCGGTGCCATGAAGCTGAGCTTCGCGTCGGGGTAGCGTTCGCGCGTCAGGCGGACTTCAGCGAGCGAAGCGACGTCGAAGTGTCTAATGCCTGCGCCGTAGATGTGGTCGAGTACGGGCAAGGCATTGTTCGCCTTCACCGCGTACATGGTTTCGCCCGGAAAACCGTCGATGAATATTTGCGCGACGGATTTGAACGCGTCCGGAAAGAGCGCATAGACGGGTAACGTTGGGCGAAATTTCTCGATCAGTGCGGCAACCGAGCGGTAGCACGGCAGTGCTTCTGCGTTTCGAGCCGGCACGGCGTGCGCTGAAAATGGCATGATCTCGACTCGCATTAACCGCAGCTTTGAAGCGCGGTGGATAGTTGATGCGAGCGGCGGGGTCAATTGTGATGGTTCAAAGTCAATTCAATTGTCCGGTGCGTAGTTCAGTGTGCTGCAAGACTCGCGCTGTAACGTCCGTCACATGGGGCGCATCGGATCGCGGCACGAGGGGTGCGGCACCGGCGTTGCGCGGGGGGCCCGTTAGTGGAGGCTCAATACCCATGCGTTTAGGACTTACATTGACGGTCGTCGTTTGGTTGTGCGTGCTTGGCCTGATTTCGGCCATGCATGGACCTGCGGCGATCATATGGTTCCTGCCTCGCCCGAGCGCCGTGCTCACGGGTGCGTTGATCTTCTTTTCCTGCGTTGCAGGGATGCTGATCGTGCACATCCATTTGAGCTACGCGCGAGCGGACGCAAGAGCGTCGCGTTTGAGCGAGGCGAATGCTGATCTCGAACTTCTCGTGGATGAACGCACGCGTTCTCTCTCCGAGAAGGTGATCGAGCTTGAGCACGCGCGGTGCGAGGCCGTGGAGGCAAACACAGCGAAATCTCGGTTTCTGGCCACGATGAGCCACGAACTGCGCACGCCGTTAAATGCGATTATCGGGTTTTCCGAGATGATCGAGCGCGAGATGTTCGGGCCTGCCGGCGACAAGCGTTACGTCGAGTACGCCGGGCACGTTCATCAAAGCGGTGCGCATTTGCTGTCGCTGATCGGCGACATTCTCGACCTCTCGAAGATCGAGGCCGGCAAGATGGAGTTGCATTGCGAGCAGATCGCGGTTGGCGATTTGATCGAGAGTGCGCGCCGGCTTTCGCGCGCCGACGCATCGCACCAAGTGACCGTGTTGTTGGAAGATGGGTTGCCGATGTTGCAGGCGGATCGCCGTGCGGCGCTGCAGATGATCATGAATTTGCTATCGAACGCCGTGAAGTTCACGCCGAAGGGCGGGGCGATTGCGGCGACGGCGATCGCGCGTGCCGATGGCGGGGTGACGCTGGCCGTTCGCGACAGCGGCATCGGCATCGCAACGGCGGACATCCCAAGGGCACTTGCGGTTTATTCTCAGGTGTCGAATCCGGAGACACGCCGGCACGCCGGCACGGGCCTCGGGTTGCCGATCGTGGCGGCATTGATGAAGCTGCACGGTGGCTCTCTGGAGCTGGAGAGCGAAGTCGGCGTCGGCACGAGCGTGTCGCTGCACTTCCCTGCGGTGCGGTCGCTGTGCGCGGCGGCTTGAGAGGCGCCTACTCGGCCGCCGCTAAGGCGAACTTGGGCGTGCGTTGATGGCGGAGATCGAGGACGTTCGCGATGCGGTCGCTCGCCGGTTGATAAAAGACCGTCTGTTCGGCGAGCGCGGCGCGGAAGTCTTCGATGCGGGTGCCGGGGCGGACTTCGAACGCGTCGATGCCGCAGCGACTCATGAAAAGCCACTGGTCGCGAAGCACGTCGCCAACAGCGCGGATTTCACCTTTGAAGCCTAGGCGTTGGCGGAGTTGGCGTGCCCAGGAGTAGCCGCGGCCGTCTTTGAACTTCGGAAACTCGAGTTCGATCAGCGCGAAGTGGTGGATGTCGGCGCCGAGTGCTTCGGGCGATTGGTCGGAGCTAAGGCGTACGCCGAGCGGTGCGTTGCGTTTCATCAGCGCGTCTTGGTCCGCTTGAAAGCGCTTCAGCGAAACAACGATCGCGCCTTCTGGAAGCGCTTGCTCATCGTTCACGTGTGCAAAGGCGTCGTCGACGAACGTCGCGTTTCTAATGAGCGGCATAGAGTTTCTCCCGGAACGGCTGAATGCCGACGCGGCGATAGGTGTCCAAGAAGCGTTCGCCGGATTGGCGCAGGTCCAAATAAGTGTCGACGAGCTTTTCGATTGCGTCGGGAACTTCGGCTTCGCCAAAGGACGGGCCTAAGATCTCGCCAACTGTGGTGGTTTCGTCGCCGGAGCCGCCCAGCGTGATCTGATAGAACTCGACGCCCTTCTTATCGACGCCCAGGATGCCGATGTGGCCGACGTGGTGATGGCCGCAGGCGTTGATGCAGCCGGAGATCTTCATCTTCAGTTCGCCGATGTTGCGCTGGCGGTCGAGATCGGCAAAGCGCTTCGAGACGGCTTGGGCGATGTTGATCGAGCGCGCGTTCGCGAGGTCGCAATAGTCGAGGCCGGGGCAGGCGATAATGTCCGTGATCAACGCGTGGTTCGCGGTTGCGAGCTCCGCCTTGTCGAGCGCTTGCCAGAGGTCGAACAGATCGCGCTGGCGCACGTGGGCGAGCACAAGGTTTTGTTCGTGGCTGACGCGGATTTCGTCGAAGCTCAAACGCTCCGCGAGGTCGGCGACCAGGTCCATTTGATCGGCGCTGGCGTCGCCCGGGATGCCGCCGATCGGCTTTAGGGAGATTGTCACGATCGCGTAGCCCGGCACCTTGTGCTTGGCGACGTTCGTGTCGAGCCAGTCGGCGAAAGCTTTGGTTTTGCGCTGCGCTGACAGGTCGAGGTCAGTCAGCGTTTCGAACGCGGGTGCGGCGAAGTAGGCGTTGATGCGGTCGACCTCGGCTTGCGGCAAAGCGAGCGCACCGTGGCCTTTCAATTCGGCGAACTCGGCGGCGACTTGGCGGCGCATCTCGTCGGCGCCGATTTGGTGCACGAGGATTTTGATGCGCGATTTGTAGAGATTGTCGCGGCGGCCGTACTGGTTGTAGACGCGCATCGTTGCTTCGAGATAGGCGAGCAAGTCGCCGGCGGCGATGCCTTCGCCGATCAGCTTGCCGACCAATGGGGTGCGCCCTTGGCCACCGCCAACATAGACGTCGAAGGCGAGCACGCCCGCGGCGTCGCGGCGAATGATGATGCCGATGTCGTGGACCTTGATTGCGGCGCGGTCTTTGGGCGCCGCGGTCACGGCGATCTTGAACTTGCGCGGCAGGTAGGAGAATTCCGGATGGAACGTCGACCACTGGCGAATGATTTCGGACCAGACCCGGGGGTCGTCGACTTCATCGGCAGCGGCACCGGCAAAGTGGTCGGACGTCACGTTGCGGATGCAGTTGCCGCTGGTTTGGATGGCGTGCATCTCGACGGTGGCGAGATCGGCCAGGATGTCGGGCACGTCGGCGAGCTTCGGCCAGTTGTATTGCAGGTTTTGGCGCGTGGTGAAGTGCGCGTAGCCCTTGTCGTATTTGCGCGCGATGTGCGCGAGCATGCGCAGCTGCTTCGACGACAGCGTGCCGTACGGGATGGCGACGCGCAGCATGTAAGCGTGAAGCTGCAGGTATAGCCCGTTCATCAGGCGCAGCGGTTTGAACTCTTCTTCGGTGAGCTCGCCGGAAACGCGGCGCGCGACCTGGCCGCGGAATTGGGCGACGCGTTCGTCCACGACCTTCTGGTCGAATTCGTCGTAGCGATACATCAGCGGGCCTGCTTACCGAGGTCTTGGCGCACGGTCGGGCCGGCGGCGCGAATGATCTCGCGCATCTTCACCGGCTTCAGTTGCTGCGTGACGTCGAACAGGTATGCGTGCACGACATGCAGGTTGCGCTCAGCCTCGACGCCCTTCGCGAGGGCGGCTTCGCCGTGGGCCGGTGTCGCAAGGACTTGCGCGGCGGCAATGCTCTCAACCCACGCGCCGTCGCCAGCGAGATACACGACCTCACCATCGAGAAGGCGGTTTGCGGTCAGAACTTGGGGCACGGAACTGCTCATCCTGTTTGACTTCAGGATGGGGATTGGAGCCTATTTTGTCAACATTGTGCGTAAAATATAATAAATCACACCACCACATGTTTATTCTAGCGGCCGGGCGCTTTCGTGCCAGTTTTTGAGGGCCCATCGTTCTAGGAATGAGAGGGCGCCGTAGATTGTGATGCCGATGGCCGAGAGGATCGCGAGCGCCGCGAACATCTTGGCGATGTGCAGGCGATTGCCTGCTTCGGTGATGGTCCAGGCGAGACCGTTGCTGCCGCCGAGGCCGGCGGCGAACTCGGCGACGACTGTGCCGATGAGGGCCAAGCCGCCGGCGATCTTCATACCTGTAAGGAGGTTCGGTAGCGCAGCCGGGAACTGGAGGCGCGTTAGGCGCTGCCAACGGGTTGCGCCGTAGAGGTCGAAGAGTTCGTGCAGTTGGCGATCGGCGGAGCGCAGGCCCAACGTCGTGTTTGCGAGCACCGGGAAGAAGGCGACGATCGTGGCCAGGATGAGAACCGCTCGCTCGGCGTTGTCGATGCCGACCCAGATCATGATCAAGGGGGCGATCGCGACGATGGGGGTGACCTGCAAGGTTACGGCGTAGGGGAAGAGCGCGCGTTCGATCATACGGCTTTGCGCGAAGATCACGGCCCAAAGGACGCCAAAGATGACCGCGAGTGCGAAGGCGATGATCGTGATGCGGATGGTCACCCACGCGGCTTCTGCGAGCGACGACCACTCTGTGACGAGCGCGGCGGCGATTGCTGACGGTGCGGACAGCACGAAGGGTGAGATATTAAATGCTGCGACCGCCCATTCCCAAAACGCGAGTACGGCGGCTGCGACGAGCGTCGGTAGGAAATAACCCAGGAGGCGTTCGCGGGTCACGCGGCGTTCTCCGTCTTCAACGCGGCGCGGAGCGCGCGGCAGCGGTCGCCGTAGGCAGGCGTCATGCGGAATTCCGGGTCGCGCGACTTTGGTTCGGCCATGGCGATGTCGGCGATGATGCGGCCGGGTCGGGGCGACATCACAAGGGTGCGCGATGACAGATAGGCGCTCTCGTAGATCGAGTGGGTGACGAAGATGATCGTCAGTCCCTTCGAGGCCCACAGTGTGCGCAGGTCGTCGTTTAGACGTTCGCGGGTGAGTTCGTCGAGGGCGGCGAAGGGTTCGTCCATGAGGAGGACTGCGGGTTCTGCGGCGAGCGCGCGTGCGATTGAGACACGCATACGCATGCCGCCGGAGAGCTCGCGTGGATAGACGCCGGCGAATTTCTCCAAGCCGACAAGCGCGAGCGCGTTGGCGGTGCGGGTTTTCATTGCGCTTTCGTCGGTGCCAGTGAGTTCGAGCGGGAGGCGGACGTTCTTTTCGACGGTCGCCCAAGGCATCAGCGCTGCGTCTTGGAAGACGAAGCCGAGCGTCGGGCGTGCGCCGGTCCAGGCGACGGTGCCGCTGTTCGGTTGCGAGAGGCCGGCGATTAGGCGTAGCGCCGTGCTCTTGCCGCAGCCGGAGGGGCCGACGAGCGAGACGAACTCGCCCTGCGCGATCTCGAACGATGCGCCGTCGAGGGCAAGCGTCCCGTTCGGGAAGCGCTTGGTGACGTTGTGGAGCGAGAGCAAGGTGCTAGTGCGGTTTGTCTTTCTTTGCCGGGGTCGGCGTGGGCGGTGCGACGCCGCGCGCCCGGTTCACGAATGCCAGAGTGTAGGCTTTCTTGTAGTCGAGCTTGGCGTCGTAGACCTTGTTCTTCGTCATCAGATTGAAGAACGCCTTCCAGCGTGCGTCGCTCATCGCGCCGACGCCGAGCTTGGCGGCATCGCCACCCATGACCATGCCGCGATCGCGCAGCTGCTTGATCGCTTGGGCAATGATGTCGTCGGTCATTTCGCTGTTATCTTTCTTGATCAGATCGTTGGCGGGCTTCGGGTCTCCGGTCAGGTAGTTTGACCAGCCGTCGAGCGAGGCGTCGACGAACGCCTTCACGATAGCCGGGCGCTCGCGCACGTCCTTGCCGCGCGCCATGATTAAGTTCGAATAGCCCATGTAGCCGAAGTCGGCGAGCAGAAAGACCTGCGGCTTGATCTTGCCTTGGGTTTCGATCGTGTAGGGCTCAGACGTGACGTAGCCTTGTTGGATCGCTTTCGGGTCGGTCAGAAACGGGGCCAGGTTAAACGTGTACTTGCGAATTTGCTTGTCCTTGAAGCCGTACCGGCTCTTCGCCCAAACCCACCAGGTGGAAACCGTCGCGTCGGAGAGCAGGATCGGCTTGCCCTTCATGTCGGCGATCGACTTCACGTCCTTACGCGGGTGGGTGATGAGGACCTGCGGATCCTTTTGAAAGATCGCGGCGACGGCGACCGCATCGGCGCCGGCGGCGGCGAGGTTCAACGGCTGAAAGTGGTTGGAGGCCATGGCAAAGTCGACGGCGCCGGCTGCGATCAGCTGCGGCGTGTTCACAGAAGGACCGCCTTGTTTGATCGTGACGTCGAGCCCGGCCTTCTTGTAGAGGCCGGTGGCGAGCGCTTGGTAGAAGCCGCCGTGTTCGGCTTGTGCCTTCCAATCCGTGACGAAGGTGACTTTGGTGAGCGCCGGGGCGGGGGCGGGTTTGTCGGCAGCGTGAGCGGCGCTGACAAGGAGCGCAAACAGAGCAACGAGGGGAGCGAAGCGAGTCAACATGGCGCGGCTCAGGTGGTGGTGACGGTTGCCCGTCAGACTACCCGATACCGCAGGGCGCGGTCACATGGATTCGCACTTGGCGGCGCGGCGCTCGCGGTCGAGCTCCGGCTCGCGAACGTCGTCGTTGATCAAGGTGCGGAAAAGCACGATGCCGCGGGTTGTGGGCGCGCTGACGACAATCGTTCCTTCCGGTTGTGGCGGAATCGTTTGACCTTGGCCGATGAGCACGATCTTTGCAGGTTGGCTGTTTGCTTGTTTGTCGTTCAACACGAAGAAGTTATCGGTGTTCGCGGCATAGAATGCGACGGACCAATAGGTGCCCTGTGGGGCGGCCGTGGTCACGCGCAGCGGTTTGCGCGAGACGTCGAAGACGCAGGTCGAATAGAGCAGGTCGGGGCTGGGTTTCACGATAGCGCGCGCGGCTGCGGTGGCACGATCGCCATGCCGGACCGTGTTCGAGTCTTTACCGCCGGCAACGGCCATCGCGCGCCACATGATGAGTGTCGGTGCATAGGCGACGACCGACCAATGGACGGCGGCAGCGAGGACCAGCGTGAAGGCGCCCCATTTGAGCCAGCGGAGGATCATGTGCAGACCTCCCTCGTGATCGTGGGCAGCTGCGCGGTCGCCGGGTTGTCGCGGATCGAGTCGCCCGGATTGTAGAGGCGGAGCGTGACGTCGAAGCCGTCGGGCGAGGTCGCGATCCAGTTGCCGGGTTCTTCGACGGTCGACAGGCGTATGACGAAGGTGCCGTCGGCGGCGCGAACGACGCTATTTTGGCTGACGGAGTAGCGGTTGGCGGGGTTGTCGATCAGATAGTGGTCGTTGCCGTAGAGCGTGATGCTCCACCAGCGTGCATCGGGGTCGCGGCCCTCGATGCGGTAAGTGCAGTTGCCTTCGAGTCTGGCGCCGGCGCTGTCTTTGGTAGCGGTGTAGTAAATCGTCTCGTCCTTGTTCAGGGCGAGCAGTCCGGTGATGGCGACGTAGGCGCGCGTGTAGTTGTCGGCGCTCGTGCCGCCAGTCGCGAGGCTCGTGGCCCACGCGCCGTTGACGGCGGCCGTGCGCCCCCCGATGGTGACGTTGATGGCGACGTACGCGCTGCCGAGGCCGAGACCGATGGCTGTGGCCAACGCGCCAAACAATCTCAATACGAATCCCACGAGCCGAGCGTCCCTGCAGCCGAACCAATTCTATTTGTGCTGTTAGCGAGTTCCACGTCTTAAGTGCAAGAGACTTAAGGCCGTCTCAAAATGGGGACGGTTCGTCGGGGTCCGGCTCCGGTTGACGGTAGGGGCCGGGCGGTTCGGCGGGTTGCACGACCGGTCGCGGCTGTGAGTTGGGCCGATGTTCGCCGCCAGCAACGACCGGCCGGGGCGGAGTCGCGGCGGACAGTTCGCCGGTGTCCTCTCGATCCTGCGGTTGGGTGGGGTTCGACTGCGGAACGGTGCGCGGCGGGGGCGGCGGGTCGTCGCTGCCGAAGAGGCTGTCGAAGAAGTCTTCGACAACACTGCGGTCGCGTTCGGTCGAGCGGCGTTCATAGCTGTTCTCATCGCGCTCGACCCAGGGATTGTCTTCGCCGGTCGGCTCGCCCTCGGCGTAGATGTCACCTTCGCCCATTGTATCGACGCCAGGCAGCGGGTGGATCGGAATATTTTTGTGGGCGGACAACATGTAGGCCTTCCAGATCGTGGCCGGGATGCTGCCGCCCACGACCTTGGCCATCGCGGTGTTGTCGTCGTTGCCGACCCAGACGCCGGCGACTACATCAGCCGTGTAACCGACGAACCATGCATCGCGCCATTCTTGGCTGGTGCCGGTTTTGGCGCCGGCGGGACGCGGGTCGAGGTCGGCGCGTTGGCCGGTGCCGGTTTGGATGACCTCGAAGAGCATCTGGTTCATCTCTTCGAGCGTCTGTTGGTTCATCACGCGTTGCGGCGGGGGCGGGCGGTATTCGTAGAGTACCGTGCCGTCGGCCGTCTTCACGTCGAGGATCACGTAGGGGTCGACCTTGTTGCCGTTGTTTGCGAAGGCAGCGAAAGCCCGTGTCATTTCGTAGATCGTGACTTCGGAGGTTCCGAGCGGGAGCGAGCGGTTAGGCTCCAACGGCGACTCCACGCCCAGGCGCTGCGCCACGCTGATGATGCGGCGGCGGCCGACTTCGTCGGCGATGCGGACGGCGACGGTGTTGATCGACTTTGCCAGGGCTTCGCGCAGCGTGATTGGGCCAAGGTAGTTGCCGTCGTAGTTCTCAGGGCTCCAGCCCCGGTTCTCGTACGGCGCGTCGTCTCGGATGTCGTCGGGTGTCAGGCCATGCTCCAGCGCTGCAAGGTAAACGAACGGCTTGAACGAGGAGCCGGGTTGGCGGCGGGCTTGGACGGCGCGATTGAAGTTCGAAACCGTGTAGTCGCGGCCACCAACAATGCTGCGGATTGCGCCGTTCGTTTCCATCGCGATCATCGCGCCTTGGGTAGCACCGCGCTTGGCGCCGTCTTTCTCCAGAACGGCAGTCAGATTTTTCTGTGCGGCGGTTTGCAGGCGGGTGTCGATCGTCGTGCGGACCACCAGGTCCTTGTTCGGACGGATGTCGAGCTTGGTAAGTTGATCCATGACGTAGTCGGCGAAGTAGTTCGCGCTTTCGACGCCTTCTTTCAGGACCGGCTTTGCGGGGTTGGCTTTCGCCTTCCGAGCCTCTTCTTCGTTAATCTGGCCATCAGCAGTGAGCAGGTTGACAACCATTGCGGCTCGCGTCTGGGCGACCTTCAAGTTGGTGTCGGGCGCATAGCGTGACGGGGCGCGCGTGAGGGCCGCGAGCATCGCGGCTTCGGCGAGCGTCACGTCGCGGACCGACTTGCCGAAATATTCGCGCGCTGCCGCGTCGACGCCGTAGGCGCCGGAGCCGAGATAGATGCGGTTCAGATAGAGGGTTAGGATTTCGTCCTTGGAGTAATGGCGTTCAAGCCAGAACGAGAGGAACATCTCCTCGAACTTGCGCGACCACGTGCGCTCGGGCTTGAGGAATGTGTTCTTGGCGAGCTGCTGCGTGATGGTCGAGCCGCCTTGCACGACGCCGCCTGAGCGCCAGTTGGTCAGGAAGGCGCGCAGGAGCCCGCGCATGTCGATGCCGGAGTGCGAGTAAAAGCGGCGATCTTCGGTGATGATGAAGGCTGCCGGCAAATACGGCGGCATCTCGTCGAGCTTCACGCGGTAGCCGAAGGCAGCGCCGCGGGTGGCGAAGATCTTGCCGCTGGGATCGGTTAGGGTGATCGACGGCGTGCGGTTGATGTCGCCGAGGCGATCGGCGGTCATCGGCAGGTCGGGCTGGTACCAGTAATAGAGCGCGACGAAACAGGCGGAGAAGAAAAGGACGATGCCGCCGAAACCGGTCGCAAGCCAAAACCACCAAGGCCGTCTGGTGCGTGCCGGTTCCTGCTGCCACGGATCGGGCGGATCCGGGAGGCTGCCATTCGGTTCGTCGATTGATGACATGTTGGTCTTCGTTCCGGTTCGATCCGGCCCCAGTTCAAGCTTTGCGTCTATTCTTTCACCCGGCCGAGCGGTCGGCTAGGCGCCATTGTCACTCACCCGGTGATTGGATGAAATTGAGACCCTCTCACCATTAAGGAACGTTCATGCTCGGCGTCTGTTATTACCCGGAACAATGGCCTGAGAAGATGTGGGCCGATGACGCCAAACGAATGGCGGAATTGGGGCTTCGGTATGTGCGGATCGGCGAGTTCGCCTGGAGTGTGATCGAGCCCGACCCTGGCCGTTTCGACTGGGGATGGCTGGACCGCGCCGTTGAGACGCTGGGGAAGGCGGGTCTCAAGATCGTGATGGGGACACCAACGGCGACGCCGCCCAAGTGGCTGATCGACCGGCACGCTGACGTTCTGGCGTTCGACGCCGAGGGGCGCCCGCGGCGATTCGGGTCTCGGCGACACTATTGTTTCTCAAGCCAGACCTTCCGGGCGGAGAGCCGACGGATCACCGAGGCGGTGGCACAGCGCTATGGGAAGCACGATGCCGTTGCAGGATGGCAAACGGACAACGAGTACGGGTGCCATGACACGGTTCGATCGTACTCTCCGAATGCTGCGGCCGCGTTTCGGGCGTGGTTGCGGGCGCGCTATGGCGATGTCGGCACGCTGAATGAAGCTTGGGGCAATCGCTTCTGGAGCATGGCGTATCGCTCGTTCGACGAGATCGATCTGCCAATGCTGGCAGTGACGGAACTCAATCCTATCCACCGGCTCGACTTCTACCGGTTCTCGTCCGATCAGGTGGCGGCGTTCAACGCGGAGCAGGTAGAGATAATCCGGCGGCATTCGCCCGGGCGGTTCATCACTCATAACTTCATGGGTGCGTTCGTCGACTTCGATCACTTCAAGACGGGCGAGACGCTGGACCTGGCCAGCTGGGATTCTTATCCGCTGGGTTTTACCGACAGTTTGCCGATGACGGGGTTCAGCGAGGCGGAACGCATGCGCTACGCCTCGACAGGGCATCCTGACATCTCGGCGTTCCACCATGATCTCTATCGCGGCGTTGGGCGCGGGCGGTTTTGGGTGATGGAGCAGCAGCCCGGGCCGGTGAATTGGGCGCTGTGGAATCCGAGTCCGTCGCCGGGGATGGTTCGCCTTTGGGCTTGGGAAGCACTGGCGCACGGCGCGGAGGTGGTGAGCTTCTTCCGCTGGCGACAGGCGCCGTTCGCTCAGGAACAGATGCATGCTGGGCTCAATCGTCCCGACAATGTGCTCGATGTGGGCGGGCAAGAGGCGGCCCGTGTTGCGGGTGAGTTGAAGGGTGAGTGGTGGCGCGGTGCCATGACGTGCACGTCACCTGTTGCACTCGTGTTCGACTATGAGGCGGCGTGGATACATTCGATACAGCCGCAAGGGCGTTCGTTCAGCTACATCGCGCTGGTGTTTACCTGGTACACAGCGCTCCGACGGCTTGGTGTCGATATCGACATCGTTGCTCCGGGTGCGGACCTTTCGCGTTATCGAGCCGTGTTCGTGCCGAGCTTGCCTCACGTGAATGCAAAGGCTGCTGCGGCGTTTACTTCCTTTAACGGTCACGTGGTGTTTGGGATTCGCACGGGTGCGAAGACGGAGAGTTTTCGGATTCCGGCGAATCTCCCCATTGGGCCGTTGCAATCGTTGATGCCGGTGAAGGTCACGCGGGTGGAAAGTTTACGGCCTGGTGTGACGCGCGATGTGGCTTGGGGAAATAAGCAATACGCTTGCGGAACGTGGTCCGAGCACATCGAGGCAGGCGTTGGCGCTGACGTTCTGGCCAGTTTTGCCAATGGATCGCCAGCGCTCATTCGACAGAGCAAGCGCCACTACGTGGCGGTGTGGCCCACGCGAGAGTTGGCGATAGACATCGCGCAGCATGTCTTGAGCGAAGCGGGTGTGGCGACTGTTGCGCTACCTGAAGACGTGCGTGTGCGGTGTCGTGGCAACGTCACATTCGCGTTCAACTTTGGAAGTGATTCGCTTGCGGCGCCCGCGGCATCGAATGTGCGGTACGTGTTGGGCGGGCAGACGATCGGTGCACACAACTTGTCCGCCTGGACGAAGTGATTCGCGTTCATCGATTTCGATTTCTACGCGCGTAGCCGAACGCAATTACAAATCAGAGCGCGCGTTGAATCGATTCGTGGAGAAGATTTTTTCGATTCATTCGATTCAAGCGTTGACCAAAAAACGCATCGCGGTCATAAGCGAATGCAGCGGTGTCAAGTGCATCGCTAGCGATTCTAACGGTACTGATGTTTGACGGGCACATGCTGGCAAACGCGTTCAGTTGGGTCCGCTGCAAAAAAATCCGAACGTTTAAGTACGGAGTTACGGGTATGGATTTGTTCGTCGCGGTGGGGATTTTGTTTGGAATGGGGTATCTGGCCGGCTTCGGCCTGCGGTCGTTGAGCGTTCACAAAGGCTCGCGCTACCGCCCAATGTCGTCGCTGCGCGACTTCGACTATCGCGAGGATCCCGTATGGATGCGTTGATCCTGGCTTTCCTTATTGTCGGCGCTGGATTTCTGACCGGATACTTGGTCCGGGACCGTTCCGCGAAGCGCCGCCGCTTGCTGGAGCGCAAGCTCGGGCTTTGAGCTTCGCCTAAAGTTGGGTTGAGCGGCTGGGAGCATGGCGCCATAGTGCGGCGATGGACCTCGCTCAACCGTTACCTTTCAATTTCAAGCTTGCCACGTTGCCGCCGGAAGCCGAGCGCTTGCGGGGCGAGGTGCGTTCGTTCCTGGCGTCGGAAGTTCAGGCGTTCGCGCCGGAGCTTCGCGCGCAGTCGTGGAGCGGCTTCAACCCAGAGTTCAGCCGTAAGCTCGGCGCGCGGGGCTTTATCGGCATCACGTGGCCGAAAGCCTATGGCGGGCACGAGCGATCGGCGCTTGAGCGCTACGTCGTTGTGGAGGAGTTGCTGGCGGCCGGCGCCCCTGTTGCGGCGCATTGGGTCGCGGACCGGCAGAGCGGTCCGTTGTTACTGAAGTTTGGCACCGAGGAGCAGCGCCGTCGTGTGTTACCGGGGATCGCGAAGGGCGAGACCTATTTCGCGATCGGCATGAGCGAGCCCGATTCGGGTTCGGACCTGGCCAGCGTGCGGACGCGCGCGACGCGGACCAATGACGGTTGGCGGGTGAAGGGCACGAAGCTGTGGAGTTCGTGGGCGCACAAGGCGCAATACATGATCGCGCTGTTCCGGACGGGTGAGGGTGCCGATCAGCGGCAGATGGGGCTCACGCAGTTTCTGGTCGATATGTCCAACCCCGGGATCAAGGTGCGGCCGATCGCGGACCTCACGGGGCACGAGCACTTCAACGAAGTTGTGTTCGACGACGCGCTGCTGCCGCACGATGCGATCATCGGTGCGGAGGGGCAGGGGTGGGCGCAGGTGACCGCGGAGCTCGCGTACGAGCGCTCGGGGCCGGAGCGGTTTTTGTCGAGCATGATGTTGCTGAAGCACTTGGTTGCAGCGGCTGGGCCCAACCCGTCGGAGCGGGTGGCGATTGCACTTGGGCGGTTGACGGCGCGGCTGCACGCGTTGCGGACGTTGTCGGTATCGGTTGCAATGCAGTTGCAAGCCGGCGCGAACCCGGCGCTGGAGGCAGCGTTGGTGAAAGATGTCGGCGCGGTCTTTGAGCAAGACATTCCAGAGGTGGCGCACGAACTGTTCGGTTTCGAACCGTCGGGGCAGGCCGAGGATGCGATGCTTCGCATTCAGGCGCAGCTAACGCAGGCGGCGCCGTCGTTCTCGTTGCGCGGTGGCACGCGCGAGATTTTGCGCGGCATCATCGCGCGCGGCTTAGGGTTGAGGTGAGGCGATGAGCGAGACCGCACAGCTCATTCACGACGCCGCGCATCGTCTGTTTGCGCAGCAGGTGACCGTCGATCTGCTTCACAAGGTTGAGAGCGGTGTCTTCCCGGATGCGCTGTGGGAGGCGGTCGAAGAGGCAGGGTTCCTGGACACACTTGCCGATCGTGACAGCGCGCCGTACGAGCGCGCTGCGAATACGGCAGCGCTGCTTCGCGCTGCTGCGCGACATCTGGCGCCGATACCGCTCGGCGAGACGATCGTTGTGCGGGCCTGGCTTGGGCTACGAAACGTGAAGGTGCCGCGTGGGCCGCTGAGCTTTGCGGTTCTTGATGGTCATACGCATACGCATGGCGATCATGCGCATCTCGAAGGGCGCGTGGTGAGGGCGCCCTATGCGCGCCATGCTTCGACGCTGTTGGTTGCAGCGCTTGGCGGCAACGAAGGTGTGTTGATCGCACCGCGCCGCGGCAAAGCGGCGAACGGCGCCAATGTCGCGAACGAACCACGCGATAGTCTGCTCTTCGGCGACACGGCGGGGGCGACGGTTCCGGGCATCAGCGGTGACGACTTGATGTGCGCGGGCGCGGCCTTGCGTTCGATGGCGATCGCCGGTGCGCTGGAACGCGTACTAATGCAAACGGTCGAATACTCACGAACACGTGTTCAGTTCGGCAAATCGATCGCGAGCTTTCAGGCGATTCAGCAGCAGCTGGCGGTTCTCGCAGGGCATGCGGCGGCGGCAGGTATCGCCGCTGAAGCGGCCGTTGCCGATCTCGAATCGCCGGCGCGTCTCTCCAAGTCGGCGGCGGTGGCGAAGATTCGCACTGGCGACGCGGCGGGTGCAGCCGCATCGATCGCGCATCAAGTGCATGGCGCGATCGGCATCACAAAGGAGCATTCGCTGCATTTTGCGACGCGACGGCTGTGGTCGTGGCGGGCGGAGTTCGGCTCAGAGTCTTATTGGGCGGAGCGGCTTGGGCGCGCTGCATGCAAAGCGGGTGCCGAGGCTTATTGGCCCTCGGTGACCGCTTGAACAAAACGAAACGCCGGGTGTTGCCACCCGGCGTTCGCAGTCACATTCTATTGAACGTTGTTAGATGTAGCGCAGGTCGAGCACGCGGCCCGTGTACGGGTTGATGCGGAGCATCACCGGCCGGCCGCGGCCGGTGTAGGCGAACGCGCGATAACCCCAGCCCCAACGCGCCGGGCGCAGGCCGCGCACGCCGTAGAAGCCTTGGGCTTCGAGGCGACGGGTTAGGCGCCAGATGTTCAGCGGCTGCTGATGGCGGAATTCGTTGAAGCCCTGACGGCCCCAGCCGCGTTCCCAGCGGTCGAAGTTACCGTTCTGGCGGTCGAAGTCGAAGCGGCGGTTGTCGAACCGGCGGTCGGGCTGGAAACCACGGTCGTCGAAGTTGCCATCTTGGTTCCATTGGCCCTGGCCCTGATAGCCGCCGCCGTTGTTGTAGGGTTGATTCTGGTAAGCTTGGCCGTTGTTACCCTGATAAGGATAATTGTCGGCAAGAGCAGGTGCGGCAAAGCCCATGACACCCAATGTCAAGGCGGCTGCAACGGTTGTCACAAGTTTGCGCATTGTATTTATCTCCATTCAAAAGGTGGAACATCCAACCCTTGGAACGCATATTGCGACCGGCAGTCTGAATGTGGTCTGGATGACCCATTCATGCGGGGTTCAGTGAGTCAGACCTATCTATACGGGCATGCGTAGCGTTCTTCGTTCCCTCCTCCTTCTTGCGGCCTGCGTGGCCGGTGCAGCCCTTCCGGCGGCCGCGGCGGCGGATTCGCGTCCCAAGGACGGGTTTGTGCTGGCACAGGGCTGGGGGCGCGACCAAGATCGAGCCCGCGATGGTGTGCGGGCCGGTCAGCTGCTGCCGCTCGAGGCTGTACTTTCTCGGGTTGCCGGCCAATTACCGCCTGGATCGCGCCATCTTGCGGTCGACGGACCGATGGAACGTGGCGGGCGGTGGATTTACCGCATTAAGTGGCTGACCCCGGACGGGCGTGTGCTTATCGTGTTCGCGGATGCCGAGACCGGCCAGGTTCTCGACGTGCGCGGCTGAGCGAAGCTGGAGCGAAATGCGTATTCTTGTCGTCGAAGATGATCCTGACTTGCTGCGTCTCCTTGCGGGGGCGCTCAAGGATCAGGGCTATGTGGTCGATACCGCGAAAGACGGCGAGGAAGGTCATTTCCTCGGCGACACCGAACCGTATGACGCGGTGATCCTCGATCTTGGTCTGCCCGCGATGGACGGGCTCACGGTACTTGAGAAGTGGCGCAAGGCCGGCAAGACGATGCCGGTCTTGATCCTGACCGCGCGCGACCGCTGGAGCGACAAGGTGGCTGGTCTCGACGCGGGTGCCGACGACTACGTGTCGAAGCCGTTCTATACGGAAGAAGTTCTCGCCCGCGTTCGCACGCTGCTGCGCCGCGGGGCGGGGCTTTCGTCGAACGACATCGAGTGCGGGCCGTTGCGCATCGATACGCGCGCCGCGCGCGTGACGGTGCAGGGCAATCCGATCAAGCTGACCTCGCTCGAATACCGCTTGCTCGCCTATCTCGGCCATCACAAGGGCCGTGTCGTTTCGCGCGGCGAGTTGGTCGAGCATCTCTACGATCAAGACTTCGACCGGGATTCGAACACGATCGAAGTGTTCGTCGGACGGCTGCGCAAGAAGCTTGGCGTGAATGTGATCCAAACGATGCGCGGTCTTGGCTATAAGCTCGACGAAGGAGCCGCCGACGCCGACGCTGATGCTGCCCACTAACTCGCTCGCCTTTCGGCTGACCGCGATTGCCGCGGTGTGGAGCGTCTTGGGGCTCATCGCTGGCGGCTATGGCTTGTCGACGCTGTTTCGCAATTCCGCCGAGCGTAGCTTCGACACGCGGTTGCTTGCCGACCTTGAAAGTGTGATTGCGGTCGCCGAGCTCGATTGCGCCGGCACGGTGACGATGCCGCGGCCGCTGTTCGCTGAGCGGTTCATGAATCCGTTCTCAGGGTGGTATTGGCAGGTCGGTTCGGTCGAGAAGCTGGCGAACCAACGGCCGAAGCAGATGATGCGGTCGCGCTCGTTGTGGGATCAGTCGCTGGGCATTCCGTCGATCAAGACATCGAGCGAACTTCGTTCGGGCTATGTGGTTGGGCCGAAGAAGCAAAACCTGCGCTACGTTGAACGGACGGTCTCGTTGCCGGCGCCGGAGGAGGTCGAAGGCGGTCAGACGTGCCGGGGCGAGGGGAGCTTCGACATCGTTGTCGCCGGGGATCTGAAGGATGTCGAGGCCGAAATCGACAGCTTCAACTCGACGCTTTTTTGGTCGGTGGCGGTGTTGGCGGCCGGATTGATCGGCGCGATGATCGTGCAGGTTCGGTTGGGCTTGGCGCCGCTGGATCAGGTTTCGCAGTCGCTGGCGGCGATCCGCGAGGGGCGTGCGGACAAGCTGGAGGGGCCGTTTCCGACCGAGATTCAGCCGCTGGCCGACGAGCTGAATGCGCTGGTCGCGCACAACGAAGAAGTCATCGCGCGGGCGCGAACGCATGTGAGCAACTTGGCGCACTTTCTGAAAACACCGCTCAGCGTGATCGCGAACGAGGTGCAGGGTGTGGCCACGCCGCTGGCCGAAACCGTGGCGCGGCAGGTGCAGACAATGCGTCGGCAGGTCGATCACTATCTGGCGCGCGCGCGGACGGTGGCGTCGGCGAAGGTCATCGGCGCGCGTACCGAGGCGGCGCCGGTGCTCGCGGATCTCACACGGGCGCTGTCGAAGATCTATGCCTCGCGCGGGATTCGGATCGAGCGGGAGTGTCCGGAGGGTCTCAGCTTTCGTGGCGATCGCTCGGACTTCGAAGAGATGATCGGCAATCTCATGGACAACGCCTGCAAGTTTGCCGAGGGCGAAGTGACGGTGAAGGTCTCGTCTGGGCGGCCTGGGCGCCTGCTGGTGGTGGTGGCCGACGACGGACCGGGGCTCACTGAAGAACAACAGAAGCGGGTGATCGAGCGCGGCGAGCGTTTGGACGAGACCAAGCCCGGGTCTGGGCTCGGGCTTGGGATCGTCAAAGAGATTGCATCGCTCTATGGCGGGCAGATGAAATTGGGGCGGGCCGAAGCCGGCGGCTTGTCGGTCGAGTTGGACCTGCCGGCTGTTCAGACGGCCTAGACCTCTTCTTTTTTCTTCTTTTTCTTCTTGTCTTTCTTTTTCCTGTCGGCGTCGGCGGGCGACTCCGTGGCGTCGCGCTCTTTGTCCTTCTTCTTGTCCTTCTCGGGGCCGTGATAGTCGTCGACTCCGCTCAAGATCGCGAAGCAGGCGAGGCGCACCGTGCGGGGGATCTTGACCGGGTCCCCGTCGCGTTCGCCCTTTTCGTAGTACTGCACCACACGCCGCTTCAGGCCGAGCGCGTCGGCGGCTTCTTTTTGAGATAAATCCAGGCCTTTACGCCAGCGCTTAAAGTCGTGTCCCTTCATTTGGGCCACCCCACCAACTTGTTGTTTTTGCAAATGCGTTCCGCACACGGACGATAGCACGGGGTGAGTCAAATTCGCCACGGGGCAATAAAAGCGCACGATGTGCGTTTCATATACTTGTCACAAAGCGCACAATGTGCATATTAACCAACAGACGCACTGTGTGCGCGCTCGTACGGGCCACGTTCCCGGTGTCGGATTTGAGGAGAAACCTCAATGAACCAAGTTTCGGTTTCGGGCCGCAACGCCGCGTACTACGGCTCTTCGCGCCCGCGATATGCCTACCGGGTTACGTTTGGCGGCGCGGTCAGGATCACGACCGACCCGATTGAGGTTGCACGGATTCGCAGGGCCTACCCTAGCGCGCGGGTCGAAATCGTCCCGGTAGCCTAAATCGCTGTAGCGCCTGTCATATTCAGGCGGAGCCGCCCGTTGCAGGCGGCCAGGCAAGACCCTAGATTTGCGACTCGGATGGGGGGCAGGGGCTGTTTTCGACGGCCCTTGCCTCATTGAGTCACAGACAAGAGGTAGGGTCCATGCGTGTAACACTTTTGGCGCTTCTCGTGCCGGCATCGATCGGCTTTGCTTCGTTGGCGGTTGCCGAGAATGTCGGCGAGGCGACACGCATCCAGCGCTACGCCTATCAAACGCCCCCGCAGGCCGGAAAGACACCGATCTACCGCCTTGACCCGGTGGTGCGGAACGCTCGTCTGGAGACTGTGCCGTCCGGCGCACTTGAAGTGACGTTCACCGACGGCAGCCGGCTGACGCTAGGCTCGTCGTCAAATGTCGTGGTCGACAACTATGTGTTCGGCGGTGCGCAGGGTACCAGCGGGCAGACGTTGAAGATGACGCGCGGGCTGTTCCGTTTCGTCTCCGGTTCGATGCCGAAGGATCAGGTGAAGCTGCAGACACCGTCGGTCACGATCGGCATTCGCGGCACGGTCGTGAAGCTCAAGGTCGGCGATGACGGCAAGGAAACGGTCTTCTTCGAGCATGGCCAAGGGTACATCGACAATCGCAAGGGCCAGAACGTCCCGATGGGCGAAGGCGACATGGTCAAGATCAACCCAGACGGGACGATCGGCACGCCAGAGAAGACGAATTGGAGTGCAGGTGACGAGTCTGTGGATTTCGGCCTCAATCCGTTTGGACAACAAAACCACGGGCCTGATGGCGGCACGGGCGGCGGCGACGGCGCTGGTTCGTCGGGTGGTGGAAATAGCGGAAATCGCTAGTTCCGCTCGCGCGGCGCGCGAATCCCCTAAAGGATTTGGCAATGCGCGAAAGAGAGATTGCGTGCCGGGGGGCCGTCAGGTTTGGTTCGCGTTTGAACCGCGTGTGATCCCGGCCCGGCCATAGTGGCGTCAGGGCTTAGCTTTGCAAGATGCAGCTGCCCACCAAAGAACACGAGCTGAAGAAGTTTCTAGCGACCTTGCCAGCGGACAAGGCTGCTAAGCTTGCGGCTGCCGTGGAGACGGGGCGCGTGGCGGGCGAGCGCGCGATGCCGATCGATCTCATTCTTGATGGCTTGCGACCGACGCTCCGGCGGATCAATGCGCGACGGGTGCCGACGACACTCCGGTTGTTGTGCGAGCCCTTCGCCGACTTCCTGGTCGACGATCCGCGCGAGTTCAAGCAGCCCGGGCGCATCGCCCGATCAAGCGTCAAATCGCTGTGGCGGTGGCTCAAAGATACGCTGCGCGTCGCATTGGCCGATATGGAGACGCAGGTTTCGCGCGCGGTGCTGTCGCGCGATGTCCGGCTCCAGTCGGAGATCGTGCCTCGGCTGCAGGCTGAGGTGCTGAACTTCGTGCGCGCGGCGCTTGATCGAGCGACGCCGGGCAGTGCCGACAGGCGGGTCTTGGCCAACCGACTCGGCGGCGAAGATGCGTTGCACGATGTCGAGGAGGCGATGCAGCTGCTCGCTGGTGCCGGCGAACTTTCGCCGTTGCGCGGGTTGCTGCCGCGGCGGATCGATACGTTGACCGAGCAGCACGGGGCTTTCGTGCGCGACATCTACGACCAGATGGCGTCTCGGCAGTCGGAGCTCTGCCCTTATGTCGGATTGCTGGTGCTGGCGCGGCTGAAGCGACCTTGGGAGGCGCTGCGGCTGGGTGGCATCATTTCCCGACGCACGAACCAGGCGCTGTTCAGTCAGTCCGATATGGGCATCGTCGGCGATGTGCTTCTGGCGGACATGGAGAACTTGGCGCTCGATATTGCCTCGGTGAGGCCAGACACGCTTGATACCGACACTCTTCTGACGAAGCTCGACCGGTTTGTGCAGATGTCAGGCGGACTGGTGCGCGAGATCGGTGGCCGGCGCGACGGCAAGTGGGGCCAGCGGTTGATCAAAATCCGCCAACTGGCTTCCGACGCGATGGACGCGCTGATCGTGCGGGCACCGCGGGAGATAATGGCGGCGCTGCCGGTGCAGAAGCTCGGCGCGTTCGGCGGGCGCGGGCCGCGGCGGCCGGACCTGGCGCGCGATCCCGATCCGGCAAAGATCGACCGGGCGATGGTATGGGGGCGGCTGTTGGCGGGGTCGATGCCCTATGCCGGCGGCGGCTCGTTCTACTCCGCGCACAAGGATGCGTTCGAGGAGGTTTCGCAGTATCTGCGCGGCTATGCCGAGAGCATGATGGCGGAACTGCGGACGCTGGAGTTCGACCGGCGGCCGCGCGCGCAGGCGTTTCAGGTGCACGCCGAGGCGCTGTCCGATTTGGTGCTCGGCATCGAAGAGACGGACCAAATCAGACGCAAAGCCGCGTCGATGACGCCGCGCTAGATAGCGCCAGACGTGCGGAGTTCGTCTATCTCCGCTTTGGACAAACCCAAGCTCTCCAGAATTTCGTCCGTGTGCTGGCCGAGCGCGGGCGGCGGCGTACGCACGGTGCCGGGTTGTTCGGAGAGGACGACCGGGGTTGCCATGATCGTCGCGGGATGGTTCAGGCCCGTGACGGGTATTTCTGTGAAGTAGCCGGCGGCGTTGGCGTGCGGGTCGTCCAGCAGCTGCTGCGGGGCGAGAACGGGTCCGGCGGGAACTTTCGCGCGCTCGAGTTCGGCGAGGGCTTTGGCGACGGTGCGTGTCGCGCACCACTCGGCGGCGCGTTGGCTCAAGACTTCGCCGTTATCGCCGCGGGCTTCGTCGGTGGCGAAGCGCGGGTCTGCGATCCATTGCTCCTCGCCGATCGCCTTCGCCCAGCGTTTGAAGAGCGGGTTGCCGTTCACGAGCACGGTGATCCAGCCGTCTTTGCACTTGAAGATGTCCGAAGGGCCTGCGGTTTGGCCGCGGTTCAGTGTGGCGACGCGGTTCTTTTTCAGCGCGGCTTGTTCGATCAGCGTTTGGCTCATGTAGGTGACCGCCGTGCGCAGCAGCGCGCCTTCGACGTGTTGGCCGCGACCGGTTTGGGTGCGGGCAAAGAGCGCCGACATGGTGCCGAAGGCGGCGAGCGAGGCGGTGCCGAAGTCGACCCAGGAGGCGCTGGCGCGGACAGGTTGCTGCGGCGTGCCGGACATATAGACGGCGCCGGACATGGCTTGCGCTACGCCATCGAAGCCTAGGCGCTCTTCGTACGGGCCGCCGGAACCGAAGGCGGAAACGGTGGTGAGCACGGTGCGCGGGTTGATGGCGTGGACGCTCGGCCAATCGAGGCCCAGGCCGCGCAGCGTTTGCGGCGGCAGATTGACGACGACAACGTCGGCAGTCTTGATCAAGCGCTTGACGACTTCGCGGCCTCTGGGATGGGCTGGGTCGAGGGTGATGCCTTTCTTGTTGCGGTTCATCTGCAGGAACAGCGCACCGTCGCCGGGGTTGCCGCCGGCGTCGTGCGTCACAGGGATCAGATTGCGGTCCTCAGAACCCTCGCGCTTTTCGATGCGAATGACTTCGGCACCGAGGTCGGCGAGCAGTGCCGCACAGTAGGGGCCGGCGATGTAGCGGCCGAAGTCGAGAACGCGGATGCCGTCGAGGACAGGTTTCATTGGTGGAACTCGGTTAGCGCGGGACAGCAGGGCGGCAGCAGCCGGCGATGACGTTGAGGCCTGAGATTAAGGCGACGGCGGAATAGGCATAGCGCGTGTCGGACATCCCGTCGCTGCAGCTTTCGTTGCGCACGATCAGCGACATCTCGCCTGGCCGCGAGACGCCTTTGAAGTGCCAGACGTCGCTGCGATTCATGGCTTGCTCGGCGCGGGTGAGGCGGAACTGCATACGGCGTTCGGCGAACATCAGGTCAGCCTGCGCGGCGCCGGGGCGTAGGCTGATCGACCAGAACGGTTCAGTGCCGGTGCAATCAAGGAAGGCTGGGACCTGATAGCGGCCAGTGCCATAGCCTAAGAAGCGCGCGTTCACCCAGCCGCGTTTGCGGGCGAACGACACCTCGACCCAGAGGCCTGGTGCACCGCGCCCGGTCAGCGTGATGCCGCTGCCGTCGAAGGGGATCGTTTGGACAACGGGCGCTTGCGGGTTCGGCTGGCTGCGCATGTTCAGCGTGTCGCCGGGGCGAACGCCGTAGACGCCGTAGGTCACGTCGGCGATTGCTGCGCCGGCGGCGATCAAGCTGAGGAGTGCAATAAGCAGGGTGCGCATGGGGGTCCCTTAAGCTGGCGGTTGCCACAGCCCGTATGGCCAGCATCGCACACCCGAGAGGGTTTGCACCATCATGTCGCCGAACAGCGGCAGGCGGCAGAAAGAGCCCATGACCGCGTCGCGCGCGGCGGCCAGGACGCGGCTGTTCGACTGGAAGAACGGCGTTAGCCAGCGGGAGCTGAGTTGGTAGTAGTTCACGTGCGGGCGGCGGGTTTGCTCGTAGAGGAATAGCGCGCGGTCGATATCGGGTTCGGCGGCCAACGCCGATGCCAGCGTCCAGGCGTCGACGAGAGCGAGGTTCGCACCTTGGCCGAGTTGCGGGCTGGTGCCGTGCGCGGCATCGCCGATGAAGATGCAGCGGTCGTGACGCCAGCGGCGCATGACGACATCGCTGTAGCTGGCGAATGTGAGTCGGTCGGGGTCGGTGACCTGATCGAGCAGCGGCGCGGTCTCGGGCCAGAGGTTGCGCAGTTCGTTTTTCCACGAGTTGAGACCGGCGGCGCGCCAGGCATCGTAAGCGTCGCGCGGCAAGCTCCAGAACAGCGCGACGTGTTGCGCGTCGCCGTGTCCAGGGGCGAGTCCGATGGGGAGTACGCCGACCATGATACGTGCGCTCTGCACGAGTTGCGACAACGTTCGGGCAAACGTGCCGTCAGGGTCGGCACACGTCGTCCAGAGGCAGCCCCAAGGATAGATCGGGTCGTAGCCGCTTGGTTCGAACGTTTTGCGCAGGAGCGAGCGCGCGCCTTCGGCCACGACAACAAGATCGAACGGGCCGAACTCGTGATCGTGTTCGGCTGCAAGTTGCGGTGCGGTTGGATTGTCGATGTCGATGATCGGCGTGTGCAGGTGGAGCGGGATTGCCTCGTCCCAAACCGCTTTGTGTAGTGCGTCGAAGAGATGGGCGCGGTGAATGCCGAGGCCACAGTAGTCGGTGCGATAGTCGGCATAGGAGAGGTCGAGGACGGTGCGGCCTTTGGCGGTTCGTCCATAGAGACGGTCGACGCGCGCGCCCTTCGGCGCGAGATCGCGAAATAGGCCGAGCGCGTCCAGGGCAGCTTGGCCGGGGGGCTGAAGCAGGAGGCCGGCGCCCACGGGTTTTGCCTCCGGAAAGCGTTCGAAGATCTCGACCTCGTGGCCCTGGCGCTTCAAGAACAGCGCCGCCGCCTGACCGCCGATACCGCAGCCCACCACGGCGATTTTCATTCCGTCCCCACACGTTCGTTCTTTTCGCTATACAGGAGGCTTGGCGGTTGGACCAGATGGCGGGGCGGCGATGGCTTCGGAAGGTTTCGTACTCGATCAACGCTTGGCGCAGGACACGGCTTGGGTTTGCGATTGGGAACTCTGTGGCGTTCACTTGATGAACGACCGGCGTTACCCGTGGCTGGTACTGGTGCCGCGGCGTATGGGGATGGTGGAAGCGTTCGATCTCAGTGAAGCGGAGCAAGCGCTGCTGTGGCGCGAGGTTGGTTATGCGGGTTCGTGGCTGAAGCAGATGACCGGGTGCCGGAAGGTCAATGTCGGCGCGCTCGGGAACATTGTTTCGCAGCTTCATTTGCATGTGGTTGCGCGCAACGAAGGCGATGCGGCGTGGCCTGGGCCGGTGTGGGGACAGGGTGCGGCACAGCGTTATGATGCGGCCACGTTGGCGTCGCTGGCGGAGCGCTATGGGATGCTGCTTGGAACGGGTGCGGATTAAGCGCTCGTTAGGAAAGGCGCACTGGCACGGGGCTTGCGAACCTCAAGCCCAAGATGACGCCCAGTTCGATCACCAGCGATACGTTTTTGCGCTCTACCGGTTCGGCGAATGCCGAGGGTGGGGTGCTCTCGGCGTTGCGCCGCGCGGCGACCGAGACGGGTACGGATTTCGGCTATTTGCTGCAGACCGCCATGCGGGAATCCAGCCTAAATCCGACCGCAAAGGCCGCATCTTCGTCAGCGACGGGGCTTTTCCAATTCATCGAGCAGACCTGGCTTGGGACCGTGCAAAAACACGGGGCCGAGCACGGGATGAAGGCTTATGCGGACGCTATCGAGGTCGGCAATGATGGCCGGTTCAAGGTGGCCGACCGGTCCATGCGCCAGGAAATTCTTGCCCTGCGTAAGGATCCGGAAACCGCCGCGTTAATGGCTGGTGAAATGACAAGCGAGATGCGCGGGGGCATGGAAACCGCGCTGGGGCGGGGGGTGTCGGCGGGGGAACTTTACGTCGCTCATTTTCTGGGTCCGAAAGCTGCGATCAAGTTGATCAAGGCTTCGGAGGCGACGCCAGGAGCTTCCGCCGCCGACATGTTTCCGCAGGCCGCCGCAGCCAATCGCACCATCTTCTACCGCAATGGTCAGGAGCGTTCGGTGGCCGGGGTCGTTGCCGCGCTGAAGGCGAAGCACAGTGACGTGGCCGCAACCGAAGAAGTCACGGTCGCGAAGGCCGAGGTGCCTGCGGACAACGGCGCCGCCAAGGGTTTGCGTGGCAGCTTTATCGACGTGCCGCCCGCATCGAGCGGCTCGCCGTTCGGCAAGTTTGGCGAACAGGTGATGGTGATGGCACCGCTGATGGTGCAGTTGCTGGCCTCGCTCGATCCGACCCCGCATTTGGCCGCTTCGATCTTGGGTGACGAGCCGAAGCTGCGACGCTCGGAAGACCAGATCTAATCTTCAGCGGGGGGCCAGGTTTGGCCCCAGTCGGCGTCGCGGGCGGCCTTGTAGGCGGGGCCAGCGCTTTTTCCGATTGAGGTGCGGTGCAGCGCGCCGTTCTCACAGAGATCCAGATGTACGTGGCCGGGCTTACGCATCGGTTTGCGGACGATGCGTGCCGATGCCGCGCGGAGCGGCGGTTTTCGGGTCAAGATTACGAAGCTGAACTTCTCGTCCTCATAGGCGAGAGGCGCGTCTTTGGCGGCGCGGTGCGCGGCGGCGCGGGCGAGGCGCACGGGCTGGTGGCACCAGTCGCCGGTGCTCATCGGGCAGATGAGATTGTGGGTGCAGGGTGCGGCGGCATGAGCGCCCCGCGCTAGCGTGTGTTCGCGCACGCCGCGGACCAGTTCGAAGCCTTTTGGAGTGCCGGGTTCGATGACGATCAAGGCGCTTGCTGCGGCTTGCCACAATACGTCGATCGCTGCCGGTCGCTCGCTTGCTGGAAGTTCGCCCAGCGCATAGCAGGCAACTACAACGTCGTGTGTGGCGGTGTTGGCGCCGAACGCGCCGGGCTGGAACTGCACGTCGATTTTGCTTGCGCGGGCTAAGCGTTCGGCGGTTTTTCGCCAGCCGGTGTCGCGTTCAATCAGTGTGTACCGTGTCCCCGCTGGAAACTGATCCTGCGAGGCGAGCGACGCGGTGCCGGGGCCGGCGCCGATGTCGAGCACCGAGGTGATCTCGCGATTGGGTACGCTGCGTGAGAATTCACGCCATACGGCGGCTGCCACAGCAAAGGTTGATGGAAACCTAACGGCGAGGTAGGCGGCGCGCTCGATCGGGGACAGGGTGCGCGGGATACCCGATTTGTTGCGGTAAGCCTCGGAAAGCGCTTGCGCGGCGATGCGCAGATCTTTCGCCGCGTGCGGCGCAAGCTCCGCGTCGATCGCGCCGGCGAGGGTTTGGGGAAGGCTTGCGATCATAACGGCACCTTAACCAAGCGACACTAGATTTGCCCGTATGTCCGCACGCGACACCAGCGGAAGTTCTCAAGTGCCCGGCCTTCGCTTCTCCGACGTAGAAGCGTTGCTCGCCGATCCCGCCCCCGCGCGCCGCGCGAAGGTGGTGGAACAACTCGCCGTCAACATCGATACGGGACGTTTGAGCCCGGCGGAATGGGCGATCGCTCTCGAGATCCTGCGGCGAATGGCGGCGGATGCGGAATCGATCGTGCGCTATTCCGTGGCGGAGTCGCTGAAACACTCGAAGAGTCTGCCGCGCGATGTGGCCAACGCGCTCGCCGGCGACGACATCAAGATTGCGCAGCCGATCCTGGAGAACTCGCCCGTTCTGACGGACGAGGATTTGATGGCCGTGCTGGCCGACGGGAACGGCACTAAGCAGGTAGCCGTGGCGCGCCGTCCGGGGGTCAGCGCGACGGTCGCTGCCGCCGTGATCGATACGGGCAATGCAGCGGCGGTGACGACCTTGGTCAGCAACAAGAGCGCCGAGCTCAACGAGAATTTGCTTTCCCGCACGATCGATCGCTACGGCCGATTCGAGACCGTGAAGGCCGCCATGGTGCACCGGCATGAGTTACCGGTGACGATATCGGAGCGGTTGGTCACGCTGGTTTCGGATCGCTTGAAAGTCGTGCTGGCGTCGCGGCATTCGCTGCCGGGCGACCTGGCCGCAGACATTATTTTGGATGCACGCGAACGCGCAACCGTGAGCCTGATCGGCAGCAAAACGCCGGTCGAGGACACGCACGCGCTGGTCGCGCAGCTGCATGCCAACGGACGGTTGACGCCGTCGCTGGTGTTGCGCGCGCTGTGCTCGGGCGACATCCGTTTCATGGAGGATGCGATGGCCGAAATCGCGGGCGTGTCGGTCGACAAGGCGGCGCTCTTGATCCATGACGCCGGGCCGCTGGGTCTCAAGGCCATCTACCGGAAGTGTAATTTTCCGGACGCGATGTTCCCCGCGTTCCGGGTCGCCGTCGATATGGTCCACGAGACGTCGGGCGAATACGGCATGCACGATCGCCAGCGCTTCACCCGCAAAGTGATCGAGCGCGTGCTGACCAAATACCAACAGATGGAAGCGTCCGATCTCGACTATCTGCTTGCGAAGCTGAGCAAACTCGAAGCCGCGTAGAGGCTCCGCTATCCCGCCGGTTGCTGCGCCTTGTAGTCCGCGATGTCGGCGGTCAGGTCTTCGACTTCTTCGCAATCGTTGCCACAGATGCCTTTGAGAATGGCGAGTTGCGCTTCTGCCTTGGGCAAGTCGCCCATTTGCAGATAGAGCTCGCCCAGATATTCGTTCGCGCCTTTGTGCTTTGGGTCGACGGCCAACGCCTTTTGGTAGGCTGCCAACGCCTTTTCCTTGTTGCCGAGTTTGCGGTTTGCGAAGCCGAGATAGTTCCAGGCGTCGGCGTCGCGCGGGTTGTCTTTCACCACATCTTCGAGCAAAGGGATGGCTTCGGCGAATTGCTCGCCTTTAACGAGATACTCCGCCTGTTGAAAGTCGGTCTCGGTCTTTTGTGCCTTCTTGTTGGAGGGCGAAGGCGATGGGCGGGGTAATTCTGTTCGAGGCGCGCCGCCGCCAGGGGCAGCAACTGCGGGAACCGACGCAAGCCCCAGGGCCGAAACGGCGGCGAGAGCAAGCATGGCGCGAGTGGTTTTCATGGCTGACACCTCCAGGAGTTGGCAGGAGAATGCGATGTTAACGATGGCCGGGCAATAGGCTAAGGGCTCACAACCGAGCGACTTTGGGAAGGATTTGACTTGGTGCGCGCCGAAATCCAAGCATGCAACTTATGAGTCAGACTCCCATCGACACGGCTGACGGTTCACCCAGGGGCGCAAAGCGGCGCCTGGAAAGCCGCAAGCGGCTGCTGGCGTCGGCACGAAAGTTGTTCATCGCGCGCGGCTATCACGCGACGCGGCCACAGGATATTTCCAAAGGGGCTGGCCTCGGGCATGGAACGTTCTACCTGCACTTCAAGGACAAGCGGGAGTGTTTCCTGGCCTTTGTCGACGAGGCGCGGGCGGAGTTGGACGCGGCGGTCATTGCCCGAGCGAGTTCAACGAGGACGTTGGCGCAAATGGTCGAAGCGGCCCTAACGGCGATCTACGACTATGCGGAACAGAACCCAGGTGTGCTGCCGACGGCAATGACGGATGAGGCGGTGATTGCCTCCGGCGGCGATGGAGCCGAAGGAACACTCATCCAACGCTGGGGCGAGGAGTGGGGCGAGCTGTTGCGCACCCAGGCCAAAGACGGCGTCGTGGCCAAGGACTTTGACTTCGCCATCGTAGGCCAGGCGATCGTGGGTGCCATTCATCAGGCAAGCAGCTACAGCTTCCGGCGCGGACGTTCGCGCAGTTCGGTGGTCAAGGCGCTGTCGCAGTTTATTGTGCGGGCGCTAAGTCCCAAGGCGTAGTCGGGTTGACTCTGCGCGCTGAACTGACAAATTATCAGTTCCAGATCACCCGGAGGACCGACTTATGGCACGCGTCGTTTTCACTCGCGACGAAATCATGTCCGAACATGTGTATGCGAAGCCGCAGGTTGAGGCGGGTTATCGTTTGCATGGTGGGTTCGATGCGAAGGGGACTTACATCTCGCCGCGCACATTGATGCGCTGGCCGGCTGTCGAGGCTTGGCAGGCGCAACTGACGGCGCGCGGGTTCCCGTTGATCGATGCGTCGACGCGGCTGCTGAAGCGCGGCGCTTACCCCAGCATTGGGCAGCAGCAGTTCTTGCTCAATCACGGCATGGGCGAGACGCTTTGGAATTCGCTGACCATCACCGGCGTGATCGAGGCGAAGGGGCGCGCGTTGTGCGAGGCGACTGCGCCCGACTTTCAGGCGATCGTCGACGAAGACGTTTCGGGCACGTCGATCGGTCATTTGAACAAGGGGTTGCTGTACGCGCACGGGCTTGATGAGGGCGGCGACAAGGAGCACGGCCAAGGCGGGCACGACGACATGTGGTTCGCGGTGCGCGATGCGTTGTTCGGCAAGGATGCCTATCCGCTGCCCGTCGTGCCGGAGAGCATTTCGCGGCCGGAGATCGGGCGGCTGATGCCGCAGATCGACAAGGCCTATGAGGATTGGATCCTGCTCCTGATGAACGTGTTGATGATCGAGGTTAGGGCGGAGGCGTTTTTCTCGTTTTGCACCAATCTGATGCGTTCACCTGAGGTGTTCCGCGACCGGCGGCCGGCGGCGATGCATGCGGCTGAGTTGGTCGAGCGCATTCGCACTGACGAGGCGATCCATGTCGCCTATCTGCAGACGTTCGTGTCGGAGCTTCGCAGCTTTACGATCAAGTGTCTGAACGGCGAGCGAATCAAAGGCTCGCAAATGATCGATCCGATTTGGGAGGGCATGATCCACTGGCACTCGGTCACGCAGGCCGACTTCGGTCAGGCGCAAGCGCGTGAGGCGATCGTGGCGCGGATCAACAAGCTCGCCAACGGGCCGGCGTTGCTTTCGCAGTTCGATGCCCTGGAGCAGAAAGCGGCTGCTTGATGAATGACCTCAACGACAAAGTCGCCTTCGTCACCGGCGCGGCGAGCGGCATCGGGCTCGGCATTGCGACGGCGCTGGCGAAGTCCGGCGCGCGCGTGATGCTGGCCGATATCGAGAAGGCGGCGCTCGACAAGGCGGTTGAGGGATTGAAGCGCACCAACGCGGATGTCGATGGCGTAGTGGCTGACGTCTCGCTCAAGAGTGCGATCGAGGATGCGGCAGCGAAGACGATCGAACGGTTCGGCAAGGTGCACATTCTAGTCAACAACGCCGGCGTCGGTGGCGAGGGACCGCTATCGCGCAGCACGCCGGCAGGCTGGGAGTGGGTGATCGGCGTCAACTTGTGGAGCGTGGTCTACGGGTTTCAGACGTTCGTGCCGTTGATCCAGAAGCACGGTGAGGGTGGGCACATCGTTTCCACCGCGTCGATGGCGGGGATGATCTCGACGGCCGGCGTGCAGTACGCCGTGACGAAGTTCGCTGTGGTTGCCATGTCCGAGGCGACGCGGCTGGAGTTGGCGCCGCAGAATATCGGCGTGTCCGTTCTCTGCCCCGGGTTCATTCGCACGAACATCATGGATTCCGGCCGCAATGTGCCCGAGCGCTTCGCCGGGACGAATGCGCGGCGTCTGACGGAGATTTCACCAACCGATCCGGCGGCGCAAATGGTGGCGATGGTGAAGAAGAGGATCGAGGAGGGGATCGATCCGCTCTATGTCGGCGAGTTGGTGCGCGAGGCGATCGAGTTGAACGAGCTCTATATCTTCACCGACACCGAGTTCGAACCGATGTTCGATATGCGTATCGCCGAGATCAAGAGAGGCTTCGACCGTATTCGCGCGCGCAAGCCGCGGCATTGAGGGTTTCATGAAAGAGTTGCGGGATAGGGTCGCGTTCGTCACCGGCGGCGCGTCAGGCTTGGGGCTCGCGATGGCGAAGGCCTTCGGCCGCGAGGGCATGAAGGTGATGATCGCCGACATCGAACAGGCGGCGCTGACGCGGGCAGTCCAAGAATTGCGCGACAGCCAGGTGCGAGCCGAGGGCGTGTTGTGCGATGTGGCGTCGCGCGGGAGCCTGCGCGAGGCGGCGCTAAAGACGATTTCGACGTTCGGGAAGGTGCATGTCGTCTGCAACAATGCGGGCGTGGCCGTCGGCGGGCCGATCGGCTCGGTGGCGGAGCGCGATTGGGATTGGGTGACCGACGTCAATCTGCTGGGCGTCGTCTACGGTACGGAAGTGTTTGCGCCGCTGATCGAGAGCCACGGCGAGGGCGGGCACTTCGTCAACACGGCGTCGATGGCGGGGATGATCGGCGTTCCCAATATGGAACCCTACTGCGCGACGAAGTTTGCGGTCGTCGCCATGTCGGAAGGCTGGGCCGGGCAACTGGCACCGAAGAACATCGGTGTGTCGGTGCTATGTCCGGGCTTCGTGCAAACGCGCATTGCCGAGAGCCATCGCAACAAGCCGGTGCGCTATGGCGCGCAGGACAGCGTGCAGGTCGGCGTCGGTGATACGCGGGAGCAGGCGGCGACGCTGGTGATGTCGGGCATCCCGGTCGAGCCGGTCGGCAACCGCGTGGTCGAGGCGATCAAGGACAACGACCGCTACATCTTTACGCATGTCGAGTTTAAGGCGGCGGTCGAGATGCGCTTCGCCAATATCCTCGCCGCGTTCGACAAGAGCGCGCAAAGCAAGTCCTTGTCGGTGCTGCCGAAGCGGGAGTTGTCAACGTTGGCGCAGCAAGCGGTTCAGAAAGAATAGAGGTCGCTCATGAAATTCGGCATCTTCTACGAGCATCAACTCCCACGACCCTGGCATGACGGCGACGAACTGAAGTTGTTTCAAGATGCGCTCGATCAGGTGGAATTGGCGGATCGGATCGGGATCGATCACGCGTGGGAGGTGGAGCATCACTTTCTGGAGGAGTATTCGCACTCCTCAGCGCCTGAAGTGTTTCTAGCCGCATGTTCGCAGCGCACGAAGCGCATCCGGCTGGGGCATGGGATCGTGTTGATGCCGCCGGGGTATAACCATCCGGCGCGCGTGGCGGAGCGGATTGCGACGCTCGATCTGGTTTCGAACGGTCGGGTCGAATTCGGCACCGGCGAATCGTCGGCGTTGCTGGAGCTTGGCGGCTATCGGGTGCCGGTCGAGAAGAAGCGCGAGATGTGGCGCGAGGCGGTCGAGCAGTGTCTCAACATGATGGCGATGAACCCCTATCCCGGGTTCAAGGGCGAGTATTTCGAGATGCCGTGCCGTAACGTGGTACCCAAGCCGGTGCAACGGCCGCATCCGCCGGTGTGGGTTGCGTGCTCGAACCGCGAGACGATCAAGCTTGCGGCCCGGCTCGGCATCGGGGCGCTGACGTTTGCGTTCGTCGATCCGAAAGAGGCCAAGCAGTGGGTCGACGACTACTACCGCATCTTCAAGGAAGAATGCGTGCCGATCGGCCATGCGGTGAACCCGAACATCTGCATGGTCACGGGCTTTTCCGTGCACCAGGACGGCGAAGAGGCGGTGCGGCGCGGGCTCGACGGGTTCAAGTTCTTCGGCTATGCGCTTGGTCACCATTACATTTTCGGCGAACACAAGCCGGGACGCACCGACATCTGGAAGGCATTCGAAGCGGTCAAAGACGCGATGCCGTCGAATGCGGGAGCAGGCGGGATCGGCACGCCGGAAACGATGCGCAAGCACCTTCGCGGCTTTGCCGAGGCCGGCGTCGATCAAGTGTCGTTCATCCAGCAAGGCGGTCGCAACAAGCACGAACACATCTGCGAGGCGCTGGAGCTGTTCGCGCGCGAAGTGATGCCCGAGTTCAAGGAAAACGCGGAGGCGCGGCAGAAGCGCAAGATGGAAGAGCTTGCGCCCTATATCGAGAAGGCGTTTGCGCGGAAGACCAAGATGCGCGAGCTGGCGGACGACGAGATTCCGAATGTCATCGCGCTGGGTCGGCAAATCACGCAACGGCAGCTGACGCCGGCCGAGCAAGAAGCGCGCAAGGCATGGTCGCAGCGCAGCAACGTGCCGCTGACCGATCCCGCTAACAAGGGGGCGGCGGAGTAAGTTTTTCATTGACAAATTCGGCGCTTTCGGCGATGTTCGGCGCCGAATATCAGTATTCTTCGAAGTGCGTGCCGGGTGCGAAAGCGGCCCGGCTTTTTTTTGCTTGCGTCGCCGATCCGCCGCCAAACGAGACAGTGTCTTGCTGTCTCACTTGTCTCACTTGTCTCACTTGCATTGGCGGAGTTCCGCCGCTTTCGCGTGTCGGCGAGGGAAAAATAGGGCGTCGTGCGAGACGCATCCGAGACAAGCGCGGCGACTGGTTAAGATCTGGGCGTCTTGCTCGACGGGGCGAGCATCCCCAGATAAAAGTGGCGTTCGGGTGCCGCGAGTCGGCGGGAGAGTAACTCTATGACTGCAATCTGGATTGTCTTGGGTCTGATCGCGCTGGTCGTGGTCGTTGTGATCATGAGCTATAACGGCTTGGTCGCCATGCGGCAGCGGGCGAACCAGGCGTTCGCCGATATTGACGTGCAACTGAAGCAGCGCCACGACCTTATCCCGAACTTGGTCGAGACGGTGAAGGGCTACGCGGCGCACGAGCGGGGCACGCTGGATGCCGTGGTGCAGGCGCGCAATGCGGCGATGTCGGCACAAGGGCCGGCGCAGCAGGCGCAGGCGGAGAACATGCTCTCCGGCGCGCTGAAGCAGCTGTTCGCGCTGTCGGAGGCTTATCCCGACCTTAAGGCCAGCGCCAACTTCCAGCAACTGCAACGGGACTTGAGCGACGTCGAGAACAAGCTGTCCGCCTCGCGCCGGTTCTTCAACAGTGCGGTGTCGGAGCTCAATGCGGCAATCGAGTCGTTCCCCGCGGTGCTGTTCGCGCGGTCGTTCGGTTTCGTGCACCGCGAGTTCTTCGATGTGGGCGAGGGCGAGCGCGTCGTGCTCGACAAGGCGCCGGAAGTGAAATTCTAAGGGCCGATCGGAGCCCCATCCGCGATGAACCCGTCTTACGGGCTTTACTCGCATATCCAGGCGAACAGGTACCGGTCCGCGGTCCTGATCGTAGGCCTGTTCGTTCTGGTCTATCTGCTTGTCTATGCGTTCGTGCTGGCGTTCAACGGGTTCGTGATCGGCGAGGAGCCGTTGGGCGTAATCTTGAGCGAGACGTGGGCGCAGTTTCTGTGGCTCTCGCCATGGGCGACAGCTGCGACGGTGCTGTGGGTCGCGATCGGCTATCGCTTTCATCAGGGCATGATCGACCGGTCGACGGGCGCGAAGGACGTCTCGCGGGACGAGGAGCCGCGGCTCTACAATCTGCTTGAAAACCTCTGCATCTCGCGCGGGATCACGATGCCGAAGCTGCAGATCGTCGAGACCGACGTGATGAACGCATATGCGTCGGGGATGCATGAGAAGCAGTACAAGATCGCGGTCACGCGCGGGCTCGTGAATGCGCTGGACGATCAGGAGCTTGAGGCTGTGCTGGGGCACGAGCTCACGCATATCCGCAACGGCGACGTTCGCTTGATGGTGGTCGCGGTGATCATCGCCGGGGTCGTAACGCTTGCCGGCGAGCTCGTTTTTCGCGCGTTCTTCGACAACAACGGCATGGGGTTTCGCTCGACGCGCTGGCGGACGAGCGGTAGGTCCTCATCGTCGTCGGGCGGCGGCAAGAAGGACGGCGGTGGTGGGTTCATTGCGATCCTGATTGCGCTCGTGATCATCGCGATCGCTTGGTTCTTGTCGCTGGTGATCCGCTTTGCGCTCTCGCGATCGCGTGAGTACCTCGCTGACGCGGGGTCGGTGGAACTCACCAAGAATCCGGATGCGATGATCAGCGCATTGCGCAAGATCGAGGGCAAGTCCGAGATGCCGGCCGTGCCGTCCGGCATCATGGAGATGTGCATCGAGAATAAGCGGAACACCGTGGCCGACTTGTTCTCGACCCACCCTTCAGTACAGCGCCGCGTCGACAAGCTCGTCGCGGTCGCCGGCGGGCGCGACGCTATTTCTGCGTCAGTGACTTGAAGGCGAAGCCGATCGCCCAAAAGACGAGAGCGAGTGCGGCATATGCCATCATGTGTTTGTCCCAGGGTAGACCTTGGAACAAGTCGACCCATGTGCGCCACCAATAGTCGATCGTCTGGGTTGTGACCATTGCGGGCCTCCTCCCGCTATTTTCAGCAATGGGCGAAAGTGTGATCGCCTCACATGAAGGAGGACTGAAGCGCCGCCTCGAAGGTTTCGGCAAATTGCGCGAGAGGCTCACAACGGCGGAAAAGCCAAACCAATTTGCAGCAATCGACGCAACTCGCGGAAAATTTTCCGAAAGCTTGTTCGGGCATCAGAAGTAGTTCGTCACCGAACCCAGGATTGTACAGGCGTCCTTTGCGGGGAGCCGGCCGTCGACGATGGCAATGTGGACCATGTTTTTGTCCGAGCGGTTGGTCAGGAAGCGGTAGGTCATGCTGCCGAGTGGCGTGTTCGCGCGGCAGTCACGTTCGGTGAAATCCTCAAAGCGGTTCACGTTGCGGGCGAGGCGGTCTTCGGCTTCTTGCGACCAACTTGACGAGGCGTTGCCTTTGTCGTCGCGTTGGTCCTTGCGGAGCAGAATGCGAATGGCGCGGCGCAGGAAGTAGGCGCGACGTTTGTCTTCGCTCAACGTGGCGGGTGCGTAGAACGTCATGATCACGCCCCCGAGCTTCGGCGTGTCACTGCCGGCATTGATCACGAAGCCGCGCATTGGCCGGTCTTCGAACCAGGGGTGACCGGTCGTCTTGCCACTCCACGGTTGCCAAGCGGTCGGAATGCACCACGTGAGATCGAGGTCGCGCGACTTGTAGGCGCGCAGTTCCGAGCCTTCAATGGTGGCGACTTGCGACGTGCGCAATGTGCCGTTCAGGAAGAGTTCGGCGACATATCTGCCTGGCGTTAGACAGGCGCCGGTGTCGTCGACAAACACGTCGGATTGCTTTGTCAGGCCGGTGTTGTCCGGTGCGGGAAAATCTTCCGGCTTCGCGAAGGTTTGGAACTGATCTGCCAGAGCGCGACGCAATTCCCAGGCGTTTGGATCGACTGCGGCGCCAGGCGCGGGACTGTCGTCGCGGAACCAGGCAATGGTCAGGCGGTCGCGCTTAGGGTCGAGGCCGTCGAAGCGGGCCTGCCACGTCACGGCGTGAGGCGAGATCGAGGCGACGAAATCAGTCACGCCCACGTCGCGTGCGGCGAGGGCGTCGGCGGGGCGGCCGGCGGCGATCGTCGGCCGTATACGCTCGATGGCGGCGTTGATGTCGCTGCAGACGCGGATCTCCTTATGCAGGTTGGTGCAGTAGCTCTTTAGAATCTCAATATCGGTCAGAGCGCTGGCCCGCAGTGCAGGGGATATTCCTTCGCCATTTCTTAGGGCCTTGGCATAGGTTGCCTCGGCCTGGTCAAGTTCGTCTTGATCGCCGCTCGCAAGCTGCAGAAGGCCTAGGTTCAGCCAATCGACGGCATCGGTCGAGGGTTCTTCGTCGCTCCAGAGTTCGGGACGAAAGGTTTGAATGTAAAGCCGCTGCCACCAGGTTGCATTTCCCGTGATTTGGCTGGCGGTCAAGTGAGCTTCGCTCAGGGCGTCGGGCTTTGCATCCGCGAGAGCCAGGACCGTTGAATCGAAGGCGAAATTCGCCAGCAGATTGCGCGGGCGCAACATACCGGCGTTGACGAAGGACCTGAGTTCGTTGAGCTGCGCCTCGCGTAGGGTGGAAAGCTTCGTGCGGCTGTTCAAGCTCGAATAGTCTTCATTACGTTGCGGGTTGTCCATGCGCGAGATCACGCGCTGATAGTTCTTGTAGGCGGGGATGAAGCCTGGGCGCGCTGCGATGGCGCACGCATAGGCTATGGCGGCGGCGTGGTCGGCGCGGCTGCGCGCGGAAGAGTCGGCTTCGCTGGTGCTGGCTAGGTTTTGCTCCGCAACTCCTTCGGCGTACTTGATGGCCGCGAACTCGACGATGTGATGCGGGTCGTCGAGCGTGTGATGGTGGTCGTCCTTCGCCTCTAGGCAACCCTCTGGAAGTGCGTCGGGACTTGCTGCGACCGGAGAGAGCCAAGCGTAGCCGCCGAAGGCAACGGAGGCGGTCAAAAGGACGACGCCCGATCCTATCAGCCAGCGACCGGCAGTGGTTTCGCCCATCGTGTAGGCTTGGCCAAACAGGTAGAGCGCGATCGCGAGGACCGTCAGCACGGCGAGCAAGCGGGCGGCTCGTTTTCCCCACCCGGCTGAGATTTCCGCGAACCCATCGGAGCGGGCGAACAGGGTCGCGGGGCCTCCCTTACGGTCGAGAATGTTGTCGCTCATGCGCTTTGCGGGCGATGATGCGCTGTCGGCAAGGTCATGGTCGTCGAGGGTCTCGACCATCTGAGGGTTGTTATCGGTGGTTTGCTTGAGCGAGTCGCAACGACGTTTTCGTTCGGCATCGAGTTGCGCCGGGCTAAAGTCGACCATGCCGTCGGCAGCAAGCGCATGGAGTTGCGTCGCCGTCGCGCAGCGAACCCGCTTCGACAAGAAATCGATCGAGCTGTCGAACGCGCCGCCCATGGTGACGGCGCCAAGCCGGGTGCGCCGGTTGACGAGTTCGGCGCGCTCCTTTTGCGCCTCAAGCGCGAATTCGCCGGTGTGTTTAAGCGAGACACTGTAGAGCCAGGCGAAGGCGGCGCTGACGAACACACTCACCGTGATGAGGAGTACGATGCGTCGTGACCAAGTGTCGTGCGTGGTGTGGCCGGTAAGGTGGGCGAACGATACGCGGCCGGGTTCGGGCGCTTCGGGGTGAGGCGCGTGGCCGGGGGCACGCTCCCTGAGGAAGAGACCATTTCGCGCTGCCAGAACGGCAGCAACAACGAGCAGCACGGTGAGCGGCAGCATTGCCCAGATCGATTGAGGATCGATGATCAACATCGCGACCGCGGCGCCGATTGCGATCAGCGTACCGCTGGCGGTGAGTATCCACCATAGGCGTGGCGGCCCCAAGTTCAGCTCGGCCAACGTTAGGCAGACGAGTCCGAGGACGAAGAGTAGTACGATGAATGCGAGTTGCGGGCCGACTTCATGTGCTGCGGCGATCGCCTTGTCGAGCTGTTCGAACTTCAGAGCCGGTTCGACGTTCCGCTCCTTTTCGACGGTTGCGAGAATGCCTAGACGCCGTAGTTCGGCCGCCGAACCCGTCGCGACTTCCTGTTCGACCGACAGATCTTTGCTGACGAGATCGCGCATGTAGGTCGAAAAGCGCCGCGAAGCGTTGCGTTGTGCCATCAATTCGGCGGCGTGCCATTCGAGCCAGTTCGACGAGGGATCGTGGGCGCTGCGGAACGCTTTGTACGCTTGGCGGAGGTCGACGGCTTCGTTCTTCAGCGTCCGTTCGACGTTCTTCATGCCGATGCCGACGAGAACTTCGGCCAATAATTGTTGGCGGTAGCTGATGTCTTGCAGCTGACCGAGCGCCAGTCGCCGTTCGAGCGCCACCGATCGGTGCTCCGCCAGCGCGACACGGAACGCGGCGACGGCTCCGAAGATAGAGATCGCCACCATGATGAAGGCTGCGATCACGTGCAGGTCGAGGCGGTCGTCGAGGAGCGGTGCTAGAACAGACCGCAGACGCGCCAGCCGGGGCACGCGCGGTCCGGTGCTCTCTTTGGCTGCGGCATCTGTGGTCATCGGCAAGGCACTTCGCGCGTATGAGGGCTGAGAGCCTACAGCCTATTGTGAACGTAGCGGAGCCGGGTAGGTGCCAAAAGGATGAGGATAATGTCCCCGAAAGGGGGGCATCCAATGCTGCAGCCCCCCCGCGAACCTATTCGGCCGGAGCTGGGCCGGCGAGGCGCTTCGTGGGTGGTTTGCGGCGCGCCGCCGGCTTGCGGCCCAGGCGGGTGATCTTGCGTAGCGCGGCGCTGGCGAGGCCGGACCAGGTGTTGAGACGGCGTTCCAAGTGCTGGACGTGCATTCGCTCGAAGCGCAGGTCTTCTTCGACGCGGCGGCCGCGCGGGTCTTCGGCTAGGCGGGCCACCTTTTGGTCGGCACGCGCGTCGGTGACCGCGACCGGCTCAGACGTCGCAACGTGCGGGACGGCGGGAAGCGGTTGGTGCTTACCCGCTTTTGCCCACGCCTGCGCCAGTTCGGCGCGCAGCTCGCTCGTCTCGTTGAGGAAGTTGCGCTCGTCGGACTCGAGTTCGGCGATGCGATCTTCGGCGGCGGCGAGCGCTTGCTGGTGATGGCGCGCTTCGGCTGCGGCCCTTACCGCCTTCGTCTCGGCGATGTGGATTTGATCTTTGGCCGCCGCAAGTTCCTTTTGAAGCGCGACAGCGTTTTGCAGCGCGGCCCTGAGTTCGGCAGCCATGCCGAGAGACTTGGCGCGGATCTCTTCCGCTTCGGCGTGGGCTTTGTCGCTCTTCTTCTGCTGCGCCTTCATGTGGCCTTCGAGCGTTTCCGTGCGGTCGCTCAGGCGTTTCGCCAGCGCTTGGAGTTCCTTTGCGTCGTTGACCGCCTTCTTCAGCATCTCCTCCGTTTTTGCGAAAGCGGCGATGCGGCGTTCGGCTTCTTCGGCGCGTGCTTGCAGCAAGCTTGCGGTGTTGGCGGTTTCCGAGGCCTCACCTTTGGTATGGGCGAGCGCGGTTTCCAGTTCCTGGCCGATACGCTCAAACTCACCGGCGCGGGCTTGCGCGGCGTTGAGGTCTACCTCAAGCGTGCGGACGCGCGCGGCCATGGTGTTGTTCGACTCGCGCGCCTTGGCGAGTTCCGCGCGAAGTGCATCGGCCGCGTCGGCGCGAATGTTGGCTTCGGTGACGTCTTTCGCCGCTTGTTTGACGGCCTCGGTTTGCGCGAATGCAACGACGCCGAAGACGCGTGAACTTTCGGCAAAGGCGGCGCGGACCTTGTCGAGTTCGCGCTTGGGCTCTGCGCTCTTTGGTTCATCGCAGAGCTGGGTCAGGGCGCGGTAGGCGGTCTTGACCCAGCCCGGCACTTCCGTGTGGGCTTCAAGCTCCGCCATCGTGGCGCGGTGATTGTGCAGTTCGATATCGAGGAATTCGCGCACGTCGCTGGCCGCGTCGTTCGGCTGGCGCGGCCATTGGATGCCGAGGCGGCCGCCGGTTTGCACCGCGAGCAGCTTCCAGTCCTCCAGCAGCGCGTCGAGGGTCACGACGTTGCGCGGTAGGTGGCGGGTCTCATGCTCGGCATCAAGATAGTGACGCAGCCAGAGTAGCATTGCCTTTTCGAAAGAGATGCCGTCGCGTTCGCGGAGCGACTCCGCAACTTCAAGCGGGTTGCGCACCATGATCAGCGGCGCTGAGCGAATGCCGGATTTCTCGAGCACCGACATCCAGTAGGGCAAGGTCCGGCAGATGCGCGGGTCTTTGAGGACCAGCAACGGCGCGGTGCTGTACTCCTCATCGATGGCGGCGCGGATGCGGCCAGCATAGCTTGTGGCGATGTCGCCGTCTTTCCAGCGTGAGCCCGGCGCGCGCCAGTCGTCCCACGAGGAATCCAGTTCGGCGAGAAGTTGTTCGTGCAGGCCCACGAGGACGGAGGATTCCCAGTGGCCCCTCGGGTTCGATTGGTTGGCAGGGATCAAGTGACGCGGCATGGCCGCGCCCAGGAAGTTCACGATGCGCGCGATTGGCGACGTGCCGCTGCGATGCATACCGAGCACGAGCACGGCAGTGCGGTAAGCTGGCATCGATCTATCCGGCTTTTTGGCCATACACGCGTCCTTCCACTGCGCGCCGTCTCGTAAGTCTTAAAGGTGGTCCCCCCTTACCGCCTTACGCACGAATCGCTGTCCGATCATGACGTACCGGACCGTGCTCTGCCGAGTATAGGGTTGCTTTGTACCCAGCGTGTGGTCAAGGGCGCACACTGAAATTTTGGTCCGCTGCGTCCGCTCGCGATTACGGCAGTTGCATTACGAAGCTGCAATGCCGGATGAAGTTGTGTGGTGCCTACTCGCGGTTGCGGCACAAAGAGTTGACGGAGCATGCGCGGGGAATTCAAACTTCGGCCCATGAAAGCGGAACACAAAGTCGCGATGGCGACGGCGGCAGTGCTGAGCACGCTCGGTGCCGGGTCGTTACTGGCTCTGCCGAACAAGCCGAAATCCGAAGTTGCGCAAGCGGTTGCGGTCTCGGAAGAGATCATCGTCCCGGTGAGCGGGGTGAGCGTGGACAAGCTTTCTGACACTTGGGGTTCGCCGCGGTCGGGCGGGCGGGCGCACCAGGGGATCGACATCTTCGCGGCGCAAGGTACGCCGGTGCGGGCGACGGCGGCGGGCAAGATTGCGAAGCTCTACCTCAGCAAGCGCGGCGGGATCACGATCTATCAGACGAGTGAGGACGGTGCGTTCGTTTTCTACTACGCGCATCTGAACGGCTATGCGTCGAATCTGAAGGTGGGGTTGCCGGTCGCCCAAGGGCAGGTCATCGGCTATGTCGGGCAGACCGGCAACGCGCCAGTGCCGCACTTGCACTTCGAAATCCAAACTGCGAGCGCCGGGCGTCAGTGGTGGAAGGGCGTTGCGATGAACCCCTATCCGCCGCTCAAGGCGGGCAAGGTTGAGGTGACTGCGGCGCCGGTTTCACTGGCTGGGTCCGTTCCCTAAGTTCGCCTCGGCGCATTTGGCTTCGATCACGACAGGTTCGACCAGCAGCGTGCGGCCGACAAACGGCACGAAGCGCGGGACGCGCAAATACCAGCCATAGGTGCGGAAGTCGCATTTGCCGACGGTTGGAACCTGCGCGAACATCAAGTCGGGCGCCCAGTTCCAATAGACCCAGCTGTCGGTGATGTTGAATGCCATGTTTTCGCGGATGCCCTGGGCGTCGGTGTAGTCGCCGAAGACGAGATAGCGATCATGTGTGATGATCTGCTTGAACGTGATGTGCACCTTGTGAAAATCGCGCGTCGTGCCGAGCACGTAGAAGATCTTGAAGAACGGCCAGATGACGAGGAAGACTGCGGTCGCGATCAGCGCGCGGCCGGCGAGCGTGAGCGTGCGCTCCCCTTTCGCGTCGGTCTTGAGGGAGATGGCGCGGACCGCCGGCCAGACGTAGTTCTCGATCAGGCGCACGACGAACATGAATGCGCCGGCGGCGCGCGCGGAAGTTCGCGGTAGGCGCTTCGTGAAGAACGCGCCGACTGCGGCCAATGGGGCGGCGAGGGACTGGCCGACGGCGCGCAACTTGCGCCAGAGGCGGCCGTGCCAGCCGAGCTTGCGCTCTGCTTCCGCGTGTTGCTGGCGCTGTTCCTCCTGCCGCCGGCGTTCCTGTTCGTCCAGTGCGCGGCGGGCGGCGCGGGCGGCGGCTTCGGCGCGATCCGTGGGGTCGTCCGAGTGATCTTGTAGCGAGTCGCCGGGTCTCAGGATTTCCCGCTTGCCGTCGCCGCCGGATTTGTCTGCGCCGCTCATCGATCGGTGTTCAGGTCGAGCGACTCGAGCTTCATTTTCTTTACGGTCGCGGTGCCGGCGGAGAACAATCCTGCCGCGTTCGGCTTGTAGGAGGCAGCGAACTCGTCGCTTGTTTTGTCGAAGGTGACGACAATTTTCCCGCCGCGTGCGCCGGCTTTGCCGTTAGCTTGGACGCGCTTCAGCTCTTCCTCGAGGACGATTTCGCTGACCAGCTTCTTGATGAACTTGGCGAACAGGTTGTTCACGGGGCGGGCGCCGTAGCGCGGGTTCAAAATCCGCTCGACGGCGCTACGCAGGCAACTGTCGGCGATCTCAACAGTGACGTCTTTGCCGTCAAGCATCTTGTTGACGCCGGCGAGGTTCTTCTTGCCGATCTTGAACAGCAGATCGGCGTCGAGACGTTTGAAGAACTGAATGTCGGTGAAGCGGCCCAAGAGCTCGGGTTTGAAAAACGCCTTCACGTCCGTGTGCGCCTTCACCACCGCCTCGTCGTAGCTTAGAGCTTCGTCGACGAAGTGGCGCGAGCCGACGTTCGATGTCGCGACGATGGTGCATTGGCTGAAGTCGATCAGGCGGCCCTTGCCGTCGGTGAGGCGGCCGGCGCTCAAGATCTGCAGCAGAATGTTGAAGACGTCGGGGTGGGCCTTCTCGATCTCGTCGAAGAGGACGATCGAGTTCGGTTTCTTGCGCACTTCGTTGGCGAGCACGCCGCCTTCTTCATAACCGGCGTAGCCGGGCGGGGCGCCCATGATCTTCGAGACCGTATGCTTTTCGCCGTATTCAGACATGTCGAGGCGGATCGGCTCCGCATCCGCTTTGCCTTCGGTGTAGGCGGCAAGCGCGCGGGCGAGTTCCGTTTTGCCGACGCCGGAGGGACCGATGAAGAAGTAGGCGCCGGCCGGCGAGTTCGGGTCCTTCAAGCCCGCGGCGGCGTTCTTTACCGCGGCGGCGATGGAAGCGATCGCGCGGTCTTGGCCGTAGATGCGCTCCTTCAACGACTCTTCGAGCTTGATGACGCGTTCGAGTTCGCTTTCGCCCAGCGTTGCGACCGGAATGCCGGTGCGCTTTGAGAACGTGCGGCGGATGTGCTCGGGCGTGAGTTTGTTGTCCTTGGGAACACCGACGTTGAGCTCGGCGAGCTTCTTGTTGATGCCGGCGAGCGCGGCGCGGTATTTGTCGGCGAGTTCGTCGTTTTGCCGCGCGATCTCGCTCGGGCGGCCTTCGCGCTTGGCAGCTTCAGTTTCGGCGTCGAGCTTTTGCAGTTCGGCGGTGTAGTTGCGCTTCTGGTCGAGGAGCGCCTTCACGCCGTCGGTCTTTTTCAGCCAGTCCTTCGAGAGATCGCGCTCTTGGCCTTCGAGTTTCGCGATCTCGGCTCGGAGCTTGTCGCGGCCGTCGCTGTTATCGGAGCGTTCGAGGGCGGCGAGTTGATTACGCAGGTTGACGAGTTGATCCTCGATGCGGTCGAGGTCGGCGGGCTTGCTCATCAGGTCCGCCCGGAATTCGGACGCCGCCAAGTCAAGTAGGCGCAAGGGCACGCGCGGGAGGCTCTGATCATCGAAAGAGCCGCGGAACTTGGTCGTGAGTTGCGCCACCGTCTGCAGGGCTTCGTCCGTGATCATCATGCCGTGCATGGCTTCGTAGACCTTGCGCACGCCGCGCAGGATCGCGAGCATTTGGTCGGTGTCGGGTTCCTTCAGGTCGATGGCTGTGAAGAACTCGCGGAAGCCGGAATGTTGGTCGACGACCTTTGCCTTGTGGCTGTCGCTGAGCGCGATGATGCATTGCGTGCGGCGGTGTTGGAGCGCGGACATCAGGCTGTTCAGTACGCCATGTGCCGACTTCGCCTGCAGGCCGTTCACGAAGTTCGAGAAGTTGTCGACGACGAGGACGCTGTACTGCGCGTCTTCGAGGTGATCGATAATGCGTTGGAAGTTGCGGCCGATTTCGACGGGGTCGTCGCTGGCCAGCAGGCTTTCGGTGTCGAGACGGAACAGACGACGCTTGATGATATCTTGCGAGATGTCGGCGCGGCGGCGGCGTTCCTCGATGCCGTTGATAAGCGCCGTTTTGCCGACGCCGGTCGGACCGGTGAGCATGACGTTTCGGCTGTCCCGCAGGGTCAGCACTTCGCAGATCTGCCGGATCTCCGTGTCGCGGCCGATCAGCGTGAAGTCTTCGTCGAGATCCTGGTCGAGCTCGATCAGGTGCGGGAGTACCCCGCCCTTGTCGCGGTCGCCCGGTTTGGCGGTTGTCGCTTGAACGTTCATGTCAGTTGTCGAACAGTGCGTCGATGCCCTTCTTCGGCGTTGCGGCGGCGCGGTCTTTCGTTGCCGCTGCCGGCGCCGGCGCGTCTTTCTGGGCGTCGAGTTCGGCGCGAGTGCTCTTCAGGGTGATCTTGTTCAGCTCTTCCGCGGAGCGCTGCACCTCGTCGGCCAGCGTCTTGGTCTGTTTCAGCACGTCGATCAGCGTCGTCGTGGTTTCGCTGACCGCGTCGCTCAAATCCTCGATGTCCGTGATCTGGCCTTCGAGCGCACCCCGGCGCTTCTTTAGGAGTTCCGGCGTCGCGCGGATTTCGTCGGTCAGGACCATGCTGGCCTCTTGGCTCATATGGTCGAGCGCGTCTTCAATCAGGCTCGCTTTCTCCGTCAGCACCGTGTTGACGATGGCGTTGAGCAGCGTGACTACGCGGGTGGAGGTGGTCGCGATGGTTTGCGAGCGGATGCTCATGCCGTAGTTGATCGCGGACGAGTTCTTGCGTTCAAGGTCGGTGATTACGGCGCCTTGTTGGGCCATTTCGCCGACCGAGCGTGTGAGACTGATGTCCAGGTCGCCGAGACGCGCCAGGAACCGGTTCATATTCTGAATGCGATTGCGGGCCTTTGTACGTTCAATCTCGGCAGTAAGGTCTTCGGTTGAACCCTCGGCCGGCTTTGCGGTCGCAGCATCGGGGTCGCCGAACTGGGCGATGAGGCCGCCGACGGTTTCCTTGTTCTGCTTCGTTGCGATTTCGAGCGCCTTGTTCAGGACAGCGAGCAGCACGCTGATCTTGTTGTTCTGGTAGTTCAGCTGCAGGATGTTCTCGCGGACCTTCGTAAAGCCTTCGATCGAGCTGCCGATGCGCCGCTCTGCTTCCTTGATGAAAGAGACGCCGCTTTCGGCGGCCGACTTCATGTTCTTGCCGAAAAGCTCGCCGCCAATATCGAGAACCTTCAGGATCTCGGGGCTCTGCTTTTCCATGTCCAAGATGTTCTTGTCGATCGGCGTCGTCGTTCCGGGCATGAACAACGGCGCGGCTTTCAAGTCCGCGATCTTGGCATCCTGAGCGGCGATCGTTTGGCTTAGTGCGGCGACCTTATCCTTTGTCTCCTTGATCAAGCCGGCGCGGAAGAGCCGGCCAAAGAACGTGTCGTTCCGGCGCAACGTATTCTCCAGTATCGCCCTGTCGGACTGTGCGGTCGTGGCGGCGCGGGAGATTTGCGCGATGTCTTGTTCGCGTGCACGGCGGGCTTCCTTCAGCATCTTCTGCTGCTGGAAAGCGTCGTTGATCTGTTCGATCAGAGACTTTTTCGCGGTCGCCTCGCCCGAGCGGAATCGTTTCAGGAGGCCCAGGACCTCGTCGAGCGGCGCGAGCGAGTTCTTGAAGCTGTTCAGCCCTTCGAACACGCTGTCCATATTCTGCTTGAACGTCGCATAGGCTTGGTCGCTGACGGTTTGGATTTGACCGAGCGCCATGTTGCGGCGTTGCATTTGGACGTATTCGAAGAACTCGCCCAGGATTTCGATCTTCTTGTCGTTGTCGGGTTCGGCGGGATCGAACTCAAGCAGCTTGGCGATCTCGCGAATCTTTTGCTCTTGCGAAAGCTCACGGCTTTCGAAGACCTTGAAGATCGGGTTCTGTTGCTCGACGCGGGCGATCAATTGCTGTTCGTCTTCGCCGCCTTGAGCTACTTGCGTCTCGGTGGTGTCGCCATAGCGGCGGGCGCGGCGGGCGGCCTTGCGTTCCTCGAGCGACAGGGAAGCTTCGGTGGCGGGAGTCGACATTGCTTGGACCTTCTAGGTCGAACGCGCGGGAGCGCATATAGGTACGGCAAGACCATTTTGCAGCCGGGGATAAGGTCTAGCCAGAAGAATTTCTTTCCTTGCGGGTCTTGTATTGCCGCTCGATTGGGTATGGCGGGAGCGGTGTCGGCTGGTTAAGACTTGGCGGCGATGTGCGGGCGGTATGTTCTTCGTGTGATCTTGAAGAACCTCAGGCGGGATTTCGAGCTGGGGTTCGATGTGCATGAGACCGACCTGCCGATGGAGGCGCGACCTCGCTACAACATTGCGCCGACTCAGATGGTCTCCGTCATCCGGATGGTGGATGGGGTGCGGCGGCATTCGCTGGTGCGGTGGGGGCTGATCCCGCATTGGTCGAAGGAGGTGCGCAAGCCGCAGATCAATGCGCGCGGCGAAACCGTTTTCGAGAAGCCGATGTTTCGCGACGCGGCGCGGCGTCGGCGGTGTTTGATTTTGGCCGATGGCTTCTATGAGTGGAAGCGCGACCAGAACGACAAGCCGCTGCAGGCTTATTTCATCGAACGCGTGGATGGGAAGCCGTTCGCGATGGCCGGTATTTGGGACACGTGGATCAGCCCTGATGGCGAGGTGATCGACAGTGTTGCGATCGTGACGACCGAGGCGAATGCGGAGATCGCGCCGATCCATGATCGGATGCCAGTGATCTTGGCGCAGAAGGACTACTTGACCTGGATCGAAGCGGAACGGGCGACGGTCGACGAGGCAAAGGCGCTGATCAAGCCGGCACCCGACGGGACGTTCGCGCCGAAGGCGGTCACGAACCGGGCGAATGCGGTGCGCAATGACGACCCGGCGAATCTAGAGCCTGCCGATCCGAACGCGCCGCCGCCTCCGCCGAAGCGCAGCGATCCGCGGCAGGGTGATTTGTTCTAGGGCGGGGCCTTGGCGTCCTTGGCCGCCGGCGTGTTGCTTTCGGCAAAGGCGGCGCGCATGAAGGTGAGGATCTTCCAGATTTCCGTTGGCTTCAGGTTGTTCTTGAACGTGGGCATGTCCGTGCGGAATTGGTTGCCGCCTTCGGCGATGCTCCAATAGAAGAAGTCATCGCGATAGATCGGTTCACCCAGACTGCGCGAGAGGTCGGCCGGGGGAACTTCCAGTTTCTCGCCGGCTTCGCCGTCGCCCACCCCCATCATACCGTGGCAGAGGGCGCAGCGCTCGTCGTAGAGGTTGGCGCCGTCAACGAGATTCCCGATCGTCGGCAAGAGCGGATTGCGGCGGCCTTTGTAAGCGAACGGCAGACCGTGGCGTGTGTAGGCATCGTGGCGCTCGGCACTGCGCATCGTCATCGCAGCCAAGCGGCCGTCCCTGGCACAGACCCTGGGTCCTAGAAACGTGGCGCAGCCTACGGTCAGGAACCCAATGATGATGACGGCTGCGATTGCGGTACCTGTTAGGACGGATCGAACCATCGGACCTTCCTCGAGTCTGGCGGAAGACTTGGCCGGTTTACGGAGTTGGTCCTTGCGCCAGGTCAAAGCGTGCGTTGATCCCTGATGGCAGGCTGCTCGCGCAGGAGAGGGTCTTGGAGATGCGCACTCGGTTGGCGGTGGTTTTGGTCGGTGTTGCGGCGCTTGCCGGGTGCGTGGATGACAGTTCCCCCATCATTCCACCGCGGCCCGTCGATCCAGCGGTCGAAGCTGCGCTGATCGAGGATGGGCGGTCGATTGCGGAGGCGAACTGTGCGCAATGTCATGCGATCGGCCTAACCGGCGAGAGTCCGAGCCGGCAGGCGCCGCTCTTTCGGTCTGTGCTCAGTCGCTACAACCCCGATGTTCTAGAAACAGAGTTGACGCTCGGTATGCGCGTAGCGCACGAGCCGATGCCTGAGTTTCAGTTTAAACCGGAAGCAGCGACCGCCTTGATCTCCTACTTGCGCTCGATTCAGACGCGCGATCCAGGGCAGGCACTGGTCGAACATCGGTGCGCGCGCTGTCATGCGGTCGGCGCAACGGGCGTCAGTCCGTATCCGGGGGCGCAACCGTTCCGCAATCTCGGGCGCCGGTGGTGGCGCAGTCAGTTGGCGGATGCGTTGCGCACGGGGATCATCGTCGAGCACGACAAGGCTGATGTGCGCCTGCCACCCATGAAGCTCAGCGATCCCGAGATCGAAGTGTTTTTGAACTACCTCGACTCGATCGCGACGCCGGAGAATCCGGCGCCGCGGCGGCCGTGATGTTTTACGGGTAGGCTGTGTACTTGATCTCGCAGGTGTAGGTGAATTCCCACTGCGGGTCGTAGAGCAGGGTGGCGCCGGTGGTTTGGCATTTGCGGCCGTTGGCGGCGAGGTAGGCGATGACGGCCTTCTCGATCTTCTCTTGGCCGATCGCGTTGTTGTACTTGCCGAAGGTGACGTTGCGGATGACGGTGTCACTCACCGCATTGCCGAGGCTCGGCGTGATGACGAGCTTGCCGGCGCTCGGCTTGTCAAAGATGCGGAACGAGTAGTTGTCGTAGGCAAACGTCGTTAGCGGGATGTAACGGTATTCGTCGCTCACATATTTCGGGTAGGCGCATGCGGTCAGGCAGAGCGCCGCTAGTCCGAGTGAGAGCGTGCGGTGCATTGTTGCCCCCAGAATCGTCATGGCGCGAACGTGTGGCGTACGCCGATGGTCAAGGCGTGCTTTGAGAAGTCGTCGAAGGCGTAGCGGATACCGTTGTCTTCGAATTCGGGATCGAGGACGCGCAAGTACCGGTACGCGACGGTGAGTTCGGTCGTCGGCGAAAGCGCATAGTCGAGCGTCGCGATGCCTTGGTAGGCGAAGTTCAGATCGCTGGCGTCGATGTTGACGATGTCGAGCGTCTCGTAGTCGAGACCTGCGCCGCCACCGAGCGAAAGGTTGAGTCCCGGGCTTATCGGAAACGCGTAGGTCATGTTGTACATGGCAGTCAGGCCGTCCAAGTCGCCGGTCGAGACTGGCAAGGCCGTGAACTGATCCTTGTCGTTGCTGCGCCAGGCAGCCTCGGCCTCGATGCGCCAATTCTGCATGGCGTAGCCGACTGTCGCGATGACGACCCAGCCGCCATCAAAACGTCCGGTCAAATCGAAGGGCGTTGCAGCGGGGGTGGTGTAGAACCGAACGCCGGTATCGTTAGTCCAATTGGCGCCCGCTTCCAGCCCTACGTACCAGCCGCGCGCCGCAGCCGATCCGCAGAACGCGACGGCGGCGGTTGCGGCGAGCAATGTGTTGCGTGCCATGGTTCCCTCGGATGATTCGCGTGTGAGGATTCTCGGCTTTTCCGCTGCGCAATTGTGCAACAGCAGGTGGGTAATGCGCTCCACGCGTGCGGTTGCGGTGGAGAGCAATCCTTTGAAAAGCTAGGGTTTCTCTGGTGAATCGATTCAATACACAGCGTCTAGAAAATAGAGGTGCGGGCATGAGTGAGCAAGTATCGGCGAAGGACCAAAGCATCTTCCGCGTGCCGACGAATGCCCAGGAGTTTTCCGCTCTCGGCTTGGCTTTGTTCGTTGTCTTCGTCCTGGTTCAATTCGGTGCGCCGATCGTTCGCGAACTCGACTTCCTCGATCAAAAAATCCGCGACTTCTTCGTTGGTGGCGCGTTTGCGGCGTTTCCTTTCATCCACCGCGGCTGCACGCAAACTTTGGCCGGATTCAAGGCGCAGCCGCCGGTTCGGCCGGATCTCTCGCCGTGGTTCGTGACCGGCGCGTTTGCCGCAATGCTGCTGTTCGCTTGGTCGCAGTTTGTGTCGTTTCTCGGCGGCTTGTCGGTTGGCATGGCGATTGCCGCGCTCGGCTCCGTCGACATCAATAGACCGGAGGTCGTCGGTGCGGTCGGGATGAGCATCTTGGCGATGTCGTTGCCACTGGGCGCCGTTGCTTCCGTTTTTGCGGGCGTTCTGTTGAACCGGCACACGCGGTCGCATGTGTTCGGAGCACTAGCGTTTGCGGCAGTGCTGTACGTCGCGTCCAATGCGCTGACGACGTGGGTGGTGAGCCCGGACTATTTCAAATCGCAAATTGCAATTGCGACCGATGGCGGTGCGGCGGGTGTCGCTCAGTTTGCGATCGGCATGGCGCTGGTGGGGGTTGTGGTCTTCGTGTTCGGGGCGATCGGTATCTTCGTGTCGCGGTTCTATGCGGAACGCTCGATGGGAAAGGTGATGGTGGCGGCGCGTCGTTTGCCAGCGGCGGAGCGCGAGTTGTTGGCGGCGGAGATCACGGACCGGGTCGCGGCGGCGATGCGTGCCGGGACGTTGAGCGGCAAGTGCAGTTGATGACATCGCCGAAGAGCGCACCGCAACTGCCGACGACGGCTGAGCCCTAGGCGTTTCGTTGCGCCTCGGCGCGCGTGCGTTCTCGCTCGCGCCAGCGGTCGCGGGTTAGGCGGAAGTGGCGGAGCTCAATGGGCAGTCCACCATTGTTGGCGGCGCATTGTTCGACGTGCGCCAGTTCCCAACGCTGCCGCAAGATGAATTCGATCATTCGTGCGTTCGAGGTTAGAATTGCGCAGCGTGCGGCGAGCAAGTCGAGGTCCTCAAAAAAGAACGGCTGCAGTGCATCGGTGGATTCGCGAAGTGCCAATCGTTCCCGCGCGTCAGGTTCGCCGATCAGCGCGTTGTCGACGAACTCACGTGTCTTGTGATCGACGTAGATCGAACGGATGCCGACGATGCGTCCGCTCACCTTCTCAAAGATGCCGAGGAGATGGCCGGTCACGCGATCAAAGCGTTTGATGTAGGCGGTCAGTTGCTCCATCGTCATCGCTGTCGGGCGCGCGTTCAGTTGGCGCACGGCGGTGGGGTCGAGAAGCCAGCGGCACCAGGCTTCGGTCGCGTCGGTTGGTTCGGCCGTGCGCACGATGTAGTTTTGCGTTTCAAGTCGGATCGTTTGCGGTTGCGGGGGGATTTGTGCAGCGGTCATCGGCGGGGTTCCTGCGTTGGTCAAGGGTGACACATTTTCCGATTGCCACAAAGCTGCCATGCCGTTGGGCGATGGTGGCAATAGGGCAGGATCAAGGGTGGCTGACATGACGAAAACAGTGACAGTATTTCGCGCGGCGACGGTTGGCGCGGCGTGGCTTGCACTCGCGGCCGGTGCGCAGGCTCAGGAACATACACCGTCGATCAGCGGCAACTCGTGGATCGCCATCGGGCTGGTCGTCGGGTTGGTGCTGCTCGTCTTCTTCTTCATCAGCGGCACGCTCTCGGTCTCGCGCCGGGACAAGTCGGAAGACGACGACGCGGGCGTGGGTATCCTCGAGGGGATCGACGAGGATGATGAGAAGCCGAGGAAGAGGTAGCGCTTGATCGAACCGACGATGCGGCGAATGACGCTTGCAATCGTTCTTGGGGTGGTGGCGATTCCGTCGCTGTTGGACGAGCTACGCTGACATTACCCCAGGCGTCTCGATCAGAACACGGAACCTGATCGATTGGCGTGACATCACATTCATTCAGCCGGTCCGCGGTATTTTCGGATGGTATCTGAATGTGCATTGTATGGTGTCCAATGAGTACCGCTCGATCGAGCTTGGTCCTTTGGATCGGCAATGCGAGCAGGCCCTTAGCTGGCGTTACTAGCCAAGGGATTTTGTCCGGAAGGTCACTTCTGTGACTAAAAGAACGCTTGGATCCCCGTCTGTGCTCTTCCCAGGATCAGGGCGTGGACGTCGTGGGTGCCTTCGTAGGTGTTGACGGTTTCCAAGTTCATCACGTGGCGGATGACGTGGTATTCGTCGGAGATGCCGTTGCCGCCGTGGATGTCGCGGGCTTGGCGGGCGATGTCGAGGGCTTTGCCGCAATTGTTGCGCTTCAGGAGCGAGACGGCGGGCGGGGCGGCTTTGCCGGCCTCGATGAGGCGGCCGAGTTGTAGGACCGCGGCGGTGCCGAGTGTGATCTCGGTTTGCATGTCGGCCAGCTTTTTCTGGATCAGCTGGGTCGCGGCGAGCGGGCGGCCGAATTGCTTGCGGTCGAGCGCGTATTGCCGGGCTTGGTGCCAGCAGAACTCGGCTGCGCCCATCACGCCCCAGGCGATGCCGTAGCGGGCGCGGTTCAAGCACGAGAACGGTCCGCCTAGGCCGCTGATGTTCGGGAGTTGGTTCGCGGCGGGGACGAACACGTCTTCGAGTACGATTTGGCCGGTGATCGAGGCGCGGAGCGAGAACTTGCCTTCGATTTTCGGCGTCGAGAACCCTTTGAAGCCGCGCTCGACGATGAAGCCGCGGATCTTGTCGTCGTCGGTCTTGGCCCACACGACCGCGATGTCGGCGACGGGTGCATTTGTGATCCAGTTCTTCGCGCCCTTCAGGATGAAGCCGCCGGGGGCGGTCTTCGCGCGCGTGATCATGGAGCCGGGGTCGCTGCCGTGGTCGGGTTCGGTGAGGCCGAAGCAGCCGATCATTTCGCCGGACGCGAGTTTGGGTAGGAAGCGGCGGCGTTGTTCCTCGCTGCCGAATTTGTAGATCGGGTGCATGACGAGCGAAGACTGCACGCTCATCGCCGAGCGATAGCCGCTATCGACCCGCTCGACCTCGCGTGCGGCAAGGCCGTAGGCGACGTAGCCCAGACCCGCGCCGCCGTACGTCTCCGGGATCGTGATGCCGAGCAGGCCCATTTCGCCCATCTCGCGCATGATCTCGACGTGGAAGTGTTCCTTGCGGTTGGCCTCCAGCACACGCGGCATGAGCTTGTCTTGCGCGTAGTCGCGGGTTGCTTTTTCGATCAGCCGCTCTTCTTCCGTGAGTTGGTCGCCCAGGAGGAGCGGGTCCTCCCAATTGAAGCTTCCGGCGTCGAGATCGGCTGTGGATTTCGTGGTCATCGCGGGGTTGGCCATGGGCTCAGGTCCGTTGTTTGGCAGACGGATAACAAGGCCTTGGGGAAAAGGCCACAACTACCGATTTCGGGTGCCAGGCGAATTCGTCTGACGGGCTACTTCTCGCTGCGCGTGGGTGGAGGGGGTGTTCTTCGAAAGGGGGAGTATCTCATCCAGGACGGGTGGTCGGTTTGTGCATATGAACCTGTTGGGGCGAGTTGGATCACACATCGTTGCGTTCGCTGAAGAATGCAATTGCCGATACGCATATTCGGGCTCAACGTCTGTCACGCCGCGCACCCCCCAACCCCCGCGCGGCACTGGGGGCAACATGATGATGGTTCCCTTCGTGCTTGCCGTGACGCTCCTCTCCGTCATGGGCTACACGATGCTTTTCGGTACAAGTGTGACTGAGCGTTTTTCCGGCTTTGCCGTGTTGATGGTGGCGGCGGTCGTGACCGGCGCTTACGTGAGTGCGAACTTCAACGGCGGGAAGCCATACGGTTACGAAGTGTCGATCGGTGTGGAGCCGTGGCGGCACGAAGATATCGCCGTGCAACCGGCTGGCGCGCCGGCGAAGCCACAGCAGAGGCCGACGGAAGATCCGGGCACGCCGATGGTCTAGCTACGTAGGCGTTTGGCGGCGGTCGCGAATGGCCGCCCGGCGCCAACGTAGTCGACCCAGGGCTTCGACTTCTTCAACAACGCCGGCGCGGTTTCAAGTGTGAACCGCGCCGGATCGAGTCCCGTTTTCACTTGCGACCAAGAAAGCGGCATCGAGACCGGTGCGTGCGGCCGTGCGCGCGGTGAGAGTACGGCGACGGCCGTTGAGATGTGGTCGTTCCGCAAATAGTCGAGGAAGATGCGGCCGCCGCGATCTTTCTTGGCCATGGTGGTCAGATATTTCGCCGGTGCGTCGGCGGTCATCTCGCGGCAGACCTCGTGGGCGAACGATTTTGCTTCGTCCCAAAACACCGCAGCCTTTGACGGTGCGAATGGCGTGACCACGTGCAGGCCCTTGCCGCCCGTGGTCTTGCAGAAGCCAATCAGGCCGACGTGCTCCAAGCGCTGGTTCAGTTCGACGGCCGCTTCAATGACGCGTGCGAAGGGGACGTCAGGTGCTGGATCCAGATCGAAGACGAGGCGGCCGGGTGTTTCCGGATCGCCGGGTTGGCAGTTCGTTGGATGGAACTCGATGGCTGCGATTTGCGCGGCGGCGATAATGGCCTCGAGACTGTCGAACTGCGTGTAGGGCTTGCGGTCGCCGCGCACCTTCACCAGCGATATCGCTTTCGACATGCCGGCCATTTCGTGGCGTTGAAAGAATTGCTGGCCGCCGATGCCGTCGGGCGCGCGGATGATGGAGCAGGGGCGGCCCTTGATGTGTTCGAGCATCCACGGGCCGATTTCCTCGTAGTAGCGGGCGAGGTCGAGCTTCGTGATGCCGGGTTCGGGCCAGAGAACCTTGTCGGCGTTGCTGATTGGGACGCCGAGAACGCGTGGGGCCTTGCCTTCGGCGGATGAGACGATCACGGCGGGCAACGGCTTTGCCTCCGCCGTAGGGCGGACGTGTTCGACGACAACTTCGTTCGCGGGTTTGTCCTCGCGTAGGCCCTTGTATGAGCCCTGGAGGACCATGCCATCGCCGCTCCAGCCGGCGAATTCGATCTCGGCGACGAGCTTTGGTTCGGCCCAATGAATTTCGTTGGCCTTCTTAAGGACGTCTGAAGCCGCGAACGGGTTCGTGTTGCTGGCGATCTTTGTTAGGCGATCGTGCAGGTCGCGCGCGGTTTTGCCGTCGAAGCCGGTGCCGACGCGGCCGAGATAGATGAGGCGGCCGGCCTTGTAGGCGCCGACGAGAAGCGAGCGGAAGCGTGAGCCTTCCTGGGCCCAGCCACCGAGGACGACTTCCTGGCCGCCGCGGAGTTTCGCCTTTAACCAGGTGTCGCTACGGGCCGAGCGATACGGCGCGTCGAGGCGCTTAGAGACAATGCCTTCGAGCTTCATTTTTCGCGCGGCTTCGAGGACGGCTTTGCCGTCGTCTTGGATGTGGTCGACGTAGCGGATGCGTGGGGCGGCTTTCGCGACGAGGGCTTTCAGACGCTCCTTACGGGCGGCGAGGGAGAGGTCGCGCAGGTCCTCCATGCCTTCTGCCAAGAGATCGAATGCGAAGTAGACGAGCGTGTCCGTCTTCCCGTCGGCGATGGCGGCTTGAAGGCGCGGGAAGCTCGGGTGGCTTTCAGGGTCCAGCGCACAGACTTCGCCGTCGATGATGCAGTCTGGCAGTTTGCCGGCGGCGCGTGCGGTTGCCTTGAACTTCTCCGTCCAGTCGAGGCCTTTGCGCGTGCGAAGGCGTGCTTTGCCGTCCTCGACACGCAGCTGCAGGCGGTAGCCGTCGAGCTTGATCTCATGTCCCCAGTTGCCGTTGCGCGGTGGCGCGTCGACGGCTTTGCAGAGTTGTGGCGGGATAAAGTCGGGCAGGCGGGCGATCGCTTTGCCATGCGCGGGTGTTGCGTGTTTTGGCTGGGGCGGCGGTGCCTTCTCGGCGCTGTGTTCGCGATTGGCGCGGTCGGAGTTCCAGACGGCGTCCGCTGCAGTGTCGGTAGTCAGCATGAACGGTTTTGGCGCGCGGCCTTTGCCGGCGGCGATCTGATCGAGCGTTCGGGACGACGCGACGGATTTGTCCTGATCAAGGATTGCTTCGCCGTTGGCGGTCACCGCGTGGTCGTCGCGGTGTTTGATGAGAAGCCAGTTGTCGTGCTTGTCGTTGTCGCGGCGTTTTAGGCGTACGAGTACCCACGAGCCGTGCAGCTTCTTGCCGTCTAGGCGGAACTTGAAGTCGCCCTTGGCGATCGCCTGTTGCGGGGTGAGGTCGCCCTCAACCTCCCAATGGCCACGATCCCACAGCATCACGGTGCCGCCGCCGTACTGGCCCTTGGGGATCGTGCCTTCGAAGTCGCCGTAGTCGAGCGGGTGGTCCTCAACCTCGACGGCCAGGCGCTTGTCGGCGGGGTCCAGCGAGGGGCCGCGGGTTACCGCCCATGACTTGAACACGCCGTCGAGTTCAAGACGGAAGTCGTAGTGCAGCCGGGTCGCCGCATGCTTCTGGATGACGAAGCGCGAACGCTTCGACGGCGCGATGTTCGCGTCGCCGGAAGGCTCCGCGGTTTTCGAGAAGTCGCGCTTAGCTTGGTAGCGCGAGAGCTTTTTCTTGGTGTCAGCGCGCATGGCGACGCGCGGGGCTCACCGCTTTGCGCGCTTCTTGGGCGCGGGAGTTGGCTTGGAGGGCTTGTCCGCCTTCTCTGCCTTCTTCGGTTTGGCAGCATCACCCTTCAGGCTCGCTTTAAGCGCGTCCATCAGGTTGATGACGTTCGACTCTGCGGGCTCGTCGGTGCGGGTGACTTTGTGCCCCTTCTGCTTGCGTTCGATCAGCTCGCGGAGCGCTTCTTCATAGTGGTCCTTGAACTCGGACGGATCGAAGTCGGCTTCCTTTTGACTGATGATCTTGGCCGCGATCGCGATCATTTCCGGGTCTGGGCGGATTGCGGGGATGTCGGCGAAGTAGTCCTTCATCGCGCGGACTTCTTCGTGGCTTCGCAGTGTTGTCGCGACGACGCCGCGGTCCCGGGGTTCGAGCGCGACCAGGCGTTCGCGTGAGGACATGACCACGCGGCCGAGCGCGATTTGGCCAGCGCGCTCCATCGCCTCGCGAATGACGGCGAACGGTTCGGCGGCCATCTTGCCGTCGGGTACGAGATAGTAGGGGTTGTCCCAGTAGAGGCGGTCGATGTCCGCGGCGGGGACGAAGCTTTCGATCTCGATCGTCTTGGTGCTCTCGAGTTTGACGCTATCGATTTCTTCCTGGGTGACGATGACGTATTCGCCTTTGGCAATCTCGTAGCCTTTGACGAGGCCCTTGCGTTCGACGGGCTCTTCGGTGCCGGCGTCGACGGTGATCATCCGGATGCGGTTGCCCGTCGCCGGATTGATCATGTTGAAATGCACATCGCCGCGCGGGCTGATAGCATTGTACAGCGCGACCGGACAGGTCACGAGCGAAAGCTTCAGATGTCCCTGCCAGGACGGACGAGCGGCCATAGTCTACCCCGAGTGCCCAAGGGGTGGATCGTCCGACTCTCGTTCGCGCAATTCAAGCGGAAGTTGATTAACGGTGCGCGATCCGTTCGATCACTTCGCTGTCAAGGTTGAGGCGGAAACCATATGATTCAAGCCGCGTCGCCGACCACGAAGTTCTTCCAGTTGCGCATGTAGGTCACGAAGGGATCGCTGAGCCCTTCGTGTCGGAGGTAGTCGGCTGTGACGGGCAAGGGAATGTGGGCGAAGTTGGGGTCTTGCCGGACGCGCAGCGGGAAGTCGTGGTGGAGCACGGCGGCGCGGCCGATGACGACGAAGTCGACGCCTTCTCCCAGGCAGCGGCGGGCGGTGTCGGCCGAGGTGATTTTGCCGGCGGCGCCGAGGCGAACGTGGCCGCGGTCAAGTTCGGTGAAGTAGGAGAGCAGGGAGCGGCCGCGTTTGACCTCTTCCTCCGGCTCCTTGAAGACATCCCAGAGCGACATGTCGAGGTAGTCGATGGCGCCGTCGCGCATGAGGCGTTGGACGATGGTTCGGATCTCATCAAGTTGAAGTCCGAAACGCTCGGGTGATAGGCGGACACCGAGGTTGAAGTCGGACCGGCAGCGCTTGCGAATACCGTCGATGATCTCGAATAGAATGCCGGCGCGGTTCTCCGGCGAGCCGCCGTAGCGGTCGGTGCGGCGGTTGACTTCGCCGCTGAGGAACTGCGCAAGGATGTAGCCGTGCGCGCCGTGGATTTCGACGCCGTCGAAGCCTGCTCTTTCGGCGCGTACTGCCGCGAAGATGAAGTCTTGGATGAGGGTTTGCACTTCCGCCTCGGTGAGTGCTCGCGCGCCGGTTTCGGCGTTGTCGGACGGGCAAAGCGGCGTGGTGCCGATCAGCTGCTTCGGCGAGCGCATGCCGGCGTGGTGGAGTTGTACGACGGCTAGGCTTTGATGGCGTTTGATCTCAGCGGCGAGGCGGGTGAGGCCCTCGATGTGATTGTCCGAGAAGATGCCGAGTTGGCCGGGGAAGCCGCGGCCCTGCGCCTGCACATGGGCGGCGCAGGTCATTGTTAGGCCGAAGCCGCCTTGGGCGCGCATGGTGAGCCAGTGGAACTCGGCGTCGGAGATCCGTCCGTCGTCGTGGCTTTGGCAGTTCGTCAGCGGCGCCAGGACGAAGCGGTTCTTCAGCTCGGGTCCGTGACGGAACCCGAGCGGTGCAAAGAGGTCGGTCATTGCCGTGGAGCCTAGTGGTAGACCTCAAACAACCCGGCGCCGCCCATACCGCCGCCGATGCACATGGAGACGACGGCGCGCTTGATCTTGCGGCGGCGGCCTTCGAGCAGGGCGTGGCCGGTCAGTCTGGCGCCGGTCATGCCGAACGGGTGGCCGATGGCGATCGAGCCGCCGTTTACGTTGTACTTTGCGGGGTCGATCTTCAGCGTGTCGCGGCTGTAGAGACATTGGCTGGCGAAGGCTTCGTTCAGCTCCCAGAGGTCGATGTCGTCGACTTTGAGGCCGTGGCGTTCGAGGAGGCGCGGCACGGCGAAGACCGGGCCGATGCCCATCTCGTCGGGCTGGCAGCCGGCGATCGCCCAGCCCTTGAAGGCGCCGAGCGGCTGAAGGCCGCGGCGTTCGGCTTCCTTTGCTTCCATCACAACGACAGCGGCGGCGCCGTCGGAGAGTTGGCTTGCGTTGCCGGCGGTGATGTATTTGCCGGGGCCCTTTACGGGTTCGAGTTTGGCAAGGCCTTCAAGTGTCGTTTCGGGGCGATTGCATTCATCGCGGTCGACGACGTAATCGACCAGGGTTTCTTCCTTCGTCTCCTTGTTGACTTGCTTCATCTTGGTTTTGACGGGGACGATTTCATCTTTGAATTTGCCGGCCTGCTGGGCTGCGGCCATGCGGCGCTGGGATTCCAGCGAGTATTCGTCTTGGTACTGGCGGCTAACCTTGTAGCGTTCGGCGACGACGTCGGCGGTGTCGATCATCGGCATCCAGAAGTCGGGATACATGTCGGTCAGGCGCGGTTCCTTGCCGCCGCCACCGCCGCCCTGGAACGAAATCGAATCGACGCCCGAGCCGACGACAATGTTCGCCCCTTCATGCACGACGTAGTGCGCGGCGTGCGCGATCGCGTTCAGGCCGGAGGAGCAAGCGCGGTTGATGGTGACGCCGGAGGTCGTGACCGGCAGACCTGCGAGCAACGCGCCGGCGCGTGCGACGTTGCCGGAGGCGGCGACGCAGCCGGCGACGACGTCTTCGACCTCCTTTGGTTCGACCTTCGCGCGCTTGACCGCGTGTTCGATCGCGTGGCCGAGGATGGTCATGTTCGAAGTGTTGTTGAAGCCGCCACGCGCGGCCTTGGCGAGGCCGGTGCGGGCGTAGGAGACGATGACGGCTTGGCGCATGACGAAGTTCCTTGGTGGTTTGAATGGCTGAGTCAGCGGAGTGTGCCCGGTCGCGGGGCGGCTGTCATCTTCCGTTACGACCAGCTACCTCCGACGGGCGGAGGGGCGTCGGCGAAGACCATGCCGGCGCCGAAAGGGCCACCGGGGCAGCGAACCCACCCGGACTTTTCATAGAACGGCTCGCGGCCGGCGAGCGGCTGCAGCGTGATGCTGGCGCCGGGTTTGGCGGCCCGGCGCAGGTAGTCGCCCAGCGCGTTCATCAGTGTCGCGCCATGGCCGCCACCGCGCAGCTCCGGCGAGACCATCACGTCGGATACTGCGAAGTAGAGAACACCGTCGCCAATCACCCGGACGAGGCCGACGAGTTCGCCGCCTCGGCGCAGACATGCGGTGAAACAGACGCCGTCGAGGGTTCGGCGTGCGGTCGCTTCGTCGATCGTTCCCCATCCCATCAGGTTGCGGATTGCGATGTACTCGGCGACGGTTGGATTCTCGAAGCTCAGCGTGACATCTGGCATCGGCGCTCTCCGATTGTGCCGGAGCCTTATGGCAAAGCTAGCGGCGGGAAGACCGTTGAGCCTAAGCTGTACGCTGCGAAGCCGCAAAGTGCCATGCCGACGAAGAAGGCGATGGACTGCCAGGCGGTGCGTGGCGCGCCTCGGACGAGTGCGGTTAGGCCAAGGAGAAGGCCAAGAACGGCGGGCGCTGGCGAGATCATGTCGAGCACTTGAAGCTGCTGGTCGCCCGTTTCGAATTTTCCGACTGTGACCAGCGTTGCGAAGAGCAGGCCTGCGATCCATAGCGGCACCGACAGCGCTGCAATAAGCGGTGCGTAGAGTAGCGTGTTGCGGCGCGGCTCAGGTGCGTCGTCGATCTGAGCCTGCGGCTGCGGTTCCGGCTCGGGTGCCGTCGTTTCCTGCGGCGGTGGGGGCGGCGTCAGACGGTCAATAGCTGCCTTTGCGACGTCGCAGACGCGAAGCATGGGGCTGGCGCTATCCGTCCGCCACGCGTTGGACTTGTCGTCCAGCAGCGGACGTAGGTGCGTTATCGCGTTGACGTCGCCCAAATCGGCCAGCGCCTCGATCGCGTGAGGGCATAGCGCTGGCTCGGAGAGGCGTTGAACGAGTGGTAAGATTGCGGGCGCGTGCTTCAGGCGTCCCAACGCTCGCATCGCGGCGATCTGCACGAGAGGCCTGCTATGCCGGTCAAGGGCACCGAGCAGCGCATCGGCCATCGATCCATCGATAAGGAATGCGGCCGCAACAGCAAGCTCTTCGCGCGGATGATCGAGCAATTGCTCCCAGGCGCGCCGGCCTTCTGCGGGGCCGAGGATATGGGCGATCCCACGAGCGGCGCTAATGGCGGCTAAGGGCGTGTGTTCGTGATCGAGCGCGCCTTTAAAAATGCTGATCGCTTCTTGGTGCGCGTCCGGGTCGTGACGGACGAGGACGAGCAGCGCTTGCATCGCGCGTCCGCGGGCCTCGGCGTCGCCCGACATGGCGGCCGCTTTGATTTCGTCCAGCGCCACGCGCGCAGTATCGGGTTGGAGAAGTAGTTCTCCATCGTCGTCGAACTTGCGGGCGAAAGCGCCTGCGCCTTCTGCCTGGCGCATGGATGGAAACCCCCTCGAAACGGGCCCATTCTGTCAGGCCGCGCCAAGCCGCACCACACACTTGGTGGTACGGCCTGTGCTGCGGAATCTAGGTAAATGCGAGCTTTCGGGCGCTTCGAGGATGTGTCGTGGCGCGTCGTGCTGACGCGTCACTTTAGATCCTTGAAGCCTTTGCCTTCTGCAACAAGTTTTTCGAGCAACTTCGACGGGGTGAACTCGGCGCCCATTTGGCCTTCGAATTGCTTCATCTTGGCGAGCACCTTATCGAGGCCAATCGTGTCCCCGTAGAACATCGGGCCGCCGCGGTAGACGGGCCAGCCGTAGCCGTTGATCCAGACGATGTCGATGTCGGAGGCGCGGATGGCTTTGCCTTCCTCGAGGATTTTGGCGCCTTCGTTGACCATTGGGTAGACGCAGCGTTCGAGGATTTCCTCGTCCGAGATCGTGCGGCGGTTGACGCCCTTCTTCGCCGCGAAGTCGAGAATGATTTTCTCGACGACGGGCGAGGGCTTTGCGTTGCGTTCGGCGTCGTAGTCGTAGAAACCGGCGCCCGTTTTCTGGCCGCGGCGGTCCATTTCGCAGAGAATTTCGCGCACCGTCGAACTCGATGACTTCTCTTTCGACCAGCCGATGTCGAGGCCGGCGAGGTCGGACATTGCGAACGGACCCATCGGGAAGCCGAAGTCGTAGAGAACGCGGTCGATGTCCCACGGCATGGCGCCTTCGAGGATCAGCTTCTGCGCTTCGCGTTGGCGCTGGGCCAGCATGCGGTTGCCGACGAAGCCCGGGCAGACGCCGACGAGGGCTGCGATTTTCCCGATCTTGCGCGCCATCTGCATGGAGGTCGCGATCACGGGCTTCGACGACTTCTCGCCGCGCACCAGCTCGAGCAGGCGCATGACGTTGGCGGGCGAGAAGAAGTGCCAGCCGATGACGCTCTCCGGGCGCTTCGTGGCCGAGGCGATTTCGTCGACGTTGAGGTAGGACGTGTTCGTCGCCAGAATTGCGCCTTGCTTGACGATCTTGTCGAGCTTGCCGAAGACGTCCTTTTTTATATCCATGTTCTCGAACACGGCCTCTATCACGAGGTCGCGGTCGGCGAGTTCGTCGAGCGAGAGCGTGCCTTTGAGCAGGCCCATGCGCTTCTCGACGTCTTCCATCGTGAGGCGGCCGCGTTTGGCGGTGTTCTCGTAGTTCTTGCGGATGGTGGCGAGGCCGCGATCGAGCGCTTCCTGCTTGGTCTCTACGATCGTCACTGGAATCCCGACGTTCAGGAAGTTCATGGCAATGCCGCCGCCCATGGTGCCAGCGCCAATGACGCCGACCTTGTTCACGGGGATCGTCGGTGTTTCGTCCGGCACATCGGGCAGCTTCCACACGGCGCGCTCGGCGAAGAAGACGTAGCGCTGGGCTGCCGATTGCGTGCCGGTCATCAGCCCCATGAACAGTTTGCGTTCGGTCTTAATGCCTTCGTCAAACGGCTGATTCACCGCCGCTTCGATACATTTGATATTGGCTTCGGGGGCCTCGAAGCCGCGGAACTTTTTCGCGTTCGCCTTGCGGAAGTTGGCGAAGATTTCCGGATGGGCGCGGGCGGCGACCATCTTGTCGTTCATGTCGCGCACGCGCTTCAGCGGGCGCTTCTCGGCGACAATCTTGCGGGCAAAGGCAATCGCTCCCTCGCGAAGCTTGCCTTCGTCGACGAGCGCGTCGACGAGGCCGACCTCTGCTGCCCACTTGGCACTGACGTGTTCGCCGGAGGTGACCATTTCAAGCGCACGTTCGGCGCCGACAATGCGGGGCAGGCGTTGGGTGCCGCCGGCGCCAGGCAAGAGGCCCAGCTTCACTTCGGGCAGGCCGCACTTCGCGGATGGGACCGCGACGCGGTAGTGACAGGTGAGGGCGACTTCGAGGCCGCCACCGAGCGCTGTGCCGTGAATGGCGGCGACGACTGGGATGCTGGCGTTTTCGATGGCATCGAGTGCGTCGAGGAGGCTTGGGCCTTTTGGTGCTTTGCCGAACTCACTGATGTCGGCGCCGGCGATGAAGGTCTTGCCTTCGCAGATCAGGACAAGCGCTTTGATGTTCTTGTCGGCGAGCGTCTTGGCGACGCCGGTGTGGATGCCCTCGCGCACCGGCGCCGAGAGGGCATTCACGGGAGGGGAGTTCAGTGTCAGAACGGCGATGTCGCCGTCGATGGTGAGTGTGGCGACATCGTTGATGGCGGTCATGGGCGCGGGCCTTTCGATTGCGGACGGGCGCAAGCTAGTGCCCGTCCGCGGCCCGCGCAATGAGGGAGCGCGCTCTAGGCGTCGATGTCCAGCCCCAGCGCGACGCGTCCGGTGTAGCGGAGCTGCGGCTTTTCCTGGAGCGGGTGGAAGCGGGCTGCCTGTACGTCACGGAAGGCCCGTTCCAGACCGAGGTCGCGATAGAACGAAGCGCCGCCTGCCAGTTCCATGGCGCGTTCCACCGTCTTGATCGCGTTCTGACCGATCAGGGTGCGGCCGATCATGGTCTGGCTGGTTGTGTCCGGCGACAAGCAGCTGGCGCAGAGCATGCAGAACGCTGGGCTTAAGTCCGTTTGTGAAGGCGAAGGCGCTCGTCGCTTAGTGCGGGAGCGCTGAGAGAACGTTGGCGACGAGGTTGACGATCGGTTTGTTGTCGTCTGTGTACGCGGCGTTGAGCATGACGACGATGGCATCGCGCGAGGGGACGATCGTGATCAGTTGGCCGCCGAAGCCGCGGGCGAGGAAGGTGTCTTCGGGGATGTTTTCGGCGATGGCCGGATTGCCGGTATCGGGATTGCGGGCGTTGAGCCAGAAGAGCGCGCCGTACTCGCCCTTGGAGGCCATTGTTGGAGTGCGTGCGATGTCGATCCACTCGCGCGGAACGATCTGCCGTCCCTCCCAGGCCCCGCCGCGCAGATAGAGCAGGCCGAAGCGAGCGAAGTCGCGCGCTGTCGCGTGCACGTAGGACGAGCCAATCCACGTGCCTGATGCGTCGAACTCCGGGACAGCGGACTTGATGCCGAGGGGCGCGAACAGGCGTTGCTGCAGGAAAGCGCGATAGGCTTCGCGGCCGCCGGCGGTGTCGCGCAAGATGCGGGAGAGAATGTTGGCCGAGCCGCTGGAGTAGGACCAGCGTGTGCCCGGCACAGCTGCCGACCGAGCAGTGGCCGCCGAGGTTCCAACATCACCGCGTCCGCGGCCGAACAGCATTTGCATCGCTTCGGCGTTGGCGTCGCCGTAGTCTTCGCGGAAGGCGAGGCCGTCGGTCATCTGCGCGAGTTGACGGAGCGTGATCGATTTGCGCGAGTCGCCGGGTGTCTTCCATTCGGTGACGGGCGCGGGTGCCGACGGGTTCAGTTTGCCGTCGGCGATCGCGAGGCCGAGGGTCGCGTGCAGAAAGCTCTTGGCCATCGACCACGATTGCAAGCGCGTGTCCCTCGCGATGGCCGCAGCGTAGCGCTCGGCGACGATCATGCCGCGCTGAACCACGAGCACGGCCTTGGTGCGCGCCAAAGCCGGCGGCCGCGTGCCCTCAAACGCGGGTGTCAGCAGGGCTTCAACGGCTTGGCGCGCCGGGCTTTCGGCTGGGGCCTCCGGCCAAGTCGCGGTCGGGTAGGGTACGGCCGGGTCTTGCGCCGGATAGGGCGTTAGGTCGTCGGCTCTTGCGGTCAAACCTGCCAACAAAATGAAGACGCCCAGCAGGGCCGCCATCGACGCTCGCCGCATTGCCAAAATCCTCTCGTCCACTCACTATAGCGAGATTAGGGGACACAAGAGAATGCTTCGTTGGGCCGTCGGGATGGTTAGCGCAGTCGCACTTGCCGGTGGCGGCTATTGGGTTTGGCAAACCTCCCTCGCCGCAGATGTCGGAGCGGCGGCGATGGCCAAGGTTATCTGCTCGTGTGTGTTCGTCGACGGGCGGACGCTGGAGTCGTGCCGGGCCGATGACCCGCCGGGATTTGAAGATGTCGGCGTGACGGTCGATACTTCGGCAAAATCCGCGACGGGGTCTGTGCTGGGGCTGGTTTCTCGCCGCGCCACCTATAGCGAGGCGTATGGCTGCACGCTGGAGCCTTAGGCTGCCACGTCGAGATTGAAGCAGTGCGTTTCGCCGGTTTCGGCGTCGGTGACTGCAATCTTCAGGCTTTCGTCCGGGCGGCCGGCGGCGCAGGTTTCTGCGAAGGCTAGTGCGGCCTGCATAAAATCGCTGGCCTCGACGCTGTCGCGTGCGGGGGCGTCGTCGTCGGACAGCCGGGCCACGAAGCGGCGGGCTTTGGTCGTGTTGCCGAGGCCTTTGATAGGGCGCGCTGGTTCGTAGGGCTGAGGCGTGCGCAGGTTTGGGCGGCGGGCGACGACGGGCATTGCAGTTTACCTTTTCTTCGGGCCAGCCTGTCGGCGTTGACTTCCGGACGGGCGCAATGGCCGACAAGCGAATCACTTCACGACTCAAAGTGTACATGACGCGGATCGGCGTCCGGGACTGGTTGGTCGCGGCGGGAAGTCAAAAGGCTGCGCTTAAGGCGTGGGACATCCACAGGAACCTGTTCTCCACAGGCGAAGCGCGAGTAACGAACGACGCTGGACACGTGGCGCTTGCGATGAAGTCGCCGGGCTTGCCGGTCGCTGCGCCGGGCCGCGTGGTGGCGCCCGAGGAGAAATCGAATGTGGTACGGCTCGCGTCGTTTCGGCCCGATAAGGCCGAGCCACCCCGCGCGAAGACACCGCCGCCGAAACCGCTGGCGGATCGGTCAAAACTGGAGGCGGTGGAGCGGGAGCTGAAGGATTTCGAGCGCGAGGTGGTGCAACGGCGCGGCGAGATCGAAAAGCGCAAACGAACGCTTGAAACAGAGATCGAAGCAATGGATGCCGAGATAGAGCGTACGCGTGCGCGGCTTACGAAACGCATCGAGCGCGAACGCGCGGCGTTAATGGATGACTAGGCGCGGCGCTTTGCGGATTGTCGCCGAACCTCGTATGTAGTTAGGGCGCGTGGTCCGCGCCCGGGAGCCGCATGCTCGAAGATTTCCTGCTCTTCTTCATCGTCGGCATAGTTGCGCAGTTCATCGACGGCGCCCTTGGGATGGGCTATGGGATAACGGCCTCGTCATTTCTCTTGGCTGCCGGAGTTTCCCCCGCGCACGCTTCCGCCAGCGTTCATCTGGCGAAGTTCCCAACGACCGCGGTTTCTGGCGCGGCGCATTGGCGTTACGGCAACATCAACTGGCGCTGGTTTTGGACGCTCGCGATCTGCGGTGCGATCGGCGGCGTCGGCGGCGCCTATGTGCTGACCGCGTTGCCGGGCAGTGTGATCAAGCCGTTTGTGATCGCTTATCTTGCATTCATGGGGTTCGTCATCTTGTGGCGGACGCTCAAGAATATGGCCGAGATCAAGTTCACGCTGTTCTCCGTTGGACCGATCGGTGCGACCGGCGGCTTTCTGGACGCGATCGGTGGCGGCGGCTGGGGGCCGATCGTAACGACGACGCTTGTTGGGCGCGGCGGCGAGCCGCGCTTCGTTATCGGGTCGGTCAACGCGGCCGAGTTTGTGGTGACGCTTGCCATCGGGAGCGCGCTGATCTGGGCCTACCTGACGGGCCATTGGACGGACGCCGGCGAGATTGTGAATCACGCGTCGGCTATTGCGGGGTTGATTGTCGGCGGTCTGATCGCCGCGCCGATCGCCGGACGCTTCGTTTCGGTCTTGCCGCGCAAGGCGCTTGGGGTGGCGGTCGGCATTCTGGTGTTGACGCTTGCCGCATATCAAGCGGCTGCGCTGCTTAAGTTCGTCTAGCGGTTTTTCTCCGGCAGGAAGTCGCGCAACCAGAGCCATTGAGCGGCTGTGGCTTGCATCCAGCATTCTTCGATTTCGACGACCTGGATGAACGAGGAATAGCCGGCAAAGGTTCGGATGAAGGTGCAGCGTTGCTCCGTGTCCGCGACGAACTTACGTTCGATGTCGAGCAAGACTTGGCGAGCCTGGGGGCTCATCCGGCTCTGCATGATCGCTTGGTAGTCGTTGTTCAGGAACATGTCCCAGACCGCGCGCTCGCGGGTCATGCAGTCGGTCATGCGTTGCTGGCTGTCCGCCTTTTTGAGGCAGAGTGTGGACGCCGCGCCGATGCAGCTTCCTTGCTCAAACGCTGTGCGTGAGCTCAGGCAGGCTTGAACGGCCTGCATGTCGTCCGCGCGCGGCGCCGGCAACTGACTGCCGGCGGCCGCGAGGCCGGTGGAGCCGAATAGGGCGACTGCGAGTAAGGGAATATTCCACCATGCGGGCATGGGCCGGCTCCTGGATTTACCTCGTTCAGCTTAGCGCCGACGGGGGTTGAAAGGGAGGGGTTACACGCTAATTCCCCCACCACGCATGGACCGGGCCCCTCTGGCAGCCGCTCTCTGGCGGCTGCGATGTCGGACGTGCGGATGACAATCCGTTAGCTCAAGAGGGCCCCCATGGAATTCTTCGACGCACTGATGTTGAGCGACTTTCTCGGCAAGCCGGCTTGGGCGTGGTTCCTGTTTTTGGGGATCGTGGGCGCGATCGTCGCGTTCGATCTCGGGATCTTCCATCGCAAAGCCCATGTGATCAGCGTACGCGAGAGCATGATCCAGTCGTCGATCTATGTGGCGATCGCGCTGTTGTTCGGCGCCTGGGTCTGGTGGTCGTACGGCGCGCAGAGCGGCATGGATTATCTGACCGCGTATATCGTCGAGTACACGCTGGCGCTCGACAACATTTTCGTTATCGCGCTCGTGTTTACGTACTTCGCGATTCCGCGCGAGTTCCAGCACCGCGTGCTGTTCTGGGGTATTCTGGGCGTCATCGTTCTGCGCGCGATCATGATCTCGCTGGGTTCGGCGATCGTGACCGAGTTTCACTGGGTGCTCTACCTCTTCGGTGCGTTCTTGGTCTTCACCGGGATCAAGATGCTTTGGATGATCGACGCGAAGCCGGATATCGCGAACAATCCGCTCTTGAAATTCTTGAAGAAGCGAATCCGCTTTACGGATCAGATTCACGGCGACCGTTTTTTTGTGAAGTTGCCCGACGCCAAGACCGGCCGCGTGATCGCGCACGCGACGCCGCTGTTCCTGGCGCTGTGCGTGATCGAGTTCGCAGACATCGTGTTTGCGGTGGACTCGGTGCCGGCCGTGTTTTTGATCACGACCGATCCGTTCATCGTATACACGTCGAACATCTTTGCGATCATGGGATTGCGCGCGCTGTTCTTCACATTGGCGGCGATGATCGATCGCTTCCACTATCTGAAGTACGCGCTGGCGATCGTGCTCGTCTTCATCGGGTCGAAGATCTTCGTCTCGCAGGTGACTGGAAAGATCCCGCCGGAGTTTTCATTGAGCGTGACCATCGCGCTGATCGCAGGCGGCATCTTCTACTCGATGCACAAGACTCGCCAAGACGCGAAAAAAGCGAGCCTCCAGGCCGCGGAGTAGGCTTCAAGAGGCGGGGCCGATGGAAGAGAGTGGTGCCGGATGTGTGAATTGAACACACGACCTACCGCTTACAAGGCGGTTGCTCTACCCCTGAGCTAATCCGGCGCCAGGGCGAAGGGGTGGGTTCGTAGCGCAAGGGGAGGCGTTAAGCAACGCAGGTTTCGTAAATCCTTGATGGGCCTTGTTAAAGGTAATGTGATACGCACGGAATGGGTGGTGGCGCCGCGTGGCGGGGTGCCTATAGTGCCGTTTGGGTAAGGCTTCGATGACGCCGCGTTTCGGGATCATTGCCGGAGTTGTACTGGCTGCTGTTTTCGCCAGTGGCGCTTACTATTGGCTGAGCGGCGGCAATGGCGGCGGTCGTGAGCGCGGCGGCGGCCAGGCGGTGTTGGTCACGCTGGCGCCGGTCCAGAGTCGCGAGTTCGCTGATGTGATCGAAGCGGTCGGCACTGCGAAGGCGAACGAGAGTATCGACATTACTGCTAAGTCGGCGGACACGGTCGGCAAGCTCAACTTTAGCGATGGGCAAAGGGTCGAGAAGGGCTTCGTGATCGCAGAGATGACGAGCCGCGAGCAGTCCGCCGATCTAGGCGCTGCGCGCGCGTCGCTTGCGGAAGCGGAGAAGGCCTACAAGCGGATCAGCGATCTCTTGCGCAGAGGTTTTGCCACGCGCGCGCAACTCGACGGTGCCTTGGCGGCGCGTGACGCGGCGGCGGCGCGCGTGAGGTCGCTCGACTCGCGTGTGAGCGACCGGTTGATGCGCGCGCCGTTCAGCGGCGTGTTGGGACTGCGGCGCGTGAGCATGGGTAGTTTGGTCAAACCAGGCGATGTGATCACGACGCTCGACGACATCACTTTGATGAAGCTCGACTTCACGGTGCCGGAAGCGTTCATCAGCAGTTTGCAGATGGGATCGATGGTGCAGGTCACGGTCGCGGCTTATCCGGGACGCGCGTTCGAGGGCAAGGTCGCGGGGATCGATACGCGAGTCGATCCGGTGTCGCGGGCGGTCGCGGTTCGCGCCGAAATTGCGAACGGCGAGGGGGTTCTCAAGCCCGGGATGTTGATGACGGTCAATCTCATAACCAATCAGCGCAAGATCCTGGCCGTGCCGGAAGAGGCGATCGTGCCACTTGAGAGCAAGCAGTACGTCTATTTGGTGACGACTGAGAAGAAGGCCGAGCGGCGGGAGATCAAGATCGGTGCACGGCAGCCGGGATTTGCCGAGGTTCTGTCGGGGCTCAAAGCCGGTGAGAAGGTTGTCGTTGAGGGTACTCTGAAACTGAGACCCGATACGGATGTGAAGTTCGCGGACGACGCGAATGGCGAGAAATCCGAGAAGAACAGGAAGCGGGAGCGTGGCAACGGAGGTCCGCGGTCGTGAACCTCTACGAACTCTGCATCAGGCGTCCGGTCTTTGCGATCGTGATCAGCTTGTTGATCGTGGCGTTCGGCGTGCTGTCGTTCGAGCGACTTCCGTTGCGCGAATTGCCGGACATCGATCCGCCGGTTGTCTCCGTGCAGACAAGCTATCCCGGCGCGTCATCGGCGGTCGTCGAGACGCGCGTGACGCAACCGCTGGAGGATGCGGTCGCGGGGATCGAAGGGATCGACACGATCTCCTCGTCGAGTCGCGACGGGTCGTCGTCGGTCAACATCACATTTCGTCTAACACGCGACATCGAGGCGGCGGCGAACGACGTACGCAACGCGGTTTCACGGGCGCTTGGGCAGCTGCCGGAGGAGGTTGATCCGCCGGAGGTTCAAAAGGCCGAAGCCGACGGTTCGCCGATCATGTTCCTCAACATGACATCGACGGCGATGAGCCGCATGGAGCTGACCGACTATGCGGAGCGCTACATTGTCGACCGGTTGTCGACGGTGGACGGCGTTTCGCGTGTGGCCGTGTTCGGCGAGCAGAGGGCGCTGCGCATTTGGCTTGACCGGGTGGCGTTGGCAGCGCGCGGGTTGACGGTCGCCGACGTCGAGGCGGCGCTGCGGGCGGAGAATGTCGAGTTGCCTGCCGGGCGTCTTGAGTCAGCGTCGCGGAACCTCACGATTCGGGTCGAACGCGGCTATCAGACGGCGCAGGATTTCCGCAACCTCGTCATCAAGCGCAGCGGGGACGAACATCTGGTGCGCCTTGGGGAAGTTGCGCGCGTCGAGATCGGCCCGCGCGAACGGCGGGCGGCGTTCCGCGGGAACGCACAAGACCAAGTCGGCATTCCGATCTTCAAGCAATCGATCTCGAACCAGCTTGCCGTCGCGCGCGGCGTTCGTGCGGAAGTCGAGGCGATCAAGGCTAATTTGCCGGCGCACATTCAGCTGGTCGTCGCCGTCGACTACTCGACATTCATCGAGGAGTCGGTGAATGAGGTTTATGTCACACTTGGCATCACGGGCGGGCTCGTGTTGCTGGTGATCTTTCTCTTCCTTGGAAATCTTCGGGCTGCGATCGTGCCGGCGGTGACCGTGCCGGTGTGTTTGCTAGGTGCGATGATCTTGCTCGCAGCATTCGGGGCGTCGATCAATCTTCTGACGCTGCTGGCACTCGTACTCGCGATCGGGCTCGTCGTGGACGATGCGATCGTCGTGCTTGAGAACGTGCAGCGGCGGGTGGATCTGGGCGAGCCCGCGAAGATCGCGGCGGTGCGAGGCACGCGGCAGGTGGCGTTCGCCGTCATGGCAACGACTGCGGTGTTGCTCGCCGTGTTCGCACCCATCGTCTTTCTGGAGGGCACGGTCGGGCGGCTGTTCTCGGAGCTTGGGATCGCGCTTGGTGCAGCGGTTGCTATTTCGGCACTGGTAGCGCTGACGCTTTCGCCGATGATGTGCTCGCAGTTGCTAGTGCCGGTCGGGCGAGAGGGGCCGCTGTCGCGTACGATCCATACCGCGACTGAGTGGCTTGGCGATCGCTACCGGCGCTCGTTGCAGGCGAGTTTGGCGCATCCGTGGATCGTGTTCGCGACCTTCGCGGGTGTGCTTGCAGTGACCGCGCTGCTGTTCCGGGCGGTGCCAGGCGAGATCGCGCCGACGGAGGACCGTGGTATCTTCGACATTAGCGTGTCGCTGCCCGAGGGCACGGGTTATGACGCGGCGTTCAAGCAGATGGTTGAGATCGAGAAGGCGTTGATGCCGCTCGTGAAAGAGGGCTCGGCGACGCGCTTGATCATTCGCGTGCCGGGCAGCTTTGGTGCTTCGTCAGACTTCAACGGCGGGCGTGGCATCGTCGTGCTTGGGCCGTGGGGCAGGCGGCCGCCACAGGCCGAGGTGATTGAGCAGGTGTCGAAGACGTTGCGTAAGTTTGCGAACGTGCGCGGCAACGCCGTGCCGCGGTCGAGCTTCGGGCGCGGCGGTGGTGGCAACAATCCGGTGCAATTCGTGATCGGCGGATCGAGCTTTGCAGAGCTCGTGCAATGGCGCGACAAGCTCATGGAGCGGGCAGAGCAGAACCCCGGGCTCGTCAACGTCGATTCCGACTACAAGGAAACGAAGCCGCAGTTAAACGTTCGGATCGATCCGACGCGCGCCGCCGATCTCGGTGTTTCTGTCGCGACCGTCGGGCGGACGCTCGAGACGATGCTTGGCACAAGGCGGATCGGTACATTCATCGATCGCGGTGAGGAGTACGACATTGTCGTCGAAGGCTTGGAAGCAAATCGCCGGCAGCCGAGTGATCTGACGAACATTCTGGTGCGCTCGCAGCGAACGGGAGCGTTGATCCCGCTTTCAAACCTAGTGACGTCGAACGAAGCGGCGGCCGCGACGAATTTGAACCGGTTCAACCGGTTGCGCTCGATTACAATCTCGGCCGGGCTCGCGCCAGGCACGACGCTGGGGCAAGCGCTCGACTTTCTGGAAGAGGCGGCGCGCGAGGTCCTGCCTACGACTGCGCAGATCGACTATCGGGGGCAGTCGCTTGAGTACAAGGAGTCGCGGTCGACGCTGGCGTTCACGTTTGGGCTCGCTCTGCTCATTGTGTTCTTGGTTCTGGCGGCGCAGTTCGAGAGTTTCATCCATCCGTTCGTGATCATCATGACCGTACCGCTTGCGGTTGCGGGCGCGTTGTTCGGTTTGTGGGCGGTCGGGGCGACGCTCAATATCTATTCGCAGATCGGCATCGTGATGCTGGTTGGTCTTGCGGCTAAGAACGGCATTCTGATCGTCGAATTCGCCAATCAGCTGCGCGATGAGGGCCTGAATATCCGCGACGCGCTGGTCGAAGCATCAATCACGAGGTTTCGACCGATCTTAATGACATCGCTAGCAACGTCGATCGGTGCCTTACCGTTGATTCTCTACGAAGGGGCTGGCGCGCAGAGCCGGCTTGCCATCGGCATCGTGGTGTTCGCCGGTGTGATCTTCTCTACGGCGCTGACGCTCTATGTCGTGCCCGTGTTCTACGATCTGCTCGCGCGCTTCACCCGCTCACCCGGCGCGATCGCGGCGGAGATCGCAACATGGGAACGCGAGAATCCGGGTGTGACGGCCGGAAAGTAGGCCTCTAAGCGGCAGGGACGATCGGTGTTTTATCGCTCGGCGTGCGGTGCAGATAGGAAATGCGATCGGGTCCAACCACGCCGCCCGAAACGATCATGGCCATAGCTTGATCTGCGGTCATGTCGACGGGAATGACTTTCTCGGAAGGGACGATTTCCAAATAGCCCGACGTCGGGTTCGGCGCGGTCGGTACGAACACCGCGGTCAGTTCCGCGCCGGTCGTGGTTTCCGTGAACGTGCGCATGGCGAAGCCGATGGCGCGCATGTCGCCGTTCGGGAAGTCGATGAGGACGACGCGCTGGACGGTGCCGGACTTCGGCTGGAGAGCGGCGATCACCTTTTTCGTCGAGGAGTAGATCATGTGCACGAACGGCACCCGCTCAAGCAGGGACTCGAACCCGCCTATCAGTTGCTGTCCGACGACCCGGGTTGCCAGGGCGCCGATCAGGTAGAGCACGCACAGCGCGAAGGCCATGCCGATTACGTAGAGGAAGAGCGGGCTGCTCACGGCGGAGGCGATGGCGTCCGGGAGGATTGCTCCCAATTGCTCGGCGGTCCAGGTCGCCCAGGGGCTACCGAAGTAGGACAGGGCATCAAAGATGAGCTTTAGTACAAACCAAACCGCCGCTAGGGGCAGGATGGTCAGCACGCCTGCGATCATATTCTGCTGAATGTTCAAGGGCGGGCTCCCGCCAAATCACCATGGGTTGCAACAGTATCTGGTGAGTCGGCTTTGGAACAACAAAGCACACGGTTCGCGGGTCGTTTGGTGGTATCGCACAAAACCTGACGGGAACTGTGACTATCCACAGGGCAATTGCGCGGCGATTCAGGCCTTCCGCCTGGCGAAGGGGATCGTGTAGATTCGCTCCCCGTAAGTAGCGCTCTGGGTTTGTCATGAGATTTCGTGAGATCGCGATGATGGCTTTTGCCGCCGTCGCACTGGTTTTGGTGCAGGCCGGTGCCGCCCTGGCGCAGCCTGCGGATTTGTGGACCGTTACGAACGTAGCGGTCGATGCGACCGGGAACAGCCCGTCGGCGGCCAAGGATGCGGCGCTGTCACAGGGGCGGCAGAAGGCTTGGGCAGAAGTCTTCCGGCGGATTACGCCGGCCGGCGAGAAGCCGCCACCGCTGACGGACCAAGAGCTTGAGCCGATGGTCAAGAGCTTCGACATTTCAGGCGAGAAGCACTCAAGCACCCGCTATCTGGCGACGGTGACCTACGTGTTCAGCCCGACGGCGGTGCGCTCGGCACTGCGCAAGACCGGAACACAGTTCAGCGAGTCGACGGCGAAGCCGGTGCTTGTGGTGGCGCTGAACGGCACGGCTTGGCAGCCTGAGTCGGCATGGGGCCGTGCTTGGGCGGCGCAGTCCCGCCGCGGGCGGCTGGTTCCGGTCGCTGTGCCGGTTGGCGATGTTCAGGACGTGGCGGCGCTGGCGGCGGTGTCGTCGGCGGCGGATTGGGGGACGATGAAGCCGCTCGCGGATCGGTATGGCGCGAGTTCGGTGCTCGTCGCCTCGGCCGGCCGGGGCTCCGGCGGCCTGCAGATCAACATGACGCAAATCCGGCCGGATGGCCGCTCGCAGCGCAGTGGCTCATATGCGCCACAGGCGAGCGAAGACGAAACCGCCCTCGCTACGCGGGCGGCTGGCGCGATCGCAGATAGTCTGCAAGAAGATTGGAAGCGCACGACGTCGGTCGACTACGGCCAGCAGAGTACGATCTCCGCCACGGTCGCATTCACCAGCCTGTCGGAATGGGTCAGCATCAGGCGCAAGCTTGAGCAGACGAAGCTGATCCAGCTGCTTGCGGTGGAAGAAGTGAACATGACCAGCGCGCGGATGCGTTTGGATTATGTGGGCAAGGTCGATCAGCTTCAGACGGCGTTGTCGCAGACGAATCTTTTCCTCACGCCCGACAGTCAGGGCAACTGGATGCTGAGCCGCAATGCAGGAGCAACAACCGCAGCAGGCCCGGGCTCGGTGGTTCCTTAAGCCGTCTCGCTATGGCCTCACGCCGGCCAACGGTGTGACGGCTATCCGCCTGGTCTTGGTGCCGTTCATCGCCGTTGCCTTGCTGAAAGAGCGGTTCGACGAAGCGTTTTGGATGACGATGATTGCCGGCGCGTCGGACGCGGTGGACGGGTACATCGCGCGTGTCTTCGGGCACAAGTCGCGGCTTGGCGCCTACCTCGATCCGATCGCCGACAAGCTGTTGATCGTCACGCTTTTTGGCATCTTGACCTATCAAGGTCATTTACCGGCGTGGCTCATGGCGTTGGTGCTGGCGCGCGATCTGGCGATCGTGATTACGGTCGCCATGTTCACGCGGATGAAGAAGTCCGGCTTGCGCATGCAGCCGCTCTTCATCAGCAAGGCGACAACGTTTGCCCAACTGACTTTGTTGATTGCGACCATGGCCGATTTGGCGTTCGGGCTCGGCTGGAACGAGTTGCGGATGTGGCTCGCATGGATTGCGGCGGCGCTGACGGTCGGGTCGTGGGTTGCTTACTTCTTCGAAGGCTTGCGGGCGGTGCGCACGCCCGATGCCGTGACCAACGCTTAAGCGCCATGCCCGGGTCCGATCAGTTGCCGTTTTCCTTTGAGGCTCGGCGCAGCTACGCGCGTGATGATTTTGTTCCGGGCGCGACGAACGCAGCGGCACTCGCGCTGGTCGATGCTTGGCCGCAATGGCCGGCGCGCGTATCGGCACTGTGGGGGCCGCAGGGTTCCGGCAAGACGCATCTCGGTCAGATCTGGCGCGCGCAAAGCGGGGCGACGGAGATGGCGCCGGAGGCGTTGACCGTTGATGTCGTCGCGGCGCTTGCCCCGGGTGCTTCGGTGTTGATCGACAACGCCGACCGGGTTGTGGGCGGGGCGGCGCTGTTTCACTTGTTCAACTTCGTCAACCAGAGCAACGGTTGGTTGTTGATGACCGGCGGCGACGCGCCGCAGCGCTGGCGGACGAGCGTTCCGGATCTTCACTCCCGGTTAACCTCGGTATCCGGGGCGGCGCTGGAGGCGCCCGATGAACCCTTGCTGGCCAGGGTTTTGCTGAAGCTTTTCGCCGACCGGCAACTTAAGCTTCCCGAAGCTCTGATCGACTATCTTGTGCCCAGGCTCAGGCGCTCGTTTGCCGATGCGGAACGGATCACCGTTCTGATCGACAGGTTGGCGTTGCAACAAAAACGTCGCATTTCGGTCGATCTTGGGACGAAGGCGCTACGGCTGCTTGAGGCCGAGCGTGAGGTTCGCTCGACTGACAATGAAGACGGATTGGTCTAGGGTCGCGACCGTTCGGTGGGGTGTTTCAGGTCGATGGAAAGCGGTACGACCAAGCGTGATTCAACATCTGCGGCCGCGTCGCCAACGGCGTCGCGGCGGGAGATGCGCGCGGCCGCTAAGGCGATCGATCCGAAGTCGCCGGAGCGGCTGATCAATCGGGAACTGTCGTGGCTTGCGTTCAACACCCGCGTGCTCGACGAAGCAAAGAACGAGCGGCACCCGCTGTTGGAGCGCTTGCGCTTCCTCTCGATCTCGGCCGCGAACTTGGACGAGTTTTACATGGTACGGGTCGCCGGCCTGAGGGGCATGGTCAACGCGCACGTCGCTACGTTGTCCGATGACGGTCTGCCGCCCCAGCGACAGCTTGATGCGATCAACGCGATGGCGTCCGATCTGATGTCGGAGCAACAGCGGGCTTGGTTGGACCTGAACAGCTTGTTGCGCAAGGCCGGGATCGCCGTTATCGAACCGAAGGAACTTTCCGAGGCGGACCGGCAGTGGTTGGAGGCGCGCTTCATGAGCGACGTCTATCCGGTGTTGACGCCGCTTGCGATCGATCCGGCGCATCCGTTTCCCTTCATCCCGAATATGGGGCTCTCACTTGCGTTGCAGCTGCGGCGCAAGGATGGGCGCGAGATGGATGCGCTGATCCCGATCCCGGCGCGGCTTGCGCGTTTCATCCGCTTGCCGCAGTCGGGCAACGGCAGTTCGCCCTCGATCCGTTTCATCGCAGTCGAAAAGGTCATTGGCGAGTTTTTGGACAAGCTGTTTCCTGGCTGTGACGTTGCCGGTCGCGGTTGCTTTCGCGTGCTGCGTGACAGCGATATCGAAGTCGCCGAAGAAGCCGAAGACTTGGTGCGCTGGTTCGAAGGTGCGTTGAAGCGGCGCAAACGCGGCAGCGTTATCCGGATGAAGTTCGAAGCGTCGATGCCAACCGACTTGCGTGCGTTCATCGCCGATCAGATGGATCTCGATGGGCATGAGCCGGTAAACGTCGAAGGCATTTTGGGTTTGGCGGATACTAGCCAGTTGATCATCAGCGAGCGGCCGGACTTGGCGTTCAAGCCCTATAACGCGCGCTTCCCGGAGCGTATCCGCGAGTTCAACGGCGATTGTTTCGCGGCGATCCGGGCAAAGGATTTGATCGTCCATCATCCGTTCGAATCCTTCGACGTGGTGGTCCAGTTTCTGCGTCAGGCGGCGGCCGACCCTGACGTGATGTCGATCAAGCAAACGCTTTATCGGACCGGCAACGATTCGCCGGTCGTGAAGGCCTTGATCGAGGCGGCCGAGGCCGGCAAGTCGGTCACTGCGATCGTCGAGCTGAAGGCGCGCTTCGACGAGGCGGCAAACATTCGCTGGGCGCGCGATTTGGAGCGGGCGGGCGTGCAGGTCGTGTTCGGCTTCATGCAGCTGAAGACGCACGCAAAGCTGTCATTGGTCGTGAGGCGCGAAGGTGGCGCTTTGCGGACCTATACGCACTTCGGCACCGGCAACTATCACGCGACGACGGCGCGGATTTACACGGACCTGTCGCTGTTCACGGCCGATCAGGCGCTGGGCAGTGATGCGGGGCGCGTGTTCAACTTTATCACCGGCTACGCCGAGCCCTCGCATCTGGAGAAGCTCACCGTATCGCCGCTCAACCTGCGCAAGACGCTGATCGAGCACATCAACAACGAGATCGCTCACGCGAAAGCGGGGCGGCCGGGGCACATTTGGGCAAAGCTGAATGCTCTGGTCGACGCCCGGGTGATCGACGAGCTCTACAAGGCCAGCCAAGCCGGGGTGAAGATCGAGCTTGTGGTGCGCGGCATCTGCTGCTTGAGGCCGGGCATCCCGAGCCTCTCGGAAAACATTAAGGTCAAGAGCATCGTAGGGCGCTTCCTCGAACACGCCCGGATTGTGTGTTTCGGCAACGGCAATGGGTTGCCCAGCTCCGACGCCAAAGTGTACATCTCCTCCGCCGATTGGATGCCGCGCAACCTCGACCGCCGGGTCGAGGTGTTGGTTCCGGTCGAGAACCCGACGGTGCACGAGCAGGTGATGGGCCAAATCATGGATGCAAACCTGCGCGACGTTGCGCAGAGCTGGTGGTTGAACACAGACGGCTCGTACAGCCGCTCGGTCGGCTTTGACGCGCCCGACGCGTTCAGCGCGCACGAGTACTTCATGACGAACCCCAGCCTTTCCGGCCGGGGCAGCAAGGGCCTGGCGAAGCGCGGGCCGAAAGCCTCCGGCCGCGGCCGTTCGAAGGGTCAGTAACGGCAATGGCCGGTGCCGCAGAGAGCAACCGCCGCCCGGCGGGAGCGTCCGTCGCGCCTGTGGCGGTGGTCGACATTGGGTCGAACTCGGTGCGCCTCGTGATCTACGACCGGCTCTCGCGTAGCCCGGCGTCCTTTTTCAACGAAAAATCTTTGTGCGCGATCGGGCGCAACATGGTGACGACGGGACGGCTCGATGACGAGGGCAGCGACGCGGCAATTGCGGCGCTCGGGCGCTTTCGCGAAGTGGCGGCGGCCGTTGGCGTGTCGCGGATCGAGGCGGTGGCGACTGCGGCGGTGCGCGACGCCAAGAATGGGAACGAGTTCGTGGCGCGGGCGCGCGACGCGCTCGGCGGGTCGATCCGGATATTGACGGGTGAGGAAGAGGCGCGGTTTGCGGCGGAAGGCGTGCTCGCCGCGATGCCTGATGCTGATGGGATCGTCGGCGACCTGGGCGGCGGTAGTCTCGAGCTAGCCGTCGTGTCCGGAGGCAAGCAGTCGCCCGGTCTGACGTTGCCGTTCGGCCCGTTGCGGCTGATGGATGCTTCCGAGGGACGGATCGAGAAGGCGCGCGACATCGTCGACCGCGGCCTCGAGAATGTTGCTTGGCTTGACAAGCTCAAGGGCAAGGCTCTCTACGCGGTTGGCGGCGTGTGGCGCAACATCGCGCGCATCCATATGGAAGACGCCGAGCATCCGATCCGCGTACTGCATCACTATGAGATTCCCCGCGATCGCGCGATGAGCTTCACCCACTTCTTGTCGGGCCTGTCGCGCAAATCGTTGGAGGCGACGGTTGCGGTGACACGCCGGCGCGCGGAGGCCATTCCGTATGGCGCAGTTGTGATGGAGCGGCTGGTCAAGGTTGCGAAGCTGGAGCGGGTCGTGATCTCCGCGTTCGGTGTGCGCGAAGGGGTGTTGTTCGCAAAGCTCCCTGCGGACGAGCGGGCGAAGGATCCACTGATCTCGGCCTGCGAGGAGATTGCTGTTCGCGCCGGTCGTGATCCGGCGTTGGGCCGCGTGCTGGAACGCTGGACGGCGCCGCTGTTCACCGGCGCCGACAGAGAGTTCGACCGGTTGCGGCGGGCGGCGTGCTACTTGGCCGACGCGGGCTGGCGCGGGCATCCCGATCATCGCGCGGAGCAGACCTACAGTGACGTGTTGAACGCGCCGTTCATCGGCGTAGATCACACCGGCCGTGCGCTATTGGCGTTGGCGATGTATCACCGCTATGGCGGCGAGGACGAACGTTCCACCAAGCGCGTGCAACGTTTTGTTGGCGACGACGTGGCGCGCAAGGCCAAGTCGCTGGGGCTTGCGCTGCGCGCGGCGTTGGTGATGGCAGGGCCTTCGCCGGAATTGCTCGGCGAGACGGCGGTGAAGCTGACGCCGAATTCGCTGTTGGTCACGATCCCGCGCGCGCATCAGGCGCTGGTGGCGGAGGCGATCACCAAGCGGCTGGAAGCGCTCGCCGGTGCGTTCGACCGCACGATGCGGATTGAGCTTCGCTAACTTTCCACCGCCACCACAACGGCCTTGCGATCGCGGATCGAGAGCGCGATGCGGCCGTGTTTGAGTTCTAGGGCGGCGCTGCCGAAGATTTCGCGGCGCCAGCCTTGGAGGGCGGGAACGTCTGCCTTGTCGTCGGCGGCGATTTGGTCGAGGTCCGACGAAGACGCGATCAGCTTTTGCGCGACGCCGTGCGCTTCGCATTGGATCTTCAAGAGCACGCGCATCATGTCGCCCAGCACCGGCGGGATCGCCGGCGGCGGGCCGCGGTCGATGTCGGGGATGGCGGAGGCCGGCAGGGCGAGGCCCGTCTTCACGGCCTCGGTCAAGCCATGTGCGGCGCGCGATGAGGCAAAGCCGCGTGGGATGCCGCGTAGGCTGTCGAGGTCCTCGGTCGTTTGCGGCGCTTGGGCTGCGATTTCGAACAGCGCTTCGTCTTTCATGACGCGGCTGCGCGGGACGTCGCGTTCTTGCGCCAGGCGTTCGCGCCAGGCGGAGATTTCCATGAGCACTGCGGTAAAGCGGCGGTTGCCGCCGCGCATCTTCAGGCGTCGCCAGGATTCTTCGGGCTTTAGCTCGTAGGTCTCCGGCGAGCGTAGAACGTCGAGTTCTTCTTCCAGCCAGTGCGAGCGGCCGGACTTGTCGAGCTGCTTCTTAAGCGACTCGTACACGCGACAGAGATGCGTGACGTCGGAGAGCGCGTAGGTCAGCTGCTTGTCGCTCAACGGGCGTCTGGACCAATCGGTGAAGCGCGAGGATTTGTCGATCTGGGCGTGGGCGAGCTCGCGGACCAGCGTCTCGTAGGCCGCCGAGTCGCCGAAGCCGCAGACCATAGCGGCGACCTGGGTGTCAAACAGGGGGGCCGGAATCACGTTGGCCTGGTGAAAGAAAATCTCCAGGTCTTGGCGGGCGGCGTGGAAGACCTTCACGACGGTCGGCGAGCGGAACAGATCGTAGAGGGGCGCGAGGTCGAGGCCGGGGGCCAAAGGGTCGATCACGACGCCGAAGCCCGGGATCGCCGCCTGCAGCAGGCAGAGCTTTGGCCAATAGGTCGTGTCGCGCATGAACTCCGTGTCGATGGCGACATACGGTGCGCTCGCGAAGCGGGTGCAGGCTTCGGCGAGTTCGCCGTTCGACGTGATGACAGTGACCATTGGAGGGGTGCTATAGCCCAAGATTCGTGCCCTTGACAGGTGGCGCGGGGCGACCCCACAACGGGCGCCCTTTAAGCCCCTGTCGCGCCCAAGAATCAAGGAATTCCCATGCATCGCTATCGTAGCCACACCTGCGGCGAATTGCGCGTAACCCACGTGGGCGCCCAGGTTCGCATTTCCGGCTGGGTTCACCGGCGGCGCGATCACGGCGGGCTCGTCTTCATTGACCTGCGTGACAACTATGGGCTCACGCAGTGCGTGGTTGAACCGGACTCGCCGGCCTTCAAAGGTGTGGATGCGCTCCGCTCGGAGTTTGTCGCGACGTTCACGGGGCGAGTGGTTGCACGGCCTGGGGACACCGTTAACAAAGATCTGCCGACCGGCGAAATCGAACTGCGGATCGACGAAGTCGAGGTGCAGGGCACGGCGGGTGAGTTGCCGCTGCCGGTGTTCGGCGACGCGGAGTATCCGGAGGAGACGCGGCTGAAGTACCGCTTCCTGGACCTGCGCCGTGACCGGTTGCACAAGAACATTCTGCTACGTTCGAACGTGATCACGAGCTTGCGCCGGCGGATGGTCGCGCAAGGGTTTACGGAGTTTCAGACACCGATCTTGACCGCGTCGTCGCCGGAAGGCGCACGCGACTTCTTGGTGCCGTCGCGTCTTCATCCAGGCAAGTTCTACGCGCTGCCCCAGGCGCCGCAGCAGTTCAAACAGTTGATCATGGTGGCGGGCTTCGACCGCTATTTCCAGATCGCGCCGTGCTTCCGCGACGAGGATGCGCGCGCCGATCGCTCACCCGGCGAGTTCTATCAGCTCGACTTGGAGATGAGTTTCGTCACGCAGGAAGACGTGTTCGCCGCTGTCGAACCCGTACTGCGCGGCACGTTCGAGGAGTTCGCGAACGGGCGCACGATCAACCCGGGACCGTTCCCGCGTATTCCATATGCGGAGTCGATGCTGAAATACGGGTCGGACAAGCCCGACCTGCGCAATCCGATCGTGATCGCGGATGTAAGTGCGGAGTTTGCGGACCCGAGCGTCGAGTTCAAGGCGTTCAAGGCCGTCGTTGCACAAGGCGGCGTCGTGCGCGCGATTCCGGCGCCGGGTGCCGGGGCGCAGCCGCGGTCGTTCTTCGACAAGCTGAACGACTGGGCGCGCGCCGAAATGAAGGCGCCAGGGCTTGGCTACGTCACCTTCGAAGATGACGGCGGCAAGCTCGCCGGCAAGGGGCCGATTGCGAAGTTCATTCCCGAACCGGTGCTCGCGCGGATTGCCCAGAAGACGGGCGCGAAGGCGGGCGACGCGGTGTTTTTCTCGGCCGGCAAGCTGGATGCGGCGGCGAAACTTGCCGGCGCCGCTCGCACGCGCATCGGCAACGAGCTTCAGCTGAAGGCCTCGCCCTACTATGACTTCCATTTCTGCTGGGTCGTCGACTTCCCGATGTACGAGTGGAACGAGGAGGAGAAGAAGATCGACTTCTCGCACAACCCGTTCTCGATGCCGAACTTCGACCATGGCGCGTTCTTGAAGCTCGACAAGAGCGACGACAAGACGATCCTGGGGATCACGGCGTTCCAGTACGACATCGTCTGCAACGGCATCGAGCTGTCGTCGGGTGCGATACGCAACCACAAGCCGGACATCATGATCAAGGCGTTCGATCTTGCGGGCTATCCACAGTCGACGGTCGAGGAGAAGTTCGGCGGCATGCTGAACGCGTTCCGCTATGGCGCGCCGCCGCACGGCGGCACGGCGCCCGGCGTCGACCGCATCGTGATGCTGATCGCGGGTGAAGAGAACCTGCGCGAGGTCACGATGTTCCCGATGAACCAGAAGGCCGAGGACCTGATGATGGGCGCGCCGAGCGAGCCGCTGCCGAAGCAGTTGCGCGAGGCGAATATCCGCGTGGTGATGCCGGAGGCGGCGAAGGGATAATTGAAGCGCCGCGAGTGCTATCCTGGTTCGAGTAGACTCACGACCAGGTGGAGGTTCGGGTGGCACGGATCGGGCGGATCTTTTTAGCGGGCGTATTGGTGTTGCTGCCGCTGGCGGTGACGGTGGGCGTGATTGCCTGGGTCGTGTCGCTGCTGGTGACTTATGCGGGTCCGAATAGCGGATTTGGGCGGCTTTTGGTCTCCGTGGGGCTTGGGGTCAGCGATGACGCGGTGGCGCCCTATGCGATTGGGCTTCTGCTGGTGCTGGGCGTGATCTTTCTGTTCGGACTCTTGGTGGAGCACGAGATTGGGACATGGCTCGGCACGGCATTCGACCGTTTGATCCGACGTATTCCAGTCGTCTCAAGCATCTATGATCTGTCGGCTCGATTTACATCGATGGTCGATCGCAAGGGTGGCGGCGATCTGAAGGCGATGAGCCCGGTGTGGTGTTTCTTCGGCGGCGATCAGGGGGCGGCGGTGCTGGCGCTGCTCGCGTCGTCGGCGCCGGTCAAGATTGGTGGGTTGGACTACATGGGCGTTCTCGTGCCGTCAGCGCCGGTGCCGGTCGGCGGCGCGCTGATCTATGTGCCGTCAACGTGGATCAAGCCCGCGGACGGCGGGGTCGAGAATCTGATGAATGTCTACGTCTCGATGGGGGTGACGCCGCCGAAGGGGCTTGCCTAATCCCGCGGCAACACAACGAAGCCCAGATCCTTGACGAAGAGGGTCTGGGCCGCGTTTGTTCGATGTGTGACTAGGCTTTGGGGGGCGTGACGAAGTAGGAGAGGATCAGGCCCGCAATGAGGTAGGAGCCGAATGCGTAGCCGACTGCGATGAGGGCGTGACTCCAAGGCCAATGCCACCAGATCGGTTGGCCAACATTAGCCTCGAATGCGCCAAGGACACCGATCAATGCCGCGATCTTCAAGCGATCGGGATAGGCTGGCGCCGCCGGTAGGACCAGCTGAAGCACCAGGGCCAGCAATATAGCGGTGCCGAGCATGTGGAGGAAGCCGAATGCCATCGTCTGGGTCATTGGCGCGGTGCCGCCGCTTCGGAAGTTGATCATCGCGACAGGTCCGACACTCATTCGGCTTTGCCACTCCTCCGGCGTGCCGTGCTTCGGCTCGGGCACAAAGTAGACACCGTCTGCCGGAAGGTTCGCCTTGAGGGCGTCGCCAATGGCGGTCTCGCCTTCTGCCGACATATGCGAGAACGGGTCGATCAGCCCGGAGCCCCAATAAAAGAAGCCCCAAATGAACATGGCAACAGCAGCGAGTATCGTGCCGAGTGCTAGTTTGAGCATGCGTACCTCCAGACCTTGATGCTGGCCGATCTTGCAGCCGCGATTTTGACGGAGCGTCGGAGCGATCCCGTCGATATCGCGATAGTAGCGCAGGGTGCGGGCCGGGGCGAGAGCTTGATTGGGGGTGACGTCGCCGCCGGGACTTTCTTACGGCGTCTCGCTCACCGCCGCGACGCTATCCCATTTGCCGTGGAGGACCGCGAGGACGACGCCGGCGGTGTCGTTGATGGCGTCGGCGAGTTCGGCGCGAATGGTGCCTTCGCGAATGCGGTTCGTCCAGAGCTCGGGTGCGTTGTTTAGTTGGCGGAACCAGTACTTCAGCGCTTTGGTCGCGTGCGCGTCATCGGCTCTGGCGAAGTCGACGATCAGCGGGGAGCGCGCCTCGCTGTCGTTGGGGTCTTGCGACGGCCACGTGATGAGGAGCGGGCCGCTCAAGTGCGCGATGTCGGCCTTGTTGGCGATCGAGCGGGCCAGGCTGTGATCGTACCAATCGATCAGGTCGTCACAGCGTCGGTTGCGAAAGGCGTAGTCGATCTGCCAGCGCTCGACGACGGTCGAGATCGGCCAGTAGGTCATCAGCACTTGCTCGCGTGTTTCGCTGTCGGGCGCCATGTAGTCGAGCGAGGCCAGCGTGACTTCGCAGAAGCGGCGTTGCACGGCGCGGTCTTCGTCGGTAACGGCGGCGCGCGGCATCAGCACGAAGCCGAACGCCCTCGCGGTGTCGATGCGGACGCTGCCCCTCTGGAAGTAGCTGACGACTTTCTGCATTCCGGCCGTGCTGTTGCCGACGGAGAAGCCGCTGACGAGGCCCGGCCGCGATGCGGGCTTGGGTGCCGGCGGCGGGTGTGTATCGTCAGGAGGGCATGACGGCAACTGGGTGCCGGGAACGCAAGTTGTCGGCTGCGGCGGCGTCACGATGACGGGCGATGCGGGCGGTTGGCCAGCCGGCATCATCTGCGCAAGTGCGGGCCACGCGAGTGCGATGCCGAACGCGGCACAAAGAACCGTCAAATTTCTCATGAACCTGCTCCGTCTTCCGCGGTTGCTGCGCGGAGAATCAGTTCGCTAGAGGATGCGGGAGGGGGCTCAGCGGTGCAACCGGCGCCCAGAAAGGCGGCTTATTGCTTTGCTAGACGCTGCGTTCCATCAGCAACGCATCTTGCGTTCTGCCGTCGACACGGCGGTAGTCGCGCCAGATGCCTGCGTTGGTAAAGCCGAGCTTGCGATAGAGCGCGATTGCGCCGGTGTTGTCGCTATAGACCGTGAGTTCGATCTTTTCGATGTTGCTTTGCGGGGCGTGGGCGATGCTTGCGGCGAGCAAGCGTGCACCGAGGCCCTGGCCGCGGTATGGGGCGAGGACGCCCATGCCTAGGATCCCGCGATGGGCGCACTCCGGGATGTCGACGGGCGTGATATCGGCCCAACCGACAACCTCGTTGTTCACCACGGCGCAGTATGTCGGCCAATTGTTGGCGATATGCTTCAAAAGGAATGCCGCTTCGGGATCAAATGGCGGGAGTGAGAGGCGGCCAAGATAGATGCGTTCGGCGATCACCGCGTCGACCGCGGCGCGGTGTGAGGCCATCAGTTCTTTAGGGGTGTAGACGATGTCGATTGTCATGGCTTGGCGGCGTTCAGCCACGCGAGCAAATGTTTCGTCGTCTCGCCGGGGAATTGGTCGACGAAGAAGTGGCCGGCGTCTTTGAGTTCGACGAATGCGTAGGGCGCTTGGACATAGTCCTTGGTGAGTTCGGCGGCGCAGCGGCCGACGGTCGCGTCGGCGGTGCCCCAGATGTAGAGCGTCGGGACTTCGGCGGGCTTGACATCGCTGCCGGGAAGACCGCCGGCGCGGTACCAGTTCATGGCGGCTTCGATGGCGCCCGGTTCGCGAAGGGCGCGGATGTAGACTCCGGCGTCCGCTGCGGGGACCCCTTGTGCTTCAAGTGCGGCGGCGAGCGGTTTGAGATCTGCTTCGCGCATTTGCTTCAGCGCGTCGCCTTCGCGGAATGCGCGATGATGGTGGGACCGTTCCGCTTGCGAGGTATCTTCCTGCATCGCGCGGGCGAATGCGGCGGGATGGGGACGTGAGAGGACGGCGAGCGACCTCACGCGGCCGGGGTGTTGCGTGGCGATGAGCCAGGCGATTTGGCCGCCCCAATCGTGGCCGACCAAGTGAAAGCACGGTGCGTTCAGCGCGTCCATGAGGGCGAGTGCGTCGGCGACGATGTTGGGCGTAGCGTAGGCGCCTTCCTCTGCGGGTCTTGCGCCGGGCGAATAGCCGCGCTGATCGGGGGCGATGGCGCGAAAGCCCGCTGCGGCAATCGATGGCAATTGGTGGCGCCACATGTGGCGCGTTTCGGGGAAGCCGTGGAGCAGGAGGACTGCTGGTGCGTCGGCGGCACCCGCGATGTCGACAGTGAACGTGAGGTCGCCAAGTTTAATCGACTTGGTTTCCAAGGCGCTCACTCCGCCGCCGCTTCGCGTTTGATGCCGAGCCAGGCGTCGAGGTCGGCGAGGGCGCGGCGCGACATCAGTTGCTTCTTGGCGCGGCCGCGGTCTTTGCCTTTCACGCCGGGCGGGGGCGGGAGCTCGGGGAGCAGGCCGTAGTTGACGTTCATCGGCTGGAACGTCTTTGCGTCGGCATCGCCGGTGATGTGGGCGAGGAGGGCGCCAAGTGCGGTGGTGCGCGGTGGCGGCGTTTGTGTGTTGCCGAGACGCTGGGCGGCTGCAAAGCGGCCGGCGAGGAGGCCGATGGCGGCGCTTTCGACGTAGCCTTCGACGCCGGTCATTTGGCCGGCGAAGCGCAGGCGCGGCTCAAGCTTCATGCGCAATTCGCCGTCGAGCAGTTTGGGCGAGTTGATGAAGGTGTTGCGGTGCAGACCGCCGAGACGTGCGAACTGCGCGTTCTCGAGGCCCGGGATTGTCTTGAAGATGCGAGTCTGCTCGCCGTGCTTCAGCTTCGTTTGGAAGCCAACCATGTTGTAGAGCGTGCCGAGTGCGTTATCTTGCCGGAGTTGCACCACCGCGTAAGCGCGCTTTCCGGTGTGCGGGTTGGTGAGGCCGACGGGTTTCATCGGACCGAAGCGCAGGGTTTCCGCGCCGCGTTCCGCCATAACTTCGATGGGCAAGCAGGCTTCAAAATAGGGCGTGTCTTTCTCCCAATCTTTGAACGTCGTCTTTTCGCCGGTCAGCAACGCGTCGATGAAGGCGCGGTACTGCGTTTCGTCCATCGGGCAGTTGATGTAGTCGGCGCCGTCGCCCTTGTCGTAACGGGATTGGAACCAGGCTCGTGAGAGGTCGATGGACTCCTTGTGCACGATCGGTGCGATGGCGTCGAAGAACGCGAGCGAGTCTTCGCCGCTGAGTGCGCCGATAGCAGTGGCGAGCGGCGTCGAGGTCAGCGGGCCGGTCGCGATGACGACGCTGTCCCACTCGGCCGGTGGCAGACTCGCGATCTCTTCGCGGGCGATGGTGATGTGCGGCGAAGCTTCGATAGCAGTTTGCACGGCATCGGCAAAGCCGACGCGATCGACGGCGAGCGCACCGCCGGCGGGGACCTTGTGCTGGTCGCCAGCGCGCATGATCAGCGAATTGCAGCGGCGCATTTCTTCGTGCAGCAGTCCGACGGCGTTGTTCTCCCAGTCGTCGGAGCGGAACGAGTTCGAGCATACCAGTTCGGCGAGGCTATCGCCTGTGTGGGCCGGGGTCATCTTCACCGGGCGCATTTCATGCAGCACCACGGGCACGCCCGCGCGCGAAATCTGCCAAGCGGCTTCGCAACCGGCGAGGCCGCCGCCGATGACATGGACCGGCTTTGTCATGGGCGACCGATCGCAGCGGAGGCGACGGACGTGTTGTGGAACGCCACGATCTTCCATCTGCCGGCGTGCTTGAACAGCGTCAGCGTCGCGCGTTGTTCACTGTCGTGCAGGTCGTTCGACATCTGGCGCTGACGCGCGGTCGAGGCGATAGCAGCTGGCGGCAAGTGGCTGGTAATCTTCTGGTGGATCACGGCGATTGCTACGTCCGGTTTCAGGAAGCGGATACGCTCCACCGAATAGCAGGCTTTGCTGCCTTTGTAGATGGTCGAAAGGACATGTTGGTGGCCGCTTTCGACGATTTCCTTGCCTTGGTAGCGCTCGCCCAAAAGGCCGACGAAGTCCACGTCGTCGTGCATGCAGGCCGCGAAAGCTAAACCATCACCCGCATTCCAGGCGGCTTCGCAGTGGGCGATGACGTCGCGCACGGCGCGCTCGGCGTCGGGGTTCGTGGCGGGGCTCACGGTCTTGGTCATCATGGCCGCAATGCCTATAGTCTTGGCGGCCGGGGTGGTAGGCGGTGACAATGAATAGGCTGATCAAATTCGCGTTGGTTGGGGTGCTGGCAGGTGCGTTTGGCCCCGCGACGGCCGGTTCGAAGATGACGGGCTGCACGCTCAACGGTAAGGCGCTGTTCGGCAAGGTGCAGGTGGTCAAGAGCTTCCCGGATTTCCGGGTGCAAATCGTCACAAGCTTTCCGGACTTGAAGGTGCAGCGGGTGACGAGCTTCCCGGACACTTGCGGGAAGTGGCAGTGGGTGAACAGCTTCCCGGACTTCACCGTCGAGTACGTCGAAAGCTTTCCCGACTTTACGATCGAGTTTGTGGAGAGCTTTCCGGGGGGAGGGTTAGGCGCAACAAACGGAGTCATGGTGCGCCTGCGCGGACCATGACACAGAGCGGGTGGCGTTCAGTTCCACACCCCCGGCTTCCGTCCGATCCACGGATGGGCTTGTTCGAGTTGGCCGGCGAGGCGGTAGAGGGTGGCTTCGTCGCCCCATTTGGCGGTGAACATCATGCCGACGGGCAGGCCGCTCTTCGAGTGTGCGAGCGGCAGCGAGAGCGACGGTTGGCCAGTCATGTTGAATGGCGGCGTGAAACCGAAGGTTTGGGCTTGGCGGGAGTCGACTTCGCGCGGCTCCAGACGGACGGGGTCGATGAACCCGATCTTCGGAACCGGTGTCGACAAGACCGGCGTGAGCAACACGTCGATCGTCGTGAAGACGCGGAAGATTTCGCGCGTCATCGCCTTGAGCGTCTGCCAACCGCGCATCGTTTCGTAGCCCGGAATACGTTCGCCGCCCTTCCAGTTGCGCCAGCTGAGCGCCTCGAGTTCGTCTTGCGCCGGTTCGCGGCCCATGTCCTGCACGCGGTGGCGCATCGAGGCTGCGAAATTGGCGCCGAGCACGGCGGTGCTGGCGGCGTAGAGTTTGCGGTAGTTGATGCCGAGGCCGCGCTCGTCGACGTGGTGGCCTAGGGCTTCGAGCTTCTTCGCGGTGTCGCGCAGCAGTGCGGCGATTTCGGGATCGATCGGTTTGCCGCTCGGCGTTTCGTCGGTGAAGGCGATGCGCAGGCGACCGGGTGCGGTTGCGACTTCAAGCGCGTAGGGGCGCGTCTTCGGCGGCATCGGATAAGGGCTGTCGGCTTCGGGCATGTCGATGCAGTCGAGCATCGCGGCGCTGTCGCGCACGCTGCGCGAGACGACGTGGTGCACCGCGTAACCGTGGCCGATGCTCGTGTCGTGCTCCGGTCCTTGCGGGACGCGGTATTGCGTCACCTTCATGCCGACGAGGCCGCAGCAGGCGGCGGGGATGCGGATCGAGCCCAAGCCGTCCGAAGCATTGGCAAGTGGCACAATGCCGGCGGCGACGGCGCCCGCCGAGCCACCGGACGAACCGCCGGTGATGTGGTCGGTGTTCCACGGGTTGCGGCAAGGGCCGAGGCGCGCGCTTTCGGTCGTGCCGGTGATGCCGAACTCCGGCGTGTTGGTCTTGCCGAAAATGTTGACGCCGGATGCCTTGAAGCGCTGCGCGAGGAGGCTGTCGTAGGTATCGTTTTCATTCTTGTTGAATGCGGTGCCGTCGGTGCGCGGGAGTCCTGCGACTTCAACGCCCAGATCCTTGATCAAGAAGGGCACACCTTTGAAAGGGCCGTCGGGCAGCTTCGTCGCTGCGGCGCGCGCCATGTCGTAGGCTTTGTAGACGATGGCGTTGAGTTTGCCGTTGTGGCGCTCGGCGCGTTCGATCGCGGCTTCGAGCAGCTCGGCGGGCGTTACGTCCTTGTTGCGCACCAATTCGGCCAGGCCCAGACCGTCGTGGTCGGCGTATTGTTGGAAGCCCATGGTTGTTTCCTCTCAATTCCAAATGTGCGGATGGCGGTTGGCCCAAGGTTTGGCTTTTTCGAGCTGACCTGCAAGGCGTAAAAGCGTGGTCTCGTCGCCAAAGCGGCCGGCGAAGTGGACGCCGATCGGCAGGCCGTTCTTGGCCATCGCAAGGGGCAGCGAGATCGCGGGCTGGCCGGTCGCGTTCTGGATCGCGGTCACGGGGAGGTAGTCGATGATCGGCGCGAAGGCCTTTACCGGATCCTTCTCGTGGAAGTCGAACGTGCCATTGCGGACCGGCGGCGCGCCGAGCGTTGTCGTCACCCAGGCGTCATAGGTTTCGTGGAACAGCGCGATTTGGCGAGCGATGGCGTGCACTTGGAACCAGCACATCTGGTACTGCGCGGCGGTGATTTGTTTGCCTTGCTGATAGAGGCCCCAGGTCAGGCCTTGGAAATCGGACTCGTGCGGCGTGCGGCCTGTCAGCATCGCGGTGCCGTCGATCAGCATCGCGAGGCCCGAGGCCCAGATCGGCATGAAGGCCATCATCAGCACTTCGGAGGCGACGGAGGGGCTTGCTTCTTCGACCTGATGGCCGAGCGACTCGAGCGTCTTCGCGGTCTCCTTGATCGCGGCAACGCATTCGGGGTCAAAGGATTTGTTGAACAGGCTCTTGGTCGCAAAGGCGATGCGGAGTTTGCCGGGCGGCGTTCCGCTCTCGTCGAGATAGGATTTGGGCTTCGGCGGGGCCCAGTAGGGATCGCCGGCTTCGTTGCCCGCCGTCACGTCGAGCGCGGCGGCGGTGTCGCGCACCGTGCGGGTGACGACGCCTTCGCAGACCAGGCCGCCCATGATGTCCCCGAGATCGGGGCCGAGCGGGTTGCGGCCGCGCGTGGGCTTCAGACCGACGAGACCGTTGGCTGACGCGGGGGCACGGATCGAGCCGCCGCCGTCGTTCGCATGTGCTATGGGCACGATGCCGGCGGCGACCGCTGCGCCCGAACCACCCGAGGAGCCGCCCGTCGAGTGGTCGAGCTCCCAGGGGTTGTTGCAGGTGCCATAGAGTGTGGGCTCCGTCGTGGGCACGAGGCCGAACTCCGGCACGTTTGTTTTGCCCAGCGAGATCAAACCGGCGCCGGTGAAGCGGCGGACGATCGTCGCGTCATGTGGTGCGGGTACCGGCGGGATGAAGTTCGAACCCTGACGAGACGGCACGCCCTTTTGCGCGCCGAGGATATCCTTCAGAAGGAACGGTACGCCTGCGAACGGACCCTGCAGCGGTAGCTTAGCGGCGGAACGGGCGCGGTCGTAGGTCTTGAAGATGACGGCGTTGAGTTTCGGGTTGTGCTTCTCGATGCGGGCGATCGCCTCTTCCACGAGTTCGGCGGGGCTAACCTCCCGCTTGGCGACCAATTCCGCCAGGCCAAGCGCGTCGTAGTTCGCGTAATGCGGAAATGCCATATCGTTTCCTCACGTGTGCCGATTGCCGTCGAGACTAGCGGCGTGGTTGGGGTGTGTCACCAGTGGAAGCGGTGCGGGTCAGTAGATGCGTTGGTGCCGCTCTGCGCTTCCGCTAGGGTAGGCAGTTGGCGGGATGCGTCGGATCATGACCAAACTACTGCCGCCTAGAGAGTTGGCTACCTCCCGCACCCGATTGCGGCCTGTCGCGGTAGGCGATGCGGATGCTGTGTTCGAATATGCGAGCAACCTCGCGGTCACGCGGTACATGGACTGGCCGCGACTGACTTCAATCGAGCAAGCGGCGGATTTCGTGTTGCGGTGCGAGCGCGCGTGGGCTGATGGAACGGCCTACCCGTGGGCGATCGTCGCTAAGGATGGCAACCGGTTTGTCGGCGTGATCGAGTTACGATTGAATCCTCCCACAGCCGATTTCGGCTATGTCTTGGCCGAGCGATTTTGGGGGCGGGGAATCGCAAGCGAAGCTGCCGGTGCCGTAGTCGACTGGGTCTGGGCGCGGAGCGAGGTCAAGCGCATTTGGGCAACCTGTCACCCGGACAACGTCGCGTCCGCGCGGGTGTTGACGAAGATCGGATTGGTGTTTGAGGCCAGGCTTGAAGGCGTGGCGTTGCGGCCGCAGCTTGGCAAGGGGCTTTGGCCGAAGCTCCTGTTTTCGAAGGTGCGCGTTTAGTGCGGGGAGGGGGCGCGGCAAACACTTGCTGCGGCTATTGAATGTCGCCTACGCTCGACAAACCCACAAACCCACAGGCATTGTATGATCACAAGAGCGCTGCTCGCCGCCGGCGTCGCACTGCCGGTCGTTTACTTTGCGAGCCAAATAGCCGCGATGGTGCTCAATCCCAGCTTCGACATTGCGACACAACAACCGAGCGAACTTGGCTGTTGTGGCGTCCATCACCCGATCGTCGCCAATGTCGGTTTCCTCATCACCGGCGCCTGTGCAGTTGCTGGCGGGGTTGGCATCTTCATCGGCTTGCGTCGCCTTGGCGGGAACGTCGTGTTGGCGGCACTGGCGGGTCTCGGCATGATCATGTTCGGTGTAGCGATGACGATGAGTGGGGCGTTTCCGCTGCCCGATCCGTTGCACTACGGGTTCGGTCTCTTCCCAACGGGTTTACTCGCACCATTGTTCGGGGCGTTGGCGCTGAAGGGTGCTCCGGCCGCACGCTGGATGATTTTGGGTAGCTTCGTGGTGACTGCTGGTCTCGTCGCGGTCATGTTCGGGGTTGGCGGCGTGATTGCTGAATCCAATCTTGGCTATTTCTCCCGGGCCGTCGCCCTCATAGCGTTCCCGACGATTGCCTACTTGTGTTGGACCGTGTCGGTCCGTTTGAAGGGTGCCTGATCGTCGTAGAGCGTTTGCTCACTCAAACGGAAACGCCGCCTTGCCTTGGAATGTTGGGCCGATGAGTTCCGGGGATTGGCCTGGGGCCCAGGCGCGCAAGGTGAACTTGGCTTTGCGGACGATGGGCGAGCCTTGGGGGCCGTGGTCGACTTCGGGGTTGGCCGTCGTGATCAGGTTCGCTTCGATGCGGCCCGCGTTGACGCTCATGATGCCGTAGCCGTTCGCGTTCGTGTCGGCGTAGGTGAGGCCCGGGTTCGCCTTCTTGTTCCAGAAGGCGTCGGAGAGCCAGCTTGAGCCGGTCCACGAGCGCACGAGGGCGCTGCTCACGCCGCCGAGCAATGCGAGGTTGAAGTTCTCGACCACCTCGTCACCGCTTTGATAGGTGACGATGCTGTGGAACACCGAGTTCCCGCGTGCGGCGCGTTCGCCGCCGGTGAAGACCGGTTCGGAGGAGATGCCGGCGGTTGCGAACTCGACCGCAACGGGTGTCGGCGCATCCGCATCGAGCTTGTCGACGAGCAGGCCGGCCATGTGCATGTGGTGGTCGCCGGCGCAAGCGACGACGTTGGCGACGCCGTTGTCGCGGATGAACTCCATCAGCTCCTGACGCTCGGCCGGGTAGCCGTTCCAACCGTCGATGCCGAGGCATGAGTCCTTAATGCCAGCGAACCAGATGCTGCCGAGGTCCATGCGGACGGTCAGGGCCGGGAAGGAGTTCGCCCAGATCTTCCAGCGCGCGTCGGAGTTTGTGAGCACTTCTTTGAACCACGCCTTCTGCGTCGGACCTAAGACCGAGCCGCGCGGCGCGAGGCGCCGGCTGTTGGGCAGTTCGGTGCCCGGGATCAGGGCGGGGGCTTCGCCGTCGTTGGCGGTTCGGCCGAGATCGAGCAGCGTCACCGTTTCGATCGCCGGCAATGCTTGGCCTTCGATCTTTGGTGGTTTTGGCGGTGGCGACTTGTAGGAGCGGTTGTCAGTGAGAACAATCTCCAACGTCTTGCCCCACCGCAGCGTGCGATAGACGGTCATCGAGGCGAGGGCGGCGCGGTTATCGACGTTGGGGTCGATCCAATCTTGCTGCGGGCCGAGGTACGGGCTGTTCTCGACCTCGACGGATTTGAAGTCGCGCGCTGGGTTCTGCACCCGGCCGGTGGCGGGCATGCCGGTCAGGAGCGCGGGTATGAACTCGAACCAGGCTTGGTTGGCGACGACCTTGCGCTTTTGCGCGGGGACGCCGCCCTGATCGAAATAGGTGTCGTGCGACTGCCAACTGTCGTTGGTGAACTCGTGATCGTCCCACATGCTGACGAATGGCCAGCGCGCGCGGGCGGCCTGCAGGTTCGCGTCGGAGAGATAGAGGCGATAGAGGAAGCGGTAGTCGGCGAGCGAGACCGCGTTGGTGGCGCCGCCGTTCTTGTTCCAGTCAGTCGTGGGCCATGGCTTTGAGCCGTCCGGCAATTGCGGGAAGATGCGCTCTCGCCCGTCCGCGCCCTTCAGCCACTTCGGCTTCTTCATGTTGGCGTCCCAACGGTCGCCGCGCACTTCGTAAATGAAGTCGCCGAGGAAGAGCACGAAGTCGATTTGCTGTTCCGTCGGCGAGGCGAGGTCGTCGGCGAGCATGCGGGCCCAGGCGCCGTAGAAACCTTGCTCGTAGTTCTGGCAGCAGGCGAAGGCGAAGCGGGTGGGGCGCTCCGTGTTCGGTGCGGGCGCCGTGCGCGTGCGGCCAAGGCGCGATTGATCGCCGGCGGCGAGGAAGCGGTAGAAGTATGTCGAGTCAGGTTCGAGGCCCTGCACGACGAGGCGCAGCGTGTGGTCGGTTGCCGACGTCGCCGTGAGCATTTCATCGAGCACGATCTCGCCGAACTCGGGGCTGTGCGAGATTTGCACGCGAACGTCGATTGGGCCGTCGGCTCCCTCGTTCGATTCCACGCGGGTCCATAAGACAACGCCGTCGGGTTGCGGATCGCCTGAGGCTACGCCCTGCGGAAAGCGGAAGCGGCCGGTCGTCAGCGAGCGTGGCTGGGCAACGGCGAACGGAGCACGGGCGGTGGCGGCGAACGTGCCGGCAAGGCCGGCGAGGGACTTCAGAATGGTGCGGCGGTCGAACTGGGTCATGGACTTGCGTGCTTGGTTTCCGGCGACAGTGTGACTCGTCGGGCGAGGCTATAACATCCTTGTGTGCGGTTCGGCTTGCGAATGCGGGCGGGTGGGGCATTCGGGCCATAGGAGCCGCGTTTTCTGTGGGTTAGTCTACGTCGTAGACTGGCGAGAGAGGCATATGAACAAGATCCCTGTGATGGGTACGGTTTCGCGCGCGTACGGGTTCGTGCTGGGGGAGTTTGGGACGATCGTGCGGCTGACCTGGGCGCCACTGCTGTTGGCGGCGGGATTGTCGTTGATGTACGGCGGACAAGCGATCGACGCGATGATCGCGTCGAAAGGCGATCCGAACACCCAGCTGCAATACGCGCCGATGCAGTTCTTGCTTGGGCTCGCAAGCTTTGCTGCGGGGATCATGGCGACTGTCGCGCTTCTTCGGGTCGTGATCTTCGGCGATCGCAAGACGGGTTTGTTCGTTTACCTCTGGCTTGGCGGGGCGGAGTTCCGGTTGATCATCGTGACGGTGCTGCTTGTGGTGGCGCTTATTGCGGCAGCGATTGCTACCGTTCTCGTGTTTGCAGTGTTGGGGGCGCTGGCATCGGCGATCCCGGCGCTGGGCGTTGTGGTCGGGATTGGCGGGGTGCTGCTGATCCCAGTGTTGATTTGGGCGGCGCTAAGGCTGTCGCTGGTTGGGCCAGTCGTCGTGGCCGAGAAGTCGCTTGGGGTCGAGCGGTCGTGGGCGCTGATGAAGGGCAACGCGCTTAGAATGTTTCTGGTGCTGCTGCTGACGTTGTTGCCGTTCGCGATTCTCACGGCGCTGATGGCGTTTGTGATCTTAGGTGCCGACTTCCCGCCGTTTCCAAAGTTCCCGGCGGCGGCTGGTCAGGATGCCGAGGCCACCCGCGCTGCGGCGGAAGTGTTCGGGAAGGCGATGGAGGATTGGCAATTGAAGTTCAGCGGCGCGATTCGGCTTCACTGGGTGGAGTTCGGTATCTTCGGCTTCATCACCAATATGATCCAGATCGCGCTACTGGCGGGCGTGCAAGGGAGCGCCTATGCCGCGCTCGCTGGCGAGCCGCACGAGTAGCGTTCATTTAGCGGAACGGATTGGGGATGCCGGGGAGGCCCGGGATCGAAGGGATCTCGATCTTCGAGCGGATTTCGCTCAAGCCGCGCTCGATCGCTTCGTCTTTCGATTTGTGAATGAAGTCGCGGATGGCGCCGAAGACGCCGTTCGAGTCGGCCAAGACAGAGTGGCCGGCGAGGATGTCGAGCGCTTCGTTCGTCGCGTTCGAAACGATGTTGGCGGCGCCCGAGATCGTGCTGAGTTCGGTCGAACCGTCTTCGTAGACGTCGATCTTCAATTCCGTGCCGCGGATACCGATGACGACAGTGGGCGTTTTTATGCGCGTGTTCTTTTCCGGCATTTGGCCGGAGATGAACCGGAACGCGCCCTTGGCCAGCGTCACGGCAGAGCGGCTGTTCGCGCCGGCGAAGACGTATTCGTCGATGACCGCGTTGGCGTTCGCGCCGAGCGTCAGCTTCGAGGTGTCGATGAAGCGCACCGCTGCGCCGCTATCATCGCCGGTCTCGAGGCGTTGGTTTTGGAAGATCGCGGCGGCTTGTGCGAGTTCGATGCGCGAGCCACCTGCTTCGGTTCCCCAGACGTCGTTGACGACGATCTCAGCGGCACCGATGCCGTTGGCGGCGGTCGCGGTGGTAGCCAGCAGTGCGGCGTGCGCGGTCGCGAGCATCAGAGCGTCGCGGCGTGTCAGCTTCATGGTTCTCGTCCCCGGTCCGTGTGTGGCGCCATAGGAGCGTAGGGTGGCAGGCGTGACAAGGGCTGCGGGGCGTGCGGCCGTCACAGTTGTTCAGGTGGCTCATCCGTCTTACTGGCAAACTCAGTTCAGACGGAGTGGCTTGGGTGGCTCTGTGGCCAGCAGTTGTAGGTCTTTTCGATGTTCGCTACGCGGTGTACTGTAACCGCTCCCATAAGCGGCAGGATCGCATGTCGAGCCGATTGGGACGGATGATTGTCGATCCGGGCGTGTGCAGCGGGAAGCCGCGTTAGCGGGATCGCGCGATTATCGTATGATGGTTGAATTCCCAGTGGGCGGAACTTCATGGGTACCATTCGGCGATGACGGGCGACACGAAGGACATGCGTTTCCCACCCCAAGGGCATCAAGTTCGCTCCGACGCCGAAGCGCGGGAAATTGCGCGCTGGCTTGGGGCCAGGGTGAGTGACAAGAGGATTCACTTCGATCCGGCTATACCTGCAAAGAAAGTGTTGGCTGCGAGACAATCTTGTAGTGTCCCCGAATCAGAGAAAATTCTCGCCCTTGTGGATTTGACGTTATTTGGGTCCGCCGCCGAGTGCATTGTTATCGGATGGTCCGCGATCTATTTCCGCTGGCCGAGTGCCGTTCCTCCAAAGCGAATCGATTTTTCCAAGCTGGTTCAGAGTGAAGTCTCTTCGAGTTGGAGCGTGATATCCATTGGCGGTGAGCACCAGATCGGGGCAGTAGAAGCAGCCAGCGTCTTCAATCTTCTTAAGGGTCTTCAGGAAGTGCTGGTCAAAGGCATCCCTGCGCAGAGCGATCGCGAAGCCGCTGCGCCGCATCGTACAACGAGCTTGCTGTTTCCTTTTGTGTTGATCGGCTTGGTCTTATTCTTCGCGCGGGACCTTCTGTCGGGTGCAGAGAGTCCGGTGTTCTTGATGGCTGCGCTCGCGGCTGCGATTGTGTTCGCGACGTTTCTGTTCAGCAAGAGGTGAAGAGCAAACGCGGCATGGCGCGGTAAGTGTCGACGGGCATGCGTTGTTAAGCAATCGAGGGCAGGTCCGGTCGCCAGTGTCACTCAGCGGCTCGCGCCCGCTTCGCTTTCGCGGGCGTTTCGGCTTTCGCGGGTTGGCGTTTGAGGAGAGGCTTTAGGAACTGCGCCGTATAGGAGCGGGCGACCTTCACCACCTCTTCCGGTGTGCCTGCGGCTACGATTTCGCCGCCGCCGTCGCCGCCTTCCGGCCCCAAGTCGACGATCCAGTCGGCGGTTTTGATGACTTCGAGGTTGTGTTCGATCACCACCACCGTGTTGCCTTGTTCGACGAGTTCGTGAAGCACGTCCAGGAGTTTGCGGACGTCGTCGAAGTGCAGGCCCGTGGTTGGTTCGTCGAGGATGTAGAGCGTGCGGCCGGTGGAGCGGCGCGAGAGTTCCTTCGACAGCTTTACGCGCTGCGCTTCGCCGCCGGAGAGCGTGGTCGCTTGTTGGCCGACTTTGATGTAGCCGAGGCCCACGCGTTCGAGGGTTTCCATTTTTTCGCGGACGCTCGGCACCGCCTTGAAGAATTCGGCGGCGGCTTCGACGGTCATGTCGAGGACTTCGGCGATGGATTTGTCCTTGAACTTCACTTCCAGCGTTTCGCGGTTGTAGCGTTGGCCCTTGCAGACGTCGCATTGGACGTAGACGTCGGGCAGAAAGTGCATCTCGATTTTGATGACGCCGTCGCCTTGGCAGGCCTCGCAGCGGCCGCCTTTGACGTTGAACGAGAAGCGGCCGGGGTCGTAGCCGCGGACTTTTGCTTCGGGCAGGCCTGCGAACCAATCGCGGATTGGGGTGAAGGCGCCGGTGTAGGTTGCGGGGTTCGAGCGCGGCGTGCGGCCGATCGGCGATTGGTCGATGTCGATGACCTTATCGAGGTGGTGCAGGCCCTCGATCTTGTCGTGCGGTGCCGGATTTTCGCGGGCGCCGTTCAGTTTGCGTGCGGCGGCCTTATAAAGCGTTTCGATGACGAGGGTCGATTTGCCGCCGCCGGAGACGCCGGTGATGCAGGTGAACGTGCCGAGCGGGAACTCCGTCGAGACGTTGCGCAAGTTATTGCCGCGGGCGCCGACGACCTTCAGCGCCTTGCCGTTGCCGGGGCGGCGTTTGGCCGGGGTTTGAATTTGGCGCAGGCCGACGAGGTATTGGCCGGTGAGGCTGGCCGCGTTGCGCATGACTTGATCGGGCGTACCTTCGGCGACGATCTCGCCGCCGTGGATGCCGGCGCCCGGCCCCATGTCGATCACGTAGTCGGCCGTGCGGATCGCGTCTTCGTCGTGTTCGACGACGATGACGGTGTTGCCGAGGTCGCGGAGGCGGCGCAGCGTGTCGAGCAAGCGCTGGTTGTCGCGCTGGTGCAGGCCGATGGACGGTTCGTCGAGGACGTAGAGTACGCCGGTGAGGCCAGAGCCGATTTGTGAGGCGAGGCGGATACGCTGGCTTTCGCCGCCGGAGAGCGTGCCGGAGTTGCGGGCGAGCGTCAAGTATTCGAGGCCGACATCGTTCAGGAAGCGCAAGCGGTCGCGGATTTCCTTGAGGATGCGGGTCGCGATCTCTTTTTGCTTCGCGTTGAATTTCTTGTCGACGTTCTTGAACCAATCGTCGGCGGCGCGGATCGAGAGGTCGACCACTTCACCGACGTGTTTGCCGCCGATCTTGACGGCCAGCGCTTCCGGCTTCAGGCGGAAGCCGTCGCAGGTTTCGCATTTGCTCTGGTCCTGGAAGCGCTCGAGTTCTTCGCGCATCCAGGCGCTGTCGGTTTCGCGGTAGCGGCGTTCCAGGTTCGGGACGACGCCTTCGAAGGCTTTCTTCGTTTCGTAGCGGCGCAGGCCGTCGTCGTAGACGAAGGCAATGACATCGTCGCCGGAGCCGCGTAGAACGACGTCGCGCGCTTTCTTGGCCAAGTCCTTCCAAGCGACGGTCATCGAGAATTTGTAGTGCTTGGCGAGCGATTCCAGCGTCTGGCCGTAGAGCGTGGACGTTGCCTTCGACCAGGGCGCGATGGCGCCGTCTTTCAGCGAAAGCGTTTCGTCCGGCACGACGAGGCCGGGGTCGAAGAACATCTGCGTGCCCAGGCCGTCGCATTTCGGGCAGGCGCCGTGCGGGCTGTTGAACGAGAACAGGCGCGGTTCGATTTCTGCGATCGTGAAACCGGAGACGGGGCAGGCGAACTTGGACGAGAACAGGATGCGCTCGGGCTCGCCGTCCTTCGTCTTCTTGTCGGCGAGTTCGACGACCGCGATGCCGTCGGCGAGTTTCAAGGCCTGCTCCAAACTGTCGGGGAGGCGGTTGCCGAGTTCCTTGTTCACGGCGAAGCGGTCGACGACGATGTCGATGTCGTGCTTGATCTTTTTGTCGAGGGTCGGGACCTTGTCGATCTCGTAGAACGCGCCGTCGACTTTCACGCGTTGGAAGCCGCGCTTCTGTAGATCCTGCAGATCCTTTTTGTATTCGCCTTTGCGGCCGCGGACGATCGGCGCGAGAAGGTAGATGCGTGTGCCATCGGGTAGGCCCATCACGCGATCGGCCATTTGGCTGACCGTTTGGCTTTCGATCGGCAGGCCCGTGGCGGGCGAGTAGGGGACGCCGACGCGCGCGAAGAGCAGGCGCAGATAGTCGTAGATCTCGGTGACGGTGCCGACCGTCGAGCGCGGGTTGCGCGAGGTTGTCTTCTGCTCGATCGAGATCGCGGGCGAAAGGCCCTCGATGTGATCGACGTCGGGTTTTTGCATCAGTTCCAGGAATTGGCGCGCGTAGGCCGACAGGCTTTCGACGTAGCGGCGCTGACCCTCCGCATAGATCGTGTCGAAGGCGAGCGAGGACTTGCCGGAGCCGGAGAGGCCGGTGATCACCACCAGTTGGTCGCGCGGAATCTCAACGTCGACATTCTTGAGGTTGTGCTCGCGCGCCCCGCGTATGGAAATGTTCTTTTGCATGAGCCTTACAAGTTTGTCTGATCGCGCCACGACTCAAGCCCCGTTCGATTCCCGCCGCTCATAAACCGATCGAAGGAACAGAACAAGAACTATCGCGCGAGCCCGTTGGGTGGGGCATCAATCCGGGGGGTAACACGCTCGTCAAGGGGCAACGTCGCGTGAGAGAAATGGGCGTTGGTTTGCTGGGGAAGAATCTTGGAGATCCGCAAGGCTGGCCTCTATGAACAGATCTGGCAGGCGTTCGCTGTGCTTGCGCCCCGTCCGCACCGCCGGCGTGATGGGCGACGGGCGGGCTTACGATTTCGTCTGTGGTCTACGCGCGGTGATGAGCACGGACGGCATGACGGCGGACAGCTACCCGTTCGAGAACGCGTTCCTGAGTAAGGTGGCGACGCGGATCATCAACGAGGTGAAGGGGACTAATCGGGTGGTGTATGATGTGACGAGCAAGCCGCCGCGCACGATTGATTGGGAGTAGGGGAGCTTGGAGGGGAGCAGTTGGTTTACGTTGTCTGACTAAGGCCGCCGCAATCGTTTGAGAAGCTCCTCGGCCTTTTGTCGTCCAACGGCTCTAAGCAATAGTCCACTTTCGTTGTCGTCAAGTAGGTCACTCATTCTGGTTATTGCCATGCCTGCAGCGTTCTCCGTCACTCCATGTCGCGCGATTGACTCAACCAGTTCACGGCGGGTCATCCTTTTCGGGTACCTGAAATAGAGGAGCAGCAAAGCGTAGTCGGGACCCCCGAGATTCCGCACGTTCACGTACGCCCGGCCATCAATTTCTTCGAAGTACGGATAGATCTTCTGAGTGAGCTCTGCGATCAAATCACTTGCTTCGCCCGTGTCTCTGCCATCGCAGTATCGCACCATTTCCGCCAACACCCATGACGCGAGCGGGACAATGGCCGTAGCGTCCATCGGGTTGGCGTCGAGGTCTCCAGGGTCGTGGCGTCCACCACGATTGTTGACCACCTCGTAAATGAAGACGCAAGCCTTCGGGATCACGATCCGCACCGTCTCTGCGTGAGTACCCTTCGGCAGCTGCTCGAGTTTTCTCAGTTCGTTACCCGCTTTGAAATCGCGGGCGGCGGGGAGGTTCTGACCACAGTGAACCATTAGTGCCTTGGTCACTGCCTCAACGAACTTGCCAGCTTTTAGGCAGACTGCGTCCCATTTCTCTTCGACGAACTTCTCCTGTAGGTCCGCGAAGTGCTTCAGGATCGCGGTGACGTGCACCTGTGCGAACTTTGTCGCAAGTAATCTCTTCACGGCGTCGCGCGACATTACAGGTGTTCCTTCCAACCTGACCTTAGGAGGTAGGAGCCTTCTTTCGATTCGACTAAGTCAGCCTCGCGCGCGCGCAGAGGATGAGCGTGATTGTAGGCGCCGAGAAGTGCCGTCATGGAGTTCCACTGCTTGACCACTTCCTCAAGTGGCACACCCTTGCCGACTTCGCCACCAGCCAGATGCGCGAGCAAGAGCGTGAACTTGTGTGCGCCGCTTTTCCCCGAAGCGTACTTCTTCACGAACGCGCGAAGACCCATCGAGATATCAAAATCGGCTGCGGGGTCGTTGTTAGGCGGAGCCACCACCTTACCCGCACGCGCAGGTCCGCCGTTGCTCTTCACCAATGACAGCGCCTTGTCGAGCATCGCCCGAGCGGTTTCGATGTGGTGAATCAGCTCGACCTGGGGATCGCTGTGTCCTTTTGGCATAGATTCTTCCTCTCGCTTCGAGCCCAATTCGGTCTGCTGACTTCGATAAGCCGGCGCGGCTGCGATTTCCGTTGATCAGGTGCCGCGCTTCTTGTACCCCGCCGCCACAAAATGCTCGCCACTGCGCGTGATGACGTAGGCCGTCTTGTTTTCCTTCATTTCTTGCGCCTCCATCATGTGACCTTGCTTGATGCAGTGCTTGATGTTCACGCTGATGTTGGATGGCGCAGGCTCGCGGGCGTCCTGGTAACCTCTCTCGAGGTCAGCCCTAGTGAACGACGCCATTCCGGCGTGAGCCTCAAGAAAGCAGCCAACGGCCAGCGTACGCTGAATGTCGGTGGTTGGAGGATGTTCGAGAAGGAACTCTTTGATCGATAACTTTTTCGACCCGGGCCCTGGCGCCGCCGCCTTCTGACCGATGCCCACTGACTCAATACGTGTGACGCGCGTCTCTAGGCTCTGGATCGCTTTCAAGATCGCATCGAGTTTGTTGTCAGCGCTTGTGCTCATTGCCTTGATCTCTCGCAGCTTACGTGAAGGCTCTTTGGCCATTGCAAATCTGGAACGAGCTCAACGTGCCTTCCCAAATCCAGACTTAACGAGTTCGTCGCCAGTCCGGGTTACCACCCATGCCTTCATGCTGTCTTTCTTGCTCTTTTCTTCCATGAAGTACCCGTTCTTGACGCACATGTTTGCCTTGTCGTTGATGTTCGGAGGGACGGGCTCGCGCGCGGCGCGAAACCCCTGCTCTAGGTCTGTCGCATTGAAAGGCGACACGCTGCCGTGGTTCTCAAGAAAGTAAGCAATCGCCAACGTCATCTGCACGCCATTGGATGGCGTGCGGTCGATCAGGAACTCCTTGAGCGATAGTCTCTTGACGCTGGAGCTGATCCCGGGCTCAGCGTCCGTACTACCGGTCGCGGACCGAGCCTCCAGCTTGGAGAGACGTGCGTCGAGGCCTTTAACCGTCGAGAGGATTTCCTCCAGCATTTTTTTCGTAGTCGTGTCCACGGGGACTAGCCTCCCTTGGGCGCGCGCGCTTCGAGCCGGTCAAGCACCGCATCCACCTCGTGCGCAGGAATTTCGTAGTTGGCGCCGCTACCGGTGATCAGACCCTCTTCGCGCAACCTCTTGATCGCTACGTCAACCGTGCCGGACTTCACTGCCGTCTGCTTCTTGATTTCCTTCCCCGAGACGGCGCTGGTCGCGGTCGCGCCCTCATTTTTGAGTAACTTCTTTACGACCATGTACGCGAGAACCTTTTCCTCCTGCTTCAAGGAGTTGCCCTTTTTGAAGAACACCGTGTGAGTTTCGCGCTGGATCGTGAGGAGCGGCTTCAGCACCGCGGCGGCCCGTTCTCCGTCGAAGCCACCGCTGTCCGTGTACAGGCCATCCAACAATGAGTTCTTCCCGGCCATGTGCGCGCCAGCCTTCGATGAAATGGGGTTGCTCGGGCTTCTATGTATCTTCCCGTCACGAAAATTGCAAGTCGCACGTTCTCGCGACTTTCCTATATTATGTTTTTGTCTTTTGTCGAGAATTTATCTGACTGTTCGTTGGCTATGTATCATAATTTCGTACTCCACGGTGATGCCGTTTCTGTATTGGTGTAATATCTTATCATAATGCATTGTTTTTATTGATATAATTTCATGGACACTTGAAAGACTGCGATCGGTTGTTCTTGTGGATATTATGCACCTTGTGTCATTTGGTATCGAGCAAAAGTCGCGATTTGTGATGGCGCGCTCTGGCATGAATTTATGGGATGGTCCGGCTCGGTAGTGTCTTGCTGAGCAACTCGATCCGTCCGGCATAATGCGCGAAGTCATCCGACTTCATCGAAGGCTGGCGCGCAGTTGGCCGGGAAGAACTCATGGTTGGATGGCCTTTACGCCGACAACTCTGCCAGTCCGGGGACACACATGACGCCCTCCATCGCGAGCTTCGTGGGGAAATGCGGTGACAGCCCCGATCCTTCCGCGCGCCGCGAATGCGGCATCGCCGGCGATCGCATTTTTTTGCTTGCTTTCTGGAACAAAGTTCTTTATTTGTTCCAATGCGTTTTGGTTGGTGCACGTCTGCTGATTTGGCCTTGTTGGGTGTACACGCGGTGACGCCTCTGTGACGCATGAGTTGGCGGATGTGACGCTGTGAGAGTCGCTTTTTTGGGGCTGGGTCGGGGGCTGTTGTCTGCGGCCAAGCGCTTCGATTTTCTGGGACGGTGTGTTGCCGGGAGGCTAAGTCGTGATCGTGGCCGCTGCCTATCTCTCGGGTACATGGGGTTGTTCGCTGGAAATGCCGACCCGGTACCCCCCCCCCCTTGAAGCCTCCTGTGGATTGTTGGGGGTTCCGGTGCGCTCCACAGGAAATGTCGGCTTGACGGTTGGAACAAAATAAGAACATACTGGTAGATCAGAGACGGTGGTGGTTAGTAGCCGCCGACTTAAGCGCGAAACGAGAGGTGAGAGCGATGGCTGGCGTGAACAAGGTGATCTTGGTCGGAAATCTGGGTGCGGATCCGGAGGTGCGCCAGCTGCCGTCCGGGGAGCCGGTGGTGAACCTGCGGGTCGCGACGTCGGAGAGCTGGCGGGACAAGAATTCGGGCGAACGCAAGGAAAAGACCGAGTGGCACCGCGTGGTGATCTTCAACGAGAACATCGCAAAGGTCGCGGAGAAGTACCTGAAGAAGGGCTCCAAGGTCTATCTGGAGGGCCAACTTCAGACCCGGAAGTGGACGAACAAGGACGGCCAGGAGCAGTACTCGACGGAGGTCGTGATCCAGCGCTTCCGCGGCGATCTCGTCATGCTCGACGGGCGCGGCGAAGGCGGCGGGGCGATGGAAGGTGCCTCGGCGGGCGGCGGCGGACGCAAGGCTGTTGCCGGCGGCGGCCGCGACGAGCAACGCGATTTCTCGGCCGATCCGGACGACGAGATTCCGTTTTGATCGGGAGTTGACGAAGCTGTGCGTCACGAACCTGCGGCTTTGGGACGATGACAAAGCCGTACGTCGTCCACGGGCTTGATCTCTCGTATTTCACGGGGAAGCTCGAAGCCTACTTTCGAGCGAAGGGCATTCCTTATGTCCTTCGCGAAATGACGACGCGCAGTTTCGCGGACTGTGCGCGGGCGACTGGATTTCGGCAGATGCCGCAGGTCGAGTGTCCGGATGGGACGTGGCTCACCGACACAACGTTGATCATCCGGCATTTCGAGAAGGTGCAGCCTTCGCCCGCGATTTCGCCGCGCGATCCGGTGGCGCGATTTGTGTCGCAGCTGATCGAAGATTTTGGCGACGAGTCGCTTTGGCGGCCCGCGCTCTACTATCGCTGGGCGTTTGCTGACGATGCGCGGCTAATGTCTGGGCGGCTCGCGCGCGGGATGTTGCGCGATGTGAAGCTGCCCTACGCGGCGCGGCGGCAGTTGATCCTGCGGCGGCAGCAAGGTGTTTATCTGCGCAAGGACGGTGTGACGCTGGCGACGCGGCATGCGATCGAGCATCTCTACTTCGATGCGCTGACGGCGATGGAGACGGCGTTGGCGGCGAATCCGTTCGTGCTGGGCGAGCGGCCGTGCGAAGCGGACTTCGGGTTGTTCGGCTCGATGTTCCGGCATTTCTTCTGCGACCCGACGCCGGCCAAGATCATGCGTGAGGTGGCGCCGCGAACGCTGGCCTGGGTTGCGCGGCTTTGGGCGATCGAACCGGCGCAGTTCGCGCGCGCGGCTGAGATCACCGCCGTTCCGGCGAGCGCGCGGGCGTTGCTGCGCTTAGCGGTCGAAACGCATCTGCCTTACATGCAGGCGAACGCAGCAGCCGTTGCCGCGGGTGCCAAAACCGTGCGGTTCACCGACCACGGCGGCTCGTTCGAGACGCCGGTTAGTCCGTATCGCGCGTGGTGTTTCGACGAGTTGCAGCGTGGGTTTGGCGAACTCGACGCTGGTGCGAAAGGCATGGTTGCTGGGTTGCTTGGCACCTCCGCCGTGGCAACGCTTTCGGCGCAGCGGCATGACGTTGCGTTCAAGGCGCCCGCGCTTCCGATCGGTTCGCGCGAGCGAAGCCGAGTGCGCGATCGGGATTGGCGTTAAGCCACCCACTCCGCCTCCGGCAAGCGCCAATACTGGCCCCCTTTGCGGGCAAGCATTTTGCGGCCGACCATTTCGCGGCGGAAGGTTTCGCGGTCGGGGTGGCGGCGTTCGATGATTTCGTTGACCTCGGCCTCGCTGTAGGTGCGGCCTTCTTCGAAGTGGCGCGTGAGCCAGACGAGGATCGGGCGGCGCTTCTTTGGCGTGGCGGGGAACGCCTTTAACCGTCCGTCCGCTGTCAGGTAGTTGCGGACCGCTTTGTCTTCTTGCGAGGCGGCCGGCGCGAGCTCGGCGAGGTTTTCCTTGACCAAGATCGTACGCGCGCGCTGTGACAGCGTTTTCGTTTCGAGCGCGTACCAATGCGTATTGCCGTCCTGGCGCAGGCTGACAAGACCCGCCTCCTTCAACATCGCGAGGTGGTGCGAGACGGTTGGCTCTTTCAGTGCCACCAACGCGGCGAGTTCTTGAACGCTGCGTTCGCGTTCGGCAAGAAGGCCCACGAGGCGCAGCCGGCTTTCGTGCGCGAGCGCTTTGAAGAATTGCAGGAGCTCGGTTGAGTCACCCATGATCTAATTCCACGTTTGTCTAATTAGATATCTATCGAATCAGTTTGGTGACGTCAAGCGGCTTGATCTAGCGCAAGGACGGGAGTGACCGGCGCTAGGATACTAAGGCCCTACTGAGGAGTCATTCATGCGCGGCGGGATTGATCGTTGGACGGTGGCTTGGTTTCTGGCGTGTGTTGCCTTTGCCATTCATATCGGCGAGGAGATCGCGAATGGCTCTTACGGCGTCTATGCCGACTTCGGGATGTTCTTGAACAACGTGTTTCCGGTGATCAAGTTGCCGGAGTATCGCTACGATATGTGGCTGACGAACTTGATCGGAGCGGCCGTGTTGCTCTTCGTGCTGACGTATCTGGTCTACGCAAAGCGTGGGCCGATGCGGCTGGCGTCCTACATGTTCGCGGCGTTTTTGACGGCCAATGGTGCGGCGCATCTCTATGCGGCGCTGACAATGAGCGTCTACTTCCCGGGGGCGGTGACCGCTGGGTTGCTGGTTCTGGCGGGATTGTTTCTGTTCACGGCAATTCCGGCGGGCGAGAAGTCAACACTCGTTACTCATTGACATATCGAAATATATCGATATATAAAGGGGTATGAGCCCCGACCGTATTTTCAAAGCGCTGAGCGATCCCGTCCGGATCAAGATCTTGCAGTTTCTGCGCAAGCCGGAGGGCGTGTGTTGCGCGCTCGATGGTGTCGTTTGCGCCTGCGACATCGAGCGGCTGCTGGGCGTTTCTCAGGCGACGGTCAGCCACCACATGAAACTTCTCATCGACGCCGGCTTTGTGCGCGCGCAGAAGCAGGGACGGTGGATGCTCTATCAACTCGATCCCGACACTTTTTTCGACGCGATCATCTGGCTTTCGCCGTTTGCGCGCACCAATAGCGAGCTTCCGCATGACCTTGCTCGCGCCTGAATGTGATCGCATTGCCGAGCCCGCGTGTTGCGCGGACTATGCCGCGGAACTCGCCCCGAAGCGCGCCAAGACGGATGTCACGATCTCCGCGCTTGATGCATGGCGGATGGATGAAGTCATTGCCGCCGTTCATGAGGTCGTTGCGACGCCGCTCTATCAGGACATGGCGCTCGCCGCCGCGCCACCGATCGCGCGGAACGAGCCGCAGCGGGTCAAAGGTCTGTTCACAGGCTTCGACTTTCATCTGACGGAGGCGGGGCCGAAGCTCATCGAGATCAATACGAACGCCGGTGGCGCGTTCTTCGGTGCACTGATCGATCAGCTGGGTTGGAAGCAAGGAAATGCCGACGCTCATCCGCTTGGCGCTTGGGCGCATATCTTTGTGCAGCATTTTCGCGCCGAGTGGGCGCTGGCAGGGAAGGGCGCGCTGCGGACCGTCGCGATCGTCGACGACAACCCGGAAGAGCAGTTTCTCAAGCTCGAGTTTGAGTTGGCTGAGCGGATGTTGCGCGATGCCGGTGTCGCCGCGACGATTGCGGATCCTCGCGCGCTGACCTTTCGCGACGGGCGTCTGTGGCATGGCGCGACGGCGATCGACCTCGTCTACAATCGCCTCACCAGCTTCTCGCTTGAGCGCGCGGAGGACGCGGCGATCCGCGAGGCGCTGCTTGCCGGTGCGGTTGTCCTAACGCCGGATCCACGCACGCACGCTTTGCTCGCGTGCAAGCGCAATCTCGCGCGGCTCGGCGATGAGGCGTTTCTGCGCGATGCTGGCGTGAGCGAGGCGGTGCGCCAGACATTGATCGACGCTATCCCGCGAACGGTCGCGCTCACGCCGGCGAACGCAACTGAGCTTTGGGCGACGCGCGCGCAGTATTATTTCAAGCCGATGAGCGGTTTCGGTTCGCGCGCCGTCTACGATGGCGCGAAGCTCACCGCGGCGACGTGGGCGCAAGTTGCCGCCCGCGCCGACTACGTTGCGCAGAAGCGAGTCGAGGCGCCGCGGATCGACGTTCCCGGCGTTGAGCCGATGCGTTTCGATGTACGAACCTTCGCGTATGGGGCCTCGCCGTTCATGCGTTTGGCGCGGGTTTATCGTGGACAAACGACCAACTTCCGGACCCCCGGCGGAGGGTTCGCGGCAGTGCGAATTAGGCCCTGATTTCTCCGGCGTCGTCGTACCCCAAAAAAGGGCTGTTTTCTGCGGCTCAGCGATGGGGAAATCGTGCTTAAATTTCCTAGGATTCGCGGGGGCGAGCGGGTATGGTCCGGCCGCGTTCCAACTGTATCGAAAAACCTCCCTTGTCCGGCTCCAAAGACGATAAGCCGGCGGCCGGATCACCCGGCACGCCAGGCGGCGAGATTCACCCGATCTCGATCGAAGATGAAATGAAGCGCTCGTACCTCGATTACGCGATGAGCGTGATCGTGAGCCGCGCGCTCCCCGACGCGCGCGACGGCTTGAAGCCCGTGCACCGGCGCATTCTCTATTCGATGCACGAGGCGGGCTATACGCACAACAAGCCCTACCGCAAGTCGGCGCGCGTCGTCGGCGACGTGATCGGTAAGTACCACCCGCACGGCGACCAATCGGTCTATGACGCACTGGTGCGTATGGCGCAGGAATTTTCCATGCGTGTGCCGCTGGTCGACGGCCAGGGCAACTTCGGCTCGGTCGATGGCGATCCGCCGGCCGCGATGCGGTACACCGAAGTGCGCATGACGAAGGCGGCGGAGGCGCTGCTTGAGGACATCGACCTCGACACCGTCGACTTTCAGCCGAACTACGACAACCAGGATCAAGAGCCGATCGTTCTGCCGGCGCGGTTCCCGAATTTGCTCGTCAACGGATCGTCGGGCATCGCGGTCGGCATGGCGACGAACATTCCGCCGCACAATTTGGGCGAAGTCGTTGACGCCTGCTTGGCGTATATCGCCGATCCGGAAATCAGCCTTGAACAGCTGATCGACATCGTGCCCGGGCCGGACTTTCCAACGGCGGCGCAGATCATGGGGCGCAACGCGGCACGGCTGGCGCTGGTGCGCGGGCGCGGCGGCGTGATCGTGCGCGCGAAGACGCATATCGAGGAGATCCGCAAGGATCGCGAGGCGATCATCGTCACCGAATTGCCCTACCAGGTGAACAAGGCGCACCTGTTGGAGCGCATCTCGGAGCTCGTGAGCGAGAAGCGCATCGAGGGCATTTCCGACGCGCGCGACGAGTCCGACCGGCACGGCATGCGCATGGTGATCGAGTTGAAGCGCGACGCCATGGCGGACGTCGTGTTGAACCAGCTCTATCGCTTCACTGCGCTGCAGTCGTCGTTCGGCGTCAATATGTTGGCGCTCGATCGCGGGCGGCCGGTGTTGATGTCGCTGAAGGACATGATCCGCGCCTTCGTGAACTTCCGCGAAGACGTGGTCACGCGGCGGACGAAGAAGCTGCTCAACGATGCGCGCGATAAGGCGCATGTATTGGTGGGTCTTGCGATCGCCGTCGCCAATATCGACGAGTTCATCCGCATTATCCGCTCCAGCCCCGATGCGGCGACGGCGCGCGCGCGATTGACGGAGCGCAATTGGCCGGCGCTGGACGTTGCGCCGCTGGTGGCGCTGGTCGACGATCCGCGACATGCGATGCATGCGGACGGGACGCTGCGGCTCTCCGACGAGCAGGCGCGGGCGATCTTGGAATTGCGTCTGCAGCGCTTGACGGCGCTGGGCCGCGACGAGATCGGCAACGAATTGCAGGGTCTCGGTAAGTCGATCGAAGAATACCTGTCGATCCTGCGTTCGCGCGAGAAGCTGATGACTGTCGTGCGTGACGAGCTTGTCGCCGTGCGCGTAGCGTTTGCGACGCCGCGGCGGACTGAGATTCTCGACGTCGATGTCGAGGTCGAAGACGAAGACCTGATCCAGCGCGAGGACATGGTCGTCACCGTCACGCATCAGGGCTATATCAAGCGCGTTCCGTTGAACGCCTATCGGGTGCAGGGACGTGGCGGGCGCGGGCGCACCGCGATGGCCACGAAGGACGAAGATTGGGTGACCAGTCTCTTCGTCGCGTCGACGCACCAACCGCTGTTGTTCTTCTCCTCGGCCGGTATGGCCTATGTGCTGAAGAACTGGCGGCTACCGCTTGCCACGCCACAGGGCAAGGGCAAGGCGCTGGTCAATTTGCTGCCGCTGAAAGAGGGCGAGAGCATCACGAAGGTGCTGGCGCTGCCGGAGGCGGAGCTTGAGTGGGACAAGTTCGAGGTGATGTTCGCCACGAAGTCGGGTGATATCCGTCGAAACGCGCTCAGCGACTTCACGAACGTGAAGGCGAACGGCAAGATCGCGATGAAGATCGAGCCGGGCGATGCGATCATCGGCGTTTCGATTTCGACCAAGGAAGACGATGTTCTGCTGACCACGCGGCTCGGCAAGTGCATCCGCTTCTCGACCGAGGATGTGCGCGTATTCAAGGGCCGCGACTCGACCGGCGTGCGCGGCATCAAATTGGCCGAGGGCGATGAGGTCGTTTCGATGGCGATCCTGCGACACGTCGAGATAACTGTGGATGAAGCGCGCGCCTATCTACGCCAGTCGACGGCGATGCGCCGGGCGGCAGGTGAAGAGGCGGAGGCAGCGGAGGTTTCGGCGGACGAGGGCGAGGAGGCGAACGCGCCCGAGACCGCTCTGTCGGCGGAGCGGTATGCGGAGCTTGGCGCGCTCGAACAGTTCGTGCTTACGGTCTCCGAGACCGGGTTCGGCAAGCGCTCCAGCGCCTACGAGTACCGGGTGATCGGGCGCGGCGGCTCGGGCATTGTCGCCATGGCGATGGCCAAAAAGAACTCGCGAATTGCGGATTCGTTCCCGGTCGAGGACACCGACCAACTGATGCTGATCACCGACGCGGGGCAGACGATCCGGCTGCCAGTCGGGCAGATCCGGGTGGCCGGCCGGGCGACGCAAGGCGTGATCCTGTTCCGCCTCGCCGAAGGCGAGCGCGTGGTGTCGGTCGAACGGATCGGCGAGACGCAGGAGATCGAGGGCGCGGCAGGCGACGAGCCTAAGGCGTAATCGTTAACGCTGCTTCGTGTTGCAACGCACATAGGGTCGGCTAAAGATGGGCGCGGCGGCGATGCCGCGCTCAAGAGGCGCTTTCCCCATGTCCAAACGTATCGGGCTCTATCCCGGAACCTTCGACCCGATCACCAACGGGCATCTCGACATCATCCGGCGCGCCGTGAAGTTACTCGATCACCTGGTGATCGGCGTCGCCATCAATGAGGGCAAGGGGCCGCTGTTCACACTCGATGAGCGCGTCGAGCTCGTGCGCCACGAAGTAGCCCAGATCGCGAAGGACGCGGGCGTGACCATCAGTGTCGAACCGTTCGACATCTTGCTGATGCACTTCGCCGAAAAGATCGGCGCGCAGTTCATCATCCGGGGCCTGCGTGCGGTCAGCGATTTCGACTACGAATTCCAGATGACAAGCATGAATATGGCTCTAAACCGCGAGATCGAGATGGTCTTCCTCATGGCGGGCGGGAAATACCAGGCGATCGCGTCACGGCTCGTGAAGGAAATCGCTTCGCTGGGCGGCGACATTTCGCATTTCACGTCGCCCTATGTCGCCGAGCGTATCCGCGAAAAATTCACCGCGCAGGGCGTCAAGTTTGCGCCCGGCAAAGTCGTGCCCTTAAAGCGCAACGGCACGAAGCCCAAACCGAAGTCATAGAGTTTGCGCGTTTCCGATTTCGACTTCGAACTGCCGGAAGAGCTTATCGCTTTGCGGCCCGCAAGTCCGCGCGATAGCGCGCGGCTGCTGGTGGTGCACGAAGGCGCTTCGACGTTCGAGGAGGCGAAAGTGCGCGATCTGCCGTCGTTCTTAAACGCCGGCGACATTTGCGTGTTCAACGACACGCGGGTGATCCCGGCGCAGCTCTTCGGCGTTCGGCCGGCACGCGGCGAGAGTGCGGAGGCCGCGATCGAGGTCACGCTGCACAAGCGTGAGGCGTCGGATTTGTGGGCGGCGTTCGCGAAGCCGGGGCGGAAGTTGATTGTGGGCGATTGCGTTCGATTTGGCGACGGGCTGGCCGCGGTCGTCGAGGCGAAGAACGATGGCGGCGAGATTCATCTGCGTTTCGATGCGTTCGGTGCGGCGCTCGATCAGGCGCTCGCCGAGGTTGGGGTGACGCCGCTGCCGCCTTATATCGCCGGCCGGCGCGCGGCGGATGAGCGCGATCAAAGCGATTATCAGACGATCTATGCGGTGCGCGACGGCGCGGTCGCGGCGCCGACGGCGGGGTTGCATTTCACGCCGGCGTTGATGGCGGCGCTCGATGCGCGCGGGGTGCGGCGCGAGATGGTGACGCTGCATGTGGGTGCCGGGACATTCTTACCCGTGAAGACGGACGACACGAACGACCATGTGATGCATGCGGAATGGGGTGAGGTCTCACTCGAGGCAGCTGAGGCGATCAATGCGGCGCGCGCTGGTGGCGGGAGGGCGCTCTGTGTCGGGACGACAAGCCTGCGCATCGTGGAGAGTGCGAGCCGGGGGAGGGTGTTGCCTTTCGCCGGAGATACGCGGATTTTCATTACGCCTGGCTATGCGTTCAAGTCGGTGGACATGCTGCTCACGAATTTTCACTTGCCGAAGTCGACGCTGTTCATGCTGGTGAGCGCGTTTTGCGGGGCGGAGACGATGCGGGCGGCGTATGCGCATGCGATCGAGCGGCGGTTCCGGTTCTACTCTTATGGTGACGCGTGTTTGCTGATACGGAAGCGGCGATGAGCAGTCTGGGAGCGCGGGCGTCCCGCCCGCCCTTTTTTTGCGCGACAAGAGCGGGCGGGACGCCCGCGCTCCCAGGCTGCGCATGAGCGCGTTTAGCTTCTCCATAAGCGCCACCGACGGTGCCGCGCGAACGGGCGTGATTTCAACCGTCCGCGGCGAAATTCGCACGCCGGCGTTTATGCCGGTAGGTACTGCGGGAACCGTGAAGGCGATGCTGCCGGAATCGGTGCGGGAGACGGGTGCCGATATTCTGCTAGGTAACACATATCACCTGATGTTGCGGCCGGGAGCGGAGCGGGTGGCGAAGCTCGGCGGGCTGCACAAGATGATGAACTGGGCGCGGCCGATCTTGACCGACTCCGGCGGGTTTCAGGTGATGTCGCTGGCGCAGTTGCGCAAGCTCGACGAGCAGGGCGTTTCGTTTCAGTCGCACATCGACGGCGCGCAGTATCAGCTGACGCCGGAGCGGTCGATGGAGATTCAGGCGTTGCTCGGCTCCGACATTCATATGGTGCTGGACGAGTGCACGCCGTTTCCGGCTGGCGAGGCGGAGGCGGAGAGTTCGATGGAACTTTCCATGCGTTGGGCGAAGCGGTCCAAGGCGGCATTTCGCGAAGCGCCGGGGCGGGGGTTGTTCGGGATCGTGCAGGGTAGCGTCTATCCGCACCTGCGGGCGCGTTCGGCGGCGGCGCTGCAACAGATCGGCTTTCCCGGCTACGCCGTTGGCGGGCTTGCGGTAGGCGAAGGGCAAGCGCGGATGTTTGAGGTGCTCGACTTCACCGTGCCGCATTTGCCCACGGACCGGCCGCGCTATCTGATGGGTGTGGGGAAGCCGGACGACATCGTGGGTGCGGTTATGCGTGGGATCGATATGTTCGACTGCGTGCTGCCCACGCGCTCAGGCCGCAATGGGCAAGCGTTCACGGCGCGCGGACCGGTGAACCTGCGCAATGCGCGGCACACGGACGATCCGCGGCCGTTGGAGGATGGTTGTCGCTGCCCCGCGTGCCGGCAGTACTCACGCGCCTATTTGCATCACCTCGTGAAGTCGGATGAGATTTTGGCGTCGATGCTGATCACCTGGCACAACCTCACGCACTATCAGGATCTGACGGCGGGCCTGCGCGAGGCGATCGCGGGCGGGCGGCTTGCGGCGCATGTGTCGGACCTGCGGCGCGCATGGGCGGCGGGCGATATTGAGCCTAATTGATATCGCCGAGCCAGCCATTCACCCACGACGTCAGGTTCTTCCCCGCCTGTGAAGGGTTGGTCGAATCCCAGTCGCCTTTGTTGTCGAGCATCACCTGCGAATAGGTGCGCGCGTTGGCGTCGTAGGTGTAGCAGTAGGTCAGCGTCTGACCCATGTCGGCGCCGCGTGGCGACGGTTGCGTCGGTTTGGCCTCCGCCGCATCGGCGATGAGGGGGAAGTTCTTCTCGACCTCGGGTAGTGGTACCTTCTTACCCGAAACAACCATCGCGCCTTCGTAGCGCATCTTGAGATCCGCGTCGGTCAACGTTGTCATGTCGCGCGGATCCCACGGCCTTGCTTGACCGGCGGGCACGCGCTCGATCTTGTAGCGCCAGATGTTGCCTGCGGTGTCGAGCACGGCGCCGTAGCGCTGATACCCCCATGCATGGTTCACGTACTCGCGGCCGCAGAGCCAGGTTTGCTGCGTTTGTGAAGGCGTCGGCTTTGACGGCGTTGTCGCATCGACACCCTCGCAGGCGGTGAGTGTGACGAGCGATACAGTGGCGAGAAGTGCGTTGCGGCGCATGACGAGGTCCTCTTTGGTGAAGCAGAGGTGATGCCCGATTATGGCGCAATCTTGGCGCCGCCGCGCGCGAAAAGGCTGCCGGCCGTCACGAAGTCGTGGATGACTGTTGGCGTTCGTTCAGGTGGTGCTCACTTCATCTTCGCATAGGCCCCCGGCGCGTCTTCGATGACGTCGAGGTCGTGATCGCCCGGTACGCGCGCCGGGACCTTTTTGCCGGATTGTTTGGACAGCCACTTATCCCAATGCGGCCACCAGGAGCCTGGGGTTTCGGTGGCGCCGGCGATCCAATCTTCGACCTTTTCGGGCAGCTTGTCGTTGGTCCAGAACTGATACTTGTGCGCGTCGGGGTGGTTGATGACGCCGGCAATGTGGCCGGAGCCGGCCATCATGAAGGTGATCGGGCCCTTGAACAGCTTCGTCGATTTGTAGACCGAGCGGTAGGGCGCGATGTGGTCTTCCTTCGAGGACTGCAGGTACATCGGGATCTTGACCTTGCCGAGGTCGAGCTTCTCGCCACCCAGCACCATCTTGCCGCGCGCGAGATTGTTGTCGCGGTAGCATTCGCGCAGATAGAACATGTGCATCTTGATCGGCATACGCGTCGAATCCGCGTTCCAGTACAGCAGATCGAAACGCATCGGGTCGCGGCCCATGAGGTAGTTGTTGACCACGAAGCTCCAGATCAAATCGTTGGAGCGCAGCATATTGAATGTCGTCGCCATCTTGGCGCCGTCGAGATAGCCGCCCTGGGCTTTCATCGTTTCTTCCATCGACTTCAATTGCTCGTCGTCGATGAAGACTTGCAGGTCGCCCGCTTCCGAGAAATCGGCTTGGGCGGCGAAGAAGGTCGCGGATTTGATGCGGGTGTCGCCCTTTGCCGCCATATAGGCGAGCGTGGCCGAGAGCAGCGTGCCGCCGATGCAATAGCCGATGGCATTGACGTCGCGCTGGCCGGTGGCCCTTTCGATCGCGTCGAGCGCTTCGAAGATGCCTTCGCGCATATAGTCTTCGAACGTCTTCTGCGCGAGCGCCGCGTCCGGGTTGACCCAGGAGGCGACGAAGACGGTGTAGCCGCGGGCGGTTGCCCACTTCACGAACGAGTTCTTCTCGCCCAGATCGAGGATGTAGTACTTGTTGATCCAGGGCGGGAAGATGACGAGCGGGCGGTCGTACTGCTCCTCCGTTGTTGGCATGTACTGGATCAACTGCATTAGATCGTTCTGATAGACGACTTTCGCCGGCGTGAGCGCAAGATTGCGGCCGACCTCGAAGAAATCCATGTCGGTCTGGCGGATCGCGAGCTGGCCTTTGCCGCGCTCGAGGTCCTTCAACATGTTGTTCAGGCCCTTGACCAGATTCTCGCCGTTCGACTTGAACGTTTCGCGCAGCACTTCAGGGTTCGTGAACAGGAAGTTCGAGGGCGAGAGCGCGTCGGCGAACTGCTTCGTATAGAAGTCGATCTTCTTGCGCGTCTTTGGGTCGAGGCCCTTGACGTCGCTCATCGTGTTTTGGAACCAGCGGGCGGAGAGCAAGTACGACTGTTTGATGAAGTCGAAGACCTGGTGCTCGTTCCAGTCCTTGTCCTTGAAGCGCTTGTCGCCCGGCGAGGGTTCGATGACCGGCGGCGCGTCTTCGCCGATCATGCGGCGGGCAGTGTGGTGCCAGAGGTTGAGGTAGTCGTGCCACAGCTTGAAGTTGGCTTCGACAAAATGGCCGGGGTTGCGGACCGCATGGCTCAAGAAGTCGACGAAGGTTTGACCGAGGTTCAAAGGATCGCGCTGGACGCTGCCGCCCTTACCGTTCTTCATCTGACCTTTCATGAAGTCGGTGACCAGACGTTGGCTTTGCGCCGCGACCTTGACCATGTTGCGCGAGAATTCGGCGGGGTCTTTGATCTGGTATTCGCTCAGTATTTTCTGCGGATCGGCCATTTTCGTCTTCTCTCCCGGTGCGGGCGGCTTCTGGCTGGCCCCCTGTCACTACCGTCGCCTGGCAGTAAATCACGGGGTGCGGCAAGTGTCACAGGCGTCAACGGTGGCTCTACACCACAAATAATAAAGGTAGCGTTTCCGGGCCGGTTTGCGGCAAAATCGAGGTGCTTTGCGGGTGCCCAGTCCCGCCGCTACCCCACGCCTGAAAATGGAGTTTCCCCGATGTCCCGTTTGGTATTGCGTTTGTTGCCCGTGGCGGCTGCCGCCGGATTGCTCGCAGCCTGCTCGTCCATGCCGGAGTGGACGAAGCCGACGACTTGGTATGACGGGGTGACAGGGGCCACGAAAGAGGCGCCTGCCGAGGCCAAGGCCGAGACGAAGCCGGCGGAGGGCGCTGAAGCGACCAAGACGGCGGCGACGACTGCGGCCGGCGGGGATCCGGTGGTTGACCCGCTGGAACCGGCGGTCAAGGGGCCGCGCATTAAGCCGGCCGACAAGCCGACCGCGTTCCCGAACCTGTCGGCGCAACCTGTCGCGCGCGAGGCCACTTCGACGGACTCGCAGCGTCGCGAGATCCGCGACAGCCTGGTCGCCGATCGCGACAACGCGCAGCATACGGCGGACGAGCTTCGTGGCGGTACCGCGCCTGCGGCCGCGCCACCCACTCCGGCTGCCAAGCCGGTGACAAAAACCGACGAAACCGCGGACAAGCCGAAGAGCGAGTGATCGCACCGGCGATACCGCTTAGAGAGCCGGCCCCCGCGGGTCATGCTCGCGGGCCAGGGAGCCAGCCTTGAATACCGACTTCCTTCGCATCAAGCGACTGCCGCCGTACGTCTTCGAAGAGGTGAACCGCCTCAAAGCGAAGGCGCGGGCGGCGGGTGAGGACATCATCGACTTCGGCATGGGCAATCCCGATATGCCGACGCCGAAGCATATCGTCGAGAAGCTGATCGAAACGACGCAAGATCCGCGGATGAACCGCTATTCAGCGTCGCGCGGCATTCCGGGTTTGCGCCGGGCGATGGCGGCCTACTACGGGCGGCGCTTCGGCGTGAAGATCGATCCCGACCGCGAAGTAATCGCGACGTTGGGTTCTAAGGAAGGCTTCGCCAATCTCGCGCAAGCGATGACGGCGCCGGGCGATACGATCATCGTGCCGAACCCGGCCTATCCCATTCATGCGTTCGGATTCATTCTGGCGGGCGCCGCGATCCGTCACGTCGAAGCCACGAGCCCGGAGCAGTTCTTGCGCGGCATCGAGCGCGCGGTGCGCCATGCGGTGCCGCCGCCGACGGCGGTGGTGGTCAGCTATCCCTCGAACCCGACGGCGCAGGTCGTCGATCTCGACTTCTATAAGGAGGTCGTGGCGTTTGCGAAGGCGAAGGGGCTTTGGGTGCTATCCGACCTTGCCTACGCCGAGATCTATTTCGGCGACAAGGCGCCGCCGTCGATGCTGCAAGTCGAAGGCGCGAAAGACATCGTGGTCGAGTTCAACTCGTTGTCGAAGACTTATGCGATGCCGGGTTGGCGCATGGGCTTTGCGGCGGGGAACGAGCGGCTTATCCATGCGCTAGGGCGGATCAAGTCGTATCTCGACTATGGCGCATTCACGCCGATCCAGGTTGCGGCGGCCGCCGCGTTGAACGGGCCGCAGGATTGCGTCGATGAGATGCGCGCGATCTACAAGGCGCGGCGCGATGCCTTGGTCGATAGTTTCGCGCGGGCCGGGTGGCCGGTGCCGTCGCCGGAGGCTTCCATGTTTGCGTGGGTTCCGATCCCCGAGGCATTTCGCGCGTTGGGTTCGCTTGCGTTTTCGAAACTATTGCTGGAGCACGCCAAGGTCGCGGTGGCGCCGGGCATCGGCTTCGGCGAATACGGCGACGGGCATGTGCGCATTGCGCTGGTCGAGAACGAGCAGCGCATCCGTCAGGCGGCGCGCAACGTGCGCAGGTTCTTGAGCGCGGGTCCTTCCGTCGCGGAGGCGAGCGCCGCTCGCAACGCTGCACAATGACGACACTCAGAGTGGGGATCGCGGGGCTCGGCACGGTCGGCGCCTCCGTGGCGAAGATTGTGGTCGAGCAAGGCGCGGCGTTAGCGGCGCGCTGCGGCAAGACGTTAGAACTGACCGCGGTCAGCGCGCGCGCGAAGGGTCGCGACCGCGGCGTGTCGCTGGCGAAGGCCGAATGGTTCGACGATCCGGTAAAGCTGGCGCAATCGGCGCCGATCGACGTGTTCGTCGAGTTGATGGGCGGCGAGGGCGGGCCGGCGAAAGCTTCCGTCGAGGCGGCACTGACGCGCGGTTTGCCGGTCGTGACCGCGAACAAGGCGCTACTCGCGCATCATGGCGTAGCGCTGGCGAAAGCGGCGGAGAGTAAGGGGCTCGCGCTCGATTTCGAAGCGGCGGTAGCCGGCGGGATTCCTATTATCAAGGCGTTGCGCGAGGGGCTTGGTGCCAATCGCGTGTCGCGCGTCTATGGGATTTTGAACGGAACCTGCAACTACATTCTGACCACGATGGAAGCGAGTGGGCGGACGTTTGACGACGTGCTGGCCGAGGCGCAGAAGCTTGGCTACGCGGAGGCCGATCCGACGTTCGACATCGGCGGCATGGATACGGCGCATAAGCTCTCGCTGCTTGCCGCGGTGGCGTTCGGGAATGCGCCGGCGCTCGGCGACATTCACGTCGAAGGTATTCAACGCATCACGCCAATGGACATCGCGTTCGCGCGCGAGTTCGGCTACCGGATCAAGCTGTTGGGCCTGGCGTTGCGTACGAGCGGCGGCGTGGAGCAGCGGGTGCATCCGGCGATGGTGCCACTGGGCACGCCGCTCGCCGACGTCGACGGTGTGTTCAACGCAGTCGTGGCGGAAGGCGATCTTGTCGGCAAGTCGGTTTATGAGGGCCGTGGTGCCGGTGCGGGGCCGACGGCTTCTGCGGTGATGTCGGACATTTTAGACATCGCGCGCGGCGTAAGGTTGCCGACGTTTGGTGCGCCGGCGTCGACGTTGAAGGCGCCGACCGTGGTGCCGATGGGCGAGCATGTGGGCGCGTGTTATCTGCGCTTCACCGTGATCGATAGACCCGGCGTGATCGCCGTGCTGTCGCGCTGCCTCGCCGATCAAGCGATTTCGATCGAGAGCATGCTGCAACGCTCGCGCTCTCCCGGCGGCGCGGTGCCGGTCGTTATGATTACGCACGAAGCGCGCGAAGACGCGATGGTCAAGGCGCTCAGCGCGGTGGTCGCTGCGGGCGTGGTGACGGAGCAACCGTGCATGATCCGCATGGAGCGGTTCTAGTGCCTAACGAATCCCAGCCCATATAGGTTAGGTCCAAGGCGAAAACAAAAAAGTTGGAGAGGGGAAATATGAGCAACGCCCAACATGACGGCCTTGAGCGCATTCTCACGCTGGAACTCGCGCGGGTGACGGAGGCGGCGGCGATTGCGGCTTACGAGCAGGTCGGCCGCGGCAACGAGCACGATGCGGATCAGGCAGCGGTCGACGCGATGCGCACGGCGCTGAACCTGTGCAACTTCGACGGCACAGTCGTGATCGGCGAGGGGGAGCGCGACGAGGCGCCGATGCTCTTCATCGGCGAAAAGGTCGGCACCGGCAAGGGGCCAAAGGTCGATATCGCGCTCGATCCGCTGGAAGGCACGACGTTGACGGCGAAGGCGATGGCGAACGCGTTGGCGGTCGTGGCGATCGCGGAGGGCGGCAGTCTGCTGCACGCGCCCGACACCTATATGGACAAGATTGCGATCGGCGGCGGCTACCCGGAAGGCGTGGTCGACCTCGATGCCGATCCGGCGGACAACATCAAGCGTTTGGCGAAGGCGAAGGGTGTCGATCCGCGCGAGGTCAAGGCGTGCATCCTCGATCGGCCGCGGCACGAGAAGCTGATCGCCAAGGTGCGCGAGGCGGGTGCCTCGATCCACTTGATCTCAGACGGCGACATCGCCGGCGTCATTCACTGCAGCGATCCGGAAACCGGCATCGACATCTATATGGGGCAGGGCGGCGCGCCGGAAGGTGTGCTTGCCGCGGCGGCGTTGCGCTGCGTCGGCGGGCAGATCCAAACGCGCCTCGTCTTCCGCAACGACGACGAGCGCCGGCGCGCGGCGCGGATCGGCATCAGCGACCTGAACAAGAAATACAACACGCTCGACCTCGCTTCCGGCGACGTGATGTTCGCGGCCACGGGCGTCACGAACGGCTCGATGCTTGAAGGCATTCACAAAGTCGGCAACTTCATGACCAGCCACACGATCGTCATGCGCTCTAAGACCCGCACGGTGCGTTGGATCAAAGCGCGGCATGTGATTAAGGGGCTGTAGCACCAACCGACAAATGTTGCGGCTGCCATCAAAAAAGTCGTCATGGCCGGCCTTGAGCGGGCCACCCAGGGTAGCTGCCTTAGTGTTTCGACTGCGATGTGGACCGGTGGTGCAATTCCTCTGGGTGGTCGGGTCAGGCCCGGCCATGACGATGTTTACGGATGATGTGAGTCAGAACTTTCGCCGGTTTGCACGTGCCCCCCAAGGAGCACGCTCATGCGTTTGACCGAAGTGAAATTGCCTCTCGGGCATACCGAGGCGGACCTGCGTGCGGCTGTGTTGAAGCGCCTTGGCGTGCGGGCGGAGGAGCTTGTCTCGTTCTCCGTGTTTCGCCGGGCGGTCGATGCGCGCAAGCCGAAGGCGATTGTCTTTATCTATACGATCGACGTGACGGTGAAGGATGAGGCGGCCGTCATGGCGCGGCTGAAGGGGGAGCGGCATGTCTCTGCCTCGCCCGATATGAGCTACAAGATCGTGCGCGCGGCCAGGCCGCCGGCGAAGCGGCCGGTTGTAATCGGGGCCGGGCCGTGTGGGTTGTTCGCAGGCCTGATCCTGGCGGAGATGGGGTTGCGCCCCCTGCTCCTGGAGCGCGGGAAGGTGGTGCGCGAGCGGACAAAGGACACGTTCGGCTTTTGGCGCAAGCGCGTGCTTAATCCGGAATCGAATGCGCAGTTCGGCGAGGGTGGGGCGGGCACGTTTTCCGACGGCAAGCTCTATAGCCAGGTGAAGGATCCGCGCTTTCTAGGGCGCAAGGTGCTCGGCGAATTCGTCGAGGGCGGCGCGCCGCAGGAAATTCTCTATGTCTCGAAGCCGCACATCGGCACGTTTCGCCTGGTGACGGTCGTCGAGTACATGCGGGCGAAAATCGAAGCTTTGGGTGGCGAGTTCCACTTTCAATCCCGCGTCGCGCGCATCGCCGTTGACAAGACCGTTGGGGGGGAGCGCCGCGTCGCGGGCCTCGTGCTCGCTGATGGCACGGCGATCGAGGCCGAGCACGTGGTGTTGGCTGTCGGGCACAGCGCGCGCGACACGTTTCAAATGCTCTACGACGAGGGCGTCTATATCGAGGCGAAGCCGTTCTCGATCGGCTTTCGCATCGAGCATCCGCAATCGCTGATCGATCGCGCGCGCTTCGGCCCGAATGCGGGGAACAAACTGTTGGGCGCGGCCGACTACAAGATCGTGCACCATGCCAAGAACGGCCGCTCGGTCTATAGTTTTTGCATGTGTCCGGGCGGCACGGTGGTCGCGACGGCGTCCGAGCCGGGGCGCGTGGTTACGAACGGGATGAGCCAGTATTCGCGCAACGAGCGCAATGCGAACGCCGGCATCGTCGTGGGCATAACGCCCGAAGACTATCCCGGCCACCCGCTCGCCGGGATCGCGTTTCAGCGGCATTGGGAGGAGCGTGCGTTCGAAGCGGGCGGGCGCGACTACTCCGCGCCTGGTCAACGCGTTGGCGACTTCATCGCCGGGCGTGCGTCGACGGCGCTGGGCGATGTCGTGCCCTCGTACAAGCCGTCCGTGCGGCCGACCGATCTCGCAACGTGCTTGCCCGGCTACGCGATCGAAGCGATCCGCGAGGCGCTGCCCGCGTTCGAGGCGCAGGTGCGAGGGTTCGCGTTGCCCGATGGGGTGTTGACGGGCGTGGAGACGCGCACGTCATCGCCGATCTCGATCAAACGCGGCGTAGATTTGCAGAGCCTGAATACGCGCGGGCTTTATCCGGCCGGCGAAGGTGCGGGCTATGCGGGCGGAATACTCTCGGCGGCGATCGACGGGATCAAAGTGGCGGAGGCGGTGGCGGGAAGCATCGCGCGGTCGCGGTAATTCCGGCCGACGCGTGACATTGATCTGAGTGACTGCTCGCATTCGTTCGGAACGCTTGTTGGGGTCTCCACGGCTAATAGTAAGAGCGCCCGTATCTTTGGCGGCAGAGTTTCCTTGCATTCGCCAATTTTATGTTCTATATTTGTTCTCGACATTCCGATCATGGCTATCCGTTTTCCGGAGGTTTCCGGAGCTGCCTTCCAAACGCTCACCACACGGATTTCAAACGGGATATTTCCGCGGAAATCAGCCGTGCAAACGGATTAAACGGATACTTGTGCATTAATACACGAGGTGGCTCTCGAAGAGGTTTTCCTCAGGGGTTTGTTGGTCGGCGAGGGCGCGGTCGGAGCTTCGGGCCTATGGTCCGGGCTTGGTGACCGGAACGACCTGCGGATGACGGCTTTGGCTCGGGATTTGGATGACGCGGCCTATCTCGGCGTTTCACGCTCGGCGCTTGGGCGACGGTGGGTTGAGCGTGGCGTGGACGCTTCTGCCGCGCTGGCTCTGGCGCAGCGGTTGAAGGTGCCTGAGATTGTTGGGCGGTTGCTTTCGGCGCGTGGGGTTGGGCTTGACGGTGCGGAGGGGTATCTCGCGCCTGCGCTGAAGCGCGATCTGCCGGATCCGAGTGTTGTGACCGATATGGATTTGGCGGCGGGGCGGTTGGCCGATGCTGTCGTGGGCGGCGAGCGGGTGGCGATCTTCGGCGACTATGATGTCGATGGAGCGACGTCGTCGGCTTTGCTCACGCGGTTTTTGCGGGCGCTCGGGTGCGCGCCGGTCGTCTACATTCCGGATCGCTTGACGGAGGGTTATGGACCGAACGTTGCGGCTATGACGGCGCTGGCGCGCGATGGGGCGAAGGTGATCGTCACCGTCGATTGCGGAACGCAGGCGCATGCGGCGCTGGCCGCGGCGCGCGCTGGCGGCGCAGACGTGATCGTGTGCGATCACCATCTGCCCGGCGAGACATTGCCGGAGGCGTTTGCGATCGCCAATCCGAACCGGCACGACGACACGTCGGGGCTCGGGCATTTGGCGGCGGTGGGCGTTGCGTTCTTGCTCTGCGTGGCGACGAACCGCGCGTTGCGGGCGCGCGAATGGTTTGAAGGGCGCGAGGCGCCGGATCTGCGCAAGTGGCTGGGCATTGTGGCGCTGGGTACGGTTGCCGATGTCGTGCCGCTGAAAGGGTTGAACCGGACGCTCGTCGTGAAGGGGCTTGAGGTTCCGGACAGCGAGGTCGCGGGGCTTGTGGCGTTGAAGCAGGTCGCGAAGTTTGCCGGCGCGCTGGAGCCTTATCATTTGGGCTTTGTGCTGGGGCCGCGCGTGAATGCGGGCGGGCGTGTGGGGCGGTGCGATCTGGGCTCGCGGTTGCTTGCGACCGACGACGCGACCGAGGCGCAACAGATTGCGCTGGAGCTTGACGAGTTGAACAGGCAGCGGCGCGAGATCGAGCAAGTCGCGCTCGACGAGGCGCTGGCAATGGTCGAGAGTGATGCGGCGTTGCGCGCGGCGCCGGTGATCGTGGTCGGGCGCGAAGGTTGGCATCCGGGCGTGATTGGCATTGTCGCGGGACGCCTGAAGGAGCGCTATGGGCGGCCTGCGATCGTGATTGCGATCAATGAGGGCGTGGGTAAGGGCTCTGGGCGGTCGGTGAATGGCGTCGACCTCGGCACCGCGATTGTCGCTGCGCGCGAGGCGGGGTTGCTCGTCAATGGTGGCGGGCATGCGATGGCGGCCGGGCTCACGATCGAGCCCTCGAAGATCGCGGCGCTGACGGCATTTCTGGCCGAACGGTTGAGCGCGCTTTGTGCGGCGTCGGTGGAGGGCAAGCATCTGACGATCGACGGCGTGGTGTCGCCTGCGGGGGCGACGGCGGCGTTGTGCGAGCAGGTGGCGCGCTGCGGGCCTTATGGTGCGGGGAACTCCGAACCGTTGTTCGTGTTGCCGAACGTGCGTGTCGTGAACGCTTCCATCGTGGGTGAGCAGCATGTGCGCTGCCTCTTGACCGGGGCTGAGGGCGGGCGCGTGAGTGCGATCGCGTTCCGGGCGCTGCAGTCGGAGCTCGGGCCGACGCTGCTGAATGCGAAGGGGCGGGCGCTGCACGTGGCGGCGACGCTGAAAGCTGAGGAGTGGCAGAATGTGGTCCGCGTCCAAGCGATGATCCGGGACGCGGCGTTGGTGAGTTAGCCGCCGATCGGGCCCCGCGACCGAAGTCGCGGGGTGGCTTAGGCGGGTGCGAGAGGCGATGAGATTAGAACGTGAACTGGAAGCGTCCCTGATAGATGTCGAAGTCCGCGTTGCGGCCGCCGTCCAAAGAGCCGGCAGCGCTGTTGCGGTCAATCTCGACCATAGCGTACTCGCTCATCATCTTGAGGTTCGAGTTCAGATACCAGGTCAGGCCGACGTTGGTGATTCTCTGCTCACCGCCTGCGACGCCGCCATTCGGAGCCGTCAAGTGCTCATTGGAGTTCAGGTTTAGAACGCTGTAGCGAGCGTGTAGCGACCATGCGCCGGTGCCACCACCAAGGGACCAGGGAGAAGCGACGGATGGCTGACGGAAGACGGCAACGTTGTTGTTCGTCGCGCCGGCGGCGTAGCGCTTGTTCTCGCCCGTGAAGATCCATTCGCCTTCGACGTAGTAGCCGTCGAATTCCGCATCGGGCAGGGCGCCCGGACGGTCAAGCGACATTTGGTACCATTCGGAAGCGAGATAGAAGTTCTCCCAGTTCATGCCGAACTCGAAGCCGTAAGCGGATCCGCCGTCATCGACTGAGAGGTTCGTTGCATCGATAAAGCGGCTGTCCGTCACGCGGATTTCAGGGCGCTCGCGCAGTTGAACGGCGCTGTCTTGATCGTTCAGGATCATCGATCCGCTCGCGCCGATCTGGAGGTTGCTCACCCCGTCGCTCCAAAGGCGCCACACAGCGCGTCCGAGGAGATGGCTGCTCTCGTCGTTGGCCTGGCCGGCGCCTGCGCCGCCGGTGTGACCGGTGCCGATTCTGTCGCCTGTATAAGCGGCAGAGAACACCCAGTTGTCGCCTGGATAGAGGAAATCCGCCTTTTGCCACGTGACTTCGACGCCGCGGCGGCCGTTGTCGCCACCGAACGCACCAACGAGGGTGGTGATCACCGCCGCGCGTTCCATCGTCGTGAGGTCGGCGGAAGATGTCGCGTCATACATGGTCAGGATCGGCTGAATCGCGCCGATGTGGATGCGCGTGTTCGGGATACCCGTGTAGCCGACGCGCATGATGTTCACGACGCCAGCCGATTCAGCGTTGGAACCGCCGAAGTCAAAGCGCATCTCGTAGATGAAGTCGCGGAAGAATTTGCCCTCGACGCCGAAACGAACGCGGCGGAAGACGGCGCCCGAGCCCTGGTCGCAAAGTACGTTCGTCGCGTTACACGAACCGACGGCGCCGTAGCTCGCGCCGAAGTCCGACGGATCCTGATCGAACGCGGCGGCGTCAAACATGAAGCGGCCGCGGAAAGACATCTCGAAGCGGCCGTCGCCGGAGCGGATTGTGGGGCGGCCGTCGTTGAACGACCACTGCACCGCGTCTTGCGTCTGCTCGACCTTGTTCAGGCGCGAGCTGGTTTGGATCTTTTCGTCCTCGGACTCGCGTTCCAGTCGGTCCAAGCGCGCTTTCAGTTCTTGGATTTCTTGGTCGCGCGTTTGGTCCTTTGTCTTTCCGCCCGCGAAGGCTGGCGTGGCAACAATGCCGGCCACCAACATCGTGGAAGCGAGCCACAGCGTTCTGTTCATCAGCAGTACCCCTTTGTTTTCAACTTTCGCGGGGCACCTTCTCGCCCGAATATGACAGGCTTGCGACAGCTGTTTGACAGTGTCGATACGCGCCGGGGGCGTTGCAGGCGTGCACCACAACGCTTGATAGTGAAAACAGGGACACCACGCGTGTCGAGTTCGGAAAGCGCGGCGCATTTGCGGGCAAGACAACCGCTGCTTGATCAATTCGGGACTTCTACCCGGCGGCGCCAAAAGATGTGGATAGGTTGCGCGGCCGATGTGCGCCCGACGAATGCCAGGTATGCGCCGTACATGGTCACCGCAGCGGAGGCGAAGTTGTGAATCGTTTGCTCCGACCCGCAGGGCAGCACCGTTGCCCACAAGCCGTAGATCGTGCCGCCCGCACCCAAGATCGCACCCCAAATGCCGCGCGAGCGGTACCAAGCTTTACTCCAAACTGTTTGCGTCAAAGTCACCTCCCGAGTTGTGGACATGAGGTGGTGCGCGATTGTGACGATTGTGCGAACTTGGAACCGTTGCTGAGACGGGTGGGGAATGCTGGAGAGCGTCAATCTGGAAATACTGCTGGCCGCCTGCATGTTCGTGGGGGCGGTGCTCTATAGTTCCGTCGGTCATGGCGGTGCGTCGGCCTACCTTGCGTTGATGGTGCTGTTCGGGCTTGCACCCGGCGTGATGCGGCCGACGGCACTGGCGCTCAATATCTTGGTCGCGAGCCTCGGTTCGTTCCGTTACATCGGCGCGAAGATGTTTCGTTTGCGGACGCTATGGCCGTTTCTGATTGGGTCGCTGCCGTTCGCGTTTCTGGGTGGGACGGTTCAATTGCCGGGGGTGTATTACAAGCCGTTGGTCGGGGTGGTGTTACTGGTGAGCGCGGCGCGGCTCATTCGGGTCAGCGGCACCACAGCCGTGGAGCGCAAGCTCGACCCGCCGATCTGGTTGGCGATCATGGTTGGCGCGTTCATCGGGTTGCTCTCGGGGCTCACGGGAACGGGCGGCGGGATATTTCTCTCGCCGATTCTCATGTTCTTTGCTTGGTCTAGTGTGCGGGAGGCTTCCGGCGTCGCTGCGCTTTTCATTCTCTGCAATTCGATTGCGGGGCTGGCCGGCAACTTTAGCGTCGTGCAGGCGCTGCCCACGGAATTGCCGCTGTATGCGGGGGCGGTTCTGGCCGGCGGGCTTATCGGCACCACCGCGGGCATCAGTTTTTCGCCGGCGATTATTCAGCGCACGCTTGCTGTCGTACTGACGGTCGCGGGCGCGAAGTTGATTGGGGTCTATTGAAAGGGTGGAATTCGCAAATGCACTACGATGACGTTGTTCGGGGGCGGCGAAGTATTCGCGGCTACAAGCCTGTCCCGGTACCGAAGGCGCTGATCCGCGAGGTGATTGAACTCGCGATGCGCGCGCCGTCGTCACTCAACACGCAGCCTTGGAATTTCTATGTTGTGGCTGGCGAGGTGCTGAACCGCATTCGCAAGGGTAACACGGAGCGCAATCTGTTGGGCGTGCCGGACTCGCGCGAGTCGCGCGGGCACGGCGCGTACGAGGGTGCTCATCGGGAGCGGCAGATCGAAATCGCCAAGCAGCTGTTCGGTGCGATGGGGATCGAGCGGCACGATCAGGCGGCGCGGAAGGATTGGGTGCTGCGCGGCTTTCGTCAGTTCGATGCGCCGGTCTCGGTCGTTGTGACCTACGATCGTTCGATTCACGGCGGGGACATCGGGCCGTTCGATTGTGGCGCGGTGACGAATGCCCTGGTCAACGCTGCGTGGTCGCGGGGCTTGGGCTGTGTGATCAATAGCCAAGGCATCATGCAAGCGCCGGTCGTGCGCGAGCATGCGGGCATCCCCAACGATCAGGTGATCATGATCTGTGTCGCAATGGGTTTTCCGGATGAGAGCTTTCCGGCGAACGCAGTGGTGTCGCGGCGCAAGTCTGTGGACGAAGCGGCGGTCTTTGTCGGGTTTGATGATTGAGCGTGCCGCGGCAGCGGGCGCAAAGTTGTCACTCAGCCGCGCCGCAGACGCTGCACATCCGCCGATGTCAGCGGCTGGCCGGAGGCGTTGTTCACGCGCGAGAGCTGCGCTCCGCCGAAACGGTTTTGATAGAACTGTCCGACCGCGATGCCGCGGTAAAAGACGCGGCGGCCTGTCTCGACGGTTTCGTTTGCTCGAGGCATGCCTAGATAGAGCGGCAGGAGTGCTGGCGGCTCGTCGTCCTTCGCGCGTGTCATGAGGATGACGGCGATCTCCGGCACGTAGGTGGCGGCGGCGCCGGTGGGGCCTGCCGCTCTGGTGCAGCCGTCGCCGAACATCATGGTGCAGAAGTGCCGCTCGGGGAAGCGTGGCGCCGTGCGGGTGTGGATGTCATCGGCCTTGGCGACGATGTCGGCGCAGGCGTCGTTGTCAAAGACGCGCAGACAATCGCCGCTCGTCGCCAGTACTAACGCTGCATCCGAGGGACGCCGCAACAGCGCGCTGGCCACGACAAATACCGCGATCAAAGCCAGCACGCCGCCGAAAACGGCCATGCCATAGCGCTGCCAGAAGCTGCGTCTGCGAACGGTTGCCATCGGAAACTCGCGAGGTGAGCGCCTCAGTCTGCGAGTAGCCGCGTTAAGGTGGCGCTAACAAATTGGCGATGACCCGATGGGGTTCGGGCCCTTCTCAACGCGCACACTGCGATATAGTCTCGCCTGACCGGGCTGGTGCGGACGCCCGGGGTTAGACGATGGTTCGTCCAAGCGCCGCTTGATTCCTGTTTGGGAATGGAGCCATGGACGACGTTTCTGGTCATTTGAATTCTCGGATTGCTGTGTTGTGGCGGGGTGACCCGGCCGCGCCACATGTGCCGGTCGCGCATGAGGCGCGGCTGACACCCGTTGTCGAGGCGTTGCGTGCGGCGGGGTTTGCCGCAGAGGGCGTCGTTTGGTTTGACGACGCGGCGGAGGCAACGTTGGCGCGGCTCGCCGCGTTCGCAGGTGTGCTCGTGTGGATCAATCCGTTGGCGGATGGGCGCGACCGCTCGGTGGTGGACGCTGCTCTGCGCGAGCTCGCTACGCGCGGCGTGTGGGTCAGCGCACATCCGGACGTCATCGCGTCGATGGGAACGAAGGCGGTGCTCTTTCGAACGCGCGCGTTGGGGTGGGGATCGGACACCGATCTCTACGACACAGCGGCGGCGTTCGAGGCGCGTTTCTGGCCGCGAGTGGCTGACGGGGCGGTGCGCGTGTTGAAGCCTCTGCGCGGCAACGACGGGCAGGGCGTGGTGCGGGTTACCGCTGACGGCGGGCGTTTCAGTGTGCAGCATGCGGGCGATGATCGCGTAGAGATGCTCGAACGCGCCGCGCTCTCGGCGCGTGTGCGGGAGGTGGTGGCGCGCGCCGGCGCGGTCATCGACCAAGCGTTCCACGACAATCTCGCGGCGGGGATGGTGCGTTGTTACCTCTCGCTCGATCGCGTCGTCGGCTTTGCGGAGCAGCGGCCGCGGCGCGAGGCTGGCGCCTTCGGCATGAACTCGGCGAAGACGATGCACGACGCCGACGCGCCTGCCTTCGCCGACCTGCGCCGCGCAATGGAGATGGCGTGGGTGCCCGGGCTGCAGAGAATTTTGGGTATCGGCACCGCGGAGCTGCCGGCGCTCTGGGACGCGGATTTTCTCTATCGTGTGCCGGCGGAGGCAGCGGCGCTCGGCCGCTTCGTGCTGTGCGAGATCAACGCCAGTTGCGTCTCGCCGTTTCCGCCGGGTGGGCCGGGAGCGATCGCCGAGGCGGCCGGGCGATTTGCGACACGGCGCTCAACATCGGCATAGAACGAATAAGGCGTTGCATCGAACGCGGCCGCGATGCGCGTGCCGATCAGCCGCCGGCTTGGCGATCCTGCCAACCGATCTCGGTGCCCTCGACTAAGATCCCGGGCTTTCGGAGCGACGTTTGCCGGCTCAGATCGAGCACGCTGACTTGCCTCACGACGATGCCCGCGTCGCACGTTTCGACCGGCCAATATTCAAACACGCCGCAATAAGCGTACAGACCGAAGTTGATCTCAGCTGCGATCCGTACGAAACGGACGCGGCCCTCGAAGAAGCCGATGTCAACGAGATCGTTTAGCCCCGTGCCATGATTGAGTACCAGCGTGCAGTCGAGACTGGGCAATACGTTGTGAATATGCGAGCCGACGAATAGCGACGTTGGCGCGTCAAAGCCAAGTTCCCGAAACGGCGTGTTGAGCGCAGTTCGCGAAATTGCGGCGATGCGCAAATCGCGGTCAAGCAAGATCTCCATCCCGCTCGTCGAGAACGTGCGATGCTTCCACGCTGCGCGGCTGGCATGACGGATCATGAGGGACACGTTGCCGATGCGCTCGGTCATCGACGCCGGCACTGACGCGCCTGCCTCCCAATTCTCCAGGACACCGGCGTGCACATCGAGCAGGGCGGCCAGCACCTCTTGCGAAATCTCGTTGGCGATGCGCAACGCCTTTAGCGCAAGGCCGTCGACCGGGGTTAACTTCGCGTTGCGGAAGCTCACGACAAGAACGCCAAATGGGCGTCTCCCGAGATTGTGCGGCCGTCAAGCAAGATCGCGCGAACGTTCGAAACTCGAAACCCAGCAAAGCGCGCACCGTGTTCGCGCCGCTGCACTTTCGTCGCAACGATGTGAACCAGCAGCGCGCCGTCACCGGTGCAGATGGTCCAAAAATCGAGATCCTTGGCCGTCAGTTCACCGTCGACCCACGACTCGCTCCGAAATTGAACGCCGCGAAGCGTTCCGTCGAACAAAGGGATCGCGGCCAGCGCCGATGCATACGCCCGAAACTGGGGAATTTCCGAAGCGCGCCTTCCGACAAAGGCATCTTCGGTCACGCGCAATGACGACAGAAGCGATGCGCTCGCCGCTACAAACCGCCAATCGCTATCGCAAAGCCCCTCTGCACCGTGCGTGAGCGACACCCGGCGGATCCAATCCTGCGTTGACGAGAGATCGAGGTTCAAGGCACACCCTGCGTTCTCCCCGAATTGTCTGCCACATACTGCCCAATCACAAGCGTCACCAGGGTCGCGTAAAAGCGCGTGCCGCTTATGCTTTCGGCCCCAACAGAGGGCACACCTTGCGGACATTTGACTGGAGCCTACAGATGGTCGGCGCCATCAAATCCCCCGCCAGAGTTCCATCGACTGTCGGAAATCTTTACACGACAGGACCTGACAACTCCTTCAGCATCTTCGCCATCGTGACTCGCTTCAACGGACGTCGAGATGACGCTTTGAGGGGCGACGCACCAGCCATGGAGGGCGACCCTTGAAAAAAATTCTGTTCGCAGCGCTGACGCTGGCTTGCTCCCTCATCGGAACGACGGGGCAAGCTAATGCAAGCGTGGAGACGCTAGTTGTACCTTTCTCCACCCCAAGCACGCCCACGATAAACCAATACTACGATTGGGTACGCATTGACATTTCAGGCAGCGGCCAATCGCTTTCAACACGGTTCAACGATGCGTTCTACCTCTACACCGACGGGCCCATTGCTCACGATGGAAGCTTCTACCAGCTTAACTTCGGGACCTCGCCGCTCGCGCCGTTCAGTCCGGCACGCAACGCGGAGAATTTTCTCGTGGGGCCGCTACCAGCCTACAACTCGTTTCACACGTATAGTTTCTATCTGAACACCGGAACGATGACGCCGACTCTGCTCCACTTTGGTGTCTCCGACGGCATCTTCAGCGACAACACCGGTGCTTACACGATTACAGTCGGGCAGGTACCGGAGCCATCGTCGTTGGCGCTCATTGGGCTCGCGTTCTTGTCGCTGTTTGCATTCTCCCTGTTAAGGCGCAGTAACGCAGGCGTTTAGCGCTTTTGGGCGGCGCCGCTTTCGCGAGCGGCGTCGACTCGTTCCGGGTTGGCGCGGCCGTATCAGGGCGGCGTCAACCATACGCTCCTGCCGATTCGCCCAGGCGCCCGTCGTCAGGGGTGACAACCCTGCAATATTTGTTGAATTGCTGCGGCAAACGCCGGGGTGGTGTAGAGGAATCAAAGAAGAGATCATGCTCCGCACGTTTGGGTTGCGCGGGCACCCGTTTCTTACTGAGATTTCAACGATCGTGAGCACTTCGTCCCAACTGATCAGAGCCGGCGTAGTCGGCGCCGGCGCCTTTGGCCGCCTCCACGCCCAGAAATACGCCGCGACCCCGGGGGTAACCCTGGTCGGGATCGCGGATGCAGACTTGGCCCGCGCTCAGACCATGGCCAACGACTTCGGCGTCCAAGCCTTCGCCAGCTGGCGCGCCATGCTGCCCCATGTGGACGTGGTTACGATAGCCGTCCCCGCCCGCGTCCATGGCGAGATCGGCGTCGGTGCCCTGAACCAGGGCAAGCACGTCTTTATGGAAAAGCCACTTGCAGCGAACCTGCGCGAAGCGGATGCGCTTGTGCGCCTGGCGGAGGTGCGGAACCTCGTCCTGCACACCGGCCACCAAGAACGCTTCGTCATGCGCCATTTGGGTCTGTTCGACGGCAACGTGAAACCGCTACGTATCGAGAGCCACCGTGCGGCACCGTTCAACCCGCGTAACACGGATGTCAGCGTCGTGCTCGACCTGATGATCCACGACATCGATCTGGTCCACACGCTGAACCCTTCCGCCGTCGCCGCCGTGCGGGCGAGCGAGCGCATGATGCATGCTCGCTCAGACGAAGTGTCGGCGTCCTTGACGCTTACCGACGGCATGCAAGTCGAACTCTTTGCCTCCCGCATGGCCGAAGCCCGCAAGCGCTTCATGCGCGTGACCTACCCGGACGGCGAGATCTACATCGACTTCCTCACGCGCGAGATGACGAACACAACGCCGCGCAAGATCAAGCCGCTGGGCAGCACCGACGGTGTCGCGGACGGTTTACCGTGCCCCTCGACCGACCCGCTCGGCCATGGCGTGGCGCAGTTTGTCCGCGCCGTGCGGGAGGGCAGGGCGCCCGCGATCGCGCCGCGTGAGGCCCGCCGCGCGCTGGAAACTGCGCTCAACATACTCGACGCCGCCCGTGCGGCTGCCCCTCAGAAGAGAGCCGTTCATGCCTGAAGCAAACAAGGCTGAGACCCGCACCGCGCCGGCGGATGCGGGCCCGATCCGTTTCTTTGACCTCGAAACGCCGAAGAAGCGCCTGCGCGCCGACATCGAAAAACGCTGGCAGAAAATCCTCGACCATGGCGCCTTCATCGGCGGTCCCGAAGTCGCCGAGTTTGAAGCGGCGCTCGCGTCCTATGTCGGCGCCAAGCACTGTCTCGCGGTCGCCAGTGGTACCGACTCCCTCGTCATCGCGCTCATGGGCGAAGAGGTGAAGGCGACCGATGCGGTCTTCATCCCCGGCTTCACCTACAACGCGACCGCGAACGCAGTGCTCGTCGCGGGCGCGACGCCCGCCTTCGTCGACGTCGACGCTCACACCTGCAACATGGACGTCGCCCATCTTGAAGCCCAAATCGAAACGACGCTCCGCGAAGGCAAGCTCAAGCCGCGCATGATCGTTGCCGTCGATCTCTATGGCCTGCCCGCCGACTACGCCGCCATCAACCGCATCGCGAGGAAGCACGGCATGCTGGTCCTAGCCGACGCCGCGCAAAGTCTCGGCGGCGCGCAGAGCGGCCGCAAGATCGGCGCACTCACCGACATGACCGCGACGAGCTTCTATCCCTCGAAGACGCTGGGCTGCTACGGGGACGGCGGCGCGATGTTCACCGACGATAGTGCCCGCTTCGACCGCTGGTCCTCGATCCGCTGGCACGGCACCGACGCGCAGAAAAAGGAATCGATCCGTGTCGGCGTGAACGGCCGTCTCGACTCGGTTCAATGCGCTGTGCTGCTCTCCAAGCTCACGATCTTTCCGGAAGAGATGAAAGCCCGCGCCCGCATCGCCGAACGCTATCGCAAGGGGCTTGGCAACATCGTCGAAATGCAAAATGTCCCGGCCGGCAGCGACAGCGCCTGGGGCCTCTTCACGATCATGGTCGACAACCGCGAAGCCGTGATGAAGAAGCTGCAAGAAGCGGGTGTGCCGTCCTCGATCTACTACTACAAGGCGCTGCATCAGCATAAGGCGTTTGCCGCCTACGCGCCGAAGGGCGGCCTGCCGGTGTGCGAAAAGCTGGCGAACCGCGTGCTGAGCCTGCCGATGCACCCTTATGTGACCGACGAGCAGATTGACCGGGTCGTTGCGGCGGTTAAAGCTGCGGTATGATCGCACGAACCGCCCCCCTCATTGTCGTGCTGTCGCTCGCGCTCGTCGCGTGCGACGGCCTCCTCAAGTCCGATGACCAGCCGCAGGCCAAACGCCCCACCGTCGACAACGGCGAACAACTCGAAGCCGACATTATGGCTGGCCGCGTCGAAGTGATGCTGCAGCAAGCGCACTCGGGCCTTGGTGTTCTTGGTGTGAGCGCGCCGCCGCTCGCCGAGTTTCCCACCGACCGCGACACTTACCGCCGCCTCTCCGATGCGGTGACGCAGTACAATATCGTGAACAGCTCCGCCTGTGGGAGCGGCCTCGCCAAAGGCGACGCGTGCCGCTCTTACAGCCCGGCCTGGCTTGCCGGCGCACCCGCCACGCCAGCCGCCTTGAAAGCCGCCGCCGAAGACCTGCAAGGTACGGCCATGGGCCTCTGGGACACCGTCTGCGCCAAAGCAAAGGCAAAATCCGGCGATGAGAATTTCTGCGCTATCGAATAATCGGGCATATTGTTGCCCATGACCGCCTCGCTCAAAATCGCTCTTGCGCAGTTGAACCCGACCGTTGGCGATGTCGCCGGCAATCTCGTCAAGGCGCGCAAGGCGCGTGCCGAAGCCGCGGCGATGGGTGCCGACCTGATTCTGTTCAGCGAGCTCTTCATCGTGGGCTACCCGCCCGAAGACTTGGTGCTGAAGCCGGCGTTGCAGGCCGACGCCCGCACCGCAGTCGAAGCGCTTGCAAAGGAAACGACGAGCGGTCCCGCCGTGCTCATCGGCACACCTTGGGTCGAGGGCGGCAATCTCCACAACGCGATCGCCTATCTCGACGGCGGGACAGTGAAGGCGCTGCGCTTCAAGGTCGACCTGCCGAACTACGGCGTGTTCGACGAAAAGCGCGTCTTCGTGCCCGGCCCGCTGCTCGGACCCATCGACGTTCGCGGTGTACGCATCGGCGTGCCGATCTGCGAAGATATCTGGAAGGGCGAGGTGGTGGAGTGCCTCTCCGAAACCGGCGCCGAGTTCCTGCTTGTCCCGAACGGCTCGCCGTTTGAGGCCTCGAAAGAAGAAGTCCGCCTCAACATCGCGGTCGCCCGTGTCGTCGAAAGCGGCTTACCGCTCGCTTACCTGAACCAGGTCGGCGGCCAAGACGAACTCGTCTTCGATGGCGCCTCGTTCGTGCTGAATGCCGATCGCAGCCTCGCGCTGCAAATGCCCGCGTGGGAAGAAGCGATCACGCTCACCCACTGGCGCCGCGACGGCAAGCGCTGGACCTGCGAACCGGGCGCGAAGACCGTGCTGCCTGCCGGCCTCGACGCGATCTACAACGCTATGATGCTGGGCCTCGGCGATTATGTGCGCAAGAACCGCTTCCCGGGTGTCGTGCTCGGCCTCTCCGGTGGCATCGATTCTGCGCTGACCGCGGCCGTCGCCGTTGACGCGTTGGGCCCGGAGCGGGTGCGCTGCGTGATGATGCCCTCGCGCTATACGTCGAAAGACAGCCTCGACGATGCCGCCGAAGTCGCGCGCCTGCTCGGCACGCAGCTCGACAACATCCCGATTGAAGCGGCGGTTAACGCCTTCGCCGCCATGACCGGCCCGCTCTTCGCCGGACGCACGCGCGATACGACCGAAGAGAACATCCAATCGCGCATCCGCGGCGTGACCTTGATGGCGATCTCGAACAAGTTCGGTCCGATGGTCATCACCACCGGCAACAAGTCCGAAATGTCGGTCGGCTACGCCACGCTCTACGGCGACATGTGCGGCGGCTACAATCCGCTGAAAGACCTCTACAAGATGCAGGTCTTCGCGTTGTCGAAATGGCGCAACCAGCAAAAGCCGAAGGGGGCGCTTGGCCCTGCGGGCCGCGTCATGCCCGAACGCGTGATCACGAAGCCGCCGACAGCGGAACTGCGGGCCAATCAAAAGGACGAGGACTCGCTCCCGCCCTATGCGAAGCTCGACGACATCCTCGAATGCCTGGTCGAAAACGAGATGCCGATCGAAGACATCATGAAGCGCGGCCACGATCTCGCCACCATCAAGCGCGTCGAGCACCTTCTCTCGATCGCCGAATACAAACGCCGCCAAGCCCCACCCGGCGTCAAAATCACCCGCAAAAACTTCGGCCGCGACCGCCGCTATCCCATCACGAACGCCTTCCGCGACGCGACCTGACCCGCTATTACACGCGCTATGACCACCACCGTCCGCTTTGCGCCCAGCCCCACGGGCAGGCTTCACGTCGGCAACATCCGTGCCGCGCTCACGAACTATTTGTTCGCCCGCAAGACCGGCGGTAAGTTCTTGCTGCGCCTCGACGACACCGATACCGAACGTTCGACCGAAGAAAACGCGCAGGGCATCTACGCCGACCTCGCGTGGCTCGGCCTGAAGCACGACCTTTTCGCCAAGCAGTCCGAGCGCGCCGATGCCCACAACGCCGCCGCTGACAAGCTGCGAGCGCAGGGGCGCCTCTATCCCTGCTACGAAACCGCGGACGAGCTCGACCGCCGCCGCAAGCGCCAGCTCGCACAGCATAAGCCGCCCGTCTACGACCGTGCAGCGCTCGCGCTTACCGACGAACAGCGCGCCGAGTTCGAAGCCAAGGGCCGCAAGCCGCATTGGCGCTTCAAGCTCTCCGGCAAGAGCGTCGAGTTCGCCGACATCATTCGCGGCCCGGTCCACATCGAAACCGCCTCGCTCTCCGACCCGGTCCTAATCCGCGAGGACGGGCGCTTCCTCTACACGCTTCCCAGCGTCGTCGATGACATCGACTTCAAGATCACGCATATCATTCGTGGCGAAGACCACGTCACGAACACTGGCGTGCAGGTCGAGATTTTTGAAGCGCTCGGCGCCCCTGTGCCGCAGTTCGCGCACTTCTCGATGCTGATCGGCGCCGGCGGTGAGGCGCTGTCGAAGCGCCTCGGCTCGCTAGCGATCGAAGGCTTGCGTGACGACGGCATCGAGCCGCAGGCGATCAACAGCCTGCTCGCCAAGCTCGGGACGTCGGACCCGGTCGTGGCCCGCGCCACGCTCGACGAACTCGTGGCCGACTTCGATCTGACGAAATTCTCCCGCGCCCCCGCGCACTTCGACCCAAACGACCTGAAAGCGCTGAACCACAAGCTGCTGCATGGCATGTCGTTCGACACTGTGGCGGCCGACCTGCAGCGCCTCGGCGTCGGCGGCGGAGCCCCATTCTGGGAGGCCGTGCGCGACAACATCCAGCTGCTGAACGAGGCGCGCGGCTGGTGGCACGTGGTGGAAGGCCCGCTCGATCCCGTCATCGAAGACGCCGCTCTGGCCGAGACCGCGCGCGCGCTGCTGCCCGCTGCCCCGTTTACCGACGCCACCTGGACCGAGTGGACCACCGCCGTTTCCGCCAAAACGGGCGCCAAAGGTAAGGCTTTGTTTAGACCGCTGCGGCTAGCGTTGACCGGCCAGCCCCATGGACCTGAGATGCGAAAGCTGTTACCCCTCATTGGTCCTGAGCGGGCGGCCAAACGGCTCGCCGGTCAGGCGGCATGAGGCAGACGTGACGAATTTGACGATCAAGTTTGGCCTACCCACCGCGGCGCAAATCGTGCGCGCGGCAATCTGTATTTGCGGCTAACGAACCTTAGCGGCCGCGCGCAACCGATTCCCTTCTCGCTAGAGACCGAATCCTAGAGCCGGCCCGGACGGACCGAGTTTGAGGATTTGACGATGGCACTGACGATCTACAACACACTGGCGCGAGAGAAGCAGCTGTTTAAGCCGCTCGACCCGACGAACGTGCGCATGTACGTCTGCGGCCCCACCGTTTACGACTTCGCGCATATCGGCAACGCCAGGCCGGTGATCGTCTTCGACGTGCTGTTCCGCTTGCTCCGCCACATCTACGGCGAGAAGCACGTGACCTATGTTCGCAACATTACGGACGTTGAGGACAAGATCATCGCCCGCGCCGCAGAACGCAAAGTCTCCATCCGCGAGCTCACGGAAGGGACCGCGAAGGTCTATCAGGAGGACGCGCTCGCGCTCGGCAATCTGCCGCCGACGCTGGAACCGCGTGTCACCGACACGATGCCAGAGATCATCGCGATGATCGCGACCCTCGTGGAGAACAAACACGCCTACGTCGCCGAAGGCCACGTCCTCTTCGACGTCTCATCCAACCCGGGCTACGGCAAGCTCTCGCGCCGCGCGCTCGACGAGATGATCGCCGGCGCCCGCGTCGAAGTTGCGCCCTACAAAAGGAGCCCGATGGATTTCGTTCTCTGGAAACCCTCGGAGGCGACGATGCCCGGCTGGGACAGCCCTTGGGGCAACGGCCGGCCCGGCTGGCACATCGAATGCTCCGCGATGGGCGAGAAGCATCTGGGTGAAACCTTCGACATCCACGCCGGCGGTATCGACCTCATCTTCCCGCACCACGAAAACGAAATTGCGCAAAGCGAAGGCAGCCACCACGGCAAACCGATCGCGAACTACTGGATGCACAACGGCTTCCTACAGGTCGAAGGCGAGAAGATGTCGAAAAGCCTCGGCAACTTCATCACCATCCGCGAACTGTTGGCTGAGAAGAAATTCGGCGACCAGCAATGGCACGGCCGCGTGCTTCGGCTTGCGATGCTCGGCACGCACTACCGCCAACCGACCGACTGGACGGTCGATCGCCTGCTGCAAACGCGCGCCACGCTGATGGAGTGGGCCCGCCTGCTGCACGGCGCGCCGTCGGCCGACACCGTGCCCGACGATATCATGGCTGCCCTCTCCGACGATCTGAACACGCCGGCCGCACTCGCGGCCATCCACGGCCTGGCGTCGTCAGCGCGCACGAACGAACAAGACCGCCGCCGCCTGAAGGCCGCGTTGAACTTCCTCAGCGTCTATGCCGACGAGCGCGATACGGATTTCCTGATCGGCCAATCGGTCGACGCCGCGAAGGTCGAGACCCTCATTGCCCAACGCAACGCCGCCCGCAAGGCGAAGAACTTCGCGGAAGCGGACAAGATCCGTGTAGAGATCGCGGGCCTGGGCGTCGCTATCGAAGATGGTGCGTCTGGCACGACATGGAAGGTGATCTCATGAGCCGCGCAACCCTCTTTCCCTGCCCTTCTCCCCAAAGGGGAGAAGGTGGATCGCCGCGGAGCGGCAAGACGGATGAGGGCACACGCGCTCCGGCAGCGAGCCCTCATCCGTCACGCCGCACTGATGTGCGGCGCGCCACCTTCTCCCGGATAGGGAGAAGGGCAAGGAGCTTCTCATCATGACCCGTCAGCGTCTCTACCTCTTCGACACGACGCTGCGCGACGGGGCGCAGACGCAGGGCGTTGATTTCAGCGTCGAGGACAAGCGCCAGATCGCGGGTCTGCTCGACGACTTCGGCATCGACTACATCGAGGGTGGCTGGCCCGGCGCGAACCCGACCGACACCGCGTTCTTCGCCGCGCCGCCTGCTCTGAAGCACGCGAAGTTCATCGCCTTCGGCATGACGAAGAAGCTCGGCCGTAGTGTGTCGAACGATCCGGGGCTCGCCGCCGTGCTCGATGCCAAAGCACAGGGGTGCTGCCTCGTCGGTAAGGCCTGGGACTTCCACGTCGACATCGCGCTCGAAGTGCCGCGCGCCGACAACCTGGCCGCGATCAAGGAAAGCATGGCTGAGGTGGCAGCCCGCGGCCGGGAGCCAATGTTCGACGCCGAGCATTTCTTCGACGGCTACAAAGCAAGCCCCGTCTATGCGCTTGCCTGCCTTGAGGCCGCGCTCGACGGCGGCGCGCGCTGGGTCGTGCTCTGCGACACCAATGGCGGCACGTTGCCGAGCGAAGTCTCGCGCATCGTCGCCGAGGTGACGAAGAAGTTCCCGGGCGATCGCATCGGCATCCATACCCACAACGACACCGAGAACGCTGTCGCGAACACGCTGGCCGCGGTTGACGCCGGCGTGCGCCAGATTCAAGGCACGCTGAACGGCCTCGGCGAACGCTGCGGCAACGCAAATTTGGTCTCGCTCATCCCGACATTGCTGTTGAAGAAGGGCTTTGCCGACCGCTTCGAGACCGGCATCGCGCCGGGGAAGTTGAAGTCGATCCTTCACCTGTCGCGCCGCCTCGACGAGATTTTGAACCGCGCCCCGAACCGTCACGCCGCGTATGTCGGCCCGTCAGCCTTCGCGCACAAAGGCGGCCTGCACGCCTCCGCCGTTCAGAAAGACCCGCGCACCTACGAGCACATCCCGCCGGAAACCGTCGGTAACGTGCGCAAGATTCCCGTTTCCGATCAGGCCGGCCGCTCGAATCTGATGGGCAGCCTCGCCAGGCTCGGCATCGACATCGACGCCAAAGACCCGCGCGTTGCTGCGTTGCTCGAACAGATCAAGGAACGCGAGTTCCTGGGCTATGCCTACGACAGCGCAGAAGCGTCGCTCGAACTTCTGGCGCGTCGCGCGCTCGGTAAAGTTCCAACCTACTTCAAAGTCGAGGGCTTCCGCGTCTCGGTCGAGCGCCGCCACAACGCGCTCGGCGAAGAAGTCTCGGTCTCCGAAGCGGTGGTCAAGGTCCGGGTCGACAGCGAGCGGATCATGAACGTGGGGGAGGGGAACGGCCCCGTCAACGCGCTCGACAACGCGCTCAGGAAGGACCTCGGCCGCTACTCCAAATGGCTCGGGGACCTGAAGCTGGTCGACTACAAGGTCCGTATCCTGACGGCCGGTACGGAGGCCGTCACCCGTGTCATGATCGAAAGCATGGATGCTGCCGGCAATCGTTGGTCGACGGTGGGCGTGTCCCCGAACATTGTCGATGCCTCGTTCGAGGCGTTGATCGACTCCATCACCTACAAACTGCTGCGCGACGGGGCGCCTCCGGCGCGCGCGTGAAGCCGGCTGAGAGTTTCACAGCGCGCAGTACAGCTATGACATTGGCGCAGGTGTACGCCAGCGTCCGCGTTTTGTAAGAAGGGTCTATGACCACCCCCGACGCGAAGCCGCCGCGCAACCGCGGCGTTATCTACGGCGCCAGCGCCTATGTCACCTGGGGGATCATCCCGATCTTCTGGAAGTACTTGGCGCACGTCGGCGCGGTCGAGATCGTCGCCCACCGCATCGTCTGGACGCTCATCTTCGCGTTGGCGGCGCACTCCGCGTGGGGGCGTATGCCAAAGCTCTGGGCGGCGCTGCGCAACCCGAAGGTGGTGCTGACGCTGGTGGCCAGCGCGCTCCTCATCGCCGTCAACTGGGGCATTTTCATCTGGGCCGTTACCGTTGACCGCATCATCGACACCAGCCTCGGCTACTACATCAATCCGCTGGTCAGCTTCGTGCTCGGCGTCGTTTGGCTTGGTGAGCGCCTAACAAAGGTCCAGTTGATTGCTATCGCGCTCGCGGTGCTCGGCGTTATCAATCAGACCGTCGCCATCGGCTACCTTCCTTGGGTATCGCTCGCGCTCGCGGTCTCATTCGGCTTCTACGGCCTCATTCGCAAGACCGTGGCGGTGGAATCGCTGGAAGGCCTCACCATCGAAGCGATCATTTTGATGCCGGTGTCGCTCGCCTACATCGTCTACTTGGTCTGGACCCAGCAAGGCGCCTACATGCATGTCAGCTTGGCGACTGACCTGCTACTCATTCTGGCTGGCCCGATCACCGCGATCCCGCTCTTGTTGTTTGCGGCCGGCGCCCGATTGGTGCGCCTCTCGACCATGGGCTTTCTGCAATACCTGGCGCCCTCCATCAGCCTGATGATCGCCGTCTTCCTCTACCACGAGCCGTTCACGCAAGCGCACGCCGTTACCTTCGCGCTGATCTGGAGCGCGCTGGCATTGGTGTCGTGGGAAGCCCTGCGGCGTGAGCGCTATTCGGCGGCTTGACGGCGGAAGTTCACGATCGCGGGCATCGTGTCTTCGACGCGTGACACGACGGTGTAGAGCTCTTTCAGGCCGTAGCGCGCGAAATTGTGCGTGTGAACGCGATCGAACGTCGCGAACAGCGGATCCCAAAAGCCCTTCGTGTTCACAAACACGATCGGTTTCTTGTGCAGGCCAAGCTGCGCCCAGGTCATCGCCTCAAGCACCTCTTCAAGCGTGCCCAAGCCGCCCGGCAGAATGACGAACGCGTCGGAAAGCCCATGCATGCGTTCCTTGCGCTCATGCATGTTCGGTGTGATGACGAGTTCGGTCAGCGTGCCAAGTTCGATTTCCCGCGCACGCAAGAACTGCGGAATGATGCCGACGACTTCGCCGCCGGCCTCAAGCGCCGCACGCGCGACTTCGCCCATCAGCCCGATCGACGCGCCGCCGTAGATCAGTCGCGCCCGTGCTTCGGCTATGTGACGGCCAAGCGTGCGCGCCGCCAGTAGATAGGCCGGATCGCTTCCTTCGGAGGAGCCGCAAAAAACGCAAACCCCAATCAGCTTATGCATTGTTCTTATTCCAGGCTGAACGCAGAGGTGGGATGATACAAACGCAACGTAAAGACTTCGAAACCATGCAAATCATGTAGAAATTCTAAGGCTAAACCATGACAGTTCCGGGAGAAAATTTGGGGGCTTGGCGCGGGGATCACAATCGGTAACGATGGGTTAAGGCTGATTGCCCCTTGTCCATCAGGAGAATGTGATGAAGTTCCAAGTTGTAAGTGCCGTTTTGTGCATCGCGGTATGCGCGGGCAGCGTGTGGGCGGCAGTAACCCCGACCCCGCAGCAAATCGTTGATGAGCGTATCAACGGCATGAAAGCGATGGGCGGCAATCTGAAGGCGACATCCCAGGCCGCGACGCCCGCCGAAGCCAAAGCGAAAATCGCCGAAGCGATAGCCTTTGCGGAATCGATCCCGACGCACTTCCCGAAGGGCACCGGCATCGGCGATGCCGGCGTCACCAAGACGCGCGCGCTGCAAGACATCTGGACCAAACCGGCGGAGTTCAAGGCCGCGAACGACGCGCTTATCACCGCGCTCAAGGGCGTCGAGGCCGCACTCGGTGGCGACAAGGCGAAGCTCGACGCCGCGTTCGGCGCCGTCGGTCCAAGCTGCGGCGGCTGTCACAAGCCCTTCCGTGGCCCGGAAGTGCCGTAAGGCACGCGCGTGTTTCGACTTCTCTTCACGGTGGCGCTGTTCATCGGTGCCGCCGCGTACTTCTGGCTTCAGCTTCCGGCTCGCACGCCCGTCAAAATCCCGGCGGGGTTGTCGAGCGCGAATGCTGGCATGGCGGAGCGCGGCGCCTACCTGGTCCGCGCCGCCGGTTGCCAAGCGTGCCATTGGGACAAGGCGAACGGCGGGCAGCCTTTTGCCGGTGGCTTGGCGTTGAAGTCGCCGTTCGGCACGTTCTATAGCCCGAACATCACGCCGGACGAGGAGACCGGCATCGGCAAGTGGAGCGACGAAGACTTCGTCCGTGCACTGACTGAAGGGGAAGGCATCCACGGCGAGCAGCTCTATCCCGCCTTCCCGTACACCTCGTATGCCGTCATGCGCGTCGAAGACGTGCTGGCTATTAAGGCCTACCTCTTCACTCTGTCCCCGGTCTCGGCGCCCGCGAAGGAACACGAAGCGACATTCCCGGTCTCGTGGCGTCCGTCAGTCAAAGGGTGGAAGTTCTTGTCGTTCGCCGGCGCGCGGCCGCTTGAGAACGATCCGTCGCGCGATGCAACTTGGAATCGTGGGCGCTATTTGGTCGCAGTCGGCCATTGTGGCGAATGTCACACGCCGCGCAATTTGTGGGGCGGGCCCGTCACGGGCGCCGCGCTACAGGGAAATCCGCAAGGTATTGACGGTTGGAAAGTGCCCGCGCTCGTTGGTGCAACTGCCGAGGATTTCAGCCGGTGGTCAGTAGAAGAAACGGCCGAGTACCTCAAAAGTGGCGTAGAGCCGAGCTTCGATTCGGTGCAGGGACCCATGGCAGACGTCATCGAAGAGGGCACGAAACACCTCAGCGTTGAAGACCGTCATGCCATTGCGCTCTACCTGAAGTCGCTGAACGGCAACTGACAAAACCTGTTGATAGGACAAGGCCTCGCGATTGCGGCAGCACGCGCGGGGTCTAGATTGCCCACCACACGTCGAAACCAAAGATCGGTGCGAACACTATGGCTCGCGTTATTGTCATTCTTGGGTTGATGATTGCGATCACCGCCGGGATGTTTTGGATCACGCGCAAGGTGCCCGTCTCCGACGGCGTCGCCGCGACGAGCCCCAGCACCACCGTGCCGCTCGCCGATTTGAAGACGCCGCTGCCCGACGTCGCCGCCGTGACGGACGCCGTACCGGCAGAGACCAAGGACGCAGAAGCGCAATCGCTGACCTCAGTCGATCCGCGCGAGCCAACGAATCTCGCCGGTTCCTCTGTGGCAGGGGCAGCCAGCGCGCAGGAGGTCACCAGCGGCCCCGTCGCCGGTGCGGCGCCGTCCATCGGCACGGCCGGGATCGACCGCAGCGGCACAGCCTCCTTCACCGGCACCGCGACGCCAGGGGACACGGTGACGCTCGTCTGGGACAACAAACCGATGAACTGGGCGACCGCGGACGAGAAAGGCAACTGGACGATCGAATTCAAAGCGCCCGTCACCGACGAGGAACACGAACTCTTCGCCAGCGCGCAAAGCAAAGACGGCACGGTCATCATCGGGCCGCAACGCGCCTATATAGGCCCGCCCGATAGGAAGGGCGGTTTGGCCAGCGTGACGTTGAAGTCGGCCGGCCAGCCCAAAGGAACCGCCGACGCTGGTGACGCCCGCGGCACGACCGCGCCGGAGCCCAAGACCGGCATCGTCGTTGAGAAGATCACAGGCGGCGAAGGCGGCCTGACCATTCTCTCCGGCAAGGCCGACGCAGGCGCAACGATCAAGGCGGCCATCAATGGCAAGCCCGCGGGCGAAACATTAGCCGCCGCGGACGGCACCTGGTCGCTCGCCGCGACCAACCCATCCGGTAAGGCTGCAAGCGCCGTTCGTTTGGAGCTTGTCGATCAAGGCGGCACAAAACTCGATGAAGCGGACGTGCCCTACAAAGTCCCCGCCGCCGCACCGATTGTTGCCGCAGCAAGCCCTAAGACAAGCGCGGACTTTCCCTCGGTTTTGACATCGAATCCCGAGGGCAAAGCAAAGCACAACGGCAAAACGCGCGCAGAAGGGTCGCAGGATTTGGCCGCCTTATTCCGCCCTGAGACCCAAGCCACCGCCGACAAGCAAAAGCGGCAAGTCATCCGCGTCCGCAAGGGCGACAGCCTCTGGCGTATCTCGAAGCGCCACCTCGGGAATGGCAAAAAATGGGCGGTGTTCTACAAGCTCAACAAGCGCAAGATCGACAACCCCGATTTGATCTTCCCAGGCCAAACACTGATCATCCCGGGCTAATGATCCACGCCGGTATTCGGAGAATAAGCTGACCCTGGAACTCTGCCGCGTCATGGCTTAAGTCAGGCCCATGCCGCCATCTCCAGGACGTTCGACAGCTGCCGCGGGTGACGCTCACCGCGGTTCTTCTCAATGGGCCACGGTCAGCTCGCTCTTTCCCTACCTCTGGCCCGAGGGTCGCGCCGACCTCAAAGCGCGCATCGCGCTCGCCATGGTCGCGCTGGTGCTCGCCAAGGTCGCGACCCTATCGTTCCCCTTGTTCTACGGCGCGGCGATCGACGCCCTCGACACCAAGAATCCGGCGGTCCTCGCGCTCGGCGTCGCGATTTCCTTTATCGTCGCGTACGGCGTCGCCCGCATCATGATGCAAGGCTTCGCCCAGCTGCGTGACGCTCTCGCCGCGAAGGCGGTCTACAACGCCGTGCGCTCAGTTGCCGGCAAGACCTTCCGCCACATTCATCAGCTCTCGCTGCGTTTTCATTTGGAGCGCAAGACCGGCGGCCTGACCCGTGTGATCGAACGCGGAACAAAGGGCATCGACGTTCTCTTGTTCTACGCGCTCTTCTCGATCGCGCCCACGATTCTCGAACTCGTGCTCGTCTGCAGTTACCTGCTGTGGGCCTATCACTGGGGCTACGCGGCGATCACGGTCGCAACCGTCGTCGCCTACGGCGTCTTCACGATCCGCATCACCGAATGGCGCACCGCAATCCGCCGTCAGATGAACGACAGCGACACGGAGGCGAACACCAAGGCGGTCGACAGCCTGCTGAACTACGAGACGGTCAAATACTTCAACAACGAGGCGCACGAGGCATCGCGCTACGACAAGGCGATGATCGTCTACGCCGACGCCTCGGAGAAGTCACAGATGTCGCTCTCGGTCTTGAACACGGGGCAGGCGGTGATCATCACGCTGGGTCTCGTCGGTGTGATGGCGCTCGCCGCCTACCACGTCTCGATCGGCGCAATGACTCTCGGCGGCCTCGTCGTCGTCAACGGCTTTCTGGTGCAGCTCTACGTGCCCCTTAATCTGCTCGGCACCGTCTACCGCGAGATCAATCAGGCGCTCATCGACATGGAAAAGATGTTCGATGTCTTGAGCGTGCCGCAGGAAGTCCAGGACAAGCCGGGCGCGCCGCCGCTGGTCGTCAGAGGCGGCGAAGTCCGCTTCGAAAATGTCGTCTTCGCCTACGAACCCGACCGCACGATCCTGAAAGGCGTGAGCTTCACCGTCCCCGCGGGCAAAACCGTGGCCGTCGTCGGTCCCTCGGGCGCGGGCAAGTCCACGATCTCGCGCATCCTCTATCGCTTTTACGAGATCAAGTCGGGCCGCGTCACGATCGACGGCCAGGACCTGCGCGACGTGACACAGGACTCCGTGCGCGCCGCGATCGGCATCGTCCCCCAGGACACCGTGCTCTTCAACGACACGATCCGCTACAACATCAAATACGGCCGCATCGGCGCCACCGATGCCGAAATCGAAACGGCCGCCCGCATGGCCCAGATCGAACCGTTCATCCGCCAATTGCCCGACGGCTTCAACGCCATGGTGGGCGAGCGCGGCTTGAAACTCTCTGGCGGCGAAAAGCAACGCGTCGCCATCGCGCGCACGATCCTGAAGAACCCTCCGATCCTGATGCTCGACGAAGCGACCTCCGCGCTCGACACCCACACCGAGCGCGAGATCCAATCGGCCCTGCAAGAAGTCTCTCGCAACCGCACCACGCTCGTCATTGCGCACCGCCTCTCGACGGTCGTCGACGCCGACGAGATCCTGGTGCTCGACCAAGGCCGCATCGTCGAACGCGGCCGCCACGGCGACCTGCTGGCGAAGAACGGCGCCTACGCCGCGATGTGGAACCGCCAACGCGAAGCCGCCGCGGCGCGCGAGAAACTTAAAGAAGCCGAAGCAGACCCAGCGGTGAACCCGGAGGCGGCTCGTCCGCAAGCGGTGGCGGCGGCGGTGGCGGCGGCGGGGGAGTAGGCGCTGACGGTGCGCGCTTGCGAGAAGGTTTGTGCGAGCGGCGCTACAGTCCAAGCGCACAAATGGCTCAATCTCAGCCGTTCTTGAGAGAAGGTTGAGACGGGAATGACCCTCTCACAATCGTGGGAAGCGACCTTCCTAGCTAACGGCATCGCCCGGATCCAGCGGTCGTGTCGCCCTGCTTTCGGGCGGGCAAGTGTCCGTAGCGAGAAATCGGGCGCGGCCAAGGACGACATCGATGTCCTCCGTTCGCCGAATGTGAACAAGTTAGATCGAGGTTGTCGCCACACGGCGACCCGCGTTGGGCTATCCAAAGTTGCGCGGCGGTGGATGGCCCGTCGCCTTTTGCCGTCGCCGCCCGGTTGCCCTAGACTCTGTCGCGCATAGAGTCTGATGGGGGAGCGCTTGGCGGACGGATGGGGTGCGGTAGGCGGCGTTGCACAAGCTGGGGTCGCGGCCTGGTTGCCGGGCCTTGTGACGTTCGCAATCGCGGTCTCGATCGGCGCACTGTTTGCCGCGTTCTGGCGCTGGCCTATGAAGCCGCTACGCGGTTGGTTATTCGATGCCGTCAACGCGTTAGATCGGGCGATCGTCGTCTACGGCTCGTGGGGCGTGGGCACACGTATCCGGAACCGCAATGCTCGCTGGGCAGCGTTGAGTGCCATTCTGTTCGGGTTAGGCACGCTCGGCGCGTTCGCGCCCGGCGCATTCGGTTTCGTTGCGCTTGTCCTGGGGTTGATCTCGATTTTGATCGTGTATCGTCACTGGTCCTGGGACGAAGACGACGTCGCGGCTGAGATTGTCGAGGAAGAAAAACGCATCCAGATCACCGGCAACTTGCGCAACGAGGTGCTAACCGCGGTGGGCTTTCTGTTCTTTTACTATCCCGTTGCGTTCGCAAAACTTCAGGCCGAAGGCGTCGCGTTCTCGTATGTGCCAGGTTCGGGGTTGCTTGCGCTTAGCACGTTTACGCTGATGGAATTCGTGAAGTCCTTGCCCTTCATCGGGTACTTCGAGATTTTCGGCGGTGGCGTTCAGGCTGAGTCCGTCGGCAATGCTGCGCCGTCGCTCGCCGCGAAGGTCATGATGTTGGGCCTACGCGCGTCGTTCGATTTGGTGCTCATCGCCAGCATTCTGCGCCTGCCGCACATCGCCAGGCTTGCGCAGGAAGGGCGGGACCTGCGTCCGATCGACGAAGCGCTGGCATCCAACAGCGAGGAGCGGCACTACAAAGCCGTCGATGCCGCGCGCGCATTTGCGTTGCGCCGCCGCCCGCGTGCCCGCGAACGCCTGATCCGCGTCACCGAGCAACGTCTGTCGTCCGATCGTCTGCAGTTCAGCGCGAGCGTGCGCGCCCACGCGGCCGATGCGTTGGTTGCCGTTGGCTCGCAACTGAACGATGAAGGCGCGATGTACGCCGCCGCTAGTGTCTATCGCCAGGTGTTTGACGATCCGAACTACGTTTCCGGCGGTCTCTACCGCGCCAAGCGGAAGAACGACTACGGCAATATCATGTCCGTGTTGTCGCGCGGCCGCGGCGACACGCTCTATTTGGAGGAAGCGGTCGCCGCCTATCATGAGGCGATGATTTTGTTCCGCCGCGATTGGCTTCCCGAAGATTGGGCGATGACGCAGAACAATTTGGGCCTGGCACTGAACAAATTGGCCAATCGCACGAAGGACGCCTCGAAACGAGTGGCGGCGATCGAGGCCTTTCGTGGTGCGATCGAGGAACGCCCACGCGAGAAGTTTCCGCTCGAGTGGGCGAAGACGCAGCTCAATCTTGCGAATGCGTTGTGCGACATGGGCGAGGACGACCCGTCGAAATTGAAAGAGGGTATCGCGACCTATCGTTTAGCGCTTGAGGAACGCACACGCGAGCGCGACCCCTCCGGCTGGGGTAAGACGCGTGAGAATTTGGGAATGGCGCTCGAGGACTTGTGGCGGAAGACGCACGAGGACGCGCTTGCCGAAGAAGCCATCGCGTGTTTCGAGGATGCCCTGAAGGTGCGCTCGCCCGTGCACGAGCCGGAAGCGTGGGCCGACTCGCAAAAGTACTTGGCGACGATGTTGTCGCGGCTTGGTCGGCGGCGCAGGGATGCGGATCTGCTGACACGTGCGGTCGCGGCGTATCGCGCGGCGCTGAAGAAGCAACGGCGCGACAAGCTGCCGCTCGATTGGGCTACGACACAAAACAACCTCGGTATTTCGCTGACGGCATTGGGCGAGTTGCGCGGCGATGCGCGCTTGATCGATCAAGCGATCGCCGCCTACAGGGAAGCGCTTGAGGAACGCACGCGCGAACGCGCGGCGGTCGATTGGGCGCGCTCGCAAGACAACTTGGGCAACGCGCTCGCGGCACGGGGAAAGACGGCTGGCGACGCGAAGGCGTTTGAGAACGCGATTGCGACGTTTCGCGCGGCGCTGGAGGTGCGCACGCGCGAGGCTGACCCCGAATCGTGGGCGACGACCGTCACGCAGGTCGCCTCGGCGCTTGGCCATCTTGCCCGATTGCGGCGGGAACCCGCGTTAAGAGACGAAGCGCTGGCCCTATGCAACACGGTGCGGGAGGCGCGCCCTGCGGACAAAGACGATGCATGGGCCATGACGGCGTTGGCGCAGGCGCGGCTGACGATCGACGATGGCGAGCTGCGCCGCGATGCAGCGGCTTGCGAAACTGCCGCCGCGACACTAACTCAGGTCGTCGATTTCTATAGCAGGGCCGGCGCTGCGTTCGACCTGGGTGAGGCGCAACACGAATTGACGCGCGCGCAGGCGCTGAGCGCTAAGCTCCGGGCGGGATGATGCGCGCCCGGCGGAGCACGGTCGACGCCGGCGGCGAATTCTGCGCGAAACCGCCCCCTTGCGATCTGGCCGTTGTTTGAAGTTATCTCGCGGCTCTTCAGGGAGACGATTGATGGCATACAAAGGTGAGTGCTTCTGCGGGGCGGTGAAGATCGAAACCGTCGGCGAACCTGACGGCATGGGTTATTGCCATTGCCGTTCTTGCCGTTCTTGGTCCGGTGGCCCGGTCAACGCGTTTACATTGTGGAAGCCGGACGCGGTGCGGATCACCGCCGGTAACGAACACGTCGCGACTTACAACAAGACACCGATCAGCGACCGAAAGTACTGCGCCCGATGCGGTGGCCACCTGATGACCAATCACCCGACCCTCGGCGTTATCGACGTCTTCTCGGCGACATTGCCGACGCTCGCGTTCAAGCCCGGCCTGCACATCAACTATGCCGAGACGGTGTTGCCGATGAAAGACGGCTTACCCAAATTCAAGGACTTCCCTGGTGCGTTCGGCGGTTCGGACGAGCAAGTGCCGGAGTAGCATCGCCCGACACGTGGCTGACGGCAATTGGGGTTATGGGCGGGGCTCTTCAGTTTCGGTCTGCTCGGCGGCGGCCCGTTCCTTGGCCGCTGCGTCGCGCCATGCGGCGGCGGCATTGGGGGTTCGGGACGCGCGGCCCAGAGCGACATGCTTGTCCAAGAGCGCCTTGAACTCTGGGTCTAATCGTGGACCCATGAACGCCACCGCCGCCCGAAAGCCCGGCACCTTCGTGGCCGCACTGATTGTGGCCTCAGACGACGCCCAGCGGCGCTCATCAAGCATCCCCTCCCGCTTCTCTCGAAAGCGCTCTTCCCAAACGATGACCATGCTACGCACTTGACTGGTGTACTTATCGATATCGGCATCCGACATGTCTGTGTCAGCGTTGTTCCCCTTCATCCAGACCGGGTGAAACTCAGGGGCGGTAACAGTGTCGATGAAGTGCACGACCGATGCGGCGCGGTTCTCGTGCATGACGGCCCTTGTATTTCGCGCCGCCTGCCGCGTTTGGAGCGCGAGATAGACAAGAGAGGCGATCACGGCGACGGCCGCGATCGTCTGGCTGATGAAGTAGGCTTCTTCGAGGGTCATGGCTGAGCGCTCCTGACTTCGGACGACGATAGGACGGGCGCCGTGGCGGCCGCCGGCACTAGTGGCACATACGAAACCGGCGGCGCACTCGCGATTTCTTTGTCCAGGAAGGCGGCAAAGTCGGGCGGAAAAGACATGCGGCGGCTTTGCCAAATTTCCCTGGAGGCTGCTCCTGTAAAAGCCGCCATGAATTGCCTCCGGATCGATTCCCAAGCGTCGTCCGCCAATCGACCCGCTTCGCGCTGAACGTAAGCTCGTTCGTAAAGGTGCAATAGGCCCACCTGGGTCATGACGTGGGACGCCCGACGCTCAGGAGCGAGCGCCGCGAGCCCGCCATGATGTCCCGCGTAGTAGTCCTGTGCGGCAAGCGGCTCGAGCGACATCGCAATCACTGACTGATGAGGGTCCGTGAGAATTTGATTCATGACGCCGTATCGGGTCTCGCGGGCGCGCATTTGTAAACCTACGAATACGAGCGATCCGAAGATCGCGACCGTGGCGAGGATTTGGGAGACGTAGTAGAGTTGTTCGAGGGTCATCGGCGGATCGATCGCACCTCATCGGAACCAGCACAATTGTTCGCTTGTCGCCAGCAATCCGCCCGCGCGGCTCCAATGACGGGCGTGGCTGCCGGCTTGGCTTTGTTCGATTCGCGTTGCGGTCACCTCGTTCAAGATCCAGTCGTCGCCGATGCTCGCCAACTCCTCTGGACCCGCGAGAATGTTCAACGACAACGTCACGGTCGATGTCGGGCGCGGCCCCTTGCTGATATGGAAGACCCTGGGTACCAAGACGTCGCACAGATAGGCCAATTGGATCGCGTCCATCGTGCGTCCTGAGGTCTCGCGCACCCATGCATGCGACACGGTATCGGGGGCCTCGAACAGTTTGCCGCCGCGCGCGATTCGATTCTGCGTGCGCTGACCAAAAGGTCCTGGCGGAGAGAGCGGCGGCAACGTCTCCGGCGGGACAGCCTCAGGCATCTTGCCCTCGACGTGCGCGTCGCTCGGATGGCGATGCGTCAGCACGACGGTGCCGATGGTCGAGGGACCGGGCGCGCCCTCCGGCGTGACCTCGACCTGCCACACCGCGATCGACTTGCTGCCGCCCGCGGGCCGCGTCGTTATCCGCAAGGCCGATCCTGGCGGAATCATTTTGAGGAAATGCATCGACAGTGACGAACAAGAGCCGCTCGCGCGCGGATCCGACAACGCAGCGCTGACGATCAGCGCGGCCGTCCAGCCGCCGAACATGCCGCTATTGGCCTCATAAGCGGGATCGGCAAGAGCGGCAAAGACGCCCTCTTCCAGAGGTTTCAAAGCCAGGCTGGCGTCCAGTCGTGACATTTGTCGAGCACCCCTTTTTCTGAGCTATCGTTGCAGCGCGCAGAGCTTCGAAAATGTCGAGGGGGCCAAAGACCGGTAAGCATCCGCATAGGCGGCGTACAGTTCCACATACCGCGCCGTCTGGTCGACCTGCGGCTCGATCGTATCGGCGATGCCGACCATGGCGTCGACCCCTTCGCCGATATCCGAGAAAACACCGGCGCCCACGCCCGCCAGTATTGCGGCCCCCAATGCCGTCGTCTCGCCTTCCTTCAGTCGTTGGACAGGTTGACCGTAGATGTTCGCCTGAATTTGCGTCCACAGCGACGATCGTGCTGCGCCGCCTCCAACCCTGATGCGGCCGATGCGGAGGCCATAGTGGTTGAAACGCGTCAGCATGTCTTGAACTTCCAGAGCCACCCCTTCCATGACGGCGCGGGCGAAATGATGCCGCCCGTGATTCTGCGAAATGCCGACAAAGGCGGCCCGCGCTTCCGGGTTCCAATGCGGCGTTCCGGCGGAGTTCAAATAGGGAAGAAAAAGCAAGCCGCCCGATGCTGGCGGCGCTTGCGCGCAAAGCGCGTTGAGATTGTCGAAAACGTTCGAACCATCCCGCTGCGCCGCGTCTTGTTCGACGTGCCCAAATACATCACGAAACCACCGATAGGCGCTTGCCGCGGCAAGACTGGCGCCCGAGGCGAACCAGATATCCGGCACCGGATGGCCGAAGACGAGGAATTCAGCCAGTTCAGTTCGCGGCGCATCGATACTCAGCGCTGCAATCCCAGCCGTTCCCAGCGTCACCGAAAGCATGCCGGGGCTTGTTGCCCCCATGCCAACGAGACTGCAAGCGGCATCGCCCGCGCCGACGCAGAGCGACGCGCCACGCGGCAGCCCGGTTCGCTCCGACGCCGAGGCGCTGATCTGACCGACTTTTGTTCCCGCTGGGACGACATGTCCGAAAGCGTTCGACGTGACGCCTGCGAATTGAAGAAGTTCCGGATGCCACGCGCGCGTGGCAACGTCCCAAAGGCCGTAGTATCCGACCTCGGGCAGATCCACGAAATCGTCTTCCGCCCCCAAATGTCGAAGGGCGATGTGGTGAGGTTGAAGCCACTTCGCCGCCCGCTCGAACGTCTGCGGCTCGTGCGTCCGTAACCACAGCATCTTGGCGACGACGCCGTTTGGCATAGGCGGCGCGCCGGTGATGGCTTTGTACCGTTCCATCGTGAATTGGCCGACGATGGCGCCGGCTTCCGCCGTGGCACGCGCATCTTGCCATGAGAGCATCGGGCGAATGAGGTTTCCGCTTTTGTCGACAGCGCACGTTCCGCATTGCTGCGTCGACAGCCCGACGCTCGCGATTTGCGATGCGTCGATCCCGGGCGCCCCGGTCGCGCGCCGGCAAGCCCGGTCGGTCGCCGCCAGCACATCGGGGATGGACTGTTCGATCCAACCCGTTTTGACGTGGCTGAGGCCGTATTCCTCGTAGGCGCTGCCGAGGCAACGCCCCGCGAGGTCGAAGATCATGCAGCGCGCGCCAGTGGTGCCGATGTCGATCGCGGCGATCAGAGTCATGCGAGTGCCTCTCGAGTGCGGAACCCGCCCCTGCTTAGCCGACGCATCGCCTCAGCGATAGTACCCCGCACGACATATTCAGGGGACATGAATTCAAGGGACACGCGACCGGCTCTCGCTGCGCTTGCGAGAGAAGCGAGTTCGGGGGACACACGGCAATCTCCGCCGAGACCTTTGGCCGGACCAAACTCGCCGAGCGCCGGAATTTGGTCTACAAGGTTCGAGACGCGAAGAACCAAGGAACTGAAGCACATGGCCGGACCGCGGGCACTGAACGAAGACTTTGTGCGTGGCCTCCCGGACAACGGTCCTGTCGTGATGGTGAACCTTGTGCGGTTCCGCGCGCGGTCGTTGGACGGAAACGGTACGGGTTGGGATGCCAACGCGCGTTATTCGAAGGGCGACATGCCGCTGCTGAAAAAGGTGGGCGGCACGGTGATCTGGGCCGGGACAGTTGAAGGCGTCTCGGTGGGTGACCTCGGCGACGGCCGCTGGGATTGGGTGTTGCTGGCTCAGTATCCTTCCCGCGCCGCCTTCCTTGAAATGATGACATCCCCGGAATACGCGACGATCAACGTCGACCGCGAAAACGGCGTTGAGGAACATGTCATCCTGATCGCGAACCAGACCTATTCAAAGCTCACAGCCAGACCCGCCCCAGCCTGACTCGGGCGCGGCCCTCCATCGCCGAAGGTGGCTATCTGGGTTGGTCGGCAGCTTGCTCGCCGTAGAACAGAAAATCGCCGGGAACACCCTCAATCGACTCGAACCAGCTTCGAAACTCCTCCGAGTGCCAATGCGAGCGCACCCGCCACCAGGCCTTAACACCGGGCTGAGTAGCCAAACCCTTCACCTGTTGCTCGACGCTGTGCCAGTGCTCCTTGTCGAGTTGACCGTGCAACCATTGCACGCGCGAAGCTTCGAAGAAGCGCATCAAGGTACTGAGGAAGACCGTGAATCGTACGCGCTCGTTCTCGGTCAGCTGGTCCAGACCCTGAAGGCCCGATTTCCAGATGTGCGCCGCATCGTCGGTCCCACCGGCAAACATCCCCAATTGAATCAACAATTGAGTGTGCGCCGTCGACGTCGCTGCGTGCAGGGATCTTGTATTCTGACGCAGTTGAATCCCGACAAAAGCCAGCGACGCGACGAGCGCCACGGCCGCAACGATTTGACTGATGAAATAGACGACTTCGAGTGTCATTGCATGATCCTTAAGTGCCGCGCTCGGCTACACATCCTATCGGCCGGCGAAATCCGACCAGCGGACCGGACGAGCGGGTATCTGCCGCGCGCGGCGACTCCGCTCACCTCGGCTCGCGCAGCATCGGGGTCATGACCGGCGCGCCGGCGCTTCGGATTTCGCCCATGATGCGAAAGCCGTGGCGTTCGTAGAGCGAGATGTTGCGCGGATTCGAACTCTCGAGATAGGCGATGACACCCTCCTTGTCGCAGCGCGCTAGCACGTGCTTCATCAGGGCGGCGCCGAGCCCTTGCCCGGTCCGACTCGGATCGGCGGCGATCAGCGGCAGATACCAGTGCGGTTCGTGCGGGTGATATTTCGCCATGCCTTCGAAGAGGCCGGCCGCAGCCTCGGCCATCGCGGGGCGCAGGGCGATCTCTTCTTCGATAATGGCGCCCATCGTCTCTTCGTCGGGTGAAACACCGGGCGGCAGCCACAGCGCAACCGCGCGGCAGTCGTCGGCGACAAAGGCCGTGCCGTGATCGAAGGCGCGCCCGCCGAAAGCGTCCAAGAAGCGCCGCCCGGCGCTCAACCAGCGCGCGGAATCGGCGTGGAAGAAGCGCGCAACCGGATCGGCGGCGAAGCCGAGCACGAGCGTGCTCATCGCCTCTTCGCGCTGGTCTTTCGAAGCGGCTTCCACCTTGGGCATGAGCATCGGCTCGATCCTTTGCGTTGGCTCTGGCAGCGTTCTAGCGAGCGCGGCCAACGGGCGCAACGGCGTGCCCGCGGATACTGTGTCGGCGGAACGACTCGCGGACAGCCCCGCTCCGCGGCTATGCGAGCCGCTCTACAACCGTCTCTTCGCTCTTGATCAAGGGTCCCTTCTCTCCGGTGGTGAGTTTGCCCAGGTTGACTTGAAATCGTGCGACGGCATCGACCGGCTTGGCGACTGAGCGATCGGCGATCAACTTGTCCACGCGCGACGCTACCTCGGGTGCATATGTTTCCCGGCTTTGCAGCCAAAGGGCGCGGAACACGGGTTGCGCAAGCGTCGAACGGTTTGCGCGGAACGCATTCTCCAATGTCCCCTCGTCGATCAGGCTCTCGCGGTGCTGGAAGAGCGCGTCTTGCATGCCGATCAAAGACTGACGGAGCATCATGCTCAGCTGATAGAGCTCAGCTGCGGTGAAATCGCGTTCGCCGGCCACGACCCGGCTCATCAGGGCGGCCGCGTGCGGTTCCGCGAAGGCCCGAATGATGTCGCGGGTGCCTGCGAGGGCAGCTTGGCTGATCAGGGCGCGTTGGTTCTTCTCGGTCTGCTTCACCTGTGCACCGATCTGCCGTAGCTGAACAAATAGAAATACCAGCGACACCAGCACCCCGAGGCCGCCGAGGCCGCTGAAGAACGACCCCAGCGCTGCCAAATCCGAAAGTGACATGAACATCCCCTGATTGGAGCGAACTATGGCTCACGGTATCGGCATACCGCGCGCGAGGGTAGACCCATCTGCACAACGCGACCGGCGCGGCTCTTGGTAAGGACGACGCGGGAACATCCGGGGTGCGGCCCTTGCGTTGCGTATTCCGAAAACCTACACCCGCTCATGATAGAGGGAATACCCAGATGTGCGGATTGATTGCAGCGCAGCTCGCCCGCGCTTGGCTGAGCAATGAGCGTCTCGACACTGCGTTAGGCTCGATCTCTCACCGCGGTCCGGACGGAAGCGCGAGTTGGTTCTCTCAGGACCGAAAGACCGCGCTTGGGCATGTGCGGCTCAGCATTATTGGCCTCAACAATGGTACGCAGCCCCTGGGTCATGACCGCGGCGACTTGAATGCCGTCGTCAACGGCGAGTTCTACGGCTACAAGGCGATACGCGAGCGGTTGCGCGGGAAGGGCTATCGGTTCGTCACGGACAGCGACAGCGAGATCGCACTGCATCTTTACGACGAGCACGGCCTTTCCTTCACCAAACACCTGCGCGGTGAGTTTGCTTTGGTCATTGCCGATCGCCGAAGCGGCGAACTGATCGCGGTGCGCGATCGCTTCGGGATAAAGCCCCTGTTCTATGCCGTCGTCGGCGACGACGTGATGTTCGCCTCGGAGGTAAAGGCGTTGCTTGCGCTTGGCGTGCCGGCGCGGTGGGACAGGGCTGCTGTCCTCAGCGAGTTTGCCCACGTGCGCAGTAACGCGTCGATGTTCGAGAACATTCGGCAAGTGCCGCCAGGGTGCATAGCGATTGCGAAGAACGGCGCGGTGCGGATCGAACGATATTGGGAGACGGCGTATCCGCCGGCGGCGTCGTTGTCCAAGGACGATCGCAGCGAAGCGGACGTCATCGCCGGTTTCCGTGCGGTGTTGGACGATTCGGTCGCCGAGCGCCTGACAGCCGATGTCGAGGTCGCGTGCTATCTCAGCGGCGGATTGGATTCGTCGGCGGTGCTGGGGTTGGCGCAAGCGCGGCTGAGCCGGCCGATCCGCGCTTTCACGATCGCCTTCGAGGGCGCTTACGACGAGTCGCCGTTGGCCGAACGCACCGCTGCCTTCACCGGTTCGAACTATGTGCCGATTCCGGTCGGTCCCCGCGAGATGGCAGACGGCTTGAGCGACGCGATCTGGCACAGCGAAAAGCCGATCTTCAACGCCAACACCGTCGCCAAGTTCTTGCTGTCGCGCGCCGTGCGGGACGCCGGCATTAAGGTCGTGTTCACGGGCGAAGGTTCCGATGAAATGCTCGCCGGCTATCCGATGGAGCGCCGCGACAACATGTTGTTCGGCGGCGACTATCGTTCGGACGCCGAGCGCCAGGCCGCGATCGAGCAAATGCTGGAGGCCAACCCGCTTTCCAGGCCGTTGCTGTTTCCAACCGGCGCGCAAGCGCACGGCGCCGAACTCGTCGCCAAGGCGATCGGCTTTTGCCCGACGTGGATCGCCAATATGTCGACAATGTATGTGAGGAATGCCAGCCTGATGCGGCCCGACGTCGCGAGCGCGCACGACGTTGATGCGCCGTACCGCGCGTTTTTGTCGGAGCTGGATATCCCGGGAAAGATCGAAGGTCGCGATCCGGTCAACGTCTCGCTTTATCTCTGGCACAAGACGATGTTGATCAATTTCATCCTGACGGTGCTAGCCGATCGGATGGAGATGGCGCACTCGATCGAAGGGAGAGTTCCGTTCCTTGACCATCACGTCGCGGAGTACGCTGCCGGCTTGCCGATGCGGTACAAGATCCGCGGGCAGAGCGAGAAATACATCCTGCGCGAAGCGACGCGGGATGTGATCACGGACGAACTTTATCGCCGCCAGAAGCACCCGTTCATTGCGCCGCCGCTGGCCCAAGCCGGCAAGACCACGAACGCTGATCCGCTGCGGGCGCTGTGCGAAAGCGTACTGCGCTCGCGGGAATTCGCCGACCAGCCGTTTTTCGATCCGGCGAAGACCGGCGCCTGGTTAGATACGCTCGCGGACGCCGACAGCGTCACCACCGCTCAAGCCTCGCCCGACCTGCTCAGGATCGCGAGCTTTAGCCTGATGCAGCAACGGTTCGGAATTGCCGGTTAGGTTCCGCCACGACCATCGTGTTGGAAAGCGCACCAACACTGGAGTATTCAGTACCTTGATCGGGTCAGTCGCCGGAATCGGATCGACGAAAGGGCAGTGGGCACCATGTCTCTTCTTACTTACGAGCTTCGTGACAAAGTTGCTTGGCTCGGGCTGAACCGGCCCGAGAAGCGCAACGCGATCAGTGAGGCACTGCTTTCCGAATTCGACGCCGCCATTGGGCGTGCGGGGAGTGAGGCGCGGGTTATGGTGCTGTTCGGCCATGGGTCATGCTTCTCGGCGGGCCTCGACCTCGCGGAACAACGAGATCGGTCGACGATCGAAGTGTTTGAGATGTCTCGTCGCTGGCATGACGTCATGACCCGCCTTCGAGTGGGTCGCACGCCTGCCATAGCGGTGCTTCACGGCCCGACGATTGGTGGCGGGCTTGAAATCGCTGCCGCTTGCCACCTGCGGATTGCCGATGCATCTGCCGTCTTCGCCTTTCCGGAAGGGCAACGCGGCATCTACGTTGGCGGCGGCGCTTCTGTGTTTGTCGCTCGGTTGTTCGGCGCAGCTCGCCTGACCGACATGATGCTGACCGGTCGCGTGTTGGATGCTGAAGCCGCCGAGCGGAGCGGGCTTGTCCAATATCTCGTGCCGCTTGGCGCGGCGCAGGCAAAGGCGGCTGAGATCGCAGCTAAAGTCGCGGACGTAGCTCCGCTAACCGTGATGGGCGTCCTACAAGCCTTGCCACGCATTCAGGACATGGCCGAAGCGGACGGCTTGTTCGTCGAAAGCCTTGTCGCGGCAATCAGCCAGTCTGGGTCTGAAGCGAAACGACGCCTCACGGAATTTGTCGAAAGGCGGGCGCAACCGCTCGAGAAGCCCGGAGCCTGAGAGCGGAAGCGGCATATCTGCAAGGGCTCGCGTTGACGGCAATTCGCCGGCGAGTCCCTTACAGCGGTACCTCGATCTCGATGATCGCCTTCACGATGCCGTCTTCCGCGCCGTCGCTGACGCCAAACAGGTAGCCGGCGTTGTACTTTAGCTTCAGGCCGGAATCGCCCAGCGGAATCTTGCCGGCGAAGGCTGGGCCCACGTAGTGCGCCTGTTCGTCAAAGCCGGGCAGGTCGTCGATCGGACCGAATTCGCTGAACACTTCGATCGCTGGCTCGAATGCCGGATCAAGCCGGTACTTCAGTTGAAAGCGGTGCGCCAGTTCGACGTCGTTGCCCGCACCGTTGCCGATCTCGCGCGCGAATTCGAGATTGTAGGTTGCGTCGAACTTGCCCAGTTCTTTCGCGAACAGCAGCGACACGGCAAGTTCGTCCGGCGAGCTTCCCGAGTCCGTCCGCTCGTACTCGACTAGCAAGCCGAAGTCTGCCCAGTATTCGCCGGGGTTCGTCAGCTGGAACTTGTTCTCCCACTCGAACGCTTCGAAGTTCAGTTCCTCACCCGAACCCGCCTCGCGCTCCCACTCAACATAGATTTCCGTGAACCACCACTCGGTTACGCCATAGCCGATGCCCAGCAAGTGCTTTTGCTCGTTGTCCTTTGCACCGTCACTGTCGACCGTGACCGACGGCCGGTACTCGATTTCGAACTCGCGATACTCGACATAGGGGGAATAGACCTTGAATCCCGCCTGTGCGTCGCGCGCGGTCATAGGGACAGCGAACACAGATGCGAGCAACACGGCGGCGACGCCGGCACCGGCGGGAACCGGACGGCGGCGTGGATTCAACGCAAACATAAGACCCCCAATGAGGACGATAGTGGAAATGTAGAAAATCAACTGAATGCCGGACGGCCGCGCGACGTAGCCGATTAGAACGTGCAGCACTTGGCCCAGCACGCCGTCCTCGGACAGCACCGCCGACGTATCCCAGATCGCGAGGCCTAGCGCCGGCAGCACATCGGCCTGAGACAGATACTTTGCCGCCGTCGCGGCCATGCCGGCGGCGAGCAGCAGGATCATCCAGCTTGTCACCGTGAACAGATAGCGCGACGAAAGCTTCAGCAGTCCGGCGTAGAGCGCGAGCCCCGCAATCGCACCAAGCGCAAGGCCGACGGCGCTGCCGAGCGCGAGTTCCGTCGCATTCGCCCCACCGCTTGCGATGCCATAGAGGAAAAGCACAACCTCCGCGCCCTCGCGCAACACGGCGAGCCCGACCGCGATCGACACCGCATAGAGCGGTCGCGAACCCGCAGCCACCGCCGAGCCGACCGCGCTCATCTGCGCCGCAAGCTCCCGCCCGTGCCGCTGCATCCAAATGTTGTGCCAGCCCAACATTGCAACAGCGAGCAACAACACAACTGCGTTGAAGATCTCTTGCCCGACCCCTTCCAGAGCCTCCGCGATTGCCCCTGCGAAGGCTGCGACGACGACTGCGCCGGCGACCCCGCCGACAACACCGAGAGCGAGCCAACGATTGCGCCCGGCGACCATGTTTGTCGCGGCAGCCACGATCGACAGCACCAAAGCTGCCTCAAGAACTTCACGAAAGACAATGAGCGCGGACGCAAACATGCCGAACAAACCGAGGTGAGAGGATTACTTCGCGACGATCTTCCCTTGCGCCGTCGCCTGATTGAATTCGCCGAAGAAGGGGTAGGTGCCGGGCTCTAGCGGCCCGATGAAGATGATCGCCTGCGCGTTGCCGGCGATGACCTTCTCGCGGTTGAGCTCATATGACTCGAACTCTTCCGGCGTGGGATCCTGGTTCTTGACGATCAGCTTGATCTTTTTTCCCGCGGGTACTTCAAGCGTCGACGGTTCGAACTTGTGGTTTTTGATCACGATCTCGAACTTAGGTGTTTCGTCCGCGATAGCGGGCCGGGCGATCAACACCAAACTGACGACAAGGAACGACAACAAGAGTTTCACTTTTCGGCTCCGGACTGTTCACGCTATTGATAATCATTCGCAACTGGCGCGTCAACTGCGAGTTGGTCGCAGTAGCAACCGGATCATTTTCAGGCCTTGATGTAGATCAGTCGGCCGGAAAGTTCGCTCTAACCCTGACGGGCGCGCGCTAACGTGGCGACGAGCTCGGTCACCTTCTCCCGCTGCGCCTTCTTATCGCCGGAGCGAATCGCATGCTCCACGCAATGCGCGATGTGGTCGGACAGGATCTCGCTTTCGACCTTTTTCAACGCCGCGGTCACCGCCTGCAGCTGATTGATCACGTCGATGCAATAACGATCGTCCTCAACCATCTTGGCGAGGCCGCGCACCTGACCCTCAATCCGGCTGAGGCGCGAGAGGCAGACTTTCTTCGTGGTGTCCTGCATGGTTGAACTATACCCCCCGGGGGTATACTGATCAAGCGAACGACGCATCAACCATGAACGGCCAATGACGACCGACCACGACTGCTGCACGCCCGAGACGACGACGGCACTCGTCGCGAAGGCGAAAGACCCCGTCTGCGGCATGATGGTCGATCCCGCGAAGACGCCGCATCACGCCGAGCACGCCGGCACGACCTATCACTTTTGCAATCCGCGCTGCCGCCTGAAGTTCATCGCGAGCCCCGAAACCTATCTTGCGCTGGCGCCGCCCCCCGCACCACCCGTCAAACCCTGCGCGATCTACATCTGCCCGATGGACCCGGAGGTTCGGCAGATCGGACCCGGCGCCTGTCCGAAATGCGGCATGGCGTTGGAGCCGGAAGACGTGACCGCGGTAGAGCAGGGGCCGAACGCCGAATTGGCCGACATGACGCGCCGCTTCTGGATCGGCCTTGGGCTCGCCGTGCCAGTGTTCGCGCTGGAGATGGGCAGCCACCTTGCGAGCCTGCACATGCTCATTAGCGCCACGCTCAGCAATTGGCTTCAGCTGGCGCTCGCGACACCGGTGGTGCTGTGGTGCGGTTGGCCGTTCTTCGTTCGCGGTTGGGCTTCGCTCGTCAATCGTAGCCTCAACATGTTCACGCTCATCGCGATGGGCACCGGAATCGCATGGGTCTACAGCGTCGTCGCGACACTGGCGCCAGGCGTTTTCCCAGCGGCGCTTCGCGGCATGGAAGGCGCCGTTGCGGTCTACTTCGAAGCCGCCGCGGTCATCACCGTGCTTGTGCTTCTCGGCCAAGTGCTCGAATTGCGCGCCCGCGAAAACACCGGTGGCGCCATTCGGGCGCTCTTGGACCTGGCGCCAAAAATAGCGCACCGCGTTCGCGCAACGGGTGACGAAGACGTGACGGTCGAGCAGGTGATGAGGGGCGATCGCCTGCGCGTCCGCCCGGGCGAAAGTATCCCCGTCGATGGCATCGTTCTCGAAGGCAAGAGCAGCGTCGACGAGTCGATGGTCACCGGCGAACCCATCCCGGTCGCCAAAAGAGCGGGCGACAAGCTGATCGGCGGCACGATCAACCAGACGGGCGCGTTCGTCATGGAGGCGCAAAAGGTCGGCGCCGAAACGATGCTGGCCCAAATCGTCGCCATGGTCGCGAAAGCCCAGCGCAGCCGCGCGCCGATCCAGCGCCTCGCCGACCAAGTCTCCGGCTGGTTCGTGCCGGCGGTGATCGCGGCGGCGGTGGTCGCCTTCGCGGCGTGGAGTGTCTTTGGCCCCGAACCGCGTTTCACCTACGCCCTGATCGCGGCCGTCGCCGTGCTGATCATTGCCTGCCCGTGTGCGTTGGGTCTTGCAACACCGATGTCGATCATGGTTGGCGTCGGTCGCGGTGCCCAAGCCGGCGTGTTGATCAAAGACGCCGAAGCGCTCGAACGCCTAGAGAAGATCGACACTCTTGTTGTCGACAAGACCGGCACGCTCACCGAAGGAAGGCCGACAGTCGTCGCGGTCGATGCTGTGGCTTCGGTCGCAAAAGCGGACCTCCTACGCCTCGCTGCCGCGCTCGAGCGCTCCAGCGAACACCCGCTCGCTGCCGCCATCGTCCGCGCGGCGGAAGGGGAGGGGGCAACGCTTCCGGCGGTAGCCTCTTTCCAATCGATCACCGGAAAAGGCGTCGTGGGCGTCGTGGACGGCCGCGCGGTGATGATAGGCAACGCAAAGCTATTTGCCGATCGGGGCATCGCGACCGCCGCACTCGATCCCATCGCCGCGCGTCATCGCGAGGACGGCGCCACTGTCATGTTCGTCGCCGTCGACGGCGACGCTGCCGGCATCATCGCCGTCGCCGATCCGATCAAAGCATCGACGCCCACCGCCATCGCCGCATTGAAAGCCGAAGGCGTGCGTGTCGTCATGCTGACCGGCGACAACAAGACGACCGCCGACGCCGTCGCGCGCAAACTCGGCATCGACGAGGTGGTGGCCGACGTACTTCCCGATCAGAAGAGTGCGGTTGTCGAGCAGCTCCGCGCGGAAGGCCGCAAGGTTGCCATGGCCGGCGACGGTGTGAACGACGCTCCCGCACTCGCCGCAGCAGAGGTCGGTATTGCGATGGGCACCGGCACCGCCGTCGCGATGGAGAGCGCCGGCGTAACGCTGGTCACCGGCGACCTTTCCGCCATCGTCCGCGCCCGAAAACTCTCCCGGGCAGTGATGAGCAATATCCGCCAAAACCTATTCTTTGCCTTCATCTACAACGCGGCCGGCGTGCCCATCGCGGCGGGGGTGCTCTACCCGGTGTTCGGAATCCTGTTGAGCCCCATCATTGCCGCCGCCGCGATGTCGCTGAGCTCGGTCAGTGTCATCGCGAACGCGCTGCGCCTGCGGAGTGTGAAGATCTAGGCGTGCGAAGCGAACGCCGTGCGCTTGCCGTCTTTTTGGAACAGCCACACCGTATAGCGCTCGTTCGGTTGGCCCGGCGCTTCCATGCCCGGTGAGTTCACCGGCATACCCGGCACCGCGAGCCCCGCGCCCTTTGTCCTTGCCTTCAGTAAGCGCTTGATGTCGTCCGCCGGAACATGTCCCTCGATCGCATATCCATCGACAACGCCCGTATGGCATGACGTCAGGTCATCCGGCACGCCGTACTTCAGCTTGATCGCGGCCATGTCGGCCGAACTGTCGACGACGGTCTTGAACCCCGCCGCGGTCAAATGCGTGACCCACGCACCGCAACAACCGCAGGATGGGTCCTTGTAGACTTTAACGGTGCGCGGCTTCGCCACCGCGGGTACGGCCGACAAAAGAGCCCCGGCCGCAAGTAATATGTGACGCCGATCGATCATGGCTTCCTCACTGAACGGTGATCTTGCCTTCCATGCCCAAATCGGCGTGCCCCGGATAGTTGCACGCGAACTCAAGCTTGCCGGCGGTTGCGAACGTCCAAACGAGCTCGCGTGTCTGGCCGGGCCCCACGTGGATCGAGTTTTCCGGCATCGCATGCTTACTCTCGTCATGCTTCATATCGGACATGGCTTCCATTTCTTTGCGGTGCTCCTCCTGCTCAGCTGCGGTTCCGATGGTGAGTTCGTGTTTCAGTCGGCCGCTGTTGGTGACCACAAACTTTACCGTCTCGCCCGGCTTGACCGAAAGCTCCGCGGCGCTAAACGAATACTCCTTCAGCTCCAGCTTGATTGTGCGCGTCGCTTTCTTCGGGTTACCCAATTGCCCGGATGCGCTTTGTCCGTCATGCGCGCTGCCATGTGCGAGCGCAAAGCCCGCCGAGCCGAGCAAGAACGTCAACGTCATTAGTCGCTTCCGCATATCGATCTCCATCCACCTTAGAGCCGCACGCGCAACCCGATGCGCAGCGTCGTTGTTTCAATATCCTCACCTGCAGCGCGCGCGATACTCGCGGATTCGCCAATGGCGCGCTCATAGACCAAGTCGATGTAGGGCGCGAACTTGCGCGTCAGTTCGAACCGAGTCTGTAGGCCAAGCTCGATGTCGCTGATCCCCGCCCCAACGTTGAGCGCCGGCACATCCTGCGCATAGGCGTTCACCTCGATGTGCGGTTTGATGAAGATGTCCTGCGTGATCGCAAGCTCGATCGATTGCTCCAGCCGAAGCGCCGCATCGCCGTCTTCGCTCACGAAAACGTGCGCGTCGGTCTCGAAGAAGTACGTCGCCATGCCATGTACGCCGGCGGCCAGCCACCACAATCCATCCGGTGCAGCGTCATACCGTGCACCGGCTTGCAGATCCCAAAACTCGGCTACGTTCCAGCTGACATACGCGCGCGCTTCCGACTGCTCGACGTCGCCGCCCAGCATCTCGCCCTCCGTCTCGAGCCGCAGTTTCACGTCATCGCCGCCGACCCACGCGTAAGTGTCCCAGGTCACAAGCGTTCCGTCCGCATCGTCGAGCCACCCGGTGTCGCTGCCGTCCACCTCCGCGCCGGCGCCCCAGAAGATCAGTGGTTCGTTCATGGGATCGCCCTTGCTGTGCCCGCCCATGCCGAGAGCGACGCCGGACGTAAGCGAAAGCGCGAGCAGTGCGGACCCGGCGCGGATCATCTCACCTCCGCGTTCAACCGCGCGACGACGACCTTCGTCATCATGCCGGCGCTCATGTGATAGAGCAGGTGACAGTGAAACGCCCACTCGCCGGGCTCGTCAGCGGTCAGCAGTGCGGAATACGTTCCGCCCGGCGGCACGCTGACGATGTGCTTGTTCGGTAGGCGCTCGGCGGGTTGCCCGTTGACGAGTTGCACGAACATGCCATGCAAATGCATCGGATGCGCCATCATGCTCTCGTTGACGAATGTCAGCTTCACCCGCTCGCCAAATTTGAGACCGATCGGCTCCGCCCTATCAGCCTTCGCACCGTTCAACGTCCAGACATAGCGCTCCATTGAGCCGCCGAGCCTCACGACGATTTCCCGCGAGGGCTCGCGCAGGTCTTTCTGTGGCTGGAACGAACGCAAATCGGCGTAGCGTAACGCTCGTGTTCCCGGCAGTCCCGAGTCCGCCCACCCGCGCGGTGTGCGATCCGATGATGGAACCGGTGCCGCTTTGGCGTCGTGATTCTGGTGCATGCTGTGATCCGTCGGCGCCGCATCGCCGCCGTGATTGCCGTGCGCGGTGCCGGCCGCGTCGTGCATAGCGCCCATGTCCGCCATCGTTAGCGTCGTGCGCTGCCGCAGCGGCGGAATTTCGCCCACCATCCCTTCACGCGGTGCCAAGGTCGCGCGCGCGTAACCGGAGCGATCGATTGGCTCTGCAAGCAACGTGAAGGCCCTGTCTTCTTTCGGCGTCACGACGACATCGTACGTCTCCGCGACCGCGATCCGGATGTCGTCGACCGGCACTGGCTCGACATCTTGTCCGTCGGCCGCGACGACGATCATTTTCAATCCCGGAAGCCGCACGTCGAAGTAACTCATCGCAGACGCATTGATCAGCCGAAGCCGCACCCGCTCGCCCGGCTTGAACAAACCCGTCCAATTTTTGTCAGGTGGCTGACCGTTGACCAAAAATGTGTAACCGGACACGTCCGACATATCCGTCGGGTCCATCCGCATTTCGCCCCACTCGGCGCGATCTTTGACGGTGGCGCGGAACCCATCGCGCCGCACGTCGCGAAAAAAGTCGCCCACCGTCCGCCGACCGCGATTGTAGTAGCTGTGATCGTTCTTCAGATTGCGCAGGATCTCATCCGGATGCTCCGCCGTGAAGTCGGAGAGCACGACGACATGCTCGCGCTCGGTCCGAACCGGCTCGGCGTCGCGCGGTTCAAGAACGAGTGCGCCGTAGAGTCCGGCTTGCTCCTGCGCACTTGAATGCGAGTGATACCAATAGGTCCCCGCCTGACGTACCTTGAAGCGATACGTGAACGTCTCGCCCGGCTTGATCCCCGGATAGCCATTCAACCCCGGCACGCCGTCCATCATCCCCGGCAGCAACAACCCATGCCAGTGCACGGACGTGTCTTCGTCGAGCTTGTTTGTGACGTGGATGGTCACATCCTCGCCCTCGCGAAAACGCAGCGTTGGTCCCGGAAGCTGGCCATTGAAGGTGACGGCGGAAACGGGTTTACCCGTCACCAATACATCCTTGCGCTCGACGGTGAGACTAACGTCGGCTGCCGCCGCAGCAAAAGCCGCAGCGCCGAAAATCACCCACCAAACCAATAAGCGATGCATCGGCCCTTATACCCCCGGGGGGTATAAGGGCGCAAGCCGAACCTATTCGGCGGGGTGGGGGCGGGCCGTAGGTTTCATTCCCATCATCCCCCAATCCTTGCGGCCTTTCGCAAAGTAGCGTTGCTCAATCGCAAGCATCGCCGGCGTCACGAACAGCGTCAGCAGCGTCGAAAACGCGAGCCCATAGACGATCGCTGTTGCCAACGGCACCCACCACTCCGCACTCGGTCCGCCGTAGTGGATTTCCCGCGTAAAGAAGTCGACGTCGAACTTGTACATCAGCGGCAGCAAGCCGAAGATGGCCGTCCACGTCGTCAGCAATACCGGCCGCATGCGCTGAACGCCCGTGCGGATGATCGCGTCCATCGGCCTGAAGCCTTGGTCGAGCAGATGATGGAACGTATCGACGAGCACGATGTTGTGGTTCACCATCACGCCGATCAGCGCCACGATCCCGGTCCCTGTCATGATGACCGAGAACAACTGACCCTCGATCAGCATGCCAAGGAGCGCCCCGAAGACGGAGAATATGACGGCGGACAAGATCACGAGCGCGTGCCAGAAGTTGTTGAACTGCACGATCAGGATGCCGCCGATGACAAGCATGGCGATCGCAAAGGCGACCACCAGGAACTGCGCGGACTCGTTCTGCTGTTCGTCGGCGCCGCGGAACTTCACGCGCACCTGCTTGTCGATCCCTTCGGCATCAATCCACTTGCGGATTTCGCCGATCCGCTCAGTGATGTTGAAGCCCTTGTCGGTGTAGACGTTTGCGCGGATCGTCCAAACGCGCAAACTGTCGACGCGCTGAAGCCTATTGACCTGTTGCTGTGGCGTGCGCTGAACGAAATTTGTGATCGGCACGCTGCCCAGGCGCGTGGTCACGAAGATCTGGTCGAGCGCTGCGATCCCCCGATTTTCCAGCGGGTAGCGTACGCGGATGTCGATCTCATCCTCCGCGTCGTCGGGCCTGTACTCACCGACCTTGATGCCGTTCGTGGTGAGCTGCACGGCGGCGCCGATCGTGCCGACGTCCGCGCCGAAGCGCCCCGACTGCTCGCGGTCGATCGCCAGCGCCCACTCGATCCCTGGCAACGGCCGCGAGTCTTCGATATCGCGCAACCCCGGCATGCCGTCGATGTGCTTGCGGACCTTGTCGGTGAGCTTGTCCAGGAGCGCGTAGTTTTCCGAGCCGATCTCGATCTGGATCGCCTTGCCGGTGGGTGGGCCCCCTTGCGCCTCGGAGAGTTCCAGAAACACGCCGGGGATCGTGCCCACGCGACGCTTCACTTCCTGCCAAATCGGCTTCGACGGACCGCGTTCCGAGTAGGGCCTGAGCTCCATCGACAAGCGGCCGATCGTGTCGACAGGCGCTTGTCCGCCGAACACGCCGCCGCCGCCGGAAGAGCCAGAGACGGCGTAGACCCCGTGCAGGCCCGGTGTGCCGAGCACGCGGCGTTCCGCTTCCATCAGCAGATCGCGCTTTTCGTCGGCCGAAAGGTTGCCGCGTGCGCGGACGTAGAGCGTCGCTTGGAAGGCATCGGTTTCGACGAAGAACTCGACACCCTTGCCGTAGATGAACAATCCGGTCGTGATTGCGATCAGGGTTGCGCTCACCATACCCAGGACAATGAAGGGGTATTGCACTGCCTTTGTCACGAGTCTGGCGTAGGTGCCGACCCAGCCTTTGATCGCGTACACATCGCCGGATTCCGACAGATGGATCGCTTCTTCGGTGTTTTTGTGAGCCTTCTCTGCTTTGCCAAAGATCACTCCGATCGCCGGTAAGAAGATCAGCGCGACGACCATCGACGCCGTCATGATGAAGATCATGGTCAGCGGCAGGTAGCTCATAAACTTGCCCGAGACGCCCGGCCAGAACAGCATCGGTGCGAAGGCGGCCAAGGTCGTCGCCGTCGACGACACGACCGGCCAGAACATGCGCCGGGCGGCTTCCGCGAAGGCCTCGCGCCTCGAGTATCCTTCGGTCAGCTTCCGATCGGCGAATTCGACGACGATGATGCCGTTGTCGACGAGCAGGCCGACGGTGATGACCATGCCCATCATGATCATCATGTTCAGCGTGTAACCGCCAAACCAGAGGCACAAGAACCCGATCAAGAAACATGCGGGGATCGAGAAGCCGACGATCAAACCTGAGCGCAGTCCCAGCGCCGCCACGACGACGACCATCACCAACGCGATCGCCAGCAGAATAGCATTCGTCAGATGAGTCAGCTGTGAGTCGATCCACCCAGAGGTGTCGAATGAGTAGTCGATCTTGATACCTTCAGGCATCTGCGCGCGGTTGCGGTCGACCACCGTCTTCACGCGCTTGATCGTGTCGATAATGTTCTCGCCGATGCGCTTCTTCACTTCGATCGCGATGGCAGGCGCGCCGTTGAAGCGCAAGTAGGTGTTGCGATCCAGGAACGTCCGCCGCACGTCGGCGATATCTTGCAGCTTCACGACGCTGTCGCCACTGACCTTGACGGGTAGGCTCAGCACGTCTTCCGGCCGCTCGACGAGGCCCGGAACTTTCACCGCAAAACGGCCTCGGCCGGTATCGACATTGCCGGCCGGGATCAGCTGATTATTCGACGACACCACGCGAAAGAGCTCGCTGCTGGACACGTCGTAGCTCTGCACGCGGCTTGGGTCGATGACGATCTCCAGCACTTCTTCACGCTGGCCGGACAGGTCGGCGCCGAGGACGCCTGGGACGCTCTCGATTTCGCGCTCAAGCCGTTGTGCAGACCGAAGCATCACGCGCTCCGGCACGGTTCCCGACAAGACAACTGAGATCACCGGATCGTCGGCGATGTTGAACTCGTTGACCTGCGGTTCTTCCGATTCCTGAGGCAGCTCGGCGCGCGCGACATCGACCTTTTCCTGGACGCGCTGGCGCGCCAAGCTCTTATCGAAGTTGACGTCGAATTCCAGATTGACGGCGGCATAACCCTGCGCCGCCGACGAGGTCATCTGTTTGAGACCTTCGACGGACTTAAGCTGCGTCTCTAGCGGCCGGACGATCAGCCGTTCAGCGTCTTCGGGCGAGATTCCCGGATGAAAGACGACGACGCTGAAGAACGGGATAGGTATGTCCGGATCGGACTCCTTTGGAATCGCGACATACGCCACGGTTCCCATGACGATGACCGCAACCAAGATGCTTAGGGTGAGGCGCAGGCGCTCAAGGGCCCATTCGACAATACCGGTCATCGTCAGCTCGCCTTGCTGTCGTCGGGAACGGCCGTCACGTCTTGGCCGTCAGTCACGTATTCCTGGCCGACCGTAATGATTGTCGCTTGCTTCGGCAGCCCGGAAACCCAAATGCTGCCGGCATCGTCCGCAATGACTTTCACTACAACGAAGTGCGCCTTACGTTTTTCGTCGACGATCCGCAACCCGATCTCGCCGCGGTCGTTCAGCGTGAGGATAGCCGGCGAAATTTTGTGGGCTTCGACCGTGTCCGAGGTCACGTAGATCTCAGCCGTGACACCGTCTCGAATCGCACCATCTTTGTTAGCAACTTCCAACTCCAGCCGGAATGTTCGCGTCGACGGGTCCGAACTCTTCGAGATAAATCGCACCGTCCCCTCGACGCGCTGGCCCGTGATCAGCTTCGCCCAACCTTTGTCGCCGACGTTGATTTGTCCGACGTTCTTCTCTGACACCTGGCCCACGACCAGGAATGGATCCTGATCGATCACCATTGCGCAGGGCTGCCCGGGGGAGAGGTAGTCGCCGACATCGACCATGCGATCATCGACAACGCCGTCGAACGGCGCCTTGAGCTTGGTGTTCTCAAGCTCCTTTTCCATCCGCTCGACCTGCGCCTTCGCCGCTTGGAACTGTGCCAGATCGCCGGCCAGCGAGGTTTCCGAACGGAAGCCCTTTTGTTGCAACGTCTTCGCTGCGTCGTATTCGAGCGAGCGCTGCTTCATCGAGGCCCGCGCTTCGTTGAGCATCGCCGTGCGCGCGTCCACGTTGATTTGGCAGATCGTGTCCCCGGCTTTGACGGTGGCGCCCTTGTCGGCCAGAATCGCCGACACCTTGCCCGCGGTCTCCGCGCGCACCTGCACCTTGCGCAGCGCTTGAGTCTGACCGCGAATCGTCAAGTCTTGGCTTCGCATCTCGGCGGTAATCGTCCGCACGCGTACCGTCGGCTTGGTTGATGCCTTCGGATCGCTCTTCGTCTCCGTACCTGGCTTGTCCTTCGCTGCAGTTCCTGTCGCGGCATCGGCCGATTTGATCGCCGCCGAATCGTGTTTCCTGTTCAACGCGCCCGAGGCCACCCACACTGCAAGAACAAAAAAGATGACACCCGCAACCACGTAAGAGCGGCGGATGGGGGACTGCCGTGTGTTGTCGTCGTTGTGCGGGCTCATGGAACTACTCGTTGCGGGCGAACGTCGGTAACGCCGGATACGTCACCGCCCATCATGCCGTGATGAGGTTGCGGAATGGTCGCGAAGTCGGCGTTTTAACCAACTGTTCTCTATTTGGTCACACAAAATCGGTCAATTCTGCCAGCCAGCGGCGTTCCGCCCCAGCTTTTCACCGCTCTCTCTCGCCGGATGCCATACCCAAGTGGGGGCTACTAGGCAACTTACAATAGCGTGACCGAAACCAGCCGAACGAAGTACTCCCAAAGGCGATTCGTATGTTTAACGCGAGTACTCAAGTGCAACGCGCAACTGCAAAATGAAAACGAAGGCCCCTGAAGAATAACCAGCAATATCGCTAGAAAACGACGCATACCGCCGTTAGCTTCACTTCAGACCGCATTCGAAAGACAGCGCCTGTCCCGGCATTTCCGACAGGCGTCCGTCCCTGCGGGGGAGAGCAAAGAATGAAACACACTGTTAACACCGCGATTGCGGTCGCTTCGGTCGTTGCGTGCGCGTGGACCGCGAGCGCCGATCAAGTTGGAAGGACCTCGGCGATTATTCCCGCCGCGTCGCAGCAGGCCCAAGGTACGCGCAGCGACCTAAACCTTCGCGATCCGATCATCCGCAACGCGGAACTTGCGACCGCCGAACGCGGGGCTCTTGAGGTGACCTTTCTGGACGGGTCGAAACTCACGATGGGACAGAACTCGCGTCTGACCGTCGACGAATACGTCTACTCTGGTCAAGGCGGCGCGAACAAACAGACCGTTCGCTACACGAAGGGTCTCTTCCGTTTCATCTCCGGCACGATCCCGAAGGAAAACGTGAAGCTCGAAACGCCGACGGTTACGATCGGCATTCGCGGCACGGTCTTGCGCACCGCAATAGGCGACAACGGCGCTGGCGGCGTCTCGGTCGAGTACGGGCCAAACGGCGAGGCGTACGAAGTTGTTGTGACATCGAAGAAGACCGGCAAGACGGTCGTTCTGAAGTCCGGCCAGAAGGTCGAGTTCGACGGTGACGGCGTCTTCGAAGGGATCATCGACGGCGAGATCGAAGGTTGCCAATAGCGGCGCGCGAGACTTGCGCAGCGCCTAGCCCGAAACCGAATTGAAGGAAGCCCCCGAATGAACCCCATGCGCAACAAAACCCGCCTTCTGGCGCGCGTGTCCTCATTGGCGATACTCGCCGCGGCTGGAAGCCTGAGCGTTGTTCAGGAAGCGCAGGCCGCGTGCACGACGACATGGACCGCGCCGATCGACGGAACGACGATCAACACCAACAACACGTGCGTGATAGTCAACGCGCCGGTCGCCGGCAACCTTACGAACCAAGCGATCATCGGCGATCCCGGGAACGGGTTCGTTCCCTTCGATGTGTTCGCCGACATCAACGGCGACCTCATCAACCAAGGCAGCATTGGCGGCGGCTTCTTCAGTGGTAAGGGCGGCGCGCTTACAATACGCGGCGGTGCAACCATCACGGGGGCGCTGCGCAATCAGATCGGCGGCAGCGGCATCAACTCTGTCAACGGCAACGCCCTGCAGATCGGATTGGGCGGTGAGAACGGCGGCTCGATCCTCGGCGGAATTCACAACGACAACGCCATTACATCGACGCTTGGCAACGCTATTGCTGCGATAGAAGGCACTCTCGTTGGCGGGCTACACAACGACGCCACGATCGGCGGCGGCCTCGCCGGTGTTTATGTGTCCGGGACGTTCAGCTCCTGGAGCGGCGGCATTCAGAACAGCAGCATCATTTCAGGCAGCCAAGCAGCTATTCAATTGGGTGATGGCGGCGAGCTTGCCGGCCTGACGTTCAGCAACGGGATCACGAACGATTTCGGCGCACAGATCGTCAGCGGCAACGGAACCGCAATCCTCATTCAGCAAGATGTCGATTCATTTAGCGGCGGTATCACGAACACCGGCGAAATCACCGGCGCGTCGCTCGGAATCTCGGCGTCGGCCGATGCGTACAACGGCGGTTTACTCAATTTCGGGACGGTCGACGGTCAGAGCGGCACGGGCGCCCGTTTCGATGTGGGCACCTTTACCGGCAACGTCACCAACTACGGCACGATCAGCGGCGGCGGCGAATTAGGCGCCGGGCTTTATCTGAGAGCCGACACCCTCGGTGGCGAAGCGGGAACGAACGTCACGAACTACAACTCCATCACCGGGCCGAACCAGGGCGTCGTCATCCTGGGCGGCACCGCAAATGTAGACTTCAGCAACACGTCTTCCGACCCCATCAACAACGTTCCGCCCGGCACGATCTCGGGCGGTCGCACTGGCGTCGTCATCGCACCGGACACATGGACGGGCAACGTCACGAATGACGGCTCGATCACCGGCAACACCTTCGGTCTCCTCGTCGGTGCAACCAACTTCGATGGGTTCAACGCGCGTACCGAAACCTTCACCGGCAACATTTCCAACGCCGGCACGATCGACGGCGGCGAGTCCGGCACGGGCCTATACGTGATGGCCGGGACGTTCGACGGCGACATCACGAACGATGGCACGATCGGCGGCGGCTCGATCGGTTTGAGCGTGCAAGGTCCGAACCCCGGCTTCGGCCAATTTGGCGGCGAGTTCGGCGGCGAGTGCTCGAGCTCATGCGCGTTCGTCGGCGGCTCGTTCGAGGGCACTATCACCAACAACAGCACGATCAACGGCGGCAACTACGGTCTGCTCGTGTCGACGGGAGCGTTTGACGGCGACATCGTCAACAACGGTTCGATCACGGGGAATGTGGGCGCGTTTATCGGTTCGGGGACTGACGCATTCTTCTTTGGCAAGCCGACGTTCGCCGGCAACTTCACGAACAACGGGACGATAACGGGCACTGGCACCGGTGCGGTGATTTCCGTTGGCACGATGACGGGCAACATTACGAACAGTTCCACGGGCCGCATCCAAGGCAGCTTCGACGGGTTGCGCGTGGTCGTCGATGAGATGACGGGTTCGATCATCAACAACGGCGAGATCGTTGCGACCACCGGCACAAATACCGGCCTGCACGTGATCGGTGGAACGATCACCGGCGATATTGTGAACAATGATCTTTTGTCGGCGCCGTCGAATGCCTTGCACGTCGATGTGACCATGTTGAACGGTCAGGTAACGAACACCGGTACGATCGACTCCGGCACGGCGCAGGCCGTGTTGCTCGAGATCGACGACGGCACTGTGCCGAACCCGACGATCTTTGAGAACGCGGGCCATATCGAGGGCGATGTTCTGTTCGGCGGGGTGGCGTCTGCGGTGTACAGGTATGTTGGCGGCGACGGCGGCATCGATGGCGACCTGAACGGCGTCGGCACCGGTGGTTTGAACAACGAAACGATCCTGGTCAACGGCGACCATTATTTCTTCGGCGGCAAGGCTTCGAACTTCTCGAGCTTCACCGTTGGGAACGGCGGCACCGCGATTATGGGTGCCCATCAAGTCGGCCAGAACACCGGCACGAGCGCTTATGTTTTCTCGAACGTCGATGCGGTCGATGTTCAGAGCGGCGGCATGCTCTACGTCGATAAAACGACCACGCTGAATATCGACGAGAGCTACACCCAGGGTTCGGGCGGCATCTTGGCCTTCTACCTTGGTGCGCCGGCAAACATCTCGACCGCGACGGGCAGCATCGCTGCCGGCCCCGGCGACTACGGCCAACTGATCATAGCTAACGGCGGCGCCGTGTCGCTCGACGGAATCATTGCGGGCGTCCTCGACCATAACTTCGTGAACGCGAACCCGGGCCTGACCGAGGTGCGGTATGACGACGTGATCGTTGCGCCCGATCCGATAACCACCGACTTCATTGCGACCGCGCTGCTGTCGAATTCGTCGCTCTACGAATTGAACTCGTTGATCGACGACAACACCGTCGATTTGCGGGTCGTTCGGAGTTCCGTCGCGCAAAACTCGACCATCTCCAACGTCGTCAACACGCTCGATCCGTTCGACTCCAATGTCGCCGATCGCACGAATGGCATTGGTTCGGGTGGATGCGGATTGGCCGGCGGCGGCTGGTGTTTCAATCGCTTCGCAGCCAATGACTCGCCGGGCGCGACGCAAGTCATGAGCGACGCGACGCCCGGCGAAGACCCCTTCGCGTGGCTCCGCACCGGCGTTCGCCGCGTCGGTGAGACCGCGGTGTGGGGACGTGGCGTCGGCGTGTGGGGCGACACGGACGGGGAAGGGGCTATCCCCGGCACCGACTTCTCGCTCGGCGGCGCCATCGTCGGCGTCGATCACGTGTTCACGCCGCTGCTTCTCGCCGGTCTTGCCGGTCAGTGGACGACGACGGACGTCGCCTTCAAGGGCGTGTCAGACAATGCCGACATCCAGAGTTACGAGATTGGCGGCTATGCGTCCTATGGCGACACGCGCCTCTTCGTGAACGCGAATGTCAGCTACATTTGGCACGACTTCGAGGTCAACCGCTTCAGCGGCGGCGGTACGGTTGCCAACGGCCAGTACGACGGCGACACGTTCTCCGCCTATGTCGAAGGCGGGAAGATCTTCGAGACCGAGAGCGGCTGGCGTCTCCAGCCCGTTGTCGCGCTCAGCTACTCGCACCTTGAAACCGACGCCTACAGCGAAACCGGCGTGGGCGCGTTGCTCAACGTGCTCGCGGCGGAACTCACGTCGCTGAAGACGATCGTCGGCGGGCGCTTCGCGTATCCGCTCGAACTCGGATCCGGCCGCAAGATGGTGCCGGAAGCGCGGGCCGTGTGGACGCACGAGTTCTCGGACACGTTCTCGTCCCACATTGCAGATCTTCAGGGCGGTGGGTTCGTTCCTCAGTTCGTGAGGGGCGAGGAGTTCGCTCGGGATACGCTGGTGCTTGGCACGGGCCTCTCGGCTCCCCTGTCGGATGCCACCACTGTCTTCTTCGATTACGATGCCGGCCTGAACACCGACGTAACCAGCCACACCGTCTCCGCAGGCTTCCGCTCGAGGTGGTAACGATTACCGTCCCGCCCGGAAACGGGCGGGGCACCGTCGGTAACTTAACAACCAACGGTTGCTATCGTTAGGCGTTAACCTGCTGTACAGTACACGCGTTGGGGGATATTGTTCCGCGTCGGCGAGTGGGGGCCCAGGCATGGGATCGCTGTTTCTCTTTGTTTTGGGCGTAGCTGCACCATTTGCAGCCGCCATTGCATACATGTGGAACGAGCAGAACCGGCGCGCCGCCGTTCTGCGGCACATCGAACGCGCCGGCCAGCACAACCGTGGGCTGAAGATGGCCCTGGCCTCCAAGCGCGAGGCGTCCGCCGGCGATAACAAGGACGTTCAGGCCACTGCGCGCCCGCAGCCCGCTCAGAACCCGCAAGCGAAGGCCGTGGAGCAACTCCTATCGGAGTGGGGTGGTGATGGTGCCTTGGCTGCGCTCAGCCACTTGAAGGCGCGCCTCGAAGCGATCGCCGAGATGGAAATGATCTGGGCCGATCCGCACTCGCACCTCAACGAAGATCAAAAGGCGATGCTTGAACGCGCGCTTTGGGTATTCGAACCCGAATATGTCGTGCGCGACGGCGAGGTCTCGATCGATCGTTATGGCGCGGTTGCGAAGCCGGTGATCGACACCGCGTTGAACAGCGGCCACAAGGATGGCCAACCCACGCTGGTCGTCGAGATGAAGAACGCCCGCGCCACGATCGGCGGCGAGCAGCAGATGGAAGCGTGGACGAACGTGCGCGAACTGATCCGCGCCGGCACCGTGCGCGAGCGCGACCCGATCGACGTTTACGTCATCGGCGGCTCGGTGGACGAGCAAGAAGGAAATCCCCGCATCGAAGGCCGCCACCGCAACGTTCGCATCACCTCATACGACTATGCGCAGCTGATCGGTCGGGCCAAACGGCTAACCTTCGGCCTCTACGACGAACTGAAAGAAATCGCACCCTTCCTCCGCCAGCACCGCGCCGACATCACCGCCGCCCAGCAAGCCGCCGCCGAGCAAGCGGCGAACGAAGCATCTGCTGCTGCCGCGCCGATTGACGAACCGCCAATCGAAGAACCCGACCTCATTCGACGCGAAGACTACGCCGACGGCCCGCGCCGCGGTGAGTTCGACGAGGCGGCGCCCGCACCGCAACCTGACCCCCGCGGCCGCATGGCGGCGCAGTAGGTTTGCGCTATCGCCTGGTCGGCTATGTCGCCGCACACCTGCCCGAACTGACCGACCTCTGGATAGCGGCCTGGACCAAAGCCATGCCAGCGATCGACTTCGAAGCCCGCCGCGCTTGGTTTGTCGATCATCTATGCGCGCTGCACGCACGGGGCGTCCGCGTCACCTGCGCGTTCGATGTGGGCAACGGCGACATGGCGGGCTTCATTACTCTCGACGATGCGACCGGCCACATCGACCAACTCGCTGCTGCTCCGGTCTACTGGGGCGACGGCGCCGCCATGACGCTTCTCGCTGAGGCCAAGCGCGCGGCGCGCCGGCTTCATGTGGACGTCAATCAGGACAACGCGCGCGCCTTAAGCTTCTACGAACGCGAGGGCTTTCGCCGCACTGCCGCCGGCGTCAATTCTCTGTCGGGCCTCAGGACTTGGCACTTCGAGTGGTGCGCGTAGAGATCAACGCGCTGCTTCGATATCGTCCCGAATGGCTCGCTGCCTCGTGGCGTCGAGCGGAAAGTTCCACATCATCGCCATCGCCGCCAGCTTGATCGCAATCGGTGCGGCCGCATAGAGCATCGTCAATGCGAAGAGCGCCTCGGGCTCATTTGTGGTCTTGCCGTCGCCGGTCAGGGCGCTCGCGTCGAAGCCGAACGCATGGAGGATCGGAAACGAAATAGCGGCCAGCGCAAAGGCCAACTTTGTCGCGATCCCCCATAGCGCAAAGAACAAGCCCGTCCGCTGCTCGCCCGACGCCCGCGTGTCTGCGTCGACGACATCGGCTTGAATGGCCGTCGGCAAGACCAGGTCCGCGCCAACGCCGATGCCTGACACGATCGAGATGATCAGAAACGCGACGATGTCGCCTTCGCCGACCACGAAAGGCGTGAACGCGAACGCGGCGCACGCGAGCACCATCGCGATCACCCACGCGCGGTGTTTGCCGATGCGCAGCGCCAGCCACAACCAGAAGGGGATCGCGATCAGCCCCGCCAGGAAGTAGGCGAGTAATAGCGGTCCGTACGCATCGGGCGCGCCTATCACGTGTGCGACGAAGAGCAGAAACAACGTCGCGGGCAAGCCGTTTGCGAGTGCGTTGATCAGATAAGCGACGATCAAGCGGCGGAATGGTGCGTTGCCTGCAATGGCTTTGAGTCCGTCGCCAAAACTGACGCGTGCGCTGGTTAGCGGCGGCGGCTCCGGCACCCGCGCCAGCGCCCACGCTACCGTCGGCAGGAGCAGCACGATCACGACGATCCCCAGCGCCATCATATGAACGCGCGGGTCGGCGTAGCCCATCGCCGTCAGCACGGTCGGCGTCGATGCCGCAATCAGGGTACCGAAGAGACCTACACCTTCGCGCACGCCCGCGATGCGCGTCCGTTCGTGATAGTCGCCAGAAAGTTCGGCGCCCCAAGCGTTGTAGGGCAGGATCATCATCGTCCACCCGAGCGTCAGCCCTAATAGGCCGACCGCAAAGTGTGCGAGCGTCACCTCTTGCGGGGGCACGAACAAGACGATCACCGACACCACCACGACCGGGAGCCCGAGCAGGATCCAAGGCTTGCGCCTGCCGAACCGCCCGCCGGTCCGATCGCTCAAGAACCCGATAATTGGGTCGGTAAACGCGTCGAACACCCGCGCCAAAACTATGATGTATCCAATCAAGTCCAGCGGCAGTCCTAACGTCTGCGTGTAGAACGCCGGCAGAAACACGTAAGGCGGCAGCAGCAGCATGGCGAGCGCGACAGCGGGCGCTCCATAGGCCGCCAACATGCCCGCTGGAACGCGCGTCACCGGTGCCTCGCAGTGATCCGGCGACGTTTCCCGTCCGTAAACCGGACATGAGCAACATCGCGATCATCGGCAGCGGCATTGCGGGCCTTTCCGCCGCCTATCTGCTTCAGGCCAAGCACCAGGTTACCCTCTACGAAAAGGAGCCGCGCCTCGGCGGTCATAGCCGTACCATTACGGTCAAGCACGGCGATCGGATCATCCCGGTCGACACCGGCTTCATCGTTTTCAACGAGCGCAACTACCCGAACCTGACCGCGCTGTTCGCCCGACTCGGCGTCAGGGTGAAGAACAGCGACATGACTTACGCCTTCACCATGCGCGAGGGTTGGCTGGAGTGGGGTGCGCAGAACCTGAACACGATCTTGGGCCAGCGCCGCAACCTGCTGCGCCCGTGGTTCCTGAGCATCATCCGCGAGGTTATGCGCTTCAACGGCGAGGTGATGAGCCGCGCCGAGAATGAGCCCACGATCTCGCTCGGCGGACTCGTGGACCGCATGGGCCTCAGCGAAAACTTCAAACGCTACTATCTGCTGCCGATGGCGGGCGCGATCTGGAGTTGTCCGCCGCAACAGATGCTGCAGTTCCCGGCCCGCCTGTTTGCAACGTTCTTCCACAATCACAGCCTCTTGACGGTCGACGGCCAACCGCAATGGCTCACCGTCGATGGTGGCTCGCAGCAGTACGTGCAGAAGCTGTCGGCCGCACTGCGCAACCGCCCGCGGGTCGCCTGCGCCGCGGCCCGCGTCGAGCGCCAGAACGGCCGTGTTCGCATCACCGACCAAACCGGCGACACCGTAACTTACGATCACGTTGTCTTCGCCTGTCACACGGACCAATCGCTGGGCCTTCTTGCCGATGCCAGCGACGCCGAACGCAGCGCGCTTAGCGCCATCCGCTATCAAGAGAACCGCGCGATCCTGCACAAGGACCCGCGCTTCATGCCCAAGCGCCGCCGCATCTGGGCGTCGTGGAACTATCACGCGAGCGGGCAGGGCGATGACCCGGACGTCACGCTGACCTACTGGATGAACCGCCTGCAGACCATCGATCAGCGCTACCCTCTGTTCGTGACACTGAACCCCGCCGAACGGATCGCCGAGGCCGATATCTTCGACAGCACCACGTTCCATCATCCGATCTTCGACGCGGCTGCGGTCGACGCGCAGACCCGCATCACGGCGATGCAGGGTACGCGTAACACTTGGTTTTGCGGCGCCTATATGCGCCACGGCTTCCACGAGGACGGCCTGATCAGCGCCATGGCAGTGGCCGAGCGCCTGGGCGCTCGCGCTCCCTGGCTGCCGGCCGAAGCCGACGATCCCGCGACCTGGAGTGCGGCCGCAGGCTGATCAGCGCAGCTTCAGCAGCGCCTGCCGCAACTTCGGCTCCGACGTGCGCGGCGAGAACCAAATCCCGAAGAACGGCTCTGCGAACGCAGGGTCGGTGATATCGGTGGTTTGAACGCCATTGTGGAAGAACCGCACCGGCTTACCCGGCACGAACAGCGCCGTGATCCGGTCGCCATCCTTAACTGCCGGAAAGGCCTTCGACAGCGCCGGCGCAAAGCGCTGGTACGCGTTGCTTGACGGCGCGACCTTCTCCATCTCCTCGATTGTGCGCTCGACCAGCTCCTGCGTCTCAAAGCCCATGCGGTAGCGCAGCGTCAGCGCGAACGGCACGTTCATCGACCATTGTGGCGCGTCCATCCATAGTGTCGCGTCATAGGCGGTGAACACCAGCCAGGTCAGCTTGCCGCTGCCGTAGGGCTGCGTTGCGTTGATCGTGCTGCCCAGTTCCAGCGGCCGCGTGTTTGCCGATGCGGGCACCGTCAGAGCGGTGACCGTAATCAAGGCTGCAGCCAATAATCTATGCATGAGCGAGTTCCACCTGGTGAACGTCCGTGCGCCCGACCGCAAAGGCCGCCGCACAGATACCCAGATAGAACTGCCAGTTCCGAAGGAAATGGTCGTCATGTCCCAAAGCGCGAATTTTTTTCTCCGCCTCGCTTTGCCGCGCCGACCAGGCGCGCAACGTGCGCGCATAGTCCTGTCCGAACGAGAACACGTCAAGCACCTTTAAGCCCGCACGCCCAGCCTCTTCCGTAAACCGCGCCAGCGATGGAAGCATTCCGCCCGGGAACACATAGTGGCGAATAAAATCGCTGCGCGTGCGATAGCCGGCGAACACGTCGTCTTTCACGGTGATCGTCTGCACCACCGCGCGCCCGCCGCGCTTCAACCGCTCAGCCAAAGTTTGGAAGTAGACCGGCCAATACCGCTCGCCCACCGCCTCGAACATCTCGATCGAAACGATCATGTCGTAGAGACCCTGCGTCTTGCGGTAGTCCTCGAGCTTGATCTCGGCCTTTGTGCCCAGCCGCTTCGTTGCAAAGCCGTGTTGGGCCGGGGAAATCGTAATTCCGGTGACATTATGATCGCGGCCGGCGGCGGCTTCGGCGAACCCGCCCCAGCCGCACCCGACCTCCAGCACCCGTGACCGCGGGCTCGCGCACTTCTCTAGGATGCGCGCATACTTCGCCCGTTGCGCGTCGCCAAGCGATTTGTCCGCGCCGCGAAACAGCGCCGACGAATAGGTCATCGTCTCGTCCAGCCATAGCGAATAGAAGTCGTTGCCCACGTCATAGTGCGCCTCGATGTTCTTGCGACTGCCGCCTTCGCTGTTGCGCCGCACCATCGTGTTCAGGAGGACGAAGCCGAGCCGGCTCCACATGTTGCCGTGCGCGTAACCTTCGAAATGATCGAGGTTTAGGAGGAAGAGCGAGAACAACGCTTCGATGCTGTCAGTCTGCCATGCCCCCGCGATGTAGTCTTCGCCGAGCCCGATGTCGCCTCGCGCCACCACCCGCGCGATCACATCCCAATCCTTGATCACGAAGCGCGCCTTCGGCCCGGCCTGCCGGCCGGTGGCCACGTGCACCTCGCCGTTCGGTGCGACGAACGTCAGCTCGCCGAACTCGATCCGGCCGATGGTGTCGACCCACTGCTTTTCCAGCACTGATTTCGGGATGAGTCCCATCCGTCAGTCCTCTGTCCAGTACCCGCGCATTATACCGTCGTAGATACGTATTCGGGAGGGGGCTGGATTGCCGCCTTAGCTATCGCGGGTTGCCTTGATCAGGGCCTCAAAATCGACTTTGGCGATGGGCTCCAGCTCCTTAATCACCTTAGCCCCCTGTTGCGAGGCTTCGATCAGGAAGTTGAACCCGCCGTCCCGGCGCTGGCACTGGTCGGTGAGCCGCGCCTGCAGGTGCTCGCGCCGCGGCGCGCTCATCTCCGGGTTCATCTTCAACTCCGCCTCTAGCGCATTGCACTCGTCCGCGGACTCAAGCGCCCCTTCGACGCCCATGATCGTGCGCAGGAGCGTCGTATGGATGCGCGCCCGCAGCGCCGGATCGCGCAGCTCGAACAGCCGCTCTCGATTCCGGTCATAGACATCGATCTCGCGCCGGATCGTGCGGAGCAGCCGCATCGTCACCGGCCCATAAGGATCGCCAACGCCGCGCGCGCGCTCCGCCGCCGAAACGGTGACGCCGAGGAGCGCCATCACCTCGCCGAAGAACAAAGCCGCCTGCTTCTGCCGCCGCCCGGCATCCACGCGATGCTCCAATTGCGTCGCGACAAATCCGCCAACGGTCGCCAATACCGCACCCACCCCAACGGCCCAAAGCGTGTCGAGATTGGAGATAAAATCGAAATTCTCCGCCCGCATGTGCGTTTTCTTTTTCTCAAGTGTTGCTTTCTATGGCTCCGAGTTTAGCACGTTGTCGTGTCCCCTTCGCCCAAGTCGCTCAAACGGCGGCGGAAAACCCTGATTGTTCCGGCCGCCGCTGGATGCTTGACGATAGTGCCGCCCGCGAAACTGTGCCCTCGCGGATGATGCGCCGGAACAAACGAAGCCCTTCCCGCTCTTTGGCCGCGTCCTTCGCACTCTCGCGATACGCGCCGGGCCGCAGCGCTTTCAACCGCGCCAACAGCAAGCCGTCGCTAAGCGGTTTGCGCGCCTTGCCGCGACCCCTCGGTTCAAAAACCGGCACCGGCGCTTTGCGCCGCTTGGTCTGCAGCCGTCTTCGCTTCAGGCGGGCGGATTCGACCGCATGCCAGCGCTGATCGAAGGCACGATCCGTGATCCGACGCTGATAGAGCGCCTGGCGCGAGCACCCCGTGACGGTCGCAGCGGCCTTGACGGTGTCCCCACGTTCCAGCGCGGCGAAGAAGGCGTCGTCGCTGTCCGCCATGCGCTTGCGTGGTGCAGGCATAGATGTTCTCCCAGTGAGGTGTTTTTCACGGCCAGCAGCCGCTTGAAGCTTGTCATGGCGCGCAGGGGTGGGGCCGTGCCATTTCCGCGTGGTCCGCCATGGTCGCGCTGCAAGGCAATTGGAGCGAGAGGCGCTCGCCGGCAACGCTCTGACCGCATCCGGTGCGGCGGTCATCGGCAGCACGCACACAACAAAAAAGGGCCCCGCAGAACCCTGAACGCACTTATGACCATACTGATTTACAGCGCCGAATATCGCCGAAAGCGCCGAAGAAGTAAAGAACAAAACGACAACAAAATTGTCGCAGGGCGAGAGAGACTGCGGCATGGGCAGTTTGCCTTGACCCGCCAGCAAGACCGAATTCCAAGGATTGGGCCCAAGACCGAAGGCCAAGACCGAAGGCCAAGACCGAAGGCCAAGACCGAAGGCCAAGACCGAAGGCCAAGACCGAAGGCCAAGACCGAGCGCCAAGACCGAGCGCCAAGACCGAACGCCAAGACCGAACGCCAAGACCGAACGGGTGAGCGGCCACGACCGACCAATTCGCTCCCTGGTTCGGGCTTTGGCCATTTGCGTTCAACCTTCGAAGGGGGCGTCTTGAGACGAGGTGAGTTGGGCCCGAGGCGAGCGGCTGGAACACGACAACCATTTCCCGAACTTTCAGTACCAATGTCTCGACTGGGCAACCATTGCTGCCGTTGGTAATGATCTGGCCATCAGAGCATTAATGGCCCCTAGCGGCCGTTGGGCGCTACAAGGTCGTTGTCGCGTCCCAGGGACACGTCGGGCCGCACCGGTCCACTAGAGCCAGGAGGAGCCACACAGTGGATGGTAGAGAGAGTGACCGCTTTTTTGGACGGTGCCTTAACCAGGCGGAAGCGGGTGGGTTTTTGTTCGGGCATTGGATCGCGCGCGAGGGCGGTGAAAATGTTGTGGCCCATGGCCATGACCATGCACATTTCATGTTTATCACTGCTGGCGACTTCATTTCAGAGGCCGAGGGGGGCTCTCTGCGCGCGGCGCCGATCTTGGTATTCAATCCGGCCGACACATATCACCAAGATCACTTCGTCAGCCCCGGAGGCTTTTTTTCCGTCACTGTGCCTAACCACGCGGGTGCCGCCGCGCGTGAGATGCGCACGCCTCAGGCGCCGACCCACATTGCCGGTGCAACGGCTCTGGCCGCCGCGTGGCGGCTTATGCAGGAGCGGCCGAATGGAAGCGATGAGGCGCGCCTGAGCGCGGAAGCGTTGTGTCTGGAGTTGCTGGGCGCGGTGACGCAATCGGGAGGCGAGCGGCGCGCACCGGGCTGGTTAAAGCGTGCATGCGCGTTGCTGCGCGATGAGCGTACGCTACCCAGCGTCGCTGCGGTCGCCGCTGAATTGGGCGTGCATCCCATATATATGGCGCGGACATTTCGCGTCTTTTGCGGTTGCACACCTGGCGAGTATCTGCGCGCGTTTCGAGTTCATCGCGCGGCCAATTTGTTGGCGAAATCCTCTCGCCCGGTTGCCGAGATCGCCACGGCTTGTGGGTACTTTGACCAAAGTCACCTCACCAGCAGCTTTCGGCGCTTGTACGGGGTAAGTCCGAAGCAATTTCGACAAAATCTCTCCTAAGCCTGACGAGCAGCGGGATCAGGTTCGTTTCCTATACAGGGGCCCGACCATCGTAAAGTGAAGGAGACGGAGTGGGGGCACTCCCAGGAGACGAAGTTGGATATTAGAGTTCTGGTCGCATCGGCGGCGATTGTTTGTGTTTCGGCGCCAGTTCAGGCGGCGAGTGTCGTCGAGTGGCGCGCAACGCTTGACACGATGGTTCGCGAAATTCGCACCACCCACCCTGCGCCTTTCGCTAAAGTCGGTGAGGTGACGTTCCTTCGCAATGCGGAGACGCTTGAGGCGGACCTGCCTCGGCTGAGCGAAGAGCAGCGCATGGTGCGCGCGATGCGCTTGGTGGCCTCGATCGGCGATGGCCACACCCAGCTCAATCCGGTCGGCCCGGAATTCGCGCTCTGGTATCCTGTGCGGCTTTTTCAGTTTACCGACGGCTATTTCATCACCAGCGCGCATCAGTCGGTCCGTGAGCTGGTCGGCGCGCAAGTGCTGGAGATCGCCGGGCGACCAGTGGCCGAGGTCGCGGAGGCGGCGCGCGACCTGCGTGGCGCCGACAACGCGTTCGACCGCATGCAGCGCATTGAGGCACTCCATTGTGCGCCCCTGATGCGCGGCTTGGGCTACGCCGACGAGGTCCGTCGGCTGCATCTGCGGCTGCGGCTGCGCCATGGACGCGTGGTGGAGCGCGTGCTGACGCCGTCTCCCACCAACAATTCGCGCTTCAGCGCCGATGAGCCGGCGTTTTCCTGGGACGCCTTGACCGAAGTCTATACACCGCCAATGGCGCCCTATGAGGAGATGATCAGCGCTTATCGCGGGCTACCGGCGAGTGCGTATCGGGATGTCGATCTCACCCGCCCGCCGCACTTCATGTATCGGCGGCTGCAGGTGGCGAGAGCGATACCTGAGCACGATGCGTTCTACATGCAGTTCAACGCCGTCGCGCCTGAGGAGATGCTGCCCTTCCTGCGTCAGCAGATGGCGGCGATTGAAACGCAACGGCCACGGCGTCTGATCATCGACCTACGCTACAATCCCGGCGGCGACGGCAGCCGCAACATCGAAGTCGTGCACCAATTTGTCGAGCGATTGCCAAAACCGCCCTGGCGGGAGCTCTATTTGATCCTTGGACGGCGAACCTTCAGCGCCGCCGTCAATTTGGCCGATGCACTCATCGACAATGTGCCGCTCACCGTCGTCGGCGAGCCGCCCGGAGCGGCCCTCAATCACCTTGGCGATGCAGCTGAGCACGATTATCAGCATCCGCGCTTGGCTCTGTTCGTCTCGACCCGGCGGCATCAAATGAGCGAGTCCGACGATCTGCGCTCCATCATGGCCGTGGATATGCCCGCGCAGATGTCGTCAGCGGATTACGTCGCCGGTCGCGATTCGGCGGTCGATCCGATCCTGAATGGAGCAGAAATGCGTTCGATTCCGCAAATCGCGCTAAGTGATGGCGGAACCACGGCGCGGCGAGCCTGGGACGATCGGCGTGTTCGGTTTGCAAGCCTTTCTTGGTGGTCGCCGCCAACCGAACTTGCAATGCGCGCTGTGTGCGGTGTGCTGCGGGAGCAAAACCGACTGCAAGATTCTTTGGAGACCTGTCGCCTTACAACCGAGATGCAGCCTTACGTCTGGAATTCTTGGTACAATCTTTCCCTTGTGCAGCATGCGATGGGTCAGACTCGCGAACGGGCGGCCAGCCTCAAATGTGTACTGGCCCTCGATGCCAACAACTTCAATCTCAATGAGATTCGCCAAGCGCTGGCGGAGAGCGGGGATGTGCCACTGCCGTCGGGTTGCCCGGTGGAGGCGCGGTGATACGGACACTTGCCCTCAGCGGCGTGTTGCTTGCGCTTGCGGCGTGCTCGCACGGGGAAGGATTCCGTCGCCCTGATGTGATCGAGTTCGGCGACAGCACCGCCGAGATCGAGCGCAAGCTCGTGGGCTGTTGCACCGAGCTGACGCAGCGCCGCATCGATCCGCCGTTCTTGTCGAACGTGCGTGAACGCCAGATGCAGATCGATTGCGAGGCCTTTCTGTTTCTAGGCGGGGGTCGGCATGTCGAGTTCGTGATACGCGATGATCGGCTGGTGATGGTGTGGTTGATGGTAGAGCCGCGCGAAACCCCGGCTATGATTGAGGCAATGACGCGCGCCTACGGCGAACCGACCGGCCGCAATGCCGCCTATGTCGCATTTGAGCGCGATCGCGCGGCATGGCGGTTCGAGCCGGCGGAGATTCTGTTCTGGGCTCCGGAACTCGACGCCGACATGAGGCCCGACTTCCACTGACCGACGACGCGCGAGCGGCTGTCTTCGGCGATATCCGGCCGGGACGGGAAGGGCGGGCCGACCGGCGGCTTATGGGCGGGTAGGCCAGCCGTCAATTTCCGCTCTACAGCCTAGGATGGTTCTATCCAGACATTGTCTCATTTCGCGCGGCCATGTGGTCGGCGAGCTTGTCGAGCGTCTGGTAGCCGAATTCGACTGCGCCGAAGCCGATACCTGCCTCGCGCTGCGCGCGCGTTGGATGCATTTGACGCAAGGTGAGAACCGTCTTTCCGTTCGCTTGCTCGTCAAACGTAATTAGCGTTCGAAATTTGCCCGGATCATCATCCTTATCGTGACCGTGATCGACCTCGATCAGATATGGCCGTTCGATGCGCAGAAAAGTCATGCGATTGTCGTAGCGAACATTCGGTCCAACCATGTCAAATCGCCATATGCCGCCCTCGCGAACGTCGATCTCGTGTGTTTCTATGGTTAGGCCCTTTGGGCCGAACCATTCCGTGATCTGCTCTGGGTCGGTCCAGGCGTCGAAAACCATCTCGCGGGGCGCATCAACGATGCGTGCAATGACGATTTCGCGGTCGAGCGGCCAAGCTGCCCAGGCGGACTCCCTGCTGTCAGTCATTTCGTGATGCCTTTCTTTTGCGAGCCAGATGGGCTTCCAAGCGATCGAGTCGACCTTCCCACGCCGCGATGTGCGCGCTGAGCCAACCCTGTGTGCTTTGAAGCGCTGTAGGAGAGAGAGAGCACGTTCTCACGCGCCCTGATTTTTCCGTTGAAACGAGGCCGCCGTGTTCAAGCACGCGAATGTGCTTCAGCAGAGTCGGCAGCCCGATCTCAAAGGGCTCGGCCAGTTCGCCGACTGTAGCGGCGCCGCTGCACAATCGAGCGACAATCGCGCGCCGCGTCGGATCGGATAACGCGGCGAACGCAAGGTTCAAACGATGCTCATGGTTTGCCATCCGGCGAACTAATCAGACCGACTTGCTGGAGTCAATGATAGTGTGCCATTCGCAAAACTATCATCTTCGCGTTTTGATCGAGGAGTGATGAGACTTGCGATACGCAGCGTCCGATTTCGGCGAATTTCTGCCGGTGCCTCGCGATGAATCCGAACGGCGCCATTGGAGCGACCCAGCCCGTCGATGGCGCCCATGCATGGGTCCCTTCTCGAAGTTTCGCTACAACGGTACGAAATACCTGACGAAGTAGGGCGCGCTGCGCCCTCCTAGGCGGTGGGCAGGGTGCGTGCTAGCGTTGGCGCTCACGCAGATTCAAGGAGGTCGCATGAGATCCCTTCTCGCGATCGGTGCGGTGGCGCTGAGCCTCAACGCATTCGTCGCGGCGGCCGAGCAACCACCGCCGCTGCCCGCAACGCCGAAACCGTCGTGCGACGACTGTGCGCTGAAGGACAAACCTGCGGCGACGCTCGCCAAGGCCAAACCTGCCGCACCGCCGCCGGAGAACCCGCTGGCGTCGAAGAGCGAGGGTTTCTGGGGTGATTGGAAGACGACGCAAGCAAGCCAAAGCTTCACTGCGCTGAAGACGGCTGTTGCCGGCGCCCACACAAGCCCTGCACCCGCCGCCGTTCCGGCCGCAAACGCGCCCCCGCCGCCCGCCAAGCAGAAGATCATTGACGTCGCCGTGACGAAACCCGAATACGCGGCGAAATTGCTGACTGCCGCCTCCGCGGCATCGGCGGATCAAACGAGCACGGAGGCGCTTGCCACCGTCCTCACCATGATGGCCTCGCCGAAGACGCTCGAAGCGGCCGCCCCCTTCATCGCGCCGGAAGCGCAAGCGAGCGCGCAAGCGATGACCGCAAACCTCTCGACCGGCATCCAAGGCCTGCCCGGCATCTACTTAAGCGACCAGCCGATCGAAAGCAGCGTGCGCAGCGCGGCGCCGGCGGGCTACGAGCCCGTCTCAGGCGGCTCGATGGGCTGCCCCGCGGGAAACTAGGGAGACACGCCATGACCGCCACGCGCCGCAATTTCATCGCGTTAAGCACGGCGGGCATGGCCGCCGCGACGTTTTCGCCGCTAGCGCACGCCGCCACGCCGCCCACCACCCTCGTAAAGCCGCCGTTGCTCGGCGATGCGAACGCGCCTAAGCGCCTCGTCTTGTTCGGCAGCTATACCTGCGTGTTCACAGCCGCACTTGTAGGGATGCTGATACCCATGGTGACGGACCTGAAAGGCAAAGTCAGCGTGGAGTGGCGGCATTTCCCGGCCCATCCGCCCGATCCCGCGCTACACGTCGCGGGGCTAGCGTTCAAGGACGCGCATTTCTGGAATTTCATGCTGAGCGTGATGCGCGTGGTTTATGCCGCCAACGGCGCCTACACCGACTTGACCCCCGAAAAGCTCGCCGAGTTCGCAAAGATCGAAGGCGGCTCCACCAAGACGTTGGAGGCAGCCTACGCCGACAAAGCGAAATGGACCGCGGTCAAACAAGACTTGATGGCCGGCAAACTCCTCGGCATCACCCGCACGCCGGGCGTGTTCCACAACGGCTACTTCCTGACACCCAACGGGATCCCGACCGACCTGAAAGCGTTCGACAAATCGCTGCGCGGTATGATCGCAAAGGGGTGAGGCCGATGTCGGTTAATGCCAAGCAGCCGTCAAATGCATGCCCGGGGGTGCTCACTGCCGAACATTACGAATGTCCGCTTTGCGGCGAATTTCAGCCGGTCCACCGGGCGCGTGCTGACCGGCGGCTTGGGTGGACTCTACCGATCGGGCACCTGGGAAGCTAAAGATCGGATTGGCCCCAAGCGGACATTCCAGCGTGCGCGTGGCACGACTGGGAGGACCTGGCTCATCTGGGTCGATGCTCAGGCTGCCGCTAGGTGATGCACGCAACAATGAGCGGCCGCATTGGCCGCACGGCGGCGGTTTGCGCGAACCGCTGGATTGAATCAAAGTTGCCCTTGGCGTTACTCCGGCACTTGCTCGTCCGAACCGCCGAACGCACCAGGGAAGTCCTTGAATTTAGGTAGGCCGTCTTTCATCGGCAGCACCGTCTCGGCGTAGTTGATGTGCAGGCCGGGGTTGAACGCGAGCGTTGGCAATGTCGCCGAGAAGACGTCGACCACGCCGAGTGACGGGTGATTGGTCATCAGGTGGCCGCCGCATTTGGCGCAGTACTTTCGGTCGCTGACAGGCGTTTTGTTGTACGTCGCGACGTGTTCCTTGCCGGCGGTAATCCGCACAGCATCCGGTTTCCACAAAGTGAAAGCATTCACTGGGCCACCGGACCAAGAACGACAAGAACGGCAATGGCAATAGCCCATACCGTCCGGTTCGCCGGCGGCTTCAATTTTCACCGCCCCGCAGAAGCACTCTCCCTTGTATGCCACCAATCGTCTCCCTGAAGATCTGCAAGATAACTTCAAACACCAACCAGATCACAAGGGGCAGCTTTCGGCGAGTTCCAGCCTCGCCACAGCACGAGTGGCGAGTGACTGGTTTGGAGCGATCCCGCCGTTTGTCGGTGATCGGTCTGACCCTGGGCAGGGGCACGAAACTGCTGCAAATGAGTTCAATACACATCCAGGAATGGCAGCCAAATTTGGGATTTGGCTGGGGTACTAGGATTCGAACCTAGGAATGGCGGAATCAAAATCCGCTGCCTTACCGCTTGGCTATACCCCAATCCGAGGGAATCGCAGGGCTCAAGGTGGGCGGTGGGCCTGCGAGGCGCGGGACCATAAGGGCCCCTCCAACCGAACGCAATGGGGCGCCGTACCGGCCAAAAGCCGCGCACAGCGCCCCGGATGTCGTCATGAATCAGAAGCTGAAGCGCAGACCCAGGCTGCCCACATTTTCCTGGTAGTCGGCGGTAACGAGGTTCGACTCGCGGTTGACATACCGATATTCGGCAAGACCCTTCAGATCATCCGTGATGTCGAGCTCCAGCTTGGCGCGCAGAGTATGACGATTGTCCTCGCGTGGGCCGACCAGGACATCGGGTGTGCTTGTCGGATCGTCGTAGTCGCGCCTCTGATAGGCATAGGAGAACCGCAAGCGGCCCTGCTTACCGAAGACATCGACCGGAAATTGGACCGCGGCGCGTGCCGCGTAGCCATCATAATCGAAGGCAACCGATCGCGTGTCTTCCGATGTAAAGCCTGCGCCCAGCGAAACATAACCCCGTTTCGGTTTGTCGAAGTAGTAGTAGAGATCCGCACCGCCCTGGTGCGTGTTGGCATCGCGACTGTTGTTCAAATCATCATAGTTCTTGTCGAGATAGCGATAGAACACCGAGAGGTAAACCACATCGCTCAAGTAGGCGGCGACTGACGGCGAGAAGCTGTGCTGCGAAAGCTTTTGCTCGAAGGGCGCATCTTCGCCGTAGATCGAGTTCAGATACCCGTAGGTGAAGCCGAGCTTCAACCCGTTGGTCTTCGTCCACGCGTTGAACGTCGGATTGTGCGAACGATAGTTGAAGTCGTTCTGGTCCTGATAAAGGCTCTGATAGAAATCGTAACCGACTTCGATCCGTGTCGTGTCGGTGTCGACAAACTTGTAGCCCGCGTCGAGCTCAATGGTCGCGGCAATGTCGCTTTGGCCGGAGTTGTTGTCGGGATCGTCTGCGGCCGGATTGCCGGCAACGTTGTCGGTCGCCTCCAATCCGCCTTCCAAGTCCAACCACCAGCTCTGGCTTTCGGCATGCACGGCACCGGGCGCCAACATACCGGCCGCAGTCGCCAACGCCACGATGGCCGTCGTGCCACGTAATCTCGAAATCATTGAAACCCCCGAAAAAGCGAATCTGCGGTGCAGGATAGCCCAATACTGGCCCTGCACCGCAACCTGTCAGGTTATGCTTAACGGCGCTTAGCCGCCACCCGGACCGCTGTTGCCACCATGCTCACCGCCATCTTCATCGGTGTCAGGCTCATCGTCGTCGCCGCCTCCATGCTCACCGCCATCCTCGTCAATATCGGGCTCATCGTCGTCGCCGCCGTGCTCGCCGCCGTCTTCATCGACATCGTCGTCGTCACCCCCGTGCTCGCCGCCGTCTTCATCGACGTCGTCGTCGTCACCCCCGTGCTCGCCGCCGTCTTCATCGACATCGTCGTCGTCACCCCCGTGCTCGCCTCCATCTTCGCCAGCATCGTCGTCGTCGCCGTGCTCGCCACCGTCGTCCGCGTCATCATGGCCGCTGTTTTCGCTACGGCCGCTGTTAGCGCTGGGCCCGCTGTTCGAGCCATGCGTTTCGCAATCGTTCGATGAGGTGCCCGAGGAACAGGAACTGCTCGACGACGCTATGGCCGGTGCTGCGTCGAACGCTGCCAAAGCCCCGACAATCGCAATCGTCGAAATGCCGTTCATCAAAATCACGGTCAGCCGCATGGTAGTTCTCCTGTTCAGTTGGCGCGGATGCAGCCGCGAATCGGCAACTGCGGCGCGCATGGGGGCTGAGCGAAAATCCGGTCTCCGGCGCTAGAAGTAAAGCAGGCATCGCGTGCATTTGTGTTGCGGACGCAAAGCGTTGTTGCGGCGCTACAAACACGGCCAAAAGCGACGAGCCGGATGACCTGTAAGGGGTTACAGGTAAGCGTGTTTGCGACAACGTCTCCTCAATCAGCATCGTCGCTTAAGTCGTTGCCACATCGGTCCTTTTGAGCGTTGGTTGGCGGCGGCGATCATACTGGGCCCATGAGCGCGTCTATCGTGAGCAAGCCGCACCGCTCTCGCGACGGTCACAATGAACCGATTTCTTTGCAATCAGCCGGAATAAAATCCGGGTCAAAAATCGCAGTTTTTCGATGACTCTTACTTGCCGTCAAGGTCGGGCTTCGCCCGAAACACGAACCGTTCCGGAAGTTTAGCGCGGCAGATGGATGACGCCATAACCATAGACTGGGTCGCGCCCTGGCGCGCCGACGTCTTGCGCCTGTGCCTGAAGAGCATTCACCGCGTCCTGAGCCAACTGCGGGTCGGGTTTGCTGACCAATCGGGCCAGCGCGGCTGCCACGATCGGCGCAGCGTACGATGTCCCCGAAACTCTCTCAACTTTGCCGGTATCGTTTGCGGCCAGCGTGTCGACGCCCGTTGCAGCGAAGTCGACGTAGTCGCCTTGGTTGGCATAGATATAGACGCGCTGACGTCCATCAACGGCGGTCACGCCGACGACCTTGTGGTACGCCGCTGGATACTGCGGTGCGCCGCGCGGTCCTTCGTTGCCGACGGCAGCGACCAGCACATGCCCGCGCGCGATCAGGCGCTCCGCCACGGCTTCCAGAATGGGATTTGCAGGCCCGGTAAGGCTCAGATTGATCACAGGCACTTCAAGCTGTGCTAGCCAATCAAGGCCGCGCGCGATGGCGTCTGCCGACGCCAACTCCTTACCGTCGCCGGTCAAGGTGAACACATTCGCCGCTACGATCGTCGCCCCGGGCGCGGCTTCCGCGAGGCGCGACGCAACGGCGGTGCCGTGCTTGTCGATTTCCTGAACGCGCGCGCCGAACGCTCGCGATGTAACGGTGACTTGGCTAAGCAGCGGATGCGTTCCATCTACGCCGGCGTCGATCAAGCCGATCTTGTCGTTGACCCGCGCCGCCGGCTTTGCACGCGGCGCTGGGTTGAGCGCCGCAGGGGGCAATGCCGGGCCGCGAGCCGGTTCGTACAGGTGGTTGTAAGTCACCTGTGCGCTGGGATCGAGTTCGTGCAGGGTTTTCATCACCTCGCCCGCCGATCCGTCACCCGGCACGGCCACACGCACAACGCGCAGGCCCAGTGCCGTCAGCTTGATGTCCTCAATTACCCGTAGGCCGCTGTTGCCGACGATCTTCGCAACATCGGCAACGGACGTGACGAGGACGACTTCCCCCTCGCGCACGCGCTCGCCCCGCTCGTTGCGACCGGCGAAGTCGTCGTGCACATTCCCAGGTCCGGCGTTCGCGGATGATCCACTGTTGGACCCAGAACCGGACTCGCCTGAACCGGAGTGTCCGGATCCGGAGTGGTTCGAACCCGAGGTGCCGGAGCCGCTGGATCCGGAACCCGAGTTGGAATGGGAATCGTCGCCGTCATCGTGTCCCGAACCGTGCCCACTTGAGCTGCTATCGCCCGAGTCGCTATCGCCGGAGCCACTGTCGTCCGAGCCGCCGGAACTGTCGCTGTCGCCTGAATCGTCGTCGCCATCGTCGCCGGAGCCACCGGGCGACGATCCGCCATCGTCGCTACCAGCGTCATCATCATGGCTGGTTGAGTCATCGGGCGATTCGTTCCCAACGTCGTCCGGTTCGGCGGCTTCCGGCGGGTCGTCACTGCTGCCGCCGGGGGTGCTGCCACTGCCACTGCCGCCCCCACCACTGCCTTTGGAGGCCAGCGCCAGGGGGGCGGACGCGAGCAGCAGGACGGCCGCCAGGGCGAGCCATCTCGATTTGGTTAATGAGGTCATCATGTTAGTGGATTCTAGAGGGAATCGGCCGAGGAGTCTTGCAGCATATTTGCGCGCAGCCTGGGAATAAGATCAGGTGGTGGTTCGTTGTTACGGGAATGCAAGTTGTGACCAGCCCACGTGATCAGCTTCGACGGGAGATTGCGCAGCATCTGCCGCGCCTTCGCCGGTTTGGCGCAGCGTTGGCCGGATCGCTGGAAGATGGGGACGATGTCGTCCAAGCCGCGATCGAACGGGCATTGAACAAGGCCGACCTCTGGCAAGAGGGGACGCGCCTCGACAGCTGGCTGTTCAAGATCATGCAGAACCTGTGGAGAGACGAGTTGCGTAGGCGCAAAACAACGGATCGCAAGAATGCGCTGGATGGCGCGGCGACCGAAATCACGGTAGACGGCCGCCGGGTCGCTGAAACAATGTTAATGCTTAGCAAGACGCGCGAGCGTTTTGCACGCCTTCCGGAAGATCAGCGTCTGGCGCTCGCCCTGGTCGTGATCGACGGGCGGTCCTATCGTGAAGCGGCGGACCAGCTTGAGATTCCGATCGGGACGCTGATGAGCCGGTTGTCGCGCGCCCGCGAAGCGCTGCGGCAGATGATTGAACAAGACGGGTCGATGCCCGCGGTAGCGAATGCGAGTGCGAAATGACGAACCTGATCGACGAAACCCTGATGGCCTTCGCTGACGGCGAGCTTGACGAACAGGAAGCCGAAGCCGTCCGCATCGCCGTCGACAACGACGGTGCGCTTCGCGCCCGTCTCGAAGAGCTGCGTCAAGTCGACGAACTCTTGCGTGCCGCGTTCCCAGCGCCAGTCGATCAACCCGATCGATTTGCCGAGCTGTTGAAGGAATCGGAGGCGGCGACCCTGGTTCGGCTGGTGCCGAAGCCGCGTTTCGCGCCAAGCTGGATTCCGGCCGGCGCAGCGATCGCGGCCGGGTTTGTCGGTCTGATGGCCGGCAACATGTTGAGCGCGGGCTCCGGCGGCTTGGTGAGCGTCACCAACGGCGACGTACACGTGGCCGGCGTGGTTCAGTCGGTGCTGGCGCAGACGCCGGCCGGCGAGGTCGCGTACGAGCAGGGTTTTCGTGTGACTCCGGTGCTGAGTTTCGTCGCCAATGACGGCAGGCCTTGCCGCGAAGTGCGAATCGACGGGCACGACGCTGCTGCCCGTTTCGTCGCGTGCCGCAACAGCAAGGAAGGGGCCTGGGACGTCGAAGCGCTGGTGCGTTCGCCGGTCGACGATGCGCCCGACGCCTATCGTCAGGCCGGCGCCGAAAACGATCCCGTCATCGGCGCGGCCTTAGCCCGCCTCGGCGTGAAGTCCACAATGGACGCCGATGCCGAGCGCGAAGCGATCGCGCGCGGCTGGACGCAAGGCAACTAAAACCCGAACGCTTGAAGCAGAGCGTGGCGCTTATTCGCGCCACGCACGGTTGATGCTGTCCGTCAACGGCTGCGTTAGATAAGCCAACGCCGTACGGTCGCCGGTCTTGATCATCACCGCCGCCGGCATGCCGGGTGACAGCTGAACATCCTTCAGTTTCGCGATCTCGCTGTCGGGCACGTCGATATGCGCGACGAAGTAGGGGGCGTTCGTGCGCGGATCCTGTAGCGCGTCGGCAGACACCAACGTCACCCGCCCCATGACAGGCAGTGTCGTGCGTTGGCTCAAACCCGTGAAGCGAATTTCCGTGTCGAGCCCGATCTTTACGGCGTCCACGTCGTTCGGACGCAGTTGCACTTCGACCATCATGCGATCACCGGCGGGCACGATCTCGAGCACGGTCTCGCCGGGGCGCACAACGGAGCCGACGGTCAGCTTTGACGCGAACACGACCCCGGCCGAAGGTGCGCGGATCGTCATGCGCTCATAGGCAAACCGAGCGGCGCGATACTGTTCGCGCAAATTCGGCACCTTTGCCTCGACGTCGCGCAGCTCGTTTTGAATGACGGACTGCATCTGATTGCGCGCCTGCATCAGTTTCAGGTCGTTCTCAATGATGGCGCTGCGCGTGCGTGCGATCATGGCCGTTGTGCGGCCGGAGTTGCCGGAGAGCTGCGCGATGTCGCGCCGTAGCGAGAACACGCGCGTGCGCGTGGTGTAACCCTTCTTGTAGAGTTCATCGACGACCTTGAGCTCGCTCGACGTCATCGCGATCTGCTGGGCCGCCGACGCGCGGTCCGATTCCAATCCGCGCAGCTCGTTCTTCAGCTGCTCTTGCTGTTCCTCGATGATGGACAGCTGCCCGCGCATTTCCATGCGCCGCGCGGCGAACAATTGCCTCTGACCCTCAAGGATGTCTTTGACCGCCGGCTGGGTTTTGGCGGCGGCAGTCAACTCCTCCGGCACGTCCGGCGCATCATGGTCTGCGGCTTCCGCGCGTAAGCGGGCTGCGCTCGCGAACGCCAAATGAAAGGAATCGCGCGTGCGCGTGAAGCGGTCGGCCGCGTCCGCGTCTTCAAGTTCGACGAGCACATCGCCAGCCTTCACCAACGTACCGTCTTCGACTTTGAGCGTGCGGATTACCCCGCCGGTTGGGTGTTGAATTTGCTTGCGCTTGGACGCGACGACGACCTGGCCGTTCGCTACGACCGCGCCCGCAATCGGCACTGTCGTACTCCACACGCCGAAGCCGCCGACGCAGAGCACGATGAGGCCAAAGCCCATCATCATTGCCCGCTTCGTGTTCGTCGTGGTGCCTGGCGTTCCGTTCGGAAAATTAGGCCTGCGCGGGCTCGGTTTAGCTTGCATAACGCGCCTCCAGATTCGTGACGTTGGTTGCAGTGGCGGCAGCCGCCGGCGTGCGAGCCGCCTGCTGTGCCGCTCGGTTCAGCGAGGCGAGGACTTCGTCGCGCGGCCCGAAGAACATGAGCTCACCGTTTCGCAGCACCGCCAGTTTATCGGCCACGGGCAGAATGGCCGGGCGATGCGTGACGATGACGACGGTGCGGCCTTGCTTCTTCAGAAATTCGACCGCGCGCCGCAATTCAGCCTCGCCGGTGGCGTCGAGGTTTGCGTTCGGCTCGTCCAGAACGACCACCTTCGTGTTGCCGTAGATCGCGCGCGCGAGGCCGACGCGTTGCCGCTGGCCGCCGGACAACAACTTGCCGCGCTCGCCGATGACCGTGTCGTAGCCGTTCGGCAGACCCAAGATGAACTCGTGCGCGCCTGCAATCTTGGCGGCCTCGACGATCGCGTTCGAGTCATGCGCCCCGTAACGTGAGATGTTTTCCGCGACCGTGCCGTCTAAGAGCTCGACGTCCTGCGCCAGGTAGCCGACATAAGGTCCGATCTCGCTCGACGGCCAATCCGAAACTTCCGCACCGTCGAGGCGCACGTTGCCCGAGGTGGGCTTCCAGCCGCCGATCATCAGCCGCGCCAGCGTCGACTTACCGGTGCCCGTGGGTCCGATGATGCCCAGTGCTTCGCCGGCCGCGAGTTCGAACGAAATCCCCTTCAGGATCGGCTCCTTCGTGCCATCGAACCGCATCGTTACGTCTTCCAGCTTGAACACGCCTTCCGGCGGCGGCAGCTCGGTACGTCCGGCTGTGTCGGAAACGCGCAACACTGCATTCAGCCGCGCATAGGCCTGACGCGCTTGCACGAAGCTCTTCCACTGACCGATCGTCGCTTCGATCGGCGCCAGCGCGCGGCCCATGATGATCGACGCGGCGATGATGGCGCCCGAAGAGATTTGATTGTCGAGCGCGAGCCAAGCGCCAAGCGCCAGCGAGAAAATCTGCAGAGCTTGGCGGCAAAGCTTTGCCGCCGAGTTCAGCCGCGTGCCGCGATCGCTGGCGAGAGCTTGCCAGGCGATGCTGGCCTCGTGATGTTCCTGCCAGCGGCGCTGCAGGTTCTTCGCCATGCCCATCGCGCGGGCGGACTCGGAGTTGTTGTGCAGCGTGCCGGTGAAGTACTCGGAATCGCGATGCGCCGTTGCCGCCTCGCCGAGAGCGCCCCGGGTCGCCAGTTCACTCAGATAGGTCAGCATCAGAATGACCACCGCGCCGCCGAGCGCGAGCGCGCCGAGCAAAGGGTGGATCATGAACACAAAGAGCAAAAAGATCGGCGTCCACGGCGCGTCGAACATCGCGATGAGCCCGGGTCCGGTCAAAAACGTGCGTACGGCGTCGAGATCGCGCAACCCTTGCGCGGAGGAGAGCTTCTGGTCCTTCATCTCGAGCGAGAGTCCGAACGTTGCGCCCGCCAACTCGCTGTCGAGCTTTGCCCCGACCCGGATCAGCAAATCAGAACGCGCGATCTCGAGCAGCGACTGAAATACCAGAACGCCGACCGCAAGGATTGTTAGAAAGATCAGCGTGTCCTTGCTTTGCGAGGACATGACGCGATCGTAAACCTGCTGCATGAACAGCGGGCCGTTCAGCATCGCCAGATTGATAAAGAAGCTGAAAACGCCGACGCTGATGAAGACGCGCCGCGAGCGGTAAAGCGCGCGCATCAACAAGCTGCTTCGTTGGTCCGTCATAGAGGCTCCAGGGGATGAAATCCGTCCCGAGCTCCGGACTGCAGGGACCGCGCCATTCCGCCGTTCGAATGCCCCTACGGGGGCGGGGAGGGGCGGATTGCCGCCTATATCTCGTCCGCTTTTGCGGCAACTGGTTAGCAACTCGTAAATGAGCGGATCGTCCGATCGACGTAACTTTCCCAATTCGGCACAGCCGAAGCGATGAGCTATACAAATGCAGAGACAGCGCGGATAGGATATCGTGGCGCGGTAGCAGGGTGGGGATCTCCGGTGAAGCAGTGCAGACTTTTCGGCGGCATTATGGCGCTCAGCCTTGCGTTCGGCATGGCCGAAGCTGCGGCCCCCAAGGCCGAAAGCGTCAGCGCACTCGGAAAAGGTGTCGATGAGGTTGTGCTCACCAGCGACGCCGGTGTGCAGGTGCGTTGGCACGAGCTGAAGGGAAAGCCGCGCGCCGTGTTTTTCGGCTTCACCCACTGTCCGGTGATTTGCCCCGTCACCGTCTACGAAATCGACGCGGCCTTGGCCAAGATTGGCAAGCCCGCCGACAACGTCCAGGTTATTTTCGTGTCGCTTGATCCCGCGCGCGACACGCCGGCCGTGTTGAAGAACTACTTCTCCGGCTTCAATGGCCGCGTTCGTGCGCTGACCGGAACAGCGCAGAGTACCGCCCGGATCGCCAAGGCATTTGAGGTGGAGTATGATCGTGTCCCCCTAACCGGCAAGGACTACACGCTCGATCACACGGCAGCTGTGTTTTTGGTCGATGAGGCGGGTGCGGTCACGGATACCGTCGCGTACGGCGCCGGGCCCGACGTCATGGCCGCCCGGCTACGGCTTTTGCTGAAGCTGCCGGCCGCCGCGCCAGTTGCGAATGGACCGCAACAGGCCCCGGAAAAGCCCTAAATTTGGCGGCGGAAAAGCCACAAGCGAAAAAATCTATTGACCTGACTATCTGCGCAGGCTCGAATTTGCTCGCACACGCTATCCTACGAAGGTCCAGGGGGGCGGGGAAGAAGAATGAGCGGGCATCGCAATGTTGTTTCTATGAGCGATCTCAAGCCGGGCACACGGCGCGGCGGCGGCATGGTCGTTCTCGACCCGCAAGCGCAGGTCGCCAAACGCATCAACGAGACCCTCGCGATGCTTTCCAAAACACGCGATCGCTTCGAGCGGTTGCCGGACAGCGACCGCGCGGCGCTGACGGCGGTCGTCATCGATGGTCTATCGTATCGCGATGCGGCCGATCGCTTGAATCTCAGCGTCGATGCGCTGATGGCGCGCCTGTCGAACGCGCGCGAGTTGCTGCGCCTTATGATCGCGAGCGAAAACTAGCCCTTACTCGCGCCACGCGCGGTTGATGCTGTCCGTCAACGGCTGCGTGAGATAAGCCATCGCCGTCCGCTCGCCGGTCTTGATCATCACCGATGCCGGCATGCCGGGCTGTAGCTGAATGCCATGAAGCCGCTCCAACTCAGCCGCCGGTACATCGACGTCCGCTATGAAGTATGACGCGTTGGTCCGCGCGTCTTGAATGGCGTCAGCCGATACATTCGTGACCTTTCCATGGATCGGGACGGTCGTGCGCTGGCTGAGACCGGTGAAGTGAATTTCCGTCTCAAGGCCGACGCGCACCGAGTCCACATCCGCCGGTCGCAACTGGACCTCGACCATCAGGCGATCGTTCGACGGCACGATCTCGAGCACCGTCTCGCCCGGCCGCACCACCGCGCCCATCGTGATGGTGCGCGAAGCCATCACCGTTCCGGCGACAGGTGCCCGGATCGTCATGCGCTCGTAAGCGCTCGACGCGGCGCGATACTGCTCGCGCAGGTTCGGGATCTTTGCCTGCGTCTCGCGAAGCTCGCTCTGGATCTGCGTCTGAACTTGGTTGCGCGCCTGCACGAGCTTCAGCTCGTTCTCGATCAACGCGCTGCGAATGCGTGCCATTGCCGCCTTGGCGCGCCCGGAGGTTCCGGCGAGCTGCGCCACTTCGCGGCGCAATGAAAACACGCGCGTGCGCGTCGTGTAACCCTTTTGATAGAGATCGTCGACGACCGCCAATTCCCTCTGCGTCAAACCGATCTGCGAGTCGGCTGCTTGGCGCTCAGCGCTGGCACCGGCAAGCTCGTCCTTGAGCTGCTGGTTCTCTTCTTGAATGATCGAGAGTTGTCCGCGCACTTCCACGCGCCGTACTTCGAATAGCCGCTGCTGACCGGCAACGATCGCCTTAATCGGTGCCTGCTTCTCCGCCGCCTTTAACAGTTCCTGCGAGAACATGGGTTCGCCGAGGTCCTGCGTCTCCGCTTCCAACCGCGCCTCCGAAGCCAACGCCACATAGAACGCGTCGCGCGCCCGCGTATAGCGGTCGGCCGCGTCGGCATCGTCCAGTTCGACGAGAACGTCGCCCGCCGCCACGACCGAACCGCTGTCGACATGCAGTTTGCGGATGACGCCGCCCGTCGGATGTTGAATCTGTTTGCGTTTGGAGGCAACGACGACCTGACCGTTCGCGACCACCGCGCTGGCGATCGGCACCGTCGTACTCCAGATGCCGAAGCCCCCCACAGTTGCCACGATCACGGTGAACCCGGCGATCAATGCGCGGCGCGTGCTGGTTGCTGCACCGGCGAGTATTCTGTCGGGCAGGTTAGGCCGGCGGGGGCTAGACTGTGGAAGCATAGCGGTTCTCGAGGTTCGTCACGTTGGATGGGGGTTTGGTGGCAGCTTCGTTGGCGGCCTTGTTGAGGGCGCCAAGAACTTCGTCGCGCGGGCCATAGGTCACGATTTGACCAGCGCGCATGACGGCAAGCTTGTCGACGGCGGCCAGAATGCCCGGCCGATGCGTAACAATGACAACCGTGCGGCCCTGCGCCTTTAGCGCTTGCACCGCGCGCCGCAGATCCGCTTCGCCCATCGCGTCAAGGTTGGCGTTTGGCTCATCAAGGACCACGACCTTCGAGTTGCCGAAGATCGCGCGCGCAAACGCAACGCGCTGACGTTGCCCGCCCGAGAGCAATCGACCGCGTTCGCCGATCACCGTGTCGTAACCGTTGGGTAGCGCCAAGATGAACTCGTGCGCCGACGCGATTTTCGCCGCATCGACGATCGCTGGCGAGTCATGCGTGCCGTACCGCGAAATGTTCTCCGCGACGGTGCCGTCCATCAGCTCGACGTCCTGCGCCAGATAGCCGATATGCGGGCCAAGTTCGTCCGACGGCCAGCTCGAAACTTCAACGCCGTCCAATCGCACATTGCCGCCTGAAGGCTTCCAGTTGCCGATCATCAAGCGGGCCAACGTCGACTTACCAGCGCCCGTCGGCCCAATGATGCCGACGATGTCGCCGGCGGGGATTTCGAGACTGACGCCGCGCAGGATCGGTTCCTTCACACCATCAAACCGCATCCAGACGTCTTCAAGTTTGTAGTTGCCGAGCGGCGGGGGCAGCTGTGTCCGCGGCCCCTTGTGCATATCGACCTTTAGCGCCGCGCTTAACCGCGCATAGGCTTGGCGGGCGTGAATGAAGCTCTTCCATTGCCCGATCGTCGCTTCAATCGGCGCCAGCGCGCGGCCCATGATGATGGACGACGCCACGATCGCACCAGCCGAGATTTCGTTGTGCAGCGCCAGCCACGCGCCGAGCGCCAGCGAGAATGTCTGCAGTGCCTGGCGGGCCAGCTTTGCCGAGGAGCTCAGCCGCGCGCCACGATCACTGGCGACGGCTTGCCAGGCCAGACTTGCTTCATGATGCTCCAGCCAGCGCCGCTTCAGGTTCTGGCCCATGCCCATCGCGCGCGCCGATTCCGAATTGTTGTGCGCTGTACCGACGAAATACTCAGAGTCCCGCTGGGCAATCGCCGCTTCGTTCAAGGCGCGTCGCGTCGCCAGTTCGCTCAAATAGGCAAGACCGAAGATGACCAGCGCGCCGACTGTCGCCAGCACACCCAGCGCAGGGTGCAGCACGTAGACGAAGATCAAAAAGATCGGCGTCCAGGGTGCATCGAAAATTGCTATCAAGCCCGGCCCGCAAAGGAAGTTCCGCAACATGTCGAGATCGCGCAGCCCTTGAGCCGAACTCGTCGCCTGACCTTTGTCGGCGTCCAACGAAAGCGCGAAGGTTTCGCCGCCCAATGCCGAATCGAGTTGCGCCGAGGTGCGGATCAGAAGCTCCGAGCGCGCGACCTCAACCATCGCCTGAAAAATGAGAATGCCGACCGAAAGCAGCAGCAGGAAGAACAGCGTGTCTTCGCTCTGCGAGGTCATCACCCGGTCGTAAACCTGGAGCATGAACAGCGGCCCGTTCAGCATGGCTAGGTTGATGAACAGGCTGAACACGCCAACGCTGATAAATACCGATCGCGATTGATACAGCGTCTGTCCGAGCGGGCTTGTGCGCTGGTCGATCACGCGAAGGCTCCAATCTTGTCCGGCAGGTGGGGGAGGGGGGGCGGCGCCACGGAAGCAGGCTCCGTCGGTGCAATCTCTATCGTCGGTTCCAGCACATCACCAGAGCCGCGCACGGTTTCGATGTGGACGTCCGGATGCACTTGTTGAAGAATTTTCCGCAGGCGAGAGACGCGACCTTCGTTGCGATCGAGTTCGAGCCGACTGTCGGCGACAGGCGCGAACTGTCGGTCGTCTGTCCGTCGCGTCAACGCACGCCGGGCTCGATTGCCGACCGGCCATGCGGATTCGAAGTAGGTCCGCAGCCTACGCGGTAGACGCTCGGTCGCTGGCGCCTGACATTCAACCAATGAGACACGCACGTTCAGTCAGTTTCCCCAATCCGAAAGGAGTAGTCCTTTCGCGCAACAGCCACGTTGCGCATCTACAACAAGCAACAGAGTCGCGACGGCCAACGCGTCCGAGCTGCGCACCAGTTCGGCGCGGAATTCCTTGATTTATTGAAAAAATCCGCGACGGCTCGCCTTCTAATTGTCGACCCATCAACCCAGACAGTCGCGAACTTATTCCATCGCAATGTGCGGCAAGTTGGCACATGATTTCATTAAGGTTCATGAGCGCGTTAACGCAACTTGTCTAGGCGTTGCCTAGGTTCGTGGACCATCAGACCGAACGCCCTTCGAGATGCGGCCAACTGTCTTGAAACGTGGTGCAGGTCTGTGGGGCGTGGCGTAGTCGCCACGCCCCAAAACTCAGCCTCTTACGGACCGAAGGTGAAGTCGTCGATCGTAACCGTCGCTGCGGCCACGCCCAAGAGCGTGATCGTGTTGACGCCGTCGATCGTCACCAACGTGCCGCCGCCCGTCGTCGTGATCGCAACATGGGCACCGAAGTTGCCCGCGTTGATCCCAAGCGAAGAGTCGAGGTTCAACCGGTCGGCGTTGCCGCCCACTGAGTCGAAGTCGATGATGCGGTCGAGGCCGAAATTGGTCCCGAACACAAAGGTATCGACGCCGCCACCGCCGGTCATGGTGTCGTTGCCGGTGCCGCCGGTGATTCGATCGGCGCCTGCGCCGGCGTTGATCGTATCGTTACCGCTGCCGCCAAGCACGACGTCGTTCCCCGCGCCCGAGTTGATCGTGTCATTGCCGCCTTGGCCGTCGATCACGTTGACGCCGGCAGCGAAGTTGATGGTGTCGTTGCCTTGGCTGCCGATCAGGTTCTCGATCCCGTTCAGCGTATCGTTGCCGATTTGCGCGCTGGACGCCGCGCCCGCCGTGACATTGGCGTTCGCGTTCGTGAGCGATAGATCCAGCGTGTCGCTGCCGCCATCGCCGTTATAGGTGTCGTTGCCGTCACCCGCCCGCGCGACAAAGCGATCGTCACCCGCTCCGCCCGAGAGGGTGTTGGCACCTGCACGGCCTGCCAGCACGTCATTGCCCGAACCGCCGACCACGTTCTCGATGCCGGCGATGCTGGTGAAGCCGGACGCCGTTCCAAGTTGCAAGTCGACGTTCACCGCTGCCGTGCTCGCGCCGTAGCTCAACGTGTCGGTGCCGCCCAAGAGGTCCGCCGTCACGTTCTCGATGTTCGAGATTGCGCCGCCGGCCACATTGATGAGCGCCGCTCCGTTGAACACCACAGCCAGCGTATTGGCCGCCGCCGTGCCGGTGATCGCGAGCGTATCGTTGTCGGCACCGCCGTCGACCGTGTCCGCACCGTCGCCGGTGACATATCGGATCGTGTCGTCTCCGGCTCCGCCGAAGACGGTATCGGCGCCGCCGCCGGCATTGATGATATCAGCGCCACCTTGGCCATCGATGACGTTGACGCCGCCGTTGACGGTGATCGTGTCGCCGCCTTGGCTACCGATGTAGTTCTCGATGCCCGAGAGCACGTCGGTCCCGATCTCGGCGCTGGTTGCACTGCCCAGCGTGATCGTCGCCGCGGCCGTCGTCGCCGACAAGTCGTAGGTGTCGACCCCGGCGCCGCCGATCAGGTTGTCGTTGCCGTCGCCGATCGCTGCGAAGAACGTGTCGGTACCGGCGCCGCCGTTCAACGTGTTGGCCTGGGCGTCGCCCGTCAACTGATCGCTGCCCGATCCCGTCGTCACATTCTGGACGTTCAGCAGTGAGGTAATGCCTGACGCCGTACCGGTCGTCAGATTGACCACCACGTTCGCAGTCGTCAACAGACCGCCCGGCGGGTCGTAGCTCAGCGTGTTGACGCCGCCGCCGAGATTGACGTTGACCGTCTCGACGTTGGCAACCGTACCGCCGCCGACATTGACGATCGAAGCCCCGTCGAACACGACGTTCAGCGTATCCGCCGCCGCCGCGCCCAGAAGGTTCATCGTATCGGCATCGGCACCGCCATCCGTCGTGTCCGCACCGTCACCGACGTTGTAGACGATTGTGTCGTCGCCAACATCGCCGTTGACGATGTCGTCGGCAGCGCCGCCCGTAAGCGTGTCGTTGCCGGCACCACCGTCGAGGATATCGCCGCCCGCGCCGCCGTCGAGGAGATCGTCCTCGCCCAGACCGGTCAGCACATCCGCGCCGCCGTTGCCGAAGATGATGTCCTGACCTTCGGTCCCGGTCAGCGCCGCACCTGCGGCGCCGTCGTCGATGAAGTCACCGGTGACGATGGTAGGCGCCGACGTGATCGAGTTCGAGTGCCCGTTATTGTCGAGGTAGCTGACAGTCACGCGCAGCTGGCTATTCACCTGATCCTGGGTCGGTGTGAACGAGGACGCAGTTGCGCTTGCGATCGCGTTCCAAGCAATCCCGTCGAACTGCTCCCACTGATAGTCGAACGTCACGCCGACGAGGCCGTCCGCGTCCGTGAAGTTGATCGTCGCGTTCAGCGCCAACGTTTCAGTTGGCGACAGATCACCGATATCGACCGTACCGACAGGCGCCTCGTTGGCATCGAGCACCGGTACTGAAATTTCCGAGAACACAACCTCCGGTGTCCCATGCAGATCGGTGTAGCTGATCTGCACCCGCAGCAGCTTCCCGACCAACGAAGCGTCGGGCGTGAACGTTGCCGAGTTCGGCGCCCCGGAAATCGGACCCCACGTAATTCCACCGTCCTCCGACACCTGCCACTCGAAGGCTAGCGTGCCCGGCACCCCGTCTTCGTCGAAGAAGCTTGGAATAACGGTCAAGGCAGACCCTTCGGACGGCGCGCCGTCGAAGAATGCGGCTCCATCAGCCGGGAACGGCAAGTCGTTGACGTTCTCTACCGCCAAGGTTGTTGCGGCAGACGTCACCGTCTGCGTCGTACCTTGATCGTCCGTATACGTCACGACGACGTGCAGGAACTGACCGACCTCGGAGTCGCCCGGCAGGAACGTCGGCAGAATGCCGCTGGGGATGTCGACCCAGTCGTTCGTGCCGTCCGGTGACATCTGCCACTGATAACTGAACACCGCCGTCGTGAGCCCATCCGCATCCGTGAACGCGCGGATCGCAGTCAGGAACTGATCTTCCACCGGCGGCTGGCCGATGATGTTGACCGTCCCCACAGGATCGAAATTGACGTTTCCGACCGGCGCCGTCGGATTCGAATAGACCTCCTCAAGCACGCCGTTCGCATCTTTGTAGACCGCTCGAACGCGCAACGCTTGACCGACTAAGTCAGGCGTCGGCGTGAAGGTCGGTCCACCGACCCGGCCCACTTCGCCGGCGGCGAACTGCAGGATGTCCGTGAAGACGCCCGTGCCGTTGTCCGACTGCCAGAAGTACGCGACGGTGCCCGTCACGGCGCCGCTCGGATTCGAGAGCGAGACGTTGTCCGCATCCGTCACGCCTGCGATCGAAACTGTGATCGCGGATCCCTCAACCGGATCACCCGAGAACGAGAGATCGCCCTCTGGCCCAGCATTGGCGCCGTTCAGCGTGATCGACTGATCGGCGAACTGCAGCCGCTCGATATTGAGCAATCGGTCGGTGCCGTCGCGCGGTGCGACACTGTTGTCGATCACCGTCAAGACATCGTCAGGCGCCACAAAGCCCGGCGTCGTCAGTTCCTCGATCGTGATCGTATTGCCGTTCAGCAGGAACGAGTACTCGTCGAGGATTCCCGTGAACTGCGCTGTGTCGAAGTCTGGTGTTGCCGACTGCAAGATCTCGCGGACGGCCACCAGCTGACCGGGATTGATTGCCCCGCTCAACATCTCCGGCACGAGGTCGCGCAGGCTGTTTACCGACTTGATCTCGATCGTGCTGTCGAATGGGTCGCGCACGCTGATCCGTACGTTCAGCCACTTGTCGCCATCGATGATGTCGTCGCCGCCGCGGCCTTCGATGATGTCGCTGCCGGCGCCGCCAAGGATGATGTTGCCGCCGTCGAACAACGTCTGCGGCGACCCGAAGGCGGTGTCGAGGAGGCTCTGAAGCCCGTTGATCAGCGCGATGTTGGTCAGCACGCTGCCCTGAGCGCCAGCGGCGCGCAGGCCGCCCGCATCGACGTTGTCGCCGCGCAACACGTCCGAGTGCGCCGAGCCCGAAAACCCTTCGACGAAGTCAAAGCGCGCCAGGACCGAAGCGCCCGAACCCGGCACCCGCGGTTGATCGAAGAACCGGTCGCTAATGTCCAGATGCACGCCGAACTTGTCGTTCTTGAACGATGCCCAGTCGTAGCCCGAGCCGCCGATATAGCGGTCGCCCATGCCGACGCTGCCGACCATGATGTCGTCACCGCCCTCGGCGTTGAACTTGTCGTTCTCGCCGGCGCCAATGAAGATGTCGTTGCCGATGACCCGATCGAGCCCCAGCGGGTCGAAGTTGTCGCCAGGCGCGCCGTCCGAGGTGCCGCCCTCGATCCAGTCGTCGCCCTCATTGCCCATGTTCTGTTCGTCGGCCTTCGTGCCCAGGATGAAGTCGTTACCCTGGCCGCCGATCGCTTCGCTGGAGTCCTCACCGGTGACGATGAAGTCGTTGCCGAAGCCGCCGATCAGCAGGTTGACGCCGTTGCCGCCATGGATGACGTCGTTGCCGTCGCCGCCCTGGATGTTGTCGTCCCCGCCGATGTCCGTAAGGATGTCGTCGCCGGCGCCGCCGCGGATGTTGTCGTTGCCGTAACCGCCCTCAAGCCGGTCGTTGCCGCCGTCACCCCACAGCGTGTCGTCGCCGATGCTGGCGATCAGGATGTCGTCGCCTTCCGTGCCGCCGAGCACGACGTGATCGTCGCCACGATAGTGCAGATAGTTCGTCGTGCCGTCAGGATCCGGATTCGTCCGGTCGACCAACGGCAACAGCGGGTCGTCGTTCGTCGGGTCGGCGCTGCCCAGTGCTCCGTTGAACTGCTTCGTCTGATCGACCTCGAGCGTGTACTTCGGTGTCGAGAAGACGAGCGCGGGCAAGTGCGTCGCGTTCGAGTTCGCCATGATCAGCTTGGCGAACGAGTTGCTCTCGAGCTCCGCGTTGAACGCCAGACCCGCGGTGCGCTCCAGATAGTAGAAGCGATCGCCGTCCTGCAGCTTTTCGAGCTGGTTTTCGAAGATGAAGTTGAACGTCGAGCCCAACATGCCGCCGAACGGAGCCTTTTCCTCCGCCAAGCCGCCGATCCAGAGATCGATATTGTCAACGCCCGACGTCGTGGCGCCGTTCGTCGCGAGCGCGAACGCGCCCGTGCTGTTGAGGAAGTCGAGACGGTCTGTGTAGACGTTGCCGTTGATCACGACGCCGTCGGAGTCGTCACCGTCGCCCATCACAAGCGTGAATGCGGCGTCACGTTTGGCCGCAAGCGTGGTCGCGCTCGTAATCGCGACGTGCGTGCCGTAAGCCGCGATGAAGTTGAGCAGCGACTCCGGGTGCTTCAAATGCTGCACCAGATCCGTCCAGCTGCGGTACGGCTTCAGGTTGCTGTCGCCGGTCTGGTCGTAAATCTGCCGGCGCACTTCGTTGAGCGTCGCGATGCCTGTATCGCGTCCGCGCGCGATGTTGATCGCCGCAAGGTCGAGCGGCAGACCCACGAGGTTGTTGCGCAATGCTTCGGTGACGAACTCGTCGATTTCGTTACCGGCTTGGCGCGTCACGCCGCGGACGATCGCACCCACCGCCTCTTCCGGCGTGGCGCCGCTGGCCGCAAACTCCAGCGGGTTCAAGAACGCCGCGATCAAGCCGATTTGCGGGTCGTCGCCGAAGCCGACCGGATTGAAGTTGGCGTCGAAGCGGTCGACCGTCTCGGTCAGCATCGAGTGACCGAAACGGTAAACTGTGTGCGCAAACTCCGCCACGATCGAGGCGTCGAGGTTTACGTCGTAAACCTGCGTCGGCGCGAAGAACAAGTCGACGTTCGGTTGGATCGTGCGCGCGAACTCTTCGAACACGAGATGCTGATACTGCATCTCGGTGCCGAACTTAGCCGCTTGGAAGATGCGCGACCCGTCCCACACGAGCGAGTCGAATTGGTCGGGCGTCGGGAACGGATCGCCCGCAGCAATTTTGTGACCTTCAAGCAGCCATTCGTTCAGGAAGTTGACGTCGTTCGAGTTGAGCGCCGTTTGCTTAACCTGTTCCGCCAATCGGTTGTGCTCGGAGTGGAAGATCGCGTGGACCGCGGTCAAGCCGATGTTCTCGTTCACACGCCCGTCACCCGCAACGTAGTGCGCGTCGAGCAATTCGTTGTCGTAAGCGCCCGGTTCGGACAATCCGACGACGTCGTCGGTATCGGCCGTCTTGCCTGCCGGGTTCGCGTTGTGTGCAATGTCGTCCAGGAATCCGTGACCGGTCCGGATCGTGTTGGCCGGCAACTCAGCCGGCGCGTCCCGGAACATCTCGACAAACGTTGGGTTCAGCGGATCGCCTGTCGCAACCTGCACGTTACCCGCGTCTGTGAGAATCAGATTGCCGTACGGGTCAGTCAGCAGCATTGGAATGCTGCCGACGTCGGCATCGGTCAGAATGATGCCGAAGAGTTCCTTCGCCTGAGCCTTCAACACGCCCCAGGTCGCCATGCCGCCAGTTTCCACGGCGTCCACGAACGCGATCGGCGTGCCGGTGTTTTCATCGAACAAGTCCCGGTTCGTGAGCAAGTCGCCGGTGGGTACCGGCTTGCCATCGACAATCACATACTCGCGCAAGAATGCTTGATGCGACGGATGCGAGGAGTAGGTCTGATTTTGATCCACGAACGGTGACGTGGTGTTGAACGCCTCGTGGCTCGTGTCGTCGGACGTCCCCATGATGCCGTCGGCGCCGGGACCAGCAACTTGCGTGGTTCGGGAGACAATCATGAAGTTGTTCCCGCCGGGCTTCCAAAGCGGGTCGTCCTGAGCCAACGGAATGAAGATAACCTGATCTTTGTTCTTCGTTACCAAGTCGAGACCGTGATCGAAGAACTGCCCGAAAAACGTCATCCAAGAGTTGAACGGCGCCGAGAGGCCGGCGTCCGGCGTAACGTTCTCGAACATGAACACATCGACGTCATCGGCGGTGCCGAAGTCGCCGTCGAGTCCGGGGCTCTTAACGATCGACACGCCCTCCTTCAGGGTATCGGCGTTAACGCCCGTGCCGCCGCGGACGCCATCCGCCCCAAGATCGTAGGCCGCCGCATAGGCCGCAGGATTCTTGTCGGTTTGGTCGACGAGAAGGTTCGAGATCGTGCGTGGTGTCGAATCCATGACGCTGGCATTCGAACCATAGTTCGTCCCAAACTGCCCGGGCTGGAAGTGCGGGTCGGTCGCGCGCGGGAACGGATTGTCCGCGGCGCCGAATTCCGGATGCGACAGGTTGTTGAACGTGCCGTCAACCGTGCGCAGACCCAACGGCATGCGTTGGTTCGGCAGCAGGGAGTATAGGTCCTCGCCGCGCGCGTGCGCTTCCGCGATCCGGATTTGATCGAGAATGAAGTCGAGGTCCGAGCGAACAAGCTTGATGCCCACCCCACCTTCCGTCTCCGGAACGGTCGGCGAGACCGGCGGGGGTGCCAGCGGGATAACCCCGGGCGCCACCGGCGCCGTCGGGTCCGAGAACACGGTCTCAGTTACGCCGTTCTCATCGGCATAGACGGCCTTGAGACGGATCGCGAACCCTTCCAGGTCCGCGGTCACGCGGAGCCGTTGGCCATTCGCACTGATGAATCCATCGCCGGCGTCGACCGTGATAATGTCTTCAAAGCCGGCTCCCAGATCCGCTTGCCAGGCATACGAGATCGGCCCGACGACAGCGCCGCCCGAGCTGATGTTGTCGAGGTCGGTCAGACCCACTGAGGACGCAGACAGCCAATCGCCAACCTCGACGACGCCGTCCAGAACGCCGGTGCCATCGGAGAATTCGACGATCGTCGGCGCACCGGTCGGCTCAGCATTCAGCGCCTCGTTGCCCGGGATCACGAACGTTCCGTCCGCAAACTGCAGGCGCTCGACGTTCTTGAGTGTGTCCGTGCCGTCGCGAGTCGCGATCGAGTCGGAAACGATCCACGCGCCGTTGCCTGCGTCGACGATCTGGTAATCCGCGAAATTGCCGCGGAACACGGCCGTGTCATAGCCGTTGTCGCTGTCCAAGATCTCGCGCACCGCAACGAGCTGTCCGGGATTGATCTGGCCCGAAAGCATCATCGGAATCAGGTCGACCATGCTGTCGACGCTGAACAACTCATTGCCGGTGCCGTCGACGTTCTCGCGCACGCTAATGCGCACGTTCAACCACTTGTCGCCGTCGATCAGGTCGTCGCCGCCATTGCCCTGGATAACGTCGCTGCCCGCGCCGCCCAGGATGATGTTTCCAGTGGCGAAGCCGGTCGCACCAGGCTCCAACAACTGGTCGAGGTTGTCGATCAACGCGACGTTGGTCAGCGCGCCACCGGCGGCGCCGCCATGGTTCAAAAGCGTCACCGCGTCGACGTCGTCGCCGTAAAGAATGTCCGCGAATCTCGAACCCGACAGGCCTTCGACCTCAGCAAAGCGATCCAAGATCGAAGCCGCTGATGCACCCACCGCGCCGGCCACACCGACGTTGTCGCCGGTCGCGTTGCCATGCGGCTGCGCCAAAACCGCCAAGCGAAGGTCAGCTGTCACACCCTGCGTGTCGTTCTTGTAGGTGATCCAGTCGAAGCCGGACATCCCGTCCATCTTGTCCTGGGCGTCGCTACCTACAAAGATGTCGTCGCCCCCTTCGCCGATCATTTCGTCGAAGCCGCCGCCACCGATGAAGATGTCGTGGCCGATCACGTTGTCGGCGAGGAGGGGCGCGAAGTTGTCGCCCGGTGCGCCGTCCTGCGTGCCGTACTCGATCCAGTCGTTACCTTCGTTGCCGGTGGCGGGAAGGTTCGTCTTGGCGCCAAGGATGAAGTCGTCGCCCTTACCGCCGAAGGTCGTGGAAATGTCTTCAGTGGTGATGATGAAGTCTTTGCCTGCGCCACCGAAGATCAAGTTTCCGACGGCCGCCGTCGACATTGCGCCGACTGAGATCACGTCGTTGCCGTCGCCGCCGTCGATCTTGTTGTCGCCTTGCGCGTCTTGGATAATGTCGTCGCCCGCGCCGCCCAAGATAGTGTCGTTGCCGTAGCCGCCTTCCAGACGGTCGTTTCCGCCGTCGCCATAGATCGTATCGTCGCCGTCGCCGGCGATCATGATGTCGTCGTTGGCCGTGCCGCCAAGGACGACGTGATCCTCACCCGTGTATTGCAGGTAGTTTGTGTCGGTTCCGATCGTGTCGGGATTGTCGCGAATGACGAGGTCGGTGAGCAGAATGCCGCCGGTCGGGTCGACGCTCTTGTCCAGGCCGTCAACGCCCGCGTTGTACTGATGCGTCTGATCGACTTCGAGCACCCATGTTGGCGTCGAGAAGATCGCCGCCGGCAAGTGCGTCGCGTCGGAATTCAGCATGACCAGCTTCGCGAAGGAATTCTCTTCCAGCTGCGTGCCGAAATGCATGCCCGCCGTGCGCGACAGGTAATAGAAGCGGTCGCCGTTCTGCAGGCTCTCAAGCTGCGTTTCGAAGACGAAGTTGAACGTTGAGCCCAGCATGCCGCCGAACGGCATCTTCTCCTCGGCCAACCCGCCGACCCAGAAGTCGATATTGTCGACACCCGTGATCGTCGCGCCGGTGGTCGAATTGTTGGCGTACGCGCCTTCGCTGTGAAGGAAGTCCAAGCGATCGGCGTCGCCGGCGATAAAGGTTCGCGTTTCGCCGGTCAGTGGGTCGACGACAATCTCAGCCGATCCGCCCAGCACCAGTGCCATCGCCACCGCGCGCTTCTCGGCCATTGTATTGACGTCAGCGGCGAGCAATTCCGAATGTGTACCGTAGGCCGCGATGAAGTTGATCAGCGACTCCGGATGCTTCAGGTGGTCCATCAGATCCACCCAGCTGATATACGGCTTCAACTGCGCGTCGCCGGTCGCCTCGTACATCTGGCGGCGCGCGTCGTTCAAAGACGGAATCCCGGTGTCGCGACCGCGCGCAAGGTTCAACGCGGCGAGGTCGAGCGGCAAGCCGACCAGGTTGTTGCGCAACGCTTCCGTCACGAACTCGTCGATCTCATTGCCGACCTGACGCGTCACGCCGCGGACAATGGCGCCGACCGCCTGGTCGGGTGTGAGGCCCTCAGGAACAAACGCCAGAGGATTGAGGAACGCCGCGATGAGACCCATCTGTGGGTCGCCGCCGATCGTATTGAAGTTCGGGTCAAGCCGATCGACCGTTTCGGTCAACATCGAATGGCCGAAGCGATAGACGACGTGCGCAAACTCCGCCACGATCGACGGATCGATCGTCGTGTCGTAGCCGTTCGGCGCCAAGAAGCCGTCGATGTTGGGCTGGATCGTGCGCGCGAATTCCTCGAACACGAGATGCTGATACTGCATCTCGGTGCCGAACTTCGCCGCCTGGAACAGCCGCTGGCCATCCCACGCCAGGTTCGCGATCTCCGCTCCTGCAGGCACGGTGGCGACGTCGACGCTCAACCATTCGTTCAAGAATGCAACCGCGACTTCTTGCGTCGCGCCGCCGTCGAGCAACGCCTGCGCATCGGCCAGCACCGTAGCTTTCGTGTGCTCGACCAACCGATTGTGTTCGGCATGGAACACTGCGTGCACGGCCGTGAGGCCGATATTTTCGTTCACGCGGCCGTCGCCCGCGATGTAGTGCGCGTCGAGCAGTTCGTTGTCGTATTGCGGGAGGAACTGACGGCTGTTTGGCGATCCCGGCGGTGCCAGAGGATCGTAATCGGGGTTCGGGAACTCGTTCGGGTTCGAGATGCCGATAACGTCGTCGGTGTCAGCGATGCCGACCGGGTTCGCGGAATGCGCGATGTCGTTTAGGAACGCATGGCCGATTCGAAGCGCATTCGAAATGTCGATGCCGAGGCCGCCATTCGCCGTGGGGTCGCCCTCGACGAACGTGCCATCTGCCATGGCAATGAGCGGATAGCCGTTTGGACCGCGCTCGAAGTTGCCGTAGTGATCGGCCACCATGGCCGGAACATTGGTTACGTCTGCATCGGTCAAGTTGATGCCGAACATCTCCCGGGCTTGCGCTTTCACCACCGCCCAGGTCGCCATACCGCCGATTTCCGGCGCATCGGCAAACGGAATCGGATTGCCATCGACATCAACCAGCTGGCGATTGGTCAGAAGTTCGCCGGTTGCATGCGGCCTCATGACCGTCTGTGGCTCGGGTGGGTCGCCAACCATGATCTGGGTCGGGCGCATCACGTACTCCCGGAGGAACACCTGATGCGACTCGTGCGACGAGTACGTCTGGTTCTGGTCGACAAATGGAGAGGTCGTGTTGGTCGACTCGGCCAAGCCCGTTTCCGGATTGATTGTCTGCGCCGCCCGCGTCAGCACCATGAAGTTCGGTGCGCCGGGCGCCGGATTGAACAGCGGGTCATCCGGCTGCAGCTTGATGAATACGATTTCCGTCTTCACCTCGCTCTTCGTCACCAGGTCGAGACCGTGATCGAAAAACTGCCCGAAGAACGTCATCCACGAGTTGAACGGCGCCGAAAGCCCCTCATCCGCCGTAACGTTGTTAAACTGGAAGACTTGCTTGTCATCCCCGTCGCCGAAGATGCCGTTGAGACCAGGGCTGGTGACAATCGAAACGCCGTCTCTCAGCGTGTCGGCGTCGGCACCCGTGCCGCCAGGAAGGCCGTCTGCCCCAAGATCGTAGGCCGCAGCATAGGCGGCGGGGTTGTTGGCAGTCTGATCGACGATGAGGTTCGAAATCGTACGGGGAGCAGCGTCCATCACCATTCCGGACGCATCGTATCCCGGCAGAAACTTGGGATCGAGCAGGCGCGGGAAAAGGTTATCGGCGGCGCCGAATTCCGCCTGGCTTTGCACCAGGTTGTTGTCGATGCCCGTGAGCGTGCGAAGCCCCCACGGCACCTGAACGTTGGGGAGAATGTCGCGAAGGTCCTCGCCCGCAGTGTTTCGTTCCGCGATCTTGATCTGCTCAAGAATGAACTCCAGATCCGAACGGATATAGCTGACCATGATTTAGACCCTCCAAGTTGGGCGCTTCGGCGCCCGGTGTTTCAAATTGAGTTGGTTGATGGCGGCCGGTGGCTGCGGCACGCGAATTTCGTTGCGGATTGGGACAAACGAGCCAAATAGAGAATCACCGAATACTTTCGGGGCGCCTGGCTTTGCGGCCGGCGCACTGTCGCCTCTGGGTTGTGGTTCGAGCCACACGCACCCTGCGACATCCATTCTCAGCTACCCCCTAAACGTTAATGCTCAACGCCACATGATCGATGTATTTTTGCAGCACTGACGCCAGACCCAGCCAACAGAGACCGCCCCAAACGGTCTAATAAATCGCTGAAATCTGCGCGTTTCCCCAATTGAATGCACGATCGCTCGCCTTATAATTGTGAGACGGTCCGCACCTGACCGCTAACATATTCCATCATCGAGAAGCGACAAAACACCACATCCGAAAGTGGTAAACGTGCCTGATGCGCGAATCGCGCATCGGACTCACCCCGGCTCTCGAACCAGGGGATCGCAAATCGCGGGCCATCTTGTCATTGACCAAAAGGATAAAACGCCTACCACTTTTGAGCTTATCCATACCTTTTTCAGCGAAATGAATTGTTGAGCCGTGAGCAAGGAGTTTTCCAAAGGAAATAATTCTTGGAACAGTCAGAAAGGACTAGAAAGGCAAATAGCGAATACTTTCGCTCTACATGTTGTTGAAAAGAACTCGTGGTAGGACTTAACCAGCTCGTTTTGCTGGTTGCCTGTCCCGCGAGCGAGTGAGGACCCGTCAAGCTGACGGTTCACCCAGTCAATTCGGACTATCACTTTATTTCAACTGACTGTGGCCCTGTGGTGACTCCCCCGCGCGAATTCATGGAAAACGCAGACTATTTTCGCGAATCGCTAAATTATTCCGTAGATTTTGCATCTGACAGCGCCGTCGGCCCGGACCAACCGGAACCTGAATCGGTGGGGAGCACACTATGAGCAGCACAATTTCGCGTAGAACGTCCACAGCGGCATTGGCCCTAGCGGTCTCGACACTTATTACTTCAACTGCATTTGCGGCCACAGTGTACGACATTCCGACAGGGGCATCGCCAAGTCCGCTCTTCGGCGCGCTGCCCTTTACGCAAGAGATGCAGCTCTTCGAGGAGTTCGGTACCTCGGCGATCCCAGCCACGAACTGCATCGGCTGTACGACGCTACCCGCGGCGCAATCATGCACAAGCGGTCCGGACGGCGCGGCTCTGGATAACTTCCTAAAGCAACAGATTTGGCCGTTGCCGACGCGCGAAGCGAATACCGGCGCACTCAACGCTTGGCACAACAAGGTCAACGAGTGCGTCTACCAACCCGTGGGTAAGCAGCTCCTCACCAGCGTGCTTGAAGGGCGCCCGGGCGGCGAGTGGTTCGCGCACCAGCGCTGGAGCGAGTTCAAGCCGTCAGTCTATTTCCAAAGCGCGCAAGCTGGCGCGCGCAACAATGGCGGCATGCGCGATGCGATGCAACGCCACGGTTACATCAAGGGCGAATTCAAACTTGGCGGGCTCTACTATCGCGGCGGAACGACCAAGAACACCCAAGTCCGCTTGCATCCGAAGATGCCGGTGCAGAAGGCGAACTCGGTGTGGACATTCGACGGCACGCTGCCGCCAAAGCTTTTGATGGCGCGCTACGGGGAGTCCGTGCTGTTTCGCCACTTCAACGCGCTGCCCGTTGATCGCGGCGCCAACATGGGTTTCGGCCGTCACACCATCTCGACGCACTATCACAACGGTCACCACCCGGCCGAGAGCGACGGTTACACTGCGGCGTTCTTCTTCCCAGGCCAGTACTACGACTATCGTTGGCCGATGGTCTTGGCCGGACATGACACCGTCAACACCAACGCAACCGATCCGCATGCCGGCACACCGAATGGCGCGGGCGGGACGACGCTCATTCGCGGCGACTGGCGTGAGACAATGAGCACGCATTGGTTCCACGACCACATGCTCGATTACACCGCGCAGAACGTCTACAAAGGCAACGCCGCCATGGCGAACCTGTACAGCGCCGTCGATCGCGGCCGGGAGGGTTGGCGCTGCCACTACCAAAACCCGGTGAACGTCAACTTGTGTCTGCCCTCCGGCACGGCGCTCGATTGGGGCAATCGCGATTATGACGTCAACCTGCTCATCGCCGACAAGGCGTGGGACGCGCAAGGTCAGCTGTTCTTCAACATCTTCAACGTCGACGGCTTTCTCGGCGACCGCATGACGGTGAATTGGCAGTACAAGCCGTATATGAACGTGCGCGCGCGCCGTTATCGCTTCCGTATCTTAAACGGCAGCGTCTCGCGTTATCTGAAGCTCACCATCGCCACCGCCGCGGGGCAGCGCGTGCCGTTCCATCTCGTCGGCAACGACGGCAACATTATGGAGCACGCCGTCGCATTCCCGAACGCGCAGTCGCAAGACCTGCCGGAGCAGGGGATCGCAGAGCGCTACGATATCGTCGTCGACTTCAAGCAAGTCCCGCCGGGCACCAAGCTCTATATGTACAACGTCATGGAGCACAAAAACGGCCGTAGACCAAATGGCACTATTCCGCTCGCGGATGTCGCGGCGAATCGCTACGCCGGCGATCCGGGTGTGGGCTCGATCATGGAGTTCCGCGTCGTGGCCCAAGCACCGGGCGCCGTGGACTACAGCATGAATCCGGCCGACTACACCGAAGGCAAAAAGAAGATGATTCCGCTACCGCGTCCGACCAGTGCGGAGCTCGCGAGCGCGCGGCATCACACGTTTGAGTTCGGCCGCAGCGGCGGAACGACTGACGATATGCCGTGGACGATCAAGACCGACGGCGGCCCTGGCTTCAACATGGACTCGAAACGCGTCTCCGCCGCACCGACGAAGGACACATTGGAAATTTGGCACCTGCGCAACGGCGACAATGCCGATGGTGCCGACAACGGTTGGTCGCATCCCGTTCACATTCACTTCGAGGAGGGCATGATCCTCGCGCGCGATGGGCTACCGCCGCCGGCCTGGGAGCGTTGGGCCCGCAAGGATGTCTTTCGCATCGGTCCGGGTGCGGACTCCAGCGGTACGGTCGATCTGGCCATCCGCTTCCGCGAGTTCATGGGCACGTTCATGGAGCATTGTCACAACACCCAGCATGAGGATCACGCGATGCTCTTGCGTTGGGACGTGCGCAATCCCGGGCAGACGATCGCGATCCCGTCGCCGAAGGCGACTTGGGAGGGCGTGATGTACGAGGACAGCTATGATCTCGAGACGGCTGTCAACGGCGCGCCGCCGGTTGCGGGAGCGCCATGAAGGGCGCGGCGCTCTGGTTAGCCGCGTTTTTCCTCGTCACAGCATCGTTTACCGCTGAAGCATTGGCGGCAAACGCAGAACGCGGTTGGCACGGCAACTACTTTCCGAACGTCGTGCTGACCACGCAGGACGGGAAGAAAGTTCGCTTCTACGACGACCTCATTCGCGGCAAGACGGTCTCGATCAACTTCATTTATACGAGCTGCGGCGACATCTGCCCGCTCGACACGGCACAGCTGCGCCAAGTGCACGCGCTGCTGGGTGATCGCGTCGGCAAAGACATTTTCATGTACTCGATCTCGATCGACCCGGAGCGCGACACGCCCGCCGCGCTCAAGCGCTATATGCGCAGTTTCGACGTCGGGAACGGTTGGACGTTCCTCACCGGCAAGAAAGCGGACATCGAACTCCTGCAAAAGCGCTTAGGCATTCGGCCGGTCGAGCTCGGCAAGCTCCGGGAACACGACACGCGCCTCATGATGGGCAACGAAAGGAACGGCAGCTGGCTCAAGCGGTCGCCCTATGACGACCCGAAGATTTTGGCCGATCTACTGGGCGAAGCTCTTACGAATTATGCGACCGGCCACGGCGGCTCAAGCTTGCCTTACGATCGCGCTGTTGAGGTCGGCCACGTCAGCCGTGGCAGCTATCTCTACCGTACGCGCTGCGATTCTTGCCACACGATCGGCGGCGGCGACCGCTTGGGTCCCGATCTTGCCGGTGTCGTCGCGTCACGGCCGAAGGAGTGGCTGACCCGCTGGCTGAAAGAGCCGGATAAGATGCTCGCGGAAGGCGATCCGACCGCCATCGCCCTGAAGAAACGCTTCCGTAACCTGCCGATGCCAAATTTGGGCCTCAACGACATCGACGCAAACGCGTTGATCGACTTTATGGCGGAGCAGGATAAACTGCGGGCTGCGCCGAAAGCCGCGTCAGCCACTGACAAGGCGTCCCCCAAGCAGCCGTAGGTCGGACCCGTGAAACTCCTGGTCGTCGAAGATGACGAAAAGACAGTTCGCCTCCTGAGACAGGGGTTCGGCGAGTATGGCTTCGTGATCGACGATTGCCGAAACGGCATCGACGGTCTCGACACCGCGCTATCGCAAGCTTACGACATGATCGTCTTGGACGTCATGCTCCCCGGCAAGGACGGCTGGGAGGTCCTGACGCAGTTGCGCGCCGCCGATCGCCAGACCCCGGTTGTGATGCTGACCGCACGTGACGCGGTCGAGTATCGCGTCAAGGGGTTGACCGCCGGCGCCGACGACTATGTCGTCAAGCCGTTCGCCTTCTCCGAACTGTTGGCCCGCATTCACACCGTTCTGCGCCGCCGCAAGGATGTCGTGCCCGAGACTCTGGCGTTCGACGACCTTACGCTCGATCCAAAGCGCTTTGCGGTGGAGCGGGCAGGGCGCAAGATCGAACTGACCTCGAAGGAGTTCCTTCTCCTCGAGCTGCTGCTGCGGCAGCAGGGCGAGGTGTTGTCGCGCACTTACATCGCCGAACAGGTTTGGGACATGGCCTTCGACGGCGACAGCAATGTCGTCGAAGTCAACGTCCGACGCCTTCGCGGCAAGATCGACGATCCGTTTCCTCGCAAACTGATTCACACGATCCGCGGTCGCGGTTATGTCATTCGCTGACCGTCTCCACGGCGGGTCGCTCGCGGGCCGCTTGATGTTGTGGTTTGTCGGTGCGGCGATGGCGCTCGTTCTGCTAACCGCTGTGCTGCTCTATTTTGCGCTAACCAATGCTATGCAATGGCGCGACGATCAGGTGCTCTTGAAGCGGGCGTTGACGGTGCGCGATCTGTTGGCCGCTCTCGTCATCGACCGAGACTATTTGGATCACGAAGTCTCCGAGGACCTCGAAGGGCCGCGCCAGCTCTTCATGCGCATCTCCGGACCCGTGAGCGTCGGCGTGCACGAAACCCCAAACATGCCGGAAATTTCACCGAAGGCGGGGCTCGTATTGTCGGGGGGTGACGCTGAGTATGGCGCGATCGTTAGCGATGGCCGTCGCTATCGCACGCTCGTGATGCAGGTGCCGGTCTCGGTCCAATCCAGCGGCGGCCAGGCAACGCTGGAGCTCGCGATCGACACCAGTCTCGATGTCGAAATTCTAAATCGCTACGTGGAGCTTGTCGGGTTCATTCTCGCGGTGGCGCTCATCCTTTGCATCGTCGCCGTTTGGTACATCGTTCGAACCCAGCTCCGTCCGTTGCATCAACTTGCGACCGCCGCGGCGAACATCGAGCATTCGACGCTCGACTACCGGGTTTCGCCGGAAGGCCTGCCGACCGAACTGCGCGAATACACGAACCAGTTCAACAACATGCTGGCGCGTCTCGAAACGGCCTATGACGCGCTTCGCCGCTATGCCGACGATGTGGCGCACGAGCTGCGTACGCCGCTAAACCGGATTCAGCTCGGCGCCGAGGTGGCCTTGCGGGAAGCGCGAACACCGGAGGTTTATCGCGAATCGCTCGAGTCCACGCTTGAAGAATGCGAGCATTTGGGCGGCATGGTTAAGTCGCTGCTGTTCCTGGCGAGAGCGGAAAACGGACAAACACAACTCGTCCCCGCGTCCATGAACGTGGCCGAGCGGCTCGAAAAGATCCGTGCGTTCTTTGAGGGAAGCGCCCTCGATGCCGGCGTTAGCCTGACCGTCGAATGCGATTCGCACTTGTCGATGGTTGCCGATGTCACATTGTTCCAACGCGCCGTCAGCAATCTGGTCGCGAATGCGGTCGCACACACGCCGCGAGGGGGGCGTGTCTCGATGCGGGCTGCACCCGAGAGCGCCGGAATCATGGTTGAAGTCGCCGACAACGGTGAAGGAATCGCGCCTGAGAATCAGCCTCATGTGTTCAACCGATTCTTTCGCGCCGACCAGGCGCGCGGTCATGAAAAAGACCGTGTGGGCTTAGGGCTTGCGATCACAAAATCGATTGTCGACTTGCATCAGGGCCGTATTTCGTTACAGAGTAAGGTAGGTGCCGGGACGCGTTTTTCGCTTTATTTTCCCGCAGGCCGCCTGGCCGCCGAGTGACGCCACGACACTTGCCCAATCGCACACGCATTGCGCGAACGTGGTACCCCGAAAGAATTTAGTATGTATGTGGAATAAGTTCCCAAGTCAGCGTTGCGTTATCGTTTCGTAATCTTGGTGACATGTTGCCCCTCATAAGGTCGATGCAACTAAACGGGGTATCCGGCAGCCGAGACTTTGCTGCCCTCTGACAAGCAAACCAGCCCGCAGTGACGGGTCTGCAACGTGTGAGCGAGTTCGCTTGCGCGGTCGGTGGAAGCTTGTCTCGGCCGGTAGGTCCCAGAACGCGGTCCGAGGAGCAGGTTAAATGGCTGTTACATTCACAAAAACCGATCTCAGTTTCTTGCTGACACAGATATTGATGGCTGAGACCGGACAGCCGCCGGTCAACCCGCATCTGGCGATCGGCCTTCGCGAGCTCGCGGGCACGAACAACAATCAGCTCCCCGGCCAAAGCACCTTCGGGTCCGCCGATCAGCCGTTTGCGCGCGCGACGACCCCGGTGTTCCAGACGGTGACTGTGAATGTCGACGGCACGCCGTTCGATCCAAATCCCGGTGTCGACGGCGACACGATGACGACGACCTATGCCAGCACCGTGCCCGGACCGGCACAGGCGTTCGGCGTCAACGTGGTCGACTCCGCGCCGCGCACGATCTCGAACCTGATTTCGGACGTCAGCTCGAGCAACGCCGCGGCGGTGGCGGCAGCGCAGGCCTTCGGGGCGCAGCTGGGCGACGGCTATACCAACTTCAACACGAACCCGACCGGATATCTCTCCCCTGGCGCCGACGGACAATTCGGCACGGCCGACGATCTTTGGGGCTCAGACGGGATTCAGGGCACGGCCGACGACCTCGCGCCGCGCGATCTCAACAATCTCTTCATCGGCAATATCACGCCTGATGCCGGCTTGTCGGCGCCGTTCAACAACTGGATGACGTTCTTCGGCCAGTTCTTCGATCACGGCCTCGACCTGATCTCGAAGGGCGGCAACGGCTACGTCTATATCCCGCTGCTCCCGGGCGATCCGCTTTACGTCGAAGGCAGCAACAAGAACTTCATGATCTTGGAGCGCGCGACGGACCTGCCCGGACCGGACGGCAAGCTCGGCACTGCCGACGACATCCACCAGAACATCAACCAGACGAGCCCGTTCGTCGACCAGAATCAGACCTACGCGTCGGACGGCTCGCACAACGCATTCCTGCGCGAGTACATCGTCGGCGTCGACGGTAAGCTTCATTCGACCGGCAAGATGCTGCAGCATACGACCGGTGCGGGCGCAGACGGCATCCGGGGTGACGACCAAGCGACGCTGAACGTCGACGAGAGCGCCGACGACGCGCGCTCAGGTATGGCGACGTGGGCCGATCTGAAGGCGAACGCGCTGAAGTTCGGTCTGATCCTCGGCGATCAAGGTGTCGGCGACGTGCCGTTGCTCGCGACCGACGCCTACGGCAACTACATTCCCGGCGCGAACGGGCATGTTCAGGTCATCGTCAACGTCGGCGGTGTGCCGACGCAGTTCGAACTGAACCCGCAAACGCCGCTGACGCTGGCGCAAGTTGCGACCGCCGCGGGCGGTACGGTCATGTTCACCGGCCATGCCTTCATCAACGATATGGCGCACGAAGCGAGCCCGGTCGGGATCGCTGATACCGATAACGTCATCGGCATTTCGAACCCGAACGAGTTCCCGAACCCCGACTACGATCCCTTGGCGCCGCCGGGATCGCCCAACAGCCGTCAGTTCCTGCCGCAGTACGACAACGAACTGCTCGATGCGCACTATGTGGCCGGCGATGGCCGCGTGAACGAGAATATCGCGCTCATCACCGTGCACTCGATCTTCCACGACGAGCACAACCGCCTGGTCGATCAGGTGAAGGCAATGGTGCAGTCCGAACTCAACGGCGGCGACACGGCATTCGCTTCGGATTGGGTCCTGGCGGGCACGGTGCTTACGCCGGGCGTGCAGATTGCCGACAATCAATGGAACGGCGAGCGGCTGATGCAAGTCGCGAAGTTCGGCACGGAGACGCAGTACCAGCATCTCGTGTTTGAAGAATTCGCGCGTAAGGTTGCGCCGACGATCCACCTCTTCGGCAACGTTGACATTCATCTCGACCCGGCGATCACGTCTGAGTTTGCGAACGCCGTCTACCGCTTCGGTCACTCGATGTTGGACGAGAACGTGCCGCTCTATCAGGTCGACGCGAACGGCCAGATGGTGATCGGATTGGACGGCAAGCCCGTCCTGACCGACATGGGCTTGATCGAGGCGTTCACGAATCCGCTTGCATTTGCCAACTTGGGTGCCACCGGTGCCGCGCAGATCGTGCAGGGTACGACGCATCAGATCGGCTCGGAGATTGACGAGTTCGTCACCGGCGCGCTTCGTAACAACTTGCTGGGCTTGCCGCTCGACCTAGCTGCCCTCAACATCGCCCGCGGACGCGACACGGGCGTGGCGCCGTTGAACGTCGTACGCGCGCAAATTTACGATGCGACGCATGATCAGACGCTAAAGCCGTATGACAACTGGCTGGAGTTTGGTCAGTTCCTGAAGCATGCGGAATCCCTGATCAACTTCGTAGCCGCCTATGGCACGCATGCGAGTATCACCGGTACGACGGACTTGGCTGCGAAACGCGCCGCGGCGGCGCAGCTTGTCCAGTGGGGCATCGATCCTGCGAGCGCGACGGGCGATGCATTGCATGTCGATGCCTACAACTTCATGCATAGCCTGGGTGTCTACGCCAACGCGGTGCATGGCGCTGGCGGCGACGGCGCACTGCACACCAGCGACGACACGTTTACGACCAACGGTCTGGACAATCCGGTCGCAGTTCACGCGGGTTGGAGCACTGGCAGCGTCACCGGCCTCGACAACATCGACCTGTGGATCGGCGGCTTGGCCGAGAAGCAAAACCTGTTCGGCGGCCTCTTGGGGTCGACCTTCAACTTCATCTTCGAAACGCAGCTTGAGAAGCTGCAAGACGGCGACCGGCTGTACTACCTGCCGCGCATCGAAGGCATGGATTTCGGCTTCCAGATCGAGAACAACTCGTTCGCCGACATGATTATCGCTAACACCGGCGCGCGGCATATCCCGGCCTCGATCTTCCTGACGCCGGAATACACGGTCGAAGCCGGCACAATCACACCCGATCCCGTCACCTGGCTCAAGAACCCGGTGACGGGCGCCTACCTGGTCGAGATGCTGCCCGACGGCACCGTGCACTTCATCGGCGACGATAACTTCTTCGGCAACACGATGGTCTTGGGCGGGACCGAGGGCGACGACCGCCTGCAAGCCGGTCACGCCGACGACGACACAGTTTGGGGCGACGGCGGCAACGACTGGATCGACGGCGGCAACGGCAACGACTTCCTGTACGGCGGCACCGGCAACGACACGTTCGTCGACAGCGGCGGCAACGATGTCATCCACGGCGAAGCAGGCGACGACACCGCCATGGCGGGCATCGGGGACGACCTCGTGTTCCTCGGCGATGGCAACGACTATGCCGATGGCGGCGCGGGCATCGACGAAATCCAAGGCGGTGCCGGCAACGACATCATCAAAGGCGGCGAAGACGACGACGCGCTGATCGGTAACGAAGGCGACGACTGGCTCGAAGGCGGCGACGGCGGCGACGGACTGGTCGGCGACACCGGCGCCCCGACCGGCCAAGTGCCGCTGTTTGCAGCGAACGACGTGCTCGACGGTGGCGCCAACGGCGACAAGATGGTCGGCTTCTCGGGCGACGACATTATGATGGGCGAGGGTGGCTTCGACAAGTTCAACGGCTTGCTCGGCTACGACTGGGCCGACTTCGAGAAGGAAAGCCATGGCGTCAGCGTCGATATGGAACGCCGCGAGTTCGTGGCGAATCAAATCGCGCCGGCCGGCGACGCGATTCGCGACTTCTTCGTCGAAACCGAGGCGTTGGGCGGCACGCGCTTCGACGACTTCATCCAGGGCACGGAAGACCGAGGTCTTGCGGCTGGCGTGTTCAACGAGCTGAACAATGTCGATCTGATCTTCAACCTGAACACATTTTTCGTCGGTGGCGTGGCCGCGAACTGGGATGCAACCGGCGCACCGGTGCCGGCGGATCCGCTGACGGGCGTGTTTGGCTATAACTCCGGCAATATCTTGTTGGGTGGCGACGGTAGCGACACAATCACGGGCCGCGGCGGCAACGACATCATCGATGGCGATGCCTATCTGCACGTCTACCTGTCAGGCAACGGTGGTGCCGGTTCGGAGATCGTACGCGAAATCGGCTGGGACGTCACCGAAGGCGATATCGACACGGCGCTGTATCGCGGGTCGATGGCGGACTATACGGTCAACCTGACGCCGGACGAGAATGGCTTCATCACGGTGACCCACAACGGCACCGTTCCAGGTGCGGTTGCCGGCGTTGCCGTTGTTGTCAACGAAGGTACGGACAAGGTCCGCAACGTTGAGCGCCTGCAGTTCGCCGATGGCGTGATCAACATCGACACCAGCCCGACGGCAAACTTGCCGCCGACGGGACAACTTCTGCTCACCGACGACGATGCAAATCCGGTCACCCCGGTCAATGCACTCGTCGGCACGCCGCTGACCATCGACCTGTTGAGCAGCACGATCGTTGATCCCGATGGTATTCAGCCCGGCTCCATTCACTATCAGTGGCAGCAGCAAATCATCACACCGGGCGGCGGTCAGGCTTGGCTCGATATCGGCGGCGCCGCCGGCACATCGTTCACGCCAACAAATGCGAACCTCGGCAACTTCATCCGTGTGGTCGAAACCTACACCGACAACCGGGGTTTGGTGGAACATGCCTTCTCGGCGCCGACAGCGCTCGTCGTCGTTAATCCAACACCGACGGTCAACACGGCGCCCTTCGTGGTCCAGCAGCAAGGCCTGACGGGTTTGCCCGACACGACGGCTCGCACCGGCTTTGCGATCAACCTCGTCCTTCCGCTAGCGTCAGTCTTCGCCGACAACGAAACGGCGTCGAACAACTTGACCTTTACGGCGACGCTTTCGAACGGTCAGCCGCTTCCGGCGGGCCTAACGTTCACGTTGATACCGGATACCGTCAATGGCGGGGTCAGTTCTGCGACGATCGCCGGCACGCTCAATTCGCCGGGCCAGATCGCGATCAAGATTACAGCGACGGATACCGGCGTCAACGGCAGCCAGCCGCTGTCGGTGACGGATACGTTCCTGATCAACGTTCAGACCGGCAACTTGGCACCCGTCATCAGCACCGCGTCCGAAGACACGACGGGTACCGAAAACCATACGATTGTCGGTGATCTGCTGGGTCCGCAGGTTCCTGATCCGGATGGTCCTGCAGCGACGCCGGTCTGGCGCCTCGTTCAGGGTTCGGTGACGAACGGCACGCTCGCGCTCAACGGAAACACGGGACACTATGTGTTCACGCCAACGCCCGGCATATCGAGCGACGACCTGCTCGGACCGCCGCCGGTGTTCAGCTTCCAGTACCGTCTGTTTGACGGCGTGAGCTTTAGCCAGACCAAGACTGTATTGATCAATGTCGATGCCGAAGACAATGGTGTTGCGCCGCTGGTGACTACTGGCACAGCGGCCTCCGGGGGCACCTTGTCCGCGATCATCGGCGCCGATCCGGATGGTCCGTGGCTTGGCGGTTCGGAAAGCTATCAATGGTACCGCGACGGCGTTGCCATCGGCGGCGCGACGTCTGCCGATCTTACGCTCACCGATAGCGACATCGGGCATTCGTTCTCGGTTCACGCGGGATACACCGATGCACAAGGCTTCGTTTACAGCGGTGTGTCGGAGGTGGTCAGCGCTGCCACGGATCCGGTGGGCATTGTCTTTGCAACCGGCATCTCCGGTGGAGGCACGCCTTCGCGGATACAGGGCGTCAACACGCTGAGCGATCCGGACGGCGGCATTCTTGCCGACACGGTGTCGTACCTTTGGGAAATCTCTACCGATGGTGTCAACTTCACGCCGACGACCGTTGGCGTCAGCCTCGACACGCTGACGTACACGCCGCCGGCACCGCCGAACGGGTCGCCGCCGAACAGCGGTTACGTCCGCGTGACGGTCACGTACATTGACGTGCTTGGAAACCTGAACACCGCGACGGGCGCGGCGGTCCACTATATTGTCGACAACGCGCAAACCCACACCTTCTCGGGTACCGCATTGTCGGAGCTGATTTTCGGCAACGGTGGCGCCGACCAAATCACTGCGCTCGGCGGCAATGACTTTGTCCAAGGCGGGGGTGGCGGCGACACGTTCTTCGCTTCCGTCGACGACGGCGACGACACGTACGATGGCGGCAACGGCAACGATACGTACAACCTCAGCAACACAACGGCAGACGCGACGGTCAACCTGACGACCGGCGTGGCAACGAGTGCGCAGACCGGTGCCGACACCTTGATTTCGATCGAGAATGTGGTCGGAAGCAGCGGCAACAACACGATCACCGGCAATGGTGGCGCCAACGTCCTGCGCGGTCTCGGCGGCAATGACATCCTGGACGGTGCCGGCGGCAACGATACGGCGGCGTTCTCCGGTACCGTCGCAAATCACAGCTTCTCGTTGAGCGGCGCCAGCTTGGTGGTGGCGGACAATCGTGCGGGCAACCCGGACGGCACGGACACGCTGACCAACATCGAAGCTGTATTGTTCGGCGGGGCCACGCTGACCCTTCGTCTCGGCACAAATGGCGCCGTGGGGGACACCGTCAACGGTACCAATGCGAACGAGTTGCTGCTTGGCTTCAACGGCAACGACACGCTGAATGGCGGCGGGGGCGACGACTTCCTCATCGGTGGCGCCGGGACCGACACCCTGAACGGCGGCACGGGCGATGACACGATTGTTGGTGCGATCGGTGATGGCAACGACAACATCAACGGCGGCGGCAACACCGACACGTTGGATCTCAGCGCCGGCACCGTGGCTGTCACGGTCAACCTCGGCAACGTGGTGCAGCAGACCATCAGCTCGCAGTTCGGCAACGACACGTTGGCGGGCATCGAAAACCTGATCGGCGGCAGCGCCAGCGACACGTTGACCGGCGCGAACAACGTCGCCAACATTATTGAAGGCGGCGCCGGAAACGACATCCTGAACGGCGGCGCCGGTGCCGGGACCGACGTGACGGTCTTCTCAGGCCCCGTTGAGAGTTATGGTTTTGGGCTGAGCGGCACCAGTCTCGTCGTAACCGACAACCGCGCCGGTAGCCCGGACGGTCAAGACACGCTGAGCAACTTCGAAGCCATACAGTTCGGGTCGCAAACGCTTACATTGCGGCTCGGCACAAGCGGGGCCGGCGGCGACACCATCACAGGCAACGGTGCAGCCGAACTGATACTCGGCTTCAACGGCAACGACCTTCTGGACGGCAATGGTGGCGCAGACGTGATGGTTGGCGGGGCAGGGGTCGATCGCTTCTTCTTCGACGACAACGATAGTGGCACCACCGCGACGACGCGCGACACCATCCTCGACTTCCTGCACTTGAGCGACAGGATCGACCTGTCAGGGATCGATGCCATCGCTGGTGGCGGCGATCAGGCCTTCATCTTCGACGCGGTCGCGGTGGCGGGCTCGGGCTTGCTGGCGAACCAACACGTTGGGTTCTTCCACACGACGATCGACGGGGTGGATCACACGATCATCGAAGGAAACATCACCGGTAACCCCGGGGCGGTCGACTTCCAGATCGATCTGTTGGGCAACATCAACCTGACGTCGGCTGACTTCTTCGCGCTCTAACCCGTGGGAGAGGGTCAGGTGCAACGAATTGATGCCGGCATCCGCAAGATGCCGGCACGTTGAGAGAGAAGCTTCGAAGCCGCCGGGCGTGCTTCGCATTGAATAAGGGGACTTGAAATGGCAACGACGATGAATTTGGTGAAGAGACGGCTTGCCGTGGCGGGGAGCGCGTTGGCGCTATCGCTGGCTGCGGCAGCGCCGGCATTCGCGCAAGCGGCGCCGGGGTTCAATGTGCCGACGGACTCGCCGGCAAGTCCGCTGACGTTCAATGGTCAGGCGGTTCAACCGTTTACCGTCGAGATGCTCTTGTTCGAAGAGTTCGGCACCAAGGCTGTGCCAACGTCGACCTGCCCGACGTGCCAGCCGTTGCCGAAACCGCCATTGGACGCCTGCAACGGCGGACCGGCGGGGACTGATCTAGATACGTTCTTGAAGCAACCGCTCTCGCCTCTGCCGACTCGCGTTGCGAACACCTCGCTGCCCAATCCCTGGGCCTCGACGATCGGAACCTGCTTGAATTCGCCGCTCGCGACCAGTGCCATCGAAGGCCGCCCCTCGGGTGAGTGGTTCGCCCACCAGCGTTGGACAGAGTTCCCGTCGAAGGTCTACTTCCAGTCGGCACAAAACGGGGCCCGCAGCAACGGTGGCGTGCGCGACGTCTCGCAGCGTCACCACTGGGCTGTCGGCGAGTTCAGGCCTGGCGGGCTCAACTATCGCGGCGGCACCAACAAGAACATTCAAGTCCGCTTCCATCCGCTCCTGCCGGCTCAAAACGCGAACTCCGTATGGACATTTGACGGCACGATGCCACCGAAGCTCCTGATGGCCCGTTATGGCGAGGCGATCGTCTTCCGTCACTTCAACACGCTGCCGATTGATGTTGCCGCCAACGGTGGCTTCGGCATGCACACGATCACAACCCACGAGCACAACGGCCACAACGCCGCCGAAAGCGACGGCTACACGGCCGCGTTCTTCTTCCCGGGACAGTACTACGACTATCACTGGCCGATGCTGCTTGCAGGCTATGACTCGATCAACAAGACCGCGACCGACCCCTGGGCCGGCATGCCGAACGGCGCCGGCGGCACGACGCTCATCAAGGGCGACTGGCACGAAACGATGAGCACGCATTGGTTCCACGACCACATGCTCGATTTCACGGCCCAGAACGTCTACAAGGGCAACGCGGCGATGATGAACTACTACAGCGCCATTGATCGCGGCCGCGAAGGCTTCCAGTGCAACTATACGAATGCGGCCAATCCCAACATGTGCTTGCCGTCCGGTACGGCGCTCGACTGGGGCAACCGCGACTATGACGTGAACCTGCTCATTGCCGACAAGGCGTGGGACGCGAACGGCCAGCTGTTCTTCAACATCTTCAACAAGGACGGCTTCCTGGGTGACCGGGTACTCGTGAACTGGACGTACAAGCCCTATCTGAACGTCCGCGCCCGGCGCTATCGCTTCCGCATTCTCAACGGTGCGGTGTCGCGTTACTTCAAGCTCGCGCTCGTCAACGCGGGCGGCAATCGCGTTCCGTTCCATATGGTCGCGAATGACGGCAACTTGATGCGCAACGCGATCCCGTTCCCGAATGCCCAGAGCGCGGACCTTCCGCAGCAGGGCATCGCGGAGCGCTACGACATCGTCATCGACTTCAAGAACTTCGCGGCGGGCTCACGGCTCTACCTGGTGAACCTGCTTGAACACCAGAACGGCGCAGGGCCGTTCCGCGAGGTGTCGATTGCCACCGCGCTAAGTCCGACCTACTCGGGCGACCCCGCCGTCGGGAGGATCATGGAGTTCCGCGTCAATGCCTACACGGGCACGGATCTCTCCATGAACCCAGTCGACTATGAGCCCGGCAAGAAGACGATGATCCCGCCGCCGGTGATTTCGGCCGCTGAAATTGCCGCGGCCCGGATACGTACGTTCCAATTCTCGAAGGCCAATGGTACCGATGCCAAACCTTGGACAATTGCCACCGACGGCGGCCAAGGCTTCGCGATGGACCCGCATCGCATCACCGCGAATGTGACCCAGAGCCAGTACGAAATCTGGCGGTTGCGTGGCGGTACGGGCTGGGCCCACCCTGTGCACATCCACTTCGAGGAAGGGCAGATCTTGAGCCGCGGCGGCGCCGCACCGCCGCTGTGGGAAGCCGGCGCGCGCAAGGACGTCTATCGCCTGAGTACGTTCCCAGACTCCACGAACAGCATCGACCTGATCGTCAAGTTCCGCGAGTTCATGGGCAACTACATGGAGCACTGCCACAACACCCAGCATGAGGACAACGCGATGCTCATGCGCTGGGATTTGAAGAACCCCGGCGCGATTACGGCGATCCCGACGCCGGTGCAGAGCTGGACGGGCACGACTTATGAGCCTTCGTTTGGCCTGACGCCCATTGGCGGTGGGGGCGGCGGAGGTTAGTTCTGCAGCGGCCAAGGTGAGCCTGGTCCCGCACCTTCACGAGGGGCGCGGCACTTTGCATAAGCGGATCGTCAGCGAACAATTTCTTTGATCGCGGGTTCGAACACGAGGATCTCATGCGCCTAGCCTTGCTCTTTACGCTCGCGAGCATGTTCGCCTTCGCGGCGCACGCGAACGACCCTTGGCACGAGGGCTATTTTCCGAACGTTCAGATGACCGACCAGGACGGCAAGAAGGTTCGTTTCTATGACGACGTCATCAAGGGCAAGGTCGTTGCGCTGAATTTCATTTATACAAAGTGCAAGGACGTGTGCCCTGCAGACACGGCGCAGATGATTCAGGTTGCCGATCTGTTAGGGGATCGTGTTGGCAAAGACATCTTCTTCTACTCGATCTCGATCGATCCCAAGAATGACACCCCCAGAGCTTTGCGCCGCTACAAGGAAATGTTCGGGATCGGCTCCAACTGGACGTTTCTCACGGGCAAGAAAGATGATGTGACGCTCATCCAGCGCAAACTCGGACTCATTGGCACGCAAGCCCTAGCCAACTTACGCGAACACAACACCAGTCTCATCCTGGGTAACGAAAGGACGGCGCAGTGGATCAAGCGCTCCCCGTACGATCATCCCAAGATTCTGGCAAATCTTCTTGCGAACTCGATGAACAATTTCGTCGGTGCCGGTCAGGGGCTGCAGCCATTCTCCGCCGCGCACGAGATTAGTGGGCTAACGCGGGGTGACACGCTGTTCCGTTCGCGGTGCGCGGCATGCCACACGATCGGCGGCGGCGACCGCCTGGGGCCGGACCTCGCCGGCGTGGTCGCGCGCAGACCGAACGCCTGGCTCGTGCGCTGGCTAAAAGAGCCCGACAAGATGATCGGGGAGAAAGACCCCGTCGCGCTGCAGCTGAAGGCGCGCTACCGCAATCTGCCGATGCCGAATCTCGGCCTCAACGACGTCGATGCGAACGCGCTGATCGAATACTTCAAACAAGAAGACGCGCGTGCCGTCACACCACACCCGCATTGATCTTCGGATCCGTAAGACGGTGTTAGCCACGGGTCACATTAAATTTTCGGCTGTCATCCTGGCGTAATCTTAGAGCTCGGTTTCCTCATAGCCGTGCGTCGTAACGATCCCGTCGTGCACTCGCGGTCGCTTGAATTGTTCGATACAATTTCAAGGTGTCACCGGTGACATGGGAAGCGTGAAGAGGGAGCTATGCGGGCGTCTGCTTTGGAAATTCTCTCGATGGCGTTGGCCGCCCTCCGCCAGGCGGATTCGCTGGACTCGCTTGCCAGCGCCATTCTCGGTTCGGCCGATCACATGGGATTGAGCGGCGTCGCCATCATCGACCCGTTGGAAGTTGGGCGCGGCCCAACCGCCTACGGCATGTCGCAGGCGATTTTGGCTGAGATCGGTGCCCCGGCGCCGTGGGCCGCCTATCGGGACGATTTGCAGAAGGCCGCGTCTACAGACTTGCCGTTCACGTCCGCGGCCGCCGTCGCCGATGTTGTTGGATCGCCTATTCAGCATCGCATCGTCATTCCGGTTCGTGAGCGAGGTCTGCTGACCTGGCTGGTCTGCCTTTCAGGCGACCAACCGCATGTCTCAACATCCTCGCAGATGCTGTTGGGTGCCGTTGCGCACGCTGCCTATGCGCGCTACCGCGCGATGCAGGACGAGGTCGGCGGCCGGTCGAAGGGCCTGCTGACGAGGCGAGAGGCCGCCTGCCTTGAGATGGTGTCTCAAGGCAAGTCCGACGCCGAAGCCGCTAGGCTCCTGCAAATCAGTGCCAGGACCGTTCGCTTTCACATGCAAAACGCGCAACGGAAACTCGGCGCCAGCACACGCATCCAAGCGGTCGCAAAGCATACCGCCTCAGCAAATGCGTAGGCACAGCGCGACAATTTGTTCACTTTAAGTTCTCGGCGCTTTCGGCGATACTCGGCGCTGAGTTTCGGTATTGGGGGAAATGCGCCTGACTTCATGCCGGTCAAAGGACGAACGATGTCGGACACTGTTTGCAGACGCCGACCCCTGTCCGGTATGTCCGGCTTCAAACAGCGGAATACTGCGTTCTAGACCAGCAATCCATTCCGCGCCGCATAGGCGAGCGTGCTGTCCAAGATCGTCGCCGGCTCAGGTTGCGGCGCCTTTGATCGGGCAACGAGATCGCCGACCGCCTTCAGCAGCGCCGCACGGTCTCGCTTGCCGTCGAGGATCGGAAGCAGGAACCCAAGCTGCGGCGCCATCTTTACCGCCAGATGATGCTGCCCCGTTACCCAAGGCTGACGCGCGATTGCGTCCACGCGCGCGATCGGCCAAGCGCACGGCTTTGCACTGTCGCCACGGCTCACACGCAAGGGGATCGCCGAGACGGTCGCCTGCTCGCGTCCCACCATTCCCAACAACGCGGCCAACGCCTGTGCTGCGGTCTCCGGCTCTGACGGCCCGACTAACTCGTCGAATGTCAGTGTCGAGGGATAGGCTTTTGCCAAGCGTTCGAGCATGACGGCGGCTGACGGCACCTTGGCAGTGATAGTACGCCCGCGTTCGTCGATAAAGATCGGTGCGTCGTCTTTCTTGCCGACACGAATGTTGGCCGCGAAGTGCAAACCGCGCAGCCGCTGCGGATCGATGTGCGGCTGGATCTTCGTCGCGCGCTCGGCGCGCACCAAAAGCGAGCGCCGGAACGGGCGGCCGCTAAAGAAGTCTGTGTACTGCTGCACCGCCACCGCATCATTGCCCGACATGGCGCGGATCTTTCGCGCGGCCGACGGAAAAAAGAATTCCGGCAACGCCGTCGCCACTTCGCCGTCGCAGGCCACTGCAAGACCAGCCTTCGCCGAACGCGCGGCGAACTCGCTGAAGTAACAAGGCGCGTTGTTCGGCGACAAGAATTCGCCCAAGACATAGCCCGATGGCTGCTTCGCCAAGCGCTGCGCTTCATTCCGCAGCAGCATCGCGTAGGGACTGGCACCGCCCAGTGCCTCTGCCATCTCACTCAGCGCCTTGCGCGCCTTATCGACGCGCTCCCTCGGCGACCCGGCTCCACGCGCATGGAAGAGGCAAATGTCGCGCACGACCCGCCGCATGTGCCAACCTGGAAACACATTGTAACTGACCGCGGCAATGCCGTTGGGCGCCAAGCTCTCACCGCAAATGCGCAAGATCGCGTCCTGCGCCGCCTTGGGCACCCAGCTGAACACGCCGTGGCAAATGATGACGTCGAAGGCTTGAGCGTCAAACGTGGCCTTTGTCAGGTCGCCTTGCTGAATCTCGACGTTCTTAAGCCCAAGAAGGGCAATCCGCTTTCGCCCGTCTTCGACATGGCGTTTCGCGAGGTCGATGCCCGTGAAGCTCGCCTTCGGAAACCGCGCCGCGAGCGGAATTATGTTGCCGCCGGAGGCGCAGCCTAGCTCCAGTACCCGCGCATTCGCGACCTTTGGCGGCTCCAGCCCGAACATTATCGCCATGGCTGCCAAATGCGCCGGCTGCGTATAGGCGACCGGCAGGGACGGGTAGGGCAGTTCATCGTAGGCAACTTCCTTTGGCGCTGAAGTGCCCAAATCCGCCGCTTTGCCGTTCATGCTCGCCATTGAGTTCCCTCGCGATTGCCGCCGATGTAATAGAAAATTAACGCGGTCGGTAAACTAATCCCTAAGTTGCCGGCGAGCATTAGAAAATCGCTGTTTTTCGACGCGTGGTCGCGCGTGGCGCTAAGATGGCGTCCGGAGAAGGTTTGTGCCGAGTTTTGCGTATGAAGCGGCCGGCCCCGATGGCGCGATCGGGCGCGGCGTTGTCGAGGCGCCCAACCGCAGCGCCGCGGTCGAACGCATCTTGGCGCTCGGTCGCACGCCCGTGCGCATTGTGGAGCAGGGTGAGGCAGCGCCGGCGTCGTTCGCCGGTGGTGCCCGGTTGCTCCCCGTCTGGGGCCTCGCCGGGCAGCGCCTGACGCTCCTTCAGGAATTCGGCACGCTCCTGCGTGCAGGGCTTGGCGTCGAACGCGCGTTGCTCGCCATGCAGGCGCTCTCAAGCTCGTCACGGACGAAATCAGCCCTACAAAATCTGCTGGAGGGTCTGCGCGCCGGCGAGCCGCTTTCGGTCGCCATGCGCCGCGCCGATCAACTATTCCCGGACGCAACCCGGCGCATGATCGTCGCGGGCGAGGCAAGCGGTCGTTTACCTGAAGTGATGAAACGCATCGCCGACGCGGAAGCCCGCAACAAGGAACTGAAGGACCGCGCGATCTCCGCGATGATCTATCCGGCGCTGCTCGTCGTCGTGATGTTCGCGGTGCTGGTGATGATCTTCACGGTCGTCGTGCCGCGCCTCGAGCCGCTGTTCGCACAAAGCGGGGAGGCGTTGCCGTGGCCGGCGGCGATCCTGCTCGCCATTTCAGGCTTTTTCAACGCTTACGGCACGCTCTTCGCTATTGTGCTTGTGTTGAGCCTGGTGGGCCTCGTCTACGCGCTGCGCCAGCCTGGCGCGCGCGTTGCCATCGACCGCTGGTCGCTGCGTTCGCGCCTGCTGCTCGACATCCCGCGCCGCTTCTATGGCGCGCAGTTCGGACGCAACCTCTCGATGCTGCTCGAAGGCGGCATGCCGCTGAACCGCGCGCTGGAGACCGCGCAGTCCGCGATCTCGAACACCCACATTCGTCAACGCCTCGCCGGCGCCGTCGAACTCGTGCGTCAAGGCCGAACGCTGAAAGCCGCACTCGAAGTGACAGACGTTCTTCCGCGCGCCATCGTCGAGTTCGCGGCCGTCGGCGAAGAAACCGGCAAGCTGCCCTCGATGATGGGCGAAGCCGCCGACATCCTCGACCGTGATGTCCAAACAAAACTCGACCGTTTGTCGGCACTGCTTCTGCCGGCCGTCACGATCTTCCTCGGCCTGGTCGTCGCCGCGATTATGAGCGGCGTCGTCACCGGCATCCTTGCCGCCAACGACCTGGCGCTCTGACATGGCCCGAGGTTACTCACTCTTGGAACTGCTGGTAGTCCTGGCCATCATGGCCCTGATCGTGGTCGCGGCAGCGCCGGCGATCGGCGGTACCGTCGAGCGCATGACGTTGCGCAGCGACGTCCGCACGCTCAGCTCCGAACTGCGCCGCCTACGCGAGCAAGCGCTCGATCGCCAAGCCGACATCGCGCTTATGGTCTCGAGCTCAGCAGGGAACCAACTCACCGCTTCCGATGGCAGCGCGATCGCGCTCGCATCCGGAACACGGCTTCAAATTCTGGCTGCCATCAACAAACGGCTGATCATCGCCTGGGACGGTTCGATTAGCGGCGCGGTTCGCATCGTGCGCGGCCGCACTTCTGCCGATATCATCGCCGAACCGCTGACCGGCCGTCTCATCTCGCGGGGCGTCCAATGAAGGAGCGCGGCTTCACGCTGGTCGAGACCTTGGTCGCCTTCGCGATCCTGGCTGTCGTGCTCGTCGCATTCTACGAAGCGATGGGCACGGGCTTCCGCACCTTTGAGAAAGCGGCCCAGGTCGAACAAGCCGTGCTCGCCGCGCAATCGCAACTCGACCGCTTGGTCGCGCTCAGAAACATTCCCGATGTCCGCCAGGGCGTGATCGAAGGCACCGCGCTCACCTGGCGCCTCGACGTTCGCCGTGTACGGCAGGCGGAGGGCCCATCACCCGTGCAAGGCGCATTGTTCCGCCTCACTGTGACAAGTGACGCTTGGCGGCGCAACATCACGCTCGACCGGCTGGTCTTGGTCCCGCGGGAGCGGTCCGCAACATGAACCGCTCCAACGCGGGTTTCTCGCTGCTCGAACTCATCATAACGATCGCGCTGCTTGCCTTCATCGCGATTGCGATCGCCGGTGGCATCCGTTTTGGCGCGCGCGCTTGGGAGGCCAGCGACAACAGCGTCGCCGCGCTCGAACGCGTCCAAGGTGCGCAGAACCTCCTGCGGATGCTGCTGCAGCGTGCGGTTCCACGCGAACTCGATCCCACCTTTGCCGTCGACCTCGATCTCTTTCGCGGCACGAGCACCAGCCTCAGCTTCACCGCCGACGCCCCGTCGTCGTTCGGTGCCGAGGGTGCCACCCGCTTCGAACTCCGCATTGAAGGGGAGGCCGGCGCCCGTCGCTTGGTTCTCGGTTGGCAAGGCGCAAACATGTCGACACCTCAGCGCCGCCAAACACTGATCGAGAACGCCGGCGACATCGCCATCGCCTACGCCGCACCCGATCAAAGCGGCATCCTGCGCTGGACCGGCGACTGGAGCTCGCAGTCCGGTGCACCGGCGCTGGTCATGATCCGTGCTGCGTACCCGAAAACCTCGAAGCAGCGCTGGCCCGCGCTCGTCGTACGGACGCGGATCATGCGCGACCCGCTCTGTGTCTTCGACGCGGCGACGTTTGGGTGCCACCATGCGTGAGCCGCTTGTCATCGACTTAAGCGCGCCGACGCGGGCCGCCGATCTGCCTGCACTGTTCGGCCGCTTCATGACCTGGTGGGGCGATGAGCTTCGCACGCTCCTGCCGTTCGGCATGCCACGGCAAGCGACACGCCAAGGCTCGTTCCTCTACATGCGTCGCGACCGCTGGTTCTTGAAATCGTCGTCGTCCGATCAAGCGGTAACGCTCGACACCACGCTCGGCGACAAGGACCTCGCCGATCAAGTTCTACAAGCCGCGAGCGACGTGCCCCTGTCGCGCCTCACCGTGATGCTCCCGCGCGAGCACGTCATTCTGCGTCGCGTAGACCTGCCGCAGATGTCGCCGTCGCACATTCGCCAAGCCGTGGAGTTGCAAATCGACCGCTTGTCGCCGTTCAAGCTCGACGCAGTTCGCTACGCGGTGAGGGTTGTTGGCCGCGACCCCGAACAAGGAACGATGCACACCGACGTCGCTATCGTGCCCCACATCCGTGTCCGCCCAATCGAGCAACGCTTACGTGGCCTCGGGCTAGCGCCCGCCGCTGTCGATGTCGAAGGCGAAGGCGGCGCCCCCAGCGGCTTCGACTTGAGCGAACCGCCAAGCCCTGAGGAAGTCCGCCGCCGTCGCACGCTGAACTGGGGCCTGGCTGTCGCCGCGGGGGTGCTTTGGGTTTTCGCGATTTATGCCTGGAACCAGTCGGGGGCGCGCGAACTCGAAAGCTGGGAAGCGGGCGTGGCCGCGCTGCGGCCCATGGCCGAGCGTGGTGCTGCGCTGCGGCGTCAGATCGAAGCGCTGAGCGGCCCTGTAGCGCTTGCTAACGCGCACGACCCCGCCGAAATGCTGAACATTCTGCGCGAGCTCACGCGGGTACTGCCCGACACCACGCGCGTCGTCGATTTGCGCATTGATCGAGGCTCCATCACTTTCTCCGGCCTCGGCACAGACGTTCAGAAGCTGATCCCGTTGCTCGAAGGGTCGAAGATATTCAAGGACGCGAAGTTTACATCCCCGATCGTGCGCAAGCCCGACAGCGTCATCGATCGCTTCGAGATAGCATTGCAACTGGAAAAGGGTAGGGCGTCATGAAGCTCACGCTCTCGCCGCTCCGCCAGCGCTTGATCGCCGTCGGGCTCGCCGCCGTGGTGCTGGTCGTCATCATTATGCTCGTCGTGGTCCCGCTCTGGCAAAGAGTGAGTCTGCACGAAGTGCGCATTGCCGTCCTGCGCGACCAAGCGGCCAAACTTGAGGCCCTAACAGAGGCGACGCCGGTCCTGGAAAAGCTTGCCCGCAAAGTGGCCACGGACACAAAAGTGAACGCGCTGACCTTTGCCGGCTCGCAAACCGGCGTCGGCGTTGCCGACCTGCAGTCGACGCTGAACCGCATCTTGGCCGCCGCGGGCGCCACGGTCATGTCGGGTCAAGCGGCCGAGGGTGAGCGGCCACCGGATACCATCGCCGTTCAGACCACCGTCGAAACAGATATGGCCTCGCTCGTTCGTGCGCTTCATGCGATTGGAACCGCCAGGCCGCTGCTAGAGGTCGAGAAACTCGCGATCAAGGAGCCCGACGGCGAGTGGGTGAACCCCTCGGCCGCGCGCGGTGTCGCCAACAAACTCATCGTCGACATGACAGTGTCGGCGCGCATGCGGGGGTTGTGACGGCGGTGAACAGGCAGAGCATGATCACGAAATGGCTTGCCGCGGCGCTTGGGTCCGGTCTCGTCGCCTTTGTGGCGGCGTTCGTGCCTTCGCCGCTGCGTGTGTTCGATGTTTTCGAGACTGCGCCCAAGGTCGAGGTGCGCGAGCCGCCCAAACTCGCCATGGCGGAAGCGCCCGCTCTAGGGACCTTCGCGGAGATCACCGCACGACCGATTTTTAACGCCGGCCGCAAGCCCGACCCGGACACACGGGCGGCCGCAACACCTGACGGACCGGGCGCAAATGTTGGCTCCGATCTCACCGAATTCCGCCTTGTCGGCATCGTTGCCGATAGCACGACACAGCGCGCTATTGTCGAACGCCAGGGCTCAGCCTCGCTGCACGTTGCCCCCGGTGACTCGCTTGGCGGATGGCGTATCGTCAAGATCGATGCGGCCGGCATCACCGTGACCAAAGATGGACGCTCCGTCCGAGTCGTTATCCCGAAAACTCAGCCGCGCGCGCCAACCCCATAGTCGCAAACAACTCTGCCCGCTTCGTTCGAATAGGTGTGGCTGACATGCACGCTGCTTAACTTGCGTGAAACTCAGGCGCGTGGTCACGATGACAACTCAAGTGCGCTGCGATTCGTGCGCTTGAGGGGAACGTGCGTGAACCAAGGGGACGGGGGAATGCCATCGCATCGCGATGTCGCTGGCCGTTTGCGCTCAGCTATTTGCTGGGTTGCCATGACGCTTGCGCTTGCCGCGTGCACCCCACAAAGCCCAACCGTGATGGCCGCGCCGCCGCCCTCGCCATACGAGCAGCCGCCGCCATCGCCGCCGGTCGTCATTCAAGACACAGAGGATTTCGGTCCCAAGACGGAAGTGTTCGAGGCGCAAGACCGCGCCGCTCAACCTGGTCCACGTCCTTCCCGCCCAAGCGGTCCCGGCGACGTCACGCTCGACTTTGCCGACGCCGACGTGAAGGACGTGGTCCGCACCGTGCTGGGCGACATCTTGAAGGTGCCGTTCTCGATCGATCCCAAGATCGAAGGCCGGGTAACGTTGAAATCCAGCGAACCGCTGCGCAAGGACGACGTCATCGCCGCGCTCGAAACTGCGCTTAAGGTGAACGGTGCCGTCATTGTGCTTGCCGACAACGTCTACAACATCGTCCCCGCGGCCGACGCACAGAAGCGCACAGACGGGTTTCAGATCATGAGTTCCGCCCGTGCGCGGCAGCCCGGCTACGGCGTGGAGATCGTGCCGCTCAAATTTATCGCTGCCGCCGAGATGAAGAAGGTGCTGGAGCCCATGGCCCCTGCTGCCGGCGTACTCACCATCGACCAAACACGAAACCTGATCTTCCTGGCTGGCACCAGCCAAGAGCGCGCGACCATGCTGGACACGATCCGGCTCTTCGATGTCGACTACATGCGCGGCATGTCCTACGCGCTCGTCCGCCCCGACCATGTCGATGCGCCGCAGCTCGCGCAGGAATTGACCAAGGTCTACGCCTCGACGCGTGGCCCTGGCGCGAGCCTGTTGCGGTTCGTGCCGCTCTCACGCGTGAACACACTGCTGATCGCTTCGCCGAATGCGGCGCTGCTGAAAGATGTTTCGCGCTGGGTGAACCGACTCGACGTGCCGCCGCGCGGTCCCGGGCGCCGTATCTACTATTACAAGCTGCAGAACGCGAAGGCGACCGACGTCGCGAAGGCGCTCGCCTCCGTCTACGGGACCGGCGTCGACCTATCAGTGCCCGAGGAGGAAGATCAGCCGTCCGTCAGCGGCTTTGAAACGGGGGCCGACGCTCCACCGCCACCGCCGGCAGCGCCGCCGCCGCAGGCGCCGTCGAACAACTTGCGCGGCAGCGTCGGCAACGGTCCGCACATCGCCATCGACGAAGCGAACAATGCGCTCATCATCCGGGCCGACGGCACCGAATATGCTTCGTTGGAGCGTCTTCTGCGCGAGGTCGACGTGACCCCGGATCAAGTGATGATCGAAGTTACGATCGCCGAGGTCTCGCTGAACGACACGTTGAAGTACGGCGTCGAATGGTTCTTCAAGAACGCCGACCAAAAATACCAGCTCAGCAAGTCAAGCCTGGTGAAGTCGTATTTCCCTGGCTTCAACTTCACCTACACCGTCCCCGACGTCGACGTAGCGCTCAACGCGCTCGGCACGGTGAGCGACGTGAAGATCATCTCGTCGCCGAAGCTCTTCACGCTTAACAACAAGCCGGCCGTGCTGCAGGTCGGTGATCAAGTCCCGATCATCACCCAAAGCGCGACCGGTCTTCAGACCGCGGCGAGCCCGACGATCGTGAATTCGGTCCAATTGCGCGACACCGGTATTCTGCTGCGCGTGACGCCACGTATCGGCAAGAGTGGCGCCGTCTTCGTCGATGTGAAACAGGAAGTTTCAAATGCGGTCGCAACGGACACGTCAAACATCGACTCCCCGACGATCAAGCAGAGGAAACTCTCGACCACGGTTGCGGTGCAAGATGGCGACTCCATCGCGCTCGGCGGCTTGATCCGCGACAGCCACGACTACGGCGACAGCGGCGTCCCCTATCTGAAAGACTTGCCAGTGCTTGGTAAGCTGTTTGGCACAACCAGCGTCACGGGCGACAGAACGGAGCTGCTTATTTTCCTGCGCCCGCGTATTATCCGCAACCCCGCCGCCGCTCGCGAAATGACCGATGAACTGCGGCACGGGCTGAGAGGCCTGGAACAACTCATAGGGACGGATCGTGGTGCACACATGGGCGGTGTTGGCTCGGCGCCTTGAGCGCGCGCATGCGGCGCGTGAGCGTGGCGTCGCCCTGATCGTCGTGCTGGGCTTTTTGGCGGTCATGTCGTTGATCGTGATCGGCGTCGTCGGCGCTGCGCGTAACGCCGCCAACACCGCCTCGCGCGAACTCATCCGCGCCCAAGCGCAAGCTGCCGTCGAAAGCGGCATCGACCACGCGATCGGTGAAATCCTGAACGCTCGTGGCTTCGCACCGTCGCTGTTCACGAAGCCGGAGGTCATCGAAGTCGGTGGCTTCCGGGTGACGGTTTCCGCCCGCACCGAGCACGCGAAGGTCGATCTCAACTACGCCGACGCGAATTTGTTGGCGCTTCTCTTCCAAGCCGGTGGCGCAGATTCCGGGCGCGCGCAGGCGCTTGCGTCGGCCGTTGAAGACTGGCGCGACGGCGACGAGCTCGTCCGCGTCAACGGTGCCGAACGCCGCGAGTATGAAGAGGCGGGGTTGAGCTATGTTCCCGCGAACCGCTTCTTCGGGTCGCCGGATGAACTGCGTCTCGTCCTCGGCATCTCCGCTTCGCTCTACGATTGCGTACGCCCGGAAGTTACGATTCTCGCGCAGCGCCAAGGTATCGACGTCGATGCGGCCTCGCCCGCTATGCGGCGCGCGGCTGGCGCAGACCTCTCAGCTGTCGCGCCGGCGGAAAAAACAATCGCAGCCGGCGATGTGTACGAGGTCACCGCGCGCCTTAACGACGCCACCCGCGGCGTGAGGCGCGCGGAGCGTGCGTCGGTCCGCATCACCGGCAATCCCGCCGATCCCTATTGGGTTCTCTCAATCGAGCCGGCGCAGCCGCTCGAGGATGCCGCGCTACGCAGCTGCCCCAGAATCGTGTCGGCCGGTCGCTGATGATCCCATCGCCCTTCGATTGGCTGCTCCCGCTCGCCGCCGCGCCGTTCATCGGCAGCTTCTTGAGCGTCCTGGTTGTCCGCCTGCCCAAGGGTGAAGATGTCGTCGCCGACCGCTCCCACTGCCGCAGCTGCAACGCGAAGCTCACGCCGCTTGAACTCATCCCGATCGTGAGTTGGACCCGGCAAGGCGGACACTGCCGGTCCTGTGGCGCGGGCGTCAGCGCGCTCTATCCGGCACTTGAACTTGGAGCCACTGCGATCGCGCTCTGGGCGATGGCGGTTGTCGACGGCGACTTGATCTTGATCACGGCTGCACTCGGTTGGGCACTCCTCGCGCTCGCGGCGATGGATGTGCGCGACTTCATCCTTGTTGATGTGCTGACGTTACCTCTCATTCCTTTAGGCCTCGCAGTCGCATGGTGGCTCGATCCCGAAACCATCCACTGGCACATCCTGGGCGCAGCCTTCGGCTTCGCGCTCATGGTCGGCGCAGGCTGGGCCTATCAATCCCTGCGTGGCCGTGAGGGCTTGGGTTTCGGCGACGCCAAGCTAATGGCCGCTGCCGGCGCATGGACCGGACTCGACGGCGTGGGGACCGTTCTCCTTTACGCAGCCCTATTGAGCCTCGCTGCCGTGCTAATCGCCCGCCAAACCGGCCGCGAGATTGGCCCAACCACCCCCATTCCGTTCGGCGCGGGTATTGCAGCGGGATTTTGGTTGACGTGGCTCCACGGTCCGCTGTTTTTGGGTGCTTGAACGGCACCGGCAGTCGCCCGAAAATGCCGCAAAACCTGAGGTAGGTCATGGGTGTCGCCGCGGCGGTGCAGGAAAGCGCCGAACAAAGGCTGCTCGATCATTTGCGCAAAGCCGGCAAGCTCGACAACGAGAGTGCCGACCGCGCTTGGCGCGTTTTCGAACACACGCGCGTTAGCCTTACCAAGATCTTGCTCGAATTGGGCCTGGTGCCGGAGCGCGACCTGGTCGCTGCGTTTACCGATGGCCTGGGCATCCCGGTCGCGGACGCCGCCGAATATCCGATCGAGCCGGTCCTGCCGGAAAACGCGACCGAGCGCTTCCTCAAAGACTCGAAGACCGTCCTTCTCGCTGCGAACGACGACACCGTCACGATCGCCTCAGCCGACCCGCTTGACAGCTTCGTGACCGACGCGCTCGCACTCGCGACCAGCCGGCGCGTGATCGTGAAGGCAGGCACCTCGACCGACATCGAAGAAGCATTGCGCCGCCTCTATGCGAACACCGACGCCGAAGCGCTCTCCGCGACCGCCAGCGAAAACGGCCAAGGCTCGACCGACGCCGACGTCGCCCGCCTGCGCGAAAGTGCCAGCGAGGCGCCGGTCATCCGCTTTGTGAATACGCTGATCTCGCGCGCCGTCGAAGCCGGCGCCTCCGACATCCACATCGAGCCGCTGGAGCGCCGCCTGCGCATCCGCACCCGCATCGACGGCGTCTTGAAGGAAGAAGAACCGGCCGCCGTCGAACTCGCCCCCGCGATCGTCTCGCGCTTGAAGATCATGAGCGGCCTGAACATCGCCGAACGCCGCTTGCCGCAAGACGGTGCCGTGAAGCTCGCCGTGCGCGGCAAGGAGATCGATCTGCGTATCGCGACGGCCCCGGTCACCTACGGCGAGTCCGTTGCTGTCCGTATTCTCGACAAGTCGTCCGTCGCGCTCGACTTCGACGCGCTCGGCTTCGATGCCGGCTTGCAGTCGAAGCTCGGCGCGTTGCTCGACAAGCCGAACGGCATCTTCCTCGTCTCCGGCCCGACCGGCAGCGGTAAGACGACGACGCTCTATGCCGGCTTGCAGCGCCTGAACACCGCCGAACGCAAGATTCTCTCGGTCGAAGACCCGGTCGAATACAAGATCGCGGGCGTGAACCAAGTTCAGGTGAAACCCGACATCGGTCTCACCTTCGCCAACGTCCTGCGCTCGTTCCTGCGCCACGACCCGGACGTGATCTTGGTCGGCGAAATCCGCGACCCGGAGACCGCGCGTATCGCCGTACAAGCCGCTCTGACCGGACATTTGGTGCTCTCGACCGTGCACACGAACAGTGCCGCCGGTGCGCTCACTCGCCTTCTCGACATGCACGTTGAGGACTACCTTTTGACCTCGACGGTCGTCGGCATCCTCTCGCAGCGCCTTGTCCGCGTGCTCTGCCATGCCTGTAAGGAGCCGACGACTCTGGGCCCCGAATGGCGCGCCGAACTCAAGGCCATGAACGCGCCGCTGAGCGTCCGCGTCTTCCGCGCGAAGGGCTGTCCGGCTTGCAACGGGACGGGCTACAAAGGCCGTACGGTGCTGTCGGAAATTCTGGTCCCAGACGAGCGCGTTCGCCGCCTGGTTGCCGAGCGGGGCGGGGCCACACAGATCCACGCCGCAGCCATCGCGGGCGGCATGGAGAGCTTGCGCCGCAATGGCTTGCGAAAAGTTCTTGAAGGTGTGACCACAGTGGAGGAAGTTTCCCGCGTCGCGCAGGAGGAAACATGACCCCGTCGATTGCCAAGAAACGCCGTCGCCGCAGGTCGCAACGCGGCTACTCGCTGCTTGAGTTGCTTGTCGTGCTCGCGATCATGGGCCTTCTCATCGCGATCGCAGGCCCGGTCATGATTGGTTATTTCGAAGCGTCGAAGGGCAAGACCGCGAAGATCGAGATCTCCAACGTCTCGACGGCGCTCGACATGTACTACCTCGCTAACGGTTCCTATCCGACCGAGCAACAAGGTTTGAAGGCGCTCATCGAACGCCCCGAAGGCGTGGCCACGTGGGACGGGCCGTACCTCAATCGAGCTGATGGCATCGTCGATCCGTGGGACCGCCCCTACCTCTACAAAATCCCCGGCGCGCACGGAAAGTACGACATCTCCAGCCTCGGCGCGGACGGCAAAGAAGGCGGCACCGGCGATGATGCGGACCTTGGGTCTTGGTGAGCTAGACCTTGAATACCCGGCGCGCGTTGCCACTCAGGAATGCAACCTTTGCCTCTTCGTCAAGGCCGAGCGACTCTAGCCCTTGAAGCGCTTTCGCGGGTGTGATCATCGGATAGTTCGTCCCGAACAGCACCTTTTGTCGGCCGTGTTCGCGCATGAACTGCACCAACTGTGGCGGATAGCGCATGGCGGTGTAGGCGGACGTGTCGATGTATACGTTGCTGTGCTTCGTCGCGACCGCAACGGCTTCGTCCGTCCACGGGTATCCAATGTGACCGCCGACAATGACCAGGTCGGGGAAGTCGAGCGCAACCTGATCGAGATAGATCGGCCGCCCGACCTCGGACGGCATCAGGGGGCCCGTATGCCCGATCTGTGTACAGAACGGCACGTTTAGTTCGCAACACGCCACGTAGACCGGATAGAACCGCCGATCGGTCGGTGGAAGCTCCCACAACCAAGGAAGCACACGGATTGCTTTGAAACCGAGCTGTGTAACGCAACGTCGAATCTCCGCCACGGCCTGCATCGGCCGAGAGATGTCGACTGAGCCGACGCCGACGAGACGATCCGGCGCCTCCGCGATAAAGGCGGCAACTTCATCGTTTGAGATCATGACGTTGCGCGGCGCGACCCAAGCGCTGATGAGCGACTTGGTGACCCCAGCCTGATCCATCGCAGCCACCGTTGCCGAGACAGGAAGCGCCGATGTGAGGGCCGATGTTTTCGTCCAGCGCCGCAACGAATCGAAGATCGGATCTTGCGAATGCCGTAGCGTCGGATGTTGCGCCCAAGCGTCAATAATCAAAAAGTCACTCCCGTGCCTAACGAAACTTCGCCTCGATATGCCGGAAGTAAGCACCGGCATCAAGCCCGCTCCCTGTCGCTCGTTGCATCAGATCGTCCGAAGGAAAGCGATCGCCCAGCCGATGCACTTTTTCCTGGAGCCAGCGGAGCAGCGGTGCAAATTCGCCACGGGCGACCTCGCCTTCGAGCTTATCGCGGCCATAGCTTTCCACGAGTTGCGCGGCGTAGAGACTGCCGAGCGTGTAGGTCGGGAAGTAACCGAACATACCCGACGCCCAATGCCCGTCCTGGAGCACGCCTGTGCGATCGGTGTCCGGCTTGATGCCGATCAGGCTCTGACTGCGCTCCGCCCACGCGGCGGGTAGATCCGCCGTTTTGAGATCGCCCGCAATCAACGCGACCTCAAGCTCGTACCGCAGCAGAATGTGCAGATGATATGAGAGTTCGTCCGCGTTCGCGCGAATGAAGCTGGGCTGCACGCGGTTCGTCGCTTGATAGAATCTCTCCGCGTCTAACCCCGCTACCGCTTCGCCAAACAGCGGCTGCATCTTCGGAAACAGCTGTTTCCAGAATCCGCGCGAGCGTCCGACATGGTTCTCCCACAGCCGCGCTTGAGCCTCGTGCATGCCCATCGACGGCGCTTGCGCGAGCAGTGTGCCACGATCGCCCTTCGCCAGACCTTGGTCATAGAGCCCGTGTCCGCCCTCGTGCAGCGTTGTCAGCACCGCTTCGCCGAGGTCGTCGTCGTGCGTACGCAACGCAAGACGTACGTCGTCGAAACCGACGGCCGTCGTGCCCGGATGCGTCGCGCGATCGAGATGCCCGCGCGCGAAATCGAACCCAATGCTCTTCAATACATCGCGGCAGAGTTCCCACAGCTTCGCCTCCGGAAACTTGCGCGTCCGCGTCAAGGCTTCCGGCCAATCGGCCGTTTTGCGCGTCGCCGCTTGCACCAGCGGCACCAACCGCGCCTTCAGGTCGTTCAGCACCGGATCGAGCCGAGCCCGCGTCATGCCGGGCTCGTATTCGTCGAGCAACACGTCGTAGGGATCAGCCTTTGCGTCGAGCGCCTGCGCCGACTCCCGCAACAGGCTTACGGTCTCCGCGAGGGCAGGGGCGAGCATCTTGAAGTCGTTCTTCGATCGGGCTCTTTCCCACGCTGCGGCGGAACGCGAGCGCGCATGCGCGAACGCGCGCACCAGATCGGCCGGTAGTGCAATCTCGCTGGTCCGCAAATCACGCAACAATTCAAGTTCCCGCCGCCACCGTTCGTCGCCGTCCTTCTCGGCCGCAACCTCTTCGATCAAGTCGCCGAGTTCATCCGACGTCAGCAGTGAGTGCCGCGCGGCTTCCAGGGTCGCCAGCTGTTCGCCGCGCTCCTCGCGTCCGCCTTCCGGAAGCACGGTCTCCTCATCCCACTCCAACACCGCAATCGCATTGTCGAAATGCTGCAGATCGCCGATCTGTTTGCGCAGCGTCTGCTCCGCACCGTCGGCACGATTTTGCGAACGCTTCGGCACACGCAACTCGTCCGGCTGATGCCCGACCAGAACAGCCGCCATCCCGCCATGTTGTGCGACGTTGACGACCTGCTTCTGACTGACCCGGCACATGATGCCGAGCCCGTTCTCCGTCGGTGCAAAGCCCATGACGGCATAGAACGGCTCGCTGAACACGCGCCCATCGGCACCGATGATCGGAAACTCGGAGACGGGCAGGCGGGTGATCGACTGCACTACCCAAGAGGAGTCGGCGCTGTCTGCACCGGCCACGGCCTCATTGATGATCCTTTCCCATTCCGATTGCTCCGTCGACGGTCCGATCGTGACCCCTTCGCCCCCGTACGCACGGTTCGGCTTCATCACCAACTGCTCGCGATGCGTGCGCACGAACTCCAGAAGATCGCCGTCCACATTGTGCGGCAGCGACGTGCGCCGGTCGCCGACGACCCGCGTCCACAGGACGTGGCGACGGAACACCCGGCACTCCTCGGCGCTGAAATAGGTCTCGGCAATCGCCGGGTCGGTCAGAATCTCCCAGCAGCTCTTGTGATCGAAATCGCCAACCAACGACGACACGATCCGGTTCTGCTTGAACAGCATCCGCATCGCATCCAACGGCTTGCCGAGTTCCGCCTCAAGTTCGATCAGATCGCGCGTCTCATAGTCGCGATAGGCCACATCCACGCAGACATCACCGTAGTAGACGTCCCCATCCTTGATCCGAAGCTCGCTCGGATCGGCATGCGTGATCGTCAGCCCGTGCTTCTTCGACAGGTACTCGCTCAACACCGACTGCTCGTTGATCCCATCTTCGGCATACTTCGGCTCGACGAACGACAACCGGCAGCCATTCCGCCCCAGCGCGCGCGAGTGGTCGATCAAAACCTGAATGAACAGGTCGCGCTGATCGCGCGGCAGTTCGATCCGCAAGCCGGGATCGTGCGCCAGCAGAGTCGGCACGATATCGCGCATGACGAGTTGTTCGGCCAGCGGCGAGTAGTTGATGCCACCCACGCCCGACAGGTTCGCCTCCATAAAGTGCAGTGTGTCCTGCCACCCGGCCGCCGTGAAATCGCATACGGCATCGAGCCGCCCATAGACCGTGTTCACCCGATCGTGCGCGGGCGTCCAGGTGTCGCGCAGCCACGCTTCTTCGCCCTCGGTGATGGCGATGACCTTCCGGATCTTTTCGACGTTCAAGTAGAGCGCGGGCAGCCGCTTCAGCGCCTCCGTCAGCCGCTGGCACACATGATGGACGTAAGCCAGCTGCTCGTTCATCGCCAGCAGCGGGCGGAGCATCACCGGGATGGGCTCCATCTTGCCGTCCCGTTCATAGGTCAGGTCGTTCAGCAGAATATCGTCGCGCATGCGCTTTGAGATATGCGCGAAGGTCAGATCGCTCACATGCCCCGCCGCCCGCCGGACCCGGCTGTCCAGTGACGATCCCGCAAGACCCAGAGTCTCATTTGGGCTTAAGATAGCGGTCATGGCATCCCCTTCAGTAGCGCGATTCCAGGGGATAGCATGGCCGCCCGCCGGCCGATAAGGGGACACGCTATGGACGCCAAAGCCGTCACAATCAGCGTTGATGATACGCGCCGCGTTTCGGGCCTACTGCTTGCGCCGCGGAAGCCAAAGGCCTGCTATGTCCTCGCGCACGGCGCGGGCGCTGGGATGACCCACCCGTTCATGGACGCCGTCGCCCAAGCGTTGGCCGTGCGCGAGATCGCGACGCTGCGCTACCAGTTCCCGTATATGGAACAAGGCTCCAAGCGCCCGGACTCACCGAAACTCGCGCACGCGACTGTCCGCGCCGCCGTCGCCACCGCAGCGAAGCTACTGCTGACGACGCCGCTCATCGCCGGCGGAAAGTCCTTCGGTGGCCGCATGACCTCGCAAGCCCAAGCTGCCCAACCGCTTGCCGGAGTCCGCGGTCTCGCGTTCCTCGGCTTCCCGCTCCATCCGGCAGGTGCCCCGTCGAGCGAGCGCGCCAAACACCTCGCTGACATCCGCATTCCGATGTTGTTTCTCCAAGGCAGCCGTGACGCGCTGGCCGGCCTCGACGAACTGAAACCCCTCATCAAGAAACTCGGCGCCTGCGCAACTTTGTACCTGACCAACGATGCCGATCATTCCTTCCACATTCCCGCCCGAACCAGCCGTACGGACGCGGAGGTCTTGACGGAGATCATGGATGCCCTAGCCGCTTGGACCACGGAGACCATCGGCGCTTAGTCGTCGATCGTCTCGCCTGTCGAAAGCCGGACCTTGCGCTCGATCCAACCACCGGGTGGATCCATCTCCGCATCGAGCTTGACAATGTCGTCGCCGACACTGCCGATAATAACGCCGTCGACCGCCAAGTCGTCGCGCCGCCATAGGGCTGCGCCGTCCGCGCCGAGACGCACCAAGCCGCTATCGAATGCGACCAGACACCAATCGTCGCTCATTTGCAGCGATCCGAAATAGCCCCAGAACGTATGCATACCCTGCGCCCGCGTCGGCAGATGCACCCAATAGAGCGCGCTGCCATAACCCACGAGCAAGAGATCCCGCCAAATCTGCACGTCCTCAAAGACGCACGCTTGTTCCTTGAGCGGGTAGATGTCGCAGCGCAAGCGAACGCCGTCTCCCTCTACCAGCACATAGCACTCGGGCGTCCCCACGATTGCGGCTGGGTCGCCCACCCGCAGAGGTTCTGTCTCCGACCAAGCTTGGTCGAGGACATGGACAATTTTCCCACCAATCACCTAGCGATCCTTCACCTGCCCTGTGACGTTTGCCCTTATCGCAGGCCCCCGGTTCCATGCCAATCTGGGGTACATCAGTTCGGATTCGCGCTCCCCTATGTTTCGTTCCCTGCTTTCCGTCGGCGGTTTTACGCTCCTGAGCCGCATCGCAGGCCTCGTGCGCGACATGGTTATGGCGCCCATTTTGGGCCACGGCGCGTTATCGGACGCGTTCTTCGTCGCGTTCCGCTTACCAAACCATTTCCGCACGATCTTCGCAGAGGGCGCGTACAACGCCGCCTTTGTGCCGATGTATACGGGCCTGCGCGCGGAAAGCCCCGCGAAGGCGCACCATTTCTCCCGCGTCATGCTGGGCTGGCAAATCGCCGTGCAGCTCGTGCTGCTGGTGATCGCACTGGTTGCGACGGAGTTCTTCGTCGCAGTGCTGGCGCCCGGGTACATCGACAAGCCGGAGCAAATGGCGCTGGCCGTCAACCTTACGCGTATCACGTTCGTCTATCTCATCTGCATCGCGATCGTGACCCACCTGGGCGGCATGCTGAACGCGGAGAAGAAATTCTGGGCTGCCGCCGCGGCGCCGATACTCTTGAATATCGCCATGGCCGGCGCCCTCGGCATCGCTTTCCTCTTCCCGAGTGCGGGGCACGCGGCGGCCTGGGGTGTGGTCGCAGGTGGCTTCCTTGAAGTGCTGCTGCTCGTCGGCGCCGCCCGTGCCGCGAACCTCCCGGTCATGCCGGCGCTCCCCACCGGCGACGCCAACAGCCGCGAGTTCCTCAAACGCTTCGGCCCCGCGACGCTCGGTGCGGCCGGCGTGCAGCTCGCCCTTTTCGCCGACACGATCTTGGCGAGCTATCTCGGCGCCGGCGCCTACACCTCGCTCTACTATGCCGACCGCGTGAACCAGTTGCCGATGGGCGTGATCGCGATTGCGCTGGGCACGATCCTCTTGCCCGAAATGTCACGCAGCACCCACGCCGGTGACACGACCCAGACAGCCCGCGCCTTCAACCGCGGCACCGAAATGGGCCTGTTGCTGACCATGCCGTGCCTGGCGGCGTTTGTCGTGTTCCCTGAGGCGATTATGCAGGGTCTCTTCGCCCGTGGCGCGTTCGACGTCGAGGCTGCGAATGCCGCTGCCTCCGTGCTCGTCGCTTATTCGTGGGCGCTTCCGGCGTTCGTCGTCTTGCGGACGGTCACACCGCTGTTCCACGCCGGCGGCGACACACGGACGCCCGTCATCGCAACCATGATCGCAATGGCCTGCAACCTCGCCGTCAAGTTCGGCTTGATCGTCGGCCTCCATTTTGGCGTTGAGGGTCTCGCGCTAGGTACGGCCGTCGGCACCTGGGTAAACGTCATCATCTTGGCGGCATTCGCCTGGTCGCGCGGCCTGCTGAAGGTCGATACGCAGCTCATCGACAACGGCTTGCGTATCATTTGCGCGACCATGTTCGCTGCCATCGTTGCCTGGTTGTTGGCGGAGCCGCTTGCAGATTCGCTACCGGCGCTGCCGCACCTGCGCGCGTTGGTCTTCGCAGCGATATTGGGCGTGGCGACACTTGTCGCCTATGGCGTGTCCCTCGTCGGCTTTGGGTGGAAGCGTTGACGCAGCTTGAGGCGATGGCGCTGACGTTCGCAATCGAAGCGCCGGTCGCGGCCGTGCTGGCGTTCTGGTTTGCACGAAAGCCGCTTCTCTGCGCCGGCGCCGCCATCGCTGGTACGACGATCACCCACCCAGTTCTTTGGGCAGTGTACTATGGCGCTCGCACAGCACTTGGTGCGCTCACCACGCCGATCCTGGAAGGCGTCATCATCGCCGTCGAAACGCTGGGCTATCGCGCCATCGCAACGACGCGCTGGGATGAGGCTGCGCTGTTCTCCGTCCTCGCCAACGCTGCGTCCTGGGGGGGCGGCGAACTCATCTACGCAATGACGTGAAGCCTTGGCCCACGGCCATGAGAAGGATTGGCAGTTCGATCCACGCATGGATCGCCGCCGCCACGCTGTAGCCCGCCCGCGCATCGGTATAGGCGACCGCGTAGATCCCAAACGCCACCGCCGAAATCGCCGCCACTGTGCCTGCGAACACATGCCAGCTCGGCCACGGCACGATCGTCTCGTGCCGCTCGCCGTTCTTCGCCTTTAGAAGTTGCGGCAGCAATACGATCACGGCGACATAGTGCATCGACTGCGCCACAACCGCCGCCGAGAACAGGTGCATGTCCGTGAACCCCGGCGGCAGGAAGGAGAGCAGGGGCTTATCGCCCGCGCCGAACATCGAGAGCGATTGCGTCGCCTCGACGTGGAACAACAATGCGCCCATCTGATGAAACACACCCGTCGCGACCAGCGCCGGCAACACGAAGAACGGCACACTCAGCAACAGCATCCACCGCCGCCGCTCCTCACCCTCCGTGGTCTCGGCGACAAAGGCCAACGGCGTCAGATTGTGCACCCACGCCCAAACGACGAAGGTCAAGATCGGCTGATAGATCACGCCCAGCGCAAACACACACCCGATCGCCGCACCGAGGAGCCGTTTCTCGCGCATGAACGCCGCCGCGGCGAACGCCAGCAACGCGCCCAACGAAAACTCGTACCAAATGAACAGGTCACCCATCAGCCAGTGCAAGCCGTTCGCGATCCGCCCGGCCGCAATCAGCGCGACCAGCCCGCCGATAATCGCCAGCGCATGCCGCGGCGTGCGGGCGCTGAACCGCTCATCGACATAGCGCAGCTCGTAAAGAACGTGCGGCAAACCGAATGCACTGATCATGAGAACGAACGCTGCGATCGGCGCGATCACCACGGAAACGACGGCGATCACGGAGACGCCCGCCCAAATCAGCGCTAGCCGTCTTGTGTTGGCGTCGAGCGCCCCAAAGGTCAGATTCATGTGGAAAAGCATGGGCGCGCTCGGCCCGGGTCGTCAACCCGAAGAACATTTGAACGTGCGATGCGCGCCCAAGTTGCGTCATTGGAATGCGCCCGCTTTCTCGAGAACATCTGAGAAGCCATGGCAATGATGAGCGTTATCTGGCTGATCTGGCGTCGAAATGATGATCAGAAATTGAGTTCGATCGCTGCAGACATGCGATCAGTTTAGTCTCGGCCTATCAGCATGACCGGTTGCCATCGGATAGATGAACACCCGGTGACACAGTGAAGTTCGCCCTGTGCCCCCTATTACGCTCCGGTGCGACTGCTAGAGTTGTATGTGCGAGTTGATTCTTTCGCGCCTAGAGACGGGATGCCCCCCTACCCAAGCGTTCCCGTCGAACCCATCGCCTAGGCGTCGAATGCGGCAGGTGTTCGCCCCCAACGACACCTGCCGCTTTTCTTCTTTCGTCACCAAAAACAAAAGCGGCGGGTCGTTAACCCGCCGCCAGATAAAACTCGTGGCCTCCGATGCGCTATTCCAATTTGAACGTGATGCCCGCAGTGACGGATTTATGGGTTACGTCATGGTCGAAGGATTTCTTGCCGCCGGCGAGAAGCGGGACATCCACTTCAACGGATCCACCGTCTAAGTATCGATAACCGACGTTGATTGATGTTGTTGCGTCAATCGAGAGGTTGACGCCTGCGCCCAATTGCCAAGCGAAATTTCCGTCGTCGCCTTTGAACATGTTGGACGCCTCGACGACGGATTGTGCGTATCCAACGCCGCCGCCGACATACGGTTTGATCCAGGATTCCATGTCGAAGTCGTACCAAACATTCGCCATCAAGGCGAACGTTCGAACGGCACCATCGTTCTGTTCGTTGCGGGTGGAGTTGAAGGTCGCAGCGAACGGAACCTGAGTGGTTCCGGTGATGAACTGAGGAAGCCCGCCGAAAAACGGAAACGGGGATCCAATCAGCGGCGTCACGACACCCTGCGGATAGAATACCAGGTTACTCGTCGTAGACGGGAGTGTCGCGGTATCAGTGTCGACATCTGTCGCGTTGGCGCGTAGATGAGCGTTTCGCAAGGTGTTATTGCGGAAGGACGCTTCAAGCTCCCCCCTCAAACCAGGCAGGATCGCCGACAGGTCCTTGCCGACCGCAACTCCAACCACAAAGCCAGTCTCGGCTTTGGTCTTGTCGAGCGTGAAGGCGGTGTTGGCCGTGAAGCTAAAGTGCAGGATATCGGTAGCGCCAAAGTAGCCCGCAACTGTTGTCGAGAGGGCGTTATTGAGGACGCCACCTCCACCGGTCAGACCTCGTAGGTCGTTTGTATTGTTGGCTCCGCCATGGAACGAAAGGTAGTAGCCAGCGGCTTCGGCCGAGCCTGCGCCCGCTAGGACTGCCAACACCGCTGCAGAGTTCAAAAGCGCAAATTTCTTAGACATGTGAAAACCCCCTGATCCCTGCAACTCAGAATTCTTTGGTCACGGAGATGAACCCGCGACGTCCGATGATGTCGTATGGCCCGCCGAACGCCGCCGAGTTGCCGGCGCGAATGTTGCCCTGGACGGAAATCGACGGCGGCGGTTCGTCAAAGATGTTCTGGACGCCGGCAATGATTTCCCAATCGGCGGCGCGATACCTGATCGAAGTGTCATGCGTGGCCATGAACTCGGTGTGGTACTTGTACCGGCCGTCGAAAGGCGTTCCGTTGTACAGAAACACGTTCCCTCCGACGTCTTGATCTTCCTGGTCCGACGCGCGGCCGGCGAAGTCGGTGTGCCACGACCATGTCCAATCTTCGACGTCGAAGTAGAGGTCGAAGTTGCCGACGACGTCAGCGTTATATACTTCGCCGTTTATTTCGTTCGGACCATCACCGATTTCATCCACCTCGTGGTTGAGTGTCCACGTGGTTGCCGTGTCCAAACGCATGGTGCCGAAGCTGAACTCGTGCGTGAAGCGCGTGCGCAGGTCGATACCGTCCGCGAGTTCGCTTGGAAGGTTGCGGTACTGGCTGTTGACCGAAATGATCGAGCCGAAATTGGGTCCAGGTGTGGGATCGCGGTTTACGAGCGAGCAGAACCCGTTCGTCAACGGCGGGCTGCGAGTCAAACACAGGAACACAATGTTGCGAGCGCTAAACCGCTCGACCTGATCCGAAACTTCGATGTTCCAGTAGTCAACCGCAGCCCGGAAGTTGATCCAGTCGGGCGTCCAAATGAAGCCCAATGTCTTTGCCTCCGAGGTCTCGGCCTTCAGGTTTCCAACGCCGCCGCCACCCGAAATGATAAGGGCCGACGATGTTCCACCCGCAAAGTTCACAGGTAGATTAAGGCCGCTGGGACCGCAGGCGCTGACAATGCGCGGATCTCCCGAGTCATCCCAATTGATGCAAGGGTCGACCGACCGCTGATCAAGGAAGCCGGTCTGGTTGCCGAGGAACATCTCGAACAGCGCGGGCGCGCGGAATGAGGTGCCCGATGTCGCACGAATGCGGTACTCGGGCGTAATCTCCCAGTTGAGACCAAGCTTGTAAACTGTACCGGACCCGTAGCTGTCGTAGTTTGTATAGCGCCCGGACAGGTCAAGAGTCACCGATTGAGCTAGGAGCGTATCGGCGAGTAGCGGGATCGAGGTTTCACCGAAGACTTCGAACACTTTGTCCGAGCCTGCGGTCCTGTCGGCTGTTGTCTGGCCCCAATAGTTGTTGGCCCTCGCCATTGCTCCCGGTGTGTCGTCAATTTCGTCCTCGCGAGCTTCGAATCCAAGCGCGACGCCGACGGCACCTGCCGGGAGTTGGAACGCATCGCCGGTAATGGACCCGTTGATCAGCTTTTGATCATAGATCGTGCTGCCGGTCTCGTGCCCAAAGAGGAAAGCCCTCTGAGCGGGCGAGAAGTTGCCATCCAAGATCGACGCCGTTGTCCAATTGATCGTCGGGCATCCCGGTGCTGGGGCCGACTTGATGATCAATGACGGATCGCAGAAGCCTGGGACGTCAGCCAGCGCCGCATCCACGCGATCATCGTAAATGAAGTCCGTTCCATACGTTGCGTCGGAGCGGGACCACTGCGCGTAGAGGTCATAGCTCCAACCGTTCAGGAAGCCCAAGTCCGCTCCAAACTCTCCACGGATTCCCCAGACCCCGCGGAAAAAGTTGATGTCTTGTTCTTGATTGTTATTGACGAGAATGACCGGCACCGCGCCGCCGGGTACCGCGACGAACGGATTCATCGTATGGCCGATCGGAAGCGTCGGGAAGAGCTGCTGGAATCCAACCTGGCTCGATTTGCGGTTGTTGAACAGCATCTCGGTGTAGGCCTCGATGCCGCCGGAGATGTCGTAGTTGCCTTGGGCATAAAACGACAACCGTTCTGTCGGAGCGAGCAACGACGTTTGAAGTGCGCGCGGATCGTTCTGATCCAGCGCTGCTTGAGATTGACGCCACGCGGCTTCAACGGCGGTGCGCTTCGCCGGCGAGATCACTGCGTACAATTCCGAAGAAGAGCACGGGTGGAAGTCGAGACCGCAAAGGCCCGGACCAGCTGGTCCGCCAATGTTCGTTCTTGCCAGCCGGTTCCAGCTGGTTCCAACGCGAACATAGTCCGGCACGTTCAGGCCGCCAAGACCGCTGCCATTTAGGGTGCCCGGTACGTTATAGAATGTCCCGCCAGTATCTCGTTGCAGCACACCTTCAAACGTGTTGATGCATTGTGACTGACCGGTCGCGGGATCAATGATGTCCAGTATGCTTCCAACGCCGCCTTGCGACTTACCGGTCGCGTCGGTCACCAGGTCCTGTGCGCAATTCAAATAGTCGCGATCGCCAAGGGTCAGGTCTTTGCGGTTGAAGTACTCAGCCGCCAACGTGATGTTGCCTTTGTCGAACGTCGTGCCCCAGACGCCGCTGAGTTGGTATTGCTCGCCGCCGCTCTGCTCCGGCAGATTGAGGTTGGCACTGACGGACAGGCCGTCATAGCTCTGCCGCGTAATGACATTGATCGCGCCGGCCACAGCATCCGAGCCGTAAATCGACGAGCCGCCGTCCGTCATGATTTCGAAGCGCTGGATCATCGATTCCGGCAGCGTGTTTAGGTCTGGGCTGCCCAACTGGCCGCGCGATCCGGCAGGCGCAAGACGGCGGCCGTTCACCAGAACGAGTGTGCGCTGCGCGCCAAGGCCGCGAAGGGAGATCGTGTTGGCGCCTTGACCGCCGGCGGTCACGAAGCCGCCAAACGTGCTGTTGATCTGTTGGGAGCCGGCAGCCGGCGAGGAACTTTGGAGGATGTCGGCGGTATCCGCCAAGCCTTCCAACGTGGCTTCTTCGGTCGTAATGATCTGGATCGGCGAGGACGAGGTAAATTCATTCTTTTTCAAGCGCGAACCGGTAACGACAACTTTTTCGACGGGTTTCGTTTCTTCGGGCTTTTTCTCGGGTTCGGTTGCCGCCGGATCAGTCGCCGGCTGTGCTATCGCGTCGGTTGAAAATGCGAGAATCGAACCGGCAAACAGAACAAGTGCGGCCCGACCAAAGGCCCGCATCCGCTGAACTTTCATTTAAACTACCCCCACCAAAACCGATGATCGCAGCCACCGCTCCCAACGGCGTCACGGTCATTTGAATAAATTACGATACTGGTCGGATCGTAATTTGACAACCGTGGGTTTGCGGTCACGGTCTGGCGCAAGGTATTGTTGCATTTGGATCACAATCCGCGCATCTAGCGGCTCGCACAACCGTCGGCTGACTCAGCTTGACCCCGGAAGAACGGCAAGGATGCTGGGGTCCGCCATCTTTACGGAGAGCAAGAAATGCGCGCGACGATTTTTGCCTTGGCTTTGATTTTCGGGGCTGCGGTCGCTCCTGCTGAGCCACTGCAAACCACGCCTCTTCCTATCGAGGCGATTGCGCAGCTGCCGGCGGTGGAGGGCTTGGTGCTATCGCCCGACGGCAAGCACTTGGCAGGCCTGGTCGGGACGCCGAACTACAAGTGGCCGGTTATTTCGGTTTGGGATGTCGACAATCTTGCAAAGCCGCCGGTGTGGATCCCCTCCACCAACATGCGGCCAACTGGGATCGAATTCCTTGGAAACGAACGTTTGATATTCTTTGCCGACCAACCAATCACCGTGGACGGGGTGAAGGATCAGACGAGCCAAGCCATTGTGACCGATCTCGAAGGCAAGTCGTTCCAGCAGCCTTTCGCGACGAAAGGCACGATGTCCGATGCGGCGAAGGACGCAGAGAAATCAGGCATTCTCTACGACGTCATTCAACGCGGCAATTTGCAGGACCCGAATCGGTATCTCGTTCTGCGGTTCAGCATTCCGCTATTGGCAGCGGAAATACTGGCGCTGAACGTGAAAACGATGAGCGTCGATCGGGTGATGAGGTTTGCCTACAACGAGTCGTTCGTGCTCGACGATCGGCGTGACGGTTCGGTAATGATCAAACAGAAGATTGTGACCACGAGTGATGGATTCAGGCTGGTGCGAGAAGTGCGCAATCGAAGCACTGGGGCCTGGGAAGAGCATCCGGAACTAGGGTACTTGGTGAAGGATCGCCGAACAATCGCGCCACTCGGCTTCTTTGATGCCGATCCGAACAAGCTTTATGTTGCTAGCAATCGAGCGTCTGAGTTCGCTGAAATCCGGTTGTACGATATCGCGTCGCGCACGTGGGTTAGCGAACCCGTATTCACGTCAGCCCAGGCGGATCTCGTCGGCGCCATGGGCTTGAGCGATCTTGAAGCGAAGGCGCCTGCTGGCGTCGCCGGCTATGTCGTTGCCGGTCCGAGCTTCGAGCAAGTGTTCGTCGATGGCTATTGGGGACCGATTCAGCGCGCACTCCAGAAGCAATTTGCGGGCAACACAGTTTCCTTCACCAGTCGCAGTCGGGAGGCCCAACTTGCTATTGTGATGGTGTCTGGACCTAAACAACCACCTATTTACTATTTGTTGAAGAACGGACGGGAGCTGAAGCTTCTTGGAAAATCGAAGCCGGCGATCAATCCGGGGGCGCTTGGAAATGCACAGTTCGTAAGATTTGCGGCGCGTGACGGCCTGCAAATTCCAGCATTTCTAACAACGCCGCCCGGTTACGATAAAGCGCGCCACGGACGGTTGCCCACTGTCATCCTTCCACACGGTGGACCGTGGGGGCGCGATAGTTTGGAGTGGGATCCAGCTGGGTGGACGCAATTTTTAGTGACGCGCGGTTACGCAGTCCTGCAGCCGCAATATAGAGGGTCGACCCAATGGGGCATGACTCTTTGGAAGGCGGGCGACAAAGAGTGGGGCCAGAAAATGTCGGATGACAACGACGACGGCGCCGCGTGGCTTGTCTCCCAAGGCATCGCGGATCAATCGAAGCTTGCGATTTTCGGATACTCCTACGGCGGGTTCGCGGCCATGGCCGCGGTCGTTCGGGACAAACCGCCTTACCGCTGCGCAATCTCGGGTGCGGGCGTCTCCGACTTGCAGCGCCTAGGTAATTATTGGGGTCAAAACCATGTCCAGCGCGAGATTCAGGGTTGGACAGTCAAGGGAATGGACCCGATTGCCAACGTCGCAAAAGCATCAATCCCGATCATGCTGTATCACGGCGATCACGACACTCAGGCCGAGACTCGCCACAGCCGCGACTTCTATTCAGCGATGAAAGCCGCCGGAAAAGACATTGAGTATCACGAGATCAAGGGCATGTGGCACCAGCTGCCGTGGTATCCGGAATGGCATCGCGAGACGCTTGGGTTGATCGAGAGCTATCTCGCCGGACCGAAGTGTTTCGGTGGTTCGGCGAAGCCGAACTGACGTTCCCGGATCGCACAGAATGAAGGGCCCCGGCGAATGCCGGGGCCTTTTTGATTGTAAGGGGCGTGTGTCGGCTCAGGCCATTATCGCCTCGATCAAGTGCGGGCGGCCTTTTTCGGCCAACGCCCGCTTGAACGCGTTCACGAACCCTGCCGCATCTTCCACGCGCACCGCGCTCGCACCCATCGCGCGGCCCAGCGCGGTGAAGTCGATGACAGGTTTGTCGAGCGAGAGCAGCGAGCGCGAGCGTTCGCTTTGTGCTGTCGCGCCCACGCGGTCGAGTTCCATGTTCAAGATGCCATAGGACTTGTTGTTGAACAGGATCGTGATCACGTGCAGGTTTTCGCGTGCCGCGGTCCACAGGCCTTGGAACGTGTACATCGAGCTGCCGTCGGCCTGAATGTTGATCACCGGGCGGTTGGGGCAAGCAACCGCTGCGCCCACGGCCATCGGGATGCCGTCGCCGATAGCGCCGCCCGTCAGCGCCAGCCAATCGTGCGGCGCGGAATTCTGCGAGGCGATCTGTGCCCACGTACCGGACGTGATCGCCTCATCGGAGACAATCGCACCTTCCGGCAAGAGTGCCGCAAACGCGTCGCCAAATGTCTGTACGTTAAGCGGCCCGCTTGATGGTACCTCGGGCGTGCTGCCGCCGTCGGCGATCGGCCCCACCTTCGCGCCCACCTCTTCGGCGAGCGCGGTCAGCACGTCCATGACGTCGTTCTCTGTGTCCCAAGGCTGATACGTCTTGCATTCCGGCGACAGGAACGTTGACGGTTTTCCTGGATAGGCAAAGAACGCGACCGGCGCCTTCGTGCCCACCATCACCGCTTGCCGGTACCCCTGCATCATCATCACCGCCATCTCGCCGAGATAGGGCACGCGATCCGGCCGTGCCCGCCCGCGCCCGCGTGCAAGCCGCGGTACGAACGTGTCGGCAAAAAGCTTCGCCCCCGTTTTCTCCGCGATCGCGGCGGCTAACGCGAGCGGCCGCTCGAGCCCCGCGTGCCCGCCGATCAGAAGCATTCGCGGCTCGCTCGAACGAAGTGCTGCCGCCGCCTCGCGCACGGCCGCCATGTCGACCGGCTTCGCCGGCGGCCGCTTCCATGGCGCAGACTTCGGTCCAGCCGTCATCTCCGACCACGCGATGTCAGCCGGCACGATCAACGTCGACAGCCCGCCGTTCGGCCTCATCGCCACGTCGAAGGCTTGGCGCGTCTTCGCAACTGCATCCGGCCCCGACACCGGGTCGCCGATCCAATCGGAGATCGGCTTGGCGATTGAGTGAATGTCGCTTTGCAGAGGCGCGTCATATTTCCGGTGATAGGTCGCGTGATCGCCGACCAGGTTGATCATCCGCGATTGCCCGCGTTTGGCGTTGTGCGTATTGGCAAACCCGTTCCCAAGGCCCGGCCCCAAGTGCAGAAGCGTCGCCGCAGGCTTGCCCGCCATGCGCGCATAGCCGTCGGCCGCGCCCGTGCACACGCCTTCGAACAACCCCAAGATCGGCCGCAACCCTCCAACCCGGTCGAAGCTCGCGACGAGATGCATCTCCGACGTGCCCGGATTGCCGAAGCAAGCCTCGACCCCAAGCCCGACGAGCTCGTGCAACACCGCTTCGCTGACATTCATGGGGCAATCCTCCGGTTTGTTCGGCCGCACGATAGCGGGTTAGCCTTTGATTATCGACTCCGCCGCGCGCCGTGCCGTGATCACGCAGGAGAGCAGAAACGTCCCCTCCAGCGCGCGATGCCCGTGACTGCCGCCGCCGCCAAATCCCGCCGCCTCGCCCACGGCATAGAGCCCCGGCACCGGCTGACCGGAACCGTTCAACGCCCGGCTGCGCAAGTCGGTCACGATCCCGCCCAACGACTTGCGCGTCACGATGTGCTCGCACATCGCGATCAACGGTCCGCCTTTGGCATCGAGAATCCGTTGAGGCTTTGCCAGCCGCATTTTGTCGCCGCGATAGCCGCGCAACTCTTCGATCAGCCGCCGCTGCTCGTCAGCCGTGCCGGAGGCCACGGTCAGATCGAACCGTGCGATCTCGTCGTGGAGCGCCTGCGCATCAAGCTGCGCCTTCGGCTTCAACGCGTTCATCTTCGCGACCAGATCGGTTACATTGTCGGCCACAAGCACATCGGGGCAGTTCGTCGTCAGATCGTCGACGAGCCACTTGTTGCCGGCCAACATATCCAACACGAACCGAACGATCCGCCGTTCGCGCAGGGCGGGGTTCCAATCGGCTCCCGACGCCGCCAACTCCTTCAGAGCAATCCGGCGGTTCAAAATCTGCCAGGTAAATCCGAGCGGCGATCCGGCGACGCGTTGTACCAGATCGTATGTGTCGAATCCCGACACCATCGGCGGTACCATTCGCTTGCCGTGCGCGTCGACCCACAGCGCCGACTTCGGTGGCACCAAGCTCACGCCATGCCCCGGCCAGCCCGGCCGCGGATGGCGAATGCCGCCGGCGTAGTTCCACATGCGCCCGACATTGTCGACGTTCGCACCCACGGCCTTCGCGGCATCGAGCGCCCGCCCGTCCGCGCCGGGATGCGTGCCCAGCAAGATCGTTTCCGGCACTTTCAAATCGTTGCCGGGGTCCCAGGCCTTGCGCACCTGTTTCAGATCGCCGCCGATCCCGCCGGCCGCGATCACCACGACATCCGCCGACGCGCGAAACTCCTCACCGCCGTCGATCTCGCCGCTGCAGGCATAGACCTTGCCGTTGTGCATATCGATGCGATCGACCCGGTGGCCGAAGCAAAGCCCCAGCCGCTCCCGCGCATGGCGGTGCGCGCGCAAGGCTTTGATTAGTTGCGTGATCAGGTGCTTCGCCGTACCCCAGGTCAGGTGAAACCGCGGTACGGAGTTGCCCCGCGGCGTCTGCCCGCGCTCGACCCACAAGACGACCGGCATCCAGCGAATGGCGAACGGCTTCAACCAATCGCGCCCATCGGGCGTCGAGCGCTCGACCAGATGCTTCGCCCAAATCGTGGGCCAGACTTCCCCCGGCTCGAACGCCGCAAAGCTCTTCCAATCGGCATAGGCTTGCTCGGGCGAGTCCTTGATCTTCATCCGCCGTTGCTCGGGGCTGTCGACGAAGAACATGCCGCCGAACGCCTCCAGCGCCGACCCACCGAACCGCGCCTCGTTTTCGCGCTCCAGAATGATAACGCGCTTGCCGGCATCGAGCAGCTGCAGTGCGGTCACGACACCCGCAATGCCGCCCCCCACGATCGCCACATCCGCCTGATACGCCTTCGCCATTCCGATTCTCCGGCCTTGCGGCGCAGCATAGTGTGCGAAATCCGGTCCCGGAACCGCCACCAGCCACTCAAGGGTTGGGAAATGACACCCTCGTGATCAGCCGGGCGGCGAGAGGTTGTTGCCATTGCACGCCATTCTTCCCAGTCTGCGGCCGTCGCTAACCCGGATTCTGCGAGACCTCCATGCTGTCCCAGAAATTGCTGTCGGCCGCTGCCGCCATCGCCCTTTCGTTGCCGTTGACCGGCTGCCTCGACGATGTCGCGGTGCCCGCCGATCAGGTCGCCAAAGAGGCGACCCCAAGTGCCTCAAAGGCGCTGCAACAGATATTCGCCGACAGCGACGAAGCGTCCCTGAAGCTGAGCCCGATCGGCGCGCTGTTCCGCGGCGATCAGCGTTACGCGGGGGAGTTCGGCGACTACATCACCGACGCCTATATCGATCAGTCCCGGCGCGACGCGGAAGCCGATCTTAGGCGGTTGCGCGAGATCGACCGGAAAACGCTCTCGCCGCAGGATCAACTTGCCTACGACGTGTTCGAGTATCAGACGAAGCAGGCGCTTGAAGGCCTTTCGCCGGCGTTGGTGGTGCTGAGCGCCCCGCGACCGCTGAATCACCTGAACGGTTTGCATGTGCAGTATCCCGACATCAGTTCCGGTAAATCCGCGGCTCGCTTCCAAACCGTCGAGGATTACGACAACGGTCTGAAGCGCATGACGGGCTTTGTGACCTATATCGATCGCGCCATCGGCCGCATGCGCGAAGGGCTGAAGTCGGGCGTCGTCGAGTCGAAACTGACGATGCGCCTGATGCTACCCCAGCTCGACGATCTGATCTCGCAGGGTGTCGAGAAGAGTCCGTTTTACCAACCGATCAGGGATATTCCAGCGACGTTCGCCGAGGCGGACAAGAAGCGCCTCGCCGCTGCATACCGTGCGATGCTGAGCGATCAGATCATCCCGTCTTACGAACGCCTGCGCACCTTCGTGAAGAAGGAATATCTGCCCGCTGCGCGGGCGGGCGTCGGTTTGGGCGCGATGAAAGGTGGCGACAAGCTCTACGCCTATTTGGTCGAGGCCAATACGACGACGAAGCTGACTGCCGACGAGATACACAATCTTGGCCTCAGCGAAGTTGCGCGGATCAAGGGCGAGATGGATGAGGTTCGCCGCACCGTCGGATTCAAAGGATCGTTGCACGCGTTCTTCTCGCATCTGCGCACCGCCAAGCAGTTCGAGCCGAAATCGGAAGAAGACCTGCAAGCGCGTTATGCCGACATTGCCAAGCGGATCGAGGCGGCCATTCCGGGCGCCTTTTCGCTGACGCCCAAGACCAAGATCGAGCTTCGCCCCGTGCCGGACTATCTCGAGCAAAGCCAGGCGGGCGGCTACTATAACCCCGGAACGCCCGACGGCTCGCGCGCCGGCGTCTTCTACTTCAACAAGTACGATCTGCCGTCGCGCAAAACCTGGGGTATGGAGACGCTCTATCTGCACGAAGCTGAGCCTGGCCATCACTTCCAAATCAGCCTGGCGCAGGAGAACGAAGGTCTGCCGAAGTTCATGCGCTTCGGTGGTAACACCGCCTATGTCGAGGGCTGGGCGCTCTATGCCGAATGGCTCGGGCGTGGGCTGGGGATGTACAAGGACCCGTACCAGAAGTTCGGTCATCTCAACGACGAACAGCTGCGCGCGATGCGGCTTGTTGTCGACACCGGCTTGCACGCGAACGGCTGGAGCCGCGAGAAGGCGATCAATTACATGCTCGACAACTCGGCGCTCAGCCGGACCGAAACCGTGCAAGAGGTCGACCGCTATATTGCCAACCCCGGCCAAGCGTTGGGTTACAAGGTCGGCCAGCTCACAATCAAGCGCCTGCGCGCGGAGGCCGAAAAGGCCATGGGCCAACGGTTCGACTTGAAAGCGTTCCACGCCCAAATCCTCGACACCGGCGCCCTGCCGATGGACATCCTGGAGGCCAAGATCAAGGCCTGGATGGCGACGTCAAAGTAGCGGAAGCTGAGAGAATGTGGACGGGGAGGCTTCCAACCCGGTAGTCTGGGCGCAGCAATCTCAAAGATGCGCCCATGTTCGGTTTCCGTTACTTCAAGTCCCGCCCCACCGACTACGTGATCCTCTATTCCGGTGGCCGCATTCGCCGTCAGGGCGTTGGCCTTGCGGGCTTTGTTTACGTGCCGTTCGCGACGGCCGCCGCGGTGCCGACGGATGCGCGCGACGAGATCTTTGCGGTTGAAGCGATGACCGTCGACTATCAGACGATCACGATCCAAGGATTGATCTCGTTCCGCATCAAGGATGCGAGCGTCGCTGGGTCGCGCCAAGACTTCTCGATCAATCTCGCCACCGGCGCCCACACCGGCGAGCCGATGAAGCAGATCGTCGAGCGCCTGCGCGCGATCGCGCAAACTGCCTGTCGCGATGCGCTGGTGCGCTCCACGCTCGATGCTGCGCTGAACAAATCGGACGAGCTCAGCCAAGTCATCATGCGCGGCATAGCCGACGATAAACGCCTCGCTGCCGACGGCATCGGCGTCGACCGTGTGCTCGTGCTGGCGCTCAAACCAACCCCCGAGATCCGCAAAGCGCTCGAAGCGAATCTGCGCGAACAGCTGCTGCGCCAAGCCGACGCGGCGATGTTCGAACGCCGCCGGGCCGCCGCGACGGACGAGCACGACTTGAAGCTGCGTGAGGAAGCCAACAAGCGCGAACTCGCAGAGCGCGAACTCGGCAACGAGCAGCAACTCGAAGCCGAACGCCGCAAAGTCGCCGAGGCGAAGGCCGAAACCCAAAAGGCCGAAGCGAACGCCGAAGCCGAAGCGCTGCGCATCCGCCTCAAACCCTGGACCGAGATCAGCGCGCAGCATATCGGCGCCATGGCGTTCAAAGATTGGGCGAACCGCAACACCGCGCTGACCTCGCTCTCGCTCGGCGCCGACGCGATGGAGCGCCTCGCCAATCAGCTGACGGCCAAGCCGGAGTAGGGCGGTTGCGCCAGCGTGTCGTTCTTCTCACGCGGCCGTCGGCGAAGCAAAACTTCGTCGCGCGCTACGGCAGCGAGGGGCAGACGAAGTTCGTCATGGCCCAGTCCGTGCGCGGCCGCGCCGACTTCGCGAAGGCCGAAGTCGAAGACACCGCCCAATCGCGCGCCACCTGGCGCATCCGCAAAGCCATGCCGGCCGACGTGAAGCTCGCCGAGATCGACCGTTCGATGGTGGCGCAATTCCTGTTCGAGCCGCACGACCTCGTGGTGGCGATCGGCCAGGACGGGCTGGTCGCCAACGTCGGCAAATACCTCGACGGCCAGCCGCTTGCCGGCGTGAACCCCGATCCCGGCTCGATCGACGGAAGCCTGTTGGCCTTCAATGTCGACACGTTCATCGCGTCCCTGAATGAAGTTCTGAACGACCGCCGCCCCGTCCGCGAGGCGACGCTGGCGCAGGCCGAAACTTCCGATCGCCAAAGCCTGCGCGGCTTGAACGAAATTTTCGTCGGCGTGCCCAGCCATCAATCGGCGCGCTATCGCATCAGACTCGGCACCCAAGAAGAGGTGCAATCGTCGAGCGGCCTGATCGTCTCGACCGGCACAGGCTCGACCGGCTGGCTGAAGTCGCTGCGCGGCGACGACGCCGTGTTCGACCCCGCCGCCGACGAGCTTCACTTCGTGGTGCGCGAAGCCTGGCCGGGCAGGGGCTTTGCTGCGACGCTCATCGAAGGCCGCGTCACCCGCGACGCCCCGCTCCTGATCGAGTCGCGCATGGAAGGCACGATCTTCGCCGATGGCATTGAAGCCGATGCCATCCGCTTCGACGCCGGCCTCACCGCCACAATAGCCCCGGCCGAACGCCGTGTGCGCCTGGTGCAGTAAGGGCAATTGGCACAAGTGGCACACCCCGACTGGGAGAAGAGCCCGTTGCTACTCAAGAACGAAGAAGGCGATTGGATCCAAAGCTGCAAGCTCTCGGAGTAGGCTTTTCCCGTGGGACGTTCTCGCCGTCCCGGCAAGGCCTGCCAGCCGCGAGCGCGGCCCCCATATCACTCCCCCCGAAATGATGCACCCAAGTTCTATTGAAGCTCGCTGTTTCCGCCGTTAACCTGCGATGTAAAGTATGGCGCCCACCACGTGCAGGGCGGCGACGGCGATGAGGATGCCGCCAAAGGGTTGCTTGCGGGTCTTGTGGCGTAGGACCTGTTGGGCCGTTAGTGCGCCCAGACTGCCGCCAATGAATGCGAGGCTTAGCAACGTGAGTTCGGGTGTGCGGGGGCGGTTGCTCTCAGCAGCAGCCTTGTCCAGCGCAAAGGCGGCGAAGGTGAACAGATTGATCGCCGCAAGGTACGTCCAGAGGGTCAGAGGCATAGGTTCCCTCACTGCCCGGGCAAGCCCTTCAGCAGTACGATCGGCCCGTCGGACGCGGCCTGGCGGTGGGTGACGATCTCGCGATAGGCGGGGGAGTCCCACCAGGCGCGCAGTGAGGCTTCGTCGGGGAAGGAGGCGAGGACCATGCGGGTGTGGGGCCACGTGCCTTCAAGGGTTTTCACGTTGTCGTCGACGGCAAGGAGTGTGCCGCCGAACGGGGCAAACACTTCCATGAAGCGCGATTGGTACGTGCCGTAGGTGGCGGGATCTTTGATCGTGAGTTGGGCAACGATGTAAACGGTCATGCGTGAGCTTACGTGCGGGATGCCCGTTCTGCCAAGTCAGGACGTGCACTGTATTGTTGTGACGGGGTCTTTTGATAACGGCTCCGGGGCATCATGCTGGCATCATCTCCTCAAACGCATCCAGCCGCCGTACCTCGCCGAGGCCGAGGGTGTCGAATTCATCGCGGGTGCCGCTTGGTGCAAGCCCGATCGCGCGGAGGGCGACGTTGATTGGGCCTTTCTCGTCGGCGGTGGGTGATAACACCACGCGTCCGCCGATCCATGCGGCGGCGCCTTGAACGCCCGCGCCGCCGAAGTAATCGGTTTCGATGTAGGCGACCGCGCCGTGCTCGGAGCAGGCGCGCGCAAGCTCCGCCAGGCCGTCTGTCAATCGCCAGAACTCGTGCGCGGCGAGTGCGGTGGGCCCTTGCGCCGCGACCAGCGCGTCGAAGGCGTCGTCGCTGACGGGGAGTACCAGGCATTCCGCGTGCCCGAGCCGGTAAAACGGCGCCTGGCCAAGTGCTGCGGACAATGCGGCGAGCGCGGGGCGCTTGCCCACGAATGCACTGATTGAATGCGCCATCCCAAACCTTCAAATCGAACGCGCGCGAGACTAGCATGCGCGCCGGGGCCTGCCACACTTCCGTCCCAATCGCCGGAAACAGTGCGCCTATCTAAACACGGGGGATTGCGAATGAGCCGTTTGTTACTGGGTCTGATTCTCGTCGGCGGGTTGCTGTTCGCCACGAACCCATCGCGGCCGGAGTTCAACGCGTTCGTACAGAGCTACGTTGCCAACAAAATCTCGGACGAAGCGCGCAAGCGCGGCGAGGAGAGCCCCGAGAACGCCGGCCAAATCGGCGGCGCCCTCGTCGGCCTCGTGATGCCGGCACTTCCGATCGAACGCCGCAACTTCCTGGCCTTTTCGATCTATGACGTGAACCTGTCTCCGAACGAAGCGAAGAAATGCAGCTTCCTCGGCATTGCCGGTCAGTTCCTCCCGCTGAGCGAGTGCAAGTTGAACTAAGGATTCCTCACGTACCCAGGCGCAGACAGCGACGCCTCACGTCCAATGTTAGGTCAATGCCATCCATGTCAGGGCCAAAAAGGCGATGATTGTCGGCACCACGGTCAGCGTCATTCCAAAGGTGCGCGCCATGGGGTGGACGATGTAGCCGGCCCAGAAGGTGACGCGGCCAACGGCAAACAACACCGCCATTCCGGGAATAAGAGTAAGGTCGTCGTGCGGCAGAGCCACGGCGAGTCCAGCCCACGCGATTGAAGCGAGGATGGCTTGCTCGATCGTGTTTTGATTGTAGCGAAGGTTGATCTCGAGCGTGGGCGCCGCTGGTGTGCGTGTGCCCTCGATGGCATCCGCAAAGAAGCCGCGTCGAGATGCCCCAAAGACACCAGCCAGGAGCATCCATCCAGGTACCAGCAGCCAGCGGGCAACGAACCCTAGTCGGCTCCCGGGATCGTCATCAGGGAGAGGGATGTCTTGAAGCAGCTGCGGTGCATATGCCCAGGCGAGGAGAACCAGTGCGACCGCAGGCGCAGCGCCGGCACCGCCGAGTAGTTGCTTTCGAAGGAGCGTGTTCATCGGACACCTTTCTGTCGGGTTTGAACCCGCGTGCCTCTCGGGTAATAGTCTTCACCGACCAAGAAGGAAAGCGCTGCTATGGACCGCTTGAAGATCGCTGCCGACCGTTTCGTTGATGCTGCAGGCCGGCAGGTCTTGCTGCGCGGGGTCAATCTGGGTGGCGATTGTAAGGTGCCGTTTCCGAGCGGGGGGACGAATTTTCCTTCGGACTTCTCCGATCATCGTACGGTGAGTTTTGTCGGCCGGCCGTTTCCGCTCAGCGAGGCGGACGAGCATTTCACGCGGTTGAAGTCTTGGGGCATGAACTGTCTGCGTTTGCTCACGACCTGGGAAGCGGTCGAGCACGCGGGGCCGGGGAAGTACGACACCGCCTACCTCGACTACTTCGCGGAGTTAACGCGCCGCGCGGGTGAATATGGGCTCTACGTTTTCATCGATTTTCACCAGGACGTGTGGTCGCGCATGTCCGGCGGCGACGGTGCACCAGGTTGGACGTTTGAGGCGGTGGGGCTCGATTTTACGAAGTTCCACGACGCCGGCGCCGCGCATGTGATGCAGCACAAGTACGACTATGCGCGCGGCGGACGGCAGGAAGACCGCTATCCGATGATGACCTGGGCAAACAACTACCGCATGCCCGCCAACGCGATCATGTGGACGTTGTTCTTCGCCGGCGACATTTTCGTGCCCGACTTCAAGATCGTCGGCCGTACGGCGCAGGATTATTTGCAGAGCCATTATCTGGGCGCGATGCGTGAGATCGCCGAGCGCGTGAAGGGCATGCCGCACGTGCTGGGCTTCGACACGCTGAACGAGCCGGGGACCGGGTGGGTCGGCCAGTCGCTATCCTACCGCCACACGGAGCGCAGCGCCGAGAACCCCGACCCCGTGCGGCCGGGTCCAGCGTGGTCGGCGCTCGACGGGCTGCTCGTCGCGCAGGGTCAGCCGCGTACCATTCCGGAGCTGGCCTTCGATCCTGCTCAGATGCGCGTTGGCGTTGTCGGTGAGAACGAGGTGAACCGCGGGCGCGTCCACATCTGGCGCAAGGGTGCGTCGTGCCCGTTCGGGAAGGCCGGCGCCTACCGCATGACCGGCAACGGGCACGAAGTTCTGCGTGAAGACTTCTTTCAAGTCGCGCAGGGCCGCAAGGTCGACCTTGAAGGCGACGCGATGGCGCCGTTTTTCCAACGTGTGGCGCGCGAAATCCGCACGATCAACAACGATTGGCTGGTCTTTGCCGAGCTCGACCCGTTTCGCGGCATGACGGTGGAAGGCTTCCCGCACGGCACGCCGGAGCGCACCGTGAACGCGAGTCATTGGTACGACATTGTCACATTGGTGACGAAGACGTTTATGTATCCGACCAGCCTGAACCCCTTCACGATGAAGACGTTGAACGGCGCGGCGGAGATTGAGGGACACTACGCCAGCCAGCTCGGCCGCATCAAAGAATCGTCGAAGACGATCCCCGGCGGCGCGCCGACCTTGATCGGCGAGTTCGGTATTCCCTTCGATCTCGACGGCGCGGCTGCCTATCAGGCGTGGGCGGCGGGCGATCACTCGGCGGGGCCGTGGGAGAAGCACGTCACAGCGCTTGACCTCATGTACAACGCCATGGACCGGCATCTGCTGAACTGCACGATCTGGAATTACACCGCTTCAAACCGCAACGACGTCTCGTGCGGCGACGGTTGGAACCAAGAGGATCTCTCGGTCTTCTCGCGCGATCAGCTGGACAACAACAAAGACATCAACTCCGGCGGCCGCGCCATCGAAGGCTTCGTGCGCCCCTTCGTGCGCGCGTGCCAAGGCATCCTGAAAGAAATGAAGTTCGATCGCGCGAGCGGCGAGTTCACGTTCACCTTCGACGCCGACCCGGCGGTCGCAGGCGTAACGGAAATCTACCTGCCGACGGTCCAATACCCGCAGGCCTTCGCGATTGCCGCACCCGGCTTGAAGGTCGAACCATCCGAGACCTCGCCCTGTGTCTCACTCCGCGCAACGAAGAGCGGCGACCACAGAGTGATCGTGCGGCGGGCCAGTTAGCCAGGAAACGTTCGAGGCTATTTCTCCAACTTCAGCGCGTGGCCGTTCATGCAGTAGCGCAGGCCCGTGGGTTTCGGGCCGTCGGGGAAGACGTGGCCTAGATGCGCATCACACCGCGCGCAAAGGACTTCCGTCCGCCGCATGAAGAACGTGTTGTCCGCCTTCTCGGCCACGTTTTCCTTGTTCAGCGGTGCCCAGAAGCTCGGCCATCCCGTCCCTGAATCGAACTTCGTGTCGGAGGCAAAGAGCGCCAGGCCGCAGCATTTACAGGCGTAGGTGCCCTTCTCCTTCGCGTCGTGATAGGGCCCCGTAAACGCCCGCTCCGTGCCATGCTTGCGGGTGATCTGATACTCCTCAGCCGTCAGCTGCGCGCGCCATTCGGCATCGGTCTTAATGATTTTTTCCATCTTTCATCTCCATTCCACGCCCAGGAGATAGGGCGCGGGCGGGCGCACGACCAGGTATGCGTTCGATAGCTCACGGATAGACCAGGCTGATCGTCTCAGCGATGCAGGCAGGGCGATCTTGGCCTTCGATTTCGATCGTGACCTCGTTGGTCAGCTGCATACCCGGGCCCTTCGGCTCGGCGCCGATCAGCTTCGATTTGGCGCGCACTCTGGCGCCCACCGGCACCATGTTGGTGAACCGCACCTTGTTCGAGCCGTAATTGATGCCGCGGCTGACGCCTTCGATGGTCGAGATTTTCGATGCCAGCATAGGGATCAACGACAAAGTCAAATAGCCGTGAGCGATCGTGCCTTTTGTCGGCAGCTCGCGCTTGGCGCGCTCGACGTCGATGTGGATCCACTGATGATCGCCGGTCGCGTCCGCGAACTTGTTGACGCGATCCTGATCGATCTGCACCCATTCCGACACGCCCAGCTCTTCGCCGACATGCTTGGCGATTTCGGCATATTTGATCCTTTTCATTTCCAGGCTCCCTTAGGGTGTGTGATCGGTCAACGCGCGCACGCGCGCGTGAATGTCGTCAAGATACGTGTCGCTCACGCCAGCGCTCGTCAAGGCGGCTACGGTGCGAAACAGATAGTCGCGGTTCGTGCCGAGGTGGCCCTCAGCCTTCGCGATCCGCGCGGCCTTCTCGTCAAGGCTCAACCCCGGAAGATAGCGCGGATGGGCCATGTTGATCACAAACGTCACGCCCCGGACGTGCCGCGCACCCAAATCGAGGTCGACCCAGGTCGGCACGTATGCGCCCGACAACATCTCGCGCATCCAGAGAATCTTGCTCTCGCTCTCCACATGCTCCGGCGCGATGCGATGCGCGATCCCCGAGCACGCGCCGCCAGGCACGAGGCAAAGCATCAGTCCCGGATTGTCCGGCATCCCGCGCCCGAACATTAGGCGCATGCAAAAGCTCCGGCTGAAGCCTTCGATACGCGCGGGCAAGCTCTCGGCAACTTGGATCGCGGGGTTCCACATCAGCGAGCCATAGCCGAACACCCACAGGTCCGCGCCCGCCACATGTTGCGCCATGATCTCCGCGCGCGATTTCTCGCGTTCCTCTTCGGACAGGAATTGCGCGTCGCCGAACTGCTTGGCGAGCTGCGCGTAGGCGGCAATCCGCTCCGGCGTAAAGTCCTGTCGCGCGAGCTGTCCATCCGGGCCGGAGGCGCGGAGGGGAGGCGGGGCGGCGTCAGACGATTTTTGAGTCACGATTGCCCCAGTAGCGGTCGCGGATCAGGCGCTTGTACAGTTTACCGGTCGGGTGACGCGGCAGCTCGCGTTCGAAATCGACGCTGCGGGGACATTTGATAGCGGAGAGGTGCTGACGGCAATAGGCCATCAAGTCGTCGGCCAGTTCGGGCGTGGCATCCGCCCAATTCATCGGTTGTACGACCGCCTTTACTTCCTCGCCGAAATCCTCGTTCGGCACGCCGATCACGGCCACGTCCGCGACCTTTGGGTGATTGATCAGCACGTTCTCCGCTTCTTGGGTATAGATGTTCACACCGCCGGAAATGATCATGAACGCTTTGCGATCGGTCAGATAGAGATAGCCGTCCTTGTCGAGATAACCGACGTCGCCGAGCGTCGACCAACCCTTGTCGTTGCGCGCCTCGGCGGTCTTCTTCGGGTCGTTGTGGTACGAGAACTCCGGCCCGTTCGCGAAATAGATCGTCCCCGATTCACCGACTGCACATTCGGTGCCGTCTTCACCGACGATGTGTAGCTCGCCCAGCAAGGCCTTGCCGACCGAGCCCGGATGCGCGAGCCATTCGTCAGACCGGATGGCACAGAAGCCGTTACCCTCGGTGCCGGCGTAGTATTCATAGATCACCGGGCCCCACCACTCGATCATCTGTTTCTTGACCGGTTTGGGGCAGGGGGCCGCCGCGTGGATTGCGACCTTCATCGCGCTTACATCGTATTGTGTTCGCGCCGCCTCCGGCAGCTTGAGCATGCGAACGAACATCGTCGGCACCCACTGGCTGTGCGTGGTTTTGTATTTGCCGATGAGCGCGAGTGCTTGCTCCGGATCGAAGTGCTCCATCACGACGCTGGTGCCGCCGAAGACATGGACGGCCATGTTGTAGCGCAGCGGTGCCGCATGATAGAGCGGCGCCGGCGAGAGATAGATCATGTTCTCGTCGAACTGATAGAGCATCTTCGTCAGCATCGTCAGCGGATTGGCCTGCACGAGCGCGCCGCCGGTGAGCGCGCGCTTCACGCCCTTCGGTCGGCCGGTGGTGCCGGAGGAATAGAGCAGGTCCGCGCCCGGCGTTTCGTCGGCAATGGGTGCCGCCGGCATCCGGGCCAACGCCGGTTCGGCGCTCTCGTAACCGGGCATGGTGCCGCCCAACATGAACTTCTTCACGGCGGGCATCTTCGCGCCCAGCTCGCGCGCGACGTCACCCATGTTCTGCGAAGTGATGAAGACCTTCGCCGCGCAATCGGCGACGATGTATTCGATCTCGCCCGCCGTCAGCCGCGACGAGATGCAGGTGAAGTAGAGCCCCGACCGCTGCGCTGCCCATACCAACGGTAGGTAGTGGACGTTGTTCTCCATGAAGATCGCGATACCGTCGCCGGCTTTGAGTCCGAGCTGGCGAAACAACTGTGCGCCCCGGTTCGACCGCTCCTCCATCTGCCCATACGTTACGGTTTCCCCGCTGGAAGCCATAATGAAAGCAGGCTTGTCGGGGTGCGTCTTCGCGTGGACGGAGGGATGCATCGGTTGGCTCCTCGGTGCTTCAATGGCGTGTGTCCTAAAGGAATATGGGCAACGCCGCTCCTCGTCCAGCGCTTCCCGGATGACATCGGATTGATTGTTTCGCTAAGGTCCCCTCGTCCCGTCATCAGCGCAAGGAACCGCCGCCCATGTCCTTCACCGAGATCAAGTACGACGTCGCCGATAAGGTCGCGACCATCACGCTGAACCGCCCGGATAAGTTGAACGCCTTCACCGGCGTGATGATGGCCGAATTGATCGAAGCGTTCGGCAAGGCCGACGCCGACGACAATGTGCGCGCGGTCGTGGTGACGGGGGCGGGCAGGGGCTTCTGCGCAGGCGCCGATCTTTCGGCCGGCGCAAAGACGTTCGACTATGACGCGCGCACCGATCGGCCCGAAAAGGCCGGCGTGCCCGTCAAGAACGGCGAGGTCGACTGGAGCCACGAAGGCGTGCGCGACGGCGGTGGCCGTGTGACCTTGCGCATCTTCGACTGTGTGAAGCCCGTCATAGCTGCCGTCAACGGCCCGGCGGTGGGCATCGGCGTGACAATGCAGCTGCCGATGGACATCCGCATCGCCAGTGACAACGCGCGCTTTGGCTTTGTCTTTGCCCGCCGCGGCATTGTACCAGAAGCCTGCTCAAGCTGGTTCCTGCCGCGCCTCGTCGGCATCTCGAAAGCGATGGAGTGGTGTGCAACCGGCCGCGTCTTTGACGCGAAGGAGGCGCTCGAGGGCGGTCTCGTCTCAAAGGTTGTGAAGCCCGAAGAACTGCTGCCCACTGCCTACGCCTTGGCGCGCGAGATAGCCGACAACACGGCACCGGTATCTGTTGCGCTGACGCGCCAAATGCTCTGGCGCATGCTCGGCGCCGACCACCCGATGGAAGCCCACAAGATCGACAGCCGCAGCATCTACGCCCGCGGCCGCCAAGGAGACGCCAAAGAAGGCGTCGTCTCGTTCCTCGAAAAGCGGCCTGCCGCCTTCCCCGACAAGGTCACGAAAGATATGCCGCCGTTCTATCCGTGGTGGACCGAGCGGAAGTATTCCTAATCCAATGCAATTGGCGCGGTCGCGTCTGCGATCGCGTCTTCGCGGCGGAATTCCCAGAGGCGGCTGAAGAAGCGGAAGCTCAGCCACAGCACCGTCACGCTGATCGGTACAACCAGCACAGCGTTGGTGATACCGATCCATTGGGCCAAGAAACCGTACATCAGTGATCCCGGCGGCCCGCCCGCGACGTTGGCGAACTGGAGCATCGACAGCACCCGCGCGCGGTAGGCATGCGGGGCCGCGACCTGAATCATTCCGCGTGTGACGGCCATCGCGACGCCGGAGGTCAGACCCCAAAAGAACATCAGCCCTGCGAACAGCCAAAATGGCGGCACGAAATGCACCATGGCGAATACGAAAAAGTTGTTCAGCGAGAGCAGCATCATCAACCGCCCCGGCCGTTCCACCGGCGGAAGGCGCGAGAACAGGAAGGATGAGATCGTGAGGCCCAACAGGAACGTCGTGATGATCAACGACAACGCTGCGGAACTGCCTTGATAGACATCGCGCACCGTCAGCGGAATGCCAACCATGAACCAGCCGTTGAAGAGCGGCGCGCCGAGTACGAGATAGAGGATGATCGTGCGCAGCCGCTCATGTTGCCAGACCACGACGAATGCGTCCCGCGTTACGTGTAGCCAGCGCGCGAGAGGCGCCGGTTCGTTCGGCCGCATGGCATCGGGATTGTCGACGCTCAACCTGGATGTCAAAATCCCCGCGAGCGCCAACAAGGCTGCTTGAACGCAAAGCAGAGGTACCGCGCCGACCGTTGAAGCTGCGGCCCCCGCGGCGGTTCCCAGCAACTGCCCGCCGAACGTCGCCGCGATCGACATCGCGACCGCGCGCGGTAGTCCGAGGGAGGGCGGCACGACATGCGACAGTAACGAGTCGCGCGCCGGCATGATGAACGCCGCAAAGATCGACAGCATGAACATGCAAGCCGTCACTGCCGCGAAGCTGACGAAGCGGGACGCGACGATAAGTGCGAGCAAGATGACAATGATGGCCGCGCCCAGTTGCAACCGCGCGAGATAGCCTCGCAGATCGCGCCCATCCGCCGCCGCACCACCGAACAGCACCAGCACCATCATCGGCACCGATGCCGTCGCCTGAGCGACGCCGACCCACGCCTGACTCTCATGCAGTTCGTGCACGATCAGCCACGGAAACACGACGCCCATCATGCCGCCGGCCGCAAAATGGGCGGCCAAAGAGGCGAGGTAGGGTCGTATCGCGCGGTCGCTTTGAACGGTCACGATGAAGCGTCCGGTTCGTGCTTGAGCGCGGTAATCGTCCAGAGCTTCGTGAATGTCAAAAGGCAGATCAAGACAACGGCCATTGAGCCTGCCGGAACCCAGGTTGCGTGACGGGCGCCGAGTGCGTCAACGACGAAGCCGATGAGGAGCGCGCCGATCGACATGCCGCCGGTGAAGCCGAGCTGGAAGATGGACATCACGCGGGCGCGATGGGCCGCCGGTGCATGTTCCTGCACGATCGTGCGCGACATCGAAATCATCACACCCGCACCCAAGCCCCAAATAAAGACGAGCCCGTAAAGCACAGGCAGGGGCGCCTTGAAGCTGAGCAGGAACAGGATCGTTGTGCCGGTGGAAACCGCAAAGACGACCATGCGGCCGCGATTGACGATATTCCCGAGGCGGCTGATGGCGATCGACGAGATGATCGAACCGCTCCAGAAGGCGATCTGCATTGACGAGATTTGCTGTACGTTGCCGCCGAACTCTTCTCGCAGGATCACGGGCAATACGACGAGAAACGATCCGATGAACAAGATGCCGATCGCCGAGGTTATGATCGTGATCGGCAGCAGCGCGTAAGAGCCGGCGACCTCGCGAACACCGTCGGCGATACGTGCGATGACGCCCGCACCTCCCGCTTCGGTGGCGTGGATCGCCGTAGGCATCAGCCGGTACACCGTGTAGGCGCCGAAGAGTTGGATGCCCGCCTGGAACAGCATGATGGGCTCCGGGCCAATCTCGGCTGCAAACCGCGCCAGGAACATGCCCGCGATCTGGCCGAGAAACGTCACGCCGACCGTGGTGGTAACCGCGCGCTGAACAAAGGCGCGGCGGTCCGGGCCGATGACATCCGCCATCATCGCCTCGCGTGTGGGGATGACAAAGGCGGTCACGAGGCCCATCGCGAGGCCATAAGCGATTAGCCATTCGTAGCGTAGCGTGCCGGCGCTGACGACGGCGGCCAATGCGAGTGGCGGCAAAGCGGCAAAGAGGTGACATCGAATCAACAGCTGCCGCTTGTCGACCTGATCGGCCATGGCGCCGCCGAACAGCAGCAGAAAGGTCGACACAATGGTGAGCGAGGCTTGCGCCAGGCCAATCATGTTCGGCGCGGCGTGAAGAACGGTCGTCACCAAATAGGTGAACATCACCATTTGGATGCCGATCGCAACGAACCACGCCCCGGCCCCGAAGAGGTACCAGCTGAACTGTTCTTGCGCAGGGGGCGGGACGGGGACGGCAGTGGACATGGGTTACAACACGGTTATCAGGCAAAGGCCGCCGACCCAAGTGGCCCTTGGGCGATTCCGGCGGAACTTTGACGGCTCACACGAACGTGGTAAGCGACACGGCGAGGGTGATTTGCTCTTCCATCGCTGGGGGGCCAGCGGACACAATGGCCCTCGTCGCGCACGATGCCGATCTCGGAACTACATGCCGCCAGTCATTCTCGTCGTCTTGGGCTTTGCCACGCTGCTCTTGCTGGTCAGCGTGCTCGTGCCCGTGGCCAAAAAGGTGCAACTGCCCTTCACGGTGTTGCTTGCCTTGGTCGGCGGCGGTTTGGGCTTGTTGGCCACGCAAGGCACGACTGGAGCGGTCTTCGTGCCCCTTGTGGTCGAATCACTGAGCTCGCTCAAAATTCCGGCAGAGGGCTTTCTCTACGTCTTCCTGCCGCCACTGCTCTTCGCCGGCGGCCTCACGGTCGACGTCCGACGGTTGCTTGACGACATCGCGCCGGTTCTGGTGCTGGCGATCATTGCCGTTCTCCTCTGCACGCTTGCGGTGGGGGCCACGCTGCACCTCGTCACCGGCGCGGCGCTGATCCTCTGTTTGATCTTGGGCTCCATCGTTGCGACCACGGATACCGCTGCCGTGCTCGGCATTTTCCGCGACATTGGCGCGCCCAGCCGCCTTAGCATCATCGTTGAAGGTGAAAGCCTCTTCAACGACGCCGCTGCCATCGCACTCTTCGTTGTGCTGCTGGAGGTCTTCCTCGGCGAACACAACATGACCCTGTTCTCCGGCGTGATGAAGTTTGCCTTCACTTTTATCGGCGGCATGATCTTGGGCTACATCATGGCGCAGATCGCGGGTTGGATGATTTCGCGTATGCGCGGTGCGGCCGTGACCGAAATCACGATCTCCGTCGGCTTCGCCTATCTGACATTCGTCCTTGGTAACGAGCATCTGTTGGACGTGTCCGGCATCATTGCCGTCGTCACCGCAGCGATGGTCTTCGCCTCCGACGTGCGGACCAGGCTCTCGCCCGGCACCTGGGATACGCTGCTCGTCACCTGGCGTCAGCTTGAGTTCTGGGCCACGTCCCTCATCTTCATCCTCGCCGCCATGTACGCCCCGGAGATTTTCCGGATGGGCGGTCTCGGCTGGATCGAAGCGGCCGGCATTGTGGCGGTGTTCTTTTCGGCGCTGGCGGCGCGGGCCTTGGTGCTCTGGGGGTTGCTGCCGGCGCTCTCCTGGTTCGGTCTCTCGCAGCCGATCAGCAACCAATACAAGGCGGTGCTTTGTTGGGGCAGCTTGCGCGGCGCGGTCACCGTCGCGCTGGCGCTTCTCGCGGCCGCTTTGATGTCGCAACCGAACGAGGCGACACCAGACGTGCAACTCGTCTTTACGGCCGACGCGCGCTTTTTGCTCGTCATCGCGATGGGTTATGTCCTTGCCACGCTCTTCATCGCCGCGCCCACGCTTCGCCCATTGATGAAGTTTCTGAAACTCGACAAGCTGTCCGCGGAGGAGCGCCTCGTGCGCGATCGCGTGATGGCGCTGTCGCGGACCCGCGTGCGTGAAGGTCTGGTTAAGGTCGCCCACACGCTGGGCCTCAGCGACTCGCTCGCGCCGCAACATCCGGCCGCCGCCGCCAACGCGAACCAAACCCTTACGCGCGACGATCTCGTCCGCGCCGGCCTTATCGTCGTCGCCAACCGCGAGACCGAACTCAGCCTTGAGTACCTGCAGCGCGGCCTCGTCGGGCGCACGGTCGCCGAACGCCTGCGCGCCGACGCCGGTCGCGTGCTCGACGGTGTCAGGCAGTCGGGTAACGTCGGTTATCTCTCCGCCGCGCTTGGGAACCAAAAGCTCAGCCTGCTGTTCCGCGCCGCGCTCTGGCTGCAGCGCCGTTTCGGCATCAGCAGCCTGCTCGCGGAAGAGATCGCCAACCGTTTCGAGCTTCTGCTTGTCAAGCAGCTGATGCTGCGCGAACTGATTGAATTCGCCGACGCGAAGGTGGCCGAGCTTATCGGCCAACATGCGATCTTCACCGTCAAAGAAGCGCTTGAAGGCCGCTTGCAGGCGATCAGCGGTGCGATCGAAGCGCTCGACCTGCAGTATCCGGACTTCACGAAGGCGATGCGCGCCCGCTATATCGAGCGCCTGTCGATCGGCCTCGAAGAAGCGGAGTATCGCGGCCAGGTCGACCAGTCGCTGATTTCGAACGAGGTGTTTGAGAGCCTTGAGGAAGATCGCGCTGAACGCCGCCAAGTCGCCTCCGCACGTCCCTCGCTCGACCTTGGCTTGAAGCTGACAGAGATGCTGGCCAAGGTGCCGATCTTCGCCAGCCTCAAGGAAGATCAGATTTCACGTCTTGCGCAGGAACTCACCCCGGAGCTCTTCACCCCGGGCGAGCCGATCATTCGCGCGGGCGACCAGGGCGACCGCATGTACTTCATCGCTTCCGGCACGGTCGATGTGATTGTGGCGCCGGACCCGGTGCGTCTGAAAGCGGGCGATTTCTTCGGCGAAATGGCGCTCTTGAACGATAAACCGCGGAATGCCGACGTCGTCTCCGCGGGTTACACGAATATGCTGGTCTTGAAGCGCCGCGACTTCGATGCTTTGCTCAAGGCCCACGCCGGCTTGCGCGAGAAGATCGAAGACATCGCCCGCAAGCGCGAGGCCGAAAACACACGGCCGCTCACTCTCGCCGGGAAGTAACATGACGACATTCATGAAGACCCTGCCCGCCGCTCTGATCTTCAGCGCAGCGGCGGCGACAGCCTATGCCAACGACTCGACGGCAGCGCTCGGCGCCGGCGGTCTTGTCCTGACCGAGAACGCGGATATCCGCATGGCGAGCGAAGATCTCTTCGTCAGTCGCGAAGCTGTCCGGGTGCGCTACAGCTTCGTGAACGATAGCGCCGCGCCGATCACCACCCGCGTCGCCTTCCCGATGCCCGAAGCCGATATGGCCATTCTCTCGGAAAGCGATGTCGGTTGGCCGAGTAAAGACATGCGCAACGTTATCGACTTCCGCATCCGCGTCGATGGCCGCGAGGTCAGACCCGATTTGGAAGAAAAAGCCGTGCTGAACGGCGTCGACGTGACGCCGATCCTGCGCAAATACCGCGTCCCGATCGATTACGCCGTTCACAAGACGTTGGACTACGTGGCCAAGCTACCAGCCGCCGCCAAAAACGATTTGGTCGCGCGCAAGCTCATCATCGTCTTGCCGGATTACATCCAAGCGACTTGGATCGTGAAGAACACGTTCCATTGGGTCCAAACGTTCCCGGCCGGACGCCCGCTCGCGGTTGAGCACGACTACAAGCCGGTGGTGGGCGGCTCGTTCCTGCCGGCCGGTGCGTTCTTCGAGTTGAAGGGAAAGGCGCTGAGCGACGACTACTACAAGAACTTTTGCATCGACGCCGGCACGCAAGCGGGCATCGCTTCCCGTTTGCGCGCGCTTCAGAAGCGCGATGGAGAGAACGCGATGCTGATCCAATGGGTCGTCGACTATGTGCTAACGACCGGCAAAAACTGGAAGGGCGCGATCGGCCGCTTCCGCCTGACCGTCGACAAAGGTCAACCGGACAATGTCATTTCGTTCTGCATGGACGGTGTTCGCAAATCCGGCCCGACGACGTTCGTTGTCGAGCGCACGAACTTCGAGCCCGACCGCGACCTCAGCGTGATGATCTTCGAGCCGCCCGTACCTAGCCGGTAACGCGGCCCGTCCAGTTCGAGAGCAACTCGCCCACGCACTGTCCGGTCGAACGATCGGCGATTTCCTTTCGCGCGTTGATCTCAAGGTCGCCGAACACGTTCTCGACCGTTACGCCAAGTCCGCCGGCGGCCTCGGCCCGTGCCGCGATCTCCTTTGCCAGTGCGCGGCAGGGATCGACCTGGCCATAGAGAAAGTACAACGGGCCCAACGTGACGAGCTGAGCAAGCACGAAGAGAAAGGCGATGGTCCGCATGGCAAAGTGCCTTCTTGGTAAAGAGGAAGTAGACGCTAGCGGCCCGGAATGTCCCCGCCGCCCGTGTTCGTGTTGCAGGAGGCGTAGCCCGCACGCCAACCGGCGCGGTAGCCCTCACTTAGGTCCCACAGCTGCTTGTCCTTGACGGCCTTCGTGGCGGGCGTACCGGTGCTGCGGTCCGTAGCGGTCTGGCAGCCGTCCTGAAAGCCCACGCCATAGTCTGGATCATCGTCAAAGTTCGTCGTTTCGCAGGCGGTGAGGCCGAAGGCCAAAATCGTAGCGGCAAGAAACGCGATCGCGCGCATGGGCAGGCCCCTCCGGGCTTGAAGAAAGTGTTAAGGCGCTTAACCGCCTACGGCAGGCTGCGTCAAGTAAGCCGCCGCTTCCAACCCGAAATTAACGTGTTTGCGGTTAACTGGCACGCGAGAAATAACGATGTCCGAGTTAGACGTGAACAGCGGCGAATTGCTCAATCTCAAGGCCTTGGCGGCGAACCGCGCCGGCTTTGCGCGAAACGCGTTGTTCGACCGTGTTGCCGGTTTGCTCTTCGAAGGCGAGGGCGAGCTGACCCCGGAGGTTCGCGCGCTCATCGACCAGATCCTGACAGGCTTGATCCACCAGGTCGAAGCGGAAGTTCGCCAGCAAGTTTCGCTACGCATCTCGACGATCAATTCGGCGCCGCTCGAACTGACGAAACTACTTGCCAACGACACCATCGAAATTGCGCGTCCGATCCTGCATCACTCGCCGGTGCTCACGGACGCGGATCTGATCGCGATCGTCAAAGCCAAGACCATCGACCACCGCGAAGCAATCGCGAAGCGTCCCGAAGTCCATGCCGAAGTCTCTGCCGCGCTCGCCGCAGCCAAAGAACCGAAGGTGGTGGAGGCGCTGCTCGCGAACACCGGTGCCGTCATTCCGCGCACTGTTTTCGCGGATTTGGTGGCGCTATCGGAAGCGGTGGAAAGCATCCGCAAGCCGCTGATCGCTCGGCGCGAGATGCCGAAAGACATCGCCCATCAGATGTTCTGGTTCGTTTCCGCCGCCATGCGCCACGCTATTCTCGAGCGCTTCGCCGTGAATCCGAAGGAACTCGACGCAATGTTTGCCGACATCATCGTCGAGAAATCTCAACAGCCCTCGAGCTGGCGCGGCGGCGAAGTGAGTGCCCTTCTTGCGAAAGTGAAAGCCGGCGACCTAGCGGGCTTCACCAAAGGCCTCGCCCAACTGACCGGCGTCGACCCCACGATCGCCGCCAAGATCGTAGCCGACAAGGGCGGCGAGCCGCTTGCTATCGCTTGCAAGGCGATTGGCACCGATCGCTCGCAGTTCACGACGATCTTTCTGCAACTCGACTACAAGCGTTTCGGAAAAGCGCGGCCGCTGAGCCACGTCGAAATGGTTTCCAAAGTGTTCGATATGCTGCCCGCGGAGAAAGCGCTTTCGGCGATCCGCATGTGGAGCAGGCAAATGGTCGCAAAAGCCACATAACGCCGACAAGTTTCGACGATTTCAAATCAAACCGCGCCTCGCCGCTTAAAAGCGCTGCAATTCGGCTCCGCTATGGTCCCGCTCGGGATGGCCACGAAAAAGGCAAAGCGCCGGAGACGGCGTGACGCAAAGCCACCGGTCCTCGTCCGCGAATTTGCGGAACGGACGGCGGAGCTGCCGAAAGGAGAGTTCGACTAATGTCGCAGAATATGCGGGTCATCGTCTTCGCGTCGCAAAAAGGCGGCTCGGGCAAGACGACACTGGCGGGACATATCGGCGTGCAGGCGGAATTGGCGGGCGCGGGTCCCGTCGCGCTGATCGACACCGACCCTCAGGGCAGCTTGGCAAAGTGGTGGAACTGCCGCGAGCAATCGACGCCGGCCTTTATCCATTCGGTTTTCACAAACCTGGTGCACGACCTCGACGAGGCGCGCGCGCAAGGCTTCAAGCTCGTCGTCATCGATACGCCGCCGGCGGTTACCAAGGCGATCTCCGAAGTGGTCAGCTTCGCCGATCTTGTGATCCTGCCGACCCGTCCGAGCCCGCATGACCTGCGCGCGGTCGGTCCGACGATCGACATCTGCGATGCGCGCAAGAAGCCCATGATCTTCGCGCTGAATGCTGCAACGCCGCGCGCCAAGATCACGATGGAGGCCGCCGTCGCGCTCTCGCAGCACGGCACCGTCGCGCCTGTCACGATCTATAACCGCACCGACTTCGCCGCTTCGATGATCGATGGGCGCACCGTCATGGAGATCGAGCCGGACGGCAAGTCGGCAGAGGAAGTGCGCGGCCTTTGGGATTATATCGACCAGCGTCTGTTGCGTCTCGACGCCAGCGTGAACGAGGCGGGCGAAGTGGTGCAGGCCGCACCTCTGTTCCGCAATGTGAATTCCCTGGGGCGCGAAGTGCCGATCTTCGGCCGGCGCGCAATGTAAGACCTCCCTCAACAGGGGCACCGATTCATGTCGAAATTCGCATCGCTGACCGCGGGGTTGCTGGCGCGCAAGGGCGAAGCTGAACCAACCGCAACGCCGTTCGCCGACCAACTGCTGACCCGCGTCGGCACGCCGTCGCCGGATCTGCGCGCACTAACCCCCATGCCACATCACGTGCACACGCACGTCGAAACGGTGCCGCCGAAGTCGCAAGGCCTCAAGCCGCCGCCTGCGAAATCGCTTGACAGTATGACGGCCGCCTTCGGCACCTTCGGCCGACGCCACATGCCCGATCCGAAACCGGCGCCTAAACCGGAAGCGGCACGGACCGAACCGGTCAAAGTACCGCCGCTCGCAATCGTCCCGCATGCCGAAGAAGAAGAGCATATCGAGAACCACTGCGGCACTTGCCCGGGCCCGTCGCCGGAAGAGTCCACTAAGACCTTCCACGTGAACCTGCGCCTCAAGCGGCAGCGCTTCGTGAAGTTGAAACTTTCCGCCGCGCTGCTGCGCCGCCCGGTCCAAGACCTTGTCGCCGAAGCGCTTGACCAATGGTTCGACAAGCTGCCGCCCGACGTGATGGGTGACTGCGCGTGCTTGAAGGCCCGCGGTGACTAGCTCCGCAGCGTTGCGATCAGGTCCTCGATCGCCATGCGCTTGCGGTAGTCGGGGTCGATGAAGCGCTGCTTCACGCGCCCGTCGGTGCCGACGACAAACGTAGCTGGGATGGGCAAGAACCACGCGTCGTTACCCTGCGCCTCGGTAGGGATGAAGCCGCCGGCGGTCATCAGCCGGCGCATTTCGTCGCCAACCCAGAACGCCAGGTTCAACGACATCGCATAACCGTTGTCGAGATCGGTGAGCACCGGGAAGGTCGCCGACGCCTCATCCTTCATGTGTCCGGAAAACTTCGAGCGCTCCGGCGTAATCGCGATGATCTCGCCGAGGTCGCCCAAGGTCCGTTGCGCATCGGCGAGCGCACTGGTGTTCAGCCGGCAATAGGGGCACCAATGACCGCGATTGAAAACGACCGCGACCGGTCCTTTTTCAAGCTCGCGTTCCAGAGTGACGACGTTGCCCTTGTCGTCCGGTAACGAGAACGGCGGCATCACCTCGCCCGGATGCGGTGCGTCCAGCCCGACATCGGCATCTTTCAATCGCGCGACGAGCCGATCGACGCCATCGGCGAATTCGTCGCTCAAAGTGCGGACGGCCTTGGCGACGTGGTCGAGTCTTTCCCCCAACGACACGTCCATCGCGCGCGCTTCTTGGAAAGCGGCTTCAAGCTGCAGGGCGAGCGGGTTGGCTGTCATGGCAGTACAATACTACGCTGCGACGAAACGCGCCACCCGCCCGCGGAGCTAGGATTTTCCGCTCAATAGTTCCGCATCATCGGGGTGTAGGAGGGCATCATGCTCGACTGGACCGAATAGAGGACAATCGCGATGACAACCATCACGCCGATCACAGCCAGCGTATAGGTCAGGGCCTTGTCCTCAGGCGGCTTCATCAATTTGGGTAGCCCAACGAAGAGCAAGTAGAGCGTATAAAGCGAGCCCAATGCTCCGATGATGCCGAGCGCCGGAATGATCGCGAGGAGCCCCGCGACCCAGCTGGCCGTCGGTGCGTAGGCGGCGAGCTTGAACGCCTGTCCCATGTCCTGCGTCGCGCCGAAGGTTGGTGCGAGTGCGTTGATCACGAACGCAAGCACGTAGACCATGACCAGCCCGAGTACGATCTGCAAGATCATGGTGGTGAACGCCGATCCGATCGGCATGCGAAAACCGGCGATCCCGACGAGCGAGAATCCGATCGCGGACGCCACCGCGGCCGCGATCACCAGAGGTCCAACGTAGTTCATATAGATCTTCTGAACGTCCGCGGGTTCTCCGGCGATGACGTCCCATTCCGTTGAGGGCGATAAGATTAGACGCTGAGCGCGGCCGATGATGGCGGCGAAATCGAGTTCCATGGCTGGGTCCTCCCCGTCACGCGGAGCGCGTCACGAATCGCGAACCGCTCTGCCAACGATCAGACTGCGATTCCCACCCCCTCCGCTAGCTTGACGGAGGCGCAAGGCGGGAGCGCGGTTTTCCGCCCGAATCGATGCGCCGGTTGATCCGATCCCGCAACGCCGCCGTAATAGAGCCATGTCCGAACCCTCAACCATGGCGAGCGCCTCGTTCATCGCCGCCCGCGTAAAGCACGCGCGGCTGCGGCCGAAGAAAAATCGCTTCCGCTACCAGGTGCCCTACCTGGCCGTGCCCGAGGGTCAACTCGCCGCCAAGCAGGGCAGGGGGCTTCTGTCGATTGATGGAACCAACCTGTTCAGCATTCGCACCTGCGACTACGGCGATACGGCATTTCAGGGAGCCGCCTTCGCGCGTGCGGCGCTTGAACGGCACCAGATCCGCGAAGCCGACGGAGAACTTGTTCTGGTGACCATGCCGCGCGTGTTTGGTGTCGGGTTCAATCCCGTCAGCTTCTGGCTATGCCCGGACCGCACTGGCGCGCTACGCGCCGTGATCGCGGAAGTGAACAATACGTTCGGCGAGCGCCACTTCTACCTGTGTGCCCATGCCGATCGCCGGCCGATCGCGCCGCAAGACATCCTCCTCGCCGAGAAAGTCTTCCACGTTTCACCGTTTATGAAGGTCGAAGGTCACTATCGCTTTGCCTTCGCTTGGACCGGTCGCAGCTTCGGCGTGCGCATCGATCTGTTCGACGAGCAAGGTATGATCCTGACGACCGCCGTTGCAGGGGAACGCCAGCCGGTCACCAACGGCCGCCTCGCCTGGGCGCTGGCCGCCAATCCCCTGCTGATGATCAAGGTTTTAGGACTTATTCACTATCAGGCCGCGCGGCTTTGGCTGAAGGGCATCGCGCATTTCCGCAAGCCGCCACCGCCGGCCGAACAGCTCACGCGCTGACCTGTCTCTATCGGGGACAGTTTACCGGGCTTTGAGAGATGCGCGGCTAAGCTTCGCGCATGATGGGGTGGGTATCGAAAGCAGCGCTGTTGGCGCTTGGTGGTTTGCTGCTGTGGCTGGGTGCTACGCAGCTGGTAGTGAGCACGTCTGCAATGTCGGCTCTAACAGGGTTGGTGGCCATTCTGCCCGGCGTCTTGTTCACCGGCCTTGCTTTTGCCTGCCGCGAGCCGAAGCCGGTTTCCGCACCGGTAACGCAGGCCGTCGTGCTTCCCTTTAAGCCGCGACCCCGGTCGTAATCCTTAGCGCCAGTAGTAACCGTCGCGGCGTTCCTGACGGCGTCTGCTGATGAAAACGATCGCGATCACGGCGGCGACACCGATCATTAAGAGAGCCCCCATGTTCCAGGCCTCGGCTTCGCTGCACGCCGACTGCTGGATCAAGAAGCTCGTCGCATCCGTCCCGACCGTGCAGACCTTGCTGCCGACCCACTGGACCAGATCGAATTTGCTCAAGTTCTCGATCATCGTCTGCACTCCCCGAATGGGACGGTAAGCGCAAACGCAATGCCAACCGCAGAAAACAGCGAATGAGATGTTAACGTCGACGGTCTGCGTTCGGTCCTGGCACAGCCACAATGGTTTAGTGCGTGAGAGCGATCACATCGCTTAACCGTTCGCTCGACAGCGGCAGGACAGGGTATTGATCGGGGCGAATGGTTCGAGCCTTCGCGCGTGTATTCGTCCTACTGAGCCTCGCGGCACCGCTAGCGTCCGCCGGTCTGACCGTCGAACGGTTGGCCACCGAATACCAAGCGCTTCGCAAACAACGCGGCCACTTCTCTGGCGGGGAGTTGAACGATGCCGTCGACCGCGCCGGTGGCCGAAAGGAGGAGCTGCTCGCCGAGCTGGGCGAGCGGTTGGGCAACGGCACACACAGCCGCGCCGACATCATCGCGCTGATGGGCGAACCCGACGCAGTACTGAAGCCTGGCGACCTGATGTTCCGCCGCGCTTATGATCGCAAAGACCCGCGCGTGCGCGAGCTGCTTGTCTATCACTGGCGCGGCTGGCACGACTTCCTCTACTTCGCCAGCGATGAAACGCAGGTGCTTGCATCCGGCTGGTGGGCCGCGTTTGAATAGCCTTCCAAAAGGCGTATCAGGATCGAAATGAGGCTTCAGCCCTCGCGCCCGGCGTCGCCGCATCGCAGTCGCAAAGCACCAACACAGGGGGCCGACAATGGTCGACAAGCTATTGAAATCGATGCCCCGGGTGGACAGTACCGGAGTGGGCAACGATTCCCTCAGCGCGTTCGATGGTGATCGACGGTGACGACCAAGTTGCGCCCGGCATCACGGTGATGTTGACGCCCGGCCACACGCCGGGCCATCAGGCAGCCGATAGTGTTGAGCGGCTCCGCGCGTTGCGACCCAACCGGGTCTTCCTGTCTCACGATGAGATCACTATCACTCGTTCAACCAACCCGCTTCCTTCAGTTCGCTCGCGTAGCCCCGGCTGACGGGCACTTCCAAGTCGTTCAGCAGCACCAAAGCCAACCGACCGTTTGCTCGGCGGAGCTGCTTCACCGCGCCCTTGGCCACCCACCATGAGCGGTGTGTCCGCGCGCCGGGCATCGCACCCATCTGGCTGATCGCATCGCCAAGCCGCGTCAGCACAAGATCGTTCCCCCGTGTGGTGTGCACTCGGACGTAGTGATCTTCACCTTGCAGCGCCAGGATCGCGCCGCTCCTCAGCCGGTCCGGCAACCGTGCAAGCAGAGACGGTGGCGTCTGGCTCGCGACGTCGGGCACCGGGGCGGCGGCAGCCGAGACCCGGCGAGCCCGGATGATCGCGCTGATCAGGGAGACCACCATCGTGATGAACCAGACATAGAAGACGAAGGTCGCGCTGAACCGAACCGCGCCAGGCCCGAACACAAGCTGACCGAAACCCCACGCGACGCCGGTCATGGCCGCGGTCATTGCGACTGTGACGAACACGAAACGGGCAATCGGTCGGCGCTCGAACAGAGGGGTCTGTTCGCTCCAAACAGTTAAGCCCGCTCCTATGGCCGCGCCGATCGCCATTGTCGGCACCCAATAGGCAAACCGCATCCACAGCGGCGCCGAGAACGAGCCGAAGGGCCCCAACAGCGCCAGCACTACGCCGGGCAGCGTCGCAGTCAACGCAAAGCCCCACCATGGCCGCTCCCAGAATTCAGCCCAGATCGTTTCCGTCCTTGGCGCTTCGCGAGTTGCGGGCGGCTGCGTTTCGCGAATTTGGGCCTGCATTTGGCGGATTTGCGCGTGCGGCTCGTCGTTCATCGCGGCATCTATCGCGGATCGCGGCCCGCGCGGCAATCCCGCCATCGGCCACCCTCAAGGATTAGGACAACTCGCTGTGGCAACAAAACCCGACACTTGGCCCACCGCCGCCTTCTGGATGGCATTTGTTGGTCGCCTGCTCCTCGGCCTGCTGCTGGTGTTCGCGATCCTCGGCGCCTGGTTGGCAGCCATGCCGGCGGGCAAGCGCGATGCGATCATAGGGTACTGGTTCAGCGTGAAGGTCACGGCGCTTTCGTTCGACGCCGCGCCGCTGCTCGCAGCACCGGCGTCCGTTCAGATCCATGTCGCTGCGGCCCTTGTGGCCATGGCAGTCGGCGCTGTCATTCTCCTTCTGCCCAAGGGGACGGGCTTTCATCGGACGCTGGGCTGGATCTGGGTCGCGTCCATGATCATCGTAGCGGCCACTTCGATCATGATGATTTTTGACTTCCGCACGGGCGTCAATCCGCTGCACGCGTTCACCGCGCTGACGGTCATATCCCTCTGGGCCGGCCTAACCGGGATCCGGCGCGGCAACGTGCAGCGGCATGCCGGTAGCATGGTCGGCCTCTACATCGGCGGTCTTTTCATCGCCGCGGCATTCGCCTTTATTCCCGGCCGCACCATGTGGCAGGTCTTCTTCGACGGCTAGAGCTTAGAGAAAGTACAGCCACGTCACCAAGGCGAAGCAGGGCAGCAAGAACACGATCGACCAAGCCATGTAACCGAAAAAGCTCGGCATCTTCACGCCGGCTTCTTCCGCGATCGCCTTGACCATGAAGTTCGGGGCATTGCCGATGTATGTGTTGGCGCCCATGAACACGGCGCCCGCCGAGATCGCGACCAGCGTGCCCGCAAGCGGTCCCATCAACTCCTGTGGATCGCCGCCCGCCGCATTGAAGAACACGAGATAGGTCGGCGCGTTGTCGAGGAAGCTCGACAGGCCGCCGGTCAGCCAGAAGTACATCGCGTTGTTCGGCGTGCCGTCGGGGTTGCTGACCAGCGCGAGGACCGGCGAGAAGGCGCCTGCGTTCCCCGCCTTCAACATGGCGAGAACCGGAACGATCGTGACGAATATTCCCGCGAACAATTTCGCGACTTCCGCGATCGGTCCCCAGGTGAACTCGTTACCTCTGCGGAATTCGATCGGGGTGAGCCAGAGCGACAGTCCCGCAAGGCCGAGCAGCGCCAACCCGCGCGCAATGTTCGGGAAATCGACATGCACCCCGCCGACGTCCATATGCGCATCCGTCTTCCACACTGCCGAGCCCAAGATCGCGCCGATCACGAGGAGCAGAAGGAACACGTTCAAGAGACCGCGGATGCGCACCGGTTCTTCGACCAACGGCCGTTGCGTTTTCTTTTCACGCGCGAACAAGACGGTATCGAGCAGGAAGAAAACGCCGAGCAGAATTGCCGCCACCACAAGCGTCTTCTCGAGCAGGTGAACGGTCGGCCAGAAGAAGTCGACGCCCTTTAGGAAACCCAGATAGAGCGGTGGATCGCCGAGCGGGGTTAGAGAGCCACCGATGTTCGAAACCAGAAAGATGAAGAATACGACGACGTGCACGTTGTACGTACGTTCCTTGTTGGCGCGCAGTACCGGCCGGATCAGAAGAACGGAAGCGCCGGTGGTGCCGGTGATGCTTGCGATTGCCGTACCTCCCGCCAATAGCGCGGTGTTCTTGAGCGGTGAGCCGTGAATGTGACCTTGGACGTAAACGCCGCCCGAGATCGCGTAGAGCGAGAAAAGCAAAACGATGAACGGCACGTAGTCGAGCAACATCACGTGCAGAAACTCGTAGTGCGCCAACTCAAACCCATAGATCGCGGCGAACGGGACCAAGAACGCAGCCGCCCACGCCATAGCGATCTTTCCATAATGGTGGTGCCAAAGATGCGGCGCCACGAGCGGCAGGATCGCGATCGAGAGTAAGAGGCCGATGAACGGCACGGCCCAAACGAAGCCCATCGACGCGCCGTCCAGTTGAACGTCGGCAGTGGCAGCCAGCGCGGGCCCCCCCGTTAGAACGAGCGCGAGTGCCGCCAGCGCAGCATGAAGTGCAGTTCGAAACATCGACCCCTCAAACTCCAGTAGCGTCAGTCGTAGCGGATGGGCCCGCAACACTGCAATTTGGCCGTTGCCGCGCGTGTTTCCGCCGTTTGACGGCTTCGAGTGTCCCTCACTTGGGCACTTGGTCGGCCAACCTGACACGAACACCAAGGTGCAGAGTACGGGCAACGGTCGTCAAAAAACCGTCGAAATACAATCGCCCGTTGTTTTTGAAGGCGATTCTGCAACGAGGAATGCTTGAACGCGGGATCACGCGGCACCTAGCCTTGGGCTGGGTTCGATTCAAACCAGCGCTCGGGGCTTGATGACGGAAGATGCAAGTAGCGTTCACATCGTAGCGCGCGTCGTTTCTGCCTACGTGGCGAACAATCGAATGATGGCGCAGGACCTCCCGGCGTTTATCCAAGCGGTCCACGACACACTCTCTCAAATGCGGAATGCGCCAGGTGGCGACAGCGTCGGCGAGCCGCCGAAGCCGGCAGTGCCGATCAAACGCTCGGTCACCGACGACTATATAGTCTGTTTGGAAGACGGGCAGAAGTTCAAGTCGCTCAAGCGCCACCTGCGATCGTCGTACAATCTAACGCCGGAGCAATATCGTGCGCGTTGGAACCTTCCCCATGACTACCCGATGGTCGCGCCAAACTATGCGGCGCAGCGGTCGCAACTTGCGAAGCAGATCGGCCTTGGGCGTAAGCGAAGCCGCCGCCGTTAGGCTGCGCGCGTTTTTGACTTCTGCTCGCCGCTTTCTTCTGCCGCGACAAGCCTGACGCGCTCGTCTTCGTTGAGCGGGGGCGCGTTGGTGAGGATCAGTCTATCCGCCAGATCGCGCCGTTCGCTGGCGTCTGCGTCCATCCGCAAGATGTGTATGTCAGTCGCGCCCGACAACAGCGCATCGGCTGCGATCTCATTGAATGCTAGCCGCGCACTCAGATTGGCACTCTCGCCGATATAGAGTGCCTGCCATACGCCCGCACGCTTGCGCGCGTAGATGAAGACACCCGCAGCCCGCGGCGCAGCCTCACCCAATCCCATGATCTCGAACGGCAGCAACCGCGCACCATCGGGGCCAAGCATGCTTAACGGCCATGAGTGCTTGTTTTCTGCACGCATTGGTTGATGTTCAAATTTGCTTCCCGCAAGCGAAGTGCGAAACCTGTGGAGAAAAGGCAAGGCCATGGTCCACCACCGTTTTCTGCCCCGGAAGCATCGGGGCGTTGATGCGGATTTGCTCAATCCACAACTCGAATCACCCTGGAGATGTTAGCGGCTCCCGCTTCTTTCGCTAGGCGACAAGCGCACACCCACTGCATCTAGTGGGTGTGGCGAATCAGAGGCATAACAACGGCAATATTTCAAGCCAGGAGAAATTGAAAAACGAAAACACTTCTGCGATGTTTATCCGCAACAAATGGGGGGTCTCCACAACAGCCTTGGGGGGCGGTGGTGGAGGCCGGGGCTTCGTTTCCCGGGTTGGGTCTTCATGCGTTTTGTGGCCGCTGTCGTCAGCGTAATCATCGTGTCGTTGGGCCTTGGGGGCGCCGCCGCTTATTTGAGCGTCGACCTCACGCCGCCCGGACTTGAGCTGTTGCGGCCTGCGCCGTCGGCGACCGTGGCTCGTGTTGAACGCGAAGAGAAGCAGCGCACCATTCAAGTTGAAGCCAGCGGCTGCAAGTACTGCGCCGCTCTAGCCGAGATGGCCAAGACGTTCTCGCGCCGCGCGGAGATCGCGCGCACGCACGCTGCGGCGTTGCAGAAGGCGCTTCCGCAAGTATCGGATGAAACGCAACTTGCGGCTCTCCGCCAAGACGAACTCAAGGCAGCCAAAGCGGCGGCATCTCGTGCAGAGGCCGCCGCTTCCGTTTTGACCGGCTGGGCCAGCCGCTGCAAGTCGGAAGACTTCTGCAAGGCGCCGATGGTCACGAAGGTTGCGTGTACGGCCAACGAATCTCATGCAGCGTCCGCGCTGCTCATCGCCGCAGCGGTCCACAATGCTGCGCAGCAATGCGCAGGTGCCTCATGCCCGGCTGTCGACTGCCAAGCATCGGCGGCCCTTCGAGCCGACATGGGGCGTGTCGCGCAAGAACTTGGAATCTCTGGCGCCGCGATAGCACAGCTCCCCGTCGGACCATCGACCGTCAAGGCCGAGTTGACGCGGATCACGGACGAAACGAACTACGTCGCGAACATGCTGCCGCTGATGCTCGATTCGAAGCGCGCCACCGAAAGCAGACTGAACAGGCTCGCGCCCGAGCTTGCCGACGAACGCGCGGTGTCTGTGGCGCAGCTCGCTTCCGTGATGGAACAGGCTGCGGCGGTTAGCGACAGCAAGAGCGACCCACGCACGGAAGCGGCTTGGCGTCTAAAGTCCCTAGCCACGCATCTTGCGGCCCTTGGCAAGTTGACCTCCACCGACAGTGCGGCGCTTGATTGGCAAGCGACGGCGGACTCCTTAGGCGCTGCGCTCACCGACCTTGCGCGCCTTCAAGCAATGCTCGACCGGCCCGGCCCCAACGCGTCTTGCGCGACGGCCAATATTGCCGCCCAGCAACTGCGCGAAGCTGGCGCCATGCTTGACGTGTGCCGTATGCGCTCGGCCTGCATCGGCCGTGGTGGCGCCGGCATGACCAAGGCATCTGCGGGCGACATCGACACGGCTATTCAGCGTGCGAAAACCACGGCCGACGGTCTGATCGTCAACGAGATTAGTGCGGAAGAAAACGTCATTCAGGCCGCGGCAGGTGGCGAGCCGAAGCTAATCGATGTGCTGCGTTCGCAAGGCGTTTGCCGGCGGGCCGGCCAACTCATACAGGCTTCCACGGCAGCCCCCGTTGTGACCCAAGCCGTGGCAACGGCGGCCGTGCCGCCAGCCCTTGCTCCGGCAGCCGGCGTGATGTCGCCCCAGGATGTGATCGCCGGTGCCGTGGACACAGCGCTGAACGCTCCCGCCGTTGTCGACGGGGCCGCGCCGCCGAGCGAGGAGATCTTGCCGGCAGCAGTTCAACCGCGGCCCATGGAGGCGAGCGATCCGGAGCTGCTTCCCGCCGCAGCCCCGCCGCGTACGGCTGCAGCGCCGAAAGTCAGCGCGCCAACCGTGTCTTTTGTTTCGGGTGGCGAGGGCGGGCCGGTGCTGTCTGCGCCCCCGATGGAAAAGCCGAAGGGCAAGTGATCTAGCTTGAGGCGCGCGCGTCTGCGCGAATGCGTTCCACCATCGCGAAGAGGCCGTTCGACCGCTGCTGACTTAAGTGCGTGTCGAGCCCCAACGTGTGCAGCACGGCGCGGGCATCGATCGCCAAGATCTCGGCCGACGTCTTACCCGAGTAGAGCTGGAGCAAGATCGCGATCAACCCCCGCACGATGTGTGCGTCGCTGTCCCCCACGAATGTCAGCACCTCGTGGCCGTTGGCGGTTTGGCGCTTTGATACCAACCAAACCTGACTGGCACAGCCTCGAACCTTTACGGCGTCCGTGCGCAACGCGGGATCCAGCGGCGTCATCTTCCGGCCGAGCTCGATGATGTAGCGGTAGCGCTCATCCCACTCGTCGATCACGCCGAAATCGTCAATGATCTCTTGGATGCCCATCAAACCCACGGTTCAGGGCGTCGTGCCCCTCAGGCGCAACAGATAGACGTGGCGGCCCTCCAGCACCAGGGTCCGGTCCTGATTGTGAACCGTGGCCCTCATGGCAACCAAACCGGTTGTCCGCTGGGCCGTCAGCTCCGTCACGGTTAGAGCGGGGTAGAGCGTGTCGCCGGCGTAGACGCCTTTCAAGAACTTCGCCTGCACCTCGACAAAGCCGATTAAGGCATCGCCGATCATATGGGGAAACAAGCCGGCCCCGGCTGCGGTGAAGCTCAGCACTTGCAGCCCGTGCGCCAGGAGCCCTTTGTGCCCATGCGCACGGCAATACTCGACGTCGTAATGTATCGGATGGTTGTCCTGCGACACCGTCTGAAACGCAGCAAAATTTGCCTCGCCGATCGTGCGCGAGGGCAGGGCAAAGACCTCGCCGACTCTCAGATCTTCGAACGCGCGCTGCGGAACGACCCGGTGCTCTGCCGGATCGAAGGCACTCACCGCTCCATCTCCACCAACTTCTTCAACGCCGGCGCATCGAGGCGATAGTGCAGCAAGTCGTCCTGATGCACGAAGCCGATCCGGTCGAGCGATGAGCGCGAGGGGTTGGCGTGCACCATGTTGAGCTGAAGCCCCTTGCAGCCGCGGTCGCGCGCGATGCGCGCCACCTCCTGCACTAGGTGAAACCCGACGCCCGTGCCGCGCACCGCCTCATCGACGAAGAGGTCCGTGATTTGCAGCGACGACGCGCCTTCCCAAATCGAATAGTTGGTCTGGAACATGGCGAGGCCCACCGGCGCGCCAAAGCGCTCCGCGATCAGTGCCTCGAATTGCGGCGTCGCACCGAAGCCCGCGCGCCGCAGCTCCGCGGCGCTCGCCGATACGCGATTGTCGACGCCTTGATATTCGGCCAGCGCATGAACCATGCGAAGCATCGCTTCGCAGTCGTCGGTGTTGGCTTTGCGGATTGTGACGGACGTGTTCGTGGCTGGAAAAACTACGCTTGCGGCTGTTGCCGGCATTTTTGTTGTGCTCCAAACGCGAGTACTGGTTTCGCCTCAACAACGCCCGGGAAGGAACAGCTTTGGGTTGTTTGAGGCGGCGGAGAATAGGTAGGCCTCCGCCGCGTGTCACTCAACGCGGGCGTGAATTTTTTTCGACGGTCCGAAGTGCGTTTCCGCACTTGCGAGCGGTTCTTTGGGCACACTGGCAAAGCGGCCAGCGATATCGACCGCTAACGTGTTCGCAGCTGCAAAAGAAGCGTCAACCAGATCGTTTCCCGCCTCGCACAACTGAGGATTGGTATCGCAGACGTTCGCGGCTTGCGCGCCGAGTGCCCACAAACCATAAGTGACATTGTGCAGCTCGAACCCGAGGTCGACATCGCGGAAGTCCGCTGCGCCGTCCCCGCCCAAGCGCGCTTTCGGTGGCAGGATCACCATTGCGAGCCCGAGCCAAAAGACCGTGCGAAAAATGAATCCCATGAGCCTTTTGCTCCCAACTTGGCGGGAGTTTGGCCGACGGCCGTTCGAAAGTGCTCAAAAACAAAGGCAAAATTGAACCGAACTCGCCTGCTTTCGTCGTGAACGGCGATTAGCCTGAATACGTGGTGCGGGTCGGGTGGTGCGTTTGAATCAACAGTGCCTCGAATTCGCTGCTCACTTAAACCGATCTTGCCGAAAATTGTCCGGGTCCAGGCCGGCTGCGGCCGACGCGCTTTAACACTCCGTTAACCTTTGCAAACCAGCCTGGCGTTAACGATTGGGGGAACGAGTCGGATGGCTGCGGAGTCTAGTTTGCGTTCAATTTTAGCCAATTTTCTACTCGATGCGTTCGACGGCGTTCTGGGGGCGGAGCCGGCGGGCGAAGCCGAAAGACGCGAGGCGTTCGTTTCGGCAAATCTCATGGCCGGCACCATAGGCGTGGCGCTTTGGCCGTTACACTGGGCACTCATCGGGCCCGTCGACGCCGTGTCCGGCGTTGCGATCTTTTTCTTGATGGTGCCGCTGTTCCTAGCGATCTGGGTGAAGGCCTGGGACGGCGATTTGGCGCGGGCCGAGACGTGCTCGGCACTTTGCCTCGCGGCATTTGTGGGGTTCATCGCGCTCGTCACCGGCGGGCTGGCATCGCCGGCGTTGCCGTGGTTGCTGGTTGCGCCAATCGAAGCAGCGGTGTCGGGGCGTCGCTCCGCCGTGTTCACGTCGACCCTTCTGGCGGGTGCAGGTTTCTTCCTTTCGGCGTGTCTCAGCTTGGTCGGTTGGCTGCCCGAGAGCCGCCTGAGCGCGGAGCTGCAGAGCGTCGTCTACCCGGTCTCGCTTTTCGCCGCGTTGATCGTGAGCATGTTTTCCCTGCGTGCCTTCCAGCGCCGCCACGCGCAGGAAGCTGCCCGCACAAAAGCGGACGCCGATATGCACCGCGCGCTCACCGACCACTCGCTCGATCTCATCACGCGCCATACCACGAACGGTACGGTCCTCTACGCGTCACCCGCGGCCGAGAATATGTTGGGGCTCAGCGCACACGAGCTTGAGGGCTTGAGCCCGGCGATGATCGTGCACATCCAGGACCTGAAGCAGGTCGAGCAAGCCTTCGCCCGCGCCGCGCGCGGTGAGACGCAGAACATCGCGTTCCGTCTGCGCCGCCGCGATGGCTCTTACGTGGCGGTCGAGATGCGCGCCCAGCGCGCCGGCGACGCCATTGTTGCCGTCACGCGCGACATGTCGGCGGCCAGCGCCGAGCGTGTTGAGCTTGAAACAGCGCGCGACAAGGCCGAAGAGGTCAGTCGCGCCAAGTCGCGCTTCCTCGCTTCCGTCAGTCACGAGCTTCGCACGCCGCTGAACGCCATCATCGGCTTCTCCGACGTGATGCGGCACGAAGTGATGGGGCCGATCGGCACGCCGAAGTACCGCGAGTATGCCGAACTCATCCGCAACTCCGGCGCTCACCTCGTTGATCTGATATCTGACCTGCTCGATATGTCGAAGATCGAGGCTGGCAAGTTCACCATCGAACGCCGTCTCGTCGAATTAAAGCCTCTCGCCGAAGAATGCGTCGCGATGGTGCAACTTGCGGCCAACGAAGCGGGCGTCGAGCTGAGTTGCGATGTGGCCGAGGGGCTCAACCTCATGGCCGATCGACGCGCTTTGAAGCAGAGCATGATCAACCTGCTGTCGAATGCGATCAAGTTCACGTTGACCGAAGGCCGTGTCGTCCTTCGCGCCCGCCGCGCAGGCACCGACATCGAACTGTCCGTCAGCGACACGGGCGTCGGCATTCCTGAACAGGATCTCGCCCGCATCGGCAAGCCGTTTGAGCAGGTTGAAGGCGGCCTACAGCGCGCACACAAAGGCACCGGCCTTGGTCTGTCGCTCGTAAAGGCCTTGGCCGAGCTCCACGGTGGCTCCATGGATATTCAAAGCGCACTCGGCGACGGCACCACCGTGACGCTGCGCCTGCCCATCGCGGCCCGCGACGACGTCCCGGCCGAAGAAGGGACGCTGGTCTATCCGGAACGCTTCCGGGTGAGGGCTTAGCTCTTCAAGAGAATGAGTGCGCCGGGATCCCAGGTCACGTAAACGGGTTTTGCCGGATCAATCCCCGAGCCGGCCGCCCGGTCGACGTTTGGCGCGGCGACGTAGAGCGGGACGTCGCGGCCTTTGACGAAGACATGATATTGGCTGCGGTCGCCCAGATAGGCGCTGGCCTTGATCGAGCCTTCGACGAAGGCTCCGCCGGCGGGCTTGGACACAGTAAGGTTTAGCTTCTCCGGGCGGATTGCCGCGGTGAGCTTGTCGCCGGCTTTCAGTCCGTCGATCGATCTGGCTTTGATCTGGCCGAAGCCCGGCGCGTCGAGTGTGACCTCGCCGCCCAGTGCCTTCACGGTCGCAGGGATCAAATTGATGTTGCCGATGAACGATGCCACTTCAACGGAACTCGGCGCCTCATAGAGTTCCTTCGGCGGCGCAATCTGCAGAACCACACCCTTGCCCATGACCGCGATACGGTCGGACATCGACAGCGCCTCTTCCTGGTCGTGTGTGACGAAGACGAACGTAATGCCGACGCTTTTCTGCAGTTGCCTAAGTTCGATCTGCATCTCCTCACGCAGCTTTTTGTCGAGCGCGCCGAGCGGTTCGTCTAGAAGCAGCACTTTCGGCCGCTTGATCAGCGCACGCGCCAGCGCCACGCGTTGGCGTTGGCCGCCGGACAGTTGATCGCCGCGCCGGTCGCCGAACCCCGTGAGTTTGATCATCTCGAGTGCTTCGTCCACTCGCCGCTTCAGCTCGCGCGCCGACAACCGGTCCTTGCGCAAACCGTAGGCGATGTTGTCGAACACGTTCAGGTGAGGAAAGATTGCGTAAGACTGAAACACCATGTTCGTCGGCCGCTTATAGGAAGGGATCAGCGCCGATGCTTGGCCGTCGATAAAGATCTCGCCGTCGGTCGGGAATTCGAACCCGGCGATCATGCGCAACAGCGTCGTCTTTCCGCAGCCCGATGGTCCAAGGAGCGAGAAGAATTCGCCGCGCTCGATGTTGAAGTTTGCCCGGTCAACGGCCTTCGTGCCGCCGGCGAACTGCTTCGTCACATTCTCAATGCGGATGATGTTGTCGGCCATGCGCGTCAGGCGACTCCTACTTTGCGCTCGGTCGTGCCGAGTTGGCGAACCCACTCGGCCAGGACGACAAGCGCGCATGAAACGATCAAGATCAGCGCACCCAGCGCCAGCACGCTGGGCAGTTTGTTCGGAAAGCGCAGCTGGCTCCAGATATAGACGGGCAGCGTCGGCTGTTGTCCCTGCAGGAAGAACGAAAGCAGGAACTCATCGAACGACACGATGAACGACAACAGCAAGCTCGACACGATTCCAGGCGCAACCAGCGGAAACGTCACCCGCCAGAACGTCATCCACGGCGTCTCGCCCAGATCCATCGACGCCTCCTCGAGGCTCTTGTCGAAACCATCGAGGCGCGACGTCAACACCGCCATCGCAAACGGCGTGCACAGCATCACGTGCCCGATAGTGATCGTGATCAGAGAGAGCGAGATCGAGAGCGCGTTGACCAGAATGAGGAGCGCAATGCCCAAGATGATCTCAGGAATGAACAGTGGAAGCATAATGAGCCCGGTGACCGCCGCCTGGCCCGGCATTCGATAGCGCGTCACCGCCTTTGCGCCCAGCAGCCCCAAGATCGTGGCGACGATCGATGCCACGGCGCCGACTTTCAGGCTCGCATACAGTGCCCGCAGCATGTCTTGATCCGCGAACGCCTGCTCGTACCATTTGGTCGTGAAGCCCTTGAGCGGAAACGCCACGAAGATCGAGTCGTTGAGCGAAAAGACCGGCAGGAACAGGACCGGGATGTAAAGAAACAGCAGATAGGCAACGGCGAACGTGCCCAAGAGACCGCCGGTATCGCCCATCCGCTTTGCTTGGCGCGTGGGTTTTGTCATCGGATCTGCCTCACGGCGAGCTGCATCGCCGTTACGAATAGGATCACGAGGATAGCGACCGCCGCCATCGCCGAGAGTGCCAAGGCTGCGCCCAGCGGCCAGTCGTTGATCTTCAAGAACAGCACCTGGATGCTGTAGGCGATCATCTGTCCCGTAGGGCCCCCGACCAACTGCGGCGTTACGTAGTCGCCTGTGGTGGGAACGAATATCAGCACCGATGCGCCGATCACACCGGGTAGCGATAAGGGAAACGTCACCCGCCAGAATCGAGCCCACGCACCGTCGCCGAGATCCGCGGCCGCCTCCAGCAAGGTCCGGTCGATCTTTTCCAACGACACGTAAATCGGCAGGATGGCAAACGCCGCGTAAGCATGCGCGAGCGTGATCACTACGGCGGACTGATTGTAGAGCAGGAACTCCAGCGGTTCATTGATCAAGCCGAGCGAGATCAACCCGGAATTGATCACGCCGTTGAAGCCTAATATCACCTTCCACGAAAAGGCGCGCAGCAAGTAGCTCGTCCAGAAGGGAATCGTGAGCAGGATGAGCCATACGAACTTGTATTTCTTTACGCCGAACGCGACGTAGTAGGCCATTGGGTAGGCCAGCCCGACCGTCACCAGTGTGACCAGACCTGACGTACCGATTGTGCGCCAAAAAATCGCCCAGTAACTTTCTTTTGCGATCACGTCCCGATAGCGGTCGGCGGTGAACGTGGTGTCGACCTGCAAACCGGTCTGCGTCCAAAACGAGTACAGCCCCAGCATGATCAGCGGCGCTGCGAGTAGCACCACCATCGTGATCATCACCGGCGAGAGCAGGGCATAGCCCTTCGCCGCGTCGGAGCGCAGGTAGAACGCCCTCAACCGGTCGAGGAATCCAGGCGCGGCGCTTGGCTGCGTGGTTGCCGTCAAGTCAGTCCCCGTGCGGCCCGTGCCTCGAGCCCGATGGCCCCCATCTTGTGAGAATCCGGCGGCGCCCGCAACAGTCCGTTCCGGCCCTGGGGTTAACCCATCCCCGGATTTGTGTCGCCGGCTGCGTGTGCCTTAACATCGGGCCAAAGAGGATCGAGCGATCGATGACCAAGAAAGCGACCCATATCTCCGCGGCAGAGGCTGCAAAGCTGGTTAAGCCGGGCATGTGGCTCGACTATGGCGTGACGCTGAATCAACCCGATGTCTTCGACAACGCCTTGGGCTCACGCGCCAGCGAACTCAGCGGCGTCAAGATCCGCTCTTGCCTCTCGCTGCGGCCCCGCGCGATTCTGGAAAGCGATCCGCAGGGCAAATCGTTCCATCTCTTCAATTGGCACTTTAGCGGCTACGACCGCCAGAAGCACGACGGCGGACGCTGCACCTACATCCCGCTCAATCTGGGCGAAGTGCCCGACTATTATCGCCGCTTCCTCGATCCGGTCGACATCGCCATCGTTAAGGTGTGCCCAAAGGACAAGAGTGGCTTCTACAATTTCGGCCCAACCAACGCTTGGCACCGTGCGATGATCGAATGCGCAAAGGCGGTGATCGTCGAAGTGACGCCGTCCATGCCGTCCGTCTTTGGCGTCGACAACGGCGTCCACGAGAGCGAGGTCGATTTCGTGATCGACGGCAATGATCTGCCGATGCCCGAACTTCACAACCCGCCGCCGAGCGACATCGACCATGCGGTCGCAAACCGCATCGTCGGTGAGATTGAGAACGGCGCGTGCGTGCAGATCGGCATCGGCGCCATGCCGAACGCGGCGTGTTCGCTGCTTGCGGAGAGTGGCGTGCGCGATCTCGGCATCCACACCGAGATGCTGACCGACGGCATCATCGATCTGATCAAAGCGGGCAGGGTGACGGGCGCGCGCAAAAAGTTAAACCCTGGCAAGACGGTCTACACCTTCGCGCTCGGTTCGAAGAGGATGTACGACACGCTGGCGAACAATGCGGAGTTCGAGTGCCGTCCTGTCGATTACACAAACATGCCGCACATAATTATGCAGAACGACAAGATGGTCTCGATCAACAACACGACGCAGATCGATTTGCAGGGACAATGCGCGTCGGAGTCCGACGGCCATCGCCACTTGACCGGGACGGGTGGCCAACTCCAGTTTGTGCGCGGCGCTTATGCGTCGAAGGGCGGCAAGTCGTTCATGCTGCTCTCTTCGACCTATGAGAAAAAGGGCCAACGCAAGAGCCGTATCGTCCTCGACCTAACCCCCGGCAATATCGTTACCACGCCGCGCTCTGACACGATGTACGTGGTGACCGAGCACGGCATGACGAACCTCAAAGGCAAATCTGTCGCCGACCGCGCCAAAGCCCTGATCGCACTCGCCCACCCCGACTTCCGCGAAGGCCTGGAACGCCAAGCCCACCAGCACGGGCTATTGCGCGCTCACAATTGATCGATCAGCAAAGCTGCAATTGGTGTCGCGACCGCGCAGACGACACCGACAGCACGGATGCGGGTGAAGCTTGCGCGCTCCCTATAGTGGAACCAGATCGCTCCAGCGATCGCGATCAGGGCCACATACGGCAGCACCGAACTCGCCCCACGCAAGCTGACGGAATCCGCGATTCCACCGAACAACAGGCCGGCCAGAAGACCTGAGAAAACCGTCAGAACGACCCCGGCGATTCCCGCATTCAACGCGCGTCGCTCGATGATCGGCCAATGCGCGGCGGCGATCACCAGGAGCACCGACCCGATCGCGGGCGACATCGCGAGTACCGAGAAGATGAATATGGCGATCTGGCCCAGCGCTTCGCCCAGGCCGCCGGCAAACGCGCCGACGATCGCGTTCACGAACTGCTCGATTGGATTTTGCTGCACCGCGCCCCTCTAGTATCGCTGCCTGTAGGTCTAAAGCGGCCGGACCCGGCCGCGCAATGGCGCCGAGCAATAGCAGGTAGTTGACCGGCGGCCCGCAGCTGTGCCCCATGCGCCCGAACAACGGAGGCCTGCCCCATGAAACTCTACGATGCAAAGCTCTCCCCCTATGCTAACCGCGTGCGCTTGCAACTCTATCTGAAGGGTATCAAAGCCGAGCTTATCGATGTGCCCCAGGGCGGTTCGCACACTGCCGAGTATGCGAAAATGAACCCGCTGGAGAAGATCCCTACCCTCGACGACAACGGCTTCTATCTGCCGGAGTCGAGTGTGATCGGTGAGTACATTGAAGACACGCACCCGACTCCCTCGCTCCGGCCCGCCGACCCGAAGGATCGCGCCCGCATGCGCGTGATGTTCAACATCGCCGACCAATACATCCTGTCGCCGCTGTTCGAACTCTTCGACCAAGTCGATCCGAAGGTGCGCAACGCCAAGGTCGTCGACGAACAGCTCACCGATCTCAGCAAAGCGCTGAAGGGTCTCGAACACTTCATCTCGACCGGCAAATACGCGATGGGCGCAAGCCCGTCACTCGCCGACTGTGCGCTCGTGCCGTCGCTGTTCTTCGTCAGCGGTATCGGACCCATGTTCGGCCAAGCCGACATCATGGGCGCGACGCCGAAGGTGAAGGCTTACTATGCCGCCATCCAAACCGATCCGCACGCCGCGAAGGTCATCCAGGAGATGGCAGCCGCCTTAGCCGCCTATATGAGCCGCGGCCCGCAATAGGAGCACCACGATGCAAACGCCGGGGAAGGGCTGTCGTGCAACGACCGCGCTTCCCCGCGCGATCCTGTTCGACCTCGACGACACGATCATTTCCGCCTACCGCAACCCGCACCTCGCCTGGGGCAAGGTCGCGGCGGAGTTTGCCGCTCACCTGGGTGTGCATCAACCCGCCGGCATCGCCGCCGCCATCGTCGCGCACGCGCAAGAATTTTGGGGCGATCATGCACGCGGCAAGCATTGGCGCATGCAACTCTTCGAAGCCCGCCGGCGGATCGTGGCGACCGTGCTGTCCCGCCATGACGGGATCGCTCACTTGGCGCAGCCGATTGCCGATCGCTACACGTCACTGCGCGACGAGGAGATGCACTTGCACGCCGGCGCCATCGATACGCTGAAGGCATTCAACGAGCGTGGGGTTCGCCTGGCCTTGGTGACAAACGGCGATGGGGCAGGGCAGCGCAAGAAGATCGAACGCTTCAACCTGGCCCCGTATTTCGAGCACATCCAGATCGAAGGCGAGCAGGGCTTCGGCAAACCGGAGGAGCGCACCTACCGCCACGCGCTCGAAACCTTGAACGTGGCGCCCGCCGAAACCTGGATGGTCGGTGACAATCTCGAATGGGAAGTGGCCGCGCCGCAGCGCCTCGGCATCCACGCCGTTTGGTTCGACGGCGAGGGCGCTGGTCTACCGCCGGGCGCCACCGCCCGGCCGGACCGCATTGTCCAGGCGCTGCCGGAGTTGCTGCAGGACGCTTCATCTTAACGCTTTTCTATGGGAAGTTTGGCGCCGAACGAGTAGCGGGGCGCCGATGAAAGAGACTGAGCTGACGATCCGGGGCCTCCTCCTCGGTGCTGTGATCGCGGCGGTGTTCACCGCGGCTAACATTTATCTGGGCCTGAAGGTCGGCATCACGATTGCCTCGTCGATCCCGGCGGCGGTCATTTCGATGGGCATCCTGCGCGCCTTCAACACCGGCACGATCCGCGAGAACAATATCGTCCAGACCGTGGCCTCGGCCGGCGGCACGCTCTCCGCCATCATCTTCGTGCTGCCCGGCCTGGTGATGATCGGTTGGTGGCGCAATTTCCCGTTCGTGGAAACATTCCTGGTCTGTGCGCTCGGCGGCGTTCTGGGCGTGCTGTTTTCGATCCCGCTCCGCCGCGCCCTCGTCGTCAACTCGCCGTTGCCTTACCCCGAAGGCGTCGCCGCAGCCGAGGTTTTGAAAGTCGGCGCCCGGGCTGACGAAGCTCCCGCCAACATCATCGAACGCACCCGCGGCCCGTTGGTCGTGCTCTATAGCGCTATCGCCGCCGCCGCGATGCAGGTCGTGGCCTTCACCGGTATCGCCGCCACCGGCTTCGCAACCTATTTCCGTCTCGGTGCAGGGGTCAGCGGTCTCAGCACGTCCTTCTCGCTCGCCCTGATCGGGGCCGGCCACCTCGTCGGTATCTCCGTCGGCGCAGCGATGCTGGTCGGCATCGTCATCGCCTGGGGCATTTCGATTCCCTACCTGAGCGCAGGTCTCGAGGGTGAGATCGCCGAACTCGCGAACAACGTTCGCGGTAGCCAAGTCCGCTTCATCGGCGCCGGCACTATAGGGATCGCCGCGATCTGGAGCTTGCTCGCGCTTGCGAAGCCTGTCTTCGAAGGCCTGATCGCGACCGCGCGTGCCAAAGCGGCGAACGGCGGACAAGCTGACGGGCACGATCGCGACCTCCCGCTCGCCGTGATCGGCATTTTGAGCGTCCTTTGTCTCGTCGCGATCGGCGGCTTGTTGTTCAATTTCATTGGTGACGGTCCACTTGCTGCGCTCGGCTGGCCGCTCGTCATCGGCGGCGTGCTCTTCACGATCGTCATTGGCGCCTTCATCGCGACGGTCGCCGGTTACATGGCGGGACTGATCGGTGCTTCGAATAGCCCCGTATCCGGCATCGGCATTCTGGCGATCGTCTCCGGCTCCCTCATGCTGGCGCAGTTCGTGCAGCCGCTCGTCGGACCTGATGCGACGAACGCTCTGATCGCGTTCGCGCTCTTCACAGTCGCTATCGTTTTTTCGATCGCGACGATATCGAACGACAATCTGCAGGACCTCAAGACCGGACTGCTCGTCGGCGCCTCGCCCTGGAAGCAGCAATTGGCACTCATCGTCGGAGTCATCGCGGGGGCGATCGTCATCGGCCCTGTGCTCGATCTGCTGAACCAAGCCTATGGCTTCCCCGGTGATCCGAACCGGAATGCGATCGCGGAGCAACCGCTCGGCGCGCCGCAAGCAGCGTTGATCTCCACGCTCGCACGCGGCGTTCTGAACGCGGAGCTGAACTGGGGCCTCATTGGAGCGGGTGTGTTGATCGGCCTCGCCGTCATCGCCTGCGACGAAACGCTCGGCCGTTTCAAACTGATGCGCATACCGCCGATGGCGGTCGGCATCGGCATCTATCTGCCGATGGATTCGACGTCGCCCGTCATCTTGGGCACGATCATCGCCTGGTTCTACGGCCGTGCCATCGCGCGCTCGCCCGATCAGCCCATGCTCAACCGCTTCGGTGTGCTCTTGGCGTCGGGCTTCATTGTCGGCGAAAGCATGCTCGGCATCGTGAATGCGGGCCTGATCGTCTCGAGCGGGAGCGAAGCCCCGCTGGCGCTGGTTGGCACCGACTTCGCACAGGCTCCGTTCATCGGCGCAGCTCTCTTCGCCGCGCTGATCTTGCTCAGCTACGCTTGGGTCAGCCGTCAGGCGAAGGCGTGAGGCGCTACGCCTTCACCAAGCGTTCGATCCACGCCGGCAACGCGAACGCGGCGCGGTGGACGGCGGGCGTGTAGTAGTCCGTCCTCAGACGCGCGGCGGCGAATGAAGCGTCGAGGCCTGTCCACTTCGCGGGGTCGCCCAAGATCGCGTCGTTCGAAACCCACGTCAGCGCCATGAAGCCGCCGATGTAGCTCGGGACCACCGCGAGGTAGACGCCGCAGTAGCGGAACGTGCGCTGCATTTGCTTCAGCGTGTCGACGAGTTCCTCCGGCTGGAAGAATGGCACGCCGTTCTGGAACACGGCAAAGCCGCCGGGCGCAAGCGCCTTGGCGATGCGCTCGTAGAACGTGTCGCCGAACAGTACTTCGGCGGGGCCCACCGGGTCCGGCCGGTCGGCGATGATCAGGTCGAAGCGGCCGTGACTCGCCTTGTCGGCGAGGAAGACGAACGCGTCCTCGATCTGGATCTTGAGGCGCGGATCGGCGAAGGCGGCGGCGTTAACCTCGCTCAAGTGACGGCGCGACAAATCGACCACCTTCTCGTCGATTTCTACGTTGAAGACCGTGTTGACGCCGCGGTGTTTGAGCGCCTCTTCGGCGATTGCGATGTCGCCGCCGCCAACGATCATGACCTCCTTCACGGCGCCGTGTTCGAGCATCGGTACATGCGTCAGCATCTCGGAGTAACCGCACTCGTCGCGCGTCGTCAGCTGCACGATATCGTCGAGCACGAGCACGCGCCCGTTGCGCTTCGAGTCGAAGATCTTGATGTCCTGAAAACGGCTCTTTTCCGACACAATCGGCTTGCCTTCGATCTCGATCGTCTGAGCGAAACCGGGATGAAGTTTCTCCAGAAAAGTGTTCGTCATCGGCATCGACTCCTGTGCGGTAAGCGGGATCGGAGAGAGGCAAGTTCGAAGCGTTCGAGTGGTGCTGTGCGGCGCTTCGGAGGCGCGCTCATATACGGCTGGTGAGTCGCTCGCGCAACGCCTGCAGCTGTCGCTCGTTATCCCTCACGCATCAGTTCAAGAAAAAATTAGGGAGATTGGTCCAAAAAATCTTGCATGGGGGGCAAGCGTCCCTATATTCCGCCCCCTTCCGCAGTTCGGGTGGAATCACCAAGAGGCGGGCTTTGGCGGCGTGAGTTCCACGCCACTTGGTCACCTTAGGGTGCAACTGTTCTTCTGTTTTCGAGAGGTGCCTCATGGCTCTTCCTGCACGCAAAAGAGCGGCTGTCGAAGTAACGCAGTTCCCGGTGAACCGCGCCAGAACGAAGTCCGTTCCGGTTCAGGCTCCAAATCCCGTTGTGGAAGCGGACGAAGATCGCAAAGACTATTTCATCACCCGCAACGGCGTGACGTTCGCGGGCAGCCATTTGATCCTCGACCTGTGGGACGCCCACGACTTGGACGACGAAGCCAAGATCGAAAAGGCGCTCAAAGACGCGGTGACGGCTGCCGGAGCCACGCTCTTGCACATCCACCTGCACAAGTTCGAACCGAACGGCGGCGTGTCCGGCGTTGCGGTTCTGTCCGAGAGCCACATCTCGGTCCACACCTGGCCGGAAAAAGGCTTCGCGGCATTTGACGTGTTCATGTGCGGCGCGGCGCAACCGACGAAGACGATCGCGGTTCTCGAGGCGGCGTTCCGCCCGAAGCGCGTGGTGGTCGGCGAGCACAAGCGCGGGATCATCTAAGCCCCGCATTTGGTGGAAACGCCTCTGAGCCGCCCGGTGAACGAGCCGGGCGGCTTTTTCGTTTGGGCCGAGGGCTGCAGTGCCATCCAGCACAGGCAGGGGAGGGGACACCCCCGCGCATTTTTGAACGAACAACCCCATGTACCCGGGACTTGGCGCGCGGAAACCGGCTTTTGCGCCCTGCGGACGGCGCGGCGCCGTTTGGAGCCGTGAGATCACAGAGGGAATGTCCGTTTCCTTCGTGCGGTGCATGCGCCAAGGCCTTGCCATTGGGAAAAAACGACTATAGAACATATCAAGAACGATGACAAGGGTGAAAAAGCCGGCACGGCGAATCCACCTGCGCAAGTTCGAAGGGCGGCGTGTTCGGAGTTGCGGTTCTCTTTGAGCCTGATCTCTGTCCCAACCTAACCGGAAGGGGGCTTCGCGGCATTTGACGTGTTCATGGACGGCGCAGCGCAACCGACGAAGACGATCGCGGTTCTCAAGGCGGCGTTCCCGCCCGAAGCGCGTCGTGGTCGGCGAGCACAAGCGCGGCCTTGTGTAAGGGATTCCCTCGGAAACGATTGAGCCTAGTGAAGAGCCGGGAGGTCCTTTTGTGCTAAGCTCGATCTTGTTGGGGAGGCGGTGGTGCCAGGCAGCCTTGATCGCATGTTGCGCGCGCTCGCCGTGGCATTTGTTGTGGCCGCGGGGGGCTTCGTACTGTTGTCGCGAGGGCCGTCCGTGGAAAAGGCCCGATCTTCTCCGGTATCGCTTAACATGATCCAAGGATTCTTGGGGCAAACCAACAACTCATCCCCTTCCCGAAAATTCACGCGTTGGGAAGATCGTCTCGCGGAGGAATTGCGTGCTGCGCCCGACGTGAGGCATGCAGCTGAAAAGTTAGCACCGGAATTTGGTCTCACGGTTGCCCATGCGGAGCAGTTGATTGTCGCATGGGTGCGTTGGATGCATGCCGAGCATGCGATCGCCCCGCCGAGCTATCAAAGACCTGCGTCCGGAAACGTTGCCGCTGTTCTCTATGAATTGGTTCGTAAGTCTAGTTTCGATCCGCGTGTCATCAAACTGGCGGCGCCGATCGTTGAGAATCTCGACGGTTGTACGGCGGCGACGCTTGATCGTCTAACCAGTGGCGCGACCAGGAAGGGCGAAGCGGTGTGGGCGGCGGCAAACGCTAGCGAGTATTGCGCCGAGTGGTGGATCGCGCTCAACAAGCTGCAGCCGATGAACGACGCGGTGCTTTGGGGCACGGTCCGCGCCGTCGGGAGGCTTCGTCCATCGGCGGCGCTCTCGATTTTGGAGCACCTTGAGCGGACGACGGCCAATGCCCAATTGATGGCCGTGCAGGCGAAGGTTTTCAAGACTTCGCTGTCGCAACATTACTTGCAGGCGCTGTTCGACGCCGGTCTCGTTCGCGAGGCCGCCGACTACTTCTTAGGGCTGCCGGAGAGCATCCGGCGTGCATTGCTGGACGAGGAGACACCGGAAGTCGTCGTCAAGCTGGGTGGTCACGACGTGGCGCTCAACGAGAATGCAGACATCTTGACGTTCTCATACATGCAGCGACCGGCCTTTCGGCTGGAGATATCGGCAGTGCTCTATCTCAGCGGTCGCATTGATGAGGCACGTGCGATTTTCAAAACCGTACTCCCTCCAGGCAGCAAAAGAGCTTTCCAAAGATGCGGTCACCTGATCGGCAAGCCCCGAGAGACCGTTTGTGTGGACGATGCGACAGGAGGGCCAATTCGGTGGCGTCTCCTCGAATTCGCGCTGGAGAAGCCTCAGGAAGATCCCTACGAATTGGTCGAGTCGGAGTATGGCAGTGCCACGGGCGCCGACGCGCTCGGGACCGGATTGTGGCACCTGGTTTCGCTTCGCAGGCTGGTGGAATACCGAACACCGGTCGCGGAGTTTGCATCACGCTGGGATGGCGACCGGGTGCTCGGTATCGACAACATGCCGGTCTCAGACCTGCTTGCAGCGACGTTCGAACCGTCACTGGTGGCGCGCGCCAAAGAGATCGCGCGGAGTATTGCCCTGGTTCGGAAACAGTTTCCGCCAGCCGCGGATCGAGGCGGTACGAGACGTGGCGATCGCTCACTGCGTGATGCAGAGCGCCCGTCGCGCTTTCGCCAAGTCGAGTTGCCGGAGGATTGTCCGGCGCCAAAGGTCGATCCTAACTGGAAGGCGCCAACCGTTCCGGCGACCATAAATCGCATCAGTGAGATCGAGCAGTTTTGGCGCGTCGAGAGCGCCGGCTCGCTTGTCGTCGTTGTGGGACAAATGTGGTCAGGCGGGATTTGGGAAGAAGAGGGGCTTGGCGGCGTTTGGATTCACATATCACAAGACGGCGGCAGAACTTGGGAGATGCCGCTGTACACCGACCTTGAATTTAACGAGCGCTTCATGGTGAGCGCAGGCTCTTGCGTCTCGCGCCTCGATGGCGATCACCTCATTCTCGAATCTTGGCTCGAGCCTTTTGGTAGCGCCGGCCAGCAGGCCAAAGCTCCCGGATCGGTGGACGCTCGCCTTGCAATTGACATTCCCCTGTCGACGCTAAAGCGCGATAGCGACCGTGACGGGTTGACCGATATCGTTGAAGAGGCTCTGCGGCTCAATCCGCGCAATCGCGACAGCGATAGTGACGGCATTGCGGACGGTGAAGATTCGTTTCCAAATTTGGGCAACGAGGCGGCGAACGAGATCGCCGGACCAATGGCCACGGTTTTGTCCGGTGTCGTCAATGGTGCTGGGCAGCCGCACAAGCCTGCGATGATTGCCGCAAAAGCCGGCACGGAAATTGTTCCTCTGCGCTTCAAGGAAAGACCCCTTATTCTGTTCGCAGATCCGCGCATTTTTGGGGGCATTTCGGCCGATCGAATGGTGCTAGTGTTCGCGGCCCAAGACTTGCGTCGGCTGGCGTGGCGACGCAGCCGGATTTCCGGTACGCAGTTCAAAGAGCCGGTGCTGAACAGGGCGCGTAATCGCGGCTACGTCAAATTCGACAACGGCCTGACTGGCGGCACGTTTGCATGGCGGCGTGAGGGGGCTGGTTGGAAAGTCGAGCAAGTGAGGAGTTTCATTCGTTGAGACGCAGCGCCGGCCCGGTGATTGAGCTCGGATGAAGACTGTGGGTCTGCTTCTGTCACTCCTAATGGGCCAGTGTTTGCGGGCTACCCTTGGGGCGTAGGCTCTGCGTGAACCGCAATTAAGCATGCCGCCATCTTCCCTCGGGTGAGGCGCTTGGGCTTTACTCGTTCTGCCGTAGGTTGACGGCCGAACCCTCACTTTACCCCCCGGGTCGACACAATGAGCCGAGTTCAGCATGGCGCTTGATCGCCTGGATGCCGTTGTCATTGGCGCGGGCGTCGAAGGGCTCGTCGCCGCGGCAGCCTTGGCGGTCGCCGGCCGTTCGGTGGCCGTCGTCGAGCGCCAAGCTGAGAACGCGCCGATAGGTGAAGGTGGCGACGCCGTTGTCAGCCTGGCCCTTGCGCACGACCTCGATCTGACAGCTCACGGTTTGCGCTTTGCCGCAGCGCCGCCAATCGTCGGCGTGACGAGCGACCGTGCATTTGTGCTCTGGCCGGAGTTGCGCGCGGCGCAGGCGAGTGTGGCCGCATTCTCGCCACGCGACGCGGAGGCGCTGGAGGGCTTCTACGCCCGCATTGCCCGTTCGAGCGCCGGCAACGGCGCGACATCGTCGGTGGCGTGGCTGACCTCCAATGCCGGCGCGCCCAGCGACGGCACAGCCTTCGCGCTCTCCTCGGTCGCTCGAATCCTCGACGAGGCGTTCGACAGCGATCTTCTGAAAGGTCTGCTGGCGCAAGGGGCGATTATGGGCACGGGTGCCTCGCCGCTCGCGCCGGGTTCCGCCGCTCTGCTGTCGCGCCAGGCGCTGTTGGCTCAAGCCGCTCCGGACAACGGATATCGGTTCGTCGCTGGTGGCGCGCGCAAATTGCGCCAGGCGCTGTTGGCTCTGCTCAAGTTCTACAACAACGCAGACGTCCTCTTCCGAACCGAGGCCAAGGCGCTTGCCACCGAGCGCGATGCGGTCCAATCGGTCGTGCTAGCCGACGGCACGTCGCTGCAGTCGCCGCTGGTCGTGTCGACGCTAAGCGCTGAGGCGAGCCGCGCCATGCTTACCGGCCTTCGGCGAGCGGCGCCGCCAGCAATAAGCGCAGGAGGGGTTGTAAAGCCCGCACAGGTCAAATTGACAATTTCGGCTCTCCCAAAGCTTGCCGGTGTCGACGCGGCCACGCTGGCATCTGGGGCCATTCTGCGCCTTATGCCGTCGATCGGCCGTTTGGCAAAAGCACACGGCGCGTTCCGAAGTCACGCGCTGGGTGCCGATCCGTGTCTCGACCTTCGGCTTGCCGCGCGTGACGGCAAGCGTTGGGAACTGCTGGCGACGATGCCCTATGTTCCCGCGACCACGGCCGAAGGGCCTTGGACAGGCAACCGCCGCGACAAGATTCGCACGCTTTGCGTCCGGGCGATCGATTCGTTGGCGCCGGGCTTCGGCGCCTCGATCGAAGGTGCTGAAGTCCTTCACCCGCCGGAGTCCGGAACGGTGATGGACACACATGGTGCAGCCGCGTTGATGGCGCAGGCGGCCCTCGATGTCAGCGCTATCCCCGAAATGCGCGCGGCTGCAGCGACAACGTTGGTCAAAGGCCTGGCCGTGCTAGAGCCCAGCATCTTCTCGGGGCAGGGCGACGCGGGTCTCGCCGCCGCGGATGCGGCCGCCCCTCGTGCGAAGGTGCGCGCCGATGCGTAACGACATCGATGTGATTGTCATTGGCGCCGGCGTGAACGGTCTCATCTGCGCGACCTTGCTCGCGCAGATGAAGCGCCGCGTCGTCGTCGTCGACGCGCAAGCCCAAGCCGGCGGCGCGTGCACGACGAAGGAACTCGTCGCAGGGCATCGTGTCTCCACATTTGCGCACTTGGTCGGGCCGCTCGACGCCGGTGTGCTGAAGGCGCTGCGCCTCAATCGCTATGGATTGCAGCTTACCGCAAAGCAGATGGCTACCGTCGCGCTCTCACCCGATGGCCGCCACATCGTGCTCGACGGCGACTTGCGCCACACCGCGGCGTCGCTGGGCCAAAACTCCGCCGCTGACGCTAAAGCTTGGCCGCTCTACGACGGCCGCATGCGTAAGGCGGCGCAGCAACTCGAACGTTGGGTCCAATCGCCACCGGGGGGCGCGTTCGAGCAAACGCCGCGCGGCGGCATATTCGCTACCCGCACCGCGACAAAGGCCGCGACGCTCGACCCGGAATCTGCGGCGTTCCTCGACGGTGCGATCGGCGACCAACTTGATGCGCATTTCGAAACGCCATTGCTGAAGGGCGTCATGGCGCTTGACGCGGTGCTGGGCAGCGCGCTCGGCCCCCGCCTTGACGGCACCGCGTTCCTTGCCGGTCTGCGCCGCGCCCTCAACGCCGAAACGACGGAAGGTCTGGTTCACCCGCAGGGCGGTGCCGGCGCGTTCGCCGGCGCTCTGGCGAAGGCCGCCGAAGCGGCGGGCGTGCGCATACGGCTGAACGCCAGCGTCGCGAAACTTCTCTTCGATGGTGCCCGCGTGACCGGCGTGACGCTCGCCAGCGGCGAAACGCTGTTTGCGCCCGTTATCGTCTCGAGCCTCGACCCGAAGACGACGCTTCTGACCCTCGGCGGCGAGCGCCACCTGCCGCTTGCCATGAAGCGCCGCCTCGCCGGCTTGCGAAGCGATGGCTGCGTCGCCAAAGTCAACCTCGCGCTTGCGGGGCTGCCCACATTCAAGGGCATCGACAAGAAGCTGCTGCGCGACCGGCTCGTGATCTGTCCGAGCATCGAGTATCTCGACCGAGCGTTCGCGGCCTATGAGCAGGGGATGTACGCCCCCGATCCCGCGCTTGAGATCACAATCCCCTCGGTTCACGACACAACGCTCGCCGTCGCCGGTCAGCATGTTCTGTCAGCAAACGTGCTCTACGTTCCCAAAACGTTGGCCGCCGGCGGTTGGGAGAAGGCGAAAGCCGACCTTATGGGCCGCGTCGGTGCGATCCTGCGCCAATACGCGCCCGAGCTCCCCGATATGATCCTCGCCGCCGACGTCTTTACGCCGGGCGACATCGAGGCGACGGCTGGGAGCGCCGGCGGCCATTGGCACGGCGGTGACTTGACGCTCGACCAGCTTGGTCCTTTGCGCCCGGCGTTTGGCTTGAGCCGCCACGACACGCCCATCGCCGGGCTCTTTCTGTGCGGCGCAGGTACCCATCCCTGCGGCGGCATCACCGGCATCAACGGCCGCAACGCCGCTGAAGCGGTCCTCTCCGCCGCGACGGTGAGTGCATGACCGATCTTGGCTCCCGCGCGCTGTCGGTCACGCCGCTGCATGCGCGCACCGCCGAACTTTGCGCCACGAACAATTGGACCGAGCAACAGGGCTTCACTGTCCCCGCGCTTTACGCGTCGCTGCGCGAAGAACACGAGGCGCTGAGCGAGCGCGTTGCGTTGAGTGATCTTTCTGCCCGTCAATGCTGGGTCTTCGACGGACCGGATGCGGCGGCGTTCTTGAGCTTTGCCACGCTCGCGGACGTGACCCGGCTTGAGATCGGCCAGACCGCGCACACACTTTGGTGCGATGACCAAGGCTTCGTCCGCGGCGAAGGCGTCATCGCGCGCTTCGCACCGGCGCAGTTCGAACTCTCGACCATCGTGCGCGACCTGGCCTGGATGATCGACGCGGTGAAGGGCTTCGATTTGAAACTCACGAACGTCACCGGGACACGCGCCATCATCGGTGTGCGCGGCCCGTTCGCGTCGATGCTGTTAGCCGTTGCAGGCTTCGCAGGCGAACCAGGTGGCGCCGGTTCCGTTACGCGACCCGCGTGGCGCCCTGCGCAAGTTGCGCTCACCCGCAACGCCGACGGATTGGAACTCTCAAGCCAGGCGGACGACGGTGCCGTCGTTTGGGACCGTCTCTGGCGCGCCGGTGCCGGCCTTGGCATCGCTGCCGTCGGTGCCACCGCGCTGGAAACGTTTCGGATCGAGATGGCGACGCCAAGACCGGGAATCGATTGGCGCCCCGCCCAACTGGCGAAGGACGCGGCAGACTTGCGTCTCCCCACCGACCTTGGCCAATTCCCCGACCTGACACGCCGCTTCAATGGCGCCGATGCGCTGCGCCGGATCACCACGCAAGGTCGCCAGGTGCTGGTCCACTTCACCGCCGACGAGCCGCTGAGCCCCGGCCCCCTCACCGCGCGCAACACCGCAATCGGGCGCCTAACATCTTGTACCTGGTCGGAGTCCCAAGCGAGCGCGTTCGCGCTTGGCTGGCTCGATGCCGACTCCGTCAAGCCGGGCACAAAACTCCAAGCCCAGGGCGGTCGGGCGGAAATCCTGAAAACGGTGTTTGCAGTCTAAGCGACGCGATCCATCACCGCCGTAAACGAGCCAATCACGGTCGTCGTACCATCACGCCCTTCGAACGCTACCGCCTTGGCGCGGTCCACGCGATAGACGTTGAGCCCCGCCGCCAGCGCGGCATCGGTCTCTGCGGGTGCGTCGGAGAAGAATGTGATCTTGTTGGCTTGCAAGCCGATGGCCGCTGCAATCTTCTTGTAAGACGCAGGCTCGCCCTTCGGCCCCGTTGTCGTATCGAAGTAGCCGCCAATCAACGGCGTCAGATTGCCGGCGACGCTGTACTGCGCATAAAGCTTTTGCGCCTCGATCGATCCGGAGGAGTAGATGTAGACTCCGACGCTGCGCGCGGCCCAGGCGCGGATCGCTTCGATCGCATCCGGATAGAGATGCGCTTTCAGTTCGCCCGACGCATAGCCCTCGCGCCAGATGATGCCCTGCAGCGCTTTCAACGGCGTGATCTTCTTGTCCTCATCCATCCAGGCGAGAAACTGCGCGGTCGCGTCACGAGCATCGCCCAGGGCCCGACCCGAAGCTTCCCGGGCGCCCGCAACGCAGGTCGCGACCTCCGCATCGCTCCAGCGCGCCTTCAGCACGTCGGCGACCCTCGCCCGCGCAAACGGGAACAAGACCTCGCGCACGAACGCGATGTCGCCGATCGTGCCTTCGATATCGAGCAGGACAGCGCTCACGCCGCTTTCGTTTCCGAAGAGTCGTAACCGGGGATCGTGTCGGCGATCTTGTCGCCGGTGAACGTCGCAACCCAACCGTCCGGCGTTGTGAACAAGCGGATCGCGGCAAAGAACGGCCGCGGTCCCATATCGAACCAATGCCGTGTTTCCTTCGGCACGGACAACAGATCACCCTGCTCGCATACGACCTTCAGCACGTGATTGTCGTTGCGCAGATAAAATGCGCCCGCGCCTTCGACGAAGAAGCGCACTTCGTCGTCAGCGTGCTTGTGCTCCGACAAAAACTTCTGCCGCATCGCATCGCGGTCCGGATGTTCCGGGTGCAAGCGCACCACGTCAACGGATTGATAGCCGCCGATCTTCTTCAAACGATCGATATCGCGCGCGTAGGCCTCCAGCACGGCCTCTTGGCCGGCGCCCGGCGGTAGCGGCTTCGTTGCCTCCCAGCGTTCGTAGCGGACGTCGAACGGCACCAGTGCCTTCATGATCTCGCGCGGGTCGCGCGTGGCCGCTTGCGGCGCCTTGCCCTTGTGCAGGTCATAGACCGTCAGAATGGTCATGCCGGAATTCCTCTTAGCTTCAGCATCAATGTGAAAAGATAATCGAATGCGTCGAGATGTCGAAGGGCCTCCGTCGCGTCGCGGCCCCAGGCATAGAGGCCGTGCCCGGCCAGCAGAAAGCCGAAGCCAAGCCCATCGGCCTTGAGCTTCTTTTCGACACGGTGAGCCAGCGCGTCCATGTCCTGGTCGTTGTCGAAGATCGGGACGTCCAGATGCGTGTCGTGCGTTTTGATGCCGTTGAACGCCTTGAGCAGCTCCAACCCTTCGATCCTGACCTGTCGCTGCGGCATGTGAATCAGCGACGCCAGCACCGACGGCTGCGTGTGCACATGCGCGACGGCGCCGATGTCCGGCGACAGCCGGTACATCAAATAGTGCAGCGGTGCTTCGGCCGATTGGCGCACATGCGCGCCAGCGATCGGTGCACGGATGACGCCGTCCCGGGTCAGCTTACCCTTGTCGCCGCCCGACGCCGTGATCGCGCAGTCGGTCGCGTCGATGCGCACGGAGAAGTTTCCGCTCGTTGCCGGGACCCAATCCTTCGCGCCTGCATGATGTGCCATGGCCATCACGCCCAGCACCGCGTCTTCGGGAATGCTTTTTAGAGTCTGAGCGGCCACCTTCATTCGCTTACCTTCACGCGGGGCCAAGTCAGCCCGGATGAGCGCGTTAATATGGGAAGCAGACCGGCCATGTCACCCCTGGGCGCAAGAATTGGTGCCTCGACCGCAGATTTCTGCCGCCGCGACGGAGTTTCGTTCATCTGGCGTTCAATTTGATAGCGATGGGGCGAACGGGACATGACGGCTGAAGACGATGGAACTGGCGATCACGATCCGCCCTGGACAATATCGGCCCGACTCAGAGGTTAAACGTGAGCCGAGCCGCGTGATCGATGACCCGGATGGCGAACTGGTGGCACGGGTGGCCAAGGGCGACCGCATGGCCGCGCGCGCCATTATGGCCCGCCACCTGCCCAAGGTCTTGAACCTCGGGCGCCGGATGCTGGGCGACCACACCGAAGCTGAAGACGTGGCGCAGGAGGTTTTCGTTCGCGTGTGGACGCACGCAGCCCGCTGGCAGCCCGGCCAAGCGAAGTTCGAAACTTGGCTGCACCGGGTCGCCATCAACCTCTGCTACGACCGCTTGCGCAAGCGGCCCGCGTCGGCTTTGGACGATGTTCCCGATCCGGTCGACGAGGCGCCGGGGCCGGCGAAGCAGCTTTACCGCAAGCAAGTCGCCGGGGCCGTGAATGGCGCCCTGCAGAAGCTGCCGGACAGGCAGCGCGAAGCCCTCGTGCTCTGTCACTATCAAGGCCTGACCAACATCGTGGCGGCAGAGGTGATGGGCGTGAGCGTGGAGGCGATGGAGAGTTTGCTCTCGCGCGGACGGCGGGCGCTCAAGACGATGCTGAGAGCCCTAAGCGAAGATGTTTTTGAGAAGAGCGACAATGAGACGTGACGACATGACCCTGGAACGCTTCAAGGCCCTGATCGAAGCCTACGGCGCCGACGCTAAGCGTTGGCCGGAGGCTGAGCGAGAAGCGGCGCAAGCCTTTGCCGAATCCTCTGCCGAGGCCCATCGCCTTCTTGCCGGGGCGCGGGCTATCGACCGCTTTCTCGACGGCGCCGATACGGCGGCGGCAACGCGCGCGCTCGAGGATCGCATCATGGCAGGCTTCCCCGCACGAGGCGGCTCCGCCCGGGGTTCGAGCGGCCGCTGGATTCCAGCGGCCGCGATCGCGGCCTCTCTTGCGCTCGGCCTTGTCACTGGTGCCGCGCTGCCGGGCATCGCAGGGATCAAGGCGCAAGACGCGAAGGATCCGGCGCTCCTGGCGCTGAGCGACATTGAGAACGACCTTTGGGACGACATCGAGGACGGCATATGAGCGATGCTCCCGCACGCGAGCGCGGCCGTTGGAGTCTGTGGTTCATCGTTTCGCTGTGCCTGAACTTCTTCCTGATCGGCGTGATCGTCACGGGCCTCGTCGTCGCGCGCAATCGCATGATCCACGGCGCGATGACCGGTGGAGGAGGGGGAGGGCTTGCCCCCGAAGTGGTCCTGCAAATGCTGCCGCGATCGGGCGCTGTGAAAATGTGCGATGCTCTCGCGGGGCGTATAGAGACCTACCGTCGCCTCGGCCGCGCCGCCATCGATGCCCGTCGCGAAGTGTTCAGGGCGTTCCGCGCCGAGCCGTTCGATCAAGCTGGGTTTCGCGCCGCCCTCGCGCGCCAAACCGAGGCGCAAGTCGCGACGCTCAAGGAGCGCGAGGCGACGATCGCCGAAGTCGTCGAACGGCTGACCCCGGAGGAGCGCAAATTGTTCACGCGCGAAATCATTCGCCGGCTCATGTCGCTCGCCCGGCCGTCGAACCAACGGACAGCAGGAGGCACGATCCGCACGATGTGCCAGAACGCCGGCGCAGCCAGCGCCCGCGACCTACCGCAATGAAAAACCCCGGACGCTTGGTCAGCGTCCGGGGCGCTACACTCGGCGAAACTGCAGCGGCCTAACCGCCGCCGCGGGTTTCGGTCCAGAACTTCACGATTTCTTCCTTGTTCTTGAGCCGCACTTGGAAGGTGCCGGATTCCAGGAAGCCCTTCACGTCGCGAACGAAGCCCATTTCTTTCAACTGCTCGTCCGTGTAGTCGGCGAAAACGCTCATGTTCGCCGGACCGTTGTGCAGTTCTTCAAGTTGATACTTCATCGCCTCCGGCGAAATGCCGGAATCGATGAGTGCCAGCGCTTTGTCCATCTTCTTTGTCTCCGCGTGGAGCACCATTCCGCACACATACGTGAACATGCCGCCGGGCGGGTTCATGTAAGCGACGGGCTTGCCTTCCTTCTTGAGTGCGGCATGCGTTTGGTTCCAGGTGATGGCGGCAACCACTTCGCCAGACGCGAGCCCTTGGCTCAACGACGTCTCGTCGCTGGAGATGAAGCGGGCGTTCGCTACGAACTCGCGCAACTTGCCCTTCACCGTTTCCCACTGCTCCGGCGTCATGTTGTAGGGATCGACGTCCCAGGTCTTTGCGATCAGCGTGACCGTGTCGTCGACGCCGTCCAAGCCCGCGACCTTGCCCTTGTATTTCGGGTCGAAGAGAATCTTCCAGCTCTCCTTGCCGACATATTCCGGTGCGAGGTCGGTGCGATACGTCACCGATGTGTTCGCCCAATACTGCGGAATGAACCAAGCCTCGGTCTCCGACTTCATCATGCCGGGGATGTTCTTGAGATAGTCGGGGATGTCCTTCCAGTGCTTCAGCTTGGTCACGTCGATCGGCTGAATGAGACCGGCTTCCTGCCAACGGCCAAATTCGTAAGAGCAGGGCGCCATAACGTCGGGTTTGTAGCCCGTGCGCATTTTCGCAAAGGCTTCGTCTTCGTCCGCCCAGATCTGCGTCTGCGGCGGCGCGCCGTACTGCGCCTTGTACTCCGCAACGAAGGGCGGATCGGCCCAGTTCTCCCACGTGAAGAGCAGCGCTTCGCCTTCAGCCTGGTTGTCGGCGGGATCGGTGACGGCGGTTGTCGTATCGCCGGCCGGCTTTTTCGACTGCATGAAGAAGTAATAACCGCCCGCGCCCAGCACGATGATGGCTAGGAGGGCGATCAGGGATCTGTTCATGGAAGGACTCCCATTAATCGTTGAGGGTCATGCACGCACAAAAAAAACATGCGGTCCGCAATTAGCGGACCGCATGCCCAATCACGTCAAGCGGATTGTTTTGCGCTGCAAGCTTATTGAGCAGGCGGCGTCGCAGGCGCTGCCGGGTCGGCCGGAGCCGCCGCCGGGTCAGCCGGAGCTGCTGCCGGGTCAACCGGGGCCGCCGCCGGGTCAGCCGGAGCCGCGCCGTCAACCGGAGCCGCCGGGTCAACCGGAGCCGCCGCCGGGTCAGCCGGAGCCGCGCCGTCAACCGGAGCTGCGTCAGGCGCTACCGCACCTTCAACAGCCGTGCCTTCGCCTTCCGGCGCCTTCGCCATTTTGTTCGTGTAGTACCAGTACGCTGCGACCGCCAGGATGACGACCGCGATAAAGAGAAACAGACCAGTTCTATTCATTTTTCTCTCCGTTAATGGCCGTCATGGTGGCCATGAATCCCCTAGTCCCGCGGAGGTCGACGTACCTGGTCCTCTTTTGCAGAAAAGACGGCACGCCGAAGCTGCCGCCTGTGCAAAAGTCCCCTCAGTACGTCCGAGCGCGACCTGGGTTACCAGATTAGTCCATTCCTAATTCCCAACAAGCGCGGCAGGTTCGCACACCCAAAGGGTCTTTTGCCGCAGGAATGCGGCTTGAACGCAGCGGAATCGTTGAGGTTTCCGACAATCGGCGGTTGCCGTCCGCGGGGTCCGACTCGTATGCTGGGTGTGCTTGGGACGCGGGCCTGTGGGGCGCTCGCGAGGGGCATGATTCGATGAATGTTCACGCCAGCACGCGCATCGACGCGGACGCCGCATCGCCTATCGGTGCGGCGGAGGCGGAGGCGTTTCTCAAACAAAATCCACAGGTTCAATACATCGACTGCGTTTTCGCGGACATCTGCGGGAACGTTCGCGGCAAGCGCATCGCACGGAGCGAGCTCGAGGCGGTCTACCGCAAGGGCTTGCCCGTTCCGGCAACGATCTACTTCCTCGACGCGCGCGGCGAGGTGGCGGGGCCGTCTACCACACCCGGCGTCGCGTGGCCGGTGCCGGCAAGCCTGACGACTGTCAATTGGTCGCAGCGTCCGCATGGGCAGGCGTTGATGAGCCTGCACGACGCGAATGGCGGTCCCTACTTCGGCGAGCCGCGCAACGTGCTCGCCCGCGCGCTTGACCGCTTCGAGGACATGAATCTGATCCCCGTCGTTGGAACGTCGTTGCAGTTCCATTTGCTCGAACGATCGAAAGGTCCACCGCAAAAACCGGCGGGCCTCGACGCCGGGCGCCTTGAAGACGTTATGGCCGCTATCGCGGAGGCCGCCGAAGCGCAACATTTGCCGAAGTTCAAGTGGTCGAGCGCAACGCCCGGGCAATTCACGCTGACCTCGACGCCGCAAGCGGACGTTTGCCGTGCCGGTGATCACGCAGTTTTCTTGCGCCAGATCGTGCGCGCCGTTGCGCGTCAGCATGAGATTGATGCGACGTTCATGGCCAAGCCCTTTTCGAACATCGCGGGGAATGGGTTGCAGGTGAGCGTCGGGTTACAGCATCCAACCGGCGAGACGGTCTTCGATGTCGCGAGCGCCGAAGGGGCGACCCTGCTGCGCGCGGCGGTCGGCGGTCTGCAAGCATTGCTCGCGGAATCGATTGCGTTCTTCGCGCCGAACGTCAACGCGTACCGGCGCTTTACGTCGGAAGCATCGGCGCCGCGCAACAAACGCTGGGGTTTTGCCAATCGAACCGCAAACCTCTCGCTGCCGGGTACGGCCGACGAACCACAGATGATCAACCATCGTGTCGCCGGCGCCGACGCGAACCCCTATTTGGTTCTGGCTGCAATCTTAGCCGGGGTGCATCACGGCATCGCGCAACAGCTTGATCCCGGCGCCGCGTTCGACGGCGATGCGGCTGGTTTCGTGGACGAGACGTTGCCGTTCACGATCGACGGCGCGCTACTTACGCTTGAGAACGGATCGATAATGCGCGGGTATCTTGGTCCCGCGTATGTCGATCTCTACTGCGCGACGAAGCGCACGGAACTAGAGCGCTTCCGCGCCTTCATTCCGCCGCACGAATTTGATTGGTATCTGTAAGCGCGAGCGTTTGTTCCTGCGGCGCCAGCGGTAGGCTGAACGTCACGCTCGTGCCGATGTCGAGTTCGCTTTCGATCTCGATCTTGCTGCCGTGCAGTTCGACCAACGCGCTCGAAACGGCAAGTCCAAGACCCATGCCGCCGTTGTTTTGCTTCGCCGCCGCCTCGACCTTTTCGAAGGGCTTTACGATCCGCGGGATGTCCGCTTCGTCGATGCCGATGCCGGTGTCATGTATCCAGATTGCGACCCGGTCGCCCTCGCGCCGCGTTTCGACGGTGATGTAGCCGTCGGAGTTGTTGAACTTGATCGCGTTCGACAACAGGTTCAGCAGCACCTGCTTGATGGCGCGCTTGTCGGCGAGAACCGGCGGCAGATCGGGCGTGTTTACCCGCAGTTGCAGCCCCGCTTCTTTGGCGCGCGGCTCAACCGTCGTGATGACGTCGTTGAGCAGGGCGGAAGCCTCCACCGGCACCATATCGAGCTCGAACTTGCCTGCTTCGATCCGCGCCATATTGAGCACGTCGTTGATCAGGTCGAGCAGGTGCTGACCGCTGCGATGGATGTCGGCCGCGTATTCGACGTAGCGCGGGGGCAGGGCGCCCAGCATCTCGTTCCGCATGACGTCCGAGAAGCCGATGATCGCGTTCAGCGGCGTGCGCAGCTCGTGGCTGACATTGGCCAGGAACTCCGACTTCGAACGGCTTCCCTCTTCGGCGCGTTCTTTCTCGGATTCGAGCCGCATCGCAAGTTCGGCGAGTTCGTTGCGTGACGCCTGCAGTTCGTCCTCGTGTGCTTTGAGCGCCGTGATATCGGTCGCCACCGCAATCTTACCGCCATCGAGCGCGCGCCGTTCGCTGACCAGCAGCCAGCGGCTGCCCGCACGTTGCAGTTCGATCGTGCCCGTGTTGCCGCTGGAGTCGAACATTTCGAGCGGTTGCGTGGACGCGTCCGCGCTTTCGCCCGGCGCCTTGGCGCGGCCAAAAATTGCGTGCCGGCTTTCGCCCGCTTTCGCATCCGAGACGCCATAGAATTCCTGGAATCGTTTGTTGCAGACGATCAACCGTTCGTCGCGATCCCACAGAGCGAATGCCTCAGCCGCGTTCTCGAACGCCGCTTCGAGCACACGCTCCGCCACATCGACACGCGCATCGGCGGTCTTTTGATCCGAAACGTCGAGGACGATGCCGGACAAGCGACCGCCCTCCGACCTTACCGTGCGATAGTGTTGCCCCTTCGCGCGCAACCAAACCCAATGCCCGTCGGCGTGCTGCGCCCGGAAGGTTTGATCGTACGACGTCGCGCCGGTTTGCACCGATCCTTCGATCGCGCTCAACACGTAGCGGTCGTCCGGATGGATCAGCTCCTCGGCTTCCTCAAGCGTGAGCAAGCGCGGCTGCCGGCCTTGTCCGAGCAACGCGTTCATTGCGCCCGACCAATAGAGCCGCTTGTTCGCAACGTCCCAATCCCAGATGCCGCATTTGGCGCCGCTGACCGCGAGTTCGAAGCGCTCCTCCGTCCGTCGCAACGTGTTGTCGACGCGCGTTGTCTGTTCCATCTGCATGAGCAATGCCCATGCGAGCCCCGCGCCCAACAGGCTCGGTCCGAAGATCATGATCGAATAGAGCGGCAGCGACTCGTACCACTGCCCAAGCGCCTCTGCCGCGCGCGTCACCGTGACAAGGCGCAGGTCATAGCCCGGCACCAGCCGCGCTGTCGCCAGATAGTTCACTCCACTGTCGGTGACATAGCGCAATGACGGGGTGGTGGTGACTGTCGCCGGGATAGCCGCCGCCACTTGCGCATAGAGCGCCTCGTCGATGGAGGTGCCGGCAACGACGTTGGTTCGCGCGTCCGACAACAGCACGTTCATGCTGCGGCCGCCGCGGACGTTCTCCAACATGCGCGTGAGGTAGGCCGGGCTCAAGATTGCAACGAGGTACTCGCCGGGCGTGTCGCTGCGCATCGCCAGTGCAACGGGACTCTTGCCGAACTCACGGTCGTCGATCGGTCCGGCGAGGTAACGCACGCTCTCTTGCGACGAGCGCAGCTGCCCGAGCAGGTTCATATCGCTGAGCCGGCGCGGCTCACCGGGGGTGCCGTCTTTGTCCCAGGCGACGTTGCCAAGCGTGTCGGTTGCAACGACGTTCAATAGCGCGGGATCGGTCGCGACGATCGAGGCGCCGGAGGCGACGCGCGATGCGCGCGATACCATCACCTGCGTCCGGTCCAACGCCGCGCCGACGATCGTTCCGGAAACGGCAATGAACGAACGCGACTCCCGCTCGACCTGCGCCAAAGCGATCGCGTGGTCTTTGCGCATTTGAATGGCGCCAGCGGCCGCCACCGAGAGGACGGTCGCGAGCGTCCCCAAAATGATCCAGAGCGACATGCGTCGCTTAGCTGCCGGCCGGATTTGCGCCGCAACGCGTTCGCGCGATCCACCAGTTACCGTTGTCGTGGCTATTGCCATTGTCGATTGCACACTCGAATCACATCCCCAGACGCGATTATGTGGGGCACTGGGACCCTGTCATCCCCAGTGCGTGCAATCTGCAACACATCCCCCGTGATTCGTGGCAGCTGAGACTCAGCCCAGGGTCTTCTCGGTGATCTCCAACACATTGCGCGAGAGGCCGCCGGTATCCTTGATCCGGGTCAGCTGCTCGCGCATCAGCGTCTGCCGCCGGCCGTCGAAGCGGCGCCAGGTTTCAAACGCCCCGCACAGTCGCGCAGCAACCTGCGGATTGAGCTTGTCGAGCGTGATCACGTTGTCAGCCAGGAAGCGATAACCGCTGCCGTCGACGGCGTGGAACCGAAGTTGATTGTTCATGACAAAAGCGCCAATCAATGCACGGACGCGATTGGGATTTTCGATGTTGAAGGCTGCATGTTTCGTGAGATCTCGGACCTGGGCCAGCGTGTCGGGCCGGCACGAACTCGCTTGCAAGCTCATCCACTTGTCGATGACCAGCGGGTTTGCCTTCCACTGGTCGTAAAACTGCGACAGCGCCTTCGTTCGCTCCTCGCCGTCCATGTCGGTCAGGGGGGCCATGCCGCCGATCTTGTCGGTCATGTTGTCGGCCGCCCGGAACTGCTCGAACGCCAGGCCGCGAGTCTCTTTCGTGTCCTCCGCGCTGAGATAGCGCAGGCAAAGATTTCTGAGCGCCCGCCGTCCGGCCGACACGGAATCGGGCGAGTAGGGCTCATTGCTCTTCAGCGCTTGATAGATCTCGCGCATTTGACCCTTGTGCGCGGCGGTCAGCGTGTTGCGCAGCGTCTCGCGCGCCGCATGGATCGCATCGGGGTCAGCATCGTCGATGATCTGCGCCAACTCCATCTCGGTCGGCAGCTGGGTCGCCATTGCCGTGAACGCCGGGTCCTTCCGCGCGTCGCGCAAGATTTCGCCGAACGCGTCGACGAACAGTGCGTCCACCTTCGGCGTTTTGCCGGCCCGGACCTCGGCCGTCATGCGCACGAGTAGCTCTGTCGCGAGTTTCTGCCCCGACTCCCAACGATTGAAGGAGTCTGAGTCCTTTGCCATCAAGAACGCGCGGTCTTCGCCGGTGAGATCGGCATCGAAGCGAACCGGCGCCGAGAACCCGCGCCCAATTGACGGCACGACGGCCTCACTCACGCCTTTCAGTTTGAACGTCTGTTTCGCCTCGCGCAGGTTCAGGACTTGCGTTGCAGCGGGCTTCCCGCTGTCGAGCGAGATGGAAAGGTCTCGCCCGCTGTTGCGTCCGATCAGCCCGACTGCGACCGGAATGTGCATTGGCTTCGTCGCATCCTGGCCCGGTGTCGCGGCGAGGTTCTGTTCCAACGTGAGTTCATAGGTTTTCGATGCCGCGTCATAGCGGCCGTGCGCCTTCACCTGCGGCGTACCCGCCTGGCTGTACCAGAGCTTGAACTGCGAAAGGTCGGCGCCGTTCGCGTCCTCCATCGCCTTGATGAAGTCGTCGCACGTGGCCGCCGTCCCGTCATGGCGCGCGAAATAGAGGTCGGAGCCCTTGCGAAAAGCCTCCGTGCCTAGGATCGTGCGCACCATACGGCAGAGCTCGGCGCCCTTTTCGTAGACGGTGGCCGTATAGAAATTGTCGATCGTCAAATAGGAATCCGGCCGCACCGGGTGGGCGAGGGGGCCTGCATCCTCTTGGAATTGCCGCATCCGCAGCGCCCTCACGTCGCCGATGCGCTCGACGGCGGCAGAGCGCATGTCGGCCGAGAACGACTGATCGCGGAAGACCGTGAAGCCTTCCTTCAGCGACAGCTGAAACCAATCGCGGCAGGTTACGCGATTGCCGGACCAGTTGTGAAAATACTCGTGCGCCACGACAGCTTCGATCAAATCGTAGTCCGTGTCCGTCGCGGTATCAGGGCGCGCCAGCACAAGTTTATCGTTGAAGATGTTGAGGCCCTTGTTCTCCATTGCGCCGAAGTTGAACGCGCTGACCGCCACGATGTTGAACACGTCGAGATCGTACTCGCGGCCGTAGGTGTCTTCGTCCCATTTCATGGAGCGCTTCAACGCGCCCATCGCGAAGTCGACCTTGTCCTCGTTGCCGTGCGTCACATAGATGCCAAGCTTCACCCGCCGGCCCGAGGCCGTTACGAAGTGGTCTTCCACATGCGCGAGGTCGCCCGCGACCAACGCGAACAGATAGGATGGCTTGGGGAACGGATCGTCCCACTCAGCCATATGTCTCCCGCCGGGGAGGGTGACGTAAGCCGACGGATTGCCGTTCGACAGCAGCACTGGAAACCGCGCCCGATCCGCAATCATGCACACGCGGTAGGCCGACATGTTGTCCGGCCGATCGTAGGAATAGGTAATCCGGCGAAATCCTTCCGCCTCGCACTGCGTGCAGAACATTCCGTCGGACATGTAGAGACCGGAGAGCGCGGTGTTCGCCTTCGGATTGATTTCGACCGTCGTATCCAGCCGGAACCGCGTCATCGGTGGATGCTTGATCGTCAACTTGTCCGCCGTCACCTCGTATGCGTCAGAGCTAAGCGGTCGTCCATCGAGCTTGATATCGAGAAGTTTCAAGTGCTCGCCGTCGAGTACCAGCGCGCCACCCGCATCCCCCTGCCGCTCGACGTGCAGCGCCGCATGGACGCGGGTCGCCGTCTCGTCGAGATGAAACTCAAGCTCGGTCCGTGCCACCCGATAGGGCGACGGGCGATAGTCCTGGCGGCGAATCGGGATCGGTTGGTCGGTTTTCATCGGGGTACTCGTTGATCGTGAATCGGCGCAGCCGAACGAACTCGTCGGCCTTTTAGGGGATCACATGGGCGAAGACGAGAGCCTGACCATGGCCCTATGGCCAAATTTGCCGGGAATGTGATTTGCAGATAGCGGGGACGACAAGGCGACGTGCTGAATCACGCGCATTTGAGTTCCGGCCATCTGGTCGATGATGTTCTGTGCTCCGGGCGACAAAGGGGGCACGAAATGCACCGTCACGCGGCGGGCGCCGTGGGTCTAACGCAACAGGGCAGCGATCTGGCTCTGGTTCAACGGCTGTTCGATCAATTGCGGAATCGTATTCTTGATGGCGTTTGGCGGCACGGCGAGAAGATTCCAGGGTCCCGAAACATCGCAAAAGAAGCGGGTGTCTCGCGCTGGACGGCGGTTACGGCCGTTGAAATGTTGCTCGCCGAAGGTCTAGTCCAAACTCGAAAACGCTCCGGCACCTACGTCGCGTGGGAGGGCAATGGTGCGGACTTTCGCCCCGCTGCAACAGCAAGCTCTCGGAGCAATACGGCGCACTCGCTCCTCCCGTTCGCTGTCGGTGATCCCGGACTCGATCTCTTTCCCATGGAGACGTGGCGCCGCCTGCAGGCACGCTGTTGGAAGGTCATGCCCGTTGAGGCGCTTCGTGCCGGCAGCGATGGCGGCTGGCCGGACCTTCGCGCCGCCATTGCGGCTCACGTAGGTGTAACCCGGGCGATTACGTGCAAGCCTTCGCAAGTCTTCATCTCGACGAGCGCGCACGCGGCCGTGCATCTAGCCGGCGAGATACTTTGCCGGCCGGGTACCGTCGTATGGGTTGAGGAGCCGGGCTATTTCCGCACGCGGGCCGCGCTGCAAGCCGCGGGTCTTTTCCCTGTCGGTGTCGGGGTCGACGAACAGGGGCTCGACGTTTCCGACGGGTTGCGGTTAGCGCCGAAGGCTTCAATGGCGGTGACGACCTCGTCCATGCAGTTTCCAACCGGCGCCATCCTCTCCGAAACGCGTAAGAAGGCGCTGCTTGATTGGTCGGCGCGGGTTGGCTCGTTCATTCTTGAAGACGACTACGCCTGCGAATTTGGCGACGCGGAGATGGCGTCGCCGCCGCTTGCCGCGATGCCCAACGCCCAGCGCGTGGTCTACATGAACACGTTCTCGACCACGATTTTCCCCTCGCTTCGCCTATCGTATCTGATTGTGCCCGTGGCGATCGCCGACCGCTTTGCCGAAGCACTGCGCCGTACCGAGCGCTATGCGACGATTCCAAACCAAATCGTCCTTGCCGAGTTCATGTCGTCGGGGGAATTCGCCAAGCATCTACGCGTGTGCCGCGAGGCTTACGCGGAACGTCGTGAGGCATTGGTGGCTGCGCTTCGAGACGAGTGCGCCGGCGTTTTTGCCGCCGATCCAGCCGCGGGCGGCATGCATCTTTGCGCTAAGTTCAAAAGGCCGACCGACGATATCGCCGTCGGCGCGGCTGCCGCCGAAGCCGGCCTCATTGTCGAGCCGCTGAGCCGCTTCTATGGTTCCACGCCTGGCGCGTCAGGGCTGTTGTTGGGATTTTCCGGCCACCCTCCTTTCATTCTGCGCGAGTCTGCGCGGCAGCTGGCGCGTACGCTTGCCGCGCAAGTCGAAGACTGCAAAGGTATTCCGGCCTAACCGCGATCACCGAAAAGCTTGTTGAAGTCGATCCGCGGCCCGACCGGTGCGGGGAACGTGCCTTGTCTGGCGATCTCTTCCGCGGCCACTGCGAAGCCGCGCCAAGCGGCGCCGGCGAGCGATCCACCGACACTGATACGACGCACGCCGAGGGCTGCACTCTCCGCGACAGTGACCCACGGTCCGCCAATCAAGTTCACCGGCTTCGGTGCAACTGCCCGAACGATGGCAGCGACATCGTCCTTCTTGTTCAGGCCCGGGGCGAACAGACAGTCGGCGCCCGCTTCGGCATAGGCCTGTAGACGTTTGATCGTCGCCGCTAGATCGGGCTGGCCGACCAGGTAGCCCTCGCAACGCGCCGTGAGCATCACACCGGTGCCTGACTTGTCGATTGCGGCGCGTGCTGCCTTGATGCGCTCAACCGCCGCGCCGACTTCATAGAGCGGTTCGCCGCCGTCGCGGGTGGAGTCTTCGATCGATAGTCCCGCGATCCCGGTCGCGACCGCGCGCGTCACGTTTGCCGCGACGCCTTCGGGTTTGACCGCCAGACCATCCTCGAAGTCGGCGTTGACAGGAATGTTCACCGCCTCGGCTAGGGCTGCAAGGTGCGCGAGCAATTGCTCCAGCGTGACCTTATTGTCGGGGCGGCCCTGCGACCAAGCGAAACCGGCGCTGGTGCTTGCGATTGCCTTGAAGCCAACTTCTCCAGATAGATCGCGCTGCCTCGATCCCACGGGTTGGGGATCACGAAGCAACCTTGCTCGTGCAGTTTGCGGAATGCGGCGATCTTGGGTGACATGTGAGGCTCCGGATAAGACGACTTCGGGCGCCGTGCAGTTAGCAAGGCGCCCGAGGTGGTAACGTCCCGAAAGCTGATGTCAACAGCTACTGCTGCAAATCCTGTTCGATGTAGCGCAAGATCGCGGCGGCTTCTTGCGCCAGTGTCGCGACCTCGTCCGGCACATTTTCCGGCTCGTCCCGCGTTTGCTCAATCAGCACGCGCAGCAGCGCGGCCATCTTTGGTGCAGTCACGATCATGCGCGCCTGACGCTCGACCTTTTCCGGATAGAGATCGTACTCCGCGCCCGGCACTCGCCAGCCGCCCCAGTCCGCCTCGCCCGTGATCACCTGCGGATGCGTCCCGGGATAGGGGTGGTGCGAGCACTCCTCGACCGGCTTCCACTTGTTGCGCCCACGCGTGATCCGCCATTCCTCGGCGCCGGCGGCTGCCGAGATTTGGTTGCTCTGGACCGCGTCCGACTGCAGTTCCTCGGCAGCGAATTCGCGGCCGAGACCCACGTCGTAGAAGACGCGCAGAGGCTCGTCCAAGCCCTTCGCCCACTGCGGCGAGACTTTTTCGATATGTGCCCACGTGCCAAGCGTCTTCACATAGACGCGTTGGTTCTTGTGGAATTGAACTTTGGCCATGCCGCACCCCAGGCGCAATTTTGCGCTTCTCGAGATGCGATCCTGCCGCAGCCGCCTTAAGGGCTAGTAAAGGGTCGCTATTCCGCCGGTGCGGTGCCGGGTCTGCGGCGGAACGGAAGCCGCGCCTGGAGCCGACCAAACCAAATGTACGCATCGGCCATTAACGTGTAAGCAACCGGCACGATGAAAAGCGTCAGTAGGGTCGACGATAGAATGCCGCCGATCATCAGCACGCCCATCCCGTTGCGGAACTCCGCGCCCTGGCTGGTGGAGATCGCAACGGGGATCATACCGAACACGGTCGCAAGCTGCGTCATCAGCACCGGTCGCATACGGCGGGGCCCGGCTTCTTCCATGGCCGCACGGGCGGCAAGCCCACGCGTCTCGCGCGCGACGTTGGCGTAGTCGACCAGCAGAATGCCGTTCTTCATGACCAGACCCATCAGCGCGATCATCCCAATCTGCGCGAACATCGTCATCGTCATGCCTGTAAACGAGAGCGCGGCAAATGCGCCGACGAACGACAACGGCGCCGTCAGCATGATGATTGCCGGCTGCGAGAAGCTGTTGAACTGGCTGGCCAGGATCATATAAAGCGCGACCAGCGCCAGAATGAACGCGAACCCGATCGCGTCCGCGGACTCTTTCATGCGCTCCGCCTGCCCGATGAATGTGCCGGAATAGCCTTGCGGCAAACCGATCTCGGCGATGATCTTCTGCATCTTGTCCGTCGCCGTGCCGAGCGCCACGCCCGGCGGATTGTTGGCCAGGATCGTGATCGTCCGCGCGCGGTTGCGCCGGTCGACCTGCGCCGGACCTTCTTCAACTTTGAACGCCGCGAGACTCGCCAGATCGACCAAATTGCCGTTCGTGCTGCGCACCTGAATCTGATCGAGCTTCGTTGGGTCGTTGCGTTGCGCCTCTTCCAATCGCACCCGCACGTCGTAGCGGTTGCCGAGTTCCTCGTAGGTTCCGGCATCGACGCCGCCGACCAGCGCTCGGACCGTGGTTGCGAGCGGGCGGATCGCGACGCCAAGGTCGGCCGCGCGTCCGCGATCGACGTGAATCTGTACCTCGGGCTTGCCCGCCTCGTAGGACGATCGCACGTCGGCGAAGGTCGCCTTGTCAGTTCTCATTTCCGAGACGATCGCGTCGGCCTTTTCGCGCAGAACCTCGAGCGAGCGCCCTTGCAGCGAATAGGTGATTGCCGTGTTGAAGCTCGAATTGCCGCCTATCCATGGCACTTCGACCGCTTCGATGTGCTTTGCTTCGGGCACTGTCTTGGCTAGCAGCACGCGTGCATTCTGCATGATCGCGAACTGGTTATCGGCGAATGAACGCTCCTTCTTTGGTGTCAGACCGACATAGAGGCTGATCTTGTTAATCCGCCCCTGCGTACCCCCGCCGATCGTGGCAAAGACCGTTTTCATGTGCGGTGCTTGTTGAAGTGCGGCGCTCACGCGCGCCGCGACCTCCTTTGCCTCCGTGATCCCCGTGCCATAAGGCAGGTCGACGGTTGCCAAGAACTCCGACCGATCGGTCTTCGCCTGAAAGTCAAACGGAATGCCACGCGCGAGCATCACACCGAACACGATCGTTAGGAGACCGGTTGCGAGAACGACCACGCGGTGATCAAGCCGCACGTCAAGTTGGCGTCCCCAGAATCGTACTGTGCCGAGAAACGTGCTTTCCAAGCACCAATGCAGCGAGCGTTGGTAGCTCGTCTCCATCCAGTGATGGAAACGCTCGATGCGCTGCGCGAACGGCCCGAGGTGCAGTTTACTCAGAAACTTCGAGCACAAAGCCGGTGTCAGCGTCAGCGACACCAGCAACGAAACCAGCACGGAGAAGACGATTGCCAGGCCGTATTGATAGAAGAAGCGCCCTACGACGCCGTCCATGAACGCGATTGGCACGAATACCGCGACGACCGCCCACGTACCCGCCATGACTGCGACACCAACCTGAGACGTCCCCTGAGAAGCGGCTTCGGCGGGTGACAAACCCTCCTCGAGCTTGCGGTGCACGCTTTCCAGAACGACGATGGCATCGTCAACGAGCAAGCCAACTGCCACCGAGAACGCCATCAAAGTCAAATTGTTCAGCGTAAACCCTGCGATATAGAAAGCCAGAAATGTTGCGATCAGGGACGTCGGCATTGCTATGGCGACAATGATCGTGGCGCGGAAGTCGAGCAGGAACGCCATGGTGATCATGATCACCAGAAAGACGCCCAAGACGATGTCGAAGCCGACGTCGTTGACCGAATCTTCGATGAACAGCGAGATGTCTCGCGCGATCACGAGGTTCACTCCCGCCGGCACCAGCCCCCTGAGCGCCTCGATCTCGGCCTTGACGGCCTTTGCGACCTCGACCGTGTTCTGCCCCGATTGACGGCGAACCTCGAGCGAAACGCCGGGCTTGCCATTCAAGGTCGCGAAGGTTCGCTCGTCTTCCGCACCGTCCTCAACCCGCGCCACATCGCCCAGCAACGTCGGCAATGCCAGTTGGCGGAACGAGATGGCGATGTTCTTGAAGTCGTCGACATTTCTGACTTCGCCTTTGGTCTTGACGCTGAATTCGGCGCGTTCGCCGGAAAGTTCCAGATTGCCGCCCGGGATGTCGGCGTTCTCGCGCCGCAGTGCGCTGATCACGTCGTCGGCGGTGACGTTCAGCGCGCGCATCTTGTCGGCGTCGAGCCAAATGCGAACCTGCCGCTTGCGCCCGCCCAGGATCGTGACCTGGCCCACGCCGGCCACGCGCTGCAGTCGTTCCTTGATCGTCTTATCGGCGAATTCGGTCAGATCGCGCGTCGGCATGTCGCCCGACAACATTACGGACAGAATGGGCTCCGCATCCGGGTCGATCTTTTGAATGATCGGCTGCTCCGCATCTTGCGGAAGGTCGCGGATGGCAAGGTTCACCTTGTCGCGCACGTCTTGCGCTTTAACGTCCCCGTTCTCGCTCAAGCCGAATTCGATGATGATCTGCGAGACGCCTTCATAGCTCTGCGACGACAGCGACTTGATGCCGGAGATCGTGTTGACCTGCGCTTCGATCGTGTCGGTGATGTCGGTCTCGACGGCATCCGGGCTCGCGCCTTCAAGGACGGTCTGGACGTTCACATAGGGAAACTCGACGCGCGGGAACAGGTCGACGCCGATGCGCTGCAGCGACACCCAGCCGAGCGCGACCAGCGCGCCGATCACCATCGTGGCAAGGACGGGCCTGCGAATAGAGAGATCTGAAATCCACATGATCTAGAGTTTCGCCTGCGTCGAGGGTTTCGCCGCCGGCGCCGACGTCTCGACCGTCACGGCAACGCCGTCCGCCAGTTGCGAGAGATTCGGGCCCGCCAGCAATTCGGTGCCCTCAGGCACGTTGCTCAAAATTTCGACGCGCTCGCCGTCAACCTCGCGCGTCGAAACGGCGATCTTCTTTGCCCTGCCGTTCTGCGCGATGAACGCATAACGCGAGCCGTCCGGGCCCAAAATGGCCTTTCGGTCCGCGACCAGGGCGTTCCGCGCCTCCGGCATCAGTTCGATCCGACAATAGAGGCCGGGCAAAATCTTGTAGTCGGGGTTCGGTACCGCTAAACGCACTTCCACGCTGCGGGCTTTGTAGTCGACGCCGTAGTTGATGACCGCGAGCTTCGCTTCGACCGGCTTCTCAATCCCGTCGATGAAGATCTTGCCCGTCATACCGAGCTTCAGTTGGCTAAAATAGGTTGCCGGTGCGACCGCGATTGCAGCCAGCGGATCGATTCCCATGATTTGCACCACGCCACTCGCACCTCCCGGCATGCCGCCGAAGCGCGTGGCCATGAAGCGGCCCTCGTAGACATCCTTGCGCGAGATCACGCCGTCATAAGGTGCCCGTACGACGGTATCCTTGAGCATCTGCCGCGCCTGCGCGAGCCGCGCCTCCCATACGCCGAGCTGCGCGTTTGCGACGTCGGCATTCGTGCGCGTTGTGTCCATGCGCGACTGGCTGACCCATCCGCCGCCCTTCAGCGCGTCCTGGCGACGTTGTTCGTTCTTCGCGTTTGCAAGCTGTGCCCTGGCCAACGCGACCTGTTTGTCGAGTTCCTGCACCTGTAGCTTGATGTCGATGTCGCGCGTGCGGAACAGTACGTCGCCTTTCTTCACCCGCGATCCCACGCCGACCATCACCTCCTCGATGATGCCGTCAACAGAAGGTCCGATATCGGTTTGGCGCGACGGGGTCAGCGAACCGGTTGCAATGATAGGCACCGCGACATCGGCTTTCGTCACTTTGACCGCCGACACGACAATCGCCTCGACTTTGGCCGGTTGCGCGGCTTGGGCGGATGGCTTGCCGCACCCGGCGAGGCCAAGCGCGAGAATGGCGGAAAGAGCAAGAATTGCGGGCCGAACGGGGCGCATGGATCAGAATTCCGATTGACAGAAGGAATTGGTATACCTGATTACTATATACACCTATACCAATTGATGAAAGCAGGTAGTGTCACTGTGGTGACTGAGGTCTTTCCGGCTGGCGAACGGCGCAAATCTGCGGGGCGCAAGGCACCCGCGGTGCGTCCGCGCGCCCTTGACGCGCTGCGCGAAAGCCTCGCCATCGAAAACACGCTGAGTTGGCTGTTCGTCGACATTCACCGCTTGTTTTCAAAGGACTTCGAAACCCGGGTGAAGGAGCTCGGCTTGACCCGGATGCAGTGGCGTGTCCTCTTTTCGTTGGAGCGCCAACGCGACGGCATGACCCAAACCCAACTCGCCGACATGGTCGAGATCGAGAAGGCACCGCTCGGCAAAATGCTCGACCGGTTGGAGGAGGGCGGATGGATTATCCGCAAGGCCCACCCGACCGACCGCCGCGCCCGCCTGGTTTACGCTACGTCAAAAATCGAGAAGTACGCCGACCGGCTCGCTGCGGCCGCGAAGGGAACATTTGCACGTATGCTGAAAGATGTGCGACAGAGTGACGTGAAGGATTTGATCGCTCAGCTTGAAAAGCTGAAGCGCAATCTTGGCGGCGCCGACGACTAGGTGCCAAGCGCCGCCCGGCTGTTTCCAAAACTGAGGGCGACGATGAATTTCGATTTCTCCGACGATCAAAAGATGTTGAAGGATCAGGCGCGCAAGTTCCTGACCGAAAAGTGCCCGACGAAGGTCGTGCGCAAGATTCTCGAAGGCACTGAGCCGTACGACAAGGCGCTCTGGAAACAGATCGCGGAAATGGGCTGGCTCGGCACAGCGATCCCTGAGGCGTTCGGCGGCCTAGGCCTCGGCCACCTTGAACTTTGCGTGATTGCCGAAGAACTTGGCCGGGTCGTGGCGCCCGTGCCGTTCGCGTCGTCCGTTTATCTCGCGACCGAGGCGATCCTGCTTGCCGGCACGGATGCGCAGAAGACAAAATATCTACCGAAGCTCGCGTCCGGCGAATGGATCGGCACCTTCGCCATTGCCGAAGGTCCGCAACCGCCGAGCCCGAAAACAATCAAAGCCACATTGAAGGGCGGCAAGCTCGACGGCGTAAAGGCCCCGGTGCCGGATGGCGACGTCGCCGACTTCGCGGTCGTGATCGCGCGCTCCGCCGAGGGGCAGGGCGAGCGCTCGCTCTCGCTCGCCATCGTCGATCTGAAGGGTGCGGGCGTCTCGCGTCGCGAAGTGAAGACGGTCGATCCGTCGCGCAGCCAAGCGGAGGTCACCTTTAAGGGCGCGACGGCAGAAGCGCTCGGCGCAGCCGGTGACGGTTGGGATCTCGCCAAGCGCGTGCTCGATCGCGCTGCGATCCTGATGGCGTTTGAACAAGTCGGCGGTGCCGACGCTTGCCTCGTGATGGCGAAGGACTATGCGCTGAACCGTTATGCGTTCGGCCGTACGATCGCATCGTTCCAAGCGATTAAGCACAAGCTTGCCGATATGTACGTGCTGAACGAACTGGCGCGCTCGAACGCCTACTTCGGTGCCTGGGCGCTCTCGACGAACGCCGCCGATCTTCCCGAAGCGGCTGCCGGCGCGCGCATCAGCGCCACCGACGCGTTTCACAACGCTTCGAAGGAGAACATCCAAACCCATGGCGGCATGGGCTTCACCTGGGAGCTCGACTGCCACCTCTACTACAGACGTTCAAAAACGCTGAGCCTCGCCCTTGGCGCCTCGCGTGTGTGGAAAGACCGCTTGGTCACGCACCTTGAGAAGAAGAACGTCGCTTAAACGCCATTCATCATCGAAAGAACCGCACCAATGGATTTCAACGACACCCCGCAGGAAGCCGCCTTCCGCGCCGAAGTGCGCAGCTGGCTTGAAGCAAACGCGAAGCCGAAATCGGCGCTCGGCTTCTCGGCCGAGAACCCGCGCTTCCAACGTAACGAGCAAGAAGCGCTGAAAGTCGCCAAAGCTTGGCAGGCGAAGAAGGCTGCGAAGGGTTACGCCCGCATCACCTGGCCGAAAGAGAATGGCGGCCTGGGCGGTACGCCGATGCAGCAGGTCGTTTACAGTCAGGAAGAGGCGAAATTCGACGTGCCTTCGGGCTTCTTCGAAATCGGCCTCGGCATGTGCATCCCGACGGTCACGCATTACGCGTCAAAGGAAACCGCCGCGCGCTTCGTGAAGCCTGCGCTCTACGGCGAAGAAATCTGGTGCCAGCTCTTTTCCGAACCGTCCGCGGGCTCCGACGTCGCGGGTCTGAAGACGCGCGCAGAGAGGGACGGCGACGACTGGGTGATCAACGGCCAGAAGGTTTGGACCTCCGGCGCGCATTACTCCGACTTCGGCATCTTGCTCACCCGCACCGACCCGAACGTGCCCAAGCACAAGGGTCTGACGATGTTCCACCTCTCGATGAAATCGCCTGGCGTTGAAGTCCGTCCGATCAAGCAAATGTCGGGCGGCGCGAATTTCAACGAGGTCTTCTTCAACAATGTCCGCATCCCGGATAGCCAGCGTCTCGGCAATGTCGGTGACGGCTGGTCGGTGGCGCTGACCACGCTGATGCACGAGCGCCTTGCCGTCGGTGGCGGGCAGGGCGGCTCCGGCCCCGATATCAAAGAGATGATCGCTCTCGCCCGCGAGACAGAGCTCGAAGACGGCGCCGCGATCAAGAACGCCGCCGTGCGCGAGCGTATCGCGGAATGGTACGTCCGCGGCCAGGGCTTGAAGTACACGACCTACCGCACGCTGACGGCGCTTAGCCAAGGCCGCGTTCCGGGTCCTGAGGCTTCTATCGCAAAGATCGTCGTGGCGCCGAAGATGCAGGACCTCTCGTCCTTCGCGATGGACATGGAAGACATGGGCGGGGTTATGGTCGGTGAAGATTCTCCGATGATGGGCGCCTTTCAACAAAGCTTCATGTGGGCGCCGGGCCTGCGCATCGCGGGCGGTACGGATGAGATCCTAAAGAACATCATCGCCGAGCGCGTGCTGGGCCTTCCGGCCGATATCCGCGTCGACAAGGACATCCCGTACAACAAACTACCGACGGGTCGGTGAGAACAGGAGACTGAATGGCTGCGATTGACAAAAGCCAAACCGCCCTTCGAATTATTGGCGACGATCTCGATCCGGACGAAATATCGCGGATATTGGGAAAGGCGCCAACAAATGCGGAGCGGAAGGGGCACGTCATTCGCAGCCAATCGAGGGGTCGAGAGCGAACAGCAATGACCGGCGGCTGGCGGCTTAGAGCAGAAAACTGTTGTCCCGAAGACGTCAACGGACAAGTAGCCCAGATACTATCCGGAATGACGGCGGACACCGACATATGGCGTGAGTTAACGTCGAAGTATCGTGTCGATATGTTCTGCGGGCTGTTCATGCGAGTCTCGAACGAAGGTCTGGCATTGTCGCCGGACACGATGCTGGAACTTGGGCGACGTGGCATCAAGATCGACTTCGACATATACGCCCCTTTCACCGAGAAGGCTGCCGACTAGGGCTCACTCCACGCCTTCCGGGCGAAGAGCGCGCGTCTGCGGAGTGCACTATACTGGATGAGTACTGGAGATCGCTCATGCATCTGGCGCGCATCGTCATCGCCTTCGCAAGCCTCATCGCCGCATCGTTCACCGCGTGCGCTGACTCATGGCTCCCGCCGCAGGTCAAGACCTATCTGTCAGCCAACAAACGCGTCCGCTTCACGGTAACGCCGCGCGATCTGGAGGGTCCGCTTCCCTACTTTGAAGGCAAGCAGCGTGGCGATGACAAACCGGGCCAACTGCCAGGCAGCAATGCGACCGCGCCCCGCGGCCTTCTTGAGCACGCGTTGGGCAATGGAGGTTGGCAAACCGTGTGGGCGCGCGATCTCGTCAACGACGTGGCGCCGGTCAGCGCACTTGTATCGAACACCGGCGCCTATGTCGTCACATTCGACAATTGGCACTCCAAGGGCTTTGGCAAAGACGCCGTCGTGATCTATGGGCCGCAAGCCAAACTCGTCCGAGCCTTCGCGCTCAACGACATTCTGCCAGACTACTACGTTGACGCGCTGCCGCGCTCGGTCAGTTCGCTCCAATGGAACGGTAAGCACACAATCGACCAACCCGTCGGCATGCTCAAACTGAAGATCATCGTGCCGACCCAGAGCTCGGCCGAGGCCGAAAGCTACATCGAAGTTGGGATCGAACTGGCAACCGGCGTCGTTCGGCCACCAAAAGACGGTTCGTGGGAGCGCGCACTCGCTCAGGCCGCCCGCGCGCGGAAAGCGCAGCAAGCGGCGGAGGCGGCTGACGACGCTCGCTTTCGGGCGCCACTCATTGGCCCAACAAGCGTGGACGAGGGCGATTGGCACCAGTATTTGGTGGAAGCTTTTTTCCGACTCGACCCCTGTTGGGACGACCACTATCCGGCGGTGAAGATTCTGCGCGACCCGAGAGCTGCAGATTATGCGCCCTCCGAGGTTTGGCTTCGTGAGGAGTTTGCCGACCCGAATGCGGCGGAGGAACGCGTGATCGTGATCGCCTCGCCCGCTTCTCCCGACAATCTGGTGAAGGTGCTGACGGCAATCATTGGCACCCAGAAGCCCAACGCACTTAAAGGCAGCCGGTTCTATGCTGCCGTCCCGGCGAGCCACCGCGCACGCGTGGCTGCCGCAATCGCACCGACCGCCGCTATATTCGTCCATATCGAGCCAACCGTACCCATCCCCCAACGCCCGGAACGCCTAGTTCGCCGCTTCGGCAAGTAGATGGCGCCCGGTAGCTGAGCAAATCCAGAGTGCAAAAGTCTATGGCCCTCTCGCCGATCTCGTGAGACGATCCTCGAAACAGAGAATTGTCTTGGGAGGATCGCGCCGTGAAATTCACCTGGTTCAATTTGATGCCGTGGCCCTATCTCCCGGATGATTTCCGCGAGAAGCACCGCTCCGTTTGGGTCGACATCGACTCGCGCCTGTTCGACGCCGAGAAGAGCCACGAGGTCTACAACACCTACATGGACCTGCTCGAATACGCGGGCACCGTCGGATTCGATGCCATCGGCGTGAACGAGCATCACCAGAACGGCTACGGCATCATGCCGTCCCCGAATATCATTGCCGCCGGTCTGGCCCGCCGCACGAAGGACGTTGGCCTCGTCGTCCTCGGCAACTCGATTGCGCTCTACAATCCGCCTGTTCGCGTCGCGGAAGAATTCGCGATGCTCGATTGCATTTCCGGCGGCCGCCTGATCGCGGGCTTTCCGGTCGGCACATCGATGGACACGAACTACTGCTACGGCCAGATTCCCGCACTCACGCGCGAGAAGTACCAGGAGGCGCACGACCTCATCATCAAAGCGTGGCGGGATCCCGATCCGTTTGCCTGGAACGGCCGCTACAACAAGCTGCGCCATGTCAACATCTGGCCGCGCCCCATTCAAAAGCCGAACCCGCCTATCCATATCCCCGGCGGCGGCTCTGTCGAGACTTACGACTTCTGCATCGACAACACTTATTCGTATTCGTATCTCAGCTTCTCCGGCTACATCCGCGGCAAGGCGCTGATGCAGGGTTACTGGGACCGCGTCGCGCAGCGCAACGCGCCCGACACGTCGCCGCATCGCGCGGGCTTTGCGCAAACGATCTGCGTCGCCGAAACCGATGCCGAGGCTGAGCGTCTCTACTCGAAGCACGTCAGCTATTTCTACAACCGCTGTCTCCACGTCCACGCGGGCTTCGCCGACGCGCCGGGCTACCGCACGATCAAGACGATCCAAACGGGCGCGCTCTCGCAATACGCCCCGCCGATCGACGGCTATGCGAGCCTGACCTGGAAGGATCTGACCGAAGGCGGTCACGTCATTGCCGGCTCACCCGAAACCGTACGCCAACGTATGGAGGAACTGATCAAGGGTCTGCGCGTCGGCAACATCTTCTGCCTCATGCACGTCGGCGATATGCCGAAGGAAAAGGCGATGTACTCGACGCAACTCTTCGCAGAAAAAGTGATGCCAAAGCTGCGCCACCTTTATCCCGAATACGCGGACGACAACCGCTTCTGGTGCAAGCCGATCAAAGCACAAGCGAAACCCGGAAGCCTGCCGCGTGCCGAAGATGCGGCGCGCATGGCGCGGGCGTAGGGGAGGGCAAGGCTATGGAACTCAAGACGATCGCCACGCCGCACGTTCCCGTTCGCTACTATGAAGGTGGCAGCGGCAAACCGCTGGTTTTTCTGCATGGCGCCGGCGGCATCATGCCGGCGGATCCGTTCCTCGATAAATTGTCGAGAAAATTCCACGTCTATGCGCCGCTGCTGCCCGGTTACGGTGACAGCCAAGAATGCGCAACGTTGCGCGATATGCTGGACTTCACGCTGCACACGATCGACGTCGTCGAAGCGTTGGGTTTGAAGGCGCCCGTCCTCGCCGGACACTCCATGGGCGGCATGATCGCTGCCGAAATGGCCGCGATCGCGCCGAACGACTTCCCGAAGCTGGCGCTCATCGCGGCGGCGGGTCTGTGGCTGGAGAAGCACCCGATCCCCGACCTGTTCGCGATGCTGCCGTACGAGATGCCGCCTTATCTCTTCCACGACGTGGAGGCGGGAACCAAGCTCATGACCGCAGGCGTCGCCCTCAACGATCCCGAGTGGCTCAAGGGGTTCTTGGTCATGAACGCGCGCCAGATGGGCATGGCCGGAAAGATCCTCTTCCCGATCCCCGAGCGGGGCTTGAACGAACGCCTCTATCGCGTGAAAGCCAAGACGCTCCTCGTTTGGGGCGCCAGCGACAAGTTGATCCCGCCGGTCTACGGCGAGGCGTTCCGAAAAGCGATCAAGGGAGCTGAACTCGCTATCGTTCCAAAGGCGGGCCACATGATCACGCTGGAACAGCCCGACGAGCTAGTGACGGCGCTAGCGAGTTTGGGTTGATCAGCAAAGGAAGAGTCTCACCACGAAGGCTCGAAGGTGCGCGAAGGTTCATGAAGAAGTGTCTCACACGATGGCACGACGAAGCGATGGATCGTAGTTCGTGCGCGTTAGCGCGCTGTTAGAGCCTGATTAACGCTTCGTGCCGACGAGTGATCCGGTCATCGATTCATCGTGCCATCGTGTGATACACCCTTCTCTTTGTGATCCTTCGCGCACCTTTCAGCCTCTGTGGTGAAACTCTTCTTCTGCGTCCTTACCGCCCGAAGATCCAACCCTTTCGTCCGCCGTCGATCTCGACCACAAAGTTGTTGTTCTTCAATTCGCAGTCGCCGAATTGCCCGTTGACGATCTGCTCGCTCAGCTCGCCGTATTTGATTGAAAGCGTGTAGATGCGGTGAAATTTTCCCTTGTTCATGTCAGCGGCCGGTGCTTCGAACAGAAAGCGCGCCGCGACACCGCTCCGCGGTTCGATCCGATCGAACGGAAACGAGGCAACGACGCGTCCCTTTTTGCCCGCGGCCACGTCGTCCTCCGTGACGACAACGCTCTGCTTGCCGGGCTTGCCGACGAAAGGTTTGTCGCCGATGTTGCGGATGCGCATGACGAACGGCCAGTGAAAGACGCCGTCTTCGGTGGTCCAACCGCTGATCTTCTGCACGCGGGCAGCACCGGGAGGCGGGCGTTGCGAAATGTCGATCTCCAACCAATGATCCGCTGCCGGATCCGAACAGGTGGAAATCAACGGCTTCAGTTCCGGCATCTGAACATGACCGGGAATGGTGACCTCGGGCGGCGCGGCCGCGGCGAGGCCCAATGCACCCGCGGTCCCAAGGAAAATACCGATGACGGTCCTCATGCCTTCGCTCCTTCGCGCAGCGCGCGTACACAACACTCGATGATTGTTTTCACCGCAGTCAGCAGCTGCGCCTCGCTCAGCGTCGACGCCGCGTTCAGCGTATGCCCTGCCGCGGTGAGCCGCGCAACCTGCGTATCCAAATAGGGCACGTGCACGAACCCTGCAATGCGCGGTCCCTCGTGCATCAGCCGGTAAAACAACAGATTGCAAAGATAGTCGCCCGCGTCGTCCGACCAGCCCAGGGGAACGCCGGCCGCCCGCAGCGCCGTCGATATTTCGCTAAGCGGCAGTCGTGTCGGATGCACGTGCGCTCCGCCATCGGCGACGCAGTCGTTCAACGAACACGCGCCCGTATGGTCTGGTCGGTCCAGCGCCACCTTGTTGCGCGCCGTGGACTCGAGCGTGACCCCCAACGCCTTCGCACTCAACCCAAACGCCACAACCGCATCCGGCTTCGTCTCGGCCAGCAGCGGCTGATACGTCCGCGCCCAAAGGTCGTATTGCACCGACACCGTCCGTGTAATCAGTCGCGCGCCTTCCGGTTGCCAGCGTGTGCGCTCAAGCTCCGCCATTGCCCATGCCGTTGGGTTCTCTGGCGCGTTCGGGAATACGGAAAAGCCAGTGGCGAGTATGGTTCGGCTCATGTCGGTTACGCATCGATCAACATCGGCTATAGTCAAGCACGATTGGTGTTCCCTTGGCGACAATGGAAATGTGGGCAATCCGATGCCAAAGCTGAGAGCAATCCTCGGTTCCGTGCTTTTCTTTATTGTGGCGCCCGGGACTGTTGCGGGTTTGGCGCCGTGGTTGATTTCGGGCTGGTTGGTGAACCCACCGTTCCTCGGATTGGAACCCCTGCGTGCAGTTGGCATCGCGCTCATCGCGGCGGGGCTCGTTCCCCTGATCGACTCATTTCGCCGCTTCGCCGTGGAAGGCTTGGGGACGCCCGCACCGATCGCCCCGACAGAGCACCTGATCGTGACCGGGTTCTATCGTCATGTTCGCAACCCGATGTATGTCGGCGTCGTGTCGACGGCCTTGGGCCAAAGCCTTTTGTTCGGGAACACGCTCCTGCTGGCTTACGCGGCCGCCGTTTGGTTGGGCTTTCACGCCTTCGTCACCGTCTACGAGGAGCCGACGCTCGGTCGTCAATTCGGCGCAAGTTACGTTGAGTTCTGCAAGCACGTTCCGCGTTGGCTGCCGCGCCTCACGCCCTGGCGCGCTTCTTCTTAGGTGCGACATTCGCATGCGCCGCCTTCAGCGCACTCAGCACCGTGGCCTTGTCCGCGGCTTTCAGGTGCATCCACGTCGCACCCTTGTCGCCCCATGCGTTTGGAATCCGCTCGAACACTTTCGGTTCCGCCGCAGTCATCATCTCCTGCTGCTCCGGCGTTAGCTTCACCATCGCGCGAGCGTCCTTCTCGGACAGCGTGGAGAAAATCTTGCCATTGGCCCGGAACGAGGCGAGCTCGAAATGCGGCGCCTCGGTTGAATCCGGCATGGCGAGCGCCAGGGCACGAAACGCCGCGACTGTCACCATGCTACTGCCGCTCCAACCAATAGATCATGTTGTCGAGCGCGAAGGCAGCGTGATCGTGGTCGCGGAACACATAGTCGATCTCTGCCTCGCACCCCGTCTCGAGCGCTTCAATCTGGCCGCGCTTGAACCCAAGTTTCGTTGCGTCGGCGTCAGCCGACGCTTCCGGATTGGAACCGACAGCCAATCCACCTTGAAAGAGATAGCCAGGCTTCACCTTCTTCAACACATAAACGGGTGCGGGGCAGGCAAGCAGTCCCGGCCCTTCGATCCGCTTGCCGATCGTGACCGATCCGCCGAGATAGGTCGCGACCTCGGCCGCATCCGGCTGAAATGCCGCGTCATTCCAGGGTGCGCGATCCGCTCGAACGATCTTGTAGGTCCCCAAGTACCAAGCGTCCGATGCGCCGCAGCCTGCCGCGGAGACAACCACAAGAGTGAGAACGGCAGTCAGGCGCAACGTGGCGTCCATGGCTGGCCTACGGCGTCACGACATTGAAGTTCGGTTGCGTTGGATCGATCAACCCGACAAGTTCCGCGTAGGCGTCGCTCTTGCCGGTGACTTTCACCGCGCCGGTCGCCGTCTTCAGCGTCAGCGGCACCCCTGCCAGGAGCGTCTCGAGCAGATCCGACCTCTTCATCGTCGCGGTCGCATCAGCCTTTTCGTCGACGATGCCTTCTTCGTGGATCAGCACGCCGTTCTCGACGGTAAGCAAATGCTTCTCGTTTACGTCGCTGAGCACGAGATTGATCCTAAATGCCTTGCCGGTTGCGCGCTCCGAATTGAATCGAACCGCCGCAAGGTCCAGCATCATCGTCGTCGGCGTCGCGCGAACCAGCGCGGCACTGAAGCGTTGAATGCCCGCATCGATTACGCCGTGCCGAAGCTCCTGCGCGCCTGTCAGGTAGATGTTGCGCCAGGTGCCCGCTTCCGCGCGATAGCCGAGCTGCGTGTAAACGTCCGCCAACATCTCCTTGGCCTTGATGTTGCCCGCATCCGCAAACACGACGTGATTGAGCAGCATCGCCGCCCAGCGATACTCGCCCGCCTTCAAAGCCGCATCGGCTTTCGCGAGCACGGCATCGGTGCCGCCCATTGCTTCCAAATAGTGCGTCCCCGCCGCCACCGGCGGCAGCGCGTGCAGCGATGCCGGATTGGCATCGTACCAACCCATGTAGCGCTGATACACCGCCTTCGAGTTATGGCTCATTGTGCCGTAGTAGCCGCGATTGTACCATTCGTGCGCCAAGACGTCGGGCAGCTGCAGCTGTTCGGCGATCTCGAGGCCGGTCAGCCCGTTGTTCATCAGCCGCACGGTTTGATCATGCAAGTACTTGTAGGCGTCGCGATGTTTGGACAGAAAATCCTTGATCACGTCGGTGCCGAAGCGCGGAATCCCGTGCGCGGCAAAGATCACGTCGCTCTTATCGCCGTAAAGCCGGATCGCCTGCGTGAGATAGTCGGCCCAGTCCTTCGCGTTGCGCACCAAGGCGCCGCGTGCGGGCAGCAGATTGTGCATCGTCGCATTCGCGTTCTCCGCCATGAACAACGCGCGCATCTGCGGCAGATGGAAGTTCATTTCCGCGGGCGCCTCGGTGCCTGGCGTCACCTGAAACACCATCGTCACGCCATCGACCGTCATTTCCTGGCCGGTCTTGGAGATGATGTCCGTCGGTGCGATCAAGGAGATGGCGCCTGTCGAAATGCCGGGCCCGAGACCAGACGTCATTTCGCCTTCGACGCCACGCGGCAGCGTCGTGCCGAACTGGAATCGTGCGCGGCGCGTCATCGCAGGTCCCGCGATTACGTTCTCCGAGATCGAGTGCTCCATAAAGCCTTCGGGCGCGATGATCTTCACGCGGCCGGCTTTGACGTCGTCCTCGGTCGTGACGCCGCCGACGCCGCCAAAGTGGTCCGCGTGGCTGTGCGAGTAGACGACGGCGACAACCGGTTTGTCGCCCACGTGCTTTTTGACCAGCGCCAAGGCCGCTCTTGCGACCTCAACCGTGGTCAACGGATCGACGACGATGTAGCCCTTGTCGGTTTGGATGAACGAAACCGTCGACACGTCGAACCCGCGGACCTGGTAGATGCGTTCGGCTACCTTGAAGAGGCCGCTCTTCGTGATCAGCTGCGCTTGCCGCCAAAGGCTTGGGTTGGCGCTCTCCGGCGCATCGCCCTTCAGGAAGTCGTACGATGCCAAATCGAACACGAGCTTGCCGCTCTCGTCCTTGATCTTGGGATCGTCAAGCGTCGCCACAAATCCACGCGCCGCGAAGTCAAAGTCCTGGCGGTTCGAAAATGGCAGCTCCTTGAGAACCGTCTCGCGCGCCTCTTTAGTCGATGTAGTCGCTTCCGCCACCACGTCTTTCGGAATGGAAGGTGCCGGCGCCCCCAAGATCATCGGCAACACGCCGCGGAACATGTAGGCGAAGCCGCCCAACACCAACGCGGTCGCTACGACGCCGATACCGAGTCCGCGCAAGAAAGAGCTCATGGCATTTCCCCGTTCAAAGTGTTCTTGGCAGCGAGGTTATCCGACCGGGCGACGATTGTGTAGCGAGCGACCAGGCCGCAATTGCGCGATTTCAGCGCACGCGCTTGGCCAGCCGACCCGGCCGCTTCGCACGGGCGATAGCGGTGGAGTTTTGCCGTTCTTCGGCCTGGAGCTTCTGGAACCGCCTGAGTCGCGGCTCATCGAGCGTCCCCGCAATGACCGCCGCCTGAACCGCACAGCCGGGTTCGCTCAGATGCGTGCAGTTGCTGAAGCGGCAGGTGGCGGCGAGTTGGGCGATGTCGTCGAAGACGTCATCGACGCCCTGCGCGGCTTCGATCAGCTGTAGCTCGCGGATGCCGGGTGTATCGATCAGCCACGCCCCGTTCGCCAGTCGATGCAACGAGCGCGCGGAGGTCGTGTGCCGTCCCTTATCGTCATCGCCGCGCACGGCTTGCGTTTCTTGCAGCAACCGGCCCATCAGGCTGTTGACCAGCGTCGACTTGCCGACGCCGGAGGAACCCAACAGCACCAATGTTTTTCCCGACATGAACCAGGGCTGCAATTGTTCGGCCGCGCCGGCACTGCGCGCATCGAATGCGGCAACCGCGATCCCGGGCATCAAGCCCTGGACCGAAGCTACATAGGTTGCCACGTCTTCGGCCAGATCGGCCTTGGTAATCAGCACGACCGGTTCGACATGCGCCTCCGCCGCCAGTGCCAAGAACCGCTCCAGCCGCGCCAGATTGAAGTCCTGATTGGCTGACGTCAGCAGCAACATCGTGTCGATATTGGCTGCGAGCAGCTGCACGCGGCGTCCCGTGCCGGCACTCTTGCGCGTAAAGACACTGCGCCGCTTGAGCAATCGCACCGCGCGGTGTGTCGCGTCGATCAAGAGCCAGTCGCCAATGGTGGCCATCTGGCCGTCGTCGCGTTGCGTAAGGCCCGCTATGCGGCCTTCGAATCCCGGCCCCGCGACGTCCAGCGCATCGCGGTGCACTGCAACGACTCTGACGGGAAGGGTGCCGGTATCGCTCGCGCTTAGCTGCTGCGCAAAATGCGGTCCCCAGCCGAAGTCTTCCAGCGTCAATCCGTCGAGCGCCGAAGCGTTCGTGCTTGCCAATCGAGGTGTGTCCTTTGAGGCGGGCGAGGCTAGGCTTCGCCGCGCGCCGGGTCAACGACAACGCTAGAATCCGCGCTGTCGCAGCTTCTCCGCAAACACGCCCTTTGCCATCTTGCCGAATTTGCGCGATCGCGCACGCGACTCGGCGATGCTTTCGGAATTGTGTCGCTCTTCGCGAAGCAGTTTCCGATAGCGCTTCAACCGATCCGCATCGAGCGCACCCGAGCTCAGCGCCCCTTGCACGGCACAACCTGGCTCATTGCCATGCGTGCAATCGCTGAAGCGGCATTGCGTCATCAACTGTGCGACATCCTCGAACACTTCATCGATGCCGCTGGCCGCGTCGATCAGTTGCAACTCTCGCATTCCCGGCGTGTCCATTAGCCACGCGCCGGAGGCGAGCCGGTGCAGCGACCGTCCGGTCGTGGTGTGACGGCCCTTCGCATCGTCCTCGCGAATGCCGTGCGTCGCCTGCAACGTGTGGCCCGACAGACTGTTGACCAACGTCGATTTCCCCACGCCGGAAGATCCAAGCAGCGCCAGCGTCTGCCCGCGCCCAATCCAGGGCGCCAACACCCGCGCGGCCTCGCCGCTCCGCGCGTCGAGAGCCTCGACCAACAAGCCCGGCATCAGCTTCCGCGCCGCCACGGCATAGTCCGCCGCATCCGCCGCCATGTCGGCCTTGGTGATCACGACGACGGGCGTAACCTCCGCCTCCGCTGCCAGCGCGAGATAGCGCTCCAACCGCGCGGGGTTGAAGTCCTGGTTTGCCGAAGTGACCAGCAACAGTGTGTCGACGTTCGCCGCGATCAACTGCACCCGCCGTCCGGTGCCCGCGCTCTTGCGTTTGAAGACGCTCCGCGGCTCCAGCACGCGTAGAGCTCGCGGCGCGTGCCTTTCGATCAGGAACCAGTCGCCGACTGTTGCGAGCGCCTCCTCATCCTCAATCAGCGGTGGCACGCGCCCCTCAAACGAGGGGCCCGCCACCTCCAACGCGTCGCGATGCACCGCCATCACGCGCACGGCCCGCGCCTCGACACGCTCCGTCTCGCTGAGTTGCGCCTCGAAATGCGGATGCCAACCAAGATCTTTCAACGTCATTTGCTCCGACGACGGAGCATCGTGTCTGTGCTTCACAGCCAATCTCGTTCCAACAAAGGGAATCAAAGCCCGCAAACGGCACAAGCGCACCGGCGGTTTACGAAAGGGCTGGAGGCGAGAGAATGGGGTAGGGGAAAGAGCCCCTAGACGCGCACCTGCGCGCGGCCAGCCCGCGGGGACATAGCGACAATCATCTGAATCCTCCTCGGTTGGCGTTTCGACTGAAACAAGGTACGCGGCCGATCCATTTCGGTCAAGTCAGTTTGAGCTTCCCAACGGCGATCATTGCGGCTCCATCCGTCGGTCGGGCTTCCGAACTGGCGCCGGCGGCCAACGCGCTCCATCTAGCGCGCCTTCGCCTTCAACCAGTCGCCGATGATGGAAGCCAGCCGCGGGTGCAGTCCGCCCGCGCCCCCGCTCTGAACGCGTTGCAGGCTGGCAGCTTGGTTGGCGGTCTCGACGAGATAGTGATCCATGTCGGGAATCTCGATGTAAGTGCCGCCGCCAGCGCGGGCTGCGTTGACGGCGTCGACCACGGCCTTGCTCTCGTCGACGCCGGTCACGAAATCGGCGGCGCCGTAGATGACCGCGACGTCGGCCTTCTTCGACTTCTCCCATAGTGCCGGCAGGTTCTGCGCCGCGGCTTGCTGGACGTAGATGTCGGAGGCGGGATACTCCATGTGATCGGCACAATCCGGCTTGGCTTTGAGAATGTCCGCACGGGGTGTGCGCTCGATAAGCAAGCGGTGCATGCACCACTCTTTCAACATCAGTTGCGCGCCGATCTCGATGGGCGACGCGCCGCCGAGCTTGAGCTGTCGCCGGGTGTTGATCAGTTCGTATTCGAACCAGGTCATGCCGAGCGTCTCCATCACCACGAGCCCGCGCACCGGTTCCTTCGCGGCGACCATCGGCCCGACAACTCCGCCGATGCTGTGCCCCAAGATGAAACTGCGGCGCGCGTCTACATAGGTCAAGCTCTTGAGCATCTTAAGACCTGCCCGATACCCGGAAGCTTCGATCTCCAGATCGACGTCCGAACACGGCGTGCCGGTGCTGTCGCCCATGCCGCTCTTCTCGACGCGCATGGTCACGAGGCCTTGCCGGGTCAACGCGTAAAGCAGCGAGCGGTAGACATCCTTGTCGTTCAGCGGCGCGTCGAAGCTGTAGCATCCGATGCCGCCGACCAGGAGGACGGCAGGGAATCGCCCCGACCCGCGGGGTCTGGTGATGATCACGCGCCGCGTGGCGGCTCCCACCGCGACGGCATCATAGACGACATCGAGATCGCCGGCCGTTTCGAATTGTAACCCTTTCAAGAGCAACGATCCGGTTTTCCGTGCGCCATTGCGAACGTAGCCGACGGGAATCGTGTCCCCGACGCTGTGCGCGCGTGTCACCGTGATGATGTCCGCGACGACGGAAATCTTGCGACCGTCCAGCGCCACGACGATATCGCCGGCCGTCATGCCCGCCGCTTCGGCGCTGAGCCCAGGCAGCACGGCTACGATCAGCAACCCTTCGCCGGCCGAGAGCTTCTGCGCCGACCGCGTCGCATCGGGTATGTTGGCCGTAAGCGAAGCGCCGAAGCTCGGCCTACGCGGTAGATCAGCCGCATTGGATTGTACCAATGCCAGGGAAAACGCCAACACCGCAACGATTGCTCGGTACATCGAGCGTCCCTCGGTTCAAATCAAATCGCGCAGAGTCAGTACGACCTGGCGCTCGCCATTGATTGTTTTCAACTTCAAGCGGACGCTTGAGCCCGCTTCGCTCGTCTTCAATCGCTCGCGCAACGTCACCAGAAACAAATCTACTGCGGCAACGCCGTCCACGGCCGTCACAATATCGTCAACGCGAATGCCGCTGACGGCGGCGGGGCTGCCATCCACGACCGACATCACTCTGAAGCCACCGTCGGCCAGGGAAAGCCATAGCCCGCTGCGATCGGCGGGGTCTGGGGCCCGGTATGCCGCGTTCGGTGCGAGCAACATCCGCTTGCTGCGATAGTCGAAGACGACATGGAAGCGCTTTAGGATTCCGGTGCCGATGCTCCCCGCCGCCTCCGACATCGCGAACCCGCCCGTTTCAAGTGTCGGCATGCGCGTCACCGGCTGGCGAACTTCGTACGCGCCGAACGAGAAATTCGTCACACGCGTCACATCAGCGGGGATTGGCCCACCGACGCCCCAGCCCGTCACGGCGTGCACGCTGCGTTGATAGCGCTCGCGAAGCATGTGGCGTTTGACGAAGGGGCCGAAGAGCGTGAGCGAGGAACGATCGCCGGTATCAATGATGAAAGTGCCGCTTATGCCGTCAAGGGTCGCCTGCACCGCGGGAATGCCATCGACAAAAGTGAGCGGCAATGCTCCCCTCCACGCTGGCGATGGCGTCCATCGGGTGCGGTCGATAAATTGCAATGTCGAGCTGCCGTAATCGATGTCGACCACGAACCGGTCGATGAGTTCTCGGCCGACGATGCCGTCCAGCCGGTCAAACCCGATCGCGCGGCGAATGGCCTCCAGCGAGAGCACCCTGAACGTCTGCGATCTCATCTCAACGGGCCCCACCGTTGCGTGGACGACCGACGTGGTCCAGGCCTGCTGGGAGGCGGCGCCTGCGCCTTGCGCTGCGCTCGCACCTTCAAGCGCAAGCCCGAGCTCACGCGCGACGCCGAGGTCGAGAATATTGCTTCCGCCGGTATCGAAGACGAACTGATAGGGCCCGCGGTCGTTGACGGTCACCGGCACGATGATCCGGTTATCGGTCAGAGAGAACGGTAGAGCGTCCCCCCGTGTAAGCTCGATCGCTGTCGCGTGGACGGCTACCGGTGCAAGCAAAATCCAAGTCACCAACGCAAACAATTTTCCGTTACGCAAAGCGAGCCGCCTCCTGCCGTCACCATCGTCCATTGCAAGGCCCGCGATATAGAACCAGAATTGCATTCGATGCCGCGACGCAGACTAAGACTTGGAGCCCACTATGCGACCACGACGCTCTATCGTCAGATCGGTCCGTTGCGGGTATGGGAATTCATGCATCCGCCGGGCTGCCGGATCCCCGAACACCGCCACGAACGCGCCCATCTCGTCATCATGCTTGCCGGCGGCGTCGCGGAGCGAGAGACGGACGGCTCGACGACGGTGTTCGAGGAGGGTGACGCGGTCCTCTACCCGCGCGGTGCGACGCACGCCAACACCTTCGGTGGGGTCGGCGCGAGGAGCCTGGGCGTCGAGTTTGAAGCCGATTATCTTCCCAACCTGATGCCGCACGATCTGCCCCGGCTCGGTCGCAACCTCGCGCTTGGCCGCTCCGCGAAACGCGCCGGGTTGAAAATTGCCCACGCAGCCCGTGCCGGTGCCGCTTCACGACTGGAGCGCGCCGTGCGCTCGTTGGTGCTTGAGTTTGCCAGGGCCGCCGTCCCAGAGCCGGATTGGGTCAGCTTGATCAAGGACGAGCTCCGCGAGCGAGCGGTTCTTGAGCCTGACATCCGCGAACTGGCTCGCCGTGCACGGCGCCACCCCGCGCACGTGATGCGCGAGTTCCGCCGCCACGTGGGCGTAACGGTGGGCGAGTACGTTCGCGCCTTGCGTGTCGCCCAGGCGTGCAGAGAGTTGCGCACGCCGCGGGCGCGCCTCTCCGATGTCGCGCTTGCGCACGGCTTTGCCGACCAAAGTCACTTCGTACGAACGTTTCAGCGTTTCATGAACATGACGCCGGACGAGTACCGAAAGATGCACGCCCATAGCGCGTGAAGAAGATGCACATCGTGCGGGAATAAATCAGCAGCAGCAAATAGAGCCGAAGTCACGGCAACTCAGCGGAATATCGCCGAGCGCTCATCGTTGTCGTTCTGTTGGGGCGACATTGTGAGCACAGGAGGTATTCATGCTCTTTCGTACAGTACTGCTTTCGACAGCGATGGTAATGGGCTTATTGTTTGTGACGGCCGACGTCGCCTTTGCGCGTAAGGGCGCCGATGACGCGGCGGACCACGTCCGCCAGGGTCGCGGCGCTGATGACCCTGCCGGCGATGTCCGCCAAGGCCGGGGGGCCGATGACCCGGTCGGTCACGACGCTAACGATGATCGAGGCGGTAACCGCGCCGCTGGAGCTTCGGGCCGTAACGGCGCTGACGACCCGGCTGACCACGACGCCAACGACGACCATGGGGTCCACAACCCGCCGGAAGTCGAGAACGAGCCCGCGGGTGATCGCCAACGCGGGCGTGGCAGACACTGAAAGCCCTTCGATTGCTACGAATTTTCGGGAATTTTTGAGAATTCGTCCCCTGAGGGAGGGCTAAACCCCTCCCTCCAACTTTTTGTGATGCTTTGCACAGGATGTCTCCGGAATAAGCGCGTGCGCCACACGTTGTAGCGATGTCTCCCGCGGCCAAAGTCGGCCAGCCGGACAGTTAATCTCATGGAGTCCAAAAGAAAAATGACCCTCGCCCTTCGCCTTCGCAACGGAGCGTCCACACTGGCGCTTGCCGTCGCCTTCTCGGCTCTGTGCCTTGCCATGCCGGCAAATGCCGCCTCGACCTCGTCGGATGACGACGATGATAGCTGCTCGACGTCAAGCAGCGCGTCGTCCAGCACGTGCGAGGCCGAGCACCAAAACGGCCACGAAGACGCGGACGACGACAACGGCGGCCATCACGACGGCGCCGACGATGACGACGACGCCGATGAGGACGATCACAGCGGGGGCGACGACGACGCGGATACCGACGAAGACAACCATAGCGGCGGCGACGATGACGCGGATACCGACGAAGACGACCACAGCGGCGGCGACGACGACGTAGACACCGACGAAGACGATCATGGCGGTCACGGCGACGACGATGCCCCGGACACGGACGAAGACGATCACGGTGGCCATGGCGATGACGACGCGCCGGATACCGACGACGATCACGGCGGTAACAGCGGACAAGGTGGCGGCTAGCGTCCTCGGAACCAACTGAGCCTTCTCTCGCGGCGCATCTGGACCCATCCAGGTGCGCCTTTTTTTGTTCCGGACCACAGAATCCCCATCCAAGGGCGAGGCTGTGGTCGATGCCGGATGACCTTTGGCGCCCGGCTCGGCTAGATAGCCCCTCCAAGAATGAGGGAATGTCCGATGCTGGGCTGGTTCCAGAGGATCATGCCGCGCGAAGAGCGCTTTTTCGACATGTTCGACCGGCACGTGCAATGCCTCATCGGCGGGTCGCGTGCACTGCGCCAGATGCTCGATGGCGGACCGGCGGTCAAAGAGTTTTGCGACAAAGTCGCGGCGCACGAGCACGAGGCCGACCTGATCACCGCGGAAGTTTTCCAGGCGATCCGGCGGAGCTTCATCACCCCCTTCGATCGTGGCGACATTCGTGGTTTGATCACTTCGATGGACGACGCCATCGACCAAATGAACAAGACGGCGAAGGCTGTCCAACTGTTCGAGGTCGATCGCTTCGAAAAGCCGATGCGCGACACCGGCGACCTCATTGTCAGGACAGCAGCGCTTGCGGGCGAGGCCATTCCGCTGCTGCGATCGATCGGCAGGAATGCTCCGCGGCTCAACGTGATCTCGGAGGAGATCGGCCGGCTCGAGGAGCAATCGGATCAGCTCTACCTCGACGGTCTGAAGGCGTTGCTGCATGGCCCCGCCAAGCAGGACGCAATGGCCTACATCAAAGGCGCCGAGATATACGATCACTTGGAGAAAGTCGTCGACTGCTTCCAAGACGTCGCCAACCGCGTCAGCGGTCTCGTCATCGAACACCTCTAGGCGACGGTCCCCATGGATATCGGCGGGATCGCCCCATCACTTATTTTTCTGATCGCCGTCGCGTTGCTCTTCGACTTTTTGAACGGCTTGCACGATGCCGCCAATTCGATTGCCACAATCGTCTCGACGCGTGTGCTCAAGCCACACTACGCCGTTATCTGGGCGGCTTTCTTTAATGTGATCGCTTACTTTTTCTTCGGCGTTGCCGTGGCCAAGACCGTAGGCTCAGGCATTATTTCACCGACGCTGATCGACGACGGCGTGATCTTCGGCGCTCTTTCTGGCGCGATCGTTTGGAACATCGTGACATGGCTCGGCGGTATTCCGTCGTCAAGTTCGCACGCGCTCATCGGCGGCATCGTTGGCGCGGGTGTCGCCAAAGGCGGCTTCGGCGCCATCGTGTGGGCGGGCTTGACGAAGACGGTAGTCGCCATCGCAGGTTCGCCGTTGACCGGCGTGATCCTGGCGCTGCTGCTCGTTCTGATCGTGTCATGGAGCTTTGTGCGGACGACACCGACCTTCGCCGACGCAACCTTCAGGCGATTGCAGTTCCTCTCGGCCTCGCTTTATTCGCTGGGCCACGGCGGCAACGACGCCCAGAAAACGATGGGCATCATCACGGCGCTGCTCTATTCCCATGGCCAAATCAGCGGCGAGTTCCACGTGCCGCTCTGGGTGGCTCTGGTGTGCTATGCCGCCATGGGCCTGGGCACGCTGTTCGGCGGCTGGCGCATCGTCCACACGATGGGCTCGAAGATCACCCGCCTGACGCCAATGCAGGGTTTCTGCGCCGAGACCGCCGGCGCCGCGACATTGTTCGGCGCCAGCTACCTCGGCATCCCGGTCTCCACCACGCACACGATCACCGGCGCCATCATTGGCGTTGGCGCCGCCCGCCGCGCCTCGGCCGTCCGATGGGGCATCGCCAGGGGTATCGTCGTCGCCTGGATCATCACGATCCCAGCGTCCGCCTTGATCGCAGCGCTCGGGTATTGGTTGTCGTCGTTCGTGCTCTAAGTCTTCACGCCTGTACGACAATCCGGTAGCGCAAGTGACGGCCGCCGCACGGCACCATCGTTCCGCCGCAATCGCTGCAACAAGGCCCAAATCGCATCGCAATCGCGTCGTCATCGGCGCGCATCTCTAGTCCCACGAGCGGCACTGGACCGTCGCTCAGGGGATTTCACCATGACATCGTTAGCTTACCTCCGCGGAGGGCCCTTCGGCTCGCCGCACGTATTGTTGCGCGGCGCGCTGATGGCGGCCGTCGCCTCCTTAACCTTCGCTGCCGGCTCCGTCACACGGGCCGACACCGTACCGACACTCACGCCCGAACCGGCCGTGCTCGTCACGCCCGACGACATGAACAGCGGTGCGCTCCTCCTCAAGACGACCGAAGCCGGCAAGTACCTGGAGGCCCCACGCCTTAAGACCGACGTCGCGATCACCGTAACCGGCCCGACGGCGCGCGCCGTGATCACCCAGCGCTTCGAGAACCCGTCCGACAAATGGGTCGAGGGCATCTACGTCTACCCTATGTCCCAGAACGCCGCCGTCGACACGATGAAAATGCAGGTCGGCGACCGCTTCCTGGAAGGCCAAGTGAAAGAGCGCGTCGAGGCGCGTCAGATCTACGAGAAGGCCGCCGCCGAGGGTTATAAGGCCAGCCTGATCGAACAACAGCGTCCGAACATGTTCACGAATTCGGTCGCCAATATCGGCCCGCATGAAACCATCGTCGTCCAGATCGAATACCAGGAAGCCGTTCGCCTCGACGGCGACAAGTTCGAACTCCGCTTACCCTTGGTCGTCGGCCCTCGCTACATCCCGGCGGGTGACCCGCAGCTCGTCGCCTACACCGACGACGACGCGATCATCTCCGTGAACTCGCCGGTCAAGGACGCCGACAAGATCACGCCGCCGGTTCTTCATCCGAAATTCGGCAAGATCAACCCGGTCTCGCTCAGCGTCAAACTGAAGGCTGGCGTCTCGCTTGCTGCGGTCAATAGCCTTTACCACCCGGCCAAGATCGAACGTCCCGACGCCCAATCCGCAAACGTCACCGTCGACGGGCCCGTGCCCGCGGACCGCGACTTCGTCTTGAATTGGCGCGTGGCCGCGACCGGCAAGCCGCAGGCGACGCTGTTCCGCGAGACGATCGGCTCGGACAACTACTACCTAGCGATGATCGTGCCGCCCCAAGGCGCGGCGAAACGGCGCCAGCCGCGCGAGGCGGTCTTCGTGATCGACAACTCCGGCTCGATGGCCGGGGAGTCAATGCGCCAGGCGAAGGCGGCATTGTTGAGCGCGCTGACGAAGTTGAAGCCGGAAGACAAGTTCAACGTCATCCGCTTCGACGACACTTTCGACGTCTTGTTCAAGACGGCCGTGACAGCAGATGCCGCGAACTTGAAGATCGCGGAGAACTTCGTCAGCAAGCTTGACGCGAACGGCGGTACGGAAATCTATGCCGCCCTGCAGCAGGCCTTGTTCGACGCCACGCCGAAAGATACGACCCACCTGCGTCAGGTGATCTTCCTGACCGACGGTGCTGTCGGCAACGAAGATCAGGTGTTGCAGGAGATCGGCAAATCGCTCGGCCGCTCGCGCCTTTTCACAGTCGGTATCGGCTCCGCGCCGAACACGTTCCTGATGAATCACATCGCCACGTTGGGCCGTGGCACGTTCACCCACATTGGCGCCGAATCCGAAGTGGACGCCCGCGTGACGGAGCTCTTCAACAAACTCGAAAGCCCCGTCATGACGGACCTGCGCGTGGCCGACGGTGTGAAGTTGGAGACTTGGCCGAACCCGATCCCGGACCTCTATGCGGGCGAACCGATCGTGCTGACTGCCGTTACGGGCGCACAGTCTGGTCAGGTCAACCTCGTCGGCCGCATCGGGCAGACCCCGTGGACCGCGACGCTTGACCTCGCGACCGCGGTGAAAGGTAGCGGCGTCTCCAAGCTCTGGGCTCGTTCAAAAATCTCGGCGATCGAAGCGCTGCGCTATAAGGGTGCCAACGAAGGCGACGTCGACGCGGAAGTCCTGCGCGTGGCGCTCGCCCACCACTTGGTCTCGCGCTTGACGAGCCTGGTTGCGGTTGACGTCACGCCGAGCCGCCCGGTTGGCGAAGTCTTGAACAGCCAAGAGATGCCGACGAACTTGCCGCACGGCTGGAACTTCGAGAAAGTCTTTGGCGAAGACCCATCGAACCCGATGATCAAAGCCTCGGTCGACGAAAGTCTGATGCTGAAACTTGCCATGTCCGACAAGCCCGCAACGGCGGCGGACGGGCAGGGCGTCAATCTCCCGCAAACGGACGCCGGCACCGCATTGCAACTTCTGCTCGGCGTTCTAGCTCTGACCGCCGGCACTGTCCTCCTCTTAGCCTTCCGTACACGGACTTAATCCACCACCACCCCTCTCCCTTCACTCTAGAAGGGAGAGGGGCCGGGGGTGAGGGATCCTCGCCATGCTAGCCCCAGCCGAATTCCTGCAGATGGAAGAAGAGATTGAACCACGAAGCACACCAAGCTGCTCGCGGCGAATCGCAAAGGTTTGCTCCGCGCGTAGCGCCATCATGTTGAGCTACGTGCGCGGCGGCGCAGCCATCCAGGCAGAGAGGCTTGGCGTGCTTCGTGGTTCAATTTCTTCTTCGCGATCTTCGTGCGTTCGTGTGACTCCCGTAACTTTCCTCGCCGCCGCCCTCATCCTCGTCGGCGGTTACCTGACCGCTCACGCGATCTACATCCAAGCAAAAGCGGTCGTCGCCCAGGTCCTGCTCGAGCGCGCCTGGGACTCGACAATCGCCACCGGCCAACCCGTGAAAGCCTGGGCTTGGGCCGACACCTGGCCCGTCGCCCGCATCACCTTCCCGCGCCTGAACGAATCCGCGATCATCCTCGAAGACGCCGGCGGCGAGGCGCTCGCCTTCGGCCCCGCTCATGTCGCGGGCACGCCGAAGCTCGGCGCAAACGGAACCAGCGTCGTCGGCGGCCACCGCGACACCCACTTCACCTTCATCAAAGCGTTAAAGCCCGGCGACACGATCAACGTCGCCACGCCGGACGGCAAGACCATCCGTTACAAGATGACCGGCTCCACCATCGTCCACGCCCGCGCCTCCGGCATCACGACGACCGGCGCGAAACCGCGCCTGGCGCTGGTCACCTGCTATCCCTTCGACGGCCTACAACGCGGCCCGTTGCGGTATGTGGTGTTCGCAGAAACCGAGAACCGCTAGGGCCCGCGCGAGCGTTTAGACCGGTTGACCGCCTCATCCAACGCTTGCAGAAAGCGCGAGCGATCGCCGGCCGCAAACGGCTTCGGCCCGCCCGTGATCTCGCCGGTCGCGCGCAAGTGTTCCATCAATCCGCGCTGCGCCATTGCGGCACCGATCGAGGCCTGCGTGAACGGCCGCCCCGTCGGTCCAATCGCCTGCGCGCCGTTCTGCAGGCAGCGATGCGCCAGTGGAATGTCGGCTGTTACCACGATGTCGCCAGTGGTTGCGCGGTCGACAATCCAATCGTCCGCAACATCAGGCCCCTGCGCCACGACGACCATTTCGATCAACGGCTCAATCGGCACGCGTACGCCGCCGTTCGAAATCACATAGACCTTCAGCCCATACCGCCGCCCGACGCGATAGACCTCTTCCTTGACCGGACAGGCATCGGCGTCGACGAAAATCTCTATCGGTTTCACGAGACTGTGATCTCTCTCACGACGTCAACCATCGCATCGGTGAGCGTCGTCAGTTCGGCGTCCGAGATAATCAGCGGTGGCGTCGTGTAGACGATGTTGCCGAACGGCCTGACCCAAACGCCGTGCTCGATTAGCCGCCGTCGCGCATCCGCTGTGTCGAGGCGATCGAGTTCGATCACACCGATCGCGCCCTTCACGCGCACGTCCTTAACGCCGGGCATCCCGCGGGCGGCTTCGAGCTCGCGCTTCAGAACGCCTTCGATCCGCGCCGCCTGCTCCAGCCGCGGTTCGCGCTCGAATAGATCGAGGGACGCGTTCGCCGACGCGCAGGCGAGGGCGTTGCCCATGTAGGTCGGCCCGTGCATCAGCGCGGCGCCGGAGGAGTCCGATAAGAATCCTTCGAACACCCACGCGCTGGCTACTGTTGCGGCCAGCGGCAGCGTCCCGCCGGTCAGCGCCTTGCCGAGGCAGACGATGTCCGGCACGAGCCCGGCCTCATCCATCGCGAACATGGATCCCGTGCGCGCGAAGCCGGTGAAAATCTCGTCCAAGATGAACAGCACCCCATGACGGCGCGCCGCGTCCGCGATCGCGCGCAGCGTTGCGGCCGAATGAAACTTCATGCCGCCGGCGCCTTGCACCAGCGGTTCCACGATCACGGCCGCAATGTCGCTACGATGTCGGGTCAGCACATCGTCCAGCGCCTGAGCGCGCGCGGCGTCGGTGGGCAGATCGACCACGAACTGCTCGGCCAGCACGCCTTTGAACAGGCTATGCATGCCTTCGTCGGGATCGCAGATCGCCATCGTGCCGAACGTGTCGCCGTGATAACCCTGTTTGAAGCTCACCACTTTCGTCCGACCAGGCTCGCCGCGATTGATCCAGAATTGGATCGCCATTTTCAGCGCCACCTCGACCGCGACCGAACCCGAGTCCGTGAAGAACACGCGACTCAAATCGCCCGGCAACATCTTCGCCAGCCGGCTCGCCAACACATAAGCCTGCTCATGCGCCAGCCCGCCCAGCATCACATGCGGCAGTGTCGCCAACTGCCGCCCCACCACGTCGCGAATGTGCGGATGGTTGTAGCCGTGTGCGGCCGTCCACCACGACGCCACACCATCGAGCAACTCGCGCCCGTCCGCGAGCTTCAGCCGTGCGCCTTCCGCGCCGACTATGGCGAGCGGCAGCGGCGCCGTCTTCATTTGCGCATACGGAAGCCAGATATGTTCCCAACCGGCGGAAAGCCAAGCGGGTGCGCGCTGATCCACGTGTTAACCCCAAGAACTGCGCGGGCAACATAGGTGAGGCCCGGCGCGCGTCAAGCGGTTGGCCGGCGGCTCTCATCCCTGTACATAGAGCCGATGAGATCGTTGGACGACTTCGCCCGCCACAAACTTGACCAGCTCGCGTCGGAATCGCTCGGCCGCGCGCTGCGGACGGTCGCGGCGAATGTCGGGCCACTCAATTTCTGTTCGAATGACTATCTGGGCCTGTCGCAAGATACGCGCTTGAAAGCAGCCGCCGCAACCGCCGCGCAAGAGTTCGGCGCCGGTGCAGGTGCCTCGCGCCTCGTCACCGGTAACCACCCGCTTTACGAGAGGCTGGAGCGCAAACTTGCCACGTTGAAGGCGACCGACGCCGCGATCGTCTTCGGCTCCGGCTATCTCGCCAATGTTGGCACGATCCCCGTGTTCGCGAGCGAGGGTGATTTGATCCTAGTCGATGAACTCGCGCATGCCTGCATGCTGTCCGGCGCAAAGCTTTCCGGCGCGACGGTCGTGCTCTTCCGCCACAACGACATCGCCCACCTGCGCGAACTGCTGAGTGCACACCGTACGAGTGCCCGCCACTGCCTGATCCTCACCGAGGGCGTCTTCAGCATGGACGGCGACCTCGCGCCGTTGCCGGAGATTTTCGCCGCCGCGCGTGCGCATCACGCGTGGCTGATGACCGATGACGCGCACGGCCTCGGCGTGATCGGTGACGGCAGGGGCGCCGCGGCGCATTGGGGTGTCGCGCCCGACATCCAAATGGGAACGCTCTCGAAGGCGGCCGGTGCCTACGGCGGTTACGTCGCGGCGAGCAAGCCGGTGATCAATCTCCTGATCAACCGCGCCCGCTCGTTTGTCTACGCGACGGGTCTGCCGCCTGCTGTGATCGCTGCCGCAACGGCCGGCATCGACGTCATCGCAACGGACAAATCGCTCTGCGCTAAGCCGCTCGCACTCGCCAAGCAGTTCTGCGCGCTGCTGAACCTGCCCGCGCCGCAGTCGGCGATCGTGCCGTTGATCCTCGGCCCCTCAGCCGCGGCGCTGGAAGCGTCGGCGGCGCTCGAGGCCCAAGGCTTCCTCGTCACGGCGATCCGCCCGCCCACGGTCCCGCACGGCACCGCGCGACTGCGCATCACCTTCACCGCCGCGCATCGTGAAGCCGACGTCGCGCGCCTCGTCGAAGCGGTCCGTCCATTCGTCCGATGACCCTGACCTTTATCACCGCCACCGGCACGGAGCTCGGCAAGACCTATGTCGCCTGCCGTCTGATCGAAGCGTTACGCGCGCGCGGGACCGCCGTTGACGCGATCAAGCCCGTGCTCAGCGGTTTCGACCCCGCCGACGCCGCCGCAAGCGACAGCGGCCTTATCTTGCAAGCACTCGGCCGTCCGGCGAATGCCAACGAGATCGACACGATCTCCCCTTGGCGCTTCAAAGCCCCGCTTTCCCCCGACATGGCCGCCGAGCGTGAAGGCGCTCGGCTCGCCCTGGATCAGGTCGCCGCCTTCTGCCGCAAGCCCCGCGCAGGCATCACGCTGATCGAAGGCGCCGGCGGCATCATGTCCCCGCTCGGCCACGACTTTACGAATCTCGACCTTATCAAGGCGCTCGACGTCCGCACGATCCTGATCGCAGGCACCTATCTCGGCACGATCAGCCACACGCTGACTGCCTGCGCCGTCCGCCCGCACGCCGCCATCGTACTTAGCGAATCGACGGCGAGCCCGGTTGACGCTGAGGAAACGGCGGCCACGATGGCACGCTTCACAGCGGCGCCGATTGTTGTCGTGCGCCGCGGCGCAAGGGTTCCGCAGCGTCTGGTGGACTTGATAACCGGCTAGGTTATCGACAACCGCGGCGCGCCATGCCATTTCGCACCGCATGAGCGAACACCCCCTCGACCAAGCCACGACACTCGAACGCCAATCGGCCGAGCGACTCACCGGCCGCACCAGCCCCTTCTATTCGAACTTCGGCGGCCCGTTCGGCGGCTTCACGGCGGCGGCGCTTCTGCGCGCTGTACTCGAAGATCCGCGCCGGCAAGGCACGCCGGTTGCGCTCACCGTCAACTACTGCGCGGCGATCACTGAGGGTGCGTTCGAGATCGAGTGCCGCGAGCGCCGCACCGGCAAGTCGACGCAACACTGGTCGCTCGAGCTCCGCCAAGGCGAGACGGTCGCCGCGACCGCCAGCGTCGTCTGCGGCCACCGCCGCGAAGTCTGGTCGCATCACGCCGCCAAGCCGCCCGAGATGCCGCCACCGGAGCAAGTGCCGGTGTTCGACAAGTTTCGCCCCGGCGGCTGGACCAGCCGCTACGAGATGCGCTTCGCCGAGGGCGAGCCGGACTTTACCCCGCGCGACGGCTCGGAGGTGCGCTCCGCCTTCTCGAAGCTCTGGATGCGCGACGCGCCCACGCGCCCGCTCGACTATCTCTCGCTCGGCTGTATGAGCGACGCCTTCATCATCCGCGCCTTCCTCGCCCGCCCGAAGTTCGTGCCCGTCGGCACGATCACGCTGACGACATTCTTCCATGCGGGTGAAGAAGCCATGCGCGCGCAAGGCACCACCCCGCTCCTCTGCACCGCCGACGCCCACCTCTTCGCCGACGGTTTCGCCGATCAGATCGCGCACCTGTGGGGCAAGGACAGCCGCCTGCTTGCAACCAGCACGCAGATCGTTTGGTATAAGGAGTAGCTACCTTTCCGAGGGCAACGCGAGCGACGCCTGACCGAACGCATAGCGCCAGCCGGTGGGCGTGCGAACGTAGGTGTCGCTGAACCAGAGTTTCGTTTCGACCGTCTTGCCGCCGGTGGTCGCCTTCAGCAGCAGCTTCGCGGTCACGATCGCTGTGTCGCCGTACATGCGCACCGCTTGGGTGCCCGCCTCTTCGTCCTGCAGTTCGTAGACATATTTCTTGTCGCGCGCGTTCTTGAGCAGATGTGCCTTGTTGTACGCGTCGCCGGTGCCGAGCACGAGGATGAAGTCGTCGTGCAGGATGCGGTCCATCGTTTCCGCGTCGTTTCGCTTCACGGCCAACTGATACTGGGTATCGAGCGCCGCGACGACCTTCGCGTCCTGTAAGGGATCTGCAAATGTCGGCGCCGCGAAGCCGACGAGTGCAAACAGGCTTAACAGAGTGCCAGCCATCGTGCCTGGCTTGCTGCGCCGAATGTCGGTATGCATCGGGTTCTCCTCAATGAATTTGAGCCAACGTAGTGGACCGCTCCGTGCCGGACTTGGGTAAAATTGCTGAAGTCGTCGTGATCGGTGCGGGTCCGGCGGGCCTGATGGCGGCGGAGCTTTTGAGCGCGGCGGGGCTTGCCGTCACTGTCTACGACCGGATGCCGTCGGTTGCGCGCAAGCTTCTGATAGCAGGCCGTGGCGGCCTGAACCTCACGCATTCCGAGCCGTTCGAAAAGTTCGTCGCACGCTACGGCACCGCGGCGCCGCAGTTGAAGCCGATCCTCGAAGCGTTCCCGCCGGGTGCGTTGGTCGCTTGGGCGGAGGCCCTCGGCCAGCCGACGTTCGTGGGCTCCAGCGGCCGCGTGTTCCCGAAGGCGATGAAGGCGTCGCCGTTGCTCCGGGTTTGGCTCGCGCGGTTGGCCGGCCAGCGCGTCGAAATCAAGACGCGGCACGATTGGCAAGGGTGGGACGACAGCGGGGCGCTTGTCTTCGCACATGGAAGCAAAACGGTCCTCGCACGGCCCGATGCGACCATCCTCGCCCTTGGCGGTGCGAGTTGGCCGAAGCTCGGGTCCACGGGCGCCTGGGTTGAGATCCTCCGCCAGCGCGGTGTCGCGGTATCACCGCTGAGGCCCGCGAACATGGGCTTCACCGTCGCGTGGAGCGAAGTGTTCCGCCGCTTCGAGGGCGAGCCGCTGAAGAGCATTGCGCTCAGCTTCGCCGGCCAAACCGTGCGCGGCGAAGCGATGGTCACGCGCGCCGGCCTTGAGGGCGGCGCGATTTACGCGCTCTCAGGGCCGCTGCGTGAGGCGATCGAGGCCGAGGGCAGGGCGGTCGTCGCGATAGACCTGCGCCCCGACATGAGCACTGCCGCACTCGCCGCGAAACTTTCTCGGCCGCGCGGGACGGAGTCGATGTCGAACCACTTGCGTAAGGCGCTGGCGCTAAGCCCCGCCGCAATCAACCTGCTGCGCGAGGCGCACGGCGTCAAGCTTGCCGAGGCGCCGGCCGCACTGGCGGCGCAGATCAAGGCTGCGCCAATCACGCTCACCGGCACGCAAGGCCTCGTCCGCGCGATCTCCACCGCCGGCGGCATCGCCCTCGACGCGCTTGCCGAAAACCTGATGCTCCGCGCGCAGCCCAGCGTCTACGCGGTCGGCGAGATGCTCGATTGGGAGGCGCCGACGGGCGGCTATCTCCTACAGGCAACGTTCGCGACGGCCGTAGCCGCCGCCCGCGCGATCCTCAAAAACCGCTAATCCGCCTTGACCTTGTCGAAGTCGCTCGCATCGTGGCGCTCGTGCAGTTGGCTCGCGGGGTCGCCGAAGACGCGATTGACCATGCGGCCACGTTTGGCGGCAGGGCGCGCACCGATGAGGTCGGCCCAACGGATGACGTTCTTGTATTCGTGCACGGCCAGAAACTCTGCCGCCCCATAGAGCAAGCCCTTCGCCATCGCGCCGTACCACGGCCAGATCGCCATGTCGGCGATCGTGTATTCGTCGCCGGCCATGTACTCGTTCTTCGCCAAGTGCCGGTCGAGCACGTCGAGCTGACGCTTCGTTTCCATAGCATAGCGGTCGATCGCATATTCGATTTTGATTGGCGCATAGGCATAGAAGTGCCCGAAGCCGCCGCCGAGAAACGGCGCGGAGCCCATCTGCCAGAACAGCCACGACAAGCACTCCGCGCGCTTCGCCGGGTCCTTGGGCAGGAACGCTCCGAATTTCTCTGCCAAGTGCAAGAGCATCGCGCCGGACTCGAAGATGCGAATGGGCTTTGAGCCCGACCGGTCGAGCAGTGCCGGAATCTTCGAGTTCGGATTGACCGCCACGAAGCCCGAGCCGAACTGCGACCCGTCGTTGATATTGATGAGCCAGGCGTCGTACTCCGCACCCTTGTGGCCGGCGGCCAGAAGTTCCTCGAACATCACCGTGACCTTCACGCCGTTCGGCGTACCCAGCGAGTAGAGCTGAAACGGGTGTTTCCCGACCGGCAGTTCCTTCTCGTGCGTCGATCCCGCGATCGGCCGGTTGATGTTGGAGAAGCGTCCCCCGCTTTCTTTGTTCCAACTCCAAACCTTCGGCGGGGTGTAGGGGGTATCGGTCATTGGCGGGCTCCGTGAGAATAGTGGTGGGCCTATTAGGGCCAGCGCGCACGCTTCCCGCAAGTGTCTTTCTTCCTGGGACCGCGAGCATTCCCGCCCGCGGTCCCAGGAAGAAACTCACTCCAGCGAATATGCGACCTTCCCCTCCTTGACCGCGATCAGCCCGCGCGCCTTCAGCGCGGCGACGATCGCGTCGACCTCGCTGTCGGTCATCCCCACGCCGCGGAAGTGTGATTTGATCGTGCTCGACAGCGCTTTCAGCGTCGACGGGCGCGCCTTCGCGCGCTTGACCAGGTTGTCGACAATCTCGTCCACCTGAGGTGAAGCAACCAGCGCCGGCTTCGCGACCACCTTCGGTTGCGGCTTCGCGCGCACGCGCGGAAGCGCGGCAACCTTCGGTGTTGCGATGCGCGCGTGCGGAATGTCGCCGAACGAGCTCCAGCGGTGACAGTGAATCTTCTTGCCCTTGAGATGATCGATCAGCGGATCGTAGTCAGTGTCTTTGGAGACGATGTGAAAGACCGCGCCCGGCTCCTCCACCGCCAACCGCCCGATGTAGTAAGCGATATGGAGATCGAGCGCGTTGCGCCCGCTGCCCTCGATCTGCACGTATTCGACCGCATTGCCCATCGGCTGTAGCGCGCTCGCCAGTCCCAGCGCCACCCGCGACTGCTTCGCGCCGACGAACACCTTGATCTTGAACGCGCCCGTGTCGAGCGCGCCGATCTTGTCCGGCTGCACGTTCTCGAAATCGATGAGGATGTAGGCGGGCTTCATGGGCGCATGTCCTTTCGGCGGTTGCCGGCACAGTAGCAGATTGAGCCGTGTACGCGCGAAAGCGAAACGCCGGGTGTTTCCACCCGGCGCTCGCGACGTGCAGTGCTGCTTTGGCGTTAGATATAGCGCTGATCCAACACACGCCCTGTGTAAGGGTTGATGCGGAGCATCACGGGCTGACCACGATAGTTGAACGCGAAGGCCCGGTAACCGAAGCCCCAGCGCGCCGGGCGCAAGCCGCGGACGCCATAGAAGCCTTGCGCTTCAAGCCGGCGGGTCAGGCGCCAGTAGTTCAGCGGTTGCTGCAACCGGAACTGGTCGTACCCGCCAGAACCCCAGCCACGCTCCCAACGGTCGAACCCGCGGTCATGCCGGCCGAAGTCGAACGTGATGTGGAAGTTGCCGTTCCGGTCGAAGCGATGATCGTCGAAGCCGCGGCCGCGGAACCCGCGATCGCCGAAGCCACGATCTTCGAAGCCTCGATCTTCAAAGCCCTGGTCTTCGAACCGGCGGTCGTCGAACTTTGGGCCTGCATACGGATTGGCGGGGCCTTTGTAGGTCTGGTTGTAACCGGCTTGCGGCGCGGGGCTGTCCGCGAACGCAGGCGCCGCAAAGCCCATGACACCCAAGGTCACGGCGGTCGCAACGGTCGTCACAAGTTTGCGCATGAAAACTGAACTCCATCTCGAGGGCGGGACATCCGACCCTTGAGACGAAAAGATAGGGGCGCGCTCCTGAACACTCAGCAGGGCACCCCGTTCAGCACGCGTTCACAACGGCGGAGATCGGCCATTTCTCAGATGAACGGCCGATCAACGGCAATCACGGCTTGGCGATTAGCGCCGCGTCACCCGCCAACCGCCAGCCTTCGCAGACTCGATCGCCACGAATGGCGCGATCGTGCCCACATTCACCGGCGCGCGCGGGAAGCGATACGCGGCGACCGTCATGTCGGGCCGCGGCTCGAACGAGTTCATGATCGAAGAAATGTCCCCTTCTTCGCGGTCATAGGCCTCTGTGCGCGCCGTGCAGGTGATGGCGGCGGATTGACCGGGCATCACATAGAGGTTCATCAGCTGCGTGACCGACAGCGTCGTGCCGCCCGCGTCGATCTCGGAGGTCGCCTTCACGTAGTGGACGTTGCGCCCGCGCTGCTCGCGCGTGCCCCAGTCGTCGATGTTGATGGATTTGAACATCTTGGCCTGACCGATCATCGTCTTCCAGAACTCGGCATTGATCACGCTCGCCAGCTGTTGATCGATCTCAGCCTGAGTCTGCCCCTTGAGCGGATTGTCCGCAAGGACCACGTTGCAGTTGCCGCCGGTCTCAGGTTTACGCGGCGACGCCACGACCAGCGCGACCGCCGGAGCCGGCGGTGCTTCACTCGTCCAACCGTCGGGCGCGGTGAGCGAGAAGCGATTGTTCAAGTCCCTGAACTCGCCTGCGTAAGCTGTACCCGCAAGCGTGAACGCCACCGCGGCGCTGGCAATGGTACGAAACATCTGGCTGTTCCTCTTGGCTGAAGCGTTGAACCACGCCGGTGAGCTAAGCCCTACCCCCACTCCCTTTCAAGCAAGCGCTACGGGTATCCACCGCAATCAGTCGCGCCGGAGAAGGCAAAGGATCGGCCGCAAGCGCTCGAAGATCGCCTCGCAGGCGAATTTGCCCATGATCTTGTTGTTCAAGTGCCTTCGGCAAGCGCCGATGCCACGAATGCCGAAGGACCCGCGCAGAATTCGCGAAGCAACTTGAAATGCTCCGTCTGTTCCAAACTCGCTGCCTCCAGCCCGCGCGGCGAAAGCAGAAGCAACTGCGCGCCTGGGTACGCCATCAACAACGGCGAATGCGTCGCCATGATGACTTGGCACTGACTGCGCTGTTCCATCCGCCGCAAGAGTTGCAGAAACATGATCTGGCGCGACGGCGACAGCGCCGATTCCGGCTCGTCAAAGATGAAGATGCCTTGCCGGTCGCAACGCTCTTCAAAGAAGCGCAGGAAGCCCTCACCATGCGAGTGAGACAGAAAGTTCGGCGGCGCCGCGTTGGCCTCGACGGCGGCTCGATCGAGGTACCGCGCCACCGAGAAGAAACTCTCCGCCTTGAAGAACCAACCGCTTGTGATCTTCGGCAGCCAACTGGCGCGGAGCGCTTGGGCAAGGCGACCGCCTGTTGCCTCGACCGCGGCGGAATGATCGACGGCCGTGTATCCTTTGCCGCCGCCTGCATCGTCGTAGCCTGCCATTGCCGCGATCCCCTCAAGAAGGGTCGACTTGCCGGTGCCGTTCTCACCGACGATAATCGTGATCGGACGTTCGAAGGTGAGTTCGAACGCCGGGCGAAACAATGGCAGGCAGAACGGATATGCCTCAACGTTGGGAATGCGTGTAGCGTCGACCCACACCCGCTTCAGATAGGGCGCCGGCAAATTGATAGTGCGCCGTTTGCGGCTCATGTCATTGCTCCGACGACTTGTTCGATCTCCGCCCCACTCCATACCAATCTGCATCCAATCGGGGCTCTCTCTTAGGAATCACCGGTCACGCGCATTTGCTTGCTACCTGTCGATTTGTTCGCTATATGTTCTAATTACCAATGGGCTAACCACCGCGAACATACGTCAGGGCGATGCACACCTGCGTCTGCGAATTGCGCCGACTCGAGATCGATCCGCCAAGGCGCTTGGGGATGGTGGCCGCTCGCGTTCGCTTCGCCGACGGATGGCAAACGCATTTCAAACGGATTCCAAACGGATGAAATGGCGGAAGTCAGCCGCATAAACGCATCGAACGCCTATTTGCGCATAAATGGGGTCAACCGGGTCGGTCCCCTGGCCGCCGCGCTGCCCGGCGCGGTATACGCGGCCGAACCCCGGAGCGCCCGATTGAGTCTCGCCGCGATCAAGATCGACCCGAAGCGGCAGGTGCTGAAAGACGTGTTCGGCTACGACGCGTTTCGTCCGGGGCAGGAGCGCATCATCGACGCGCTGCTGGGCGGTCGCCATGTGCTGGCCGTTATGCCCACGGGCTCCGGCAAGTCGCTTTGCTTTCAGGTGCCGGCACTCGTGCAGGGCGGGCTCACGATCGTGGTTTCGCCGCTGGTGGCGCTGATGCAGGATCAGGTTCAGGCGCTGCGCCTGGCTGGTGTCGCCGCAGATGCGATCAACTCGTCGCAATCGCGGGAGGACAATGTCGAGGCTTGGCGCCGCGCGGCCGCGGGTGAAACGCGGCTGCTCTACATGGCGCCCGAGCGGCTGATGACGGAGCGCATGCTGTCGGCGCTGGTCAAACTCGACGTCCGCCTGATCGCCATCGACGAGGCGCATTGCATCTCGCAATGGGGCCCGGCATTCCGGCCGGAATATGAAGCGCTCACGGGCTTGCGCGAGATCTTCACCGACGTGCCGATCGTGGCGCTGACCGCCACCGCAGACGAAATCACCCGCGCCGACATCGCCGAACGCCTGTTTGCCGGTCGCGCGGATAGCTTCGTGCTGGGCTTCGACCGGCCAAACATCACGCTCTCGGTCGAGCCAAAGCGCGATTGGAAGCGTCAGGTGTTGGAATACGTTCAGGCACGCCGCGGGCGGAGCGGCATCGTCTATTGCCTCTCGCGCAAACGCACGGAGGAGGCGGCGGAGCTGCTGAGCGAAAACGACATCAAAGCGCGCGCCTATCACGCCGGCATGGACAAGGACGCGCGCGAAGCGAACCAGAACGCGTTTATGACCGAGCCCGGCCTGGTCATGGCGGCCACGATCGCCTTCGGCATGGGGATCGATAAGCCGGACGTGCGCTTCGTGCTTCACGCCGATCTGCCGGGCAGTGTGGAAGCGTATTACCAGGAGTTCGGCCGTGGTGGCCGCGACGGGGCGAAGGCCGAGGCGCACATGCTCTTTGGCCTCGGCGACTTGCGCATGCGTCGTATGTTCATCGAACAAGAAGACGCCGGCGAAGATCGCAAGCGCCGTGAGCATCAACGGCTCGGCGCGCTGGTCGGTTACTGCGAGGCGGCGGGGTGCCGGCGGCAAATCCTGCTGGGTTACTTTGGCGAGCGTGCAACGCCTTGCGGGAACTGCGACACCTGCCTCTCGCCCGCGGGTCTTAGCGACGGCACCGCACAGGCCAAGCAAATCATGGAGACGATCCGGCTCACGGGTGCGCGCTTTGGCGCCGTGCACATCGTCGACGTCTTGATGGGCGCGCAGAACGAGCGCATCGAACGGCTCGGGCATGAGCGGCTCGCGGTCTACGGCGCCGGCAAAGCGTACAAGCGCGAGGAGTGGCAAGCGCTGATCCGCCAGCTCGTCGCCGCGAATTTCTTGACGATCGATATCGCCGGCTACGGCGGGATTGCGATCGCCGAGCAGGGCAGGGCGCTGATCCGCGGCGAGGTGGCGTTCCAGTATCGCCCCGTCGTCGCGGCGCCGAAACGCGCCGAGCGGAAGGCACGCATGGCGGCCGCAGCCGCCGACTTCGACGCGACCGATACATCCCTGCTCGATGCGCTGAAGCAATTGCGGCTGCGGCTCGCCAAGCAACGTGGCGTCGCGGCCTACGTCATCTTTGCCGACAAGTCGCTCATCGATATGGCCGCCAAGAAGCCTGCCAACGAAGCGGCCTTCGCCGAGGTCCACGGCGTCGGTGCCGCGAAACTGAAGGCTTTCGCTGGCCCGTTCCTGGCCGCGATCCGGCGCCATCAGGCGGAGACATCTGCTATGATGGACCAAACGATAGGGGACGACTCGTGACCTTGTTCAAGGCCTTGGCTCTCGCATTGCTTCTGTTCCAGGCTGGCGCCGCCTTCGCGGCCGATGCGCCGGATCCCGCGGTCGCGCGGATCGACAAGTTTCATGATGCGTTGCTTGCCGCGATGAAGGACGGGCCGAAGCTCGGCATCACCGGCCGCTACAAGAAGCTCGAAGCAGAGGTCGACGCGTTGTTCGATCTTCCGGCGATGACGAAGTTCACCGTTGGCCTGGCGTGGAACAAAATGTCGGAGGACGAGCACAAGGCGCTCGTCACGGCGTTTCGCCGCATGACGATTGCAAGCTACGCCCGTAACTTCAGCGCCTTCAAGGGCCAGAAGTTCGTGACCGACCCGAAAGTCGACAACCGCGATCCCGATCGACTGGTGAAGAGCCAAGTGATTCCGGAAGGCGAGAAGCCGGTGAACTTGGTCTACCGCCTGCGCGAGAGCGGCGGCGCCTGGCGGGTGATCGACGTGATCTTCGAATTCGTGAGCCAGCTCGCGACCCGCCGTTCGGACTTCGCGGCAACGGTCGCTGCGGGCGGCGCGCCGGCCTTGGTGAAGAAACTCGATGAGATCAGCGACAAGCTGATGAAGGATTAGCGCCGTGCGAAGAGCTGCAGCAACGGCGGCAATACGAAAAGGACGACAAGGAGTATCCAGGCCAACGAAATGATGAGCAACGCGCCCATGCTCGACGTTCCGGGATGGCTTGAAAACCAGAGTGCTCCGAAGCCGGACGCCGTCGCCCCCGCGCTGAACATCACCGCTCGCGTCAAGGGCGATGCCAGGAGGTCGCGCACCCCGTGCCGCCACGCCATCACGAAATAGATGTCGAACGCGACCCCGATCCCGAACAGCAACGGCAAGGCAATGATGTTCGCATAGTTGAGCTTTAGCCCGATCAGCACGCACGTCGCCAAGGTCAACGCGCCCGCCAAAGCCAACGGTGCCAACGCCAACGCGACAAGTCGAAGGTCCCGCAGCGCCACCGCCAAGATCAGCGCGATCACCAGAAAGGAATAGACACCAGCATCCGTGAACGCCCCGGTGATCGTCCGTCCGGATTCCTCGAGCGAGAGCGGTACGCCGACCGCCGCGGGCGCCACACCCTTCACCGCCGCCACGAAGCGCGAGAGCGCAGCGTTATCCGTCGGATCACCCTTCGGATAGACCCGAACACGAACCTGGCCGGACGGCGCGATGAAGTCCTGCGCAATATCGGGTGGTAGGGAATCAATCGTGACCGTCTCCGCCTGCAACAGTTTGCGGACGTTGCCCAACATGACGGGCAGGGAAGACGTCAAGATTGCACCGACCTCCGCACGTTTCGCCGCATCGGCGCCGGCCAGCTTCTCCAACGATCCGGCCAAAGAAGTGGCAACCGCGGAAGGCTGCTGCGCCGCCGCGTTACGCAGAGCCACTGCAGTCGCGTGCAACGCCTCCACGACTTCCGCTTCGCCGGGTGCAGGCTTCACGTCGGTCGGATTGAGCGAAAGATCGAGCAGCAACGAAGCGTCGGCGATGTGCGCGAGTTTCGCTTCCTGGTCCCGCGGAATCAGATCATCAATGCTGATCGCCATCGCGACGGCGGGCAACGTCCGCAACCGTGCAGCGGTGGTGGCGGCGGCTTCTCGCGTGGGCGCCAACACATCCATCGCGTTCGGCGAACGATCGGGATCGTGCGCGAGATCGAGCAGTGTCGAGATCGACTCCGCCTGCCGCGACCTGAGGTTAAGCAAGTTGAAGTCGAACGACAGCGCCGGGAGCAGCGCGACGGCGCCAGCGCCCGCAACGGCCGTCACCAAGAGGAACAGGCGCGGGCGATCGAGCAGCACGCGATCAAGCCCCGCGAACGCGGCAATCCCCGTCTCCTCGCTCTCGCCGATGGGCTTGAACAGTTTGATCAGGGCCGGAAGCAAGGTCAGGCTCAAGAAGAACGTGACCAGCATCCCCGTCCCGGCGATCAACCCAAGCTCGGCCACGCCGAGATAGCTCGTCGGCAGGAAGCCCAGGAACCCAGCGGTGATCGCGAGTGCCGCCAATGTCAGCGACGGCCCGATCCCGCCTGCTGCCGCGACGATGGACTCATCGAGCGTGACCTTCGCCTGCCGCTCAGCTCGGTAGCGCACGCCGAACTGGATGCCGAAGTCGACGCCGAGCCCCACGAACAGTGCCACGAACGCCACCGACATGATGTTGAACGCCCCAACCATGGCGAGGCCGAGTGCGGTTGTGATCATGAGCCCTGCAAGGATCGTCACCGATACCGCTGCTATCAATCGGAACGAGCGGAACGCCAGCCAGAGCATCAGCACAATCACACCGATCGTTACGGCCGCGATCGGAGCCGCGCGCTCAGTCAGCGTCGCGAACTCTTCGTCGAAGATCGGCACCGTGCCCGTCAGGCGCACGGTCACGCCGCGCTCTGGCGTCAGCCCCAATGTCTGCACGGCGTCGCGGATGAAAGCGGTCGGCTTCGCGCCAGGCTTCAAGCCCCCGAAGTCGAGCGCCACGAGTGCCTCGATCACGCGCCGTGTCTCGCGCAAGTCCGGTTCGCCTTCGAGCATCATCTTCCGCCAGGAATGGTGCGCCGGCTTGCCTTCGAAGTATGCTTTCAACGTCTGATCGAACGCGCCGAGCGGCCGCTCCAGCCGCTGCAGCGTGATCTGCCCGCGCTCCACCCCGACAAGCGCCGTCGAGAGCGAGTTCATCACACCGCGCAAGCTCGGATCGGCCGCGAGTGTACCCAGAAACGGCTGCGCCGCGATAATCTGGTCGACCGCCGATTGCGTCTGCGCCAACGGCACGTAGAGCAGGCCATTGCGTTCGAAGAACGGCCCGCCGCCGGGTTGCCGCAACGATTGAAACAAGGCCGGCTGCCTTTCGAGTTCCGTCATCAGCGACGTCGTGGCCTGTTGTGCCAGCTCCGGCGTCGCCCCGTCGATCACGATGAGGATCATGTTCTGCGGCTGCGGGAAGACGGCGGCAAACGCCGTCTCCTGCTTGCGCCAAGGGAGCTCCGGCGACACGAGTTTGGTGGTGTCCGTGTTCATCTTGAAATGGGTCGCCGCGAAAACGCCTGCGATGCCTGCCACCAGCAGGGCCGCGACGACGACATGCAGCGCAAACCGCACGCAAAAGCGGACACACGAGGCGATCGCCGCTGCCAGCATCCGCTCGTCCCCCGGTGGCGCCAAATCGGTGCGTCAGTATCGCCCGACGCGGCGCTTCAAAGTCAACTGCCACGGCGCTATAGAACGGCGGACACTTTGTGGACCTGGACCATGACCGACACGCCGCCCGACCGCCTGAGCGCCACGCCGGAGAGCCCGTACTACAACGAAACGCTGCTGACTCGCGGCGTCGGCATTCGCTTCAATGGGGTGGAGAAGACGAATGTCGAGGAATATTGCGTCAGCGAAGGCTGGGTCCGGCTTGCGGCCGGCAACGCCCGCGATCGCAAGGGCAACCCAATGACGATCAAGCTGAAAGGCAAGGTCGAGCCCTATTTCAAGGACCCCGCCGCTTAGCGCTTTACGTCGAGCCCGTCGTCCGCCAGCGCGGCCCGAACGGCATCCACCCCAAGGGTCAAGAAGTCCCCTGGGATCGAGTGCTTCAAACAAGCGGCAGCGTGCCCGAACGAAAGCGCTTCTGCGTCGCCCATACCGCTCAGCAACCCATGGAGCACGCCCGCCGCGAACGCATCGCCTGTGCCCACGCGGTCGACGATCCCGGCCAATTCCACGTCCGCCACGAAGTGCGCGCCGTCGCGCGTGAACATGACCGCGCCATAGTCCTGCGCGTCGACCGACCGCGGCGTGCGCACGGTGCAGGCGATCCGCTTCAACCGCGGGAACGCCCCGAACGCCGCGGCCGCCGCTCGGACGCGACGGTCCTCACCCTCGAACGACCGCCCGAGCACCAGACCGATGTCGCGCTCATCGCCGAACACGATGTCCGCGTTCTGGAACAGCTGCCGCAAGATCGCCGGCGCCTCATCTTTCCAGGACTCCCAAAGCTTCGAGCGATAGTTCCCGTCGAACGACACCGGCACGCCGCGCGCCTGCGCGGCCTTCGCGGCGGCGATGGCCGCATCGGCACAGACACGACCAAGCGCTGGCGTCACGCCGGAGACGTGAAACCAACCGGCCTCGGCGATCGGGCTCTCCACGCGGCACAACTGCGGCGCGCGAGCAAAAGCAGAATCGGTGCGGTCGTAGAGGACCTCCGACGGACGCCTGACCGCGCCGGGCGTCAAAAAGAACAGACCCATCCGTCCAGCGCCAAATACCACGCTGCGTGTGTCGACGCGGTGCTTGCGCAACTCGCCGAGCGCTGCACGGCCGAGCACGTTATCGGGGAGTACCGTTGCGATCATCGCCTGATGCCCGAACGAGGCCAATGCCACGGCGACATTCGCCTCCGCGCCGGCGACCGTTACCGCAGTTGCCGGCGACTGCAGCAGCAATTCGCGGCCGGGCGGTGCGAACCGCAACAGCACTTCCCCGAAGCAGACGACCGCTTTGCTCATGCTGAGGCGCGGTGCGAGCCCGCCTTGTACCGATGGGTGCCGCGATTATGCAGATGATCGTTCGCCAAAATCGTGCCGGGCTCATAGGTCGGTCCGCTCTTCAGGCGATCGTAGATCGGTCCGAAATCTTTATAGGTTTCCTGAAACAACTCGTCGAACGAACCGATGACAAAATAGCTTTCCTGAAAGTCGTCGATCCGGTACTTCGTTCGCATCACGCGTTCAAGGTTGAAGTGGATCCGGTTCGGCGACGCGTCTTCCACCGCGTAGATCGACTCCGCACTCGACGACGCAATGCCCGATCCGTAGAGCCGAAGACCCTCTGGCTTTTCGATCAAGCCGAACTCGACCGTGTACCAATAGAGTCGCGCGAGGTTCGCCAGCGCACCCAGTCCCTGCGCGCGCAGGCCCCCCTTTCCGTAGGCTTCCATGTAGTCGGCAAACACCGGCAGCGCGAGCATCGGCACATGTCCGAATACGTCGTGGAAGACATCCGGCTCTTCGATGTAGTCGAGTTGCTCGGGCTTGCGGATGAAGTGCCCGGCCGGGAAGCGCCGGTTCGCCAAGTGCTCGAAGAAGATGTCGTCCGGCACCAACGACGGCACGGCGACGACGCGCCAGCGCGTGAGCTTGTAGAGTTCGTCGGAGAGCCTCCCCATATCCGGGATCTGCTCGTCGCCGATCTTCAGCGCCTTCAGGCCGTGCAAGAATTCGTCGCACGCACGGCCCGGCAGGATGCGCTCCATCCGCCGATAAAGCGTGCGCCAGGTCGCGTGATCGGCGGGCGTATAACGCTCCCAATGCTGGTCGATGGTGAAGTCGGCGCGGATTTCCGGATGGTGCGCCCGGTGCTGCTCGATGGTGGGAACCATGGGTCGTTGTCCTGCTCGGCGCTCAGCGCGGGCCGCTGCAAAGCGGGGCGAGCGCGTGGTGTGGAGTCGTGGAGGCAAGAATACCAGGCTGCCGCTACGGCGCCAAACGGATTGCCGGGTCCGGCCGCCAAGTGTGAGTTGACTTGGCGAACATTCTTGGCCACTGACGATCCACGACATTTTCTTGTGCGAAGGAGCAACCAACATGGGCGAAGCTTACATCATCGACGCGTGCCGGACGCCGCGTGGCATCGGCAAAGTGGGCAAGGGCGCGCTGGCCGACGTTCATCCGCAGCAGCTGGCCGCGACCGTCCTGAAGGCGCTGGCCAAGCGGAACGATCTGAACACGGCCGAAGTCGACGACATCATCTGGGGCACCTCGTCCCAGCGCGGCAAGCAGGCGATGGACATGGGCCGCATGGCCGCCCTCGACGCCGGCTACGACGTCAAGGCGAGCGGCGTGACGCTGGACCGCTTCTGCGGTTCGGGCATCACGACCGTGAACTTCGCCGCGTCTTCGATCGCGGCGGGCTACGAAGACCTGATCATCGCCGGCGGCACCGAGATGATGTCCTACACCTCCAGCCAGCGCGAAGCCGCAGGCCCGCCGACGCTGATGGACGCCGGCAACATGCGCCTGCGCGCGCGGCACCCGCAGTCGCACCAGGGTATCTGCGCGGATGCAATCGCGACGTTGGAGAGCATCCCGCGTGAGGCGCTGGACGATCTGGCCCTCGTCAGTCAGCAACGCGCCGATGCCGCGATCAAAGGTGGCCACTTCAAGAAGAGCGTCGTGCCGGTCCACAAGGAAGACGGCACGCTTGCGCTTGACCACGAAGAGTTTCCGCGCCCGCAAACGACGCGCGAAGGCCTTGCCGCGCTGAAGCCGGCGTTTGAGGCGATGGCGGAGTTTAATCTCGACGGCCAGGGTACGAGCTTTGCGGGGCTCATCCGCCAGGTGTATCCCGACCTCAAGATCAAGCACGTGCACCACGCCGGCAATTCGTCGGGCGTGGTCGACGGCGCCGCCGCGATCCTGCTCGCCTCGGCCGGCTATGCGAAGAAGAAAGGCTTGAAGCCGCGGGCCCGCGTCGTCGCACTCGCAAACGTCGGCGATAGCCCGACCTTGATGCTGAACGCGCCGGTCCCGGCCGCAAAGAAGGTGCTCGCGAAAGCGGGGCTCACCGTCAACGACATCGACCTGTGGGAGATCAACGAAGCCTTCGCCGTCGTCGCCGAGAAGTTCATCCGCGATCTGAAGCTCGACCGCGACAAGGTGAACGTGAACGGCGGTGCGATGGCGCTCGGCCACCCGATCGGCGCGACGGGTTCGATCCTGATCGGTACGATGCTCGACGAGCTTGAACGCCGGAACCTGAAGCGCGGCCTCGTGACGATGTGCGCCGCGGGTGGCATGGCACCGGCGATCATCATCGAGCGGGTTTAGAATGGAAGGGTGCGGCTGACGCATACAGCCTCAGTCGCACCCATGATGAATGTCTCTTGGTCACAGTTCGGCTAGGGCATGCTCAAACCCTTCGGATCGGATCCCGGCCGTCCCAGCTCTTGGCGATCTCGCGGACGCGTTCGAAGAAGCGGCCCTTGTTGCCGCTGATGTCGGAAATCTCGACGATCGTGCCTGGATGGCTCTCGGTGTCGAAATAGGCAAAACGGCCTTGCGGACCGCCGATCTGACCTTCTTGGCCGACCTTGTACCCGTGGTGCAGCGCCTTGTCGTAGAGGGCTTGATAGTCGCGGGTCCAATACGACATATGCTGCAACCCTTCGTGCCCCGCCTTGAGGAACTCGAGATACATGGAAGGCGCGTCGTTGCGCTGTTGAATGAGTTCGATCTGCAAGTCACCCGAGTTGGCGAGCGCGATCGATGTCTCGAGCGGCGAGTCAACGCCGCGGTTGCGAAAATAGTCCATCGCCACGCGCTCGATGTAAAACCAGGGACCGACCCCCATGACGTCGATCCAATGCGTCATCGCCTTTTCGATGTCGCGCACGACGTAGCCGTTCTGACAAACGGCCCCAAAAAATCGGCTCATGGCACAAGTCCGTAACGTGAGATTGATCCTCTCCTAGTGTTTTGGCGCCAGGCGGTCAACGCATCTCCTATCGCGCATGTCCGCCAACCGCTGCTAGACTGAGCGCGATGAACGCGCCCGAAGCCGATGCCCTCGTGGAACTTCTCCCGCCGCTCTTGCGGGCCTATGAGACGCTGTTTCTGATTGCGCGCCACTTCCACCCGCCGAATTTCGCGAACGTGATGGCGCAGATCGGCGCGCCGGAGGAAGCGTTGAAGATTGCGCGAGGCGCACACGCCGACGGACTCGCGAAACTAGGCGATCTTTGGGATGCGCTCGACGACGCCGGCGATGCGGCGCTCAAGGCGTTCGCGGGCCTGCGCGCTGTTCTCGACGATGTGGAAGACATTCGCGGCGCCTTCCGCGCCTTCGGATATGTGTCGCGGGGGCTTGAGGCGCTCTATCCCGCCGCAGGGGTGCTGCCGCCGGTGAGCCGCTTCTTCATCGATCCGGCGCTTCGGTCGGATGCGGCATTGCAAGCGGCGTTGTTCCATGCGCCAGCGCACGAAAACGTAGGCCTGATGCGCTTTGCAAGCGAGGATGAGGCCAGCGACGGCGAACGCGGCGGCTTCTGGCTCTATGTCCCTGAGAATTATCAATGTCGCGGGGCTGCAGGCGTCGTCGCCGTTCACTCATCTGGCGCCGGTGTCGGCTGCGTTCCATCCGCTACTCGTGCAGATGATCACGGCCGACCGCGTGCGGGGACTGCCTATTCACATCGTCCATGGCGCCCTAGACTGGATGTTTCCGGCAGAGGTGGCGCGCGAAGCACTGATCGCGCTGAAGCGCGTCGGGGCGAACGTAACCTACCGCGAGATCGACGACCTCAGCCACACCTACCCCCGCGAAATGAACGCGGTGATGCTGAGCTGGCTAAGGCGGTGACAGTGCTGGCTCGCGCGTCATCTGACGGGCGGCGTGCCATAGCGCGAGGGCAGGACCACTCGCACGGTAACCTTGCATTTCCGCCACGGTTGCGATCTAGCTGAATTGGACTTCACGTTCGGTTCAACGGGATGTTGGAGCGACTGAGTTCAGCAAGAATTGAAGCGGAATCAACCCCTTGACGCACCGATTCAGTGTGGCGCCGATGATGGATTTCTACGATTGTCCAAACACTTCAACTGCTTGCGTTGCGCCGTGTGCTGATCGTGTGCGGGGCGAGAGCAGAGCAGGGCGACGTTGGTCGAATTTCGTCGCGTGACGGCGAATGATCGGCCTCAAATTCCGTAATGTGTTCGCCGGCGCGGCTTCGTTCACGCGGGTTTGGCCTGAAAATAGGCCGGCCGTCCCGGCGGCCAGGGATCGCCCCACAGTTGTTCGCCGCCGTCCACCGTCAACACCTCGCCGGTGATGAACTTGGCGCTGGCGGCCGAGAGATAGGCGACGGCCTCGGCGATGTCGTGCGCGTCGCCAGGGCGCAGCATCGGGTTTGCCTCGTGATAGGTTTTCAAACCGGCGGGCGGGTAATAGGCAAAGCCGCTGGTTTCGTGGACGCCGGGCGCCACGCAATTGACGCGGATGCGATGGGGTGCCCATTCGACCGCCACCGACTTCGACAAATAGGTGACGCCGGCGCGCGCGGCGCAGGTGTGGGCGATGCCCGGCATGCCGCGCCAGATGTCGGCGACGATATTGACGATGGCGCCGGGGCTTTTGCGGTCGACCCATTGGCGGGCTGCCGACTGCATCATGTACCAGGTGCCGTTCAGGTTTGTGTCGATGACGGCGTTCCAGCCCTTCACTTTGAAATCGAGCGCCATTTGCGGGAACTGGCCGCCGGCATTGTTGACCAGCACGTCGAGGGCGCCGAATTTTTCCCACACCGCGGCGACGAAACGGTCGACCTGTTCGGGATCGCGGATGGTCATGGATTGGCTGAAGACGGTGGCGCCGAGGCTTTGCAGGAAGACGACGGCAGCCGCGAGCTTTTCCTCGTTGCGTCCGCAGATGGCGACGTTGGCGCCCAGCCGCGCGAAGAGGCAGGCGATGGCCTTGCCGAAGCCGCTGCCTGCGCCCGACACCACGACCGTTTTTCCGGCAAACAGATCGGGGCGATAGACCGTCGGCAGGGATTTGAGCTCTTCGTCGGAAAAGCCGAAACGCGGGTTTTGAGTTTCCATGCCGTCTCTCCGTGGCGTCACGCGCCGTTCAATCGAGCCATTCGTGTTCGGGGCTGCGTGTGCGTTCCTTGCGGCCGATGCCGTCGAACAGCATCAGGCACATGTGGTCGGCCATGGTTTGGATCGACTTGCCGCCGGGGCGGTACCATTCGACCGACCAGTTGAGCGCGCCCAACAACAGCATGCGCACGAGGCCCAGATCGACGTCGTCGCGCAGCGCGCCCGCCTTTTGGGCTTTGGTCAGCAATTTCCGCCAGAGTCCGGCATAGGCGTCGCGCAGACGAAGATGGCGTTTGCGAACGTCCTCCGGCGCTTGGCCGAAGATGCGGATGTTGGCCGAGGTGTAGTCGCCGTGTTTGAGCAGCGTTTCGAAGTGGGCCTCGACGGCGGCGCGCAAGCGTGCGCGGTGCGGGGCGTCGTCGGGTAGTCGCTGCTGGCTTTCCTCGACGGCCTCGTGGACGCGGCGAATGCCGATGTCGAGCACTTCCTCGAGCAGTTCGTCCTTGGAGGCGAAATAATAGAACAGACTGCCCGCCTGCATGTCGGCGGCCTTGGCGATGTCGTTGAGCGTGGTTCCTGCATAGCCTTTGCGGCGGAAGGATTGCGCCGCGGCATCCAAGATCCGCATCCGGCTGAGGTCGGATTTGCTGGGTTCGCCCGTCATCGCTGGTTCCCGAACGCGGCCTCTGGTCCGCCCTAAATTCTAACGTACATTAGAAATTTGTTGTGCGGGAGCGAAAGTCTCGTTAGCCTTGAAAAAAATGCCAGTTGGAGGAGTGCCCCATGCTCGGACTCGAAGGCAGGCCCGTCATCGTCACCGGCGGGGCCAGCGGCATCGGCAAGGCGATCGTGCTCAGGCTCGGCCAGGCCGGTTGCAAGGTCGGCATCTTCGATCTGAACGAAAAAGGCGGCGAAGCGGCGGCCGAGGCCGTGCGCGGGGCGGGCGGCAAGGCTTGGTCTTATAAGGTCGACATCACCGATTATGCGGCGGTCGCCAAGGCGGTGGACGACTTCGAAAAGGCGGCGGGCCCCGTCTATGGCCTGGTCAACAATGCCGGATGGGACGAGGCGCGGGCTTTCATCCAGACCGAACCGGACTTTTGGAAGAAGGTCATCGACATCAATCTCTACGGCCCGCTCAATCTGACGCATGTCGTGGCGCGGCGGTTGGCTGCGACGGGCGCGGGGCGGGTCGTCAGCATTGCGTCGGATGCCGGGCGCGTGGGCTCATCCGGCGAGGCAGTCTATTCGGCGGCCAAGGGCGGCATCATCGCGCTGATGAAAACGCTGGGGCGAGAATTCGCCAAGCAGGGCATTACGTTCAACACCGTCTGCCCGGGCCCCACGGACACGCCGTTGTTGGCGTCGTTCGACACCGGCGGGCGCCTGATCGACGCGCTGACCAAATCCATTCCCATGCGCCGCTTGGCGCAGCCCGACGATTTTCCGGGGTTGGTCGCGTTCTTTCTCAGCGACGATGCGCGCTACATCACCGGCCAGACGATCAGCGTCTCGGGCGGCCTTTCCATGCACGGATAAGAGGTGTGCCGATGAGCTATGAAGACATTCTCTACGACGAACGCAACCGGGTGGCGACGATCACCATCAACCGGCCCAAGGTTTACAACGCCTTCCGGCCGCGCACCTGCGTTGAGCTGATCGAGGCGTTCCAGAAGGCGGGGTGGAACGACGATATCGGCGTGATCGTGTTGACGGGTGCGGGCCACAAGGCGTTCTGCACCGGCGGCGATCAATCGGATCACGAAGGCGGCTACGGCGACGGCCAAACGCGCGGCACGATCGGCATGCCGGTGGAAGAGCTTCATTCGATTATCCGCGACGTGCCCAAGCCCGTGATCGCCAAGGTGCGCGGCTATGCCATCGGCGGCGGCAACGTGCTGGCGACGCTGTGCGACATGACGATCGCGGGCGAAAGCGCGATCTTCGGTCAGGTGGGCCCCAAGATGGGTTCGGTCGATCCGGGCTTCGGCACGGCCTATCTGGCGCGCGTCGTCGGCGAGAAGAAGGCGCGCGAGTTTTGGTACATGTGCCGGCGCTACAGCGCGCGCGAGGGGCTGGCGATGGGTTTGGCCAACGCGGTGGTGGCCGACGACAAGCTGGACGAAGAGGTCGACGCCTGGTGCGCGGAATTGGTCGAGCGCAGCCCGACGGCCATCGCCATCGCCAAGCGCTCGTTCAACGCCGACAGCGACAATATTCGCGGCATCGGCGCGCTCGGCATGCAGGCGCTGAAACTCTACTACAACACCGAGGAATCGAAGGAAGGCGTGAAGGCGCTGAACGAAAAGCGTAAGCCCGAATTCCGCAAGTACATGAAATAGAAAGGCGGGACCCCGTGGATTTCGCCTTCTCCGCCGAGCAAGAAGCAATCCGCGACACCGCACGCCGCTTTGCACGCGAGCGTTTGGCCGCAGGCTACAAAACGCGGGAAGCGGCGGGGCGCATCGACAAAGCTCTGATCCGCGAAATGGGCGGGCTCGGTCTGATCGGCGTCGATCTGCCGGAGAAGGCGGGCGGCCTCGGCCTGGCGAGCGTCACGGCCGGCGTCATCATCGAAGAGATTTGCCGCGCCGACATCAGCGTGGGCTATGTGCAATTGCTGGGCTCTCTGATGGGCTCGATCATCGCGGCCAATGCGAGGCCCGAGGTCAGCCAAGACATCGTGCCGAAGATCTGTTCGGGCGAGGCGGTGGTGGCGCTGGGTCTGACCGAGCCGCGCGGCGGCTCGGACGCGGCTAATCTCCAACTCAAAGCGCGGCGCGAGGGCAATTCGGCCTATGTGCTGTCGGGCGAGAAGACCTCGATCTCGATGGCCGAGCAGTCGGACTACATCCTCGTGCTGGCGCGCACCGACGAAACCAAGCCCGGTGCCGGCGGCGTGTCGGCGTTTCTGACCCGGCTCGACGCGAAGGGCATCAGCCGGTCGAGCATCGACGATGTCGGTTCGAAGGCGGTCGGGCGAGGTTCGGTGTTCTTCGACAACGTCCGGATCGACGCCAAGGATCTCGTCGGCGCGGAAGGCGGCGGGTTCAAGCAGGTAATGCAGGGGTTCGATTACAGCCGGGCGCTGATCGGGCTGCAATGTTTGGCGCCGGCCTTCGCGTCCTTGGAAGAAACGTGGAAATACGTGACCGAGCGCGTCGCCTTCGGCAACCCGCTGGCGAAGTATCAGGGCGTGACGGAGCCGTTGGCCGAAGCCGAGACGTTGCTCAATGCGGCGCGATTGCTTTGCTACAAGACGCTGTGGTTGCGCGATCGCGGTCTGCCGCATACCGCGGAGGCCGCGATGTGCAAATGGTGGGCGCCCAAGACCGCGTTCGAAACCATTCATCGCTGCCTGCTGACGCACGGGCACGGCGGCTACAGCACCGATCTGCCGCATCAGCAGCGGTTGCGCGACGTGATGGGACTGCAAATCGGCGACGGCACCGAGCAAATTCAGAAGATGATCATCGCGCGCGAAAAGATCGGCCGGGTGGCGGTGCCCTATGGCTGAGGCGGTGTTGAAGTCGGTCGAAGGCGGCGTGGGCGTGTTGGAGCTCAATCGTCCGGACAAGTTCAATTGCCTGTCGTCGGCGGTGGTGGCGGGGCTCGACACCGGTTTGACGGCGCTGGAGGGCGATCGGTCGGTGCGCGCCGTGTTGATCCGCGCCAAAGGCAAGAATTTCTGCACCGGCGCCCATCTTGACGAGGTGTTGGCCGCCCGCAAGAACCGCAACGAGCTGTCGGCGTTCATCGCCGACGGGCATCGCCTGTTGCGCCGGTTCGAAGAAAGCCGATTGCCGGTGGTGGCTGCCGTGCAGGGTTTGTGTTTGGCGGGCGGGCTTGAGCTGATGATGAGTTGCGATGTCGTGTTCGCGGCACAGTCGGCGCGTTTCGGCTGTCAGCACGCGCGATACGGTTTGGTGCCCGGTTGGGGCGGCACGCAGCGTCTGCCGCGGCTCGTCGGCTTACGGCGCGCGCTCGACCTTATGTATAGCGGGCGTTGGCTTTCGGCGGCGGAGGCGCGGGAGTTCGGGCTTGTGAATCACGTTGTGGCCGACGAGGCGTTGGCGAGTTCGGCCGAGGCTTATTGCGCCGATCTGGCGGGCAAAAGCCGCGGCGGGTTGGCGGCGATGAAGAGTTTGACGCGCGCGGGGATCGACCTGCCGCTGACCGACGGGTTGACGCTGGAGCAGGGCGCGGTGGTGGACGCATTGATGAGCGCGGACGTGTCGGAGGGCTTGGCTGCATTCCAAGCCCGGCGCGAGCCGGTGTTCCCGTGAGCGAGATCGAAAGATGAAACACGACGCACAGGTCGAACAGGCGCGAAAGCTGTTCCGTCATCTCGACGACGGCACCACGGCGGCGGGCGAGAGCGTCTATCGCAATCCGGTGAGCGACTACACCTGCGCCCGGCAAGCGGCGCGCGAGCGGGAGGTTTTGTTCCGGCAATACCCGCTGCTGCTCGGCTTGAGTTGCGAGTTGGCGCGGCCTGGCGACTATGTGACCGACGATTTTTCGGGCGTGCCGATCTTGGCGGTGCGCGACGACGACGGGCGGGTGAATGCCTTCGTCAATGTCTGCCGCCATCGCGGCGCGCGCGTGGCGCAAGGCTGCGGCAGCGGAAAAGCGTCGTTCAGCTGCCCCTATCACGGCTGGACTTACGACCGGAAAGGATCGCTGCGCGCGATCCCGTACGAGCAGGGCTTTGCGGGCGTCGACAAGGCAACGCACGGGTTGCGCCGGCTGCCGGTCGCCGAGAAACACGGCATGGTTTGGGTGGCGCCTTTGCCGTCGGCCGAGATCGACATCGACCGGCACCTCGATGCGATGGGCGGCGATCTGGCGGCGTTCGGGTTGGAGGAATACAGCCATTACGAGACGCGGGTGCTGAAGGCACAGCTGAACTGGAAGCTCGTGATCGATACGTTTCTGGAAACCTATCACTTGAGTGTGCTGCACAAGAACACGATCGCGCCCATCCTGCATTCCAATTTGGCGACGTTTGATGCGATGGGGCGGAACTTGCGCATGATCGGCGCGCGGCGTTCGATCGACACGCTGCGCGCAAAGCCCGAGGCGGAATGGGATCTCGTGCGCCATTCGGCGCTGGTCTATGTGCTGTTTCCCAATACGGTCTTCATCATGCAGGGCGATCACCTGGAAACCTGGCGCGTCTATCCGGGCGAGGGAGTGGACGATTCCAAAATGCACGTCTCGCTCTATACGCCCGAGCCCGCCGCGACCGACAAGGCGCGCGCCTATTGGGACCGCAACATGCAACTGTTGATGGACACGGTGCAGAAGGAAGATTTTCCGCTGGCTGCCGATATCCAGCGCGACTTTCACTCGGGCGCGCAAGACGTCATCACCTATGGCCGGCACGAACCGGCGCTGACGCATTTCCACCGCACGCTGACGGCGGCGATCGGACCCGATGCGCGCTAAACCCTCATCAACTTTTCGCCGCGGAGGATAGTTCCATGCATGTCGGCATGAGCACGTTTTTTCAGAATCTTTCGGGCGGTTACACCGATCGCGAGGTCTATGCGCACGAGGTGGCGATGGCCGACATGGCCGAGCCGCTGGGGTTCGATTCCATTTGGGCGGCCGAACACCATTTCGACAATTACACGATGTGCCCGAACGTGGCGCAGTTCCTGACCTTTATGGCGGGGCGCACTAAGAAAGTGCGGCTGGGCTCGATGGTGATGGTGTTGCCGTGGCACGATCCGGTGCGCTTGACGGAAGAGGTGCTGGTGCTCGATCACGTCTCGAACGGGCGCACCATATTGGGCGTCGGGCGCGGGTTGGGGCGGATCGAGTTCAACGGCTTTCGCCTCAACATGGGCGAGTCGCGCGAGCGTTTCGTCGAGCATGCGCAGGCGATCTTGAACGCGCTGGAGAGCGGTTACATCGAATCCGACGGCAAGTTCTATAAACAGCCGCGCACGGCGACGCGGCCGTTTCCGTTCCAGAGTTTCCGCGGGCGCACCTACGCGGCGGCGGTGTCGCCGGAATCGGCGCGCATTATGGCCAAGCTCGGCATCGGGCTGTTGATCATCGCGCAAAAGCCGTGGGAGACCACGATCGCCGAGGTCGACGCCTATCGCGACATCTACCGCGAGATCAACAACACCGAGGCGCCCGATCCCATCATCGCCAGTTTCATCGCTTGTCACGAGGACGAAGCGACGGCGCGCGAGATGTACGAAAAATACATTCGCGGCTACAGCCGGTCGGCGCTCAACCACTACGAGTTCCACAACAAGGGGCTGGCCGACATCAAGGGCTACGAATATTACGGGGCGCTGGCCAAAAACATCGAGAAGCACGGCGTCGATTCGTTCGTCGATTTTCTGGCGAAGCTCCAGGTCTGGGGCACGCCCAATCAAGTCTTCGAGCAGGTCGTGGAAAATCAACGGCGCGTCAATGCGGCCGGTGTGATTACAATTTTCAGCTATGGCGGCATGCCGCAGGCACTGGCCAAGCAGAACATGCAGCTGTTCGCGGCCAAGGTGCTGCCGCGACTGAAAGCGCATCCGACGCGCGGCACGATCGGCGGAACCGATCGCGCCGTGAATATCGCCGCTGAATAAACAGCTACGACACGGGAGAGATTTCATGAGCAATGCAATGGTCGCCGAGCGGCAAGATCAAGCCGATGTCAACGCCATTCCCCTGGACCGGATCGACGTCAGCGTTCCGCGACTCTACGAGCAGGACACGATCGGCCCCTATTTCACCCGGCTGCGGCGCGAGGACCCGGTCCATTACTGCGCCGAAAGCCTGCACGGACCCTATTGGTCGGTGACGAAATTCAACGACATCGTCAGGGTCGAGGTCGACCATCAGACGTTTTCGTCCGAGTCGAAGTTGGGCGGCGTCGTGATCGACAACATCAACAACCGGGTCGAAACGCAGGATTTCGAACTCCCGATGTTCATCGCCATGGATCCGCCCAAACACGACGAGCAACGCAAGGTCGTAAGCCCGATCGTCGCCCCTCCCAATCTGGCGCTCCTTGAGCCCGTCATTCGCGAACGCGCCGGATTGATCCTCGATTCCCTTCCCGTCGGCGAAGAGATCGATTGGGTTGATCTCGTCTCCATTGAGCTCACGACGATGACCTTGGCCACGCTGTTCGACTTTCCGTGGGAGGACCGGCGCAAGCTCACGCGCTGGTCGGATGTGGCGACGGCGACGCCGGCCACGGGCATCATTTCGTCTTGGGATCAGTGGAAGGCCGAGCTTCTGGAATGCGCGCAGTATTTCAAGGTGCTGTGGGACAGGCGCGTCAATGAGGCGCCAAAGGCCGATCTGGTGTCCATGCTGGCGCATTCGCCGGCGACGCGGAACATGCCGTTCCAGGAATTTCTCGGCAATCTGATGCTGCTGATCGTGGGCGGCAACGACACGACGCGCAGTTCGATCAGCGGCGGCGTGATCGCGCTCAATCGATATCCGGATCAGTATCGCAAGCTGATGGCCGATCCGTCGCTCATTTCGAAAATGGTGCCGGAGATCATCCGCTGGCAGACGCCGTTGGCCCACATGCGCCGCACCGCCTTGGCCGACGCCGACATCGGCGGCAAGAAGATCAAGGCGGGCGACAAGGTTGTGATGTGGTATCTGTCGGGCAACCGCGACGAGGAAGTGATCGATCGCCCCGAGGACTTCATCATCGACCGGGCGACGCCGCGGCATCATCTGTCGTTCGGTTTCGGCATCCACCGCTGCGTGGGCAACCGTCTGGCGGAGATGCAGCTGCGCATTATCTGGGAAGAGATTGTCAAGCGCTACCGCAAGGTGGAAGTGGTCGGCGAGCCGGTGCGCACGCTGTCGAATTTCATCCACGGGTTCACACGGCTTCCGGTGAAATTGCACGCGCACTGAGCGGGCGGTTCGACGACCGTCCTAAACCATTCCAACACGCGAGAGAAAAATGCCTAGAGTGATTTTCGTCAAACCCGACGGCCGGGAAATTTCACTAGTGGTGGCGGACGGAACGACGGCCCGGAACGCGGCCGTCGACAACAACGTGCCTGGGATCGACGGAGATTGCGGGGGCTGCTGCGCTTGCGCAACGTGCCACGTTTTCGTCGATCCGGCCTGGATCGGCAAGACCGGTCATGCGGTTGCCGACGGCATGGAGGCAAGTCTTCTGCAATTCGCAGAAGGCTCGACCGAAACCAGCCGGCTGGCCTGCCAGATAAAACTGTCCAAAGAACTTGACGGCTTGGTGCTGAGGCTTCCCGCCGGGCAGCATTGACGGCCTCAGCGGCAAGGTCTCTCCGATGCCGACGTGAGTACTTTACGAGTTCCGCGAGCGAATCGGCGGGACGTAATTTGGCGTGTCCAAAGGCGCCACCCCCGCTTTGCCGGTAGAGATTGCGACCCCAAAACAGGGCTTTCCCTGGCTCCAGAAATCATTATAATGATATCAACGGAGGATCCTCCGCCGTTCCCGCCCAAGTTGATGGAGAGAGATCATGGCAACAGCGGTTTCCTGGCAAGAAGCGAAAACGGTCGATCCCGCCTACGATGCGGTCAAGCCGGACGATTTCCCCGCCATGATGGAGGCCGACCGCTACGGCCAGAGGTCGACCGCGTTCGACAAGATCATCTCGGCGACGCACGACCATTTCTGGGATCCGCTGGACACGAAATACATCGATTTCTCGCAGCCATTCGACCTCGAGAACGAATATCTCATGCCCGAGAAATTCGTTCCCGATTTCTCTTCCGCCATCGTCGACAAGCTCGACACCAAGCAGAAGATTCGGTTTCTGAACGCCAACGTGCATTTCACGCTGTCGAATATTCTACACGGCGAGCAGGGCGCGCTGAATCTATCCGCCAGCCTGTGCCACATCTTGCGAGACCCGGGCGCGCAGGAATATGCCGCCAATCAAACGCGTGAAGAAGCGCGCCATGTGCATGGGTTCTCAAGGTACATAAAGGCGCGTTGGGGCAAGCCCGTGCCGGCCGGCAAGGTCTTCACCGATCTCTTGGTCGAAATGGTGGGTACGGATCAAGTTTGGAAAAAGCTTGTCGGGATGCAAATGATTCTTGAAGGTTTGGCGATGGGAATTTTTGCCACCATGTACAACGACACCAGCGATCCGCTGCTGCGCAAGCTGATGCAGTTGACGATGACCGACGAGGCGTTTCACCATAAATTCGGCAAGATCTGGGCCGACCGGACGGTGCCCAAACTATCGGTTGAAGAGCGCGACAAGGTCGAGGATTGGGCGTTGCAGGTTTTCATGACGCTGCTGCAAAACGGCATGGCGGCGTCGCAGAAGAAATATATCTACGACGCCCTGGGCATCGACTTTCAATGGGCGCAGGCGGCCTTGATGGAGGCGATGACCGACGAGTACCGCCGCAAGCAGCTCCAAGAGAGCGCGAACATCTTCCGCACCTTGATTAAAACGCTGCTCAAGGCCGGCATCATCACGCAGCGCACCGCGCCAAGCTATGCCGCGTTCGTCGACATGGCGGCGCTTCACGCCGAGGGTGACTCGATGCCCGGCGACGCGATCGCCGAAGAGGGAATCAAGTACCTCAAAGCGATCAACGGCGGAGAAATGAGATTGGCGAGAGGCGTGTTGGCGGCCGAGTAATCGGGAAGGCGGCGAACGGTGTCAGGCATGAAACAGACAAGCGCCGCGCACACCAAGGTGCCCGATGTCTATTCGCTTCCGCTCGATCAAATCGACGTAAGCCGGCCGTCGCTGTTCCGAACGGATGCGATCTTTCCCTATTTCGAAAGATTGCGCCGCGAGGATCCGGTTCACTATTGCGCCGACAGCCCGTACGGACCGTATTGGTCGGTGACCAAGTTTCACGACATTATGAGCGTGGACACCAACCATCAGGTCTACTCATCTGAAGCGACGCTTGGCGGCATTGCACTGCAAGATCAGCAGCGGGACTTCATGCTGCCGATGTTCATCATGATGGACCCGCCCAAGCACGATGCGCAGCGCAAGGTGGTGAGCCCCATTGTGGCGCCGGGCAACCTGGCAAAGCTCGAGTTGCTCATTCGCGAGCGCGCGGGGCGCATTCTCGATTCATTGCCCGTGGGCGAGACGTTCGATTGGGTTGACCGCGTGTCGATCGAATTGACGACGCAGATGTTGGCGACGCTGTTCGACTTCCCGTGGGATGACCGGCGCAAACTGACCTATTGGTCCGACTTGGCGACGTCGGGCGTCAACAAACAAGACCCGGACGAAATAGCGCATCGCCGCAAGGAATTGCTTGGCTGCGCCGCCTATTTCACCGACCTGTGGAACCAACGCGTGAACGCGCGGGAGCCCGGCAACGATCTGATCTCGATGCTCGCGCACGGCGAGGCGACGCGTAACATGGGACAGATGGAGTATTTGGGAAACCTGCTTCTGCTGATCGTCGGCGGCAACGACACCACGCGCAATTCGATCTCAGGTGGACTGTTGGCGCTGAACCAGAATCCGGATCAGTACCGCAAGCTTCAAGACAACCCGGCGCTCGTCGACAGCATGGTGCCGGAGATCATCCGCTGGCAGACGCCGCTACCGCACATGCGCCGCACCGCCGTCGCCGACGCGGAACTTCGCGGCAAGCGGATCAAGAAGGGCGACAAGGTCGTGATGTGGTACATTTCGGGCAATCGCGACGAAGAGGCGATCGAAAACCCGATGTCGTTCATCATCGATCGCGACCGCCCACGTCAGCATCTGTCGTTCGGATTCGGCATTCACCGCTGCGTCGGCAACCGGCTCGCCGAAATGCAGTTGCGCGTTCTTTGGGAGGAAATCCTGAAACGCTGGCCTAGAACGATGATCGAAGTCGTGGGCGAACCGGTGCGGACTCATTCGAACTTGGTGCGCGGTTTCACCAGCCTTCCGGTTCGCAATCCGGGTTAAGCGTCGAGACGGCCGCTACCCGTTCGCCGGCGTTTGCCAGTAGTCGGGAATTCGAGAAGGCGGAATGTCGACTTCACAGCTGCCAATGGGGAAAGTAGCCGATCAGGTCTTGGGCCTTCCGTCATGGGCGGGGAGCACAGTAAGGCCGGGATTGGAGTTCGTCACCGCAACGATGCGGCGGAGCATTGTGTCAGTAGCTTCAGAATGCGGCGGATCATTCGGCATCTCCGATCAATTGGGCGGCAGGGCGCTTGAACTGGCGTAGCGACGGCCGATAATCACCCGCATGCCATGACCCGGGATTCAACCTATGCGCGCCGCTTCTAGGCGGAACCCTTCGTAATTATTGGCGACCACGTGCTCGCACTTTGCGATGTAAGTGTCGAAGCCGAGATAAGGCATGAAGACACGCGGTTTGCCTGGCACATTAGCGCCCACATACCAGGAATTGCAGCTGGGATAGAGCGTCATGTCCGCCACTTCGTTGACGTGCGCAACCCAATCGTCTTCGGCCTTCGCTTCGGCTTCGATGCGCGATACACCGATCTTTCGCGCGTGATCGATGCAACCGGCGATCCAGTCCACGTGCTGCTCGATGGCGGGGACCATATTGGCCAAGACCGAAGGACTGCCGGGTCCGGTGACAAGAAAGAGGTTGGGGAAGCCCGCCGTCGCGACGCCGAGATAGGCGCGCGGACCCGCCGACCATTTCTCCTTCAGCGTTCGACCGCCGGGCCCCTTGATTGCGATCCGGTTCAATGCGCCGGTCATGGCGTCGAAGCCGGTGGCGAATACGATGGCGTCGAGTTCGAAGGCCTTGCCATTCGCCATCAAGCCGGTTCGCGTGATCTTCTCAATTCCGCTCGCACGAATGTCGACAAGGGTGACGTTCGGCCTGTTGAAGGTTTCGAAGAAGCCGCTGTCGGCGCACAGCCGTTTGCAGCCGACAACCGAGTCCGGCGACAGCGCCTTGGCGGTCTCGGGGTCTTTGACGATGGCCGCGATCTTCTCGCGCACGAATTCCGCGGCCGTATCGTTGGCGTGTTTGTCGACGAGCAGATCGACGAAGGCACTGAGGAAAGCAAGGCCGCCCTTCTCCCAGTATTCCTCGTATCGCCGCCGGCGGTCCTCCGGCGGCACCGCGAGTGCGCAAAGGTTCGTTTCCGGAAATAGAATTCCAGATCTCCGCCGCTTCGCTTCGGCGCGCAACTCGCCATAGTTTGCTTTCACGCGGTCGCGGACGGCGGGGTCCAGCGGCCCATTCTGCGCCGGCACCGAGTAATTCGGCGTACGCTGAAACACATGAAGCCGGGCTGCGGCTTCGGCGATGTACGGAATCGATTGGATTGCCGACGACCCCGTGCCAATGACGCCGACGCGTTTACCCGCGAAGTTCACGCCTTCGTGCGGCCAGCGGCCGGTGTGGTAGGTGTCGCCCTTGAATTCGTCGAGGCCCTTGATGTCAGGCGTGTTGGCGGCTGAAAGGCAGCCCGTCGCCATCACGCAATAGGTTGCCTCGAATGTTTCGCCGCCAACGGTGGCAACGATCCACCTTCCGGAAGCCTGGTCGAAGGTAGCGGCTTCCACCCGCGAATTGAATTGAATGTCAGGGCGAAGGCCGAACCGGTCCGCCACATGATTGGCATATCGCAAGATTTCCGGTTGAGACGAGTAACGCTCGCTCCAGGTCCACTCCTGCTGAAGCTCCTCCGAAAATTGATAGGAGTACTCCATGC
>JAGOBA010000008.1 GCA_017983635.1 Alphaproteobacteria bacterium
GCGCAGGTCGGCCAGCGAGTCGAGGACCAGCGCCCGCAGCTGCGGTTTGTGCTCGTGGTACTCGGCGGCGGTCATGGTGCCGTAGGGGCGGCCGTTGAGGCGGACCAAAGCCTTGCGCCGGCGATGCGCTGCGGTAGCGTCGGCGGGTCGAATCGTCAGCAAATCCAAGGCAGTCCAATGACGCTGGGATCCGGAGCCCCCATTCTGCTTGAGTGCGCCGACTTCGTCTTGCGGACGATGACCCTCGACGACGCCGCTCTCGATTGGGGCGGCTGGCTTGCGAACCCGACTACCGCCCGAATGCTCAATACGAAACCGCGCGCGCTCGACTTGGCGGAGCGGCAAGCCTATGTGCGTTCGTTCGATTCACGGTCCAGCCACCTTGTCGGAATCTGGACCAAAGGCAACGACCGTCTCATCGGGTTTTGGTCGATCTATGTCGACTTCGAGCTTCGGGAATTTCTCTTCAATGTCCTTATCGGAGATGCGAGCGATCGGGCGCTTGGCGCGCAAAAGCAGACGAGCGACGCGATCTATGAGTACTTTTTCGACAAGCTTGGGATGAGCGCTGTTCGCTGCACCGTTGCCGGTCAAAACGATCAGATGATTGCCTATCTAAGACGACGCCGGTGGAAGCCCGCCGGCGTCACGAGCAGGCCGTCTGCGACCGGCGATCGGCGGGTCGAGATTCATCACTTCAGGCTATCGAGGGAGGATTGGCGCGCACGCTTCGAAGACGGGTGGACCGAGGCGGCGGACTAGCCCGCGGACTGAGCGCGCCATGCGCGTGGTGTGCCGGCAAAAGGAAAGAGGACGGCGCCACTGGGGCGCCGTCCGGATGTTCTTAGGGATCGATCTTGATCGTAATATTGGCTTGAACCGCATGGTTCTCGTTGTCTTCGGTTGGGATACCGAATTCGCCACCAGACTCTCCGCCACTTGCGAGGAAGGCCGGCAGTTTCGGCCCCTTGAAGAACCGATAGCCCAACCCAACGTCAACTCCCGGCGAGACCTCATAATTGAAGCCCGCCCCGAGCTGCCAAGCGAAGCCGTTGCGCTCTTGCTGGTACAGCGCCGACGTCGTGAAGGTGCCGCCCTCGCCGCCTAGGTCGGTGTCCACAGTGGCCTGAATGGCGCCATCCCGACGGGCGCGAGCCCAACCAACGCCGCCGCCGACATAGGGCCGAACCTTGTTGCCGATGTCGATGTCGTACCAAAGGTTGGCGAGGATTGCGAAGTTCGACGTATTCGAATCGACGATGCCCAGACCGGCGCCTTCACCGCCTTCGCCACCTGACCGGAAGCCCCAGGCGCCGCCGACGTCATTGCGGCGGTAGCTGACTTCCGCCTCTACGCGCAGGCCCTTCGCCCACTTGTCGAGGCTCGTTCCGACCGCACCGCCAAGCACGAAGCCTGTGTCCGGTTCAAAGATCGTGCTGGAGGCCGTGAACGTCTGGGACAGCTTGCCGGTAAAGAACGACGTGGACGAGTCCGGTTGGAAGTTCGCGCCGCCGAAGACGCTGAGATAGAGACCGCCCGCTTGAGCTTCTTGTGCCCCCGCGAACAGCGCCAGCGCACTCGACGCCAGCAAAGCCCGTTTGAATTCCATTTGTTTCTCCTGATGTCGCTATGCGCTGTTTGGGTTGTCGCTTCGCCTAGTCGTTGCCTACGACGCGGTACCAGTTGAAGTCGGGAAGGTTCGCCGATGCACCATTTCGGTCGGCATCCTGGAATCCGTCGCCACCGAAGTGGAACGTCAGGCCGAAATTGATGGCGTTTTCATCAAGGTCGATCGAACCCGCGTCGACTGTTCTGCCGCGGTATTCGACAAAGCCCGAGACCGGAATCGACTTGCCGAACCAGTAGTGAGCGCCGATGGACCAGCCCCACTGCGTGACATCGGTGTCGAAGACCTCGCCGTCGATGTAGGCGAGATTGGCCGCTATCTTGAGCACTTTGCTGGCGTAGTAGTTGCCGCCCAGCTGAATGAAGCCGGCGTTCTGCAGCAGCGTGAATCCCTCGGAGTCCATGTAGCCCATCTGCCCAAGCAGCGACCACTGATCGCAAAAATACTGCCCCTCGATCCCCGCCGTGAACACGGTTTCGCTGAAGAAGAAGTCGTCGCTGACCCGCCCGGTTCCAACGAACACGCCGAGCAAGCCTTGGTTGTCGCGATGGTTGATGTGACCGCCGAGCGCGAAGTGGCCCGACTTGTCGCCAAAGACCTTATCCATCGAGGCGCGCCCGATGACATCGAGCTGGATGTTCACCGTATCGCTGTAGGGCAGGTTTACGCGACCTGCCCCGATGATCGCCGGGTAAGATTCGTCAAAGCCCTGGCCGCCGTCGCCGACTTCCAGCCACGTGTGCTCGTAGCCCAGATTCAGGTCACCCATCATTCCTTTGGCGCTTGCCGGTGCCACTGCGAGCCCGATCGCCACGAGCGACGTTGTCGCCAACGTCAAAGTTCTCAAGTTCATTAGTCCCTCCTGAATATCGCCGTGGCGCAGAAACCCCCGCACCGTCGTCTGCCTCAGGAAGACACCCCGTGGTTAACGAGCCGTTTACCGGCCGAATCTTTTTGGTTAACCGACGTGCGAATATAGGGATTTGCTAATTCGGGAACACGATGGAACGCACCCGAACACCGCAATCTGTGTCGTGCGTGTTTTTCGAGTCACAGGCGGATTGGCGCGAAATCAAATTTCGGTGCGCGCCGTCAGATAATTGCGCCCGCCGCCATGAGCGCCTCTTTGAGCGGGCCGAAGTGTGGTTCGTAGTTCTTCCAGCGGCCGGCAGAACGCTTGTAGACAGGCTGGCGTACCTGCCAAACGCTGGCGGTCAGCACCGTGCGTTTCACATCTTGCGGGCGAAGGCAGGCCTCGTCCCAGGGCAGGCCCACGAAGTCGATTAGCTTGCGCGAGACATCTTCCTGGTTCTCGACCAGGTCTTCGTAGTCGATTTCGAGCATGCGGCCCGGCAAGACCTCGCGCCAATGCTGCATCAAATGCTGGTAGTGGGCGTAGTGATGACCCAGGTCGGCAAGGTCGCGGCTGTAGGCGTGAGCGTCGTTGAAGTTCTGCTGCCAAATTGAAAGGCAGGTGTCGAAAGGACTGCGTCGGGTGTGAATGATCCGCGCGTTCGGGAACATCAGCGCGATGAAGCCGACTGCTTGGAAGTTGTGAGGCATCTTGTCGGTAACGCGGGCGGCGCTGGCATCTTTTGCCTTCACATCGATCGCATCCAGATAACGCTGAGCCAATATCTCAGCGCCGACCCACGTCAGCTGGAGCGGGTTCTTTTGGGGCCCTTCATCCTTGAACACGAGGCTGCCCATCTGGCGCTCGCAGCGCTTGACGGTCTCCAATTCGCCCGCGGCGTGGACGGCCGGGTGGGCGCCGATGATGGTCTCGGTCAGCGTCGTGCCGGATCGCGGCATGCCCACGATGAAGACCGGACGCTCACTCTCGAGTCCAAAGGACTTTCGTTCCTCATAGAATTTACGCGTGTAAGTGTTTTTGAGGTCGGCGTATGTGCGCTCGAGATCCTTGGCGTCGTACTTGCCCGCGGCCAGCTTGTTGGCGGTATCGAAATACTTGAAGGCTTCGTCGTATCGGCCGACGTCGTCGTACATTTTCGCGGCGGCGTAATAGAGGCCCCGCAACTCCTTCGCGATGGTGTCTTTCGATGCGATCAGCTTCTCGACCATGGCGATTTCGGGATCGGTCGCCTTGAACTTTCGAGCGTTGGACAGATTGACGTAGCCGCTCGACGCCCCCGGCGCGGCCGCGATGAGATCACGTGCGGCCGCCTCAGACTCTGCCGTTCGGCCGAGACTCAACAGAGCGCGACTGATCCCGCCTTTCGCAGCCTGGCTGTCGGGCTTCAACTTCATCAGCCGATCGAAGCACTTCAGGGCGCGCTCGCCTTGACCGGTTAGGTTCAGCGTGCGGCCGAGGTTGAGCCAGGCATCGGCCATGTCGGGTTTGATCGCGAGGGCGCGTTCGAGATGTTCGATCGCGTCTTCGAAGCGCCGGACGAGCGAGAGCGCGTTGCCGTAGTTGTTCAATACCACCGGGTCCTTCGGGCGGGCGGCGACGGCGCGCTCAAGGAAGTCGAACGCTGCTTCGTGATTGCCCGCTTCCATCGCGAGCACGCCCAAGAGGTTGAGCGCGTCGGGCTGGTTGGGGACCTTCGCGAGAACGGCACGATAGACCTTCTCCGCTTCTTCGCCGCGTCCCGCCTTGTGGTGTTCGATCCCCGCTTCGAGTTGCTTTTGCAGCTCAAACGGATTGACCGGATAGTTCCAGCCGGTGCCGCCTCGTTGCATGGGCATGCCGAGACCGGGGAGACGTGGCTGCGGGGGCTGGGACATCGGAACTCTCTCGAACTGAGTGGCTTGGAATCGCTGATGTTTACGCTTAGCACGGGCGCCGTTGGCGGGCTTGACGGTCGAAAATCCTATCCCCATCTGAAGCTTTGTTCGACGGGTGCCCACCGGGGCCCGGGACGGACAGGACCTCGAAAATCCGGCCCTTTTTGGCGGATTTTCCTTACATCGCTTCAAAAAGGATGGACAGTCATGCGCAGTTTCGATTTTAGCCCGCTTTATCGCTCGACCGTTGGTTTCGACCGGCTCGCCAATTTGCTTGAGACGGTCAATCAGGTCGACCCGGCGACGCCGAGCTATCCGCCCTACAACATCGAGCAGTTGGCCGACAACGACTATCGAATTTCGATGGCGGTTGCGGGCTTCGGCGACCAGGACCTTTCGGTCGAGGTCAAGGAAGGCGTGCTCACGATCACCGGCAAGCGCAACGGCGAAGAGCCAAAGTCGCGCTTCCTCTATCAGGGGATCGCCGGGCGCAGCTTCGAGCGGCGCTTCCAGCTTGCCGATCATATGGAAGTTCGCGGAGCGCGGCTTGAGCACGGCTTGCTGCACGTCGACATCGTGCGCGTGATTCCGGAAGAGAAGCGGGCGCGCAAGATCTCGATCTCGGCGGTAAAGGCCGGCGAGCCGCGGATCGTCGATGCGACGGTCGCCAACGCGGCCTAACGACTAAAGTGACGGCGGCGCCGGGATGCTGGTCCCGGTGCCGCTTTCGTTTTCGAGGTTCAGCGTGACCTCGACGACACCTGGCTCCGGTGAGCCGGTGCGCTCGAAGCCGAGTTTGGCGCACATGCCGAGCATGCGGGCGTTTTCAGCAAGGACATCGCCGAAGATTTGTTTGGCGCCCGTTGTGCGCGCATAGGCGATGATTTCCTGCATCAAGCGATAGCCGAGACCGGTGCCGATGCGGTCGCTTCGAACCATGACGGCATATTCGCCGCGCGTGCGATCGGGATCGAGGGCCAGGCGGACGACGCCCACACCTTGCGGCAGTTCGCCGGACTCGTCGATGACGGCGAAGGCCATTTCGCGGTCGTAGTCGATTTGCGTTAGCCGCTTGGCCAGGATGTCCGGCAAACGCTGGAGCGTCGAGAAGAAGCGCATGCGCACGTCTTCAGGATCGCTGGATGCGATCGTGTCTTGGAGCGGTCCCGCGTCTTCGGGTTTGATCGGGCGCATCAAGTAAGGGCGGCCATTGCGGTCTTCGATCTGGCGTGCGAGTTCGGCGGGGTAAGGTTTGATCGCAAAGCGGTCAGTGCCGGGGCGCGGTTCCTTTGCGACGCGTATGCGCGCGTCCAGCGCGAGAACGCCTTGGTCGTTCGCCCAGAGCGGGTTGATGTCGAGTTCCTTCACTTCGGGCAGATCGATCGCGATGTCTTGCAGAGCCAGGATCGCTTTGACGATCGCATTCATGTCGGACTGCGGGCGGTCGCGGTAGCCTTTGAGCAAGCGGGCGACACGGGTTCGGCCAATCATGTCGTGTGCGAGGATCGCATTGAGCGGCGGGAGTGCCACCGCTTGGTCGTTCACGACTTCGACGGCGGTACCGCCTTGGCCGAAGAGAATGACCGGGCCGAAGAGCGGATCTTCGGAGAGGCCTAGGATCAGTTCGTGCGCGCCGGCGCGCGAGGCCATCGGCTGCACGATGAAGCCGTCGATGCGGGCGTCAGGCTGCGCTTCGCCGATGCGCAGCAGCATGGTTGCTGCTGCGCGCGCGACGGAAGGACCGTCTTTTAGGTTCAACGCAACCGCGCCGATGTCGGATTTGTGCACGATGTCGGTCGAGAGGATTTTGAGCGCGACGGGAAATCCCATCGAGACCGCCGTGCGATGCGCTTCTTCGGGCGTTGTCGCGACGCGAAGGTCGACGGTCGGAATACCGTAAGCTTGCAGCACCGTGTTCGCTTCGACCGCGGTCAGCCAGTCGCGACCGGCCGCGAGCGCAGCATCGATTGCGGCACGCGCTGGCTTGGTGTTGCGTTCGCTTTCGACGGTTGCAGGCGGGATCTGCATCAGCATCTCCTGCGCCTGCATGCGGCGGACGAGTTGCATCATGGCCGTGACGGCTTTCTCCGGCGTCGCGTAACCGGGCAATCCGCCCTCATCGAGAAGCTTGCGCGCACCGGCTACGGCGGCTTCACCGAGCCAGGCGGTGAAGACGGGCTTCGCGTTACCGTTATCGCGTGCGGCACGGACGATGGAGACCACAGTCTCGGCCGCAGCGGTGGAGTCGGCCACCGCTACCGGACAATTCAAGACTAAGACGGCGTCGGCGTTGTCGTCGGCCATCAGCGCTTCGAGCGCTGCGCGGTAGCGGTCGGGGCCTGCGTCGCCGATGATGTCAACGGGGTTGGCTTTGCTCCAGCTCACCGGCAGGAGGCGGTTCAGCGTTTCGACGGTGGTCGGCGAGAGCTGCGCGAGTTTGCCGGCCTCGTCGATCAGATGATCGGTTGCGAGAACGCCGGCGCCGCCACCGTTGGTGAGAATGGCGAGGCGATCACCGGTGACGCGCTGGTTCGTCGATAGGGCTTCGAGGGCGCCGAAGAGGTCGTCGATCGTCAGCACGCGGATCAAACCCGCGCGGCGGAACGCGGCATCGGCGACGGCGTCGGAGCCTGCGAGCGCGCCGGTGTGAGAACGGGCGGCACGGGCGCCTTCGGCGTGGCGACCGGACTTGACCACGATCACCGGTTTCACGCGGGCGCAGCGGCGGGCGGCGGACATGAACTTGCGAGCCTGGGTGACGCTCTCGATGTAGAGCAGCACTGCGTCGGTGCCGGGCTCAGCGGCCAAATAGTCGAGCATGTCGCCGAAGTCGATGTCGCTCATGCCCCCCATCGAGACGAGGTGCGAAAAGCCGATGCCGCGCGCGATGGCCCAATCGAGCACTGCCGTCAACATCGCGCCCGATTGCGTTACGAAAGCGGTACGGCCGGTCGGCGCCATGCAGTGGGCGAAGCTCGCGTTCAGGCCGCCTTTCGGCGCGAGTACGCCGATGCAGTTCGGGCCAATGATGCGCAGGGTGTGCGGGCGCGCCGCGTCGAGCATGCGTTGCTGCAATTGACGACCGTCTTCGCCCATCTCCGCAAAGCCTGCGGTCAATACGACAGCTGCCTTCGTGCCGCGCTTTGCGAGCTCATCGATCAGATCGGGAATCGGCGCCGGGGGCGTTGCGATGACGGCAAGTTCGGGCACGCGCGGCAGGGCTTCGATATTCGCGTAGAGCGGCCGGCCGTGCAGCTCGCCGCCCGCCGGATTCACGAACATCAATTCACCTTGGAGGCCCGCCTCCGCGAGATTGCGCGCGACGACCGCGCCGACGGCGTTCGCCTTCCGGCTGGCGCCGATCAGCGCGACGCTGGCAGGCGCGAAAAGTGACCTCAAATTGCGGACGGACATTTGGTTTCTCGATTGAGATTGCCGGCGGCACTTATCGGAAGGCCGCCCGGAGGCATTGTTGATCTGGGTCAAATACCCTTGCAGGCAGAGGCATAGCTTCCTATCTCCAGGTCAAGAGGCCGGCGAGTGTTTTCCAAGCCCTCGCGGTGCTCTTGTCCCGAGAAAAAACCTGACATTTTTGAGACGGAGGCACATTCCCATGCGTTCGCTGATTCCCCTTTCCTTTGGCAACGATCTTGCCCGGCGCGACGACAGCGACCCGTTTGCGATCATGCAGAAAGAGATCAACCGCATGTTCAGCGATTTCGGGCGCGGCCTGCCGGCGCGCTTCGACGGCGACGTGTCGCCGCGCATCGACGTCGCCGAGACCGAAAGCGCAGTCGAGGTGACGGCTGAGCTTCCCGGCATCGACGAAAAGGACGTCGACGTCGTGTTGCGCGACGATCTTCTGACGATCAAAGGCGAGAAGAAGAGCGAGCGGGAGGAAAAGAAGAAGGACTACCACTTGGTGGAACGGTCGTTTGGAAGTTTCTCGCGCTCGATCCGGTTGCCGTTTGAGGCGGACTCCGAAACGGTGAAGGCCAACTTTGCTAAGGGCGTCTTGAAGATTTCGATCGCGAAGCCCGCGCAAGTTAAGGAAAAGACTGTGAAAATCCCCGTCCGGAGCACGTAGCGCCGCGTGTAGAATACACGCAGAAGTTATGCACAGTGACTGCGGTTACCACACTCCGCAGTCGCTTGCGTTTTAGTCCGCTTGTTGTTGAAAAAATGATTCTCAAGCGCAGCTTGCTGTTGTAGGGTGCCTTTGGGTGCGGGGGCGTTGCGATTGGGGGCAATGGCATTCCCGGCATTCGGGGGGAGCCGTCGTCGTTTCGCTGTTCGGGGCAGCTCCAGTATGATGAATTGGCCGCGTTCGTTTAATCGTCGACCTGCATTGGCTCGGCGTCAGGCCGCGTTTGATCCGTCCGCCACCATCGAAGAGTTGCGGGAACACATTAAGCAATTCTGGGTTGGGTTCGGGCCGCAGATCAAAGGCGTGGACGTGCAACCTGTGTTGATCAGCGCCATCCGCGGCGAGTGGGTGGTCCCTGAGTCAGCTACGGGGCGCCGCGTCATTCTCTATTTCCATGGCGGCGGCTTCATTGCCGGATCGCCGGAGAGCCATCGTCCGCTGATCTCGCGCTTGGCACATGCCGCGAGCGCGCGGGCCTTGGTGCCGCAATATCGTCTTGCACCGGAATTCCCCTACCCTGCCGCGTTGCGCGATGCGGCCGATGCCTATCGGTGGCTGCTGACGCAAGGGATTACGCCGAACAACATCGTTTTCGCCGGTGACGGATCCGGCGGTGGCTTGGCGATGGCGACGTTGCTCGCACTTCGCAATGCCGGGCTGCCTCTGCCAGCTGCGTTGCTGGCGTTCTCGCCGTGGGCCGACATGACGATGTCGGGTTGGTCGATGCTGAAGAACAAGCCCTCCGACGATGCACTGAGCTGGGAGCTGCTGGCGACCTGTTCGCGTCACTACCTGAAGGGCGCTTCGCCGGCGGAGGCGTTCGCCTCGCCGATCTATGGCGACTTCCGCGGATTGCCACCGATGATGATCCACGCCGGTAGTCTTGAAGTTCTGAAAGACGACGCGAGCCGCGTGGGCGAGCGGGCGGCGGCGGCGAACGTCAACGTGAACGTCGAGGTTTACGAGGGGATGCCGCACTTGTTCCAGGGACTGTCGGAACTCGCGGAGGCCAAGGTGTCGTTGACGCGGGCAGCCGCCTTTATCAAGGCGAAGACGCCTGAAGTGGCCCTTAAGCGAGCGGCGCAGTAGTTAGCGCTTGTTGGCTTTCTTGGCCGGCTTCTTGGCCTTTGGCTTGGGGCCGGGGCGTTGGCGCGCCAAGGTGCGGCCGAGCTTCTTTTCCAGCGATTTGATGAAGGCGGGCGAGCCAAACGGACGGCCAGTGTGCTCGCAGGCGGCAATCATTTTCAACTCAGCGCCGGTCAGCGGCTTGGCGAGCTCGGTCTTCCAGTCCCGGCCCTTGATCGCCCTCAAATCAAGGAAGCCGTCGGCTTTGCCCTTCAACCGCGTTTGCGCACTGGACCAGCGCCAATCGCGTGCTTTCAGAGCCACCCGGCCGCGCACCGGCGCTTGCTCGACAAAACGGGCCACGAGCGGCAACGAAGCTTCGTCCATCGGAAACGACGAGAAGCGGCCACGGAACAGGCCACCTTCACGGGAGCGGCGTGCATTGACGGCGCGGGTGAAGCGGCGGTGCGCCTCGCCCAATGCCTGGCGCAGCGCCTTCGGCCCGGGCGGCACTAAGATCAGGTGGACTTCCTTCGGCATCAGGCAATAGGCAACGACGGAAACGCGCGCACTTGCGCAACCTTCGGCGACCAAGGCCACATATTCTTTGTAGTCTTCGTCGGTGGAAAAAATGCGCTGACCAGGGTTGCCGCGTTGCAGCACATGGTGGGGCGCTCCAGGCGCCACTGCTCTTGCCAAACGAGCCATGGCGCAAAACTAGGCCGAAGCGGCGCGCTCGTCAACGAATCTATGTCCCCGAATTCTTTTTGGGTGTGACGCGCGGCAGCGATACGGTGCGGCATCGATTTGGAGCGTCCATCATGGCCCTGTTCCGTATTGTTCTGCCCTTTTTGGTGGCACTTGTGACGGCCTCCTGCGCGACCGCCCCCGCGTCCACCGGCAGCGCGCCGCGGGATGGGACCACCATCACACTCGTTCTGGTTTGCGACGTCTACAAGATGCAAGAGGAAGGCGGTCGTGGCGGGATGGCGCGGATTGCGGCGGCTTTGAAGGCTGAGAAGGCGCGGCACGCGAACGTTCTGATTGCGCACGCGGGGGACACGATCTCGCCGTCGTTGATGTCGGGCTTCGACAAGGGGGCGCACATCATCGACCTCTTCAACATGACGCCCTTGGACATCTTGGTGCCCGGCAATCACGAGTTCGACTTCGGGCCTGACGTCTTCCTGAAGCGCATGAGCGAGACGAAAGCCGCCGTGCTTGCGGCCAATCTGCGCGAGGGGAACGGGCAGCCGATTGCCGGGATTGCGGATTCGAAGATCGTGGCGTTCGGGCCCGTGAAGGTGGGTTTCATCGGGCTCACCGCGGATGACTCGCCGGTTTCGTCTAAGCCTGGCCGATTGAAGTTTTCACCAAGCCTGGCGACGGCTGAGCGCGAAGCGGCGCGTTTGCGCAAGGCCGGGGCGGATCTGATCGTGCTGGTGCCGCATGCCGGGCGGCCGCTCGATCAGCAGCTTTACGCTTCCGGGATCGCGGATGTGATCTTGTCGGGGCACGATCACGATCTCTACATGAACTTCAACGAGAAGACGGCGATCGTCGAGGCCGGCGAAGACGGCATGATGGTGGTGGCGGTCGATCTCTCGGTCAACGTCGAGGACAAGGGCGACGGTAAGCGCAAGGTCCGCTGGTGGCCGCATTTCCGCTTTGTGGATACGGCTGACGTCGTGCCGGATGCCGAGGTTGCGGCGCGCGTGGCGTCGTACGAGAAGACGCTCGACGCCGAGCTTGGCCAACCGATCGGCCGAACGACGACGGAACTCGATAGCCGCAATGCGACCGTGCGCGGCGGCGAGGCGGCGATCGGCAATCTGTTCGCCGATGCGCTGCGCGAGGCGACGAAGGCCGATGTCGTGTTGATCAACGGCGGCGGGTTTCGCGGCGGGAAAATCTATCCGGCAGGGACACAGTTGACGCGCAAGGACGTGCTGACGGAGCTGCCATTTTTGAACAAGGCCTATGTGCTTGAGCTCAGCGGCGTGGCATTGAAAGACGCCCTTGAGCAGGGCTTTACGGGCGCCGAGAACGAAGTTGGCCGGTTCCCACAGGTCTCGGGCATGCGGATCAAGGCGGACGTGAGCCGGCCGGTGGGGCAGCGGGTCGTGTCGGTGACGGTGAATGGGGCGCCGCTTAATCCCCGCGCCACGTATCGGCTGGCGACCAACGACTATCTGGCGAATGGTGGGGACGGCTACGCGGCGCTCAAGTCGGCGAAGGTCTTGGTCGGCGAGACCGATGCGGCGTTGGTCGCCAATATCGTCATTGCTCACATCAAGGCGAAGGGCACCGTGTCGCCGGTTCTCGATGGGCGCATTATGGTGGGCCGGGCTAAGCCCGCCGGGTAAGCTCAGACGATGACGCACGAGCCGCGCACGCGTGAAGACCTCAGTCTGGCCATGGCGCAAGGATGGGCGCCCAAGTGGGTGTTCTTCTGGGGCCATACGCCGGCGAAGGACGGATCGATTTCGAAATCGTGCTTCAGCCAATGGTGGGAGGGGCACCCGTTCTCGATCGACGGCGTCAGTTATCGAACCGCTGAACACTACATGATGGCGTGCAAGGCGCGCTTGTTTGACGATCAGGCGATCTTGGCGAAGATACTCGCGGCACGGACGCCAGGCGAAGCTAAGAAGCTTGGGCGCTCTGTTGAAGGGTTCGATGAGGAGATCTGGCTGCGGGCGCGCTGGGACATTGTCGTCGCGGGCAATGTCGCCAAGTTCGGTCAGCACCCGGCGCTTCGCACCTTCCTGCTTGAGACGGGTAAGAAGGTGTTGGTCGAGGCGAGCCCCGCCGACCGGATCTGGGGTATCGGCATGGCGGCAGGTGATCCGAACGCGGAGAATCCCGAGGCCTGGCAGGGACTGAATCTGCTTGGATTTGCGCTTATGGAGGCACGGCTGCGGCTGGCTGGGGGCTGAGCCCAAGCGCGCGCTACGCGGCCCGAACTTTCTTGGATCATCTGTGAGCGGAGATTTGTGCGTTCGTCACAAGACTGAACGTGCTCACGGGCTCGTGAGCAGATTCTTCAGAATCGACGCAACCCAAACGAACAAGCGTTCGTAGAAGACCCCGACAGCAGCGAACGACGCGGCGCCCGCACAGAGAGGCCCACCGCGAAGGTTTCGCAGCCGTTCCCGAAACACTCGGGCGATCTCAATCCGGAAGGCGTGGTGCTTTTCCGGAAACGCTCAAACCTCGTCAAATTTGGAGAACCATCATGTCTTTTGCTCGTAAAGCCACTGCAGTTGCCTTCGCCGCTTCGATGCTCTTGTCGGGTACGGCCATCGCCGACGTTATGGTCGGCGGCCAAGCGATGTTCCCGACCAAGAACATCATCGAGAACGCGGTGAACTCCGCGGATCACACGACGCTTGTCGCCGCGGTGAAGGCCGCCGGTCTCGTCGACGTGCTGCAGACGAAGGGTCCGTTCACGGTGTTTGCGCCGGTGAACGCGGCTTTCGGAGCACTGCCGGCCGGTACGGTCGACACGTTGCTCAAGCCGGAAAACAAGGGCGCGCTCACAGGCGTTCTGACCTATCACGTCGTGCCGGCGCGTTTGACTTACAATGATCTGCGCAATCAGATCAAAGCCGGTCACGGCAAGGCGACGTTGAAGACCGTTGCCGGCGGTACTCTGACTGCGGAAATGAACGGCCCGGTCAACATCGTGATCAAGGATGCGACGGGCGCGTCGTCGAACATCAGCGTCTATGACGTCATCCAATCGAACGGCGTGATCCACTCGATCGATCGCGTCCTGATGCCGAAGTAACCCCCAGAGCTTTGGCAACGCCGGAGGCGGGGTCTCCCTCTCTCCCCCGCCTCCGGCACTTTCTTGGGAAGCGACACATGACCATTCACCCGCTCATCGTGCGGATCACGCATTGGCTGAACGCGATTGCCGTCGTGATCATGATTCTCTCCGGCTGGCAGATCTACAATGCGTCGCCGATCTTTCCGTTTTCGTTTCCGGCTTGGATGACGCTCGGCGGTTGGTTGGGCGGGGCCATTCAGTGGCACTTCGCGGCGATGTGGCTGTTGATGGCGAACGGCTTGATCTATCTGGGCTATGGCGTCGCGTCGAGCCGGATCGGCAAGCGCTTCTTTCCGATTTCGCCGAGCGAAGTGTTCAGCGATCTTAGCGAGGCACTAAAAGGTAGGCTCGCGCATGACGATCTCGCGCACTACAACGGCGTGCAGAAGGTTTTCTATGTTGGCGTCATCGCCACGCTGATCCTTGTCGTGCTGTCGGGGCTCGCGATTTGGAAGCCAGTGCAGTTGTGGTGGCTGACTGCGGTGTTCGGCGGGTTTCAGGGTGCGCGGTTGGTGCACTTCCTTGCGATGGCGGGTATCGCCGCCTTCATTCTCATTCATGTGGTCATGGCGCTTATCGTGCCGAAGACCATTCGGGCCATGGTGTTCGGGAGATAGGTCATGCAATGGCGCAAACTGCTTTCGCCGTCCGAGCGCGGCGCGGTGATGAAGGAAGCGGCGGAGCGGCTCGATCAGCCCACGCGGCGGCTGTTCTTGCGCCGCGCGGCGGGAATCGGAACGATTGCGGCGATCACGGGCGTTGCGATCGTCGACGGGCCTTCGGCCGAGACGGCGCTGAAGACGATGTCGCAGTTCAATGACCGGGTTCAAGCTTGGCTTTTTGATCCGAGGCGTCGGGCGCAGACGTTCGCCGAGGCGGAGATTACGCGTCCGTTCCCGTTCAACGCGTTTTATGGCCCGGACGATGCGCCGGACTACGACGAGACGTACGAGCTTGCGATTGGCGGCTTGGTGCAGAACAAGCGCGCGTGGAAAGTGAACGAGTTGCGAAAGCTGCCCCAAGAGACGCAGATCACGAAACACATCTGCATCGAAGGATGGAGCGCGATCGGTAAGTGGTCCGGTAGTCCGCTGCGCGAATTTCTTATGCGGGCGGGCGCAGACTTGCGGGCGAAGTATGTGACGTTCAACTGTCTCGACCGCTATTCGACGCAGATCGACATGGCGAGTGCCTTGCATCCGCAGACTATCCTAGCAACGTCATTTCTCGACGAGCCGCTGTCTCGAAAATACGGCGCGCCGGTGCGGCTCAAAATTCCAACGAAGCTTGGCTTCAAGAACGCAAAGCACATCTACGAGATCGTGGTTTCGAATGACTACGTCGAAGGGTTCTGGGAGCGGCAGGGATACAACTGGTTCGCGGGACTCTAGGTACGCGCGGTAGCAAGGAAGCGGTCGATTTCCGCTTCCGTCGTCGCCCAGGAGCAGACAAGGCGGATCAGCGGGCGGCCGTCGGTGGTCGGTTCCCATTGGTGAAACTTCGCGCCGGCGGCTTCCAGCCTTTTCATCGCCGCTTCGGAGGGGAACTTGGCGAAGACTTCGTTCGCTTCGATCGGTTCGGCGAGCGTGAAGCCCGGGATCGCTTTCAGGCCTTCGCCGAGGCGTCTTGCCATTGCGTTCGAATGTCTGGCGAGTTTGAGCCAGAGGCCGTCGTCGAGCATCGCTTCGATTTGCGCCGAGAGGAAGCGCATTTTTGAGAACAAATGCCCAGCCTTCTTACGGCGGTAGCCCAAGTCGGCCACGCGGGCAGGATCAAAGAAAATTACCGCTTCGGCGGCGAGTGCGCCGTTCTTCGTGACACCGAAGGAGAGCGCGTCGACGCCTGCTTTCCAGGTGACGTCGGCCGGTTTGCATTGCAGGAAAGCTAGCGCGTTGGCAAAACGTGCGCCGTCCATATGCAGCGCGACCCTCTCAGCTTTGGCGAGTTGGCCGATCGCCTGCACTTCTGCGACGGTGTAGCTGGTACCGAGCTCGGTCGCTTGAGTGATCGAGATTGCGGCCGGCTGCGGGTGGTGCACGACGCCGCGGGCGAAGTGGGCGAGCGCGGCTTTGATGTCGGCGGGGGCGAGCTTCGCGTGTGCGCCTTTCAGCGAGATGAGCTTGGCGCCGGCAGAGAAAAACTCCGGCGCGCCGCATTCGTCGACGTGAATGTGCGCGCTTTCGTGGCAGAAGATGGCGCCGTGCGGCGGCGACAGGGTGGCGAGGGAGAGAGAGTTTGCGGCCGTGCCTGTGGCGACTGGGAAGACGGCGACTTCTTTTTCGAACAGGGTCGAGAATTTCTCGGTCAGGCGCGCGGTGATTTGATCGGCGCCGTAGCTTGCGGCCGTGCCATCGTTGGCGCGGGTGATCGCGGCTAGAATTTCCGGCGCGGCGCCGGCGGCGTTGTCGCTAGCAAAGTTCATGGGTGCCCCGTTTTCGGGGGACACCCTAGCGATGTGACTTCAGATTGGAAGAGCTAGTGGCGGGCCAACTCGCGCTTCGGCGACGGCCTGAAGAGCAGATAGATCAGGCCGAAGACCAGCAGGAACGGCGCAGCCCATACGAAGAGATGGATTGCAATCCCAAGGACCGTGAAGAACAACCCGACAGCCAGGCCGACGCCCGCCATCATCAGGCCCACCAGAATGACCAAGAGGATCACCGGAAGGAGCAGCGCCATCACGAGCAGCGCTATCAATCCGCCTAGCAAATCGCCCATTTTTTGCCTCCCAAAGCCGCCATTGCGGCTAGTATTAACCAGATAATACTAACTGGGCAGTAGTTCAACGGCAAGGGCTACCCGGAAAAATTGTTTGTAGGGTCGCCCGCGCGGTTGCATGCAGACCACAAGAACGACGAATGCGAACGTCGCTCGATACCCAGGCCCACAAAACGCAACCGCTGCGCGTTAAGTTCGCGCTCCAGTACGGTGATTCGCCATGGGTTTTGCCACTGCCGTTCGCGTTGCGCCGCCTCAGGTTGGTGGTTGGAGTTCTGCCCCCGTGGCAGAGAGTGCGCCCATGACGGCGCCAGCAGCTATCGACCTGACGATCATCATTCCGACGCTGAATGCCGGCGCGCGGCTGAGCGAGACTTTGTCCGCCGTCGACGAAGTGCGCGACACGTTGGCGGTCGATGTGATCGTCGTTGATGGCGGGTCGAGCGACGATACGTTGACACGTGCATATGCCGGTGGCGCGCGCGTTGTGACGGCCGCGCGCGGGCGCGGGTTGCAGCTGTCGGCGGGCGCAAAAGAGGCGACCGGTCGCTGGTTGCTATTCCTGCACGCGGACACGACGTTAGAACCGTTTTGGAGCACGACCGTCACGTCGTTCATGCGGGGCAAAGGTAACGGGCTCAAGGCCGCGTATTTCACGTTCGCGCTCGACGACGCCTCCAGCGCGGCGCGGCGCGTCGAAGTACTGGCGAATTGGCGCGCGCGTAGGCTTGGGTTGCCGTATGGCGATCAAGGCTTGCTGATGTCGCGCACGATGTACGACTCGTTGGTCGGGTATCTCGATCTGCCGATCATGGAAGATGTCGACATGGTGCGGCGGATCGGGCGGCAGAATCTAATCGAGTTGCCGGCAACGGCGACGACATCGGCGGCGCGTTACCGGCGCGACGGCTATTGGAAGCGGCCGATCAAGAACCTGGCGCTGCTCACGCTCTATTTCATGGGCGTGTCGCCGCGGCGGCTTGCCCGGATGTATGGCTAAACCCCTCGTCGTCATTTTCGCCCGCGCGCCGAGATACGGCGCGGTCAAGACACGCTTGGCGCGCGATATTGGCTCCGCGGAAGCGATCCGGTTCTATCGCCGCACATTGTTCGATCTCGCCCGGCGGATTGGTGGCGATCCGCGCTTCGAGACCGTTGTGGCCACCACGCCGGACAGCGCGGCACAGATCCACGGCATCTGGCCGCCGCAGCTACGTGTGGCTCGCCAGGGTCACGGCGATCTCGGGCGCCGGATGATGCGCGCGCTTAGGGGCGCGGGGGCGCGGCCCGCGGTCGTGATAGGCAGCGACGTTCCCGGGATCACTTCGCGTCATTTGATCGTCGCGTTTCGTTCCTTGGGGCGAGCGCCATTCGTTCTCGGACCCGCACGAGACGGTGGATTCTGGCTCATTGGTGCGCGGCGCCCGTCGTGCTTGCGGCTTGAGACATTGGACGGCGTGCGCTGGTCGTCGAGCACGACCATGCAAGAGACTATCGAGCGGTTGGGGCCCGTTGACGTGCTGCCCCTTGTGCTCGAAGATGTTGATGATGGCGAGACTTTTCGCATGGTCGCGAGGATGGCACGATGAGCGAACCGATCGAACTGCTGCAGTTTCGCTTTTCTCCTTACAACGAAAAGGTTCGCTGGGCGCTGGACTATAAGGGGATCGCGCATACGCGGCGCAGCCTCGCGCCGGGACCTCACGCCGCTGTGACGCGCAGGCTGACCGGACAGACGGCGACGCCTGTGTTGAAGATCGGGGCGCGCGCAATCGCAGGCTCGGCACAAATCATAGGCGAGCTTGAGACTCTCAAACCGTTGCCCGCGCTCTACCCCACGGACGAGGCGTTGAGAGCTCGGGCGCTCGCGATCGAGAAGCGCTTCGACGAAGAACTGATGCCGCGTATCCGCCGCGCGATCCTCATGACCATTGTGCACGACGGACAATACGTGTCGAAAGTGTTCGGCGGCGGGTACATGTACGGATTGCTGTTTCCGCTCGTCCGGGGGCTCGTGAAGAAGGGAAACGGCATTACGGGTCCCGAGTCGGCGGCCGACGGCGCGCGTGCCGCGCAAGAAGCGTTCGACTGGGTGGCGCAAGAGTCGAAGGCGACGGGCTATCTTGCGGGATCGTCGTTCAGTGTCGCCGACCTCGCGGTCGCCTCTCATTTGGCAACGTGCATCGACCCTCCACATGCCGACATGCAGCGCCCGCAGCCAGCGCCGCAGAAAATGAACGAATGGCTCGAACGGTGGCGCGGGCACCCGGGTGCGGAGTGGGTGATGCGCATGTATGCAAAGCACCGGCCGGCGCCGCTGGCGCGCTGAATGCACGGCTACCGGCCGATCCCAGCGACCGCCTCGACCAAGCGTTCAGAGTCAGCTTCATTCTGATAGATGCCGAAGCCGATGCGCAGGCGATCGCCGCGGTGGTCGACGACGATGTTCCGGGTCGCGAGTTCCCGACTGATGCTCGCGGCTTCGGCGGTGCGGAATGTCAGGAAGCGGCCTCGCTTGGCGGGGTCCTCAATCATCAACTGCTTGGACGAGATTGGGGTCTTCGCGGTGTCGAGTTTGGTGACGAACGTGCGCTGCAGGTCGAGGCAGTAACGGTGCATGTCGCCAACGGTGAGCGCCTCCGCGTCCAGCCAATCCATTACCGCATTCAAGCGATAGAGACCTGACGGATCGAAGGTCGCGCCGGCGAAGCGGCTGGCGTCGGTGCCGTAGGCGACGCGATCGGGGCGTGCATTCTCAAGCGCGCCGAACTCCGCGTACCAGCCGGTGTCGCGCGGGCGTTCGCCATAGCCCTGCGGGCAGTGCATGAAGCAGACGCCCTCGCCCGCCATCGCGTATTTGTAGCCGCCGGCGATGTAGAAGGCGCGGGATGCGACTGAGGTCAGGTCGAGCGGGAGCGCCATGAACGAATGGTACCCGTCGATGACCACGAACGCGTGCTTGTCTTCGACCGCGTCTGCGATCTCCCCTAGATCCGTTACGGTAAGTGCAAAGCCGGAGTTGTAGAAGACTTGGCTCAACCAGACGATATCCCAATCGTCGCCGCGTCGAATCTCGTCGATGAAGCGCGACTTGAAGGTCGCGATCGGCTCCACCGGCACGCGCACAATGTTGACGAGTTCGTCTTCCTCCAGGCGCGCCATCTGCCGCGTGAAAGAGTGGAACTCGCCATCGGTCGCGAGCACGTTGTGCTTGGGCAAGCCGTGAGTCGCCGAAAGAAGACGCAGGAGAAGATCATGCGTGTTCGGCGCGAAGACGATCGTGCGCGAGTCCGGCAGCGACAGGCGGCGGGCGATGTGGCGTTGCGCCGCCGGAATGACGTCGGCGAAGACCTTTTCCCACTTGCGATCGAGAAATGCCGCCGCGTCGCGCCAATAGTTTTGCTGTGCGTCGAGGGTTACGTCGGGCCACGGGTGGTGGCTATGCGCGGCGAAATGCAATGGGGCGCCCGCGGCGCCGATCGACTTGGCAAAGTGGTCTTTGAGATGGCGCACGGGGCTTTAAGACTCGTAGCGATAGCGCATCGACTTTCGCACGTCCTCGGGCAGCGGCGGAAGGGCGGAGCGCGGGATCAGGAACGTGGCGATGGCGAATAGGTCGTTATACGAGCGGTGTTTATCGGCCGTTGCGCGCAGATAGTCGTAGCCCGCCGAGCCGCCGGTGCCGACCTTGCGGCCCAGCATGCGCGAGACCATGAGCGCATGGCGCATGCGCCAGAGCGCCAGGGTCTCGTCCATGTCCATGAGCGCCTTGAGCATGCGGAAGCCGGCATTCGCCGCCGGTTCGTCGCGGTAGAGGAACAGGAAGAGCGCCGCTTGCAATGCTCGGCGAGAAAACGTCCAAGCGCCCTGCGCCCGAAGGGCTGCGTAGCTGGTGTCGTCGAGCAGCCCATCGAACATCGCGCGGGACTTCTGTAGGGAACCGATCTGCACGTCTTTTTCCGCCTGGCCCAAGTGCGGGTGGGCGCGGATTTGGTCCATGTCGTGGCCCAGCATCGCGTCAAGAGCCTTTGCGTAAGCATCGCGGAAATGGAAGCCGCCATGCTCGACGAACGGCGTGCGCGATAGCCAGCTGTCGATCTGATCGTGGAGCGACGGTTTTGTTTCTTGCGCGCGCACTCTGTCGCGCGCGGCGTTGTCCAAACTGACGTCGAAGCTCGCGTCATTGAAGGGGAGGCGGGCCTCGCGCTTCAAGCCCAGGCGAATCTCGAGCAGACGGAACTGCTCGCTTTGGAAGCCCGAACTCGGCATCAGCAAGTTGCGGAACTCGAGGAAGTCCATCGGGGTCATGGTTTCCAGGATGTCGATCTGCGAGACGAGCAGTTGCTGGATCCTCACGACTCGCTCGGCGGCGTGCACGGCGCGGCCAAGTTCGGCATCGTCGACCACTGAGCCCGCGAAGACGTTTTGCACGAGATCGAGCTCGTGGAGAATCTGTTTGAACCAGAGTTCGTAAGTCTGGTGAATGACGATGAACAGCATTTCGTCGTGCGCGAGAGCCCCGCGCTTGGCGCTCTCGGGCTCTTGCGATTTGAGAATACGATCGAGTTTCAGATAGCTTGCGTAGTCCATGGGCCCTTTACCCTTCATTCAGTCATTGCCGACAAGACCACACAATTCGGCGGGCAACTGCCACTAACTGCCAATTACGCCAGCAGGGCCGCCGGACACTCCTTACCATTGTGCTAACGCGCATCGAAAAACCTGCCGACATTCACACAACCGAAAGGCGAATGTGTGATCGTCCGCTAGAAGAAGAACTGCCAGGAGTGGCAAATGGCCCGGGTACTTGTTATCGACGACGACGCTTTGTTCGTCAAACTGATGGTGCACACGCTGAAACAGCGCGGCCATGAGGTGGAGTTTGCGTTGGACGGTCTTGCGGGTTCGCGAGCGTTTAGCGGATCGCCGTTCGATGTTGTGGTCTGCGATATCGTGATGCCTGAGCAAGAAGGCGTCGAGACGATCAAGACGATGCGCCGCGATCGGCCGGATGTCGGGATTGTTGCGATTTCCGGGGGTTTGAGCCTGGGGCCGACGTCGAACATCGATGTGCTGCACATTGCGGGTCAATTGGGCGCCGACGTGACGCTGAAAAAGCCGTTCCAATTGTCGGAACTCGCGAGCGCGGTCGAACTTGCGCTCAACACGCCGCGGACATCCACCGCCAAAGCGCACGGCTGAACCGGCAACCGCCATGGCTGTGGACGCGCCGCCCTCGCAAGCACGTTCAGGCTGGCGGCACTCGGCGCTCGGCTGGCTTCACCTCGTCTTCGCAGGCCTAACGCTCGCAACGGTGGCGGCGAGTCTTTGGCTCGCGCACTTGGTGGTCGCCGGCTACGAGCACGCCATCGATGAGTCGCGCGAATGGGACGGTATCGACGTCCAAGCGACGCAACTGAGCAGCGCGCTGTCGCAGATGCAAGCATCCGTCCAGAATGGGCTGATCGCCAAGTCGGCTGGCCTTTCAGCGGAGTTGGAAGAGCGCGGGTATCAGAGATTCACCGCCTCCGCCCTCGCCATTCGTCAAGAACTTGTCGGCGAGGAGAGCTGGGGGCACACGACGTTGCCGCGCTTGCGAACCGCGCTTGCCGAGTCCGTTGCCGGTGTCGAGGCCGCTCACCATGAGGCGGCGTTGTTGTTCAAAGCCGCTCGCGCCAACGATACGCATGGAGCTCTTCTCAAACTCGGCGCGGTGAGCCGTGCGCAACGTGTCGCATTGATCCGCCTGGACCGCGTTCGCGATCTCATTCGCGAAACGAAGGATCAATGGTGGCAGCGGCAAGGCGCTTGGCTGCACGAACTCGGGTCTTACGAAATTCCGATCGGCGCCACTGTTGCGGCCGCAATCATCGCGCTGGCGACTTTTGGATTTCTCCTGCAGGGCCGTCATGCGGGTCTGGTGAGCGAGCTTCGCTTGGCGGAGGCGGGGCGCCGCAAAGAGACCGAGCGACTGGCGCTTAGCGAAGAGCGCTATAAGAGCCTGTCCGCATCGATGGATGGCGTCGTCTATCGCGTTCGCTTGGGAGAGCAGTGGCTTCTTGAGTATCTCAGTCCCAATACAGAGCGGTTCTTCGGCGTCGCTCCACCGCAGCTCGTCGGCTTGCCGGCCGATCAGATTCTGTGGTGGGTCATTCGCCGACGCGATCGTGAGCGCCACCGGGTAGTTATCGATCACGCCGTTGCCTCGCGGAAACCCTATGAAGTCGAGTTTCAAGTCAAGACGCCGGACGGGAAGTATCGCTGGGTGCTGGAGCGCGGCCGTGTGGTCGATGGCGCCGGTCCCGGCGAGGCGCCGACGCTGGACGCTCTGTTCGTCGATGTCACGCAACAAGTCGAAGCGCGCGAAGCCCTTCGCGAGAGCGAGGCGCGCTTCAACAGCATGGTCACGCATCTCGACGGCGCGCTCTACAGGTCGCGCGCGCGCGAGCCGTTCGTCGATCTCTACTTCAGCGACGGCGTCGAAAGGCTGACGGGATACACCCCCGGCGAATTGATCGGGCCCCAGGAACGGTACTTTTCCGAAGTCGTACTGCCGGAGGACCGGGCGAGGGCTTCAGCGGTCTTCCAACGCGCCAGAGAGCAACACGTTGCGGTGGAAGTCGAGTACCGCATTCGCCATAAAGACGGCTCGATCCGTTGGATCTACGATCGCGGGGCGCCCGCGGAGATTGACGCAGACGGCCGCCCGGCTTTCATCGACGGCCTGATGATCGACATCACCGCACGCAAAGACGCTGAGGCGCGGTTGGCCGCGACCGAAGAGCGTATCGGTGAACTGATCGAGAACGTCGATGAGGTCTTCTATACCTGCATCGCGGACGATCATTGGACCGCAACTTATCTGAGCCCGTCCTTCGAGCGGTTGACGGGCTATCCGGTGGCGGACGTACTTGAGAACAGCACACTGTCGCTCGGCGACTTGGTTCATCCCGACGATCGGGCGCATGTGCGGGAAGTGGGGGCGGCGGCACAAGGCCGCGCTTTCGAGATGACCTACCGAATTGTGACGAAGAGCGGCGAGGAACGCTGGGTCTTCGAGCGCGGGCGCACGACGGGGGAGATTGCCGACGGTCAGAAACTGGTGTCGGGCTTTATGTCCGACATTACGGTCCGAAAGAGGCTGGAGCACGCGGTCAACGAGCGCGACTCGCGGCTCGCCGCGCTGACGGCGAGCCTGGACGGCGCGATGTTCCGCGCGCGGCTTACCGACCCGGTCGTGATCGACTACATCAGCCCCGGTGTTCAGAAGATGCTTGGGCTGCCGGCGGAAGAGTTCATCGGAAAGCCGTCCCTGACGCTGGAACGAATGAACCCGAAACATCTGGCGCGCTATCTCGAGGTCGTGGTTGCGGCGAACCTGGAGATGCGGCCCTACGAGATCGAGTATCAGATCACGCATCTCGACGGATCGAAGCGATGGATGCTGGAGCGCGGCTGCGCCACCGAGCCGGACGAGAACGGCATGCCGCGCTACTCTGATGGCTTGATCTTCGACATTACTGACCAACACAATCTGCGCGAGCAGCTGGCTGAGCGCGAGCGGCGGCTGGCCGACCTGACGGCCAACATCGACGGCGTTCTGTTCCGGGCGCGGCTCGGCAAGCCGTCGATCATGGAGTACTATAGCCCCAGCATCAAAAAGCAGCTGGGCTTTGATCCGGCCGACGTGATCGGCAAACCATCGATCGGCATCCAGCTGATGCATCCCGAGGACCTCGGCCGGTACGAGCGCACTGTCTTCGGCGCAATGCGGCGGAAGGAGCCCTACGAGATCGAGTACCGGGTGGCTCTGCCAACCGGCGAGACGAAGTGGCTCATGGAGCGCGGCAGCGCCACGGCGTTCGACGAACGCGGCAAGCCCACGATCCTCGAGGGCTTCTCGATCGACATCAGCGCGCGCAAAGAGATGGAAGTCGCGCTTGAGGAAACAAACAACCGCGTGCGCAGCCTCGTCGAATGCATCGAAGAGGTGTTCTTCACTTGCCGTGTCGATCCGGATTGGACGATGGTGTTCGTGAGCCCCAGCATTGAGAAGCTCTCGGGATATCCGGCTCGCGATTTTCTGCACAACCAGGTTCGGTCGATCGGATCCCTGCTACACCCGGAGGACACCGAGGCGGCTTGGAAAATTGTGTCGGAAGCCATCGAGGCCGACCGGTCGTACGAGATCGAATATCGGCTCATTCGTCAGGATGGTTCGGTCCGCTGGGTATTCGAACGTGGTCGCAAGTCGGGCATCGGCAGCGACGGGGTGCCGCTGATCCACGGTTACATGGCCGACATCACGGAACGCAAGGCGGCCGAGCGGGCGCTTGCGGATGCGCGCGATGCGGCCGAGGCGGCGAGCAAAGCTAAGTCGGAATTCCTGGCGATGATGAGCCACGAGATTCGCACGCCCATGAACGGGGTGTTGGGTATGACCGGCGTTCTGCTCGACACCGACCTTTCGGCCGAGCAGCGGCGGAGCGCATCGACTATTCGCGAGTCGGCGGAGAGCTTGCTTTCGATCATCAACGACGTCCTCGACTTTTCAAAACTCGAAGCGCAAGCGATGGAGTTCGAGCGCGTCGCCTTCGACGTGCATTCGTTGCTCGACTATTCCACCGAGATTGTGCTGCCACGGGCGAATGCGAAGGCGATCGAGCTTAAGGTCGAGATCGGCGCGGACGTACCGCAGTTCATCAGCGCAGACCCCGGGCGAATTCGCCAGATCGTCCTCAACCTGCTCGGCAACGCCGTGAAGTTTACGGACGCGGGTAGCGTCACGTTACTGGCAAACGCGACCACGACCGACGACGGCGCGATTCTGCGGATTGCGGTTGTCGATACCGGGATCGGGATTCCGGCAGACCGGCTGGGTCGCCTGTTCCAAAGTTTCAGCCAAACGGACGCGTCGATTTCACGCCGGTATGGCGGCACGGGGCTTGGGCTTGCGATCTCGAAAAAGCTCGCGGAACGCATGGGCGGGCGGATCGGCGTCGAGAGCAAGCCGGGCGTGGGCTCGACGTTCTGGTTCGAGCTGCCGGTGAAGGTCGCTAGCGGCGAGGCCAACGAAGCCACGAGCGGTCGGGGCATCGAAGTGGCGCGTGCGGAAGTTGCCATGGCCGAGGTTGTGGCCCTCGGGCGCCCATTGCGCCTGCTGGTCGCAGAGGACAACGCGACCAACCAGCTCGTCGCGCGGTCGGTGCTGGCGAAGTTCGGCATTTCGCCCGATTTTGTCGGCAACGGTTTGGAGGCCATCGATGCGGTTCGCCAGCGAGCCTACGACCTGGTGCTGATGGACGTTCATATGCCCGAAATGGACGGGCTCGATGCGACGAAGGCCATTCGCTCGTTCAAAGATGCGCGGGCGCGGATACCGATCGTGGCGCTGACGGCCAACGCCTTCGCGCAGGATATCGAACAATGCCGCGCCGCGGGTATGAACGGCCATGTCGGTAAGCCGTTCCGGAAGGAAGAACTCATCATCGCCATCGCCGATGCCATGCAGGGCCGCAATCGGTTCGACGGCGCGCGGTCAGCCGAGAAGCCCGTGCAAGCGGCGATCGTGGATTGGGACGCGATAGAGCGTTTCCGCGCTGACTCGGGCGACGAGATGCTGCAGTTGCTGATCGAAACGTTCGTCGCCGACGCTGTGCCGAAACTCGATCTGTTGGCGCAGGTTGCGCGCGACGGCCGGGCCGATGCAGAAGCCGTGCGGATTGCGCACTCGTTGAAGAGCGCGGGGGCGATGGCAGGCGCGGCGGCGTTATCGCGCTTTGCGGCGATGCTGGAGGGCAAGCTGGCGTCGAAGGCCGCGATGAGCGAGGCGGAAGCGGCCGAGATCACGGCACTCTTCACAGGCTATCACGCCGCGCTGAAAGAACGCGGTCTCGCGGCTTAAGGCTGCACACCTTCGAACACAGTCAAAAGCCCACGTGTGACGGCGCCGGGGAAAACGCTGTTGTGCGTTTCGCCGTCATAGATCTTCAGACGCACTTGAAGTTTTCCGTTGTTGCGGCTCTTCAACTTCGTCACGAGTTCTTCCAGATCGTCGACCATGGCGCGGTTTGTCTGCGGTTGATTTTCCATTGAGCCGACGGCGAAGAAGACGCGCGCTTCTGGCCTGACGCTCGCTGCCGCCTCCGCCATCGTGAGCGCGGTGCGGTTTGCGTACCAAAGGGAGGGGCTCACGATGATGTAGCGCGTGAACAACTCGGGCTCGGTCAGAAGAATGTAGGTGGCGAAGAGGCCGCCGTAGGAATGGCCGATGATCGTGCGATCGCGACGGTCGGCACGAAAGTGCTTTTCAATGTAAGGAACAAGTTCCGTGCGGAAGAAGGCGCGGAATTTCGGCGCACCGCCGGAGACCCTCTGAAACTCCGCCCCGTAGCCGCCGTCGGGTGCGTAGACCGGCGTGTAGTCGCGGGTGCGGTTCATTCGGTAGACGCCGCGGTTCGCCGCGGCGCCTGGATAGGCGATGGCCACCAGGACCATCGGCGGCAGATTCTCACGCTCGACGAAGTGCTGCACGACGTTGCGCACGAGGGCGAACGAGTAGTCCGCGTCGAGCATATAGACGACAGGGTAGGATTGCTTCGACTTCGCGTAGTCCGGCGGAAGCGCGACGAAGATATCGTAGTTCGCACCGGTTTTGGCGGAGTGGAGGTGGCGGACTTCGGTGTTGGGGACGGTGTAGGGTTTGGCGGCAGCTGCGACGGCTAGCACGAGTGTGACGACCGCGGCGCTGATGAGGCGGATCATGAGGCTCACAGCTAGCACCGCGTAAAGACGAAGAGGTCGATGTCGATCATCGCGGGCTCCTTGCGCGTCGAAGCGACGGCACGCATGCTCGCGATGCCGCGCTCGAAGTCCTCATTGGAGAGCCGGATCAACGTCGAGTCGGCGCGGAAGGAGGCCTTCTCCGCGAGGTCGGCGACGCTTTCCGCCATCTTGTGAGCAACAGTTTCGTGGCTGCTTAGATCGAAGCCATTGTGCGTGAACGCATCGATGATTTCAGTGGCCGCCGGGAGCGCGACGAGCGTTTGGCTGTAGTTCGGAAAGAAGGCTTCATACGGCGAGCCGTGCCCGCGGGTACTGTTGCGGATGCAGACGACGCCCGTCTTGCGAAGCACTCTGTGGCACTCTCTTGCCACGAGGGGCGGCGATTTGAAGTGATGAAATGCCATCGACGAGAAGATGAGATCGGCACTCTGGTCGGCGCATGGGAGTTGCTCGCCCGCGCCCTGGAGGTAGGTCACGCGCGCCGAGGGGGGCTTTGCCCTGGCTTGCGTCAACATCTTCGAGGATGGGTCAATCCCGATTGTCGCGGCATTGAACCGCTTCGCAAGCAGTTCGGTAAAGCGGCCGGTCCCGCAGCCGAGGTCGATGATCGATGAGACGGGGCGGATGACTCCGGCCTCGATGCGGTCCATCCACATGTCGAGCACGCCGTCCGGCGGTGTGCGACCTCGGTCGTAGGTCTCGGGCATTTCGGTTTGGTCGTAGTCCATGCGCGCAGCTTAGCATCAAAAAAGGCCCCGGCTTATGGCCGGGACCTTGTCGTTCTGAGAGGCTTCTGGATCCTCGCATTCGCGAGGATAAGGTTTTGCGGCACGCCCGTTTGGGCGCGCTCGCAAGGGCCTTACATGTCCATGTCCATTCCGCCCATGCCGCCCATGCCGCCGGGCATACCGCCGCCGCCGGTCTTCTTTTCCGGGCGTTCGGCGATCATGGCTTCCGTCGTGATCAGGAGACCGGCGACCGAGGCCGCGTCCTGCAGCGCCGTACGCACAACCTTTGTCGGGTCGATGATGCCGGCGTCGATCAGGTCGCAGTACTCTTCCTTCTGAGCGTCGAAGCCCGCCGTGTTCGACTTGCCTTCGAGCAAGCGGTTGACGACCGGAGAGGCCTCAACGCCAGCGTTCTCGAGGATCTGACGGATCGGGGCTTGGATCGCCTTGCGGACGATATTGATGCCCGATGTCTGATCGTCGTTATCACCCTTCAGGCCTGCCAGCGACTTCGTCGCGTAGAGCAACGCCGTGCCGCCGCCGGGGACAATGCCTTCTTCCACCGCTGCGCGGGTGGCGTTCAGGGCGTCATCAACGCGGTCCTTGCGTTCCTTCACTTCGACTTCCGTCGCGCCACCGACGCGGATGACGGCAACGCCGCCGGCGAGCTTCGCCAGGCGTTCTTGCAGCTTTTCCTTGTCGTAGTCGGACGTTGTGTCTTCGATCTGCGCCTTGATCTGGGCGACGCGATCTTGGATGTCCTTCTTCTTGCCGGCGCCATCGATGACGGTCGTGTCGTCCTTCGTGATGCGAACCTTCTTGGCGGTGCCAAGCTGGTTGATCTTCACGTTCTCGAGCTTGATGCCGAGTTCTTCGGAGATCACTTCGCCGTTGGTGACGATCGCGATGTCTTCGAGCATCGCCTTACGGCGATCGCCGAAGCCCGGGGCCTTCACGGCCGCGACCTTCAAGCCGCCGCGTAGCTTGTTGACGACGAGGGTCGCCAAGGCTTCGCCTTCGACTTCTTCAGCGATGATGAGCAGCGGACGGCCGGTCTGGACGATCGATTCCAGGATCGGCAGCATCGGCTGGAGCGAGGAGAGCTTCTTCTCGTGGATCAGGATGTAGGGATCTTCGAGGTCCGCCACCATCTTTTCCGCGTTCGTCACGAAGTACGGCGAGATGTAGCCGCGGTCGAACTGCATGCCTTCGACGACTTCGAGTTCGCTGTCGAGAGACTTTGCTTCTTCAACCGTGATCACGCCTTCGTTGCCGACCTTCGCCATGGCTTCAGCAAGCTTCTTGCCGACCCATTCGTCGCCGTTCGCAGAGATCGTGCCGACTTGGACGATTTCTTCGTTCGACTTGACCTTCTTGGAGCGCTTCTTGAGGTCGGCCACGACGGCTTCGACCGCGAGCATCACGCCGCGCTTCAGGTCCATAGGGTTCATACCGGCGGCAACCGACTTCATGCCTTCGCGCACGATCGCCTGCGCCAGAACGGTCGCGGTCGTCGTGCCGTCGCCTGCCGTGTCGTTCGTCTTCTGAGCGACTTCGCGCACCATCTGGGCGCCCATGTTCTCGAACTTGTCGGCAAGTTCGATTTCCTTGGCCACCGTGACGCCGTCTTTCGTCGTGCGCGGAGCGCCAAACGACTTATCGATGACCACGTTGCGGCCCTTCGGACCCAACGTCACCTTGACCGCATCGGCCAGGATGTCGACGCCGCGCAGCAAGCGCGCGCGAGCATCGGCGTGGAATTTGACTTCTTTCGCTGCCATTTGAATTGTCTTCCTTCAGATTTCGGGACAAGAAAAAAGCGACCAGACCGGGATGGTCTTAAGCCGCCTTCTTCGCCGAGGCCTTGCCTTCCAGCACGCCCATGATGTCGGACTCTTTCATGATCAGGAGGTCCTGACCGTCGATCTTCACTTCCGTGCCGGACCATTTGCCGAACAGGATGCGATCGCCGACCTTCACTTCCGGTTGGATACGGTCGCCTTTTTCGTCGCGGCCGCCGGGGCCGACGGCGACGATTTCGCCTTCTTGCGGCTTTTCTTGCGCGGTGTCGGGGATGATGATGCCGCCGGCCGTCTTCACGTCTTCCTGGACGCGCTTAACGACAACGCGGTCACCGAGGGGACGGAACTTCATGAGGTTCTCTCCTAAATGATCGTCTGTTTGCGTAAAAATGAGGGGCTGTTAGCAGTCAGGTTGGCTGAGTGCTAAAGCGCGCCGTGGACTTAAGGAGTGCGGGTGGCATCGTCAAGGGCCGCGCGAAAGAAAATGACGGGAGGAAAAATCCCTTGTTCACCAGACCCTTACTTGGTGCTTCTACCAGCCAAATTGAAGGGTGACGAAGGGCCTTAGGCCCCGATCTCCCTTATTGGCGACATCGCGGGACAGCGGCTGAGCCAATTCCAGGCTCAAGACCGCGCCTGATATCGGTGACAGGCGCACCCCTAGACCCGCTGAGCTGAGGTCTTCTTCGTTGGGACCGGCAACGCGGTTCCAGACCAAGGCGCCATCGGCGAATGCATAGACCTGAACCGTCTTCAGCCACTCGAAGACGTCGCTCAACGTGTAGCGAAGCTCGAGCGATCCGGCGACACCGTGATCGCCGGTAATCTCGCTGTAGTTATAGGCACGGCCGAAGCGAGCGCCGCCGGCTCCAAACTCCTCCGCCCGAACGAGGGCACCGTCGGCGAGCTGGCCGGCGAACGAGAAGGACATATCCAAGCGGTCGGCGAGTTTCCGGGTGAGCGTCGCGTCCAACCGGACCTTGCTGAACTGCGGCCGGCCATCGGCGTTGGTCATGCTGGAGTCGCCGTTCTTCGATGCATCTAAGGCGTCGAGGCCACGCGATCCTTCCACGGTGACATCCGTGCGGGTGCCGCCACTGACGAGCGTGTAGCTCAAACTGCCGCGCAGGACGCGGGTGTGCTCCTCGGTTTGGGCGCCCGCCGTCGCTACCTCGGCAGTGTCGCGCGCATCGAAGAAGACCGTTGCCCAAAGCGACTGCGCGCGCGTCCTTAGGACGGGTACAGTCGCGCGGGCGTATAAGCGGTCGACTTCGCCGTTCTTGCCGGCCTGCTCGTTGCGCGTGCGCGACATTGAGGTCCCGACTTCCGTCCAGAGATCGCCGGCCAACCAAGGTCTCGCATAGCTGACGTCGCCGAAGACGAGGGCGCTCGTATCGCTCGGCAACGTGAACAACGAGGCTGCCAGGCGGTCGCCGGAAGCCACGACCGAGTTCCATCCGCCCCATGCAAAGGCCTGGTCGGAGCCGCTTTCGCCGTTGCCGCGATTGTCGCCATAGAGGCGCCAAGAGACGCCTGCAACGGCGACCGCGATCTTGAGTGTGTATTTTGCCAGATCGTCCGGATCAGCCAGGAGCTGCGAGGACGCGACCTTGTAGCCGTAGCGGTCGGCCAGCAGGAGCAAGTCGCGCTCGAATGTCGCCAGGCGCGCCGGGCGTTCGGCCAGGGTGCTCGTGAAATGCACCTCGGCGTCGGCCCCGGCCATGCCGGTGACGACGATTCCGGCGACGTAACCTTCGACGACGTTGATCTTCAGATGCCCGCCTGGAACTTCTTGCGGCGGCAGGTAGGCCCGCGACAGGAAGAAGCCGCGATCTCGGTAGAGCTTGGTGAGGCACTGCGTGAGCCCGACCAAGCTGGCCGCGCCAACGGTCGTCCCCATTAGCGGCGCTATGCAGGCATCCGCTTCAGCCCGATCGATCGAGATCAGACCCTCGATCGAGGTCGAGCGAAGCGTAAATTGAGGAATCGAAGCGAGGTCGGCTTCATCGACCTTGAGCGGCGTTGTTGTGGTTGAGGCGTCCTTGTCGGGGCGAGCAGACTCTGTGGGGAGACGCTCCTCAACGCGCTGAGGATCAACGTTGTCGGCGAGAACCGACGAACTCATGGACGCAATGCAGGCGGCAAGCGCGGTCCTGCGCTTCCAGCGTGGCGTTGCAATGGTTGATCCCCTGATCACGCGCGCTCTGTTGCGTCTTCGATCAGGCATTAGTGGCGGATCGGAGTTAACGGCCCGCTAACCAGTAAGGCACCGCGTCAACCGATCCTCAATCCTAACGGCAAGCAGCAAGTTCGAATCGCCCTGGCCAACCCTCGTCAACCAACTTTCTTTCGGACCCGTTAAGCGGCTGACGGCCAGGATCGCCCTTCAAATCGGCGGGAATTCGTCAGTTCCCGTCCCCCAGACCTGGAGTGGATGCATGCTGTTCAACGGAATGCGCAAGCTTGCCTTTGTGTCGTCGGTCGCTCTCGCAGCGCTCACCTCACCGGCCATCGCCGGCGAGGCGTGGCGGGTCGTGGACACTGCCGGTGCTGTCAAGGTTGGTGGCGCCGGCGTGATGCCGGTGTCACTGAATCGCGACCAGCCGCTGCCGGCCGATTCTTGGGTGCAAACCGGCGTGGGCGGTCGCGCGGTTCTGGCGCGCGGGCAAGAGACAATCGTCGTCGAGCCGAACAGCCGCGTCCAGTTGCCCGACGAAGAGGTCAACGGCAACACGCAGGTTCTGCAAACGCTGGGGTCGGCCCTCTACAAGATCGGAAAGCAAAAGAAGCCGCACTTCCAGGTCGACACGCCGTATCTGGCGGCGGTCGTGAAGGGAACCGAGTTTACGGTTAGTGTCGATGAGGGCCGGGCATCGGTCATGGTGACGGAGGGGCTCGTCGAAGTGGCGACCCCGGGCGGACAGGATGCTGAGTTCGTGCCGCCCGGTTTCACAGCCGTCGTCAGTGGCGAGCACAAGGGCGACGTCGTCGTCGGGCAAACGCCGCGCAACGACAACGCGGAGACGAACCCAGCACGCGAGCAGAGTCGCCCGACGCCGGACGAAAGCGCGGAACGGCACGACGGCAAGCCAGAGCAGGTCGGCGACAACGGCACGTCGTCGGTTCTGATCCCGGTCGCGGTCGGCGAAGTCGAAGTCAACATCAAGGAAGTGTCCGGCGGCCTTGCCTTTGGCGAGATGAAGACGGCTGCGGTCGAGGCCGGCGGATCGGTGGTGGACAAAACCGACAATTCAAAGCGTGACGGAAGCATCGAAGCCGATGCGGCGAAGGCGGACGGCGGGTCAGTCTCGTTGGCGCCAAGCCTAGGGCCGTCCGACGCCGGGACTGCGCCGGCTGAGACGGATTCCGGCAACGGCAAGGGAATTGGCCACAACGATAGCGTTGGGGGCATTGGCACCTCACCCGTTCTCGATGTCGGTGCGCCGCCGCCAGTGCTGGGCGACGTCGGCGCAGGCAACGGAAACGGCGGCGGCAACGGCAATGCCGGTGGCAGCAACGGCAATGCCGGCGGCAACGGAAACGGCAGCGGTCGTGGCGGCAAGCCGGTCACGTAAGCCGGTCGAGCTGGGGGAAGCTGATGGGGGCCTTGCGTAACTTGAAACGGGCGGCAGCGCGCTGGCGCTACGAGCTGATGATCTTCATGCTCGTGGCGATCGGCGGCGCCGCCGGCCTGCTGGCGGGGCTGCAATACGGCATCAACGATCTGACGTTTCGGATGCTGAGCCGGCCGGCATCGGGCGAGATCGTCATTGTTCAGATCGACCCCAAGAGTTTGGCTGAGGTCGACACGTGGCCTTGGGCGCGCAGCAAGCATGCGGCGTTGATCGATAAACTCGTCGGTGCCGGTGCGGAAATGATCGCTCTTGACATCGACTTCTCCTCGCCCTCGCGACCCGTCGAAGATGCGCGTTTGGTCGAGGCGGTCGCTGCCGCCAAGGGCCGTGTCGTACTGCCCTCGTTCATTCAACACGCGACGCCGGGCGCCGGGCGCGAGTTGATCGAGACCAATCCGCTTCCGGCTCTGCGCGATCACGCGTTGATCGGCAATGCGAACATATTCACACCGTCCGGCAAGGCGCGGCAAGCGAGCTTGGGCCTTTATCTTGCGGATGGACGCTATAGGCCGACATTCGCGGCGTTGATCGGGCAACGCGGCCGCGCGTTCATCAGCGATTTCGACATCGACTTCGGCATCGATGGGTCTTCCATCAAGCGCTTGTCGTATGTCGACGTTTTGAACGGAAACTTCGACGCCGCCGCCGTGAAGGGCAAGCGCGTCGTCGTCGGCGCCACCGCGATCGAACTCGGCGACTTCGTGCCTGTTCCGCTGCGCGGTGTGGCCCCCGGCGTGGAGTTGCAGACCCTGATCGCAGAGAGCCTGCGGCAGAACCGCGCGCTGTTGTCGTTCGGTCAGCCGGGCGCGCTGCTGTTACTCGTGCTTGCATTGATCGTGGTGCGACCGAGCCGGTCGGCGTGGACGGATCGGCGCTTTGGCATGCGGCTGGCGCTGTGCGTCGCCGGGCTCGGCGCGTTGCAATTCGTCGCCTATGCCGCGTTCCCGGTCGTGCTGCCGTCGGCTCTGGCTTTTGTCGGCCTCGGTCTCTGCTTTGCCGTGGTGGCCACTAAGGAGTTCGGTGCGCGCGCGAACAACGTGTTGCGCGAGCGGTCCGCCGGCAACCTGCGCCGGGTGATGATGAACATGATCGTCGAGGAAAGCTCCGACGGCGTCGTTGTTTCTGACGTTACCGGCCGTATTGAGCTTACGAACGAGCGCGCGGCCACGCTATTGAATGCGACGAAAAGCACCCTGCTCGGCCGGCAGGTCGGCCGCCACCTGCCGCGATTTGAAGAGACCGCAGCGACGGGCGACGACGCGCTACACCAGACCGAGCTTGCGGTCGAATGCGACGGCGGGACAACGCTTCTAGATATTAGCGTGCGCCGGCTCACCTTGCCGGCAGTCGCCAACGCTGGGCCGCTAACGCAGATCGATGTCTATACGCTGCGCGACGTGACGATGAAGCGCCGCGCGGAGAGCGCCGAGCGGCGGGCTCAAGAGGAGCGGTTCTTGGCCGAGCGCGCCAAGTCGAACTTCATTGCGAATATGAGCCACGAGTTGCGCACGCCGCTGAACGCGATCATCGGCTTTTCGGAGATGATGGCGAACCAGGTCATGGGACCGCTCGGCAAGCCACAATATGTCGAGTTCGCCGATGTCGTCGCGAAGAGCGGGCATCATCTCCTGGGCCTCGTCAACAACATTCTCGAGATCTCGCGATTGGAGCACGACGCGGCAACGTTGGAGCTGGAAGAGATCGACTTCGGGGAATGCGCGAATGGTTGCGCAGCGCTCGCACGCGGATCACGCGACTACAAATCGCAACAGATCGATGTGAGGGTTGCAGAGGGCTTGCTCCTGCAGGCGGACCGACGCGTGATCAAACATCTGCTGGCCAACTTGGTGTCGAATGCCGTGAAGTTCACGGGGCCGAACGGTCAGATCACGATTGCGGCGCGTGCGAATGGCGACGATGTCGAGTTCGATGTCTCGGACGACGGCGTTGGGATCGATCCAACGTTGATGCCGCATTTGACGGACTTGTTCCGGCAGGCGGATCAGAGCTTTACGCGCAAGCACGAGGGAATGGGCGTCGGGCTCTATCTCGTAAAGCGCTACATCGATCTGATGAAGGGCACTCTCGCCTTCGAGAGCGAGCCAGGCAAGGGCACGCGCGTACGCGTGACGCTACCCGGCGCCGTGGTGCGGCGGATGGAGGCGGACGCCGCTTAGTACTTGACGCTGCAGCCGTAAGGGTCAGTGGCGGTCTCGGCGACCATGCCGCCGGTCGAGACCGCGTTGAAGGCCTCCCGCACGTAGTTGCGCGCGGTTGCAATCGTCACGGCGTCGGTGTTCGGTTGATCGTCGATCGCGCCCATGTAGCGGAGCACACCTGCCTTATCGACGACGAACATGTGCGGCGTGGTTTGCGCCTCGTAGAGCTTGCCGACGGCGCCGGTCGGGTCGAGCAGAACGGCCGTCGGTGCCGCGCCGCGCGAGGCGGTCAGCGTGTTCGCTTCCGCGCCGTTGACGTTGCCCTGCTTGCCCGGCGCGGAGGAGATGATCGAGAGCCAGATGCCGCCGGCCTTTGTGATCTCCTGCTGGAGCTTCTGCATGTTGCCGGCGCCGTAGTGCTTCCTCACATAGGGGCAGCCGTCATTGGTCCATTCAAGAACAACCGTCTTGCCCTTGAAATCGGCGAGCGCGTGGCGCTTGCCGTTCGTGTCCTCTGCGGTGAACACGGGCGCCGCTTGGCCGATCGTGGGCGAGGCAAACGCCGCCGTCGTGAGCGAGGCCAGCGCGGCGGCGGTGAGGACGAGCATCCGGATCATTTTGGCGTTCCCAGTGTTTCTAGAATGAGCGATTGGGTCAGGAGCTGCGGCAGGATTATCGGGTCGCTGCCGCCTGGAGGAAAGTAGAGATAGAGCGGAACACCTTCGCGTCCATGCCGCTTCAAAAGCGCGCTGATTTCCGGATTTTGATTCGTCCAATCGCCGACGACATAGGCCGTGCTCGTCGCCGCGAACGCGTCGCGAACGGTGGCCGACGACAAGGCCACACGCTCGTTGTAGAGACAGCTGACGCACCAGGCGGCCGTCAGGTTCACGAAAACTGCCTTGCCCTCTGCGCGCAGCGCAGCGAGGCGCGCGGCCGTGTAGGGTTCGGAAGGAATGGTGCTGCCGCCGGACTCGCCGATAGCGGCGTCGGCTTTGCGAGGCGCGAACGGAAGCACCACCAACGCTGCAGTCGCAGCAAGCGCTAAGAGGAATGTCACACTGGCCAAGATCGCCGACTTCGACTGTGCTAGGCGCGCTTGAGCTACGCCGAAGGCCCAGGCGGCGAGTGCGAGCGTGATCAGGCCGATCATCACGCGGAAGAGGCCCTCGGGTGTTACTTGTTGCGAGAGCACCCAGACGAGCCAGGCTGCGGCGCCATACATCGGGAAGGCCAGGAACTGCTTGAAGCGCTCCATCCAAGCGCCCGGACTTGGCAACAAGCGGATGAGGGCGGGGCTGAACGAAAAGATCACCCAGGGTAAGGCGAGGCCGAAGCCAAGGGCCAGGAAGATCGCGATCGTGATCGCGGGCGGCTGCGTGAACGCGAAGCCCATGGCGGCGCCCATGAACGGTGCCGTGCAAGGTGCCGCGACGACGACGGCGAGGACGCCGGTGAAGAAGGCGCCGATCAGGCCGCCACGGCCGGCGAGCCCCTGCCCTGCGCCTTGGATCGAGCCGCCGACGTTGAAGACGCCGGAGAGGTTTAGACCCACGAGGGTCAAGATGTAGGCCAGGATTGCGACCGAGAGCGGCGACTGAAGTTGGAAGCCCCAACCGACGTCCTCACCCAGCGAGCGCAACCACAGTAGTGCGACAGCGAGCCCGGCGAAGGTCGTCAGAACGCCAAGCAGGTAGGCGACGCCATCTGTCCAGGGGTGATCGCGGTGGCCGGCTTGCACGAGCGCCAGCGCTTTCATCGAGAGGATGGGGAACACGCAGGGCATGAGGTTCAAGATCAAGCCGCCTAGGATCGCGAATAGGATCGCTTGCAGCAGCGGCAGATCGGCGGCGGCGACGGTCGTCACGCCGGCGGGGACATCGCCTTGCTTGAGGGAAACTTCGAACGCTTGTGCCGGATTGGCAAGCAAGAGAACGCCGTCGATTTCCGAGGTTTCCTTGCGCTTCTCAGGGTCACGCAGACGCCAACCAGGCGGAACAGTGATCGCAAAACCGCCGGCACGCTGTTCGGCAACTTGCGGTGCGGAGGCTTTCAGCAGGCCCTTCGTGTACGGAAAGAACAACGCGCCTGCGCCCGCCTCGGTCCGGTTCAACGTGGGTTGAAAGAATAGCGTGACGGCATCGTCCTTCGCAGCAAAGCGGGCGTCGAACGCCGCAGTCTTCAAAGGCTCGCGTTCGCGGTACCTCGTAAAGAGGTCTCGCCATTGCTCGTTGGGCGCGGGTGACGCAACCACGGGCAAGGCGAGATCGAGCGTCGCTTCTTCGGGGATGCAGATGTCTTTGCAGACGAGCCACTTGGCGTGCGCGGTGACGGACACCGTCGTGCCTACGGCTAAGCCTGCGGGGACGTTGATCTCAGTCCGCAGCAGGACTTCGTCGCGGAAGCCGTAGTTCGCAAGCTCACCGAAGGCGATCCGCTCCGGCTGTGGCCACGCGATGTCTCCGGCCTTAAAGCCTGGCGGAAGCGACCAGTCGATCGTTGTCGGTTCGCCCGATTCACCAGGGTTGCGCCAATAGGTGTGCCACTCCGGCTGCATGCGCTCGATGAGGCCGATCGAGATCGTCCCGCCCGATGCGGGGATGCCTGTGGCTTCGGCGACGAGGCGCACCTCGACGCGTGGTGTCGTTGCGACATCGGCGGCGCCCGCGATGGACGCGCCAGCGAGGATCGCTGCGAGGGCGAAAAGTACTGACAAAAACCGCATGAAGTTCGCCGTCAAACCCCTACCCCGGCCGGATCGAATCCGCGCTATATAGCCGACGAACCCATCGACGGCGAGCGCCCGAGAGGCTTAATGCGCTGCGGCTCGCGCGACTGTGACCCAACAAACCCTAAGGAGAAGCCCATGCGCAACTCGAACCGGCAATGGCGGCTGAAACGGCGGCCTGTCGGCGACATCATGGCGGGCGATCTGGAACTGATGGATTCGCCCAAACCGGTGCCGGGAAAGGGCGAGATTTTGGTGCGCAATATCTACCTGTCGCTCGATCCGACGAACCGGATTTGGATGAGCGATATGGAGCAGTACATGCCGCCGGTGGCGATCGGCGACGTGATGCGAGGCGGGACGCTGGGGGTGGTCGAGCAATCGAATGCTGACGGCTTTGCGGTTGGCGACATCGTCATCCCCGGCATGGGCGGCTGGCAGGACTACACGATCGGATCGGCGAGCGGTCCGTTCCCTTCGCAGAAGTTGCCGAAGATTCCGGGCGTGCCGCTTTCCACGTTCATGAGCGCGCTGGGGTTCACCGGTGCGACGGCCTATTTCGGCTTGCTGGATCTCGGCAAGCCGCAGCCGGGTGAGACCGTCGTCGTGTCGGCGGCGGCCGGTGCGGTCGGACAGATCGTCGGGCAGATTGCGAAAATCAAAGGTTGCCGCGTCGTCGGTCTCGCCGGGACGGACGAGAAGTGCCGCTATGTGGTGAAGGATCTCGGCTTCGATTCTTGCATCAACTACAAGAAAGAGAACGTCGCGCAGGCGCTGAAGCGCGAGTGTCCGAAGGGTATCGACGTCGATTTCGAGAACGCTGGCGGCGAGATTTTGGATGCGGTTTTGGCGAACATCAATCTGAAGGCGCGCATCGCGCTGTGCGGGTTGATCTCGCAGTACAATGCGACCGGGCCCGTGCCGGGACCATACAATTTCACGAACATTTTGATGAAGCGGGCGCGGGTCGAGGGTTTCATCATCATCGACTACATGCCGCGCTTCGGCGAGTTCGCGATGCAGATGGCTCAGTGGCTGATGGAGGGCAAGGTCAAGGATCGCGTCGATATCCATGACGGGCTTGAGAATGCGGTGACGACGCTGAACGAACTTTTCACAGGCGGCAATACCGGCAAGCTTTTGGTCCGCGTGAGTGCGGAGCCCTGATATGAGCTGGCGGGTTTTCTTTATCGTTGCGGCGGCGTTCAATTTCTTGGCGGGATTGCCGCTGGCGGTTGCGCCTGCCGAAATGGCCGCGTCTCTGGGCGTGCCGGTGCCGGATGATTTGATGTATCACCGGTTCACCGGGCTCTTGGTCGCTTGTTTTGGCGGTGTCTACTCATTGCTCGCGACCGATCCGATGCGCTACCGGCCGGTGCTATGGACCGGCGTGATCGGAAAGGCGGGCGTCGTGGTGCTGTTCACGGAAGCCTTTCTCGGCGGGCGGCTGCCGTTTCAGGCCTATGCGGTGTCGCTGGGCGATCTTGCGTTCGTGATTGGGTTTCTTGTGTTCCTGCTAACGACGGGCAAGAAGACGGCATGAGCGAGCTTTCCATCAGTGTCGAGACGCCGCCTGCGAAGACCACGCTTGAGGCGCTCAACAAGGGGCTCGACGTCTACAACGCGCAGTTCGCGCCGGCGACGTTCGCAGAGTTCGCCGTGCCGCTGAAGACGGCGGCGGGCGAGGTAAAGGGCGGCATCTACGCGATGGCGTGGGCGGGGTCGCTCTTCATCAAATGGTTCTGGATCGACGAGTCGTTGCGCCGCGCGGGGCACGGGCGAAAGCTGATGGCGGCGGCGGAAGAGGAAGGACGGCGGCGCGGGTGCAGCACCGTCTGGCTCGACACGTTCGAGTTCCAGGCACGGCCGTTCTACGAGAAGCTGGGCTACAAGGAATTCGGGACGCTCGACTATCCGGCCGGGTTCAAGCGCTTCTTCATGCAGAAGGCGCTTTGACGTCCGTTCAATGTGTCCCGGTCGCCGACCCGGAAGCTCTAATGCGCCTCGAACTTTGGCTCTTTCGGGATTGGAAAGTACTCCACGGCCTCGGTGAGCTTGCCGTCGCGGGCAGTCCAGAAAGATATGGCCCAGAGAATGCGTTCGCCCTTATCGATCAATACGCGGGTGAAGGCCAGTTCGTCGCCGCCGCTCGCTTCAAGCAAGATGCACTTTGCGTCGGCGAGGAGTTCGCGGTTGACCTGGATGTAGCGGTCGGCGCTCAAGACCTCTTCCTCGGTTTGCGGCCAATCGGCGCGGAAGCCGTCGGCGAAGAGCGCACGAGCTTCGTCCCATTTGCCGTGATCGACGTGGGACCAGAAGCGCGCGGCTAGAACCACGGCGGCGGTCATGTTGGCACTTGGCGGATCATGAACAGGCGCTTCGACATGTCGAGACCGGCGTCGGCTTGCTCTTGCCACGCCTCGCCATGTTCGGGCCCTGCTTGGTCGCGCGGAAATTCCTCGAAGCCGAGCGTGGCATAATAGGGTCCGTTCCATGGCACGTGCCGAAAGGTAGATAGCGTGATCGCCGGGTAGCGTCCGCGAACGTCTTCGCCCAAGCGATCGATCATACCAGCCGCTAGTTTGTGGCCGGCGTGCGCAGGATCCACCGACACCTCTTCGATGTAAGCTTGGCCGTCCATCGGCGACCAGATCAGAAAGCCGGCTACCGTGTCCGCCAGTAGCGCGACGTAGAGGAAGCCGTCGCGGGCGCGATCTTCCAGGATCGACGCTGGCGTCGGTTCGTGGTCCGCGACATCCGTCATGCCGAATTCGCGGAAGTGGACACTGGAAGCGCGCTCGATCGCGCGCAAGCGTTCCGCGTGGGCGGGAACGCCACGCTCGATGCGATAGTTCACGTCACTTCGGCCGGAAGGCCATACGGTGGATCCACCATTCGCCGTTGGCGGCGCGGACCCAGGTCGCCTCGAAGCGACCTTGTGCGGTCACCGTCTTGCCGTCCGGGGTACGAACCGTTTGCGTGAACTCGCCGCTCTGTACGACGGCCGGGCCGTTGTAGGAGATGAAGGCCGTGCGCATCTCGAAACCTAAGACCTTCACGCCTTGCTGCGCTTCGAGCGCGCTGCGGATCGCGTCGCGGCCGCGGAGAGGCCCGCTCGCGCGCTCCCAAACGCCGTCCGGCGCGTAGGCTTCCGCGACCGCAGCCGCGTTCTGCGCGCCCATTAGCGCGCTGAACCTTTGCAGGGCGCCCTCGACCTGCCGCTCGGTCGCCGGGCCATAGGCGACCGGCGCCGTTTGGATCGGCTTGTTCATCAGCAACTGCTCGCAGGCGGTCAGGCTGAGCAGGGCGAGGCTCAAGAAAACAAAACGCTTCATTAGTGGACAACCTCAAACAATCCGGCAGCACCCATCCCACCGCCAATGCACATGGTGATGACCACGTTTTTCGCTTTGCGGCGGCGGCCTTCGATCAGCGCGTGGCCGACGAGGCGTGCGCCGGTCATGCCGAAGGGGTGGCCGATCGAGATCGAGCCGCCGTTGACGTTCAGCTTCTCGTGCGGGATGTCGAGCCGATCCATGCTGTAGATGACCTGGCTCGCAAACGCCTCGTTGAGTTCCCAAAGATCGATATCGCTGACCTTCAGACCATGGCGCTGCAAGAGGCGAGGTACGGCGAAGACGGGGCCGATGCCCATTTCGTCAGGCTCGCAGCCCGCGACGGCGAAGCCCTTGAAGATGCCCAGCGGCTTTAGGTTGCGCTTGGCGGCTTCCTTGCCTTCCATGAGGACTGCGGCGGAGGCGCCGTCGGAGAGTTGGCTCGCGTTACCGGCGGTAACAAACTTGTCGGCGCCCTTCACCGGCTTCAACGAGGCGAGGCCTTCGTAGGTCGTGTCCGGGCGGTTGCACTCATCCTTGGTCACGGTATAGGCGACGTTCTTCGTTTCGCCGGTTTCCTTGTTCACGGTCGTCATGACCGTTTCCATCGGCACGATCTCGTCGGCGAATTTGTTCGCTTGCTGAGCCGCGGCCGTACGCTTCTGGCTTTCGTAGGAGAAGCGGTCTTGGCGTTCGCGGCTGATATTGTAGCGCGCGGCCACGATGTCAGCGGTGTCGATCATCGGCATCCAAAGCGCCGGATAGGTTTGCATCAACTTTTCTTCGGTGATGCGATTGACGTTGAGCGTGCCTTGGACGAGCGAAATCGACTCGACGCCGGCACCGATCGCGATCGGAACGCTTTCGTTCAAGATGCGCCCCGCCGCCATCGCAATCGATTGCAGGCCGGAGGAGCAGAAGCGATTGACCGTCGTGCCGGATGTGGTGACGGGGCAACCGGCCCAGATCGCTGCGAGTCGGCCGACGTTTTGACCGGTCGCGCCTTCGGGAAGGCCGCAACCCATGATCACGTCTTCGACTTCGCCCGGATCGATCTTCGCGCGCTCGATCGCGTGCTTCACGGCATGTCCGGCCATAGCCGCGCCGTGCGTGTTGTTGAAGCCGCCACGATACGATTTCGCCAATCCCGTGCGTGCCGTCGACACGACCACTGCTTCGCGCATGAAGAACCTCCCAGCTCTGATCGAATACCCAATGGGGCGGACGTTATCGCTTTACCCGCTCGCTTGGCGAGGGGGTAGTTTTGAGTCAATGTCGGGCGCGACTGCTTGAGGGACCCATGGCCGGACCGATTGAAGCTTTGCGAACGCCCGACGAACGCTTTGCACAGCTGCCGGGCTATGCGTTCAGGCCGCATTATCTCGATAATCTTGAGGGTTACGAGGGTCTCAGGCTACACTATCTCGACGAGCGGCCCGTCCGCGCGGCCTCGGACACCCAGACCTATCTTTGCCTGCATGGGCAACCGACGTGGTCCTATCTCTATCGCAAGATGATCCCTGTTTTCGTCGGCGCGGGGCACCGCGTGGTGGCGCCGGACTTCTTTGGCTTCGGGCGTTCGGACAAGCCGGTCGCGGATGAGATCTACACGTTCAACTTCCACCGCAACATGTTGGTGCAGCTGGTGGAGCGGCTTGATCTCACGAACGTGACGCTGGTGGTGCAGGATTGGGGTGGGCTCCTCGGGCTCACGATCCCGCCGGATGCGCCGGAACGGTACAAGCGGCTGCTCGTGATGAACACAACACTTGCCGTGGGCAAGAGCCCAGGTGCCGGGTTCGATACCTGGAAGGCGTTCTCCAAGGGTAATCCCGACTATGTGGTCTCCGGCTTGATGAAGCGCGGGACGAGCGTGCTTAGCGATGCCGAGGCGGCGGCCTACGATGCACCGTTTCCCGATGCCCGGTACCGCGCGGGGGTTCGCCGATTTCCTGAGATGGTGATGGTGTCGCCCGAAATGGAAGGCGCCGACATTTCGCAGCGTGCTGCAGTTTGGTGGGCGAATGCGTGGGAGGGACAGAGTTTCATGGCCGTCGGCATGAAAGATCCGGTCTTGGGGTCGCCGGTGATGGCGCAGCTTCGACAGACAATCCGCGGCTGCCCTCCACCGCTAGAGATCGCGGACGGCGGTCACTTCGTGCAGGAATGGGGCGAAGAGATCGCTAAGGCTGCGGTGAAGGCCTTTTCGTGATCTCAGCGGAGAGCGCCGCATGGGCCCTCGAATGTGAGTTCGGTTAGCCATGAGCCGCGGATGAAACCGAACGTGCCATAGAATGGGCGCTCGAAGTAGATTTTCGTGCCATCGCGGCTCCAGCGCAGTTTGGTGACTGTCGAACCGCCGGGACCGTGCTTTGCGTGCGGATGGCCCCGTTCGTTGTAGAACGTCAACCGCTCCGTCCACTTGCGCTCGGGGGTCGTGAGATAGACGTCGCTCCGCAATTTCTTCTTGTCTTGCGTCGGCCGGAAGTCACAGCATGACGAAGACATGAATGCGACGAGATTGCCGTCGGGGGAGATCTCGCCGAATTCTTCCCAACCGTCGGGATTCTTAGTCAGGTTGGCACTTTGACCTGACTTCAGATTGTGCACCCATAAATCCATGGCCTGGGGGGTCGTTTGGTTCGCGTCACTTGCGAACATGATGAAGTCGCCGTTGCGCGACCAGCTTTGCGTTTCATACCAAGTGGCGCTCGGCAACGTGATCGTCTTCAGGGGACTCAACGTCGGGACACCGGCGGAATCGGCTTTGAACTCAGCAAGACGCACCCGCCAGATGCCCCAGGGCGCGCCGCCTGGGCTTGTATTGCCCTTTCGAAAAGCGGCTTGCGCGCGGGGATCGTCGTCGAAGAGTTCGGCCCAGATCAGCTTCGAACCGTCAGGCGACGGTTCGGGGATGAGCGCGCCGAACGTATCGGCCTTTCCGTTCGGATAGTTCGTGAGGTTCCACCACTGTGCCCCGTCGAGTGTCGCCATCCAAACGTCGTTGTACCAGCCCGCCCCGGGCGCACCGACAATGCCCTCGAACGGATGGCTCGCCATTTCGACTTGCATGACAAGGCGTTTGCCGTCGGGCATGAACGAAGGCGAGCCCTTGTGGCGGTCGGCGCGCGGACCGCCTGAGACATTGTTGCAAGTCAGGCAGCGCTCGCTTCCGCTGCGGCGATCGTAGACATAGATTTGATGCCTGCCGCCGACTGGTCGCGCGAAGACAATGGTGTTCGGCTCCGAAGGGGAGACTGAGAAGCCAGCGCTGGCGGGCACAATGTCCGACAAGCTTACAACCTTGCAAGCGTCGGGTGCATTTGCGCTGGCAAGCGAACAGGCAAAAGCTGCGGCAACACTCAAGAGCAAGTTGCGCATCACATCCCTCCAACCGGAACGTAGATCGGATCCTACTCTAGATGAACCGGAGCCAAACGGAACAGCAACCCTTGCGAGACGATTGATCGGGACGCACGGCACCGTCGCTTGTCAGGTCCCCGCGAAGGCGGAACGCTGATAGTGCCATCGCGGAGAACCCAGGTGACTTCGTTCGAACGAGTATCGCGCAGAACGCTGCTCGCGTCCGCAGGCGCGCTCCTGCTTGCGCCGGCGCTACTTCGATCAGCGCGCGCAGAACCGGGCGACGTTTATGCCGACCAAGCTCTGGCGGTTGACGGACAGTCGCGGCGATATCGACTAGTGGCGCCAGCAACGGCAACCCTAAAACCGCCTTTGATGGTCGCGCTGCATGGCATGCTGTTCGACTCGCCGAGCGTGATGCCTCTCTACACCGGGCTTGATGAGATGGCGCGGGTCCACGGCGCGATCCTTGTCTATCCGAAGGCGTTCGAGAACCATTGGCCACTGTCGTTCGGTCCGAAACTTCAGCGTGAACTTCGCTTTCTCGACGCCCTGGTCGGCGAGATGCAGCGCATACACAACACCGACCCGCAGCGTGTCTTCCTGCTCGGCATGTCAAACGGCGGTTATTTCGCCGTTGTGGTCGCCTCGCGCAGATCGCAATACCTGGCGGGACTCGCGGTGCACTCGGGAACCGCGGGCGTCACCGGCTTCGGTTTCGAGACGAAGCGAAAATTCCCGGTGTTCGTCGCGCACGGCACCGCCGACCCCATTATCAACATCCGCGACGGGCGCTACCTTGCGGACATGTTTCGGCGGCTAAACCATCCAACCGCGTTCGTCGAGTTTCCCGGCCTTGGTCATATCTGGGCGCGCGACCAAGGCGTGAACGAGCGCATCTGGTCACACTGGGCGCAAAACCCGGCTTAGGTGCCGCCTCAGTTCGTGCCTGCGATGCCGCCGGAGGAGCCGAAATCGCGTTTGGCGGCGACAACGGTGACAGTGTAGCCGGCGATCACATCGACCAGCTGCATCATCATCAGGATGAAGAACGTCGAGTTCATGAATCCTTTTATGATCAGAAACTCGAGCAGGAAGAGCACGAAGGTCAGCGCTGCGATCGCGTGATTGATGAGCGAGATTGCGTCGGTACGCGTCGACTTGATGATTTCGACAAAGAGGAACACGAGGCCCACGACGATGATCAGGTCGCCGGGTGAGAGGCTCCACGAATCGCCTGAGAGGCCGTGGATCGTGAACAGCGTCGAAGCAAGCCACGCCTTGAAATCTTCAGATGCGCCGGCAAGGCCGGTCATCACCATGAAGTTCAAGAATAGGACCGGGATCGCCAACAGCGGAAACACATCCAGGATTCGATAGAACGCCGATGGACCTTGTTTCGCCGCCATGATCACGCACCTTGGTTTTCCGCAGCGCAAGAGACCATAGGGGGCTGGCGATGTCGAGTTATTCGGCCGCGTGGCCGCGGATCGACCACATGAAGTCGAGGCCGTGCGTCTCGATATGCTCGGCGGCGTGGACGTAACCCGCTTCGACGGCTTGGTCGAACGACTTCCACGAGCGCAGACCTATGCCGGGCAACGGTGGGTCGAGTAGGACGTCGGCGGCCTCGCGCGCTTGGCGGCGCTGGGTTTCGTTGCCGACGGTCCCTGAGCGCATCAGGATCGAGACGATCGACGGGGCGCCGGCAAGTTGCTGGCGGAAGAGCTTCGACCAGGGTTGGTCGCTGAAGTCTTCGCGTTCGGCGGTGAGGGCTTCGTCGCCCGCCACATCGACGCCGATGATGGGGCCGGACGTATAGGTCGACATCACGTCTACGGGAAAGTTGTTCATCAGGCCGCCGTCGGCGAGCAGATTCCTATCGTGCACGAGCGGCGGCAAGAGACCCGGGATCGCGACCGTTGCGCGCAGGGCGCGCCAGAGCGGGCCGTCGCGGTGCACGAACTCGCGGCCTAAGGTCAGGTTCGACGAGACGCAGAAGTAGCTGCGGTCGAGGTCTTCGATGCAGCGCTCGCCGAAATGATCCTGCAAGAGCTTCGTCACCTTCTTGCCGCGCAGCACGGCGACGAGCGGCAAGGTGAAGTCCGAGAGCGGCTTTGCATCGACGAAGGCTTGGCGCATGCGGCGCGAGAGCTCTTGGTGGTCCCAGCCGATCGCGACGCCGGCGGCAACGATGCCGCCCATGCTGGTGCCGCCGATGAAGTCGAACGGCACGCCGGCTTCGCGGAGCGCGCGCACGACACCGATATGCGCGTAGCCGCGCGCGCCACCGCCGGCGAGCACGAGGCCTACGGCGCGGCCGCTCAAGATGCGGGCGAAGCGGGCGATGTCGCCCTTGTCGCCTTCGCGCAGATAGTGGTGATGGTTGAAGGGGCCGTTCGCGCCTAGGCCCGTTGCGCTCAAACCGGGGCCGCCGGGCGTGCGCAGGAGAACGAGGTCCGGCATCTGGCGGCGGAGACGGCCTTGGGCTTCGGCGTTGTAGAAGTGGCGCGGGATTTGGTCGCCAGCACGGGCAATCAACAAGATGCGATCGGCTTGGCGCAGGCACTGATTCGTCCAGGCGCTTTCAGGCGCGTCGCCGAGATAGAGGATTACGTCGTGCGCGGTCTCGTAGCGCGCGAACCAGTCGCTGGGGCGGCCGAGCGACTCGCGGTCGGCGACGCCAGCTTTGAGCGCCATGCCGGCGAAGGCGCGTGCGAGATCGGCGCCGAGCGCGCGGGTGTCAATGCCGTCATGCAGCGGTACGAAGGCGATCGTACGCGCGTGTTGGCTGCCGACGGAGCGCTTCGTTGTGTTCCGCAGACGCCGGACCAGCAAGCGCATCAGGTTCATCGAGAGGCGCGGATGGCGCGCGAGCAGGCGCTCGAACTCGGCCTTGCCGATGCGCAGGAGTTCGCTGTCGCGCAGCGCGACCAGTTTGGCTGCGTGCGCGTCGCCCGCGATCACGGACATTTCGCCGACGGTTTCGCCGGCCGGAACGTTGGCGACGAAATGGTCTTCGCCTTGATCGTCTTGCGTGAAGACGCCGAGGCCGCCGGCCACGACGACGAAGACGGCTTGGTCGTGCTCGCCTTCGCGGGTGAGGACTGCGCCGCCGGGAAGCGAGAACCACTGCGCGTTTTGGAGTAACGCGTCGAGCGCGCGATCGCCGATCTCGTGCGTGATCGGGAACGAGGCCAAGCGCTCGCGCAGCTCCGCGGGGTAGAAGCTTGGCGCGGCCGTTTCCGGACGCCAGCGGTTGATCAGGCGCGACGCGCCTTCGCTGGCCGCGGTCAATGCCGGCTTTGGAATCCAGCGTTTCAGATAGTCGAAGCGATTGTCGCGCATATCACCAGGCGGTCCAACCGCCATCGACCGCGAGCGTCGCGCCGGTGATGTAGCTTGCGGCATCGGAGGCGAGGAACACGGCGGCGCCGGCAATTTCGGCCGGTGCGCCGACCCGGGCGAGCGGCGTTTTCGCGGCGAGACGTTCGATGAAGGCCGGATGCTGGCGCTGGAACTCTTCGCGCGGGAAGGGGCCGGGGGCGATAGCGTTGACGCGGATGGCTTTCGTGCCCCAGTGCGCGGCCATGTAGCGGGTCAACTGCAACAAAGCCGCTTTTGCCGGGCCATAGTGCGGCGGGCTGTTCAGGCCAGTGTCACCGTAGATCGAGGGGTCGGGGCTCACCGTGCCGTACATCGAGGCGATGTTGATGACCGCAGCGTGGCCGGTCGCTTCAACGGCTTTGAGCAATGCCGGTTCGGCAATGCGCATGGCGCAAAACGCGGCGCGGACACCGCTGTCGTATGCGGAAGCGAATTGGTCGGCGGCGGTCGAGGCTATCGTGCCCATCTCGACGGTGATTGCGTTGTTCACGAGCACGTCGAGGCGTGGCAAGCCTACCAAGCAACGCGTCAGGGCGTCGTCGTCGCGCATGTCGAAGGCGCTGACGGCGATGGCGTCGGGGTCGTAGTTCTCGTGGCGCAGTTTGGCGCGGAGCGTGTCGAGGCGGCCGGCGTTGCGCCCGTTCAGGATCACGCGGGCGCCGGCGCTCAAGAAGCCGCGCACCATTGCTTGGCCGAGGTGGCCCGCGGCGCCGGAGACGAACGCGGTCCGGCCGTCAAGCCGGAACATGCGGTCGTAGGCGATGGCGGGGGCCGTGCTCATGCGGCCTTGGCCCAGAGGGCCGGGTTCAGGAGTTGCTCCGTCGCGCGCGGGAGCGCGTCGTTGACGGCGAAGATTTCGTTCGCGGTGAGCGCGGGACGCTTGAACAAAGCGAGATTGAGCGCGAGTTGGCTCAACGACTCCATGCCGACGACGACGCCGTCGATCCAGCTTTGCGCGCGCACGTAAGCGAGACAGAGGTCGGCGGGGCTGTCGCGGCCGAGATCGCGGGCCAGGCGGCGCAGTGTCTTCTTCAACGCGGCCGGCTCAATGCCGGCGACCGCGGGCCAGTTCGCGTCACCACCGGCGAGCAGGCCCTGCAGCAGCGCGCTGCGGGCGTGGACAGTGACGTTCGGGCGCTTCGCGAGCGCTTCGATCACGCCGCTGTCGCGCCAGCGCCAGTCAAGCGCGTTGAACGGGAGCTGCAGGTGGCGGACGTTCGGATCGGCGAGCGCCGTCAGGGCTTCTTGCGGCGAATAAACGGAAACGCCCAAATCGTAGAGCACGCCTTCGTCGCGGAATTCTTTGATGCGTTGCCAGATCGCGCCGTTGTGTGAGCTCAGGTGCGCGGCGCGGTGCAGCAGCAGGACTTCGATGCGGTCGACGCCGAGGCGCGCACAAGAGGCGTGGATGGAGTTCGCGACCGCTTGGCGAACAGTGCCGATGGGCGCGCTCTCTTCGATATCGTCGAGGGGGCTGAGCTTCGTGACGATGCGCACGCCCTTGGAGCCCGGGAGTGCTGCGCCGATACGGTGTTCCGACGTGCCGTAGGCGGCGGCGGTGTCGATCCACTTGACGCCGGCACCTACGGCGGAGCGCAGGATCAGTTCCGACTCCCGCTCGCTCGGCTGGCCGACGCGGTTCGCGGCGCCGTAGGTCAGCCCGAGTTGCGCGGTGCCTAGAACGAGTTCGGCGGGGGTGTGCGTGCTCATCGGGTGAGCATCGCAGAGATGTGTATGCGGAACTTTAACTAGAAAATTAACGCCTCGGTAACCTCACGCCTTCGGCCAGATCTTCCAGACGGCGGTGGCGGTGAAGACGACTTTGTCACCCGCTTTGAAGTCGCCGCGCATGAAAACGATTTCGCGGGTTTTGCGGACGACTTCGGGGCGGCAGGTGATGAGGTCGCCGACGTTGGCGGCGCTTAGAAAGTTCGTTTGCTGGCTGACCGTTACGCAGGGCGCGCGGTCGGTCACGTCCCAGATCGCGTAACCTAAGCAGGCATCTGCGAATGTCATCAGCGCGCCGCCGTGGGCGATGCCGGCGGCATTCGTGTGGCGGTCGTCGATGTAGAAGGCGAACTCGCGCATGCCGTCCTTGATGCGGTCGAAGTAGGGGCCGAGATGGGCTTCGAACGGATCGAATTGTTCGGCGTGGCGCCAGCCGTCCGGCGCGGCGATTTCGCGGGCCGGCGTCTGGCGCGTCATGTAAGCGTCCGACACTATTCGCTCCCCACGATCTTCCAGAGGCCCGTGGCGGTCAGGATCGGCTTGCCTTCGACGGCGAGTTCGCCGGCGATGAAGACGATCGAGCGGGTGCGCCGCGTGATGGTCGCCGTTCCACGGATGCGGTCCCCAAGCCGGGCGGGCCCGATGAGGTCGCAGTTCAGCGAGATCGTCATCGCGCGGCCGCCTTCGAGCGCGTCGTTGACGCTCTTGCCCATGACGATGTCGGCCAGCGCCATCGCCATGCCGCCGTGCAGCGTGGCGCCGCCGTTCAGGTGGATGTCGCGGACGTCGAAGATGAATTCCTTGCCGTCCGGCGATTGCCAGACGGGGCCGATGTATTTGTTGAAGCCCGTGTCGCCGAATACGGCGTTGTAGCCCGCGGGCGCGGGCTTGGTCGTTGTCGTCATTGCGGTCGCTTACATCGCCTTCCGCAAAGGGAGCAGGTCGTCGTAGACCGGCGCGCGCTTTTCTTGCTTGGCCTTGAAGCTTTCCATCATGTCGGCGGTCGGGTTGAACATGCCGGCCTGCCAGGTCGCGATGTAGTCGAGGCCGTCGCGGATCGAATGATCGCGGGCGTAGTTGATCATGACTTTCGAGCCGTGGACCGCGAGCGGCGACTTCGAGGCGATCTCGCCGGCCAGTTCCAAGACGTGGGCGAGCATTTGCTCCTGGCTGTCGAAGAGTTCGTTCACAAAGCCGAGGTCGTAGGCTTTCTTCGCGGGGAGACGGCGGCCGGCATAAGCGAGTTCGCGCACGAGGCCTTGTGGCAGCAGATGGCAGAGGCGCGGGAACGTGCCGACGTCGGCGGTCATGGCGAGGTTGATTTCCTGGATCACGAAAAACGCGTCCTTCGTGGCGTAGCGCATGTCGGCGCAGGTCGACAGATCGACCGCGCCGCCGATGCAGCCGCCCTGCACCGCCATCAGCACCGGCATGCGCGCTTCGTCGAGGCAGGAGAACGTGTTCTGCAGGCGGTGCACCTCCGCGCGCAGGTTGGCGCGCAGACGGCCGGTTTCGCCGCCGCTGCCCGCTACGCCCTGCCCGTCGGTGAAGACCGAAAGATCCATGCCGGCCGAGAAGTGTTTGCCGGTCGAGGAGATCACGATGGCGCGGGCCTTACCCTCATCGTTGATGGCGTGCACGATGGCGGGTAGTTCGTTCCAGAACGCGCGGTTCATCGAGTTGAACGCTTCGGGGCGCTTCAGTTGAATGTGGGCGACCTTGTCCTTGGTCTCGACGTTGAAGCAGGTGTAGGCGGTCATCGGCGCTTGTCCTTCATGCGATTTGAATGGCGATGGCGGTTCATAGCATGAGGGTGGCCATGCCCCAATTGCCGCAGATTTCGGCGGCTGGACAGGGCCCAGGCTATTCCCTATAACCCCGGGCCTTCGCGCCGGGTGGTTCACCCGGCGATGGTCAGCCTGGGTAGCTCAGTTGGTAGAGCAGCGGACTGAAAATCCGCGTGTCGCTGGTTCGATTCCGGCCCCAGGCACCACCCTTCGCTTGCGAAGCTAAGCGAAGGCTGCCGCGCCGAAGCCACTTGGCGAAGGCGGGCGACGCTTCCGCAAGCTACGGCTCGGCAAGCCACCCTTCGCTAATCGGCGAGGCCGCATCAGCTCACGCAAATGAGACATCTGAGACAGCGAGACGCTGTCCCACTTCACCCGCGCCCGCAGAAATCCGCACGCCGAACGCGCGAGCCGGTGGCGCGCTCGCAGCTTCGCCGCGGGCGTTGGTGGTGGTGCATAGAGTCCCCCGTAGCTTTCGTGAAGGGGGGACCGGAGCGTGACATCGCGGCTTCGGGTGGCGCGGCCACCTCTGCAATCGAAACCAGCGAAGCGTGCCCTGCGAAGCCCACTTGGGTGAAGCCGGGCGATGTGTTCGCAAGCCTCCTTCGAAGCGATGAGTTCAAGGCACCGTAGAGCGCGGCGAAGAATGCGTCGTCACTGTCCGCGATGCGCTTGCGATGAGCCGGCATCGATGTTCTCCCAACGGTACGTTTTTCCAGGTCAGCAGCCCTTTGAAGCTTGTCATGGGGCACAGGGGTCGGCTGCGCCACTTGAGCGGGTGATCGAAGGCGTGTCTGCCGCGCGACCCATGCGATCAAAGGCGGCTCGGTACGCTCTCGCGCGAGCCTAGACCGTTCGCACGATTTCACGCTTCCATCGGCAGCGCCGACGGCAAACGCAATTCCACCGATACTAAGATTGAGCGCCGAATATCGCCGAAAGCGCCGAAGCGGTCAAGAACAAAATGGCAACTTTTTTGTCGCAGGCGGTGCGTTGCGCCCGCAAGCGCTGCCAAGACCTTTCTGCAAGACTCTGATCCAAGACCGAACGCCAAGACCAAACTTCAAGACCGAAAGCCAAGACCGAAAGCCAAGACCGACGACACCCGCTGGCCGCGCCAGAGATAGCGGCGGAGGAAGAGCGGGGCGAGGAGAGGTTGTGACAACCGGCATCGCCTAAGAACAACCGATCCGCCTATCCTCGGCCAGCCGAAGCCGCGACGAGAGGAGCCCCACACATGACCACCGCCCCGCTAGTCACCCCCGGCTACGTCCGCACGATGGCCGCCTACAACAGCGAGATGAACCGCCGCAACTACGAAGCCGCCGCCCGCCTCACCGACGAAGAGCGCAAGCGCGAGCAGGGCGCCTTCTGGGGCTCGATCCACGGCACGCTGAGCCACCTGCTCTGGGCCGACCGCATGTGGATGTCGCGCTTCGACGGCTGGCCGCCGCCGGAGGTGCCCAGCAAAGACAGCGCCAAGATGATCGAAGACTTCAGGGCGCTGAAGGCGGAACGCGAGGCGGCCGACGCCAAGATCGAAGCCTTTGCCGCGCGCGTGGACGAGCCCTGGCTCGCGGCCGATCAAGTCTGGTTCTCAGGCGCGGCAGGGCGCGAGCTGCGCATGAAGCGCCACTTCCTCATGATGCATGTCTTCAACCACCAAACCCACCACCGCGGCCAAGCCCACGCCCTCATCACCGCCGCGAACGAACGCACCGGCGACACCGACCTCTTCCTGCTGATGCCGGTGCTGATGGCGGCGGGGGTGATTTAGCTCGTAACCGCACCCGCGCCGCTTATCCTCCCCGCCTCAGCGGGGGAGGGCGCGTTCGGGGAAAACGTTGGAGTGTGCCTGTCGAGGGCGGAAAGGGATTTCATTTCCCGGCTATTACACCAACACGAAATTGCGCTTCACACGGCTTAGAATCACGATCGCCGCCGCGAATCGGACACGATGTCCAATGTTGCCATGTAGCGACATATCTAGGTTGTCGTTGGCATATCTGGAAGGTAGCTCGCGCGGATTACCGCGAAACCGCGGCCGTTTATTCGCGCTAGATCTAGCCGGGGCGCCACTGTATGGTCCGCATCACTACATGATGGGACAAAAATACAAATGGCACACGGGCGAAAACCACGCCTTTCGGCTGAGCTTGTCGTTCAGCCAACCGAGAAAACATGGAAGTTCTCCACACCCACGATCTGCCATACGAAGGTTGAGGACTTTTTGGCCCTCGCCCCAGAGCGAGGCCTGTTCGACCTCATCGTCACTTCGCCACCATACAATATCGGTAAGACCTACGAGCCCGCGCAAAAAGAACTCAGTCGATATCTCCTGCAGCAAAAAAAAGTCGTGAAGGAGCTCGTGAAACGCCTGAAACCAACGGGCAGCATTTGCTGGCAAGTCGGAAATTTTGTCGAAAACGGTGAGATAGCTCCACTCGATCTGGAGTTTCACAAGATGTTTCGCAAGCTGGGACTAAAGCTGCGAAACCGAATTGTTTGGCGTTTCCGCCACGGTCTTCACAACACGCGGCGATTTAGCGGCCGTTACGAAGTCATCCTTTGGTACACGAAATCCGACAAATACACGTTCAACTTGGACGCGGTTCGAGTCCCATCCAAGTACCCGGGGAAGAAGCACTATCGCGGCAGCAAGAAGGGCCAGTACTCTGGTCACCCATTGGGTAAGAATCCTTCGGATGTATGGGACGATTTTTGGGACATCCCAAACGTAAAAGGGAACCACATCGAGAAAACAGCGCACCCATGCCAATTTCCTGTCGGGCTTGTGGAGCGTCTAATTCTAGCGCTGACGAAGGAGAACGATGTCGTCTTCGATCCCTACGCTGGCGTCTGCTCGGCTGGCGTCGCCGCGGTGGTGCACGGCAGACGCTTTATCGGATGCGAGAAGCTAAAAAAATACACTGTCTTAGGCAGGAAGCGCCTCGATCTGGCCGTGGCGGGTCGCGCACGGTATCGCCATCATGACAAACCGATTTATGATCATACCAAGTCAAAGCTATCGCTAATGCCGCCCGAATTTGTCGAAGTTGCCCCCGGGCTGGGGCTCCACAGGACCACACCTTTGTGCTAGTAGCGTGTACATGATCCCTTGAGATAGGTTCTTTCGCTTGAAAGAATAAGAACTAATGCAACTTGGCTGGCCGCTTCCCAAACGAAAAGACCTAATAACGAAGTTGGCGAAGCTGACCGGGCGGCCCGTACATTCAGTATATTTTCAGGGCCGTCGTCAGGACCTTCCTGTTCACACGGTTTCGATAGATTTTCCCAAATACCGTTTGGACAACGGGCGTACCCGCTCGGCCCAAGCCGCGTATCTCGCTCAGCACCCTGACATGCGAGCGGATCTGTTCGAGAGTGATCTGGAGTCGGAGTCCGCCCAAAAGGCGCAGCACGAATTACTGCGAACAATGTTGGGGGGCGGCGAGAAAGACCTTCTGCGATTCTTCAGCACGCGCGAGCAGATGCAACCGTTCATTCTTACGGACATGGGTTTCGTATTGAACGGAAACCGTCGGCTGTGTGCGTTTCGAGAACTCGTTCTCATCGATAAGGCACTTAACGAGCCCAAGTTCTCGAACATAGAAGTAGTGTTCCTACCGCCTGCTGACGAACGCGAACTCGACAAGCTGGAGGCGTTGTACCAGCTTACAGAGGATATCAAGGAGGCATACAGCTGGACCGCGCGAGCGTACATGCTGCGAGTCCGTCAGAAAGAGCATGGCTTCGACAATGAGGAGCTGTCGTCCATCTACCAACTGGCAGAGTCAGAGGTATCAGATCTGCTTGGAATGCTGAGCCTTGCTGAAGAATACCTCGATGAGAGAGGGAAGCCCAATCAATTCGTCGAGGTGGATGGCGACGAGTTCGCCTTTCGACAGCTCCTAAAGGCCCGTGTGAAGCTCGAAAACGAGGCCGAACGAGATGCAGTTCAGGAGCTGGCGTTTTGCGTAATCGAAAAGTGGGATGAGGGCCGCCTCTATGCGGTAATCCCGCGCCTCGCCGAGAATCTGCCTGAAATCCGCAGCGCCGTCGTCAAGGAGTTTCCTGCTCCGCCAAAGACAAAAACCAGCGAGGCAGCGTCTTTGCTTGGCATGAAAACCGTCACCGTTGATCCAGTGACAACGGTGCTCAGTTCGGTGGAAAACAGGGACAAGGTGCGCGAAATCATCGCTGATGTGCTTGAAGTCGCGGCAGAACGAAAGAGAGAAGCGAAGCGCGGCAACCGCGTCATAACGCGGCTTAGTCGCGCGCACGAGCTGATCGTAAGCGCGTTGGCAGACTGGGATAAAGCCGCTGACAAGAAAGCGGTGGCATCGAAGATTGACGATATTTCGCTCAGCCTAGGTGAACTCCGAAAAAAGGCCGATAGTGACGGTTCGGATTGACTACGATCCAGAGACCGTTGAGGCGGTGCTTTCCACCACCGCCACCGGGCGATTCTGGGACATAACGGTCAGGACGGTTCGCGAGACCTCCGACGAAGCGCGCTCGTTGTCGGATACGGAGCTAAGGCTCCCCTGGTGGACGTTCATAGTTGGGCGACGGGCGCTCGCTTTTCAGGTCGCAACGAACGATATCCCCGTTGAATTCACCGCGCGCGCGTCCGATCGTCTCAAGGACGCGAACGATCGCGTTGAGCTACTCACCAATGTTCAATCCACGCCTGAGCTTTCTGACGCGGACCTATTGGAGGCGCTAAAGCGGCAGGGATTTGTCAGGCCACTAAAACCATTTCAAACGCGGAACTTGAGAAAACTACTGAGACTTCCGGTTGGTGCCACCTTCTCCGTTCCTGGCTCTGGCAAGACGACCGAGGCGTTGGCCTTCTTCGCGTTTTTCCGACAAAAGGATGCACGGCTGCTAGTGGTCGCCCCGAAGAACGCGTTTGCGGCGTGGGAAGAACAACTAGCAGAGTGTTTGGGACCCGACCTGAAGTTTGTACGGCTTATCGGGGGAAGAAATGCGATTGAGTGGATGGTTGAGAGTATCCAGCCATCGTTGATGCTCGTGACATACGAGCAGTTTCCAACCGTCTCGACGATATTGGCGAGATATCTAGCTCGCTCTGCGAGCTTTATGTTTCTAGATGAAAGCCACCGCATCAAGGGAGGGGTGCACAAGGTCAGAGCCAATGCGATCCTGCGCGTTGCTCCCGTGGCGGACTTCAAACTCATCCTTTCGGGCACGCCACTGCCTAACGCTGCTTCTGATTTGCTCCCTCAATTCAAGTTCATCGCACCAGAGCTAGTCGTAGACGACGAAAAGGTGATTGACGAGATAAAGCCCTTCTTTGTTCGCACGACAAAAAAGGACCTGGGATTGCGCGCGCCGGAACGCGTGTTGATGCGCGTTCCGATGGCGGAAGAGCAACGTGGACTTTACGAGTTGTTGAAGTCCGAACTCGCAAGATCTGCTCAAGAATCTCTGCGGCGGGAGCAGCGACGTGCCCTGCGTTCCATCGGTCGAAGCGCGGTGCGACTATTACAGTTCACGTCGAACCCATCGCTCCTCATCGGCAAGGTGCCTCAATTCGATGAGCTTTTGGGACAAGTCATAGAAGAGGGAGATAGTCCTAAACTCGATTGGGTGTGTCGACGCGCGCGGTATCTGGCCAGGAAAAACCACAAGGTAATAATATGGTCATCGTTCGTTGAGAACGTGGAGCTTCTGGCGGAAAGATTGTCGGATCTGGGTGCCGACTACATTCACGGCGGAGTAGAGACAAGTTCAGATGCGGAAGCCGATAGTCGCGAAACGCGAATTGCGCGCTTCCACAATGACCCGCATGCGATGGTGCTTGTAGCCAATCCGGCGGCGTGCGGCGAAGGTATCAGTCTGCATACTGTATGCGACCACGCTATTTACATAGACCGCAACTATAACGCCGCTCAATATCTACAGTCCGAAGACCGCATTCACCGTATTGGATCGGACAATCAGAAATTCGTGGAAATAGTCGTCTGTCCCGATTCAATCGATGACTCCGTACACTCAAGACTTCAAACCAAGATAGCAAGGATGGCCGAAGCTCTAGACGACGAGGGCCTCAGCGTGAGTCCTATCTCATTGGATGCGGATGAACTGAACCCAGATGATGACGACGTCCTAGATCTTCTTAAGCACTTGGGCGATCCCACAAAAGCAGCGGCATGATGATTTCCGTGGGCCTCTTATATGACGCACAGAAGCTGCTTGCCACGGTGCAAGATACAGACATGACGGCGGCCGACCTTCAGAAGAGTTTCGCCAAGCTCGAAGTTGCCAAGTTCGCCTCGGTCCTCAGCGTCGCGCAGCAATGCCAGTGGCTTGAGGTAAATCACCTGGACATACTTGCGCTGAGCGCCAACGGGCGAAAAATTCACGATCTACATGACCCCGCCCTGCAGCTCCGGCATCAACTGCGCGACATACTAAGCTGGACGAGCCCATCATGGGCAAAGAAAATCGCAGACGGGCGATCAGAAGCCCTCAGCAAGATGCCGGACGACGTGCGGCAAATATTCGACGAAGCCGGCCTTCTTGCCGAGATGACCCTTGAACTTAAGACCTGGTGGGACTCCATAGGCCTTGCCGCTCGCAATCGTCGTGGTGAGGCGAATATGCTGACTGGCAATACTGCAGAAAAAATGACCCTTGACTTTGAGGCCGAGCGAACCGGACAAAAGCCAAAGTGGATGAGTGCGGAGTCGAACTACGCCGGGTACGACATTCTATCCATAGTTGGTCCGGAAGAGCCTCGACCGTGCCCTATCGAGGTAAAGGGTACTACGCTGCGTGCAAAAGAGGCGTTCTTTACGCTATCGCGCAACGAGTGGTCTGCTGCTCATGGCAATCCCGACTATCGCGTGCATCTTTGGCTTGTACGCGATGGCAAGCCCAGCCCCACTGATCAGCTAAGGGTGGTGACATCGGATCAGCTTGCTGCACATATCCCAACGAACAACGGCGACGGTAAGTGGGAGACTGTCCGCGTAGCGTTTTCCGTATTCTGGTAGAGAACCTCAGCATTGCCTTAGTTCATGATATGTTCTATAGTAAGCGTGTGGTCCCCAGGCCCAACAACACGTGCTCTCCGAGGCTTCCAAGCCGACACGCTGGCTGTTGCGATACGCACGCTGCATGTGACGCCACGTGATGGCAGTGTGACGGCAACGTGATGGCAGAAATGGCGGAAATCAGCGGATGTGACGGTGTGACAGATCGGATTGCATCGATTCTCATCTCATTCTCAACTAGCGCGGCGCTGCACAATTTCGGCAGACTGGCTCCACCACGCCATTCGAGAACCGGAGCCATGCCCCATGACCATTGACGCCGCGCGCCCGTCGGACGCCACCCCAAGCCTCGCCTTCGACCCCAACGCCCTGCGCGAAAAATACCGCGCCGAGCGCGACCGGCGCCTGCGCGACGACGGCAACGAGCAGTATCAGGAGATCAAAGGCCGCTTCGCGCACTACGCCGACGACCCGTACGTCAAACCGGTCACGCGCGCGGCGCTCGCCGACGAGGTGGACGTCGTCGTGGTCGGCGGCGGCTTCGGCGGGCTGCTCGCCGGCGCGCGGCTGCGCCAGGCGGGCGTCGATCGCGTGCGCATCATCGAGAAGGGCGGCGACTTCGGCGGCACCTGGTATTGGAACCGCTATCCGGGCGCGGCCTGCGATATCGAATCCTACATCTACCTGCCGCTGCTGGAAGAGGTGGGTTATGTAAATTGAAGAATTGGGTCAGAGTAGATTCGTTCTCCGCCCGCCATGCCGACCGACAAGCCGCAGCTACGTTTACTCTGACCCCAATTCTCCCCATGAGTGGGCGGGGGACGCCCACGCTCCCAGGAGAGTGCCCGCATGAGAACGACAGCGCTTACGATCGCCCTCGCGCTCGCCACCGCAGCAAACGCCTTCGCCGCGCCAATGACAATCGCCGACAAGGACCTCGCGGCCACGCTCGAAGCACACGTGAAGGCCGTGCAATCCCGCGATCTCCCGGCCCTGGAAAAGACAATCACTACCGGCGAAGCTCTCGACCTCATCCTGCCGAACGGCAAGAGATTGACGACGCGCGCGGAATTCGTCGGTCTCCACCGCGACTGGTTCAACGAAACAAACTGGACCTGGACGCTAGAGCCGCTCGCCATCACAATGGCCGGCGACATGGCCATCATCACCGCTCACACGCACTACGAAGAACGCGAAGGCGCGAAAACCACGCAAACCGAGAACTACCTCTCCCTCGCCTTCCGCAAAGAAGGCGGCACCTGGCGCCTGGTGCATGATCAGAATACGCGGATTGCGACGAAACATTGAAAGCGATACGGCGGCAGTAAACATATTCTCCTCGGGAGCCGCGGGAGCCGCGTGAGTCGCGGCAGTCGAGTGGAGAATGGGTATCACGTCACCGTATTTTATGCACGACGGTTGCCGTCTGCAAAATTTCAGAAGCAAGTCGCTAAGACTCTTGAAGGCCGCCAGATAGGTGGTGAACGATGTACCGCGATGCCGGATGCCTCAGCCGCCTGAGTTCAGCGATCACCGCATTGTGGTTATAGTCAACACGGCGATGCTCAATTTCGTATCCGCCTGCGTCCGCAGACAGGGCCACATAGCTTGCCCGCAGGTCAAAAGGAAGCGGATTGGAAACGCTGCCCAAGTTTACCAACCTTCGACCATTCACAAGGCGATTCATGGGGCGGTGCGTGTGCCCTGCAAGGATGAGGTTCGCGGTGCTCGCCGCAACCAAGGCGTCCAATTGTTCATCAGACCAATCGGGCCTTAAACCCGGACCATCGTCGTTACCAGGTGAGGCGTGAACTCCGAGTGCACGCGTTCCGTCCGGGAGCTCGCGTAAAATTTCCGTGGGCAGCCGTTCAATCCAATCTAGCCAACCCGTCGCGGTAAGGCACCCTTGTGTCCAGGCAAACGTCCCTGCGCATTCAACTAAGGCTCTGAGCTTTGTGGGATCACTGGCCGCATCACTCATGCTCGGCGCTGGACGGTCTTGGCCTGTGAAGACATAGCGGTCTGTATTTCCCTTGATGCATCTCAGGTTTGGAACCGCATTGAGCATCTCCAAGACCCTGACGGGATGCGGTCCCATGGCAACAATGTCACCAAGAACCCAAATCTCGTCAGCGCCGCCGGTGCGCCGGATATCATCCAAGACGGCAGCGAGCGCCAGGTCGTTGCCGTGAATATCTGAAAGTGCAGCAATCCTCATGCGAGACCTAAGTACAATGACTGTCGGGAAAAGAATATGAACTGAGTAGATCAGCGTCCCGCCCGCGAATCACAGATCACGATGCGTTGGCGCAGACGTATTTGTAGACGCCGTCGCCGACGGATCCCGGGACGATCGGGCGGCCTTCGTTGCGCCAGTTGGGGTAGTTGTAGCCGTCCATGGCATAGAGCTTGATGGTGTAGGCCGTCGCGGTTTCGCAATTCACGGCGGCGTCGGATTTTTCGGAGTATCTGACGGTGAAGTAGACGAGGCCGTCGCTGCCCCGCCGGATGCTGTCCTTGTCGACGGAGGCGCCGATTTCCTCATCGACGACGACCACCCAGTTCTCGGCTTGGGCCGCTGTCGCCGTGAGCAGCAGCACCGCGATGATGGACGTGAGTGATAGGCGCATGTCGTTCCCCTGCCCCGGTGTCATCGGTCAGGCATGGTAGGCGTCGCCACGCCAAATGACAAATTGAGCGGGGCTGCGCGCTGGCTACGGCTTTGGCTCTTGGGATTGTTGGCGGAAGGGCCAGCTGATCACGCCGCCGCAGAAGAGGGCCCACCAGACGATGACGGGTTGGAACGCTAGTCTGGGTCCGTGGTACCACCAGCTGAGGCGCGTGCCGCCGATCATGATGTCTTCCATCGCATGCTTGACGTTGGCCGGGAAAACGCAAACCGCGTAGAGCGCGAGCATCACGCCGGCTGCGTAGCGCAGACGCGTCGTGAGCAGGGCGACAGCGCCCGCGATCTCGGCCGCGCCGGTCAGCAGCACGGTTTCGCGCGGGAACGGCACCCAATCCGGCACGATCGGCAAGAAGACCTCCGGCGATCGAAGATGCACGATGCCCACAAACCCGTACGCCGCCGCGAGGATGTAGCGCAACACGGTTCGCAGTCGCTCGATGCGCGGTGTCATGTTCGCAGACTCTGTCTTATGGCGTGACAGCCACGCTATACGAGATGGCGGGACAGCGCCTTCATCAACAAGCCGAATTACCTGCCGGTGGCCGGCTTTGGCGGCGGCACGCGATCGACCTTGTCGAAGAACTTGCGGCCCAGTGCCACCAGCTGTCCGTCGCTGAGGTGATCGACGGTTTCCCAGCCCGCGATGCAGGGCACAAGGGCGGCGCGGTGCTTTTCCACGTCGTGCCTGAAGTCCGCTTGCGACTGGCGCGATCCCGTCACCAGGATTTCCTTGACGCCGGCCAGCGCATCGCAAACCTCGCCGAAAAACTCGTGTACCGCGCGCACGTCGCTGCCGTGCTGGCGCGTATAGTGGGTGTGATCCTTGACGGTCTGGGCCTTCACGTCCGTTCCGTTGAACTGCTGGATCTTCGCGTTGTGATGGTCGATCCAGAGGACCGCGTGGAATAGTGTCATGATCAAGCTCCTTCGCTGCGCACCGGTTCTGGGGTTGCGCGTTGCAACTCTTGGCCGCCACAGAACGCGCAACGCACAGCATCGGTCTTGATCTAGGTCAGGCCACTAGGGCGCTCAAAAGGTGGCGTCGTATCTGCCTCCTCGTTGAACGGCCGCCCTGTCGTGCCCGTTTCTCCCCTGCCGGCTTTACCGGCAGCTCCCGGGTGCAACCGGTGGGGGCGCTCTGACGATGCCGTGATGTGGGGCGACCTGGACCGAAACTCCCGTTCGGGCCTAGCATCACGCCGACCTTTGAGGAACGGGTGGGTTTGCAATGATCAGACGGACTTTGCGCGTATTTCTGTGGCTGCTCGCTATCGCAGTGGTCATTGGCGGCTATGCGGGCTACCGGCTTGTGTGGGGCACACCCTTTACGATTACGCAGCTTGCCGACCGGCAGGCCATTTTCTTCTTATTGGATTCACCGGAACTGCTGACGTCGATCGGCCTCGTCGACGGCACGATGCTCGATTTCCACTCCGGCAAGTTCTCAGATTATGGCGTCGCCGAACGCGATCGCAATTTCGCCGTCGCCGAGCGAAACCTCGCCGAGCTGAAAGCCTTCGACCGCGCGTCGCTGAGTCTTCAGGATCAAATCACATACGACGTCCTGCAGTTTCAGTACGCAAGCATACTTGACGACCGGAAGTTCGCTTGGACCTCCTCAGGCGGCCTGTACGCGATCAGCCCCATGTGGGGCGGCCAGATCGGCGTCATCAATTTCATGATCCAAGGCCACACGATCAAGAACCGTCTGACTGCGGAAAACTACGTCAAACGAGTCGGCCTTATTGCCGAGCGGCTCGATAAGGTGACGGCGGAAGCCCAACGCCAGTACAAGCTCGGCGTCGTCCTGCCGGTATCCTTGCTCGATAAGTCACTGGCGATCATCAAAGATAACGTGGCGCCGAAACCGTCGGAGCATCCGCTTGTGCAGACGCTGGCCGAGAAGATCGACAAGGCGAAGCCGGCCGACATCGACGCGGACCTGAAGGCAAGTCTGATGAAACAGGCGGCAAGCTCGATCGAGTCGACGATGTATCCCGCCTACGCGCGGATGACGGCGGTGCTGGAAAGCATGCGCCCCGCGGCCGAGAAACAGAGCGACGGCGTCGACCGTCTGCCCGGCGGCGCGGCATACTACGCGCTCGCCTTGCGGCGCAACACAACGACGGACTACACGGCGGATCAGATCCATCAGTTGGGTCTGGATGAAGCGGCGCGGATCACACGCGAGATGGACGCGATCCTGGTCTCGCAAGGCTTGGCACAAGGCACCGTCGCCGAGCGAACCAAACAGCTCGGCGAAGACCCAAAATACTTATACGCCAACACCGACGAAGGCCGGGCGCAGATCTTGGCGGAGTACGACCGTCTGTTGAAAGAAGTGCTGGCCGTGACGCCGCAATACTTCTCGACCATCCCATCCACAAAGCTCGAAGTCCGCCGCGATCCGCCGGCCTCCGAGAAAGGCGGCTCAGGCGCCCACTACAATGCCGCCGCACTCGATGGTTCCAGGCCCGGCGTGTTTTACGCGAACCTGCGCGACACGAAAGAAACGCCGAAGTGGTCGATGAAGACCCTCGCCTATCATGAGGGAATCCCCGGGCATCACTTCCAGATCGCTACTGCGCAAAACCTCAAGGGCCTGCCCTTCATCCGGCAACAGACGCTGTTCACGGCCTATGCCGAAGGCTGGGCGCTCTATGCCGAACGCCTCGCCAAGGAAATGGGAATGTACAATGACGACCCGCTCGGCGACCTGGGTCGCCTGCAGGCGGAGATCTTTCGCGCGGCGCGCTTGGTCGTCGACACCGGCATTCATGCCAAGGGGTGGTCGCGCGAACAAGCGATCGACTACATGGTCGGCGTCACTGGGATGACAGTCACGGACGTCACCACGGAGGTCGAACGTTACATGGCGCGCCCCGGACAGGCCTGCGCCTACAAAGTCGGCCAATTGAAGATTCTGGAGCTGCGCGAAAAGGCGCGCCAGGCGCTCGGCAACCGGTTCGATCCCAAGGCGTTCCACAGAGTCGTGCTCGAAAACGGCGCCGTTCCGCTGAGCGTCCTAGAGCGGCTCATCGACGACTGGATCGCAAGTGCGAAATCCTGACCCACAACGTTGACTTGCGGCGACTTCATGCCGGTTGGTGCGGCGGTCTTGAATTGAGTGAACTGTCACCGCAATTCCGGCAACAGGGCGTACTATCCGCCGGCCGCCGACTTTGGCGGGGGCATGCGGTCGGTCTTGTCGAAGAACTTGCGGCCCAGTGCCACCAGCTGTCCGTCGCTGAGGTGATCAACGGTCTCCCAACCCGCGATTTGGGGTGCTAGCGCCGCGCGGTGCTTTTCCACGTAGTGCCTGAAGTCTGCCTGCGACTGGCGCGATCCCGTCACCAGAATCTCTTTCACGTCGGCCAGCGCGTCGCAAACCTCGGCATAGAATTCATGCACCGCGCGCACATCGCTGCCGTGCTGGCGCGTGTAATGGGTGTGATCCTTAACGGTCTGCGCCTTCACGTCGGTTGCGTTGAACTGCTGGATTTTCGCGTTGTGATGGTCGATCCAGAGGACCGCGTGGAAAAGCGTCATAACCAGTCTCCTCACCTTGCGCAGGGGCCTGCAGCTCTTAGCCACCATAGAGCGCGCAAATGCCGGGATCGGCTTTGATCTAAGTCAGGTCTTCGCCGACGCGGATCGCGTCTACGTTGTGTTTTCGACGACAACCTGTTTGCCGCGGATCGCCAAGATCCCCACGCCGAGGAAAGCGACAGCGGCGCCGAGGACGATGCGGGTGGTCATGGGCTCGCCGAGGATGGCGATACCGAAGACGACGCCCAAGATCGGCGAGAGCAGCGAGAGCGGCGCGATGAGGGAGACTTCGTAGCGCTGCAGCAGATAGTAATAGCCGTTGTGGCCGACGAGGCTGGCGCCGAAGGCGGTGAAGAGGAGCGCGCCCCAGCCGAGGGCGCTCGAACTCTCGATCGCTTGAAGCTGACCGGTCTCGAAGATCAGACTTGCCAGCAAAAGCAGCGGCGCGGTGGTGGCGGCCGTCCAGGACTGCAGTTGGAAGACGCCGACATTCGTGAGCTTGCGCATGAAGATCGCGGCAATGGCGCCGGAGAAGGCCGCGGCCGCGCCGAAGAGCACACCGGTCAGCGAGTCGAACACGTGCGGGTCGAAGCTCACGATGATGACGCCCATGAACGTCATGGCGATACCGAACCAGCGGCGCCACTTCACCGTCTCGCCCAAGAAGACGATCGAGAGGATGGTCGCGAAGGGGACGTTGAGTTGCACGATCACGGCCATGACGGAGGCCGCGGTGAGCGCCACGCCGATGAACATCAGGCCGAAGTGGAGAGCGCCGTTGAACATTGCGATCACGAAGATGTCGCGCATGCGGCCCGGCGCGACCTTCAAGAACGGAACAAGGACCACAAACAGCACGGCGAAACGCAGGCCGGAGAACAGGAGCGGCGGCATTTGCCCCACGCCCACTTTTGCGGCGACGAAATTGAAACCCCAGATCGTGCAGATCAGGAGCATGAAAAGAAGGTGCTGTGGCGCCATTGCGCGGGCTGAATTTCTGGGTTTTCGTGAATTGCGGTCTTGCGGAGAAAAGCGGATTGGCGGCAATTGTGCCAGTGCCTTTCGCGCAATGCTGGTATGCTCCGGCACTCTCAAGGTGAATCAGTGAGGATACGACCATGCCTAAAGCGCCGATGATCCGTGTGCGGCTGAGCGACGACACGTCGCTCGACCTGCCCGAGAACGAGGTCGTGCAGGTCGTCACCGCGGGGCCGAGCGACCAAGCCGGCGAAGGGTTCGTGCGGCTGAACCCGAACGACAAAAAGCCGTCCTTCGGCAAAATGGCCAAGGTGCGCGCGGCGGCGCTGGTGCAGGGCCAGCACATCGTGACCTATCGCGGGATCTTGCAGATCGAGGGTGCGAAGCGGGTGTAGGTTTTCGCTGGTTGTGCGGTGGAAATTTCGTTTTTCACCACCAAGGGCACCAAGAAGCACCACGGCTCACCAAGAAGAAAGAAAATCGCACACAATGAAACAATGACACAATGGGTGCCTCATCCGCGCGCGCTGCGCGCAGCTGGACGATTGAATGGCGCTTCGCGCCGAAAGAGGTGCTCCCCATTGTGTCATTGTTTCATTGTGTGAGTTCGTTTTCTTCTTGGTGTCCTTGGTAGTGAAAGTCTCTAGCCGCCAGCGGTGACGTCGACGCCGTAGAGCCAGTCGTTGCGGGTGTGGACGATGGCGGGGGTGAGGCGGGCTGCGAGCCACATGGGGCCGTAGGTGGCGAGTTGCGCTGCGAGACCGCGCTTGTGATAGAGGCCCATTTGACGGCGGGCGCCGTGCTGGGCGCGCGAGGTGCGTGGTTTGCGGGCGGCTTCGTAGGCTTTGAGTGCGGCGGGGACATCGGCGGCGCCTTTGAGGTGGCGCGCGAGAACCCAGGCGTCTTCGATGCTCATCACCGCGCCTTGGGCGAGGAATGGGAGCATCGGATGGCAGGCGTCGCCCAAGAGCGTGACGCGGCCCCGGCACCATTCTTCGAGCGGTTCGCGATCGAATAAGGCCCAGCGGTAGCAATTCGCGGCTTGCTCTATGATGCTCGTGATGGGTTTTGCAAAGCCTTGGAAGTCGGCGGCGAGATCGGCTTTGTGGCCAAGTTCCGTCCAGCTTTCGTTTTGCCAACCCTCGCGCTCGACGACGCCGACGAAGTTCACAAGTTCGCCGCGGCGCAAGTAGTACGTGACCGCGTGGCGGCCAGGGCCGACCCAGACGCAGGCGGTCGGCGGCACGAGGTTCGGCGGCAGACTTGCAGCTGGGACGACGACACGCCAGGCAACGTTGCCGGTGAAGCGCGCGGGCATGGCGCCCAGCATCTGCGTGCGAACGGCGGAGTGAATGCCGTCGGCGCCGATGGCGACGTCGCCCTGCGCGCGCGATCCGTCGGTGAAGGTGAACGTCACGCTGCGGGCGCTTTGCGTGTAGCCTTGCACGTCCTTGTCCATGTGCACGGCGTTGGGTGCGCGGGTGCGCAAGGCCTTGCTCAGGATCGACATCAGATCGGCGCGATGGACGTGATAGTACGGCGCGCCGAAGCGGCGGATGGCTTCCTCGCGCATCGGGATCGAAAAGATGCGTGCGCCGGACTTGCCATGGCGCATTTCCAGCGCCTCCGGCCGGAAAGCCAAAGCGTCGAGCGCGGACTTTAGGCCCAGGCGCTCCAACACCTTCACGCCGTTCGGGCTGATTTGGATGCCCGCGCCGACTTCGCCGAACACGCTCGTGCGTTCGTAGAGTTCGACGTCGATGCCGGCGTCGAGCAGTGAGAGCGCCGCTGTGACGCCGCCGATGCCGCCGCCGGCGATGAGTGCCTTCATTCAGCGGCCGCCACGCGGACCGGCGGTTCGGGGACGCTGAAGCGCTTCGTCACCTCTTCGTCGGGCATCGCCAGCATGTGCTTGTAGACCTCGGGCGGATAGGCCTGGTGCGGCTTTGCGGGGTCCATCGGCGGTTGCTTCAGCTTGCCGCCTTCGCCCTTGTAGGCGGCGGGGCGTTTGAAGCGGGCGAGTTCTTCGTCCTTGATGCCGGCGAGGGCTTGCACTTCCGGATCGATCCAGGCACGCGCGTCGATCGCCGCGGCCGAGGTTGCGATCTCGAGCGAGAGGCCTTCGGGGCCGGCGAAATAAATCGACTTACACATGCCGTGATCGAGCGGGCCGATCACATTGACGCCGCGCGATCGGATTCGATCGCGCATGTTCAGAAGCTCCGCGTCGCTGTCGACGTTGAAGGCCACGTGCTGCATCGTGCCGGGCGCGGACGGCAGGCCGGGATTGCCCGCATGGCTCACGCCGATTTGCGCTTTCGTCGCTTTGATTTTGTCGTTCTGCACGAAGGCGACGGAGGCGGTATCGTTCAGGCGCAGGAAACCGTGCCAGGTGCCTTCAACACCGTGCATCCAATAGAGCGCGACAAGTTCCATGCCGAGAACGTCGGAGAAGAACTCGATCTGCGCCTTCATGTTGCCGGTCGAGATCGCGAGGTGGTGCAGTCCGTTGGCGCGGGTCATAAGGTATCGCTCCACTTGTGTCGCGGGGCATTCATACATGGCGGCGGCACCGAAGAAAATGCACCGGCACAGAGGTTATGCCGACTGACCGAACTCTTTGCGATAGCGCGGGATGAAGAGTTGCTTGCCCTTGACGGCGGAGGTGAGGAATGGGCCCACGACCATGCCTTTCTTCGTGACCGGCAGGACGCTGGCGCCTTTTTTGGCGCCCAGCGGAATGAGGATCGCCGGCGTCGGCCAAGGTGTATAGGGGGCCAACGACTCCAGCTTCTTGCCGGCAAGCAGCGCCTTGATCGCCTTGGCGAGCCAGGGCTCCTGGCGGGTGATGGCGACGATCGTCATGGCATCGCCAGCTGCGGCCGCATCGCCGAGGGCGAATAGCGTGGCGCTTGCGGTTGGACGAAGCCACGCGTCGACTTTGGCGCGGCCGAGCGTGTCGCGTGTTACGCCGGGGACCACCGCCAAGAGATCGGTCACCGGCTTCGCACCGATCACGGGGAAGATTAGATCGGCGTCGATCGGATCGCCCGAAGTCATGTCGAGGCGGCCCGCGAACGGCGCATGGGTTTGCTTCAACGTACGAGCTGACGTGGCGAGGCGGTGGGTGACGCCCATGGCGGTGAGTTGCGCTGCGAGTTTGCGGCCCAGGTTTTCGGGATAACCGGGAAACAGAGTCGGCGTAGAGGAAATCAGGGTGATCTTCTTTCCCCGCATGCCGGTTGCGATTTCACCGGCGAGTTCTGTGCCGACGGCGCCGGCGCCCACGATTGCGATCGATTTGGCCTGGCGCAGTTGCTCGTGGGTGGCGCGGCTTTCGGCGATGAGCGCCGCGACGGAGTCGGTTTGCGGTTTGAACGGGCTGGCGTAGCGCGAGCCTGTCGCCGCAACCACGATGTCGCCGTCGATGACATCGCCGTTCGAGAGTTTCACCGACCGGTCCGTGAGCGCCACGGCGCCGCCGCGCACGACCCTGCCCTTCTTCAAGAGCCGGTCGTAGGGGAGCGCGATCCGCTCCAGCAGCGCCGGTTCGACGACGCCGCGAATGCCCGCGACATTGTGGAAGAATTTCTCCCGCGCTTCGACCAGAACGACCTCAGCCGCCGTGTCGAGTGCGCGGGCAAGGGCGGTCCCGGCATAGCCGCCGCCGACGATCACGACGCGTTTCATCATTGACCCCGGTACTTTCCAAATGGACAGTCTAGACTTTCCAGATGGAAAGTCAATAGAGTGCGACTCGGGAGGACCGAACGACATGGCGGCAAAGGCGCACGTCAAGGACCTGGGCGATGGGCGGCGGCGGATACTTGAGGCGGCGCTCGAAGAGTTCGCGACATTTGGCGTCGACGGGACGACGCTTAGGCAGGTCGCCGAACGGGCGGGCACCCAGCATCAACTCATCGTCTATCACTTCAAGTCGAAGGACGCCTTGTGGAAGGCCGTCGTTGCGGACATCTGCGTGATTGGCCGCACGATGATGCTCACGCTTGAACGCGACGCCAAGGCGCTGGGGCCGGCCGCGGCCTTGCGCCAACTTGTGCGCGAAATGGTGCACTTGACCGCCAGGCAACCGCAACTTCATCGCATGCTGACGTTCGAGGGGCGTAGCGACAACGAAAGACTGCGCTGGTGGATTTTCGAGTACGTGCGGGATTTCTATGCCTTGTCGACGCGGTTGATTCGCGAGGCACAGAAGGCAGGCGTCGCGCGACCCGGCAACCCCGGGCGGCTACACTATGCGCTGATCGGGATCGCAACAACGAGCTTCGTGTTCGAGCCCGAATACCGCGCGATGACCAAGATCGACCCGTTCAGTCCGCGCGAGATCGAGGCTGTGACGGACCTGGCGTGCGATTTCTTGGGACTTCCGCCGCACGCCCCTGCGGATCAGCCGCGCCGCAGGCCCAGATAGACGGCGAGCGCCGCCGCTATCGCGGTGGCCGCTCCCATGCCGACGCCGAAGAGTGTGCCGGTCAGAAACACGAACACGGCGGCGGCGATGAGCATCGACGTGAGACGTAACGCGCGGCTCCATCTGACGGGCGCTAACCAGGCGAGCGCCACGAGTGCGACGCCGGAGGTGATCCACGCGACGAACATCACGGCGACGATTTGGGCGAGGTCTTCCATTCGCCCTACGCCGTCCTTAGGTGCCAGCGGTAGTCGAAGTCCGTCACGAGGGCGAAGAAGCGTTCGCATTCGGCGCGTTTGACGGCCGAGAAGATTTTGACGAAGTCGGCGCCGAAGTAGTCCTTGATGAACTTCGAGTCCTCGAAGCTGTCGAGGGCGTCGAACCAGTTCAGCATTAGGCCTTCGGTTTTTGTCAGGTAGCCGTTGCCGGTGGTGGCGGGGCCCGGGTCGATCTTGTTCTTGATGCCGTGATGCATGCCGGCGAGGACGGCGGCGGCTGCGAGGTAAGGGTTTGCGTCGGCGCCGGAGATGCGGTGTTCGACGTGGCGGCTCTTCGGCGGGCCTGAGGGGATGCGCAGCGAGACGGTTCTGTTGTTCACGCCCCAGGTGGGTGCGACCGGCGCGTAGGTGTTGCGGCGGAACCGGCGGTAGGAGTTCGCGTTCGGGGCGAAAATCGCCATGCTGTCGTTGATGGTCGCCGCCATACCGCCGATGGCGTGGCGCAGCAGATCGTTGCCTTCGGGCTTCTCGCTGGTGAAGTGGTTCGCACCGTTGTTGTCGTTCAGGCTCAAGTGGATGTGCATGCCGGAGCCTGCCGTTTCTGAAAACGGTTTGGCCATGAAGCAGGCGATCATGCCGTGCTTTTCGGCGATGCCTTTGACAAGGCGCTTGTACTGCATTGCTTCGTCGACGGCCTGCAGCGCGTCGGCGCGGTGGGTCAACGTGATTTCCATTTGGCCGGGCGCGTATTCGCTGATCACGCTTTCGGCGGGCAGGTTCTGCGCGTCGCAGGCGGCGTAGAGATCGCGCAGGAACGGATCGAAGTCGTCGAGCTCCTGGATCGAATAGACCTGGATCTGATCGTTGTAGAGACCGCCCGGCGCCATGGCCGGCGTGATCTTGCCTTCTTTCGCGGCTGCTTTGTCGAGCAGGTAGAACTCAAGCTCGATCGCGATGACGGGGTGGAAACCGTCTTTCTTCATTCGCTCTGAGATATCGGCAAGGCGCAGGCGCGGATCGGCGGCGGCGGCGGGGCCGCTGTCGTGGTTGAAGCCCAGCAGGACTTGGCCGGTCTTTTCCAACCACGGCGTGCGCTTCAAGGTGCCGGGGATCGGGTGGGCGAAGCAATCGCGGTCGCCGATGTCCCAAAGCAGGCCCGCTTCTTCGACGTCTTCGCCGATGACGGTGAGCGCGAACATCGAGGAGGGAAACGCGCGGCCGTTCTCATAGACGGATTTGAGCTCGTGCGGGCGCAGGCCCTTGCCGCGTTGAATGCCGACGGGATCGGTGATGATGACGTGGACGAGTTCGATGTCGGGGTGCTTCTTCAGGAACGTCTCAAGTTCCGTCATCGGGTCGTTCTGCTTCTTCGGATCAAGCATTTCGTAACTCGCCAATCGTTTCGTCCAACGCGCGCAGCAAACGGTCGACATCATCGGCCGTGGTTTGCGGGCAGACCAGGATCATATTGTGAAACGGGGTGATCATTACGCCCCGGTTAAGAAGTGCGAGATGGATGCACTTTTCCAGCTCGTCATGGAAGGCCGCTTCTGCTTCGCGGCCGGTTCGCGGCGGTTTTGCGCAGAACTGGAACTCCGTACGGGCGCCGATTTGCGTCGTTACCCAAGGAAGCTGGTGTTTCGTGATTAGGGAATGGAGGTTGGCGCTTAGGTGTTCGGCCAGCGAGGTCATGTGCGCGTAGGCAGCATCCGTCATCACGTGCGCGAGGTTTGCGCGCATGGCGTGCATGGCGAAGGCGTTGGCGGAGAGCGTTGTGCCCATGCCGGAATGGCCGTGGCCGCCGGCGCTTGCTGCGGTTCGTGCCGCTTCCATGCGCGTGGCGACGTCGGCGGTGAAGCCGAAGACAGCGCAGGGGATGCCGCCCGCCACCGGCTTGCCGAGAACGAACATATCTGGCTTAAGGTCGAATGCTTTTGTGTAGCCGCCGGGGCCGGTTGAGATCGTGTGCGTCTCGTCGATGATGAGAAGCGTGCCGTACTTGCGCGTGAGCGTCCTTAACGCGTCGTGGAAGCCGGGATCGGGCAGCACCATGCCGATGTTCGTCATTGCGGGTTCGGCGAGCACGGCGGCGATTTCGCCTGGCGCGAGCGTCTTCTCAAGTGCAGCGAGGTCGTTGAACTCGACGACGCGCGTGGTGCGGGCGACGTCGGCGATGTTTCCCAGTTGGCCGGGGCGCGGGACGGTCTTGCCGTCCTGCAGGCGCACCATCGTTTCCTCGACCGTGCCGTGATAGCAGCCGTCGAACACGAGGATTTTTTCGCGGCCGGTTACGGCACGCGCCCAGCGCAAGGCGTAGCGGTTGGCGTCGGTGGCCGTCGCCGCCACCTGCCAGAACGGCAGGCCGAAGCGGCGGGCGAGTTCGTCGCCGACCCAGACCGCGTCTTCGCTGGGGAGCATGGTGGTATAGCCCCTGCCCGCCTGTTCGCGGATGGCGTCAGCCACGGCGGGCGGCGAATGGCCGAACATGGTGCCGGTGTCGCCCAAGCAAAAGTCGACGTACTCGTTACCGTCGACATCCTTGAAGCGGGCGCCGTTCGCCCGCGCGACGAAGAGCGGGAACGGCGTCGGCCAGTCGGCCATCCAATGCATCGGCACGCCGTCAAACAGCGAGGCTTTCGCCCGTTCGGCCAGCGCCTTCGATTTCGGATGCGCGGCGGCGAAGCGGTCGCGCGCGCGTTCCGTCACGCGCGCGATCGCGTCTTCGGGGATCGTCCAGTTCTTCACGTCAGCCCTTTGCCGATGCGGCGGCGGCGGTCTTCAGGTCGGCTTCGATGAAGCGGCCGGCGCGCCAATAGTGAAAGATCGCCCAGATGTTGAAGACGGTGACGGTGAGAAGCGCGTACCGCAGCGCATCGTCGCCGTAGGCCGGCTTCAATCCGTCGCTGAGGCCGCCGATCAACAGCGAGCCGAGGCCCATGCCGATCAGGTTGATGATGAAGAGGAAGAGCGCCGAGGCGACCGTGCGCATGCGCACGGCGACAAGGCTTTGCACCATCGCGATGCTCGGGCCCAGATACATGCCGCCGGCGGCCGCCGGTATGCCGATGAGCAAGAACACGAGCGTCGAATCGTCAACGATGTAGAGCGCCAGGCCGAACGGAATACCGATCGTAATCGCGACCGCGACGACGCGCGGCATCAGCTTCACGTCGCGGCGGCCGAAATAGTCGGAAAGGTAGCCGCCGAGGAAAATGCCGAAGCCCGAACCCAGGCCGAAGACGAGCGCCAGGAACGCGCTCATATCGGCGGGACTGAGTCCGTGGGAGCGCATGATGAACGAGGGCCACCACAGGACGCCGGAATAGCCTACGAGCGTCGCCAGCGTCGAGCCGATCAAGATGTGCACGAGCGAGCGCTGCGAGCCGATGAAGCGCAGTGTCGACACGAACGACGGCGGCGCGCCCGAAAAGCTATGCCCATCGGAGGCGCCACGGCGCGGCTCGACCAGCGTCAGCAGCACGAGAAGCGCGATCGCCAGTCCCGGCAAGCCCAACGTAAAGAACGCGACGCGCCAGCCATAGGCCTCAGCCACCTGCGCGCCGCCATAGAGACCGACGACGATGCCGAGCGAGACGCCCTGAGAGAAGATCGCGAGCGCCGTGCCGCGATATTTCAGCGTGAAGAGGTCCGAGATGATCGAGTGCGACGGCGGATTGGAGCCGGCCTCGCCGACGCCAACGCCGATCCGCGCGCCGACAAGTTGCCAATAGCTCTGCGCCATGCCGCAGAGCGCGGTCATCGCCGACCACGTTGCGGTCGCGGCCACGATCACGAGTTTTCGGTTGCCGCGGTCGGCGTAGATCGCAATCGGCACACCCAAGGTCGCGTAGAAGATCGCGAACGACGTGCCGTGGAGAAAGCCCAGTTCGGTGTCGGTGAGGCCGAACTCGGCCTTGATGGCAGGCAGCAGGATGCCGAGCAGGATGCGGTCGGCGTAGTTCGAAATGTAGACCAGCACCAAGAGCGCCAGGACGTAAACCTTGTAAGGCGTCGAGAGATCGCCCGGCTGCGCCGCGGCGGAAGGCACTGCGACGCTTTCTGCGCTCATGATCGGTCAGCCTCGGTTTCTTGCGTTTCCTCAAGAGGGAGATTGACCGATCACATCGGGCTAAGCAATCTCGCGGCGCAGCATGAGGATGGCCATGACAGCGCGGCGGAAGTTCTACGGTTGGGGCACGGAAGATCAGGTCGTCGGTGAGGAGGAGGCTGTCTTCCTGGCGCGGCTGTTCGGGCAAAAGTTCGGCGTGACGTTGAAGCCGCCACCGGCGGCGCCGCAGGTCGAGGATTTCAGCTTGCGCGCGCCGCGCCTTCAGCCCAAGGGCGCCGTCGCGCGGCTGTGCACGAGCGATCCACACGAGCGGTTGGTGCACGCGTACGGCAAGTCGTTTCCCGACTATGTGCGGATGTTTCAGCGAGAGGTCCCCTGCCCGCCCGATGTCGTCGCCTATCCGGAGAGCGATGCGGATGTGACGGCGGTGCTGGCGTGGGCCGGCGATGCGAAGGCGGCCGTGATTCCGTTTGGCGGCGGGTCGAGCGTGTGCGGCGGGGTCGAGTGCGATGTGGGCGATGCGTATGCGGGCGTCGTGTCGCTCGATATGGCGCGCATGGGAAAGGTTTTGGAGATCGATCGTGCCAGCCGGGCGGCGCGGATTCAGGGGGGCGCGTTTGGGCCCGCGATTGAGGCGCAGCTGAAACCGCACAAGCTGACGCTTCGGCACTTTCCGCAGAGTTTTGAGTATTCGACCCTGGGTGGATGGATCGCGACGCGATCGGGCGGGCACTTTGCGAGCCTCTATACACATATCGACGACTTCGTGGAGGCGATGCGCGTGGTGACGCCCAAGGGGACCATGGAGACGCGGCGCTTGCCGGGCTCCGGTGCGGGACCACAGCCGGAGCGGTTGTTCCTGGGCTCCGAGGGCATTTTAGGCGTCATCACCGAGGCGTGGATGCGGTTGCAGGATGCGCCGACGTTCCGGGCGTCGGCGTCGGTGAAGTTCGCGGACTTCTTGAAGGCCGCGGAGGCGGTGCGGGCGCTTTCGCAATCGGGGCTCAATCCGTCGAACTGCCGCTTGATCGATGCAGAAGAGGCGCTGGGCACGATGGCTGGCGACGGATCGGCGGCGCTGCTGGTGCTGGCGTTCGAGAGTGCGGATCATCCTCAGGATGCGAAGCTGGCGCGCGCGTTGGAGTTGGTGCGAGATCACGGTGGCGTGGCGGATGCGCCGAAAGCCGCTTCCGGCGCGGAGCATCGCGAGGGGGCGGCGGGCGCTTGGCGCAATGCGTTCTTGCGCGCGCCGTTCTATCGCGAGGTGCTGACGCCGCTGGGGCTCATCGTCGATACGTTCGAGACGGCGACGACATGGGATCGCTTCCCGGCGTTCCATGCCGAGGTGAAGGCGAAGATGCACGATGTGCTGAAGCGGGTGACAGGCAAGCCCGGCCACGTGACGTGCCGGTTCACGCATGTCTATCCGGATGGACCGGCGCCCTATTTCAGTTTCCAGGCATTGGGGCGAACGAGCGCGCTGCTGGAGCAGTGGCAGGAGATCAAGGCGGTCGCGAACGACGTCGTGGTGAGGGCGGGCGGGACGATCACGCACCATCACGCGGTCGGCCGCGATCATCGGCCAGGCTATTCGCGCGAGTGTCCGCCGCTGTTCGCAGAGGCGTTGCGCGCGGCGAAGGCGGCGGTGGATCCGGATGGGATTTTGAATCCGGGCGTGCTGATCGACCCCGTTGGGCGCTCGGTCGGCGTGCGCGGAGCGATGGCTGGGGTTTGAGGGACGATACTTGGGCAAGGATCAGTAGAATTCCGGCAGGTCATATCCGTATTGATCGGCCCAAGCGCGCCGAACATCTTCCATGGCACTCCGCGCGTTGGCGCTATTGGCCATCATAACCAACCCGCGGCCGGTGTTAGGTGCCACAATAAAGTACGCGATGAATCCCGGGTTTCCACCGCTGTGATATAGAAGCAGCTCTTGACGTTTTGTAATATGGACGCCGTGACCCAAGCCGTACTTGGCGCCGCCGAACACCTTGGGATCGACGCCGGCATATCGAACCGGCACCGTGTTCGCACTAATTTGTAGAAGCTGTTCTGGCGAGATGACGTTGTCGCGATCGCTTCCCGATGGCATGTACAAATGCACAACGTGTGCGAAATCCGCTGCTGAGCTATATAATCCGCCTGCAGCGGATCCTACGATCTCGTAATGGCCGATTGGCTTGCCATCTTCATCATAGCCCACTGCCCGTTTGACATCAGCCTTCTGGTCAAACGTCGTAACGGACATTCCAAGTGGCTTGAAAATCCGCGAGCGCATATAGGCGTCAAATGACTCGCCCGTGAGTTGCTCAACGAGCAACTGCAGCATCGCATAACCGCCGCCCGAATAGTTGAATTCATTCGCGGGGTACTTAATGTACAACCGCTCAACGTCGGCCGAACCGTCTTTCAAGATTTCAGTAAGAGACGGGACACGTGCAGGAGGAAAAAACCACGGCACCGACGGCATTGACAAACCTGCCCGGTGGCCGAGCACTCGGCGGAACGTCACTTGGGACGTGTCGGCGTTCGGATCGGGAAACTGCCACTTGGGAAACACTGGCAAAACGGCGCCATCCAGTGAAATACCTCTCTCGTGGATGAGTCGAAGTACTCCAAGAGCGGAAACCGCCTTCGATACAGATGCCATGTTGAAGATCGTATCTGCCGTGACAGGTGTGCCAGCTTCTTTGTTTGCGAAGCCAAAGCCGCCCAAATAGACGGTCTTGCCATCCTCCACGGTCGCCACCGCAAGGCCGGCTGCGCCCTCTTTGGCTAATAGCGTTGGCACATGAGATTCAACGTGCGCCACGAACTGTCCCAGCGACCGCGAACCTGCATTCGCGGCGACACCAAACAGCCCGAAATGAATCGCAACGCAAAGAGAAATGGTAGCGCGCATGATCAAAGGCTCCTGTTGTCGCGCGTCTCGTGAACTACCGACTAAATCGACCAGATCGGGCTCTCGGGGGCTTTGCCAAGCCCACTCACTTCTTCCGCTTGGTTACGATCCGAGCACGAAGTGCATCGAGAGCCGCGTCTATTGCGTGCGCATCGGTGCAAGCCCCAACCGGAGCAATAAGTTCGATCGACGCTTCGTGCCGGCGATCGGGCGCGACAAGCAATGCTGCCTCAAATGCAAACGCTCCATTAGGAATGAAGCCGGCCTCAACAATCCATCGCATTCCGCTCGCTTCGGGCATTTTGGCGGCTTGTTCAACGGTAAGAGTTGCACACCCCTTCGCTCGGGAGAGAAAGCCAGCGTCTGGCCAAGACGCTGCGGATAGCTCGTCGTAGTTCAGCGCCTTGTCTTCGACAAGTCGTTCGGCCGCCACGGACACAACCTCATGGGGCGCTACAAAGCTCACTAGCGATACTTCGAAGTGATAGCCATTATCTTCTTGCTTAGTGAAGTTGTGAGGTTCGGTGACCCGAAACCCACGACCCACCTCGACGGTCAGCTGAGATGGATTTTGCACGTGCACGGTTTGATCGCGAACGACCAAGTGCTGAAATTTGACCGGCTCTCCCAATGCATCAGCGCTGAAGAGGCCGATCATGAATACGGATGTCGCAGCCAATCTCATGTGTGTTCTCTCTCCATTGCGCCAAACGAGTTTCAGACGCCGCTCACACGCATGGCTCCGAACCATTGCAACCCGACGGGTCTCACATTGAACCTTATGCGTCAAACAAAACTCCGGATGCTGGAGTGGACGCCGATGCTGTGCGCAATCAGCAGTGGGCGTCAAGCCCTCAAGAGATTGCACTCTGCGCTCGCCCGACCGGTGTTTGGGAACGCACTCAACGCAAGCGTGCGGCGAGTTTCGTAAAAAGCGGGTTCTCCGGCGTGAAGACGTAGTCGGCGCGGTCGGAGGTGACTGTGCCTTGGGCGCCGGTGCCTCTTAGCACTGTGATCGCCGTCGAGAGGTTGGCGGCGGGGATGAGGATGACGGCTTCGCCGCCTGCGGTGCGCGATAACACCTTGGCGCCGAGGCTGCGTTCGAGCGCCGGCAAGGCTGCTTCGACGCCGGTGTCCATGCGGACGCGGACGACCTGTGCGGTCTTGGCGAGAGCGCGGGCGGCGATGCGCTCCAGCATCACGCGTGCTGATTGCTTCGCGTCGTTGTTCCAGTTCGCGCCGAGGCCCGCCGCGAGCACGGCTTGGCTTTCGAGGATCAGGCCGTCGTTCAAAATTTTCAGATCGTTCGCGGCGAGCGTCGCGCCGGTCGTCGTGATGTCGACGATCGCTTCCGCGGTGCCGGCCGCGGGCGCGCCTTCGGTCGCGCCGAGGCTTTCGACGATCCGGTAGTCGGCGATGCCGTGACTGGCAAAGAAGTTGCGCGTCAGGTTCATGTATTTGGTCGCGACGCGCAGGCGGCGGTGGTGGCGGGCGTGGAAGAGCGAGGCCACGTCGTCGAGGTCCGACATGGTGGCGACGTCGATCCAGGCGCGCGGCACGGCGACCACGACGTTCGCCTTGCCGAAGCCGAGCTTTTCGACGACGAGCGTGCGGTCGGTGCCTTGGCCGTGTTCGCGCAACAGGTCTTCGCCACTGATGCCGAGGTGGACGCGGCCGGCGTTCAGTTCGTCGGCGATTTCGGACGCGGAGAGCAGCGAGACCGTGACGTTGTCGACGCCGGCGAGCTTTGCCGCATAGTCGCGGTTGCCGCGCGACTGGCTGGGCGTCAGGCCGGCATCGGCGAGGAACGCGAGCGCCTGTTCCTGCAGGCGGCCCTTCGACGGGATGGCGAGGATCAAGCTCATGCGCCACCGCCTTGTGCAGCGCGCGCGGCGAGGACGCGTTCGCCATAGATGGCGAGGCCGACGGCCGGCGCGGGCCTGGGCGCGCCGAGTGCCGTTAGGAGATTGTCATAGCGGCCGCCTCCGGCGATCGGCGGGTTACCTGCCGCAGCGCGGAACTCGAACACGAAACCGGTGTAGTATTCCATGTTGCGGCCGAACTGCGCGGCGAACGTGGCGCGCGCGAGGTTGAAGCCGTGACGTTCGAGCAAGCCGAAGCGGCGCTCGAGCGCGGCGATCGCCGCGTCGAGCGGGACGGCGGCGGTGCGCGCAAGCTTGCGCAGCGTTTCAACGGCTTGGTTCGCGGGGACCTTCACGTTGAGGTATGCCGTGATCGCGTCGGCGACGGCACGGGGCATGCGCGCGGCGGACGCATCGGCTGCCTGCGCCAAAAACCTATCGGTGATTTCTTCGATCGTGCGGGTGCCGATCGGCTTGATGCCGCCGAGGCTGAGCGCATCGCGCAGGACGGCGCGCGCTTCTTCCGGCGGTAGCGTGCCGACATGGGCCAAGAACGCGTTGCCGCTTTCGGCTTCACCGGTCAGACGCTTCAGCAGTTCGTTCATGTAGGCCGGGCGCCAGACGTGACGGCGCAGGCGCTCCGCCCATTGCGGCGCGAGACCGAGCGCCTCGAGGAGGCTTGAGAAGATCGAGAGATCGCCGAGCGTGACGTCGACGTTCTTCAAGCCGGTGCGTGCGAGCGCGTTGTCGGTGAGGATCAACGCTTCGGCGTCGGCTGCGGCCGGGTTCGCGGCGTTGATGTTTTCGAGGCCCGCATGCGTGCTTTGGCCCGGCTTCGTTGGATCGGCCGGGTTGTGGCGGAAGACGGGGCCTGCGTAGCAGAGTTTTGCCGGGCGGTCGGCCGCCGGGGTGCGCGCGAGATAGGCTTGGCAGGTCGGGATCGTGAGGTCTGGGCGCAGGCAGAGTTCGCGACCGTCGGGACCGCTGAAGACATAGGTGCGGCGGCGCAAGTCTTCGCCCATCCGATCGAGAAAAGCGTCAGCGGGCTGGGCGATGGCGGGCTCGATACGCTCGGCGCCGTAGGTCTTGAACACGTCGAGCAACGCCGCCGTCTGCGCTTCGAGCGCGGCAATCGTGTCGGCGTCATATGGCGGGGCAGCGATCATGCGGAGGCTTGCGCGGCCAAGATCTTCTTCACCGCCGTGACGAGTTCGCTGCGCGGCACGGTGACTTGCGCTTGCGAACCGGTCGCCCATTGCGCGCGGTCCTTGATCTCTTTCGCTTGTTCCGCGCCGAGGATCAGGTCTTTGAGCGTGATCACGCCTTTCGCGCGTTCGTCGCTGCCTTCGATGACGGCGACGGGGCTCATACGCTTATCGGCGTATTTCAGTTGCGCCTTCATGCCGGAGGTGCCGGTGTAAACCTCGGCGCGAATGCCGGCGGCGCGCAGCTCACGGGCCATGGCGACGTAGCTTGCGACGGCGTCCTTATCCATCGCAAGCACGACGACGGGCCCGAACGTTGCTTCCTTCGTGCCGCGCGCGGCGAGCGCCGCGAGCAGGCGGCTGACGCCGATCGAGATGCCGGTCGCCGGGACTTGCACGCCCTTGAAGCGGGTGACGAGATCGTCGTAGCGGCCGCCGCCGGCGACGGAGCCGACGCGCACGACTTGGCCGTCTTCGTTTTTGATCTCGAACGTGAGTTCCGCCTCGATCACGGGGCCAGTGTAATAGGCAAGACCGCGCACGACGGAAGGATCGAAGCGCACGCGCTTGCCGTCGTAACCAGCGCCGCTCAACGCGGCATCGATCTGGCGGAGTTCGGCGACACCCGCTTGGCCGTCGGCGCTGTCGCCGACGAGTCGTTCGAGTTCGCCGAGGAACGAGCCGCGATCGGTCGAGCCCGCTTCGGTAAAAGCCAGCACGCGGGCGATGGCGTTCGGTGAGAGGTTCGCGCCCTTGGTGAAGTCGCCGGAGTCGTCTTTACGGCCGGGACCCAACAGTTGGCGCACGGCGTCCGGTCCCAGACGGTCGAGCTTGTCGATGGCCCGCAGCACGGCGAGGCGTTGGCCTTCGCCGTCCTTGCCCTGCGGGATGCCAACCGCTTCAAGTACACCGTTCAGAATCTTGCGGTTGTTGACCTTGACGATGTAGTCGCCGCCGAGGCCGAGTTTCTCCAGCGTGTCGCACGTCATCATGCAAAGTTCGGCGTCGGCCAGCATGCTCGCTGTGCCGACCGTGTCGGCGTCGAACTGGGTGAATTCGCGATAGCGGCCGGGGCCGGGCTTTTCGTTCCGGAAGACTTGGCCGACTTGATAGCGACGGAACGGCTTCGGGAGCGCGTCGAAATTCTCGGCAACGAAGCGAGCGAGCGGCGCGGTCAGATCGTAGCGCAGCGAGAGCCACTGCTCATCGTCGTCGCGGAACGCGAAGACGCCTTCGTTCGGGCGGTCTTGATCCGGCAGAAACTTGCCCAGCGCGTCGGCGTATTCGATAACCGGCGTTTCGAGCGGGTCGAAGCCGTAGGACTCATAGACGCCGCGGATGACGTCGAGCATGTGGCGCTCGGCCAAAAGCTCCGCCCCAAGCCGGTCGCGGAAGCCGCGCGGCTTTTCGGCACTGGTATTGGTCGGCTTTTCGCTCATAAGGCCGCGTTGGTACCCCGGCGGCGTGGCGGCAGCAAGGCGGGAGAGATTAATAAGGTTTGGGATTGGCGTCCCTGGGACCGCGGGCGTCCCGCCCGCCCTTTTCCTTACGGTGTTGGTTCAATCGCTTGGGGAGATTCGTCCACCCCAAGCACTGCCGTAACGCCATTCTTCCGGAACTCGACACAGCCCCGCAACGACCGGATTCATCTCGATGTAATGCAACGCGTTAGCGTAGTGCAGATCGTCGCGAATTGCGCGGTCGAAGTATTCGGGCGCCCAGAACATGCCTTCGCGCTTCAGGATGGCGTTCGCCTTCTTCGCTGTGAACGACTTCCAAGCGTGGGTAATCGACGAAAGCGTCCAATCGGCGAGTGGCGTCGCGAGGACGTGGACGTGGGTCGGCATGATCGACCATGCATGTAGCCGATAACGCACCGCGTCGAAATGCAGAAGGGCTCGTTCGACGAGGTCGGCGATCTCAGGTTTCGACAACGCTCTCGAGCCGTGACCTTGATCGAGCGCAACCTCCATACGACGGCGACGCTCAAGGTCAATTTTATCGGCAGCCACGCTGGCGAGTTCCATGCGCCATTGTTCTAGAACTGACATCGGCAAGCTGTCGCCAAGGCGAAACGTGATTGCCTGCGCGAATTCGCCCGCTTCCCAATGCGGGACGTAGCCGCGCGAGTGCCATGTTGGTGTGGGCAATGGGATTGTTCCTAGACCGCGGAGGTTTTTTGCCCGCTCTTGCGTTGTGAACAAGAGCGGGCGGGACGCCCGCGGTCCCAGGGACGTCAGTTCGGCGGCGGCGAGGGGGCTGGCGGCGGCGCGGCCGCCGCTTTCTGTTCCGCGTCGTAGGCGGCGTTTGCGAGCGAGAGGATGTAGGCCTTGATCGCGTCGACGTCCTCTATCTTGATCTGGTCGGCGAAGGAGGCCATGCCGTTATCCTTGCGCTCGCCGTCGAGGACGATTTCCTTGTAGCGGTCGAACGTCTCGGGTGCGGAATATCGCAAGTCCGGGACAACGCCGCTCGCCATGGCGAAGAAGCCGTGGCAGACGCTGCAGTAACGGTGGTAAGTCGCGTCACCCTTTGCGACGACCGCAGCGCTTGCGGTTTGCGTCGGCGGCTTCGCCATCGGTGCGCGCGGGTTGGGCTCGGCCTCGATCGTCTTTTGACCGCCGAGCTTGAAGGCAAAGATCTTGCCTTCATTTCCGTATTTGAGGATCGCGTTGGCGGGTTCAGGCGAGAGCGTAAGGCCGACGCCGCCCCAGCCGGCGAGGACGACAACGTATTGTTCGCCATCGACGCTGTAGGTCACGGGCGGCGCGATGATGCCGGTCTTGGCGTCCATCTTCCAAAGCTCCTCGCCCGTCTCGGCCTTCCAGGCGCGGAACAAGCCATCGCCCGCGCCTTGGAAGACAAGGTTGCCCGCGGTCGTCAGCGTGCCGCCGTTCCAGAACGTGGCGTGCTTGACGCGCCAAACTTCCTTTTGATTGATGGGATCCCAGGCGATCAGCGAGCCTTCGATCGGCGGCAAGGGCTGACCGGCGGCCAGCGCCTTCATCGTCAGCGTCGAAATCGCGCCGAAATCGAGACCGGTGTTCCAGACGCCGGGCTTCACGTCGCGCGCCTTGTCGTAGACGAACATCTGCGGCGTCAGCTGCGAGGGGATGTAAACGAGCTTCGTCTGCGGATTGAACGACATCGGTTGCCAGTTATGGCCACCGTGCGGCGAGGGCTGCACCATCTTCGGCGCGTCGCGGTACGACGACATCGCGGGGTTCTCGATCGGGCGGCCCTTCTCATCGAGGCCCTTGGCCCAGGTCACTGGAACGTAGTTCTTGCCCGATATGAACTCGCCAGTCGCGCGGTCAAGCACGTAGAAAAAGCCGTTCTTCGGCGCATGCATCAGCGCCTTGCGGATCTGACCATTGATCTCGAGGTCGGCCAGAATGATGTGCTGGGTCGCGGTGAAGTCCCAGGTGTCGCCGGGCGTTTCTTGGAAGTGCCAAGCCATCTCGCCGGTATCGGGTTTGATGGCGACAATCGAAGAAAGATAGAGATTGTCGCCACCGCCTGGCGACCGCAGATAGCGGCTCCACGGGCTGCCATTGCCGGTGCCGATATAGAGCAGGTCGAGATCGGGGTCGTAGGCCATCGAATCCCAGACGGTGCCGCCACCACCGACTTCCCAGTACTTCCAGCCTTGCGGGTCTGCCTTCCAGGTCGGCAGTGCCGCTTTCAAGTGTTCGTTCTCGACCGGCACACGCGGGTCGCCGGGCACGGTGTAGAAGCGCCAGAGCTGCTTGCCCGTGTCGGCGTCATAAGCGGTAATGTAGCCGCGCACGCCGAGTTCGGCGCCGCCATTGCCGATGATCACCTTGCCGCGAATGATGCGCGGCGCGCCCGTGACCGTGTAGGGCTTGGTGCGGTCGACGGTTTGGATGTCCCAGACGGGCTTGCCGGTCTTCGCATCGAGCGCGACCAGGCGGCCGTCGAGCGTGCCGACATAGACGCGGCCCTTCCACACAGCGACACCGCGGTTGACGACGTCGCAGCAGGGTTTGCGCGCCGTCTCGCCGGGGACTTCGGGATCATAGGTCCAAAGTTCCTCACCGGTCTTGGCGTCGAGCGCATAGACTTTGCTCCACGAGCCGGTCGCAAACATCACACCGTCGACGACGATGGGCGAGGCTTCAAGACCGCGGATCGTGCCGGTCTCGTATGTCCAAGCCAGCCCCAAGTCCTTCACGTTGTCGGCTTTGATCTTGTCGAGCGGCGAGAAGCGTTGCTCGCCGTAGGTGCGGCCATGGGCAAGCCAATTCTCGGGCTCGCTGTCGGCACCGACAATGCGCGCAGCGTCGATGCCGGAAGTGGCGGAGCCGATGCGCTTAGCAATCGCTTGTGCTTTCGAGACGTCGACGGGTTCGGTGCCCTCGACGACGTTCGTGACTGTGGTCGGCGCGCCGCCGAAGCGCGAACCCAGCAACGGGATTGCCAACACGAGCGCGACCGCCGCCGCGACCAAACCGAGACGTGAGTTCTCTGATGTCATGAAGTTTCCAGCCCTTTTTGAATGGCGACGGCGCGTTTGGAGCGCCTTGTTGGGTGGCACGGTAGCCATCCCTTGATACGGCCGCAACAGCAGGCGGGTTGCGGGCCGACGTTCTTCCTAGATCGGCTGGGGAAGGGCGACCATGAAAGTTGCACCTTCCACCGTCGCTTCGCCGCCATGGCGGCGGGCGATTTGGCGCACGAGGGCGAGGCCCAGGCCGGTGCCTTGCGCGGTCCCCGCAGTCGAGCGGAAGAACGGTTCGAAGATGCGTTCGCGGTCGGCTTCGGCGACGCCCGGGCCCTTGTCGGCGACGGTGAGTTTGGCTTTCGTGCCGTCTTCACCGACGCTGACTTCGACCGGCCGGGCGCCGTGGCGGTTCGCGTTTTCTAAAAGGTTGCGCAACAGGCGGCGCAGGAGGCGGGCGTCGCCGCGGACGGTGACCGGCTGGCCGGTGACAGCGACGCCGTCGTAGTGCGCGGCTTCTTCGGCGGCGAGCGCGAGAAGGTCGACGTCCTCCAGCGTGTCGAGGCGCTGCATCGCGTCGAGGCGGCTTGAGAGCAGGATTTCGTCGATCAGGTGATTGAGTTCGGCGATGTCTTGTTCGAGTTCGGCGCGCCGGGCGGGGTCGGCCTTTTCCTTCAGCAGTTCGACGCTCATGCGCAGACGGGTGAGTGGTGTGCGCAGTTCGTGCGAAGCGTTGGCGAGCAGCATTTTGTGCGCCTTCACCAAATCTTCGATGCGTTCGGCGGCGCGGTTGAAGCTGGCGGCCACGCCCGCAACTTCATCCTTACCTTCGACTTTCACGCGCGCGGTGAGGTCGCCGGCGCCGAGCGACTCCACGCCTTGCTGCAGACGTTCGAGGCGGCGGGTGAGGCCGCGCACGATCGGGTAGGAGCCGAGCGCAAGGAGCAACGCCACGAGAGCGAGGTGGCCGAAGAAGCCGATGCCGCCGCGGAAGTGACGCTCGAATGGCGGACGCACGACAATCTGGCGGCCGTCAGCGAGTGGGAACGACCAGACCGGCGGGCGGTGACGATCGAACCAGCGTTTCTCGCGATCTTCGAGCTCGCTGGGCGTTGGCAATGCCCTGCCGGAGGCGCCGAGCGGTTTGCCGTCGGAAGAATAGAGCGCGAGGTCGGCCTTCAGCAGGCGAGCGAGACGCTCGACAGCTTTTTGCTGCTCGGCTGCCGGGGCGTTCGGATCGGCGAGGGCTGCGGTCGCGACGCCGCTCGCCATCGAGAATGCGTCTCGTGCGGTTTCGAGTTCGGGGCCGGTGCGCCAAACAAGAATGGAGACAATGATCACGAGCGCGAGGGTTGCTACGATCGTGAGATAGACTTTCAAATAGAGCCGATTGAAGATGCCCATCGCTTAGTCCTGCGCCTTCGCGAAGACGTAGCCGGCGCCGCGCACGGTGAGAACGCGATGCGGCTTCTTGGGATCGTCTTCGATGGCGGCGCGAATGCGGGAAATGTGGACGTCGATCGAGCGGTCGAACGCTTCGATCGTTTCACCCTTCACGACGTCGAACAGCGCGTCGCGGGAGAGCACGCGCCCTGCCCGTTCGGCGAGCGCGAGCAGCACCGCGAACTGATAGCTGGTGAGCGGGCGCGCAGTTCCATCAACGCGGACTTCGCGGGCGTCCTTGTCGATTTCGAGGCGGCCGAAGCGCAGCGTGCTGGCAGTTGCGCCCGCGTGCGCGCGGCGTAGGATCGAGCGCAGCCGGGCCAAAAGCTCGCGCGGTTCGAAGGGCTTCGGCAGATAGTCATCGGCACCGAGTTCGAGGCCGACGACGCGGTCCATGGCATCGCCGCGGGCGGTCAGCATCAGGATCGGCGTTTGGCTTTCGGCGCGCACTTGCTTGCAGACCTCAAGGCCATCCATGTCCGGGAGCATGAGGTCGAGAACCAGGGCGTCGAAGCTCTCGCGCTTGTTCAACGTCAGACCGGCATTGCCGGTTGCGGCGTGGGTCACGCGAAAGCCCGCCCCGTTCAGATAGTCTTCGACCATCCGAGCGAGGCGGGGATCGTCTTCGATCAAGAGAATGCGGTCGGCCACGCGTGCTTTATCCTCGTGACCGGCCACGCAATCAGAACGCCCAGTGCTCCGCAAGCTTCGCACGCTGCGCCGGCGTTAACACGTCGGCCGCGTCCGCCATGCCTTGCGTCAGGCGCTTGGAGACGTCGTCGGCGAGCGCCAGGTGTTCGGCGCGCAGCGCTTCGAGTGCGGCACGGTCGGTCTTGGGCTGACGCAGGAGTTCGACGATCCGGCCTTTCGCCCCACGCATCTTGCCGTGCACGGGGACAAGGTCCGTTGCCATACCCTCCGCGATCACCGTTAACTTTTGCTTCTGATCGGCCGTAGCATCGATTGCCCAAGCGAGATGGCCAACCATGCGCGCCGCATGCTCCTTCGCTTTGGCTGGATCAATCGGCCCACGCTCGTGATGACCGCCGCCCCAGTGGCGACCCATGCCGGGACCCATGCCGTGACCGAACGCAGTCGTGGCCATGCCCCCGCCTACAACGCCGATGAGCGCTGCGGCCGCAAGTGCCGCAAAGCCAAAGCGGCGGCGGGATGAATTCGTTTGTTCAGACATTGATGTGCTCCATGAGGGGGGCGTTTCTTCGCCCTGCCGTAGATAAAGATCGGGGTGAGCCGTTTCGCGCGGTTCTCGGCAAAGTAAAGTAATGTTGCCGCATACGAGATGTTCTTGGGGTGTTCCTGCGTCAGTTGGCGCAAAATTCAGATTGTATGGGGCGGTGCTTGCGGCTCTAATCCGCCGCCTTTCGGCCCCTCCCGACCTTACGACAAACGGATTCCCATGGCGCGTCTTTCCCTGATTCCCGACAATACCAAGTTCGACTTCGTCGGGCGGCGCTACTTGGCGTTTGCGGTGGACGGGTTTCTGGTCGTGGCGACGATTCTGTCGCTTTGGTTTCAAGGGCTCAATCTGGGCATCGACTTCACCGGCGGCGTGGTGATCGAGGCGGCCAGCGACACGAAGATCGACATCGGTGCACTACGCGGAAAGCTCGGCACCCTGGGGTTCGGCGAAGTCGCCATTCAGAATTTCGGCAGCGACAAGGACGTGCTCATTCGCGTGCAGCCGTCGGCGCAGATCACCGGTCAGGAACAGGTGGTCGCGAACAAGATCAAGGCCGCGCTTGGGTCCGGGCTTCGCATTCTGCGGCAAGAGGCGGTCGGGCCCAAGGTTTCGGGCGAGCTCTTCCAGTCGGGCGTGATCGCGACGTTGCTCGCGATCGTGATGATCGGCGTCTATGTCGCGTTCCGCTTCGAGTGGCAGTTCGGCGTGTCGGGTTTGATCGCGACAGGCCACGACGTGTTGGTCGCGGTCGGCATGTATTCGCTGTTCCAGTTCGATTTCAATTTGACCTCGGTCGCGGCGCTTCTGTTGCTCGCTGGTTATTCGATCAACGACACGGTCGTGGTGTTCGACCGAATTCGCGAGAACCGGCGCAAGTACAAGCAGATGGGATTGGGCGACCTGATCAATCTGTCGACGAACCAGACGCTGTCCCGCACGTTCCTGACCAGCTTCACGACCGCGCTGTCGGTCGTGCCGCTTATCCTGTTCGGCGGCGAGGCGTTGTTCGGGTTTGCGGCCACGATCCTGTGGGGCATCGTGATCGGCACGTACTCATCGGTGTTCGTGGCGTCGTGCCTCTTGCTCTATATGCCCACGATCACTATGGGCCAACCGCGCGCGGAACCGAAAGGTGCGCAGGTTTGAGACGACGATCGGTGACGCGGATCACAGAGCCAGTCGCGTAATCTCCCGGAAAAGCGGCTGCTGAGCGCTCCACCGACCGATCGCGGTGCGACGGAAATCGCTCGCGCCGCGCGTTTGAGGTCGCGGGGCCTTGATGGCTTGCGACAGGAGATTTCTCATGAGGAAGACGATGAGCGCGGCGCTTGTTGCGCTGTTGGTGGCGTCCACGTTGGGCGCGAGCATGGCGGAGGCGCGGCATCGCAATCACAATCCGCCCGGGCCGCGTGGCGGGCCCGGAACCGATTGGCACAATCCGCCGGGACCGCGCGGCGGACCGGGCGCGTCACCGCATCGCTGGTGGCTCGGCAATCCGCCTGGCCCGGTGGGCGGACCGGGACGTGGACCGCTTTGGCGGCATCGCGCGATCCCAAGCAATTGGGTCTATTGGGGTTTGTTCGGCGGCTTGCATTGGTACAAGCATCCGCACGGCTATTGGTGCCGGTTCGACAATGACGGTAACCCGCCCGGGCCCGCGGGAGGGCCCGGCACGAACTGGGAGAACCCACCCGGTCCGATCGGCGGGCCAGGCGCTTCGCCGAACAGTCCTTATCGTCCGTGCTGAACGTTAGGGGCCGGCAAATTACGTCGGCCCTTTCCTTTCCGGTGCCGCGCGATAGCTCAGCCCAGATCGAAGCGATCGAGGTTCATGACCTTGGTCCAGGCCGCGACGAAGTCCTTTACGAATGCATCCTTAGCGTCGTCGCTGGCATAGACTTCGGCCAGCGCTCTGAGTTGCGAGTTCGAGCCGAAGACCAGATCGACGCGGGTGGCGGTCCATTTGACGGCGCCGGTGTCGCGATCACGACCTTCGAACACGCCTTCAGTGGACGACTTCTGCCAAGCGTTGCCCATGTCGAGCAGGTTGATGAAGAAGTCGTTGGTGAGCGTGCCGGACCGCTTCGTGAAGAGGCCGTGGGTCGCGTGTCCGGCGTTCAGCGCGCGCAGACCACCGACGAGAACCGTCATCTCCGGCGCGGTCAGCGTGAGCAACTGCGCGCGATCGAGCAGAAGTTCTTCCGCGGGTATCGTGCATCCCGCTTTCAGGAAGTTGCGGAAGCCGTCCGCCACCGGTTCGAGCACGGCAAACGATTCCACGTCTGTCTGTGCCTGCGACGCGTCGGTACGCCCGGGGGTGAAGGGAATCGTCACGGTGTGTCCGGCGCTTTTCGCTGCCGCTTCGACAGCCGCAGAGCCGGCGAGCACGATCAGGTCGGCGAGCGAGACTTTCTTGCCCCCTGACAGGGATTTGTTGAACTCCGCCTGGATCTCTTCGAGCTGACGCAGAACCTTGGCGAGTTGCGCGGGCTGATTGGCCTGCCAGTCCTTCTGCGGTGCCAGGCGAATGCGAGCGCCGTTCGCGCCGCCGCGTTTGTCGGAGCCGCGGAACGTCGATGCGGATGCCCAAGCGGTGGTGACAAGTTCCGTGATCGAAAGACCGGAGGCGAGGACTTTCGCTTTGAGTGCCGCGATGTCTTTCGCGTCGATCAGCTCATGCGCGACCTTGGGCAATGGGTCTTGCCACAAGAGTTCTTCCTTGGGCACGAGCGGACCCAGATAGCGGGCAAGGGGCCCCATGTCGCGGTGCGTGAGCTTGTACCACGCGCGCGCGAAGGCGTCGGCGAACTGCGCCGGGTGCTCGTGGAAGCGCTTTGAGATCTTCGCGTAGATCGGATCCATCTTCAGCGCGATGTCGGTGGTCGCCATCATCGGGGCGTGGCGCTTCGTCTTGTCGTGCGCGTCGGGCACGGTGTTGGCGGCGGTCGGATCCTTCGGCGTCCATTGGTGCGCGCCGGCCGGGCTCTTCGTCAGTTCCCAGTCGTGACCGAATAGGACGTCGAAATAGCCGTTGTCCCATTTGATCGGGTTCGTGGTCCAGGCACCTTCCAAGCCGCTGGTGATGGTGTGGACGCCCTTGCCGGTGCCGAACGTATTCTTCCAGCCGAAGCCTTGCTCTTCGATGCTGGCCGCTTCGGGTTCGGGGCCTACGTATTTGCTTGGATCGGCGGCGCCGTGCGCTTTGCCGAAGGTGTGGCCACCGGCGATGAGGGCGACCGTTTCCTCGTCATCCATCGCCATGCGCGCAAAGGTTTCGCGGATGTCGCGCGCGGAGGCGAGCGGGTCGGGCTTACCGTTCGGCCCTTCCGGGTTAACGTAGATCAGACCCATCTGAACGGCGGCGAGAGGATTTTCGAGGTTGCGTTCGCCGCCGTAGCGTTCGTCGGCGAGCCACTTTTTCTCCGGGCCCCAATAGATGTCTTCCTCCGGCTCCCACACGTCGGCGCGACCGCCGCCGAAGCCAAACGTCTTGAAGCCCATCGACTCCAGCGCGACGTTGCCGGCGAGGATCATCAAGTCGGCCCACGAGAGTTTGCGGCCGTACTTCTGCTTGATCGGCCAGAGCAGCCGGCGCGCCTTATCCAAGTTGCCGTTGTCGGGCCAGCTGTTGAGCGGCGCGAAGCGTTGCCCACCGGACGAGGCGCCGCCGCGACCGTCACCGCTGCGATAGGTGCCGGCGCTGTGCCAAGCCATGCGAACGAAGAAGGGGCCGTAGTGACCGTAGTCCGCCGGCCACCAGGCCTGCGACGAGGTCATGAGCGCGTGGAGATCTTTGACCACGGCGTTGAGGTCGAGGCTTTTGAACTCTTTCGCGTAGTCGAAGGCCTCTCCCATGGGGTCGGCGAGCGGCGAATTCTGATGGAGAATCTTCAAGTTCAGCTGGTTCGGCCACCAGCCGGCGTTGCCGCGGGAGGCCGCCGCTGTGTGCTTATGCGCGCCGCCACCGGTGACCGGACATCTTGCTTCGCTCGACATGATTTTCCTCATTTATCGTGGGATAATTTAGAATCATTCTAAATTATGACTCGCCGAGTGTCAATGGGCTTTGCGTGTCGAGACTCCTTTGCCGCTCGCGATCGTCGACACGCACGGCGGGGGCCGATCCCTGAACGGTGGTTAGCGCTGCTGAGCCTGCCCCTCGCTGAGGCGCGAACAGGTATGGAAGCCGACAGGCACCCGCCAACTCGGTTGGTTAGCTAACTTCAGCGGCGTTTGTGGGCTCGCCGAGAGGGTCGCTCAATGGCGGACAATGACCTCGGTGCTGTTGCGCTTGGCGTCCCAGACGTAGCAAGCGAATGTTTCGTGGGCGTCGCGCAGGCAGAGCATGTTGGGCTTTGCGGCGCGTAGTTCTTCGTACCAGTCGCGCGGGAGCGGGCTGGTGAGTTCTTGGCCTTGGTCGAAACCCGGGGTTGGCGCATCGGCGGTCCAAACGGGAAGAGTGCCGGCGGCGACATCCAGCTGGGCTTCGGCGATGTAGGTCCTCAGGTATCCGTTCAGCGCGGCGCGCGTCATCGGTTTTGCCGGATCGATTTCGCGCAGCCAAGCGAACGGCACCGCAAAAGCGGCGACCGGCACGCCGTTCGCGCGCCGGATCGAGACCGTGACGACCGCCTTCGCGCAGTCGACGCCGGCGGCGCTCACTTCCAACACGTCGTGTGCGTGCGCTTCGGTGAAAGCGATCGTGCGCGTGACGGTGCTCGCGCAACGCGCCGACGATGGCGCGGCGGACACAACTGCCGGCTCTCCGAGGGCGAGCGAAGCCAGTGTCAGGGCAACGATCCAGTCGACTCTCATCATCTCACCCGGTGACCATGCAGATGCGCCGGCCCAATGGTCTACCGCAGCTAAGCCTGGGACGCTATGATGAGATGACGGTTTGGAATGGAACCCCAATGCGACGGCACCTTGTCACGGCATCGGCGATCATGTTGGCCACATGTTCGGCTATTGCATCATCGCCTTTGAGCAGCGGCGGCAATGCTTGCCGCGAGGTGGATGGCTTCGCTGCGCTGAACGCGCCGGGTAAGATCGTCTTGCTGGGCGAGATGCACGGCACGAAGGAGATTCCGGCGTTTGTTGCAAATATCACCTGCCTGGCGCTGAGGGCAGGCCGGCCGGTCACCGTTGCACTGGAAGTTCCGCGCGATGAACAAACTCGCATCGGTACTTTCATCAAGTCCGCCGGTGACGATGACGACCGTGCCGCGCTGTTGAAGGGTCCGTTTTGGAACGCCGCGTTTCAAGATGGGCGCCGGAGCGGCGCCATGCTTGCACTCCTCGATCGGGTCCGGCAGATGCGTGCGCACGGCTTACCGGTCGAGATCGCCCTGATCGACCGTCAAGCGCCGCCCAGCACTTCCGCCGAGCGCGATCGCTGGATGGCGGAGGCGCTGGCGGCGGCAGCGGATGCATCTCCGCAATCGCTGATCGTTGCACTGATCGGCAATGTCCATACGCGCGTAACTCGAGGCGTGCCGTGGGACGGCGCCTATGAACCCGCGGGCTACGTCCTGCGCCAACTGCGGCCGGGTCTTAGCGTCACGGCTCTGAACGTCGCCTATACCGGTGGCACCGTTTGGACTTGCCCGACGCCCGACCCCTTGGCGTGCGGCTCACGCCAGATCACGGGACGCGCAAACGCGCCAACGGGCGTCGTACTTCACGATCAAATCGTCGACGGGCACATGGGCGCCTACGGCGTCGGCGAACTGACGGCATCCGTGCCGGCCATTCGAGGCGAGCCGCCGCAGTAGAAACGCTGCGATGACTTATTTCCGCCGCCGCTTCTGACGCCTCTGCTCGCGCTCGTCGGCGTTCTGCATCATCGTGTCGAGGCCGGTGAGGCCTTGGCGAAGGCTGTCGGTGACTTCGCGCGCGGCGGCGGGGCTACGGATGATGCGGGGTTTGAGGAAGATCAAAAGTTCGGTCCGGTCGCTGGTCTGCGACGTGTTCGAAAAAGCCTTTCCGAGCAGCGGAATATCCTTCAGCAGCGGCACGCCGCCTTCGCCTTGCGTCTCGCTCTGCCGCATGAGACCGCCGAGGGCGATCGCGTCGCCGTCTTGGACCGCGACAGTGCTGGACAGCTTTCGCTGTTGAATTGTCGGCGAGTCGATGCCCGAGGTCGTCGTCGGGATCGCCGAACTCACTTCCTGGTTCACGTCCACGAATACGGCTCCGCTCTTGCCGATCCGGGGCGTCACTTTCAGTACGATACCCGTGTCGCGGAACTGCACCGAGTTCACGATCGTGGGGTCGTTTGCGTCGCGCACGCCGGTCGCCGATTGCGTGATGACCGGCACCTGATCGCCGACCTGCAGCGTCGCGGTCTTGTTGTCGAGCGTCAGCAGCTTCGGCGCCGAGATCACACGCACATCCGTCACATTGTCGAGCGCGTTCACGACCACGTCGATATCGGGGACGGTATAGGTAAACGAGAACCCCGGAAACGACGACGACGGGTTCGCGCTGCGTCCGAAGTTGTAGGTTTGGTCCGCGTTCCGGAAGAACCACTCAACGCCATAACGCAAACTGTCATTGAGCGTCACTTCCGCAATCGTGACCTCGATCAAGACTTGATCCGGCGCGATGTCGATCTCTTTCAAGAAACGTTCCAGCCCGGCGTAGTCGGCGGCGCCTGCCCGAATGATCAACGCGTTGTTCGCCGCGTCGAGCGCAATCTGCATGCCGCTGCCGTTGCCCGAGGGGCGTGAGAAGTTCGGCGCCGAGGGCACGGCCGGTGGCGGTTGAGACGGATCGTTCGCGCCGTCGGGCGGCGGCACATCGCCGGACGTCCCTTCGGACGCGCCCAGATTCACCGCCCCGCCATAGACGGCCGCCAGCGAGCGCGCCACGTCCTCTGCCTTCGCGTTCTGCATGCGGTAGAAATAGACCCCGCGCGCCGGCCCGCGCTGCGGTACGTCGAGACGATCGACCCACTTCGTCACTTCGCTCAAGTACGACGCTCGCGGCGACACCACCAGCAACGTGTTCAACCGCGCCAGCGGGACGAAGCGCAGCAGTGATGCATTCGCCCCCGCCGTCGTGTCGAACACGCGCTTCAACTCGTCGGCCAGCGCCTGCGCCTCCAAATGCTCCGGGCGCACCAGCGCGTAGGACATGCCCTTCATGTAATCGAGGTCGAACAACCGAATCGTGTCCAGCATCGACGCGCGCTCTTGCCGTGTGCCAGCCAAGAAGACGAGATTGCGTGCCGTGTCGACCGAGAGCACGCCGCCCGCCGGCGCCACCGGCTGCAGCAGTTTCTGCATCTCCCCCGCCGCGATGTAGCGCAGCGGCACGATCTCGACGCCATAACCCGGCAAGCGCGAACGCGGCGAGCCCGAAAGCTCGAACCCGTCGACCCGCTTTTGCGCATCGGCGGCCGGCACGACGTTATAGATGTTGTCGGCAAGCACGATCACGGCGTTGTTCACCTTCAACGCCGTTTCCAGCGCCGCGATCACATCGACACGCCGCAGCGGCCGGTTTGTGCGCAACGTGACTTTGCCTTGCACTTGCGGGTCTATGGTGTAGGGCACCTTCAACATCTCGCCCAGCACAGTGCGGATGACGTCCTTCACATCAGCGTCCGCAAAGTCGAGCGAGATATCACCCCCGCCACCACCCGGCCGCTTCGGCGGCGTCGCCACGAACTTCTCGTTACCTTCGAAGACTTCCGTTTTGGGCTGATCGGCGTTCTCGGCCGACTGATCGTCGATCACGACCGTCGAGGACGGCGGCGGCGTGGCGGGCGCGGTGGGTTGGCTCGGCGCCGCAGCATCCGGTCCATCGCTCGCGCATCCGCTGAGCGCGATCGCGCAAGCGACCGCAAAAACCCGAAACACACTCCGCCTGAACAGCATTGCGGCGAACCCAAACACGACCAGAACCCAGGCGCGCACGAAAGGTGAAATCAGTGGCGCGCGCAAGTGAATTACGGTCTATCTCAAGTCGCGTCAGAGTTAAGTTCGCCTTCAAGGCGATTTCGCTGCGTTGTTCGCTTTGGGGATTGCAAGAACTTCTTTGCGCTCGCCACCAGAGATTGAAACGCCGCCGCCATCGATCCGATCGACCGTCCAGCCTTCGAAACTGTCTCCGGGCTTCAATGTCAAAACCGACCCGCCGGACCTCTGCACCAACGCCAACTGCATGTCGCCGCCACGGACCGTGCCGAGCACACGGTACTGCGAGAGATCGCCGAGCGTGATGGCGGCTGCTGGCGCCTCGGGCGGGGGCGGCACGGGATCGGGCTTGCGGTCGGCATTGAACAACGGCCGCGCCGCGACTTCGTCGAACGTGGCGAGCGGCGGCGTTGGGGCCAGTCTAACGGGCGGCGGCGTTTTCACCTCCAACACTGTCGGCCGCGCGAAGAGATCGATCACGCTAAACGGGGACGGCACGAACGCGATCAGCGCCGTCGCGCCGCCCGCCGCCGCGATCATCGCGAACACCTTGCGTGCCGTCGTCATCGCCCCGAACATCACGGCACCCGCATGTAGGCGGAGACGATCAGCTCGACCTGCAGCTTGTTCGGCACGTTCGTTTGCGGCGTCGCCGCCCATTCGCCGTCCGGATCGCGGACCACGATCTTGTCGATATGCAGAAGCGGCCGTGCCCCATCGATCGCGTACAGCGATGCGACCAACGCCTTGACGTCGGCTTCAATCGTAGACTGTACGGTGATCTTTGTCAGCGCGCCGGAGCGTTCCTCGGGCATAGGCTGGCTCGTGGTAACAACGGCCTGCGCAGTCGAGAAAATTTGGCTGAGTTGTCCTTGCAACTGCGCGACAGCCAACGTCGGTTGCGGCGCCGCGTAGGTCAGCTGTTGGAGCTCCGGGTTCCCGGCCAACGCCTTTGCGACTTGTTCGAACTTGGGCGCCGCGTCGGCCAGACTGCGCATTGCCGAGACTTGGCGCTTCAACAGTGTCACTTGTTCCGCGTGCAGCGACGATGATCGCCACATCGGCACAGCGATGAAGAAGACGAGCACAAGCAACAGCAATCCCGCGGCGCCGAGAGCGATCCAGCGTTGCAGCCGTGGCGTGAGCGCAACCGTCATTTCGCGCCACCCTCGAGCTTCATCGAAAGCTCAAACCGATCGCGGCCCAGATCCGGCCGCCGCACGACAGGCGAGCGAAACTTCACGTCTTTGAATTGCTTCGACGCCTCGAGCTTAGCGATCAGCCCTGGCGGATCGACGGCGAGCCCGGTGAACTCGATGCCGTCGCCTGTCATCCGATATTCGCTGAGCCGCACCGTGTCCGGCAGCAGCTTGGTGAGTTCCAACAACGGATTGAGAGCGTAGCCCGGCACATGCGCCCGTGCCACCGCCTGGGGCTCGATCAAGCCGTCGAGTTCGCGCCGGAGAGCGGCGCTACGCGCGGCCACCGGACGCAGCGCCTCCACCGTCGAGCGCCAGCCAGCGATCTCGCGCTCCCGCGCTGCACCCCAGGCATAGGCCGCGACGTACCAGGCCAGCAAAGCCGCTGCCGCAAAGCTCGCGGTGACAAGCCGTGCGCGCGAGCCCTGGTTGGGCTGGGGCGGCGCACGTAAATCGAACCCGGCGGGGTCGCCATCGGGTGCGTCGATGTCGATAGCCGCGGGCTTCAGTCCCAACGCGCTCAAGCGCTGCTCCAACGCCTCGACCGGTGCGCGCGGCACGATGACGATATCGATCAACATCGTGCCCTCGACCGCATCGCGGCTGAAAGCGCGGGCGTCAAAGCGTATTGCGTCGTGCTGAAAGGGCGACAGGCGGTCGATCTGAAGCTCGACCGCCGCGCGTAGATTGGCATCCGACATCAACGGCAGCGTCACCCGCCGCCGCAGCGCGGTTTCGGCCGGCAACAACACCGTCAAACGTGAGAGCCCAAACCCAGGCGCCGCTCCAAGAATGCGATCGGCTATCTCTTTGTCCGATGCGTTCGAGACGAGTTCAAGCGATGCACCGCCACCGCTGCCGGAGATAACCCGCCAACTCTGCCCGCGTACGAAAAGCCGCGCCGTTGGCGCCGCCCTCGGCAATCGCGCCTGTAGCCACGTCGGCATCATCTCGCCAAGTTCGCCGAGCCACCACAGGCTCACCTCGCGCGCGAGCCGCGGTATGTCGGCCAACCCCACCGAGGCATTCAAATCGATCGTGATGGTACGCTCGGACAAAGGAACCGATACCTATACTGAGACCTAGCCGTTCTTTCTAGCGGTGCGGGGCGATGCGTTCAAATGCCAAGAGCTAACGCGAACCCTCGCATTGACTGTTAACGTTGGTTGCATGGCCCACCGCCATCGTCCAATACGGATCGCGAGAATTGCCGGTGATGCGCACGACCACGCGCTGCGAGCGGCGCAGGCCAAGCTTCTCATTCGTCGCGGTCGAGGTGATCTCGTAGACCTCGCCGGGCGAGACGGTTCGCCCGGAGATGACGCTGTAGCCGGGCTGTTGCTTGCCTTGCGGCGTCTCGGTCGTCACGCCGGCAGCGCGGCGCACCAGAGGTGAGGCGTGGTCGAGGTCCACGCTGGCACTCTGCGCGAGCACGGTGACGTCGCCCTTCAGGCACGCGAACATTGCTTCGCTGACGCCTAGTACCAGCTGCAACTCGTTCACGCTTTCGAAGAGCTTGTTCGCGGGCCCATAGTTCAAGCCTGCGGCGGCGTATTCCCTTTCCTCCGCGCCGTTCAAATGCAGAAGGTCGTCCGCGTCGCGCCAGTCTTCCACCGCGCCGGCGAGCGCCGCCGCTTGCTTGTCGTCGGCGCCGACGGCGCGGAACATGCCGGTGATCAGTGCCACGTCGACGAAGTTCAGATCGATCTTGGCGCTCTCCGATCGTGCGCTGACCATGACTTTGAACCCGCCGACTTCAAGCTCTTGCGGCTCTCTCAACACCGGCTGTGCCACCGCCTGCACGGCGATCAGTTGCGCTATGGCGAGGTCGATTCCGCTGTCGACGGCGGCCTGGGCCTGCACCCGAGCGAGGTGCCGCGCACTGGCGTTGATCGAGCCGCGCGATGCGCCGACGACGCCGATCACGAGCACCGACATCACGGTCAGAAAGCCGAGCACGGCGATGAGCGCGATCCCGCGTTGGCCATTTCGCTCAGCCACGGCGGCACTCGAACGATACGGGGTCAAAGATGCAGTTCGCGGCGCGGTCGATTGCAGGGCGCACGATCAAATCGGGCCAGGTGCCGCCACCGGGCGGAAAGATCACGCGAACGCGAATAAGCGCGGGCAAGGTGGTCTCGCCGCTCCACGTATCTGTCCAGTTCACGGCGCCGTCCTTGACCTCCGCGAACGCGAACACGATTTGCTTGGCGCCGGTGAGCAACACCTCTTCGCGCGCCGCCACGGGCCCGTGCTCGCTCCGCTGCAGGAGCGTCAGCGCGGCGCCGTCCTTTCCCCGTTCGACCGAGAGCGTGTAGCGCCACACGCCGCGCGCGGGAAACGGTGCCGACGCGTCCGCCAGGAAGGCGATCCGCTCCGCAGTCGCCTCAAATGACTGTGGCTCCGTGCCGAGTGCGTCGCGCGCGCGGGGATAGATATGGCCGAGCAGTGCGCTGAGCGCGGCGTGTCCGCCGCGCGCGGTTTCGCCAGCGCCGATCGCGCTTTCAGTGCGCTCCCACGCGCGCGCGCCAAAGCGGAACCCTCCCGCGATCGCCAGCGAAATCAGCCCGAGCAGCGCGAGCACAATCAGAAGCTCGATCAGCGTATAGCCTGCTTGTGCGCGCGCCGAGGTCTTCGTCATCCGCCGCTCCCGCGCCACACCAGCAACCGCCGCTCCACCGCGATGCTGCGCGTGGTGCCGTTCTCGCGCCAGCGGATCGTCAGCTTCAAACGCTGCGTGCGTAGCGGTGTGCCGGCGTATTCCGGCCCCTCCGGTTGCGCTTCGGCGATCGGCTCTACGCGCCAACGAAAGTCCGTCCCTTCGACGGCGCCTTCAGCCGCGGACGGCAGCGCGCGTAGTACCGCAAGCTCCGCAAGCTTCGAAGACGCGATCAGCACGGCCTCATCGTTCTTCGTCGAGCGCGCGATGCCAGCGAGGCTGGTGCCCAGCGCGCCATAGAGTGCGGTCAGCGTCAGCGCCAGGATCGCGAACGCGACGAGAGCTTCCACCAAGGTGAACCCGCGTGCGTTCATGGCAGTGTTTCGATCGTGACGCGGCCGGTGAGCCGGTTCATCACCACGCGCACCGACGAGCCGCCGCGCGTCAGGCGAATGTCGGCGCCCGCCGTGCCGTCTTGCCCGATCACCAGCGTCTTGGCCGGCATTGTCGCTTCCGTGCCGGCCGAGAGGGCGAGGTCGTTCACCGTGACCGGGATTTCCTTCTGCTCGTCGAGTGCCGCGTCGCGCCAGGTTCGCAGCTGGGTGGCGAGCGAGCGCGCATCGGCGGAGAGCGTCATCCGCTCGACCCCGCCGGTCAGAACCGGCACGCCGACGGTCACGATCAGCGCCATGATCGCGAGCACGACCAATAGCTCGAGCATCGAATAGCCGGCGTTGCGCGTGGTTGGTTTCATCTCAGAGCGCCAAATCGTTGGCGGCAAGAATGCCGCTCACGACGCCCGCCATGATCGCCGCGACGATCGCGCCGAGCACGATGGTCACCGCCGGCAGCAAGAGCGCGGACAAGCGGTCAAGCTGCGTCTGCACATCGCGATCGAGCACGTCGGCAGCCTCGTTCATCATGGGGCCAAGCCGCCCCGTCTCCTCACCAACCGCCGCGAATTCGACCGTCAGCCGCGGGAACACGCCCGATGCCTCCAGCGCCGATTTCAGCGTCCGCCCTTGCCGCACGTCGTCGGTGACCTTGCCCATGAACGAGCGCATGTAGCGATTACCCATCGCCGCCTGCGCACTTTCAAGAGCGCTGTTTAGCGTCATGCCGCCGTCGAGCAGCATCGCGAGGTTGCGGCAGAACTGCGCCGCCTGATAGCGCCGCGGCAGGTCGAGCAACAACCTCGAATTCACTGCCCAGCGGTCGAGTAGCAGCTGCACTGCGGGCTGGCGCAGCGCGTAAAGTGCATAGATGAGCCCGCCGATCAGCGCGAGCAGAAACCACCACCCGAACGCATTGAAGAAATGCGACAGCGCCAGCAACAGCGCCGTCGCCCATGGGAGCGCACCGCGCGACTGTTCGAACAGCGGTTCGAGCCGGGGCAGCACGACGGTGAAAATCATCACCAGCACCGCGATCATCACGACAGCGAGCAGCAGTGGATAGATCAGCGCCGAAAGCGCGCGGTCGGCGAGCTCCTTCGTGCGTGCGTGCGCCTCCGCAAGGCGGCCCATCGTTTCGGCAAGCCGCCCGCTCGCCTCGCCCGCGGCGACGAGCCTGCGCATCGTCTCCGGGAATAGCGGCCCGGCGCGCGCCATCGCGGTCGAAAGCGCCTCGCCGCCACGCAAGCCATCGAGCATATTCGAGAGCGTCGCCTTGACGCGCGCTTTCTTCGTGAGCCCCTGCATCGCGACCAACGCGCGCTCAACACTGAGTCCCGCGCGGAGCAGCAGACTGAGGTCGCGCAGGATCGAAAGCCGGTCTGCGCCAAGGCCCCATTGCGGCGCGAAGCGCGAAGCCGAGAGAGTCAGGGCGGCGCCCGCTTTCTGCTCAACAAGCCGCACCGGCGTCTGCCCCAATGCCAGAATGCGCTCAACCGCGGCGCTACGCGACGGCGCCTCGATCACGCCCCGCGTGGCGCCACCCTGCGCACTCGTCGCTTCATAGGCAAAACTGGGCAAGGGACGACCCTCGAGCCGTTATTCCGCGGGGAGCTTAGGACAAGCGTACCACGCCGGAGAACCCCCCAACGACCTTTCACCACGAGCGGCTTTAGTCGCGGCACGCAAGGCGGCTTGTGGCCCGCAGTTGTCAGTCACGATCAGACCGCTCGTTGGGCAGAGCTGGCGCTTCTTTGATAGCCTTCGCAACACCTGACTCGCGTCCCGGGGTGACCTGTGTTAAACTACACAGAATACAGCTGGGCAAGCTAAATGCGTATTCCTGTATTGGTAATCGCCACGTTGTTGATAGTTGGGTCTTCCACCTCAGCAATGGCTGAACAACAGTGCACGCTGCAGCGATACGGCGTCGTCCCCTTTGAAACTGATCAACGGGGGCACATTTTCATACCTGTAACGATTGCCGGCCGCGCGACTCGCTTGCTTCTGGATACCGGCTCTTACTGGAGTGTCATTCGCCGAGGGCTTGTGAAACAGTTGGGCCTCAAGGAACGATCAGCATTTTACGTTGAACTTCGGGATGTCAACGGCGACCGGATCGATAAGACGGTCGGTGTAGCCAGTTTGCAGGTTGGCGGGCTATCTTACGGTGAAACGACGTTCTATGTCGCAAACGACATCGAAGGGCTGTCTGTCGAACAAGAAGGAGGTCTGTTTGGCCACAATCTGCTCTCCGAGATCGACCTCGAAATCGACAACAAGAACAAATCCATTTCGCTCTTCAGCCAGGATCATTGTCCTGGCTACGGAGTCTACTGGGCCGATGAAGCAGTCACCCTAAAGTACAAGAAGCAACCGACGGGCCAACGGGTCGCCTCCCGCCTAAAAGGTCCGAGCCGCGAGAATCAAATCGATCTGCCCATCGTCTTGGCGGACCTCGAGGGCGAGGAAGTAGCGGTGCTCTTCGACACCGGCGCGACCTTTACTACAATTGACATCGAAAGCGCAAAACGTCGTTTCGGCATCGGCCCCGGCTCGCCCGGCGTGGAGCCGGCCGGACTGAGCTACGCGGCGAACGGCGACGCCATGGAGACATACAGTTACACGTTCAAGTCGCTTTCGATCGCCGGCATCACGTTCGAAAATGTCCCCGTGCGCTTGGCGAAATTCAACGGCGTCGCGCAAATCCTTCTGGGAATGAACGAGATAAAGCACCTCCGGCTCTACTTCTCCTTCAAGGAGGGATTGATCCACATCACCGCCGCCGACGCGGGCAGTGCGCCCGCACAGTAGGAGCCGCCGATTGTCGGCCCCGCTGCTATCGCGGGGCGTGGCGTCCGGGGCGCTGGCGCCCGAACCGCTCGCCGAAGAAGTCGTTCGGCCTCCATTCGACTCGTCCCGCATCGTTGGCGACGATCAATGTGAACATTAAGCCGGTCCGGATGAAGGTCTCCGCGCCGCGCGCGCTGAAGGGCTGGGAAAGATCGTCGCCGGGCTGATGATAGCGGTCGGCCAGAAAGGCTTCGGTCATCGCCGCGCCATCGATCGACGGTTCGGCGGAGATGGAGCCGGGCTTAAGGTTCACACCCGGCGCGCCCCGCTTGACGAACGAGAACTGATCCGACCGGATGAGACGCACGAGTTCCGGCTTTTGGTCGGGCGTCACCTTCACGCCCACCGTCGCGGCCGCGAGATTTAGCGCGTCTTCGAGCGTAGAGTGCGCGATGCCGTAACCCTCGACATCGGCGATGGGGAAACCAAGATAGGGCATGTCGAAATTGAGGTTGGCGACAATCGCGTCGATCGGCACCGGAGGATGTTGCGCGAGGTAATCGGACCCCCGGAGACCCTGTTCCTCGGCGGTCACGGCCGCAAACATGATCGACCTGCGAGGCCTCTTTGTTGCTGCGGCCACCGCGCGCGCGATCTCAAGAACCACGGCCACACCGGCGGCGTTGTCATAGGCGCCGTTGTAGATGGCGTCGCCCTTCGCGTTAGACAGCACCCCCAGGTGATCTAGGTGGGCCGTCACGAGCACGAATTCATCGCGCAGAAGCGGATCAGATCCGCGCAGCACGCCGATGACGTTCGGCGACGACACACGACTCTGCAGCGACCGGCGGGTGAGCGTTACGGTGGCACCGGGATCGAAACCCCGAATCTTGCCGGCGAAGAATTCGTCAAAGAGACGATCGAGATCGTGTCCCAGAAAGCGAAACAGTTTGGTCGCGCCTTGGGGGCTTAGTGCCGCGTTGCCTTTCATTTCCGCGAAACCGTCATGCGCAGAGCCGTCGGTTTCGCGCCAGCGGAGGCCGGGATGGTCGGCGGTGTCGAGGATGCGTTGCCACGGCGTGCGCTTCCGGTCGACGGGGGTTTGCACGGTGACGATGCCCACGGCTCCACGTTCGCGAGCCAGCCGGTACTTCTCGCCGATCGACGAGTAGAACGCACGCTCGCTTGTTCCAAATTCGGGCGGCGCGCCGGTGAAGACCAGAAGAATCTTACCTTTGACGTCGATGCCGGCGAAGTCGTCGTAGTTTCTTTCGGGCGCACGAATGCCATAGCCCGCAAACACAACAGGTGCCGTCACAGCTTCGTCCGCTGCGCCGTAGCCGCCGTTGACGATAAAATCCTCGCCGCGTGTCAATGCCAGGTCGCGTTCCCGATAGCGCGACGTCATCGCGCCCGAGCCGGATGCCAAGCGCGTCTCGATGAACTCGACTTCTTGCAGATAAGTTCCATTGTCCCCAAGGGGTTCCAACCCGATGCCGCGGAACTGTTTGGCGACAAGGGCGGCAGCCCGCCTATAGTCGTCGGACCCGGCCTCTCGCCCGCGCATGTGGTCCGCCGCAAGCTCTTCCATGTCTGCCCGCACGCGGCTCGCCGATACGTTGTGCAGCAAGGCCTTTGCGGCCTCCAAATTTCGGTCAACGGGCGGCGCGCATGCGGCCGCCCAAGACGTTGCAGCCATGCATAAGGCGAGGGTGAAGGGCGCCAGCTTCCCGCGTCGACGGGCGCCGCGCGCCCGCTTCGAAACGCGCCGCGCCGGGCTGGCGAAAAACAGCCCGCGGCAATCCTGCTTATCTGTTGAAACGCTCATCTCAAGTCGCTCCTTGCCAAACGAGGCTGGAGCGGAACTTGGACGAACAATCGTCTCTTCAGGCGCCCGCATTGCCCGATGTTCCAATGCTGACGATGGTGCCGCCGCGTGTCAAGACGCAGGTTGCCGTTACCCGAAAGGTAATTGAGAGCGGCGCCGTCGCCGGGTAAGGCTGGTGGTTTCTTGCGAGAGGAAGACTCTGAGCGAAGTCGTCATCAACACCCGCACAGGTGCGCGCGGTACCATCGCCGACTGGATGGCCGCCTTCATCGATCTATGGTCGGCACCCGCGCAAAATGTCGAGCGCTTTACCGACCTGCTGGACCCGCATGTTCGCCTCATTGCGCCCGGCGTGCCGACGACCACCGGCGACGCGGCCGCACGATTGGCCTTCCGGCGGCTCTTCAAAGCGCTCCCCGACATGCGCGGCGACGTCACGCGCTGGAGCGCCACGGGGAACGCACTCTTCATCGAAATGACCTTCACCGCCACCGTGGGCAGCCGGCGCATCACGTGGTCCAACGTCGACCGCATAACATTCGAGGGCGGTGCCGCCATCGAGCGCGTGGCTTACTTCGATCCGACGCCCGTGCGCCTCGCATTCCTGGGCAGCGCGCGCGGCTGGCGCCAGTTCGCGATCATTCTGTGGGGGCGGGTATAGACCGGAGCGCGTCCGCTGAAACGAGGGCGGCGAGGGATGCGCGCGTTTCGAACTCACCGCGTAGTGGCGGGTGCCGACGGTGCGCGCACGGCCAAGACCTCGTCTAGAAACGTTTGCATTGACCGCCACGATCGGGCGTCGGCGCGCGCATCGTATCTCCTTGATCTGGGTCATACTTGTTCCGGGCGAAACCGGCTTCAATTGATCTTTGTCAGGTCCCTATGGGTGCACAGGTCAAGCCAGAACCGGAAACCGGTCCCGCGCGGGCTGCGGCCTTTCGCGCGATCGCGCTCACCAAAACCTATCAAATGGGCGAGACGCTCGTGCATGCGCTACGCGGCGCCGATCTTGATGTATACAAGGGGGAAATCGCGGTCCTGCTCGGACCCTCGGGGAGCGGAAAGTCGACGCTGCTCAACATCTTGGGCGGGCTCGACCGCGCATCCGGCGGGCAGCTCTTGTTCGGCGACAGTGATCTGACGGCGGCAAGCGATCGGGAACTCACGGAGTTCCGCCGCCGCCGCGTCGGATTCATCTTCCAATTCTACAACCTGATTCCAAGCCTGACCGCGCGCGAGAACGTCACGCTTGTCACCGACCTGGTGGCGAAACCTATGCCGGCGGACGAGGCGCTGGACCTCGTCGGACTGAGGGATCGTGCTGACCACTTTCCCGCGCAACTCTCGGGGGGCGAGCAACAGCGCGTGGCGGTTGCGCGCGCCGTCGCGAAACGGCCGGAAGTTCTGCTCTGCGACGAGCCCACGGGCGCGCTCGATAGCGCCACCGGCATCCGCGTCCTGCAGGCGTTGGCCGACGTCAACGCGCGCATCGGTACGACAACGGTTCTGATCACCCACAATGTGGCCATCGGCGCGATGGGCGACCGGGTCGTTCACTTCGCCAACGGTCGCGTTGCGCAGATCGAAACGAACGCCAAGCGCGCCGACCCGGCGCAATTGAGCTGGTAACCGATGCTGACCTCGCTCAATCGAAAACTGCTGCGCGACGTCTGGCGGATGAGAGGCCAGGTCCTGGCGATCGCGTCGGTCGTCGCGGCCGCAGTCGCCACGTTCGTGTTGGCGCTGACGGCGATGCGATCGCTCACGGACGCGCGCGACATCTACTATGAGCGCTATCGCTTTGCGAACGTGTTCGCGCAGCTCAAACGCGCGCCCGAACCCGTGGCCGAACGACTGCGTGCGATCCAGGGCGTGGCGCGCGTCGAGACGCGGATCCAGCAGTTCATCACCATCGATATGCCGGACACGATCGAGCCCGTGCGGGGCCTGTTCACGTCGCTGCCCGCCACGGGCGAGCCGGTCTTGAACACGCTTTTTCTGCGCTCAGGCCGGCTGCCCTCGCCCGACCGGCCGGACGAAATGGTGCTGCACGAGGGGTTTGCCGAAGCTCATGGACTTGAGCCCGGCGCTTCGATTATCGCTATCCTCAACGGCAAACGGCGCAAGCTGACGGTCGTGGGCATCGCGCTCTCGCCCGAGTTCATTTACGTGATCGGCCCCGGCGAACTCGTGCCCGACAATCGCCGCTTTGGCGTCGGCTGGATGACACGCGAGGCATTGGCCGCCGCCTACGACTTCAAGCGTGCCTTCAACAGCGTCACACTCCAGACCTTGCACGGCGCTTCGGAGCCCGACGTGACGACGCGCGTCGACCGGGTTCTGACACCCTTCGGCGGCAGCGGCGCGTACGGGCGCAGCGATCATATTTCGCATGCGTTCATCGACAGCGAACTCAATCAACTCTCGACGATGGCCAGCGTCATCCCGCCGATCTTCTTTCTGGTGTCGGCCTTTCTGCTGCACATCGTGATCTCACGGCTGATCCAAACCGAACGCGAGCAGATCGGGTTGCTCAAGGCGTTCGGCTATTCCGACCGCGAGGTCGGCTGGCATTACATCAAGTTTGCGCTGGTCGTCCTCGCGGTCGGCGTAGCGTTCGGCTGGGGCTTGGGCGCCTGGTTCGGCCGCGCGATCACAACGATGTACTCAGAGTATTTTCGCTTTCCGGTGCTCACCTATTCCGCCTCGCCCGATGTGTTTCTTCTGGCGGCGTTCCTTGGTTCGGCCACCGCGATCTCTGGGACGCTTGCCGCCACCGTCGCGGCTATTCGCCTGGCACCGGCGGTTGCGATGTCGCCGCCCGCACCTACCGTTTATCGCGAGACCTTGCTGGAGCGCTTCGGCCTCGGCGCGGGACTGAGCGCCGTCGGCTTTATGATCGTGCGCCATATCGCGCGTTGGCCGGCGCGATCGCTGGCCACCGTCATCGGAGTGGCCTTAGCCATAGGGCTGTTGATTTCAACGCTGCAGTTCTTCGATTCGATCGATGTCATGATCGATTCGTTCTTCTTCCGGACCCAGAAGCAGGATGCGACGATCCAGTTCACGGAGCCTCGGCGCGACGAAGTACGGTACGAACTCGAGCGATTGCCCGGTGTACTGCGCGCGGAGCTGCGGCGCGTGGCGATTGTGCGTCTGCGCAACGGGCACCTGTCGCAACGCACCGCCATCATCGCTACGGACGGCGACGGCACCTTGACCCAACAGGTGAGCGAAGGCGGCCGCACGCTAGGTCTGCCGCCGGAGGGTTTGGTGCTGAGCGACTATCTCGCCCGCCAACTTGCGGTCAACGAGGGAGACAGCGTCCGTATTGAGTTCCTCGAAGGACGTCGCATTGAGACCGCCTTGCCGGTCGTTCACATCGCTTCGGAATTCGTCAGCTCGGCAGCCTATATGAATCGTGCCGCTCTCAATCGACTCTTGCAAACGCCGGACGTCGCGGACAGCGCGTTGCTCAAGACCGACGCGGCCGGCGAGGCATCCTTGTTCCGCGCGATTAAAGATGCGCCCGCCGTGCTGGGGACGGTGGCGAACAAGGAGACGGTCACGATGTTTCGACAGCTGATCGACGAACACATCGGCACCACGCTATCGATCTACGTCCTGTTTGCCTCGATCATCGCGGTCGGCGTCACGTACAACAGCGGACGCATCACATTCTCTGAACGTGCCAACGAACTCGCGACGCTGCGGGTGTTGGGGCGCCACAAGCGCGAAGTGGCGGCGATCCTCATCGGCGAAATTGCGTTGCTGACCGCGGTCGCGATCCCACTCGGCTGTTTGATCGGCTACGCGCTCTCCTGGACGATCATCCAGATGTTCACGACCGACCTCTATCGCATGCCGTTCGGTCTGCAACCCCGAACCTACGCCAACGCGTCGATCGCGATCGCGGTAGCAACAGCGCTCAGTTGCGGGATGGTGGCTTGGCGCGTGCACCGGTTGGACTTGGTTCGTGTCTTGAAAGCGAGGGACTGACATGATTGCATGGCAACGACTGCTATGGCCCGCCGCAATCGGCATCGTGCTCATTCTCGCACTCGCCTACGCCTATTGGCCCCGTCCGATCCCCGTCGACATCGTCAAGGTCACAAAGGGCGAAATGTTGGTCGCCGTAGAAGACGACGGTGTGACCCGCGTGAAGGAGGCTTATGTCATCTCAGCGCCGATTGCCGGGCGCGTGTTGCGAATCGAGACCCATGTCGGCGACGACATCGAAGCGGGAAAGACGGTGATCGCTCAGATGCTTCCGGCAGATCCCGTCCTCTGGGACGCTCGGACGCGCCGAGAGCTCGAGTTCACGGCCTCCGCCGCGCGTGCCGCGCGCGACTTGGCGGCAGCCGCCATCACCGCGAGCGTCGCGCGAGCGACCGAGGCGCGTCAGGAACTGGCACGCACACGCCAACTGTTTGCCAAGGGGCACGTCGCCCAGGCCCGTCTGGACCGCGCCGAAACGCAACTGCAGACCGCAGACGCCGACGTCGCCACGGCGCAGGCCGCACTGCGCCAACGGGAGTTCGACGTGAAAACGGCCGAAGCGGCACTCATGGCGCCAACGGCGTTTGCCCGCCAGCCCGCGGCCAAGCGTTACTATGACGTGCGCTCCGCCGTCAGCGGCAAGGTCCTTCGACTGATCCACGAGAACGAAGCCGTCGTTCAGCCCGGCCAGCCGCTCGTTGAGATCGGCAACCCCGCCAATCTCGAAGTCGTGGTCGACCTGCTCTCGACGGATGCCGTCAAGGCAAACGTCGGCGACGCCGTGCAGATCAAACGCTGGGGCGGCGACGGCTACCTGAACGGCCGCGTTCGCCGCATCGAGCCGTCCGGCGCGCTGAAGATCTCTTCACTGGGGATCGAAGAACAGCGCGTGAAAGTTCTGGTCGACATCACCGATCCGCCCGAGCGCTGGTCGCGCCTCGGCCACGGCTACCAGGTAGATGCCGCGATTGTGCTTTGGCGTGCATCGGAGGCCGTGCAGGTTCCCATCGGCGCTCTCTTTCGCGACGGCGCGAAGTGGGCAGTGTTCCGCTTACGCGATGGGCGGGCGACCCTCCAAGACGTCGAGATCGGCCATATCAACGACACCGCCGCCGAAGTGCTACGCGGCCTCGACGCCGGCGACATAATCGTCACCCACCCGAGCGACCGCGTTCAAGCGGGGGTATTGGTCGTGGCGCGCGAGTGAACGTGTTCGCGCGCTTCTTCATTGGTTGATCTCCATCGCGGGCACGAAAGCCCGCCATAATTGCAGTTTCGCGCTGCGGGGCGGCCTATGCCTTGCGCCACATCAAGGACGGGCGACAACTCCCGTCGAACACTGCCGGCGTTTCGGAGCCCGCCGCTATGCCTTATGCGACCGATAACGATCTTCCGCTGCGCATACGCCACAGCCTTCCTGCGCACGCGCGCGACATCTTCCGAGCCTCGTTCAACGCGGCGTTCAAATCGTACGGGAAGAGCCCGCGCCGAGAGGAAATTGCCCACCGCGTCGCTTGGGCCGCCGTGAAGAAGCGCTACGTCAAACGCGGCGACGAATGGACAGAGCGACCCAAGCCGACAGCGCATTGAGGCCCGTATGCGCGCGATGACTTTGGATGCCCCGCGCACAGCGCTCAAGCTTGAGACGAGGCCAAACCCGAAACCTGAACACGGTGAAATCCTTGTCCGGGTGTCGGCGTGCGCAGTTTGCCGGACCGACCTTCATGTCGTCGATGGTGATCTGCCGCAATCCAAGATGCCGATCGTGCCCGGGCATGAAATCGTCGGCCGTGTGGAGGCGTGTGGTCCGGGCGTCAGCATGTTCGCCGTTGGCGCGCGCGTCGGCATCCCCTGGCTTGGCGGCACCTGCGGCGCTTGCGGGTTCTGCGACATGGGGCACGAGAACCTCTGCGACCGCCCGACATTCACGGGCTACACCCGCGACGGCGGCTTTGCCTCGCATGTCGTCGCGAATGCGAACTACGCCTTTGCGTTGCCGGACGGTTTAGGCTCCGACGTCGAGGCCGCGCCATTGTTGTGCGCAGGACTAATCGGCTGGCGCTGCCTGACAAAGGTCCCGGAAGGGCGTGCGCTCGGGCTCTACGGTTTTGGCGCCGCCGGACACATCATTGCTCAGGTGGCGCGCTTTCAAAACCGACAGGTCTACGCGTTTACACGGCCGGGCGATCACGCCGCACAGAGTCTCGCGCGCTCGTTGGGCTGTGTGTGGGCGGGCGGATCGGACGAGGCTGCTCCCGAGACTTTGGATGCGGCAATCATCTTTGCGCCGGTCGGGACGCTTGTGCCCGTGGCGCTACGCGCCGTGAGGAAAGGCGGACGGGTCGTTTGTGGCGGCATCCAGATGACGGACATTCCCGCATTTCCCTATAGCCTGCTCTGGGGCGAGCGAGAGCTTATCTCGGTCGCCAACCTGACGCGAGTTGACGCGCGCAATTTTTTAGCGGTCGCTATGCAGACGCGGCTTGCGATGCACACAACTTCATATCCCTTGGAACAAGCAAACGAAGCGCTCGCCAATTTGCGCGACGGGTCAATCGTTGGAGCCGCCGTGTTGGTGCCCTAGACTCTCATCGCCGCAGAGCCGCTTGGGCGATCGGCATCAGTGCGAACAGAACCTGCGCGGCGAGCCCCAACTGCGCACCCAAGGTGCGGTAGCTTGCGACATGGTCAGCTGCGGTGCGCCCAAATCCGTACATCGACACCGAGAGTTCACCCAGCATCAGCAAGGCGAACGCTACGACGCCCATTGCCAGGCGATCTCGCAGCGCGGTTGAAACAGCGAAGCGGCGGACCAACCAAATGCAAGCGATCCACGAAGCAGCAAGCATGACAGGAAGCTCGACCAAGATCGCGTTCGTTTCCCCGAAGCGTGGGATCACGAACAGCGTCCGGATCGTGCCAAGCACGAACCCGATCGCAAATACGACCAAGAAGTAGGCGCCACCCGCGCGCATAGCTCTTTCCATCGCACGCTCCAAGCTCGCTTGAGGGTCAGCGTCTGAGTTCGACTTTTTCCAGGTGCTCCGGCACATGCACGTCCCAGCCGAGTTCGTCTTGGACGCGCAGGCGCAGTGCGTCCGCGGCCGGTGGCTCGCCGTGGGTGACGAACGTTTGGCGTGGCGGCGTCTCGAAGCCTTTGAGCCACTGCATAATCTCGTCGACGTCCGCGTGGGCGGAGAGATTGCCGAGAGCGACGACCTCGGCGCGGATTGGCACGTAGTTGCCGTGGATCTTCACTTCCTTGGCGCCGGCCAGCAACGCCGCGCCGCGGGTGCCGCCCGCTTGGAAGCCCGCGAAGACGATCGCGTTCTGGGGGTGCGGGCCGAACGCCGCAATGTGATGCACGACCCGCCCGCCGGTCGCCATGCCACTGCCGGCGACGATGATCTTTGGCTCGCGCGATAGATTCAGCTTCTTCGACTCCTCGATTGAATTGACGATCTTCGCCGCATGGCACATCGCCTCGCACTCGTTGACGTTCAGGCGGTGTTCGGCGCGATGGTGGTGATAGATGTCGGTCGCATCCACCGCCATCGGGCTGTTGAGGAAGACCGGCAGGTCTGCGGCTATCTTCTTCTTGGCTTTGAGCCGCGCGATCGCGAACAACAGCGTCTGTGTGCGTCCGACTGCGAACGCCGGAATGACGACGGTGCCGCCGCGTTGTACGGTGCGTACGATCACCGCGGCGAGATCAGCATCGGGATCGTTGTTCTCGTGGCGGCGATCGCCGTACGTCGACTCGACGACCAGGAAGTCTGCCCGCGCCATCGGCTCGGGCGGACGCATGATGCTGTCGTGATAGCGGCCAAGATCCCCGCTGAAGGCCAACGTCATTCGTCCGTCCGACAAGCGCACGGTCGAGGCGCCGAGGATATGCCCGGCATGCGCCAAGCTTGCCCGCAAGCCCTGCATCGGCTCGAAGTCGTGGTCGAACGGCACGGTCACCAAATGGCGGAGCGCGGCCTCCGCGTCGCGTTCCGTGTAGAGCGGCAGCGCCGGATGGTGCTTCGAATAGCCAACGCGGTTTGCACGTTCGGCGTCTTCTTCCGCGAGCCGGGCGCTGTCCGGCAACAGGATCCGGCAGAGATCGGCCGTGGCCTCGCTACAATAAATGCGGCCGCGGAAGCCCCTCTTGATCAGAAGCGGTAGGTAGCCGGAATGATCGATATGGGCGTGCGTCAGCACGACGGCGGAAATCGCCTTCGGATCGAATGGCGGCTCCGCCCAGTTGCGCAGGCGGAGCGGCTTAAAACCTTGGAACAGCCCGCAGTCGACCAGCAGGCGGCTGTCGCCGGCGCGCACCAGATACTTCGAGCCAGTGACCGTGCCGGCCGCGCCGAGAAATTGGATGTCCATGGTCATGTTCTACTGGACCAGCGGCGAAGATGCCCTCTTAATCTCGACGCCGCGTACCTCAGCGCTCGCCGCGAGCAGGGACAGATATCCGGCGACCGCGCGGCGCCAAACCGCGGCTTGCAGTTCGCGTGCGATCACGGGTTCGACATCTTCGAATGCGAACGTTTTCGCGGGAATGCGGCGGTGCAGTTGCAACACGTGGACGCCGTAATCGGTTTCGATTGAGACAGGGCAGAGTTGGCCGTCTTCGAGGTTGTGCAGGAAGGTGTCGATCTTGGGCGCCGTCTCTCCGGCCGCGACTTGGCCGAGATGGCCGCCCTCACCCGACGAGGAGCAGCTCGACTCGGCCTTTGCGATTTCGGCGAAGCGGCCGGGCTCTATCTTCAAGATCGCGAGCGTGCGCTCTGCGGCGGTACGGGCTGCGGCGCGAGCCTGAGCGTCCTCTCGCGGCGCGAGATAGAGGATGTGCGAGGCTTCGAATAGGTCCTGCGCTTTGAACTTGTCGCGGTTGTTGTCGTAATAACGGCGGTGAGCGGCCGGATCGGGCGCCGGTAGTTTGAGTTCCCGGCGGAGGAGTTCGTCGATCGCGCTTTCTTCAGACTGTGCGTCGTCCGCGGTCCAGACGATACCGGCGGCCGCCGCGCGTTGCAGGAGGAGTTCGCGCACGACGAGTGCTTCCGCTGCTTCGGCGAACGCTTCGTCGCGCGAGGCGGCGGGGTGATATTGCATCTCGGCGAGGATCGCCGCTTCGCCGATTTCCTGACCGTTGACGCTGATCATGACAGGGGTTTCCGTACGCCGGAGGACGGATTGCGCGTGCGCACGATCTGATAGCCACGACGGAAGATGTACCAGACGGGCGCGCTCCAAATGTGCACGAGGCGGCTGAACGGGAAGACCATGAACATGATCAGGCCCATGACGATGTGGAGCTTGTAGGAGAGGCTGACGTCGGTGACGAGTTCGCTGGCGCCGGAGCGGAAGGTGACGATGCGCTGCGCCCATTCAGAAAGCACCAGCATCACCGATCCGTCCATGTGCTGCAGCGAGAACGGGATCGTGAGGAGGCCCAGCGTCAGCTGAACCCAAAGCAGGCAGAGAATGAAGATGTCCATCGGCGCGCTCGTGCCGCGGATGCGTGGGTCCACGAGGCGGCGATGCAGCAAGATCGTCAAACCGATGAAACAGATGATCCCGAAGATGCCACCGGCGGCGACGGCGAGCGCTTGCTTCGCCGGCACGGTGACGCCCAGCGCTTCGTACACTTCGTGCGGCGTCAAGAGGCCGACGAAATGACCCATGAACAGCAACAGGATGCCGACATGGAAGAGCACGCTGCCGATCACAAGCTGCCGTTTGCGCAACAGCTGGCTCGAGCCCGAGCGCCACGAGTATTGTTCCCGGTCGAAGCGGATCAGGCTGCCCGCGAAGAAGACGGCAAGCGCCACATAGGGAAAGATGCCGAAGAGGAAGTGGTGCAGATAATCGAACATGAGCTCTATCCTATGGGCTGCATCGGTTCGAGGGACTTTGCGGCATCGCCTTCGCCGAAGGTGACGGGGGCTTCTTCCCAGGCGCGGTCGAGCGCGTCCAGACTGTCGTCTTCCGCGCCGCCGCCGCGCATGATTTCGGCGAGTAACGCGCGGTCGACTTGCTTCGTTGCGAGCGACACGAGCGCGGCGAAAACCGCGGCGTAAGGCGCCTCCCTCTTCGCCGCGCGCTGGTGCAGGGCCTCGATCGTAGCCGCGGCGTCGGAGAGGATCGTGCGCGCCGTGCGATCCGGCATCAGCGACAGGAACTCCGCGAACAGCGGCAGATAGTCGGGCAGTTCGCTTGAGGCATGCGTGAAGCCGTGAAACTTGTAGAGCGTCTGCAGGCGCACCATCGCCTGGCCCCGCTCGCGCGCCTCGCCGTAGAGGTGCTCGTAGAGGTGCAGCGACAGCGAGCGCATGCGGTCGAATAGACGGACGTACTCGTCCTGCAGGTCCATCAAGTCGGTTGCGCTCAAATGCGCTAGAAGGCGGTCGATGGCGGCGAGATGCTCGGTGGCGACGAGGCGCTCGTCTGCCAGAGCGGCGCGGATTTCCGGGAGCGCCTCGATCAGCTCTTGCGTCGGGTAGGTGAGAAGTGCGCCCAGTGCTCGATAGGTCTTCATCACATCGTCTCCGTCGGCGTGTTTTCGCGCCATTTCTTCATGCCGAACAGCGAGGCTTCGCTCGACCCATCGGAGCAGTTGTTGCCGAACGAGAAGCCGCAGGCGCCGCGCAGGTCGTAGGCGTTCTCCGCGTACTCGCGGTGGGTCGAGGGGATGACAAAGCGGTCATCGTAGGCCGCAAGCGCCATCGTCTTGTACATGTCTTCGATTTGCAGCTTCGTCAGGCAGACTTCGCGCAGAACAGCGTCGTTCTCCTTCCGCTCGACATGGCGCGAGCGCATGAAGATGCGCATGGCGAACATGCGCCGGATCGCAGCCTCGACGGGCTTCGTATCGCCGGCGGTCAGCAGGTTTGCGAGGTAGCGCATCGGAATGCGCAGCTTCGACAAGTCCGGCAGGCCACCGTCAAAACCGATGTGTTCGCTCTCGACCGCCGACTGGATCGGCGACAGGGGCGGCACGTACCAGACCATCGGCAGCGTGCGGTATTCTGGGTGCAACGGGAATGCCACCTTCCACTCCATTGCCATCTTGTAGACGGGTGAGCTTCGAGCGGCATCCAACCACGCGTCGGGAATACCCGCCGCTCGCGCCGCCTCGATCACCTTCAGATCGTGCGGATCGAGGAAGATGTCGAGCTGCGCTTTGTAGAGGTCCTTCTCGTCGGCAACGCTCGCCGCCTTCTCGATCTTATCGGCGTCGTAGAGCAACACGCCCAAGTAGCGGATGCGACCAACGCACGTCTCCGAGCACACCGTTGGCTGGCCCGCTTCGATGCGCGGATAGCAGAAGATGCACTTCTCGGACTTACCGGAGACGTAGTTGTAGTAGATCTTCTTGTAGGGGCAGGCGCTCACGCACATGCGCCAGCCGCGGCACTTGTCTTGGTCGATGAGGACGATGCCGTCTTCCTCGCGCTTGTAGATCGCACCGGACGGGCACGCCGCGACGCAGGCTGGATTGAGGCAGTGCTCGCACAGGCGCGGCAGGTACATCATGAACGTCTTTTCGAACTGGCCGTACATCTCCTTCTGGATGCCTTCGAAGTTCGCATCCTTGGAGCGCTTCGCGAACTCGCCGCCCAGGATTTCTTCCCAGTTCGGGCCCCATTCGATCTTTTCCATGCGCTGACCCGTGATCAGCGACAGCGGCCGCGCCACCGGCACGGCCTTCGATTCACCTGCGGTTTGCAGGTGTTCGTAGTCAAACGTGAACGGCTCGTAGTAATCGTCGATTTCCGGCATGTCGGGGTTGGCGAAGATCTTCGCCAGGATGCGGAACTTGCCACCCATGCGGGGCTCGATCTTGCCGGAGGTTTTGCGAACCCACCCGCCCTTCCATTTTTTCTGGTTCTCCCACTCCTTGGGGTAACCGATGCCGGGCTTTGTTTCGACGTTGTTGAACCAGGCGTACTGCACGCCGTCGCGGTTCGTCCAGACGTTCTTACACGTGACCGAGCAGGTGTGGCAGCCGATGCATTTGTCGAGATTGAGGACCATCCCGATTTGCGCGCGAACTTTCATGGGTGATCTCTCCTATTCCGCCGCCGCGAGTTCGTGCGGCTCTTCCATCCAGTCCACGTTCGACATCTTTCTGAGCACCACGAACTCGTCTCGGTTCGATCCGACCGTGCCGTAGTAGTTGAAGCCGTAGGAAAGCTGGGCGTAGCCGCCGATCATGTGCGTCGGCTTTGTGATCGCGCGCGTGACGGAGTTGTGAATGCCGCGCGTCTTCGTCGTCTCGGAGCCCGGCACGTTCACGATCTTCTCCTGCGCGTGATACATGAGGCACATGCCGGATTTGACGCGTTGGCTCACCACCGCGCGCGCCGACAGCGCACCGTTCGCGTTGAAGAGCTCGATCCAGTCGTTGTCCTCGATACCCGCGACCTTCGCATCCACCTCGCTGATCCACACGATCGGTCCGCCGCGCGAAAGCGTGAGCTGCAGAAGGTTGTCGGTGTAGGTCGAGTGAATGCCCCATTTCTGGTGCGGGGTAATGAAGTTCAGCACGATTTCCTTGTTGCCGTTCTCCTTCTGGCCGAGCAGAGGTTTGACCGTCTTCAGATCGACCGGCGGCTTGTAAGTGACGAAACCCTCGCCGAAGGCACGCATCCACGGATGGTCGACATAGAGCTGCTGGCGGCCGGTCAGCGTGCGCCACGGGATAAGTTCGTGTACGTTGGTGTAGCCGGCGTTGTAGGACACTTCCTCGGACTCGATGCCGGACCAAGTCGGCGACGAGATGATCTTGCGCGGTTGGGCCACCACATCGCGAAAGCGGATCTTGTCGTCCTGCCGTGCGCGGGCAAGATGCGTGTGCTCGCGGCCCGTTGCCTTCGACAACGCGTCCCACGACTTCACCGCAACCTCGCCGTTCGTCTCCGGCGCCAGCGTCAGGATGACCTCCGATGCATCGATGTCGCTGTAGATCCGCGGCATACCCTTGGTGACGCCTTCGTCGGTGACGACGCCGTTCAGCTTCCTCAGGAACTCGACTTCATGCGTGGTATTCCAGGCAATGCCTTTGCCGCCGTTGCCGATCTTCTCCATCAACGGGCCGAGAGCGGTGAAGCGTTTATAGACATTGGGATAGTCGCGTTCGACGACGACGACGGCCGGCATCGTCTTGCCGGGGATCGGCTCGCATTCGCCCTTCCTCCATTCCTTGGGTTCGAAGGGCTGACCGAGTTCGGCCGGTGTGTCGTGCTGAAGCGGCACGAGCACGGTGTCCTTCTCGACACCCAGATGTCCCGGTGCGAGTTCGGAGAACTTCCTGGCGAAGCCTTTGAAAATGTCCCAGTCGCTCCGGCACTCCCACAACGGGTCCACCGCCTTTGTCAGCGGATGGATAAACGGGTGCATGTCGGACGTGTTGAGGTCGTTCTTCTCGTACCAAGTTGCGGTCGGCAGGACGATGTCCGAGTACATGCACGTCGACGACATGCGGAAGTCGATCGTCACCAGCAGGTCGAGCTTTCCTTCCGGCGCTTCGTCATGCCACGCCACTTCGCGCGGGCGTTGCTCGCCCATATCGCCCAAGTCCTTGCCCTGAACGCCGTGCGTCGTGCCGATCAGGTGCTTGAGGAAATATTCATGTCCTTTGCCGCTTGAACCCAGCAGGTTCGAACGCCAAACGAACAGGTTGCGCGGAAAATTCTTCGGATCGTCCGGGTCCTCGCAAGACATTTGCAGCGTTCCGGACTTCAAGCTTTCCGCAACGTATTGAGGCACGGGCTGTCCGGCCTTGTCCGCAGATGCGGCTATGGTCAACGGGTTCGTCTTCAACTGCGGCGCGGAGGGCAGCCAGCCCATTCGTTCCGAGCGGACGTTGAAATCGATCAAACTGCAGTCCCAATCGCCCGGCTCGGCGGTCGGCGAGAGGATTTCGGAGACCTTTAGTTTCTCGTAGCGCCACTGATCGGTGTGCGCGTAGAAAAAGCTCGTCGAGTTCATCTGTCGTGGCGGACGGGCCCAATCGAGCGCGAAGGCGAGAGCCGTCCACCCCGGTTGGGGACGCAGCTTTTCCTGCCCGACATAATGCGCCCAACCGCCGCCGGATTGGCCGACGCAACCGCACATCGTCAGCATCGCAATGATGCCGCGATAGATCATGTCCATGTGGTACCAATGGTTGATCCCGGCGCCCAGGATCACCATCGACTTGCCTTTGGTCTTCGACGCGTTGTCGGCGAATTCGCGCGCGGTGAGAATGATATCCTTGTGCCGCACACCGGTGACGCGCTCCGCCCACAGCGGCGTGTACGGAACGTCGTCGTCGTACGACTTCGCGACGTTCGCGCCGCCGAAGCCGCGGTCAACGCCGTAGTTCGCAAGGAAGAGGTCGTAGACGGTCGCGACCATCACCTCGCCGTCGGCGAGCTTCAACTTCTTCACCGGCACGTTCTTGACCAATACGTCGTCGTGATGCGTCTTCGTGAAGTGCTCGGTCGCATGACCGCCAAAGTAGGGGAACGCAACGCCGGCAATTTCGTCATGTTGATCCTTGAGCGTCAGACGAAGTTTCGTTGCCGCGCCGTTTGCGGCCTTTTCTTCCAGGTTCCACTTGCCTTGCTCGCCCCAACGAAACCCGATCGACCCGAGCGGCGCCACGATCGCGCCCGACGTCTCATCGTAGGCAACGGTCTTCCATTCCGGATTGTTCGTCTCGCCGAGCTTGTCGGCAAAGTCGCTCGTGCGCACGAAGCGCTCTGGCACCCAATTGCCGTTCACCTTTTTCAGTCGAACGAGCAGCGGGAAGTCCGTGTATTTGCGCGCGTAGTCGAGGAAGTACGGATCCTGCTTCTTGACGTGGAATTCGCTCAAGATCACGTGGCCGAACGCCATGGTGAGCGCCGAGTCGGTGCCTTGCTTCACCGAGAGCCAGAGATCGGAGAATTTCGACGCTTCGCTGTAGTCGGGGGAGATGACGACGCTCTTGATGCCCTTGTAACGGCCCTCCGCGTAGAAGTGCGCGTCGGGCGAACGCGTCTGCGGCACGTTCGATCCCCAGAGAATCAGGAAGCCCGAGTTGTACCAGTCGGCGCTTTCGGGAACGTCGGTCTGTTCGCCCCAAGTTTGCGGCGATGAGGCCGGCAGGTCGCAATACCAGTCGTAGAACGACATGCATGTGCCGCCGATGAGAGAAAGGTAGCGCGACCCGGCCGCGTAGGAGACCATCGACATTGCCGGGATCGGCGAGAAACCGATGATGCGATCGGGGCCGTAGGTCTTGGCCGTATAAATGTTGGAGGCCGCAACGATTTCGTTGATTTCGTCCCACGACGCGCGCACGAAGCCGCCCTTGCCCCGCATTTGACGAAAGTCTGTCAGCTTCGATCTGTCCTCGACGATCGATGTCCAGGCTTCGACCGGCGTCTTCGTCGTGCGCGCTTGGCGCCACTGCTTCAACAGGCGTTTGCGGATCAACGGATACTTGATGCGGTTACCGCTGTAGAGATACCAGCTGGCGCTCGCACCCCTTTGACAGCCGCGCGGCTCATGATCGGGCAGATCGGGGCGCGTACGGGGGTAGTCTGTCTGCTGTGTCTCCCACGTGACGATGCCGCCTTTGACGTAGATCTTCCATGAGCACGAGCCCGTGCAGTTCGCGCCATGCGTGGAGCGCACCACTTTGTCGTGGCTCCAGCGGTTGCGGTAGGCGTCTTCCCACGTGCGGTCCTCGCTGGTGACGAGCCCGTGGCCGTCCGCGAATGTGCCCACGTCCTTCTTGAAGAACATCAGGCGGTCGAGAAAGTGGCTCATTGATGTCGCCTCAAGCGGTTGCGGGTTTCATGCTGGGCTCGCTGGCGGATCCACCGCCGCGTTCGACGTCGAACAGCAGGCCGCCTTTGCGGGTGTAGACTTGCCAGGTGATGACGAGGCAAGAGACGTAGAAGACAAGGAACGCCCAGAGCGCCGCCTCCGGCCCGCCGGTCGTCGCGATCGACGAGCCGTAGGCCTTCGGAATGAAGAACGCGCCGTAGGCAGCGATCGCGGAGGTGAAGCCGATGATGGCGGCGGACTCCTTGTCGCCCTGGCGCAGGCGCGCGTCGGAATCGGCGTTCGGCATCAGCCGCACCATTTCCTGGCGCATGATCGCGGGGATCATCTGGAAGGTCGACGCGTTGCCCACCCCGGTCACGAAGAACAGGAACAGGAAGCTGCCGAAGAAACCCCAAAACGCGCCGGGCTGATCCTTGATGCCAACGAAGAAGAGAACGGCGGCCACGCCCGCGATAAGGCCTGCGAACACCCAAAGCGTCACGCGGCCACCGCCGAACTTGTCGGACACCCATCCGGTCATCGAACGCGAGAGCGCGCCGACAAGCGGACCCAAGAACGCGTACTTCAACGCGTTCACGTCCGGGAATAACAGCTTCGACAGCAGCGGGAAGCCCGCGGAATAGCCGATGAATGAGCCGAACGTGCCGGTGTAGAGCCAGCACATGATCCAATTGTGCTTGCGCTGGAAGATCACCGATTGCTCGGCGAACGAGGCTCTGGCCGAGGCGATATCGTTCATGCCGAACCAGGCTGCGAACGCCGAGGCCACGATGAAGGGCACCCAAACGAAGCCCGCGTTCTGCAGCCAGAGTTGCGTCTCGGCGCCGTCGACCGTCGCGGCTTGCGGATCGCCGCCGAGCCAGCCGAACACGCCCGTCGTGATGATGATCGGTACGACGAACTGCATGACGCTGACGCCGAGATTGCCGAGACCGGCGTTGAGCGCCAGGGCATTGCCTTTTTCCGCCTTCGGGAAGAAGAACGAGATGTTCGACATCGAGGAGGCGAAGTTACCGCCACCGAAGCCGCAGAGCAGCGCAAGCCCCAAGAACACGGCATAGGGCGTGTTCGGATCCTGCACGGCATAGCCGATACCGAGGGCCGGTATGATCAGCGACCAGGTCGCGATCGTGGTCCAGAGTCTGCCGCCAAAGACCGGTACCATGAACGAGTAGAAGATGCGCAGCGTGGCACCGGAGAGCCCCGGCAGCGCTGCGAGCCAGAACAGTTGATCGGTCGAGTAATCGAAACCAACCGCCGGCAGCTTCGCCACGACAATCGACCACACCATCCACACCGCAAACGAAAGCAGCAGTGCGGGGATCGATATCCATAGATTGCGGTTCGCGATCGGCTTACCGGTGTACTGCCAGAAGGTTCTATCTTCCGGCCGCCAGTCGGTCAGGGTGTGGGAGGCGAGCGCTTTTTCGTGTTGCGGCTTGTGGATGGGCTGCATCTCAGGCAACTGCGGCAGCTTGGACAGAACCTCGCCGGCCGCTTCGTGTTCCATCTGCCGAATCGCAAGATGCATCCACAAAAGCGCGACCGCCGTGATGGCGAAAAGAAGCATGAAGCAGCTCTGCCAAATGCCGGTCAGGTCGTTCATCACGCCGAACAGAATCGGCAGGATGAACCCCCCTAACCCGCCGATCATGCCGACGAGACCGCCGACGGAGCCGACATTGTTCGGATAGTAGACGGGAATGTGCTTGTAGACCGCGGCTTTGCCCAGGCTCATGAAGAAGCCGAGGACGAACACGATCACGGTGAAGGCCGTCAGGCCCGTTGCCATTCGGAAGGTGATCTGCCCGCTGATGCCATCGACCGTGTACGTTGTGGGCGGATACGAAAGGACAAACAGAGCGACGACCGAGACGATGAACGTCCAGTACATCACGGTGCGTGCGCCATAGCGATCGGAGAGTACGCCTCCGTAGATCCGGAACAACGATCCGGGGATCGAGTATGCGGCGGCGAGCAGGCCTGCGGTCTGGATGTCGAGGCTGTAGACGCCGACAAGGTAGCGGGGTAGCCACAGCGCCAGCGCGACGAACGCGCCGAAGACGAAGAAGTAGTAGAGCGAAAACCGCCATACCTGGATGTTCTTCAACGGCTCAAGCTGCGACCAGAAGCTGACCGGCGGGCGATTTTCTTTGCGCCGCGCGGCAAGGTCGGGATCATCGCCGGCGAGCAGGAAGAAGAGCACGCCCATGCCGCCGATCGCTGCGGCCCAGATCAGCGCAACCGTGTGCCAGCCGTAGGTCACCATGATCGTCGGCGCGGCGAGCTTGGTGACCGCCGAGCCGATATTGCCGGCGCCAAAAACGCCGAGCGCTGTGCCTTGGCGTTCCTTCGGGAAGAAGCGCGAGACGTAGGCGACGCCGACCGAGAAAGCACCGCCCGCGATGCCGACGCCAAGAGCTGCGAGCAGATAGGTCGGGTAGTCGTAGGCAAAGGTCAGAAGCGCGGTCGCGACAGCGGCACTGATCATGACGAGGCTCAAGACGAGACGCCCACCGTATTGATCGGTCCAAATGCCGAGGGCGAGCCGGATCAACGAGCCGGTAAGGATCGGCGTGCCGACGAGCAGGCCGAACTGCGTTTCGTTCAGCCCGAGATCTTGCTTAATCTGAACGCCGATAATCGAGAAGATCGTCCAAACCGCAAAGCAGATCGTGAAGGAAAGCGTAGAGAGCGAAAGTGCTTGGGTCTGAGCGGTGGACGAAACGGTGGTGGTGGTCATAGCGCGCCCCGCATTTCTGGTTTCCGGCGCGAGAGTGTCCCTACCGACCGCCCCTGGCTTTGATCGAGATCAAGGTGGGGCGCGACCGAAAGCAGCTACGGTGCAGAAATCGTCATCGTACCTTGGTCGTAACTTGACCGAGATCAAGTCGGAGGCTCCATGAGCCACCCGCGACTGTCCTATCTGAAGAAGATCGACCTCTTCGCGCCGTTGCCGGAGGCAAGTCTCGCGCGGCTTGCAGAGGTTGCAGGACTGCAGCGTTTCTCAAACCACGGCTATCTTTTTCGTGAAGGCGAAGAGCCAGATTTCATCTACTCATTTGTCGAGGGTGGGATCGTTCTTGTCGGTGGCGCTGACGGCCAAGAAGCCGTCATTGACTTCTTCGGTCCCGGGGAAAGCGTGTTGCTACCGGCCGCTCTGCTCGGCTTGCCCTATCTGGTAAGCGCGCGCGCCACGTCGGACGGCCAGGCACTGTTGATCCCAGCGGGAAAGCTGCGACAGCTGATCGATGAAGACGTCGCGCTCGCAGCGCAATGCGCACGCGTTCTGTCGCGGCATTGGCGCGGCTTGATCAGTCAGATCAAGGAAATCAAGACGCAGGGGGCCGCCGAACGGCTCGCCCATTTTCTGATCGCGCAAACCGCAAAGACGAAAGGACCGGCAACGCTCGTCCTCCCCGGGATGAAAAAGGAAGTCGCCACCCGTCTGGGCATCAAACCCGAGACATTGTCGCGCACGCTCAAGAAGTTGCGCGATTACGGCGTCGAAACGGAAGGGGACACGATTCGTATCGCGTCCCTTGAACGGCTGGCCGCCTTGATGAGTCCCGCCGTTGGACACGATCAAGCCGAGGCTTGACCGTCTCGAAATTCGCATCAAGCGGGAGTGAACGAAGGACTTGCACTTAACGATTGGTTGAACACAAGGCGACAACATGCAGAACAACCTTGCCGATCTAGGATCTCTCATGCGTATGACGAAGAAAGTCCTCCTTGCCTCGACGTTGCCGACCGCGATTCTCTTCGCTGGCGTCTCGAGCATCGGCGCTATCGCCGCCAGAGCGGAGGGAACGTTCGCGGACTATTTCGAGCAGGGCAAGCTGCTCGTTGATGTTCGGTATCGCTACGAACACGTCGATCAAGACCTTATTGCGAACGACGCGAACGCGCACACTTTGCGCGCGCGCGTCGGATTTCAAACCGGCAAGGTGTGGGACCTGCAGGGGCTGATCGAGGGTGAAGGCATCGTTCATTTCAACGACGACTTCAACGATACGGTTCCGAACAATCCTGCGTTTCCGATCGTCGCGGATCCTGAGGACTTTCAGATCAACCGGCTGCAATTGGAGTACTCCGGCCTGCCGCAAACTGTAATCACGGTGGGGCGACAGCGCATCAATTTGGACAATCAGCGCTTCGTCGGCGGCGTGGCATTCCGGCAAAACGAGCAAACGTTTGACGCCGCGCGCATCACGAACACCAGCATCGAAAACCTCACGCTGACCTATATCTACCTGAATCAAGTCAACCGTGTGTTCGGCGAAGAGAGCACACAAGGCGCCTTCGAAGGCGACACGCACCTGTTCAACGCTGCCTACGACATCAAAGATTGGGGGAAACTGACCGGCTACGCTTACCTCATAGAATTAGAGGACGCGCCGCAGGCGACCATTCCCTCGACGCAGACGTTCGGCGCGCGCTTCGCCGGCAAGCACGGTTGGGGCAAAGACCTCACCTTGCTCTATGCGGCCGAATACGCGCTGCAAAGCGATTACGCAAACAACACGCGCAACTACGACGTTGACTACTGGCTCTTGGAGGCCGGCTTGGCGACACAGGGGTTCAAGCTGCTCGGTGGCGTCGAGTCCCTCGAAGGCAATGGCACGGACAGGTTTCAAACGCCGCTCGCAACATTGCACAAATTCCAGGGCTATGCCGATGTGTTCCTGGTTACCCCGGGAAATGGCATCGTCGACCTTTACGGTACCCTTGGATACGAAACGAAGATCGACGGCGCCGATCCCCTGACCGGTCTTAGCGCCGCAGTCACCTATCACGACTTCGACGCCGAACGCGGCGGCGCCGACCTTGGCAGCGAGGTGGACGTCGAACTCGCCGCCAAGTTCGGCGATCATTGGACCGCCGGCGTGAAATATGCCGACTACGAGGGCGTTCCGGGCTTCGCCGATCGCAACAAGCTTTGGTTGTCGGTGGAGTTCACGTACTAACGCAGACTGGCCAGCGCTTGATCGTGCCCGAGGGGGCGACGTGACTTGAGCGAGATAAGAACTTGTTCTTGACTCGGATCAAGGTCGTGCGCCGCTTCTAGGCTTCGCATGGTGCGAGAGTGAGCCCTATGACCCATAGCGTCATCGACTGGCTGCGCGGCGGTGGCCCATGGGGTCATGCGCCCAAATCGATCGAGACGCACGCGGCGTTCGTCTTCCTAGCGGGCGAGCGCGCCTACAAGCTGAAGAAGCCCGTCGACCTCGGCTATCTCGACTTCAGCACATTGGAGAAGCGCCATGCGGCGCTCGCTCGCGAGCTTGAGTTGAACGCACGCACCGCGCCCTCGGTCTATCTTCGCCTGCTGCCGGTCGTCGAGCGTGGCGGCGTGTTGGCGCTGGGCGGGGAGGGAACCGTCGTGGACTGGCTGTTAGAGATGCGGCGCTTCCCCGACGACGCCCTGCTCGCCCACATCGCGGAGCGCGGGAGCTTGACGGAATCAATGGTTGAACGCCTTGCCGTGCACGCTGCCGCCTTCCACAACTTGGCCGAGGTCATACATGGCTACGACTGGCCCGCGGCGGCGGCGCGCATCGCGCGGGAGAACAGCGGCGATCTCAGAGCGCAAGCCACAGCGTTCGGACACGGCGCCGTCAAAGCCGGTATCGCCGCCCGGGAAATCGCGCATACTGCCTGCGCCGCAGCGGTCGCGCATCAGTCCGCCGACGTGCGCCGCTGTCACGGCGATATGCATTTGGGCAATGCCTTCCTCGATCACGGCGAACCGACGCTCTTCGACTGCATCGAGTTCGACGACTTCTACGCAAAGATCCCGCCGCTCTACGATCTCGCGTTCCTGTTGATGAATCTGATCGCGCGCGGCCTGCCCCGCCACGCCAATCGCGCGCTCAACGCCTGGGCGATCCATCGCGCGCCGGCGCAGTGGCGGGAGGTGATGACGAGCCTGGCTGCCCTCCCCTTCTACCTGGCGCTGCGTGCCGAGATCCGCGCCAAGACCGAAGCGCGACGGCCTGGGGGCCGGGAAAGCGCCAGCCGGTATTTGGCGCTCGTACGCACCCTGACGCGCCGCCCCGCGCCGCGGCTGATTGCGATCGGCGGCCTGTCGGGGACGGGCAAGTCGACACTCGCAAAGGCGGTCGCCTGGCGCATCGGTGGCGGTGCGGGTGGCGTTCACTTGCGCAGCGATGAAATCCGCAAGCGCCTGGCGGACGTCGCGACCAGCGAACGCTTAGCGGCTGGCGCGTACACGCAAGAAGCGTCCGATCGCGTTTACGACGAACTCTTGCGTCTTGCCGCAGCGGCCCTGCGAGCAGGCGCAAGTGTCGTTGTCGATGCCGTTTTCGCGAAGGAGACCGAGCGAACCGCCATCGCCGCCGTCGCCAACACTTTAGGCGAATCGTTCGACGGACTCTGGCTCGAGGCGCCGAGAGACGTGCTGGCGCAGCGCCTCGCCGCGCGCCGGGGCGATGCCTCCGACGCCGACGCCGCGGTCCTGCGGAAGCAACTGACATACGACCTGGGCACGATCGCATGGCAGCGCCTCGACGCGAGCGGATCGGCGCAAGCCACCGAAGAGCAGATTCTCGCCCGGCTCGGCGTGTAGCGCGAACTATGCGCCCGTGCGCCTCGGGATAGCGTCAGCCGGATCGTGCTGACAAGCGCGACTCGACGAAGCCGACGACCCTTCGATTTCGACCAACGCTCGATCAGTGCGTCCGAAGCGAAGCCTTGCGCCCAGGCCGGACCGGAGAGAATGCGCGCGAAGGCATCGACACTGTCCCAGCTATCCAAGCCTCTCGACAGCTGCGCGACACCTATCGCGCGGAACTGGCGGTGTGCCCCGGCGGACATGACTTGATGCTCAGCCGTCAATGGCCGGGGGCAGCGGGCGCGATCCGCGCATGACTTGCGAGGCACTTCGGAGAAGCTCGAGTGTAGGGTGCTGCGATGCGCCTGCGATGGCGGCGCGGTCGAGGCTTGGACGCAGCCGCAATATCGTGACAGCACACATTCGCCTTGCGAGTTAATGTCGAACGGCCATGATGCTTGAAGCCGGTCACATTGAAGTAGACGTCAGAGGCCTTTGGGTGCGCCGCAGCGTCCCGGCGGGGAATTTGACCATCGGCGGGGACTATGATTCGGTCTCGCGTGCTTGAGGAGATCTCTGGTGCTGAAACCAATCGTTATCGGGGCCGTTGTGGTCGCTCTCGCCCATGCCGCGAGTGCCAGCGACGTTACCAACATCTACGTCGCAAACGATGCATCGGAACCCGTTGCCGTCTATCGAGACGGCGAGCAGGTGTGTGCTTTGGAGCCGCAAAAGTCGTGCATGGTCAAGGTCACTGTCGGCGCGTCGTACACGCTTCGCTTCGTCTTCGCCGACGGCGCTGAACGCTCGTTCGCCTGGGATGGCAACCTTCATCTCTGCGCCAAAGACGGCGGTCGCGTCACCAATTGCGGGCCGCCGGACTACGCCAAGGAATTCGGCAACTGACAGACCGCTGATGGGCGTTCATCGCTTTGAAGAGGCTCATACTGATAGTAGGCGCCAATGGCCTCTTTCTGGCGACTTCCTGACACGCTGTGAGGGGGACTTCGACCGGATTGGATCGGCACAATCGTTCGGGGTTGTGGCAGCGCGACCAGGCCGGAGACGCCTCCTTTGGGCGCAACACGACGCGCTTCAGTGCCTGGAAATTCATGCGGTGGACACCGCGCGGGAGAAAGCTCCCTGCTCAGTGCGACGAACCGATACTTGGAAAGCGATGACTTGCGAAAATGGCACGCGTCCGTGCCGTTTCTGGGGCGTCGTCGATGACTGAGAAGACGGCACGCGTGAATGGTACACGGCACAGTCCAGTATCGGCCGTGCTCGCCCTGAAAAACAGGGCGAATAGCCTGTTACCGCCTGTTGTACAGCGAATTTTCCTGTTTTCGGGATGCTATGCGCGCTGAACGCCGCAGAAATGCTCGCGTTCGCGATGAAATTCGCGATTTCGGAACAGGGCGCTAACAGGAACCGGAACAGGACGGTATCAGAGAAAGAGCAGGACGATCGCGGAATCGCTCACGTCCGCATGTTCTTGCGGCGCTAAAGTTGGAACTCCAACCGAGTCGCGACCGCAGTTCTGCACGAGCAGGATCATGTCAGCCAACATTGTCCACGTCGACTTCAACGCGCAGCCGATCTACGAGATCGGTGCCGTCGTGATCGCGACGCTGTGCTACTCGGCGCCCGACGACAACGATAGCGATCGCGAAAAGGCCGTCACGGCGCTTTGCGCGTGGGCCTTGCGCGTCCGGGCGGAAGGGGACGCGACGTGGGCGAACACGGCCCTGCCGATCAAGCCTTGCTATACCGCGCAGTCGTTCGAGGAGGTGGATCGCGTGCTTAAGGACGTGAACCGGCGCATGCGTGATCGTCTGGCGGCAGGCCGGATCGTGATGCCGTTCTTGCAGAAGGCGCTCACCGACGCGCTCCAGATTATTGGTAGGACGCCGATGAAGCCCACGGTGAACAAGCTTGCGCCCTATGTCCTGAAAGACCCCAGCGTCAGCGACACCGACAATGTGAAATCCCGCATCTGGAGCCCAAGCCGGTCCGTGCTGCACCTCGCCGGCGCGTTCGAGTTCGCGCACGACGTTTTGCACAAGGGTGGCCAACGGCTCGACTTCGTGACGATGCTTTGGAACGACGCCTTCATTCGCTTCGTGCTGAAGGTGGCCGAAGACGCCGAAGGGCTGATCGCCAAGAGTTTTTCAGACGGCGATCTCAAAATTGACCCGACGACACTGATTCGCGTGCGGGTGATCGAAAAGACGTCAAGGTCAGAAACACACACCGCCGGTGACCCTGATCAGGATTTGCGTATGGGCGACGTCTTCGCCCATGACCCACAGAAAGCAAACCCGCGCCGAGCCGGTTGATCGCTCGCACCTCCGCCTCAAATGCGACTATGTCGCCCTCGATAGCTTGAAGCTGAACCCGCGCAATGCGCGGGTTCATAGCAAGGAACAAATCCGGCAGATCGCCGACAGTATCCGTGCCCACGGTTGGATTTTTCCGATCGTGGTCGATAAGTCGGGGATCATCATCGCCGGCAACGGGCGATGGCAGGCCGGAAAGCTCATCGGGCTTCAAACCTGCCCCGTCATCCGGCTTGAGCATTTGAGCGAGGACGACTGCCTCGCGCTCGCGCTCGCCGACAACAAGCTCGCCGAAGACGCGACGTGGAACGAGCCCGAGGTCGACCGGCAACTTCATGAGCTCTCGCTGCAGTTCGAGATCCCGAAGATTTCGGCGATCACGGGCTTCACCATTCCGCAGATCGATTTTCGGATTGAGCGGATCGGGAATGGCGGAGCCAAGGATCGCGACGACGAGATCGTGGGCCACGAGGGCGAGCCGGTAAGCCGCATCGGCGATATCTGGCATCTCGGCGAGCACAAGGTCATTTGCGGCGACGCGCTCGACCGCGCTTCCTATGAGCGCTTGATGGGCGCCGAGCGGGCGCAGATGGTGTTCGCGGACGCGCCCTATAACGTGAAGGTCCGCAGCGTCGTCGGCCGTGGCCGGCGCCGGTACCGCGAGTTCGACCAAGCCTCAGGCGAGAAATCGAAGGCCGCGTTCACGGAATTCTTGACGACCGCGCTCGGCCTCATGGCCGCCCACTCGACCGACGGCTCGTTGCACTACCTGTGCATGGACTGGCGGCATCAGGGCGAGATGTGTGCCGCCATCGACGTCGTCTTCGGCCAGCTTCTCAACATGGCCGTCTGGGTCAAGCCAACCGGCGGCATGGGCTCGCTCTACCGCTCGGCGCACGAGCTGATCTTCATCGCCAAGAACGGCGCCGCCCCGCACATCAACAACATCCAACTCGGCAAGCATGAGCGGACGCGAACCAACGTCTGGGCCTACGACCGGCCCGTGCAATTCGGGCGCGAGACCATGGGAGAGCGCTTCGCGAGCAACCACCCGACGCCTAAGCCCGTCGCCATGATCGCCGATGCGATCATGGACGCCACGAACCGCGGCGCGATCGTGCTCGATGGCTTCTTGGGCTCGGGCTCGACGCTGATCGGCTGCGAACGCGTGGGCCGGCGTTGCCGCGGTATCGAACTCGACCCCAGGTACATCGACCTCACGATCTGCCGCTTCGAGCATGTGACCGGCAAAACCGCCCGCCACGCAAACGGAAAAACCTTCGCCCAGATCGCCAAGCAACGCGGCGTCGATCTCCCTGCCCCTGCCGATCGCAGAAGGGGGCGCTGATGTCTTCGAAAGCTACACAATTCAAGAAGGGCCGATCCGGCAATCCGAAGGGGCGGCCCAAGGGATCGAAGAACGCGCAAAACTTCGCGGCCGACTTCTTGAGCGAAGCCAACGAGCAGATCGCCGTCAGCGTCGACGGCAAGCGCAAGACCATGTCGGTCGTGCGCGCGGGCATGAAGCAACTGCTCGCTAAAGCCGCCGCCGGCGATCTGCCGGCCATCAAGCACGTTTTGGAGCGCGTGGAAGCACTCGAAGACGCAGCCGCCCGGGCTGCCCCGAAAGAGACCTTCACCTTCACCGAACGCGATCGGGAGATCATCACCTATGTCTACGAAACTCTGGCGTCCGCAGCTGATCAAGCCGAAGCGCAAGAATCTCATCCGCCCGAGTCTGATCCGGCCTCAGAGCCCGAACGACCGGCCGAGCCCGAGCCTCAGCCAGAAGATGAGGACGATCTATCGGAATGACCTCTTCGCCTTCACCTGGCGGGCCTTTGGCGAGCTCTACCCGGACAAGCAGTTCTTCCCCAATTGGCACCTCTTCGTCATCGCGGCGAAGCTGCAGGCGGTGATGCGGGGCGAGATCACGCGTCTGGCGATCTGCCTGCCACCCAGAAGCCTCAAATCCTTCATGGCTTCGATCGCTTTCCCGGCCTGGGTCCTCGGGCATCATCCGTCGCGCGAGCTGCTCTGCGTCTCCTACGCGCAGGACCTGTCCGAGAAACTCGCCTGGGATATGCGTAGGCTGATGCAAATGCCGTTCTATTTGGAGACGTTCGACACGCGGCTCTCCTCGGACCGCGGCGCGATCAGCGAGTTCACCACGACGGCCGGCGGGGTGCGCCTCTCAAGTTCGATCACGGGCGGCGTCACGGGCCGGGGCGGCGACATCAACATCGTGGATGACCCGCACAAGGCCGACGACGTGTTCAGCGAGGCGCGGCTCGCGGTGCCACGCAACTTCTATGACAACACGCTCTATAGCCGCCTCAATGACAAGGTCCGGGGCGCGATGGTCATGATCGGTCAGCGCCTGCATGAGAACGACCTCATCGGCCATGCCTTGCGACAGGAACAGTGGGAGCTCGTCTCGTTCCCGGCGATTGCGACGCAGGACGAAGAGCACCGTGTCCTCACGCCCTATGGCCCAAGAACCTTCCGCCGGGCCAAGGGCGAACTTCTCCACGCCGAGCGCGAGCCGCTCAGCGTGCTCGAACGGCAGCGCAAGGCGATGGGGCAAGCGTCGTTTCAGGCGCAGTACCAGCAAGACCCGACGCCGGCGGCTGGCAACTGGGTGCAGCCGAAATGGTTCCAGCGGTACGCGCCGGCGACGAAGCCGCGACAGTTCGACAGCATCGCGCTCAGCGTCGACAGCGCGAACAAGGCAAGCGAGACGTCGGACTACACCGTGCTCACCGTCTGGGGCATCAGCGGCGAGCACTACTACCTCCTCCACCTCGTGCGGGAGAGGGTGGAATTCCATGACCTTGTCACCCTCGTCGAGATGGTCGCGACCACCTACAAGGTTGACACCATTCTGATTGAGGATCGCGCTTCGGGTACGCAGCTCATTCAAGAACTGAAGCGCAAAGGCCGCTGGAACGTCATCGAATGCCAGCCGGTCGGCGACAAGGCGATGCGCTTCGGCCCTCAAGCGCACCTCTTCCGCTTGGGCCACGTCTTTGTGCCGGCCGATGCGCCTTGGGTGGACGAGTACATTCGCGAGCTTTGCGCGTTCCCGAACACGCACTACGCCGACCAGGTCGATTCAACGAGCCAGTTCTTGGCGTGGGTGCGTGAGCCCGGCACATCGTCGGCGCGGGGTTGGATCGAATACTTCCGGGGCCGCGTTGAGCAGAACGATGCAGCACAGGGCTTCACCGTCCGCTTGCGCGCGCCCGAGGGGGTTCACGAGGTTACGACGCGCAGGGGCCGATATGTTCAATGCAGGTACATGCGCGTGCGGGGTTTCAGTCCGGCGGAGGCGGAGGACCTGATCGCGAAGGGGTGGACGAAGGTCTGATTCGGCGCGACTGAGGTGAATGCTCTTTCTTCGGCGATTTTCGTTCGGCGCAGTGGCTTTGAGAGCTAGGCCGCAAGCGAGTTCACCGCCTTTCCGGCTAGCACCGCTTTGATCGTCTTGGCGAGCCACGGCCCTTGACGTGAGATTGCGACGATCGTCATTCCGTCGCCGACCGAGATCGCATCGCCGAGCGCGAAGAGGTGCGGGATCGAGGCTTCGACTTGGCAAGCAGAGTCCTTGATCCCTTTCGCCGCGCGGGCCATCGAAAGCGCCGCGCGACAATGGCGCGGTTTGATGCACTGCCGTCGCTTGCGATTCTGCGGCGCAAACGCCGATCACTTGGCGGCACTGACCGGCAACACTCAGCTGCTCGGGGTCATTTCGATAAATTCCTGGACGACCAGTGGACGTGAACGATTTTCCAACCCGCTGGCTGCCGATGCAAGACCATCGTTTCAAGTGAGATGCTGTTGATCGGTTTCCCGCTATACTCTCCGGTTATTCGACCTTCGGTGATTACCGTCGCTTGGTCGGGCGGTGCGAGGCCAAGGCCGCGTCCAAATCGCCTTCGTGCAGAGCCTTGTGAAAACCCTCGACGACGCGCACGGCCTCTTCAGACGACGCCTCGACGCCATGCGCGACGCAAGGCGCGCGACTTTCTGCCAGAGGTTCGGGGTTTCTACACGCTTGGGCTCGATTGCGACGCAGGCGTGGTTGCTACGCCGCGCTGGCAATCAGTTCCATCAACATGCGGCGCGTGCGGCGGGCGCTCCACGCGATGAGGGCGAGCCCGATTGCGATCAATGCGATCGCCATCCAGGGCACAAGCACTTGCTCGCCACTCGACGCACCAAGCCCCAGTACGCGTAGTTGGTACTCGTCGTTGTCGAGCAGAAAGAGCCCGGCACGATCCGGCCGAAACAAGCTGTTGAGCGCGGCAAGGCCTACCGCAAGCCCCGCCGCACCTGTAAGAACGAGACCGATGGTGCGCATCAGGTAGGACGTGCCGCGCGCGGCATTGAGACGGAGTGTTCGATAAGCCATACTCAGACTCCCATGTTTGGCGGGCGCCCGAAAGACTGCGTCAGCGAGGAGTGGCGCCAGAAACTCCTTTGGACTACCGACTCGATCGAGCGCCGCGGTAAGTCTTGCAAACTCGTCCACCGTTGACGTCTCGTTCTCCAGAATGTCCCGCACATGCGACTTGAGATCGTCGATGAGCTCAATTCGCACCGACGCCGCAAGAGGCGTGAGCACTGCCTCCGCCTTCAGAAAGTAGAGTCTCCATGCGCGCCGCGCTCGTGCGTCTTTGAACATTCTCAGCCCTCCGTCGCGCGGTCGACAGCGCGCGTGATCTCGGCCCACGCAGTGCGCATCCCGGCAAGCGCCGCGGCGCCTTGCTTTGTCAAGGCATAGTACTTGCGCCCGGGGCCGGTCGTCGCGTGTTCCCATCTGTAACGAACGAAGCCCTCGTTCTTGAGCCGCAGAAGAATCGCATAGAGCGTGCCGTCACTGACACTCATGCCGCAGCGCGACTTCAGGTGCTCGACAAGTTCGTAGCCGTAGAACTCCTTCGTCGCGAGCGCCGCCATCACAACAAGCTCCAGCGTTCCCTTGCGCGCTTGCGATTCCCAGTTCGAAAGAAACTCATCCTGCGCCACGGCACACTCCGACTCGACGCAGAATCTATAACATGCTATCTAGCATAGCAATATAGTTTTCAAAAGAGGGTAAAGCGATGGGGCGGTCGACCGAGACGGCGGGGTGGAGAAATGGTGCGGCCTTCGGGTTGGTGGAAGTGGTGCTCTTCGCTGCCGTTTTCTTGGCCGGGTCACTTGGATACCTCCCGATAAGTCATACGCCTTACCTGCTTGTTCTTGGCTGGTTAATGCTCTTCGTCCGCGGCGCGCGCTGGACGGATGTTGGTTTTCGGTGGCCCCCGCATGGGGCCTCAGCGCTCGCGCTTGGCGCGCTCGCTGGCGTGGCGTTGTCTGTGCACGAGCTCATCGTGCTGGAGCCGCTCGTCCGTTCATACACGGGCGCGTCGCCCGACCTAAGTCTGTTCAAAGATCTCAAGGGCAACTTGCAGGCGACACTGTTCTGGATCGCCTTGTCGTGGGTGTTGGCCGCCTTCGGCGAGGAAATGGTGTGGCGCGGCTACGCGATGAATCGCGTCGCCGAACTCTTCGGCGGCAACATCGCCGCCTGGATCCTGAGCACACTTGCCGTCAATGTCGTCTTTGGCATCGCCCACGAGTATCAAGACCTTACGGGGATAATCGTCACAACGATCGGCGGTCTAACTTACGCCGTGCTCTACTTCCTCGCGGGCCGCAATCTCGCCGTTCCGATCATGGCACACGGCATGCAGAATACGTGCGACTTCACATTTATGTACATCGGCGGGATCATTCCAGGCGTTTAGTCGCCTCTCCAGCATCGCCATCGTCCTTCTCCTTCGGCAAATGGTCAGCTTACATGACTAGACCAAACAACAAGGCAACCACGCCGAGCCCGGCGATTGCTGCGCTGAATCCCCATCGAGCGGCAAAGGTAGCTTCGACTGCGCGCTCCGGCATTGTTGGATCATATTCCACGGTGAGAGTGTCCCCAGCCGGATGCTGGGGTCGGTCATACCCAACTCCTGAGACGAACCGACGTTCAACTCCATCCATGTCATGGAAAACCACAACCGCGTGGTAGAAGACCGTGGGAGGCGTTTCTCCATCAGAACGCACAGCCCAATCAACGACCCGGCCAACAACGACTTTTGGCCGTCGCAAAGATCGGACGCGAGCGATCGCCAACCAAAGCGCCGCAAGAACGAAGGTGGCGCCGATCAGGATCAAATAGACCTTGAACACGTGTCATTCAACTCGGAGCCGGGCCTGGTGGGCTCTCACCAATTTATCAAATGCCGGCTGTCCACGGAGATCGTCGAAGTGCGGGAGAACATGAAGCCACGAAAGCTGCGGGTCGCCGTGTTGAGATGCCAACACCAAGAACCGAGTTGCGCGGACATGCTCTCCAGCAAACGAGCAGACAATCGCGCGATCGAGTGGGCGCATCACGACATCACCCTCCTCTTGCCGAGCGGCCATAAGCCTAAAGAGCCCTTTTAGCCCGCCACGTTGAAACGCCGAGTCGCAACGGTCGCGCGTTCTGGGGTCGAAAGAAGAGCCGAAACTCATTCGAAACGCCGCGTATGCTGCGCTCTCATGTCCCAAGAACTTGTGTGCACAGCCGGCCCAGAACCAGATCGCTAGTTCACCTTCCGACAGGGTTAGCGCTGCTTCAGCTTCCTCCAGAACGATTTTGTATCGGCGAGCTGCGAGGAGAACTTGAATCAAGACTCGAATCGCCGCGAGGGTGTAGGGTTCAAGCGCAAGTGCTCTCCGCGCGATAATCTCCGCTTCATCGAACCTCTTCTGGGAAAGGAGGAACAACGCGTACCAACGGCAGGCGATGCTGTGGTCGCCCTCATTCGACAATGCGCCTTTAAACGCGGCTTCACATTCAGGCACTGCGCCGGCACTCATGAACTGTGCGAAGCCAAACGCTGCCCATCCCAATGAGCAATTCTTGTCCAACTCGACCGCCCGTCTTGCCGCCTTCCGCGCTGGCACAAGACACGCTTCGCGGCTGGCATAGCCCGCGAAGAACTGCGTGAGACGCACGCAGCCGAAACCGGCGTGTGCGGCGGCATCGGCCGGCGCCTGTTGGCATGCGGCCTCAAAGTACACGCGCGCCTGTTCCAAGCCTGGGGCGGTGCCGTGGCGCAACAGCTCTCGCCCCCTCGCGCAGAGAGCTGCCGCGTCGGTCGATTCCGACTTCTCACGACCGCTATGCGGGATAGGCCTCGCGAGGACGTACCCTCGTCTTGAGACCGTCTTGATCAGTTCTTGGCGGCGGGAGTCATCGTCTAGAGCGAGACGCAGGCGGCTAATCGCACTTGCGATCGTATCGTCACCGACGACTTTTCCCTCCCACACTTTCTGAAGTAAGCGTTCCTTGGTGACGAGGCTGCCGTTTGACCTACAGATGACATCCAGCAACTTCATCAAGCGAGGCTCAAGCTTACGCACGACGCTGCCGGCCGTGATCGTGCACAAGATCGGGTCGGCCTGCCATTTGCCGACCGGAAACGATGACGGAGCGATGGAACCACCCGACAACCCGGATTGCTGAGACCATGCCAATGCGCCGTCAACGGCCATGGGTGCGCCTACTTTGGTGATGCGGACTCCGGCGACTTCTCTATGGCGACGGTTTCGATGTTGAAACGAACTTCATCGCCGATCGCTGGCGCGGCTATTCGAACGCCGAACGCGCCTCGCGACAGAGCTCCCGCACCGGAAAATCCGACAGCTGGGCGCTTCGAAACGTGGTCGGGTCCGCGACGGTTGAATGATGCTTGAAACGTCACTGGAGCGGTCACGCCGGCGAGTGACAGCGTTCCTTGCACCTCGAAGCGTTGCCCGCCCAACAGTTTCACTGATGTCGATCGAAACTCTATCGTCGGGAACGCATCGCCGTTCAGCCAGAGTTTTCCGCGGAGAAAGCCATCGCGCTCGGGATTACCCGTATTCAGGCGGGCAACTGGGATTGTCGCGTGCACCGAACTTTTTCCGGGAGCCGCCTCGTCAAACACAACCTCACCTTCGATCCCGTCAAGCAGGCCGATGACACGGTTGAACCCGAACCGCTCGACCGAAAAGACGATCTGTGTATGGCTTGTATCGAGCGTGTACGTGGTGGCGCCGGCCAAAGCTGTCGGCATTTGCCCCAACCCCGCGAACGCTGATGCGAGCAGCAGAAGACTTGAGACGTATCGCATGGCTTACTCCCCGTTGCACGAGCACCCTGGCCTGGTTCCGCCAGAGAGTCCTGGCGAATTTCTTGCGATTCTCCGCTCAACGGGCATTCTTGGAGCCCCCCTCTTTTGGCTTCTTCACCGGCAGCGAGCAGGCAAAGGTCAGCGATCTCATCAGCCATCGCCTGAGGGCGCGCTTATCCGACAAGATCGCGTCCGGCACGACGACGTATTCGCGCATACTGCGGCCCGGCATCGGCGCGAACATCTTGCCGCCCAGGTCCTTCAACTTCTCGCGATCAGCCGCGCTCAGGCGGATCATCAAGTCATCTTGATGGAGTCCGGTGAATAGGTTTCCGTTCGCAAACGCCGCCGGATAGCCGAACATTTGTCGCCGCTGAACGCGTACGTCCGTGGGCAGAACGCTTTCGAAAGTCGCGATCAGCTTGGCCGGGGATTTCCGCCACGCCATGGCTATCGCACCAAAGCCTCGCGGCGGTATTTCATCTTAGGCTGCCAGCCGTCCGCGCCTCCCGGCAGCATGTCGAAAAAGTGCCAAGCCGAGCAGAAGTCGTCGTAGGGACCCTTTCTCGTGTCAGACGCGCGATAGATGTCTTGGCCTCGAATCTCGAATGCAGAAATACCCGGTGTGGGCTTGCCTTTTTCATCGGTGTAAAGCATCGCACGCGCAAAATCAGAATTGATGTCCGTCACCATCGGAAAGCGCCATCCGCGCGATCCGGCAAGCTTGCGTTGTTGTTCAGGCGCTTCCGGCGAAGCGAGAACGAACGCCACCCGGTCCGCAAGATGTTCGTAAAGCCCGTTGTAGCCGTCTGCCCACATGGTGCAGTGGTGCAGGACGATCCCATGTTGTGGACGAAGATCATCTGTTTCTTGCCATCGAATAGCGACGACAAGGTCACGCGACCTGCGCCGGACAAAAACGTATGATCGGCGACGGGCGCGGGTTCGATCTCGCTTTGAACGCGGCGTATTTCTTGACGCACGACAAGAATCTTTTTGCGCAACGCCGCCAGTTCTCTCATTCCGTCCGCGTAGTTCATTCTTGGGTCTCCTTCGAATCACGATTCAACGTTGCTAGGGACCGTTCGCCAGACAAATGCCAAGAGTGGGCTCACCACCGCAAACTGCACGAGCGTGAAGGCAGTCTCGATCCCCACGAAGACCGGCACTGATGTCATTGGGTGCTTCGCTGCCACCGCCAGGACGCCATAGCCCCAGGCAAGCACGCCCGCCGATGCGCCGAACCAAATAGTACCTGCGACAACGCTCGATCCGCCAAGGAGGCGCGAATACGCAGCTGAGTAAGTCAACCCTTGGATTGTCATTGCGGCAACGCCGAAGGGAATGATGAGGTCGGTGCGATAAACCTGCAAATCGCGATAGACATCATCAAACACGATCAGGTGCCAAACGAAGCCGATCCCAAAGGTCGGGACAATGTAGGCGGCAGCGCCAAGGAGCAGCCGGGACATTATCACCTCAACGCGCCGACGGCTTGCGACCCACCGCTTCCATGCTTGGTGGAGCCGTCTTGGCCCAATGCTCGACCGATCGCATTCGCTCGAAGTAGGCGTTCAGGTGCGGATACGGCGCCCAATCGAAAGGCACTGCATCCTTGAACGACTCCAAGTGCGCTACCGCATAATCCGCAATCGTCACGCCCTGGCCGCATACAAACATCCGGCCGTCGAGATGTGCGTTCAGAACAGGCGAAAAGCGCTTAAGGTCAGCCGTCGAGATTTCGACAAGCGCTTCGTTCGGTGGCTGCTTCATGAAGGTCGGCTTAGCGACAGTCTCGAAGGACAGAATACCGAGCGCCTTATTAAAGTGAGCGAGCTCCCAGGCGAGCCAGCGAACGACATCGGCCCGCTGTTGCCGCTCGCGCGGAAATATCGGTTCTCCGCCGGGTCCGTCTGCGAGATACTGCATGATCGCGTTCGATTCCCACAACTTCAACGCCCCGTCGACGAGCGATGGCACCATGGCGTTCGGGTTGATTGAGCGGTAAGCGCCTTGCATTTCGCCGGTGAAGAAGTCCAGGTATTCGAACTTAACGTCGAGCCCCATATGGTTGACCACGGCATGCACCTTGCGGCAATTCGGACTGCCTACAACGTAATAGAGTTTCATGTGACCCATCCTCCGCTCACTTGTTATTTGCAAGCAATCTGTCACATTCGCTTGCAAATGACAAGTTATTTCCGTTGAAGCTATGCGCCCGAAGAAACCACCCCACTCCGGCTGCCCGATCGACTACGCCGCAACTATGTTCGGCGACCGGTGGACGCTGCTCCTGCTGCGCGACCTGTCCAAGGGGATGAAGAACTTCCGCGAATTCGCCGCGTCCAACGAAGGCGTGGCGACCAATATTCTCGCGTCGCGGCTCAAACTCTTGGAGAGGTTCAGCATTGTCACTCGCCACATTGACCCCACGAACCGCCGCCAAGTTGTCTACAAATTGACCCAGAAGGGGTTGGATCTCACCCCGATTATGCTTGAGCTCACTCTTTGGAGTTCCAAGTACGATCCGAATACGATCGTGACAAAAGAGTTTGTGGGCCGCGCAACAAGCCATCGAGACCAGTTCATCCGCGAAATCGTCGCGCGCTTGGCGTCGGCCGCGAAACACACATCCGGGAAGTGATTTGCGTGCACGACACTCATGAGCTGGAGCTCTTCCGGCCAGCAACCTGGCGCAAGAGTACGACAGCAATCAGTCCAGCAGCGAAGCCAACCGCCACCCCGGCAGCGACGCCAATCAACACGGTTCCGTTCGCGGCCAAGACCGCCCCTGTTGTGACGGCGGCGATCAGCGGTGTAGCGATCAATGACTGCCCGACCGATCGCTTCTCTGATTTGCTCATCTAGGCTCTCCTCTTTGATGCAGATATCGATGAGTGATGACGAAGTCCTGACGAGATTCTAGTGATCCGCCCAGCTCCACCTGATCCGCGGTCGGCGCATTCATGTTTGGCGTTGAGCCGTACGTGTGATCGGCCCAGCGTGTCAGCAGGACTCGAAGCAACCAGAACAGCAACAGCGCCATGACGGCTATCACCGGAACAAAATGCAAGTTTGCGTCGCGAACCACTCCGGGCACGAATTTCGGCTGCCCGATGAAGAAGGAAGCTGTTGCGATAAGCATTGCCAGGCTCATGCGCCACAAATGGCGTGCAATCCGCTGAGCGCCGGAAACGCCTTTTCGGATGATGACCGTGAGGTCCATCAAAGCGGCAAAGGCAGCCAGTGAGCCGAATGCGTAGAAGAATGGCGCGGCGTCCCTTGGGCCGAGCGCGCCATAGGCAAGAGCACCCGCTGCGATCCCCATCCCGGTAAAGAACGCGACCCTCTCAGAGCTACCGGATTCGCCGTCGTTGCGCGTCGCGGCCCTCCACGAGGTCGCCAACAAGTAGAGCGTGAAGCTTGCAGCGGCGATGTTCAAGGTCTGTTGCCTAGCTATCGCTACAGGAATCGCGCCTGCGCACATAAGAACCATTGCGACGAGGAACACGTTGCCGGCCAAGCGGTGGACAGGCTCGCCCTTGCGCACGAGCAGTGCCGTTCCGCCTGAGAGAAGCGCCGTCGTACCCGCCGTGACGTGAAGAAAGATGAACGCAGAAGTGTCCATTGCTCGCCGCTCACGTCGTCGTCAGCTGAGGCCACCAGATGATCATGGTGACCCCCACGATTCCTGCGGCCGTGCCTGCCGCTAACACAACAAGAAGAAGCGCCATTGCAACTTTAGCGAGACCGCCCTTGCCATCTTGAGCCAAGAAATAGAGCTGAAGGACTGCAAGGGGCACAAGGTAACTTCCGTAAGACCAGAACGCGTAGAAGTCGGCATCGAACCCTTTGGGCCCACCGAAAAGAACAATTTTGGCCGCCATGTAACCCATCATGCCGACACGCAGAAACCAGACCCCGTTCACGACCATGAAAGTCCGCAACGCCCAGCGCCTGTGAGCGTCGATATCGCGCGCCATCGCATACCCAATCGTTTGCCCGGCGCAAAACATGATGAGAATTGCGTTGAGCGTAATTGCGAGATGGTCGAACAGGCCTGTGCTTCCGCGCGTTGCGTTCATGAACAGACCAGTCAGACTGATGACAAACGCGGTCAGGATGAACACGCGCCCGTTCCACCGGTGGAAGGAGATCGCGCGGGCGCGGATCTGCGGCACAAGCTGAAGGGTGCCACCGAATGTAATGATTGCGGCCAACATCACGTGGGCAGCGAATGCGAGATTTCCGACGGTGTCACCGGCAATGTAGCCGTGGGTCAGAAACTTGTTCTTGTCCCACGCCTCGAAATTGCCGGTCATGGTGGGCGCGCCGTAGAAGCCCAAAATGAAAGCAACGAAGAGCCACTGGCCGGCGGCGGCTATCAGGAACCACAGCGCCGCCGAAGCCCTCAACGATCTATCGGCTATTTGTGAGCCCAACGACCGTGGCTCAATGCCAACAGCTACTTCCATTGTCATGTTTCACCTGCCTGCGCTCGCCACTTCGCATCGTTCACCCCAAAAGTGAGCAGCCACAGCGTGAGCGCTGACTCACCAAAAATCGCCGCCGCCATTGTGTAGGGCGAGATCTGGCTGGCGAACGCCGGCACAAGGATGCTTCCAAAACTGCCGATCAGCCACGCAGCGCCAGAGATCGCCAGAAAGACGCCGAGGATGCGGGGAAGGAACTTTGCCCCTACAATGAGGAACCCGAGCATGAGGCAGTAGAAGCCGAAGAAAATGAGAGCGATGTTGCCCCCCACGCTGCTTAGGCGAAGCGAGGTCAGCGCGAGTGCTTGCAACTGCTCCTTGGTGAACGCCGCCAGGTACGGGGCACCTTTCAAAAGGAGCACCGGCGAAAGTCCATCAAGCGAGATAGCAGCGCCGACGGCGCAACCAGTCAAACCAAAAAACGCAGCAACCACAGACAGTGTCTTGCCCGCTGGCTTGAGCAACTCGTAGAAGACTGCCGCAACCCCGACATAGGCGGCAGTTGCAATGAGGTTGAGCGCAAAGCTCAGTCGAAACACTTGCTCCGCGTTGAGGATGTTATTTGCTGTCGCAGCCGCATCGCCAGCAACCACGAGCGCTGGCGCAATGAGCAACGAAGCGGCCCCTGTGCCGATAACGGTTAGGTAGAGAAGCCCTGCCACCCTCGCTGTTGAACGCGCTGACATGCTCTAAGCGCGCTCTGAGCAATGGCGTGCGGCGTCGCTCAGGCGTGCAAAGTTAACAGCGTCCATTTGAAGGGCCCCACGATGATGCGCTAAGCTGTCGCTGTTAACGACTGCCCTATAGCGAACAACACCCTACCGCTTGTCCCACGCGACTCACATGACTGCAGCGTCCAAAATGATGACATTGCGCCTCACCGCAACGCAGCCGACAGTGGGCGCGGGCTACGCCAAGGGCTTGCTCGATTTTGCCGTGTCGAAACAGGCACGCTTGGACGCACTGCTTGCGCGGTCAGGGATTTCCGACGAAGACCTTGCTGACCTCGATAACCGAATTCCGTTTGAGAAGTACAAGGCGCTCATGAGAGCCGGAATCGAGCTCACGCGCGATCCGGCGCTGGCGTTGCACTTCGGAGAAGATGTCGACTTTGCAGAACTCTCGGTTGTTGGTTTGATCGCACTGGCAAGCGATACGTTGTTTCATGCGTTCACAGAAACGAACCGGTACAATGGCCTTGTGGTCCAGGTGGATGGCGTGGCGCCGGGCAGGCGCTTTCAACTGGTTCATGAACCCGGGAAGACCTGGCTCGTCGATACCCGAACCGACGCAAACAGTTTTCCGGAGCTGACCGAATCCGGATGGGCGCGGATGGTCTGCGGAACACGACGGTTCATTCCGGAAGGTCGCGTTCTGGTGAAAGAGGTTCACGTCACACATGCAGCGCCGGCCTACCGTGCCGAGTACGACCGCATCTTCCGGGTTCCGACAGTCTTCAGTAGCGAAAGAAACGCGCTTCTGATCGACGAGACGTTGATGTTCACGAAGGTCGCACGAACGACACGGTATGCGTTTGGTGTCTTGAGCGAGCATGCGAAGGCACTTCTCGATAGCCTGGAGCGTGCGACCACCACGCGTGGAAGGGTGGAGAGCATTCTGATCCCCATGCTTCACCGTGGCGAACCGAGCATCGACGAAGTCGCCAACGAAATGGGCTTCAGCCACCAGACGCTGTATCGCAAACTAAAGGCCGAGCAGGTGACTTTCGAAAAGCTGCTCGACGAGCTTCGGCATAGGATGGCGCTGCATTATCTGAACGGGAAGAAAGTCTCGGTCAGCGAGGCGGCCTATCTCGTCGGCTTTTCGGAATCCAGCGCTTTCTCACGGGCCTTTAAGCGGTGGACTGGAACCAGCCCTCGCAAGCGGCCAAAGTAAGCCGGTGCCAGGTAACGGTGGTGTTCAAATGAGACGCAGCCCGCGTAGGTCGACCACACCCCGGCGACCCCATCTTATGCTTCACGCAATGGATCGCGCATGTACTCTGCAATCTGGACGAGGTTGCCGCTCGGATCTCGTAAGGTCACAAACTTCATGAATCCGGGCGCCTCTGAAACCGGAGGCACAGCGACTCCACTTCGCTGCAGTGCGCTCACAGTTTCTGCCAGGTTGGCGGTCCGGAAGATGATGCTCCCGCCGGCGCGAGAAGCGGCCTCCGCTTCACTCATTGACACGTCCGCCCGGATGGATAGACGGACGTCGCCAGCCTTCAACGCGAGGAGCTTTATCTGCGGCAGATCCTGAAGGACACTTAACTTCAGAATGCCGACATAGAACTCTCTTGCGGCATCAAGCGAATGCACATGCATCCCGAAGTGACAGGTGGTTATCGACATAGCTTGCTCTGGTCCAATGCGCGCAGTGCGTCGGGAATAAGCATCTGTCGCTTCCGCGGAACAGGGACATGACCGTGGCGTCCAAAAACATGACCTCGCGTTTCAAGCATCGAATCCGAACGCTCGTCCGAGCGCCGTGGCGCATCGGCGTACGCACCGCGGGATGATGCCACCGTCACTACGGTCTCCGGCAGTCCAAGCGGATACCTTCCGACCGAGTCAGGGATTGGGCTTCTCGACCGGTGCAGGCGCTGTGATGTCGCGGATTATCTTCCAGCTCCCATCCTGCTGACGGCGCCACAGATTGATGTAATTGCCCGACTGCGAGGCACGCTGGTGGGAAGCGCGATCGCTATATGTCACCCAGTACGTTCCTTGCGACACCGCGTAGTCTCCAGACGCGGGGATGATCATGTGCGAGCTCTGGAAGCGGAGGGTGCCATTAGGATCGTCGAGCAAGCGTTGAAACGCGGCGCGGATCGCGGCGGGCGTCGTATTGGTGACGCCGGGGCTCAGCATTTGTGCGTCGAGCGCATAAAACTCGGCGATTGCGGCAGCGTCTTCGGCGACGATCGCGGCCATCATTGCGGCCTCTTGCGCGCGGATGGCGTCACCGACTTGGTTCGCTGAGGCCGCAAGTGCAACCCTCACGTCGCAACCGGCGAGCGCCCAGGCCAGCAGCAATGCGCGTGCATGCCTCATGAAATCACTCAACTGTCATTTTCTCAGTTTGCGCGACGTTGCAGTCTTGATCGACTCTCGCCGGGAGTATCATTGCTTCTCCAGTAACTCGAGGCGCATGTTACCGAAATCGAGAACATAGCCCCGACCTGACGTCAACACATCCTGGCCAAGTATACCGTCGCGCCGCCTGTGTGCGTCGCCCGTGACTTTCACGTTTGCGAGTTTGATTGAACGGCCTGCCACATCGAGATTTACGGCATCAAGGTTCAGTGCCGACTGGTCGCGCTTCGTGCCGCCGGCGCCGACGGTCAGCACCGATGTGCGGTCGGCATCACTCATCAAGTCCGGAAACTTTGCGGCCACGCCTCGGTTGAGAAGGGTTGATCTTGCACCGGTATCAAAAAGAAGGCGAGCCTGGTATTCGTTCAGCTTCACCGTTGCAAGCAATTGCAGACCGTCAAGCGCTAAGTTTGCATCGATCGCTTTACCCCCCGGCAGGCGGTCATAGCGCAATCCCACCGAGTCATCCTCCAGCCGGACCTCAAGGCGCCCGAGTTTCCGCAAGACTGGTAGGCCCACGATCATTGGAATTCGATAGAATCCCCATGCAAAGCTTAGTGCGTCATCGTCCAAAACGATGAAGGTAACATTGTTGAACCTAGCCCCGGCGACGTCGAGTTGGTCCGCAATGCCCAGTCGCGCTTGCGCATTTCCGGTTGCCGTTCCTATCGCGATCACCCCGGGAATCAGGCGCACGCCAAGATCTTTTGCTTTGCCTACCGAGATCGTCGAGTACGACGCGCCTGTATCGAGCACGGCTTCCGATTCCGATCCATTCAGAAGGACATTTGCACGCATCAGGCGCGCCCAGTCGATGCGAAGTGGTGTTTCGCCAGTTTCTGGAACCGTTGCACTCATCACGGGCTCCCCCTGCAGCGTCAGCGCCACAGCGCGGCTGCGCACCTCTTCAGGGCCAGGAGCACCGCAAGACCCGAGGTTTTGCGCGGCATCCCAGCGTTTCGCTGCATCGGCAAACCTCGTTTGGCGCAGGAAGACGCCGGCCAACAGACCCAACGCTTTGCAACGTATGGGTTGGGGCAAGCTTGCCGCGATAGCGGTCGCTTCGAGATTTATCTCTGCACCCACGTCATCGTTCATTGTCGCGGCGATGACACCTTTCGCGAAGTGTCGCTCGTTCGGATCTTTCGCCGTCGCCATCAGAAACGTCAGTGCTTTGACATCCAGGTCTTCCGCCGCGCGCAGGAGATCGCTTTCACCCGCATGGGCAAACGCGCCGATCGCTATTTGGACGACGGCGATCAATGCGACTGTTGACGAAGAGATGCGCACAGACTTGCCTCTGTTCTTTCGTTGCACGCGCACGAGGCGCGCGAAAGACTCTTTGCTCTTTCGCGCCGATAGCCGCTGAAGTGACATGTCGCAGTCGCGCCACTCTCTGGCGATTACAGTTCGACTATCGCAGCAGACCGAAACCGTCCATGACGCCGGCATACAAAAACTTGACTTTGGAACTAAGACCTCGCTGGGGCTTGCTGCCGATCGAATTCCCTAAAACTCTTGCCGCAAATTTCGATTCGGGTTTCATTTGCGAATTCCATGGCATCGGATCGCGATGCTACTTCTCGGAGAAGCGGTGACAATCCGCGCATGATGAGGTCGTAGTGCAGTCAGAAGAACCAGATCGTAGGAGTGTATTGGAAATGGCCGCCGGCATCGCTCTGATTTCTGCGACCGGCGCATTCGGGGCAACGTCGGACGGAGTCAAGAAGATGGAGCGTGTTGTTGGAGTGGGCGGCTTCTTTTTTCGGGCGAAGGACCCGAAGCGGCTTGCCGAGTGGTACGCGGAGAACCTCGGCGTGACAAAGTCTCCGCTGACTTATGATTCAGAGCCGTGGCGGCAAGAGGCAGGCGTGACGGTCTTCCAGCCGTTCGAGCAGAACACGGACTACTTCGGAGATGCCAGCTTCCAGTGGATGCTGAACTTTCGCGTCAGAAGTTTGGATCGGATGGTGTTGCAGTTGAAGTCGAGGGGCATCGCCGTCGACGTCGATGCACAGGAGTATCCGAACGGCCGGTTTGCGCGAATCCGAGATCCGGAGGGCAATCCGATTCAGCTTTGGGAACCCGCCGGCAATGCAGCGTCTTAGCGCTGTTGGAGGTGATTTGTGCCGACGCGAGTGTTGGAGGTGCCGTGACGGAATCGTCTACCACCGCGTGCACCAATGCGCTTCGATAGAGGATATCTAGCTTGTTGATTTTCCTGACAGGTGCAACGGGTTATGTTTGCAGGCATATCCCCGACGAGCTTGTTCGTCGGGGACACAGGACCGTTTCAACAGGTTGTGGGCCTTCTTCACCTTCGACTCTCGCTCGGTGACAAGGTTCTTTCCGAATACAAACCGCTTGAGGCGTTCCGACGCAAACGGTCCCGAGGTGGACCGTACTGGCTGGTGGTAGGAGCAAGCTCAAAGAGCCCAGATTGTGAATCGGCATGGAGTATTGACCCCGTAAACGGGGTGATCGGCGTCCAAAATTGACCCCCACGAGTTATCGCCAACGACGGGTCGTTCTGCATCCACTGCGCGTGGCGGCCCGGCGAAGGCAAGTACGAATTCCGCCTGAAGGACTGGATCTTCGAGATGCGGGACAAGGAATCGTATGGGATTCCATTTCGCTGCCTGTACTCAGCCAACATCGATAACCTATTGATGGCCGGCAAGCACATCAGTGTCACGCATGTGGCCGGGTCATCGACGAAGCTCATGGGCAACGGCGCGCAGCACGGCGTCGCCGTCGCGGCAGCGGCGTTCTTGTGCAACAAACACAACACGACGCCCCGCGGCCTCTATGACGACCGCCTCAGCGACTTGCGAAGTCTCGTGGACACGCTCACCCGCCACGACCACGACATGGGAAGCTTCCCGCCCCGCCGGAAATTTGAGGCGGTTCCGGGCTAGATTCGTCGACAGGACGTAGGTAGACCGATGACGGTCGCGAGCGCGTGTCACGCTCGACCCAAGCTGGCACCGCCATCGACCGACAGGATCTGAATGCGATCGATGCGGCGACCTCGGCGGGTTAGTGTGGGCTGCCGCTTCTGCGCGGTTGATCCTGAACGCGGTCATCTGTTGTTGCACCTGAGGCGACGCCGGTCGCGGTGCCGAACTGTGGGTGTTTCGCCGCGCCGGCGAATGCTGCGCGGCGCATCGAAGCGAGCAGTTCGGAGAAAAGATCGCCACTGACGATCTGCCGATCGAAGCGGTTGTCGATCATCTCGTTTTCCGCCTGTCTGCCCACAACGCGGCGTCCGTCTGTAAAGCGTGATCCGGCCGCAGCAAGCGCCTCGCGGACGCAAGATCGTGATAGTCAGCCGTCGCGCCGGACGTCAGGGTCGTCAACTGGATTGGCTTTCCTATAGCGTTTTCGGTTGTCACTAACGAGAGCTGCACCATGACAGGTTCAATCAGCCTGATGGAACGCATTGCGGCGGGAAGGACCGATCTTGTCTTTGCCCACATCGAGCAAGGCGGCGCCGCCGACGCCCGGGATCTCAGCGGCACTGCCGCCGACGCCCGGGATCTCAGCGGCACTTCGTTGATCGAATGGTGTTCCTACTACGGTGACGTCAGCGCGGTCCGATTTCTTCTGGCCCATGGCGCCTTGCTGCGTTCTATGGGCGACGATCTTGGGCTCAATGCTGCGTCCTTTCATGGACACTGGCGCTTGGCTGAATATCTGGTTGAGGCCGGTGCCGATCCGAACCGCGCGCTGGAGGCCACGCTGGAAACGCCGCTTCACTCGGCATTGTGCAGCGAACGGCCTGAAGGCACCCTTGTCGTCAAGGTTCTGTTGGCGCGTGGCGCGAATCCGAACTGCGCGACGGCGCTTGGCGCGCAGACCGGCAGCTTCATGCGCGATTGCCGGACCCGGGGCGAGACGCCGCTCCATCGCGCCGCGGCGTTTGGAGAAGCCGAGGCGATCCGTCTGCTGATTGCCGCAGGTGCAAAAATCGACGCGCGCGACGCTCACGGCGACACGCCTCTCTCATGGGCAAGTTGGCACCGCCGCGCACCGGAAGTTCTAAGGTTGTTGTGCTATGGCGACTTTCGCATTAGCGCCGACTATGGCGGCGGGCTTGCAGCGAACCTGCGTGGGCACCCCCGAGGTTGAACGAGAAGCGCTTTTCGTGCGGTTCCAATCTCACGACAACGCGACGGCGTTTCCATATTGTTGAACGACTGGCTCGATAGCGGGCGTCGCATGAAACCGAAGGAATGCTCCGCCTCCGCACCCAGGATCGCAATTTCGTGACAGTCAGTTCCGATATCGAGCGCTAGGGTCGAAGAAGCGAGCTGCCGCGACAGAACTGCAGCGCCTCATACGGACCAGGGCGGAAAGACATTGAGTACGATTGCGCGGGCGCTTGGCGAGATCGCCCTTGGGCTTGCAATAGCGGTTGGTGGCAGCGCGGTCTGGTCGATCCTGTTCGGGGCAAACTTTGCCGGGAATCCGGCGCAGCCTTGGTCGATTCCAGCCATGGCCTTGGCGCTCTTCTTGCTGTGGCGATATCTTTCGGGCGCGGGTTGGCCGAGCTCCACCAGCGACTTCCGAAGCATGAGACTGCCACGCAAGGCGCTGACAGCAACAGAAGCGACTTGGGGCCTAGCGGCGGCGCTCAGCGGCTCCTTGGTCTTTCTCTGTCTGTTACTTGCCGTCTATCGGCTGGCGCCGGTTCCGATCGCACCCCTGCCCGACGCCGTCAACGCGGCACCTGGGCTCTCATTGGCATACTTTGCGATGGCCTCGATTGTGGCGGGGATCGTCGAAGAGGTGGGGTTTCGCGGCTACATGCAGGCCGGACTGCAAGAGCTGATCGGCTGGTTTCCATCCAGCGTTCTGGTCGCCGGTTTGTTTGCCTTGTTCCATGCGGCGCACGCGGAATTTCTCCACCTGATCCCGGTCTATATCGGCGCGTCGATTTGTTATTCCCTGACCGTACGAATGACGGGGTCGCTTTGGCCGGCGATCGCCGCACATGCCGGCGTCGATTTCGTTTCGCTCGTCCTGTTGTTGATTGTCGGACCGAAGGCGCTCACGGCCGCGGCAGATCTCGCGCAACCGGATCGTTCGCTGCAGATCGTTGCCCTGCTCGGCATTCTATCGTTCCTGGTGGGCATAATGGCGTATTGGAACCTAAGCGCGCGCCGCCCTGGTACTCACGGGTAGCCGCCGGCGCAACACAGGAGAAGCGCATGCTCGAATATCTGAGCGCGTTCGATGCACAATGGAAAATCCTCAACTTGTTCAACTACATCACCGTGCGCACCGGCGGCGCGATCCTGACCGCACTGTGTATCGCGTTCGCAATCGGTGCGCCGGCGATAGACTGGTTGCGAAGGACCCAAGGTAAGGGTCAACCCATCCGCGAAGACGGACCGGCGGCGCACCTGGTGACGAAACGGGGGACGCCGACTATGGGCGGCCTGATCATTCTGATCAGCCTGTGTGGCGCTGTGATCTTGTGGGCCAGTCTGCGCAACCCGATCGTGTGGGCGACGATGGCGGTGACCCTGGGGTTCGGTCTCGTCGGGTTCATCGATGACCTTGCGAAAGTTACTAAGCAGAGTCACCGTGGATTGTCGGGCTGGATTCGTTTGAGTCTCGAATTCTCCATCGCGCTCGCGGCGGTCATATTTTTGCTGCACGCAGGATGGATTACATCTGTCCCCAACACGCCGCCGAGCTCGCAGGAATTCCCGCGCGCGCTCGTTGACGGCGGGAAGCTCACACAGCTGGCGCTGCCTTTTGTCAACGATTGGGGCATTCAGCTCTACGCCGCATATCCCATCTTCGCTGCCGTGATCGTGGTGGGCTTTGGCAATGCCGTGAACTTCACTGATGGTCTTGACGGCCTGGCCATCGTACCGGTGATGATTGCGGCCGCGACTTTCTCGTTGATCGCGTATCTCGTCGGACGGGCCGACTACTCGGCCTATCTCGGGGTTCCGTTTGTCGCGGGGGCCGGGGAGCTGGCGCCGATTCTGGGCGCGCTGGTCGGTGCTTCGCTCGGGTTTCTTTGGTACAACGCGCCTCCCGCACGCATATTCATGGGCGATACGGGTTCCCTGGCGCTGGGCGGCCTGCTGGGTATCGCCGCAGTGGCAACCAAGCACGAGATCGTCCTTCTCGTCGTGGGCGGCCTCTTTGTAGTAGAGACGCTGTCCGTGATCGTCCAGGTCATCGTTTTCAAGCTGACGGGGACCCGCGTGTTCCTGATGGCCCCAATCCATCACCACTTCGAGAAGCTCGGTTGGTCAGAATCTACGATCGTCGTCCGCTTCTGGATCGTCGCCGCTGTTTTGGCAATGGTGGGCTTGGCGACGCTGAAACTGAGATAAACCGGTCATGCAATTCACCACGAAGACTGCGAGAACGAAGGAATGGGAATTGAAATAGAGCTCGTCTCACTGTTCGCCCTGTGTGCGGTTTCATCAAGCGTTTTCGACAAGTTCGAGGCCGAGACGCCAGTGGCGCGCAAACTTCTCCGTTGGCTAATCGCTGCTGCCCTGACGCTCGGCCCCTATCCGTTTGTCGGCCATTGGTCGTTAGTGCCGCTGGCGGCATTTGCCGTTCTTGGCCTATCCGCGCATGTCATCTGGTGCCTGAGGAACAAGATACATCCTCTCACAGCTACCCCACGCCGGAGGTACTACCAGTTGCGAGGATGGACGTGGCCAGAAGATTGAAAGTACCGGCAACGCGTCCTCGACTAGTACACGCTATTGTGACCCCGATGGAGTTTGAACACGCATCCGAACCGCAAGATCATGACAGCTTTCGCGACGGCGGCAAATAGACTTGAGGCATCATGGAGAGACAACATGAAGCGTTCAATCTTGGCTTTCCCCTTCGCGGTTGCTGCCGCAGTGCTCAGTGTATCCACAGCCGCAGCTGATGCCACGAGCACCGGATGCAACAGCAAAGAACTGCGGGCAACGGTGCAGCGCGTAATCGATGCGGACTATCGCGCCGACCTTCCGGCGCTCAAGCGTGGTGGAGAGGAGCTTTCCAAATTCGAGCCCGACCGGAATTGCGGCGCGCGTGCCAGTTACTGGCGCGGCTATGCCGGATGGCGATATGCTACGAACGCATCGAATAACGAAGCCGCAACGAGGAGCGAGATCGCCGAAGTGCTCCGCACAGCGGCCGGCGTTCTGCGAACATCCTTGGCAAAGTACCCCGACGATGTGGAAGCCAAGATCGCCTTGATGGGCATCGTACAAATGGTTCCGATTTTCCTTGATCGCGGGTCGATCGAGCAGCGCGACCGGATGAAAGACGCCGTCGATCTCAATGCCGAACTTTCACTTCTTGCGCACAACAATCCACGCTTTCTTTGGTTGCGTGGTGGAACGCACTTCTGGGCACCGGCGCCGTTCGGCGAAGGTCCCGACGCGGCACTCGCGAGCTACTTTCGCGGCATCGCCTTCGCTACCGCTCAGACCCCGACCGATGTCATCGATCCGTCCTGGGGGTTGCCTGAACTCGTAATGAGCGTCGCCTATGTGAGCGCTCATCGCGAAAAGCCGGACCTCTTCGTCGCACGACAGTTTTTGGCCGCGGCGCTACGGCTACGTCCCGATTGGAGCTATGTGCGGCATCAACTGACCGCGGACATTGCCGGCCGATCCGTTGGCGCGAAACAGTAGTTCGTCAGATGAACTTCGATCAGTTCACGCCCGTCTATCTGATCGGATATGCCATTTTCGTAGCTATTCGCGGGCTCTACGATCGCGCCGGCGCGGGCCAAAGCTCGACCCGGCGAACGGTCGACCCGCTTGAGATCATTCTATTGGCACTTGTGGCATTGGGGGTGATGATAGTGCCGTTGGTGGCCATCTTCACACCACTTATGGACCAATTTCGGTTTCTAGCCTTCCCCACGGTCCAGTCGGCCGGTGCTATCGCCATGGTCCTATCGTTGGTGTTGTTCTGGCTCTCCCACGTCTATCTCGGAAGCAACTTCTCGCGAACGCTCGACGTTCAGGAAGGGCATGAGCTGATTACTCGCGGTCCCTATCGCTTTGTGCGCCATCCGATGTACGCCGCCATCTGGCTGTTTGTCATTGCCCAAGCACTTTTGCTGCCCAATTGGGTGGCCGCGCTTTCGGGCATCGCCGGATTCGCGCCGATGTACTTTCTTCGGGTGCCACGCGAGGAAAGGTTGATGAGCGAGCAATTCGGTTCGCAGTACGAGGACTACCAACGAAGGACGCCCCGTTTGTTTCCACGGATCGTCTAGGCCTCGACTAGATCGACAGCGAAGTCGAGACTCAAGTGTCCGATTTCGGACACCACGTTGCGATCTCGGCGAATAGTGCACCAAGCGCAAACTGTTATGCTCTTGTGGTCTGCCCACTTTTCATCCGGGTAATATTGACAACATCATTTCACCCGGGCTAAATTCTGACAGCGATGGAAGTGCCATGCGAACGCCGTTCGACATCTTCGACACACCCGTCTTGCGGTTGAGCGATATACGAGCGCGCCGCGGGCAAAGCCCTCACATTTGCGACTCCTGTATTGAAGGATTTCAGCTGGCCCTAGTGCGGCGCGGCGCCTTTCTGAGGCGCGTGCATGATGATTACCTCGTGTCCGACACGACCTCCGCGGCGTTGTTCGAGCAAGGCGACCCCTATCAACTTGAGCCTTTCGGCGGACTCGGCGCGCAGTGCACGATCCTCAGCTTCAATGAGGATGTCCTGCCCGATCGAACACGCGACGAACTCATGCGCCGGCGAAGACTGCCGCTGCCGCCCTCGGCCGCAGTTGCCGCCCAGCGCCTCTTTCTGGGTGTCACGCAGGCGAAGGCAGCTGCACTTGTCGTCGAAGAGATCGCGCTCGGCATCGCCATGGAGGTGTCAGGCGCGGGCGACCGCCATCGGCGGACGCCGTCACGCTCGGAACACAGGGTGGCCGAGGATGTCCGCGAGCTGATTGCCGCCAGTCCGCTTCGCCCCTACTCCTTGAGCACGATCGCACGCGAGTTCAATATCTCGCCCTATCACCTTGCTCACGTCTTCAAGACGGTGACCGGATCGAGCATTGGCCGGTACCAGATGCGACTGCGACTGAACCTGGCGCTCGACAGTATCGCGCGCGGCGAAAGAAACCTGTCGGCTGTCGCCCTCGGTTTCGGGTTCGCAAGTCACAGCCACTTTACCAGACTGTTCCGCCGGGAGTTCGGCGTTGCACCGTCCGCAGCGCGCGCCTTGATCGCCGCAACCTAGCTTTGCGGTTGACCGCCGTTCGTTGCCGGCGTGTGGTCAACAAGTTCGTGACAGTCGTAGCGCGACGTTCCTGGTAGATGGCGAGCCGAGTCCTGACAATCGCAACGAGGCGTCGGCGTGAGCAATCAAATCTGGCGTATGACCGCTGCACAGCTCGCCGACGGCATCAGGGCAGGCGAACTGACGGCTGTCGAGGTCGTCGAGGCCCACTTAGCGCGAATTTCAACGACGAACCCTACCGTCAACGCTGTCGTTTCCACGCTGGGAGAAGAAGCCGTCACCTCGGCCCGGGCGGTCGATCAGAGCCGCTCCCGAGGCGAGAAGCTAGGGCCGCTTGCGGGCGTGCCCTTCACTGTTAAGAACAACATCGACGTTGCCGGCACGGCCACGACGCATGGCGTGCCGGCGCTGGCAAACGCTATCGCGCCGGGCGATGCGCCGGTCGTCGCACGGCTGCGTCGCGCCGGCGCGATCCCCATCGGCCGCACCAATCTTCCCGATCTTTCGCTGCGTTTCGACACCTGGAGTTCGCTGCATGGCGCGACGGTGAACCCCTGGAATCCGCTGATGTCGCCTGGGGGCTCCAGCGGCGGCGAGGGCGTTGCCGTCGCCGTGGGCATGTCACCGCTCGGGATCGGCAACGACTCCGGCGGTTCCGTGAGAGTGCCGGCCGCGTTTGGCGGCGTCGCATCGCTGAAACCGAGTTTCGCTCGTCTACCGATGGACCAGATCATCGGCCCACGGGACAGCAGCTTCGCGTCGCAGATATTTCCAGTGATCGGCTTCTTGGCGCGCTCGATCCGGGACTTGGACCTTGCGCTTTCCCTGACAGTTAGCCCCGACCCACGCGACCCTCGCGTGGTGCCTGCGCCGCTCAAGGGCCCTGCCCCGGTTACGCCGATCCGTGTGGCCGTCTGCCCGGACCCCGGGGGGCGTGGTGTCCATCCCGATGTTGCCTCAGCCGTCGAGCGCGCGGCGGTGGCTTTGCGAGACGCCGGATACGCGACGATCCACGCCGACATTCCTCGCGTTGAGGATGCGGTGGCGGCGTTCGGGACCCTTGTGATGAGCGAGTTCCAGTTCGCCCGCCCAATGATCGAGCGCCTGATGGCACCGCAAGGATTGCGGTACATCGACTTGGCGCTCCAGCGGAGTCCGCCGGCAGGATTGGAACGGTATTTGCAGTGTACGGCCGTTCGTCAGGGGATCCAGCGCGACTGGGTAGCATTTCTTTCTGAGTTTCCCCTGATACTAGGACCCGTATTCACGGAGCCGGCGGTGCCCGTCGGTTTCGACATACTTGGACCCGACGAGCATGAAATTGTGAACCGCGCTATGCGCCTGTGCGTTGCGGGGACATTCGTCGGCGCGCCAGCGGTTACCGTTCCCGTAGGCGTCGTGAACAGTATGCCCTTATCAGTACAGATCCTCGCCTCACCCTTCAGGGAAGATCTGTGCTTGGACGCGGCGAGCGCGATTGAGAGCAGGCTGGGTGTCTTGACATTGACCGATCCGCGCGGCTGAGCCCCGCGGCATCGGCCCTACCGGCGCGAACTGACCAGGCGCACTATGACAACGGCGGCCAGCGCCGCCGCCGCCGCAATGCCCGCAATGTCAACGGCGCGCAGTGAGCCGCTTCCGTTTGAGAGCGTAAGCCCCAGCGCGACGGCCGCAGCGACCACGGGGCCAGCAATGATCGCACGCAATCTCCCTTTGCGGGACTTATCGTCCTCTGACACCTACTTACTCCTCGCTCCGAACCTTGCACGACGATCTCCTGGAATGAAGTCGCTGACTGAAAACGGTAGTCATTCGACCAGCCGGGCGCTTTCACAATATTGCTGAATGCAACCTCTCATGGAACACGCTAACGTGGACTCGGTCGCAACCCTTTCAGACAGACCCCATCGTGTCGCGAATGTAGGAACGGGTTACGTGCGCCTCATGAGCGGGGTCACCACCAGAGTGAAAAGGACGAGAGAAACGCAAACCGCAAGATCATGATAGCGACGTGCCGGCGCTGGCTTATGCTTGCGACACCTGCGCGGCGTACGGACGAGTGTCACTTGCGCTTCGCTGTGAAGGCTGCGCCAAGAAAGGTCGAAGAGCCTATGATGTTGCGTCGCGCAACGATCGTCGGAGTCGCCGCGTTATGGTGGATCAGCCTCGCGGCGGCGCAAAGTGTCGTTTGGCTTGAACCCTACGCGGGCAAGCTCAAGCATGTGCGCGTCACGGTCGCTGGAGCCGAGCGTCAGTTTCTGTTCGATACGGGCGGCGGCTACACGCTTGTCACCCCGCAATTGGCGCGGCTGATCGGCTGCACCCCATCAGGGCGGATTGCCGGATTTCGAATGACGGGCGCAAGGTTCGACACGGCAACGTGCGCGAGCGTTCGCCTCACGATTGGCTCATTGCCTTCTCGCGTAGAGGCGGTGGGCGTCTTCGACCTAATGGCGCTCCTGCCGAAGGAACTCCCAGCGCTTGAAGGCGTCATTTCGCTGGCGAGCTTTCGTGCGCAGAGAGTTACATTGGATCTTGCGGGTGGCCGAATGATCGTTGGCGCAGAGTCCAACGGAGTTCCTTTTCCCTGTCGCGCCGCCACCGGCCTTGATGGCAGCAACTATGTGCTTTTCGCGTCGGTCGAACGGTCCGGATCGGCGTACTGGTTTGAAATCGATTCAGGAAATCTGGACTCGGTTTTGGTCGCACCTCACGCGGCGCCACAATTCGGACTAGACCCCACCACGAAGGAAGCCACCGAAACGGACCTCGCGCTCGGGCAGTCGGCTTCCGCACGCGTGTCCGTCCGCGTGGCTAACATTCTCTATGACGGCGTGTTGAGTGCGCAGTTCCTTGAAGGTGGCACGCTCTCTGCCAATCTCAGTGACGCGCCGACCTGCCGGTGGCAACCGCGTGCTCAGCGTAGCGCGACTGGGGTGGAACAGCCGTGAGTTCCGCGGTGCCCGCTACCGCCATTTAGGGACTCACTGGCCGATGCGATCAAATCGAAGTACACAACTGCACGAGAGCAGAGCAAGCGGCATTTGCGGAGCTGGACGCGGAGACGGCAGCGGCAATGATAGCCCCTCCCGCGAATGCTCGGTACATCGCATATGGCGTCAACACTGTCGATGTGCGCGCTAGCCCTGACGTGCTGCAGCGACGCCGCATATTCGCCAGGGGAGTCTGAGGGGTCAAGGCGGGCTACCGGCCTTGCGCGGTTGATCTTGAACGCGGTCATCGGTTGCTGCGCCCGACGCGACACCGTTGGCGCTGCCGAACTGCGACTGGGTCGATGCGTAGGACTGCAGAACGCCGTTCTGATCGAACGTCAAAGAGACGTTCGAGAAGTGGCTGTCTGCGCCGCCGACCAGAGGGCCGATGATCGGGATGAAGCTCTCGGGTCGCGCTTGTGCTTGGATGTAGGTGTAGCCGATGATCCTCTGACCGGTGTTCAGGAGGATATTGCTAGTTGGCTTGCCGAGGCGCGCGATCACGTCGCTGATCGTGGTCGTGCCCTTTTCGAAGCTGGTTAGCGCGCTCTCGTCGACTTGAACGCCGGTTGATGTGCAGCCGCTGATCGCGAGCGCCAGCGGCAACAGCATGAAGCATGGGCGATGCATTGGTTCTTTCCCCCTCTTTCTACCTCAAAGGTCTCTGATCGACTTTGCCGATTGAAGCTTTCGCTGCGTCGTGTAGCGCAGACGGCGGATCCCTCCGCGAACGCCGCCGAATGGGATCGGACGAATTCGCTTCACGCGTCCGTCGAACACGACTTTGTAGGTGCCGTCTGCGCGTTGTTTGACGCTGCGAACGCGCGCGATGTGAGTAATCGCTGACTTGGGTGCCGTCTCGTAGGCTGCGGTCCACTTCACTTTGCCGGCTTTTCGTGCCGCCATCTTCAACGGATACCAACAACCCTGACCTACGAACACGCGGTTGAACTCGCCCGTTGGTGTCGGCACTACGATTGTATCGAATTCCATCTTTGACCCCTTTCGATCTTGACCCGCGGACCCATGGCAACGCCCCGCCCGCCGAAGTACACATTACCTCTCTATCGGATTTTTCAATATGCGAATTTTCGATATAGGTGACTGAGCCACGAATGGACGGGTGAACCCTCCGAATGTGGCTGGACCAGAAGCTGTACAAGGCCGTGGGCGACGCGTTGGCGGCGGCGCGGGCCCATGCGGGCGTTAAGCAAGTTGACCTCGCCAAGAGGCTACGCAAGCCGCAGTCGTTCATTTCGAGCTACGAGAGCGGGCAGAGGCGGGTCGATGTGCTCGAACTTGTGCGGATCTGCGAGGAGCTGGGGGCGGACCCGCGACGGGTGTTCGCCGATATCTTGGCGCGGCAGCTGAAGTCGAGGCGGAAGTAGACCTCCGCTCGCAAGATCCTTCATCATCAGATGGCGTAGGCGCGCCTGAAAGAGCAATGGCATTGCTCCGATACCGGGTCGACTTCGGGCGCTGGGCACGCATGGGTGGGGGCGTCAAGGACGGAGGGTTGCCTATGGCGAGCCAAGATGCGGATGCGATGCTGATGACGCTGATTGGGTTGTTTCATAAGCGGTTGGCGGATGCGACGTCGATTGCGGCGGCGGCTAAGGCTTGTGCTGGGGCTGGGAACGTTAATGAGGCGGTTCGGATCTCGCTTTCGATTGATCAGCCGCTTTATGACGCGACGAAGCTTTCGGAGGCGGCGGCGTTGCTGAAGCGGATGGCGGATGAGGGCGAGATCGATTGAGGCATTGGAATTGACGCTCCGCCCTGACGCGCGACTTGCGCTTGTCGGGGCTTGAGGTGGTGGCGGCTGATGATTGCCGCCATAACCTCAAGGAGCGAATGCATGAGCAAATTGAACGATATCCAACTGGTGCTGCTGTCGAATGCAGCGAAGCGCGACGATGGCGGGCTGACGCGATCGGCGAAACTGAGGCCCGAGGCGATGGAGCAGGCGGTGGCGGGGCTGCTCTCGCGCAAGTTCATCAGGACCGTGCCGAAGACTGGCTCATTGCCGCTTTGGAAGAAGGAGCCGGATGGCGAGCCGGTGTCGTTGGTGATCACCGAGAAGGGATTGGAGGCCATCGGCATTGCCGCGGGTGATCCGAACCAACCTCCCCGCATTGTTGTGACGAAGGGGAAGGCTTCGAAGGCGAAGGAGCCAACGGGCGGACCGACGAAGAAGACGCCCAGCGCGAAGCCGAAGCCGGGTGGCCCTCGCCCTTCCAGCAAGATCGCGAGGGTGGTTGAGATGCTGCGTAAGCCCGGTGGGGCCTCGATCAAGGCGATCATGGATGCCACCGACTGGCAGGCTCACAGCGTGCGCGGCGCCATTGCGGGGGCGATCAAGAAGAAGATGGGGCTCAGGGTCGTTGCCGAGACGCGCGGGGATGAGCGCGTTTACCGGATCGGGGGCTAGCCGATGCGCAAGAGGAAGATGTTCGCCCCGGAGCTGGGCTCCGGGGCCTATGCGCCCGCACGTCCGATCGATCCGCGCGAGCCGGAGGTCGAGCGGGAGATCGCGAAGATCGAGCGAATGTCGCTGATCGAGCTTCGGGAGGCTTGGTTCAAGCGGTTCGGGAAGGCGGCGCCGAAGCTCAAGGGGCGGGATCTGCTGATCCGGGTGCTGGCGTTCCGGCTGCAGGCGGATGTGTTCGGCGATCATTCGCCGGAGGTGAAGCGCAAGCTGGCGCATCTGGCCTCGGTGCTCGCCAAAGACCCGAAGGCGACGTTGTTCCCGACGCCCTCGCTCAAGCCCGGGATTGTACTCACCCGGGAGTACAGGGGCGTTGTCCATAGGGTGCTCGTGCAGAATGAGGGGTATCTCTATGATGAGAAAACCTACCGCAGCCTCAGCGATGTTGCCCGGGCGATCACGGGCACGCAATGGTCGGGGCCGCGCTTCTTCGGGATCGAGCAGCGGGTGCGGCGGCAGATCAAGGCAAAGGCCTCTGCTCCATGAGTACACTTAAGAAACCCCGCGCTCTGCGCTGCGCGATCTATACCCGCAAATCGACGGAGGAAGGCCTGGATCAGGCCTTCAACTCGCTGCATGCGCAGCGCGAGGCCTGCGAGGCCTATGTGAAGAGCCAGGCGGGCGAAGGCTGGAGCCTTAGCCGCACGATCTATGACGATGGCGGGTATTCGGGCGGGTCGATGGAGCGCCCTGCCTTGGCAAGCCTGCTCGCCGACATCGAGAAGGGCCAAGTCGATATCGTGGTCGTCTATAAGGTCGACCGGCTCACCCGCTCGCTCACCGACTTCGCCAAGATCGTGGAGCAGTTCGACAAGCGCGGGGTTTCGTTCGTCTCGGTGACGCAGGCGTTCAACACCACGAACTCGATGGGCCGGCTTACGCTCAACGTGCTGCTCTCGTTCGCGCAGTTCGAGCGGGAGGTCGCCTCCGAGCGTATCCGCGACAAGATCGGGGCCAGCCGGCGGAAGGGCATGTGGATGGGCGGCTCGGTGCCGGTTGGGTATGACGTGAAGGACCGGAAGCTGGTTCCGAACCCAGTGGAGGTGCGCCAAGTCCGACACTTCTTCGAGCGCTACACGCAGCTCAAGTCGATCAACGAGCTCCGCCTTGAACTCAAGGCCCAAAGCGTCAAATCCGTGGTCAAGACCTCCGTGAATGGCACCAAGCGCGGCGGGCTGCACTTCTCCAGGGGCGCGCTCACGCATCTGCTACGCAACCGGGTTTATGTGGGTGAGGTCCCGTTCAAGGGCGCCATCTACGCGGGCGAGCACGAAGGCATTGTCGAGCGCTCGCTCTTCGACCAGGCGCAGGCGATCCTGGACGAGAATCGGCGGCTGCATATCGACCGGCCGAAGACGAGGCTCGTTTTTCCCCTCATCGGTCTCATCTTCGACGACCAGGGCCATCCGATGACGCCGCTGCATTCGCAGAAGGGCCGCCACAAGCGCTACCGCTACTACGTCAGCCGCGCGCTCATCGACAAGGACCGCGGGCCGGCCGGCTCGATCCCGCGCGTGCCGGCGCACGCGGTGGAGGAGATTGTGGTGGGAGTGATGGGGAAGGTGCTGGCGCGCGATGGCGGCGGTGGCGTTTCTGCCGCTCACGATCCGGAGCAGCTGCGCGCCGCGTTACAGCGGGTCGAGCTCGGCTCCAAGTCAATCGTGCTTCGGCTTGATCCGAGCTGCCTTAACGCCGACGATCCGAGCTACGCCATCAGCGGCCTTGCTCAGCGGCTTGGCGGAGGGAGCGTGGTCGAACTGGACCGCGATCATGTTGCCGTCAATATTCCGGTTCAGATTCAGGTTCGGCGCGGCATGCATCAGATCGCAATGCTTGGCGCGGAGCCGGTAAACTCGTTCGCCCAACCCGACGCCGCCGTCGTCAAAGCGATCGTTCGCGCCCACGCCTGGCTGAAAGTGATCCTCGATGGCGAAGTCGATTCAATTTACTCACTTTCGCGAATGTCGCAATGCGATCATGGGTACGTACGGCGCGTACTGAAGTTAGCGTTCCTCAGCCCGGCGAAAACCGAGGCGCTGCTGGAGGGGGCATCACCGACCCCGCGACTAGAGGACATTGTGGCGGCGGCACAGTCGACCAGTTGGGCGAAATGCCTCTATTGAACGCAACTCGAACCAAGCCTATCACAGCAAGACTCCTTCGCTGGATCAAACTCATCCTGTGCAAACAGAAACGAGAACTGCTTGACGTCGATTCCTGTGTCCACCCGGAAGACAAAGCGGCGGAAGCCTCCGCGAGAAGTGAAAGGAACCCCCGACACTCGGAGCGAATTTGCAACGCGCATACCCGAAAAGCTCGGCGATCGAGCGCTCCCGGTGCACCGGATGCACGACCAGGACTTTGAGGCACTCTGCACCGACTTAGCTGAGCGTCAACCGGGCATCATCCGAGCCGAGTTGAAGCAGACCAAGGGGGTTCGACAGTTCGGTGTGGATGTCGAAGCCTTCTCCGAGACGCAGCAACCCGTCCTTGTGATTTCCTGCAAACGTTACCAAGCAATTTCGGTCCAGAATGTACGTGATTGGGGCTCAGATTTCCTCAAGCACTGGGACGGTCACTGGAAGAGTCGGGGCGTAAAGCGCTTTGTGCTGGCGGTGAGCGTGCCGCTGAACGACGACGACCTCAATGAGGTTTTCCGCAAGGAAGCTACGCGCTTTGAAGAGAGGGGCGTCGCGTACGAGCCCTGGGGCACGCAAAAGCTGACAACCCTGTTGCGAGAGGCTCCCGAGATCATCGCAGCACACTTCCCGACTGGTTGGCGGGAGACAATTGCGGGCTATGAACCCCAAGCAACCTCCGCGTTGGCACCAAGCGATGTCGGATCGAAACTTCGCTTTGAGGTCTTCGAAACGCGAGTCGATCAGTTTGCGGAGAAGCTGACTGCGCAGATTTCGACCAACATCGACTCGGCGTTGATGGGGCTACGCGAGGGCAAGAAGGCACCTCTCTCGATCTTGCTGGAAGGCCTTAGGAAAGATCGTGTTGCTTGGGATGCTCTGAGTGAGCATGTGAAGGCCAGAGCCCTTCGAGCTGAGGCGGTCTTGTCATTGGTGGACAACGACGTCAGCGCTGCGGCGTGGCAGCTTACGCAAGCAGATGCTTTTGAGGCCGCCGCTGATCGAACTCATTGGGCGCTGTTGAAACTGCGCGAAGTAGGTCCCTCGGATGCGCTGAAGGCACTAACCCCTCCGCAAACTCAGCGCGAGTGGGAGCTATTCCTTGCCATGGTCCTCGAAAGTCGAGGGCCACTCGACTTCATGACCGAATCGGAGGGAACGACGAAATGGGTCGTTACAGCAGAGGTCCTACGATTGAAGGCGATTGCCTTGTGCCTTCTGGGGCGGGACGGCGACGCCTTGCTGGCCATACGAGGCGCCAGGGAAAAAGCTGCTAACAACGCAGCTGTCACGTTTGCCTTCGCCGTTATTCACTTTCTTCTCTCACTCTCTACAAAGGTCACTAGGCAGTTTGGAAATTTTCCAAACCCCATCCACCCGTCCCTTGCCCGCGAGAGCGACGAAGCCCACTCGTTGCGCGTAACAGCGCGAGAGACGTTTGATCATCTGATTGCGTGCAGCGACTACCAAGTCGCTGACATTGAGGTTTGGAAGGCGGCAGTTCTTCTTTGTGACAAGCGCATGATCCACGACGGCGTTGAGTTGCTTGGGTCGCTCGTGAAAAGAACATATCCGCACCCCGGCGCAATCGCTTGGGCGATGGCATACGGTGTTCGCTTCAACTATCGAAAGGTCCGTCAGGGTTTGGAGGTGCTGCTGAGCGGCGCAAATGCGAACGCAAGCCAGCTGGTGGCACTCGCGACAATTCTGCTTGGCGAAGGGAAGGCCAACGCTGCCAAGAAGGCCCTTGAACGATATGCGGCCCAATTCAACGGCAGAAATGACAAGGCGCTGATTGATTTTTGGCGAGAGCAATTGTCACCCGCGAGCACAACGAATCCCTGGCCACGGTTTCACTCGGCGGTCGCACAGCTTGAGGAGAATTCGGGCGAGCTGCTCGCAACCGTCGAACTTGACGACACTCCACCTGAGCAGGTGATTAGTGCCACCGAGCTTCTGCTGAAGTCGAGGCAGGCGGCGGTCGCAAACAAACTTCGGCGAAAGCTGCTCGAAATTGGCACTGCGGATGCCTGCGAACTGGCGGCAAGGGCGGCATACGCTGCGGGCGAATTTGAGTCCACTCATCAAATTGCATCAGATTCAGCGCCGCTGTTTCCCAACAAAGCGCTCCCGCATCGACTGAGAGCGTTGTCTGTTGACGCGCTGCGTCGATCGGGTCATGTCGGGGCGGCGATCAAGTCGCTCGAGGCTTTTGCGACGGAAACGAACGAGCATTGGGCTAACGTTGAACTTGCGAAATTGCGTGTTTCCATCGGCGACATCATCGGCGCTGATCGCGAGCTATCTTCGATCCTGGATACAGGAACGTTGGAGGCGCGCGAGATGCTCGCAATTGCCAACGTGGTTCGCGTCGTCTCCCCCGACACGGCCAAGCGCTTGGTCAAGGTCGCTTCAACGCAGAATCTCGATGAAGACGCGCTTGCATCGGCCTTTCTACTGGCCGGTCAGCTTAACTTGCGCGACGTGGAACAAGCCCTTGCGCCAGTTTTCGAGTCGAAAGCGCAGGCCGGCCAACTCCGGTCGGTTCGCGTTTTTGAGAGCCTGGAGGAGGCATTGCAGCAAGCTCGGGAGATCCGGGACGCGCTGGATAGTGTTCGATCGGCTTGGTTACGCGGAACCATACCGGTGCACCTTGCTTTCGACGCGTGGCCAAGCTCATTTCTTGATGTAGTCATGGGTAGAATTTCCGAGGCTGAGCGCTTCAATCTGGAATTTCCGCCTCTGCTTAGGGTAGCGATACCAGCGCGTGCGCCCGTCAACCTGCCTCACGGCGCAGTGCTCCAAGTAGACTTGACTGCGCTGATACTCGCTGCGCGCCTTCGGATTCTCGACGCGATGTCTCAGACTTTTCAAGTTTGGGTTCCAACGGACCTTCCCGTTGCGTTGATCCAACTTGAAGAGAGCATCGAGGACGGCACCGTAGTTCGCGAAGATCAGTTGACCCTCGTTCTGCAACGTCTCCGGTCTGGTGCGACAGTTATCGCGGAGTCACAGCCGCTCTGGCCGCGGCTAGCATTGCCTGACGACGCCGGTAAGCCCGATGACCTGCTGCGCAGAGTTCTGACAGTGTTGGGGTTAAGAGGGATTCCCGCAGCGGAGCCGTTGATCAAGCGATACGGAATTTCCCTCTCGGACAGTGAGAGCGTTAGTGAGATTCGGCTTGAATTGGATGGCGGTACTGCGATCGCTCTAGCAGTCTGCTGAAAAACTTGGAATGGCGCAGGGTTTGTCTCGGTTTCGAGCGTTCGCGATGAAGTTTTTGTCGATTTCGACGCGGTCTGGACGGATTCGTGGTGTCAGACGGCGAGGATT
>JAGOBA010000009.1 GCA_017983635.1 Alphaproteobacteria bacterium
ACCGCTGTGTTCCTGCCGCCCTACTCGCCGGACTTCAATCCGATCGAGCAAGCTTTCGCCAAGCTCAAGTCCGGCCTGCGCAAGGAGAACCCGCGCTCCATCGACACGGTCTGTGAAGCGATCGATCGCATACTCGACCGCTTCACGTCGGCCGAGTGTGCCAACTATTTCGTCAACTCAGGTTATGGTTCCGCCTAAAGCGAATCCGCTCTAACTACGTAGTCTTCTTGCGGCAGCTGCGGCCGGCGGTGCCCTTCGCGCACTTGCGTGAGTTGGAAGCGGTAGCGCTTGAGCGCTTTTTCTTTTTCGTGGTCGCCTTCTTCTTCGACTTTTTCGCGGGCTGGATATCCTCTGGGTCGTCATAGACCGGCTTGGAGGAGACCACCGAGGCAAACTGCGCGTCTGGCGCTGGTGTGAAGACGGGGCTGACGGCAGGCACTGCGGCGTCGACGGCTGCGGCGGGCGCGGGCGTTGCCGCCGGCGCGGGCGACGACGAGAACTGCGCTTGCGCGGAGGCGACTTCGGTGTAGGCGCCGCGCTTCAGATCGCCCGCGATCGCCAGCGGCACATCGCGGCCGGCGAGAACGTTACGGTAGATCTGCGTGTTTTCCATCACACGCTGAACGTAGTTGCGCGTTTCGTTGAACGGGATGCGCTCGATCCAATCGATGATGTCGGCGTTGGTCGCGCGCGGATCGCCATAGGTCGAAATCCACTGATTGATGCGGCCTTGGCCAGCATTATAGGACGCGATCGACAGCACGTACGAGCCGCCAAAATCCTCCAGCAGGTCCGAGACATGCGACATGCCGAGTTGCAAGTTCACCGACGGCGTGAAGAGATCGCCTTTGCCGCCGTAATTAATGCCGTGCTGACGGGCCGTGAGCTTTGCGGTTGCCGGCATCATCTGCATGAGGCCACGTGCGCCGGCGCTCGACATTGCTTCGGGATCGAATTCGCTTTCCTGACGCGTGAGGCCGAGGACCAGCGCTGTCTCCGGCGCGACCCCATTGCCGCGATAGACGGGCAGCGAGATCGTCGGATAGGCGATGTCGTAGACGGCGACATTCTTCTGCAAACCGCGCTTGGCCACGCGTAACGCAAGAGCCGACTGGTTCATCTGGCGCAGTGCGTTCGTCAACACGACGAACTGATCGCGCTCGGTGAATCCTTCAGCCACAGCGAGCGCGAACGTGCGCAGCAAGCCTTCTGCGCCGACATCGGCGAGGGCTTGCATCGCTTGCATTACGCTTTGGCCCATGAAGGCTTGCGTCGTAGGCGTCGAGGTCGAGCGCGAGAAAGGCAAGTTCAGCGTGCCGCGCGGGTTCACCACCGAGGCCGCTATTTGACCGTAGTAGGTCATCGGGTATGCGGCCGCCGTTTGGTATTGTTTCTGCGCTTCAGCGCTGCGGCCGGCTTTCTCGGCGGCGCGGCCCGCCCAATAGTGTGCGCGGGCGATGCTGATCGGTGCGGTCACGCTGTCGCGCAGGCGCATGAAGTGATCGTACGCGGGGTCGGGCTTGTTCAAGAACTTGAGCGAGATCCATCCGGCCAGGAATTCGGCCTCGGCGTAAGGCAAGCCTGCGTCCTTGCGCAGGTCGTGGCCAGCGGCGATTTGATAGGCTTGCTGAGCGTTACCCGCGTCGAGCGCCTCGCGCGCTTGGTAGGCGCGTTCGGCGGACCACTCGTCGATCGCGGGCGGTTGTTCGTTGAGATTGGCCGACGCGCTGATCAACAGCGGGCGAGCCTCGTCGTCGCGGTCGCGCTTGCGCAGCCAGCGGGCGCGATCGAAGAGTAGGCCGGGATCGTTGCGCAGGTTCGACGAGACGCGCGAATATGCGGCGTCCGCGTCGCGCGCGCTTTGGCGCAACTTGATGCGTGCGGCGATCAGGTCGTCGAACTCACTCGACAACCAGTTCGTCATGGCATTCGCTTGGCCGTACTCGCCGGCCCACACGAGACGCGAGGCGCGGCGTTGATTGTCTTCTGCGCCCAGATGCGCGGAATAGCGAGCGGCAATGAACGACACGCGGTCGAGCGTGAAATTGCCTTCGATCCAGGCGCGGCGAAGCCATTGCTTGGCGTTGGCGTCTTGGCTCTTGCGAAGATACGCGTCCCCGAGCTTGAGCATGCCTTCGCCGGAAACGGGATCGCGCCCCTGGAACCAAGCGATCACCTGCTCGGCCTGCATGGCGTCGGCGGGCATCGCCTCCTCCGCGCGGGCTTGGAGTCCACGCTGATTGGGCCAATCGCGGTGCGTGGAGAAGAAGCGGTCGATGTCGCTGAAAGCGGCGCCATTTTCCTTGGCGGTGTAGGCGCGCCAGAGGACGACATCGCGGGCGGCCGGGCTGGACAGTTGCGCTGCCAGTTGGATCGCGACATCCCACTGTTTGCGGTCGGCGGCGTCGAACGCGCGATCGAGGATCGACGCGTCGCTGGCCGACAAGGATTGGGTGTGCGAACGAACGCGCCGTGACGCGTCGTCATCTATAGGCGCCATTTGCGCGAGCGCGGGCGCCGCGGTCAGCACGGATAGGGCTAGTGCGGCGGCATACAAACGCATACTTTTACGGGGAGATTTCACGTGCGCTCTTTCCGAAGATTCGCTTCGATCACAAGGCGTTAACGTACCTTAACCGGACAATCTAGGCGCGGCCAGTCTGCGAATATCACACGCCGTCCAGAACGATCGCGTTAACTCGGCTTGTCCGGCTACGCCCTTGGGTCTAACTTTCGTCGCTAATCAGCCCTTAATTCGAAGCTCCCATGACCCTCGACCTCGCACGCCTGCACGGCTCAATTCCCGCCCTAATCACGCCATTTCGAGACGGGCGGGTCGATATCAAGGCGTTCGAATCCTTCGTGGAATGGCAGATTGCCGAGGGAACCAACGGGCTGGTCCCCTGTGGCACGACCGGGGAATCCCCAACTTTGAGCGACGACGAGTTCGCGGCCGTCATCGGGGCTACGGTCAAGGTCGCGAAGGGCAGGGTGCCGGTCATTGCGGGGACGGGCTCCAATTCAACCAGCCATGCGATCGAGCTGACCCAACTCGCCCAGAAGTTGGGTGCGGACGCGGCTCTTGTGGTGACTCCCTATTACAACCGGCCGACGCAGAACGGGCTCTACCTGCATTTCAAGGCGATCGCGGATGCGACGCGGCTGCCGGTGCTGATCTACAACATTCCCGCGCGTTCGGCGGTCGATATGACCGTCGATACGATGGCGCGGCTGGCGAAGACGTCGAACATCGTCGGCGTCAAGGACGCGACCGCCAATCTCGTGCGGGTGACGCAACAGCGTCAGGCATGCGGCGCGAAGTTCGTGCAGATTTCGGGTGAAGACGGCACGGCTCTGGGTTTCAACGCGCATGGCGGCGTGGGCTGCATTTCGGTGACGGCGAACGTCGCGCCGCGTTTGTGTGCTGACTTCCAGGCGGCGTGCGCGAAGGGTGACTACAAGGCCGCGCGCGAGCTGCACGAACGGTTGATGCCGTTGCACGACACGTTGTTCTGCGAGACGTCGCCTTCGCCGGTGAAATATGCGGCGAGCCTGCTCGGCCGTTGCGAAGAGAACTGCCGGTTGCCCCTGGCGCCGCTGTCGGAGTCGTCGAAGGCGCGCGTGCGGGCAGCGATGACGAAGGTCGGTCTGTTGAACTGAACCGCGATCATGGCCAAAGCAAAAGACAAGGACGCCGCGGGAAAGATCGCGGCGGACAACCGCAAAGCGCGGCACAACTACTTCATCGATGAAGTGGTAGAGGCCGGTATTATGCTGACCGGCACCGAGGTGAAGTCGCTGCGCAGCGGCAAAGCCACGATCGGCGAGTCCTACGCCCAGTCGAAGGACGGCGAGATCTTTCTGATCAACGCCTATATCCCGGAATACACCGAAGGCAACCGCTTCAATCACGAGCCGCGGCGGGTGCGGAAGCTGCTGCTGCACAAGCGGCAGATCGCGAAACTCTCCCAAGCGATCGAGCGCGAGGGGATGACGCTGATCCCGCTCAAAGTCATCTTCAACGCGAAGGGTCGCGCGAAGGTCGAGCTTGGTTTGGCGAAAGGCAAAAAGCTGCACGACAAACGCGATACGGAGAAGAAGCGCGATTGGGAGCGCGAGAAGGGCCGCTTGATGCGGGAGAAGGGATAGGGCGCCCGCATCGTGTTGCAAAAAGCAGCGCGAATCTGCCCGTAACCCCGTAACAGGGGCAGATTTGCGCCAAAAATCCCGTAACAAGTCCGCTACATCGCCGTAACTTTGTAACGGGGGCAGCGGTCCAGTGTGGCGAGTCTGCGCGGTCAAGTTCGGTGGAAGCACCGTGTCGACCGCCAGCATCAGCCAAACAACTCCATCCACTCCAAGGATCGACATTTCCGCCCCTCATTGCGTAGAAATCAGGCTGGAACATTTGTAGAACATTTCAGGCGGAGACGCAAGCGAATTTCGCTGCGGCCGTCAGCAGCGCGCGCGGTCTTTTAGTGCGCGGCGTGAGGTGGGGCTTACTCCTCGGTCTTGTTCCACGCGATCCTCGTCCACGTGGACGCTTGTTCCTGGTGTGATCATCGCATACCTCCGCCTGGTCCAATGACAGAGGGCATCGTTTTTGTCATGCGTGGCGCCTCGACAAGTTCGTCCCCGCTGGGAGCGCCGGCATCCTGCCGGCACTTTGTGAGTGGAGCTGCGGCAAGGGCCGGCAGGATGCCGGCGCTCCCAGCGGGGGCCGGGTCCTTCGAGGCTGAGCAGTCTTCAACTATGCTACGATGGTACGGGTGCTTTGGGCGTGTTTCATGACCGACGAGATCAACGAGAAGCTTTTGGCGGCGAAGATGCGCTGGGCCAAAGCTGCGCGGAATATTACGGGGAAGACTGATCCGGAGCGACTGGAACGGTTGCCGCCGGGTCAGCGGATGGTGGCGAATTGGCCGGTGCTGGATTTGGGGCTGCAGCCGGATGTGACGAAGGCGGACTGGAAGCTCACGGTCGATGGGTTGGTTGCGAATCCTGTTTCGTTGGGGTTCGAGCAAATCCTCGCGCTGCCGCAGAGCGAGAGCGTGTCCGACATTCATTGTGTCACCAAGTGGAGCCGCTACGACAATCACTGGGTTGGGGTCTCGTCGCGTGCGTTGATGGCGCTGGTGCGGCCGAAGGATGAGGTGGGGCATGTGATCTTTCATGCCTATGACGGCTACACCACGAATGTGACCCTGGCGGCGTTCGCGGCGGACGATGTGATGATCGCGCATTCTTGGGAGGGCTATCCGATCACGCGTCAGCATGGCGGGCCGGTACGGATCGTCATTCCGCGCTACTATTTCTGGAAGAGCGCGAAGTGGGTGAAACGGATCGAGTTCAGCCGCGATGACAAGCCTGGCTATTGGGAAGTGCGCGGCTATCACAATGTCGGCGATCCGTGGTTGGAAGAGCGGTACGACTGAGGGCGGGGCGTGTTGCGCAATTGGGTTCTCATCGTCGCTGCGGTTGTGGCGTTGGCACTGGCCGGCGTGTTGTTGTTCCGCGTGGAGGCGCCGGAATCGGCTTGCGTCGAGCAGGTGTTCGAGGCGAGCCGGTTTACCGTTTGCGCATTTCGCAGCGCGGAGCATGAAACCAAGCTCGCGTGGGATGATGGCCAAGGCCGCGCGTTGCGCAGCTTCGATGCGCTGGCGGCGAGCGGTGCCGTCGATCCGGGGCGGGTTCGCTTTGCGATGAATGCGGGCATGTTCGACGCTGCCGGCGCGCCGATCGGGCTCTTTGTAGCGAAGGCCCAAGAGCGACACCCAATCAATCGGCAAAGTGGCACCGGCAACTTCTATATGCAGCCCAACGGCGTGTTTTTCGTCGACGAGCGAAACCATAACTATCTCTTGCCGACGCCGGATTTCGTGAGCAGCGGGCTGTTGCCAATGTGGGCGACGCAGTCGGGGCCGATGCTTGTGATCGACGGTGCGCTGAATCCGAGCTTCGACCGCGACGGGCCTTCGAAGAACATCCGCAATGGCGTCGGGCTGCGTTCGCTGGCGCTTTCGTATTTCGTAATCAGCGAGGATCCGGTGTCCTTCGGGGAGTTCGCGCGGTTCTTTCGCGACGTGCTGAAGTGCGAGAACGCGCTTTATCTGGACGGCGCGGTGTCGAGCCTCTGGCTCCCGGCCGCCAGACGGCGCGACGATAGCTATGCGCTGGGGCCGATGGTCGTGGTGAGCGACAAGGTGCGGCGGCCCGAATAGCCGGATGGGCGTTGGCATCCGCTGCGCAGGCGGGTAGAACTCGCCTCTCTTTATTTGGTGGTGCTCATGCGTCTTCGGGTTGGGATTGTTGGGGTTAGCGGCTATGGCGGCGGCGAGGCGCTGCGGCTGTGTGCGACGCATCCGGCGTTCGAGCTCGTTTATGCGGGCGGCGAGGGATCGGCGGGGCAGAAGCTGGTCGAGCGCTATCCGGGTCTCGGGCGGCTTGGCGATTTGGTTGTCGAGAAGTGGGATCCGGAGCGGCTGCCGAAGCTTGATTTGTTGTTCGCCTCGTTGCCGACCGGGCAGTCGGCGGCGGCCCTGGCGAAGGTCCCGGCCTCGGTCAAGATCGTCGATATCGGCGGCGATCATCGCTACGTCGACGGATGGACTTATGGGCTTGCCGATGCCTGGCCGGATGAGATCAAAGGCAAGACACGGGTCGCCAATCCGGGGTGCTATCCGGCGGCGGCGCTGACGGCTCTTGCCCCTCTCGTCGCCGAGCGGCTGATCGAGCCGCATCAGATCATCATCGATGCGAAGACCGGCGTCAGCGGCGCAGGGCGCGGCGGCGGCGAGGCGACGATGGGCTATGGCGAGGTCAACGAAGACCTGTCGCCATATGGGTTGCTGAAGCATGTGCACATGCCAGAGATCGCCAAGACGATCGACCGGCTTTCGGGTGCGAAGTCCGAAGGGTTGGTGTTCACGCCGCACCTGGTGCCCATGACGCGCGGGATCCTTTGCACGATCTATGCGAAGGGAAAGGTCACGACCGAGCGCTGTTTTGAGGCGGCGCGCGGGTTCTATGCGAACCGGCCGTTCGTGCGCGTGGTCGACAAGCCGCCGCATACGAAGTGGGCGACGGGAACGAACCTGGTGTTTGTTTCCTACGCCTGCGATCCGGCGCGCAATCTCGTGATCGCGATGGGCGCTTGCGACAATCTGGGCAAGGGCGCCGCGGGTCAGGCGATGCAGAACGCGAACATCATCACCGGGCATCCGGAAACGATGGGACTTGAGGGCGTCACGGTCTGGCCGTGAGGGTCGGCCCTGAACGTAGCATTTTGTGTCGGGCCGGCCGTGTGACAGCGACCGATAGCCGCCGCTGATCCGTTGAACAAAGATTCGCGGACGGCCTATCCTGTGATGGTGGCTCACTCTGCGGGATCGACCATGACACTTTGGATGCGTTGTCTTCGCGCGGTGCTCATTGCATGCGTGGGGATTGGGGCGGTTGCCGCTTCCGCGGCCGAGCGTACCGTGATCCTCGTCATGTTCGATGGCTTTTCGCCGGCGATGGCGGATGCGACGAAGACGCCGAACTTGGATCGCATCAGGAAGGAGGGCGCTTGGTCGCGGCATTTGGTGCCGGCCTATCCGACGATTTCGCTGACCAATCACACGACATTTGCGACCGGGTGTTGGCCGGAGCACCACGGCATTGTTCAAAACAGCTTCTATGACCCGAAGAAGGGCGCGTACTCGCAGGACGGCGACGCCGATTGGATGACGGGCTGCGAGACCGTGTGGCAGGCGGTGGAGCGTCAGGGGATGCGCGCAGCGGCGCTCAACTTCGCGAACCGGTGGGGGACACGCAAGGGAAAGCTTGCGACCTATGCCAATCCAATGGAGCCGTGGGAGCAGCTGCCGTCGGATGAGGCGATCCGGGAACAGGCACTGGCGCATCTGAAGAACAATGGACCGACGCGGCCGCGGCTGATCGCGCTCTATTTTCGCGGACCTGATCACGAGGCGCACTTCAAGGGGATCACGGCGCCGGAGACGCTGGCCGAAGTGCGGCGCGCAGATGCGATCGTCGGCAAGCTGATGGCCGGGATCAAGGCGCTGCCGGCGGGGCGCGAGGGAACTCTGATCGTGGGCACCGATCACGGCATGATGAACGTTGGGCCGATGGTCAACATCCTGCGGATCATGAACAAGCATGGCATCGACGCGCGCGATGCGGGCGATGGCGCAACGCTCTATCTCTATCTGAACCCTGGCGAGAGTGTGGACCGCGTGGGTGAGGCGCTTGCCGAATACGACTACGCGTTCGATGTCTACCGGCCCGCCGATCTGCCGGCGTTCATGCACTTGGGCAAGAAGAACGCGCGGATCGGCGATCTGGTGCTGCACGCGAAGCCGCCCTATTGGGTGATCGGGTCGGAGACGGTTCCTTGGTACGGCTATCTGCTCGGGATTCCGTGGTGGTGGTCGGAAACGTTCACGCCCGACTTCGGCGGCGTGGTTGCCTCGCACGGCTATGATCCGTCGATCCCGGAGATGCACGGCGTCTTCTACGCGTGGGGTTCGGGGATCGCGCCCGGCAAAGAGATTGCGCAACTCGACATGATCGACGTGCACCCGACGGTGATGTCGCTGCTCGGCCTTGAGCCCGGTAAGCCGGTGGATGGGAAGATCGTGACGGAGGCGATCGCCGCGCCGGCCGTTCCCTGAAGGGTTGTGACGGGGCTCGCTTGCATGAGGGTGGGCGGTCTTTGATAGGCTGTTGTTCGAACTGAACGAGGTCCAATATGTTTGTCCGGTCGATCGTCGCATTGTTCCTATTGGCGCTTGCGTTGCCGGCGGCCGCGGCGCCGTTTCCGGGATGGGAGCGGCGGACGGGGCAAGACAATGTCTTGGGGTTGCTCTCGCCGGTCGATGGCGATCAGCGTGCGGTCGCCTTCTTTCTGCGCGCACCGGAAGCGATTTCGGGGACACCTGAGGCGTGGTTTGCGGGCAACGTCGCTTGGTTTGCGGGCAAAGCGACCACGATGATCGGGCGCAGCGGCATGCGGCGGGCGCAGAATATGATGCTGGAGACGGGGCATTACCGGCGCGTCGACGGGGTCGAGATCGACATTCTTGTTGCGGCTTATCCGGTCCGGCAGGGGCGCTATCAGCTGATGGCGATCATCTATCCAACGGCCATTCAGGACAGCGATCCGCGCGTCGTCTATGCGATCGATTTCCTCGCCTCGGCTTATCGCGGCGCTTATGAGATGCGCGACAAGGCGCAGTTCGAGCAGACGGCGCCGAGCGCGCAGCAGACGACGCAAGTGAGCGACGATCAGCCGCCTGCGCCAACGCCGCCGCCCGCGGTGGCTCCGCCTGCGCAGCAAGGCAACAAGAACTGCTATCGCAAGCCGATCTGGGGCCTGCGCGTGTCGCCGTGGTGTCAGCCGTCGGGCGTGTGCAACGATCTGTGGATCAAGGATTACGAGACGGTCTGCGAGTAGCTGTCTCAGCGCAATGCTTGCTTCGCCTCTGCGAAGACGGCTTCGAACATTTCCGCCGTGAGCTTGCGCGTGTTTGTGTTGTAGCGGGAGCAATGGAAGCTGTCGAAGAGTGTGGCGCGGCCGAGGTCGTGCTTTGCGCCGTGGGCGAAGGGATGGGCGGCGAGCTTCTTGCCGAAGGCGCGTAGCGTGGCGTCGTGGGCGATGCGGCCGAGAGCCACGATCGCTTTCAGGTTCTTCATGCCTTCGAGGGTTGCGGTCAGGAAGACGCGGCAGGTGGTGGCTTCTTCGGGGGTCGGCTTGTTCTCCGGCGGCACGCAGCGCACGGCGTTGGTGATGCGGCAATCGACGAGCGTTAGGGTGTCGTCGGGCTTGGCAAGATAGGTGCCGCGCGCGAAGCCGTACTTCAGGAGCGTGCCGTAGAGAAGATCGCCCGCAAAGTCACCCGTGAACGGGCGGCCGGTGCGGTTGGCGCCGCTGACGCCGGGGGCGAGGCCTACGACAAGCAAGCGCGCGTCGGACTTGCCGAAGCTTGGCACCGGGGCGTTGAACCAGGTGGGTTGCTTGGCCGCGTTGTCGGCGCGATAGGCGGCCAGGCGCGGGCAGAGCGCGCAGTCGGGCGCCGGTTCTTCCATCGCCCGCATGGTTGCACTTTGGGCGCCGCGCATCACGCGCCGTCGAGGTTGACGGGTTGCGGGACGTAGCTCTGTTGGTGGTAGCCCTTCTTCGAGAACTCGTTCAGCAGCTTCTTGTAGTCGATGTCGAAGCCCAGAGCGCGGGCGGTGGCGTAGAGATTGGCCCCATCAATGAACAGCGCAAGCTTCTCTTGCGGGTAGAACAGCATCAGGTACTCCGACGGAATCAGCGGTCAATATGGAGGGCACAGCTTGCGGCAAACGCCGCGAGGGGTGACCCTAGTAACCGATTGGGGCACGGGCGCAAGAGGGGTGATTTCCCGGTTGCGTTCGGCCACTGTGGATTTTCGGATTGGAAAGCGCATGTCGCGTTTCTGGCGCAGGAGCGCGCGGCGGTCGACGCGTTCCATGGCGCGGCGCTCGCGCATGGCGGCGTCGAAGAGGGTGCGCCGGGACCTCGTCCGCACTATCACAAGAACCACTACGGCGCTTACGTGCGCGATCCGGACGGGAACAAGATTCAGGCGGTGTGCCACCGGTCGGCGGGGTAGGGCATCTATCGATGCGCGTCGAGGAGCCATCTGCTTGAGAGAGTCGGCCGCTTCGATCGGTGCGCCAGCCGAAGCCGCGTCAGTTCTTTGTCTTCATCCAATCCGCTTGCCGCGCGGCGAAGCCGGTGACGGTGCGCACCACCCAACGGGGGTTTAGTTGGGCCCAGGCGGCGGCGACTTGGTTGGGGAGGCCGGGGACGAGGATGGTGCGGCCGGCCATCGTGGCTTTGTAGGCTTGTTGGGCGACGTCTTTGGGGTTCGAGATCAGGAACGACGGCGTCCAATTTGCGGTTTCGGATTGCGCTTTCACTTCGGCGACCATGTTCGTGTCGGTGAGGCCGGGGCAAAGCGCGGTCACGCGCACGCCGGTGCCGCGCAGTTCTTCCGAGAGCGATTCGGTGAGCGACAGCACGTAGGCCTTGCTCGCCGCGTAGACCGCCATCGAGGGGATCGGTTGGAAGCCCGCCAGCGAGGCCACGTTCAGGATGCGGCCGAAGCGGCGCTCCAACATGTGCGGCAGAAGATAAGACGTCAGCGCGGTCGTGGCCGCGATGTTCAGCGCGACGAGTTGCTGAAACTTTTCGGGGTCCGTATCCGCAAACGGGCCGACGTCGATGATGCCGGCGTTGTTGATCAGTATGTCGATCTCGATGCCTTTGTCGTGCAGCGTTTCGACGACCGCTTTCGGGCCCTGCGGCGTCGAGAGATCTTCGGCGATGACGAGTGCCTCGGTGTCGTGCGCGGCGTTCAGTTCGCCGGCAAGCGCCATCAGCTTGTCTTTGCTGCGGGCGACGAGAACGAGATGATGGCCGTGGCGGGCAAATTCGCGCGCGAGTTCGGCACCGATCCCGGCCGACGCACCGGTGATGAGCACGCGACCTAGCGTGCGCTCGCCCATCAAGGTGGGCTTTTTCGGTGTACCGTTCTTCTTCTTCGCGCGGGGCAAACGACCCGTCCCCCAACTGGCTTCCGTCCGTTAAGCCCCTTCGCGCGCGTTCAGCGCACGAAGGGGAAGCTTGGACGGAGATCCTTGCCTTAGGCCGCGCGGCGCACGGTGGCGACGAACTTCGAGATCGGCTTCAGCGACTTCGTCGAGCTTTCGCCGACGATCTCGGTCACTTCGCGGAACTGGCGGATCGAGCGGCGCACCATCTCGGTCAGCGCGTGCTGCTGAATGCGGACCGCTTCGGCAAACGTTTCAGCCTGCAGCGTGTCGCGCAGGGCTTCGAACGAGTGCACGACGTTGTCTTGCGCGTTGGCAACGATCTTCAGCGCGACCTTGCGGCCTTCACCACCGAACGTTTCGCCGGCTTCGCGGAACGCGTCGCCCGCATCGCGCAGGCCGTCCTGCACGCGCGCAACGAAGTGCGTCGCTTGGTTGCGGACGCCGTCGATGTCAAAATTCACTTCGGCCTTTTGCGCCTTCGCGCGGCCGGTCGTCTTTTTCGCTTTCGCCATGATTCAATTCTCCGTCTTCTGCTTTTGGGTCTAAGGGTTCAAGCCGCCAAGGGTTTGGCGGCTGCTTTCTCCGCGGCTTTCGCATGATCGACGATCAGCGATGCAATCCGCGGAAGAAACTTTTTCGGCAGGTCGTGGGCCATGCCTTCGATGATTTCGAGCTTGGCGCCCTTGATGTTGCGCGCCGAGTCTTTGCCGGCTTCAACCGGCGCGAGCGGGTCCTTCGATCCGTGGATCACGAGTGTGGGTGCCGTGATTTTGCGGATATGGGGACGCAGGTCGCCGGTCGCAATGATCGCGGCGAGTTGTCGCCGTACGCCGGCCGGGTAATACGAGCGGTCAAAACCGTGCGAAATCTTCGCTTTGAGTTCGCTGTGATCTTCGCCTTCGGTGCGGATCAGGCTCCACATCTGCATCGCGCGTTCGACCAGCGCGTCGCGGGAATTGTCCTTGGGCTTGCTCAGAAACAGCGGCATCGTGATGCGCGCGCTGGGGCCGGGCAGCGACGGGTTCAACGTGCCGGACATGATCGAGGTCAAGGACGTGATGCGGTTGGGATGTAGGGCAGTGGTGAGCTGCGAGATCATGCCGCCCATCGACACGCCGACCAAATGCGCGCGCTTGATCTTCAGCGCATCCATCAGGCCCACCGTGTCGGCAACCATGTCGTGCAACGTGTAAGGCGCGAGGCCTTTGACGCCGATAAAGCGCGCGGCTGTTTGGAAGATTGGGTTCGGCGCGCGTTTGCCGTGGACTTTGGAGGTCAGCCCGATGTCGCGGTTGTCGAAGCGGATGACGCGGAAGCCCGCATCCGTCAACCACTTGATCAGCGCGTCGGGCCAGAACGTCATCTGTGCCGCAAGTCCCATGACGAGGAGGATCGCCGGCCCGTCCTTCGGGCCGGTGTCCTCGTACTCAATCGTCAGGTTGTTGGCTTTGACTTGCGGCATGATGCTGTTCGCTACTCGGCGGCCGAAACGACAGTGAGCTTCGGCTTACGTTTGCGCGGACGCGACTTCTTCGTGGGCGCGGGCATGTCGGCGACGGCGGCGACCGGAACCGGTTCGACCTTCGGCGCGGGGATCGGCTTCTTCAGTGCCGCGGCTTTGATCTCCTCGAACGATTCTTGCAGGAAGCCGGCGTAGGTTTCCGGATCCGGGATGATCGAGCGGTCGGAGGTGAAGGCGATCGTGATGCGGCCGCAATAGCTGAAGACCGGGTGGATGATGCCCATGCCTTCGAACACAGGGCCGAGGCCGAACTGGGTCACCAAACGCGCGCCGTTCATGTAGAGCGGGATCGGGGGCCCAGGGATGTTCGTGATCACCGTGTTGAACATCGGCGCAATGCGGTTCGCGAGGCCGAGGCGTACGTAGAGGCGCGCGGCCAGACCCGACAGCGTCGAGGGCATGAACTGCGCGTACTCGGTCATCTGACGGGCACCGGCGGCGTTCGTCAGCGCCTTCGAGGCTTGCGCCTCTTCGTGCACGAACTGCAGGCGGCCGAACGGATCGGCGATGTGCGTGCCGATCGGGATCGTCATCGCGGAAACTTGGTTGCCGAGGGCGTTCTTTTCGCCGGGCGTGCGGACAGAGATCGGCGCCATGCAGACGAGGGATTCGCGCGGGAGTTCGCTCTTGCCCTTCAGATACTTGCGCATTGCGCCGCCGACGATGGCGACAACGACGTCGTTCACGGTCGCGCCCGGAAGGCGCAAGCGAATGTCCTTGATCTCGGCCAGCGAGAAGTCGCGGCCATCGACGACGCGGTTCATCGTGACCGAGCCGTTGAAGCGCGTGCGCGGCACGCGGCCCATCGACGTGTGCAGATTGCCGCGAACGAGGCCCATCGCCGCCTTGGCGAGGCCAGGGGCGGACTTCGCGATCGTGCGTGCGAGGCGCAGCGGCGTCGCGATGGTGTTCACTTGCGCGCGGGCGAGCAGTTCGACCGAGGTCGGCGTGCGCTCGGGAATCCAGGGACGATCCGGCGGTGCGATCGCGCCCTCGGGATCGATGCTGTGCACGGCGTTCGCGATGTCGACGCCCGAGACGCCGTCGATCGCGGCATGGTGGATCTTCGAGACGATTGCGTAGGAACCCTTCGGCACGCCGGGGACGTTGTTCAGGCCTTCAATGACCGTGAATTCCCAGAGCGGCTTCGAGAGATCGACCGGGCGCGAGTGCAATCGCGCGGCTTGAATGCAGAGCTGGCGCCAGTCACCCGGCTGCGGCAGCGCAATATGGCGCACGTGATATTCGAGATCGAAGTCGGGATCGTCGACCCAGTAGGGGAAGTCGAGGTTCAGCGGAACGTTTGCAAGCTTGCGGCGGAAGCTCTTCGCCAGATGCAGGCGCGACTCGATGAAGTTTAGAATGTCTTTGAAGCGCACGAACGAATTCGGCGCTGTTGAAGGGTCGTAGATGGCGATGGCGCCGATGTGCATCGGCGTGCGTGGCGTTTCCAAATAAAGGAACGCCGAGTCCATTCCCGAAAGCTGTTCCATGTTTCCTGCCCTGTTTCTTGTGCCGGCGTGTTGCCGAATTGACTCTGTTCCCGATTAAATAAAGACGCCATCCATCGGGCGTTGTCTTGGTTGCCGCTTTTCGCAGCGCACTCAGTTTGTTCGCAGGTGCATATAAGAAAATGGAGTTGACGTCAATGGTGCATTGCACCATTCGAAAAATGACACGCTGTCATCGTTCAATTTGCGGGAAAAATGTTGATTATCCCTGTCGTTTTTATCACTGGAGTCGACGCGCGACAGTCAGTCGCGGGAGAGGATGCCAAGCAGAAAGACGTCCAATGTCTGCCAATGACCATCGGCGACCTGCCTGGTATTTCCCGACTTTGCCCAAGAAATGGCCAGGGCGTTCCAACCAGCAACGAGCGCCAAAGCGGCTGTTTCCGGCGCTATTCTGTGGCCAAATTCACCGGATTTCTGGCCGTCGCGTACAATTTCGCCGACCATTGCGATCAGACCCGGCGAGACCTCGTTGAACGAGGCACCAGATGCGGGCTGCGAGATCAACTCCAGCACGACTTGGCGCATTAGGTGACGCCGATTGCCCCATTCCGTCAGGTAGGTCCGGAGCAACGTTTTTAGGCGTTCGGAGGCCTGTGTGGGCGCGGTTAACAGCTGCTCGCTGACTTTTGCGGCAACGTCTTCATTGTAAGCGAAGAGCAGCGCCGACTTGTTCGGAAAATGCAGGAAAAACGTAGCGTTTGCGACGTCTGCGGCAGTGCAAATGTCCTCGATGCGAACCTGCTCGTAGGGCTTGTCCGCCATGAGGTCGAGGGCGGCGTCTAGGATGCGCCGACGGGTGTCGCGCTTCTTGCGCTCGCGACGGGAGATCTGGGGGTAGTCGCTGCCGCCATAGCCTTCTGACATCGAAACCATCCCTCGCAATCGCACAAGTTGCGGACCATATCTATCGTTAGAGCGAACTCTAGAGTGAGAGGTTGCCATGCGGCAAGTGCTTGATCCGACACTGCTTGTTTTGTCAGGGACCCTTGGCAAGCCGGGCCAAATGAACTTACCGTCATGAAAGTGTCGAGTTATCCGACTCGTAGAAGTAGCGAGGGCTTCTTGTATGGCCGTTGTTGACGCTGCGTCGCTTGGCGTCGGGGAGATTCCCGCCCCGTCTCTGCTGTTGGCCCTCACCGAGGCGGGCCGTGCGATCACCGAGTTGGTCACGCTCCAAGGGGCTTCGCCTCTGCTCAGATTTGCGCCAACGGGTGATGGACATCCCGTCATGGTGCTGCCCGGTTTTTTGGCGGGCGGGACGACGACGGCGCCGCTTCGCCGGTTCCTGACCTCCAAGGGCTACGAGACGTTCTGTTGGGGACTCGGGCGCAATCTTGGACCGCACGCAATCGGGCCCGAGGGCGAGTTGCTTGGTCAGCGGCTTGAGTCCATTCACCGCAAGATGAAGCGCAAGGTCAGCCTGGTGGGCTGGAGCCTGGGCGGCATCATGGCGCGCGAACTGGCCAAGCGGTATCCGAAGTATGTTCGCCAAGTGATCACGTTGGGCTCGCCGTTCGGCGGGCATCCGCGCGCGAACCACGTGTGGCGGATCTATCAAGCCGTGACCGGTCAAGAGCTTGATCCGGTGACGATGCAAGACGTGTTCGACAATTTGGCCGAACCGCCGAAGGGGATTCCGTCGACGGCGATCTTCTCGAAAGAGGATGGTGTCGTATCGTGGCGCGCGTGCGTCGAGAAGACGACGGGGCTCACCGACAACATCCAGGTCTATGCCAGCCATTGCGGTCTTGGCGTGAACCCGTCGGTGTTCTTTGCGGTCGCCGATCGGCTGGCGCTGCCGGATCGCGAATGGCGGCCGTTCGACCGCGACAGCTCGATGTGGCGGCGGATGGTCTATCCGTCGAGCGGCGAGTTCGTTCGCCGCGCGCGGGCCTAATCTCTGTAAGCAGGCGGATACGGTGAGCCGAGCGTGCGGTAGCGGCGCGCCAGGTCTTCGCCGCGCGAGGTCATCGGTTGCGCCACGCCGCCGATGAGGATCGTTGTCGCTTGGCTGCGCGGCTCCAGCGGATCGCCGTCCCACACCACGATATCGGCTTGCTTGCCGCGTTCGATCGAGCCGATTTGGCGTTCGCCGAAGATACGGGCGGGGTTGATGGTGAGCGCGGCCAGTGCGGCGCCGTGCGGCAGGCCGTGGGCGACGGCGTTGCCGGCGTTGTAGCGGCTCTCGCGGGCGCGGTGGCCGCCGTCGCCGTTGGCAAACGTAATGGTGACGCCGGCGGCATGCAGCCGGGCGGCGTTTTCCATCGTGGCGCCGCGGGCTTCGAAGCTGGCGGGCAGGTTCGCGGTTGGGTTCAGCATCACCGGCACGCGGGCGCGTGCGATTTCGTCAGCGACCATCCAACCTTCTTCGGCGCCGGCGAGGACGATCTTGAGGCGGTAGTCACGCGCGAGTTTTAGTACCTCGCGAATGTCGGCGGCGCGGTGGACGCCCACGATCAGCGGCATGCGGCCGCGCACGACGGGTACGAGCGCGTCGAGATCGGCTTTGCTGAAGCGCAGCTCGCGGGTCGCGCCGCTGTTGAAGCTGCCGCGGCGGGCGGCGTACCAGCGCACGTCGTCGAGGTCGGCGCGGAGTGCGGTGATCGCGGAGCCGCGAGCACCGCCGGCGCGGGCCGCGCCACCTTCGCCGAGTTCAAGCACCATCGCGGCGCGGGTGCGCTTCACAGCGCTGCGGCCTTCGGCGAGCGTGATGACAGCGGCTTGGCCTGCAAACAGAAGCTCGCGGCCGTCCGCATCGGCATATACCGGTGTGACAAGTGCGCGGGTGACGCCGCCGAGCCGGGCGATCGGAATCGCCACGGAATCGGGGTCGATGCCGTAGGAGATGTCGAACGCGGCGCTCAAGCTTGAGTTAGCGGTGGCGTTGTCTTGCGTTTGCTTGACTAGATCGACTTCAAGCGCGCCGAGGTCGGTGCCGACGACGAAGAAGCCCGGCGTTACCTCGCCGCCCTTGGCGTCGATGACGGTTGCGTTCGCGGGCACGCGGATGCGCGTGCCGACGCTGTCGATGCGGCCGTTGCGGACAATGATCGTGCCGTTGGCGATGTCACCGGCGCGCGCCATCGTGTGGATGCGCGCGTTGGTGATTGCGATCGTGTCGGCGATGGCGGTGGTCGCGGTCAGTAGAACGAAGAGGGCGATGATGGCGGCGCGGAGCATTATTCGCCTCCCTTCGGTTGGCCGAGCATGAAGTCGGACTTGGGCTGGAACTTCTTGTCGTTGCGGTCGTAGATCAACGCGCCGTCGACAAAGACTTTCTCCGTCTTGGCGTAGACCGAGAGCGGGTCGGCGTTCCAGAGCACGACATCGGCCATCTTGCCCGGCTCAAGCGTGCCGGTCTTATCGAGAATACCCAGCATTTTAGCGGGATTCGCGGTGATCCATTTGATGGCGTCGGCCTCGGATATGTTCAGGCCTATTCGCCGGCCTGCGGCGAGGGCTGCGGCGGCTTCTTGGTTCAAGCGCTGCGAGAGGATCGGGTCGTCGGAGTGGATCACGGCGCAACCGCCGGCGGCGTGGACGAGGGCGGCGTTTTCTTCGATGCCGTCGATCGATTCCATCTTGAAGCCCCACCAGCCAGCCCAGGTGGCAACGCAGATGCCTTCCTTCGCGAGGAGGTCGGCGATTTTGTAGGCCTCGGAGCCGTGGTGAAAGGCGGCGATCTTGTAGCCGAACTCGTGCGCGATATCGATCATGATCGCCATCTCGTCGGCGCGGTAGCAGTGGTTCTCGACGAGGATCTCGCCGTTCAGAACGCCGGCGAGCGTGTCGAGTTTGAGATCGCGTTGCGGTGCCTCGCCCTTGCCTTCGGAGGCGTGGTAGCCGTCCCACTTCTTCGCGTAGGCCGCGGCTTCAAGCCAGGCCTTGCGATAGCCGGCAACGTTGCCCATGCGGGTCGACGGTTGTTGCCCCTTTTTGCCGTACACGCGTTTTGGGTTTTCACCGCATGCCATTTTGAGGCCATAGGGTGCACCGGGGAACTTCATGCCTTGCATTGTCGTCGAAGGTACGTTCTTCAGCGTCACGGAGCGTCCACCGAACAGGTTCGCCGAGCCTGGCAAGATCAGCATTGCGGTCACGCCGCCTCGGCGATTGGCGTTGAACGCTTCGTCTTGCGGCCAGACCGAGTGTTCAGCCCAGACTTCGGCGGTATTCGGATTTGTCACCTCGTTGCCATCGGAGACGGCGTCGACGCCGGGTTGCGGATAGACGCCCAGATGCGAGTGCGCGTCGATGATGCCGGGCGTCACCCATTTGCCCTTTGCGTCGATGACGGTGTAGCCGGCGGGCACGGCGATGTTCGCGCCGACCGCTTCGATCTTGCCGTCTTTCATGAGGACCGTGCCGTTGTCGATCTTCTCCCCCGCGCCGGTGAAGATCGAGGCGCCGACGATGACGGTCGGCGTGCTGGGGAAGGCTTTGTAGGTCGAGGGGAACGGGTTGGAATCGACCTTAGGATCGAGGTCCGGCCGTTTCGGTTTCGTCATATCGAGATCGGCCGTTGTCGCACAGCCTGTGATGAGCAAAGCAGCCGCCAGACAGGCGGCGAGAGTGCGCACATTGAGCACGAGATAGTCCCCCAAGAACCCCACGCCCGGCACTATTGCATGTTCGAATTCACCTGGAAATCGCCGCCGCGCGCACCTTATGGTGAAGGAGGAGAATCCTATGATTTACGTTGCTTTGGGAGCAAACATGCCCTCGCCGGTCGGGGCGCCGGCGATCACGTTGGCGCGCGCCGTCGAGGCATTGCCGCGGCATGGGGTGCAGGTAGTTGCGGTTTCGCCGTTCTACCGTTCGCCCGCGTGGCCGGACCCGTCGGAACCGGCGTATGTGAATGCGGTGGCGGAGGTGCGAACACGGCTGGGCCCGGCCGTGTTGCTGCGGGCTTTGCTGGCGGTTGAGAAATCGTTCGGACGGGTGCGAAAAAGGGCCAACGAACCGCGGGTGCTGGACCTCGATTTGATCGATTTTGGCGGCCTGATTAGCGATGCGGAGCATCTGATGCTGCCGCATCCGCGGATGCACGAGCGGGCCTTCGTGCTTAGGCCACTGGCCGACCTGGCGCCGGGCTGGCGACATCCTGACACGGGGCAGTCGGTCAGTGAATTGCTTGGAATTGTTGGGGAGGTTGGGCTCGAACCTATGGAACATGCTTGAATCTTGGCGGTTTTCCCTTGTTTTCGCAGGCGCAGCACGCTAGCTATCTCCTTCACCCTCTCTCGAAGGAATTTCGCGCCTCATGGCTCGCGTTACCGTTGAAGACTGCGTCGACAAGATCCCGAACCGGTTTGAACTGGTTTTGCTCGCGGCACATCGCGCCCGGGCGATCACATCCGGATCGAACCTGATGGTCGATCGCGACAACGACAAGAACCCCGTCGTGTCGCTGCGCGAGATCGCTTCGACGAAGCTGAAGCCGGAAAATCTGCGCGAGGAATTTCTGCTTAGCCTGCAACGCCACATCGAGACCGACGAACCGGAAGCCGAAAAGGCCGCGATGGCCGAACAGGCCGATACGCCCGAGTTCGCGCACATCTCGGAAGCCGAATACGCGCGGGCCATGCGCGCCGACTCCGACGTGAAACGGCCAGAGGTGGTGGAAGAGGTTGACGAAGGGGACGTCTAAACCGGGCATCCCGGCACCCTTCAAGCCGCCCCTGGGGCGGCTATCGGCTCTCCAAGATCATGATCGCTCGTACGCTTGTGGGAGTGCGATCCCATGATGCGGCAGTTTGAACTCGTCGAGAAGGTCAAGGCTTACGATCCGGAAGCTGATGAGGATCTGCTGAACCGCGCCTATGTGTTCGGCATCAAGGCGCACGGCAATCAGAAGCGGGATTCGGGCGATCCGTATTTTTCGCACCCGTTGGAAGTTGCCGGCATCCTCACCGATCTGAAGCTGGACGATGCGACGATCGTCACGGCGTTGCTGCACGATACGATCGAAGACACCGGCATCACGCACGAAGATATCGAGAAGCAGTTCGGGCGCGAGATCGCCGATCTGGTCAACGGCGTCACGAAGCTCTCGAAGCTCGAGCTGCAATCGGAAGAGACGAAGCAGGCGGAGAACTTCCGCAAGTTCATGCTGGCGATGAGCCACGATGTGCGCGTGCTGCTCGTCAAGCTCGCCGATCGCGTGCACAATATGCGGACGCTGAAGTCGATCAAGAATCCGGACCGGCGCAAGCGGATCGCGACCGAGACGATGGAGATCTATGCACCGCTGGCCGGGCGCATGGGTATGCAGACGTTTCGCGACGAGCTGGAAGACTTGGCGTTCGCCGAGATCAATTCGGAGATGCGCACGTCGATCTTGAAGCGGCTTGAGTCGCTCAAGTCCGAAAGCGGCGCGATCTCGAGCCGCATTGCGGAGACGTTGAAGCGCAAGCTTGCGGACTACGGCATCGACTCCTGGGTCAGCGGGCGCGAGAAGAAGGCCTATTCCATCTGGCGCAAGATGGAGGAGAAGCGCGTTACGTTCGATCAGCTGTCGGACATCTTCGCGCTGCGCGTCGTGGTCGGCACGGTTGAGGATTGCTACCGGGCGCTTGGCATCATCCATCAATCGTGGCGGCATGTGCCGGGGCGCTTCAAGGACTACATCTCGCTGCCGAAGACGAACAACTATCGCTCGCTGCACACGGAGATTTTCGGGCCGGAGAACCAGCGGATCGAACTGCAAATTCGCACGACCGAGATGCACGAGATCGCCGAGCGCGGGATCGCGGCGCATTGGAGCTACAAAGATAAGCTGAACGGCGGGCGGCCGCTGGCGAACATCGACGCATACGAGTCGCTGCGCTCGTTGATCGAGTCGCTGAAGGTCGGGAACACGCCGGAAGAGTTCTTGGAACACACACGGCTTGAGCTGTTTCAGGATCAGGTGTTTTGCTTCACGCCGAAGGGCAAGCTGATCGCGTTGCCGCGCGGCGCAACGCCGATCGACTTTGCCTATGCCGTGCACACGGAGGTGGGCGACACGTGCGTGGGGGCGAAGGTCAACGGGCGGCATGTGCCGCTGGCCACGAAGCTCAAGAACGGCGAGAGCGTCGAGATCATTCGCTCACCGAAGCAAGGACCGTCGGCGATCTGGGAGGAGATGGTCGTCACCGGCAAGGCAAGGGCTTCGATCAAGAAGTATTTGAAGAACGCGGAGAAGATCGAGCATCAGCGCATGGGCCGGGCGATCTTGGAAAAGGCGTTCCGGGATGCGGGGCAAGAGTTCTCCGAGAAGTCGCTGACGGCCGTGCTCAAGAAGATGAAGCTGATGAAGGCCGACGAGGTATATGCACTGTTGGGCCAAGGCGTTGTGACGCCGGTCGAGGTGATGAAGTCGGTGTTCCCGGGCTTGAAGGTCGAGGCGTCGCTGCTTGGCTGGACGAATTGGATGACGCGCAAACCCAAAGGCAATGCGATCCCGATCGAGGGGCTGGCGCCGGGGCTCGGCTATCATCTGGCGCCGTGCTGTCAGCCGCTCACCGGCGATCGCATCATCGGCGTGATCACGCACGGTCATGGCGTAATGGTGCATACGGCGGACTGCGAGCGGCTTGCCGATTTTCAGGATCAGCCGGATCGTTGGGTGGACCTGAAGTGGTCGCCCGAAGCGACCGAGGACGTGCAGACCGGGCGGCTCAAAATCTCGGTGAACAACGAGGCGGGCGCGCTCGCCAATATGTGCAACGCGATTGCGCGGCACGACGGGAACATTACAAACCTCAAGATCGTTGGGCGCGCGCCGCTGGTCTTCGACATGCTTGTCGACGTCGAAGTGCGCGACGCGAAGCATCTGGCGAATATCATCACGGGCTTGCGTGCCTCGCCGTCGATCAACGGCGTGGACCGGCCACACGGAGAAAGGGAACTGACCGCTCATGACGCCTGATCAAGTGCTCGGCGAATTTCAGAAGGCAGGCGCGCTGCTCAAGGGACACTTCATCCTGTCCTCAGGCCGGCATTCGGACACGTTTCTGCAGAAGGCGTTGGTGTTTCAGTACCCGAAGCGCACGGCGAAATTGTGCAAGGCGCTGGCCACGTTGATCAAGACGAAGGTGAGGAAGCGGATCGACGCGGTGGTGTCGCCCGCGGTCGGCGGGATCATTCCGGGCTACGAGACGGCGCGGCATTTGGGTTTGCCGGCGATGTTCGTGGAGCGGCAGGACGGCATGTTTCAGCTTCGGCGGAACTTTCATCTGGATGAGACGATGAACGTGGTCATCGTCGAGGACATCGTTTCGACGGGACTGTCCTCACGCGAGTGCATCGATGCGGTGAAAAAAACCGGCGCGAAGGTCGTCGCACTCGCCTGTCTGATCGACCGCTCCGGCGGCGAGGCAAAGTTCGACGTGCCGTTCGTTCCGCTCGCGAAGATGAAAGTCGCGTCGTGGGAGGCGGATAAACTGCCGAAGCATTTGAAGGACACGCCTGCGGTGAAGCCGGGGAGTAGAGGCCTCAAATGAGCCGGCATCTCCGCCTCGGCGTGAACATCGATCACGTGGCGACCATCCGAAACGCGCGGGGTGGCAAGCATCCGGATCCGCTGCGCGCGGCGGTCATGGCGGTCGAGGCGGGGGCGGATGGCATTACGGCGCATTTGCGCGAGGACCGGCGGCATATCAGTGACGAAGATATCGAGCGGTTGGTGCGGGAGATCGACAAGCCGCTCAATCTTGAGATGGCTGCGACCGAGGAGATGCTGACGATTGCGCTTAGGCACAAGCCGCATGCGGTGTGCTTGGTGCCGGAGCGGCGCGAGGAGCGCACGACGGAGGGTGGGCTCGACGTTGCGGCAGGGCACAATCATTTGGCGCCGTTCGTAGGGCAGCTGGCGGCGGCAAAGATTCGCGTGTCGTTGTTCGTCGAGGCGAACCCGGTGCAGCTTGCGGTGGCGCAGGCGCTGGGCGCGCATGTGGTGGAGCTTCACACGGGCGCCTATTGCGATGCGCATGCGCATGGCGACCACGCCGAGCGCGATCGGATATTGGCGCGCCTTAAGGCGGGCGCGAAGGAAGCGGCGCGGCTCGGGCTTGAGGTGCATGCGGGGCATGGGTTGAGTTTCGAGACTGTTGGGCCCGTGGCTGCGATCCCGGAAGTGGTCGAACTCAATATCGGGCACTTCTTGGTGGGCGAGGCGATCTATGTGGGGCTCGACGCGTCGATCCGGCGGATGCGGCAGCTTATGGACGAAGCGCGCGGCGGTTCGGGAGCGCAGTTTGCTTGAGGACGGAGACGGATGGTGCGACTTCACTTTGCAGTGTTGGGCGGGTTCATTTTTCTGACAGGCTCTGCACTCGCAAGCATACTGGTGCAGGGGGCGGCGGTGGTGATCAGTGGTGATCTTCTCACAATCCGTGGAACGCCTTTCTATCTGCGCGATGTCGATTCTTTCGAGCTGGGACAGACCTGCTGGATGGAAAAAAGGGATGTGGGCGATTGTGGCGCCAAAGCGAAGGAATCGTTGCAACTGCTCGTCGCGGGGACGTTGGTGACCTGCATTGCTCCAAATGGAACGAAGTATGGAGGCGTCATCGCGATGTGCATGACGGACAAGGGGGTCGATATCGGTGAGGAAATGGTCCGTCGAGGATGGGCTCTCGTGAGGCCCGACCTCGCTGGAGGTGATGCCAAGAAACTGTGTGAGATCGAGGCGGAGGCGAAGAAGTTCCAACGTGGTGTGTGGAAGTATAGATTTGCGCTCCCCTACCTCTATCGCGGCGAGGGTGGCAAATCGGCGCAAGACGTCTCGTGCGGAAGTCACCCGAGGTTTCCATGATCATCGGTATCGGAAGCGACCTCATCGACATTCGGCGGATCGAGCAGACTCTGGAGAAGTTTGGCGATCGGTTCGTGCAGCGGTTGTTCACCGAGGTTGAGCAGCGCAAGTCCGAGGGGCGGAAGAATCGGGCGGCGTCTTATGCCAAGCGGTTTGCGGCCAAGGAGGCTTGTTCCAAGGCACTGGGCACCGGATTTCGAAAGAGCGTTTATTGGCGGGATTTGGGGGTTGTGAACCTGCGCTCGGGCAAACCCACCATGGCGCTGACTGGCGGGGCGGCGGAAAGGCTCAAGGAAATCACGCCGAAGGGGATGCAAGCACAAATCGATCTTTCGATTACCGACGACTTCCCGCTCGCCCAAGCGATTGTGATCATCTCGGCGGTGCCTGCCGAAATGCCTCAGTAGTGCCGTTTTCGCGGATTATCCTGGCGCTATTAACCGGCTGTAATTGTCGGCGAATTGACACTTTTGGGCCAAAACCTCATTTGTTGAGGGTTCGAGTTTCTCTCTTCGGGAAGTGCGTATGACGACGGATACCGAAAAGCCGTGGTGGCGGACTGAGTTCGCTGTCGAATCCTACAAGACGCTGGGCATTGCGGCGTTCTTCTTCCTGTTCATGCCGACGCTGCTGTTTCAGCCGTTCCGCATTCCGTCGAGCTCGATGGAGGGGACGCTGGAGATCGGCGACTATCTGTTCGTCTCGAAGTTCTCGTACGGCTATTCGCAGTATTCGTTTCCGTTCTTCACGCCTGTCGCGTTTGCGGGGCGGGTGATGGATCATCCGGCGGAACGCGGCGATGTCGTCGTTTTCCGCTTTCCGCCCGATCCGACGCAGGATTACATCAAGCGCGTCATCGGCGTGCCGGGCGATCGCATTCAGATGATTGACGGTATTCTGCACATCAACGGCAAGGCCGTCAGTTTGGAGAAGATCGAGGACCGCGTCGAAACCGACGCCTACGGCGACCAGCTGCATGTCGATCGCTACTACGAGACGCTGCCGAACGGGGTGAAACACATTATTCTGAAGCGGCAAGAAGCGTCGGCTTTCGACAACACGCCGGAGTACCTCGTGCCGCCGGGCAAGTACTTCATGATGGGCGACAACCGCGACAACTCAAACGACAGCCGCGGCGACGTCGGTTTCGTGCCGGAGCAGAATCTCGTCGGCCGGGCGCAAGTCGTATTCTTCTCACATGACGGTTCGGCGGCGCTTTGGGAGTTTTGGAAGTGGCCGTTCGCGGTGCGCTATGGCCGGCTGTTCAATGTGATCAGCTAATCTTGCCGACGCCGGTTGCGATTGCTGAGCGTTTGGTTTGAGGGGGCCCCAATGGAAGACGGAGTGACGGCGTCGTCGTGGCGATCGTCTTGGGTGCTGGAGGCCGTGAAAACGGTGACCTATGCCCTGATCATTGCCGTCGTCATTCGGACGTTCTTGTTCCAGCCGTTCAATATTCCGTCGAGTTCGATGGAGAACACGCTTCTGATCGGCGACTATCTGTTCGTGACGAAGTTCTCGTACGGGTATTCGAAGCACTCTTTCCCTTGGTCGCCAAACCTGTTCGAAGGGCGCGTTTGGTCGGCGCCGCCCGAGCGCGGCGACGTTGCGGTTTTCCGTCTGCCGGCGCGGCCGTGGGAGGACTATATCAAGCGGGTCGTCGGGCTGCCGGGTGACCGGATTCAGATGATCGACGGCGTGCTGCACATCAACGGCGAGCCCTGCAAGCTCAAACGCATCGAAGACTTCGTTCAGGTTACGCAATACGGCTATGAGGAGCGGGTGCCGCGGTACCTCGAAACGCTGCCGAATGGGGTTGTGCACGAGATTTTGGACGGCGAACCGGACAAACCGGGGGCAGACAACACGCAGGAATTCGTTGTGCCGCCCGGCCACTACTTTATGATGGGCGACAACCGCGACAATTCAAACGACAGCCGCATCCCGGACAGCGGCGTCGGGTTCGTTCCCGAAGAAAACCTTGTAGGCCGGGCGGATATGATCTTCTTCTCCACCGATGGTAGCGCGCAAGTCTGGGAAGTCTGGAAGTGGCCGTGGGCGATCCGCTACGGCCGGTTCTTCCACAGCATCGGCTAAGACGCCGAAGGGCGAAGCAAGAGCCCAACTTCATTTCGGTCATCGCTTCAAAGACATGGAGCTGCTATCGCGCGCGCTGACGCATGCGAGCATGGGTGGGGCGGATAACGAGCGGCTGGAGTTTTTGGGCGACCGGGTGCTTGGGTTTCTGATCGCCGAACTTCTGATCGCGCAGTTTCCGGAAGAAAGCGAAGGGGCTTTGGCGCTGAAGCTGAACGCGCTGGTGCGAATGGAGACGTGCGCGCGAGTGGCGGAGACGGCCGGCATCGACAAGGCGCTGATCCTGGCGCCGGCGGAAGATCGCTCCGGCGGGCGGCGGAAGGCGGCGATCTTGGGCGATGCGTGCGAGGCGGTGATTGCGGCGCTTTATCTCGACGGCGGGATAGAGGCGGCGCGCAAGTTCGTGAGCAAGCACTGGCAGCCGTTCATGAGCGAAGTGACCGGCGATTTGCGCGATCCGAAGAACGCGTTGCAGGAATGGGCGCAAGGGCGCAAGCTGGGCACGCCGTCCTATCGGGTATCGCGGCGCGAGGGACCGGATCATGCGCCCAAGTTCACGGTCGAGGTGACGGTGCGCGGTCACGATCCTGCGGTGGGCGAGGGCATGAGCCTGCGCGCGGCGGAACAAGCGGCGGCGCGGATATTGATGCAAAGGATATTGGCGTGACCGACGAAGGAACGCGGTGCGGCTTCGTCGCGATCATCGGGGCGCCGAACGCGGGGAAGTCGACGCTGGTCAACCGGCTCGTCGGTTCCAAGGTCTCCATCGTCAGCCGCAAGGTGCAAACGACGCGCATGCGGGTGCGCGGTGTGGCGATCGAAGGCAAGTCGCAGATCGTGCTGGTCGACACGCCCGGCATTTTCGAGCCGAAGCGCAACCTCGACCGGGCGATGGTCGATGCAGCGTGGGCGGGGGCCACGGACGCCGATCTCGTTTGCTTGATCGTCGATGCGCCGGAGTTGACGGAGACGCCGAACGGCTTGGCGGCACGCGATACGATGCGGATCATCGATGGGCTGAACGCGGCGAAGCGCTCCGCGGTTTTGATTTTGAACAAGGTCGATGCGATCAAACGCGATCAGTTGTTGCCGTTGGCGGAGCAGTTGGGCGCCAAAGCGAAGTTCGACGCGGTGTTCATGATTTCGGCCGAGAAGGGCGACGGGACGGCTGCGTTGGCGAAGCACTTGGCGGCCGCCGTGCCGCCCGGCCCTTGGGCCTATCCGGAAGAGCAGGCGTCGGATATTTCGCTGAGGCTCTTGGCGGCCGAGATCACGCGGGAGCGGATCTACGACCGGCTGCATCAAGAGCTGCCCTATTCGACGACCGTCATCACCGATCAGTGGACGCAGAACAAGGATGGCAGTGCGCGGATCGAGCAGACGATTTTCGTCGAGCGCGACGGGCAAAAGGCGATTGTGCTCGGCAAAGGCGGCGCGACGATCAAGCTCCTGGGTTCATCCGCGCGGGCGGAGATGGAGACGATGTTCGGCCACAAGGTCCATCTCTTTCTGTTCGTGAAAGTGCGCGAGAACTGGGCTGAAGATCCCATGCACTATCGCGAGATGGGGCTCGATCCGCCGAAGCGGGGTTAGTGTGGGCGCCGAAGCGTTGTGGCCGGATTGGGTAGTGCTGCCTTGAATCGCTCAAACTCCTGCGGCGTTGCAAAGACGGGACGCAACGGCGTGGGAGCGGTGCTGCTCAGATAAGCGTTCGATGGGCCGGTGCTTGCGACGACTTGGTTCTGCAAGGCCTTCAGCTTCTGCTGAAACGTCACCACAAACGATGCAACGTTCATGGCGAGGTTTTGCTTCGTTACGCCGCCGTCAATGATCGTCACTCTGCCAAAGGCGATCTTACCGTCTGGTCCCTTGATGGCTGTGATGAACAGATTGGCCTCGTTCGACTTGTTGATGGTATCGAGGGAGATGCCGTTTCCGCCGTCCATGATAACGATGAGCAAGAGCGCTACGCACTTACCTGGACGCAGGTCACACAGCTCGATGCTGGCGTTGAAGGGGACGTCGCCATCGAAGAAGACCATTCGCTTCGACTTCGCTGTTTCCTCAAGTACCTGAATCTTTTGTGCACCGATTTCGGTGAGCAGCGCGGTCATGCCCTCTGCGGTTAGGCCATCAATGATTTGGGCCGGATCAGAAACCGTCGGCCCTTCAGCGGCCGAAACCGGTGCTGCAAGCAAAGCCGCGGCAAGCGCGAGGGCGGTGGTGAAGCGCATAGGGTTCTCCAGACGTGCGAGCGAGCAGGTATCGATTCAAGTTAGGGTGCATCGATGCCGGATACAACGCACGTGTAACTGGTGCCGGGCGTCGCAGATCGCTTGACACATGTGCGGTGCGCGACTTGTGTACGGCTTATGGAATGGACCGACGATGGCATCGTGTTGGGGTTGCGCCCGTTTGGCGAGAACGGCGCTATCCTTGAGGCGTTGACGCGCGAGCGTGGGCGGCACTTGGGGCTCGTCGCCGGTGCGATGTCGAAGCGGATGAAGGGGGCGCTTGAGGCCGGCAACGGGGTGAAGTTGCGTTGGCGCGGGCGGCTTGATCAGCAGCTGGGGAGCTACACCGTCGAGCTGGCGTCGGCGCGGGCGGCGCAGTTTTTTGACGACGGGTTGAAGCTTGCGGGTTTGAGTGCTGCGTGCGCGACGCTTGCCGCGACGTTGCCGGAGCGCGAGATGCACGCGCGGGTGTATGAGGATTTCGACGCACTGTTGACGGCGATGGCGGTCGAGCCTTCTCCCGGATGGGTCGAACAATATGTGCGGTTCGAATTGGTTCTGTTGGAGGACTTGGGCTTCGGTCTCGATCTGACAGCTTGCGCAGTGACGGGCGTGAGTGACGGATTGACCTGTGTTTCGCCGAAGACGGGGCGCGCGGTGAGTACGGCGGCGGCTGAACCGTATCGCGATAAATTGCTGAAACTGCCGCCATTCTTGGCCGGTGGTGCGCTGTCGAAGTCTCAAGAACTTGTGGACGGTTTGGCGTTGACCGGATTTTTCCTCGATCGTGTGGCGTTCGAGCACGGTGCGGCGGTTCCGCCGGCGCGGGCGAGGTTTACGGATCGGCTTGCGGCGGCGAGCGTGGACCGCTAGTCAGAGCATAATCCAAGCAAACAAAGGGATTCGTGATGGCGGTCGATGACTTCGGACGCGACGTGCAGGTGGTCGACCTGAAGAAGGCGTTGGGCGATCGTTATCTTGCCTATGCGCTGTCGACGATCATGCAACGCGCGCTGCCGGATGTGCGCGACGGATTGAAGCCGGTGCACCGCCGGTTGTTGTTCGCGATGCAGCGGCTGCGGCTCGATCCGAATTCGAGCTTCAAGAAGTGCGCGCGCGTGGTCGGCGACGTGATGGGTCAGTTCCATCCGCACGGCGACCAATCGATTTACGATGCGCTGGTGCGGCTCGCGCAGAATTTTTCGCTGCGTTATCCGCTGATCGACGGGCAGGGGAACTTCGGCAACATCGACGGCGATAACCCGGCGGCGATGCGCTACACGGAAAGCCGGTTGACGGCGATCGCCGAGATTTTGCTCGACGGGCTTGACGACGACGGCACTGACTTTCGCGCGACGTACAACGGCGAAGACAAAGAGCCCGTCATTCTACCGGGCGGGTTTCCGAACTTGCTCGCGAACGGTGCGTCGGGCATCGCGGTCGGCATGGCGACGAATATCCCGCCGCACAATCTGGACGAGATCGCGCAGGCGTTGATCCACCTTGTCGGCGCCCCGAACGCGCGCGAAGACACGCTCTTACAGTACATCAAAGGGCCAGACTTCCCGACGGGCGGCATTGTGGTCGAACCGGCGGAGTCGATGGCCGAGGCCTATCGCACCGGCAAGGGCGGCTTCCGCTTGCGTGCGCGCTGGCACAAGGAAGAGGGGCCGCGCGGGGCGTGGTTGATCGTCGTTACGGAAATTCCGTTCCAGGTGCCGAAGTCGAAGCTGGTCGAGAAGATCGCTGAGCTGATCGGCGACAAGAAGTTGCCGTTCCTCGACGACGTGCGGGATGAATCTGCGGAGGACATTCGCCTGGTCCTGATCCCGAAGAGCCGCAACATCGAACCCGATATGATGATGGAGCAGCTGTTCCGCCAGACCGATCTGGAGACGCGCTTTCCGCTGAACATGACGGTGCTGGATGCGAACCAGACGCCGCGGGTGATGAGCCTGAAGCAGGTGCTGATCGCGTTCTTGGAGCATCAGCGCGACGTGCTGATCCGCCGGGCGAGTCATCGCTTGGCGAAGATCGCCGACCGGTTGGAGATCTTGGAAGGCTATCTGTCGGTGTTCTTGAACATCGACAAGGTGATCAAGATCATCCGTACGTCGGACGAGCCGAAGCCGGAGCTGATCAAGGCGTTCAAGCTGACCGAGAACCAGGCCGAGGCGATCCTCAACATGCGGCTGCGCAGCTTGCGGAAGCTGGAGGAGATGGAGATCCGCCAAGAGCATACGGCTTTGCAGACGGAGCAGAAGGAGCTGAAGGCGCTCGTGAAGTCCGAGGAGAAGCAAAACGACAAGCTGAAGGCGAGCTTTCAAGAGCTGCGCGCGAAGTTCGGGGCGAAGACGGTGCTGGGCAAGCGGCGTTCGGCATTCTCGGACGCGCCGTCGGTCGAAGACGTGCCGATGGAGGCGTTGGTCGAGAAGGAGCCGATCACGGTCATCTGCTCGGAGAAGGGTTGGATCCGGGCCATGCGCGGGCATATCGAGCCGAACGACGACCTCAAGTTCAAGGATGGCGACAAGGGGCGTTTTGCTATTCAGGCGCAGACGACGGACAAGCTGGTGTTGTTCGCCACGAACGGGCGGTTCTTTACGCTGGATTGCTCGCAGCTGCCGGGCGGGCGCGGGAACGGCGAACCGGTTCGTTTGATGTGCGACTTGGAGAACGATCAGGACATCGTCTCGTTGTTCGTGCACCAGCCGGGGCGCAAGCTCTTGATCGCCTCGAGTTCGGGCCGCGGATTCGTGGTGCCGGAAGACGAAGTGATCGCGCAGAAGAAGGGCGGACGGCAGGTCATGAACGTCGATCCGCTTGAAGAGGCGAAGGTTTGCACGCCGGCGGTAGGCGATCACGTCGCCTTCATCGGCGAGAACAGGAAGATGGTGGTGTTCAAGCTTACCGATGTGCCGGAAATGGCGAAGGGCAAGGGCGTCACGATGCAGAAGTACAAAGACGGCGGCCTTTGCGACGCGACGTCGTTCGTCTATGCGGAAGGCTTGCGCGACTACAACGGGCGGACGTGGGAGAAGAGCGAGCTCAGCGACTATCGCGGCGAGCGCGCGCAGGCCGGGCGTCTGGCACCGAAGGGCTGGCCGAAGAACGGCAAGTTCGCGCCGGGGTTTTAGCTGCGGGTGTTTTCGCGAACCCAGGTGCGGGCGAGCATGACCGGGCAGAAGCCCAAGCGCGCGTAGAGGTGCTTGGGCGCTTCGGTGCTAAGGGCGCCCAGGAAAATCGTGTGGCAGCCTGCGGCACGTAAGCGATCGGCGAAGGCGGCGATCATGGCTGTCGCTATGCCCTTGCGCCTCGCGGATTGCAGCGTGAACAGGTCTTCGATCATGCCGGCGCCGTTGGGGGCCGCCGCATGCGCGCCGTAGGCAACGGGCTGACTGTCTTGGATCGCAAGATGAAATTGGTAGGCGGGGCTTTTCGCCCGATAGCCGGCGACCATGCCGGCGCTGACTTGCGGCGAGACGTCGAGACCGCTCGTTCGCCGGTCTTCGGCGTGGTCGGCGAGCACGAGCTCCAGCAGTTTGTCCCAGTCGGTGCCGCTCTTGACCGCGCGCAACTCGATCGGTGCGCCGCGGTCGGTGATATCGCCGCGCAGGGCCATTTGGATCGTGACCGGCCGCTCTTCAAAATTGTCGAGAGCGAGGCGGGCCAGGAAAGCGTCGGGCGTAAAGCCGTCTGTGTGAACGACGCGCCAACGCGTATGAGCCAAGTGCTTGTTCATTGCTTGGAACACACCGTCTATTTCGGCTTCTGTCCGCGCCGTTACCTGGTCGGCGTGATTTGAGTCCCACACATCGGGGTGAGCGGGGTCGGCAACGATGTGGCAGTGCGGGGCTTCGATCTCGGCGTTTCCCAGCCGGCGCTGCCAGCGATAGGCATCGGCGATGATGCGAGCGAGATCGGTCATTGCGGTGAAATAGCGCGAAATCCTCCCATCAGTCACGCCGCTTCGCGTCGTGCCAGCTTCCCCCTCAAGGGGGGAAGCGCTGGAGCCTTGAGTAGGTCTTGATTTGTGGCTGGGGCGTATGTCAGCTTTGCAGCCATGATGCTCGCTCGTACCCAAGTCCAGCTTTGGTGGCTCGCCTAACGGCGGGCGAGCTACAGCGTTTTTCACGCGAAGGTCGCTCCGGTTCGGATGCGGCCTTTTTGTTTGTCGATCTTTCCGTCCGGTGTGCCTTCCAACTCTGAGGAGATGGAACTGTGACGGACTATTCCAACGACATCATTCTTACCGGCGACCGGCCGACCGGGCCGCTGCATTTGGGGCACTATGTGGGGTCGCTCGCGAACCGCGTGGTGCTGCAGCGGCAGTGTCGGCGGCAGTTCGTGCTGATCGCCGACTGCCAAGCGCTCACCGATAATGCCGGCGATCCCAGACGCGTGGCGCGCAACGTGATGGAGGTGGCGCTCGACTATTTGGCGGTTGGGCTTGATACGGCGTTCTCGCCGTTTGTGTTGCAATCGGGCGTTCCGGCATTGGCCGAGTTGACGATGCTTTATCTCAACCTCGTCACCGTTTCGCGGCTCGAACGAAATCCGACGGTGAAGGCGGAGATTCAGCAGCGCGGGTTTGCGCGCGACATTCCTGCCGGGTTTCTTTGCTATCCGGTGTCGCAGGCGGCGGACATCACGGCGTTCAAGGCGACACTGGTGCCCGTCGGCGACGATCAGCTGCCGATGATCGAACAGACGAACGAGATAGCGTTTCGGGTCAACCGGCTCGCTGGGCGCGAGGTTCTGCCCGAGGCGAAGGCCCTGCTGTCGCCGACGCCGCGGTTGCCCGGGGTCGACGGCATGGCGAAGGCGTCGAAGTCGCTGGGCAACGCGATCAGCTTGTCCGCGTCGTCCGACGAGATCGCGCAGGCGGTCAAGATGATGTTCACCGACCCGAACCATCTGCGCGCGTCCGATCCCGGTAAGACAGAGGGCAATGTCGTATTCGCATACCTGGATGCGTTCGATCCGGATAGAGCGGCGGTTGCCGCCATGCGCGAACACTACGAGCGCGGCGGGTTGGGCGATGCGGCGGTCAAGCGGCGGCTCAATGACGTGCTGCAGGCGATGCTCGCGCCGATCCGCGAGCGTCGAGTGCGGTTTGCGGACGACCTCGGCGAAGTGGAGCGCTTCATCGCGCAGGGGACGCGCGAGGCGCGAGAGGTTGCTTCGATCGCGCTTGACGAAGTGCGCGCGGTGTTTGGATTACGCCGGGCGCTGTCTTAGGGGCTGGCCGGCTTGGTGCAGTTCGTGGCGCGGTACTGGTCCATGCTCGTGCGCAGCGTCGTGCGGCTGGCGACGGATTGCGGATGGTCGTTGGGTGGGGGTGTGCGTGTCCAAATGTCGATGGCGTGCTTGAAGCGCTTGCAGGCGGTCTTCTTATCGCCGGATGTGTCGGCGACGAGCGCGAAGCAACGCTCGATATGCGCGAAGAGATAGGCTTCTTGCGGCGCCCCGGTCAGCGTCGACTTGGCTTGCCGGCAATAGGCTTCGGCGCCCTTGCGGTTCTTTTGTCCGGCCGTCGCGACGGCGAAGCTGATTGTCGAGAGAATTTCGGTTTCCTTCGCCGGGTAGGCGTGGGCCGCCGTCAGTGTGAGCAAGAAAGATATCGACGCGATGGTCATGGCTGTGCTCGACCGTGTCGCGCACAGCCATGACGAGCTAACTTGGTGTCTGCAGCTGCTCAAGGCGCGTATTTGAACGAGAGCGAGACGCGCGCGCGGTAGGCGACGACTTTACCCTTGTCGTCGAGGCGCATGTCGAGCTTCGTGACTTCGGCGATGCGGAGATCGCGCAGCGAGTTGGATGCGAGTTCGACGGCGTTCTTGGCGGCGTCTTCCCACGAGACACGACTGGTGCCGATAACTTCGGTGACGCGATAGACGCCGGAGTCGCCGGATGATTTCTTCGCCATGAAATTCCTCCTGTTGTGCAGGTCAGGCCTGCGGGCTCAAGCATAGGCGTATTCGTGGCGAAGTTCGATGGGGCTTCGGTCCGGGTGCGCCTAATTCGTTCGGCCGCCTTTATAGTAGTCGCGCATCAGTTCGCGGGACCAGGCGGGTTGGCGGAGGTCGCCGATGGGGTCGAGCTCGCGCATATAGGGTTTGATGTCGAGGACCGGGGTGCCGTCGATGGCGTCGAGGGCGCGGACGGTGAGTACCGTGCCTTCGACCCTTTGGATCGTGCAGCGTGACAGTCCGATGCGGTTGGGGCGGCCTTTGCCGCGCTGGCCGAAGATGCCGACGAGCGGCCAATCCTTGCGGCCGCGGGGATGGCGGGCGCCCTTCTCCACCTCGTTGGGCGGGACCTTGTGCATCAGGAAGAGAATTTCAGCGTGCGAGAAGTCGCCGAGGCCGAAGAGGGCTTCGGGCGTGAACTGGTCCTTGTCGAGGTGGATTTCGGAGATCAGGTCCCCCCAAAAATCGTCAGTCGGTTCGACGCGGGGACTTTTGATGATGCCGATCGGTGTAACGGTGAATGTGGCCATGACAGGCGCCCTGGTTGCAGAGCGTGATATCGCCGGTGCGGCCTCTGCGTCCAGTGGCCGTCCGTCACGGCCACCGGATTTCGTCTGTATTCGGACTATGTGTTGATCGGCGAAATCAACGTGTGAGGCCGCGCGTCGCCACGATCGTTATCGTGTAGCCGGCCAGCACGTCGATCAGCTGCATCAACGCGAGCAGGAAGAATGCCGAGTTCGTGAAGGCGGGGAACGAGATGAACTCGACCACGTAGACCAGTAGAGTCATCACGGCGATGCCATGGTTGACGAGCGAGAGCATCGGCGAGCCGACCGACTTCAGGATCTCGATGAAGAGCAAGCCCATCGCGGCGGCCAAAATCACATCGGACTGCGTCATCGACCAGACGGCGCCGGAGAACATCGTCAGGTGAAACGCCGTGCCCCCCAGCCACGCGTTGACGGCAACCGGGTCCATGCCGATGACGGCGAAGACCATGAAATTGAAGTAAAGCATCGGCAGACACAGCAACGGGAAGACGTCGAAGGTGGGCGACGAGGAATTGAGCCGAACGCGACGCTCGCGGTAACGCGACATGGGAACCCCCTACTAAGGCCGGTGATTCGCGAATTATAGCTGGGGTTGCGTTTGCGCAATTTGCGATGGTTGGGTCGTGTGAGCGCGATCATGCTAACTTGGTGCGCTAGGAATTGTTGCTAACGCTCTGAAAGGAAACGGCTGATGATCTTGGTCGGTCAGTATGACTCGCCATTTGTTCGACGTGTTGCCGTGACGCTGCACCACTACGGTATTCCGTTTACCCGTAACACGATCTCGGTCTTTGGCGACGCAGCGGCCATGGCGCGGATCAATCCGCTCACGCGCATTCCGTCGCTGGTGCTGGGCAGTGGCGAGGTGCTGATCGATAGCGCTGCGATCATCGATCACTTGGATGAGGTCGCGGGGGTCGCGCGCACCTTGACGCCGCGTGCCGGGCCGGCGCGCCGACGGGTCCTGCAGTTGGTCGCGGCGGCGACCGGTTGCACCGATAAGGCCGGCGCCGTCGTTTACGAGCGGCACTTTCATGGACCTGCGCAGGTGAATGAGGATTGGGTCGCGCGGTGCTTTGGTCAACTTTCGGGCGGACTGGTGCATCTCGAAAAACAACTGGAAGGCGAGTGGTTGGCGTTGGAGCGGTTTACGCAGGCCGATCTGACAACGGCGACAATGCTTGGATATCTGCGGCTGCGTGTGCCCGCGGTCGATCTTGAGCGGGACTATCCGCGGCTGGCCAGACTTTCGGATCGCTGCGAGGCGATGCCGATTTTTGTGGCCGCGAGGCCGAGCACTGACGAGGTCATGCCGGCGAGCTAGCGGTGCTTCTCTTTCATTTTTGCAATTGATTTCGTGATCAGCTTTTTCAGGGTCGGCACGTCGATATCGGCGAGCCGCTTAATATATAGACACGAGCTGCCGGTCGTATGTTTGCCCAATTTGGCGAGTAGGTTTTCGAATTCCGCGAAGCCGGGCATGATGTAGAGCGTGAGGTTTTGCTTGCGGGGCGAGAGGCCGATGATCGGCCAGTCGCCTTCCCGGCCGCTGGCGGATTTGTAGCGATAGGTGCCGAAGCCGATGATGCTTGTGCCCCACATGACAGGTTCCGCCTTTGTCGCCTTGCGCATAAGTTCGATCACGGCGGCCGCATCTTCTCTTTTTTGTTCATCGGGCACTTTCCTCAGAAACGCCGCGACACTTTGCTTCGTGGGCTTCGTCTTCAGTTCGGCCATCCGGCTCTCCAGTGTGACCGGCGTACGGTTTGGGAATACGCCGATTGTGGAACAAGGCGTGTTTCGATACTCGAACGGCATTCTCTTTTGCAAACCGGGATTGCGGCTATGACCGGCGAAGCTGCAACATTGCGGGCGAAGCGATCGCTTGAGAGCCGGCGCTTCGAGCAGGCGGTTCTTGCCGCAGCTCTTCCGCGAGCGTTGCCGCCGCTGGTCGAAATCGACCTTGGGCGGTTGAAGGAGCTCGTGCCTTGGATTGCGATCGTCGAGCCGAACCATGAGGAGCGGACTTTGAAGTTCGTTCGCGCTGGGGCTGGCGTGTCTCAGCTTCTCGGGCGGGACGCCGTCGGCTTCGACTATCTTGAGATTGTCGACCCGGCGATCAAAGGGGACGCTTTCGACAGCGCCTTTCTCATGCTGACCCGGCCGTGCGGGCTTTGGCAACTAACGCCCAGTCTGACGTCCGAGGGGCAGGAAGTCATGCTGGAGTACACCGGCTTTCCCGTTTACGACGGAGCCAGAGCGCGCGGGCAGTTGCTGATCTACATCAAGCCCGATCTGATACAGCGCGCGCCGCTGCCACGGACGACGTTGACGAAGCACTCGACCGAGTGGTCCTGGATTGAGATGAAGAGCGTGTTGGCGCCGCGCTAAGCCGGCGTCGGCCGCGTGGCGCGCATGGCGAAGAACAGTGCCGCGGCCAACAACGCTGCAGCAACGAAGAAAGGTGCGCCCAGGACCGGGACGCCTTGCGCAAAATCTTTGTGTTCGATCGAGGCTGCGAACACATTGGTGTACAGCGGCGGCGAGATGATGGCTGCGACGCCCATGATGCTGCCGAGTGCGCCCTGCAACTGGCCTTGCTGGTTGGGCGCGACGCGTTGGGTCATGATCGACTGCGCGGCCGGCGTATAGAAGCCCCAGAGAGCGGCGATGGGAATGGCGATCCAAACGGAGATGTCGCTCGGGCCGACGGCGTAGATCACAAAGCCGCTGATGCCGAACAAGAGGCCGGTTATCATCGAGCGGCGCGGGCCTAAAATCCTGACGACGGGACCGATTAAGCCGCCTTGGACGATGATGCTGGCGACGCCGACGGCGGTCAGCGCGAAGCCGTTCATCGCCTCGTCCCAACCGTAGCGGTATTTGGTAAACCAGATAAATACCGCCGGATAGACGTTGTGCGCGATCGCGTACAGGAAATGAGCAACCGCGAGCCCGGAGAGTTGAACATTCGATGCAAGTAAGCGCATGGCGCCGATGACGTTTGCACCGGCGAAGGAAAATTCTTTCGTGCGGTGTTCGGGCGGAAGCGACTCCGGCAGAATGAAGTAGCCGTAGAGCGCGTTAAGCAGACACAGTGCGGCGGAAATCCAGAAAGGCAAGTGTGGGTCCGCGCTACCGGCGAGACCGCCGAGACCTGGGCCGACGGTGAAGCCGATGCCAAAGGCCGCGCCCATCAGGCCGAAGGCTGCCGCGCGTTTCTCAGGCGGGGTGATGTCGGCGATGTAGGCATTCGCGGTGCTGAAGCTTGCCGCCGTCGCGCCGGAGATCGCGCGTGCGACGAACAGCCATGCGAGGTTCGGCGCGAGCGCCATAAGAATGTAGTCGAGACCGAGGCCGGTCATTGAGAGCAGAAGCACTGGGCGGCGGCCGAAGCGATCCGATAAGGCGCCTTGGATGGGCGTGACGATGAACTGCATCAGAGCCCACACCAAGCTCAGCAGGCCGCCGATGCGAACCGCATCGGACTCGGTGCCTTGAGTGAGGCGTTCGATCAAAGTCGGGAGCACAGGAATGACGACGCCCATCGACAGAACATCGAGCATCAAGGTGATGAAGATGAACGTTACAGCGGCGCGGGTCGCCGGCGGGGCCGCTGCTGGTGTGGCCGCTTGGGCCGTCGGTTCTGTCATGTGGTCTTGAAGTCGCCGTTGATCTCATCGGTTAGTTAGAGTGTTTTGGAGGGATTGTCCCGCCTAGGCAGCGAAGGCGCGCGGGTACGCGACTTTCCAACGCAGCGCGCCCAAGATGTCAGCAACGAGTTCGAGCGCCATGAAGGAATCGCCGGCGTAGGGCGCGTCGAGCAGCTTGGCCAGAAGGCTCGAGAAGCCGAAGCGGTGGTAGTAGGTGGGGTTACCAAGAACAACGATCAACTCCTCTCCCTGCGCTCGAAGGCGGTCGACGGCCGTGCGTGTGAGGGCTTTGCCGACGCCGCTGCGTTGAAGGGTAGGCGTCACGGCCAACGGGGCGAGCGCTGTTGCGCGTAACCTGCGGTCTGCGCGATGAACGTCGAGGCGCGAAAAGGCGATGTGGCCGACGACCGTTTCGTCGACGACGGCGACGCATTCGAGCTGCATGTCGCCGTCCCGCCGCAACCGCTCGATCAATCGAACCTCTCCCTCGTTTGCGAAGGCGGCAGCCACAATTGCGGCGATTGCAGCGTCGTCGTGCAGCGCGCGGGGTCGGACCAAGATTTCAGATTGCGGTTTCGACATGGATCAGTTCATCCTATCGGGATGGCAAAAATGATCAATGTCGGCATCATTGGGGCGGCACGGGTCGCGGTCTATGCGATGGTGGGAGCTGCGAGGGAAAACGCGCGGGTGACCGTTCTCGCCGTTGCGGCGCGCGATCCGGTGCGGGCAAAAGCCTTTGCGAATGAGCACGCTATTTCCCGTGTGCACGAAACCTATGATGCTCTGATCGCCGATCCCGATGTCGATCTGGTCTATGTGGCGACACCGCCGACCTTGCACGCCGTGAGCGCGCTGAAAGCGCTGGCGGCGGGTAAGCATGTGCTGGTCGAAAAGCCCTTCACGGCCGATGCGCGTGAGGCGGCGAACGTCGTTGCGGCGGCGGCGAAAGCCAAGCGGTGGGTGTTTGAGGCTTTTCACTATCGCCATCACAGGCTCTGGCACCGGATTGCGGAGATCGCGCGCAGTGGCGTTCTGGGGAAGATCAGATCGCTGGAAGCTGGGTTTCACGTGCCGATTGCTCTGTCCGAGGGCGAATTCCGCTGGAATCCGGCGCTGGGCGGCGGGGCGTTGATGGATTTGGGGTGCTATCCGCTGCAGTGGTTGCGGGTCGTCGCCGGTGAGGAGCCGGTGGTGACGTCGGCTCGGATGCGCATTGTTAAGGGTGTGGATGCGGAGACCGAGGCTGAGCTGCGCTTTCCATCCGGGGCGGCGGCGCGAATGTCTTGCAGCATGACGGGCGAGGACTTTCGGGCGTTCCTTAACGTCGAAGGTACACGCGGGTGGATGAAGGTCGTCAACCCGCTAGCGCCGCAGTTTGGTCACGAGCTGCAAACAGAGATCGATGGGGCGGTGCGCACCGAAACACTTGACGGTCCATCGACATTCGCCGCGCAGCTTGAGGCCGTTGCAGCAACGCTGCTCGACGGGGCGCCGTTTCCGCTGGCCGCCGATGATCCGGTTAGGTCGATGGCGGCAATCGACGCGGTTCGGGCCACAGCGGTCAGGGGCTAGAGGCGCTGACGGAGCGCGACGGCATCGGCGAGGATCTTGTTGTGGTCGAATGCGAGCTTTTGACTTCGCCAGTCTGCGACGAACATGGCGCCCGATGCATCGTCGCCTGCCTTCGCCTTGGAAAGGCCGACCGTCATTAGAAATGCTACCGAGACGGTGTGGCCGCGCGGGTCTCGCTTGGGATGGGAATAAACGCCCACGAGGTGTTGTGAAATCGGGGTGACGCCTGTTTCTTCCTTTAGCTCGCGTCTTGCCGCTGCCTCGACGGTCTCGCCGTACTCGACGAAGCCGCCGGGCAGCGCATGGCGACCCTTGAACGGCGCGTTGCCGCGGCGAATGAGCAGCAGACGACCGTTCGCATCGAAGACGACGGCGTCGACGGCAAGAGCGGGTTGCTTGTGATGCATCGTCTTATGTTCTTTCTTCCTGCCGCAGTCGCCAGGTGCGAATTCCCTGGATCGACCGCACCGGTTAAGGCGCCGTTTACCGTTATGTATCAAACATTAAACGAGCGTTTATGTGTTCGAAACACCCTTCCTCCGCATACGGACTATCGGTATAGGACACAAGAGCTAACGTTTTGATCGATCACGAAATTCGCGCGTGAGGGGAATATGCTGGCTTATGAGGAATTGAGGGGGTCGAGCGGTCGGCAAATCTACTTCCGGCCGAAGCGGTACGAAGCGGCCGAACTCTTCGCCGGAACGCCGCCGAAGGTGCTGTTGAAGTCGGCGATCTTCCGACTTGGCGACATCAGCTTGACCGGCATTTGCGTCAACGCGAACCAAACTGTCGATGCGATCTTCGAGGCTGGCGAAGTGTTGCCGATCGTCGTGAAGCAGGCGGGGCTTTCGATCTTCGAAGGTAAAGCGAAGGTCGTGCGCGGCGAACGCTCGGTATTCGGTTCGAAGGTTGCGCTCAATCTGGTCGACGGAATCGTCGATTTTCACTCGCTGCTCCGCCGCAATGCGCAGGCGCGCATATCGCAGCAATTGGCGACCCTCGATCCGCATGTCGGCGGACTCGTGTCGAACGACTACCGCGCGCATTGCGCGGACGTGTTGCGTTTTCTGCGCGCTTACAAAACGGTGGTCGAGGCCAGCGTCAAGCCGTTCCCCAATCAGTCGACGGGTCTCAGTCTCGACGAGGCCTACGCGATGTGCGAGGAGCGGATCATCCCACAATGGCGCAGCCTCTGGCGCGCCGGCAATCAGCTTGTCGGCGACGTGATGGCCGACAAGAAGAAGCTTGAGGCGATGAAGGAGTATACGGAGCTGGTCGTGACGCCGGAGCTCAATCACGGGCCGGTGTGGTGGCGCAGTTACTTCAAGCCCGCGGGTTATCCGGGCGACTTTGAGATCATGAACTACGTCTACGACTGGCAGCGCGAAGGCGGCGACATCTACTCGCAGCTCATGCACCGTGTCGGTCTGGACGTGGCGGAGTGCATCGCGACGCGCATGCATGTCGTGCGCAAGGTGATCGGCGATGTCGTGCGGGCGCGTGCGAACGGAAAGCCAGCGCGCATCATGAGCCTCGGCTGCGGTTCGGCGCGCGAAATCGAACTTCACCTAAAGGACCCCGAGGCGCCGAGCGGCGCGGTCGAGTTCACGTTGATCGACCAGGAAGAGAAGGCGTTGGCCTACGCTTACGACCATTCCTATCCGGTTGCGCTCAGCATGAAGCCGAATGCGCGGGTGAAGCCGATCAACGTGTCGTTCACCGACGTGTTGCGTGGCGGTTCATGGCTGGACGACGCAGGGCCGCAGGACCTGATCTATTCGGTCGGTTTGCTCGATTACTTGATCGACCGGCGTGCGAAGACGCTGGCGAACCGGCTCTATGAACGGCTGTCGCCGGGTGGCTTGCTGATCATCGGCAATATGAACGAGACCGAGCTCAGCAATCTGTGGCCGATGGAGTTCATCTGCGACTGGCACCTCTATTACCGCAATGAGAAGGACATGCTCGGCTGGACCGACGGGATGGCCGGGTGCAATGCCTGGACGGAGACCGAACCCACCGGGCGGGTGCGGCTGCTGTTCGTTCGCAAAGCCGCGTAGGGCCGGGACAATCAGGCACATCGCCAGTTGCGCGGGTGCCGCTTATCTCTCCGGCCGAGCGGCTCGGCGGGAGATGATTCATGTTTGCGGATTCACGCCATGACGGCTGAGGCTTTGCGGATCGTTCGCTTTGCCGCGATCGGCTTGATTGGGGTGCTCGCGTTCGTGTGGCTTGGCGTTGGGCTTGGCTATCTGCAGAGCGAGCGACCTGTGTCGAAAGAGGGCGAGGCCTTCGGCAACTCGATGATCGTGCCGTTCCAGTTGATCGATCAGACAGCCAAGCCGGTCAGCGAAAGAGACGTCCTGGGCAAGCCGTCAGCCTTGTTTTTCGGCTTCACCTATTGCCCCGATGTCTGTCCGACGACGCTGGCGTCGTTGAGCGCGATGTTGGGGCAGATGGGGCCGGACGCCGATAGGCTCGGTGTGTTTCTAGTCACCGTCGATCCGGAGCGCGATACGCCGGAGGTGCTCAAGCAATATTTGTCGGCTTTCGACAAGAGGATTCGCGGACTAACGGGATCGCCGGCACAGATTGAACTTCTGACGAAAGCATTGGGCGTCTATGCGGCGCGCGTGAATCTCGACGGCGGGGGCTACACGATGGATCATACCGCAAGCGTGTTTCTGCTCGATGCGCAGGGCCGGTTTCGCGGAACAATTGCCTATGGCGAGGAGCGCGAGGTTGCGGTCGCGAAGCTCAAGAAGCTGCTGGAACGTTAAACGGCCTCGAGCAGTGCGGCGTGGGCGGATGCTTCGGCCGACAAGGGGCGCACACGCGAGGCCGGCAGTTCGATACGCACGGTCGTGCCGACGTTGACTTGGCTTGCGAGCTTAAGCGTGCCGCCGTGAATTTCGATGATCTTCTTCGAGTACGGCAAGCCCAGGCCGGTACCGCCGTGTTGGCGCGACAGGGCACTTTCGACTTGTTCGAACGGGCGTAAGACGCGGTCCAGATCTTTCGCCTTGATGCCGATGCCCGTGTCTTTGACGCTCAACTTCACGCCGCTTTCGAACGAGAGACTTGCTTCGATCGTCACGCGACCGCCGGCCGGTGTGAACTTGACCGCATTCGATACCAGATTGAGCGCCACCTGCCGGACAAGCCGTTCGTCGGCGTAGACGGCCAGGGGCTCTTGCGACGGATGAAAAACGAGTGCGATATTGCTCTCATCCGCTCTTTGTTTGCACATTCGCAGTGTCATCTCGACGACCGCGTTTAGGTCGAACACGGTCTCGCTCAAGTCGACCTTTCCCGCTTCAGCTTTTGCGAGGTCGAGAATGTCGTTGATGATCGACAACAAATGCTTGCCGCTGTCGTTGATGTCGGTCGCGTACTCGATGTACTTGGGCACTAAGGGGCCCATGAACTGCTGCTTGAACATCTCCGAGAAGCCGAGAATGGCGTTCAAAGGCGTGCGCAGCTCGTGGCTCATCACTGCCAGGAATTCGCTCTTCGCCCGGTTCGCGGCCTCGGCCTCGTCGAGGAGGCCTTTCATGACTTGGTTCTTTTCTTCGATGATCTTCTGGGCGATGTAGTTATTGCGAATGTGGGTTTCCAGCATGTAGCTGGAGAAGATGCCCGTCGCCGTCGCCATGAACAGGAAGAAATTGTTGTTCAAATAGTCGGCCGAGCTGATCGGGTTCACCAACAGGCTGACGAACTGGTAAGCGATGAAGACAAACGCGGCGATGGCGAGCGAGTACGTGAACCGAAGGCCGATGAGGCTGCCGCAGTAGACGACAACCATGATGAGGCCCGCATAATATTGCGCGTTGAGGGGGGCCGTGAGCGTAGCCGTCATCGCCAAGATACCGGCGCCCGCCGTCATCATCGACATGGCAAGCGTAAGCTGAGCGATTTGCCTGAAGTACCGGGTGAAGGTCAGGCCCAGGATTGCGAGCAGAATTGGACAAACGAAGCCGTAGCGGATTATCCAGATTTTTCCGAGCTGATCCCCGCTAATCGCGAAGTCGAGGAAACCAAAGCTCACATAAAGGCCGATGCCGGCCGCGAGATAGGCGCGAACGAACGGGAGTGCGGCCTCGAGCGAACGCGCGGCAAAGTCGCGCTCGACTTCCGGATCGCGGAAGACGAGCAACCACTTGTTCATTGCGAGCTGCGGTGCAACACGCTCGACGTTCGTCGTTGTTGTTGTAGCCATCGAAGCCACTTACCCAAGCGGAAACAGTACGCGGGCACCAGTTAAGGACAGTCTTATGTTTCCCCCGCCAGGGGAGTTTGCTTGGTTTCAAATTCCTTGCTCCGCGAAGAGAAAGGCGCGACAGTGGCGCTTCATTTTCGGCGGAGATTGGGGATGGGGGGGCGCGTTCGGCGCCGATTGGCGTTGATGGTCGGTGTTGCCGTGCTAACGGCGCATTTACCAACGCTCGACTCCGGCGCATTGGCGGCCGGCTACGGCGTTCGTGAATTCAGCGCCGATGCCATGGGTCGCGCGTATGCCGGGAGTTCCGCCGACGGAAGCGATCCGAGTTTCCTCGCCTACAATCCGGCAGCGGCAGCGGGCGTCGCGGATTGGGATGCAGCGACGGGCCTGATCGCCGTGTGGCCCACTTCCAATGCGCAATATTGGACCGCCAGCGCTTTCGGGGGGCAGATCATCGGCGGCGAGGCGAGGCCGGAGGGCTTTGTCAAAGCGGCCTATGTGCCCGACGCTTCGATCCGCTACCGGCTTGCGCCAGAGTGGAGTGTTGGTCTGTCGGTCAGCGCGCCCTGGGGACTGACCACGACTTACGACCGCACTTGGGTTGGGCGGTATCATGCGCACGAGACCAAGCTCTTGACCGTGAATGCCGCGCCGGCAGTCGCATATCAGCCGATCCCCGAGCTGACGCTGGGCTTTGCTGCCAATGTGCAGTACGCGACCGGGCGCTTGTCGAACGCGATCGACATCGGAACCATTGGTGCAATCTTCTCCGTTTCCGGCGCAGCACCGACCGTGCAAGACGGGTATGGAGCGTTCGACGCGGAGGATTGGGGGGTCGGCTATACGCTCGGAGTCAATTGGGCGGCTAGCGATCAACTGCACCTCGGTGCGAGTTACCGGTCGGAAATCGAACACCACCTCACCGGTCCCGTCGTGTTTTCGATGGGGACGTCCGCCACGGGCGTTGCGCTAGCCCGCGCGGGATTGTTGCAGAACACGCGGGGCGCGACTGATCTGACAACGCCGGCGGTTGCTTCCGTGGGATTTGTTCTGGACGTCACGCCCCGCTGGTCGCTGGGCGGCGAGTTGTCCTTCACGGACTGGAGCGTCTTTCAAGAATTGCGGGTGACGTTCGCTAATCCGCTGCAGCCGGACGAAGTCACCCAGTTCAAATGGAAGGACAGCTGGTTTGGCGGTTTGGGGATCACCTATCGCGCCAGCGAGAGCTGCGAGATCAGCGTGGGCGGCGCCTACGATCAGAGCCCGACCGGCGCGGCGCGCAACGCCAGAATTCCGGACGCGGACCGGTTTTGGCTTTCTGCAGGCGTGGAAATCGATCTGTCGGAGCGAACCAAGCTTAAACTGAGCGTCGCGCACCTGTTCGTTCCGGAAGAAGCGATCAACTTGCGCGCGGCTGAGCCGAGCAACGTGTTTCGCGGCGACCTCAGCGGTGTTACCGACGCGGAGGCGACTGCTGTCGGACTTCAGTTAACTTTCAAATGAGCGGCCGTTCTTGCCGCCTCGGCGGGTGACGCGTATAGTCGATCGTCCGTCAACGGAACAATCGTTCAACCATGGCGCCTCATCTTGATCGTATGTCGTTGGCGCCTCACGCGCGGCGGGGGGTAGGCGTTGGCCTTGCGATCTTCGCGATCGATGTAATCGCCTATCTGACGCTCGTCTATGCGGCGGTTGCCGCGGATTCTTTGGTCGCAAAGGTTTTGTTGTCCCTGCTGGCAGGCGTGCCTGTTGCGCTGCTCGCGATCGTCGGTCACGACGCGGCTCACCATAGCTTCCTGCCCAACAAGCGACTGAACGAATTGGTCGGGACAATTGCGTTTCTTCCCGCACTTCACGCGTACAGTCTTTGGGAGCATCACCACAACCGGGTTCACCACCGGTACACGGCGCAGATCGGGCTTGATAACGCGTATTCGCCCATGACCGTGGACGGGTACTTAGCGGCGAGCCCCGGAAAACAGAGGGCCTATCGGTTTCAACGCAGCCTTCTTGGGCAACAACTCTTCTACATGATGCACGTGTGGTGGCCGGACATTTTCATGCCGTTCAACGGCAAGCGCCGGCTCACGCGGGGAAATATCATCGATCTCGTCATCGTGTATTTTTTCATCGCCACCGCAGTCGTCGGTTTCGGTGTGATATCGCTCTCCGCGCGGCCGGGGCAGGGTGTGTTCTGGGCGTTGGCTGACGGTGCCGTCTTCGGTCTTTTGATTCCGTTCCTGGTTTGGAATGTCTTCATTTCCTTTGTAACGATCGTGCAGCACACAGGTCCTGCCGTGCGGTGGATCTTACCGACGGGCCAGCCGTCGACGATCGAGGAGACCATGGCCGGGACTGTGCATGTCGTCCTTCCGAACGTGATCGATTGGTTGATGCATCGGGTCATGCAGCATCAAGCGCACCACGTTCACGTTGGCGTGCCGCTCTATCGGCTCAAGGGGGCGCAGTCCGATGTGGGCGAAGTCTCAGACCGCCGCAACTCCCAGGTTTGGACGCCGGCCTATCACTGGCAACTGACCCAGGCGTGCAAGCTCTATGACACCGGCGCGCAGTGCTGGCGCACGTTCGCCGACGCGGAACGTGTCGCCACAAGGGAGCGGGTTGCCGCATAGCGTTGGCCTCTCGAGTTTAGTTATTTGGGGCGCGATGTTGAGGGGGCCTCTATGTTCATCACCGTCAGCGACGGGCAGCGCATTTTTTTCGACGTTGTGGGCGAAAAGCTTGCGCTTGATGGGCGGCGGATGCGGGAGAAGCCGACGCTGATCGTCATGCACGGGGGCCCGGGTTTCGATCACTCGGGTTTGCGCGGGGATTTCGACGGGTTCGCCGATATCGCTCAAGTGATCTACATCGACCATCGCGGTAACGGACGAAGCGTTCCCAGCGATTCCGCCACCTGGACTCTGGCGCGGTGGGGCGACGATGTCCGCGAGATCTGTGACGCGCTGGGGATCGAGAAGCCAATCGTTTTCGGGCAGTCATTCGGTGGGATGGTCGCGCAAGCCTACGCGACGCGCCATCCGGGGCATCCCCGGGCGTTGATCCTGTCAAGCACGGCGGCACGGATGGATTTCGCCGCCAGCCTCGACCTTTTCGAGGCGAAGGGCGGTGCCGAGGCGCGTGCGGTGGCGGAGCGGTTCTGGGGTTCAGGTCAGGACAGTGAGTTCGAGACCTACATGCGGGTTTGCATGCCGCTCTACAACACGACCGTTCGGGCGGATGGCGCGGATTCCCGGGCGCGCGCGATCATGCGCAGGGAGGTTTACCGCCATTTCTCATTGCCCGATCGGGAAATTCGGCGGATGGATTTTCGAGCAGCGCTCAAGGCGATTGCTGTGCCGAGGCTCATTCTGGCCGGCGCAGAAGATCCGATTACGCCGCCGCATTTGGCGCAGGAGATGTTGACGTGCATCAAGGAGGGCGTTGCAAGCTTGCGGGTATACGAGAGGTGCGGTCACGGCGCCTTTCGCGATCAGCCCGATGTGGTACTCGGCGACATTCGGCAGTTCATCGTAGAGTTGTAGTGCGCTAACTATTCGTGTGTGGTTAGTCGCCGTGGTTAATCCACATGGATGGAAGGAATTCATTCCGTCTGTTGCAGTGGTCACATTGGAACTGCGGGATACCTGTGGTTTACACCTTATGGCTCAGTCTCACTCTAAATTGGGTAGCCTACAATGGCAGGTGGTAGAGTGGGTTGTGAGCGGGCGGCGATCAAACCGAAAGGGGTATCGCAGCTCGGGGTCCGGTCGTAGTTCGTCGGATGCAACACAATGCGGGGGGCATTGGTGAATACAACGATCGTCTGGCTCGTCGATGCGCACCCGTTGCTGCGCTCCGGCTTGCGTTCGCAACTCGACGGCAAGGGATTTGAGATCGTCGCGGAAGCGGCGACGCTCGAAGAACTGTCGCGCAATGGAACAAAGGGTCCGGCGCCGCAGCTGATCATCTTGGATTTCGCGCAAGGCTCGGACGCGGTCGCGGCCTTGAAGGCTTCACAACCGCAGGCGCGTACGGTCGTCTTTGCGGAAAACGCGGAGCTCGCGCATTTGGCCGATGTATTCAGCGCCGGCGCCGACGGTTATCTGCTGAAGAGCATTTCGCCCAGCGCGCTGATCGAGTCGTTGCGGCTCGTGACACTGGGCGAGAAAGTGTTTCCCAGCATGCTCACCGATTTCTTGGGCGCGATGCGGGCGAACCAAGGCGGGACGAGCGAGCGGGTCAAGGTCGGCGACGTGGCGCTGTCGCAGCGCGAGCTCGACATCATTCGCAGGCTCGCCGACGGGCACTCCAACAAGGCGATCGCCAAGGAACTTGCTATTACCGAGGCGACCGTGAAGGTTCACCTCAAGACGGTGTTGCGCAAACTCGGCGCGACGAACCGCACGCAGGTCGCGATTTGGGCCGTCCAGCATGGGATTACGACAGCGAACGGCAATCGCGCCGCTGCCGCCAATGGGCGCGGGAAGCCTGCCTAGGCTTCCAACCTACTTTCCTTCAAATGTCGGCGCTTGTTGCAACTCCGGGTGAGCGCGTAGCGTTGGCATCAGGCTGAGGTCGGGCACAGACTCGCTGCGCCGGCTGGGGCCGCGCAGGCGGCGCATGTCATAAGTTGCCGCCGTCCAGCCGTCGACCGCCCCGTAACCCACATCGACAACACCGAACACGCGATCGGTCCAGGCGCTGACCGCATAGGCGGGTGCGAAGAGGCGGGCTTGGTCGGCCGCGTAGTTGCTGTAAGCGGCCGACATCAAGGCGTGCGTGAGGAAGCGGTAGCCGAAGGCGTCGCCACCGCGCCCGTAGCCGATGATCGGGAGCGGCGGTGCCACATCATAGCGACGATGATGGTGTCCGACAGACTGGGCGATCGAGGTGCCCGCAACAGGCACGACGACATCGAGTTGGCGATCGGTCGTTGGCGCGGTGAGGTTGAACGAAGGCGTCGCTGTCGTTGCAATCTGAACGCCGTTCGCGCTGGGGAACGTGTACTCGTTCGATGCGGAACTTGCTCCGGCTGTCGAGAGAGCGACGGCGATTGTGATGACGGTCGCAGTTGCGCGTGTTCGGTTCATGGTGTCCTCGGAACGATGACAAGGGTCGCGGTGCGCGACTCGATGCCCAATCATGGCAAACGAGCGACCGCTCGTGAAGTGGCGCGCAGCGCGTACCTCCAAAGGGGGGGACCTCGCACTTCCGGTCGATGAGCGTCGAACGCCAAGGATGTTGCTTGGTTTTCCGATGACGCTCTTGGGGCTAACGGCCTTGCAGGAAAGTCTTCCTGTGCCGACTGTGGGCGAACGGAGTACGCCAAAAGCGGAGGTGCGTGTCCCGCCTGCGTAATCCGTCAGGATGGGGCGGCCGGAGGGGTACTGCGAAAGGCGCGGAAGTCTCAGCCTTTGTCTCCAATGCTTTGCGCACCGAACTGCCGTCTAGTGCCACCACAACACGCCGCCGTGAACTGCGGCGTCCTTAAGACGACAAATTGGGGTGGGGCCGACGCCATGAAACGCCTTGCAGCACTTGGACTTGGGCTTCTGCTGACGACGACGCTGACATCTTGCGCGGGGCTCGCGCCGGGCGACGCAACCGGCGTCAAGCCGCTGATCGTCTATCCGGTAACAAGCAACGACACGCCCTACAGCCAGTGTTTGCGCAAGCTGCAGACTGTGGCGGCGAGCAATCTGCCGGTCTTTGCGGTCGGCGAAATAGCGGACAAGACGGGGCAAGTTTCCTACTACGACAAGGCCGGGAACAACCTGACTCAGGGCGCGGCCGAAATGGTCATGAGCGCGCTCTACAAGACCGGGAAGGCGCACCTGGTCGAACGCTACGATCTGCGGATCCCCTTGGCCGAAGTCAAGCTGGCCGAGCAGAATCGATTGAGCCGCCCCGTCGAGGCGTTCGGCAAGCTCCCGGCGACCGACTTCATCATCGTCGGAGCTCTGACGGAGCTCAACTACAACATCGTGACCGGCGGCGTCGGTCTGCGCGTCGCGGGTGTCGGCGGTGGCGCGCGCATGGCCGTCGTGAATGTCGCTATGGACCTGCGCATCATCAACTCGAAGAATTTTGCGGTGTCGTACGTTTCGTCGCTGCAGAAGCAGATTTATGGGTACGAGGTCGAGGCCGACGTTTTCCGGTTCTGGGATTCGACGCTGGTCGAGCTTGAGGCGGGGCACGTGCGCAACGAGCCGCTGCAGCTCGGCGTGCGCTCCGTTGCGGAGATGGCCGTCTATCAGATCATGACCGACTTTTTGAGGCTACCGAGGGATCCAAGCTGCGCCCTCGTAGAGAACGACCATATGTCGTCCTATTTAGAGCAGCTGAAACCTAATGGGGAGACCATTAAATGACAGCGCTAAAGAGTGCGAGGACCTTGGCGGCCAGCCTCGGCGTACTCGCGTTCGGTGCCCTGGCCGCCACACCGGCCATGGCATTCGATAATGTGAACTGGTCTTGGAAGAAGGACGTCAACGAGAAAGTCGACATCGACGTTTATATCGACGTCGACGTCGAATCGACGGGTCTCGTTGAAGTCGAGAAGCTGCAAATCTTCCTGGGCAACGTGACGGCCGAATCTAATGTCTATGGCGTCGCGAACATTCAACCGGATGTCGGCGGGCATTGGCAACAAGTCTACTGCTATTGCTACGGCGGCTACTTCGTGCACGACTCGTTCGACGCGAAGGTCGAATTGCCGGAGATCAAGAGCGCCGCGACGGCGGTTGGTAACAACCAATCGATCACGTCCGACGTTCCGGTTTTCCTGCACGACGGTCAGTTCGTCGCCAACACGCGTTTCAACGACGGCGGATGGGACTATGCGTCTCTCGCCGGCGCGGTTGATGCGCGTATGGGCGGCGGCGGCGATTGGAACACGGACTGCAACGAGTGTGGAAACTTCCACACCGATTTGGCCGTGTTGTTCACGTTGGCTTCGGCGTTCGGCCTTCTGGCCCCGTCCGAAATCAGTGCGACGTCGGAAGTCGGCTACATTCTGAACGCGTCCGTCGACAGCACGGCGACCGCGGTTGCCAACAACATTTCGGTGAATCTCGAATCGAATGTTGATGGCGGCACGAGCTGCCACACGGGCTGCAGCGATCGTCTGAGCAATCACTTGGTGATCGCCGACATCACGCAGTTCGCGTACGCCAACGTCTCGGCGCTTTCGGACGTCAGCGGCGTGATCGTCGACAACTACCGCAACCTCGGCGACATCGGCGGACCGCTGGTGAACTCCGTGGCGACGGCCGTCGGCAACAACGTGTCGATCAATGTCGGTCCGGTGAAGACCGAATAGATCGCGCGCGATCTCGAGAAGCGGCGGAGGGCGGCGACGCTCTCCGCCGGTCATCAGTCGATAACTAGAGGTGGGCCATGAGGAAGAAGATTGGTATGGCTGCGTTGGTCTGCGGTACGGTTGGCGTGATGGCGCTGATCGGCTCGACCGGTGCGCGCGCGGACGACCCTTTGATGGGCAAGGCGCCTTGGAGCTTTACGCCCGTGAACCGCGCCAGCATGGCCGTGGTCATCAAAAATGTCGAAGACGGAAACGGCACTGGTGGGGCCGGCGGCGGGTCGGGCACAACGATCGTCTGCGGCGGCAACAATGGCGGCGGCGGGACCGGCGGAACGGGAAGTGCGGCGTCGGCGACGGCGAACAGCAGCTGCGTCATCATCAGCAATTCGGATGGCTCGGTCGTCAACGTCGACCAAACATCGGATGGCGATCAATCGTCGAATTCGGGTTCAAGTTCGAACACGACGAACAACACTCACAATGGCAACAACAGCTCAGCGTGCTGCAAGGGCAGCATCGACGACGTTGCGGCAGTCTTGGCCGGACGCGGCTCCTAAGGGAGTGTGAGGGTCGCCCGCGGTGCGGCGGGCGACCTGACTAGAGCGACAGGCCTAGATTTTCCATTTCTTTGGCGACTTTCGGACTCATGCCGGTCGCGGCGGTCATGTCCGATTTCCCGCCGGATTCGTCGCCAAGCTTGGTCTTGGTGACGCCGCGCGCGTAGATCGCTTGGAAGTATGTGGGTCGGCGTTTGACGGCGCCGTCGAAGTTGCTCAGCGCTTCGCTATAGTCGGCCGAGGTGTAGGCGATGAGGCCGCGCATGAAGAAGGCTGGCGCGAAGTCGGGCTTCTGCTTCGTTACCTCGGCCAGGTCGGCTTTCGCATCGTCGAAGCTCTTGCGCGACATCTGGATGAGCGCACGCTGGAAGTAGAACTCGGCGGCCTTGCGAATGCCGATCGCGGTATCGAGGTCGGCCAGTGCGTTGTTTAGGTCGCCCTTGCCGAAGTAGGCGGCGCCTCGCGTGGCGTAGTAATCGCCATGATAAGGCGGCTTCACCTTGCCGGACTTGATGACTTTGGTGCAGACGGCGATTTGTTCGTCGTAGGTCGAGCCGTCGACACCCATGCAGATTCGCAGGTCGTTCTGCGTCAGGACGGCGCCTTGTGCCGCTTTTTGCTTGGCGGCGGATTCCGTTGTCAAGGATGCGGCGAGGAGCAGCGTGATGCCAGCGCCCGCGAGTAGACGTCTCATCGACTAACCTCCTGCCTTGGCGAGTGCGTCGAGGCGTGCCTTGGCTTCTTTGTGCTCCGGCGCGATCGCGAGCACGGCCGCAAAGTCGCTTTGGGCGCGGGTTTTGTCGCCGTTCACCAAATAGAGCTCACCGCGATTGTAGAGCGCCACCAGTTGTTTCGGATCGATCTGGATCGCCTTGTTCAGGTCGGCCAGGGCTTTCGTTTTGTCACCGCTGGTCAGGTAGGCCGTGCCGCGTGTGGCGTATGAAGTTGCGTCGGACGGGTCGAGTTCGATGGCCTTCGTGAAGTCGGCGATCGCTTTGGCGGTCTCCTTCTTTCCCATGTAGGCCATGGCGCGATTGTTGAAGGCGGCCGAGGATTTCGGATCGATTCCGATCGCCTTGGTGAGATCCGCGAGGGCGAGGTCGAACTTGCCTTGACCGACGTAGATGCCGCCGCGGGCCTGTAACGCGCGTGCGAAGTCTGGCTTGAGTTTCAGGGCCTCAGTGAAGTCGGCCAGCGCGTTGACGCCGCCGCCCAAGCGCATGTAGGCCGAGCCTCGGTTGTAGAATGCGCCGGCCTTGGTGCTGGGAGAGACGTTCGACTTAACGATCACGTCGCAGGCTTCGATCAAGTCGGTCCAGTTCGTGTGGATTTTCCCGAAGCACTTGCTGGCGGCGGCGTTGAGTTCAGGTGATGCTTTCTGCCCCGCGATGGCAGGCGCGTAGGCCGCAGCGAGCGAGAGTGCGGCTACACCGATTTTGGCTGTCATGCGCATGATTACCCCGTGGAATTGGCGCCCCTCGAACAATCACAAGGGGCGATTTCGCCAGGAGCATCACGGAGACATTCGAGCCGCTCAAGCGGGGGTTCATCTAGGCGCAAAGGCAGAGGGGGTACCCCGGTTGGGGGACGGCTAACCCTGCTGAGGCGGCGTTCGTTCTCTCAGGCGGCGGCGGGCGGGGAGGCTGACGTCGGCAGCGGGGGCCGCCGATTGAATTTGGCTTCTGATCTCGGCGCGTTTTTCATGAATGGTCGCAATTGCCGGGCCCATGGCGATGCCTACATCGACGAGGACGGCTTCGCCGAGCTGCAGGCTTGCCTCCACAGTTTCGGGCACGGCATCGGTCGCGCCTAGCCGATAGAGTTCGCTGGCATGATTGGCGTCGCGGGCGCGCACGATGATCTTCAGGTCTTGGCGCAGGGTGCGGGCGAGCTTGACGACTTCGCTGGTGGACTTTGGTGCGTCCATCGTGACCACAAGCGCTGTTGCCGTTTCGATCCCGCAGTGGCGCAGGAAGTCGGGGTGTTTGATGTTGCCGAAGTAGACGGGCTTTCCTTCGTCCCGGCCCGCAGCGACAGTGTGGGCATCGGAGTCGACGGCGATATAGGGCAACTTGTGTGCGTCCAGCAAAGATGCGATCACGCGACCGACCCGACCGAAGCCCGCAACGATCACGCGCGGCGTCTCGTCGTCTGGAACCCGCACCTGGGCAGCCGGGTTGGGAACGGCTGCCGGCGTAAGGTGTGTTTCCAAATAGCGGCCCAATGTGTGCAGAAGCGGTATCGACGCCATCGTTAGCGCGACAACGATCAGGGCGAAGGCGGCGGTGCTTGGAACGATGAGGTTGAGGCCGGTCGCGAGCGCGATGATCACGAAGGAGAACTCGCTGCCGGGGCCCAGAACGAGGCCGCTTCGAATGCCGGTGGCCAGTGTCAGGCCAAGGGCCTTTGCGATGCCGGCGACGATGAGTGTTTTGAGCGCGACCAATCCCGCGCTGGCGACGAGTACCGCAAGCGGCTCCTGAACGATGCGGGGAAGGTCGACGTTCATGCCGATGGAAATCAGGAACACGCCGACGAGCAGGCCCTTGAACGGCTCGACCATGACTTCGATTTGCCGGCGATATTCGGTTTCGGCAAGCAAGAGGCCTGCGATCAGCGCGCCCATGGCCATCGACAGTCCGGCCGACGCCATGGCGAGGCTTGTTGCGATGATGACGAGCAAGCAGGCCGCCATGAAGAGTTCGGGGCTGTGCGTTTGCGCGACGCGCCGGAAGAGCGGGCGAAGTGCGATGCGACCAGCCAGAATGACGATGGCGACGGCAATCGCTGCCTGAGCAACGGCGACGGCGAGTTTCGCGAACAGCGATCCTTCGGTGCTGGTGCCCAGAACGCTGACGGCAAACAAGATGGGCACCACGGCGATGTCTTGGAAGACCAGAACCGCGAAGCTGGCCCGGCCGGTGGGTGTGCCCATTTCTTTCCGCGCTGACAGCACCTGAGTCACGATCGCGGTCGATGACATGGCGAGCGCTAGGCCGACGACCGTTGATGTCGTTGCGTTGCCGCTGATCGCGTAGGTAGTCGCGCCGATCGCCGTGGCGCTGACGATGACTTGGGCTGTGCCCAAGCCGAAGACGAGGCGGCGCATGATGCGGAGGCGCTCGAGCGAAAGCTCAAGGCCGATCATAAAGAGCAGGAGCACGACGCCGAATTCGGCGACGAGCGCCATGTCGTCCTTGTCTTCGATCGTCAGGTACGAGAGCCAGGGAAAGTCGGCCGTGAAAGCGCCCAGGCCGAAGGGGCCGACAACCATGCCGATGAGGATGAAGCCGAGCACCGGGCTCAGCTTCAACGAGTGGAACACCGGCACCACGATCGCAGCGGCGCCGAGAACGATCAGCGCGTCCTTGAACAGGGTGGGATCGACCGGTGCTGCCATGATTCAAGAAGGTAGCGGCAGGGCGCGGTCTGTCGAGGGTCGTCAGCTGTTCAGATCGTCGCGGGTCACGTTGTCGAAGCCGAGGATGAAGTCGGGACCGAAGGCGAGGCTCGGCGTTTGGAAGCCTGGTTTGAAGTCGCCGTTGGCGACGCGTTTGGCGATGGCGAGGCCGGTGAAAGCGGTGAGGGTGTAGCCCTCCGGCGTTTTCAGGCGCGAGCGGACCGTGTCGCCTTTGCCGTTGCGGGCGACGGCGATCAGGACGGCGTAGCCGTTCTTGCGTTGCTCGTCGGTAGGGCCTTCGGGTTGCCTGTCGATTTGACGCTTCAGGAACGACTGCATGAAGGAGAGGCCGAGGAACGCTTTCACGAAGCCGGGCGTCTTTGCCATGCGGCGGAGTTCGGGGACGGCTTCGAAGTGAACTTCGATGTTGGGAATCTTCGTCGAGTGGTAGGCGGTCGAGACGTCGCCCCAGCTGACGGCGACCGTTGGTTTGGCGCCGTTGCCGAAGTCGCATTCGTCTTCGTGCGAACCTTCGAGGAGCTCGATGTCGCCGTCGCGGCGGACGGAGGTGCCTTTGGCGACGCCTTCGACCATCGTCTTGGCGGTGCCACGCGAGACGCTGGAGAGACCGCCGATGTACATCTTCAGGTCTTCGGCGTCGGGCAAGCGGCGCTTCACGTGGGCGGCCAGGCAATCCGACGGTACGACATCGAAGCCGACGCCGGGCAGCAGCATCACACCCGCCTTCTTCGCCTCCGCATCGCGGGCGGCGAGCGCTTCGAACACAGCGATCTCTCCGGTGATGTCGAGGTAGTGCGTCTTGGTGCGGATGCAAGCGTCGGCCATCGGTGCCGACGTTGCGGAGAAGGGACCTGCAATGTGGAGCACGGTTGCGACTTCGTTCAGCGCGGCGTCGAGGTTCTCGGTATCTTTGAGATCGAAGGCGCGCCATTCGAGGCCGAGTTCGGTGGCGAGCGGTTTGACCTTTTCTTCGCTGCGGCCGGCTAGAATCGGCTTCAGGCCCTGCGACTTGGCCGTGCGTGCGGTCAACTTTCCGGTGTAGCCCGTGGCCCCGTAGATCAGGATTTTTCCAGCGCGTGGCATTTGTGTCTCCTCGTTTCACGCATGGTTGTTGTTGTGGTGACACGGCGTCAAGCTCGATGAGGCTGTGTGTGTGGCCTAGTTGTGGTAAAGAGCGGGGATGATCACGACTCGTTGGCATGTTTGCGCGGCTTTCGCCGCTGCCTTGGCGGTTGCAGCCGGCGCGCAGGCGCAGGGTATCGCGGAGACGCGGGCGTGGAAGAATTGCGCCGGCGGTGAGGGGGTGTGGACTGATCTGCGTGTCTCCAGCTGCACGGACGTGATCAAGTCCGGCAAGGCCGAGGGGGCCGACCTCGCCAAGGCCTACTACAATCGCGCGAACGCGATGTTGATGAAGAGCGAGTACGCGAAGGCGATCGACGACTACAGCCAAGCGCTCGCGCTGACACCGGACGATGCGAACGCGCTGCATGAGCGGTGCTTTGCGCGCGCGGTGATGGGTAAGCAACTCGAAGACGCTTTATCGGATTGCAATGAGGCGCTGCGGCTGGCGCCGAACGATGCAGAGACTCTGGGCGGCAGAGGGTTCGTTTATCTGCGCCTTGGATTCTATCGCACCGCCATTCTCGACTACGACGCCGCGTTGAAGGCGAAACCGGAGACGGCGGAATTCCTCTATGGCCGCGGGACAGCTCGGCTGAAGGCGGGCGAGAAGGAGGCGGCGGCCGCCGACCTTGCGGCGGCGCGAAAGATTGAGGCGACCATCGACGACCGCTTTGCGCGCTACGACGAAGCAAGCGGGACGGGTTTTTGGGGTGCGCTCATGGGTTATTGGCGCGCGGCGATGGCCTGGATCTACTAGCGCGAAACGCGACTGGTTGACGACGTCGCGCACGTGCAGGTGGTGCCTGGGCGTGATTTGACAGTTCGGCGAAAATTGTCAAATCTGTCATGATGGAACCTCGCGACGGAATATTGGCGGCGGCGCAAACCGTTTTTGCGCGCCACGGCTTTCGCCAGACGGCGATGGCGATGGTCGCGGCGGAAGCTGGCCTCTCGCGCCAGGCGCTCTATCACCACTTCGACTCTAAGGAAGCGCTGTTCGCGGCGTTGGTCGATCAGCTGCAGGAAGTGGCACTAATCGCGGCGCAGGAAGCGGCGATGCGCGGCGGGCGCGATGTCGCCGATGTTGTCTACAAGATCATGCTGGCGCATCACCGCAGCTTTCTTGAGAGCGTGGCGAGCTCGCCGTTCGCGGCGGAGCTGATCGAGGAAAGCAGCAAGCAGTGCGGCTCGGCGGTTGCTGCACATACGCGGCGCTTCGAGAAGGAGCTTGAAGCCGCGATTAGTGGTGTCGCTCGGGCGGGACGATTCGATTTTCGCCCCGGCGTTGGGGCGCGCGACCTGACGGAGATGGTTTGCGTCGCGGCTAAGGGTGTGAAGACGGCCTATGCCGGTGAGGGTGACGTGCGCTATGCGCAAAAGCTGAAGCGCATGATCGACATGATTTGCGCGGGTGCGGGTTCTGCGTCCGTGAAAGCATCACAACGAATGGGGACAGCAAGGAGAATGGCGCGATGATTACGATCAACGTGAATGGCGCACCGCATGAGGTGGACGCCGAGGACGGGATGCCACTGCTGTGGGTCATCCGCGATGTGCTGAATATGACCGGCACGAAATACGGTTGCGGGGTCGGCGCGTGCGGGGCATGCACGGTTCTGATCGATGGGGTGGCGACGCGGAGCTGTTCGTTTCCGGCGGCGTTGGCTGCGGGCAAGAGCGTGACGACAATCGAGGGGCTGAAGACCGGCGATACGTTGCACAAGGTGCAGCAGGCTTGGATCGAAGCGCAGGCACCTCAGTGCGGGTTCTGCCAGTCGGGCCAGATCATGGCGGCGGCGGCGCTTCTGCAAGAGAAGCCGCAGCCGACCGATGCGGATATCGATGCGGCGATGACGAACATCTGCCGCTGTGGCGCCTACACCCAAATTCGCGCGGCTATTCACGCCGCGGCGAAAGCATAAGGAGTCACGATCATGGTTTCTCGTCGATTTGTGATTTTCAGCGGCATCGCCGCGGCAGGTGGTTTGGCGGTCGGTTATGCGCTGATGCCGTTTTCGACGCTCGATCGAGCGAAGGGATTGATTGCCAAAGAGGGCTCGACGCCGCTTGGTGCGTGGGTCCGGATCGGAACGGATAACTCCGTTACCGTGATCGTGCCGCACTCGGAGATGGGGCAAGGCGTTCATACGTCGATGCCGATGATGCTGGCTGAAGAGTTGGACGCGGATTGGTCGTTGGTGCGGATGGAGCAGGCGCCGCCGGATATGGCGTTCGCGAACGGTGCGTTGGCACGTGAGTATCTGCGCGGCGACATGTCGATTCCTAGCTGGATGTCGGGTGCTGCGGACTTTGGTGGGCGCAAAGTGGCGGAGTTCATGCATCTGCAGCTAACAGGCGGCAGTACGTCGGTGCGCTTGACCGGTGTTCGCGGGATGCGCATTGCGGGTGCTGCCGCGCGGTGGATGCTGGTGAAAGCTGCGGCTGCGGCGTGGGGCGTGCCCGAGGGCGAAGTCGAGGCGAAGCAAAGCCGCTTGTCGCACAAGTCGGGCAAGACGGCGACCTATGGCGAGATGGCGGCAGCCGCCGCCGCGTACGACCCGCCAGTCGATCCGCCGATGAAGGCGAAGAAGGACTACACGATCGTCGGCACGCCGGTGAAGCGATTCGACATTCCCGGGAAGGTCGACGGGAGCGCGAAGTACGGCATCGATGTTCGCTTGCCCAATATGAGTTTCGCGGTCGTGGCGGCGTCGCCCGTGTTCGGCGGCACGTTGAAGTCGGTGGACGAGAAGCCGGCGACTGCGATGCGCGGCGTGAAGAAGGTCGTCAAGCTTGCTGACTCGGTTGCCGTGGTTGCGGACAATACATGGCGCGCGAAGGAGGCGATGGCGGCGCTGCAGCCGGTTTGGGACGGGGGCAAGAATGCCGGCCTGACGCAGGCCTCGATCTTCGCCGGGATGGACGCCGCTCTTAAGAAGGGCGATCTGACCGAAGATCATGCCGTCGGCAACGTCGATGAAGCGCTCAAGGGCGCGAAGAGCGTCATCGAGGCGACCTATCGCGTGCCGTTCCTCGCGCATGCGACGATGGAAGTGATGAACTGCACCGCGCACTTTGAGGGCGACAAGCTGACCGTGTGGGGCGGGTTTCAGGATGGGCTCGGCGCGCGAACGGCCGCGGCCGGCTTTGCCAAGATCCCGGTTGAGAACGTCACGCTGAACCACACAGCGATGGGCGGCGGATTTGGCCGTCGCGGATCGACGTTGAACTACCTGCAACGCGCAATCGAGATTGCGCGTCAGGTCGAGGGGCCGGTGCAGGTCGTGTTCACGCGCGAAGAGGATATGACGCAAGACAATTATCGTCACGCGTCAGTCGCGCAGATGAAGGCCGTGCTCGGCGACGACGGCAAGGTGACGACGTGGTTGCACTTGTTCTCGGAGAAGCACGATCCGCCGGAGGCCATTCGGGTGAACTACGGCTTTGCAAACCAGGCCGCGCGCTATGCGAGCGGCACGAACCCCATTCCGTGGGGGCCGTGGCGCAGCGTCGATCATACGCAGCAAGGCTTCTTCATCGAGTCGTTCATGGACGAGTTGGCCTATGCAGCGAAGAAGGATCCGTTTGAGTTCCGCCGTGCGCATCTCGCCGATGCGCCGCGGCACAAGGCGGTGCTTGAGCTTGCGGCGGAGATGGCCGGGTGGAGCAATCCACGCCAGCCTGGCCGGAGCATGGGCATTGCGATCCGCGAGGCGTTCGGCACGATCGTGGCGCAGGTTGCCGAGGTTTCGCTGACGCCCGAGGGACGGGTGCGCGTGAACCGTATGTGGAGTGCGGTCGATCCGGGTGAAGTGGTCAATCCGGCGACCTTCACGGCGCAGATCCAGGGCGGCGCGATTTATGGCTTGACGGCGGCGCTCTACGGCGAAATCTCGATCGATAAGGGCCGGGTCGTTCAACAGAACTTCCCGGATTACGAAATGGTGCGCATGGCGGATGCGCCCGAGCATGAGGTGCGCTTCATCGAGTCCGGTGCGCGCACGGGCGGTGCGGGTGAGCCTGGGACTGCGCCGGTTGCGCCGGCCGTTGCCAACGCTGTCTTTGCGCTGACCGGCCAGCGCGTGCGCGAGTTGCCGCTGATGAAGACGAAGTTCACGGAGGCCAAGAGCAGCTCGTTGGAGACGGTTCGTGCGCGGGCTTCGTAATGCGGTTGCCGGGTTGGCGGTGAGCGTTCTTGCGCTCTCCGCCGTTGGCGTTCGGGCCGACACGGCGAAGCCGCCGGAGTCGGCATCCGCGCTTGCGTTCCGGGACATGGTCAAAGTGTTGAACCATCCGCGCTGCATGAACTGCCACACGACGGTCAATTGGCCGACGCAGGGCGACGATCAGCATCGCCATACGTTCAACATTGCGCGGGGCGCCGACGGCGGCGGGCCGCAGGGCATGCGGTGCACGACTTGTCATCAGGCGAAGAACCAGGATTCGATGAACATTCCGGGCGCGCCGAACTGGCATATGGCGCCGCTGGCGATGGGTTGGACGGGCTTGTCGCCTGGCGCTTTGTGCAAGCTGTTGCTTGATCCGACTAAGAATGGCGGGCGTACGGGCGCGAAGGTGATCGAGCACCTCAAAGCCGATCCGTTTGTGCTCTGGGCTTGGATGCCTGGTGGGAAACGCAAGGCGCCGGAGATGACGCATGCGGCCTTCCTTGCGGCGGCGGAGAAGTGGGTCAAGACCGGAGCGGCTTGCCCGACGCCGTAGTCGGTCTTGACAATAGTTTCCAAATTTGGAAACAATCTCTTCCACTAACGGGAGAGATTGTTTCATGGCGGGTTCGTCGGCCGCACGGCCTTCGTTAATGACGGCATTGGTTTATCGCGATCCCAAGGCAGCGCTCGCCTGGCTCGAGAAAGCGTTTGGGTTCGAGACGTTCATGGTGATCACGGACGCCGACGGCAATCTTGGTCACTCCGAGATGCGGTTCGGAAACGGCGTGATCATGGTCGGCGCGGAGTGGTCGGCCGATCACAAGAGCCCGGCTTCGATCGGCCTGAAGAATACGCAGTCGGTGCACGTTCAATTGGATGAGGACATTGATAAGCACTGCGCGCGCGCTCGTGCAGCGGGCGCGGAGGTTATTGCCGCACCGGAGGATCAATTTTACGGCGACCGGACTTACCGCGCGCGCGATCTCGAAGGTCATATTTGGACTTTTGCCAAGCATGTGAAGGACGTCTCGCGTGAAGAGGCTGAGAAGGCCTCCGGTTTGAAGATCGAAGGATGGGTGTAGTGTCGCAAGATGACATCGCGATGATTGCCCTCAATCTCGAAGCCACTTTTCTCGGCCTTGATGGAAAGGGTTGCGTTACGACGTTGCCGGTTGGTCCCGACTTCTGGGAGACCATCGATCGCAACCCGGCGGCGCGCGGGACGCTGGTCAGCGAACAGGTCAGCAAGACGGATTGGCCCCACTGGGAGATGCATCCCAAGGGCGATGAAGTGGTCTATCTGCTTGGGGGCGATATGACACTGATCTTGGAGCGCCAGTCGGGCGAGGAACATGTGAAGCTGCAAGCGGGTCAAGCGGTTGTCATTCCCGCGGGTACGTGGCATCGGGCCTTGGTGCCGGTCGTGAGCCGGATGCTGTTCATCACCTACGGCGAGGGAACACAGCAAAAAATGGTCGACGGATGAGTCTGAAGCGCCGGGAAGCACAAGCTGCAGACGCGGTTTGGGCGGCGCTGGCAGACAGCAGCCGGCGGGAGATCGTCGAGTTGCTGCGGACGACGCCGCGCAGTGCTGGTGACCTTGCGAACCAGACCGGCATGGCGCCCTCGGTGGTGAGCAAGCATCTGCGTCAACTCAAAGAGTGCGACTTGGTGAGCGAGTCCCAGCCGGACTACGACGCGCGGGTGCGGATCTATGCGTTGAACGCACGGCCGCTTGGTCAGCTGAAGGCGTGGCTCGGCGCGACCGAAGAGATGTGGGCGGGGCAGCTTGCGTCGTTCAAGAAGCATATTGAGCGCACGAAATGACCTCGCGCATCGTGGTTGCGCTTCGCGTCAAGGCGAGCCCCGGCCGGGCGTTCGATGTCTTTACGCAAGAGATCGGCCTTTGGTGGCAGCACAAGGAGTTCTTCAAGTTCACGCCGCGGAGTCCGGGCGTGCTTTCGTTTGAACCGCCGTCGGAAGGCCGCAGTGGCCGCCTGATCGAGACGCTCAAGAGCGGCAAGGTGTTCGAGATCGGTGATGTCCGGGTGTGGGAGCCCGGCGAGCGGCTCGTCGTCGGCTGGCGTCAGGCGACGTTTCCTGCCGGCACGGAGACGGAAGTCGAAGTTCGCTTTGAGCCCGTTGGAGAGGAGACCCGGATCACGGTCGAGCATCGCGGTTGGGATCATGTGCCCGCCGGCCATGTCGCCAAACACGCGCATCCCGAGGCGCTGTTCCTGCGCCGCCATGGTGAGTATTGGCAGGACTTGCTTGCCGCTTTGGCGGCGCGCGTCGGTTAGGCCGCGACGCCGCGCAGGGTTTCTTTGAGGCGTGATTTGAGATGGCCGCGAACATCCGGGATGCGCGCCATGTCTTCCTTGAACGCCTGCGACAGGATGCGATGAACGAGGTAATGCGCCTCGTTCACGCCTTTGCCTTGGCGTTTCGCTTCGTCCAGCAGCTCCGGCCCCAGGGCCAGGAGTTCAGATAATCGGTTCGGCATCTCACGGCACTCCGTTCGTTTGTTTCGTCGTCAGCCGGAGTGTTCGGACCAACGACACTACTCGCCACCCACTGTCGAAGGTGACACAAGCAACGTTACATGTCGCTGGAAGTTTGGTGACAAAGTGCACATGCGGTGAAGAAGAGCTAAACGCAGAGCAACCGATCGTCGCGATCGTCCGTGTACGGTTGCATCGCAGCATTGGCGTATTGATAAGGTATGATGCGGTAATCGAAGCGCCAGCGGCCCTTCATTGCTGCACCGCACCGTTGCCATCACGGCAAGGGAAAATTTCTGTGAAGAAGGCGCCGCGTGCGGGTCCGACTCCGCTCCGCGGCATCATAATTCGGACATCATCGTCGGCAACTGGCCGACAGACTCACGCGCGGCCGTGCTCCGTGGGCTTTGAACGGCTGGCGGTTTTCTTCGGCACCGGGTGCGCGCTCGAGCCGTTCAGTGGGCGTTTCTTCGTCGCTTTCAGCTCCGCCGGCAGATGCACTTCGCCGTTCTCTGCGAGTTGTCCCGTGATCTTCGACATCATGTCGAATTGGGTCTGGACGTCGTCCATGATGCGCGCCATGGCGCCGGAGACCCAACGCTGCCATGCCTCGGCGCGCTTCTCGTGGTCGCTGTCGCCGTTCATTTGGCTCAGCATCTTCAGCGTTGCTTCCGCGCCTTCGCGGCGGCGGACGAACCATTGGTCGAGGTTCGATTGGAAGTCGTCGAGCATGCTCTTTTGCATGGAAAACACGCGCTTCATCGACTCCAGATAGGCCGCGTTCGGGAACGGCACATTCATCAGGTCGCTCAGGACTTCAGCGGGGGATTTGTCGTCGTGCTTCTTCTTGTCGGACATCGGAGTGGCTCCTTCGAGCTAATGTGCGGCCGCATGCATGGGGCTATGCATGGCGACAGGTCAAAGTTCCTGCTGGCGGAGGTGCCTCTACTTTAGGACGAGAAGCTTTCCATTCTGCCAAAGTCGCGGCCAAATCCACGCGGATTTCAGGCACCGGCGGCGGGCCGACTGCGGCTGGCCAGTGTCGCGCAATGCTAACGCGCGCCGTCATCCGACCTATGCTTAACAAACTAGAGCGGCGGAGCCCAGGCGTTCCTTGATCTGAATCATCACATTTGACCGAAGATTGAATGTGCGGTCGTGGTCACAGGTGAGGCTTGAAGGCAACGTGCAGCGAATTGGGTGCGATGGGGGCTGGCGAACGGCGGCGCGGCTTCCCATGTGGGATTGATGACCGAGAGCGTTGCCCACCCCGAAGCCGAAGCGTTGCGCTTGCAGCGCGGCTCGGAGGCGTGGCTGCTCGGCGCGTTTCTTGTCTTTTTTGGGGTTGCAATCGCTTCGGCGATGCCTGCGATTTCCGCCGCGGTCCGCTCTGCGGCCGCTGATGCGGCGCGCGGTATTCCGGGCGCGAGCGAGATCAAGATCCGGGCGGTGGTTCGGGTTGAGCTTGCCTCGAACCGTGCGACGTTGCCCCAGTTTCCGGGCGGCGACGCGGCTTTGGCGCCTGTATCGACCGGTTTTGTCCACAGTCCTTTCGCGCGTCCGATCGTTGCTCTCCGCGATCTCGGGCCGCGTATTCGTGAGCTTGGGTTCAACGCACGCGCTCCACCCCTTAGCGTCGCGTGAAGCCAGGCGCCGCGGTCCGACCGCTGCGGCGCCGTTCCTTTTTCCGAAACATATCGCCTTGACCGCCGCGCGTGGGTGACCGCTCGCGGGCGATCGAGTGCGTTCGACGTTGGAAACGACCATGCGCACGTCCGCGTGGCGGCTGGCCGTCTATGCGATGATTGTCGTCGCAGGCGCGCTGACCGCCCTTCCGAATTTCTTGAGCCCGCAGCAATTGACGCAATGGCCGGACTGGCTGCCCAAACAACACGTGACGCTGGGCCTGGATCTGCGCGGCGGTATGCACTTGGTGCTTGAGCTCGACGCCCAAGCGCTGATCAAGGAACGCGTGCAGGCACGCGGTGGACAAGCGGCGACGAAGGCCGAGAGCGACGCATGGGTCGCGGCCGCGTCGGAGCAGTCGCTTGAGATCGTGCGTGTCCGCATCGACGAGTTGGGGTTGGCGGAGGCTTCCGTCCAGCGTGCCGGGCCGGACAGGATCGTCGTGCAGCTGCCGGGCGAAATGGACCGCAAGCGCGTCGGGGAGGTACTGCAGACAACGGCGAAGCTGAGCTTTCGCATGGTGCGCCAGGTCGATGGGCCGTTGCCGCCGGGCGTTTCGTTTCGCGAGGGGCTGAATTCGGGGGAGCGCTATGCGGTTGAGGACCGCGTGATGCTGTCGGGGGAGCGGCTCACGGATGCGCGGCTTTCGTTCGATGGTACGACGAACGAGCCGGTGGTGAGTTTCACGTTTGATGCGGAGGGCGCGCGGAAGTTCGGCGCGATCACACAGGCGAATGTCGGGCGGCCGTTTGCCGTGATGCTCGATGATAACGTCTTGACGGCGCCTGTGATCGAACAGCCGATCGTCGGCGGGACCGGGCAGATCAAGGGGTCTTTCACGGCGGAGAGTGCGTCCGACCTTGCCGCGTTGCTGCGTGCCGGTGCGTTGCCGGTGAAGCTGACGATTGTGGAGGAGCGCACCGTCGGACCGGATGTTGGGGACGATGCGATCGAGGGTGGCATAACAACGGGGTTGTTGGGCTTTGGGCTTGTCGTGGGTTTTGTCGTGACGCTCTACGGTGCTTGGGGGGTGGTCGCGAACGCTGCGTTGGTACTCAACGCGCTGCTGACGCTGGCGGCTCTGAGTCTGCTCGGGGCGACGCTGACCCTGCCGGGGATCGCCGGCATGGTGCTTTCGATCGGGCTTGCGGTCGATGCGAATGTGCTGATCAACGAGCGCATACGCGAGGAAACGCGGAAGGGTCTTGGCGCGATGGCGGCGCTCGACGCCGGGTTTCGACGGGCGTCGGCCACGATCATCGATTCCAACCTGACCGCGCTGATCGCGACAGCGTTGCTGTTTTTGTTCGGCTCCGGACCTGTGCGCGGATTCGCGGTTACGATAGGGCTTGGCATCGCGATTTCGATGTTTACCGCGGTGACCATCGTGCGGTTGGTGATGATCGGGATCGTTCAGTGGCGGCGGCTCAAGACGTTACGCATCGAGCCCCTGTTCCGGCTGAAGCTGGTGCCGGATGGAACCGCCATTCCGTTCATGCGGGCGCGGTTCTTAGGGCTTGCAGTGTCGGCGTTGCTGTCGTGTGCGTCGGTCGGGTTGTTGTTCACGCCGGGACTGAACTACGGCGTCGACTTTAAGGGCGGGGTCATGATGGAGATCGTGACCGCCAAGCCGACTGATTTGGGTGCGCTGCGTGCCGGCTTGCAGGTCGCTGGCTTTGGAGATGCAGCACTCCAGACAGCCGGGGATGCCACGCACATCCTGGTGCGCGCTCCCGTCCACGCTGGCGGTGAGGACTTACAACGCCAGAGCGTGAACCGCTTGAGCGAGGCGCTTGTCAGGCTGTCGCCGGGTGCAGCGGTAGAGAAGGTCGAGGTGGTGGGGCCGAAGGTGAGCGGCGAGCTGGCGACGACGGGCGTGTTGGCGGTCGTGCTCGCGTGCCTGGCCATGCTTGCCTATATCTGGGTACGGTTCCAGTGGCCGTTTGCAGTCGGTGCGATTGCGACGTTGGTGCTCGATGTGACGAAGACTGCAGGGTTCATGGCGCTCACAGGGCTTGAGTTCAATTTGACTGCGATCGCGGCGCTGCTGACCCTGATCGGGTACTCGGTGAACGACAAGGTGGTCGTGTACGACCGGATGCGGGAGAACCTTCGGCTGTACAAGAGCGTCGGCTTGCGTGAGATCATCGATCGCAGCATCAACGAGACGTTGGGGCGCAGTCTCTATGCGTCTGCGACGGCGCTCGTGTCGCTGCTGCCAATGGCGATTTGGGGCGGGAGTGCGGTCGAGAGCTTTGCGGTGCCGATGGTGTTTGGCATCCTCGTGGCGGCGAGCTCGTCGGTATTCATCGCCGCGCCTATCTTGCTGTTCTTGGGCGACTGGCGGCGTAAACGTCGCGGGGCCCTCGTGGTTGAGGCGCTCGCAGCCAGCCCGTAAGGTGGGCGGGTCGAGGAGGCGCGCATGCGGTTTTTGAAGTGGATCGGGTTTTTCGTGTTGTTGGTCGCGGCTGTCGGAGCAGGGATCTACTTCACCGGCAACACGTTGAAAGTCATCGTTTGGCTGACGAAGCCGGATCACGGTTGGGACTTGGCGCGCAAGGCGCCGGCGCCAGATTATGCGACGGCCGAGGCTTGGGCGGTCAGGCCTGAGAAGCCGGAGGCAGCGGCGTTCTCGCCTGGCGGTGTCAGTGAGCCGCCGGGCGAACGCGGGGTCGATGTCTTCTTTGTGCATCCGACCGGGTACCTGCACAACGGCGATTGGAACTCGCCGCTGAATGCGAACAGCCGCACGGAAGAGAACACGAAATGGATGATGGCGAACCAGGCTAGCGCGTTCAACGGGTGCTGCAACATCTATGCGCCGCGCTATCGCGAGGCTTCGATCTTCCGTTATTTGGATGCGCCGCCTGACATTGCCGAGAAGGCGATGGACTTTGCTTATGCAGATGTCGTTCGCGCGTTTGAGCACTTTCTAGAACATGACAACAAAGGGCGTCCATTCATCATCGCCAGTCATAGCCAAGGGACGACGCATGCGCTGAGGCTGGTCCAAGAGCGGATCGATGGAATGCCGTTAGCTGGGCGGCTTGTTGCGGCATATCTGATCGGCAGCCGCGTGAGGAACGCGGACGTGGCTGCGTTCAAATCGGTTCAGGTTTGCGACAGCGAAACGCAGACGGGTTGCCTAGTGCATTGGGCGACGTGGGGCGACGGCGGCAAGTCGCCGGACAACGCGGAGGGTCGGCTCGTCTGCGTGAATCCGTTGACGTGGAAGCGTGACGATGGCCGGGCGGAAGCCAGTTTGCACAAGGGCGGCGTGCCGATTACGGGCAAGTTCTCGGCCAAGCTTTGGGGTGACGACAGTCCGCAAGGCGTTGTCTTCGCGCCGCTGAAAGCGCCTGTGGCGCAGCACACCTGGGCAGAGTGCCGGGACGGTGTTTTGCGCGTCGCGGATCAGGCGGGTGGTCCCTTCGACGGCGTCGATATGGGGGGTAAGAACTATCACGGGCTCGACTACCCGCTGTTCCATATGGATATCCGCTCAAATGTGCGGGTGCGGGTGGCTGCGTATCTTCAGAAAGCGCAGTAGGGCGGTCCGGCCGCATCCCCCACGCAAGGACCTTGAGATTTGTTGCCGGGCTCGTGATGATGGACGTTCCACACATGATCGAAATGGGTTCTCAGATGCGTACGAAAATTGCAGCCTTGTTTCTGACCGCGACGATGCTCGGCGGTTGCGGGATGTTGGGCGGCGACGAGGTCCCACGAACGTCGACGGCGTCGGCGCCCATCCCGGCAAGAACCGTTAAGCTCAAGACCGAGTGCGCGCGGTTGCAGCCGCTGTTTGCGGAGGGTTCTGGGGAGCTCACACGGGCAGACATGGATGCGGCGCTGAAAGCCTCGTATGCGCGGTGGGACAAGGATGGCAACGGTGGCTTAAGCAACAGTGAGATTCAGCCGATCAACGATGAGCTTCGCATTGAGAACGTCGGTGCGTCGCCGGTCAGGGATTGGAATGCGGACGGCGTTGTCGATCTGAAGGAGTTCGGCAGCGGATGGCGCACTATGTTCGAACTCTGCGACCGCAACGGCAATGAGAAGGTATCGTTTGCAGAGCTTGGGCATTCGCCAAACGTTTCGCCACCGCGTGCCGCGCCGGCGGCGCCGAAGAAGGATAAGCCCGACGGCCAGGGGCAGCAGCCGGGCGGTGGCGGTTACTAAGGCCGGTCGGATTTGCTGAGACCAATCGCTCCGCGAAGGAAAGCCGCCCCGCAGTGGGGCGGTCGACAATTTCGAGAGATTTCGGGTGGGGGACAGAGCGTCGGGCGCCTAACTCTCTCTTCGATTCCCTCTACCGCGTCTCGTCGGCCCTTAGACGCAACGGCACAGAAGTGAATTTCCCAGCGCGCCGTTCCACCAGGACTTGCTTGATGCGGTTGAGCACATCGTAGGTTCGATACAGGACCTCGTCGTTCGTGAAGCGGATGACGAGGTAACCGCGGGCTTCGATTGCGTTGGTTCTCGCGGCGTCATGGCTTTGTTGGCGGCGTGTGGTGTGTGTGATGCCATCGACTTCGATGACCAAACGCTCCTGATGCGAGACAAAGTCGACGACGTATCTTCCGAACGGGGCTTGGCGACGGATGATGAAGCCCGTTTGTCTGAGCTTTCTGACTTCGCGCCAAAGGGTGAGTTCGGGGCCGGTCATGGTCTTTCGTAACTGCTGTGCGAAGTCGTTGGTCATTTGGTGCCTCGTCGGAGGCGCTCTGTCCCCCCACCCGAAATTTCTCAGGCTCCGCCCTCGAAATTGTCGACCGCCCCGCAGTGGGGGCGGTTTTTCGCTTGGACTGCTGCTATTGCTCGCCAGCCTCAGGTGGTTCGGTGGTTGCCGACGCGGTCCCTTGCGCGGTGGGCTTGGCATCGGTGCTTGCCGCCGCGTCGCGGCGGCGGGTGTTTTTGCGCTTTAGTTCGTCGGGATCGACGGTGCCGTCGCCGTTGCGGTCGGCGCGCATGGCTTGGGCGCGGGTTTTGCCTCCAAACTCGTCGGGGGTGATGACGCCGTCGAGGTTCCAATCGGCGGTGCGGAGCGTCTCGATGCTGTCACGGGCGCGGTCGGCCGGTGGACGCGAGGTGGCGTCGGGATGGGCGGCGCGCCAGGCTTCGTAGCGGGCGCGCTGATCGGCTTTGCGGGCGTCGTTGAAGCGCTGCACCTCGGCGGCATCGAGCTTGCCGTCCGCGTTTGTGTCGACTTTGCCGAACTGCGCGGTAATAGTGGCGTCGACTTCGGCGCGGGTGATGCGGCCGTCTTTGTCTTCGTCGAAGCGCAGGAGTTGCGTGGCGCTGGTTCCGCTGGCCGTGCGGGGGGTGGCGGGGCGCTTGGCCGATCCCCAATCGGTGGCGAAAGCGACGGCTACGGCGCCGCCGACCAAGAGTAACGTGCCGGCACCGGCGGCGGCCCAGAGTTTGCTGTCCATTGGAAGTCTCCTCTCAAATTCACCCATAGGGTGTGCGTTGGATGAGGAGAACGTGACTTATTCTGCTGTGCTTTGCTGAAAACAACGGTCGCGACGGGTCGCGTGCCGAAGTTCTGACATAGTTTGTTACAATTCTGACCGCTCCTTCCGCGTCCCGCTTGCGGCACTTGCGCCCATGACCGAAACGAGCCCGCATATTCTTGTCGTCGACGACGCCCGCGAGATTCGCGAGCCGTTGGTGAAGTACCTGCAGAAGAACGGCTATCGCGCGATGGGAGCCGAGAGTGCGGCGGTCGCGCGCAAGCATCTACGGGCGCATGCGTTCGACTTGATCGTGCTCGACATTCTGATGCCGGGCGAGGATGGGCTGAGCTTTTGCCGGTCGTTGCGGGAGACGAGCGGGGTGCCAGTCCTTTTTGCGACGGCCAAGGGGGAGACGGTCGATCGCGTGGTCGGGATCGAGCTTGGCGCCGACGACTATGTCGTGAAGCCCTATGAGCCGCGTGAATTGCTCGCTCGGATCGGGGCTATCTTGCGGCGCGTGAACGCGATGCCGCCTGTGCGCGAAACAGCAGCAGCGCGGGTACGCTTCGGACGATGGACGTTTGATACGGTGCGGCGCGAGCTCGTTGATGAGGCAGGGGTCGGGGCTGCGTTGTCAGGTGGCGAGTACAGTTTGCTTTGCGCTTTCCTTGCGCGGCCGAATATGACTTTGACCCGGGATCAGTTGCTCGATCTAACGAAGGGGCGGGATGCGGCTGCGTTCGATCGGTCCGTCGACAATGCGATCATGCGGCTTCGGCGCAAGATTGAGGTGGACCCGCGTGATCCGAAAATCATCAAGACCGTTTGGGGTGGCGGCTACGTCTTTGCGGCTGAGCCGGTGGCGGCATGAGGGTTCCCCTTTGGCTTGAGCTTTCGGCCGCAATCTTGTTGGCGCTGTTGGCGTCGAATGCCGTCACGTTCACGATTGCCGAAGTGCAGCGCTCGCGCGAAATCAAGGCGGAGCGGCTTGGGGCGATGGAGGACCGGTTGACCGCGCTGATGGGTTTGCTGTCGCGGTTACCGGAGGCCGAGCGGGAGGCGCTGTTCAAGGTGGCCTCCGTACGGCGTGAGCGCGTGTCGATCGGGAAGATTCCGCGCGTAGCGGCCGAGGCTGAGCGCGATGCAACGGCGGAAGGGCGGTTGCGTTCGGCGCTTGGCGTGTTGGCAGTCGGGGAGGTCCGGGTGGCCAAGCGCGGGTCACCCGACGTGTTGCCGTTTATGCCCGCGAAACGTGCGGGGATAGAGCGGCTGAGCGTTGCGGTCGCGATCGCGCCGGGACAGTGGCTGAACGCAGAGTTCTTTTGGCCGGAGGGGGCGAACCTGCTACCGGGGTTGCTGTTGTCGGCTGGCGTTGCGTCTCTCGCTTTGTTGATCGTATCGGTCTCGTTGGCCTACCGGCTGTCGCTGCCGTTGCAGCGCTTGTCGATGGCGTCGACGGCGATGGCGGCGGGTAAGGCTGGGCCGCCGATTCCCGAGAGCGGGCCGTTCGTTCTGCGCAACGCGGCACGGGCGTTCAACACAATGTCGCAACGGTTGATGACGATGCTGGAGAACCAGCGGACGTTGCTGGGTTCTATCGCGCACGACTTGCGCACACCGATTACTTCGTTGCGGCTGAAGAGTGAATTCATCGACGAAGCGGACGTGAAGGCCGGTATGTGCGCCAGCCTCGATGAGCTTCAGGCGACGACGGAGGCGGCGCTGGATGCCGCGCGTACGGGGATGGGCGAAGAGCCATTGCGCGACGTCGATGTGGCCGCGCTGATCGAGAGTGTGTGCAGCGACTTGGCAGATTTGGGGCAGGACGTTCAGTTTCGGGAAGCTGCTGCGGCGCCGGCCCAGTGCCGGCCGAATGAGATCAAACGCGCGGTGCGCAATCTGATCGAGAATGCCGTGAAGTATGGGAAGCGAGCGCGGGTAGCGATCGAGAGCGAGCTGAAGTTCGTCTCGGTATTTGTCGATGACGACGGCGACGGTTTGCGCGCGGAGACGGTTGCGCGGGTGTTCGAGCCGTTCGCGCGTGGTGAGGGTGTGCCTGCGAAAGGTTTTGGGCTTGGCTTGACGCTTGCGCGGGCGATAGCGCGCGGGCATGGCGGGGACGTCGCCCTCGCCAACCGCGAAGGTGGTGGCATGCGGGCGACGCTGATGCTCAGGCGCGCGGCGGCAGCGGGATAAAGCCGGAGGTGCGGCGGACGTATTCTTCGTAGCCGGGCTTGCTGCGTTTTAGGTGGCCCTCGACAGTGGGGACGCCGCTAAGTTGGGTGAGGAGGTAAGTCATCAGCACGGGGCCGGGAAGCGACCAGGCGGCGAAGCCGGCGTCGGCCGCGATGAGGTAGAGGCCCCACCAGACGCAGGCGTCGCCGAAGTAGTTCGGGTGTCGGGTGTAGCGCCAGAGGCCGGTGTCGAGGACCTTGCCCGCGTTCGCCGGGTTGGCGCGGAAGCTGGTGAGCTGCCAGTCGCCGATCGATTCGAAGGCGATGCCGATGACGGCGAGCGCGATGCCGGCCCAAGCGAGGGTACCAAGTGTTTGCGCGTGGCCCATTTGGCCGAGTTGGACGGGGAGGCTGACCAGCCATTGCAGCGGCGCTTGCAAGGCGAAGACCATCACAAGGGCAGCCCAACCGAAACTCCAGCCGCGGCGGGCTTGCGCCTTGCCTAGGATTGCGACGTACCGGCGATCCGGCCCATGTTGCCGCCAGCGCCAGAGGAGATAGAGACCCAGGCGCAGACCCCAGACCATGCAGAGCGCGGTGAGTGCCGTCGCGTGGGGAGAGCCGGGGGCGTTCATGAAACTGACCCAGGCGGTGACGACAAGGCCCAGCGCCCACCAGCTGTCGATGAAGCTCACGTCCTTTAGACGCAGCGAGACCAGCCAGAGCGCCAGAAAGCAAAGCGCGGTAACGAGTGCGTTGACGAAGAGAACTGCCGCGATGACCATTCGTTAGCCCGGAATGCGAACCGGGACATGAGAATAACCATGCACGAAGTTCGACTTCACGCGCGTCGGTTCTCCCATCAGCTCGATCTTCGGGAAGCGCTTCAGGATCTCTTCCCAGATGATCTTCAACTGCATTTCGGCGACGCGATTGCCCATACAGCGGTGGATGCCGAAGCCGAACGATAGGTGATGGCGCGGGTTGTCGCGGTCGATGATGAACTCGTTCGGGCGATCGATCTCGGTCTCATCTCGGTTGCCGGAGATGTACCACATGACGATCTTGTCGCCTTTTTTTATCGTCTTGCCGCCGACGATGCCGTCCGCAATCGCGGTGCGGCGCATGTGGGCGAGTGGGGTCTGCCAGCGGATGATCTCAGACACCATCGAGGGAACGAGGGCCGGGTTGGTGCGGAGCTTGTCGTGTTCCTTCGGGTTTTGGTTGAGCGCGACGACGCCGCCCGAGATCGAGTTGCGGGTCGTGTCGTTACCGCCGACGATCAAGAGCATCAACGTGCCCAAGAACAGCAACGGGTCCTTGTGCATGTCCTTGGTCGATGGGCCGCGGGCGAGGAGCGAGATGAAGTCGAAGCCGGGCTTGTCCGTGTTCACGCGCTCATTCCAGAGCTTGGTGAAGTAAGCCAGGCACTCCATGAGAATTTCCTGGCGCCGCGCCATCGGAATGGCGTCGTTGCCGACGGTCTCCGAAGATGTCGTCACGTCGGACCAATAAGGTAGCAGGTGGCGGTCCTCGAACGGGAAGTCAAAGAGCGTCGCCAGCATCTGCGTCGTCAGTTCGATCGACACATGGTCGACCCAGTTGAATGTTTCGTTGCGCGGCAGGACGTCGAGGATTTTTCCGGCGCGCTCGCGGATGATCGGTTCCAGCTCGACGAGGCGAGCCGGGCTGACGGCGGGTGTTACGGTCTTGCGGTGATCGTCGTGAATCGGCGGGTCCATCGCGATAAACATCGGCGGGGCGAATTCCCGCGGCGCGTCGCCGATCACGATGTCGGGGTATGACGAGAAGATCGTGTGGCTGGTTTCGACCTGCACGATGTCTTTGAACTTCGTGATCGACCAATAGGGGCCGAAGTCGCTTTGCGGCGTGTAGTGGACTGGGTCGTCGCGGCGGAGCCTGGCGAAATAGTCCCAATGCTCGTTGCGTTCAAAAAGTTCGGCATTGCTAGCATCGATCTCGGAGAGCGGCATCGTCCAGGGATCGGGCGTGCGCCGCTGCTTTGCAGTCGACATGAGTGCTTCCTCGGCATTTGTGTTTTGCCGGGGAGGTTAAGTCAGTTCGACGCGTTGCGCTAGACGCTTACGCGCTTCGCCCTTCGGCCGCAATGCGGGCGACTTCAGCCAAGATGGCTTGATGGTCGTCGCGCATGTCGTCTGTCGTCTGCGGGACGTTGAGGTAGGCGGTGACGATGACGGGCGTTCCCTCCGGCGGCCATGCGATAGCGACGTCGTTGTACTTTCCCGTTTTGCCGTCGAGCCCGGTGCCGGTTTTGTCGCCGGCCCGCCAGGTCTTGGGGAGCCCGGCGCGGATACGCTTTGTGCCGGTGCCGGTGTCGATCATCCACTGAATGAGGAGCTCGCGCGAGGCCGGTTTGAGGAGGTCGCCCGTTAGAATCTTGCGAAGCGTCGCGGCCATGGCGGCCGGTGTGGTCGTGTCGCGTTCGTCGGTCGCGTCGCTGGCGTTTAGATCCGGCTCGTAGCGGTCGAGCCTTGTCGCGGTGTCACCGAGCTCGCGGAAAAACTGAGTGAAGGCCGCCGGGCCGCCGAGTTGCTTGAGGAGAAGATTGGCGGCGACGTTATCGCTTTTCTTTTGCCCAGCCTCTGCCAGATCGCGAACGGTCATACCGCCCCTGCCGAGGTTGGCTTCCGTGACAGGGGCGTAGAACACCATGTCTGCTTGGGTGTACGGCACCACGGTGTCGAGGCTTAGCGTTCCGCGATCGGCGCGTTGCAGGATAGCTGCCGCGAGCGGGAGCTTGAACGTGGAGCACATCGCAAAGCGCTCATGCACGCGGTGGCCAGTCATGTGTCCGGTGGCGGTGTCGAGAATGCACGCGCCGAGGCGCCCGAGGGATCTCTCCTCAAGCTTGGCGAGCGCACGCTTCGTGAGGTCGATACGTGGTTTCGCTTGCGCGAGGGGCGCCGCAAACATTGCGCTTGCGGCGGTCAGGATCGTTCGGCGCGAGAGTGTGTTCATGGGCGCGAGTTCACCATTGCGGCGTCGGCCGCGCTAGTGACGCCGGTCACCCTTACGAAAAGCCCTTCCAATGTCCGGCCGCGCGAAGTCGGTCGACAAAGGCTTGCTCGTAGGCTTGTTCGGGGGCCTCGCGCACAAGGCCGTCCATGCATTCGGCGTCGGCGCCGATCAGGATGCGCCATTTTTCTTCGCGCACGCCGTTCAGGATGATGGTTGCGGCCTGGGCGGCGGAGGTTGGGGCGTTCGCTTCGAACTGGCGCGCCATTTCCTGCATCATTTGCTGGATTTGCTCGTCGGTGAAGGTGTCAGCGGGGAAGCCCATGCCCTTGATCGAGCGGCGGGCGTCGGCGATTTCTTTCGCGGACATCTCCTTGATGCTGTGACCGGTGAGAACTTTGCGGGAGTTCTCGACGATCGAGGTGCCGACGTGGCCGGGCATCACGACCGAGCACTTCACGTGCGGCGCGTTCAGACGGAGGTCGTTGATCAGGCCTTCGGTGAAGCCCTTGACCGCGAATTTCGCGGCGGGGTAGGCGGTGTGCGCGCGCGTGGGGCCAAGCGAGGCCCAGAAGCCGTTGACGCTCGACGTGTTGACGATGTGTGCTTCCTTCGCTTTCAGAACCATGGGCATGAAGGCGCGGCAGGCGTAGTAGACGCCGTACCAGCAAACGTTGAACGTCTTTTCCCACTCGTCGCGCGGGCTGTTGATAAAGCTCGGGCCGCCGCCGATACCGGCGTTGTTGAACAGCAGGTGTATGTGGTCGGTGTCGAGCTCGCGGGCGACGGCATCGCGGAACTTGAGGATTTGCTCCTCGTTCGACACGTCGGCAACGAAGGTCGTGACACGCGTGCCTTGCGGCGCGTTCGTCTGGCAGAGCCGTTTCGTCTCCGCCATGTTCTCTGCCGAGACGTCACACATAGCGACGGTGCAACCTTCGGCGACGAGCTGCTTGGCGAGTTCGCGGCCCATACCCGTGCCGCCGCCGGTGATGACGGCGATTTTTCCGTTGAATTCCTTCATCGCAATGTCTCCTTGTGCCCCCATTAACAGCAGTCCAGGGTTGGGCGACAAGATGTAATTCGCGTGTTGAGCGAGAGGGTTGAAGTCGGCCTGCGCGCTGCTATGTTCCGCTGCGATTCACAAGGGGTTTCCTCACATGTTCTACAGTCGCGCCCTGAGCGCAGGTCTCTTTGCGGTGGCAGTGTTCGCTCCGATGGCGGCTACTGCCGCGGACGCCGCCAGGCCAGCGGCGGCCGGCGCGCTCGCCAAGCTTGTCGACATTCCGCACCAAAAGTTCACGCTCGGCAACGGCTTGCGCGTGCTCGTGCACACGGATCGCAAGGCGCCGGTGGTGGCCGTCTCCGTTTGGTACGGCGTGGGATCGAAGCACGAGCCGAAGGGCAAGACGGGTTTCGCGCATTTGTTCGAGCATTTGATGTTCAATGGATCCGAGAATGCGCCGGGCGACTATTTCGAACCGCTGCAACAGGTCGGTGCGACGGACTTCAACGGCACCACGTGGCTTGACCGTACGAACTATTTCCAGACGGTGCCCACGGGCGCGTTGGAGCGCGCGCTGTTCCTCGAGAGCGACCGCATGGGGCACCTGCTCGGCGCGGTGACGCAGGAGAAACTCGATAACCAGCGCGGCGTTGTTCAGAACGAGAAGCGCCAGGGCGACAACCAACCCTATGGCTTGGTCGAGTATCTGCAGTTCGAGAGTTTGTTTCCGCAGGGGCATCCCTATCATCACTCCACGATCGGATCGATGGCCGACCTCGACGCGGCGAGCCTGGACGATGTGAAGAAGTGGTTCCGCGACAACTATGGGCCGAACAACGCGGTGCTGGTGCTCGCGGGCGATATCGATGTGTCGACGGCGAAGACGTTGGTCGAAAAGTACTTCGGCGACATTCCGCGCGGGCCGGTGGTGAAACCTGTCAACGCGCCGGTGTCGACGCTGAAGGCGGCGAAGTCGGACACGATGACCGATCGGGTCGCGAACACGCGGATCTATCGCAATTGGGTCGTGCCGGGGTTGAACGACAAGGATTCGGCGGCGCTTGATGTGGCGGCGACGGTGCTGGGCGGCCTTGCGAGTTCGCGGTTGGACAATGCACTCGTGCGCAAGGAGAAGATCGCGGTCGCGGTTACCGCTTCGCTGCAAGAATTCCAGCACGCGAGCCTCTTTGAGATATCGGCCGACGTGAAGCCCGGTGTTGAAGCGGCAGCCGTGGCAAAGCGGCTGGATGAAGTGCTGGCGGAATTGCTGCGCGATGGACCGACGGCTGACGAGGTGAACCGGTCGCTGGTGTCGAAGCTGTCCGGCTACATCCGCGGGATCGAAGCGGTAGGCGGGTTCGGCGGCAAGGCCGTGGTGCTGGCGCAGGGCGAGTTGTTCTCGAACAACTCGAATTTCTACAAGAAGCGGTTGGCGCAGCTCGGGTCGCTGACGCCGGCAGCGGTTCGCAAGGCGGCGAAGAAGTGGCTGTCGCGGCCGGTCTATGCGCTAACCGTGGTACCCGGCGAGCGGGCGCTCGACGGCGGCAAGCTTGGCGGTTGGCGCACGGCCTGTGCGGTCGTGCCGGGTTCGAATGGTCCAGCGTGCTATTGGAACGCCGCTGACGATGCGTCCGGGCCGACGACGGCGATCGACCGGTCGAAGCTGCCGGACGTTGGGTCTCTCTCGCCGCTCGACTTCCCGGCACTTGAGCGCGGCAAGCTTTCGAACGGCATTCCGGTTATCTTTGCGAAGCGGAACGCGGTTCCGACTGTGACCATCTCGGTCAGCTTCGATGCCGGCTATGCGGCGGATCCAAAGTCGGCGCTAGGTACGCAATCGTTGATGTTGAGCCTCTTGCCGGAAGGGACGACCAGCCGGAGCAGCGTTCAAATCGCGGAAGAGAATGAGCGGTTGGGCTCGTCGATCCAGACGGCGGCGTCGCTTGATCGGACCGCGGTCACGATGTCTGCCCTTACGCCCAACCTGGTTCTGTCGGTGCGCCTCTTGGCGGACGTTGTACGCAACCCGGCGTTTGAACCGTCGGAGGTCGAGCGTTTGCGTGGACAGCAATTGTCGCGCATTTCGGCGGAGTTCAACAATCCGAACGCGATAGGATCGCGGACGTTGCTGCCGGCGCTCTATGGCGGTGCGCATCCCTACGGCGTGCCGCCGAGCGGGCTGGGCGATCCGGCAGTGGTTGCGAAGGTCTCGCGCGACGATTTGCTTTCTTTCCATCAAGCGTGGTTCCGCCCGGAGAAGGCGCGCATCGTGGTGGTGGGCGATACGACGCTCGCCGAGGTGTCAGCTCAGCTTGAGAAAGCGTTCGGAACTTGGGCGCCGTCCTCGGCCGCGGCCGGTAAGAAGTCGTTCGACGTGGCCATTCCGAAAGCGAAGAAGCGGATCATTCTGGTCGATCGGCCGAAGTCGCCGCAGTCGATCATTCTGGGCGGCAAAGTGTTGGACGCGAAGGGGAGCGAAGATCTGGTGACGCTGCTCGCCGCGAACGAGATTTATGGCGGCAACTTTCTCTCGCGCATCAACATGAACTTGCGCGAGACGAAGGGCTGGTCGTACGGCGTTCGCAGTGGCATCAATCTGAACATCGAGAGCGTGCCGTTCATCATCACGGCGCCGGTGCAGAGCGATCGTACGGGCGACTCAATGAAGGAGCTGATCGCAGACTTGACCGCCTATTTGGGGCCGAAAGGCACAACCGAAGAAGAGCTGGTGCGCACGGTCAACGGCAACGTGCGCCGTCTGCCAGGGAGCTTCGAGACCGGCAACGCCGTCTTTGGCGGGGTCAACAATATCCTGAACTACGGGCGGCCGGACGACTATTATGAGCAGCTGCCCGCGACGTATGCGGCGATGAAGGCGGCGGACGTCGACGCGGCCGGGCGCGCGAAGCTCAGCGTGGATGACTTGTTGTGGGTCGTCGTCGGCGATGCGTCGGTGGTGAAGGCGCAGCTCGAAGGGTTGGGCATGTCTATCGAGGTCGTGCCGGCGCCGGCGCTGAAGTAGGACAAGCGGGTGCCGCCGTTTACGCGGCGGCACCGACATCTATCAAACGTTAATCTCCGCACCGCCGAGGCCGAACTTGGCGAGGATGTCGCGCGTGTGTCCCCCCACATGTCGCGTGCGATCGGTCAGCGCCCGGCGGTTCGATCTTGATCGCGCGCGCGCCGAAGTCCGACATGATGGTGGCGGCTGCGGGGCCGGCGATGAAGCTGGCGCAGTCGATCACGAGCAGATCGTCGAATAGTTGGGCCGTTGAGTTCCCCTCAGCCGTAGCTTGCGCTCATGCCGGCGCGGACGTCGTTTTGAATGCCGTAGGGCGCAATCGGATAGCGCAGGCCGTTCTTGGCCAGCGACTTCATGCCTTCGACGGCGACGCGTAAGTGTGCGGGCGAGAGGGCCATGAGCATTTCCTCGTCAGGGACGCCGCCGTAGCGGCGCTCGGCGAAACATGGGAGCGAGAGACTGGGCTCGCCGGTCTTGAGCGCACGGCCCCAACTGTCGGCGCAGGCCGTCTCACCGACGACGCTCCAATCGAAGCGCTTGTAGTTGCGGTACTGCAGGCCGTTAATCAGGATGATCATCTGGCCGGGCGTCGCGTAGACGAGGCAGATATCGGGCGGGTCGAGGCGTCCGGCGGCGAGCGGGGAGACGGCCATTGCTCTGTATTTGCCAAAGGGCACGACGGAGAGCGCTTCTTGCCTGGCGCGGGCGCCTTCGGCGTCCTCGTGCCAGACGCCGACATAGGACTTACCGCTCAGCCACTCGTCGTCTTGCGCGGTGAGGCCGATGACGGCGCGGCATTGGGCGCCGGCGAGGTCGTCCGCCGTGATGCCGACGGTCCAACCGAGGCGCGAGGCCATGCTCACGATTTGATCGGTGGTGTGGACCGCCTTCGGGCGGCGGATTTTCGGGACCGCCTGCATGTCCTCGACGCGCTCGAACAGCTTCATCCCGATGACCGTCGTCTTCAGGCGCAACAAGGCGTTTAATTCGTCAACGAGCGATTGGTAGGCGTTGGCTTCGGACATGGCGTACTCCCGCTGGGTCGCCCGCAACTTAGCCAGTTGCGGGCGCGGGAGCGAGGGCAGGTTAGAACCTGCTTTGAGTCAGTTTGACATCAGCGCGAGCCCAGGCTTTGTCGAAGGCGGCTTGCGTGGCGTTGGCTTCGGTCGCCTTGCCTTGACGTTTCAGCGCTTCGGCAAGCCCGTACAGCGACCAGCCGTTGTCCTTCCACTCGTGCAAGTCCTCGCGGTAGGCGCGTTCGGCCGCCTTTGGTTGGTTCGCCTTGAGCAAAGCCGCACCTAGGTATTGCCGAACCGGGAAGTCCCACCATGGCGGCTCCATGTAGGGCAACGCTTCTTGCGTCTTGGCGGCGGTTCGCAGTTTGGCGATCGCGACCTTTGCTTGGCCTTGCGCCAATGCGATGTCGGCGGCAGCGACGTTCGCCGCGATCGTCACGAGGTCTTGGCCCGGGGTGCCGAACGTTGCGAAGCGCTTGGCACCCTCCGCGCCGAACGATGTTTCGATCAGCGCGTGTTCGGCCTTCGCCTGTTTGATATCGCCTTTTGCCGCGAGCGCGCGGGCGCGCCCGTAGTGCCACATCGCGGTCGCAAGGCGCAGATCCTTGTCCGGCGCTGGTGTCGCCAGCACGTCGTCCCACTTGCCGAAGCGCAGCTGCGTGTAGATGAGCGTGGGGACGAAGATTTCGACGCCGGGAATTTCTCGGGCCATCTGCACGGGGACCTTGTCGACGACTTGCTTGGCGAACTCGAGCGCCGTCGCGGAACGCCCTTCGGTGGTCGCCGCGGTCCACACAAAGTGAAGATTGTGGATGTAGTACATCGCCGCGTACATGCCGCGGTCGTTCGTGGCGGCGAAGTAGGCTTCGTCTGCCTTCGCCGCCTTCTTGTTCAGCTCGACCGATTCTTCATAGCGGCCGATGCGATTGTAGATGTGCGTCGGCATGTGGACGATGTGGCCCGCACCCGGCATCAGCGCGGCGAGACGGTCGGCGGCCTTTTCGGCACGCTTCGGATCGGCCTTCTCGACGGCATGGATGTAGAGGTGGATCGCACCCGCGTGGTTCGGCTCTTTGGCAATCACGGCTTCGAGCGTCGGCACGAGATCTTCTAGGCCTGTCTTCAGCGTCTTGTTGTCGGCATTCCAATAATCCCAGGCCGACGTGTCCATCAGCGCTTCGGCATAGAGCGTTTGCGCGTCGAGATCGTTCGGATACTTGCGCGCAACGCCGCGCATCGCGACGGCGAACGCCTTGTCGAGCTCGGCACGGTCGGCTTTCGGGTCGGTCGAGTAGCGCCTGGCGAGTGCGGCGATGTAGTCGCGTTCGGCCGCGCTTGCGCCGGCGGCAAGGCGTTGAGCGTTTGCGATCGCTTCGTTCGCAGGTGCGACCGCATCGGGCATCATCGGCATGTTGATGTTGGGCCCGTGCGCGAATGCGATGCCCCACCAGCACATGGCGCAGCTGGGGTCGCGCTTCAGCGCTTCCTGAAACGCGGCAATGGCGGCTGCGTGGTTGAAGTTGAAGAGCTTGCGGTAGCCCTGGTTGAAGTAAGCCTGTGCCTCGGCGGACGCGGTTGTGATTTTGTGTTCGTGGGTGCCGAGGTTGTCGAACAGCGGTGTCCTAACGCTGCCGCTGTGCGAACCGTGGCTGCTGTGCGCGGGTGTGTCACCGGCGTCGTTATCGACGCAGGCCGCCAGTGGAAGTGCGAGCGCCGTCGTGACGAGCAGCATCGAAGCGAAGCGAGAGAGAGGTTGAATGCGCATGCGTGAGATCCTTCGGATGTCGTTGGCAAGGCGTGTACCCGTTTATGCGGGCCGCGTTCAACTGTACTTGTGGTACTGTGATCTGGGTCACGCGTGATGGCGTGTGCGGCTCTCAAGCTCATAGAGTTCCGCTAGCTCCTCGCGGCTGTAATGGAGGTGAGGCCAGAGAGCGAGGAAGGCGGTCTTACCGATCTTGCGTTCCAGTTCATGCAGGATCGCGAACTTGGCCCGGTCGTCGGGAGTGATCGCGGGTTTCGTGCCACTGCTGCGGGCGAGGAGCAGGTCCTCGGCGCGCAGGACGAGCTCGGCGTGCAGGCGCATGTACGCGTAGATATCCGTGGTGTCTGCGCCTTTGAATTTGTCAGCGAGCTCGGCGACGAAGCGACCGGCTTCGCTGTGCGCGAACTCGATGCTCATAGTGGCGAGAAGACGTTCGTGGTCGGCGTGATCTTTGATGAGCCAATCGTGAATCTTATGCTCGCTCTTGGCAAAGACGACGAAGAGTGCCGCGGGAACGAGCAGCAGCATGGCCGCGGTCGCGACCATTGGCGTCGCGAGCAGGTGGTTGAAGAGCGAATGTATGACGATGGCTGCGGCGAGGCCCGGCAGATAGAGCGCGGGTTCGAACTTCGTGTGGCGTTCGGTCCAGGCCTGCGAGAGAACGCCGAAGATGGCGGTGGTGCCGCCGTGCATCATGGCTGTGCCGAAGCCGCGGACGATCCAGACGCCGAGGTTGGCCTCAGGAAATGTGTAGAGGTAATAAAGGTTCTCGACGAAGGCGAAACCGGTGCCGATGGCGAAGCCCATGATTGCGGCGTCGATGAGAAAGCCGATGCGGGCGCGCTGAAACAGGTAGATCATCACCGCGGCCTTGAGGGTCTCCTCGACAACCGGCGCGCCGTAGCGGCTGTAGGTTCTTATGTCGAAGCCGAGGGCGTCCATCGCGCCGGCGTTCGCAAAGTAACTCGCGAACGCGAGCGTGCCGCCGGCCGCCAGCGTGACGATGGCTGCGCGCAGGCTCACCAGACGGAAGCTGTCCAGCCGGTCGAGGACGATCAGAAATGCGAGCGCCGGCAGGAGGGCGACGGGTGCTTCGAGGAGGAACGATAGGGACACGATACGCTCGTTCTACATGATTTTGAGCGAGATCAGCCACTCTTCGTCTTGCTTCGTCCAGTCCTCAATCCCGGCGGCGTAACCGATGGAAAGTGTCATCGGCAGGCGATGGGCCAGAGTGAAGTTGAAGTCGATCTGTGCGCCGGCGTCGCCCAGCGTGCGTTCCGTCTGCAAACCGGGGTCGGCCCAGAGGACGCCGCCGAAGACGGCGGGGCGGATCGAGCCGAGGTAGAGACTGGGGCTGCCGATGTCGTCGAAGCGGACTGGCGGCAGGTTCCACTCGGCGACAGTCTTGGCGAAGCTGCGCGCGGCGACTTCGTCGATCTCGAAGCCGGGCATCGTATGGTATTCGCGGTAGCGCTTGGTTTCCTTGTCGTCGACGTAGTTGTTCTTGAAGCCGCCGAAATAGAAGGGCGTCAGCGGGTTGTTCGCGTCGCCGCCGGAGAGGCCGGCCGAAGAGTAGAACCAGAGTGAGGAGTGAGCCCAGCCGATCGGGAAGCCGAAGTCGAAGCCGGCGCGGGCTTTGGGGAAGAAGGCGCTGTCGGCAAAGTCGGTGCCCGCGTTGATCTCCCAGCGATAGCCCTTTTCGTGGTCGACGGCACCCAACGACTTGTCGGTGTCGGTGTAGTCGAGCTTGAAGTCGAGCGAGGCGATCTCGGAGGCCGAGGGTTGGACGTTCTGGTTGCCGGGCAGCGTGTCCAAGCCGGTGTAGTAGGCGAGATCGGCCGCGAAGTTCATCTGGATCGGCGGGTCGTAGATCACGGGCCACTTGTAGCCGGCGAGGAACGCGTCGCCTTTGCGGCTGCGCTCGGTCGGGCCGAAGAGATCGTAGAAGTCGGCGTCGTTGTGCCAGTAGCGCAGGTATCCGTTGATCGTGTGGTATTCGATGTTGAAGTGAAAACGTTCGGCTTCGCGCAGGGACTCGGTCGGCGAATAGGAGGCGGTGACGTAGAGCCTTTCGAACTGCATCGGGTCTTCGACGATCAGATGCCAGCCAAACGAGCCGTAGCCTTTGTAGCCCTCGGCGACGGGGTAGGCGGCGGCGACCTTCATCTCATTCGACGGTGTGTACTTGCCGCGGTTCTTGATCAGGGGATCGAGATCGATCTTCGTCGGCGAACCGACGGCCCAACTTTTGACGATCGGGTGCTTGGCGGCGATTTCGTTCCCGAGAAACTTGATGGCGCCGACGTCGCTCAACGGCTTGGGGTCGATCGTCACGGGCGTGAAGCCTTCGCCCGTGTATTCGAAGGCGATCAGGGAGCCGTCGTCGCGCGGGATGGGGCGGAAGAAGCCTGTGTCGGCATTCGAGACGGCTTCGATCTTTCCGGTCGCGACTTCGTAGCGATAGATATTCGAGACGCCGGTGTAGTAGGCGCTGCCGAAGAGATAGCGGCCGTCGGGCGAGAAGACGAAGCTCTCGGGCACGGCGCTGCCGAAGCTGAACTGAGATATCTCCGTCGCGTTGCCGGCCTGCAGATCGGCGAGGCGGTAGACGCGGACCGTCTGCTCGCCGTTGATCCGGCCCATTGACGCGGAGAGCAGTTCGCCGTCCGGCGAAATGTCGAGGTCGAACGGGACGTCGCCAAAGGCCCAGGTGTGGATTTGATTCCACTTGTCGTAAGGTGCCGGTATGCGCACCAACGTCACGTAGCCGTTCAGGTGGCGCAGACCCCAGAGCGCGCGGTCCTTCGGGTTGAACACGACGTCGCCGATGCGCGCGTCTTTCAGTAACATCTTTGTGTCGCCGCTGGCGATGTCGATCTCCATCACGTCGCGGAAAGCATAGTTGTCGGTCGTGTACCAGGCCTTGTTCGACTTCGGATCGTAGGCGAGCGAGGTGACCTTGTAGAGCATCGGTCCTTTGATGTCGGCGAGGCGGCGTACGTTGCCGGTGCTCAGCGATAGTTCGCCGATGTGGCCGATGACGCCGGGGTAGCGGAAGCCGCCGACAAGGCTTTGGCTTGTCGGGTTGAAGTAAGCGCGAGAGGCGGAGCCGAGGGCGCGTTTGGTCAGGCGGTGCGCGGGTGTGATTGGGTATTGCCTGACGGATTGCAGATTCGCGGTTTGGAAGTCGCGTTCCCATTTGATCCAGTCGGCCCACGCATTGTCGAGCGACTGACCGTAGACTTGTTCAAACTGGGTCGAGTAGTAGCGTGCGCTGCCTTCGCCGCGCTTCATCCATTCGATCAGCTTTTCCGGCGAGCGGGTGAGCGCCATGTAGCTGATGAACCGGGTGCCGTAGAGATAGGCGTTGACGCCGACTTGGAAGTCGACGGCGGTCCCCTCCGCCTCAAGCCCCAACGGGTCATAGAAGTGGGCGTTGTCGCGGACCATGGAGCGGAAGACCATTTCGTCGTAGGCGCCCTGCGCGCGGCCGAGGCCGCCGGCCATCCAGGTTTCCATGAAGACGGCGCTGCCTTCCAAGAGCCAGCGCGGGACATTGACACGGGGCGTGGCGAGGTAGTTGTAGAGGATCGATTCCGGGTGCTGGTTCATCGGCATGGGCTTGCCGTGCAGGAAGTCGCGCCACCAGGCGTCCTCGCTGTTCCAGACGTCCATCGTGGCGACGTGGACGGGCTCGTGGTTCATCAGCGTGTAGATGCGCTCGCCCGACGAGAAGGTCTCAAAGGTTTGGCTCAAGGGTGCGACATCGATGACGATGGCGTCGTTCGGCGAGGAGCGCGCAGCGGCGTTTCCGTAGTCGGTGAAGTCCTTCAGCAGGATCGTGATTTTTTCCCACGGCTTCCATTCGAAGATGCGCTTTTGGAACTCGAGCGAGTTCAGGAAGCTCTTCACGGCATAGGGGGTGAGATACGTCTGCGGCGGGTCGAAGTAGAGAAGGTCCAGCTCTTCGGTTTCGAGGCGATCCATCTCGAATTCGTCGGCGTGCGCTTGGGCCGCGACGAGCACCAGCGCCAATAGCAGCAGTGGCGCACGCATTCGAGAAGCCCCTCACCGAATCAGCAGTGACATGATGCTGGCGGGCGGGGCTGCACACCGCAAAGAAAAAGGCCATCCGTTTGGTGCGGATGGCCTCGATTCGAGGGACCGGCTACCTATTGAGCTCTCAGTGCCGCGGCAAAGCTCTGGTCGCTGAGCGCCGCAGAGAAGGCTGGGTTGCGGGCCAGCGCCATGAAGGCGGGTTGCGCGGCCAACGCTTCGAAGGCTTTGGCATTGCGAGCGAGAGCATCGAACGCCTGCGGGTTCCGGGCCAGGGCTTCAAAGGCCTTCGCATTCTTGGCCATGGCGTCGAACGCGTTGGCGTTGGCTTGCAAAGCGGCGAAGGCGTTGGCGTCCCTTGCCAGCGCGTCGAACGCTTGCGCGTTTCTTGCCATCGCCTCCAATGCCAGCGGGTAGCGGGCTGCGGCTTCGAACGCATTGGCGTGCTTGGCCATCGCCTCGAAAGCGCTCGCATTTTTCGCCATCGCTTCGAAGGCGCTGGCGTTGCGGGCCAAGGCCTCAAAGGCGCTCGCGTTGCGCGCCATCGCGTCGAAAGCCTTCGCGTCGGCACGGAGGGCCGCCATCGCGTTGGCGTCTCTGGCGAGGGCTTCGAAAGCTTGCGCGCTCCTGGCCATCGCCTCGTTCGACTTGGCGTTCATGGCGGCGGCGCGGAAGGCTTCGGCATCGTTGGCGAAGGCTTCGAAGGCCTTGGCGTTGCGGGCCATCGCTTCGAAGGCTTGCGGGTGTCTCGCGAGGGCTTCAAATGCCCGGGCGTGGCGGGCCATCGCGGCAAACGCTTCAGGCTGAGCGGCCATCGCTTCAAAGGCGCTGGCGTTTCTGGCCATCGCGTCGAAGGCTTGCGCGTCGAACGCGCTTGCGTTGCGCAGCGCTTGCGCATCAAAGGCGCTCGCATTGCGGGCAAGAGCATCGAAGGCGCTGGCGTTGCGCGCCATCGCGTCGAAGGCTTGTGCATCGGCGCGCAGGGCGGCCATGGCGTTCGCATCTTGTGCCAGCGCTTCAAAGGCCTGGGCGTTTCGCGCCATGGCTTCGTTCGCTTTGGCGTTCTTTGCGGCCGCCTCAAAGGCCTGCACATTCCTACCATAGGCTTCGAATGCGCTGGCGTTGCGGGCCATTGCTTCAAACGCTTGCGGGTGGCGTGCGAGCGCTTCAAATGCTTTCGCGTGCTTGGCCATCGCGTCAAAGGCTTGCGCTTCTCTCGACATCGCATCGAAGGCTTGTGCGTTGCGGGCGAGTGCGGAGAAAGCTTGCGGGTGGGCGGCGAGCGCGGCGAACGCCTGCGGCGCCCTTGCCATTGCTTCCAATGCTTGCGGCTGGCGGGCGAGCGCCATGAAGGCGGGGTCAGTGGCGAGCGCGCGGAAAGATGGGTCTTTCACCATCAGTTCGAACGCGTCGGTCTGCATCAGCTGGGCGACGTCTTGATTGCCAAGCTGAACGTCGGCGTCCGACACTTGCGGCGCCTGATAGCGTTCTGCGGGTACGATCGTGCCGGCGGTTTGCTCGCCGGACGGCGGATAGACGCCGCCGAAATAGAGCGCGCCAGCGGCGAGCGCGACGACAGCGGCTCCGGCGAAGAGGAACTTCTTATTCTGAAGCATATCCACGGCGTGAGGGCCTCCCTGCCCCTTGATTTCCGCGAAAGGTGGGCTCCCCTGGCAACTCCGTCAATGGTGCGCTTGTCACAATAGTCCCGGTCGGGGACATGTTGCGCAGTGCACAAAATGGCGCGTTGCGGCGCGAATCGGGTCTGCGTGTCCCCAGGCGGGCGCGGTGTGACGAGCGATTCAGGCCTCCCTTTCGGATCAGGTTTTGCCCATAAAGGCACCTTCGCTTCCTGGATCGATGGGCAATGAAATGCGGTTTGTTTTCCTGTGCTTTGCGGCTTTCGCTTTGGCGTCGTGTGCGACCGTGACGGTGGCGACGAAGGCGGAGGACGATGCGTTCTTGTGGCTTGAGGATGTGCATGGCGAGAAGGCGCTCGCGTGGGTGAAGGATCAGAACGCGCGCGCGGCGGCGCTGCTTGAGGGCGACAAGCGCTACGCGGCTTACAAGCGCGAGGTTTTGGCGATCTTCACCGCGAAGGATCGGATTTCTTATCCCGAGTTTCGGGCCGAGGGCGTCGATAGCCTTTGGCAAGACGACAAGCATCCGCACGGCGTGTGGCGGTACGCATCGATTGCGTCTTACCGGACGGGCCGTGCGAAGTGGGCGACGGTGCTGGACCTCGACGCGCTGTCGAAGGCCGAGGGCAAGAATTGGTTCTGGAAAGGGGCCGACTGTCTGGCGCCCGAGGATCGCTACTGCCTGGTTCAACTGTCCGACGGCGGCGGCGATGCGGTGGAGTTGCGCGAGTTCGATGCGGTCGCGAAGGCGTTCGTGAAGGGCGGCTTCAAGGTTGAACGCGCGAAGCAAAACGTCGAGTGGATCGATCGCGATACGATCTTGCTCGCGCGCGCGGTGACGCCGGAGGAGGCGACGGAGTCCGGCTACCCGTTCGTGCTGCGTTTCGTGAAGCGCGGACAAACGGTGGAGCAAGGGCAGATCGTGTTCCGCGGCGAACGCAAGGACACATTGGTTTCGCCGCGCGTGCTGCGTGATGCGGACGGCGTTTTGCGCGCCGTGTTCGCGGAGCGGCGCGTCGGCTTTTTCGAGGTCGAGTTGCACCTGTTGCAGGACGGCAAGGCGTTGAAAGTGCCGATGCCGTTGAAGTCGTCGTTGCGCGCGCTGGTCGACGGACAGCTGGTGTTTTCGCTGCAGGAGAAATGGAACGCGTTCGACGAAGGTGCTTTGATCGCGATCGATCTGGCGGCGTTGTCGAAGGACGTTTCCAGGGCTCCGGCGCTTGCTAAGCTCATCATGCAACCGACGGCAAGCCAGACGATCGACGGCGTGCAGGTCACACGCGACCGCGTGGTCGTGCAGATGCTGGACAACGTGAAGGGCGCGGTCGACGTCTATAAGCGGTCCGGCGATGTGTGGACGGGCACGCGGTTGAAGTTGCCGCGAGATTCCGCGCTGGTCGTGCGCGCGACTCAGCACTCGGGTTCGCTCGCGTTCCTGACGTCGGAGAGTTTTTTGGAGCCGACGAAGCTGTGGTGGGTTGACGTTGCTTCGTCGAAGGCCGGCGTCGTGAAGGCTTTGCCGGCGCGATTCAAGGCGTCGGGTCATACCGTCGAACAGGCGTGGGCGACGTCGAAAGACGGGACCAAGGTTCCCTACTTCCTGGTGCGGCCGAAGAAGGCGAAGGCGGACGGTTCGACGCCGACGCTGCTGTTCGGCTATGGCGGGTTTCAGTTGTCCAAGCCGCCGGCTTATCTGCCAGAGATGGGCAAGCTCTGGCTGGAGCGCGGCGGCGCGTTCGTGATCGCGAACATTCGCGGCGGCGGCGAGTTCGGGCCCGCGTGGCATGAGTCGGCGCTGCGTGAGAATCGGCAGCGTGCGTTCGACGACTTCGCTGCGGTGGGGGAGGATCTGATCGCGCGCAAGATCACGAGCCCGCGGCGGCTTGGTATCTATGGCCGCTCGAACGGCGGCGTGCTCACGACCGTGTCGATGACGCAGCGGCCCGATCTCTTCAACGCGATCGTGGTCGAGAGCCCGTTGGTCGACATGCTGCGCTATCACAAGCTCTCGGCGGGCGCGTCGTGGGTGGCGGAGTACGGCAACCCGGATGTGGCGGGTGATCGCGCGTTCATTGCGCAGTACTCGGCCTATCAGAAGCTGAAGTCGGGCGTGAAGTATCCGGAGCCTTATATCACCACCAACACCGAAGACGACCGCGTGCATCCGGGGCACGCGCGCAAGTACGCGGCGCGGCTCGCGGCATTGGGCTCGCCCTATATCTACTATGAGAACACGTTCGGCGGACATTCGAACGACGCGGACCCTTCGATGAACGCGGCGCGCTGGGCGCGGCACTATGTTTACCTGGCGCAGAAGTTGATGGATTGAACGATCACCACTTCGGATCGATCGGCGTTATCGGGGATTCGCAGGATTCGATGACTTCGCCGGCGGCGAGGCAGAGGTCTTCGCGGAAGCGGCGGGAGACGATTTGGATACCGTCGGGCAGGCCGTCGCGCACACCCATGGGCACGGCAAGGCTGGGGAGGCCTAGGACCGGGATTGCGAGCTGGTATCTGAGTGCGCCGAGCATGCGTTGCACGGCGTCGGCGCCCTGTGTGTCGAGGCCGACGGGAAGCGATGGTTCGGCGCAGGACGGCATCAAGATCAGCGGATGCGCGTCGAGGAAGAGTTGCCACTTGATCAGGATCGCTTCTCGCTCGCGCAGAGTTGCTTGGTAGCCGGCGAGGTCGGCGCCGCCGCGCAGCTCCCAGAATGTTTGCATGAACGCTTGCATGCCGGCGTCGCCGGTGGCGGGGATGATCGGGCGCAGCATGGCGCCGATTTCGGCGAGGCCGATGTCGGCCCAAAGTTCGGCGAGGCGGTCGATCGAGGGCGGCGAGACTTCTTCGACGTCGTAGCCCGCGTCCTGCAGATGCGCGGCGGCGCGGCGCAGCGTTGCTTTGATCGCGTGCGGCAGCGCATCGTCGATCGCGACAGCGACGCCGTGCGGGGCTTGCAGCGGCGGCGGATCGATGGGGGCGGGTGTCCAGACCGGATCCCGCGGGTCCCCTTCGGACATTAAGCGCAGCGCGAGGCGCAAGTCGCGCACGGAGCGCGCCATCGGGCCGTTGACGGACATCAACTGTGCCGCGAAGGCGCGTGGCGCGGTGGCCGATGCGTTGTGCGCGGCGACCCGGCCGATCGACGGGCGCAAGCCGGCGACGCCGTTGCAATAACTCGGCCATCGGATCGAGCCGCCGATGTCGTTGCCCTGCGCAAGCGCGCCGACGCCGGCCGCGAGGCTTGAGCCTGCGCCGCCGGAGGAGCCGCCGCAGGTAACGGTCTTGTTCCACGGGTTCAGCGTGAGGCCGTGCAGCGCGTTGTCGGTCATAGCGCGCATCGCGAAGGCGGGCGAGTTCGTGCGGCCGATGACGATGGCGCCCGCCTTGCGCAGGCTTGCCACTTGGGGGCTGTCTTCTTTGGCGATCAAGTCCTTCAGCAGCGTGACGCCGTTGTCGGTGGGCAGGCCGGCCTGATCGACGTTGATCTTGGTCGTGATGGGGACAGCGTGGAGCGGGCCGAGGCGGTCGCCGCGCGCCTGCGCGGCGTCGGCGGCAGTAGCTTCGGCACGGGCTTGCTCGTGCAGCGTTCGCACGACGGCGTTCAGCTTCGGGTTCACGGCATCGAGTCGCGCAAGGTGTGCGTCGACGGCTTCGCGCGCGGATAGTTTTTTCTTGCGAATGAGGTTCGCGGTTTCGGTAGCGTCGAGCGTCCAGAGCGGTTTGGTCATCTCATTCTCTTGCGGAACGGTTGCGTGGCTTTGTGGTGGAACTCTTATGCCTTCTGGGCTTGGCCGCGTTGGCGGATGGCTTCGCGGCGGGATTCGATTTCGGCGGGGCTGACGGTCTTGTTGGCGGTGCCGGAGAAGTGGCGTTCGGTCTTCATCGCGTCGCCGAAGGATTGGGCGAAGCCGTCGTCGATGAGTTTCTTGTAGCCGCTCAGGCATTCGGGGATGAGCGAGAGCATGTCGGTGGCGAGCTTTAGGCTGGCGGGGATCAGCTCCGCGGGCGGGACGACGCGGTTGACCATGCCCCAATCGTTTGCTTGCTGGGCGGTCAAGAAATTGCCGGTGAGCGAGAGTTCCTTGGCGCGGTAGATGCCGATCGCGCGCGACAGTTTTTGCGAGAGACCCCAGCCGGGCAGGATGCCGACGCGGCCGTGGGTGTCGGCGAAGCGGGCTTCGCTCGAGCAAATCAGTACGTCACAGGCGAGCGCGATTTCGAAGCCGCCGGTGATGGCCACGCCGTTGATCGCGCCGATGATCGGGCCGGAGAAACGGCTCATCGAGGTGACCGGGTCTGTGGTCGTCACCGTGCCTTGCACGGAGTCGGCGCCTTGGCCGAGTTCTTTCAGGTCGAGGCCGGCGCAGAATGCTTTGCCGGCGCCGGTCAGCACCACGACGCGCGTGCCGGGATCAGCTTCGAGTTTTTCGAAGATCTCCGCGATTGCGGCGCGGAGTTCGCGCGAGAGCGCGTTCATTGCGGTCGGGCGGTTCAAGGTGACGAGCGCGGTCTCACCGTGCTTTTCAACGAGGATGACGGGAGTGCTCATGGCGGGTCCTTTCGGCGCTTGGTTGCTGAAAACAGCATCAACTGACCTGTAACAGCGTTACAAGGGCTGATCTCCGCGAAAAATTCCGTAACTTCGCCGCTACATCGCCGTAACTTGTAACGGGGGCGAGCATCCGCGCGTGATGGGCTGCGGTGTCGAGTCTGCGCGGGTCGATCGGCGTCGCGAAGGGGCGGGACATTTTTTGCGCTCGAAACGTTGATTTTCACGTGGAACAAAATTAGAACATTCCGGTTCGAAAAGCAAGCAGGGTTTGCGAATGGCGATGCGAAAGAAGGCGAGGGCGGCACCGGTGAAGTCCGCGAAAGCCGTGAGTGAGCCGAGCGATCTCACGCAGGATTTCAAGCGTGTCGTGAAGGCTTCGAAGGCGACGAAGCTGCCGGGGCTTGAGGAGGGTACGTCCTACGGGACGCCGAGCCTGAAGGTGAAGGGTAAGTTCCTGCTGCGCGTGCGTGAGCCGGGGGTGATCGCGATCATGTGCTCGCTCGAGGAGAAAGAATTTCTGATGCGGGAGCGGGCGGCGATTTATTTCGAGACCGACCACTACAAGGGTTATCCCGCCGTGCTGATCCGGCTAACGAAGATCAAGGACGACGAACTCGCGCACCGCATCGGCGTCGCCTGGCGGCTGCAGGCGCCGAAGAAGTTGGTTGCGTCGGTTGGTGGATAGTGAGTGGCGTTCGTGCGGTGTTGAGGTTTTCAGATTTCACCACAGCGCCAACCTAACCGTACTCACTCCCGTAAATCACACGTGCGGTCGTAGGCCCACATGGGGGCTATGTTGGATTCGAGGACGCGTTGCTCGCGTTCGTTGAGGTTGGTGAGGAAGTCGATGCCGGTAAGTTCTTCGATTTCGGCAATGGATTTTCTGTAGGGGCTGAGTTCGCGGCCGGTGTGCCGTTTGTTTTCGAGGACGAAGCCGATCGCGCGGCCGCGGCCGGGGTCGAAGACGATTTTGAAGAACGAGTCCGGGATCGCGATCTTGTTCGCGCCCAAGACTTTCGTTTGGTCTTGCGAATAGATCGGGCCGGTCATCACGTAGATTTCGTCGCGACCGCCGCACAGGACCCAACCGCGGATTGCCTTTTCGAGATAGCTCCAGGCGTGGCGGTTGAAGCCGATGCCGACTTGCGGGGCCATGTTCGAGAGCAGGAACGTTTGGTTCATCGCATCCTGCGCGAACTTCGCGTCGGCCGCGGGGGCCTGATGGCCGCGATCGAAGCGCTGGCCGTTCCAAGCGGCGTCGTAGTCGGCAAGCGTGGCGCGGGCATCTTCGGCGACGACGGTGTCGGCGGCGAAGGCGGACTTGCTGCGCGTGGCGGCGCCTTTGAACGAACCCGCGGTCAGGCGTTCGATCACCCAGTCGGGCGTCTTCGTGCGTTTGTTGTAGAGCAGTGCGAAGCCCTTGAAGCAGCGGTCTTGGACTTCCGTGCCGTCGGGATCGCCCAGCGTTTTGGGAAGGCCGACCTCCGTGTATGTCGCGCGGCAGGCTTCGAAGTCGGCGCGCGCGGGTGCGGCTAGCAGCGAAGCGGCGAGGAGCGCGAGGGCGAGGCGCGACAAGGTGGTGCGCCTCTACTGCGCGGCGGCGGCCGGTTGTTCGTGCTCGGCGACAGGAACCGGGCCGTGGCGATGCGCTTGCGCGCGCGGTTGTTGACGGGGTGGTTGAGCGGCGATGCCCGGGACCTTTGCGCCCTTGCCGATGCCTTTGGAGACGATGTAGCTGCCGCCGGAGATACCCAGCAACACGAGCACGCCCGGCGGAACGTCGACGAACGTACCACTCTCGACGCAGATCACGAGATAGAGGCCCGCGATCACGAACGAGAACATGAGAAACTGGAGGCGCGAGAGGCTCGCCTTTTTGCTGCCGTTCTCGTTCGACTCGACGAGGATGTCGGAGAGGTCGATCTGGCCGGTGATGATCATGCCGAGCACGACGGCGCCGAAGCCAAGCAAAATGACCGAAAGTACGATGGCGACCAGCATCGCCAGATCAAAAGGAAACATGTGCTGCTATCCCCGCGTTAGAGTCCGTCCGAACTTGCCCGACAAATAGAATGTGTTGCTCGCGCCCAAGAGCATCACCAATTCTTCCGGAACGTCCGGAAGCACTTTTATCGCGGTCGTCGACACAGACACCGCGTTCATCGTCATGATCGCATAACCGGCAATGCCGAAGATCGACATCAACAGCAGTTGCACCCGCTCCGGGTGGAACTCGTCCGCGACGCCATCGCCGTCGATGTCGGTCGTGAAGAGCCCCGAGAGCCAAACCCGGCCGCTGAGCATCGCAAGCAAAACCACCGCCGCGAGGCCTGCCAGCCATACGGCGAGTACGACGCTCAACAGATCGGGAATCGGTCCTGCGCTCACAACGTGGATCGTGAATCTGGGCGCGTGCGGGTGTCAACGCAGCCAGGTCAGAGATATGCGCGGTGTTGCAATCGGTGACACAATGCGTTCGAAAGTTTGAACGGCGTTCAAAGGGGCGGCGTTGGTGCGGTGGGAGACCTCCATCTTTCACCGCAAAGACACCATGGTGCACCGAGTTCCACCAAGGCGCTCGGCGTGATCATCGAGCAACCGCGCGCGCCGAACTAACGCACGTGGAGCGTCATGAGTGTCTTGGTGCCGTGGTGCCTTCTCGCGGAGGTGAGCCGGCCCGTGTTGGGTGCCGGAAATCCGTCGATCCGCACTGTTCTCCCATCACGACTCAGGAAGTTTCTTCCGTGCCGGCCTGGGAAGAGTGGCAGGTATGCTCTAAGCTGAGCCTACCCAGCAGGGAGCGAACGCTATGTGGATTAGTACTCGCGCTATTGTCGCCGTTGCGCTCGGAGGTCTGACGCTGTCCGCATTAGTGGCCTATGCTGCCGTACCCACGCCGATCTTGCAAACGGTTGAGCCTACCGAACTCGTCGCGACAGATCGGACGGTGGTTGTTCTTTTGACAGGACGGAACATACACGTTGGGCCCGGCGTCGATGAGGAGCAATGGCAACACTTCGTGGTTCGTCGTGTTAGCGCCTCGGGTGCAGAAGGGTCTTGGGCAAAGTGCTACAGGGTTCGCGATGACAGTGGTTGCATGTGGGACGGCTCATCTGGAGGTATGCAGTGGCTAAAGCTGCGCGGCGCTACGTGGGTAAATGAGCCGGGCTCCACGCTGCAGTTTAGAGTGTTCACAGGTCTCGCGCAAGTGGATGCCACCGATCCGAGTCAAGTTGCGAGCAGCGGTAGCGGCTGGTCGAACATTCTCTCGGTTCGCGTCGTTGGTGCGCCGTCCGGGATCATGGTTGCTCCGCCGCCGGCGCGCCCAGTGCCCGCGGGGCGGCCTGGCATTGCTCTGCCCGACGAAATCAAGCCGCCGGTAGCGACCTATGATCTCGTTTGCGCGAGCGATCCCGCCGCCGACGCGGGCTTCTTCAACAAAGGTTCTGGTGGCGCGGCCGACGCTGCTGGCACCGACAGCGCCTACTGGAATTTCAGGCGTGCGAACTCCATGGCCGAACCTGCGGCCGGGTCGGGCGAATGCCGGTGGGCCGATCGAGTGCTGAACGGCGACGAACCGTTGCGGGCAGAGGCCGATCCTTCGCGACGCGATCCCGCGCTTCCGCGCAAGTTGGTCGAAGCGGCAAAAGGTACGCGCCTTTTCGCTCTCACGGTCTGGAGCGAGGGCGGGGTCATGCACGTCGTGAAGATCAAGCCGATGTTTGCGCGCGGCGAATAGCGCCGCGCCAAACACTCTAGCCGAACAAGCGCTTCAGGGCAGTTCCGCCTTGGCTGAGGAGGCCGGCGTCGGAGGCGACGGTTACGAGGTCGAAGCCTTTGGCTAGCATTTGTTTCGAGTAGTCGGGGGCGATGCAGTAGATGCCCGCCTTAATGCCTGCACTCTTCGCGACAGAGAGAATGCGGTCAATGGCTTTGACGACCACGGGGTCGGTTTGGTCGATCTTGCCTTCGCGGCCCATGGAGAGGCCGAGGTCGGAGGGGCCGATGTAGAGCATATCGAGGCCCTTCACGCCCGCGATCGCTTCGACGTGTTCGAGGCCGGAGGCGGTTTCGATTTGGGCGATCGCGAGGATCGTGTCGTTCGCGCGCAGTGCGTAGTCGTCGCCGAGGAATCGGGCGCGGTTCGGGCCGAGGCTGCGGTAGCCCAGCGGCGGATAGCGGAGAGCGCCGACAAAGTGTTCGCACTCTTGCTTGGTGTTGATTGTGGGGCAGATCACGCCCATTGCGCCGGCATCTGCGGCGTGCATGACTTGCGTCGGGTCGTTCCAGCCGACGCGCACGAGCGGCACGGCCGGGGTGGTCGCGATGGCGGTGAGCATCGCGACCATGTCTTGGTAGCCGAGTACGCCGTGCTGGGTGTCGACGGTAATCGAATCCCAGCCTTGATGCGCGAGTATCTCGGTGGCGTAGCTGGCTGGAACAGTGGCCCAGACGTTGGTGGCGGCTTGGCCGCTTGCCCAAAGGTTCCGAAGCTTGTTCTCGCGCATGCCTTACGTCCTTAGTGCTGGCGCGCCTTGCGTTGCAGGAAGCGAGGCAGCGCATTGCCGCCCGCATCTTTTAGCGCCGGTGCGGGCGCATGGCCATTGCCTTGGGGGCGGTTCGGATTGTTGCCCTTACGATGACGCTTCGGTCCATTGAACGGACGAGCGCCGGCGCCGGCTTCGGTGACTTGCGCCGCGCGTTCGCCGTGCGGCTTGCCGCGAAACGGTTTGCCGTGGGGCTTTGCACCGTGCGGGCGTGGCGCATGCTCGCCGTGCGGACGGGGAGCATGAGCGTTGCGTTCGCCATGCGGTTTGCCGTGGGGCTTTGCACCATGCGGGCGCGGCGCGTGTTCGCCGTGCGGACGCGGGGCGTGCGCCGCGCGTTCGCCGTAGCCTGACGCGGCTTGCGGCTGCGTGGGGCGATCTTCGCGGGGTGCGTGACGGCGGTCGTCCTTGCGTGGGCCGCGGCGATCGTCGCGACGTGGGCCGCGGTGTTCGCGACGCTGTTCGTCGCGGCGGTCCGGGCGCGCGGGTTCGACGGCCACGACTTCGGCGACTTCGCCGGGTTGCAGCGGACGAGGTTTCCATTCGCTGGCCGGGATCGTCTGGCGCGTGAGCTTTTCGATGTCGCGGAGAAGCGAGCGCTCCTCGCGGTCGCAGAAGGCGATCGCGATGCCGTCGGCGCCGGCGCGCGCGGTGCGGCCGATGCGGTGGACGTAAGACTCCGCGACATGCGGCAGGTCGAAGTTGACGACATGGCTGATGCCGTCGACGTCGATGCCGCGGGCGGCGATGTCGGTGGCGATGAGCACGCGGGTGCGGCCGGCGCGGAACGCATTCATCGTCTGGACGCGCTGGCTTTGGCTCTTGTTGCCGTGGATGGCCGAGGCGACGATGCCGGCGGCGGCGAGCGCGCGCACGACTTTGTCGGCGCCGTGCTTCGTCTTGGTGAAGACGAGCGTGCGGTTCATGTCCTCATGCTTGCGCAGGAGTTCGACCAGAAGCGCGCGCTTCGAGCCGGCTTCGACGTGGATAACGCGTTGCTGAATGCGCTCGACCGTCGTGGCCGCTGGCGTGACCGAGACGCTGACCGGATCCTTCAGCAGGTCGCCGGCGAGCGAGCCGATTTCTTCCGGCATGGTGGCCGAGAAGAACAGGTTCTGCCGGCTGCGCGGCAGATGGACGACGAGACGCTTGATGTCGCGGATGAAGCCCATGTCGAGCATGCGGTCGGCCTCGTCGAGGACGAAGATTTCCGTCTTGGTCAGATCGACGGCGCGCTGGTTGACGAGGTCAAGCAAGCGGCCCGGCGTTGCCACCAGAATGTCGATGCCGCCACGCATGGTTTGGATCTGCGGACCTTCGCCGACACCGCCAAAGATCGTGGTGACGGTTTGGTTCATGTAGCGGCCATAGGCTTTGAAGCTGTCGGCGATTTGCGCCGAGAGCTCGCGCGTCGGCGACAGAATCAACGCGCGCGCCGTCTTGGGCGCGGCTTGGCGCTTGTTCGCGTCGAGGCGTTGCATGATCGGGAGTGCAAAGCTTGCCGTCTTGCCGGTGCCGGTCTGGGCGATGCCGAGCAGGTCGCGGCCGGCCAGCACGTGCGGGATCGCTTGCGATTGGATGGGGGTTGGGCTGGTGTAGCCTTCTTGAGTCAAAGCTTTGAGAAGACGCGCGTCTAAACCCAACGAGGAAAAATCGTTCACTTAGTTCACTTTCAATATGCGAATCCGCGCGCGTTGCCGGGCCCTCGGGCCATCGAGCACGCGCGAAAAAATCGCGGGTTGCGTAGGACGCCCCGCGTGTTACCTGGGCAGTTCCGGGTGTATTTGGCGCTCAAAAGGTATCGAAGAGATCGCTTTCAGATCTCGAGCCGTTCACGCGGCGTGAGCGCTTGCCAAAGTCGAAAACATCGACCGGTGCAGGCCGTGGGATATGCGCCTTTGGTTGTTGTATGTCAAGGAATACTACGTAAACGAGCGGTAAATGGGTTGCTGCAGGGTGTGTCAGAAGCGCCCGCTGGTACTCTTCATGGCGCATTCAGCGGTCGAACGGCCGCGAAGAAGGCCCGCCGGTTTATGCGCTTGGGGCGGCGTGTTAGACGGTCCAGCGGTTTCGCGAGTTGCCAAGGCCGGGCGAAAAGGCGATGGACTTGCGATCTGCCGGAATCAACAAACCGAGCACAGACGAGCATTCATGACCGTATCGCTAAAGGATTTGATCGTCGAATTGTCGGTTGCGTCGTCGGCCGATGAGATCGGGCGGGCGCATTTGGCGCTCGCAAATCGGTTCGGGTTCGCGGTCAATCTGATCGTCGATATGACGAAGTCGTTCGATGGGATCGGGCCGGCGGTCGTCTATGCGGCGCAGGGCCGGAAACCGTTCGAGGCGCTTGACGCGATCGAGCGGGTGACGAGCAATCCGCTCTTTAGCCGGGCCAAAGTGAGCGAGCAGCCCTTCACTATGCTGGAGCTTAAGCGCGAAGAGGGAATCAGCGACGAGAAGTGGTGGAGCTACTTCGGGCCCTACTTTCGGGGCTATGACGGATTTGCGGTGCCCGTGCACGAGAACGGGGCGCTTGCGTGGTATGTGGGATGCGCGGGGCCGACGCCGGACCTGTCGTGGCGGGCGCGCTCGATTCTGCAGGCGGCGGCGTTTGCGGCGCGTGATCGATTCCGGGAGTTGATGGATCCGGCTTCATCGAAAAGCCCGCTGACGTCACGCGAGGCGGAATGTCTGCGTTTGGTTTCGCAGGGTAAGAGCGACGAAGCGATCGGTATGGAACTCAATATCAGCCCGCGGACTGTGCGCTTCCATATCGGCAATGCGAAGACGAAGCTCGGCGTGACGACGCGCATCCAGGCGGTCGCCAAGCGACTAGGCGCCGCTTAGGCGTATCCAACCGCTGCCTTCGTGACCGACCTTCGCGGTGCCCAGAATCTCGGCCAGGATTTCGGCGGACTCGACGAGGCGCGGGCCCGGACGGTTGAAGAAGTGGTGACCGTCGGTGACGAAGACGCGATCCTCCCGTACGGCGGTTAGGCTTTGCCACGCGGGGTGATCGTTGAGCGATTTCAATTCGGCGAGCGTGTCGGCGATGCGGTAGCCGCAGGGCATGAGCACGACCACGTCGGGGTCGGCTTCGGCGAGCGTTTCCCAGGCGAGCCACGGCGAATGTTGGCCTGCGGCCGCAAACAGTGGGCGGCCGCCGGCGGCTTCGATCAATTCGGGAATCCAGTTGCCTGCGGCCATCAAGGGTTCCGTCCATTCGATGGCGGCGACGGTTGGTTTTGCGCCCAGCGCGATCTTGGTGCGGAGTGCGTGGAGGCGTGCTTCGAGTTCGCTGATAACTCTTTCGCCGGTTGGCGTGGCGCTCAGGGCGGCGGACACGCGGCGGATGTCGTCCCACACGTCGGCGAGCGCGTCCGGTGCGAGTGAGAGCAGTTGCGGCTTGCTGCCGGACCATTCGTTCAGTGCGCCTTGGAGGTCGTCAGGCGTAACTGCGCACACGGCGCATTGGGTCTGGGTCAGGATGATGTCGGGTTTCAGAGCGCGCAAGCGTTCGGCGTCGACTTCGTATACTGAGAGACCCTGACTTACGATTGCTTGCACTTCGCGGTCGATTTCGAGAGAGCTCAAACCTTTGCGGAGTTTACTCGCGGTCAGCGCGGGCAAGCCTTTTACGCTTGCTGGGAAGTCGCATTCGTGCGAGCGGCCGACGAGCTGGTCGGCGAAGCCGAGCGCGACTGCGATCTCCGTCGCGCTTGGAAGCAGTGAGACGATGCGCATCAGGCGAGCCGCAGGCGCGGCTGTGCGCCGAAGATTGCGGGCGCCGCGCCTGTGACGAGCAAACGAAGCGTCACGAGCGTGAGCAGCCAAAGCGCTTCGTTCTGCGCGAGTTGCATGATGATGGCCGGCGTGAACGTCTCGATGCCACCGACCTGTGTCGCGAACGCGTATAGCAGCGCTTCGTAGGCAGCGAACGCGGCGAGGCTGGCGAGCGCGATCCGAGTGGCGCTCAGATCGGGGCTTGGGCCGACAATCAGGCGCGCCGTTGCCAGTGAAGCGAGGCTGGCGCCCCACAGTGCTGCGCCCCAGGCGATGGTGTAGCCGTCTGCGGGGAAGCCCAGGAACGCGAAGCCGATCGCTTGGTTCGCGGCGACGATCGCGGTCACTGTGAAGACGGCTTGCCGCGCCGGCATGCTGGCGGCGACGACGACGGCGAGCGCGACGAACGGCATCATGCAGGCGATGGCTAGGCTGCCGGCGATCGTCGAGGCAGCGAGGACCGATGGCCAAGCGGAGTTTTGGAGCGTGCGCATGTTGTCGTTCCTCTCAGAATTTAGTCCGGATTCCGGCGTAAGCGGCGATGCCGGGTGAGCGATAGCTGAAGACCTCTTCGTATTTTTCGTCGAACAGGTTTTCGACGCGGCCGAAGACTTGGATGTTGTCGGTCAGATCGTATGACGCGTTGACGTTGACGAGGGTGAAGGCCTTGTTGACCACCGGCGTGTTGCCGAAGAAGGAGAATAGCGTGTCGTCCTGCTCGCCGTTGTAACGCACGCTGAGCGTCGCCGAGGCGCGATCGAGGAAGCGGTGGTTCAGATTCAACGAGGCGATGTGCGGGGCGCGGCGAATTTCCGGCGCGCCGGCTTGATCGGCATCTAGATGTGTGTAGGCGGCGTTCAGCGTCAGGTCATCGGCCAACGCCACATCGAGTGTGAGTTCGACACCGCGGCGCTTGCTAACTCCGGCAGCGTTGTTGGTTGTGACAAAGGTTGTTTCGATTTCATTTTTTAAGCGTGCTTCGAAGTACGTGGCGGTCGCGCGCGCTTTGCCGCTCCAGAACGTTTGGTCGATACCGACATCCCAGCCGGTCGACTTTTCCGGTTTCAGGTTTGGGTTGCCGACAAAGCCGCTGGGGTCGAAGCCGAAAAGTTCGAAGTTGTTCGGGTTCTTGACGCCGGTGCCGGCGGTCGCGCGCAGGCGGGTTGTGTCGGAGAGGCGGTAGCTTGCTTGCAGACGGTAAGTGTTCGCATCATCGAAGCGATCGTTATCGTCGCGCCGGAAGGCAATGCCGGCGTCGAACGCGTCGATGGAGAGGTCGTACGAGAGGGCGTAGCCGATCGTGTCGAGTTTGCGCACACCGTTGATGCCGGGATCGAAGGGCAGCGTGGTGGCGACGTTTTGATAACGCTCGGCGCGCCAGTCGATGGCGCCGGTGAGTTTGTGTTCGAGGGCACCGGTCGTGGCGTTGACGGCGGAGACGAGGCTGACCTTGCGGCGATCGCCTTTGGTGGTGAAGGGTCCGAAGGCGCTGTCGGTGGTCGAGTCCGCGTCGATGAAGGCGTAGTTCAGGCGTGACTGCCAGGCGCCGGCGAAGGCCGATACCTCTGCAGAGATGTTGCCGTAGAGCTGCGTGGTGTCGAACGTATCGTCGCTGCCGTCGACGACGAGGCCGCTGAAGAAGTTCTGCGGATCGGTTTCGGCGAACGTGTCGACGTAGCGCAGGAATGCGCGCAGCTCGACGTTCTCCACCGGGCGAAGGCCTGCGTTCACGAACAGCGCGGAGTCACGTTCGCCATCACGCTCGCTGCCGTCGCGGGCGATGTTAATGCCGGCTGTCGCGTGGTGGTTGGCGCTGGCGTAGAAATCGAACGTGTCGTTGCCCACGCTCGCGTTCATGCCGGTTTGCCAGGTCGCGAACGAGCCGCCTTCGCCCATCGCTTCGACGGCGAAGTCGCCTTTGCCACGGCGGGGAACGATGTTGACGACGCCGCCGATCGCATCGGAACCGTAGAGCGCGCTTTGGCTGCCGCGCAGGATTTCGATGCGTTCGATGTCGGTCGCGAGCAAGCCGGAGAAGTCGAACTCGCCCTGGAACGGATCGCTGACGTCGGCGCCGTCAAACATGACGAGCGTGTGGTTGCCCTCTGCGCCGCGCATACGGACTTGGGTTTTCGAACCGACGGCGCCGGAGCGGCTGACGGTCACGCCCGGCACATCGCGCAACACATCGCCGACGAAGCGGGTCTGGCGGTCTTCGATTTGCTTGCCGTCGATGATGGTGACGGCGGTGCCTAGGCGGTCCTCGGCGACTTTGCCGATGCGGCTTGCGGTGACGACGACTTTTTCGACCGGCTGATCGGCGAAGGCCGGCGTTGCGAGCAAAGCTAAGGCGGAAACTGACAGGAGAAAGCGAGACATGATGCACCCATGCGTGACGTGGGCGCAAAGCATCCCGTCCAAAGCGCCCGTGGTCCTTCGCCACCACCATGGTTGCGATAGGCCCAACGTCACCGCGCCGGAGGGATCCGTCTCGCAAGCGCCCGCCGCGCTTTCGAGGGGTGACTCACGCTGGCAGGTCTCCTGGCTTGCGACCCTTCACCGGTCACCTTCCCGATCTTTCGATCAGTGGTGTCTCGACCGATGCACCGTCGCTTACAGTTGCGGGGGCAGCCCCGGTATCTCACCGGGTTCCCTTGACCAACATGGTTCGGACTTACGATGGGCGAAGAGTGAGGCGCTCGTCAAGCCACGCGAAAGGGGGATATGCACAGGCTTGGATCGCGTAACGTCACTGCGGTAGCCGGATGTAGGCGAGGGCGAAGACGGCGAGCATGACGATGTGGATCGCGGTGACGACCGCGTTGCCGCGGCGGATCGAGCGGGCTTCGGCCTCGTGGGTTGCACGGTCGCGCGAGAGGGCTTTGAAGCCGTGGGCGATGTCGTCGATGCCGATGAAGGCGCCCAGGATCAGGCGCAAGAAGAAGAGCACCCAGAACCAGGTCCAGACTTGGGCGGAATTGAAGCCCAGCATTTCGGCGAGGCTGACGTCGTGCATTTTTCCGCCTCCCCCCGAAGGCGTCCCCGCACAGATGATGGCGGGCGGGCCTTGTGGGTGCAAGTCAAACGCCGGTTTTCCGGTGCTGATTCATCGGCCGGCGGGGTTTCGTGGGCACGGTCACTTCCGCTCCGCCCGCAAGAGGCGCAATACCTCCCGGACATAGATGAACCAGGCGAGGCGGTCTTTCGATGTTGAGCCAGCAATTGCGACGCTTCATTGCCGGGGTGGCGCCGTCGGGGAGCGACCCCGGCATGTCGGAGCGCATTCTGACCTCGTTCCACGAGACGGAACGGTCGGGGTTGATGCTGGCTTGCGCGGTGCGAGCAGTGATTGTGGTGGCGCTGGTGCTGCTCTTTGCAGCGACGGGGTCGTTCGTCGGGGACGGGTGGTTGTTTTTGTTGCTGATGCCGCTCGGCATCGCAGCGATCGGGTTGGCACAGTTCGAGGCGATGCGGCGGTGGCCGGATTTGGCGTGGCCGAAATACGTTTTCATTGCGCTCGACTGCGCTTACCTCGCGTGGCTGTTGATCACGCGGCATTCGTTTGCGAACGACCTGCCGCCGGTGACGTTAGCGGTGAAGGAAGGGGCGTTGCTGTTCTTCGTTGCCTTCCTGGTGCATGGCGCGTTCAGCTATTCGCCGCGGTTCATTCTTTGGACCGGGCTTTGCATCACGCTCGGCTGGGGCGCTGTTGTGGCGGCGGCGGCCATGGAGCCAGGGACATTCACCGCTGTGAAGGCGGGGCCCGACATGTGGCGCGACTATGGCGACCCGGGTTACTTGCCGGTGATCAAGATCGTCTACGACTATGTGGTGTTGGCGTTTTTGACGTTGGGGCTTGCGGTTGCGGTTTGGCGGTCGCGGCGGTTGGTTCTCGCGGCGGCGGCGTCGGAGCGGGCGCGGGCCAATTTGGCGCGACACTTTTCGCCGAAGGTTGTGGATGAACTCAGCGCGCGCGAACGACCGTTCGGCGAGACGCGGCGGCAGGCGGCGGCGGTTCTGTTCGCGGACATTCGGGGCTTCACCACGCGCTGCGAGACGATGGCGCCTGAAGAGGCTATGGCGTTTCTGCGCTCTTTCCATGCGCGGATGGAGGAGGTGATCTTCCAGCACGGCGGGACGCTGGACAAGATTTTGGGCGATGGGTTGCTTGCCGTGTTCGGCGTGCCGGATCGCGGGCATGGCGACGCGGGCGATGCGCTGGCCTGCGCCTATGCGATGATCGAAGCGGTCGGGCGTTGGAATGTGGAGCGAGCGGCGGCGGGGCAGTTCGAGGTGCAGATCGGGGTTGGGCTGCACTATGGGCACGTGATGCTCGGCGATGTCGGCAGCGAGCGGCTGATGACGTTCACGGTCGTGGGGGACACGGTCAATGTGGCCAGCCGGCTGCAGTCGCTCTCGAAGGAGTTAGGGACGCGCCTCGTGGCTAGCGACACGTTGGTCAAAGCCGTCCAGGACGAGATGCGCGAAGAGAGTGCGCTCATCGAGCAGCTGAAGTTCGTTGGGCCGCAGCATCTGCGGGGCCGGGAGAACGAAACCGTCGTTTACGCGCTGGAGGCGACGGGACAGCAGCGTGCAGTTGCCTAGTCCCTTCGCGTCTTGGGGGAAGTGCCATGGGGGCAGGGGTGACTACACGCGGTGCGCGCCGATGTGCTAGAGTGCGCGCACTTCGCCCCCCCAGCGATGAGGCATCAATGCGCCGGACGCTGTCCTATGTGTGGTGGCCGTTGTTGTTCGCGGCATCAGTTGTTTCGGTTTATGCCGGCATTCGAAGCGGACACGCGGTTCTGGTTTTCAACGTGACGTACCTCGCGCTCGCGGTTGCGATCGCGATGTTGGAACGCGTGTTTCCCCATGAGCAAGCGTGGCTCGCCAATGACGGCCAAATTGTCCCCGATATCGCGCACACCGTGCTGAACAAGGGGATCGCGCAAGCCATCGTTGTGATGGTGACTTTTATGGGGATAGCCGAATTCGCCGCCCCGACCGCCGGGGTGCTCTGGCCGGCCCATCTACCCTTTGGGGTTGAGGTGGCGATCGGGCTCGTCATTGCGGAGTTCGGGCTCTACTGGAAGCACCGGTTCGCGCACGAGTGGCCGCCGCTGTGGCGCTTCCATGCCGTTCATCACAGCGTAACGCGGCTCTGGTTTTTGAACACCGGCCGATTTCACGTTGTGGATACGCTCACCGGTCTGGCGGTGGCCATGCCCGTTCTGCTGCTTCTGGGGGCGCCCAAGGACGTTATGATCATGGTCAGCGCGATCACGACGTTTGTCGGAATCCTCACGCATTCGAACGTTGAGATGCGGTGTGGCGTGTTGAACTTCGTCTTCAACACGCCGGAATTGCATCGCTGGCATCATTCGAAAGTGCTTGCCGAGGGCAATCGGAACTACGGCGAGAACCTGATGCTGTTCGATCAGCTGTTCGGCACCTATTTCAACGCGCCGCGCCGTCCGCCGAGGGACATCGGCATCGCGCATCCGATGCCTTCGACGTTCTTGGGCCAGTTGGCGGTGCCATTTACGCGCGCACCGCTCTGAGCTGACGAAACGGCTAGGGGAATCGCGCCAGGCGTTAACGCACGTCCAAGTCGCAATTGAACTCCGATGCGTCTTTTAACTGACGCCTGATAGTTGCGTGATCAATTGCAACTTCGACCCTCGGTCAGTGGTGGCGCGTTACGACGCGGTGCAATGTCCGTCGCATCAACAGCGTTCACTACTCCCCCGGCGCGATGACAAAGAAACCGCACTTCGATCCCGATCCCGACATTATTCGTTCGGCGTGGCTCTTGATCCGCAATCACGGCGACAAGGCGCTGCGCGAGGCGACGCGCTTTCAGAATCAAATGATCCGCAAAGGCGATCCGCGTGGGATTACGCTGTGGTGGTCGATCGGCGAAGCGATTAAAGAGCTCCGCCGCACCAAACGCGCGCCCCACGAGCCGCTGAACTAAAACCGATCCGGTCGCAGGACTTGGACGTCGCTGATTGTTGCGACGCCGCGCCAGGATTCGAAGAGGGGGAGCAGGTTCGCGAGGACCGCGTCCGCGGCTTCGGGGGTGAGGATCACGTTGACGAGGGCCATGCCGTCGGCGTGAGAGAGTGAGTCCTCCCACCAGGCGCCTTGGGCGCCGAAGCCCTTTGATCCTTCGAGGATCGTGTAGCCTTTGGCGCCGGCTTTCACGAGCAGGTCTTCGATGCGGGTCAGGATCGCGGGCTCGACGATGATCTCGAGTTTCTTGCGGGGATAGGTTTGCACCATGGTCTTGGGGCCTCAGGGCATGACGCCGCCGGCCGCAAAGAAGTAAAGCGGCAGGCCCAGCGTCAGGTTGAAGGGAAATGTGATGGCGAGCGAGAGCGTCAAATAGACCGCCGGGTTCGCTTGCGGCAGCGCGATGCGCATCGCGGCGGGCACAGCGATGTAGGACGAGCTTGCACAGAGCGTCATCAGCAGCATTGTCGTGCCGGGCGAGAGGCCGATAAGCATCGATGCGGCGAGGCCTAAGCTGGCGCCGATCAGCGGCATGTAGAGCGCGAAGAGGACGAGCGGGAACGACAGCGCGTTCGTGCTCATCAAGCGGCGGCCGGCGAGGAGCCCCATGTCGAGCATGAAGAGGCACAGGATGCCCTTGAAGGGCGCATCGACGAAAGGCGAGACGGCCTCCATGCCTTTCTCGCCTGAGATCACGCCGACGAAGAAGGCACCCATGAGCAATACGACGCTACCGTTCAGCAACACTTCGCGCATGAGTTCGTGGCTGACGAAGGACTTGTCAGCGGCGTTGCGCGTGCTGCCGGCGTTGGCAAGCCAGAGGCCGGCGATGATCGCGGGGGTTTCCATGAGCGCGGTGACGGCGACCATAAAGCCGTCGAACTCGATCTTGAGGCTGGTGAGCAGGGTCGAGGCGGCAACAAATGTCACAATGCTGACCGAGCCGTAGTGGGCGGCGACCGCGGCAGCGGAGATGCGATCGAGCTTTGATGTTGCGCGCAGCAGGAAGAACGCGATCACGGGGATAAGAACGCCGATCAGTATGCCGGTTGCTGCGACGACGGCGAACTCCCAGGTCAGGCCGTGCTTGGCGATGGCGACGCCGCCTTTGAAGCCGATCGCGAGCATCAGGTAGATCGTTAGGCCTTTCGCGAAGGCATCGGGAACGGTGAGGTCCGAGCGCAGGAGTGCAGCGGCAATTCCGAGCGCGAAGAAGAGTACCACCGGCGAGCTCAAATTGAGTGCCGCCAGTGCGGTTAGCTGTTCAAGCAAGTGCGGCTCCCCTTGGCTTAGGGGCTGAGATATCCGCCGCTTTGCGGATTTCAAGGCTGGGTTTAGCGCTTGGCGATGTAGCCCGGCAGTAGGCGGAGCGCAAAGACAATACCGACGCTGCGGATAACAAACGTTAGCGCCACCGCTGCGGTCAGGGCCCAACCGTCGTTGATGCCTGACGCGCGACAGGCGAAGTAGCCGAGTGCGCCGGCCAGGGACGCGGTGACATAGATTTCGCCGGAGAAGACGAGCGGCACGCGGTTGGCGAGCACATCGCGGACGATGCCGCCGCCTGCGGCACCGATGGCGACGAGAAAGACGGTGGCCGCGGGGTCGAGGTCGAGGGTGGTCAGGCGCTGCATGCCTGCGGCTGTGAAGAGCGCGAGGCCGGCGGCGTCGGCCCACACGAGCGTCTTCTCCGGCGGGGCGCCGAAGCGAACGGCTTCGAAGACGACGACGGCGGAAGCGAGTGCCGCCCAGAGCGGCTCCGGCGCGGTGAGCCAGCGGACGTCCGCGCCGATGAGGAGATCGACGATCGTGCCGCCGCCGAGGCCGGCTGCGACGGCGAGGAAGATGGCGCCGACGAGATCGAAGCGCTGCTCCGCGGCGACAAGCGCGCCGGAGGCGGCGAAGACGGCGGTGCCAACGAGCGACAGGACGGCGAGGGCGATGTCCATGGGCGGTAGCCTAAATTGAGTCGCAGCGGGTGTGTGTTGCTTTGCCGCCGTTGCGACAGGATTTCCGTTCGTGTATATGCGGCGTCCGTTTCACAGCGAGCCTCAGGGAGGCGACGACAATGTTTGTTCTGAAGAGCCTTCCGAAATCGTATCGCGATATCTAATCGCGTTGCCGTGCTTGTGCATGGCGGATTTTCGAACATAGGCGATATCTCAGACGTCCGCGCTTGGCGCGGGTGGGCGGATTCACATGAGCATGGCTCCATTGCACGCGGACGCGCGTGCGGGTGCGCGGGTGGTTGCGCGCTCCAGACTGGTCGAGCGACGGCTTGCTCGGTTTCAGCCGCAGGTGCAAGCGCGTGTGCGAGCGGTCGCCGCACTGCATCCACGCTTGGCGGACTTGGCGCTGAGCTTTCCAGCGCTGCTGTTCGCGCTCGCGGTGCCGCGGGCGGGAAGCAATGTCGCGCGCGCCATCCAACATACGATCGATGGCGCGCCGCTGAAGGAGATTTCCGACATTCTGAACTTGCCGTTGTGGTTGCGTGCCGTCGAGGCGGGCGCGTTTTGCGAACCAATCCCCGAGCTGCCAAATGGTGAGTTGTTCCGGCGTCAGATCGGCAACTATCTGCCGACCGATGCGCGGCGGTTCGAGCGCTGGGTCCGGGCGGTGTCCGATGCCGACCGATGGGCGGATCAGGCGTTGGCGCTCTGGGTGGCGCGGGAGTTGCGGCGCAATGACCGAAAGATCGGATTGGAGCAGCTTCGTGGCGTCTGCCTGTGGGCTTGGTGTTCGCGGCACTGTGTGTTCGACGGGGTACTGGCCTTCGAGCGGCGCTGGGGGCCTGCGATGCAGTTTGAAACCGCCGTTGACGTTGCACGCGGCTGGTTCCGCCGTGTCAATCTTCACATGTATTTGGGCGACCAGTGCATCGAGGACACTTGGCTGGCGCCGGGTGTTGTCGACGGCTACGAGTTCGTGGCGCTGCGGTCTGCTGCCGACATTGCGGAGGAGGCAGCTGCGATGAAGCACTGCGTTGCAGACTACGTGGATTCGATTGCACATGATTGTTGCCGCATTTGGAGCATGAGACGCGACGGTATCCGTGTGGCGACGGTTGAGGTCGGCCGCCCTACGGAAGATCCGCTGCCGGCAATCGCGCAACTCAAGGCTGCCCATAACGGGATTGTCGGAACCGAAGTCTGGTTGATCGCCCGCCGGTGGTTGAATGCGCACGACCCACTGGCAATCAGCCGGCCTGCTCGGGCATGGGGCACAGTCCCGCTCGACCGGTGTGCCTGGAGAAAGACCTGGCGTTACTACTGGCTGAGCAAGAAATGCATTCCGTCGTGGCTCCCGCTGACGCCTTCATACGATGCCATGTCGCAGCTGATGTACGGCGAGCGAACGCAACGGCATCGTCGCCAGCGGCGGCGACGTTGATTGGCACGACATTGCGCGCTCATCGCTGCTCGTGTAAGCCGCGCGGAGATAGGTGGTGAGCGCGGATGGCGACGTTTGTTTTGGTGCATGGGGCTTGGCATGGCGGTTGGTGTTGGGACGAGGTCGTGCCGCGGCTGACGGCGCGCGGGCATATTGTCGAGGCGCCGGATTTGCCGGGGATGGGGCGGGACAAGACGCCGCTCGGCAAGGTCGATCTTTCGAAGTGGACGTTGTTCGTTAGCGATATCGTGATGCAGGCGTTCGAGCCGGTGGTGCTGGTCGGGCATAGCCGTGGCGGGATCGTGATCAGCGAAGTGGCGCAGCTGGTGCCAGACCGGATATCGACGCTCGCTTATCTGGCGGCGTTTCTGGCGCCTGAGGGAAAGACGTTGAGCGATATGCTGGCGATGTCGCCCGGGCGCGAGGTGGCGCGCGATACGATCGTGCCCGCGGCCGATGGAATCGCCTGCACGATACGGCCGGAGAAGGTGGTGCCGGTGTTTTACAACACGACGCCGCCGGCGTTGGCTGCGCGTGCCGCCGGGTTGGTGGGACCGGAGCCGCTGATGAGCTTCGGTACGCCGGTGCGTACGACGGCGGAGCGCTATGGGCGTGTGAAGCGCGCGTATATCGAGTGTCTGCAGGACAATGCGATTCCCATCGAGTTGCAGCGGTTGATGCGCGACGCGTTGCCGTGCGATCCGGTGGTGACGCTCGACTGCGATCACTCGCCGTTCTTTTCGATGCCGGATGCGCTCTGCGATGCGTTGATCAAGCTTGCGAACTAGGAGGCTTTGCTCGTGTACCAGCTCTTTATCGCCAACAAAAACTACTCGTCATGGTCGCTGCGACCGTGGGTTTTGCTGCGCGAGCGCGGGATTGCATTCGAGGAAAAGTTCCAGGCATTCACGCCGGGCGGGAGTTACGCGCGGTTCCGGGCGTTCTCACCGACGGGCAAAGTGCCGACGTTGGTCGATGGGTCGACTGTGGTTTGGGATTCGATGGCGATCGCGGAATATGTGGCAGAGCGGCATGAGGGCGTGTGGCCGAAGGATGCTGCCGCGAGGGCGTGGGCACGATGTGCCGCGGCGGAGATGCATTCGGGGTTTCAGGTGTTGCGCGAACGCTGTTCGATGAACTGTGGCTTGCGCGTGAAGCTGCATGAGATGCCGGACACGTTGGTGAAGGACATCACGCGGGTGAGCGAACTCTGGAACGAGGGGCTCACGCAGTTCGGCGGGCCGTTTCTGGCGGGCAAAGCGTTCACTAACGTCGACGCGTTCTTCGCGCCGGTGGCGTTTCGGATTCAGACCTATGGATTGAAGCTCGACGCGCCGGCCCAGGCTTATGCGCAGCGGCTACTCGATCTGCCGTCGATGAAGGAATGGTATGCTGCGGCTCTGGCCGAAACGTTGCGCGACGAGCACGATGCGTTCACGGGGCGGTTTGGGACGATCACACAGGACTTGCGGGCGAAGTAGCGTCTCAAGCCCGCGCTTTCTTCGACTCCTTGTTGTAGCGCGGATCGGCGGACGGTGCGGGGAGCGTCGTGACGCGGATCGCGTCTTTGGGGAGCTTGGCGATGTAGGCCGGGTCGCGGGCGTAGGCGCTTTCGTGGATTTGGGCGCCGGGCGGGATGGTGCGCCAGCCCGCGAGGTTCACTTTCCGGCGTTGGCTCCAGACTTCCTTGCCGTCGACGATGCGGCGTTGCCAGTGCTTCTTCGGAAACAATTGTGCGGGCCACCAGTTCCAGTGCTTGAGTTCGTCGTGGATGGTCGCTCTCGGATCGGGCGCGACGTAGTTGCCGCCGGCGCGGCCCATGATGCGGGCTTCGCGCTCAGCGATGGTGGCAAGGCCCTCGGCCTGCGCCTCGCGCAGCATCCATTCGAGCGCGATCTTTGCAAGCGCGCTGTCGCGCTCGGGGTACCCGCCGCCGACGTCGCCGTGCGAGCCCGGGAACCAAACTTGCTGCAGATCCTTCGGGCCCGAGGGGCCGCGCGCTTTCGGGTGCCAAAGGCTTTCGCGGAAGAACGCGCGGCGTTCGTCGATCGCAACAGCGTGGCGGCCGACTTCGATCGACGGGTTGTTGGCGCTGAACGGCAGACGCAGCGGGTTTTCGATCCAGCCCACCGAATTGACCGTGTCCCAAACGCCGACGAAATGCGGGCGGCACTCGAGCGATGCGAAAGTGAGTTTGAATTGCTGGGCGGTGATGATCGCACGTGTGATCGCAGCCTTGCCGCCCTCGCCGTCGCGCTCGCGGATTTTCGACATCAGGCGGATCGCGTAGGGGACCAGCGTCTCGTTGCCGGGGCGGATGAGGCCCACCATGTGGAGCAGCGCCGCGACGGCGCGCACCGTGTAGGCGCCGCGCGAGAAGCCGAAGAGGAAGACTTTGTCGCCCGCCTCATAGTGGTTCATGAGGAAGACGTAGATGTTGCGGATGTCGTTCCTGAGGCCGTATCCAAACGCGAAGCCCGCGGTCTTGGTCCACCAGCGCGAGAAGCCGGTCAGTGCGCCGGCCGCTTCCATCGTGCCCAGACCGGGGTGGTAGTACGTCGCTTGGAGCGCCGGGTCGTGGTTCAGCATCTGATAGAGCTTGACCACGTTCGTGCGATCGCCGTCGAACTCGTTCGACGTGCCGTCGCAGCAGATGACGATATTCTTGGGCATGGGCTGGCGCGAATCGCTTCGCGCCAGCGTCGCACGCTTCTTACGGCTTCAGCAAAAGCTCGGCGATTTGAACGGCGTTCAACGCCGCGCCCTTGAGGAGTTGGTCGCCAGCGACGAGCATTTGCAGAGTGCGGCCTGTCGGGTCGCCTTGGTCGGGGCGGAGGCGGCCGACCAGCACGTCGCCTTGGCCGGAGGCGTCGCGCGGCATGGGGAAGTAGTTCTTCGCACGATCGTCGACGATGCGCAGGCCCGGGGCGCCGCGCAAAATCTCGCGCGCTTCGTTGTGGGTGATCGGGCGCTCGAACTCGGCGTTGATCGAGATCGTGTGCGCGCGCAGCACCGGCACGCGGACGCAGGTGATGCCGACGCGCAGGTCGGGTAGGCCCATGATCTTGCGCAGTTCGCGCGCGGCCTTGATCTCTTCGCCGTTGTCGCCGCCTTCGATGTCGACCTTGTCGTTGTGGCTGAAGACGTTAAAGGCGTAGGGGTGGGGCAGGACCTTCGGCTCATACGGGCGGTTCTGCAGATAGGCTTCGGTCGAGGCGCGCAATTCCTCCATCGCGGCCGCGCCGGCGCCGGAGGCCGCCTGATAGGTCGAGATGACGAGGCGGCGGATCGGGTTTTGCCGGTGCAGCGGCCAGAGCGGCATGGCGGAGATGATCGCGGTGCAGTTCGGGTTCGCGACGATGCCGCTGTGGTTGAAAGCCTCCGCGCCGTTGATCTCCGGCACGACAAGCGGCACGTCGGGGTCCATGCGGAACGCCGACGAGTTGTCGATGACGACGGTGCGGCGGCGGGCGGCCTTGGCGAAGTCCTTGGAGATGGAGCTGCCGGCGGAGAAGAGCGCGATGTCGACGTCTTCGAGGCTCGCTTGGTCGAGTGCGTCGATCTGAACGTCGCGGCCTTGGAACGCCACCCGCTTTCCGGCGGAGCGCGGCGAGGCGAGGAGCTTCAACCGCGAGAGCGGAAACTTGCGTTGCTCCAGGCAGTGGATCAGTTCGACGCCGACAGCGCCGGTCGCGCCGACAACGGCGACGGAAGGCGACGGCGGAAGCGCGCGGCGGAGGTTGCGGGCAGGGAGTTCAGCTACTGACATCGGTCTCTCTCGTTGTGCAAGCCGGAGACGGCGCCGATGTCATTCGGCCCCGTCCGTTCCCGGCGGGGCCTTGGATCTTGCGCTAAGCTTGACGCGCAGAGTCCAAAGCCGCCCGGGACAAGGGCGTCTTCGTCTTCATCGTGCGCTTCGACATAGGCATCATGATGGCGGGCTGATAACAAGCGTGCGGCGCGCCGTCAAGGAAGCGTGTGTCACGCTTCCCCAAGAAGAGGCCTGCGTATGGCTAAGATTTTGATTCCGCTGCCGGCGACCGACTTCGATCCGACGGAGACGGGGGTGCCTTGGCAGATGCTGACCGCGCGGGGGCATGCGGTTTCGTTTGCGACGCCCGAGGGTCAGGTGGCGGCGGCCGATCCGTTGATGGTGACTGGCAAAGGGCTTGGCTTGTTGGCGCCGCTGCTGCGCGCGAATGCCGACGGGCGGGCGGCCTATGCCGCGATGAGCGAGAGTGCGGCGTTTCGTTCGCCGCTCAGCTATGCCGCGATCGCCGGTTCGGCGTTCGATGCGCTGCTGCTGGCGGGTGGGCATGCGAGGGGGATGCGGCCCTATCTTGAATCGCCGGTCCTGCAGTCGCTGGTCGCGCAGTTCGTGATCGCGGCAAAGCCGGTCGGGGCGATTTGCCATGGTGTTCTACTGGCGGCGCGGTCGAAGACGCACTGGGGGACGTCGGTGTTGAACGGACGTAAGACGACGGCACTGACGCGGTCGATGGAGATGACGGCGTGGCGGCTGACCGCGCTTTATTTGGGCGACTATTATCGGACCTACCCGGTGACGGTGGAGGACGAGGTGAGGGCCGTGCTGGCGGCGCCCGGCGATTTTTGGTTGGGCCGTCCTCGCTATCTAGGGATAGCGAGGCGCGGCCGGAGATCGGCTTCACTGTCAGGGACGGCAATTATTTGTCGGCGCGCTGGCCGGGGGATGCGCATAGGTTCGCGATCGACTTTGACCAGATGATCCGGTGAGCGGGATGGATGCGACGACGATCGAACGCAGTTTAGAACTGGTGGCCGAGCACGGGGATCCGGCGCCCGCGGTCTATCGGCGCTTGTTCGCCGCCTATCCCGACATGGAGGCGCTGTTCGTGCGTGATACGGACGGCAGTATTCGGGGCAACATGCTGAGCGAGGCGATAGCGGCGTTGCTCGATTTCATCGGCGGCAATCGCTATGGCGCGAATCTGATGCGGATCGAAGTCGTCAATCATGAAAACCTCGGCGTGCCACGGGAGATCTTTCCGGCGTTCTTCACTGCGATGCGCGATAGCTTTGCCGAGATACTGGGCGCTGCGTGGTCGAACGATATCGATCAAGCCTGGCGGGAGATGCTTGGCGAAATCGAGGCAACTCTGGCGGGCGTGTCGTAACTCTTTCGAGCAGGCGATGATTAATGCGCGCATCGCCAGCTTGGCTGGCGGCGCGAAGTCGTGTACTCGCGGGGGCCATGTGGTTCGCGCGTTCTGCGTCTTTGATGATGGTGTTGGCAGCGGTGGTTTCGCCGCTGAAGGCCGACGTTGCGCGCGACGCGACGACGTGCAGCGACGAGAAAGCCTCGCTGGAGCGCGTCATCGATTCGTGCACAGGCGTGATCGACAGCGCCGAGGTTCAGCCTGCGATCAAGTATGCGGCTTATGTCCGACGGGCCGGGGCGCTGTTCGAGCACAAGGGCGAGCTTGAGCGCGCGATCGCGGACCTTGGTGAGGCATTGAAGCTGAAGCCGGACGATGCCGGCACCTTCGTGATGCGCGGGACGCTCTATCTGGCCAACAACGAGTTCGAGAAGGCGATTGCCGACTTTTCCGAGGCGTTGAAGATTGCGCCAGATAACGTCGACGCGCTGGGCAGCCGCGCCAATGCCTATGTTCAATCCGGCGAGGGCGATAAGGCAATCGCCGACTACAACGAGGTGGTTCGCCTGAAGCCCACCGACGCCAGCGCGTTCTATGACCGCGGCGGGGCGTACGAGAAGAGGGAAGACTTCGACAAAGCGCGCGCCGACTACGAACAGGCGATCAGGCTGCAACGCGACTACGCCGGCGAGTTCCCCGACACCTGCTTTGGCATGAACGACAAGGGCGAACCGGGCCTCAAGAATTGGCCGGGGTGCGAGGAGAACTGACGTTTTGGTCAGGCACCTCGCCGTTTGTCACGCTTACGCCATGTTTTCTTGCGACCTTGATTCCCAAGAATAGGCGCGCTTTGCTTGGCGCCAGAGGCGGAGACTTGAATGGCGCGGGAATCGGGTGGTGGTTTTGGGTGGTTCATTATTGGCGTCGCGGTTGGCGCGGCGGCGGTCTATTGGGGACCGAACTACTATCGGCAATATGTGCAGAAGGCGCCGCCAATGGGTAGTGTGCGCGTTGAAGTTGCCTCGGACTACACGCCGGGCGTTTGGCATCGCATGGTGCAATTCGAGATCGAGTACAGCCGCTTCAAAGCGAACGGGCAGAATTGGGATTGGCCGATGAAGGCGCCGGAGCTGCAGCTTTGCGTGCGCGAGGGTGGTGAGTATCGCAAGTGTTTGGGGCCGCTCGATAAGGAGCTTGCCGCGTGCCAGGGCCAGTTCCGTTGCACGACCGCGCCGATCCGCGTGCCGGATGTGGCGTTCACGGTCGAGCTCAACGAGTGGGACGACTATAACCAGCCCGACCCGATCGGCATGGTCGATTGCAACGTCGGGCAGACGTGCAAGTTTCCGCTCGGCGTCTTGACCGTGCGCGATGCCGGCACGGCGCCGCCGACGAAATAGCGCCTCGTTACGCGGCGCGCTTCGACGCTACGCTTTTCGCGGCGGCAATCCATTTGTCGATGTCTTCGCGGGTTGGCGGGTTGGCGTCGCGGAGGACTCGTTGACCGTCACCGGTTTCGCAAAATTCTTCGATCATGTTGAGCAGCATGTCGCCGTCGGCGTTGGCGAGGTCGTCGGCGTCGCGCACGGCGGCCGCCACGAGCAGTTGGGCGGCGACGCTCGTCATGTTCGGGACGGTGCAGGCGAGTTCGGCTTGCGATTGCCAGTCGCGTATGACGCTGGCCGAGATGTGCTTGAACTTGATCTGTGCCGCCGCGCCGTCGGGCGAGGCGGAGAGGAGGTCTTTCACCGTCCGAATGCCGGCGACGCTCAGGCGGCTTGCGGTTTTCGCGCCGATCGAGGGTGCTTCTTCGACCGGAGCGTCGAGGGTTAGGCGCACGCGCGGGCCCTGGGCCGCTAGAGCGGCGGGCTTTTCCGTCGTTGCGGGCGCGGGCTTGGCGGCGGGGGCGGCCTTGGCCTTTGCGACCGGTGCGGGCTTCGGTTCCATCTTCGGCTTGGCGGCCTTGACCACTTTGCGTTTGGTCACGCGGGCGGGGGCGCCGGTGCCGTGCGCGGTGCCGGTTTCGCGCGGCCATTGTGCGTCGAGTGTCGAGAGCGGCTTCTTCAGGACTTCGTTCGCGTGGAGCTCGCGCACGACCTTGTCGTCGTCGGGGAGCGTGGCGCGCAGTTTGCCGGTCTTTTGGAACTCCTCATACATGCGGGCGACCAGCATGCGTTCGCCGGCGTTCGCGATCTGCTTCAAGACGGCGTTCACCGGCACTTTCATAGCGGCGAAGAATGTGTCGAGGGTCAGCGATACTTTCGGCGGCGCCACGGCTGCTTCGGCGAAGGCGCGCTCGAAGATGCGGGCGAGCATGATCGAGGCGTAGCCGAGCAGTTTTGCCACGATGTCCTTCAGTTCCTGATCGAGGCCCGCTTCCGGATTCTTCACGCCGGCTGCGAAGTTGTAGTGGTCGACGACGGTTTCGTAGTGCGGGTTCGAGGTCTTGGCGCCGTTCCTGACCATCTGCTCCAGCCAGTCGTTGCCGCCGGGCACTTGGACCTCGGGATGGCCGCCGAGGTCGATTTCTAGGATCTGCTGCAGCTTCGCGTAGCTCTTCGAGAAGCTCCACTCGACGGCGCGGTGGATCGTGTTTTCCTCTTCCGTTTGGCCGGTGTGGAATGGTTGAACCGGATCGACGGCGTAGTGGCTCATAACGCCCGCGCAGTAGACGGCTTGCGACCAGTCCTTGATTTGCAGCGCGCGCACGGTGCGGCGGTACCATTCGCGTGCAGCGGCCGGCGCGCCGCCCCAATCGCCTTCGCGCACGTGCAGGACGTGGTTCTTGAAGTCTTTGAATACCTCGTCGGGAGCCTTTGCGCCTTCAAGCAGCTCCTTGTGATGATGCAGGAAGAGATTGCGCCAGAGTTCGGCGTTGTCGCCCTTCAAATGGCGCAAGGCATCGACCGCGAGCCGATGATGGTTGCTGCGGCAGGCGGAATTCATCACCAAACGAAAGAGCAAAGACATTACGGACGGCCCCCAGAATCAGAAGTGTTAATGCTGGAGGGCGCCGGTTAACGACCCATTAAGGAATGTGGCGTGCCGCTTACATCTGCGGGTTTTTCGCGAGACGGAGCGTGACGTTATCGCCCACAATAGGCTTCAAGGCGGTAGCCGTCGGGATCGATGACGAAGGCGGCGTAGTAGTTGTCGCCGTAGTCGGCGCGCAGGCCGGGTTTGCCGTTGTCCTTGCCGCCGGTCGCGAGAGCCGTTTTGTGGAAGGCATCGACGCTTTTGCGGGTGGGTGCTTCGAAGCAGAAGTGGAGGCCCGAGGCCATGTCGGCTGGCACCGGCTTTTCGCTCTTGCCGATCCACAGGACGACGGCGTCGGCGCCGTAGCCCAAGGAGTCGGCCCCTTCGCTCAGGCACTTGTAGCCGAGGGGTTTTAGCGCTTCATCGTAGAATTTCTTGGTTTTGGCGATGTTCTTCACGCCGATGGAAACATGGTTGAGCATGGCGATCTCCTTGATGCCGATGCATGGGAGGATTGCGCGGGCGGTCTTGGTTCGGCTTGGGAGAAATTGCTATCCTTGTGCCCATGCTTGAGAAGATCCGAGCCCCGACCATCAGTTCACGCGCCGTCGCCCAAGGGCACGGGTGGACGATCACGGACGTCGTCTGCCGGGCGGGGCCGGAAGACCGGCCCTACGAAGAGCAGCACGGCCACATGTCGATTGCGGCGGTGTTGTCGGGGACGTTTCGGTATCGCGCCGCGTCGGGGACGGCGCTGCTGCATCCAGGCGCCCTGTTGCTCGGCAATGCGGGGACATGTTTCGAATGCGGGCACCAGCACGGGCGCGGCGACCGCTGCATGGCGTTTCACATCGACCGCGCGCTGTTTGAGGAAGTCGCGGCGAGTGCTGCGGGGTCGAGTCGGCTTGCGTTCGGTACGCCGATGATGCCCGCGATGCCGGAGCTTCTGCCGACCTTGGTCGAGATCGAGGCGCTTAGCGAGCGGGCGCGGCGGATGGCAGCGGAGTCGCTGGTGATCAGACTGGTGGAGCGTGTAAGCGAGGCCCTATCGGGCGCGCCGCGACGTACAGTGCCGGCGCGTGGCGACGAGCGGCGGATCAGCATCGCGCTGCGGCACATCGAGCGCCATGCGGATGAGGCGCTCGATCTCGACTCGTTGGCGGGGCTTGCCGCCATGAGCAAGTATCATTTCCTACGCACGTTCCGCCGTGTGACGGGGCTGACGCCGTACAAGTATCTGCTCGGAATCCGGATGCGGCGCGCAGCGGTGCGGCTGGCCACGAGCGACGCGCCGGTTGCGGCGATCGCGTTCGACGCCGGGTTCGGCGATCTCTCGACGTTCAACAACCGGTTTCGCGATCTCTTCGGCGCGACACCGACGAAGTTCCGGGCGGCAGCATAATGCGGTTGCGTTGTCGAAAGCGCTTCTACTGCATAAACCAGCCGTGGCTGACCACGACCGACTGACCCGTTAGGGCGTTCGAGGGGAAGGCGGCCAGGAAGACGGCGGTTTCGGCGACATCTTCGACAGTGGTGAACTCGCCATCGACGGTTTCTTTCAACATCACCTTTTTGATCACGTCGTCTTCGCTGATGCCGAGCGCTTTCGCTTGTTCGGGGATCTGTTTGTCGACGAGCGGGGTGCGCACGAAGCCCGGGCAGATGACGTTGGCGCGCACGCCGTGGGCCGCGCCTTCTTTGGCCACGACTTTGGCAAGGCCGATGAGGCCGTGCTTTGCGGTGACATAGGGGGCTTTCAGCTGCGAGGCTTCTTTCGAGTGGACGGAGCCCATGTAGATGATGCTGCCGCCGGTCTTCTGCGCATACATTTGGCGAAGCGCCGCGCGCGTGGTCAGGAACGCGCCGTCGAGGTGGATCGCCAGCATCTTCTTCCATTTCGCGAAGTCGAATTGGTCGACGCGTTCGACGATTTGGATGCCGGCGTTGGAGATCATGACGTCGATCTTGCCGAACGCCTTTACTGCCTTTGCCATGCCGGCGTCGACTTGGGCTTCGTCGGTCACGTCCATCGCGACGCCCACGGCCTTCGACGGGCCGCCAAGTTCCTTTGCGACGGCGTCGGCGCCCTCTTGGTTCAAGTCTGCGATGACGACTCTCGCGCCTTCGCGCACGAAGATGATGGCGATTTCCTTGCCGATGCCGCTGGCGGCGCCGGTGATGACGGCGACTTTGTCTTTGAGGCGCATGGGCGAATCCTTCCTGAAGAGGGCTTATCGCTTATGCGCCTTGGGGATGGGCGCGGCAACTCTATCGGCGAACACGGCGGTGGAGGGTTGATTGAGCGTATCAAGGTTGAATGACGGTTGGGCGGAGCGTATCGGCGAGAGACGTTCTAAGGAGCTGTCTGATGACCGCCGCCGAACCTGCCGGACTTGCCCGCGTTGTCGAATCGATCGAGCAGCAGATCGTTTGGTGCCGGGAGTTTTCGTCGCCGTTTACGGCGGGGGTGTTGGAGCTTGTTCGCGACAATCTGGCGAAGGGTGGGGCGTTAGCACCTCTGGTGCTGCCGTGGCCGGGCGAACCGGTGCGCGACGTGCTGGCGCTTCGGCTTGCGGGCGTGCTGCAAATGATGGCGCGCACGGGCTTGGCGCCGGGGTTGGTGCCGTTCTATCCGGCGGGTAGCGGGCGGCAGGACGCTGTTGCGTTCGCGCACGAGATCGAGTCGGCGGTTGGCGCGAACGCGGAATTCGTGCGCACGTTCATCTCTCGGCCGCCGCAGACGAATGAGATCGGGCGTTCGGCGGCGTTGATGCCGGCCTACGCGATGATTGCGAAGCAAACGGGCCTGCCGCTGCGCATCTTGGAGGTCGGCGCGAGTGCCGGGCTCAATCTGATGTGGGATCGCTTTCGGTATCGCTTGGGCGAGCACGAGATCGGCGATCGACATTCGCCGGTGACGGTGACGGCGGAATGGCGCGGCGCGTGGCCCAAGCTCGAGGCTCTGCCGCGCGTGGTGGAGCGGCGCGGTTGCGATCGCACGCCGATTGATCTGACCTTGCCTGGTGAAGCCGACCGGTTGATGTCGTATGTGTGGCCGGATCAGGTTGAGCGGGTGAAACGGCTTGAGGGTGCGATCGCGCTGGCGCAGCAGGTGAGGCCGGTCGTGGACAAGATGGATGCCGGCGAGTGGCTTGAGCAGCAGCTCCGCACGCCGGTGCCCGGCGTCGTTACCGTCGTCGCGCACACGATTGCGTGGATGTATTTTTCTGCGGAGACGATGCGTCATGCTCATGGCGCGTTGGAAGGCGCTGGTGCAAGGGCGAGTGCTGCAGCTCCGTTGGCGCGGGTGTCGTTGGAGCACTACGCGCTCGACAAGCCGCCGGCACTAAAGGTGACGACATGGCCCAGCGGCGAAACGCGAACGATCGCGAACGCGCATGCTCACGGCGCGTGGGTGGCGTGGTTGGAGGGATAGCGATCCATATTGACAACGATATTGTCATTTATTAGATATTGACAATATTGCTGTCAAATGGAGATGCGCTATGGACTCTCGCGTGGTTGAAGCGTTTCTGCGGTCGGCCTTCGATCCGCTGCAGTATGCGGCGTTTTTCGGGGTGTTCCTGATCTTCGCGCTGTTGGAGACGGTCGCGCCGCGCGACCCGTCCACGCCCGAGCGGCTGTGGCGCTGGCCGGCGAATGTGCTGCTCACCATCCTCAACGTCGGGGTTATGGGCGCGATCCCGGTGAGCATGATTGCGGCTGCAGATTTCGCGCAAGCGACCCGTGTTGGACTCGTCAATGTCATTCAGATGCCGGTCGAGGCGGCGTTTGCGGTCGGCTTTCTGGGGCGGGCGTTCTTGTCGTGGGGGACACATTTTCTGAACCACAAGGTGCCGTTCTTGTGGGCAATCCATCGGGTGCATCATGTCGATACGCGGCTCGATGTTTCTTCGACGGTACGGTTTCATCCGCTGGAGTTCGTGTTCACGACGCCGATGGCGCTGGCCGGTGTGGTCGTGATCGGGGTGCCGCCGCTCGCGCTCTTGGTCTATGAGCTGATGGACGCGAGCGTGACGGTGTTCAGTCACGCGAACGTGCGGTTGCCCCGGTGGATCGATCGGCCGTTGCGGCTTTTCATTGTGACGCCGGATGTGCACCGCGTGCATCACTCGTCGTATCAGCCCGAGACCGACAGCAACTTCGGTGCGGTGCTCACGATTTGGGATCGCGTGCTCGGCACCTATCGCAGTAAGCCTGCGGCGGCGCTCGCCGAACAGGAAAACGGTTTGAGCGAGGTGCAAGACTCGCGTAGCCGTAACATCTTCTGGCTGCTGGTCCTGCCGTTTATCGAGCTTAGGGCGCGGACAGTCAAATTCGCCAAGGGCAAGTCATGACGAAGAGCGAGAAGATGGTGGCGCTGACGCAAGCCGTGCGCAGCGTGTTCAACCGGCTAAAGGCAATGGGCGACGGGCTGCACGGCGATCTTCAGGTGACGACGGCGATGCGCGCGGTGATGGAGACGTTGTCGGCCTCCGGCGCGATGACGGTGCCGCAGATCGCCAAGAACAAGGGCGTGACGCGGCAGCACATTCAACTGTTGGCGGACGCTTTGTGCGAGCAGGGGTTGGCGATCATGAAAGAGAACCCGGCGCACCGGCGTTCGTCGCTGATCGCGCTGACGGAGAAGGGGCAGCGCACGTTCGCAAAGATGCAGGCGCGCGAGGTGCCGGTGATCGAAGCGTTGGCCGAAGATTTCAGTGTGCAGGATTTGGAGCGCGCGACGTTGGTGCTCAACCGGATCGCGGCGCATCTCGATGCGCGTTTGAACGGGGAGGGGGGCGAATGAGCGCGCGGCAGGCGGTGGTTTCTCAGTTCGCGCGACCGCGCGGCGTGCTCGGGCGCATTGCGGGATGGATTCTTGCGACGCGCGGATCGAATGTGCTGCGTAATCGTTGGACCGTCGACCTATTGGATCCAAAAGACGGCGAAGTTGTGCTTGAGGCCGGGTGCGGGCCCGGGGTGGCGCTGAAACTGTGCCTTTCCCGGGCGAGCGTTCGAGCGGTTGGCGTCGATCACTCGACGGTGATGATCGCGCAAGCAGGCAAGCGCAATCGCCAGGCAATTGGGGCGGGGCGCTTGAAGTTGTTTGAGGGGACGCTCGATGCGCTGCCGGATAGTTGGGGTCCGTTCGACAAAGCGTTTTCGATCAATGTGATCCAGTTCGTCGATCAAGCGGCCTTCATCGCCCGGGCAAAAGTACTGCTGAAGCCGGGCGGCACATTCGCCGCAACGTATCAACCGCGACATGCGAAGGCGACGCGCGCCAATGCACTGAATATGGCGGCGCGCCTGAGCCAGATGCTTTCCGCGCAGGGGTTTGTGTCGGTGCGGACGGAAGAGCTCGATCTGAAGCCCGTGCCCGCCGTGTGCGTGTTGGCGGTGCGCCGTTAGGTGCTAGCGCGGGCGGTCGCCGATGATGGTGACGCGTTCCATGCGGCGGACGGCAGGCCAGTAGTCGCTGGCGGCATAGTGCTGCGAGGCGCGGTTATCCCAGAAGGCAAGCGCGTTCACGCTCCAGCGAAAGCGGCATTGGTATTCGGGGATCGCGGCCTGGGCGTAGAGATGTTTGAGGAGTGCGTCTGACTGCGAACGTTCCATGCCGACGATGTATTGCGTGAAAGCGACGTTGACGTAGAGCGCCTTCTTGCCGGTCTCCGGGTGGGTGCGGACCACCGGGTGTTCGGCCTCCGGGAATTTCTTGTTGTACTCTTCGATCTCCGCTTGGCTCTTGCCTTGCTTGCGCAAGCGTTCGCGGAAATGGGCGAAGTCGTGGATCGCGGTCGCGCCGTCGATACGCGATTTCACGTCGTCGGTGAGACCGTCATAGGCTGCATACATATCGGCGAACAAAGTGTCCCCGCCGACGGGCGGAATCTCAAGCGAGCGCAGGATCGAGCCCAGCGACGGTTCGAGCCGCCAGGTGACATCCGAATGCCACGCGTTCTCGCGCCCGGGGCTTTCGCGGTTGTGCGTGATGGCGAGCACTTCCGGGTAGCCAGGTTTTTGTGGTGCGAACGGGTGGACTTCGAGTTCGCCGAAATTTCTGGCGAAGGCGACGTGTTGGTCGGTCGTGATGTCTTGGTCGCGGAAGAAGAGGACCTTCCAGTCGAGCAGTGCGGCGCGAATATCGCGCATCGTCGAGGAGTCCAGCGGGCGGCGGAGGTCGATGCCAGTCACTTCCGCACCGATCGTGGGCGTCAGCGGGTGAAGTTGGAGTGCGGCCGCTTCGGCTTTGCGCTGGACTTGTGTGGACATGCGACCCTCTCGGTTGTGCTTGAGCATTGGGCGCGGGAAGCATTGGTGTCAATGCGCGGGCCGAACCTAGCGGCGTGGGTGTTTTTACCCGGGTCATATTGACATCGCTATTTCACCCGGGTAAAACTCCGCGCTATGAGCGATCCTTTGGAAAAGAAGTGTACGGTGTTCGACGGCGTTCGGCGCGTGGCGTGGGGGCCTTTGGTTGAGGTTGCGGCGGCGTTCAAGAAGGCGGTGGAGAAGGGTGGGGGCGATGCTTTCCTTTTCGACGATGCCACCGGGCGGGCGTTCGATATCGATGTGCGCGGGACGCCGGGGGAGGTCGTGGCGCGGCTACGGCGGGTGTTTGGGCATGTGCCCGCTGAAGAAGCGCGCGGTCCTGGGCGACCGAAGCTCGGCGTCGTTGCGCGCGAGGTGACGTTGCTTCCGGCGCAGTGGGATTGGTTGGCGGCCCAGCCGGGAGGTGCTTCGGTGACCTTGCGCAAGCTGGTCGATGAGGCGCGGCGCGGTCCAAAGGCGCGCGCACGCGCGGCGCGCGATGCTGCCTATCATTTCATGTCGGCGATGGCGGGTGACCGGCCAGGGTTCGAAGAGGCGTCGCGCGCTCTGTTCGCGGGCGACCGGGCGAAGCTCACGGCACAGATGGCACCGTGGCCTAAGGACGTGCGCGAACATGTGGCGCGTTTGGCCTTCGGGGAGAGTTAAGACCGCCGGGATGGTGGCGGTGCTAGGGGTGCTATACTGATGTCGAACGACTCTTGGAGCACATTGCGTGACTAAGAACTGCATTCTCGTTGGGGCGCCGGTTGAGTCGGGGCAGCGGGTGCCCGGGTGTGTCATGGGACCGGCGGCCTATCGCGTGGCCGGGCTGGCGTCGATGCTGGAGGAGCTTGGGCATCGTGTCACCGATTGGGGCGACGCGAAGGTCGATCCCACCGCGACGCCGCTGCGCCGCTCGGTGCGTGAGGTTCATGCGGAGACAGAGACGTTTCGCTGGACAGTGGCTCTGGCCGAGGTAGCAGAGCGCGCGATGGCGTCCGGCTTTCCGATTTTCTTGGGCGGCGATCATGCGATGGCGCTGGGCACCGTTTCCGGTGTGGCGGCGCATGCGAAGGCCGTGGGGCGGCCGCTCTTCGTTTTGTGGCTTGATGCGCATTCGGACTTTCACACGCCGTCGACGACGGACAGCGGGAACTATCACGGTATGCCGGTTGCCTATCTTGCCGGGCGCGAGGGGTTCGATGCGTTGCCGCCGTTTCCGGCGCCGGTGCCGGACGGAAACATCTGCTTGTTCGGTATTCGCTCGGTCGACGAGGGCGAGCATTCGGCGTTGCTGCGCCGGCAGGTCGCGGTGAACGACATGCGGGTGCTCGACGAGCGGGGGATTATCGCGCCGCTACGCGAGTTCCTGCAGAAGGTCGAGCATGCGAAGGGCTTGTTGCATGTTTCGTTGGATGTCGACTTTCTGGATCCGTCGATTGCGCCCGGCGTCGGTACGACGGTGCCGGGCGGGGCGACGTTTCGCGAGGCGCACTTGGTGATGGAGATGCTGCACGAGCAGAAGCTCGTGACGTCGCTCGACCTGGCCGAACTCAATCCGTTCTTGGATGAGCGCGGGCGGACGGCGCGGTTGATGGTGGATCTCGTCGCCAGTCTCATGGGACGCAAGGTGTTCGACCGCCCGACGCGCACTCACGGAGGTTAGAGACTATGCCCGCTCCCTCAAGCCTTGCGCTTGTGCCGTTCATCAGTGTCGAGAACATGATGCGTTTTGTGCTGCATGTGGGGCTTGAGCGCGTGCTCGTCGAGTTGGCGGCGGAAGTCGAGGCCGACTTTCGGCGCTGGGAGAGTTTCGACAAGACGCCGCGGGTGGCGAGCCACTCCGACGTTGGTGTGATCGAGTTGATGCCGACGTCGGACGGTGAGTTCTACGGCTTCAAGTACGTCAACGGGCATCCGAAGAATATGCAGGCCGGCCTGCAGACCGTGACGGCGTTCGGCGTTCTGGCCGACGTGTCGACGGGGTATCCGTTGCTGCTGTCGGAAATGACTATTTTGACGGCGCTGCGCACGGCGGCGACGTCGGCGATGGCGGCGAAGCATCTGGCGCCGAAGGGTGCGAAGACGATGGCGATGATCGGCAACGGCGCGCAGTCGGAGTTTCAGGCACTGGCGTTTCGGGCGCTGTGCGGTGTCGAACACGTGCGGCTCTACGACATCGATCCGGCGGCGACGCGCAAGGCAGCGGCGAATTTGGCAGGCACGGGATTGCGCGTGACGCCGTGCGCGAGTGCGGAGGCTGCCATCGAAGGGGCGCAAATCATTACCACCTGCACTGCGGACAAGCAGTTCGCGACGATCCTCACGGACAACATGGTGGGCTCGGGCGTGCACATCAACGCGATCGGCGGCGATTGTCCGGGCAAGACGGAGTTGCACCGCGACATCCTTCTGCGCTCCGACATCTTCGTCGAATACACGCCGCAGACGCGGATCGAAGGGGAGATACAGCAGCTTGCCGCCGATCACCCGGTGACGGAACTTTGGCGGGTGATCGGCGGCCAAGCGCCCGGACGGACTAACGCGAAGCAGATCACGCTGTTCGACGGCGTAGGCTTTGCGATCGAAGACTTCGCGGCGCTGCGCTATGTGCACGCGCGAGTGCAGGGGGCGTCGTTCGTGCAGAATCTCGACATGATCGCGGACCCGGACGACCCGCGCGATCTTTATGGGATGCTGATGCGCGCGAAGGGGTGACTATGAGAGGCGACGGATCAGACCAGCCATGTCGTCGAGCCAGCCTGCGCTGGAGTCGCTGTCGTCCCAGAGTTCTTGCAGTTCGGAGTTCTGCATGATGCGCTTCATCGCGTCGGCGGCGGTGTGGATTAGTGAGCCCGCCTTCAATCCGTGATCCGTTTGGAGCCAGTCTCTTAAGTCATCGGGCAGTTTCGCCGATGGCCTTCCGTGTAGGGCGGCTACAATTTCGGCGGCGGCGACGGCCTCCGAACAATCGGGTGCTTCGAGGTATTCGTCGGCGTCCATTGTGGTGATGTGCTCCAGCGTGTCGCGGAGCATTTCGATCGTTGGGGTTTCAACGAAGTCGAGAAGCCAATCGAGGGCATCGTCGTTGGCGAAGCTGTCGGTAGCCCAGGCGCCCATGGCGGCTCGATCCTTTGTTGTTGGCTCTTTCACTAGCGCCGGCGGCGCGGTCTTGCACCGTGGTCATGCGTCTCACGCGGAGTTGATCAGCGCGGCGTTGACGGCCTCATCTCTTATTATGTAAGACCTTACATAAAATGAGCGACTTCGTCTCAGGCAAGGGGCATGCGGCCTTCGGAACCCGGCTTCGGCGGTTGTCGGAGCGAATGGACCGCGACGTGCGGGAGCTTTATCGCACGCATGGGATCGATTTCGAGCCGAGTTGGTTTCCGATTTTTTCGGCGCTGTCGGAGTTGGGGGCGATGAGCGTTGGGGAACTGGCGGCGCATATGCGGATCACGCACGCGGCGGTCAGCCAGATTCGTGGACGGCTGCTGAAGGAGGGACTCGTGCGCGTCCGGGCCGACGTTTCGGATCATCGGCGACAGATGCTGCAGTTGACGGATCGAGGAGAGGCATTGGTGGAGCGCCTCAGGCCGCTGTGGCGCGCGATTGCGGAAGTGACGGAGGCGCTGAACCGAGAGCATTCGCCGGCGCTGCTGGCGGAGTTGAGCGCGTTCGAAGGTGCGCTCGATCAGCGGTCGCTATTTGCGCGCGTGAACGAGGCGGCAAGCAAGCCGGCTCAAATCAGAGTTCGTAAACTCAAGGGGAAGTCACATGGGATTCGTTAGTCGCCGGTTGACGCTGGCATGTGCGGTGGTGCTCGCACTAGGGACGGCTGCCGCCGCGGTGCCAACGCTCACACGCGAGCAAGGGCGCGCCGCGGTGGATGAAGTGCTTCGTCTTGTTGGGGCACACTATGTGTTTCCCGACAAGCGGGCGGCAATCGTTGCAGCGGTGAAAGCCGCCCGCGATGCCGGCGCCTACGACGTCGCCAATCCGCAAGAGATGGCGGAGAAGCTTACCGCGGATCTCTCGAAGGCGAGCGGCGACGGGCATTTGTACATGAACTACAATCCGGCGCAGTTTGCGGACCTCTCTCGTCCTGCGGCTGGCAGGCACGAGCCGTCGCGGTTCGAGCTCGATGCGGGCCGCGAGCGCAACGACGGGTACGAGGAGCAAAAAGTGCTCGCGGGCAACGTACGTTACGTGCGGGTCTCCGGGTTTGTTTGGTCGGAGAAGACGACACCGCCGATCATCGATGCGGCCGCTCGGTTCCTGAGCAATGGCGATGCGATTGTTATCGATTTGCGTGGTAACGGCGGCGGCCATGCGGAAGCGGTGAAGCGGCTCGTTAGCTATTTCTTTGCGGGCGGATCACCGGCGTTGATGAGCTTCCACGACGGGATCAGCGGGAGAACGGAGGTCAATCGTGCGGTCGCAAAGCTGCCGTCGCCACGGCTCGCCGGCAAGCCGCTCTATGTGCTGACAGACCGCGGAACGGGATCGGCGGCGGAGGAGTTCGCCTATCATATTCAGCAGTTCAAGCTTGGAACGTTGGTCGGCGAACCGACGGCGGGCGCTGCGAACAACAATCAACTGTTTGCGGTCGCGCCGTTTTTCGTCGCGAGCGTTTCGGTCGGACGGCCGGAGCATCCGGTGAGCCACACAAACTGGGAGAAGGTCGGTGTAGCGCCGCATGTGGCAACGCCGTCCACCGACGCAATCAATCAGGCACATCTGATGGCCCTCAAGACCTTGGCAGCCGGCGGCTCGCAGGCGCAGAAAGATGGCTACAATTGGGACATTGTAGGGCTTGAGGCGATGCTGAAACCGTTGCCAATGTCGACGGAGATGCTGGACGCTTATGTCGGCACCTATGGGGTGCGTCGGATTTGGCGCGAAGGTACGACGCTAAAGTTCCAGCGCGAGCAGCGGCCACCGACTGAGCTTACCGCGATGGGGCCGGATCTGTTCGGACTTGCGAATACCGGGTCCGTTCGGCTGAAGTTCCGCCGTGAAAACGGGCGCGTCACGGGCTTTGAACAGGTGTCCAAGCTTGGTGTTGTGGGTGTTGTGGAGCGGACGGGATAAGTTCCGGTCCAGCGCTGCGGGGCCACCGTTCGTGTGCTACACGTTCGGTCGATTGTGTGAGGTCCTGGTGGCGGAAGGATGAGCATTCAACTTGATGGGCTGAAGGGGCGTATTCAGGCGCTGCGGGCTAAGACGGTCGACAACGGGTGCACCGAGAGCGAGGCGTTGGCGGCTGCCGCGAAGGTCGCGGAGCTGCTCGATCGCTACGACCTGTCGCTCAGCGATGTGGAGATCCGCGAGGCCGCGTGCGAGCAGCGGGCGTTCGAGACGCATCGCAAGAAGCGCGTGCCGCTGGATGGTTGTATCGGGGCGGTTGCTCATTTCTGCGATTGCCGGGTGTGGCGCGAGAAGAACGCCGAGGGCGAGACGCGCTACGTGTTCTTCGGGCTGCGTTCCGATGTCGAGGTGGCGCACTATCTGACCGAGCTGATCGACGGCGCGGTGCGGCACGAGCTCGGGCAGTACAAGACGGGCAAGGCCTATCAGAAGTTTCGCCACAACGAACGGCACTTGGCGAACTCGTCGTTCACGTTCGGCATGGTGGCGTCCATTGCGGCGAAGCTGATGGCGATGAAGGACGCGCGCGATGCGGCGAATGCCGGGACGGGGCGCGCACTTGTCGTTGTGAAGACCGCCGTCGTCGATGCGGAGCTTGCGAAGCTGAACCTGCGCTTGCGCCCGCAACGAAGCAGCAGTCGAATGGTGTCCGAGAGCGCCTATGAGGCCGGTGGGGCGGCCGGGGCGTCACTCGCGATCAATCCGGGGCTGAAGCGGGCGTGAGCGGGTGTTGCGTTCGGGCGCGATAGGCGCCAAAACCGAGCTCAGGTTATTCAGCGGAGAGAACCATGAAGATCGATAAGAGCACGGCTGCGGTCGTAACGGGCGGCGCGTCGGGGTTGGGGAAGGCCAGCGCGCAGGCTTTGGCGGCGGCGGGGGCGAAGGTTGCGATCTTCGACGTCAATGTCGCGGGCGGTGAGGCTGTGGCGGCGGAACTCGGCGGCGTGTTCTGCAAAGTCGATATCACCAGCGAAGAGAGCGTCGTTGCGGGCTTCGAACGGGCGCGTGCGGCGCATGGCCAAGAGCGGGTCCTGGTGCACTGCGCAATGACGTCGAAGCGCGGCAAAACGCTGTCGTTCGACAAGGACACGCACTCGTACAAGCGGACGTCGACGGAAGACTACGCGTATGGGGTGAACGGCATTTTGGTCGCGAGTTATCGCTTGGCGTCGTTGTCGGCGCTGGGTATGGCAGGCACGCAAGCGCTTGAAGACGGCGAACGCGGTGTGATTACGCTTACGGCCTCGGTGGCGGCGCAGGATGCGCAGATCGGGCAAGTGATCTATGGCTCGGCGAAGGCCGGCGTGAACGGGCTCGTGCTGCCGATGGCGCGCGATCTGATGGATCTCGGCATTCGGGTGAACTCGATCATGCCGGGAATTTTCGCGACGCCGCTGATGCTAGGCGCAACGCAGAAGGTGTTGGACAGCCTTGCGGCGTCGGTGCCGTTCCCGAAGCGTTTGGGTAAACCCGAAGAGTTCGGCAGTTTGGTGCTGGAGCTGACGCGCAATACTTACTTCAACGGCCAATGCCTGCGTCTCGACGGCGCGATCCGCATGGCGCCGCGGTGATTGCCTGACGGGGAACGCAGGTTAACGTCGCACCCTCTGGTTGAGGGTGTGGGGGTTAAATGGTTTTCACGGGCGTGAATTTCTTCGATTCCGGGTGGTTGTGGCGTTGAGGGGGCTTTTCGCAGCGGTCGCGGGATTGTTTAGTTGGGGGTCTTGGGCTGGCGTGATGGGACGCTTTTGGGGCTCAAGGCGTTGGGGTAGTTCCGTTGGACGTTTGGGCGGTTCTTTCGCTGATTGCTGACGTGTTTGCGCGCGCGCTCGACGCGGCGTCGACGTCGCTTGGGCCGATGGGCTCGCCGCGGGCGATCGCGGCGGCATGTTTGATCATGTCGGTGGTGCTGTTCGTGCTGGCGACGCTGCGTCGGGACGACGTTCCTCGGGACGGGCGGGCACCGAAGAAGCGCCGACGGCGGGGCAAGCTTACGGCCGATCAGGCCTTCACGGAGCATGCCGAGTTTTCGCCGCAGATCGTGGGTGACTTTTCACCGCTCAAGACGTTCGGTGACGATCGTGTTTGGCCAACCTTCGATGCGGGCGGCTCGTCGTTTGAGCCGGCGTCCGAAGTCATGGGTTCGACGCGAGAGATCCTGGCGCGGATCGAGCAGAAGCGCGGCTCGCGGGTGATTGCGATCATCCATCGCGAGAATATGGCGCGCGATCGTTTGGATCCGGTCGATCTTGAGGACGCGCTGACCGCCATCCGCAAGACGCCGCGGGACAAGCCGCTGGACATCATCATCCATTCACCGGGCGGTTGGATTTCCTGTGCGCAGCAAATTGCGCGGGCGATCAAGGCGCATCCGGCGAAGGTGACGGCGTTCGTTCCCTATTTCGCTCTGGGGTCGACGACGTTCATGGCGTTTGCGGCCGACGAAGTGGTGATGAGCCCGCATGCGGCGCTTTCGCCAGTCGATCCTTATGTCGCCTACGGTTCGGCGTCGTCGGTGATTGCGGGGATTAAGGGTAAGCCCATTCAAAAGGTCGCGGATGAGACGGTGATCTACGCCGACTTTGCGCGGAAGCTGCTCGATGAGGCGAAGCGCGTTACGTGCGAGCTGATGCATGACGGGCGCGACCATCAAGGCGTGTGCAAGCTGGCGGACGAGTTGGTGAGCGGCAAGTCCTATAGCTGGCGCGCGATAACGCCGGAGGCGGCGCGGGAGCTCGGGCTCAAGGTTTCGACGGCGATGCCGGCGGAAGTCTTCGAGTTGATCCGTTCCTGCCGGCGCGACGGCGGTCACGATGCGACGGTGACCTACATCGAAGACGAGCACGCGCATGATCGCACGGGTCCGAAGCGGCCGCGGCTGACGTCATTCGCGGGCGCGCTCGATACCAGCGTGGTGCATATGATGGAGCGTTCCGGGACCGCCGTGCGGCGTGCGCCGCAGCGCGAGCAGAACTTGGTTTGGCTGGCGCAATCCGGTGGGCACGTGCCGGGGACGGCTGTCGATCGTGCGAAATCCCTGATCCGGCGGATCGAGCAGGAGCGCGGGTCGCGCGTGATCTGTGTGATCCACGGGCCGAACATGGAGAACGACGGCTTCGACTTCGACGATCTTGAAGATGTGTTGAGCGCGATCGTGGCCAGCGATCCGAACAAGCCGCTGGATATCGTGCTGCATACGATGGGCGGGAACTCGTTCACGGGACGTCAGATTGCGCGGGCGATCAAGAGTCACAAGGCGCGCAAGACGGTGTTCGTGCCTTACTTTGCGATGTCGGCGGGTTCGCGCATTTCGCTGGCGGCCGATCAGATCGTGATGGGCGAGCACGCGACGCTGGGGCCGATCGATACGCAGCTTTATGCGGGGCCCGCGCCGTCGATTGTGCAGCTCTTGAAGGTGAAGCCGCAGGACGCGATCAGCGACGAGTACCTGATCCTGGCTGAGGAAGCTCGCAAAGTGATGTTGGAAGGGCGGGCTACGGCGTGCGAGCTGCTTCAAGGGACGTACTCGCACGATGGCTCGTGCGGGATTGCCGACGAAATGATCAGCGGCAAGTGGACGCACGGCTTTCCGATTACGGTGAAAGCGGCGAAAGGGCTTGGTCTCAACGTTTCGACGCAGCTGCCGGACGTGTTTTACGATCTTGTTCGGTGCTTCAGACACGCGGACGGGGAAGACCCGAGCGTCCTTTTCATTCCGCGGTAGAGTAACAGAAACGTCATCCACAGATGCGAGGCCGTCAGGTGTCATCGCATTGCACCTTTCGCGCGTGTCGTCGCGGGTGAACACACGTCAAGTCTTGATCGCTATTGCGTTTTCAGCGAAGGCTCACGGGTGAAGTTCGTCGGCCGGGGGGGCCGGCTTGGTGGGGAGTTTGCGGTTCATGGACGTGAGCGTTTTTCTGTCGGATCCGGTCTTCGTTGGCGGGGCGGCGTTGTTGGGGCTTGGCGTCTTGGCTTTGCTCGCCGAGACGGTGTTTCCGTCAGTGCCAAAGGCTGCCGCTGCATCTGCTGCCAGCGTTAAGGTCGCGGCGGCGTCTGAGAAGGTCGACGTGGCGGCGGTCGTGGCTGAGGCTGCGGCGGTCGAATTGCCCAAGGATCCGGTGGCGGAGCAGCGCCGCTTCTTCGCGACGCTGGGCGCGGCGCTCAGTGTCGATGAAGACGCGCCGGTGGCGCTCGCTGCGCTGCATACGAACTTGACCAGCGAGATGTTCATGGAGCGCATGACGCTGGCCGTGAAGTCGTGGCGTCCGGACGGGTTCGCCGTCGGCGCGCGCGACATGCTGCTCAAGGCCGACGGCACGCCGCCCGACACGGTGGCCGGCAAGGTGCTTGAGGGCTACGAAGAGTTGAAAGCCGGGCACGTGAAGGCGGCGCTCGACGCATTCCTGGCCGGGATCGAAGCTGCGAAAGTGGCTGCAACGGCCGATCTCTCGAACCCGTGGCCGCATGCCTGGTCGGCGTTCGCCTGGCGCGGTTTGGCGCTGATCGCGGAGGAAGCGGGCGACGTGCAAGCGACGCTGGCGGGCCTCAAGGTCGCCTATCAGTCGATGCTCAACGCCTTTGAAGTAACCATGGAAAGCGCGATGACGAGCACGAGCGCGGCTCGCGCGCCGGAGCGGGCGAAGGCGGCCTAAACTCACCTGGGCCGCGAGTCCAAGGCTGGGGCTTCGCGGCCAAGGTTGTACCGGTGTGGCCGACTCGGGTGCTAGGGTCGGCCTATGACGACGTGGACAGACGCACTCTTTGGATGGTTGCCGCGGGCCAGAGCTGCGGGAGCGCCGGCCGATGCGGCGCAGATCGACGCGTCCGGCGGCAACGGCGCGGACGGCGTTTATGAACGCGTGCCGGAGACGGAGCTGCGCTCGTCGCAGCAACATCGCTGGCTGTTCGACGAGGGTGTGCTGCACTGGAACCAGCACCGGCGCGAGAAGAACTTCAAGACCGAATTCGCGGGCATGAACTTTGTGAAGGAAGCGGCGAAGTCGCGTCTGTGGGGGCGGCCCGTCGATATCGTCGGTGAGGATCGCGTGGTGCTGACCGGCGTCGACTGGGCGCACGCGGACTTGCAGGGGTGCACGCTCACGCGCGCGGATTTGCGTCATGCGCGGTTGGTCGGTGCGGACTTGCGCAAGGCGAACTTAGCCGGCGCACTATTGAACGGCGCGGACCTGCGCGACTGCGATCTGCGCGGTGCGATTTTGGACGGGGCGCAGTTCGCGCGGGCGAAGTTGATGCACGCGAACTTTTCCGGTGCTTCGCTGAAGAACGCGAACTTCGCTTGGGCGGACATGAGCCACGCGGTGGTCAGTGCGCGCAACCTGCAAGAGGCGAATACGTTCGGTACCATCCGCGACACCGTTGTGCCGGAACTGCACGCGGCGCCGGTGGCGCAGCCTGCCCCAGCTGCCGCTCACGCCTGACGGCGGATTGAGACGACCAAGCTTGCGACGATCGCGATGTTGACGAGGCTAAGGATGCTCAGGCCTGCCAATGTTGCGTCGGTTCCCCAGGACTCGATCGCGAAGGCGCCGAGGGTTGGGGCGACGGCGCTGGCGATGAAAGTTGGTTGGGCGAGGCGGCCCATGCGGGCGGCGTAGCCGTCTGGACCGAAGAGCGCGAGCGGAACCGTGCCGCGGGCGATCGAGTTTACACCGGCGCCGGCACCATAGATGACCAAGGCGAGCAGAAACGGCTCCGCGCCCCACCAGAGGAGTGCGACGCCTGCCCCGACCAGAACTGTCGAGGCGACCAGCGTCCAGATCGGATGGTGAAAGCGGCCGATTGCCATTTCGATGCCGCGCGCTGCGACCTGGGCGATGCCGACCATCGCGGCGAGCGTGACGGCGGTCGCGAGCGGAAGGCCATGGCTTTGCAAAAACGTGAGCATGTGGACCGCGTTCGTAGAGGCGACCAACGTCATCAGCGAGAAACTTGCGGCAAGGCCTAAGAATAGAAACGTGGCTCTGTTGCCGGTGGCCGTCGAGGCTTCGGTGGGCGCGTGCGGTGGGCGCTCAGCCTCGCGCGGCATGGTGATGAAGTAGAGGGGCAGCCCTACGAACAAGTGCACCGCTGCGTAGGTCAGGCAGGTTTCGCGCCAACCCAGCGCCTCGTTCAGATAGGCGGTCAACGGCCAGCAGATCGAGCTCGCGAGCCCGCCGAACAACGTGACGGCGGTGATTGGTTGGCGTGCAGCTTCGCCGTAGAGCCGGCCCAATGTGGAGAACGAGGCATCGTAGAGTCCTGCCGACATGCCGAGACCGACCAAGATCCAGCCTGCGAAGAAGACGATGAGGTGCGGCGACATGGCGATCAGGACGAGACCGGCTGCGAAGAAGATCGTGCTCGCAAGCAGGACCGGGCGGCCGCCACGGCGGTCGATCAGACGGCCGACATAAGGCGAGGCTAGACCGGAGGTCAGAAGGGCGATCGAGAGCGCGCCGACGGTCCATGTCAGCGACCAGCCGGTGTCGGCGGCGATCGGCTTGCCGAGCACGGCCATGAGGAAGAAGCTCGAGCCCCACGCGAGGATCTGCATCATGCCAAGCGCTGCGACGATGATGCGGCGGCGTGTGATTTCGCTAAGTCCCTCGATCATTCGTCGCGTCGCGCAGGCCCCAAGCGATCACCAAAGCGAGCGTTAGAGCAACGAACTGCGCGGCGACAAAGGCTAGAATTGACGCAGGCGCGATGCCCGCGAACGTGTCGGTGAGCGCGCGGGCGATCGTGACCGCTGGATTTGCGAACGAGGTGGAAGAGGTGAACCAATAGGCGCCGACGATGTAGGCGGCGACGGCATAGGGGAGCGATGCGGGTTGCGAGCGGGCGACGCCCCAGATCGTGAGCAGGAGGCCTGTTGTTGCGACGATCTCGCCGATGAATTCGCCGAGGCTGTCGCGCGCGTGGGTCGACGCTTGGACGATCGGCAGGCCGAACATCGCATGGGCGATGAAGACGCCGGCGATTGCGCTGACGATTTGAACGGGGACGTAGCTCACTGCGAGGCGCGCCGGCAGTCGTCCGCGCGCGAGCTCGAACAATGAAACGATCGGATTGAAGTGCGCACCGGAGATCGGGCCGAATGCCGAGATCAGGGCGATGAGCGCGCCGCCTGTCGCGAGGGCGTTGGCGAGCAGGGCGACGCCGTCGTTTCCAGCAGAAAGGCGTACGGCCATGATGCCAGAGCCGACGACTGCGATCAGCAGGAACATTGTACCGAGCGCTTCGGCAAGCAGTTTGCGCGTCATCAGGCTGGGCCCAGCTCTGCTGCGCGGCGGCTGAGTTCAGCGGGTGAGAGCTGTTCGACGGGAAGCGCGATCAGGCAGTCGATCGTTGCGCGAATGTCGGCGAAGATTTCGACGAAGCGCTTTCGCTTCCCTGCGTCTGAACCTTCGGCGGCGGCGGGGTCGGGGAAGCTCCAGTGAGCTTTGGATGGTGTGCCGGGCCAGATCGGGCAGACTTCGCCCGCGGCGTTGTCGCAGACGGTGACGACGAGCGACATCTTCGGCGCCGAGGCGGCTGCGAATTCATCCCAACTCTTGGAACGCGCTTCGCCGACGGGGATGCCGGCGTCGCGCAAGGTTATGAGCGAAAGCGGGTGAACCGCCCCTTTCGGAAAGCTCCCGGCGCTGTAGGCGCGGAAGCGGCCATGGCCGGCGTGATTCAAATAGCTCTCCGCCATAATCGAGCGGGCGGAGTTGCCGGTGCAGAGAAAGAGAACGTTTATCATCGGCTAGCAACAAGCGACACCGGGTTTTGTTTGTTCGAGGCGTGCGCCGTCGGCGATGGGGGTGAACTTCGGACTTTCGCCATAGGTTGTTGCGTCGCCGAAGGTGAAGAACGTTTCCCAGCGCACGCCGGCCGGATCGTTGACCCAGGCCTTGTCGCTCTTGGCGTAGCAGCAGGTTGTCGCTTCTTGATCGATGGTTTGGCTGCCGGCGGCTTTGAGGCGGCTTGCCAGTTCATCGAGTTCGGCGCGGGTGTCGACTTGGACGCCGACGTGGTCGATGCCCGGGGTGCGGCCGCGTTCGGAGATCGCCAAGTTGACGCGCGGGTCGTCGAGCATCCACTTCGCATAGTCGTGTTCGACGCGTGTGGGTTTGGTGTTGAACAGCGTCGAATAGAATTCGATCGACTGCTGGAGGTCAGGCACGGCGACGTGAACGTGTAGGCGCTTCATTGGATTTTTCCTTGGGTTTGGGTGCGCAGGAGGCTCCTGCGCAGCAGTTTTCGGTGAGGAAGGCGATGACGCCGTTCATGGTGGTGTAGTTCGCGGCGTAAATGAGAGAGCGGCCGTCGCGCGTCGCGTCGACCAGGCCCGCGTGGCGGAGCTGGGCCAAGTGAAACGAGAGCGTGGGAGAAGGGAGGTCGAGGGTTTCGCTCAAGTGCCCGGGCGTGAGGCCGGTGGGTCCTGCTTGGACGAGCGCCCGGAAGACGGCCAGACGGCTTTCCTGGGCTAAGGCCTCAAGGGCGGCGATGATTTGTTTCGATTCCATAGTTTGATAAATATGGAAGTATTGCTCTACTGTCAAGAGGGGGTTGCGTTGAAGCCGATTACTGCGGGTGGGGCGATGTGAGACGATGGCTCATGATCGTTTGTCGTCCGGCGCTGGAATCCGATTGGTCCTCGATCGAGGGTCTGCTTCGCGCATGCGATCTGCCCATCGCGGGCGCGCGGGATCATCTCGGCGATTTTGTCCTGGCGGAAACGCAGGACCGGGTTGTGGGTTGCGCCGGAGCAGAGATCTTCGGCGAGGAGGCTCTGCTTCGCTCCGTCGCCGTGACCGGGGAACGGCGAGAGCAAGGCGTTGGAGGCAAGATGGTTGGTGCGGTGTTGGCGAATTTGCGTGGGCGTGGGGTGAAGGACGTGGTGTTGCTCACAACCACGGCGGAGGAGTTCTTTGCGGCGCGAGGGTTTCGGCGCATTGCGCGTGGAGAGGTGCCGGCTTCCGTCCAGGCGTCCGCCGAATTTAACGGCGCTTGTCCGGACAGCGCGATTGTGATGCTCCGCCGGCTCTGACAAAGCCGGTCATGGCAGGCAGATTTGTGCGCGTGAGGTTGGCGCCGCTTTAGTTGCCCGGCGGGTTTGCGGTCATTTTGCCTTCGACGGCGATGTTGCCTTCTAGGTTCGCCGGCGTGCGGGCCATGAAGGTCTGGTAGATTTGCGCGACGGCGACCAGCAAGGCCGCTACCGCAGCGAGCATGGCCCAGTTTTGCAGACGGTTGCGGGTCACGATTACGTGCCTTTTTGTTGGCCAAATCACCGTATCATATTGGGCGCACTGAGGGAGACTCTTGTGATGGCCCGTTTGGTGCTCGCGATTGCGGGCCTTCTTTTCGTGTGCTGCGCCGCGCAGGCAGAGACCTATGAGGAGATGGTCGCGCGCGTGAGGGGCGGCGATGCGGCGGTCGACTATCGGGCGCTGCGCGATGCCTATGCGGCGAGCCCGCAGTACAGCCCCTATGGCGGCAGCGACGAACAGAAGAAGGCGATGCGCGACGGTTTTGTCGCGGGCGATTGCGTGAGGGTTTTGCAGGCGGCCGAGACAGTGCTGACGGCGAACTTCGTCGACGTTCAGGCGCACATGCTGAGTGCGACTTGCCATGAGCGCGGCGGCGATCAAGTTAGTGCGGCGCTGCACAAGGCGGTTGCGAAGGGGTTGCTCGACTCTATTTTGGCCTCCGGTGACGGCAAGACGACGAAGACTGCTTTCATCGTAGTCTCCGTGGATGAAGAGTACGTGGTTCTCTCGTCGTTGGGTTGGCACATGACGCAGCAGTCTCTCGTTAGCGACGATGGGCACGCGTTCGACGCGATGCAGGCAACGTCGCGCACCGGCGAGAACGCGACGTTCTATTTTCAGATCGACCGCTTGATGGCCTGGTTGAGCCACAGCATGGAACGCTAGGGGGCGGCCTTGCCTAGCGCGGGGGAACGGCTGCATTGGGCCCCTGATTTGAGTTCGGTTGGAGCGGATGCCAGTGGCATCTGCCTTCGTCTATCCGCTAAACTCCGTTCGGACTGGGTCGGATCGGCCGTTGAAGGGGGAGATATGAAGCGTGTTCTTCTTGCCGCAAGCATCGTTGCGGCTGTCGGGCTGCAGGGTTGCAGTTCGAGTCTCTTTGGATCGGCAAACAAGCCGGCGCCTGCCGGGCCAGCGTCTGCCTCCGGTGAACCGGCCAAGCCCGCGCGGCCCCCAGCCAGCATGGGGCTGGCGCGGTTCGACGTGGACACCAATGGCGAAGTCAGCAAAGCCGAGCTTGAGCAGACGCTGACCGCGGACTTCAAGAAGGACGACGCGAACAGCGATCAGTCGCTTGATCCTGCCGAGGCGCGGGCCTTGAACGAACGGCTACGGCAGGAGCCGAACACCTCGCCGGTGTTCGATTGGAATGCGGACGGGCGCTTGGTGTTCGCGGAGTTCGCGACGCAGTGGCGGACGCTGTTCGACCGGTCGGATCGCAATAGCGACGGCATCGTGGACGAGGAAGAACTGAAGAGTTCCGGACGCGAGCGCAAGCCGCGGGAGCTACCGAAGCCCACGTTCAGCGGGCGGGATGGGCGGCCGCCGGGATCGCCGTGATGTCCGGCGGTTGGTTCGCCTCCATCCGCCCGACGCGAGTCGACGAGCAATGACGTTGATCGGGCGGACCATTGAATCGGTTGCGGCCGATCTAGCGGCTGGCAAGACGACGAGCCGGGCGCTGGTCGAGGCGGCGTTGGCATCGATTGCGGCGGATGGCGCGGCGTTTACGCTGGTGAGTGCCGAGCGCGCGCGGATCGAGGCGGATGCGTCGGATCGTTTGCGCAAGGCGGGTGTTGTGCCGTCGCCGCTGGCGGGTGTGCCGATTTCGATCAAGGACTTGTTCGATGTCGCGGGTGAGACGACGGCGGCGGGCTCTGCGCTGCTGCGCGATGCCCCCGCGGCTTCGCGCGATGCGCCGCCGGTGGCGCGTTTGCGGGCGGCGGGCGCGGTGATCGTTGGGCGTACGCATATGAGCGAGTTTGCGTTCAGCGGGCTCGGCGCCAATCCGCACTATGCGCGGTGCGCCAATCCGCATGATGCCGCACGCGTACCCGGCGGGTCGAGTTCGGGGGCGGCGGTGTCGGTTGCGCGCGGGCAGGCGGCGATGGGGCTTGGCACGGACACGGGTGGTTCGACGCGGATTCCGCCGTCGTTCTGCGGTGTTGTCGGCTTCAAGCCGACGCAGGCGCGGGTGACGCGCGACGGTGCGTTTCCGCTGTCGGAGTCATTGGACAGTATCGGGCCGATTGCGAACTCGGTCGCGTGTTGTGCTTTGGTGGATCGGGTGATCGCGGATGCGCCGACGATGCCGCATCCGGTGCTTGGCATCGCCGGCTTGCGGCTCGCGGTGCCGACGAACTTCGTACTCGATGCGATGGATGCGGTTGTGGCCCGGGCGTTCGATCGGGTGCTGTCACGTTTGGCGGATGCCGGTGCGCGGATCGAGCGGCTGCGTGTGCCGGGGTTGGCTCGTATTCCCGAGATCAACGCGCGCGGTACGGTCGCGAATGCGGAGGCGTTTGCCTATCACACGCGCGCGGGATTGCTGAAACGGCGCGAGGGGTACGATCCGAATGTCGTAGCGCGCATCGAGGTGGGCGGGCGGATGACGGCCAGCGACTATCTCGATCTGCTGCACGCGCGCGCGGGGTTTACCGCGGAGGTCGATCGTTTGAGCGCGCCTTACGATGCGCTGCTGTCTCCGACGACGCCATGTGTTGCGCCTCTGTTTGATGAGATTGCCGATCAGGCGGGGTTTGCCCGCGCCAACGCGCTCGCCTTGCGCAATCCAAGCGTCGTCAATTTCCTCGATCGCTGCGCGCTCAGCGTTCCGATGCATCTCGGCGGCGAGTTGCCGTCTGGGTTGATGATCGTGGGCGAGCGGCTGGGCGACGCGCGACTGCTCGCGATCGGTCGTGCCGTCGAGACGGTGCTGCGCGGCTAAGCGGCGTCGGCTGCGGCGGCATCTGGCTTAGCGGTGCCCGCTGCGGTCTTCGGTTTGCCGATGGCGAGGCCGTTGCCGAAGGAGACAGTGAGGGGTAACGCCACGGCCTTCGTCGGTCGCGTGAATAGCGTCGCGCTTTCGCACTTGATTGTGCCGGTGCCGTGGGCTTTGCCGAGCCTTGCGAACATGATGCGGCCGTCTTGGATGCGAAGGCTTGCGCTCTCGACGGTCAGAGAGATCGTCACTTCAAACTCGATCTCAGGCCCAATCTCCGAATGGTCGAGCATGATCTGCAGGCGCGGTTTGTGCGTGGAGCGGATGTCGTGCTTCGAGAGCGCGTGGTCGATGATCTGATCGGGAGGGAACTTTGTGCGGTCAGTGTATTGAGCGAGATCGCGGCGGGTGTTCCAGGCCGCCGCCAAGATATCGATAACTTTGACGTCGAGCGCCGCTTGCAGCGCTTCTGTCGCGCTTTGCGCGGCGTGGTTTTGCAAAAGCGCGGGGGCTGCGGTGAGGAGCGCTTGTACGCCGCGCATGCCCGCGGTCGCGTTCAGCGCGGTCAGGGCATCTTTGCGGACACTGGGGTTGTCGAAGTCGAAGAACTGGACCAGCGTAGCGGCAGGCGGCGGCGTCTTCATGCGAAGGCTCCATCGGCAACGGCGAGGATACGGGTTTCGGGTGCGGCGACAGCGGCAGAGTTGCGCACGATGAAGCGCAAGCTCATGTCGGGCTTGTCCGTGCTTTCAACGGCGACGACGTGCCGGTCCATGCCGTTCGAGACTAGGCGCGTGGTGATGCGGGTCAACATCCGGCGCTGATGCGATTTCCAATAGACGCCGGCGCCGCCGAGCATGAAGGCGATCGCGCCGATCACGGCCCAGAGCGGTAGGCCGCGTGGACGTGCCGCGGGCGATGGCACCCGTCGCGCCGGTGTTGCGATTTGTGCGGGCGGCAATGGTGGTGTGACGGGTTCGGAAGCTTCCGCTATGACGGGTTCAGCGGGCACCACGGGTGCCAACTCAGCGGCTGGCGGGAACGGCGGCGGGACGATGTCCCGCGGCGGCTCGATGGGGATCGGCGTTTCGATGACCTGCACTTCGCTGGCGGTCGTGACCGCCTCGCCGGCAGGTATTTCTGTGGATGGCGTATCCGCGGGTGCCGGTGTCGGTCGCGGCGGCAGTGGAAATGCGATGACCAGCGGATGCCCGAGCCGCGGCGGCGGGGGAATGATTTCCTGTATCGGCGGTGCTGCAACCTCTACGGTTGGGACCGCGTCAGGCAATGTCGAGGTTGTGTGCGTTGGTAGTGACGCAGCAGGTTGCGTGATCTCAACCGTTTCGTCGGCGACAGGTGCCATGGTGCTTTGCGGCCGTTCAATCAGCCGTTTCAGACGGCAAACGCCGACGGGGCGTTCGAGCGTCGGGCGCTGATAGTCAGACCGCTGACAATCGGGGTTGGCGGTGCAGGCCGCATGGCATTGCGCGGCCTCGGCTTCTTCGTCGACGTCGCGGCGGTTGAATTTGATGCCCAGAAATCCTCCGGGCAGCGATCTGATGACGCCTTTTAATGCAGCGGGATCGATTGCGCCTTCGCCGATCGGCACAAGCTTGAACGACTCATCGTCCTCGCCGGGCGTGACCGCGAGAACGGAGAAATCCGTGAGTTTGTTCGCGTCGCGTTTGGATACGGAGGTGTCTTGGCCGCTTGCAGGTAGCAAACCTGCAGCGAGCACAACTGCCCCGATTAGTACCCCACAGCAGAGGCGCTTGGCGGTCATGGACGCGCGCCCTTTTCGAATCACGTTGTGATCGACGCTAGTGTGCCACGCTCTGCAATACGAGTGCGAGACGATGAGATTTCGTTTCCGCTATGGCGCCGTCACCCCTGGCAAATAAGTCCGTGTACGGTGCGATGGGCCTCCGGCGTTAGCCGGGCGCGGGGCGGGCGCGTTGGTTGTAGAGAAGCTTGCGCAGACGCTCTTGTTCTTCCTTCGACATCTTCGACAGGTCGATCGAGAGGTCGCTGCCCATGGCCATGCCGCGTTTGACGGCGGGGCGTTCGGCAATTTCTTCCATCCAGCGTTTGACGTATTTGAAATCGTCGATGTCTTGGCCGTAGGCTTTGTAGTTCACACTCCACGGATACGAGATCATGTCGGCGATCGTATACTCTTGGCCGGCGAGATAAGGGCGATCGTAGAGGCGGTTGTTCATCACGCCGAACAGGCGATTGACCTCGTCCGTGAAGCGGCGCACCGCGTAGCTTTGTTCGCCTTGACTGTCGGCGAGCCTGCGGAAGTGGCCGCATTCGCCGAACTTCGGGCCTTGGTTCGCCATCTGCCAGATCACCCACTGCGTGACTTCGATCTTGCCGCGTACATCTTGCGGAAAAAACTTTCCGGCCTTTTCTGCGAGGTACATCATGATCGCACCGGATTCAAAGACGCTGATCGGTTCGCCGCCGCCTTTCGGTTCGCGGTCGACGATTGCGGGCATCCGGTTGTTTGGGCCGATCTTCAGGAACGCGTCCGAGAATTGATCGCCTTGACCAATGCGCAGCGGGATCATGTTGTACGGGATCGCCGCTTCCTCAAGCAGGATCGTGACCTTCTTTCCGTTCGGCGTCGGCCAATAGTAGAGATCGATCATGGGGCGCACCTTCGTATATGAGTATCGATGGTGCGAATTAAGGGCCTGCTGCCTCGCGCTTGCAAGGCATCGAACAACAACGGATGGCGGAGATTACTGGAGCGGCGGCAGTGCGGGCTCTTCGTAGCTCAGCGTCGCGAACTCCGGGATGATCTCGTCGTCGAGTTCGACGATGCGCACCACGCGTTGGGCGCAGGCGGTTTCGATCTTCTTGGCGAGTTCGGGGGCCGGTGGGGTGATCACCGGCTTTGCGGCGCAGCGTTGGCCGATCTCCCCGCCTAAGCGTTCCCCGCCCGCGGCGCAGTAGAGGCCGCTGCCATCGGGTTGAACGGAGAAGCGTACGCCGTTCGTGTTGAAGCGTTTGGCGAGGTGGTTGAGGACCTGAATGCGCGCGGCGCCATCTTCCGGCGACATGCGGCGCGGGGTTTTGTGCATTTGCGTGATCGGGAGTGCTTCGATCGCGCGTAGGGCTGGCTTCTCGCCGGGCGCCGCCGCGAGGTGCACGCGGGCGACGAGGCCGTAGTCGCGGCAGATGTCGAAGCGGCTCATGTCCTGCGTGCCCCAGTGCATGAAGTTGCCGAGGCCGTAGAAGACCGGTTTGCCGCCGACGATCTCAATCCCGTTCGGGACGTGGTGGTGGTGGCCGACGACGAGGTCGGCGCCTTGGGTCAATGCGCCGGTCAGGCGGGCGCGGTCGGCGGCGCTGGTGTTGACCTCGAATTCTTGGCCGTAGTGAACGGAAAGGATGCGGTAATCGGCTGTCGTCGCGGCAAGCGCTGAGGTTGCTTCGTTGAAGTCGCGGTCGTTGCGGTAGGAGAGTTGGCCGGGGCGGTCTTCGTCTTCGGCTGGCGCGTCGTAGCCGTTGCCGATGATGCCGAGCGCGCCGATTGCGAACGTCTTGCCTTTCGCGGTCATGAGCACCGGCATGCGAGCGGTTTTGCGATTGGCGCCGAGGCCGGCGTTGGCAACGCCTATTTCCTTCAATTGCTTTAGCGTTTCCCGGGCACCTTCGAGGCCGAAGTCCATAGCGTGATTGTTGGCGGTCGAGAAGACGTTGAGGCCGATCTGCATGAGGTGTCGTACGCCGCTTGGGTGCGTGCGGAAGCCGAACAGCTTTAGGTTTGCTTTCAGATCGTTGCGGTCCGTTACGACGGTTTCGAGATTTGCGAAATTGATGTCGCCGGTAATCTCGTGCGCGATCAACGCAGACGCGTCGCTCCACGCGAGGCGCATGCCGTGCTTGGTGCCGAAGCTCGCGTAGACCGGTTCGAAACTTCCGTTGAGTCCGGTGTCGCCCGCGAGTGTGATTGTGATTTCGGTCTCGTTGTTTTGAGTCTGGCTGGCAATAGGGACAGGTTTTTGCTCCGCCCCGGCACTAGTGACAGTCGCGAGCAGCGAGATTGTAACGGCGAAATTGCGAAGAAGCGCTATCATCGTCTGCAGGTTTGACTGATCCGCCACAGCAACGAAAGCAAAGACAACTCACGCGGGAGTTGACTGGCGTTTTCTTCAAATTTGACGCGAAGTGAACTAGAGCGAATCGTTGTTTGCAGTGAGCCAGATGCAGGCACCCGGACCAGACATCCCCGATGGGAGCGCAGAATCGCAAGGCGGCGGCCCAGCGATGCCGCAACGCGTTCGATCGCGTTTGTCCGACCTGGGCCTGATCGTTCGGGCGGTGCCGGTGTTCGACTTGCGAAAGGTCACCGCCAGCACGTTCTTTTGTATTCCGGCACGCGTCACGTCGAGCGGCAATGCCTTCGGATATCACCTCTTAAGTGGCGCGCTGGAGTCGACATTGGCGGCGGTCGATCTCGAATTGGTGGACGGGGCGATTGGATATGCCGCGCGCTTCGATCAGGCCAAAATCATCGCTGCGATAGGCACCACGGTTTCTTACGCAACGCTTGCCGATCCGCAGACCCGGGCAGCCTATTTGGCGAAGCTCAAGACGGCATCGTTTCCGAACAACCCGCTGGTCCTGAAGGTCGAGTCCATTCCAGCAGGAACGCCGGCGGACCGCCTATCAACGATTATGGGTTACGTGAAGGCGGGCGGCTGGCGTGCGTTCATGAGCGTCTCCGACTTTAGAGGGCGCACGTGGACTCCCGGCTCGGTCAGCGCGGTGTCTGGTATTGGGACGATGCTGGAGCCAACCGATGAGGCTGTGACTGTGCGCCAGAAGGCGCAATCCTTGCTAGCGCTGTGCGCAGCGCAAGGGGCCGTGTCCTTTATGGATGGGCTCGTGTTGAAGGAAGCCGTCGAGGCGGCGGTGGCCGAGGGTATCCGCTTCGGAACTGGACCGGGTTTGAGCCTGTCGGTATTTCCAATGAACGGCGGTTTGCCGAAGGTGCCATTGCCGGCACGCAGTTAAGCGCCCATCGCGCTTTTCCGGGAATTGCCCTAGGGTCGCTGCAACGAACCAAGGGGGCGGGCGTCGATGGCTGCAGTAGTTGGATCTCAGCCAGCGAAAGTTCCGCCCAAGGCGTTGATCGCGGTCGTCATCGGCAATTGGCTTGAGTTCTACGACTTCATCGTCTTCACATTCTTTGCCCTGATGATCAGCCGGGCGTTCTTTCCGCCGGAGTTGATGAGCGGCGGGTTGAGCGATGCGGAGAAGGATCTCTTCGGCCTTTTGCTGGCGCTGGCGACTTTCTGGGCCGGGTTCTTCACGCGGCCGCTTGGGGCGGCGGTGATCGGCGCTTATGGCGATCGCGCGGGTCGCAAGGCTGCGATGACGTTGACGATCATGTTGATGGCGCTCGGCACGGCTATCGTGGCGCTGACGCCGTCTTATGCGGTGATTGGGATTTGGGCGCCGGTGCTCTTGATCGTCGGGCGCTTGATTCAGGGCTTTTCTTGCGGCGGTGAAGTCGGTGCCGCAACCAGTTACTTGCTGGAAGCTGCCCCGGCCGACAAACGCGCCGCGCTTACGGCGTGGCAGGGGACGAGCCAACAGTTCGCCGGCGTTGCGGGGACGGGGTTGGGGCTGTTCCTGGCTGCGAACTTGAGCGAGGCGCAGCTCTACGATTGGGGGTGGCGGATTCCGTTCTTGATCGGGCTTCTGATCATGCCTGTGGGGCTCTACATCCGCCAAGTTTTGCCGGAGACGATCGAGAAGCACGAGACGCATGGCAGCGGCGCCGCAGTGCTAGCCGCTTTGTTTGCCAATCACTGGCGCGCGATCCTTCTTGCGGTGCTTTGCATTGTAGGGCCGACCATCTCGACCTACGTGTCGGGCTACATGACGACCTACACGATCAAGACGCTGAAGCATCCGGCCGATATCGGGATGTTGGTGACGATGGTCGGTTACATCGCGGGGATCGCGGGTGTACCGATTGGCGCCTGGATAGCGGACCGGTTCGGTTATCGCAGGTCGGTCATTCTGCCGCGCGTGATCTTCCTGCTTGTCGTTATGCAGGCCTATATGGCGATTACGGCGCCGGGGTCGAGCGTCGAGACGTTGTTGCTCGTGAATATCGGATTGAACTTCTTGCTCGCGATGTCGTATGGCGGGCTCTATGTGCTGCTGACGGAGGCGTTTCCAAAAGCGGTGCGCTCCAGCGGCTTGTCGATCGCGTATGCGATTGCGGTGACGGTGTTCGGCGGGTCGACGCAATTAATCATCGCGTGGTTGATCGAGTGGCTGCACAACCCGTTGGTGCCGGCTTGGTACCAGATCGGCGCCAATCTGCTCTCGTTGCTCGGCATTGTCTTGATCGCGTCGGGACGCGCAAAGCACGCCGTGCCGCAACCTGCTTAGAATCTCCCGCCAAACAGGCCCGGTTCACCGACGACCGGCGCCGGGTTGGCTCAGTAGCGGAGCGTGAAGTCGAACAGGTTCATTGCCCAAGCGAACCAGAGCAGGCCGAGGTAGGCCAGCGCGACGATGCTTTCTTTCAGGCGGCCGAAGAACGAACGCATGGGACTGCGCCAGGATTGAACGGCGCTGCCTACGGCGAACAAGGCGCCGACCGCGCCCGCGATGCCGACGTATTGGAACATGCGCAGCGTCGGATCGAGCTTCTCGTCCAGCGACCAGGGATCTTCGAGATGCGGGACTAGGGTGGCGAAGATGCCGATGACAAACGTCAAGAGCGCGGCGATGGCCGCCATTGTGGCAAAGCGCAGGCCGTGGTCGAGCGGCTGCAGGTGTAGAGCTGCGCCATGACGGCGGCGAACAAAGGCGGCGAGCGGCCAGCCGATGAGATTGAGGAGCAGGACGAATGTGGCGCCGCCAGCGACAGCGAGCAGCGTTGTGGCGCTTTGGGCGGGCGTGGTTCGCTGGAAAACCAGCACGCCGGCCCCGCTCGTCAGCATCTGGAGCTTATCTTGGCTCTCGCCAATGAAGATCAGTTTCGCGGAGCCATTGACCTCTCGGAATTCGCCTTTGGCCAAGGGCTCCCACCGGCGGGGTTGGCCGTTGAGACCGCGCAGCAGGTCGACCGTGATCGTGCCGTCATCGTTGGCGGTGACGGTTGCCTGAGACAGGCTCGTGAGTGCTCTCAGCATCGAGGTGTCGGCGCGGCGAGAGGTGACGTAAGCGCCCACGACTTCATCGGCAAGCGCCTTGGCATTCGCGAGCAGGGGTTTCCCGGTTGGCGTTTCGGTGCCGAAGTAGCGTTCGCGGAACTTGCGCCACAACGCACTGCGCGCGGGGATGTCACCGCGGCCGGTGCTGTTGTAGGAGACGAAGAACCCGAAGCGCTGGCTTGGGATCAGGTGCATGTCGCTGTGGAATGGCACCGTGTCGCCGCCGTGACCGATTGTGCGCAGTTCGCCCAAAGCCTCCTCGTAGAAGCCGAGTGCGATGCCGTTCGCGCGCGGGTCGAGCGTGGTCACGGTGTTGTGCATCTGGGCGATGGTTTCGGGCTTCAAGATGCGCGCTTCGCCGAGCGCGCCGCCTTCGAGATGGGCGATCATGAACTTCGTCATGTCGATGGCGCTGGAGGACTGACTACCGGCGGGGTAGCCGTTGACGATTTCGAACGGGATCGGTTCGCCCGAAGCGAGTTGATAGCCCTTCGACATTTGCGGTTCGAGCGCGGCGGGTAGCGGCTGCGCGATGCTTGTATGGGTCATGCCGAGCGGCTTGTAGATGTGTTCGTCGAGGTAGGCGTCGAAGGGTTGCTTCGCCACGCGCTCGACGATGTAGCCTGCGAGCGCTGCGCCATAGTTCGAGTATGAGGGCGTGCTGCCGGGGGTGAAGATCTGATCGGGGAGGTGATTGCGCAAATACGCGCCGAGATCGACCTTGCCGGTGTTCTGCGCGCCGAGGCCTTTGATCGCTTCTTGGAAGCCGCCGCGGTGGGTCATCAGATTGCGCAGGGTGACGGGCTTGCCGTCCTTTGGCGGGATCTTGAAATCGAGATAGGTGTTCACATCGGCGTCGAGGTCGAGCTTGCCCTGCTCGACGAGTTGCATCACCGCAGTCCAGGTGAACGTCTTCGTGATCGAGCCCACGCGGAACAGCGTGGTCTCGGCCGACACCGGCGTGCGAGCTTTCATGTCCGCGAAGCCGTAGCCCTTCGCGAAGAGGACTTGACCGTCTTTGACGATCGAGATGGTTGCGCCGGCAATGTCGTTGCTTTCGATCTGCAACGCGACCAGGCCATCGAGGAAAGATTCGATGTCGGCGGGCGAGAGTTCGTGTTTCAGAGGCGACGCGGGCGCCGGTGGTGCTGGTGCCGTCTCTGCGGCAGTCGCCGCGAATAGGCCCGAGACAAACAGAAATAGAAGGGTCGCCCGGATGATTCCGGCCGCGTGCCTTACGCCGAGCTTCATTGTCTTCCCCCACGAGGTGAGCCGTCGTAGGCCTGCCAGCGGACATTCAACACGCCGGTAATCGCGCGATCAATCTGGCAGCGTATGATTTGAGGCCGCATTGTGACTTTCGAAGCGGCCGCGACGGCCGTCACACGTCACGGGGGAAATGCGGGACTAGAGTTCGCCTGACTCAACGGTCCGGGACTCTTGGATATGCGCCTTCTCCTCATCAAATGTGCCGCATCCTGCGATCGGGAGCCGGATTCCGAAGGAGCAGTTGCCGCCGCTGGGGTTGCTCTCGATTGGCGGGCCGTTGATCGATGCAGGGCACGACGTTGCGCTGATCGACGGCGAGTTCGGACCGATGAAGTATGAGGCGATCGTCGAGCAGGCGCTCGCCTTTGCGCCGGATGCGGTGCTGTTCGGGCATACCGGCTCCACCTCGGGGCACCCGATCATCATGCAGATTTCGCGGATGGTGCGGGCGCTGATGCCGCGCGTGACGATCGTCTATGGCGGCGTGCATCCGACGTACTTTTGGCGCGATATCTTGGGTACCGAGCCGCAGATCGACATCATTGTGCGCGGCGAGGGCGAGGAGACAGCGGTGAAGCTGTTCGATGCGCTGCAGCGGCAGCAGTCGTACACGCATATTCCGGGGCTGGCGTTTCGGGTGCACGGCGAGGTGCGCGCGACCGTGGCGGCGCCGGTGATCAAGGATCTGGACGCCTGTCGCGTCGGTTGGGAGCTGATCGATCACAAGCGCTATTCGTACTGGGGCGGCAAGCGCGCTGTCGTCATTCAGTTTTCGCGCGGCTGTCCACATCTGTGCAACTATTGCGGTCAGCGTGGGTTTTGGACGCGCTGGCGGCATCGCGATCCGAAGAAGCTGGCCGCGGAGATCGCGCGGCTGCATCGCCAGCACGGCGTTGAGGTGTTCAACTTCGCGGACGAGAATCCGAGCGCGGGACGCAAGCCTTGGGCGGCGTTTCTGGAGGCGCTCATCGCGGAGAATGTGAGCGTCACGCTGATTGGATCGACGCGGGCGGGCGACATCGTGCGCGACGCGGATATTCTGCATCTCTACAAGAAGGCTGGGTTTGAGCGCTTTCTCATGGGAATGGAGAACACCGACGAAGCGACGCTTGAGATGATCAAGAAGGGCAGCACGACGGCGGTGGATCGCGAGGCGATTGCGCTTTTGCGTAAGCACGGCATCTTGTCATTGGCGACGTGGGTGGCAGGCTTCGACGAGCAGACCGACAAGGACTTTTGGCACGGGCTGAAGCAGCTGATTTCCTACGACCCCGATCAGATCATCACGCTCTATGCGACGCCGCATCGTTGGACGCCCTACTACCGCTTGGTCGAAGACCGGCGCGTGATTCAGCCCGATCAGAGCAAGTGGGACTATAAGCACCAGGTGCTATCGATGCGTCACATGCCGCCGTGGCGGGTGTTCTTGTGGGTGAAATTCATCGAAGTTGCGGCCCAAGCGCGGCCGCGGGCGCTCAGGCGATTGATCTGGCACCCCGACCCAAAGATCCGGCACGCGATCCGCTGGTACTACCAAATGGGCCGGCGGGTTTGGTTTCATGAGATGATCGATTTCTTCCTGCGCGACACGCGGGTAAAGGACGGCGTTACAGTGCGCGCGTTCTTAGGGCCATCGCAGGACGCCGAGGAAGAATCGATGGCCGTTAAGAAGCGGGCAGCGGCTTAGTCGAACGGTTTCAATCTGTCCCTTAGCGGTTTGCCGATGTCCTGGATCGCTTGGTTGGCGGCTTCGTTACCGGCGTTCGTGACGACGAGGAAGATCATGTCGTGCTTTGGCATGATGCGGATGTCGGCAAGCCAGAAGCCGTTGCTGCCCGAGTGGGTTAGAAGTAAGGGTGCGCCGTCGGGGCCAAGTTTGGAGCCCCAGCCGAAGGCATAGTTCTCCGTCACGGGCGTATGGAGCTTGCGATACGTTTCTGCCTTCAGGAGCTTGCCGTGACCGTGCGCGCCGTCGAGGTGGTCTTGCGCGAACAACAGCCAATCTTTGAGCGCGATGTTGATGGTGCCGGCGGGTCCTAAGGCGGCGGGATTGTCGCCATCCGGGTTTGAAGGATCAAGCGGGACGAGCTTTCCTCCGATCTCATTGTGGCCCCAGGGCTGGTCGGCTTTGCCCGGGGAAGCGGGGACGCCGAAGCCGGCATTCTTGATACCGAGCGGGTTAAAGATTTGTTCGCGGATCAGATCTTCCCATGCTTTGCCAGTGCGTGCTTCGGCGATGGCGCCGGCGATGATGTAGCCGAGGTTCGAGTATTCGTACTCGCCTGCTTTGGAGGCTGGTGGTTGGGTGAGGTAAGTGCGCGCAATGGCGGCGCGCTGCCCCCTGACGTCTTTCGCCGTTGCTATCGCAGCCAGAAATGGGGGCAGGTCCCTGTCGTCGGTCAGTGGTGGTAGTCCGGACGTGTGCGTTAGCAACTGCGCCAGCGTCACGTTGCGGTAGGCCGGATTCATGTCTTTCGCAATCGCGGGAAATGAACTCGCCAGCGTATCTTCGAAATGCAGTACGTTTTGTTCCACCAGGCGTGCAATCAGCGTGGAGGTGAAGGCCTTGGTGTCGGAGCCGATGTGCCAACGGTCGTTCGTTGTCGCGAGCTCGGGCTGGCCCAGCGCGCGCACGCCGACAACGGCTTCGGCTTCGATCTTGCCGTTGATCTGCACGAGTGCGGCAGCGGCGGGGAGTTGATCCTTCTGCCGTGCGGCGGCGAGCGTTTGTTCGAGAAAGACTTGCAACGCAGCGTCTGCGTGCGCGGACGGGCTGGCGAAAATCGCCAAGGCTAGCGCCAGCGCGGTAAGAAAGACTTTTGACATTGGTGTCCTCATGATCGATCGAGACAGTATAGCGATCCCGCTCTGGCAACCACGCCTCCACGATAGCGTTTGCTTGAGCAATGGCGGCATTCGGTATTCCAGCCTGTGCCTATCACGGCACTCGCTGCAGTCCATCATGACGAAATCATCAACTGATATGTCCGAAGAAGTCGTCGACGGTGGCGTTGAACTTTGCCGGGCGCTCGAAATAGGCGCTGTGGCCGGCTTCGGTGATGTGGGCGACTTTGGCCTTTGGCACGACGCGGGTGAAGGCGTCGGCGACGAAGTTTGGGATCAGCACGTCTTCTTCGCCGACAATGAAGAGGATGGGGCAGGCGATCTTCGCCAGGTCCTGCGGCGGGCGGTTGCGCGCGGCCATGAGTTTGGCGCCGAGTGCTTGTTTGTCCAAGCCGGCGTTTTGGTCGTCGATGTGGCGATAGAGCAGGTGTTGCGCGGGTTGCTCGCGCGCCATGCGCTCGCCGGCTGCCGGGTGGATACCGCGCGCGAACAACGCCGGGACCTTCGCGAATTCGGTCTGGATCCACGGTGCTATTCGGGCGCGCGTGGGCTCGTCGATTTGTTGCGGGTCGATCGTGCCGGTGGTGCAGGCGAGCACGATCGCTTTCAATTCCGGCGGGCGGGTGAGCGCGTATTCGACCGTGGTCCAACCGCCCATCGATTGTGCGACGACGCGGACGTCGGTGAGTTTCAGATGCGCGACGAGCGCGGCGAGATCGGCGGCGTAATCTTTAGGGTCAGGCCCGCCAGCGATCGCCGACGACGGCGCGAAGCCGCGGTGGGCAAACGTCACGCACGTGTAGTGCGTCGCAAAGTGCGCGACTTGCTGAAACCATGAGAGGTGATTGCCGCCGAGCCCGTGGGCAAAGACAATCGCCTTCGGGCCGGAGCCGGTGACCTCGTAGTGGATCGCGCAGTCGGGGCGGTCGAGTGTGCCGAGCGTGCGGGGGAGGGACATCGCTACCAGCTTCCCGTGTTCGGCATTGAGGTCCAAGGTTCCTTCGGGGGCAACGCTTTGCCTTTTTGCAGGAGTTCGATCGAGTGTAGGTCCGGCGAGCGGACGAAGGCCATGCGGCCGTCGCGTGGCGGGCGGTTGATGGTGACGCCGGCGTTCATCAGGCGCTCGCAGGTGGCGTAGATGTCGTCGACCGCGAAGGCGAGATGGCCGAAGTTGCGGCCGCCGGAGTATTCGTGTTCGTCCCAATTGTAGGTCAGTTCGATTTCGGCCTCGGGGCTTTCGGGCGCGGCGAGAAAGATCAGCGTGAACCGCCCGGCCGCGTTCTCGGCGCGGCGCGTTTCGGTGAGGCCGAGCTTTGCGACGAAGAAGTCGAGCGCTGCGTCGAGGTTGCCGACGCGCAGCATGGTGTGGAGGTATTTCATGGCGTTTCCCAAAGTTGATGTCTCAGCAGTGGCGTTAGATTAGCCGATATTCGTTGCTTCGCCGCCGTTTGAAGCTTGTCATGAGGCACAGGGGTTGACTGTGCCACTTCGTCCGGTCCGCCATCGGATCGGTGCATTAAATGCACACGGATCTGGAGCCGCGTTCGCGCAGGAGGCCTCTGCCGCCGAAGCAGCCCCACTCACAAAAAAAGGAGCCCTGAGGGACCCCGTACGCGCACCTATCACCATACTGAAATTGAGCGCCGAACATAGCCGAAAGCGCCGAAGTGGTCAAGAACAAAAAGGCAACGATTTTGTCGCAGAGGTCAAAATGCGGGTAAGAAGGGCGTCGTCCCCGCCCGCACGTGGCACGACTCTTCTTCAAGACGCGCGAACAAGACCGAGCGCCAAGACCAAACGCCAAGACCAAACGCCAAGACCAAACGCCAAGACCAAACGCCAAGACCGAGCGCCAAGGCTGAGCACGAAGAGCGAGGCTTGCGCGTGCTGCCCTGACCGTATCGCGTCAGCGCTACCCCAGCGACAATATTAACACGGGATCCTGCCTGCGCGCCGCGACGCGCCAAGTTACGTACGCCTCGCACCGTCTGCTACAAGGCCAGGCAGAAGTACGCCGTCGATTCCGGGGCCGCCAACGCATGCAGAAATTTCTGAGCGAACTTCAACGCCGCAAGGTGCTCCGTGTGGCGTCCGCCTACGTCGTCGCCGGCTGGGCGATATTGCAGGTGGCTTTGTCGCTCGAGGACGCGATGAAGCTGCCCGACTGGTTCTCGACCATGATCATCTCGCTGCTGATCATCGGCTTTCCGATTGCGGTCGTGGTCAGCTGGTTCTTCGAGTTCACGCCGGACGGCATCAAGCGAACCGTCCCATCCGGCGAAGTCGTGCGCTTCAAGCCGCAAACGGCGGACTTCGCTTTGGCGGCGGCGTTGGTGCTGGTGCTCGCCGCGGTGGTGGTGCAACTCGCGACGCCCCCGACGACCGTCACGACGGCGACGGCGCCGAAGGCCGAACCCGCGGTCTCCGCCGCCTCCATCGCGGTGCTCCCCTTCGCCGACCTCTCACCCGCCAAGGACCAGGAGTATTTCTCGCAAGGGATCGCCGAGGAAATCCTAAACGTCCTTGCCAACGTTTCCGGGCTTGAGGTCGCCTCGCGCACCTCGTCGTTCCAGTTCAAGGGGCAGGAGAAGATCGGCGTACCGCTGATCGCGCAGCAACTGCGTGTGCGCCATATCCTGGAAGGCAGCGTGCGCAAGGCGGGCGACACGATCCGCATCACGGCGCAATTGATCGACGCGAAGACCGACAAGCATCTGTGGTCGCAGACCTTCGACCGGACGATGACGACGGAGAACATCTTCGCCATTCAAGACGAAATCACCAAAGCGATCGTAAGCCAGCTGTCGAGCCGCATTGGAGCGCAGCCGATTGCGGCGCCTGCCGCCCGTAGTGCCGACACGCAAAACGCCGACGCCTATGCGCTGTTCCTCGAGGGGCAGACGCGTTTCGTCATGCGTGGTCAGGAAAACATCATCCGCAGCATGGCCGCGCTGGAGCGCGTGATCGAGATCGATCCGGGTTTTGCCCGCGCCTGGGCCGTGCTCGCTGCCGATTATTCGATTGCTCCGGGCTGGCTGAGCGGCGCCGACCTCGTTCGAGACTTCCCGAGTCTTGCGGTTGAGGCCGCGCGAAAGGCGATCGAACTCGATCCGTCGCTGTCGCTTCCCTATGCCGTCCTCGCCGCGAAGGCCAATAACGTGACCGAATATGAGGCGGCGTTCTCCTATTTCGATCAGGCGGTCGCGCGCAACCCAAAGGACGAGACGATCTATATGTGGCGTGCCGAAGTTTGGCGCGATCTTGGTTTTTTTGACCGCGCGATGGCCGATTGGGACCGATGCCTGTCGCTGAATCCCGATTACAACAATTGCCGCGAGCACAAGTCTGCATTGCAAGTCTTCACCGGCGACGTGGCCGGCGGATTGGCGACAAGGAAGGAGAATGTGCGCCGGGGCTTCGCAGGCACGACGTCGGCGATATGGGGCGCTTATCTCAGCCGCGGCGATGAAATCGAGTTTCTTTACGAGATCAATGAGCTTGCCCGCACTTTAAGCTCGGGCGATATGCATTGGGCCGTCGAGATGATTTTTCAGGCGCAAACCAACCCGTCCTATGACCGGAAGAAGGGCTTGCGCATTTTCGAGGCGCGTCTGGAGGGCTTGGGTGCGCCGCCGTCGCCACGTTCTTACAACGAGGTCGCCGTCCTCTTTCTGTTCGGCGCCTATGATCGTATGCACCCGGTTGGGGACAGCTGGTGGTGGTTGACGACCGGCTTTCCCGAATGGACGAAATCGCCGGAACGAAAGCGGCTGATGCGCGAGCGAAAGCTCGACGTCTATTGGCGCAAGCACGGCTTCCCGCCGCAGTGCAAACCTGTCGGCAAAGACGACTTCGCGTGTGATTGAACAGCCATGAAATCTAGACTGGGCCAACCATGCAGAAATTCCTGAGCGAACTCCAGCGGCGCAAGGTGTTGCGCGTGGCGTCGGGCTATGTCGTCGCCGGGTGGGTCATTCTGCAGGTGGCGTTGTCGTTGCAGACGGCGATGTCTCTCCCGCCTGCGTTCGGGGCCTTCATCCTTGGCTTGCTCATCGTGGGCTTTCCGATTGCGGTGACCGTGAGTTGGTTCTTCGAGTTCACGCCCGATGGCATCAAGCGAACCGTGCCGGCGGGCGAAGTTGCGCGCTTCATGCCGCAAACGACGGACTTCGCGCTGGCGGCAGCCCTGGTGCTCGTGCTCGCAGCCGTGGTGGTGCAGCTCACGACCCCGCCGGCGGCCGTCACGACGGCAACGGCGCCAAAGACTGAGCCCGCAGTCTCCGCCGTTTCAATCGCGGTGCTACCCTTCGCCGACCTCTCGCCCGCCAAGGACCAGGAGTACTTCTCCCAAGGGATCGCAGAGGAAATCCTCAACGTACTCGCCAACGTCTCGGGCCTTGAAGTCGCCTCACGCACCTCGTCGTTTCAGTTCAAGGGTCAGGAGAAAATCGGCGTGCCGTTGATCGCCCAGCAGCTGCGCGTGCGCCACATTCTTGAAGGCAGCGTGCGCAAGGCCGGTGACACGATCCGCATCACGGCGCAATTGATCGATGCGAAAACCGACAAGCATTTGTGGTCGCAAACGTTCGACCGGACGATGACGACGGAGAACATCTTCGCCATTCAAGATGAAATCACCAAGGCGATCGTGGGCCAGCTGTCGAGCCGCATTGGCGCGCGGCCGATTGCGGCACCGGCAAACCGCAGTGCCGACACGGAAAACGCCGACGCCTATGCGCTGTTCCTCGAGGGGCAGACACGCTTCGTCCTGCGGGGTCAGGAGAATGTCAAACGCAGCATAGCCGCGTTGGAGCGCGCGGTCGAAATCGATCCGGGTTTTGCCAGGGCTTGGGCTGTGCTTGCTGCCAGCTATTGGATTGCACCGAGTTGGCTGAGCGGCACAGATCTTAATCGAGATTTTATTGCACTTACGGACAACGCGGCACAAAAGGCGATCGCACTCGACCCATCGCTTTCGCTTCCTTACGCCGTCCTCGGTGGGAGGTCCCAAGCTGTTGCGGACTACGAGGCAGCTTTTTCCAACTTCGACAACGCGATCGCGCGCAACCCAAGAGACGAGACCATCTATATGTGGCGCGGACAGGTCTGGCGCGATCTTGGCTTTTTCGACCGCGCGCTCGCCGACTTCGACCGATGCCTGTCTCTTAATCCCGACTACAACAATTGCCGCGATCACAAATCGAACATGCTGATCTTGGCAGGAGATATCGCGGGTGGGTTGGCGATATTGAAGGAGAATTTACGTCGAGGCTTTGGCGGCTCCTTCAATGCAGCGCCGTGGGGCGCATATCTTGCCCGCGGCGATGAACACGCATTCCTATACGAGATGACTCGCCTCGCCGGAGATCTCAGCACCGGTGACATGCGGTGGGCTGTCGATATGTTGTTTCAGGCGCAAACCAATCCGGCCTATGACCGGAAGAAAGCGCTGCGCACTCTGGAGACACGGCTCGAGGGCATGGGTTCACCGTTGGTGCCGCACTCGCCGGCCGAGACCCGCGTCCTGTTTCTGTTCGGCGCCTATGATCGTATGCACCCAGATGGAGCTATCTGGTCGTGGACGACGACAGGCTTTCCCGAATGGACGAAATCGCTGGAACGAAAACGGCTGATGCGCGAGCGCAAGCTCGATGTCTACTGGCGCAAGCACGGCTTCCCGCCGCAGTGCCGCGCGGTTGGCAGCGACGACTTCGCGTGCGATTAAGCGACGATGGCATCCGACACCGCGGCAGGCGCCACACCGACACGCTAGATAAGTCTCGGGCTTGGTCATGATCCAGCGCGTCCTCGGGCTAGGGAGATGTTCCTATCTGGCGTCTGCGGCAAGCGGCGCCGAGCGCCTATCCGCGATCACGCCGCTCTTGCGGCCAACTGCCGGGAGCGGATGAGCAGATAGAGCCCGAACGCGGTCGCTACGCCGGGTGCGAGCGATACTGGGATCGCGATCCAGCCGTGGCGGATGCCCAAGGTGCTTCGTTCGTAGACGACCCAAACGATCAGGATCAGGCCGCAGATGATCGTGTCGAGCGAATAGCCGAACGCATAGGGGTTCACGAAGCCTGCCGCAAATGCTCCCACGATGTCGCCGCTTTCGAGCAAGGGCGGAACGACGATGATGCAAAAGGCGATGGCGAACGCAATGCCGAGCGAGACCACCAAGACTTCAAACATCGTTCTCGTCATCTGCGAGATCTCTCCGTTGTTTGCAAATTGAATCCCGGCTCTAGAATCGTACGTCCACGTAATCGGTCAGGTCGCTCGACCCAAGATCATGTCGCTGGCTTTTTCGGCGATCATGATAGTTGGGGCGTTGGTGTTGCCGGAGACGAGGCCGCGGCGGCGCGACCCAAGATCATGTCGCTGGCTTTTTCGGCGATCATAATCGTTGGGGCGTTGGTGTTGCCTGATACGAGGCGCGGCATGATGGAGGCGTCGACGACGCGTAGGCCTTCGATGCCATGCACGCGCAGCTGCGGGTCGACCACGGCGCGGGGGCTGCGGCCCATTTGGCAGGTGCCGACCGGGTGGTAGATCGTGGCGCCGTTGTTGCGCGCGTAGTCGAGCAGGTCGGCGTCCGACTTTGCACTGTCGCCGGGCAGCAACTCGCTTTGCATATAGGGTTGGAGCGCGGGCTGGCTTGCGATCTTGCGTGCCCACTTGAGGCCCGCGACGATCACTTCGCGGTCGAGTGGATCGCTGAGGTAGTTGGGTTGGATCGAGGGATAAACTGCTGGGTCCGCAGACTTAATCCGGATCCAGCCGCGGCTCTCCGGTCGCACTTGGCACGGCGCGATCGTGAGGCCGGGCGCTTGATCGAGTTCCATCACGCCTTGCGCGGCGAGTTTCTCCGCGTCGATTGTGGCGGGAAGGATGTGATATTGGATGTCGGGCGAGATGAGATCGGGGCGCGATTTCACAAAGGCGGCGATGTGCGCGGCCGACAGCGTGAGCAAGCCCTTACGCTGAAACACATACTTGAAGGCCTCTTTCACGAACGGTAGGCCGCGGCTGGTTTCGTTGATAGACAACACGCCCGGCTTTAATCGGAACGAAGCGGTGACGACGTAGTGGTCTTGCAAGTTCTCGCCGACGCCCGGCAGATCATGTACGGTTGCGACCCCAAGGCTTTGGAGCAGGCGCCCATCGCCGATGCCGGAGAGTTGCAGCAACTGCGGTGAGTTGATGGCGCCACCGGCCAGGATGACCTCGCGCCGCGCCGATGCCGTGATCACGCGTCCGTCTTGCGCGTATTCGACACCGGTTGCTTTGCGTCCCTGCATCGTCACGCGGCGCGCCAAGGCACGGGTTTCGACCTTTAGGTTGGGCCGGTTCATGATCGGGTGCAAGTAGGCGACGGCCGCCGATTGGCGCAGGCCGTTCTTCACGGTCAGCTGGTAGTAGCCGGCGCCTTCTTGGCTTTCGGCGTTGACGTCGTCGTTGCGCGGGATGCCCGCTTCCACACAGGCGTCGATTACCGCGTCTGAGATCGGATGGCGCTCGGTCACGTCGGAGATGTTGAGCGGCCCGCCCGTCGCGTGCCAGCGATCGGCGCCGCGCTCTTGATGCTCCGCGCGGCGGAAATAGGGGAAGACGTCCTCCCAGCTCCAGCCTTCGCAGCCCATTTGCCGCCAGCCGTCGTAGTCGGCGTGCTGGCCGCGAATGTAGAGCAGGCCGTTGATCGACGACGAGCCGCCCAGCACTTTTCCGCGCGGCCACATATGCACGCGCCCGCCAGAGCCTGCATCGGGCTCGGTCGGAAATAGCCAGTTGATCTTCGGGTCCTTGAGCCCCTGCGCATAGCCCACCGGAATGTGGATCATCAGATTGGACATGAACTGCGACGGGGCCTTCGTGGGCCGGTCGTCGGCGCCCGCTTCA
>JAGOBA010000010.1 GCA_017983635.1 Alphaproteobacteria bacterium
CAAATGCGAAAGAACGCCCCCTATGACCGCAACAGCCAAGGCACTCCCGCCGTTCAAACCCCTACCCATGCTGCCGCCCAAAATCTACTCGCAGCGCCGAGGCGACGGCACGTACATCATTCGCTCGCTCTACGATATCGGACCCCAGCACCGCTCGATCGCACATCTCTTCGAAGAACGCGCGAACCAGCATCCCACGCGCAATCTCCTGGCGCAGCGCACCCCCCAGGGCCCATGGCGCTACATCACCTACGGTGAAGCGAACCAGCGCGCGAGCGCGATCGCCCAAGCGCTGCTCGACCGCAAACTCGGCCCCGACGCGCCGTTGGTCATCCTTTCCGGCAACTCGATCGAGCACGCCGTCATGATGTTGGGCGCGATGAAGGCGCGCGTGCCAGTCGCCCCCGTCTCCGTGGCCTACTCGCTGTTCAGCCAGGATCACGGCAAACTCCGCCATGTCGCCGCGCTCACGAAGCCGAAGATGATCTTCGTCGACAACGGCCCGCTTTACGCGAAGGCGATCAAAGCGCTCGATCTCGCGGGCGTCGAAGTCGTGACCGTGATCTCGGCGCCCGATCTCCCCTCGACGTCTTACGAGCGCCTACTCGAAACGAACGCCGGTCCGGCGGTTCGCGCCTCGATGGACAAGATAGATCACGCCACGGTCGCCAAGTATCTCTTCACCTCCGGCTCCACCGGCATGCCCAAAGGCGTGATCCAGACTCACGGCATGATGTGCGCCGTCATCGCGGGGCAGGAGTCGCTGCGCGCCGAACCGCCGAACCCGGACGAAATTCCCGAGAGCCTGGAGTGGATGCCGTGGAACCACATCTCCGCCGGCAACATTGGTTTCAACGGCAACTTGAATGCCGGCGGGACGATCTATCTCGACAACGGCAAGCCGATCCCCGGCATGTTCGACGAGACGATTCGTAACCTCCGCGAGATCTCGCCGTTGGTGTTCGGCTCCGCCCCGATCGCCTTCACGATGCTTGCCGACGCGATGGAGCGCGACGACAAACTACGCGACAAGTTCTTCGCGAAACTCAAATACATGGGCTACGGCGGCGCCACGCTCTCCGACGACCTCTACGACCGCATGCAGGCGCTCGCGATCAAATCGACCGGCCACCGCCTCGGGCTCACCACGATGTACGGCGCCACCGAAACGCAAGGCATCACGGTCGTCCACTGGTTGACCGAACGCGTGGGCTTGATCGGCCTGCCGCTCCCTGGCGTCACGCTGAAGCTGGTGCCCAACGGCCAGAAACTCGAAGTGCGCGTGAAGGGCCCGACCGTCACCCCCGGCTACCTCAACCGCCCCGACCTCACCGAAGCCGCCTTCGACGAAGAAGGCTTCTACAAACTGGGCGACGCCGCCAAGTTCGTCGATCAGTACGAGCCTGCGAAGGGGCTCATCTTCGACGGCCGTGTGACCGAGGATTTCAAACTCTCCTCCGGCACGTGGGTCTCCGTCGGCACTCTTCGCGCCGAGATCATCGCCGCCGCCTCGCCCTTGATCCAAGACTGCGTGGTCGCGGGCCTCGACAAGGAGTTCGTCGCCGTCCTCGCTTGGCCGAACATGACGGCGGCGCGCGAACTTTGCACCGACCCGAACCTGAAGACGCCCGACGAAATCCTGCGCTCCACCGCCGTAATCGATTTTGTCCGCGAAGGCGTGCGCAAGCACAACAAGAGCGCCGGCGGCTCCTCCGGCAAAGTCATGCGGCTCATGTTGATGAGCGAACCACCCTCGATCGACGGCCACGAAATCACCGACAAAGGCTACGTCAACCAACGAGCCACCCTCGACCGCCGCACCAAGCTCGTCGAAGCGCTCTACGCCAAAGTACCGCCGCCGGACGTGATCGTGGTCTGACGGCCGAAGCCGCCAAGAAGAAAACCGAACCACGAGGAACACAAAATACGCAAAGCGCTCTGCCCGAGCGAACGCGACTGTGCGGCGCGAAGCGCCATTGTTGCGCCTTAACGCGCGCGTTCGGCAGGAACCTCGCTGAGCGCTTCGTGCATTTTGTGTTCTTCGTGGTTCAATTTTCCTTTGGCGGAACTCTAAGCCGCCACCGCGCTCGTGACGCTCGCACTTGCCGGGAAATCGAGCCGAACCGTCGTGCCCTTGCCCTTTTCGCTGGTCAGCGAAAGCTGCCCGCCGTGCAGTTCGATCAGCGACTTCACGATCGGCAGGCCCAGGCCCGTCCCCTCATGACGCCGCGCATGGCTGTCATCGACTTGGCTGAACACGGCCAGCGCCTTGGGAATGTCGACGGCGTCCATGCCCACGCCCGAGTCGGCGACTTCGACCGATACGCCGCCGTCGTCGCGCTGCCGCGCCGTCAGCACAATGCGCCCGTCGCCGGGCGTGAACTTCATCGCATTCGACACCAGATTGATCACCATCTGCGTGACCGCGCGCTGGTCCGCGGTGACAAGCGGCAGCCCGTCCTCGAAGGCGCGCGTGACGACATCTGCGCCGCGCCGCTCGCGCGTCGCCGCATGGCGCAGCGCCGTCTCGCACAGTTCGCGTATGTCTAGCGGCTCCGGACGCAATTCCACTCTGCCGGCCTCGATCCGCGAGATGTCGAGCACGTCGCCGATCAGATTGAGCAGGTGCGTGCCGCTGTCGTGAATATGCGTGGCATAGTCCTTGTACCTGTTGTCGCCCACCGGCCCCAGCGTTTCAGAACGAATGATGTCGGAAAAGCCCAAGATAGAATTCAACGGCGTTCGCAACTCGTGGCTCATCGTGGCTAGGAACCGCGACTTCGCGACATTGGCGGAAACCGCCTCGCGCCGCGCCTGTTCAAGCGCAATCTGGCTCACCTTCAGCTCGTCGATCTTGTCGCTGAGCTCGCGCGTGCGGTTCGCAACCGCGGCCTCCAACTCGTCGCGATCAGTCGCCGTCCGCCGCAGCCGGTCGCGATACTGCGCCGCAATCATGCCGGAAAAGCAAAGCAGCGACGCGATGAAGCCGAACGTCACCAGATTGATGCCGGCGATGACCTGTAAGTCCATCAGAATGTCGTGAACCACCGCCGCCGCACAGACAATCCAACCGAGCATTGCAATCTGCGCGCCGGGCGCGCCGCGCCTGACCGCGCCTACGATCCCGACGGTCAAGACGATCAGCGCGAGAGGCGCAAGAAAATACTCCATCACGCGAACTGCCATCGAGCCGGTGTCAGATCCGAACAAGATGCTGGCCGCAGCGCCAATCCCGCAACTCACGGCGAGCGGCATCACCAAGCGCCGCGAAATAAAGGCCGGGAAAGCGGCGTAACAGAACTGATAAAATGTGGGCAGCAGCAAAACCGTCGCTGCAAAGTCGATCCGCCAAATCCAATCTTGCCCGAGCCACGAAATGGCGTGGGGTGCGATCGGCTCGATCAACGCGGTCCGCAACGCCAGCACGGAAGAAAAGACCGCAAACCAGAAGCTCGGATGCGCATCGCGCGAGAGAGCGAACACCAGAAAATGGTAGGCCGCGCCGAACAGCATGGCGCCGACCAACATCACGGCGAGCGCATAGAGCCAGTTGCGATCCGCCGTGATGGCACTCTCGAGCCCCAGAGTAGGCGTCGCAAACACCCCGCCCCAAGACCGAAGGTGGCTCGAAACCTCGAGCTTGAGCTCGACCGTCCGCACACCGTCCGGCAATGGCGCCAGCAGACTGTAGACGCGCGGAACTTCGTCGTCGGCGCGTGCGGCAGGCGTCCCGCTCTCGGCGATGACCTGGTCGTTCGCGCTCAGCCGGTAGCTGGAGAAGATATAGCCGGTGTTCACCATGAGCCGCTCGCCCCGCGGCATGTCCGGCAGTACGACCCTTAGCACATACGTGCCGTAGCCCTTGTACTCGCCGGCTTTCCACCGCTTCGGCACGGCCAGAAGCTCGCCCCGAGCCTTGTCGACCTCGCTCGCCCAATGCGTCGGATAAAAAATCCAATCGCCGCGAAGCTTCAACGTCGGCTGTCTCGAAAAATCGTGTTGTGAGAGATCAAGGACGCCGTTCACCGCCATCGGAGCAGCTGCCACGCTGACCGTCGCGGCGATGAGCAAAGCGAGGCCCAGAAAAAGCTGGGCGAGGCATCGGCCGGCGGGCGAAGGCGCGCTCACGGGTTAGCGTGTCCAAGCGGTTGGAACTATTCTTCTTTCTTCTCGCACGAGCGCTGCTGCGATCGCGTTAAGGAGACGCTAGCCGAAAGCGGCAATGAAACATTGCGCGCAGCTTAAGGGGTGTAGCGGCCATTTACGTTTGTCCTGCGCCGCGCGTGCAGTGCCGCGCCCAAGCGTTAACGCGCCGCCGGAGTTGAATCCGAAACCCTTGCACACGCACACGCACGCCTATTTGATGCGACCCGCTCGAAACTTGAAGGACGAACCCATGCTCGACGCAATCGTCAAAGGCCTGATGGATCAGATGGCCGCCAATCCCATGCCGAAGCTGTGGGAGGTGCCACCCGCGCAGGGGCGCGAGATGTACCGCATGATGGCCTCCACGTTGGAGCCGCCCGGCCTGGCCATTGGCAAGATCGACAACATCTCGATGCCCAGTCCCGGCGGCGAGATCAAGCTGCGCGCGTACACGCCCGTCGGCGGTGGTGCGGTGCTTCCCGGTCTCGTCTACTTTCACGGTGGCGGCTGGGTGATTGGCGATCTTGATACGCACGACGCGCTCTGCCGCACGTTGTCGAACGAAACCGGTGCTCGGGTGATCTCCGTCGACTACCGCCTGGCGCCCGAACACAAGTTCCCGGCCGCGGCCGACGATTGCTACGCCGCCGTGAAGTGGGTGGAAACGAACGCCGCAACGCTCGGCGTCGATCCCAACCGCATCGCCGTCGCAGGCGACAGCGCCGGCGGCAATCTCTCAGCTGTGGTCTCGCTGATGGCCAAGCAAAAGGGCGGCCCGCGCATCGTCTATCAGCTGCTGATCTACCCGGTGACGCAGTTCAAGGCCGAGACCGGTTCGATGAACAGCTTCGCCGAAGGCTACTTCCTAGAAAAGAAGACGATGACTTGGTTCTTCGACCAATACGCACCCGGCGCCGACCCGAACGATTGGCGCCTCTCGCCGCTCGCAGCGACCGACCTCGCAGGCCTACCGCGCGCCTACGTCGTGACCGCGGGCTTCGACCCCTTGCGCGACGAAGGCAAAGCCTACGCCGACAAACTAAACCGCGCGGGCGTCGCCGCGGTCTACATGGACTACCCCGGCATGGTGCACGGCTTCTTCAACATGTCAGCAGTCCTACCCACCGCCCGAAGCGCGATAACCGACGCGGCCAAAGCGTTGCGCCAGGCGTTCGGGAACTAGAAGGAAGGTATCTCACACAATGAAACGACGACACGATGAAGACCGCGCCGCAGGCGCGCAACGATCGCACGACTGGCGCTACGCGCCGTCACTGCCACCCATTGTGTCATTGTTTCATTGTGTGAGAGCTTCTTCTTCTTCTTCTTCGCGCCTTCGCATGAGCAATTCTTCCTGAGGACATCGCCATGATCAACCGCCAGATCCACATCGTCGAACTGCCGAAGGACAAACTCGGCGCCGAGCACTTCCGCCTAGCCGACGGCCCGATGCCGCAAGCGAAGGACGGCGAGCTTCTGCTCAAGACGAAACTGATCTCGCTCGACGCCGCGAACCGCGCCTGGATGCAAGGCGCCACCTACCGCGCCGCGATCGAAGCCGGGCAGGTGATGGCCGGCGGCGCCGTCGCCGAAGTCGTGGAAGCGAAGGCACCCGGCTTCACCAAGGGCGACCTCGTCTTCGCCGACACCGGCTGGCAGGAATACGCGAGCCTCCCCGCCAAACACGCGCAAAAGCTCCCGCGCATCGAACCGATCTCGCACCTCTTGAGCGTCTATGGCATTGCCGGCCTCACGGCCTATTTCGGTCTGCTCAACGTCGGCAAGCCGAAGGCGGGCGAAACTGTCGTAGTCTCCGCGGCTGCCGGCTCTGTCGGCGTCTTCGTCGGCCAAATCGCAAAGCTCAAAGGCTGCCGCGTCGTCGGCATCGCCGGCGGCCAGAAGAAATGCGACTGGCTCAAATCCGACCTCGGCTTCGATGCCGTCATCGACTACAAGGCCCAGGCCGTCGGCGGCGCACTGAAGGAAGCCGCCCCGAAAGGCATTGACGTCTACTTCGACAACGTCGGCGGGGACATATTGGAAGCCTGCCTGTTCCGCATGAACAACCACGGCCGCATCTCCTGCTGCGGCGCGGTCAGCCAATACGACGGCGCCGCCCCGCGAACCGGCCCGCGCGGGATTCCCGGTCTCATCGTGACCAAGCGCTTGACCATGCAAGGCTTTATCGTGATGGACTACAACGCCGAACGCGACAAGGCGTTGAGCGACCTGCAAACCTGGGTCAAATCCGGCCAAATCAAAGTCCCGGAAGACATCATGGACGGCCTGGAGAACACGCCGAAGGCGCTCATCGGCCTCCTCGCCGGCGACAACTTCGGCAAGCGCATGGTAAGGGTGGCGTAGGGAGAAGGCCTCATGAGCGCACGCCATAGTCTGATCGTCATTGCCGCCGTCGCGCTGCAGGCCTGCGCAACGGACGTCGCGCCGCCGCGCGACTTCTCCCTCCGTGCCGACATCGACGCTTGCAACGCTGCCGCCGACGCCGCGGGAGCGACGGCACCGGCTGCCAAGCGCGTGCGCGCGCAAACGAAAGCCTACGAAAAGTGCTTCGAGAAGCGCGACTACACGCTGATCTACGTCCGCGCCGAAGACGCGAACGACCTGAACACGCTGACCGAGCGCGACTCCAAACTCCGCGAGCTTCACGCCCTGTCGAGCCGCGCGGAATCCCAAGCCGCCGACGTCGACCTCGACGACCAAAAACTTCCCCTCTGCGCCGAAGTGCCGAGGCCGCAATGAACATCAAATGCGCCAACCCGCGCTCTTCGAAGCCGCCTCGCTCGTCGGCCCGGACTTCCTGATCGAAATCGAGGCGATCGCCACGTTGGATTGATATGAATGGAAACAAAGGTCCGGCATATCACGCAAGCGCCGGTTCAAACCGGCACGCCGGCGTCGATCGCGAACCCGATCAGACCCGAACAATTTGCGGACAAGTACGAAGCGCAACTGACCAAGCTCGTCGATGTGACTCAGTTCGGCGTGAACCACGTCAAGCTTGAACCGGGCGCCATATCAAGCTTGCGCCATTGGCATGAAGGTGAGGACGAACTCGTGTACGTCTTGTCGGGCGAACTCGCGCTTATCGACGACAACGGAGAGCATGTCCTGCAAGAGGGTTCATTCGTTGGCTTCCCCGCGGGACGCGCGAACGCCCACCACCTCATCAACAAGTCCGCCGCGCCGGCCGTGTTCTTGGCCATTGGCACGCGGAAAGTCGGCGAAGAAGTCATTCACTATCCGGACGACGCCATCGGCCCCGTTAAAGTTCGGCGCGACGCCAAAGGCAACCGCGTAGTTCCGTAGCGCCACCATCCATAGCATCGCCCCTAAGCCTTGAGTGGGCGCGCGCGCTTCGGGTATCTATGACCGATGACCGACATCGCGCCGAGACGACACATCATGAGCGAAACGACATCCTATCTCGGCTGGAAAATCGACTACGCCCAACCCGTTGGCGAGCCCGCTTTGCACGGCCCGGACTCGATGCAGTGGCGCATCTTCAAGAACCAAGTCGCGCTCGGCATCGGCGGGGTCGCGGCCGTGTTGATGGAGTTCGCCGACGCGCGCATTCGCTCCGGCGTGTGGGACCATTCGACGTACAAGGCCGACCCAATCGGCCGCTCCAAGCGCACCGGCATCGCCGCGATGGTCGGCTGCTATGGCCCCGAAAGCGCCGCGCGCCGTGTCATCCAAGGCGTCACCAACATGCATGCGCGCGTCAACGGCGCGACGCCAAAGGGTGAGGCCTATCGCGCACTCGACACCGAGCTCCTGGACTGGGTCGCCGCGACCGCGAGTTTCGGTTTCCTCAACGCCTACGACAAATTCGTCGCGCCGGTGTCGGATGACGACAGAGCGCGCTTCTATCGCGACGGTGCGATCGTCTCGAGACTCTACGGCGCGCAAGAGTGCCCGCAGTCGCCGGCCGATTTCTTGCGCATGATGGAAGCGCGCGCCCACCGCTTCGAACCTCATCCGATCGTTGAAGAATTCCTTGCGATCATCCAATCCGGCAAAGCCGCCCCCAGCGTGCCGAAGTTCCTGCACCGCGCGCTCGCCCGCGCGTCGGTCTCCATCTTGCCGCCGCTCATCCGCGAAAAGCTCGCGCTGGGCCGCGACTTTGATCTCACCACCGCCGACTGGCTCGCCCTCAAGGCCGCAGGCACGCTCGCCGAAGTGCGCGTGGACCCAAACTCGCCCGCTTGCCAAGCAAGCCTACGCCTGGGCCTCCCAAAAGACTTCCTCTACCGCAGCGCCGCTATACAGAAACACCTGCTTCAGCAAGTCCGCGTTCGCACGCCCGAAACCGTTGCCGCCGAATAGCACCGGCAGGTTAGGCAGTTCGCGTAAACCGCATCACCCAGTTCGTCTCCCACGTCGCGCCGCCGTCGGGGGAGAACGCTTGCTGCCAGAGCGCGGAGTTCGCCGTGATCTCCGACCACCGAAAGCGCACCTTGATCGATTTGCCCTTGAACATGTCGTCACCCAAGAACGTACCGATGCCGTCCTTGAACGCGCCAAAGACCGGCGGCTCGATCGCAGTCGGCGTGCGTGCATCCAGCCACCAGATCGCCCAGCGCCGTGTCGCCGGATCGAAGGCGCGAATGCTAAGCGCACGATAGGTCCCTTCCGGCAGTTCTACGACGTTATCGTCGACATTGCCGAACCCACCCAGCGTCGGCCGCATGTCGCACGTGCCGTTGAACTCCTGCCAGGTCGTGCTGCCCTCGAGCCGTCCTTTGAGCCGCCGATGTTTCACGTTCCATTTGCCCACCAACCAGTCCCAGTCATGCGCATGCGCCGCGAGTGCCGCGTCGGTCATTCCCTGTTCTCCCGTTTGCGCCGCCCGCGCCGCCAGGCCGAAACCAACGCCCGCGGCCAACGTCGCCATCGCCACGCGCCGCGTCGGTGTTAGAGTGTCGGTCATCTTGAAGCGCCTCGGCAATCCGGGCGTGTTATGAACCGTAATACCTGCCAACCGATGTCAGGTATTACGAGGTTGGAGAAAGAATGCGTCTCTACGTCCAAACCGGCTACGGCCCGACGGCCAAGAACATTGCCCTTGTCGAGCAGCCGGAACCGAAACCGGGCCCCACCGACATCGTCGTCGCGCTTCACGCGGCAAGCCTAAACCCCATCGACTACAAGATCGTCCACGGCCTCATGCGCCGCGTCCGTGCGTTGAAGTTTCCGTGCCCGATGGGATTCGACGGCAGCGGCATCGTCACCGCCGTTGGCAAGAACGTGAAAAAGTACAAGCCCGGCGACGCCGTCTTCTTCCGCGCCCCAATCGACCGCCGCGGAAGTTTCGCGGAGAGCCTCGCGATCGACGAGCGCTATGTTGCCGCGAAACCGTCCGCGCTCTCGCACGGCGACGCGGCGTCGCTGCCGCTCGTGGGCCTCACGACGGTGCAAGGCGTGACCGATCGCGCGAAAGCAAAAGCCGGTCAATCGATCTTGATTCACGCCGGTTCCGGCGGCGTGGGTACGTTTGCCGTGCAATACGCAAAGGCAATCGGTCTCACGGTGACCTCAACCACCAGCTCGAAGAACGTCGAACTCGTCCGCGCCCTCGGCGCCGACGTCGTCGTGCCGTACGACAAAGAGGACTACCGAAAGCGCCCCGACCGCTACGACGTCGTCTTCGACATGCTGGGCGGCGACACGCTGATGGACGCGTTCAAAGTCGTCAAACGCGGCGGCAGCGTGATCTCGATCTCAGGTCCGCCAACCGCCGACATCGCCCGCCAAGTCAACGCCGGCCCGATCGTCCGCCTCGCCATGGCCTTCATGCGCCGCAAAGTCATCAGCGCCGCGAGAGCCGCGGGCGTCAGCTACTTCGGCTACCTCACCGAATCGAGCGGCCCTGGGCTCGAACAAATCGCCGCCCTCACCACCGCCGGCAAACTCAAAGCCGTCATCGACAAGACCTTCCCCTTCACCGACCTGGCGGGTGCGTTCGCCCACCTCGAAACGGGCAGGGCGAGAGGCAAGGTGAACTTGCAGGTGAGGTAGCGGCGGCTCAAATTCAGCCACAATTGTCGCTCAACGTCTCGGTATGATCGAGATTTCGAGACAAGACGAAGACATTGCCACTCAGGTCGTGGATGCAGCATTTCACGTCCGTTCGGAGTTGGGGCGGTGTTGGAGTTGCCACCTGTCTTCCAAGCGCAACTGCTGACCTACTTGCGTCTGTCGGGTTGCCGAATCGGATTCTTGATGAACTTCAATGAGCGCTCGTTCAAGTCCGGCCTTCGCCGGTTTGTGGTCTGAAAGCAATGAACCACGAACGGCACGAAAGACACGAAGCGCTCCAGCAACTCGCCCGCGTCAGTTCGGTCGAACGTCAAGCTCGCGCTGCGCGCCAAAACGAGACCGGCGCGGCTTTCTCGACTCGAACGAACGCTTAGTGTTTTTCGTGCTGTTCGTGTTTCAACTTTTCACCCCACCAACTTCCCCGGGTTCATCACCCCCGCTGGATCGAGTTCCCGCTTCACCGCTTTGAGCACCCCGATACCGACCGCGCCCTTCTCCGCTTCGAGCCACGGCACGTGGTCTTCGCCGACGCCGTGGTGGTGGGTGATGGTGCCGCCGGCGCGCACGATCGCATCCGACGCGGCGCCTTTGATCGCGCGCCATTGCCCGACGTCGTTGCTCAGATCGCGCGGCCAAACGTAGGTGAAGTAGAGGCTCGCGCCGTCGTGGTAGGCGTGGCTGATGTGGGCAAGCACGATGCCGTGCGCGCCTTTCGTCGGTGCCTTCGCACGCATCGTCTCGTCGAGCGCGCCGCGCACGGCGGCGTACAGCTTGTCGAGGTTCGACCACGTGGTTGCGGTCTCGAGCGTATCGACGCCGAGGCCCCGGTCCATCATCGGGTCGCGCGAATAGGGTCCGTGAAAGCGCCCCTGATACCAGCGGTTCGCGGGCCCCCGCCCGGCGGACAGGCCCCCGCACGCGCGCACGATCCGGCGCGCCGCCGCGACGCCATAGTCGACGCGGTCTTGGTCGCCCTCGAATCCCAAGATCATCGCGCAGGGCTTGCTCCCCATGCCGCGCGCCGCGAGATAGCGCGCCTGCAGCTTGTCTTTGAACGTTGGCGCGGCGCCGGCCTTGCCGAACGCTTGAAAGAAGTAAGTCTCGTCGGCATCCGAAAGCCGCATCGTCGCCGTCGGCAATTCCGCCTGCACCATCTGCCGGATCGCGCGCGCGCCGCTGGCGAAGTCCGGAAACAACACCGCCGAATAGTCGCTTGCCTCGGGGACAGGATGAATGCGCACGGTCGCTTCCGTGATCACGCCAAGCGCGCCTTCGGACCCAACGATCAGCGCCCGCAAATCCGGCCCGGCAGCCGAGGCGGGCAGGGCCGGCAAGCGCCACAGCCCCTTCGCGGTCGCTACCTCCGCGCCCGCAAACCAATCGCCCGCGCGTCCATAGGCATTCGATTGCTGCCCGGCGCCGGACGCTGCGATCCACCCGCCCAAGGTCGAGAACTCGAACGACTGCGGATGATGCCCGTGCTTGAAGCCTTGCGCCGTTAGCGCCGCCTCGAAATCGACGCCATAGATCCCGGCCTCCGCCGTCGCCGTCAGCGAAACCTTGTCGACGGAAATGAACTTGCTCATCGCGGTCAGATCGAGCGCAATCACAGCGTCGAACCCGCCGGCCGACCCGGTCAGGCCGCCGACCACACTCGACCCGCCCGCAAACGGCACGACGGCCACGCGCTCCGCCGCCGCCCACGCGAGCACACGAACGACCTCATCGCGAGATTTCGGATAGACCACCGCATCCGGCGCGTCCGACAAATCGCCCGCGCGCAGTTTCAACAAATCGAAGTAGCTCTTGCCCCGCGTGTGGGCCGCGCGCTCAAAGGCATCGTCGCGCACTTCAGCGATGGCCGCTAATGCAGCCCGCTTCGCCGCCAGCCGCGGCGCGCGCAACGAACACTCTTCCAGCTTCTTCGCCGGCGTCAGCGGCAACGGCCCAGTGCCCAGTGCCTCCGCCATCCACCCCCAAGCCGCATCGCGCCCTTCCAGCGGATTGTGAGCCTTCACCCACCCCCACCCATTCCAACGCGTATCCTTGCGATCAATCGGCATCAGGAAATGCTCCAAATCATTCCAATTCCGTCATGGTCCGCGCAGGCGTAGGGCGTTGCGTCACGCCCGAAACTTCAACGCCTTGGGCAGAACTTCGAACATCGCGGGCAGCTGCCCCGGTAGTTCGCCGTCCGCTTCGATCAACACCGGCGCGCCGGCGGTCGCCTCGACCGGCGTCGCGATCACGGTCTTCGCGCGAAAGATCTTCACGTTCGGATTGTTCACATGCGCGCCGGTCTTGATGTCGCCCAGCGACTTCATCACGTCGCGCAACCGCCCGTCGCCCATCAAGATCACGTCAAGCAACCCATCGTCCGGCGAGGCATCGGGCGCGACGCGCATGCCGCCGCCGAAGAACTGACCGTTGCACACCGCGCAGGTCGACACCGAAACGACGTCGTCGAACACATTGTCGATCTTCAGCCGCACCGGTTTGGCCTTGTAGCGCATGAGGCTAACCAGGCTCCCCCATGTGTAGGCGAATTGTCCCATGAACCGCTTCGTCAACGTCGAGCGATTCACGCGATCAACCACGTCGCCGCTCATCCCGAAGCTCGCGATGTTCGCAAAGTGCCGCGTACCTGTCTTCCCGTCGGCGCTGACAAAGCTGAACCGCCCGACATCGATCCGCCGGATCCGTCCCTCGGCGATGCGCTCCAGCGAGGCATCGAACCCCGCATCGATATCGAACGTCTTTCGGAAGTCGCCGCCGGTGCCCAGATTCAGCAGCGCGAATTCCGCCTCCGGATTGATCGCCTGCCCGTTCTGGAAAAAGCCGTTCACGACCTCGTTGATCGTCCCGTCGCCGCCGACCGCGACCACGCGCTCATAGCCGTCCCGCAACGCATGCGAGGTCAGCCGCGCCGCATCCATCGGCGCATTGGTGAGCGCCACCGTAATCGGCCCGGTCACCTCGGCAAGGCGCGTTGCAATCGATTGCGCGTCGCGCCCCGTTTTGCCGCCGCCCGAGCGCGGATTGATGATCGCGAGCGTCTTCATACGTGGGCCAACGCATCGTAGCGCCACGCGACGGACGCCATTTGGCGGCGCCGCTCCTGGTCGCTCCAACCGAGCATGCCGCCCATCAGCGCCGCCACACCTTCCACCGCGCGCGGCTCCAAGGGACCAAGTGTGCCAAGTCCCGTGCGCCGAAACAGAACGTCGTCCAACGTCATCGCCATTTCGGATCGTACGGCGAATGCGACTTGCGCGGCAATATCCGGCAGCCGCTGCGACACCACGCGCAGCAACCCCGGATCGCTCTTGCCCAGCGCCAAGAGCTCACCCGCCCGCGCGCCATAGTTCCGAGCCAGGTTGGCCGCGATCGACGCCGCCGGGGCCTCCGGCGTCAAACGCTCGACAAAAGCCTTGAACCGCCCCGTGGCACCCGGCAACGGTGCCTCGCCGGTCTCGCAGGCCTTCGCGTTGCCAAGCTTACGCGCGATCATGTCGACGCACTTCTCCGCATTGTCGCGCGACGTCGTCCACTTGCCGCCGATCGCGGAGATCAAGTTCGACGGCCCGCCTTCCGCACTGTGATCGACGAGCTCCGCACGCCGGCTCGCATTGTAACTGTCCTTCGATCCATCATCGACGAGCGGCCGCAAGCCCGCATAGGCATAGAGCACACTCTCGTGGGTCAGCTTCAACGCCGGCAACGCGCTGTTTACATAGGCCAGATAGTCCGTCACTTCGTCAGCCGTCACCTTCAGCGCGTCCGGCTTCTCGCTATAGACGCTGTCGGTCGTGCCGATGATCGTGTGCTCACGCCACGGCAGCACGAAGATGTGCCCGCCCTTGTGACTGACCGCGAGCGCCCGCCCGTTGGTGATCTTGGGCACCACGATGTGAATGCCCTTGGACCGCATCAGCTTGTGCGAGGCCTCGCCGCCCTCGATCAGCTCCAGCAACCGGTCCGCCCACGGCCCCGCCGCATTGACGAAGAGCCGCGCCTTAATCGTCGCGTCCTCGCCGCCGATCGCATCGCGCACGCGCACGGCGGTAACGCCGCCGTCCCCGCGCTCGAACGAAACCGCCTCGGCATAGTTCGCAACCACCGCACCATGCGCCGCCGCGTCGAGCAAGCACTCAAGCCCCAACCGCTCCGGCGAATACATCTGGCAATCGTAGTACAGCAGGGCGCCCGGCACGGCGCCAACCGCGGGCTCAAGCCGCTGCGCCTCCGCCCCCGAAATTGCGCGATGCCCCGCCATATGCTGATCCGGATCGTCCAGCCGGTTGCGGTCGAAAGCGAGCAGGTCGTAGACGGTCAAACCCGCCCCCACGAACCACTTCTCGGTCGTATTCTTCACCGGCAGGAGGAACTGCAGCGGATAGACCATGTGCGGCGCGATCTTCTCCCAAACGCGCCGCTCCTTCAGCGACTCGCGAATGAGCCCGAACTCGAACGTCTTCAGATAACGAAGCCCGCCATGCACCAGCTTCGAAGACCCCGAGCTCGTCCCGCAGGAAAAGTCCCGCTTCTCAATCAGCGCAACAGAGAGCCCCCGCCGAGCCGCGTCCCGCGCAATGCAAGCACCGGTAATTCCGCCGCCGACAATGGCGACATCGAACGAGGCGTTAAGCGCGCGAAAATGACGTTGCATGGACCGAGGAAGTGCCGTGACCGACAACCCTTATATGCAGCCCGCGCCGAAGTCACCCGCCTGCGTCTTTCCGCCCCCCATCGACCCTGTTAGTCTCTCACAACTGCCATTCACCATCCGGACGCCACCCATGCCCCAAGTCAAAGCCAACGGCCTCTCCTTCGAGTACGAATCCTTCGGCAACGTCACCGACCCCGCGATCATGCTGATCATGGGTTTCTCGGCTCAGATGACGATGTGGCCGGTCGAGCTCTGCGAAAGCCTCGCCTCGCGCGGCTACCGCGTGATCCGTTTCGACAACCGCGACATTGGCTTCTCGCAGAAGCTCGAAACCGCGCCGCCGGTGAACGTGATGGAAGCGTTCATGAAGTCGGCCTCGGGTCAGCCGATCGAAGCGCCGTACAAGCTGAACGACATGACCGCCGACGCCGCAGGTATTCTCGACGCGCTCGGCATCGCCAAGGCCCACATCGTCGGCGCCTCGATGGGCGGCATGATCGCGCAGCTCGTGGCACTCAATCATCCGGAAAAGACGAAAAGCCTGACCTCGATCATGTCATCGACCGGTCGCCCAGGCCTGCCGCCCGCGAAGCCGGAAGCGATGGCCGTCTTGACCGAAGCGCCGCCCGCCGACCGCGAAGGCCGCATCGCCGCCGCCAAGCGCGTGTGGCGCATCATCGGCAGCCAACCCGTCTACGCGGCAGGCGACGACGAACTCCACGCGCAGGCGGTGCGCGAAGTCGACCGCACGCCTTACTACGCACCCGGCATCGCCCGCCAAATGGTCGCGATCTTGGCTTCGCCGCCGCGCCACGAGTTGCTGAAGGACGTGAAGGCCCCGGCCCTCGTCATCCACGGCGAAGCCGATCCGTTGGTCTCCGTCGAAGCCGGCAAAGACACCGCCGCCTCCATCCCCGGCGCCCGCCTCAAACTCATCCCCGGCATGGGCCACGACTTCACGTCGAAGCTCGTCCCCGTCTACCTCCGCGAAATCGCCGACTTCGTGGCGGAGGTGGATGCGCGGAAGTAATTTCACACGAAGACGCGAAGATCGCGAAGTAGTCCCACACGATGAAACGATGAAACGATGAACAGAGCGAACCAGCGCGCCGCAGGCGTGCGGGCCGACGACATGGCGCTTCGCGCCGAGGGCTCGCACCCGTCATCGTTTCATCGTGTGAGCAATTCTCCTTCGCGATCTTCGCGTCTTCGCGTGAGTCATTCTTTTTTGAAACGAGCGACATGAAAACGATCAAAGCCAACGGCATCGACATCACCTACGAACTTTCAGGACCCGCTTCCGGAGCGCCGCTCGTCATCGTTCAGGGCTACACCTCGCAGATGACGTCCTGGCCCGACGAGTTCCACGAAGCGCTCGCGGCCGCCGGCCTCCACGTCATCCGTTTCGACAACCGCGATATCGGTCTTGGCCAGAAGTACACGGGCGTGATCCCCGACCTGCGCGCCGTTGCGGCCGCGATGAAGGACGGCACGAAGCCGCCCGTGCCTTACACGCTGAACGACATGGCCGACGATGTCGCGGCGTTGCTCGACGCGCTGAACATCCAATCAGCCCACATCGCCGGCGCCTCGATGGGCGGCATGATCGCGCAGCTCGTCGCGATCCGTCATCCGGGGAAAACCCGCAGCCTCATCTCGCTGATGTCGACGACCAGCGATCCGTCGCTCCCGCGCTCCGACCCCGCCGCGCAAGAAGCGCTGATGCAAAAGCCGCCCGGCGAAGACAGGGACAGCGTCGCCGATCACGCAACCAAGATGCGCCTCATCATCGGCAGCCCCGGCTTCCCCGAGGATCAGGCAAAGGTCCGTGCCCGCTTCGCCATGAACTACGACCGCAGCTACTACCCCGAAGGCGGTATCCGCCAATGGGCCGCGATCATGGCGACGCCCCCGCGTACCGAACAACTGAAGAAAATCAACGCCCCGACGCTCGTTCTACACGGCGACGCGGACATCCTGATCAAACCCGAAGCCGGCCGCCACACAGCCGAATGCATCAAAGGCGCCGAACTGAAGATCGTCAAAGGCTGGGGCCACAACATGCCCATTGCCGCCGTGCCCGCCATTACCGCCCCAATGATCGACTTCATCCACCGCGTCGAAGCCGACCGCCACACCTAGGATCTCCCATGAACATCTTCCTCACCGGCGCCTCCGGCTTCGTCGGCGGTGCGTACGTCAAGGCGCACGGCAAAGCGCACACGATCACCGCCATGTCGCGCAGCGAGAAAAGCGACGCCGTGATCCGCGCGCTCGGCGCCACGCCCGTGCGTTCCGCGCTCGGTGAGGTCAAGCCCGAACACCTGATGGGCATCGATGCCGTCATCCACTGCGCCGCGCACGTGGAGGAGTGGGGACCCTGGGCAGACTATTGGCGCATAAACGTCGAGGGCACGAAGCAACTTCTCGCCGTTGCCAAACAGGCTGGCGTTAAACGGTTCGTTCACATCGGCACCGAGGCCGCGCTCTTCCACGGCCAGCCGATGGTCAACGTCAACGAGACCTATCCGCTGTCGCTGAACTCGCCCTATCCCTATTCGCGTACCAAAGCGCACGCGGAGAAAGCCGTCCGCGAAGCGAGTGACGCGAAGGGTGGGTTCACGACGATCGTGCTGCGCCCGCGTATGATCTGGGGCGAAGGCGACCAAACCATTCTGCCCGTGGTGAAAGAGATGGTCGCGAAGGGCGCCTTCGCCTGGATCGACGGCGGCCGCGCGAAAACCTCGACGACGAATATCGCGAACCTCGTGCACGCCATGAATCTGGCGCTGACGAACGGATCGCCGGGCGAAGCCTACTTCATCCTCGACACCGAAAATCCCGTCGTTTTCCGAGACTTCATGACCAAGATGATGCAAGCGGGCGGCATCCCCGTGTCCACGCGCGCCGTGCCGGGGCTCCTCGTCCGCGCCATAGCGTACGCCGGCGAAACCACGTTCCGAACGCTCGGCCTCAAATCCAAACCGCCGCTCACAAGGTTCACCGCCAACATCATGAGCCGCGACTGCATCTTGAGCGACGCCAAGGCCCGCCGCGACATGAACTACACCCCGCCCGTCACGATGGAAGCTGGGCTGAAGGCGCTCGCGGCTTCGCTCAAGCCGTAGCCGATCTTCTACCCCGCCACCCGCCGCAGCGGCGCGCGCGAGGCGAGCACCTTGTCGATGCGGCGGCCGTCGAGATCCAGCACCTCGAACCGCCAGCCGTTCGCCTCCAGCGTCTCGCCGACATGCGGAATGCGCCCGAACTTGTCGAGCAAGAACCCCGCCACAGTCTGATAGCTGCGGTCCGGCGCCAGCCTGAGGCCGAGAAGATCGTCGAGCTCGTCCACCGGCATCGCGCCCGCGATCAGCCACGAGCCGTCCGGCCGCTTCACCGCCTTCGGTTCGTCTTCGTCCTCATGACCGCGGAACGACCCGGCGATCGTCTCCAACAAGTCCGCCGGCGTGACCAGCCCCTGAAACGCACCATACTCGTCATGCACCAGCGCCATCGGAATCTCCGCCGCGCGCAACCGCTCCAGCACGTCGAGCGCGTCCGCCGAATCCGGAATGATCGTGGCCGGATGCACCCGCGCGCGAATGTCGAACGGCCGCCCGGCCAGCGCATCTGCGAGCAGCTCGCGCACCTGCACGATGCCCATCACGGCATCGATGGACCCTTCGCCCACCGGCAGCCGCGAATGCGCCGTCTCGCTCAGCGCCGCCTTGATCTCCGCTTCGCTCTGCGCGAGGTCGATCCAGGCGACATCCATTCGCGGCGTCATCACGCCGGTCACAGGCCGCGCACCCAGGCGCAACACGCCTGAGATCATCTGCTTCTCGCTCGCCTCCAACGAACCGCTGCGCTCTGCCTCGGCGATCAGCGCCTTCACGTCCTCCGTCGACACGCTCTCGTCCGACTTCGTGGTCAACCCAAAGAGCGCGAACGCCCCGCGCGAGGTCGCCTGCAGCAACCACACCAACGGCCACGCCGCCTGCGCCAGAAACGCCATCAACGGCGCCGTGTTGCAGGCGATCCGCTCCGGATGCATGAGCGCAAGTTGCTTTGGCAACAATTCGCCGAACACGATCGACAGAAACGTCACCGCGGTAATCACAAGCCCAAAGCCGACCGTCTCCGCGATCAACTCGCCCATCCCCCACGTCATCAACCAGGCGCTGAACCCCTTTGCGATCGTGGCCCCGGAAAACGCGCCAGCGATCACGCCAATCAGCGTGATCCCGATTTGCACGGTGGAGAGAAACCGCCCGGGCTCGGTCGCCAGCGTGAGCGCTCGCTTCGCGCCGCGCACGTTCGCGTCCGCAAAGGCACGCAACCGTACCCGCCGCGACGACACGACCGAAAGTTCGGCCATCGCAAACAACCCGTTCAGCGCGATCAGCGCCAACACGATCAAAATCTCAATCACTTCGGTCCTCGAAAGATAGCGCCGAGGTCATAGCACGCGCGGCGAAGGGGGGGAGGGCGCGCCCCAATTTTCCTGTATATAGGCGCCTCACCGAGGAGCGAGGCGCCAATGCGCGACTGGAAACTGCCGTGGAACGCCGCCTGCCTGTGCGGCCGGGTAACGATGCGCGTCACCGCGCCGCCGATGCTCACGATGGCCTGCCACTGCAAAGGTTGTCAGAAACTGACCAGCGGCCCGTACTCGCTGTCGTGTCTGCTACCGGCCGCCGGTTTCGAAGTGTCGGGCGAAACCGTGCTCGGCGGCCTGCAGACTGTTCATCGCCATCACTACTGTGCGTTCTGCAAGAACTGGCTCTTCACAGTCCCCGAAGGCATGGACGGCCGGTTCGTGAACCTGCGCCCGACGATGCTCGACGACACCAGTTGGCTAACCCCGTTCGTCGACATCGCCGCCGCCGGCAAACTCCCCGGCGTCGTCAGCGGCGCGAAACGCAGCTTCGACAACTTCCCCGACATGCCTCAATTCATGTCCCTGATCCAAGACTTCACAGAAGCCGACGCGTAATCTCCCTAGGAGCGCCGGCGTCCCAGCCCGCCATTCTTGTCTGGGGCCGCGGGCTTCCAGCCCGCTCTCTTCTAGATCAACGCTGCAAGAAAGATTTGATACACACGGCCAACGTAGCTCCAGCGAAGGGGCCGCGCTCCCGGGTGTGCCAAGTCCCGACACGTCGCGTCAAAAGTTCGCCGCGTCCAGCATCATCAGCCCGTCCGCCCCAGCCTTCACGCGCTCGGCGAGGCTGGCCGTGTCCGGCATCAGGCGTTCCATCCAGAACCGCGCACTCACGAGTTTCGCTTCATAGAACGCCGGGTTGCCGGTCTTCGCGGCGAGCTTCGCCTGCGCGGCCTTCGCCTGACGCGCCCAGAGCCAGCCCACGACCACGAGCCCGAACATGCGTAGATAGTCGACGCTTGCCGCACCCGCATTGTCCGGGTTCTTGATGCCGTTCTGCGCGAGCCACATTGTGGCGTCCTGCAATCGCGCGAGGCCGGCCTTCACCGGTTCGACGAACGGCTTCATCTCGTCCGACGTTTCCGCCGAGAGGAACGCGTTGATCTTGCCGAACAGCGCAAACGGCGCGCGTCCGCCCGCGCGGCCGAGCTTGCGGCCGACGAGATCCAGCGCCTGCACGCCGTTCGCGCCCTCATAGGTCTGGTTGATGCGCGCATCGCGCACGAACTGTTCCATGCCGTGATCGCGGATGTAACCATGTCCCCCGAACACTTGCATCGCCGCGTTCGCCGCGTCGAAGCCCATGTCGGTGCAGAACGCCTTGATCACCGGCGTCAGCAGATCGCCGATGTCCGCCGCCTCTTGCTTCTCCGCATCGCTGCGCCCCGAACTCGCAATGCCGAGCTGCAGCGAAATATAGGTCGCAAGTGCGCGCCCGCCTTCCGCCGCGACCCGCGCGAACATCAGCATGCGCCGCACGTCCGGATGCACGATCAACGGATCGGCGGGTTTGTCCAGCGCCTTCGGTCCGGTCAGCGCGCGGCCGACGAGCCGCTCCTTCGCGTAAGTAACCGCGTTCTGATACGCGACCTCGGCGATCGCCACACCTTGAATGCCGACGCCGAGACGCGCCGCATTCATCATGCCGAACATGCCCTTCATGCCGGCCGATGACGATCCCTTCTCGCCCGCCGCCTTCGGCTGAGGCTTCGGCCCAAGCCGCCAGGCCTTCGCCTCGTCGAAGTTGAGCACGGCGGTCGCGTTCGCCTTGATGCCCATCTTCTTTTCGATCGAGCCCGTGAACACGCCGTTGCGCGCGCCCATCGTGCCGTCCTCGTTCACCAGGAACTTCGGCACCATGAAGAAGTTCACGGTCGAAAGATCATCGGCGGTCTTCCCGTTCTCATCCGGGATCTTCGCGATCACCATATGGATGATGTTGTCGGTCAAATCCTGATCGCCGCCGGAGATGAATATCTTCGTGCCCGAAAGCTTGTACGTGCCGTCCGGCTGTTCCACCGCTTTCGTCTTCATCAGGCGCAAATCGGTCCCGCAATGCGGCTCGGTCAGACACATCGTGCCTGCCCAGTCGCCGGCCACCATGCGCTTGACGATATGCTCGCGCATCCACGGCGCGCCGGTCGCGGCCAACGCCGAGTAGGCCGCCGACGTCAACCCCGGATACATCGCAAACGCTTGGTTGGCGGAGAACGCCATCTCCGTTACCGCGAACGTCAACAGGATCGGCAACCCCGCGCCGCCATATTGCTCCGGCACGGCGAGCCGGTTCCAACCCGCCTCGCGATAGGCGTTCCAGGCTTCCTTGAAACCCTTCGGCGTACGCACGACGCCGTTCTCGAAGTGGCACCCTTCTTCGTCGCCCGATTGGTTGATCGGCTGCAGCACTTCCTCGACGAACTTGCCCGCACCTTCCAGCACGTCGTGCACGGTTTCCCGGTCGAGCTCCTTATAGCCCGGCACATCGGCGTACTTGTCGATCTCGTGCACGTCGAAAAGCAGAAACTCGAAATCCGCAACCGGCGCTTTATAGGAGGGCATATGTCTCGTCCACGATTTGGGGTCTAAGCGAGCGTTTGTATAGCTCGCGCCTTGGAAAATGAAGCCATCGTTTCGGCAGCAGGGCGCTACGGAACGACGCTCGCATGCAGCAGCAACGAACTCTCGGGCCTTGGGAGATAAAGCTCGAGCCCCCGCTGGGCAAGGACTTGGCCGCCGAGCGTCAGCACCCCGGTCTTGAGCGCCGGCGCTAGCGTCACCTCGGCGCTGGGCGTGACCGGCGCGACGGCGCTCAGCCGGTACGTAGCGTCCGCCTTCAGCCCCGGCCACTTCAGCACCGTCCCGCGCCCAAGCTCCGCCGACCCTGTCCGAACCACCAGTGCCAGAGCCTCCGACGCGGACGTCACGCAAACCCCCACATGATCGACGCCCGGCGACAGCCGCCAGTAGCGGCCGGAATGCAGCAACCCGCGAAAGCGTTTGTAGGTCGCAATATGCTGCGCCAGCCGCTGCGCCTCTGTCTCGCTCAACTGTCGCAGATCGAGTTCAAGCCCCATATGCCCGAACGTCGCCACATGCGCGCGCAGGTCGAGACCCAACTTGCGCCCGGTCGTGTGACATGTCGCCGGTCCCACATGCACGCCCGCCACCTCCGGCGGAAGAAACAAGTTCGCATTGCGCTGAATGTCGAACCGGTCGAGCGCATCGTTCGAGTCCGACACCCACACCCGTTCGTTGCGCGTGAGCATCCCCCAATCGCAGCGCCCGCCGCCGCTCGCGCACGCTTCGATCTCGACCCCCGGATGCGCCGCGCGCAAGCGGTCGATCAGTGCATAGACCGCGCGCACCTGCGCCCCATGATCCGGCACCGCCGCCCGCGAGACGCCCGTCACGTCGCGGTTCATATCCCATTTCAGATATTGGATCGGATGCTCGCTCAAGAGCGCGTTCAGCCGCTCGACGATATGCTCAAACGCCTCCGGCACCGTGAGGTCCAGCACCGCCTGATGCCGTTGCAGCAATAGTGATCCATCCGCCTCGCGCCGCAACCACGACGGATGCGCCCACGCGAGCTCGCTTTCCGGGTTGATCATCTCAGGCTCGACCCAAAGGCCGAACTGCAACCCCTTCAACCGCACCGCCGCGATCAACGGCCCAAGACCTTGCGGATATTTCTTTCGGTCCGCCACCCAATCGCCAAGGCTGGTGTGATCGTTGTCGCGACCCTTAAACCACCCGTCGTCCAGCACGAAGCGCTCCGCACCCACTTCCGCGGCCCGTTGCGCCAGCTCGGCCAGCGCCGCCTCGTCGTGTTTGAAGTAAACCGCCTCCCATGTGTTGAAGTTCACCGGCCGCGGCCGCCGCACATTCGACGGCAAGCGCGACCGCAGATGCGCATGAAAACTCTGCATCACCCCGTTCAGCCCGCGTGGCGAGAAGGCCGCATACGCCCACGGACTCTCGTACGGCTCGCCCGGCACATCGCCGTCAGGATGCAACTCGCCGGCGAGAACGACGGTCTCGCCCTCGCGCAACCGCTCGACGGTCATCCGATGGCTCCCCGACCACCCCAACGTAACGCCGAACACCGCACCTTCGTTGTCGCCGAATCCGGGGACACCGATGAACGCGCCCGGAAAACGATCATGCCCCGGCCGGCCGCGCCGGCTCTCGAACGTCAGAGCGCCGGTGCCAAGGCGCTGTCGCTGTGCCGCAAACTCGCGCGCCCAATCGCCGCCGAACGACAACACCTCACTTGTCCACGACGGCAACACGAACGCCGCCGCCGCAATCGCGCCCAAGCCGTCCGGAAACCCATTCGCCCGCATCCGCGTCGCGAGCACACCATCCGCCGACATCTCATAGTCGACGGCAATCGACGCCTGCTCCGCCGCCGAAAGCTTCAGCGTGAATCCGCGCGCCGTCAGATCGGCGCCGACAAACCGCCAACTCTCGCTCAGCGTCGGCGCGCAGGCGGGCGTCCCGAAATAGCCGCTCTCCAACCCCGGCACCACGCAAGGCGGGCAGGGTGCATCGAGCCTGGCACCCCACATAACCACCGGCGCCGCCGCGACCAGCGCCTCGAAGTTCGGATCGTCGCCAAGGTTCGCGCCGAAATGCACCACCCGCGGTAGCGCCGCCCCGCCCGGCGCCGTGTCGACCACCAGCGACGTCTCGCCGCCGCTCAAATAGAGAAAGCGCATCAGGCGTCCTTGTACTGCGGCGTGCGCTTTTCCAGGAACGCGCGAATGCCTTCGCCGAAATCGGCCGTCTGGGCGCAGAGAATCTGATTGCGATCCTCCATCGCGACCGCGGCCTCAAGGCTCCCCGCATCGACGCTCATATTCAGACACTCCTTCGTCATCCGAAGGCCAAGCGGCGACGTCGTCAGCATTTCCTCAAGATAAGGCCGCACAGCCTCTTCCATCTTGTCGTCGGGCACCACCTCGCTGACGAGCCCAACACGCAACGCCCGCTCCGCATTGATAAATCGTCCGGTGAGCATCAGCTCCGAAGCGACGGACACGCCGACCAAGCGCGGCAAGAAATACGACACACCGATATCGCAGGCCGACAACCCGATCCGAATGAACGCCGCATTCATCCTGGCACTCTGGCCCGCAATCCGAACATCGCTTGCCAACGCCAGCGCAAAACCACCGCCACACGCCGGCCCATGCACAAGCGAAACGATCGGCTGCGGACATCGCCGCATCCGCATCACGATCTCACTGATCCGCCGCTGCGAAGTGAGCCCCGTTTGCGGCGTCCGCGGACCGTTATCGCGCTCTTTGAGATCAAGCCCCGCGCAGTACGCTCGCCCAGCCCCCCGCATCACCACGACACGCACCGACTTGTCCCAATAGAGCGCCTGGAAATAGTCGAGCAACTCATCAACAAGCCGTTTGTTCAGCGCATTTAAACTGTCCGGCCGATTGAGCGTCACCCAATCAACCGGCCCCTCCTTGCGCACCGCAATCGTCTCATACATAGCGTTCCTCACACTGGCGATTTCGCATCGGACTCACTATAGAGCATCCGCATGTTCATTCGCGCGTTCATTCTAGCCGCAATCCTCGCGTCCCCCCTTTCCCTTGCGGAGGATGTACGCACGAAACACTCGTCCGCGAGCGAGGCGTCTGCAAACTTTCGAGCGCTTCCCCCCTTGAGGGGGAAGCTGGCGCGCGCGGAACGCGCGCGACTGATGGGGGGGCTTCGCACGCCGACCGCCCCCCATCCGTCTCGCCGCGTTCCGCGGCGATCCACCTTCCCCCTCAAGGGGGGAAGGGCTGATCTTGGCAGCGGTTCAATTCCTTCTTCTTCCAAACCCGCGCGCATCGTCTCCACCAACGTCTGCGCCGACCAACTCGCGCTTGCGCTTGCCGATCGCGGCCGCGTGATTTCGGTTTCGCGCATGGCGATCGAGCCGCAGATCTCGAACTTCGCCGATGCCGCGCGCGGAATCGCTATCAACCACGCCCGCGCGGAAGAAATCGTCGAACTCAAGCCCGATCTCATCTTGGGCGACATCTACACCGGCAAAGGCGCGAACCGCCTGGCGCAGACACTCGGCGTCCCCGTGCACATCATCGGTTTCGCCGCATCGCTCGAAGACGTTCGTCAAATCATCCGCGACGCCGCGAAGGCGCTCGGCGAACCCGAGCGCGGCGAAACGCTCATCGCAAACATGAGCACCCGAATCACCAAAACCCATTCCCCAAACACCAAAACCGTCACAGCGCTCGTCTACGAACCCAACGGCATCACCACCTCCACGGGCACGCTCACCCACGACATTCTGACGACCGCCGGCCTCACGAACATCGCGCCGAAACTCATGCACGGCAGCTACGGCAGCGTGCCGCTCGAAGCCGTCGTCGCCGCTGCGCCGCAGCTTTTGATCCTCGACGACTCCTATGCCGGCACCTCAAGCCGCGCGCAAAGCACCCTGCGCCACCCGGCGCTCAAGAGCCTTGAGGGCAAGACCGCGCGCTACGACATGCCCTCGCGCCTCTGGCTCTGCCCCGGCCCCTGGGTCGCCGAAGCGGTCGAGCGTCTGGCCGAAGAGCGCGCCCGCCTGGGCCGCACGCTTGCACCGGCTGCGAAAGCGGAGTAACCCCGTCTTGCTATCCGGTTTAGGGAACGCGGTGCGAAACCGCGGCTGCCCCCGCAACTGTTAGCGGCGAGCGTCGTCGAACAAGCCACTGAAGCATCCGCTTTGGGAAGGCCGGCGAAGCACTTGAGCCGTGAGCCAGGAAACCTGCCGGAAAGCGTCGTCCATCCGCGGGCCGGGGTGCGCCAACGGATACGGGTCAACCGTCGCGGCGACTGACGAACGCGACGTGAGGCTATGGACGACCGGACTGCCACATCGACGACAAAGATGCCGCTCGTGCCGGCACTGGCGCTCGTGACCGCCGTTGTCGCCGTCGCCTCGCTCTTCATCGGCTACGCGCCGCTCCCCGCCAACGACGTGATCGACGGCCTGCTGAACGACACCGGCACCGCAGGCGTCATTATGCGCGACATCCGTCTGCCGCGCACGCTGCTCGCGCTCATCGCCGGCGCGTCGTTGGGCATTAGCGGCGCCGCGCTGCAAGGCCTCCTGCGCAACCCGCTGGCGGAGCCCGGCGTCATGGGCATTGCTTCGTTCGCGTCGTTGGGCGCCGTGATCGCGATCTACTTCGGCCTCTCGACCGTGTTCCCGTACGCACTACCGCTCACCGCCATGACCGGCGCCTTAATCGCCGCCGCGATCCTGAGCGCACTGAGCAGCCGCGACAACGGCATCCTCACCTTGATCCTGGCAGGCGTCGCGCTCGCCAATCTCGCCGCCGCGCTGATGGCGCTGGCGCTCAACCTCGCGCCCACGTCTTACGCGATCGCCGAAATCGTGTTTTGGCTCTTAGGCTCCCTCAAAGACCGCAGCATGGACGACGTGCTGCTCGCGACACCGTTCGTCGCGTTAGGCCTCGCACTGCTCGCGACGACCGGCCGCGCACTCGACGCACTCACGCTCGGCGAAGACAGCGCGAAGTCGCTCGGCGTCGACACAGTTGCGATCCAGCGCCGCGTCACGCTGGGCGTAGCGCTCGCTGTCGGCGCCAGCGTCGCCGTCACCGGCGCGATCGCCTTCGTCGGCCTGATCGTCCCCCACCTCTGCCGCCCCTTCGTCGGCCACATGCCTTCGAAGCTGCTCCTGCCCAGCGCCATCGGCGGCGCGCTCCTCGTCTCCGTCGCCGACGTCGCCGTGCGTCTCGTACCCTCAGGGCCGGAACTGATGATCGGCGTCTTCACCTCGCTGATCGGCGTTCCGTTCTTCATGTGGCTCGTCTTCAAACTGCGCCGGGAGGCGACATGACTGCACTCAACCTCCGGTCCGTCGCGGTCGATCTGGGCCAGCGCCGCATCCTGACCGACATCAGCGCCGCCTTCTCACCCGGCGAATGCGTCGCAATCATGGGCCCGAACGGCTCCGGCAAGTCGACGCTAATGCGCGCCGCCGCCGGCCTCATCGGAACAGCCGCCGGCACGCTCACGCTCCTCCACAAACCGATGACTGCGTGGCGCCGCGAGGACCTCGGCCGCACGATCGCCTATCTCCCGCAAGGCGGCGAAGTCCACTGGCCGCTCACCGTGCGCAACATCGTGAGCCTGGGCCGTCTGCCGCACGTGCACCGCTTCACAAGGAAAAGCGACGCCGACGAAGAAGCGATCGCGCGCGCCATGCAAGCGTGCGACGTCGCGCACCTCGCCGACCGCCCCGCGACCTCGCTCTCCGGCGGTGAACGCGCCCGCGCACTCCTCGCCCGCGCACTCGCCAGCGAAGCAAAAATCATCCTCGCCGACGAACCCTTCGCCCAACTCGATCCCAGCCATCAGTTGCATGCGATGGAAGTGTTGAAGTCAGCCGCCGAAGCGGGCGCCCTCGTCATTGTCGTCCTGCACGACCTTTCAATCGCTGCAAGACACTGCACTCGCGTGTTGCTCCTGTCGGACGGCCACCTCACCGCCGACGGCCCCCCAACCGAAACCCTCATCAGCGAAACCCTCCGCAAAACCTTCGGCATAGACGCCTTCATCGGCGACCACGCCGGAGCGCCGGTGATCCTGCCGTTGCGGCGAAGGGCCTAACCGCTTAGGTTTACGGCATGCCGGATATCTTTGTGCTCGGCGGCCCGAACGGTGCCGGAAAAACGACCGCCGCGCAGTACCTCTTCAAAGAGGCGATAGGAACGCGCGAGTTCGTGAATGCCGACGAGATCGCACGTGGATTGTCGCCCTATAATCCCGAGAGTGCCGCGTTGATTGCCGGCCGACTGATGCTTGAGCGGGTGAACGAACTGATCGAGAAGCAAGAGAGCTTCGTCGTTGAGACAACATGCGCAGGCAGCTCGAACTTGAATATTGTTCGTCGTTGCAAAGGTCTTGGCTGGCGGGTTGGTCTCTACTACCTTTGGCTCCGATCGCCCGCGGCCGCGGTTCGTCGCGTAGCACGCCGCACACGTGACGGTGGTCATTTTGTCCCCGCGGATGCCGTTGAACGGCGATATTGGTCCGGTCTCCGCAACGTTCGGCGCCACTATTTGCCGCTAGCAGATTTCGCCACGATCCACGATAATACAGACGGCGATCTGCAGCTGATTGCCGAAAAAGTGGACGGAGGTCCGCTCATAGTTCGCGATCAGTCGCTTTGGCGAAAGTTTTCGGAGTCTTCGGAATGACCCGCCCCACGCAACGGCAATTGGTTGATGCAATGAAGCGCGCGATCGAGCGCGCGAGCCAAGGCGCCGCCGAGCGTTATGGCATCAAGAAAAAGGGCAAGGCTATCAAGCCGAAGGCAAACCTGCCGACCAAAGCTATCCGCAGAGCTCGCGTCGCCGCCGAGTAGCATCGGAAGGGGCAGGCGTTGCACCGGCCCCCTCCCTATTGTTCACTCAACCACGCCCACCAATCGCGCGCTCCCACAAGCCTTTCGGCAGCGGCGCGTAGCGCGCGAATGACATCGCGAAGCTCGCCCGGCCTTGGCTCAAAGACCGCAGCGTACCCACGTAGTTGAACATCTCGCTGAGCGGGACCTCAGCGACGAGGTCATGCGCCCGCAGCACAGGCACCGACGACAGCACCTGCGCGCGCCGGCTCTGCAGATCGCCGATGACGTTGCCGAGATACTCCTCCGGCATCGTCACCACGACCCGCATCACGGGCTCAAGCACAATCGGCGCCGTTTCGGCAAAGCCGATCCGGAACGCCTCGCGCGCTGCGAGCTCGAACGACAGGCTGGACGAATCCTTCTCGTGGAAGTCCCCATCCAACAACGTCGCCCTGAGCCCGTGCACCGGCGTGCCGTCCAGCCCGCCGTCGACGATCACCCGCTCGAGCGCCTTCTCGACCGCCGGCACGAATTCCTTCGGAATCGCGCCACCGGTGATCAAGTTCTCGAACGTGAGGCCCGTCGCGCCGTCCGCAAGCGGCTCGAACGCCAAACGCACGCGCGCCATCTGCCCCGGCCCACCCGATTGCTTGCGCAACGTGTGATCGACCTCGGCGCGCTTCGTCAGCGCCGAGCGATAGGCGACCTGCGGCGCCCCGATCCGCGCCTCAACGCCAAAGTCTTCCTTCAGCGTCTCGGCAACGCGGATCTGCAGGTGCAGCTCGCCCATGCCCTTGACGATCGTCTGTCCGGTTTGCCGGTCGACGCTGACGCGCAACGACGGATCGCTCCGTGCGATCATGGCGAGCGCCTGGCCAAGCCGTTCCTGATCCTGCGCCGAGCGCGGCTCGATCACCGCTTCGATCACAGGCTCCGGCACCTCGAACCCGTCGAGCACGATTGGCCGCGCCGGATCGCAGAGCGTCTCGCCCGCACTCGTCCACTTGAGCCCGACGGCCGCAACGACGTCGCCGGCAGCGGCTTCGTCGATCTGCGTCGGCGTGTCCGCGTGCATCCGCAAGATTCGCCCGATGCGCTCGGTCTTGTTGACCGAGGCATTGAGCACGCTTGCGCCGCTCACGATACGGCCCGCATAGACGCGCACGAACGCCAGCGTGCCGAAGCGGCTCGGCTGCACCTTGGAGACCAAGGCCGCGAACGGCTCATCGGCTTTCGGCAAACGCTGCACAGCCTCGCCCGTGCGCGGATCGACGCCCGTCACCGGCGGCCGGTCTTCCGGCGCCGGCGCATAGGCGACGATCGCGTCGAGCAACGGCTGCACGCCGATGTTGCGATAGGCCGACCCGCACAGAACGGGCGTCACATGCCCGCCGATGCAAGCCTTGCGCACGGCAGCCTCGATCGTCGCCGCTGGCACAGCCGATGGATCGCTCACGTAAGCCTCCATCATCGCCGTGTCGAAGTCGGCAAGACCTTCGATCAACGCCAACCGCGCAGCCGCCGCCGTCGCGCGCATCCCCTCAGGGACCGCGATCCGTACCGGCGTCGTGCTGCCGTCGCGCCAAACGAGCGCCGTCATCGACACGAGATCGACTACGCCCTCGAACGCACCTTCGGCGCCCAGTGGAAGCTGAAGCGTCAGCGGTCGCGCACCCAACCGGTCCGTGATCATCGCGACTACCCTCGCGAAATCCGCGCCCGTCTGGTCCATCTTGTTGATGAACGAAAGGCGCGGCACGCCAAAGCGATCCGCCTGCCGCCACACGGTCTCGGACTGCGGCTCGACGCCGGCGACGGCTGAAAAGACCGCAACCGCGCCGTCGAGCACGCGCAGGGACCGTTCGACTTCAATCGTGAAGTCGACGTGCCCCGGCGTGTCGAGGATCGTGATCGACGTGCCGTTCCAGTCGCACGACGTCGCGGCAGCCGAGATCGTGATCCCATGCTTCTGCTCAAGCGGATGGGAGTCGGTCTCGGTATTGCCGTCGTGCACGTCGCCCACTTTGTGGATGCGGCCCGTGTTGAACAGGATGCGCTCGGTCAACGTGGTCTTCCCCGCGTCGACGTGCGCCATGATGCCAATATTTCTAAGTTTGCGGGTCATGATGTGGCGCGCAGATAGTCGTGAATGTTCGCGTCAAACCCTTGCAGGCGCAATCGATCGCACGCCCACGCACGCGAGAATCGAAACTCTCGCTTGGCGCAACGGACGCAATCGGCCTGTCGGCTTTGACTCAATGAACGGATGCGGGCGGAGGCCGCCTTGCATCAAGAGGGACGCGCGCTAGGCGCCTCGACGGACGCGTTAGCGGGACTCCCGGTACTGGCTATCGTCCGTCATGGTGAACCTCTGCAACAAACGCGCTTTCCGCGCGAGGGCGAGCGGATAACTGAAACACCGGCCAAAAGTCAAGCAGATACAATGATTTCGCGCTATCGCACGTTTGCTACCGCTTCACCCGCCCCATCGCCTCATCCAAAATAATCCCGATCAAATCCTCATACTTCCGCCCGAGCATCCGCCACATGATCGGCAAATCCGACGTCTGCTCGTTGATCCCGGCGAGTGGGTTCACTTCCAGGAAATAAACCTTCCCATCCGACCCCGCCCGCAAATCCGCACGCCCCGCATCGCGGCAGCCGAGCGCGACCCACGCGGCCAGCGCCACGCGCTCCGCTTCCCGCGCCAGCGCATCGGTTGCGATCGAATACGTCACCCGGTCTTCGTAATTCTCTTTGTTGGAAAGCGAATAGAGCCCGGGCTCCGCTTTCTCGCCCAGGTGAATCTCCATCGCCGCCACCGCGCGCGCCGACGAACCGGCGCCGAGCAGCCCGACCGTGAACTCGCGCCCTGTCAGGTACGGCTCAACGAGCACCGGCTGCGAGTGCTTCTTCAACAGCTCCAGCACCGCCGGTTTCAACTCAGCCGCATCGCGCACGATCGACTTCGGCGTGATCCCCTTGCCGGTACCTTCGGCGACCGGCTTCACGAACAGCGGATAGGGCAGGGCGACGCGCGCGATGTCGGCCTCGCGCTCGACCACCGCGAACGGCGCCGTCGCGACACCGGCCGCCTGCAGCACCGCCTTGGTATATCCCTTGTGCAAACACAGCGTCAGCACGCCCGCATCCGCAAACGTGCACGGGATGTCATAGGCCTCAAGCAGCGCCGGCACCTGCGCCTCGCGCGCAATGCCGCGCATGCCTTCAGCGATGTTGAACACCAAATCCCACCGGTCGCCTTGGGCGAGCCGGCCAACCAGCGCCTTCACATGCCCGATGCGATCGACCTGATGACCGTGCGAAGCGATCGCCCGCGCGAGCCCGGCGATCGTGTCTTCCTTGTCGAACTCGGCCGTCTCTTCGAGACTGTACCCGGCCTTCAGATAATCGGACCTGAGATCGTACGTCAGACCAACGCGCATGGGGGCTCACCGCTGTTCGAAGCGCGAGCTTACCCAGAATCACCGCCGCGCGCGTGTAATTGTAGCGCGCCACCGGCCCGCGCAACCTGTGAGCCCCGCGCGTCATCCACAAGCGATTGCAGCTACGCCACCCGCGTCCATTGCATCACCCAGTTCTCTTCCCACGTCTTGCCGCCGTCGCGCGAAATCGCTTGGCTCCACCGGCACGATGTCGGCGTGATCTGATCCCAAACACCCTTGACCTTGATCGGCTTGTCGCCGTCCACATCGTCGGCCAAGAAGATACCGGCGCCATTTTCGAAGCTGCCGGTTTGACCGGGCGTGGTCAGCACGCCGCTCTTCCCGTTCACCCAAAAGTCCGACCAGACGCGGTTCGTCACGTCGAGCAGGCGTAACCCCATGCCGCTGAAGTTGCGCGAGGGAATGCGCAACTCTTCGACGCTGCCCACGCCGTCCAGAATCGTCCAACACGTCGCCTCGCCCTCGAACACGTCCCACTCTTTCGCGCCGGGCGGCAGCCGACGATGCTTGATCCGCCACTCCCCGGCCAGAAAATTGAAGTCCCCCGGCCTCCCCGGCGTTGGCTTCGCGGGTGCGCCGGCCGTAGCGCCCGGCGCCGCGCCCGCGAAAAAAGCCGCAGCCCCAACGGCGGCAGCTCCCAATACGGTTCGTCTATCTTGGTCCATGATCAGGTCCCCTGAAGGTGAGGGGCCTGTCGTAAACCACGATACATGACATCCAATGTCATGTATTCGTGCTAGGTTCAGAAATATCGATCGCCGACACGTTCAACCTAGTGCCTCGACTCACAAAAAATTTCGTCATGGGGCCGCATGCGTGCAAGCCGCCTTCTCTCGATCCTGATCCTGCTGCAGATGCGCGGCCGTGTCAGTGCGGAGGCTCTGTCGCGCGAATTCGAAGTCTCCGTCCGCACGATCTACCGCGACGTCGATCAGTTGAGCGCGGCGGGCGTTCCCATCTATGCCGAACGCGGGCGCAGCGGCGGCTTCGCGTTGCTGGAAGGCTACCGCACCAAACTCACAGGCTTTACCCCGGCCGAAGCGGAAGCGTTGCTGCTCGCCGGCGTTGGAGGCGCGGCGAGTGACCTCGGCCTCGGCGCCGACGCGGCCGCGGCGCAACTCAAATTGCTCGCCGCACTCCCCGCCGACAGTGGCGCCAGCGCGCAACGCGTGACCGAACGCTTTCACCTCGACCCGGTGAACTGGTACCGCCGCACCGAAGCCCCCGCGCTACTGCCGACGCTCGGCGCCGCCGTCTGGCGCGACCGGCGCATCAAGATCACCTACGAAAGTTGGAAAGACACCGTCGCGCGCGAACTCGACCCGCTCGGCCTCGTGCTGAAGGCTGGCACTTGGTACCTCGTCGCCGCCGCCGACGACAAGCCCCGCATGTACCGCGTCTCCAACATCAAAACGCTAAGCGTCACCGACACACCCGCGCGCCGCCCGCCACGCTTCAATCTCGCGCGCTATTGGACCGCCGCTGCGAGAGAATTCGAAGCGCGCCTGCTGAAAGACCGCGCCACCGTGAAATTCTCCGCAAGGGGACTACGCATCTTGCGCGACGTAAGCCCGGCAGCGCACGAAGCCGCTATTGCCCACCACCGCCCCTGCAAACCCGACGGCTGGATCAAAGCCGAAATCCCGATCGAAGCGATCGAGCAAGCGGTCGGCCAACTTCTCAGCCTCGGCCCCGAAGTCGAAGTGCTCGAACCACGCGCCCTGCGCACAGCATTGCTCGACAAGGCCAAGCAAACCGTCGCGCGCTATCGTTGAGTTCCGTCATCCGTGTTATGGACCAAGCCGCTGGACTCGAAACGTCACGAAGGGGGACCCTCCGCCGATGAAGATCACGCGCATCCTGGCATATCGCGTGGAACTGCCCCTGCACGAAGGTAGCTACAAGTGGTCAGGCGGCAAGTCGGTTTCGGTATTCGACAGCACGGTCGTCGCCGTTGAAACGGACGCAGGGGTCACCGGCTACGGCGAGGTCTGCCCTCTCGGGCCGTTCTATTTGCCGGCTTACGCGACCGGCGCGCGAACGGGCATCGCGGAACTCGGCCCGCACCTGCTCGGCGAGGACCCGACGCAACTTGGCAAACTCAACCGCCGCATGGACGCGGCCTTGCTCGGTCACCCGTACGTCAAGTCGGCGATCGACATGGCGTGCTGGGATATTCTGGGCAAGGTCACGGGGCAGCCCGTCTGTATATTGCTCGGCGGCCGGTATGGCGACGACTTCGGCCTCTATCGCGCGATCTCGCAAGAAGCTCCGGCCGCGATGGCGGCCCGCGTGGGCGAGTATCGCGCCGCCGGATACCGGCGCTTTCAGCTGAAAGTCGGCGGCGATCCGGGCGACGATATCGAACGCATTCGCGCCGCGGCGGCGCAGTTGCAACCCGGCGACCGGCTGATCGCGGACGCGAACACCGGCTGGCTCATGCACGACGCGCTGCGCGTGGTGCGCGCGGTGCGTGACATCGACGTCTACATCGAGCAACCCTGCCGCACGTACGAAGAGTGCCTGACGGTCCGCCAACATTGCGACCATCCCTTCGTGCTGGACGAAAATGTCGACTCGCTCGACATGCTGCTGCGCGGCCATGCCGATCGCGCCATGGACGTCGTGAACATCAAGATCAGCAAATTCGGTGGCCTGACCAAAGCCCGTCAGGCGCGTGATCTATGCGTCTCGCTCGGCCTCGCGATGACGATCGAAGACAGCTGGGGCGGCGACATCGTCACCGCCGCCATCGCGCACCTCGCGCACAGCACACCGACCGAGTTTCTGTTCACCTCAACCGACTTCAACAGCTACGTCACCGTAAGCCTCGCCACCGGCGCCCCCCAACGCAACCACGGCCGCATGTCGGCCAGCCTTCAACCAGGCCTCGGCATAACGCCCAAACTGGACGTCCTCGGCAAACCGCTGATCGACATCCGGGGCTAGGCGCTCTCTTCCTGGGACCGCGGGCGTCCCGCCCGCTCTTTGCGGCATCTCCACCGCACCGGCGTTGACAGTCAGCAAAGAGCGGGCGCCCGCGGTTCCAGGAACGCAATTCGACATACGCGGCACCTGAGCGCATGATGGCTCCAACCCCACACGACGGAGCCCCCTATGACCACCTTCGGCGCCAAATCCACCACTGATGATGTTTTGAGCGGCATCGACCTCACCGGTAAGCGCGTAGTCGTGACCGGCGCCTCGGCGGGCTTGGGCGTCGAGACGGCACGCGCGCTCGTGGCTCACGGTGCGAGCGTCGTCGGCGCCGCGCGCGATCTCGGCAAAGCGCGTGACGCCACGGCGCCGGTGCGCGAGGCGGCCAAGCATGGCGCCACGCTTGAACTCATTGAACTCGACCTCGCCTCGCTCAAGAGCGTCCGCGCGGCCGCCGACAAGCTCTTGAAGGACGGCCGCCCGTTCGACGCCGTCATTGCAAACGCGGGCGTGATGGCGACGCCGAAGGGCAAGACCGCCGACGGTTTCGAAACGCAGTTCGGTACGAACCACCTCGGCCATTTCGTGTTCGTGAATCGCATAGCCTCGCTCATCAAGCCGGGCGGAAGGCTCGTGAGCCTGTCGTCGGCCGGACACCGCTTTGCCGATGTGGATCTCGACGATCCGAACTTCGACCGCACGGACTACGCGCCGTTCGTCGCCTACGGCCGCTCGAAGACGGCAAACGCGCTGTTCGCGGTGGAGTTCGACCGCCGCCACAAAGCCCGCGGCGTGCGCGCGACGGCCGTCCACCCCGGCGGCATCCAAACCGAACTCGGCCGCCACATGACGCCGGAACTGATCCAGCAGATGATGAAGTCGATCAACGAGAGTCGCCCCGCCGGCGCCCCCGCGTTCGAGTTCAAAACAATCCTGCAAGGCGCCGCGACAACGGTCTGGGCAGGCTTCGTGGCCAGCGCCGACGCAGTGGGCGGCCACTACTGCGAAGACTGCCACGTCGCCGCCCTCAACGCCGACCCCGCGATCCGCGAAGGCGTCCGCCCCTACGCCATCGACCCCGGCCGCGCCAAAGCGCTCTGGGCGAAAAGCGAAGAGATGGTGGGAGAGCGATTCTAAAAAAAAACTGGTGACCCCGAGACGATTCGAACGTCCGACCTACAGATTAGGAATCTGCCGCTCTATCCTGCTGAGCTACGGGGTCATTGGTGGCATAATTCGCTTAATGTGGAACCGCGATCAAGTACGCCCCTGGGCGCCGCTCTTTCTAGGCCTTTTGCTGCTTGCGGCGCCGGCGTCCGCGGTGGAGAAACCGCGCTGCGACCTGACCGTGGCCGAAGAGGTGAGGGCGGTCGCGATCGTCAACGGCACGACCTTCGACACCGCCGACGGCCGCCGTGTTCGCTTGTCGGCGCTTCAAGCCCCCACGACCTCGCCATTCGGCACGCATGCGAAGGATCGCTTGACTGCGTTGCTCGCGGGCAAAGCCGTGGGCCTCGCGTTCGCGGATAGCGGCGCGGACCGGCACGGCCGCCTACTCGCGCATGTCTTCGTCGACGGGGAATGGATCCAATCCGCGCTGATCGCCGAAGGCCTCGCGCGCGTGGCGACCCGCCTCGACATGCGCCGTTGCTCCCCCGCCTTGCTCGCCGATGAGGCCGCCGCGCGCGCCGCAAAGCGCGGCCTCTGGAACGATCCCGCCTACGCTGTCCGCAGCCCCAACAACCTCGACGCCGACATCGGCACCTTCCAAATCGTCGAAGGCAGAGTCATGAGCGCGAAGGTCGGCCGCGATCGCACATACCTGAACTTTGGCCCCGACTACCGCACCGACTTCACCGCGACCATTGCGCGCCGCGACGCCATGCGCATGGCAAAAGAAGGCGCAAGCCCGGAAACCTATCAGGGCAAGACGATTCGTGTCCGCGGCTGGCTCACGCGCCTCAACGGCCCCGAACTCGAAGTCACCCACCGCGAACAGATCGAACTGCCGGAATGATCGAAAAGCGGTCGACCCTGCCCCCGGGCGCCTTTCTCGAAGCCTATCGCGACGCCGGCGCCCACACCGACTGCTACACGACCGTCGTCGGCGGCGCGCGCACGCTGCAAAACTACGTCGCGGCATTTTACACGACGCCGCTCTTCCGGGCCGAGCGGTTCATCCTCGCACGAGCGGTGAGCAAACCATCGACCGATGAAGACGTGAAAAGGCTCGTGTCGGGAACCGCGTCGAACTTCGCCGCCTGGACCGTCGAGCGGCGCGCGGAAGACCAGCTGCTGATGTGCGACTATGTCGGGCGCACGCGGTCGTGGTTCATGACCACGCCGGAGGCTGACGCCGGCAATATATCGACGCGCCTCTTCTTCGGCTCCGCGGTCGTGCCTCTCGCCAACGAGCCCGCCAGCCAAGAGCTGCCCGCCTCCTTCAAGGCAATGCTGTGGTTCCACCACATCTATTCGATCCTCCTCCTGCGCAGCGCCCGCGCCGCGCTGATCGCGCGGAACGCCGACTAACCTAGCCCGGGCGTTCGGCAGAGGCTTCCGCTCGCCCATGGTGCGCCAGGCCAAAGCACGCTAGTGAATCCAGCTTGCGGAGGAACACGATCCTTGGACGTCCATTACGCGATCGGTGATGTGCATGGGCGGGACGACTTGCTCGCGCGCCTGCACGACGTCATCCAGGCGCAGCATCGCCTGCGACACGGCTGGGAGCCGGGCGTCATCGTCTACGTTGGCGACTATATCGACCGCGGCGCGCGTAGCATCGAGGTGATCGACCGCGTCATGCGCGGCCTGCCGGGGTTTAAGAGTGTCTGTCTGAAAGGCAATCACGAACAGCTGATGCTCGATTGTCTGGACACGGACGATCGCGATGTCTGGTTGAGCTGGCTGGACAACGGCGGGGAGAAGACGATGGCCTCGCTCGGCCTCGGTGGACGCGACGCGCGCAATAGTCTGGCGCTCGCGCGCGCCATCGGCCCCGAGCGTCTGCAGTGGCTTGATAGGCTGGACCTGACCTATCGAGCGGGCGACTATTTCTTCGTGCACGCCGGCATCGTCCCCGGCCGCCCGCTCGCCGAGCAAAAGGAAAAGGACCTGCTCTGGATTCGCGATCATTTCCTGAGCAGCGACCTGGACCACGGTGTCGTCGTTGTGCACGGGCACACCCCCGCGCTCGAACCGGAGTTGAAGCGTAACCGCATCAACGTCGACATCGGCGCCACTTTCAACGGCCAACTTGCCGCCGTCGTCTTGGGCGAGAGAGAAGGCCCGCGCTTCATCATCATCGAAGGCGAACCCGGCGCGGGCCCGTGATCGCCTAGGCCGCGATCAGTCCCGCTTCCACCGGATCGCCCACACGCTCAAGCAGGACCTTCTTCAGTTTGCCGAGCGCGCTCGCCTCGATCTGGCGCACGCGCTCCTTTGAAATGCCGAGCCGTTCGCCAAGCGCCTCCAACGTCACCGCCTCATCCTGCATCTGCCGCTCGCGCACGATCACCTGCTCGCGCGGGGTGAGTGTGTTGAGCGCAAGGTTGATCCAGGCCGCACGCGTCGCGCTATCGCGCGTCAGCATCACATGTTCGTCCGGACGCGCGCGCTCGTCGGTGAGCAGATCCTGCCATTCCATTTCGCCGGGCTCGCCTGGCGCCGCGTTCAGCGAACGGTCGCCGGACGTCAGCCGCGCGTCCATGTCCTGCACGTCGTTCACCGGCACGCGCAACGCCGCCGCAATCTTCAGCGCGCCTTCGCGCGACAAATCCTTTGAGGGGTTCCCGGCGATCTTCGCCTTCAGCCGGCGCAAATTGAAGAACAGCGTCTTCTGCGTCGCCGTCGACGTTAGCCGCACGATCGACCAATTGCGTAGCACGTAGTCCTGAACTGCCGCGCGAATCCACCACGTCGCGTAGGTCGAGAAGCGCAGCTTGCGCTCCGGCTCGAACCGCTGTGCCGCTTGCATCAAGCCGACGACGCCCTCCTGGATCAGGTCGCCCATCGGCAACCCGTAATTCTTGAACCGCGCCGCAACCGCGACGACCAAGCGGAAATAGGCCGACGTCAGTTCATGCAGCGCCTTCTGGTCGCCGCGCTCGCGCCAAGCGGTCGCCAGGTCCAACTCGTGCTGAGCCTCAAGCAAATCTGCCGACATCGTCCGCTTGATGAACTGGCGGTTGGCCTTCACAGCGTGTGACGTGTCGAACATGCCCATGAGGATCTCCTTGATGTCCTAGCAAGCCAGTTGGGTATGCCTCCTACGCCGTTCAACCCTCTTTGGATCAATTCTAAAGAACAGTTCTAAAATGGAGATTAGAAAGCGCCAAAGAAAAAGGCCCGGAGCGTGCGCCCCGGGCCTCCTGATTTCACATGCCTGCGATGGACTTAGGCCGCGCGCTGCAGCGCGACTTCCAACCGCTTCACGGCCGCGTCTTCGTCGATCCGCTCGACCGCCGCGACTTCGCGCGCCATCCGGCCCAGCGCCGCTTCGTATAGCTGACGCTCGGAGTAGGACTGTTCCGGCTGGCCGCTCGCGCGGTGCAGGTCGCGCACCACCTCGGCGATCGAAATCAGGTCGCCCGAGTTGATCTTCGCTTCGTATTCTTGCGCCCGGCGGCTCCACATTGTGCGTTTGATGCGCGCACGGCCCTTCAGCGTCTGCAGCGCATTCGCCACCACATCCGGCGAGGACAGCCGGCGCATGCCGATCAGGCTAGCCTTGGCGACCGGAACCCGAAGCGTCATCTTGTCCTTGTCGAAGTTGATCACGAAGAGCTCAAGCTTCATGCCCGCCACTTCCTGCTCGACCACCTGGATGATCCGGCCCACGCCATGCGCGGGGTAGACGACCCAGTCGTTCGTGCGGAATTCGGACTTCTTCTTCTCGACCTTCGGCGGCAGCTTCGCCGCAACCGGTGCCGCCACAACCGCCTTGACAGGCGCCGCGGCAACCAGCTTCGGCTCGACCTTGTGGGCCACCTTGGCTTCAACCTTCGGGACCGCCTTCAGGTCGGGCTTCTTGGCCTCGACCTTCGGGGCGACCTTGGTGTCGGCCTTGTGCACCACCTTGATCTCAGCTTTCGGCTGGACCTTGGCGTGCGCCTTGGGGTTCTTCGCGGTTACGGCCGTCTTCGTCTGGGTCTTTTTCGTGCTCATGTGCGCTCTATCTTTCTCGGTCCGCTTGGGCCTCTACCGCAGTCTTCCGGTCACGCATCCGATTGGCGCCGCGCGGCAGGGCCGGGCGATGCCGTTTCGGATACTCCGCCTTTTTGGAAACGGTCCGGCTCGGTCAGTCGAGCCGCGTTCGCGGAGGCAGGTCTGCGTCCCCACGGTTTCTTATGACCGCCTTTTCTGTCGTCAGTTCCAAGTGTCCAAAATGTAACATGGAAGGGAGGAAAAATAAAGGCAGCGACGCGCATTAAGGAATATTTCAATGCTGTCGCAGTTAGCGCACAATGGCTCGATTGCGCCAAATTCTACTTTTCGGCGAATCGCGTCTAACTGGAAGCTGTTGTCGCACTCAACTGCGAAATGGGGAAAAAATCCCTAACCGCCTTGGCCCGGCTTCGGGCTGAAGAACTTTTCGAACTTGTCCGGCACGGATTCGAAGTCCTTGGCATCCGCCGGCGCCTCACCCTTGGCCGTAATGTTCGGCCACTTGCCCGCGAACTCCTTATTCAGCGAGAGCCACTTCTCGATTCCAGGCTCCGTGTCCGGCTTGATGGCATCCACCGGGCACTCCGGTTCGCACACCCCGCAATCGATGCATTCGTCCGGGTGGATCACAAGCATGTTCTCCCCCTCGTAAAAGCAGTCGACGGGGCAAACCTCCACGCAGTCCATGAACTTACATTTGATGCAGTTCTCGTTGACGATGTAGGTCATGGGAACAGGTTCTTCGGCCGCTCGGATCGATGAGAAGGGCCGCACGGGTAACATTTCGCAATTGCACCCACAACCCCAATCAAACCGCGACAAGAGCGCTCTCAAACAACATCCGTTGTGAAATCGTAGCGCCGGCGGAAGGCACAACTTAGCCCAGGCGAATTCGCCGGTGGTCGCGGGCGGCATGAACGATGCGCAGCATGGTCACTTGGCCGGGCGCGGCTCGGTAGAACACAATGTACGGAAAGCGCCAAAGACGGATCGAGCGCACGCCTCTTCGCAGCTCCCCACGTGCGCGACCGATGGCGGGGAAGGCGGCCAACAACTCAATGGTGATCTCGACTTCATCAAAGAAGCGATCGGCGGCGGGCGGATTGTGGTCCGACAAATAGGTGTAGGCTGCCGTCAGATCGCTCGCGAACGCCGCGCTGCGAAGGACGCGCGTCACTTCTTCTTACGTGACTTGGTAGCTGCCTGGCGTAGCTGCCGGCGCATAGCAATCGGATCCCAGGGTTTCGTTTCGCCGTCGTCGGCCTCGTCGATTAACGCGCGCAGTTGCTCGTCGCTCATGCCGGCAGAGTGATCTTCGTCCAGACGCCGCAACAGCAAGCCGTCGGCGATCAGCGATGCGGCCGCGGCGTCGAGGGTGGAGTGCCCGCCCCTGCGCTGCCGCTCTTTCACCAATGCCGCCAGTTCCTTTGGCAGAGTAACCGTTGCGTTCGCCATGCCCGAGAGTAGCAGAGCTCTGACTTACCGCAAAGCGGCCCCTGCACGCTCCGCGCGCTAATCCTCACTCGTCAACGCATCGATCGCGCGGCGGTCCTTTTTCGTGGGGCGCCCTGCGCCCTTGTCGCGCGCAGGTGGGGCCAACTCGACGGGCTTCACTTCCGGCGGCGGCGTCATGTCTTCGTAGAGGAGCCGCGCTTCCGTCGCCGGGCCGCGCCTTGTACCGCCGTCGAGAACCTTGATCACCCGCACGAGCGAGCCCGCAGGAAACGTCAACACGTCGCCGATCTTCACCGTCGCGCTCGGCTTCTCGCAACGCGCGCCGTTGATCCGCACGCGGCCCTCCGACACCACGGTCGCGGCGAGCGTCCGGCTTTTGAAGAAGCGCGTAAACCAGAGATACTTGTCGACGCGCTGCATTTACTTCTGCAGCTTAAGCGCCGCCAGCACCGCGAACGGCGAATCCGGATCCATCGGCTTTTCCTTCCGCTCGCGCGGCGGGCGTTGCTCGAAAGCAGGCTTGCGATCCTGTTGTGGCTTACGATCTTTGTGTCGTGGCGGCCGATTGTCGTGCCGCTCCGCCTTCTTCTCAGGCGTAGCGCCGGCTTCCACCGCGGGCGCACCATAAGGCGCCGATGCCGCCGTCACGCGCGGGCTAGGCCGCCGCACATCGTGCTTCTTCGGCGGCGGCTTTGACGGACGCTCGCGGCGGCGTTCGCGCTGCTGCCACTGTGTCGTCTCTTCGCCGGCTTCGTTCTTCACCTTGATGTCGCGGAAGCCAAGCCCGCGCAGGACCTGCGCCAGATCGTCTTCGCCGCAGCCGAGCACCGACATCATATCGTTCGACACCGCAAAGCTGTCCGGCATCTGCCCGTTCTGACCCTTGCCGCGAATGAGATCGCCAAGCCGCTCCAACATGTCGAGCCTGACGGCGCGCGGCCCGCATAACCGGAACCCCGCCGCCTCATAGAAGCCGCCCGGCACCGAAGGATCGGCCGGCAACGACGTCAGCCCCGCGGACGGCGGCGGCGGAATATCGCTCATCCCCTGATGCACCGCCCAAAGCAACGCCTTCAATCGCGCTGCCGCCGGCTTCACCAGCGACGGCAGGAAGATCGAGAATGCCCCAAAGCGAAGCCCCAACCGGCGCAGCGGCGCGCGATCGGCCTGCGCCACCGCACGCAACTCGCGCGTCACCGCCTGCCGCGAGACCGAGCCCAGGTTTTCGTAGATCTGAAACGCCAGCCCGCGCGCCATTCCCTGCAACGGCGAGGCATGCAACACCACGTTCGCGGGCGGCGCCGCGTCGCTCGCGGCCTGCTCTTCGGCCGCATCGGCAGTCTCAGCCGCCTCGTCGCTCTCGCTCACGGCTTCGGCCTCTTCGGACGCGGGCGCTTCGGCAACGGGTGTCGCCTCAGCGGCCGGTTCCGCCTCGCCAGCAACCGGAGCCGGGGAAGGGGCCTGCGCCTCCTTCGGCATCTCCTTCTTCAACTCCGCCTGCACGGTGAGCAGCGGCGACAATATCTTCGTGATGTGCAGCGCCAGCCATTCCTCAAGCCGGTCCGTCGCCCGCTCGCGCGCCGCGACACTCAGCAAATCATCCGCCAACAACTCGACGCGCGGGTGCAAGGGGTCATGTCCCTTCTTCAGCTGCGCCACGATCCCGCCGTTCCACCACAGCCGCCCGTGTTCGGAGAGCGTGATGGCCGCCTCCGGTGCATTCGTCAGCGCATGCGCCCGCGACGCGATCTCGCCGGCGAGGCCCTTCAGCGCCGCCGCCCGCAACGCCCGGCCGTGAATGCCGATCGCGCGCGGATCGGCCACGAACGAAAAGCCCTGCAGCCGCCCGACATACTCGCCCTCGACCAGAACCTCGCCCTCGTCGTCGACGGTTGCAGCGAACTCCTCGTCCTCGCGCAGGCGTCGCATCAAGACGCTTGTGCGCCGGTCGACGAAGCGTTGTGTCAGTTTCTCGTGCAGCGCATCCGAGAGATGATCCTCGACCGAACGCGTGCGCTCCTGCCAATGCCCCGGATCGTTGAGCCAGTTCGGCCGGTTCGCGACGTAAGTCCAGGTGCGGATATGCGCAATGCGCTGCGCGATCGCGTCGATGTCGCCCTCGATATTGTCGAGCCGCGATACCTGTCCGTTCATCCAATCGTCCGGCAACACGCCTTCGTGGCTCATCAGATGCTCGAAGATGCCGCCGATGAGACGCGCATGCTCCTCGATCGCAAGCTTGCGGAAGTCGGGGATCTGGCACACTTGCCAAAGTTGCTTCACCCCGGTCGGCCCCTGCGCCAGCGCCTTGACGTTCTCTTCGCCGCCCAAGATGCGCAGCACCAGCTGATCGTCGGCCGCGCGCGCCCGCGTTAGCCCGCGCGCCGGCGGCAACGCGTCGAGACTCTGATCGAGCGCGGTGATGCTGCCGAATTCCAAGTTCGCATTGCGCCACTGCACCACGCGCACCGGATCGAAGCGATGGTTCTCGACCGCCTCGACGGTTTCTTGGTCCAGCGCTTCCGCGTCCGCAGTCACGCCGAACGTGCCGTCGTTCATATGCCGCCCGGCGCGGCCTGCGATCTGCGCCAGCTCGTTCGCACGCAGCGGCCGGCGGACCGCGCCGTCGAACTTCTCCGTCGCCGCAAATGCGACGTGATCGATGTCCATGTTGAGGCCCATGCCGATCGCATCGGTGGCCACGAGGAAGTCGACATCGCCGTTCTGATAGAGCGCAACCTGCGCATTGCGCGTACGCGGGCTAAGCGCGCCCATCACCACCGCCGCACCGCCACGCTGGCGCCGCACGAGCTCCGCGATCGAATAGACCGCATCTGCCGAGAACGCGACGATCGCCGAACGCCGCGGCAATCGCGTGAGCTTGCGCGCGCCCGTGTAAGCAAGATCGGAAAAGCGCGGCCGTCCGATGAACTGCACGCCGGGCACCAGCTTCTGAATCAGCGGCCGCATCGTGTCGGAGCCGAGGAAGATCGTCTCCGATCGCCCGCGCGCGTTCAACAGCCGGTCGGTGAACACATGGCCGCGCTCCGCATCGGCCGCGAGCTGAATCTCGTCGATGGCCAGAAACTCTGCACCGATGTCGATCGGCATGGACTCGACCGTCGCCACCCAATGCGTCGGCGCCTTCGGCACGATCTTTTCTTCGCCGGTGATCAACGCGACCGCCTGCGCCCCTTTGGCGGCAACCACGCGCTCGTAAACCTCGCGCGCCAGCAGCCGCAGCGGCAGCCCGATCATGCCGCTCTGATGCGCCAGCATGCGTTCAATGGCGAAGTGGGTTTTGCCCGTATTCGTGGGCCCAAGAACGGCGGTCACCCGGCCGTACGGAGTGTTCATCGAGATCGTGTCCGGAAAAGCGGTCGGTCCTCATGCCTTGACCGGGGCCGCAAGACAAGCGTTCACGCACCTATCCACAGCCTGGTGTGGAGAAGCTGTGTCAGGTTTGGACCAGAAGCGGAACGCATCGTGCCCGAATCACTGACTCGACTCTCTTCGGCCTTTGTTCACGCCCAAAATGTAGGGGGTACAGGCACTTACGGAACAACGCTGAATCAAACCATCAATATCTGTTACGACACTGTCACCGGATTGTCTCATCAACTCGTCCGTGTACGGAGCGAGCAGTCTGGTATTGAGATTCGCGTCTGCAAAAGCTCCGTATCCGGAACGAATTAATCCGCACGCGGACCATTCCTACCTGCCGCGGCAGGGTTGTGGATAAATCCGGGAGTGGGGCGAAACAAGAATGGAACGAAACTCGATCAAAGGGCTGACCCCGTTCGAGTTCCCATTCGTTCACCCCCAAGGGGTAGGGGGCGTGTCGCAGCTCGCGCGCTAGGGGTGACGCGACAATCGCGCGGCCCGTTCGCCTGTTTGACCCCTCACGCGCTTTAGCCAAATACTGCCGCCAATTCCGCAACTGCGAACCCGAGTCAAAGCAACCCATGAGCGAGTTCCCCAAGGCGTCCCTAACCGACTGGCAAAAGCTCGCGGCGAGCGACCTGAAAGGAAAATCCGCGGATTCGCTAACCTGGGCGACCCCGGAAGGCATCCCCGTCAAGCCCCTGTACACCGCTGCCGACCTTGAGAAGCTTGGCGCCGACGGCGACATGCCGGGCCTCGCCCCCTTCACCCGCGGCGTGCGCGCGACGATGTACGCAGGCCGCCCCTGGACGATCCGCCAATACGCCGGCTTCTCGACGGCGGAGGAGTCGAACGCCTTCTACCGCCAGAACTTGGCCGCCGGCCAAATGGGCCTCTCGATCGCCTTCGACCTCGCGACCCACCGCGGCTACGACAGCGACCACCCGCGCGTACTCGGCGATGTCGGCAAAGCGGGCGTAGCGATCGACAGTGTCGAAGACATGAAGATCCTGTTCGACGGCATCCCGCTCGACAAGATGTCGGTCTCGATGACGATGAACGGTGCCGTCATTCCGATCATGGCGAACTACATCGTGGCCGCCGAAGAGCAGGGCGTGAAGCAGAGCCAACTCGCGGGAACGATCCAGAACGATATCCTGAAAGAGTTCATGGTGCGCAACACCTACATCTACCCACCTGAACCCTCGATGCGCATCGTCGCCGACATCATCGCCTACACGGCCGAGAAGATGCCGAAGTTCAACTCGATCTCAATCTCCGGCTACCACATGCACGAAGCCGGCGCGACCGCGGTGCAGGAGCTCGGCTTCACGCTCGCCGACGGCATCGCCTACGTGAAAGCCGCGAAGTCGAAAGGCCTCGACATCGACGACTTTGCCCCGCGCCTCTCGTTCTTCTTCGCGATCGGCATGAACTTCTTTATGGAAATCGCGAAGCTCCGCGCTGCCCGCCAAATGTGGGCGAAGATCATGAAGGACCTGGGCGCGAAGAAAGCAGAATCGCTGATGCTCCGCACGCACTGCCAAACCAGCGGTGTCTCGCTCACCGAACAAGACCCTTACAACAACGTCGTGCGCACCGCGTATGAAGCAATGGCCGCCGTCCTCGGCGGTACGCAGTCGCTGCACACGAATTCGTTCGACGAAGCGATCGCGCTTCCGACCGAAACCTCTGCCCGCATCGCCCGCAACACGCAGCTCATCCTGCAAACCGAAACGAAGGTCACCCATGTCGTCGATCCGCTCGGCGGCTCGTATTACGTCGAAGCGCTGACGAACGCGCTGGCAACACATGCCGGCGCGCTCATCGCCGAAGTCGAAGCGATGGGTGGTATGACGAAGGCCGTCGCCTCCGGCTGGCCGAAGCTGAAAATCGAAGAAGCCGCCGCCCGGCGACAGGCCGCGATCGACCGTGGCGAAGAAGTCATCGTCGGCGTCAACAAATACCGCCTCGAAAACGAAGCCGACCTCGACGTCCGCGACATCGACAACGACAAAGTCCGCGCGCAACAACTCTCCCGCCTGCAAAGAGTCAAAGGCACGCGCGATCAAGCGAAAGTGGACGCCGCCCTGAAGGCGCTCACCGAAGGCGCCAAGGGCCAGACAAATCTGCTCGCGCTTGCCGTCGAGGCGGCGCGCGCCCGCGCCACGGTCGGCGAAATCTCCGACGCGATGGAAAAAATCTTCAAGCGCCACCAGGCCGAAACGAAATCGATCTCCGGCGTCTATGGCGCCGCCTATGAAGGCGACGAAGGCTTCGCCAAGATCCGCACTGAAGTCGAGCAGTTCGCCAAGGACGAAGGGCGCCGCCCGCGCATGCTCGTCGCCAAGATGGGCCAAGACGGCCACGACCGCGGCGCGAAGGTCATCGCCACCGCCTTCGCCGACCTAGGCTTCGACGTCGACGTCGGCCCTTTGTTCCAGACGCCCGCCGAAGTCGCCAAAGACGCAATCGACAGCGACGTCCACGTCATCGGCATCTCCAGCCAAGCGGCGGGCCACAAAACCCTGGTCCCCGAACTCGCGGTGGAACTGAAAAAGCAAGGCGCCGACGACATCCTCATCGTCGTCGGCGGCGTCATTCCCGCCCAAGACTACGACATGCTCAAACGCGCCGGCGCCGCCGCCATCTTCGGCCCCGGCACGAACATCCCCAAGGCCGCGAGCGAAGTGCTTGCCCTCATCCGCGCAAAGGCGAAGCAAGCGGCTTGACCTGTCCCTAAAATACCAGAAAGCAAAGAATTTCGTCATGCCCGGCCATGACGAACTTTCTTAAGTTCTGCTGCCCCGCTACTCCCGCGTAATCTCCACCGTCATCGAATTCGTCTTCGCCCGGACGACGATCTGCCGAACCGCCGCGCCCACCGCTATCTTCTCGCGCACTTGCACCGGCGTCAGCACTTGCGCCGACATCTCCGGCCGGCAGGCGAGGAAGTCGACCTGTACGATCCCATCCTTGTCCGAACCCGCGAGCACCAACGTCGGCGCGCTCCATCCCGCACTTTCCGCCACGCCGAACGCACTGATCGTCACGCTCTCCGCCTCGACCGAAACCATCGCCGAGTCGATCTGCATGACGAGCTGCCGGTCGCACTTCGCTGCCGTACCGGCATGAGCGGACGTTGCCGCGAGCAACGCTGCAGCCGCCAATTGAATCGTTCTCACGAACATCCCTCCACCCACTCGACCTCCGGCTGCCGGCCGGCGCGGTAGCTGATCACCTTACCTGCATCCGTCTCGAACACCATCTGCGCCTTGCCGTCGGGGCCGAGCACGAGCACATAATGCCCCTCCGGCCCTGTGTAGTGATGCGGTTCCACCCGCGTGCGGCCTTTGTAGAGGTCGAGCACGTGTTGCTCGCTGACGCCGATCTTGGCACCCGTGTCTGTGACGATTGCCGTCGTCTGCTGCACGTCGAGCCGCGCGATCGCGCCCTCCATCACCATGAATGCCAGCCCCTGATAAGCGCCGACCGGCTCGAAGTAGAAGCAAAACCCTTCAGCTTCGCCGATCGCCTTAAGTTTGTACCCAAGCGCCGCCTCCGCTTGCGCGACCGTCATTCCGAAGCGCACGCCGGCGAAACCCTCGCCACTAACCGTCGGTCCCGGGCTCTGCGGGCCACAGCCTGCGATCAAGCTGGCCACGAGAACAATCGCAAATTTCCTGGGGAGCGGCATGGATCGGGCATTCCTGTTGGTTGAAGGCCGCAGCGTCCATCGAACATAGCGCAAAATTAAGGCGGTGGCACAACACGCCCGCCCTGTAGAATCGCCAGTCGGTAGGAGATTCGTCCCATGGACTGGCTCACCATTCTGTTCGCGCTTGCGATCGCGCTGACGCTCGTCATCGGGTTGATCCACCTGATGACGTGGATCCACGCGCTCGCCGGCGGCAAAGGCGGCGGCGCACGCGATCTCGACAAGCGGCTCGAACGCATCACGGACCTGACTGAGCGCACCGAGCGCGCCGTGCGCGACGAACACCAAACGCTCCGCAAGGAATCCGACGAACGCGGCCGCGCGCTGCGCAAGGAGGTGGGGGAGGGGATCCTGAAATTTGGCTCCTCCGTACAAACCTCGCTCTCCGACGGCCGATCCTCCGTCGACAAGCGCTTCGAAGAGTTCGTCCGCACCCACGCGGAGTTCGCCACCAGCCTGCGCGAAGAACTCCGCAAAACGATCGGCGCCTTCGGCGACACCTTAAAGACCGACGTGAAAGCGCTCGCCGACACGAATGCCGTGGCCCAAGAAGCGCTCCGCCAAACCGTGACCGAGCGCCTCGACAAGCTGCGCGCCGACAGCGAGCAGAAACTCGACGCGATGCGCGCGACCGTTGAAGAGAAGCTGCAAGGTACTCTGGAAAAGCGCCTCGGCGAAAGCTTCGCGCTGGTCTCCGATCGCTTGGAGATGGTGCACAAGGGCCTCGGCGAAATGCAAACGCTCGCGATCGGCGTGGGTGACCTGAAGCGCGTGATGTCGAACGTGAAGGACCGCGGGGGCTGGGCCGAGGTGCAACTCGGCGCCATGCTCGAACAAGTACTCGCCCGCGACCAATACGTCATGAACGCAAAGGTGGAAGCCGGCGCCACGGAAATGGTCGAATACGCCGTCCGTATGCCCGGCCAAACCGAAGGCATCGACGTCCTGTTGCCGATCGACGCGAAGTTCCCGAAGGAAGCCTACGAACGCCTGATGCACGCGTGGGAAGCAAGCGACATCGACGCCGCCCGCACCGCCAGCGATGAGCTGGCCACCGTGATCGAGAACGAGGCAAAGCGCATCTCGTCGAAATACGTGCGCCCACCCGCAACCACCGATTTCGCGGTCATGTACCTGCCGACGGAAGGTCTCTTCGCCGAAGCGATGCGTCAACCGGGCCTCGTGCAACGCCTGCAAGCCAAACACCGCGTGACGGTCGCAGGCCCCACCACGCTGCACGCGCTCTTGAACAGCCTGCAAATGGGCTTCCGCACGCTCGCCATTCAAAAACGCTCTAGCGAAGTCTGGCGCGTCCTCGGTGAGGCGAAAGCGGAGTTCCAGCGCTATGCCGAAGTCTGGGACAAGCTCGACAAGCAACTCCAAACCGCCCAGAAAACGATCCACGATGTCGGCATCCGCACCCGCGCGGTCGAACGCAAACTCCGCCAAGTCGAAGTCAGCGACCTGCCCTCGGGCGCCCAACCAACGTTGGACCTCGTCCCGCCGGACGAACCCGAAGAACCCGTGCCGTTGCGCCGCCTGCAGTAAAAAGAGATTGCAACGCCAAGAGCGCCAAGGGTCAGCGGTTGATCTTTTGGCGCGAAGCGCCGGTCAGATATGCAAATGGCGCCTGCGGGAAAGGGTGAGGGCAGAGCCTCTTGGCGTTCTTGGCGGTTCAATCTCTTCTTTGGCCGCTCACCCACCACCCAGCTTCTCGACGATTTTGCCATCCGCGAAATAGACAGAGCGCGAACCCGACCGGCCTTTTCTGAGTAACCCCAACTTTACAAGACCCTCTAGATCGGCGCGTGCGGTCAAATAGCTGACCCCCGTTCGATCCTTCTGATCGTCGATTGTCAAATGGTGACCAGGGCGGCGTATGGCCTCCTGCAGCACGTGCACCTGACGCTCGTTGAACTGCCGACGAGGCCCTACACGCGCGCGCATAAGCCGGTCAAGTTGCTTGAGCTCCACCGTCTTGCGCTCCAGATAGGCGCGCAACGACCGAACTGCCTTCGCCAGCACCTCAAGGTGATAAATCAAGAAGTACGTCAGATCGCCCCTATCGGTCTCGGCGTGCAGATAGGCAAGTCCATATCGCGTGGGAGCTTCACGGATCACTTTGGAGATCGACGCAAACTCCAACAACCAATAGCCGCTGCGCAGCGCCGACCAATAGAACAGTGCCCGCGCCGTCCGTCCGTTGCCGTCGACAAAGGGATGATCGAAGCCGATCATGAAGTGCAGTACCATCGCACGCACGATAGGGTGGATGAAGTTAGCGTCGTCGTTTGCGCCATTCGCAAAGTCGCAAACCTGCTGCAACCTCTCGACCAACTCAGCCGCCGGTGGCGGCTCGTGCAGAACCTCGCCGGTCGTTTGATCTTCGACCACGACTCGGTCGCGATCCGTGCGCAGCCGACCGACATGCGCAGGGTCATCAAGCGTTCCTTCCGTCAGGATCGCGTGCAGCGACAAAATCGCTTCGGGTGTCAACGGCCGGTCCTTCATTTCTCGGACCGACTGCATGGCACGATAGTTGTTGAGCACCATGCGCTCACCCATGGTGCGCGGCGCCCGGTCGCCTTCGATCATCTCCTTCGCGATCCGGCGTGTTGTCGCCGCGCCTTCAAGGACGGAGCTGCTGAAGGGCTCTTCGATGAGCGAACGAACGAAGTAGAAGTCCGCCGTCTCGCGCGACGGAAGTTGTTCCCTCGACTTGATCTGGCCGCGTGTTTCGCTGTCGAGCGCGTGCATCTGTGCCCGCATCTCCGGCGTCTCGCAGAAGCTGAACGGGGCGGTTGTGGCGCTGACGAGCGGTAGGCTCCGCGCCTGCGCCGCACGCGCCAACTTGTTCGCGAGCCACCACTCCTCATGCGAAAGACCGCCGGGCGGCTTCCGATGAAGCATATCATCGAAATGCAGATATCGCCCCTCGTCATCCGTCAACCTCGACTGCTCAACGACAACCGCCAGCCGCTTGGCCGGTGTCTCTTCAAGGAGCTTTGGCAGTAAGGGGGGCGCCTTCGGAACACGCATTTTATAGTCTATAAAGCAAAACGCGTTTCGACGCAATTAACGTAGTAAATTCAAGGCGTTGCGCCCTTATGAAGCGGCTTCATCTTGGCGTTTCAGGCGCTTGCCACTCACCCGCCGCCGCAGTCGATCGGCATTGGTCGCTCCGGTTGCGCGCTACGCAACCCAGCGCCGAGTATCGCGTCCAGCGTGCCTTTCAGTTTCGCCGCTTGCGTCACGTTGAACGGCAGGAACGGCGCCTTGTTGACCAGATAATCGCACGCCGCCGGGCTCAACACCCAGTTCATCGGCGCCGCCTCGCCCTTCGACGGGTTCGGCCGGGGCAGGGCGATGTGGATCATCCGCGTCTTCGGATCGTTCGGTGCCGACGTCTGCGCCTTGCAGAAGTCGCGGCGCAGTATGTTGAGCGCATCGCGCCCGTGCGCACTGCGTGTCGCGGCCAAGCCCAACAGCGGCGCCATCGATTGCGGCACGATCGAGCGATCGTCCGCCTTTGCCGCACCGACCAAGCCTGCATACTCGACGGCCGAGCACTGCGGCGAACGCACCGGCTCGTCGCAGCGTATCGTGATCTGCGAGCCGTCGAGAGCGACGTCTTCCATCATCGTCCGGCAAGAATTCGCGACCGCGCGCGGCGGCTGATCGGTCTCGACGTCGTTGCTGATCACGACCACGATTGGCACGACGTTGAGCGAAGGATCCGCCGCATTCAAATCCTCGATCGCGCGCGCCAACTCCCAAACCGTGCGTGCGCCATAGTTCTCGAAATAGCCGCCGTCGATAATCTGAAATGCGCCGCCGCCCATGGCGCGCGTACTGACGAACCGCCCGGCCGGCGAGATAAACGGAAACCGCGCCGAGTTCGTGACCGCCGTCGCCAGCCGAATGTCATGCCCGACCAGCGCCAAGAAATCGCCGCTATCGGCAAAGAGTTGGCGATCGGCAGGCGAGCGGATCGTCGACGTGATCATCCGCTTGCCCGACACGACGTCCGTCCCGTTCAACAGCAGATGCGGCAGCAGCTCCACCGGCGCACGGCTCTCGCTTTGCGGCGAGAAGCGTAGTCCCAAGAAACCCTCCGGCACATGCCGCGGCAATGCGAAGCCCTTATTCTTCGCCCACATTGCGTCGAACGTATGCTCAAGCGCCGTGTTGCGATCGGGAATCCCGCCCCACGTCCACAGCGGCCCGACCATGCTTCCGAACATGTCGTTCAAGAAGTAGGTCGCAATCGTCCCGGACAACAAGTCCTTCGTCGCAAACCGCGCCAACGCCGCCCGCGCGGCCGGCGCCTCCCAATCGACGGTGCCGTCTTCGCGCCCCTGCGCGCGCACCAGCCGCGCATAAGTCGTGGCACCGAGCGCACCGCCCGACACGCCGCTGATCGCAAAGAGGTGCCGCCCGAAATCGCCGTTCGTCTTGAAGTCGAGCATCCGCATCGACGACACCAGCCATGCCGCCGCCCGGCTCGCCCCGCCGGACGCAGCCACGATCACCACAGGGAGTCGCTCGCTCCGCCCCGGATCAGCACGCCGCCGGGCATCAACCCATTCCTGCAGGGCAGCCTTAAGGTCCGGTCGGCACACGGTCTTGACGCCGCGGGTATCGATGCTCGCGGGCGCGCAAGCGGCCGAGCCCAACGGCTCCTTCACGACCGTGCTGGTCAACCGCACGACATGCTTTTCCAAAACCCACGGCGGCGACAAGAACCAAAGCGCCAGCATGATCGTGCCCAGCACGCTCGCCACCCGCTTCACCCGGTGCGCTTCGCCTGGCATGAAGTGCATCGCCTCGCCGCGATTGACCGCAAAGCGCAAGATGTAGATCGCCCGCTCGACCAGATCGCGCATGACGGCAAGCGCCATCACCAATGGTCCGACCGCGAACGACAGTGCCGCGATCGCCGTCGTCGGCGCGTCGAATTGCGCCACGAAGTCCGGCGCGATCGCAACGCACACGAACGCCACGAAGCTGCACGCCAGCGACAAAATCGCAAACGGCCAGCCGAACGGGGAGAACGCTAGAACGCGTGCCGCGCGCGAGCGCATCATCCAACGCGGGGCATCGAACGCGTTCATCCACCGGAACTCGGTGCGATGAAGCACGAAAACGTAAAGCAAGCCGACCAGGCCAAAGCTCAACAACTCCGCACCCAAGAGCCCGGTGAAAAACTGCCCCGTGCGGATTGCAAACATGATCGGCAACACCGTGATGCCGCCTGCGAACAGCAGCGCCATGCGCGGCGCCCATTCATACGACCACTCAATGTGCTCGTCCTCGCGCGTGCGGCGTTGACGCTGCACCGCCAAGTCTTCGTCGTCGAAAAGGCCGGAGACTTCCGTCCGCTTGCGCAAGATGCGCGCCTTGTCCGTCTCGCCGCGGCTCATCTGCGCGGTCAGCGCGGCGCGCGTCCAAAACCAGGCGGACAAGCCCAGCGTCATCGCCGCGATCGCAAACAGAAACGGCCGCGCCGAAATCTGCATCCGCCAGATCGGCGCTTCCATGCCGGCAAACATGTCCGGCATCTGCGGCGGCAGCCACACCGCGAAGAACGCAGCGACGGGCACCAACACGCCGATCGGCTCCTCCGCCCAGCGCAGCAGCAGTTGTTCGGTACGTTTCAGGGCGTGCGAAAACGCCATCGGCGAATCACCTTGGCTATCGCCCCATTGTCGCGCGCGACAGGTCGCACTGGACACCCCGGGCCCAGCCGCTATCTACAGGCGCTGTGACGGCCGAACGCCCCCTAAAGCGGACCGGACCGTCCAGAACGTTCACTTCCCGCAGGATTGAGACCTCATGGAATACCTGATGCAATTGGCCGCCGACCCGGCAGCCTGGGCCGCCTTGCTGACGTTGATTGCCATGGAAATTGTGCTGGGCATCGACAATCTGATTTTCATCTCGATCCTGACCAATAAGCTGCCGGAGGAGCATCGCGAGCGGGCCCGCCGCATCGGCATTGGCCTGGCGCTCGGCATGCGCCTTGTGCTCTTGAGCACGATCGCCATCATCGTGCAGCTGACCGAGCCGCTGTTCACCGCCTTCGATCACGGCTTCTCCTGGCGCGACCTGATCCTGATCGCGGGCGGCCTCTTCCTGGTGTGGAAGGCGACGAAGGAGATCCACCACAACGTCGACCCCGAACCGAACGACGACATGTTCGCGACCAAGGTCACCGGCATGGCGTTCTCCGCCGCGATCAGTCAGATCATCCTGCTCGACCTCGTCTTTTCCATCGACAGTATCATCACCGCCGTCGGCATGACCGACCATATCCCCATCATGGTGGTCGCCGTGATCGTTGCGGTTATCGTGATGCTCGTCGCCGCCACACCGCTCGCGAACTTCATCAACGCGAACCCGACGATCGTGATGCTGGCGCTGGCCTTCCTGATGATGATTGGCATGACCCTCATCGCCGACGGCTTTGGCGTCCACGTGCCCAAGGGCTACATCTACGCCGCCATGGCATTCTCAGCGAGCGTCGAAGCCCTAAACATGATCGCCCGCAATCGCGCGAAGAAGCGCGTGAAGGTGAAATCGGAGTAGGTCGCTTTACCCACCGCGCTCCACCGGCGTCAGCGTCAGCTCCACCCGGCGGCCGCCGCGCAGGAGCGCAACCGTCACCGGCCGACCGATCCGTTCGGCGTTCAAACGCCGGAGCAGATCGTCCACGCCCTCCGTCGGCGCGCCGTCGAGCGCCACCAGAGTGTCGCGCGCCAGCAACCCGGTGCGATCGGCGGGGCTTCCGGGTTCCACGCTTGTGATCATGGCGCCTGAGGCGCCGGTTCCCGCCGCGAGCTGCAGCCGCCGCGGGATCGCCATCGTCTGCGCCGCGATCCCGATGAAGCCGCGCCGCACGCGTCCATGGCGCACGAGTTCGCTCAACACGAAACTCGCCGTGTTGCTCGCCACCGCAAAGCAAATCCCCTGCGCGCCCATGATCACGGCCGTGTTGATACCCACCACCTCGCCGCGCGAGTTCACCAGCGGCCCGCCCGAGTTGCCGGGGTTCAGTGCCGCATCCGTCTGAATCACATCGTCGATCAAGCGCCCAGACCGCGCGCGCAACGAGCGCCCGAGCGCCGAAACAACCCCGGCCGTCACGGTAGATTCAAAGCCGAGCGGATTGCCGATCGCCACCACCAGATGTCCAGGCTTCAGCGTCTTTGAATTGCCGAGCGCCGCCACCGGCAATTTCCCCGGCGCATGAGCATGCAACAGCGCCAAGTCCGTATGCGGATCGTCGCCGATCACGCGCGCTTCGAACGTCTGCTGCTCCGGCGTCGAAAGCCGCGCCGCCGTCGCACCTTGCACGACATGACTGTTCGTCAGCACGAAGCCGTCGGAGGAAATGATCACCCCCGACCCGGTGCCGCCTTTGCCAACCGCCTCCACCCGCACAACGGCAGGTCCGACCGAGTCCACAACCGACGACACGGCGTGCGAATAGGCATCCAACAACTCCCCGTCGCTTTCGCCGGGCTGCACCGAACGATTGGCCGGAGTCTCACGCCGAGGCGCCGACAAGAACGAGAGGTTGCGGGAAAGTGAGCTCATAACGAGGAGAGATTTGCGCGCGCACGCCAAATTTCAAGCACTGGGTGAACCGCGTGGACAGGTCGTTTCTTTCGCCGTAAGCCTAGCGTTCAACGAGAACCATGGGGTTTTGTTTCAATGCGCAGATTTCTCGCCGCCGTCGCCGCATTCGCTCTCTTGGTGTCCGCGCCCGCATCAGCGGCCGATGTCGTGGACCGGATCACGCCGGCAAAGTTGGGTGAAATCCTCAAGGCAATGACAGGCAAGGATGTCGAATTCAGCAAAGGCGACGACGGCACGGAGATCGTCAGCGTCAACACTGGCAACGGCTACGACGACTTCATCATGGACAAGTGCACGGCCCAAGGTTGCACCGAAATCCAGATGACGTGCTTCTTCAACAAGGATGATCGTTTGACGCTAGCGGCGGTCAACGCGTTCAACGGCTCGTCGTTGAATGCGCAGGCGGCATTGAAGCCGAACGGCAACGTCTATCTCTACCGCCTGTTCGTAACCGAAGGCGGGGTCACGGAAGCCAACGTCAGAGCGAACATCGAAATCTATATGGTCGCCGACGACATCTTTCTGCAGACTCTTGATACGCAGAAGGTTGCATCGCTCCCGCCGGCCGGCGTCCCCGTTTCCGCGATGAAACCCGAAAGCCGCCACTGGCCGGCGGCGCTCCCCGCGCGCATGATCAAAAACATCGACCGCCTGAGTGCAAACCCCAACCGCGCGCACAAGCCGAAATAGGCGATCATGAGAGTCCTCCGAGCCCTCGGCCTCATCGTCATTCTGCTGCTCATCGCAGCGCCGATCTTCTATTGGACACTGCAACCGCCGGCGCCGCTACCAGCGCCGGAGCGCGGTGGCGCGTTCCACAATGTCACCGTCGTTCAGCCGGGTGAGAGCCGCCTGCTCGGCCAATCGCTGACGATTGCGGGCGCTGCGATCGGCACGATCGCGCCCACCGAGGGCGGCAAGCCTGGCTCCTACACCGGCATGTTTGTGCTGCCCGGCCTCATCAACATGCACGCGCACCACCCGCCGCAAGCGATCCCCGTCGCGCGCGATCTCTTCCCGTTGCTCAATTTGATGCACGGCGTGACGACCGTGCGCGACGCGGGCGACATCGACGGCAAGACCGTGGCGCCGCTGCGCGAACTCATCCGCGCGGGAAAGATCGCAGGCCCGCGCATCTTTGCCTGCGGCCCGTTCGTCGACGGCCCGAGGAAGCAGTGGGAAAACACGCGCTCCATCACCGACCCGACTGAGGCAAAGGCGGTCGTCCACGACATCAAGGCCGCAGGCTACGACTGCGTCAAACTCTATGACTACCTCGGCCCCGACGTCCTCGCCGCGCTCGTTGCCGCCGCGAAGGAGGAGGGCATGCCCACGATCGGTCACGTGCCGCGCGCTGTGCCGTACCCCGGCGGCATCGGCGACGTGCAGCATTTCACCGGCGTTCCCTTCACGCCGAACACAGACCCGCGCCACTTCCCTGAGGTGATGGACGCTTGGGGCGCGGTCGACGATGCGCAGATCGATCGCATCGTCAAGATCACGCTCGCGAACGGCACCGCGAACACGCCGACATTGGTCACCATCGCCAAAGGCGGCAACTTCGCCAACTACGAAGCGATGCGAAAGGCCGCATCGGCACTGCTGCCGCGCTATTACGCCGACGTCCTCTGGCATCCGACCGAAGGCTTGCCGCGCGACGTCAGCGAAAAGAACCTGACGCGCCTCAAGCAGGCCCTCGCCGTCGAGAAGCGCGTCCTCAAGCGCCTCTTCGATGCCGGCGCCACGCTCCACATCGGCACGGATTCGCTCACCGGTTTCGTCATACCCGGCATCGACGTCTGGGAAGAAATGCGCGAATTCGCCGACGCCGGCGTGCCCCTTGAACAAGTCTGGAAGATCGCAACCTTAGGCAACGGCAGCGCGCTTTCCGCCAACCTCGGCCGCCTCACCCCAGGCGCCCCCGCCGACTTCCTGATCTTCCGCGAAGACCCGACGAAAGACCTCGCGAACCTCTCCACGTTCGAAGCCGTCGTCGCCGACGGCCGCCTTTACACCAAGCAAGACCTCGCCAACCGCTTCGCCCGCCTGCAAGCCCAATGGTCGAACCCCATCGTCGACACGATCATGACCGAAGCCGTCCGCCAAGCGCTGGCGCGGTTCAAGAAAGAAGGGAAGTAGTCTTCCTGGGACCGCCGGCATCCCTGCCGGCTCTTTCTTGCCGGCGGCGCAACGCCTTTTCCGTCAAAGCAGATGCAGGCTGCTGACACGTCGCTGTCGCGCGCGAGTGTTGCCCCAAAGCAAAAGGCGCGTACCTCGCGGCACGCGCCTCCCACCATTCGTCATCTCAAGACCTCAGCTCGTCTTCTGCGCGCCGTCGATTGTGATCTTGCGCGCGTGGGCAAGCGCAACGCCATAGGGCGTGTCGGTCATGATCTTCACCGGCACGACGAACTTCTTCACCGGTCCGCCGGCAGAGCTTTCGATCGTGGCGAACCACGCCGTGATCACCGGCAGCTTGCCCTTGTTCAGGTTCGGCTTGAAGCCGGCGAGCTGCTTGTACGTCACGGTGCACTTGGTCGCCGGTCCGGAATAACCGCCGTCGGTTTTCACCTTGTCTTGGCCCGCGAAAGCGAACTCGATGTCGTAGCGCCGCCGCCCGTCGAACACGCGCACAGTGTCCCCGCACGGCTTGGCCGCGGTGACCGAAACGCCCGAGAGCGAGTACGCGAGACCCGACAGCGGGTCCAACGTGCCGCGCTTCTGTTCTTCCGTCACCGGGTACCGCTCGGTGTTGTATGCCGGCTCCGCGAACAGCTGTATGCCCGACGCCGTGTAGGTCAGATCGACCTTCTGGTTCTGCTTCTCGTTGTTTGTGTTCGAATTGTACTTCGCCGGCTGCAACGCCGCACCGGCAACGACGCCGGTGGAGGTTGCATCGATCACCGCCTCGTAGAACGAGTTCACCACGCCCGCTGTCTTCAACCGCGAGACGGAGGCATACGTGTTGCCGGTGAAACTCGACTTGATGCCGATGTTCCCCAGATTGAACCCGCCGAGGTAAACCTGCCAGACGAGCTGCACGGTGCTCGACGGGCCGGCGGCCGTGGTTGCGGGCATCGTGGGCGGCGCGCCCGCTTCTTCCGCGGAGACCGCAAGGGGCGTGAGGACGAAACACGTCGCAAGCAACAAACGTTTCAGCATCGATCTAAGAACCTCGTTGATAACGCCGTGGATGAACGTGGCGCCGCAGAACGGGCGGCTATATGTTCGCCGACCGTGGTTGAATTGTGGCGGAAAAATCGGTCGTCATTCAAGCAGCAATCGTCACCAGATAGTATGAACGCTCATTCATCCGAAGACGACAAAATCCGGGATTTGGCCGCTGCGGTTGTAGCCGGCGACCGGCGCGCGTTGGCGAAGGCCATAACCCTCGTCGAATCGCAGCGCCCCAGGGATGAAGTCGCCGCAACCGCGCTCGTGGCCTTGGCGCTGCCGCACGCGGGGCGCGCGCTTCGTCTGGGCCTGTCCGGCGCGCCAGGCGTCGGTAAATCAACTTTCGTTGAAGCGATGGGGACATGGTTGACGGGGCAGGGCCACCGCGTCGCCGTGCTCGCCGTCGATCCGTCGTCGCGCCGCTCGGGCGGTTCGATCCTCGGCGACAAGACGCGCATGGTGAAGCTCGCACAGGAAGCGAACGCCTTCATCCGCCCGTCGCCGGCCGGAACGACCTTGGGCGGCGTTGCCCGCCGCACGCGCGAAAGCATGGTGCTGGTTGAGGCTGCGGGCTTTGATGTCGTGCTCGTCGAAACCGTCGGCGTCGGCCAATCCGAAACCGCGGTCGCCGATATGGTCGATATGTTCGTCGTGCTGGTGTCGCCGGGTGGCGGCGACGAACTGCAAGGCATCAAGCGCGGCATCATGGAACTCGCCGATCTTGTCGTGGTCACCAAGGCCGACGGTGATCTCCTCCCCGCCGCCAACCGCGCCGCCGCGGAGTACCGTACCGCGCTGCATTTGATGCGGCCAAAGTTCAAAGACTGGAGCGCCGGTGTCCGCCTGGTCTCAAGCACCGAAGGCAAAGGCATCGCCGAAGTCTGGAGCACCATCGAGAACTTCCGCACCCATCTCACCGCCACCGGCGATTGGACCCGCCAACGCCGCGACCAACGCGTCGCCTGGCTCTGGGGCGAACTCCGCGAAGGATTGTTGGCCAGCCTTACCGACGATGAGGCACTCCGATCCGAACTCGTCCGCTTGGAAAGAGAGGTCGCCGAGGGAAAGGTCCCCGCCACAACGGCTGCCCGTGAAATCGTAAATCGTTGGCGGAAGAAATGATGAGACTATCGATAGAACAAACGGCGAAACCAATCTCACCTCTACCTTCCCTTGGGAAGGGCGAGGGGCCGGGGGTGAGGGAAGGGCGGTCCGCAGGCTCTCATCTAGCCAGGTGCGACGTATCGGCCTTCCCGCACCTCCAGCCCGCTGGACGTCGCTCGGTTGTCTTGACGCCCCGCACCCCCTCCACTATAGGTCCGGCCCTCCCGCGCGGGCCACAAATCCGCGTGGGTTCTCGTTTCATCTTACCGACGGACTTTGACGACCATGGCGCGGCGCTGCGAATTGACGGGCAAGGGCGTGTTGAGCGGACACAATGTCAGCCACGCGAACAACAAGACGAAGCGCAAGTTCCGCCCGAATCTGGCGGAAGTGTCGGTCATGTCGGAAAAGCTCGACCGCACGGTTCGGCTAAAAATCTCGAAGAACGCCCTGCGGTCGATCGACCACAATGGCGGCCTCGACGCCTTCATCATCAAGCAAAACGACGAAAACCTGTCCGATCGCGCCCGCCGTCTGAAGCGCGAAATCGTCAAGGTCATCAAAGCCGCAGCCCCCGCCGCTGCCGCCAAAGCGTAACCACGCGCACTTGCACGCCTAGTCCGTCTTTCGCACCCTGGGGCCAACGATTCTGTTGGGTCCCCTGGTGAGCAACGTCAATCGCCTAGCCGCTGAAGGCGGCGTGATCGTTTCGCACGCCGAACCGCGCGCCCATTGGCTCGCGCGGGCGCTGCGCGACGTCGCGATCCTGACCCCACCGGCGATCGCAGTGGTGGCGACGTTGCTCGTCGCCTGGCAGCTGCGCGACACGCCGCTGACGTTGTTCGACGGCATCTTAAGCCCGCCCGGCCGCCCCGAGTTCTACCCTTCGCATTGGCTGAGCGTCGGCCACGCGATCGTGCCGGTGATCTTTCTGATCGCAAACCTCGTGAACCGCCGCTACGGCGAAGACTTCGCCCTCGCGCACGTCTTCGGTTCGTGGTCGCTCGTCTCTCTGATGGCGGTTGCCATGATCTTTCACGCGCATCCCAGCCTGCCGCATCCGGGCGAGGTGCCAAGTGTGCGCGTTGCCGCCGCATTCCTGGGCGCGATGTCAATCGGCCAACTCGCCGGCGTTTATGTCTTCGACCGCACCCGCGGCATCGAATGGTGGAACGCCCCCGTTTACAGCGCGCTCACCCACACCTTCGTCGGCATGATCCTGTTCTATGTCGGTGCCTACGTCGGCACCGATTGGGTGTGGCTCAACCGTATGTCCGTCGACATCGGCGTAAAGGCTGCGATGGCTTTCGCATTGCTGCTACCCTACCTGCTGCTCAGACCCATCGTCCGCCCGACGGCAGGCCTCGGCGGTTTTTAGTCTTTGAGCTCGAACATCATCAACAGCGTCAGCTGCAGCGGCGCGTTGAAGTTATCGTCGGAGAGCAAATAGACGATCGTCCGCCCATCTTCGTCTTTGCGAACGGAAAGGCCTTCCATGTTGTCGATGATGAAGTTCATGCCCACATCGGCCAGCAACTCGGCCTCCATCGGCGCCTCCGGTCCGACACCCTGCGCCGCAATGCGCCGCATCTCGAACCCAACGCCGCCCGTGCGGCTGAACCGCCGCTCCAGCGTCAGCACATCGCCGTTCGCAAGCTGCCGCACGTCTGTCAGATCGAACGGCGGCCGCCGCTTCAACGTCACGGCTTCCGCGTCCTCGCCCTTCAACAACCAACCGCGAATGTTCCCCTCGCCATCGTGGAACGACTCAGTCAGCGCCAGCAAACGCCCATCGTTCAGCAGCGCGATCCCTTCAAGCCCGCCATTGCTCGGCGCACCCTTCAGCTCGTCCGGCACCGGCACCACGGCAGGTTTCGCCGCCAGCCCCGCCCTGCCGAAGGGATAACGCCAAATCCGATGGTCGCCCTCGAAGCTCACATAGACGTCGCCGTCGATCGATCCGGTCAGCCCCTCGGCGTCACCGCCTTTTCCGACGAGCGCCGATCCATCCGGCGCCAACAACGGCCCGATCTCGACGCCCTTCGCACCCACCAAGCGCCCATCGCGATAGCTAAGCTCGCCCGTCAACCAGTGGCTCGAATCCGTGATCGCCAGAAACCGCGTCCCGTCATCCGAGACAATCAACCCGGAGAGCCCGCCGAAGTCGGCCTCGTCCGACGTGAGCCGCAGCGAACCCAAATGCACGAGCTTCCCCGCCGCCTGTTTCGCGTCCTCGCCCGTGCTGAACGGCAGCGCCTTCGCTTGAATGGTGAGCGGCCGCACCGCTTCTTGCGCGCACGCCGACACAGCGAACGCGAAGGCCGCGACCGCGGCCAACCCGATATGCGTGAGTTTGGAGGTCACCGCGCGGCCACCGCCACCGGCGCGCGGGGGCGCATCGGCCGCCGTGGCGCAGGGCCGGCGCTCTTCTTCGTATCCTCGTCGAACAGCTCCGCCAGCTTCTCGGTCATCGCGCCGCCCAGCTGCTCCGCATCGACGATCGTCACCGCCCGTTTGTAGTAGCGCGTCACGTCATGCCCGATACCGATGGCAATCACTTCGATCGGCGAGCGGTTCTCGATCGTGTCGATCACCTCGCGCAGATGCCGCTCCAAATAGTTGCCGGCGTTAACGGACAGCGTCGAGTCGTCAACCGGCGCGCCGTCCGAAATCACCATCAGAATGCGCCGTTGCTCCGGCCGCGCGATCAAACGATTGTGCGCCCACATCAACGCCTCGCCGTCGATGTTCTCTTTCAGCAAGCCCTCGCGCATCATCAGCCCAAGGTTCCGCCGCGCGCGCCGCCACGGGGCATCCGCCTGCTTGTAGACGATGTGGCGCAGATCGTTCAGCCGTCCCGGCGCCGGCGGCTTGTTGTCCGTAAGCCACTTGTCGCGCGACTGCCCGCCCTTCCAGGCTTTGGTCGTGAAGCCCAAAATCTCGACCTTCACGTTGCAGCGCTCCAATGTGCGCGCCAGAATATCGGCGCACATCGCAGCCACCATGATCGGCCGCCCGCGCATCGACCCCGAATTGTCGAGCAGCAGCGTCACCACCGTGTCGCGGAACTTCATGTCCTTCTCGACCTTGTACGACAGCGGATGCATTGGATCCGTCACGACGCGCGACAGTCGCGCCGCGTCCAAGATGCCCTCCTCAAGGTCGAACTCCCAGGTCCGGTTCTGCTTCGCCATCAACCGCCGCTGCAGCTTGTTGGCGAGCCGTGAGACCACACCCTGCAACGCCTGCAGCTGCTGATCGAGATAGGCGCGCAATCGCGCCAACTCGTCCGCGTCGCAAAGCTCTTCCGCGGTGATGATCTCGTCGAATTGCGGCGTGAAGATTTTGTAGTTCGGCTCGTGCGGCCCGGTCAGCGGATTGTCCGGCCGCCACGGCTGCTTGCCGTCGGCGGTGTCGTCGGCCTCGGAGCGCGACGCGCGCTCTTCCGTCTCGACTTCGACCGCCTGCCGCTCGCCATCCTCGCCGTCGGCTTCGGACATCTCGGTCTCTTCGCTCGAAGCACCCTGCGGTTCGGAGGTCTCGCCCGCCTCGCTGTCGGCGTTCTCGGAACTCTCCTGGGCTTCGTCCTCGGAGTTCTCGTCGTCGGAGCCGTCCGGGTCCTCGCCCAACTCGTCGCCGAGCCCCAAGTCGGTCAGAATGCGCCGCGTCACCTTCGCGAACGCGACCTGATCCTTGATCACGTCGTCCAGACGGTCGAAGTCGGAACCCGCCTTGGCCTCAATATGATCGCGCCAGGCTTCGACGACCGCTTTGCCGGCAGCTGGCACCGGCCGCCCGGTCAACCGCTCGCGCATCAAAAGCCCAACCGCCTCCGCCAGCGGCGCCTCGTTGCGATCGCGCGCCTGCGCGTAGCCCTTCTGCTTTAGCCGCGCCTCGAGCGCGATCTCCAGATTGCGTGCCACACCTTTCATGGCGTTCGAGCCGATGGACTCGACGCGCGCCTGTTCCGCCGCCTCAAAGATCGCCCGCGCCGACGATCCCGGCGGCGCATAGGTCGAATGCAGCTTATCGTCGTGGAGCGCGAGCTTCAGCGCGAATGCATCCGCAACGCCTCGCGTCTGCCCAACGTCCGCTTTCGGCAAGTCGCGGCCGGGCAGGGGCAACCGCGCCTTCAACCCGCGCAGCGCCGGCGGCTCGGTCCCGAACGTAATCTCGAGCTCCGGCTCAGCCCCCATCGCCCGCATGGTGTTCGCCACCGCACGCTTGAAAGGATCGACCGGACTCTCGGACTTCGTTGCCACTATCACTTACTCAATTCAATTGTTTCGCCGATCGCGGCTTTGCGCAGAGCAAGCCGCAGCGCGGGTAGCGTCCAACGCAGTGGACCCCGCAGCTCTACTTGCGAGAACCAAAGGCCCGGGCCGTTAGCTTCGATGAGCCCCTCGCTCGTGCCAGCGGCGAGACCAGCAAAGCTCACAGCCTGGTCCGTCACCCTGAAGCGAAGAAGGTCATCATACGAGGGCCTGTCCTTCAGGAGCACTAGCAAGCGTTGCCCTTGCAAGTCGCACTTCTCCCCAACGCCAAAGGGGTCGAATTTCCCAAGCTGCGTCTCGGACACAGGGAGGCCCCAGAGCTGCTCACGGATCGCTATTCGACTAGGCCCTCTCTCGCTGAGAACATCGAAGCACTCGGTCGTCTCTGCCAAGACGACAGCGTACGCAGAAGTAAGTAGATCGAGAACGGACCCGGAGCGTCCAAATGCCAAGCTTTTGTTTGCAGCGAGACGCTTCACTGCGACAAGCCACTCATCGGATGTCGATTTGATCAGCTGCGCCTCTCGACCGCTCATCGATGCAAGGTCGCCTTCTGCTGTTCGGAATAGGAGATAGGTTCGATCGATCCCGAACCCATCGTGACCAGGTCCCTTGCTAAACCCGAGCCAAAAGGGACCAAGGGATCTATGGTCGGCGGCAACGCTTTCTTCTGGAAGCCAATCGCTGGCGGCTATGTCTCGAAGCACGAACGACTTTGGTGCCGTGCCCTTAATCCGCTCAATCGTCTCGAAGCTGAACTCATACTCTGTCGGCATGTCCACTAGCTGCGGACCGGTGGGGTCAGGTATCCGCCTAACCGCAACTACACGCGCAAGCACGATGTCGTGGGCGTCGTCTACCCACTCCCGAAACGAGACTTCGCTTGGTTCCGGCCGCGCAAGAGTAGTCGCCGTGGCATGGGCACCGGTGAGCTGCAACAACGCTACCAAACCGACGGCGAGGGCATAAGGAACCCGCGCAACGGCCCTGGGTGGCCGGGTCAAGCCCGGCCATGACGACGTAGAGACAGTGTCATGGCCCAGCGCGGAAGACATTGTGCTACGCCACCATCACCTTCGTCGCCGACTCCGGCAGTTCTTCGCCGAAGCAGCGTTGGTAGAACTCGGCCACCGTCGCGCGCTCAAGCTCGTCGCATTTGTTCAAGAACGTGACGCGGAAGCCGAAGCCGACATCGCCGAAGATCTCCGCGTTCTCGGCCCACGTCAGCACCGTACGCGGGCTCATGACCGTCGAGATGTCGCCGTTCATGAAGGCGTTGCGGGTCAAGTCGGCGACGCGCACCATTGCGGCCACCTTCTTCTTGCCCTCGGCGCCCGTGTAGTGCGGCGCCTTCGACAGGATGATGTCGACCTCTTTGTCGTGCGGCAGATAGTTCAGCGTCGTCACGATGTTCCAGCGGTCCATCTGACCTTGGTTGATCTGTTGTGTGCCGTGATAGAGCCCGGTCGTATCGCCGAGCCCGATCGTGTTCGTGGTCGAGAACAGACGGAACGCCGGATGCGCCTTGATCACACGGTTCTGGTCGAGCAGCGTCAGCTTGCCCGACTGCTCCAGCACGCGCTGAATGACGAACATCACGTCCGGCCGCCCCGCATCGTACTCGTCGAACACCAGCGCCACAGGATGCTGCAGCGCCCACGGCAGGATGCCTTCGCGGAACTCGGTCACCTGCATGCCGTCGCGCACCACGATCGCGTCCTTGCCGACCAGGTCGATACGCGAGATGTGGCTGTCCAGGTTGATCCGGATACACGGCCAGTTCAGCCGCGCCGCCACCTGTTCGATATGAGTCGACTTGCCGGTGCCGTGATAGCCTTGCACCATCACGCGCCGGTTGAACGCAAAGCCGGCGAGGATCGCCAGCGTCGTCTCGCGGTCGAAGCGATACGCCGGATCGAGATCCGGAACGTATTCGTTCGCTTTCGAGAAGGCCGGAACCTTCATCGAAATATCGACGCCGAACACTTTGCGGGCGTCAACGGTGGTATCGGGCTGGCTCTCGGTGGCCAGACCGTTCGGTGTCGCTGTCATGCTCTCAGGCTTTCGTGGCAATGGCGTTGCATCCTCTTAGCGCTTCTCGCGCGCGCAGAGGAAGCGTGTTTCGATCAAATCACTTCAAGAATAGCCGGACGAGCGCAGTTGCCCATAGGCTTTGATGACTTGACGCAGCCGTTCCTCGGCACCGCGATCGCCGCCGTTGGCGTCGGGATGATAGCGCTTAACCAATTCCTTAAAGCGCGCCTTCACGTCCTGCAAGCTCGCGGTGGGTTCAAGATCGAGTGTTTCCAGGCTCGCGCGCTGCATCTTCGACAGACGCCGCTCGGGTGTGACGTTACGGTTTGCCGCACCCGGCGAACCGGGCGGCGCGCCTGGCCCATCGTCGAAGATCACGAACGGATCGACATACGCGCCGCGGAAGAAAAACTGCAGCTTGGGGTTGGGACCCTTCGAGCCTTCGCTGATCTTCCACGTCGGCCGAAGGCCCGTCAGCGTCGCCCGCTGATAGGCATCGATCTGGTCCGGCGACATGCCGCGGAAAAAGTCCCAGGACTGGTTGTACTCGCGCACGTGGTCCAAGCAGAACCAGTAGTAGTCGTGCAGCGTATTGCGGCTCTTGGGCGCCTTGTGCGATCCGCCCGCCTCGCACCCCGGCTTGTCGCAGGCGCGCGTCGGCTTCGTCACAGGCTGCCGCTTCACCCGCAGGTCCTGTGCCCAGCGTGACGCGTTTCGAGTGCTCTCGCCCATGGCAAATCGAGTATGGGAACGAGCGGTTAAGAACACAAGAATTGACATTGCGCGCGCGATCCCTCACAGGCGTTCGCTGTGTCGATCGCGGAAACCATACGAACGAAGCTCGAAGCGGCTTTTTCGCCCACGCATCTGGACGTGCGCGATGAGTCGGCGCAGCACGCCGGCCACGCCGGCTGGCGCGAGGGAGGCGAAACTCATTTCCGTGTGGCGCTCGTGTCACCCGCCTTCGAAGGCCTCTCGCGCGTCGACCGCCACCGCCGCGTCCATGAAGTGCTGGACGCCGAACTCAAAGGCCGCGTCCACGCTTTGGCGTTGACACTACTGACGCCCGGCGAAGCCTCACACCGTATGTGAAGCCTCCGCCGAAACCGGCAAGATACGCAATGCGGTGATCTGGTTGCGTTGACGGCGCAGCACCTCGAACTTGAAGCCGTGGAAGCTGAACACCTGCCCAATGTCGGGGATCGTCTGCGCTTCGTGGATGACAAGCCCTGCGATCGTCGTCGCCTCTTCGTCCGGTAGGTGCCAGTTCATCACCCGGTTGAGCTCGCGGATCGTCACCCACCCGTCGACGTTCGTCGTGCCGTCGGCTTGTGGCCGAACACCGGAGACCGGAAGGTCGTGCTCGTCGCGGATCTCGCCCACGATCTCTTCCAGAATATCCTCAAGCGTGATCAAGCCCTGCAACGCACCGTACTCGTCAACCACCAGTGCAAAATGCGTCCGCCGCTGCAAGAACGCGCGCAGCTGATCGGCCAACATCGTCGTATCCGGAATGAACCAAGGCTTCGCAGCCAGCGACAACACGCTCACCGCCTTGACGTTGCCCTGCGCCCGCGACAACGCGCGCAACAGATCCTTCGCGTGCAGGACGCCGACGATATTTTCCGGATCGCCCTTATAAACCGGCAGCCGTGTATGCGGTTGCGACAGCACCCGGTCCAGCACCTCTTCCGCCGGCAGGTCCGCGTCGATCATCACCATATTCTTGCGGTGGATCATCACGTCGGAGACCTGCAAATCCTTCAGATCCAGAATGCCGCCCAGCATGTTGCGGTCGGTGGTCTGCACCGCGCCTGTAATGTGATGCAGATCGATCGCGCCGCGCAGCTCCTCATGCGCAACCTCTTCCTTGTCTTCGACCAGACCTTGCGACTTCACCCCCATCGCGCCCAGGATCATGCCCACGAGCCAAGCGACCACCGCAACGACCGGTGCAAACGCCTGAACCGCGAACTTCACCGGCCTGCCCAGCCACAGCGCCGTGTTGTCGGCGTTGGTGATCGCATAGGTTTTGGGTAGCACCTCGCAAAAAACCAGAACCATCGCCGTCGTGATCAGCGTGGCTGCCGCGATCCCCGCGTTGCCGAACAACGAGAGCAGCACGCTCGTCACCAAGGCCGACGATGCGATATTCACGAACGTGTTGCCGAGCAGCACCGCGCCCACCATCTTCTCGCGATGGTTCAAGAGCCAGTTCACCGCCTTGGCGCGCTCTTCCCCTTCCTTCTCGAGTTGATGCAGCCGCGCCTTCGACGCGGCCGTCATCGCTGTCTCGGACCCCGAGAAGAAGGCCGAGAAACACATCAGCACGATCGTGATCCCGATCGACACCAGCAAGTCGCCGCCCGAGAGTTCTTGCGCGGGGATTAGGTTCTCTTCCATTCCGATGTCTCTCTGTGTCTATGAAGCGCGTTTCAACGCCTGCGCCAGCAGCGCCTTGACCGCCCCCGCCTCCACATCCTTGGCGACGAAAGCCTTGCCGACGCCGCGGGCGAGCACGAACACCAGCTTGCCGCCCTGAGCCTTCTTGTCTTGCCGCATGATCTCGATCATGTCGTCTTCGGTCGTGCCGAGTTCGGGTAGATCCGAAATCGCCGCCGGCAGTCCCGCCTTCGAAAGCCACCCGCGCACGCGCGACGCTGCGCCGGCGGGACATAACCCTAAGCGTTCCGACAACTCGAACGCTAACGCGCAGCCGACCGCGACCGCCTCGCCGTGCAGCACCTTGCCCGAATAGCCCGCGCAAGCTTCGATCGCGTGCGCAAACGTGTGCCCGAGATTGAGCAGCGCCCGCTGCCCCGCCTCGCGTTCGTCTGCTTCCACCACGCGCGCCTTCATCTGGCATGAGGTCACGATCGCCTTCGTGCGTTCGCTCCCCGCCGTGGTCAGGATCGCGTCCGCATGCGTGGCCACCCAAACGGCAAACGCTTCGTCGCTGATTAGCCCATACTTCAAGACTTCGGCATACCCGGCCCGCATCTCTCGCGCAGGCAGCGTGTCGAGCACCGATGTGTCGGCAAGCACGAGGCACGGCTGGTGAAACAGCCCAACCATATTCTTGCCCTGCGGTACGTCGATCGCGGTCTTGCCGCCGACGGAAGAGTCCACTTGCGCCAGCAGCGTCGTCGGCACCTGCACATAGTCGACCCCGCGCTTGACGATGCCAGCCGCAAACCCGGCCAGATCGCCGATCACCCCGCCGCCGAGCGCCACGACCAAATCGCCGCGCTCGAGAGTCGCATCCAGCATCTGCCCGACCAGTTGCTGCAGCACGCCAAAACTCTTCGTCGCTTCGCCGGGCGGCAAGATTGCCGCGTCATGCGCGAGACCCGCCGCATCGAGCGAGTGAATTATTGTCGGCAGATGATGTTTCGCCACGTGATCGTCGCTGACGATGAAGACGCGCCGCCCAGGTCTAAGTGCCGCGATCTCTTGCCCAGCGCCGGCCAGCACGCCTGCTCCGACCACAATCTCGTAGGCGCGTCCGCTCAGATCGACGCGCAACCGCTCGGCGCTCATGACGGGGGCTTCACACCGAGCGCCGCGAGCCGCGCCAGAATTTGCTGAACCACTGTGTCATGCGGGCCACCATTGGAATCGACCGTCATGTCGGCCTCCGCGTAGACCGGATAGCGCTCCGCCATCAGCCGCTCCATGGTCGCGCGCGGATCGCTGTTCTTGAGCAACGGACGGGTAGGGCGCTTGCTCACGCGCTCCATCAAGAGACCGATCTCGGCCCGAAGCCAAACCGACAGCCCCTCTCGCTTAATCAAGGCCCGGGTCGCGGGGTCCATGAAGGCGCCGCCCCCAGTCGCCAAAACGTGCCGATGGCTGCCCAAGAGCCGTGCAATCACCCGGCGTTCGCCCTCCCGGAACGCGGGTTCGCCATACTGCTGGAAGAAGTCCGAAATAGAGCAACCCGCGGCGGTCTCTATTTCGTGATCGGCGTCGTGAAAGGGCAGGCGCAACGCGCTCGCAAGCCGGCGCCCCACCGTGCTCTTGCCCGCCCCCATCAAGCCCACCAGCACAATCGTGCGCTGAGGCAACGGCGGACCAGCCTGCGGAGTTTCCGTTTGTTCGTGCACCTGCATATTGTTCAATCCACCCAGAATCAGCATGTACATGAACTGGCAGGGCGCTGCCAGTGATTGGGCTGGGATTGACGAATCCAAGGGGGTTTGAGGTGGCGCGTAGACGGCATTACCGCAATTTTGATGGCCCAAGCGGTCTGGTACAGCTTGGAAGGCTGTTCGTCGCCGCTTTAGTATTGCTGGCGTTGGGTGCGGGCGGGCTGGCGTATTATGGTTCCACACTGACGCCCACGCGCCACAAGGTGGAAAAGGTTCTGCCAGATGATCGGTTCCCGCGTTAACGTTTTCCTCTGCGCCTTTGCACTTTCCGCCTCAACCGCACTGGCAGCCGACCCTGAGCCGGCGTCGGCGCCGCCACGCGGTCTTGGCACGCCGGCAGAACAGCCGCCCGTCGACGAAACGGCACCGGCGGAAACGCAAGCGCCGGCCGAGCAAACGCTGCCCGATCAACCCGGCAAGCCAATGGGCCCGCGCGTCACCGTCAGCGGTTTGAGCGCGATCGATCCCTCAGGCGCCGGTCTGCTGACGCCCTCCGCGGGCGGTTTCGCGTCAAACCTTTGGACGGGAAGTCCGCGTGTCGCAATCAACGCGAAGCTCGCGCAACTGCCCGCGGCACCGAACTCACCCACGATGCGCTCGTTGATGAAGCGCGCGCTGCTGAGCGGTTCAACGCCGCCTCAAGGCATCTCGCCGCCTGACGAACTGTCATTCCTCGCGTTGCGTCTGCAACGCTTGAACGCAAACGGCATGGTCAATGAAGCCTCGATGCTCGGCGCGCAAAGTTCGCGCGACGACACCTACGCGCGCCAAGCTTACGCCGAGTCGCTGCTGCTGCAGGGCCGCGACGGCGATGCCTGCGCCGACGCCGGCACCGCACGCTCCAGCGAACCCTATTGGCTCAAACTGCGCACGCTTTGCTACATCATGCAAAAGGAGATGCAGCCGGCGACTTTGACGCTCGACATCATGCGCGAGCGTAACGTCGACGACGAAGCGTTCATGACACTCGCCGCCGCACTCACCGAAGGCGGCGCGGCCGACGTGAAGGCACTTCCTGCGCCGAGCGGCGTTCATCTTGCTCTGCTGCGCCAGGCGAACAAACCGCCGCCGGCAGCACTCGCGACGTGGGTTCCGGCCACACTCGCGCTGTTGCAGGTCAACGACCCATTGATGCGGTTGGCCGCCGCTGAACGTGCCGCCGCCGCAGGCCTGATTCCGGCCGATCAGTTGCGCGACACCTACAATGCAGAGACGTTCACGCCCGATCAAATCGACGACCCGGAAGAAGCGGCGGCAAGACTTCCGCCCGCCCGCGCCAACGCGTTGTTCTTCCAATCGATCTCGAAGCGCTCGCTCCCCGCCGCCCGCGCTGCAGCCTTCGCCGCAGCCCAGCAACGTGCCGAAGCGCAAAACCGCTTTGCGCTGTTCGCCGCAGTCGTCGACGATCTTGCCGTACAGCTGAAGCCGTCGCCCCAAACCGCCTGGCTCGCGCCCTACATCACACGCGTGCTCCTTCACCGTGGTCGCGACAAGGCAGCCGAGCAGTGGCTGCTCGTGCTGACCTCGCCAACCGACGGCGCGACCGTCAATGCAATCCAAATGCACTTAGGCCTCGCGCGGCCGACAACCGAGAACCTCGCGCGCATGCAAGGCGCTATGACCTGGCTCGGCCAGAACGCGTTGAAAGCGGGCGGCGACAAAGAATGGCTGATGGAGCGCGCCACCCGCGAAATCCCGCTGCTCGAAGCGTTGGGCTACATCATCCCCGGCGACGCCGCCTGGGCAACCTCCGCCAACACCGCTGGCATCGTCCCGGCAGGCGCCTCCGCTGAAGCGCTGACCGCCATCACCCGCTCCGCCCAAGACGCCCGCCTCGGCGAAACCGTCCTAAATGCGCTCGTTGCGATCGGCGCCGGTGGCCCCACGCGCGCCCAGGGTCAGACGAACGCCCGCGTGGTCAAAGCGCTGCTGGCGGTCGGCCTGCGGGAAGAAGCCCGCGCACTAGCCATCGAAGCCGCCCTCGGCGCGCCTGTGCGCACGCGGAAGTGACGGAAACCTTCTTGAAACCTCTCGGTCGCACAGTGCCGGTCTGATGTCCGACACCGGCCTCCACCACCTCGAATCCTTCCTCGAAATGCTGAGCGCCGAGCGCGGCGCGTCGGTGCATACGCTCGATGCCTATCGCCGCGACCTGCTCGACTACGCCGGCTACCTGCGTAAGCGTTCGCGCTCGCTCGCGAACGGATCGGCAGCCGACATCCGCGGTTATCTCGGCACGCTCTCCGAGGCCGGCCTCAAACCATCGACTCAAGCCCGCCGCCTGTCGGCGCTTCGCCAACTCCACCGCTTCCTACTCGACGAAGACATCCGCGTGGACGATCCGACCTCCGCGATCGAGTCACCCAAGCGTGGCCGCCCGCTGCCGAAGGTCATAACCGAGGTCCAGACTCAGTCTCTCATCGATGCCGCCGCAACCCTTGAAGGACCAGAAGCGGTGCGCCTGCTCTGCATCGTCGAGTTGCTCTACGCGTCGGGCTTGCGCGTCTCCGAACTCGTGTCGCTGCCCCTTAACGCCGTCACGGGCGAGAAACGAATGCTGCTCGTCAAAGGCAAAGGCAAGAAAGAGCGCCTGGTTCCCTTGGGTGCGCCCGCACGCGAAGCGATCAAAGCCTATCTGCAGGTTCGCCCGCGGTTCTTACCGGCGCTTGAGAAGGCGCAGCGCTTCCTATTCCCGTCACGCGGTGTGGATGGTCATCTCACCCGACGCCGCGTCGGACAATTGCTCGAAGACCTGGCCATCAAAGCAGGGGTCGATCCGCGGAAGCTGTCGCCGCATGTGTTAAGACATGCCTTCGCCAGCCACCTTGTTGCGCATGGCGCCGATTTACGCAGCGTGCAACAGCTGTTGGGTCACGCCGACATTGCAACCACGCAGATCTATACCCACGTACAAGAAGAACGGTTAAGGCGACTCGTGGCGGAAAAGCACCCTTTAGCCCTTCGGCGCAAGCGTTGACTGTCCGGCGGGCGAGGCATAGCTTCCGGCCCTCTTTGAGAGGGAGCGCCCCAAGCGCGAAATCCGAAGCCGGGGCAATCAAATGAGCTTCACCACTGTCGAGCGAGTTCCGCCGCGACTCAACCGGTCGCAACTTTTCGTGCCGGGTGTACGGCCGCAATTGATCGAGAAGGCGGTCGCCGGCGATGCCGACGTCATCTGTCTTGATCTTGAGGACAGCGTCGCGCCGGCCGACAAGCCGCAAGCGCGCGCCAACATCATTCAAGCGCTGAAGACGCAAAACTTTGGCACGAAGTCCGTGTCGGTGCGCGTGAACGGTCTCGACACCCATTGGTGCTATCGCGACATCGTCGACATCATGGAGCAGGCGGGCGAACGCCTTGACCTGATCATGATCCCCAAGGTCGGCGTCGCCGCCGACGTCTACGCGATCGACATGTTGATCACGCAAATCGAATCCGCCGTTCGCCGCCAAAAGCAGGTCAAGCTTGAGGTCATCATCGAGAGCGTCCTCGGCGTGAACAACATCGACGCGATCGCGGGTTCGTCGAAGCGGCTTGAGTCGCTCCACTTCGGCTCGGCCGACTACGCCGCCTCCGCCGGCATGCGCACCACGAACATCGGCGGCCCGAACAAGGACTACGTCGTCCTCACCGACAAGGACGCCGCCGGCAAGCGCGACACGCATTGGTCGGATCTCTGGCACTACGTGACGTTTCGCATGGTGGCCGCAGCCCGCGCGCACGGCCTCAGGCCCATCGACGGTCCCTTCGGCGATTACTCGGACGAGGCGGGCTTCGTCGCGCAGGCTCAACGCACGGCGGTCATGGGCTGCGAAGGCAAGTGGGCGATCCACCCCAGCCAAGTCGCCCCCGCGAACCGCGTCTTCACGCCGCCGGCCGACGAGGTTGCGCGCGCAGAGGCGATCATCGCTGCCATGAAAGACGGGCAAGACAAAGGCATGGGTGCGGTCGCGCTGGGCGGTAAGCTCATCGACCTCGCTTCGATCCGCCAGGCCGAAGTCATCGTCCGGCAAATGCAATTGATCCGCGAGCGAACCAAAGGCTAAGGCGGCAACGCCGGGCGACCCTTCCCATGGACGCATCCGCCAAAGAAGCGCAGATCACCGCCGCGCGGCACCGCAGCCTGGCGCTTGCCGCCGTGGGCGTCGTCTTCGGCGACATCGGCACCAGCCCGCTCTACATGATGAAGGAGACGTTCGGCGCTACCGGCAGCATGGGCCTGAACGAAACCTCGGTCTACGGCGTGCTCTCGATCGCGTTTTGGTCGCTGATGATCATCGTCTCGATCAAGTACTGCATCTTCATCATGCGTGCCGACAACAAGGGCGAAGGCGGCGTGCTTTCGCTGGCCTCGCTGGCGCTGCGGACCGGCCACGCCGCGCCGCGCCGCCGCAAGGCGATCTGGTTCCTGGCCCTGACCGGCCTTGCGCTCTTTTACGGCGACGCGCTGATCACGCCGTCCGTCTCGGTCTTGTCGGCCGTCGAAGGCTTGAAGGTCGCCACCTCCGCCTTCGATCATCTGGTCGTGCCCCTCGCGACCTGCATCCTGGTTGCGCTCTTCGTGATCCAAAGCCGCGGCACGCACCGCGTCGCGAAGCTGTTCGGCCCGATCATGATGACGTGGTTCTTCATCATTGGCCTTTTGGGCTTCATTGAAATTCTCCAGCGCCCGTCGATCCTCGCCGCCATCAACCCCGTCTTCGCTTTCGACCTGATGTTCAGCCAACCGTGGGTCACGTTCGTGGCCTTAGGCTCGATCGTGCTCTGCGTCACCGGCGCGGAGGCGATCTACGCCGACATGGGCCACTTCGGCAAAGGCCCGATCCGCACCGCCTGGGTCGGCGTCGCGATCTGTCTCGTGCTGAACTATTTCGGCCAAGGCGCGCTGCTCTTGAGCGAGCCCGGCGCACTCGAGAACCCATTCTACCATCTGGCACCCGACTGGGCGCTCTATCCGATGGTGTTGCTCGCAACCTGCGCGACCGTAATCGCCTCGCAAGCCGTGATCTCCGGCGTCTTCTCGCTCAGCCGTCAGGCGATCCAGCTCGGCTACTTGCCGCGCATGGACATCCGCCACACCTCGGCAACCGAGATGGGCCAGATCTACATCCCGCAGGTGAACTGGTTGCAGATGATCGGCGTCGCGATCATCGTGCTTGCGTTCCAAACCTCAAGCGCGTTGACCCACGCCTACGGCCTGGCCGTCACCGGCGCGATGACCATTGATACGATCCTCGCGGTAATCGTGGCGCGCTGGCTCTGGGGCTGGAACCGTTGGATGATCTACGTGGTCTTCGGCCTCTTCCTGATCGTCGATGTCATGTTCTTGACCTCGAACATGCTGAAGATCCCGACCGGCGGCTGGCTCCCGATCATGGTCGCGATCGCGGCGCTCTTGATGTTCACCGTCTGGAACCGCGGCCGCGAAATCCTACTCTCGAAACTCTACCGCGACGCGATGCCGATCCGCGAATTCCTGGAGCACTGGGACCGCACGACGGAGCGCGTCAGCGGCACGGCGGTGTTCATGACCTCGAACCCCGCCGTGGTTCCGACCGCGTTCCTTCACAACTTGAAACACAATCACGTCGTGCACGAGCGCGTGATCCTGATGAAGGTCGACGTCCAAGATTACCCCCGCGTCGCCGACGAAAAACGCATCGACGTCGAGAAGCTCGGCAAAGGGTTCCACCAAGTGACCGTGCGCTATGGCTTCATGGAACGTCCCGACGTGCCCCGCGCGCTCGAGCTCTGCCGCACCTTCGGCCTCTCGTTCGATCTCATGCAGACGACGTTCTTCCTAGGCCGTGAAACGTTGATCCCCGCTAGTCGCAGCGAACTCCGCCGCTGGCAAGCCGCCCTCTTCATCGGCCTCCAAGCCGCAGCGCTCTCCGCCACGCGCTTCTTCCGCATCCCCGCGAACCGGGTCGTGGAAATGGGTACGCAGGTCGAGATTTAGGCTGGGGAGCGCAGCACCTGCCGGCCTCACTTGCCCAAACCCCCGCCATATGTCTGCATGCCGTCATCACACGTGCTTTGAACGGGTCCGCGCATGAATATCGTCGCATTCGCCGGAATTTTCATCACGCTGGCGACAGCGATCCCGGTCTTCCTTCAGATGCGCAGGCATCCCAAGGGGCTCTTGATTCTCTTCTTCGCCGAGATGTGGGAGCGCTTCTCGTTCTACGGCATGCGCGGCTTACTGATCTTCTATCTGACGCAGCATTTCCTGTTCGACGATGCATTCGCGAACGGCCAGTACGGCACCTATGGCGCCCTGGTCTATCTGCTTCCGCTTCTCGGCGGCTTCCTTGCCGACCACTATCTGGGCACGCGCAAGGCAGTCGCCTTTGGCGCGCTGCTTCTTGTCGCGGGCCACGCCACGATGGCGGTTGAGGGGGCCCCCGCCCGTCAGGTGCTCACCTATGAGAGCAAGGAATACGACTTCAAAGTCGACGGTCGCGGCAGCACGCGCGAGGTCCGCCTCGTCGTCGACGGCGCCGAATACGCCGTCGGCGCCTCAAGCGAAGGCAACCTGACCATCAAGGATTTGCCGGATGGTGCCTCGCTGCCCGCCGTCTTGCCGAAAGGCTCGTTCGAACTTTCGGTCAAAGACCGCGATCCGTTCTACGTCGGCGTTTTCTACCTGGCGCTCTCGCTCATCGTGATGGGCGTCGGCTTCTTGAAGCCGAACATCTCCTCGCTCGTCGGCCAGCTCTACCCGCAAGCCGATCCGCGCCGCGATTCCGGCTTCACGCTCTTCTACTACGGCATCAACCTCGGCTCGTTCTGGGCCGCCATCGTCTGCGGCTGGCTCGGCCAACAAGTGGGTTGGTGGGCGGGCTTCGGCTTGGCAAGCGTCGGAATGCTGGTCGGCTACGTCGTCTTCGTGTTCGGCAAGCCGCTCTTGGAGGGGCACGGCGAGCCGCCCGATCCGGCCAAGCTCGCAACGCGCGTCGCCGGCATCAAGTTCGAATGGCTCATCTACGCCGCCGTGCTCGCGGCCGTCGGCCTCGTCTGGTTGATCATCCAACGCTTCGATCTCGTAGGCTACGCGCTTGCCGCCGGCTCGATCGCGGTCTTGGGTTACCTACTCTACTTCATGGCGACGCAATGCACGCGGGCTGAGGCAAGGCGGATGATCCTAGCCCTCATGCTGATCCTGTTTGCCGTCGCCTACTTCACGCTCTTCAACCAAGCTGGCTCCTCGCTCAACCAGTTCGCGCAGCGCAACATCGACCTCAACCTGTTCGGCTTTCCGATCGCCCCCGCGCAAACCCAGTCGTTCAACGCCGGCTTCATCTTGCTCATGGCACCGCTGTTCGCGGGCGTGTGGGCGTACCTGGAACCGCGTCACCTGGATCCGAACGCGCCGGCGAAGTTCGGGCTCGCGATGCTTCAGATCGCGGCCGGCTTTGCCGTGCTCGTCTGGGGTGCGGAGAACTTCGCGAACGCCGAATACCGCGTACCGATGATCTTCCTTGTCGTGATGTACTTCTTACACACCACCGGCGAACTCTTCCTTTCGCCCGTCGGCCTCTCGCAGATGACGAGGCTTTCGCCCGCCGCAACCGTGGCTACGATTATGGCGACGTGGTTCTTGGGCAGCGCTTGGGCCGGCTACTTCGCCGCACTGATCGCCCGTCTCACCGCCGCGCAAACCGTCGCCGGCCAAGTCCTCGACCCCGCCGCCGCGCTCCACAACTACATCGGCGTCTTCACCAACGTCGCCATCTGGGGGGCTGCCATCGGTGTCGTCATCCTCATCCTCTCCCCCTTCCTCGGCCGCCTGGACAAGCCCGTGGAAGAGGAGGAGGCGAAGAAACTCAATGCATCTTCAAATGCTTGAGCTTGTCCGGGTTGCGCACGATCAGGATCGCGCGGATTTGGCCGTCGTCGATGTCGAGTTGTGTGACGGTCTCAAAGCCTTGGCCGTCGACTGACCAGAGGGAGGGTAGACCGTTCAGGGTCACCCACTTGATCTCGCGCGGCCCGCCTTTGGCGCTGGCCAGATGCAGCACAAGCTGCGCCACCTCTTCGCGCGTGTTCACGACGCGGAGCGCCGCCGGCGCCTTGCCGCCGCCGTCGCTGACAAGGCGCACGTCGCTTTTCATGATCGAAACCAGCGTCGACAAGTCGTTCGCCGCGACCGCTGCCGAGAACGAAGCGAGCAGCCGCTGATGTGCTTCCGGCGCCGCGCGAAAGCGGGGCCGCTCCGAACGCACCCGGTCGCGCGCTCGCGACACGAGCTGCCGCACGGCGACTTCGCTCTTACCCAAAGCGGCCGCGATCTCGCCGTAGGAACTGTCAAACGCCTCGCGCAGAATGAACGCCGCGCGCTCCTCCGGGCCTAGTCGTTCGAGCACCACCATCAACCCCAGCGACACATCGTCGGCAAAGGAATCCATGCTCTGGTCCTCGCGCCGTTCCCCGCCGTCCATCGTCAGAACCGGCTCCGGCAGCCAAGGCCCCACATAAACCTCGCGCGCCGCTTTCGCGCGCCGCAATCGGTCCAAGCAGAGCCGCACGACCACCGTCGTCAACCACGCGCCCGGCACCTCGATCTCGCTTTGCTTGGCCGCTTGCCAGCGCAGAAACGCGTCTTGCACCGCGTCCTCCGCCTCCGACCAGCGGCCGAGCATGCGATAGGCGACACCCGTCAACCGCTTGCGCTCATTCTCAAATGCGGAGACGGCGCTCATGCCGCTTTCGCCGTTGGCGTCGCGCGATCTTGGATAACGACGCGTTCGCAGGTGTGCGCGTAGCCCATGCCGCGCTTCACCGCCGGATAGAACCGCGCGGTCGCGATGGTGAACGCAAGCTCGATCAAACCTCTCTCGCCCCACCGATCGCGAATCTGCTCGCGCATCTCATCCGCCATCTCGCCCTTCGCGACCACTTCGCCGTATCGAAACGCGAGCGCGACTTGCGGCGGTACACTATCCAATTTCCGCGCCGCCAGCGCTCGCAACACGTCGCCCTTCACGCCATCTTTCAGCGCCAGGTTCACATGAATCTGCACGCACGGCCCGCAGTCTTCCACCATCGCTGCCGCCATGCCGGCGGTGTGATAGACGTCTGCGGGCGTGTACTTGCGATTGCCTTCGACGACCTTGATCATCGAGAAACGCCACAACCACGACGGCGCGACGTCGCGCAGATGATAGGCGTAGTCCATGTTGACGTCGCCGATCTGTGTTTTCCCCCACGCGAGCAATTTCGTAAGCAACCACCTGTTCATGGCAAAGCCTCCATCAATTCAGCCGACGCCTTTGAAAAACCGAAACCGCAATCGCGAGCACGGCCGGCAAATGCACGGCCAAAAGCTCGTTCACGATCACGCCGTGATGGTGACCCATGAACGTCTCGCCCACATGCAAAAGCGAGTGCAGCGTGATGAACATCGCGCCCAGCGCGCTCACGCGCCACCCGCCGCCAAGCTCGCTCCACGCGAGCCCGGCACCCGCAGTGACATAGGCAAGCCCAATGTCGCGCACGAAGTGCAGGTTCAGCGGCCCCGTGTCCGGCACACCGGGCACCGCCGCGTACCAGCCGGGCGGGTCGACGAACATGTAACCGCCGTTCAGGCCCATCACGGCCGCCAGGATAAAGGTCAGAATTCGCATGAGGATTTGGCCTCCTTGGCCCTATGACGTTTGACCCCCGGCCAGTGTGACAGGCGCCAAATGTTGACAATGCCGACCCTATAAGGCACCTCTCGCGACAGAACGACGCAAGACCTCGGTTAACCCTTTGGATCGTCTAACAGTTTCGCCGCCATGACCACGTATCTCGACTTCGAAAAACCGATCGCCGACCTCGCCGGCAAAGTGGAAGAACTCCGCCGCGTCGCGACCACGGGCGAGCATCCCGTCTCCATCGACGAGGAGGTCTCGCGCCTTGAGGCGAAGGCGCAGCAGCTGTTGCAAGAAACCTACGCCCGTCTGACGCCGTGGCAAAAGACACAAGTTGCCCGCCATCCGGAGCGCCCGCACTTTCTGGATTACGTCCATTCGCTGATCCAGGACTTCACGCCGCTCGCGGGCGACCGCGCCTACGCCGACGATAAGGCGATCCTGGGCGGCATCGGCAACTTCCGCGGCCGCAGCGTCATGATCATCGGCCACGAAAAGGGCAACGACACGAAGAGCCGCCTGCGCCATAACTTCGGCATGGCGATGCCCGACGGCTACCGCAAGGCCGTTCGCCTGATGAACATGGCCGAACGCTTCAAGATGCCGGTGATCACGCTGATCGACAGCGCCGGCGCTTACCCCGGTATCAGCGCGGAGGAGCGCGGGCAGGGTGAAGCCATCGCCCGCGGCACCGAACGCTGCCTCACGCTGCAAGTGCCGATGGTCTCCGTCATCATCGGCGAAGGTATGTCGGGCGGCGCCATCGCCATCGCCGCCGGCGATCGCGTGATCATGCTCGAACACTCGATCTATTCGGTCATCACGCCGGAAGGCTGCTCCTCGATCCTCTGGCGCTCCGGCGCCAAGGCGCAGGAAGCCGCCGCCGCGCTGAAGATCACGGCGCAAGATCTGCTGCAGCTGCGCGTCATCGACTCGATCGTCACCGAACCCATCGGCGGCGCCCATCGCGGCCGTGACCGCGCCATCGAAGACGCCGGCGACGCCATCGACCTAGCGCTCACCGAACTCGAAAGCCTCTCCCCAGAAGCCCTCAAGAAGGCTCGCTGGGACAAATACCTCGCGATGGGCCGCGTGGGCTTGGCGTAGCGCCGCTTTTTCCTCCCTCGTCTCGCCGCCTCGCGGCGATCCGGCTCCCCCGCCAAAGCGAGGGAGCAACTATCTGTACTCGCGAAAATACGCCCGCACATCATCCGCAAACGCCTTCGGCTCTTCCATCGCCGCGAAGTGCCCACCGGCCTTCATCTCGCGCCAGCGCACGATGTTGTAGCCGCGCCGCCCCCAACTCTCCGGCGTCGCCGGCAACACGTCCATCGGATAGTCGGAATAGGCCGTCGGCACCGTCACCCGCTCGCCGGGCTTCAGCGCGCCGCTACCCTCCGCCGGCCCCGCGCGATAGAGCATGTTTGCCGAGTTGATCGTGCCCGAGAACCAATAGATCGAAAGCTGCGTGCACATCGTGTGCATCGGAAAGCGCGCCTCCATCCCCTCATACGGATGCTCTTTGCGCGTATCGCCGAGCCGCCAATACTTGTCGGCGAGCCACCCCGCCAGCCCCACCGGCGAATCCATCAACCCGTAAGCCAGCGCCATGGGCTTCGTCGATTGAATCGAGCGATAGCCTTCCTCTCGGCGCCACCACGCTTGCATCTTCGGAATCCACGCGGCCTCTTCCGCCGTCACCGGCGGCTGCGACGGATGCTTCAGATATGGCCGCAGCGGCAACATCGTCAGATGGATGGCGATCACACTCTCCGGATGCTGCAAGGCGAGTCGCGACGTGACGAAGCTCCCCCAATCGCCCGCTTGCGCCGCATAACGCTTGTAGCCCAGCGCATCATGCATCAGCCGGTGCCAAAGCTCCGCCATCGCAGCAGGCCCGATCGGCGTCTTCGGCTTCGACGAAAACCCATAGCCGATCAGCGACGGCACAATCACATCGAAGCCGTCCGCCGCATCGCCGCCGAAGCGTTCGGGATGCGCGAGCGGCTCCACGACGTCCAAGAACTCGCGATAGGTCGATGGCCAACCGTGTGTCAGGATCAACGGCAACGGCTTCGACCCCGATCCTTTCTCATGGAGAAAGTGAACCGTATGCGTCTCGTCACCCGCCTCAAGGTCGACGGTGAACTGCGGAAACCGATTGAGCTCTGCCTCAGCCTTGCGCCAATCGAACGCGTCGCGCCAAAAGCCGACGAGCCGCTTCATATACGAGAGGTTGGTCCCCCAATCCCACGCCTCGTTGCCGACGGGCTCGTTCGGCCATCGCACACGGCCAAGCCGCGCTTTCAGATCGTCGATGTCGGTCTGCGCGATGGACACGGAAAACGGCTTTAGCATGGGCTTGGGCTCCTGCCACTCCTCTAGAGAGGCAGGCTTCACTCAGCAAGCCTTCTTACGCTCACCTGGCGGCATCTTTTTCAGGGCTTCCGTCAAATCGTAATCGACGATCAGCGGATTGTACCCGTCCTTACGATCGACCTGCAGATAGGTCGAAACCAAGAAAGCGCCTTTCGGCACGCTTGGGACGTCGCCGCAAGCACCCGCTTCGATCTTCAGTTCGCCGTGCATCTGCGGCCCCGCTTGCGTCTTCGCGACAACGATGCGGGTGCGCAATTGCTCCAACCGGTCGTAATCCTTCGGATCGATCCGATAGGCGCTAAGCGAATAGCCCGCGCGCAACTCCGTGGTCAGCGGCGCCAGGTCCTTCGGATCGTTCGACGGCTGTAGCACAAAGACATCGCTCGTCTTCTTCGTTTCGCCTTCGCGCCAGGTACTGATCGTCATCGTGATGTGCGGTCTGAGCGCTACAGCCCCGGCCATCGGCAATCGCGCACCGGCCCGCCACTCGCGAAAGTCCGACGACCATGGATCGAAGTTCCAGAGGTTGTACATCGTCTGGAGCGGGATCGACGCACATGCCGACACGCTCAAAGCCAAGCAAACAGCCAAAAACCACCGCATACTGGGCACCCACGTTCTGTGTTATATTATGATCGTATAACGATCATTTGTGATCGAGTCAATTGTTGGAGCGAAAATGCGACCGCATAACGAACGCCTTACCCGCCTCGCGCGGATGAGTGCGTGGCTCGCCCACGCGTCGAAGATCGCGGCTGTGATCTTTCTGATCGTCAACGTTTTCATGTGGCTCGTGTCCGGCGTCGTCGTCGACGCAGCGCGCAGCCAATCGAGCTTGCCCGCGCCGATGAAAATTACGATGACGACCGAGGCGACGATGCTCGCGCTTGCGGTGTCGACCGCTTACGTCGCTCTTCTTGCCGTCGCACTCTGGTCGATCGCGAAGTTGTTCACCGAGTTCTCGAAAGGCGCAATCTTCGTTCCCGAAACCGGCGTTTATTTGCGTCGCGCCGGTCTCTACCTCTTGGTTTTCGCCGCCCTCGCGCCGGTGTTTCGCGCCATGATCGGCGTGATCGTCACCATGGCGAACCCACCGGGCGAGCGCGCGCTCTCCATCAGTTTCAGCAGTCACGAGGTGATCCTGGGGCTGATCGCTGCGTTGCTCGTTATGCTGGGCCATATCATGGCCGAGGCAAGTGACATCGCCGACGACAACAGCCGGATCGTCTGAACGATGCCGATCATCGTCAAACTCGACGTCATGTTGGCGCACCGCAAGATGCGCTCGAAGGAACTCGCAGAGCGCATCGGCATCACCGAGCAAAACGTCTCGGCGCTGAAGTCGGGCAGGGTACGCGGCGTCCGCTTCGAAACGCTCGAAAAGATCTGCGAGGTCCTCGATTGCCAACCCGGTGACCTTCTGACGTACGAGAAAGCCTAGCCGTCCATCTCCCGTCCGAACGCGCGCACGTCTTCGATGAAGTCTTGCGGCCGTTCCATCGCCGCGAAGTGGCCGCCGCGCTTGAACTCGGTCCAGCGCACGACGTTCATGTGCTTCTCTACCATCGAGCGCGGCGGGAAGGGGATGAGGTCCACCGGAAACCGCGCGATCGCAACCGGCTTCTCGATGCGCGCCTTTGGCGTGATCGGCTTACCCGGGTCTTCGAACAGCCCGCGATACATCCACGTCGCCGTGCCGAACGTCCGCGTGACCAGATAGATCATCACGTTCGTCAGCAGCTGATCCTTCGTGTAGACGCTCTCCAGCTTACCGTCATCGAGATCGGACCAGCCTTTGAACTTCTCGATGATCCACGCCGCCGCGCCGACCGGCGAATCCATCATCCCGTAGGACAGCGTCAGCGGCTTCGTCGACTGCAGCCGGAAATAGGCGCCTTCCATGTCGAACAGCATCTGGAACTGCTGCTCGGCCTGCTTCTCCTCGGGCGTCTCCGCGACCACGCCCGGCGAACGCCAGCCCAGCATGTTTAAATGCACTGCCTTGCAGCCGCGGCCTTCGAAGCCGAGCCAGCCCGACACCGCCGAGCCCCAATCGCCACCCTGTGCCAGATAGTTCGTGTAGCCCAGCGTCCCCACCATCAGCTCATCGAAGTAGCTCGCCACCGTCCGTGGACTCATCGGCTTCGCTGGCTTGCCGGAGAATCCGTAGCCCGGCAACGACGGCACCACGATGTCGAACGCATCGCTTGCCTTACCCGCATGCTTCTCCGGATAGACCAAGGGCTCGATCACGTTCATGAATTCGACGATCGACCCCGGCCACCCGTGCGTGACGATCAAAGGCCGCCGCTTCGGATTGTTGCTGCGGATGTGGATGAAGTGAATGTCGAGATCGCGCACCCGCGCCTTGAACTGCGGAAACCGGTTGAGTTGCTCCTGCTCGCGATACCAATCGTAGCCATGAATCCAGTACTCGACGATCTCCTTCATCGTCGAGAGCTCCGCGCCATAGCCCCAGCCGCCGCCTTCCGGCGCATCCGGCCACTCGAACGCGCGCACGCGCTCCATGATCTTGTTGATCGTGGCCTGCGGCACTTCGATTTTGAACGGAACGGGCGCGGACATGGGAAGCGGCTCCTGAACTCTGTGCCCGATTGGAACCCCAGAGCGCCGCGCTTGCAAGCTACCTTTTCTCAAACCCGTCATTGCCCTAGGCTTCGCGCCGAAACAGGGACGCTACGTCATGAGCCAATCGATCAACGTCAAACGCATCGCAGGCGCGCTCGGTGCGGAAATTTCCGGCGTCGACCTCGGCAAACCGCTGGGCAATGACGCCTTCGCCAGCGTCCACAAAGCGTTGCTCGACCATTGCGTGATCTTCTTCCGCGACCAGATCATGACCCCGGAGCAGCAAGTCGCCTTCGCCCGCCGCTTCGGGCCGATCGCGATCCACCCTTACGCAGCCGCTGTCGAGGGCCACCCGCAGGTCATGCGCGTCTTCAAAGAGAAGGACGACAAGGTCAACTTCGGCGGCGGCTGGCACTCCGACATGACGTTCTTCGAGAAGCCGCCGTTGGGCAGCGTCCTCTACGCGAGAGAAGTCCCACCCCAAGGCGGCGACACGATGTTCGCGAATCAATACCTCGCCTACGAAGCGCTCTCGCCTGGCATGAAGCGCACGCTCGACGGACTGAACGCCGTGCACTCCGCCAATGCGCAATACGGCGTCGATGGCATGAGCGAGGCCAACCGCCACAACGACCAACGCAGCATGAAGCCGAAAACCTCGGACGACGCGAAGGCAGAGATCGTCCACCCGGTGGTGCGCACCCACCCCGAAACCGGCAAGCGCGCGCTCTACGTCAACATCGGCTTCACGCAACGCTTCGAAGGCTGGACGAAAGAAGAAAGCCGCCCGCTGCTACGCTGGCTCTACGAACACTGCGCCAAGCCCGAATTCACCTGCCGCTTCGCCTGGGAAAAGAACTCGGTCGCCTTCTGGGACAACCGCTGCACCCAACACTACGCCCTCAACGACTACCACGGCCATCGCCGCGAAATGCACCGCGTAACGGTGGAGGGCGACCGGCCGCGTTGACGGTTCGGCAAGGGTTAGCTAAGATACTTAGCTAAAGGTGATCCGATGAAGACCGTCACAATTCATAAGGCAAAGACCACGCTCTCCCAACTCATCGCCGCCGTCGAGGCTGGCGAGGAAGTCATCATCGCGCGCGGCGACGAGCCTGTGGCGAAGATCGTGCGCATCGAGAAGAAGGGAAAGCGCGAGGCCGGCAGGCTCAAAGGCAAGGGCAGTGTCGGGCCGGAGTTTTTCGAGCCGATGACGGAAGAGGAATTGCAAGAATGGGGAAGCTGAAGTGAGGCTTCTGCTCGACACGCACAGCTTGCTCTGGTGGATGTTCGACGACAAGACGCTGTCCCGCAAAGCCGAGAAAGCGATCGCGGACGATCAGAATGAGGTCTTCGTGAGCGCGGCGTCGGCTTGGGAAATCACGACGAAGTTCAGAGTTGGCAAGCTACCTCATGCCGCCGTCGTTGCAAATGACGTTGCCGCGTCGATCGATGCGGAAGGATTCAAGGCATTATCGGTGTCATTGGCGCATGCACAGCTTGCAGGAGCATTGGGCGGCGATCATCGCGACCCCTTCGATCGGATGCTGATTGCGCAAGCGATCCTTGAGAATATGCTCTTCGTCACCAACGAAGCCCGTTTCGACGCCTATCCGATCAAGCGCCTCTGGTAACCCTCAAATCGCGTAGTCGAGTTCCACAGCAGCCGGCATTCGCCGCCGCCCGGTGACTATGCGCGCTTGGAGGTCGGCGATCATGCGGCTGCCCGTTCGCTGCAACACCCCCGGCACGAGCGCGTGGATCATGCAGGCGAGTCCCGCGAGGAACAGCCGTGCCGCAAACCCAAGTGCCATCGCTGCATGCTCAAAATACGTCTCGCCCACCGAGCGCGGATGCTGCAGGAACAAACGGTCGAACATCGATGGCACTCCCGGAATCGAACCTCAGTCTACTTCAAATCAACCCGTGGCACTGCTTGAACTTCTTGCCGGAGCCGCACGGGCAGGGCGCGTTGCGTTGCACTTTGCCCCAGGTGTTCGGGTCGTTCGGGTTCACCGGCACCGGCCGGCCGGCTAACCGCGGAGCGTTCGTACGCGGGCCGAGCAGGTCCTCATCGAACTCGTTCTCGCCCGTGTCCGGGTTGATGTGCATCGCCTGCATCGGCGGCAGCGCGCGTTCGTCGAGCGCCGGCGGCGCCTCAAGCTGGATTTGGACGTGCATCAGCTGCCGCGTCACCTGTTGGCGCACCCGCGCGAGCAAACCTTCGAACAGCAGGAACGCCTCCGACTTGTACTCGTTCAGCGGATCGCGCTGGCCATAGCCGCGCAACCCGATCGTGTGCCGCAAGTGCTCCAGCGTCACCAGATGCTCGCGCCACTCGTGATCCATCGTCTGCAACAGCACCGCGCGCTCGATCTGGCTCATGGCCTCGGGCGGCGCGCCGCGGAAGCGCTCGTCGCCGCGCTTGTCGGCGGCCTTCGTGATGCGCTCGATGATCTCTTCTTCGGCGATCCCGTCTTCTTTGCCCCACGCCAAGATCGGCATGTCGAGCCCGAAATACTCGCGGATGTCGCTGTCGAGTTCGGTCATCTTCCATTGCTCCGCATAGGAGCCGTCGGGGATGTAGCGCTTCACCAAATCTTCGATCAGCTGATGGCGCATGCCCATGATGGTGTCGTGCACGCTCTCGGCGCCGATGAACTCCAGACGCTGTTCGAAGATCGTCTTGCGCTGATCGTTCATCACGTTGTCGAACTTCAGCAAGTTCTTGCGGATGTCGAAGTTGCGCGACTCCACCCGCTGCTGCGACTTCGCGACGGCGGCGTTGACCATGCCGTGGCTGATCGCTTCGCCCTGCTTCAAGCCCAAACGCTGCAGCATTCCGTCAAGCCGGTCTTGCCCGAAAATGCGCATCAGATCGTCGTGCAGGCTGAGATAGAACTTCGAATGCCCCGGGTCGCCCTGACGGCCCGAACGGCCGCGCAGCTGGTTGTCGATGCGCCGGCTTTCGTGCCGCTCGGTGCCCAGCACGTAGAGCCCGCCCGCCTCGATCACCTTCTTCTTCGCTTCCGCGATCTCGGCGCGAATGCGATCCGTGATGCGCTTCTTCTCCGCCTCGTCTTCGATCCCGACGGTCTCGAGCGCGATCCGCATCTCCGCGTTGCCGCCGAGCTGAATGTCCGTTCCGCGGCCCGCCATGTTCGTCGCGATCGTCACCGCCCCCGGCACGCCGGCTTGGGAGATGATCTGCGCTTCCATCTCGTGATAGCGCGCGTTCAACACGTTGTGCTTGATCTTGAGCTTCTTCAGATGCGCCGCCAGCGTCTCCGACTTCTCGATCGACACCGTGCCGACCAGAACCGGCTGCCCGCGCTTCGTGCAATCCTTGATCGTCTCGACGATCGCGTCGATCTTTTCTTCGACCGTGCGATAGATCTCGTCGTCGTCGTCGGCGCGCGCGACCGGCACGTTCGTCGGAATCTCGACCACGTCGAGATTGTAGATCTCCATGAACTCGTTCGCTTCCGTCGACGCCGTGCCGGTCATGCCGGCCAGCTTCGAATAGAGGCGGAAGTAGTTCTGGAACGTGATCGAGGCCAGCGTCACGTTCTCCGGCTGGATCGCCGCGTTCTCTTTCGCTTCGAGCGCCTGGTGCAGACCTTCCGAATAACGCCGGCCTTCCATCATGCGGCCGGTGAACTCGTCGATGATGATGACCTTGCTGTCCTTGACGATGTAATCCTTGTCCTTCTGGAACAGCTTGTGCGCCCGCAGCGCCTGGTTCACGTGATGAACGAGGCTGACGTTCGCGATGTCGTAAAGCCCGCCCTCGGTCATCACGCCGTTCTTGGCCAGCCAGCTCTCGACCGCCTCGTTGCCTTCGTCGGTCAAGGTGATCGAGCGCTGCTTTTCGTCCAGTTCGTAGTGCTCCGGCTTCAGCTCCGGCATGAACGCGTCGATCACCTTATAGAGGTTCGTGTGATCTTCCGTAGGTCCTGAGATGATCAGTGGCGTGCGGGCCTCGTCGATCAGGATCGAGTCCACCTCGTCCACGATCGCGAAGTTGTGCCCGCGCTGCACCATCTGCGCCTTGGAGTACTTCATGTTGTCGCGCAGATAGTCGAAGCCGTATTCGTTGTTGGTGCCGTAGGTCACGTCGGCCGCGTACTGTTCGCGCCGCTGCGGATCGGAGAGCCCGTGCACGATGCAACCGACCGAGAGTCCCAGGAACCGGTAAACCTGTCCCATCCACTCCGCGTCGCGCTTGGCCAGGTAGTCGTTGACGGTGACGACGTGAACGCCCTTGCCGGTCATCGCGTTCAGATAGACGGGCAGGGTGGCGACCAGCGTCTTGCCCTCGCCGGTCTTCATCTCCGAGATGACGCCATCGTGCAGCACCATCCCGCCGATCAGCTGCACGTCGAAGTGCCGCTGGCCGAGCGTCCGCTTCGCCGCCTCGCGCACGGTGGCAAAGGCCTCAGGTAACAGGTCGTCGAGCTTGCGCCCGGCCGCAACCTGCTCGCGGAACTGGATAGTGCGCTGGCGCAGCTCGTCGGCGGTGAGCTTGGCGAATTCGGGTTCGAGAGCGTTGATACGCGGCACTCTGCCGTAGAAAGGCTTCAGTCTACGGTCGTTGCTGGAGCCAAAGATTTTCTTGGCCAGCGAGGTCAGCCCGAGCATTCGAATGCGTCCTTGGAACAAAGGTAAACAGGATCAAGGCTCTCGCGCCTAAACGGCGCAAGTTCGCCTCAAAGAGGTACGGAAACGGAAGGTTTCGCGCGAAGCCGCCAGGACAGATAAGGGGGCCACTCCCCCCTGTCAACGCGACGTGGCGACAGTGACACAGCGGTGTTGCACGCCTGATTTGGCCGCTCACCACTCTCTCACATGAGACAGTTCATCTGAAGCGCCACCACCCCCCAAAACCCGCAGACCACAGCCATTCGAAGCAAGCCATGTGAGACAGGGGTCGGGGTGTGCCATTTGCCTGTGCCACGCTCTCACATCGCACGCGCCAGCAACGCACATCGCCCCATGAGCGATCGCCCCACAAACCTATTCAATTTTCAAGTTGCAGCCGCCCGCCCGAGCCGGGGGAACGAATGGAACATATATAGAACAAACCTGGGTGGCGCAAGTGATTCTTGCGCCCCGTACTCACGCTTGCCGGCGCCCAGCGTCCCCTACCTCCTGAAATCAAAATTGTCCGGGCGAGGAACTCGCTATGGTTTCGCCGGGTCCGCTGCAATCTTGCCTTTGACCTCCCGCATGGCATTCGCGAATTCGCCTGGCTCCTCGAAAAATGGAAAGTGCGCCGATCGCTGAAACTCGATCCACCGCTTCTGAGGTGCTGTGAGTTTGTCGAAGTAGCGCCGCGCCTGCGAGACGGGGGTGACCATGTCATACCGGCCCATCATGAAGTAGACGGGCACATCGAACGTGGTTACCTCATCGCTCAAGGTGGAGCGCACAAGGTCATATTTCATATGTCGCGCATAGAGCCGGGGGCCCTTCGCGACATTGAGGCCGTCAAAGAGGCTGTACTCGTTGGAAGCCAATCCGGTCAGAATGAGCGGCAGCGGCGACGTTGCGCCCACGATCGCCGACCCGGTGCGGAACAGCAGATCTTCGCGGTTCCGTCCGTCGATCACCGTGTTCTCGGGCAGTCCGATCGTCTCGAGTTTGCTCCGCAAGAACGCAACCTGCTCGGGCACGGGGTCTTCCGCCATTTGACCGATACCGACATAAGCCGCGATCAAGTCCGGTCTGCGTTGCGCAAGCAGAGCGCCCAAATAGCTTCCATGCGAATGGCCGATCAAGACCAATTTGCGCGCGCCAAGCTTCGCTCGCAAATGCGCGATCACGACTTCCGCATCTCTGAGAAGTTGACTCGTGGATAGCGTCGCCGGGTCGATGTCGTCGCGGAACGATTTTCCGGCACCGCGTTGGTCCCAATGCACGACGACAAATTCCTGCTCCAACGGTCGTTGGAAGGCGTAGGCGAGATACATCGCGGGCATTCCTGGTCCGCCGTGCAAAAAGAGCAGCACCGGCGCACGACGATCCTCGCCACGGATCAGAAGCCATTGCTTGTCGCCGTTGACCTCAATGGCTTCCAGTTCCGCGACGCCGTGTTCGGTCCAAATCGGCCAGGTGTAGGACTTGAAGACGAACCAGACACCGAATGCCGCGACGAGCACGACGAGAACCAAGAAAAAGCGTCTCATGCCCTTACCCCTTACCCCTTTCCTCGACGTGGCGCTAATTGGGTGCGTCGGTCACGCGGTGCATGATCATCGTCCAAAGGCGCACCCACTGCACGCCTCCATCGGAGGAGGACGCAAGCTCCCAGTGTACATTGCCGCCAGGCGCGTTTTCGAAGGTGATCCGGGTCGTTCTCTTGCCGTCCGGCGTATTGAGCGTTCTGAAAAATTCCCCGCGCCCGGCCACGAACCGGCCGACAAAGCCGTCGCCGAACTTGGGTGATCGCTTGTCCATCCAGTAGACGATCCACGATCGCGTCGCCGGATCGAACGCTCTCACGCTGACGCCCCAAATGTTCTCAGGTGTCTGCATGCCGTCCCAAAAGAACAGCACGTCGCCCGACCAGTGCTCGACGACGACGCAGGCATCCGGCGATTTGGATATCGTGTTGGCCGCGGCAAACTCTCGCCAACTTCCGTCTTGTTGAAGAATTCTCTGTTCGATTCGCCAGTGGCCGATCCAAAAGTCAAATTCGTGAGAGCCTTCATCCGTGCACGCCACGCTTGTGCCACTCGACGATTGTGCCGCCGCCGCGAAGCCAAGTGGGCTCACACACAAGGCAAAAAGCGCAAGCGCAATTATCTGGTGCGCCGGGCTCCACATCCGAACCTCCTGCTTCCGATGGCCGACTTTCACTGACGTGATCAATAGATGCAAGCTCCACATGAGGGGCCCCTTGCAGATACCGGAAATTGGCTCCACGAGAGGCCCGCGCTCTCTTGAGCGGCCGCCACATCAAGTGCGCAGCGGCTTCCCCTTGGAGTAGGCGCGCCAGGCGTGTGCGAAACGTGCAATTCCGTCGTCGATCCGGTTCATCGGGGTCGTCGCATAACCCAACAGAAATCCGCCGCGCGGCGGCATGGCGCTGAAATAGCGGCATCCGGAATAGACGCCGACGCCGAGCGCGCGTCCCTCACTCACGATTTCCGGTCCGTCGTTTGGCCGGCGCATGTTAAGCCAAACAAACACGTGGATGCCGGCAGATGCACCTGTCACGTCGGCCTCGTCCCCGAACTCGCGCTCGATGGCGGCGACCAGGCGCTCGCGCTTTTCGCCGTAAATCTTGCCCATGCGTCTGAGATGGCGGTCGTAGCATCCGGCCTCGATGAAGTCAGCGAGCACGAGCTGCTCGAAAGCCGCGCTGCCGCGATCGGCGAGCCACTTCGATGCGGTGAGCGCTTCGCGCAACGCCGCTGGCGCGATCACAAAGCCAAGGCGCAGGCTCGGTGCAAACGCGCGCGCGAACGTCGCAACATAGATTACGCGCTCGGGGTCGAGCGCCCGCAACGCGGCAAGCCGTTTGCCGTCATGTTGGTATTCGCTGTCGTAATCGTCTTCAAGCAACCAAGCGCCGGCAGACCGGCACCACTGCAGAGTCTCGAGCCGCCGGCCAAACGGCATCGCGGCGCCTGTTGGAAACTGGTGTGACGGCGTCGCATAAACCAGCTTGCACTCTCTCGCAGGCACCTTCGAGAGATTCAAACCAGCCTCATCCACTGGCGCCGCGGTGAGGCGTGCGCCTGCCGCCAGAAACGACTGACGCGCGCCCTGATAGTGAGGCTCTTCAAGCAGCACGCGATCGCCGGCATCGAGCACCGTTCGCGCCACCAGATCGAGCGCTTGCTGAGCGCCGCTGACAATCATGACGTCGTCTTCATGGACATCGATAGCGCGTGCCGCCGCAATGTGAGTGGCGATGGCCTTTCTGAGTTCGCTCGCGCCGGCGGCCTCCGCGTAGGCAAATCGCGGCGAACGCAGGCGAGCGCGCGCGAGGCGCCCCCATTCGCGAACGGCCTCCGGATCGGGAGCGACTTGCCAGTACTGAAAGTCGATGCGCGAGCGCGGGCCTGCGTCTTGAAAGTCGCGATGTGGCGCAAGCTCGCCGGCCCGCTTGCCGAAGGCCGACAGTGTCGGCGCTTCGACGGCGCCCTTGCCTTCGTTGCTGCGGCTAACGGAACGCCTCGCGCGCTCGGCACGAAGTGTCGGCGGCGCAGCCGACACGAACGTGCCGGCGCCCGTGCGGCCGCGAAAGTAGCCCTCGGCCGTCAATTCCTCGTAGGCCGCCAACACCACGTTGCGCGATACGCCAAGAGCGCCCGCAAGCTCGCGGCTGCTAGGCGCACGTGCGCCGGGCTGCAGACGGCCAGCGTGAATAGCCGCCTTCAGTCCAAGCGCGAGGCGGCGCTTCAGCGGTCCAGTGCCTTCAAGCGAAATCAGCGCAGCCAAGTGGCACCTAGAGTTGGCACAGAATTGGATCTTTTATAGTGCCATCGACGGCGGTAGTCGAGGGGCTCGGGGACATAATCGGGGAATGAGACGACATGCATCCGATTCACAGACTTATGGCTGCGGCTGGTGCCACGGCTGTCGCACTCGCGTCGATCGTTCATGCTTCCGCGCCGCCAACCCAGGAGATGGTTGACCGCTTTTATCGCGGACGCGCGGTGATCAACGCCGCTGCCGACGCGGCGGGCGGAGCGCAGGTGCTCCGCAGCATGACGGCGCTCTCGTTTGAGGTTTCGGGTGACGTGTCGAACGACATCCAGGGTTACTCGCCTGCGCGAATCGGCAATCCAGCTCGTGACGGCCGCCAACGCGTGGTGAACAGGTTCGACTTCGCGGGCCAGCGCTTTTATCAACGCGTGGAACAATCGTTCGCCAGCGGCTACGACAGCGCCTTCACGACGATCTGGCGCGGCGGAACGCAGTACGCGGTGCGGTATGTGCCGCGCGATTACACGCAGACCGCCAATGCACCTTCGCCGTTCGCCGCCGGGGGACCGGTGATGGTCGCGTCGCGCTGGTTGCCGCCGGTCATACTCCAGCGCGCGCTGCAGAATTTCAGAACCGCGGCTTGGGTCGGCGAGAGCGTGATTTCAGGCGCTGCAGCCGACGTGGTTGAAGTGTCGTTCGATGAAGCAACGCGCTTCCGCATTCACGTCACGCGCACCGACCGCAAAGTGCGGCGCGTCGAAGCGCTTGCGCCCGATCCGATCAGCGCCGACGATGTGTCGGTGGCCGAGCTTTCCGGCGACCAAACGGCCGGTGGCATTGTCTTTCCGACGCGCATTGTTGCGTCGAGACGGGGCGCCGTGGTGCTGAACCTCGAGCTGGGCGGTCTTGCGGTAAATCCAACTTACGCGGACGCCGCCTTCGCACCGCCGCCGGCATTCACCCAGAGGACCGAGGACGTCCAGGTTCACACGACACAGATCGGCGGCAGCCGAGTGTACGAGGTCAGCGGACTTGCAGGCGGCACGTATCAGGTCCCGTTTGTCGTGATGAGTGACTTCGTCGTGGCATACGAAGCGCCGCTCGGCATGCCCGCCACCCGGCAGGTGATAGCCGAGATCAAGCGTGTCGCCGGTCCCAAGCCGATCCGTTATGTCGTGATCAGCCACTTCCACAACGACCATTCAAGCGGCGTCGGAGCTTATGCGGATATCGGCGCAACGATACTCAGCAGCGAGGACAGCCGGGGCGTCCTCCAGTCCTACGCCGCCAACCGGCCGCAATTCCAGGGCCTGGAGGGCCGCCGCGACGACGTTCAACTCAAGTTTCAAGCGGTTCCCGAAGATGGCTACGACATTGTCGACGGCGCGGGGTCGCACTTGCAGGTGGTGAATTTCGGCGATATCAGCCACACGACCCACATGCTTGGCTTATTTGATGCGGAGTCCGGCGTCGTCATGGGCGCCGACCACTACATCCCGGCGGTGACGTGGAACCCGACGTTCGAACGATTTGCAAAGTGGCTGAACGGTGAAAGTCGCGCCGCCACAGTTCTGGGCGTGCACCACCATCCGACATCGCGCACCGACGTATTGGCGGATGCAAAAAGGCGCAAACCCGAGATGCAGCGTAAGCGGGCAAAGTGGGAGGAGTGATCGAGGCCGCCCCCTCAATACCGAAACGTATGCCCGATCCGCACCACCGCCTGGGTCGTTTGTGAGGCATAGTGCGGGTTGAGGAGGCGTTCGCTCACTTGCGCGTTTTCGCCCAGCGCCGCGAAGAACTCTGAGCCCGGCAGATACTCCCATCGATAGCGCACCGAGCCGCTGAACGTGTTGCTCAGATTGTCGAACTGCACTTGGCTTTGGATCGTCATGTCGGGTGAGAAGTTCAGATTGACCCTAAGGTCAGGCACGTAAATGCTGACCGATCCCGTCGGCAGATCGATGAACGCCGTCGCCATGCCCGGGATGATCTCCCACGTCTCATCCGGCCGGTAGGACAGGAACAAGCTCGCCTGCACCGCCTGCCCGTCATGGAAGTCGCAGCACGAAATGTCGCCGCTCAACGACCACGACCGCTTCAAGCTGGTGTTGAAGTTGGCGCTGAAATTGTTCCAGCGATGCGTGCCCGCCGACACGACGGCCGCCGCTGGATGTAGGTGATAAGGCGCATCGTCGGCACCGTTGCCGGCGATGCTACTTCGCCGCCACGCCCGTCAGCGCCGTGCAATCGGTCACGAACTTCTCGAACTCCTGGCCCCCATCGACGCCGGACTCCGCAAACGCATAGCTGTCGTTGACGGAGATGCGCGCGGTCGTGCCGTCCCGCACCGCGGTGAGCATCTCGCCGGTCAGCGGCGCCGTCACCGCGAACGTCGACCCACCATCTTGGCCGGGCACCAGCGTCGCGGGGAATGAGGCCCCGGAGAGTGTCATTGCAAACGGCGGCGCCATGTTGGCCATACCGACCTGTTGGACTCCCGCGCTCAGCGTCAGCGCCGGTCCGGCCTTCGCGCAAACCAGACGAAACGCCGCCATGTCGGGCGTCTCGACGATCGTCAGCGAAACCTCGTCCGCGCTCTTGGCGTGCGTCCAACCTTTGACGCCATTCGTGCCGCTCTGCCCGCAAGCAACCAAGCCGGCGCAACTCGCCATCATCAGAAATCGATACATGCTCAATGTCAGTTCCTCGCGATGTGAGCCGGGGCTTACACGTCTTTGTTCGGATTGATCAAGAACTTCTCGCCCGTCGCACGCTTGGCATAGGCTTGGATCACGTCCGGCTGCAGCGTCTCGGCAAGCGAGATCGTGCGCGTATAGTGGCTGGCGAACGTTGTCTTGATTTCGTCCGCCACGCGTTGCCGCAAGCGGTTCACCTCCGGCCCGCCGATCTTCATCAGGAAGGGCGTGAGCAACCATCCTCCGATGCCCCATGCCATGCCATACGACCGGCTGAGTTCCGTCGGGCCGGTGTCGAGCCCGCCATAGATATAGACTTGCTTATGCGTGGTCGAGCCATAGCGGCTGTAGCCAGCGCCCGTCTGGCTCGCTGCGATCTCCATGCCGGTCAGAATTTGACTGGCCAACTTCCCCCCGCCGATCGCATCGAAGGCAAGCGTCGCGCCGGTATCGACCAGCGCCTTGGTCAGCGCCTCCATGAAACCGGGCGCTTGGCTGTCGAGCACGATCTTCGCGCCGATGCCGCGCAGGATCTTCTCCTGCTCCGCGCTGCGCACGATGTTGACGAGGCCCACACCGTCCGCGAGACAAATCTTGTTCAGCATCTGCCCGAGATTCGACGCCGACGCCGTATGCACGAGCGCCTTGTGCCCCTCGCGCCGCATCGTCTCTACCATGCCGAGCGCGGTCAGCGGATTGACGAAGCACGACGCGCCCTCCGCCGCCGTCGTTCCCGGATGCAGTTGCAAAATCTCGCCGGCTTTGATCGTGCGGTACTGCGCATACATCGCCCCGCCCACCATCGCGACCGTCTTGCCGAGCAGCGCCTGCGCCGCCGCGGATGAGCCCGCCTTCACGACCACACCCGCACCCTCGTTGCCGACCGGCATCGACTGCCCGACGCGCGCCGCCATCATGCGCATGAACTGCGGCGGCACAGGCGCCGATACGACGGCCTCCGCCCCCTTACCCGTCACGCGCGCCGCTTTGACGTCTGCGGGCCCGAGCAGAAGCCCCAGGTCCGACGGATTGATCGGCGTCCCCTCAACCCGCACCAAAACCTCATCCGCCCCCGGCTCCCCCACCGGCACGTGAGCGAGCGACAACTGCAGCTCCCCCTCCTTGGTCACAAGTGAGCGAAGCTGCAGCGCAGACGACGGAATGTTGGCCATGAAAACCTCCAATGTTTGGAGGCACCATGCGCCGCCAGCGCGCAAGAATCTAGTGCTCTAGCCGTTCTCGTCCGCAACGCTCAACGGCCCGTCTACTTTGAGGGCGCGCAGCGAAATGGAGCTTCGCACTTCTTTGACAATGCCGAGCTTGAACAGCTTGTCCAAAAGGAATGTCTCGTAGGCGGCAAGGTCGGGCACAACGACCTCCGCAACCAAATCCGCGTCCCCGGATACAATGTGGCACGAGACGATTTCAGGCATTTCTGCAACCCTCTTCTGCATGAGCGCGGCGTTTCGATCGTGATGACCGTCAATCTTCAATTGCAGGAACACGGTCAGCGACAATCCGGCGCTCCGGCGATCGAGGCGCGCCACATACTTTGCGATCACGCCCTCGCTTTCGAGTCGCTGTATCCGGCGCTGCGTCGGTGTCGGCGAGAGTCCGATCCGTTGCGCCAGTTCGACGACTGAAATCCGACCCTCCGATTGCAACGTGCGCAGGATCTTGCGGTCGAACCCGTCCAATGTAATTGCGCTCGGCATGTGCGTTCCAAGAGTGAATATAACCAACCAAGGCAACAATATTAGTGAAAATCGCTTGCCAAGGCTATGATTTCAACCGAATGAGGTGAATGTCACGCCGGCAATGCCGCTAGGCTTTCTGCGGCAGTTGCGGGAGGGACGACATGGCTGTGATCAATTCGTCGTGCGTTGGAGGCCGGCTGTCGCTCGCGGCAATGCTGGTCGCGCTCGCGGGCTGCTCGCAGATCGACCCGCAAAGGAGCAGTTGCGTCGCCGGCCTATGGCAGACGCAGGACGGGGTGGCGGCGGCCGCCAACGTCCGTGAGGACAACACACTTCGCATCACCGCGTTCGATGGACGCGCGTGGACCCTGGCACCGGAGGAGCGGCGCTGGCGCGGATCGCTGGGCCAAAAGAGCGGTACCGGCGACACGATCGTCGATGATCGTGCGTGCGGCGAGGGGCGCCTGACCATGACGTTTCGCGGCACCACGTTGACTTGGGTGCGCACGCCGTTGAACGAGCACCGCGTCTCCTTTCGGTCGGCCGGGGCGGTACTGAATGGCAAGCTGGTGTTGCCAGGCGGCGTTGAGCCGAAGTCGCTCGTGGTGTTGCTGCATGGTTCGGAGAAGCGGTCAGCCATCGCCTCCAATCCGCTTCAGTATCTTCTGCCGTCACAAGGCGTTGCCGTCTTTGCTTTCGACAAGCGCGGAACGGGCAACTCGGAAGGCAGCTACACGCAAAACTTCGACGTTCTCGCCCGCGACGCGGTGGCAGCGCTTGCGACCGCGCGCAAGTCTCTCAACAAGCCAGGCGTGCCCGTCGGACTTCAGGGCGGCAGTCAGGGAGCCTGGATCGCGACGCTTGCGGCTTCGCGGGCGCCCGCCGCAAAGCCGGACTTTGTCGTTGCAGCTTACGGTCTCGCCCAAAGGCCGCTCGACGAAGATCGCGAAGAGGTCTTCGACGACCTGCGCCGCCGCGGCTTCGACGATCCTGCGGTGCTGGCAAAGGCGCGGGAGATCACGGACGCAACAGCCGCCGTCATGGTCTCGGGGTTCAATGCCGGATTCGAACGGCTCGAAGCCTTGAAGGAGAAATACCAAGGAGAGCCTTGGTATTCTGTCATCGAGGGCGAATTTACCGGCGACTTCCTGTCGATGCCGGGTTGGCTGTTGCAGCTTGTCGGCCCCGTTATCGACGACGACACGACCTGGAACTATGACCCGTTACCCGACATCACAAAGCTCTCGATGCCGATGCTATGGGTGCTGGCCGGAAAGGACAGCGAGGCGCCAAGCGCAACCACGCTCGCGATCTTGCAGCAACTGCAACAGCAGGGTCACGCCACGATCGACATTGCACTGTTCCCCGAGGCCGAACACGCAATGGTGACCTTCACCGAACGCAACTTCGAACGCACACCAACCGGCATCGTGCCTGGCTACTTCACCGTGTTGGCGGGGTGGTGCAACGACCGCCAACTCAGGAACGCCCCCGGCGCCGTCACCTGGCTCGGCCGCCCGACACAAGGCACAGCGCCTTAAGAACGAACACCCGCCATCGTGATGACGCCGGTGCTGGACGGGCGCTCCATCGCTGCCCTATTGCTATGCGAGTCGGACGTGAAATGAACCGTGCGCGATCGAACTCTGCGAATGAATGAAAGACGCCACCCACGCATTGTCGACAGTCTGCCACAAACGCGGCAGAGACTGCATCGTCACCCTGACGCCCGCCTTATCCTTTTCTTGAGCGGCGAGCTCGTCGAAAGCAGCTTCGCGACCGCCGGCCGCTTCGTTTGCGGCGATCTGCTGTTTCGGCCCGCCTACTTCGCCCATGCCGATCAAGCGAGCATGCTCGGCTCAAGCTACATTCACGTGCCGGTCTCGCCCTCTGCAATTCGAGCCCACGCGTGGCTTCGCGGTTGGACGGCAATGCGCGGCCAGATGCCGGTCCGCAAATTGAATCTGGATTCGCTTCTCTCGTCGAACACAGCGGGCGATCGGTTGTTGGAAGCGATGAGCGACGCTGCCTACGGCGTTGCCCCCACCGGCGCGCCCATGACGTTGGCGTCACATCGCTTGGCGACGGGAACGGACGCGCAGATCGTCGACCTGTCCGAAAGTCTTGAACTTCGTCCATACGAGTTCACACGAAAGTTTGCGCGCGAGTTCGGTCTGCCACCGAGAGCGTATCGCCGGCAAGCGCGCTTACAGCGGGCGATGACCCTGCTCGCCGAAGGCGGCAGCTCGCTAGCGCAGATCGCGACTGAGACCGGCCACTACGATCAAAGCCACTTGACCCGCAATTTGAAGCAGGAGACGGGCCTCACGCCGCTTCAGTTCCGGGCGGCAGCAGGCGTTCGATAGACCTGCAACCTCGTCCAATACATGCCTCCCGGCAGGGGTTTCGATCGAACTCCGTTCTGCGTTGCGAGGTTTGTTCAGATGTACATGTCCGCATGGCTCCGGCGGCTTTGGCCCGGCACGATCCTTCTCACAACCGCCTGCGCGCTCGCACCGCAAGTCGCGACGGCCGATCCGCCGATCGTGACGATCGAAACGAATAAAGGAAAACTGGCCGATGCCGTCAACCGCGCCTTGTTGACCGCGGCATCGCCGGAGTTCGGCGGCGCTTTGATCATCGAGCAAAACGGGAAGACCATTCTGAAATCGGGCTACGGCTACGCCGACCGCGAGCGCCGCATCCCGTTTCGCGCCGGCACCATCGCCCAGATCGGATCGATCAGCAAAAGCTTCACCGCCGCCGCCATTGCCGATCTCGAAAGCCGGGGCAAGGTGAATGCGCAAGCGCTGGCTTCAACTTATCTGCCTGAGCTCAACGGCAAAGCCGCCGGCGCCGTTACCATCCGCCAGCTCCTGACGCACACCGCCGGCTATCCGGAATACTGCGGCGATGACTTCGAGCGATCGAGCGTTGCCAAGCTGCTGCGCGAGTGCCTCGCACCGCTCGATGCGAAGACGGGAGCCTACGCCTACTCGAATGCCGGCTACAGCGCGTTGGCGCTCGTGGTCGAGCGCACAAGCGGCGTGTCTCTTGAGGCATACCTCAGGGATCGCATCACCGGGCCTCTCGGCATGCGCGATACCGGCTATTTGTTCCCCGGGTTGCCCGCCGGCCGTTTTGCAAAGGGCTCCTTGAAAGGCAGCGATCAGGGCGTCATTTCCGATCGCATAGCGGCACTCGACGGCGAATACTGGAACCTAAAAGGCAACGGTGGCATTCAGGCGACGTCCAACGACATGATTGTGTGGGGCAGGGCCCTGTTCGGCGCGCAGCCGGACTCGCCGGCAATAGCCGGCAAGCTGTCGGATCGCCGAAACTGGGCGACTGCCGATCAAGCGAAAGTCTACTATGGGTACGGAGTACATATCGCGTTGCGCGCGGACGGCTCGGTGGAGCGCATCAGCCACACCGGCTCGGACGGCGTCTTCTTCAGCTTGTTTCGCTGGTACCCGGAAGAGAAGATCCTCCTCTACTTCGTCGGAAACTCCGGCGAGGACGACGTCCGCGCAGCGCTGCTCCCAGCGTTAAGCGCACTGAGAGCTGCAGTTCCAATACGTGAATGACGGCTGGTTGATGCGCTCCAATTCAAAAATACCAACCGATCATCGACCATTCGCGCATGACGAGCAGCAGCAGGAGCCCGCCGCCAACAGAGACGGCGAGTACTGCTGCTTCCGACTTCAAAGACGGCTGTCGCCCCACCGCAGCAAACGCGATCCCGAGGAAGGACAAGGCGGTCGTCGCGATCATAGCGAAGGGAATCGTCAGCAAAGCCGGCAACGGGCCGACTTCGCCCATCCGATACTCGAGTTGATCCGCGTTGCGAATGAAGAGCGTCAATCCCGTAATCAGGACGATCGGCAAGGCGGCATTCAGGACGGGTAGCCACCTGACGAAGGACTGCCTTGAGCCCGTGCTCGGACCCTTGACGAACCGGACAACCAGCCCGCCGAGCGCCGACAAAATAAGGAGTGCGAATCCAGCACCAGAGAGCTCGGCCGCGCGCATTCGGTCAGTCGTCGGCGACACGCGTTCGAGTGCACGCGGCTCACCGCCCCAATCGACAAACAGATAGTCGGCGCGCCCGCCAACGCCCCGCTCGATTGCGATGATCCGCTTGCCGTCCTCCGACTGAAATGCGTCGTCGCCGATGGAGTAATAGGAATTGTCAGAAAAGCGAAGTCGATCGCCACTTACCTCCACGTCCATGGGCCGCTCTCTGAGGATCAGCAGCTTTTCCAAGTTCGATCGCTGACTTCTCATTTGAACGAAGTCGCCCGCGACTTGCCCAAGCTCCTCCGCCTTGACCTCCGGCAACTTCTCGACCGGTCGCGCAAAAAACCGATCCAACAATGCCCACTTGAGGTCTTGGTCCAAGCCGCCGTTTTGGCCGTTGACCGCGATGAAGAACCCGGACTTCAGTTCGGGCAGCAGTACAAGCTGAGCTGAGAATCCGCCATGGGCCCCGTCATGCCAAATGCCGCGCGTGTTGTGCCGCGCCCATTCGGCAAACCCAAACGTTCGTCCCGGCAGCCGCTTGTGGTGCGTAAACTGTTGTTCGTAGACGTATTTTCGCCCGGACGCAGACAATATACATTTTTCGCCAAGGCAACCGCCGTTCGTCATTGCCGCGACGAACATTGCCATGTCCGCCGCTGTGGTCACCATCGACGTCGATGGATAGCGATGAACCCAGGTATAGGGTTGCGGTTTCAATGCCCCGTCGTCGGACATGTACCCCGTAGCGAGGTCGCCGAACACACCGTCCCCGAAATCATACCCCGATCTGCGCATGCCAAGCGGCGTCAGAATGTCGGCCTGCACCATCGCGGCGAACTTGCCGCCTGTGGCGCCCTCAATGACATGAGCGGCCAAGGCGTAGCCATAGTTGGTGTACGACATGTACTTTCCCGGCGGCCGGATGCGCGGGGGGAGATGCATGGCGAGATGGCTGCCCAATTCTTGGCGGTCTTCTCGATGCCGCGTTGAATCGCGAAGGTACCAATCGTCGATCCCCGAACTGTGCGTGAGCAAGTGACGCAAGGTGATTTGGCCAAAGCCCGCGTCGGGAACTTTGAAATTTCGCAAATAGGTATTGATGTCGACATCCGGCGCCACTTGCCCTCGTTCGATCGCCTGCGCCGCTGAGATCCCAACGAACACTTTTGATACGGAGCCGATGCGAAAGAGGGTTGCTTGATCGACGGATTTCTTAGTCTCCACGTTCGATACGCCATACCCTTTGACGAGCACCGGTTCGCCATTTTGGACGAAGGCAATCGCGAGTCCTGGCGTCTTGGACGTCGCAGCATGTTCGTCCCAATAGGCGGAAACGAACTGTTCCAATTCTTGTGCCGTTCGAGGGCCAGTTTGAAGCACCTCATCCGCGACGCAGACGCCGGGCTGGAACGCCGCCGCAATTAGCGCCAGGGCGGTTAGATGTAGCCGCATTTCGTGCCCCCGTCCGAACGATACTAGTAGATTCACCATAGCAGAAGGATAACGATATGAGTAGATACGCAATATCATTGAATTTTTTGGAGTTTTGGCTGCGACCTCGTGCTTCGGCCGCAGCCCTGGTTACTGAGCGGACTGGTGGGCGATGGCAATTGAATGGTGCCGTGGCCGCCCGCTCGACCGCCAGTGCAATGCAGGCACTCGTCGCAACTGGTGTCGCCAAGCGCGCCCCTGAAATCGCGCGAGCGCGCGCGCTTTGAAACGGCGTAACGCAAAGCACCTGTCCGGCAGTGTGGGGCCTAAAGCCCGCCCACATCACACCCGCGCGCTTCCAATATGTCCCGCATCTCCCAATACGCGCGCGGGGTGCGGTAGAGCGGGATGCGCGGGTGCAGGTGATGGATGATGTGATACTGCATCCCCATCGACCCGATATTGCCGAAGATCGAGCGGAACGAGCGCGTGTCGCGATAGCGCCCGGTTTCCTGCCCCGGGTGGTGCGGCGCCCAACTCAGATAGAAGCGAATGTAGATCAACGCGATGTGCCGGGGCAGCCACCACAACAATGCCGCCTCGATCGCATAACCGCTCCACGCAAGCCCGAACAGCATGCCGTAAAACACCAGCTGATAGATCACGCCGTCGAGTTGCACGTCCGGACGTCCGATGCGTTGAAGCGCAACGCCATAGGCATTGAATCCACCGCTCGCGCGCGGCTGATTGTTGACGATCGTCCCCCAGATCGACGCCCACGGCCCGCTCGCCGTTGAGGAATAATCCGGATCGAGCTCCGGATGGTTCGCATGCTTGTGATGCTCCATATGCGTGAGCTTCGCCACGCGATACGGCAACACCAGCGGGATCGTCGACATATGCCCGACAAGTTCGTTCAGCCAGCGCAACGGTGCGCCCGGCTTCGCGATGATGTCATGCTGCGCTTCGTGCGACGGCAAGTACGACAGCATGATGTTGAGCGTCGCAATCGGAGACGCGATCCAAAGCGGCAGAACGCCCGAAAACACCAACGGCCAAAGCAAAAGCCAAATGGTGAAATTCGCAAACGCCCAGACGACCGCAAGCCGCGGAAACTTGTCTATGTGCCGCGCCGCAATCTCCCGCTCGAGCCGGATCAGCTCCGCCTCCGGCAACGAGCGCAATTCAACCGCACTCATACCCAACGCCCCCTGATCTGTGCCACGCCACCCAAGGCGACACCGACGATCAATCCCGCGACCAGCGGCGAAACCGGCAAAGCCCACCCCGCATGCTCAATCACCTGGGCCGTCAACGGCGCGATGAATCCGATGCCGAAAATCAGGGGCCCGAAATAGAAAATCGTCTTAATGGCGGCGATCATGTATCTCATCCAACGGCTGCGGGGTCGAACATAGCACATGTCATGCCGCCGCGCGCGTGAGGGTTCGGCGATGACAGACATTCTGATGATGGACGCAACCGCGCTTGGGCAAGCGATCCGCGCTAGGCGCGTCTCGTGCGCAGAGCTTATGCAAGCGACGCTGACGCACATCGCCCGGGTCAACCCAAAGGTCAACGCGATCATCGATCTGCGCGATGGCGACGCGCTCATCGCCGAAGCGCGCGCGTGCGACGACGATCTCGCCCGCGGCCACTGGCGCGGCGTGCTGCACGGCTTTCCGCAAGCGATCAAGAACCTTGAGCCGGTGAAGGGCGTGCGCATGACGATGGGGTCGCCGCTGCTCAAAGACTTCATGCCGCCCGCCGACAGCATCATGGTCGAGCGTCTGCGCAACGCCGGCGCGATCATCATCGGCCGCACGAACACGCCGGCGTTCGGCCTCGGCTCGCACTCCTACAATCCCGTGCACGGCACGACGCTGAACGCGTACGACCAGCGCGTGAGCGCCGGCGGCAGCAGCGGCGGCGCGGCCGTCGCGGTGGCGCTGCGCATGTTGCCGGTCGCCGACGGCGGCGACTACGGCGGCAGCCTGCGCAACCCCGCCGGCTGGAACAACATTTTTTCGCTGCGCCCGAGTGTCGGCCGCGTGCCCGCGACCCCACGCGACGCGTGGATGCCGGGGATGTCGGTGCTCGGGCCCATGGCGCGCAACGTTCCCGACCTCGCGCTACTTCTGGGCGTGCAAGCGGGCTTCGATGCGCGCGCGCCGCAATCGCTCGACGGCAAACTCGATCTCACGCCCGCGGCGCTCGACGCCGACATGAAGGGCAAACGCATCGCCTGGCTCGGCGACTTCGGCGGGCAAATCCCGTTCGAGCCCGGCGTGCTGGACCTCTGCCGCACGGCGCTCAAAGCGTTCGAGAGCATGGGCTGCATCGTAGAAGAGGCGGTGCCCGACTATCCGCTCGACAAAGCCTGGCGCGCGTTTCTCACCCTTCGCGCCTGGCACGGCGGCTCGCCGTTGCTCACCCTTTATGAGGATACGAAGCGGCGCGCGTTGCTGAACCCGCAGGCCATCTATGAAATCGAAAGCGGTGCAAAGCTCTCGGCCTACGACCTCTCTGCCGCTTCGATGATCCGAACGCACTGGACAGAGTCTGTGCGCAAGCTATTCGAGCGTTACGACTTTCTTGTTACGCCCACCGCGCAGCTGTTCCCGTTTGACGCCACCTGGGATTGGCCGAAAGAAATCGCGGGCGCCAAAATGGAAACCTATCACGAGTGGATGAAGGTCGCGATCGCGATCACGATGACCGCATGCCCGGTCGCAGCGGTGCCCGCAGGCTTCAACGCAGCCGGCCTGCCGATGGGACTGCAACTCGTCGGCCCGATACACGGCGAAGTCGCATGCCTGCAACTCGCGCAAGCCTACGACAAGGCGACGAGGTGGGTGGCACAGCGGTCGCCCGGGTTGCTGACGGGGTAGGGGCGCATGCGGCCACGCGCTGGTTACAGAACCCGGGTTTCGACGAGCTCGAGGATTCCGGCCCTTTAGGCCGCTGAGGAACCACTGCGCGCTGTGGTCTTGGATTTGGTCGCCCGTCACAAAAGCCCCACTTTGTCCAGCAGTGACCAAGGTGGCGGCGTAGAATGGTGGTCGCTGCCGAAGATAGGTGAACGTCATGTTTGCTGTTCTGGTGCGTATTGCGCTGCTGGTGGTTTCGGTTCTTGCCGTCACCGTCGCACACGCGGATGATTTCGTCTCCGATCTTGCTGCCTGCGCGAAGACGCCGATCAAAGCGGCCTCGTTTGCGACCGCCAACGCCAAGAAGGCGGCCGAGTTCGTCATCAATCACGGCGAGTGCGTGCCCTACGTCGCGAGCGGCGATCCGGCGCTCTATGGCATCACGGTTGGATTTGCCGGACTGCAAAGCGGCGGCTATCTGCCGCCCTCGAACCAAGCGTGTGTCGATGCCAGCGCCGGGCAGGCGAGCGAGCACGTCGCACAGGTGCTACTGACGGTTTTGAACAAACCGCCGCTGGCCAGTTTCATGCCGAGCGAAGGCAAAGCGAAGTTGGTCGCCATCGCCCAAGGTGAAACGGACGCGGCGCTTCACCAGGTGCCCGGCATCGGCTTCGTGATGGACCGCATGTCCTGTGCCTGCGCCGTGACGTCTTCGGGCGTCAACATCGAAACGTTGAAAGCGCACATCAAGGACGTCATCGACTCCGTCGAAGGCTGTAAGGGGCTCGCCGGCAAGCTTCTCGGCGGCGTGTACGACGCGGCGAAGGGCTTGTACAACGCGGGCAAGGACGCGGTGAACGCGATCGGCTGCAGCCTGGGACTTGGCGGTTGTTCGAGCGGTCCAAAGTTCTTTTGCACCGGCTACTTCCAGATGCGCGACAGCGGCAAGAGCCTGGAACAGATCGTTGCTATCTTCCCGGCCATTGTGGGCGATATGACGCCACAATCAAAGAGTTGCGAACAGAAATATGTCGAAGCGCAGATGGCGGTCTACCTCGCCGACCAGCAGGCAAAGCTGGAGAAGGAAAGCGGTGTGCATGCGCTTAGCTTCGCGTTTCGTTGGATTCCCAAGTGCTACGACGCGGAATGCAAGGGTCAGATCTCCAAGATGGCCGACGACTACACGCTTGAGGCCAAGGATCCGGACGTCATCGCGTATTATGGTGGTGCGGCCGCCGTGATCATCGCCATGGAGAAGAAATACGGCGCGCGCGCGACACTGGCGGTGGCAAGTTCGAAGTATCGGCGTGACAAGGCGCTGAAGGCCGATCCCAATGCGCCGCCGGTCGACCGGCTCGACGCGTTCAAGTGCCGACCGTTCCTGGGGCGGGCGCGCCAATCGCTGTGTGTGAACGATGAAGGCTATCAAGTTTGCCGTGGCTATGTGAACGCGGGTGTGTGGAATCTCTGCACGCGCGAAGGCTCGAACGCGTTTTATGCGGTCGGCCGGGCGCTGGACATGGAAGTACGGCGCGCCGGGTGCATTCCCGAAGTGTCGCGCGCTGGCGGCCGGGCGAGCTATCGGACCAGGATCGAAGCGCGGCCGCTTCTCACGGCGCAGTGTCTGAGTGGCCGGGCGCGCATGCAGTGCAATGCATTCCGCAGTGGACAGTCGCCGGTTGTTTGCGAGGGCCCGCACCATCTCGTGGTGCTGGACATCAGCAAGTTGCCGCACAAAGTCGCGCCAGTCTTCATACCGCCGCCGGGACTCGCGCCGGGGCGCACGCATTCGACGCGGCCGCCTGTCGAGCCGGTGCCCGAGCGGAACCTGCGGACGCCTCCGGCGTTTGTGCCGCCTACCGCTGTACGGCCGCTTCCCACACGCGTGCGTCCGCGGGTCAGCACGATTTGCGGCTTTGAGACGGGTCCACGCGCCGGGCAGCGTCAAGACTACGCGCCGCTTGCGCCGCTCGCGCTTGGCACACCGTGTCACGATGGACGCGGCAGCGCGGGACGTGTCGTGGCGCCATAAGTGCGTCCCGTGCTCACTTGCACAGGTTCGGCATGATGAATGCGTAGCTGGGTGCTGCGCTCAATATGGGGCGTTGCGAGCGGTGTCGTAACGTTCAGGCGTCACCATGTGCCGCCTTTGCCTGAGCGTCGCGACGAGTAACCGTTTGGTGTGTGTTTGACCCGTCCCTAAAGCCGCGCCCGAAACCCCGGGCTCAGAAACGCCACCGGTATCGCCATCGGATGAAACGATCCCTCCGCGCACGAGAGCACCCACGTGTTCAGGTTGACGAACACCGCGCCGCTCTCGACATAAACGCCGTCCTGCGCAAAGTCGCGGTTGAGGTCGTTGGCAAGCTGCTTGCGCATGAACGCCTTATCGTCCGCACCGGCGTTCGCCGCCACGAACGTCTCGATCAACCGCGCCTTCAGCGCCGGAAGAAGCTGCGGCACCACCGCGTCCGCCAGCACCAACCGTGCGCCCGTCTTCGCATCGAAAGACGAAAGCCGCACCGCGCCATGGCACGACCCATTGCACCCGCGGCAATCGTCAAGCTCATAGATCACCGTCGAAACCGTCTGCGCCGTCACTGAAAACTTCACCGCCGCACGCAAAACGCTGTTGCTCGCCGTCGTGCATGTCGTCGCCGCGGCCGCGCGCCCCTCTTCATCGTTGACCGCGCGAAACCCCGGCACCGGCCCCTTGAAGTCGAAGTGCTGCACCACTTCCTTGCATACGCACTTGCCGTCAGGGCAGGGCGGCTCCTCGTCCCCGCGCGGGCGCAGCGTGAGCGTCCGCTCCCGCGTCACCACCTCAACCCGCAAATCCCCCCCGACCGTCACCGCCGGCAACCGCGGACACCCCCGCAACGCCCCCGCAATGGACTCACACCCGCTACTCTCCGCAACACCAGCCCGCACGGCCAAAGCGGCAAGAGAGAGGAGGGCGGCCAGAACCAAGAAGCGCATCAACCAAGACTCCCATGAAGGGAAATCATTCTCCCGCGCACAGCCTCGGCACGCCAGGCCCGCAGACGTGACGAACCGCACGGTTCCGGTCTAGATTTCGGGCGATGACCGCACGCCTCGTCCCATATCGCTCGCTGAACCAAGTCGCCGCCGACGCCAACGTGATGATGGTGTTGTTGGCGGCGGGGGCAGCTGCGATTGGGCTGACTGTCGTTGATCCGCTGACCAAGGCCGTTGCGGTTTGGTTCGCAATTGTCGCCGCCGTGCTGTTGTCCGAAGCAATCGCAACGCGGCGTGCTCGATTGCGCGGAGCGGAGCAAGTAACCCGGCAAGAGTGGTATGAGCGCACATTCGCGGAACGCGCCGCGCAGCCGGTTTGGCGATCGGTTGGAGACGTGGGATTGCACACATCGTTCACCGCGCTGGTGTTGTCGCTGGCACTCTTGCCGATGTCACTCTGGTCGCTGGCGGCAGTTGGATCCGCAGTTGCGGCGATTTTGGGGGGCATAGGCGGCGCTTACGCGTGGACGACCGCTCGCGCCAGATTGAGTGCTCAGAGCGCGGGAAGTCCGCTCGCAGCTTCCCCTTTCGTCCAAATCGCCATGCGTCACTACGCTGGTTATGCGAATGGACTTTCGTCCGCCCTTTTCGCTGCTGCGTTTGTTGATGGGGAGACGTGGAAGCCAGCCGTGGTGTTGACGGCGTTTGTTGCAGGCAAGGTTGTCAGTGACGCGATCGTACCTGCCATCATATATAACACGGCGGTCGATGTACCGCACTCGATTGGCCGATTAGTACGCGGGTGCATCTTTGCCGTATTTTGGTGGGGGCTTCCGTTGGGCGCCGCGCTCGCGTTAGCCGTTTCCGACAAGTGGCAGAGTTGGCACGACGCGGCGTTCGTTTTCGGTGCAACTTCGGTCGGCGCGGTTGCGTTTCTATTGGTGATCACAGCGATGTTGTACGTCACCAGAGGTCGCGTAGCCTCGTCAGCGCCCGAGCGGTGAGTTCCCCTATCGGGCGAATGCTGGCCGCATTCGACCCCAAATTCCCCACCCATTAATCATCCCTCCACAGCTGTGACATCGGCTCAATTCCGCCTTTCTTGACCGGGTGCAATAGGACGGGTACTGACAATCGCCGGCGCGGGTAGACGAGTCCCGCGGCACGGGTCGCGCGTTCAGGGCGCGTGAGAGGGAACGATCGATGGCCCCGTCAGCGGGCAAGTCTGCCAAGGCAATCGCGTCGCCGAAATCGGCGGCGGAAGCCACTCCGAAGGCCGCGAAGACCGCGCCACCCACATCGCCACTTGCACCGAAGTCATTGGCGAAGCTGCAACCCATTTCGGGCGTGCGGCTGGGCGCCGGTTCGGCCGGCATCCGCTATGAGGGTCGAACCGACGTGCTCATGGCCGTCATGGCCCCGGGCACGACGGTCGCTGGCGTCTTCACAACCTCCAAAACCGCGGCCGCCCCGATCGATTGGTGCAAAAGCGCGCTCACGCAACGCTCCGGCCGCATCCTGGTCGTGAACTCCGGCAACGCGAACGCCTTCACCGGCCGCGTCGGCATGGAGGCGGTGCGCGCCACCGCCGAAAGCGCCGCCGCACTTGCCGGCTGCCGCCCGCAAGAAGTCTTCATCGCCTCAACCGGCGTGATCGGCGAACCGTTGCCGGTCAAGCGCCTGACCTCGGTCCTGCCCGACATCTACGAGAACACCGGCGCCACCGCTTGGGAACAGGCCGCGCGGGCGATCATGACCACGGACACGTTCCCGAAGATGGCGACGGCAACGGCACAGATCGACGGTCAGCTCGTCAAGATCAACGGCATCGCCAAGGGCTCGGGCATGATCCAACCCGACATGGCGACGATGCTCTCGTTCGTTTTCACCGACGCCGCGATCCCGGGCGACGTGTTGCAGCTCCTGCTCACGCAAGGCACGGAGGGCAGCTTCAATTCCATCACCGTCGACAGCGACACCTCGACCAGCGACACGCTGCTCCTGTTCGCGACCGGCAAGGGCGCGCGCCACAACCCGGTAATCCGCGCCAACGACAAGCGCCTCGACGACTTCCGCGTGAAACTGAACGGCCTGTTGCAAGACTTGGCCGTGCAAGTCGTGCGCGACGGCGAGGGTGCCACGAAGCTCGTGCGCATCAATGTCTCCGGCGCCGAAACGAACCAAGCCGCCCGCAAGATCGCGCTCGCGATCGCGAACTCGCCGCTGGTGAAAACCGCGATCGCCGGCGCTGATGCAAACTGGGGCCGCATCGTCATGGCCGTCGGAAAATCCGGCGAAGCCGCAAACCGCGACAAGCTTTCGATCAAATACGGCGGCCACCGCGTCGCCACGCAGGGCGTACGCGACCCGAACTATTCCGAAGCCCTCATGGCCCGCTACATGCAACGCCCCGAAATCGAAATCGATGTCGACGTCGGCATCGCCAAAGGCGCCGCGGGCGTGTGGACCTGCGACCTCACCCACGGCTACATCGACATCAACGGTAGTTATCGCAGCTAGTCAGTTGAGGAGGCGCCGATGAATCCACGACTATCGATCCTCGCAATCGCCATCCTCGCCGCCGCCGTCGCGCACGCCGCCGGTCGCTGGCAGGGGCCGGGCTGGTATCAGGTGGTTGAGTTCCGGCGTACCGACATGGCCGCCTGGAAGCTCATCGTCAAAGACACACCGTTCGCAAACGAGGCGGAGTGCCTCAAGACACTGCACCCCGACTACACCGACCCCGGCATCGACGAAGAAGACAGCGACACGTTCAAGGACTATTCCTGCGAGCGGCTGGACGCACGGCCGACGTGGGATCGCAATTGAGACAGCCGACTACTTTCGACGTTCAACTTCAATTTTGTCACGCAGCCTTCGACTTGTTGACCGTTGCAGCTTCCGCCGGGCCACCGCGCTTGCCACATCGTTAATGGCACGCCCTCTGCACCGCATACCCTCAAAGCACACAGGGCGGGTGCAGCATGGTCCAGTTCTTTCGATCATTCATCGCCGACCGGCAAGGCGCAACGGCGTTCGACGTGGCGCTTGTCGTGGCCCTGATCGCGATCGTCTTGTTTGCGGCCGTCGATGCGCTGGGCGGCAGCCTCCTGGCCGTCATCGAACCCATCCGCGGCGCGTTCGACTAATGCCATTTTCTTTAAGCCCAGCTTCGGCCAGAGTGGCACCCGCACAGATTCAACGGGCGCGCATGTCGAACGGCGAAACCAACATTCTCCTCGTCGCCGCCTGCGCGTTGATCGACGCCGACGGCCGCGTGCTCTTGGCCCAACGCCCGGAAGGCAAGTCGATGGCGGGCCTTTGGGAGTTTCCCGGCGGCAAGGTCGAAACCGGCGAGCGTCCCGAAATGACACTGATCCGCGAGCTGAACGAAGAACTCGGCATCCGCGTGAAAGAAGACTGCCTCGCGCCGTTCGCTTTCGCGTCGCATGGTTACGAAAAGTTTCACCTGCTGATGCCGCTCTACCTTTGCCGCCGTTGGGAAGGCATCGTTGTGCCGCGCGAGGGCCAAAAACTGACCTGGGCGCGGCCGAACGAGATGGGCAACTTCCCGATGCCGCCGGCCGACGTGCCGCTCGTGGCGCAACTGCGCGACTTGCTCTAACAGCCCCTGGCGGAAATCCGCGATCGCTAAAATTGCAACCATTACCTCTTGTTAAGCGCCGTCGCGCCACTCTCGCACAGGAAGTGTCGCGAGGGTCCGCCGATGCCAGCCGTGCGCCAAATGCTGAAGTCGTTCGTCGCCGACGAAAGCGGCGCGACAGCTGTCGAATACGGCCTGATCGTCGCGTTGATCTTCCTTGCAATCGTTGGCGCCGTTCAGTCCGCCGGCGGAGCAGTCGGCGCCGTGTACGTCGTGATTGCGGCGGCAATAGCCGGCTAGCCGCCACCGCAACTAACGTCCGCCGATTTTGCTCTCGTGCGGCGCCCAGCCGGTAAGATAAAGTACATCGAACGTCGCTACCACGCGCCCGTCCGCCCCCTGATACTTGTCGAGATAGATCTCGCACGCCCGAAGCAACACCCGCCGCTTCAAGAACGTGCGCCGCCGTTCGCTCAGAACATTCGTCTCTCCCATGCCCCGCAAATCGGCGAGCAGCTTTAGCGGATGCTCGTACCTGACCTTGATCGTATCGACGTCGGCGACCGGCAGCGCGAACCCCGCCCGCTGCAGCAACCCGCCCGCGTCGCGCACGTCGACGAACGGCGCAACCCGCGGCGATAGCCCGCCGTCGACCTCGATCTCGGCTTGTGAAAGCGCGGCCCGCAGCTCGTGCAACGTTTGTCCGCCGAGCAGCGCCGCGACGAACAACCCATCCGGCCGCAGGCTGCGCCGAATCTGCGCCAACGCCCCCGGCAGATCGTTCGCCGCATGCAGGGTCAGCGCACTCGCATAAAGATCGAGCGTGCCCCCCGCGAATGGAAAGCGCTCTTCCTCAAACACGCCTCCTCGCGCGCCCGCGAACGCGACAACACTATCGCTGGTAAGCCAATTGACCTCGCGAACCCGCGGCGCGGCGCCGGCCCCATGCCAAACCGCACGCGGGAACGGCCGCTCGACCGCCGACAGCCGCTCACCCAACTCATCGCGAACGGTGTCGGCCAGAAACGCAAAGCGCTCGAACCCCGCCGCCGCGCGCAGACGTCGCCGCCGCCGCAACCGCGTATCAAATATCTGGGGAACGTCGCTCATGGCCGTTGGGAGTATTGGCATGACGCGCCGAGCCGCGCCATGATCGAGCATGGGTATGGGGTTTATCGACGTCTCGCGTGCGGCGCGCACGGCGGGCCGGGCTGCGCTGGATTTGATCCTGCCGCCGCTCTGCCTCAAATGCCGCGTACCCGTGGGCCAACCGCAATCGCTTTGCGGCACCTGCTGGAGCGACATCCGCTTCTTGAGCGCGCCGCAATGCGCCCAATGCGGCATTCCGTTTCCGCACGCACTGGGGCAGGGGGTGAAGTGCGCCGCCTGTATCGCCAGCCCGCCGGCGTTCAGCATCGCGCGCGCCGCCGTCGCTTACGACGACGCCAGCCGCGATCTGATCCTAGGCTTCAAGCACGCCGACAAGCTCGAGACCGTGCCGCTTTTCGCCCGCTGGCTCACGACCGCAGGCGCCGAAGCGCTAGCCGGCGCCGATGTGATGATGCCGGTACCGCTGCATTGGTGGCGCCTCGCACAGCGCCGCTACAACCAAGCGGCTGTCCTTGCCCAAGCGATCGGCAGGCTCACCCGGCTACCTGTCGACACCGGCACGCTCACCCGCCCGCGCGCGACCCGCAGCCAAGGCGAAATGCCCTCCGCCCGTTCGCGCCTGAAGAACGTCGCCAAGGCCTTCGCGGTTGCGAAGGGCCGCCTCGACGGCCAAAAAGTAGTCCTGGTTGACGACGTCCTAACGACCGGCGCCACGGTCACGGCCTGCGCCAAGGCGTTGCGCCGTGCCGGGGCAGCGGCTGTATCTGTAGTCACAGTGGCGCGCGTTGTGCGCCCGTTAAGCCTGTCCCTCTAAGCTTTGCCAGTGGCCGAAAGGCCGAAACGCCTTATATTGCTTCGTGCGAATTGGATGCCGAATCGTGATGTCCGCCGCCACCGCTGAGCAACCTTCTCCAGTCGTCGTGTACTCGACGCTGCTGTGTCCCTTTTGCCATCGCGCCAAGGCGTTGCTGCGGAAGAAAGGCATCGCCTTCACCGAAATCGATGTCAGCATGGACGCCGAAAAGCGCGCTGAAATGATGCAGCGTGCCCGCGGCCGCCATACGGTCCCGCAGATCTTCATCGGCGACACCCACGTTGGCGGCTGCGACGACCTCCACGCGCTGGAAGCAGCAGGCAAGCTCGACTCGCTGTTGGTGCACAGCTAACTTCCGAAAATGACCACCGTATTTCGTGCCGCCTGTGTGCAGATGCGCACCGGCCTCGACGTCGCCGCGAACACAGCCGCTGCCTCCGCCCTGATCCGCGAGGCAAAGGCGGCCGGCGCGCACTTCGCCGCGACGCCGGAGATGACCTCGCTTTTCGAAGCCGAGTCCGACGCGCTCTTCGCCAAGACGAAACCGGAAGCCGACGACCTCGCGCTAAAGGCCTTCCGCGCGCTCGCCGAAGAACTCGCGCTCTGGCTCCTGATCGGCTCGCTCCCCATCAGAGTGGCCGAACGCCAATGCGCGAACCGCTCGTTCCTGATCGACCCAAAGGGTCAGGTGCGCGCGACCTACGACAAGATCCACATGTTCGACGTCGATCTGCCCGGCGGCGAAGTCTATCGCGAGTCCCGCAACTACCGCCCCGGCGACCGCGCGGTCGTCGCCGAACTGCCGTGGGGCAAGCTCGGCATGAGCGTCTGCTACGACCTTCGCTTCCCCCACCTCTATCGCACGCTCGCGAAAGAAGGCGCGTCGTTCCTCACCATCCCCGCCGCCTTCACCCACACCACCGGCCAAGCGCACTGGCATGTGCTGCAACGCGCCCGCGCGATCGAAACCGGCTGCTTCGTCATCGCCCCGGCCCAAGGCGGCAAGCACGAAAACAACCGCCACACCTTCGGCCATAGCCTAATCGTCGATCCCTGGGGCAAAATCCTAGCGGAAGCGGGCGACGACCCCGGGATCATTTGTGCCGACATCGACCCCGCCAAAGCCACCGAGGCCCGCACTCGAGTCCCGGCATTGCGCCACGACCGCGATTTCAAGATATGACTCCGCGAAGACGCGAAGAAAAGAATCTCACACAATGAAACAATGGAACAATGAGATGAGCGCACTCCCGCGCCGCAGGCGCAGTGACGAAGTTCACTTGGCGCTACGCGCCGGGAGTCCACCCGTCATTGTGTCATTGTTTCATTGTGTGAGATTCTTCCTACTGGCGGCACTCGCAGCAACAACAGCAGCCACAGCCGCCCCGATCACCTTTTCCGAGCTCCTAGAACGCTCGCGCGCCACGCCGACGCAAGTGATCGCCTACGGCCCCGCCCCGCATCAGTTCGCCGGACTTTGGCTCCCGGCAGGCAAGGGCCCCCACGCGACGCTGATCGTGATCCATGGCGGTTGCTGGCTCGCCGAACTCCCGGGCACCGAGCTGATGGCCTACCTCTCCGAAGACCTGCGCCAACACGGCTATGCCGTCTGGAGCATCGACTACCGCCGCATCGGCGACGAAGGCGGCGGCTATCCCGGCACGTTCCTCGACACGGCCGCCGCGATCGATAAGCTCCGCGAAATTGCGCCAGCGAACAAACTCGACCTGAAGAAGCTCGTCGCCATCGGTCACTCTGCCGGCGGCCACCTCGTCACCTGGGCGACGGCGCGCCCGCGCCTGCCGAAGTCGAGCCCGCTCGCGACACCGACCCCGCTCCCGATCACCGGCGTGGTCAGCCTCGCCGGCATCAACGACCTCGCCGCGTATCGTGCAAAGGGCCCCAGCGCCTGCGGTGGCCCGCCGACGATCGACGCGCTCGTTGACGCCAAACGCAAAGGCGACGTTTACGCGGACACCTCGCCGGCGGTGCTCCTCCCCATCGGCGTGAAGCAGGCCGTCATCTCCGGCGCGCTCGACAAGATCGTACCCCCGCCGTTCGGCAAAGACTTCGCCGCCGCCGCAACGAAGAAGGGCGACGCTGCGAAAGAAATCACAATCGAAAACGCAGGCCACTTCGAACTCATCGACCCAACGTCGGACGCCTGGAAGATCATTCGCGCCGAGATCGACGCGCTGATGAAATGAGCCTCGCCCGCCAACACGCGCTCGACCTCGACGCTCGCGACCCGCTCGCCCACGCGCGCGAACGCTTCGCCGTGCCGGACGGCATCATCTATCTCGACGGCAACTCGCTGGGCTGCCTGCCGAAGACCGTCGCCCCGCGTCTGCATGCGGCGTTGGAGAAAGAGTGGGGCGTAGGCCTGATCCGCTCCTGGAACGACGCCGGCTGGTACACCGCGCCACAACGTGTCGGCGCCAAGATCGCGAAACTCATCGGCGCCGCCGCCGACGAAGTCATCGTGACCGACTCAACCTCCGTCGATCTCTTCAAGGTCTTGGCCGCGGCACTGCGCCTGCGCCCGAACCGCCAAACGATCCTGGGCGTCAACGGCGACTTCCCGACCGACGCCTACATTGCGGGCGGCATCGCCGGCCTGACCGGCAAACAGTTCGTCCGCGTCGATGCCAGCGCGCTGATCGACACGATCGGCGCCGATACCGCGATCGTCGTGCTCACCCACGTCAACTACAAGACCGCCGTCCTCCACGACATGCGCGCGATCACGAATGCCGCGCACGCCAAAGGCGCGCTCGTCGTCTGGGACCTCTCGCACAGTGCCGGCGTCATGCCGCTCGAAGTCGCAAAGCTCGACGCCGACTTCGCCGTCGGCTGCGGCTACAAGCATCTGAACGGCGGCCCCGGCGCACCGGCGTACATCTACGCCGCCAAGCGCCACCACGAAGCGATCGATCACCCGCTCACCGGCTGGCTCGGCCACGCCGACCCGTTTGCCTTCGCCGCCGATTACGCGCCCGCGCAAGGCATGGATAAGCTCCTGACCGGCACACCGCCCATCCTGTCCCTGCTAGCACTCGACGCTGCGCTCGACGCGTTCGACGGCCTCGACCTGCACCAGATCCGCGCGAAGGTCGAAAGCCTGACCGGCCTCTTCGTCGCCCTCGCTGAGGAACGCCTCGTGCGCCACGGCTTCACGCTCGCCAGCCCGCGCGATGCCAAACAGCGCGGCGCCCACATCGCGCTCTCACACCCGGAAGGTTATGCGATCATGCAGGCGATCATCGCCCGCGGCCTCATCGGCGACTTCCGCGCGCCGGACATCGTTCGCTTCGGCTTCGCGCCGCTCTACACCCGCCACGCCGACGTCTTCGACGCCGTCGCGCTCATCGACGAGGTGATGTCCACCCAGGCCTGGGACACACCGGAATTCAAAGCCCGAAAGTCGGTCACCTGACCCTCGCGAATTCGCCAGCCGCACGAACGGTTTACCCGTTGTTAACCCGCCGGGCGTGCCATAGGCGTTCCTTGAAGAAGGGCGGCCAAGCCGTCATGTTAGAGCGTCCGAACGTGCCGGAGTTAGGCGTCGCATCATGATCCGCTACCAATTGGTCTGCCCCAAAGAACACGGCTTCGAAGGCTGGTTCCGCGACAGTGCGGCCTATGATGCGCAGGCCAAGAAGGGCCTGCTGGTCTGCCCCACCTGCAACTCGAAAAAGATCACGAAGGCCATGATGGCGCCCGCCGTCTCGAAGAAAGGCGAACTCGCCGAGGTCGCGGCCAACGCGCAAAAGATGCGCGAGTACGTGATGAACGTGCAAAAGCACGTGAAGGAAAACGCCGAATACGTCGGCGACCGCTTCCCCAACGAAGCCCGTGCGATCCACTACGGCGACGCCGAAGAACGCCAAATCTACGGCGAAGCGACCCTAGCCGACGCCCGCGAACTCGTCGAAGAAGGCGTCCCCGTGGCCCCGATTCCGACCCTGCCCAGGGCGGATTCGTGATATAGTGGAGCCATGGCGGACAAGACCAAAATCGACGACGAAGAACGCGAACTCCGCTTTCGCGAAGCGTGCGCGTTACAGGAGATCGAGGGCAATCCCCTGACGCCAGAAGAGATCGCCATGTTCGAAATGTTCCGCCGCGAAGGGTGGAGCGACGAGCGCGTGTTGGAGTTCCTCGGCGCACGCGCCCGCAAGCGGGCAGCGGATCTCGCGGCTGAGTGAGCGCGCTTGATCCATACGTGTATCCCGACGCACCTGGGGTTCTGAAAAACAAGTTTGGCCTCAAAGATGCCGCAGAGCTAGACGCGGCTGAACGCGTGCACGTTGCTCAACGCATCAGGCAAGGGTCGCCCTCCGGCAACTTCGATCTCGGTCACCTCAAGGCGATTCACAGGCACTTGTTTCAAGACGTCTACACGTGGGCAGGTGAAACGCGCACCGTCGAGATCGCGAAGGACGGTGATCAGTTTCACCTCATGGCTTACATCGAAGCTGGCATGGCCGACATTCACGGCCGGCTCGTGCAGCGCAAGTTTCTCAAAGGGCTGAGCGCCGAGGCGTTCGCGCGCGTGTCCGCCGAAATCGTCGGCGATCTCAACTACGTGCACCCCTTCCGCGAAGGCAACGGCCGCACCCAGTTGCAGTATCTAAAGCAACTCGCACAACGCGCCGGTCATGACATCGACCTGACGCGCCTGCAAGGAAAGCGGTGGATCGCCGCCTCCCGCGCCGCCCAACTGACGAACTACGAGCCGATGCGCCAAGCAATAGCCGCAGCGCTGAAGCGCTAGGCGTCCCCTAGGCGTGCAGCCCGCTAACTCTCGTGCGCGACGCCTAAAATTCGCCCCGTGTCATCGTGCTTCACCGCTAGCAGGCCATCGACAAACGTCCGATCGATTGTGTAGTCGACGACGAGTTCAAATGTCCGACCGTCCTTTGTGGGGAACACACCAATCCCCCTCAGCTCCAATCGCCTGAGCAGCGTTTCGGCGTCAACCGACTGCACTTGAAACTTCTGCGCGATTGCGTCGTGAACTTCTTCTAAATGAAATGTTGCATACTCGCCCACCGTCTCATCACCTGCGAAGTGCCGCGCTAGGATGAATTCTCGAGCGTTGGCGTCCAACCTGTCCAATCCCTCAAGCAGCTTGATCGCTGCCGCACTGGAGCAGCTCGAAAGCCCGTGCATAAGGAAGAGCGAGGCGTCGGACTCCCGTCCGTTGATCGTGACACGCTTGCGCGTGTAGGCGCCACCGTCCGCTTCAAGCACCACTTCTCCAAAATGCGGCACCAACATGCGGACCTCACTTGTTTCGTTGGGCGGTCACGCCGCCTTCTTCGCCACCACCATATAATTCACATCCGTGTCCCGCGCGAGCAGCCACCCGCCCGTGAGCGGGTTGAACATCACGCCTGTCTCGCTCGCGACCTCGAGCCCCGCGCGCGTCAAAGCCGTGTCCAGTTCCAGCGGCTTCACGAACTTGTTCCAATCGTGCGTGCCGCGCGGCAGCCAGCCGAGCACGTACTCGGCACCAACCACAGCTAACGCGAACGCCTTCGCCGTTCGGTTGATCGTGGCGACGAACATCAACCCGCCGGGCTTCAGCATCGAGGCGCAGCTCTTCAGGAACAAATTCAGGTCGGCGACGTGCTCGATCACTTCCATGTTAAGCACGACATCGAACTGCTCACCGGCCTCGGCCAGCGCCTCCGCCGTCGTCGCGCGATAGTCGATGGAAAGGCCCCCTTCGGCGGCATGCACGCTCGCCGTCTTGATGTTCTTCTCCGACGCATCGGCGCCCAAAACGTCGAAGCCAAGCCGCGCCATCGGCTCGCTCAACAGCCCGCCGCCGCACCCGATATCGAGCAGGCGCAACCCCGCGAACGGCTTCGTCGCCTTCGAATCGCGCCCGAAATGCGTGGCGGCCTGGTCGCGGATAAAGCCCAGCCGGACCGGATTGAACCGGTGCAGCACGCCAAATTTGCCATGGGGATTCCACCATTCCGCCGCAAGTGCGGAGAAGCGGGCCACTTCGGCGTCGTCGACTGTGGATTGTTGCGATGTGACGGGCGACACCGTGTCGAAGCTCCGTGCGTTGCGTGACAAACTGACGAAGTCTAACTATACCCCAGCCGAACTCATTCAACCCCTTGATCTATCGGACGTAACGCCGCGCCAGCCCCCATGCCCATACTCGTCATGAAGTTCGGGGGTACCTCCGTGGCCGACCTCGAGCGCATCCGCAATGTCGCCCTCAAGGTTAAGCGCGAGGTCGACCGCGGCTACCAGGTCGCGGTCATCCTCTCCGCCATGTCCGGCGAGACGAACAAGCTCGTCAACTGGGCGCGCGAGCTTTCGCCCCTGCATGACGCGCGCGAGTACGACACCGTCGTCTCTTCCGGCGAACAAATCACCATCGGCCTGCTCGCGATCGCTCTTCAGCACATCGGCGTGCAGGCCCGCTCCTGGCTCGGCTGGCAAATTCCGATCCACACCTCTGGCATGCACGGTTCGGCCGCGATCACCGGCATCGATACCAAGGTGCTGAGCGAACGCCTCGCCCAAGGCCAGGTCGCCGTGATCGCGGGCTTCCAAGGGATCGGCCCCGACAACCGCATCACCACTTTGGGCCGCGGCGGTTCAGACACCAGCGCGGTCGCGGTCGCCGCCGCCCTGAAGGCGGAACGCTGCGATATCTACACGGACGTCGATGGCGTCTACACGACCGACCCGCGCATCACGCCCAAAGCGCGTAAGCTTGATAAGATCGCATACGAAGAAATGCTCGAGATGGCCTCGCTCGGCGCGAAAGTGCTGCAAACGCGTTCGGTCGAGCTCGCCATGATCCACCGCGTGCCGGTGCAAGTGCTCTCCAGCTTCGAAGACTTGCCCGGCACCCTGGTGTGCGATGAGGACGAAATCGTGGAACAACAACTGGTCAGCGGCATCGCCTACAGCCGGGATGAGGCGAAGATCACGCTCGTAAAAGTGCCCGACAAACCCGGCGTCGCCGCCGCGATCTTCGGCCCCTTGGCCGACGGCGGCATCAACGTCGACATGATCGTGCAAAACACGTCCGAAGACGGCAAGACGACCGACATGACCTTCACGGTCGGCCGGGCCGAGTTCGAACGCGCGATCCACATCATCGAACGCAACCAATCGGCGATCGGCTACCAAAAACTGCTGACCGACAAGAATGTGGCAAAAGTCTCCGTCATCGGCGTCGGCATGCGTACCCACGCAGGCGTCGCGCAAAACATGTTCAAAACGCTGGCGGAAAAAGGCATCAACATCCAGGTGATTTCGACCTCCGAAATCAAGATCAGCGTCCTCATCGCCGCCGAATTCACCGACACCGCCGTCCGCGCGCTCCACACCGCCTACGGATTGGACAAGTAGAATGGCACGCGCACCAAACCGCCCCCGCTGCGGGGCGGTCGAACGTTCGAGGCCGAGGGCCGAGAAGGTTCGGGTGGGGGAGTTGAGCGCCAGCCGCTCTGCCCCCCCACCCGAAATTTCTCCGCCTACGGCTACGAAATTGTCGACCGCCCCGCAGTGGCGGCGGTAGGGGCGACGCTGATGGCCACCAACGCCGGTCCGCGCGTGCTCCTGAAGAAAATGCACGAGATCATGGTCGAGCGCATCTCGCCGCAAGCGCGCCTCGACAAGATCGTCAAGCACATCGCCGCCAACATGGTGGCCGAGGTGTGCTCGATCTATCTGGTGAAAGCCGGCGGCGCGCTCGAGCTCTTCGCGACCGAAGGCTTGAACAAAGCCGCCGTCCACGCGACGCGCCTGAAAAAGGGTGAGGGCATTATCGGCGACGTCGCGCAGCACGCCAGGCCCTTGAACCTCTCCGACGCACCTTCGCACCCCAGCTTCTCGTACCGGCCGGAAACCGGCGAAGACCCATATCAGTCGATGTTGGGCGTGCCGATCTTGCGCACCGGCGGCGGCACGCTGGGCGTTCTCGCCGTGCAAAATCGCACGCATCGCCAGTACGGCGACGAAGAAGTCGAAGCGCTGCAGACCGTCGCGATGGTCCTGTCGGAAATGGTCGTCTCGGGCTCGCTCGTCGACCTGAGCGAGATCGATCTAGGCCCTAAGCGCGACCGGCCGTGGCGCGGGCAGGGCGTCTCGTTCTGCGAAGGCATCGCCATGGGCCGCGCTGTCCTGCACGAGCCGCGGGTCAAAGTCGAAAAGCTGATCGCCGACGATTCAATTGCAGAGCGCGACCGCCTGGACCTCGCTATCGCCGACCTGCGCCGGGCGATCGACGTAATGCTCGCCGCCGAAGACACCGTGATCACCGGCGAAACCCGCGACGTGCTCGAAGCCTACCGGATGTTCGCCCACGACCGCGGCTGGATCACAAAGCTGCGCGAAGCGGTGATGACCGGCCTCACCGCGGAGGCCGCGGTCGAGCGCGTGCAAAACGACACCCGGGCTCGCATGGCCCGCCAAACCGACCCGCTGCTTCGCGAGCGTCTGCACGATCTCGACGATATCGCGAACCGCCTACTCCGCCACCTCACTGGTAAGGCCGACACCGCCGCACACGACACGCTGCCCGCCGATACGCTGCTGTTCGCGCGCACGATGGGCCCGGCGGAACTGCTCGACTACGACCGTTCGAAACTGCGCGGCCTCGTTCTTGAGGAAGGCTCGCCCACCAGCCACGTCGCCATCGTCGCCCGCGCGTTGGACATCCCGCTGATCGGCCGCATCGACGGCGTGCTCGACCAAGTTGAGGTCGGCGACTGGGTCATCGCCGACGGCGACACGGCGGAGATTCACATTCGCCCCGCACACGAGGTGCGCGAGGCTTATCGCCACAAGCTGGCGCTCCGCGCCCAACGACAAGCAGCCTTCGCCGCTCAACGACTGTTGCCGGCGGTGACGAAAGACGGCGAACGCATCAAGCTCCTGATGAACGCCGGCCTCATTGCCGATATCCCGCATTTGGAAGAAACCGGCGCCGAAGGTATCGGCCTGTTCCGCACCGAACTTCAGTTCATGATCTCAAGCGAGATGCCGCGGCTGAAGAACCTTGTCGACCTCTACACGGCGGTTCTCGACGCGGCGCAGGGCAAGACGGTGGTCTTCCGCACGCTCGATCTCGGCGGCGACAAGGTGCTGCCCTACGCGCGCCCGCTTGTCGAAGAAAACCCCGCCATGGGCTGGCGCGCGATCCGCATGACGCTCGATCGCCCCGCCTTGCTTCGCTATCAAATCAGAGCGCTGCTCCGCGCCGCGCGCGGCCGCGATCTCGATCTGATGTTTCCGATGGTGGCCGAGGTCGCGGAGTTCCGCACCGCGCGCACGCTCGTCGATCGCGAACTCGAGCGTCTCTCGCGCCAGAACGAAGATCCGCCCCGCAAAGTCCGCGTCGGAACGATGCTCGAAGTCCCCGCCTTGGCGTTCCAGATGCCCGCACTTTTGAGCACGGTCGATTTTATTTCGGTCGGCTCGAACGACCTGATGCAGTTTTTTTTCGCCAGCGATCGCGGCAACCCCCGCCTGGGCAGCCGCTACGATCTCCTGAGCCCGCCTATGCTTAATTTCTTGAAAGGAATTGTGGACAGCGCGCGTCAGCGCGGCGTGCCCGTTACGTTGTGCGGCGAAATGGCGGGCCGCCCGCTGGAGGCGATGGCGTTGATTGGCCTAGGTTTTCGCTCGCTTTCTATGGCCCCGGCCTCAGTCGGCCCGGTGAAACAGATGTTGCTTGGCCTCGATGCCGCGAAACTCGCCGCCTTGATGGCCGGCCTCTATGATCGCACCGAGCACTCGCTGCGAGAGCAGTTGAAACAATTTGCAATCAATGAGCGCGTGCCGATCTGATCTTCCGCATGCGGACGAACGTTTGCGGGGACCGCTTTGTTTTGCAATATTTAACGGCTCAATGCCTAAAGTGTCAGGCTGATCGTGCAAGCCAGCATTGCGCATCGGCCAGCGAAAAAAGACACCGAGTGGGGACGAGATAACGCTCAATGAGCAACGTGTCGCAATTGCCGTCGACGGCCGAGCGCAAAGAGCGGCGCCGCTTGCACCTGCGTGAGGTGACCGAGCCCGCGCCCGCCGGCGAAACCGTCGGCGCCGTACTCGGCGCCGCGCGCACGGAGCGCGGCATCGAAGCCGCCACGATCGCAAAGGCGCTCAAGATGAGCCGCGGTCAACTCGAAGCGATCGAAGCGAACGACTTTGCGAAATTGCCGGGCCGCACCTACGCCGTCGGCTTCGTGCGCGCTTATGCGAAGTACCTGCACCTCGACGACGAAGCGATCGTGCAGCGCTTCAAGGATGAGTTCGCCGACCAAGAAGTCACCAAGCCCGTCGACCTCATCTTTCCCGAAGCGCAGGATGAACAACGCCTGCCGAACGGTTCGATCGTCATTCTAGCGTTGGTCATCGCGATGGTGATCTACGGCATTTCCTATCTCACGATCCCCAGCCGCAACACGACGACCGCGAAGGCGGACGAGCCTGCCGTAATCGTGGAGCAGCCGAAAGTCGAAGTCGCCGGGCCCGCACCGGCCGCCGCGGTTCCCGCGAAAGTTGATCCGGCGCCGAGCGCGCTCGTGCCGGCGGCAGCCGAACCGACCGCGCCCGAACCGCCGACAACCTTCGTCGCCGGCGACAACGCGCTGCCGAAAGCCGAAGCGGCGACGCCCAGCTTCACCATCGCACAAGTGCAACCGATCGCCGACGAGAAGCCCGCTGCGCAAACCACGCCAGTCGCGACGAACAGTGCCGCGCGTATCACGTTGACCGCGCTCGAGCCCGCTTACATTCGAGTCCGGCAAACGCAGGCGCCGCGCAAAATCATCGTCGCGCGTGTGCTCGAGACCGGCGAATCATTTCAAGGCCCGGACACGACGAATCTGATTATGCAAACGGGCAATGCCGGTGGACTTCAAGTTGCAGTAGACGGCCGTGTGATCGGCGTGATGGGAAAGCGCGGTGAAGTGTTGACGCGAATCCCTTTTGATCCCTCGTACTTTCTGGAACGAATGGCCGCATCGCAATAATTGCGGAGGTGGCGGCTTGACCCTGCCGCCGCAGGCGAACACCCTCGACGGATGAAAGTGATTCGCACGGGACGCGAGTCACTGGGGCGCTTACCGTCGAGGGGCTCATGACACACGCAGAAGACACATCAACGAATCACGCGCCGAGACCGCGCGCAGGCCGTCCGCGTAGCGCGGAATCGCGCCGGGCGATCATCCAATCCGCAATGCACATTCTTCAGAACGACGGCTATGCCGCTCTGAACATTGAAGCAATTGCCGCTCGCGCGGGCGTTTCGAAACAAACGATTTACCGCTGGTGGCCGTCGGCCGCCTTCATCGTTCTAGAGGCCCTGACCGCCGATATGCAGGCCCAAGACACGATCCCGCCGGACACCGGCTCGCTCAAAGGCGATCTGCAGGAACTGGTTCGTCCGACCGTGCGGGCCCTGGCCTCGCGCCGCGGGCCCGTCTTCAAGGCGCTGATCGCCGAGGCGCAGGCCGACGCCCGCTTCGCCGAAGCTTTCCGCACTTCGCTGATGGAAGCGCACCGCGAAACCGTCCGCGCCATCCTCGGCCGGGCTCAGTTGCGCGGCGAGACGGCATTCGATGTCGACCCGGAATTGGTGGCCGACATGATTTACGGACCGATCCTCTATCGGCTCCTGAACGGCCACGGCCAACTCGATGAAACGTTTGCGTTTAATCTGACCGATGCGACCGTGATCGCCGCCCGCCACCGCGAGCCGGCCGCCCGCCGCGCGGCCGAAGCGGCCGAGTAAGCAAATCCGCGCTCGCGGGTTTCTAAGTCCTTAAGATCGGGGCTCCAACGCCGCAGGCGCTGGGGCCCCGCATCGTTTCACCCGAAATTAGCGGCGGTGTGACACCCTGGACTCAGGTCCAGGCTGGTTCTCACCCGTGTTCACCCGTACGACGTCCGTTGTTGCTCGCGAAGGCAGAAAGGCACGCTCGTCGTTGTGGTGGGCGATGTTCGGCGCCGCCTTGGCGGTGACGGCTCTCATCGTCATTTGGATCGTCCACCAGCAGGACCAGCGCCGCGTCTACGAGCGCCTCGCCCAAGCGGACAAAGCCGCCGACCAGATCTTGCTCGCCGACGAACGCCTGACCATGTCGGCGAACATGGCCGTCGCCACCGGCGAGACCCATTGGATCGATCGCTACGACGCCAGTATCCCGCTCATCGATCAGAGCATCGCCCGCGCCCGCGCGTTGGCCCCGAAAGAGGTGTCGGCGCGCTTCCAGGCCGAAACCAGCAAGTCGAATGATCGCTTGGTCGAGCTCGAACGCCTCTCCTTCGAGGCCGTTCGCGCGCACGACAAGGCCAAGGCCCGCGCGATCCTCGGCGGTGAAGAGTACGCCCGGCACAAGAAAATCTTGAGCGACGGCACCGACCGCTTCGTCGCCGCAATCATCGCCGACGTGCGCGCCGAACTCACCGGCGTGGAGAACGAAGCCAACGCACTCGTTTTCATCGTCATCTGTGTTGCCCTCGCAGGTGCCTTCATCGGACGGCGGGTCCTGGTCGAGAGCCTAAGCCGCACCGAACGCGCCTATGACATTGCCGAGAGCGCGAACCGCGCCAAGTCCGACTTCCTGGCGATGATGAGCCACGAAATCCGCACGCCCATGAACGGCGTCCTCGGCATGACCAGCGTTCTGCTCGACACAGAACTGACGGCCGAGCAGCGCAAGAGTGCCTCGACGATCCGCGAATCCGCCGACAGCCTTCTCGCCATCATCAACGACGTGCTCGATTTCTCGAAGCTCGACGCCGGCGCGATGGAGATGGAGCACGCGCCCTTCGACCTGCACGCGCTCTTGACCTACACCGGCGAAATCGTAACGCCGCGCGCCAACGCCAAGGCGATCGGCCTCAGCGTCGACATTGGCGCGGGCACCCCACGCTATGTCACGTCGGACGCCGGACGCATCCGCCAAGTCGTGCTGAACCTCTTGGGCAACGCGGTGAAGTTCACCGACCAAGGCTCGGTGACATTGCGCGCCCGCACCTTCGAAGCGGCCGTTGGCAACGTCACGCTCCGCGTCGAAGTCATCGACACCGGCATCGGCATTCCCTGCGAAAAGCAAAACTCGCTGTTCCAAAGCTTCACGCAGGCCGACGCTTCGATCTCGCGCCGCTACGGTGGCACGGGGCTCGGCCTTGCGATCTCGCGCAAGCTCGTCGCGTGCCTCGGCGGCACGATCGGTGTGAATAGCAATATCGGCAAAGGCTCGACCTTCTGGTTCGAGATTCCGTTGGGCGTAGCCAGCGCGGACGAACAGCGTGCCGCCGCCAGCCGCGGCCACGACAGCACGCGCGTCGACGAGGCGCGCGCGCAGATTGCGGCGCTCGGCCGCCCGCTACGCGTGCTCGTCGTCGAAGACAACGCCACCAATCAGTTGGTCGCGCGCTCCGTTCTCGCCAAGTTCGACATCACGCCCGACATGGCCGGTAACGGTCTCGAAGCGATCGAGGCCGTCCGCCGCGCGACCTACGACGTCATTTTGATGGACGTGCATATGCCGGAGATGGATGGCCTGACCGCAACGCGCACGATCCGCGCTCTGCCGGCCCCGAAGTCGCAGGTCCCCATCATCGCCTTGACCGCGAACGCGTTCGACACCGACGCCGACAACTGCCGCGCTGCCGGCATGAACGCTCACATCGGTAAGCCCTTCCGCCGCGAAGAACTACTGATCGCCCTCGCAAACGCCGTCGCCGGCAAACTGCAGTTCCAGGCAACCGAAGCGCCAGCCAAAGCCGACGCCACGCCGGACGCCGTCAACTGGCAAACGATCGAAACCTTCCGCACCGACTCCGGCGAAGAAACGCTGCGCCTGCTGATCGACACTTACCTTGCCGACACCGCCGCCAAACTCGACCAACTCCAATGCCTCCTCAAAGCGGGTGCGAAGACGGAAGAAACTGTCCGAATCGCCCACTCTCTCAAAAGCGCCAGCGCCATGGCCGGCGCCCCCACGCTGGCAAAACTCGCACTCCACATGGAAAGGACGCTCCGCCAAGACCCGTCCAAAGTCGAAGCCGGCGACGCCGAAACAATGAAGACCCACTTCACAGCCTACCGCACCGCCCTCATCGCCAAGGGTTTGGCTGCCTAGCGTGTATCCCCGGACCGCAGGCACGCATGCGAGTGTAGCCGGCAACTCACACGAGTACTTAGCTCTTACGGTTTACGCATTCGCAATATCGCGGTCTGGCAGTCGGGCGCCGGCCCTGCTATCTCGCCTGCATGAATGATCCGCGACAGGTACTCGATTTTTGGTTCGCTCCGCCCGGCCACGTGGAGCACGACAAAACGCGTGCCGTTTGGTTCAAGAAGGACCTCGCCTTCGACGCTGAGATCCGCACGCGCTTCGCCGCGCTGATCGAAAGCGGGCTCAAGGGTGGCCTCGCACCTTGGCGCACAACGCCGGACGGTGCGGTGGCGGAAATCATCGTCCTCGATCAGTTCACCCGCAACAGTTTCCGCGACGCCCCGCGCGCCTTCGCCGGCGATGCGCGCGCCCTCGAAGCGGCGAAAGCGCTGGTTGCGAGCGGCGCCGACCGCGCGCTACCTGGCGTCCGCCGCCAATTCGTCTACCTGCCGTTCGAGCACGCCGAAGACCTCGCGATGCAGAACGAGTCCATGCGCCTCTTCACCCAGCTCGCAAACGAAGAGCCCGCGCTCGCCGACCTCCCGAAGTGGGCCGAGAGCCACCGCGCCATCATCGCCCGCTTCAACCGCTTCCCCCACCGCAACGCCGTCCTCGGCCGCACGAGCACGCCGCGAGAAGAAGCCTTCCTGAAAGAGCCAGGTTCAAGCTTCTAACGACGGTGAGTTGTCGACTCAGCCTTTTCACCGCAAGCCACCAAGGTCCACCAAGAAGAATGACTCACACGATGAAACGATGACACGATGAGGTGATCGCCCGCGCGCGATAGCGCGCAATCAAAATCTGATTGGCGCTTCGCGCCAAGGTGCGCACAACATCGTTTCATCGTGTGAGTTACTCTACCTTCTTGGTGAGCCTTGGTGCTCCTTCGTGCCTTGTGGTGACAAAACTGACTCACCACAGCAACCGACGCACGAAGACAATGCCCCGCCTGCGCACAACCTTTCACCTGCGTAATATTTCCCCATTGCCCCAATCCTTTTCGCCGCAGCGGGTACGCGCGGTTGCAGGCGCGATGGAAGGCACGTGGCCAAACGCTGTACAACCCCGCCCGACTGAAGAGCGAATCAACCTCCGGAGATACTCAACATGAAACGCCTATTGCCCGCGCTTGCGCTTCTATCGCTAACGGGCTGCTCCTACCTTGGTCTGAGCAGCAGCGAAAAGACCGCGATGACGGCGCCCGCCGCCGAAACGACGGCCGCCGTCGCGCAGCCGCCAGCCACGCAACCGACGCTCGCCGTCGCTGAAGGCTGGGCCCCGCCCACGCCGAAGGGCGCGAAGGCCGCAGCCGGCTTCTTCACGGTCGCCAACACCGGCACGGCAGGCGACAAGCTCCTCTCGGCCACCAGTCCGCGCGCCAAGTCGATCGAGATCCACGAGATGGAGATGGACGGCACGAAGATGAAGATGCGCCCGACGCAAGGCCTCGACGTCCCGGCCGGCGGCTCTGTCGCGCTGAACGAAAAGGGCAACCACCTGATGTTCATCGGTGTCGACAAGCCCTTCAAGGACGGCGAAACGATCCCCGTCACGCTGACCTTCGAAAAGAGCGGCGAAGTCCAAACCACGCTGACCGTCAAGAAGCCGGGCAAGTAACGAACAGGGCAGGGCGCGCTCGATCGGGGCGCGCCCCATTAGCTTAACCAAGCGTCACTATGCCGTTTTGATTCGCGCGCATTACCGGTATCATCACGAATCCCGATGGGCCCTATAGAGTAACCGGTATGCTCTCGCAAAAGGCGCGCTACGCATTGCGCGCCACGCTTCACCTGGCCACAAAGAACACGGCGGATCCGCAACAGATCGCCGACATCGCCGAAGCCGCGAACGTGCCGCGCAAGTTCCTGGAACAAATTCTGATCGAGCTAAAGCGCCGGGGCATCGTGCACAGCGTCCGCGGCCGCCACGGCGGCTACCAACTCGGCCGCCCGCCGAAAGACATCTCCTTCGCCGAAATCATCCGCGTGATCGACGGCCCCTTGGCGCTGAGCCCCTGTGCCAGCCGCACGGCCTACCGCCGTTGCGAAGACTGCACCGACGAAACAACGTGCGCGATCCGTAAATCACTCATAGCCGTGCGAAATTCGACCGCCCGCATTCTGGAGCAGCACTCGCTGGCCGATGCGCTCGCCGACCGGCGGAAAATCAAGCCCGCAGCCTAAATCACACCCGGATTTGCAACCTGCGTGATCTGTGGCGCCCCCGCGTCCTGTGCTTTCGTAATTCACAAAAATAATCTCTATTGACCCGATAGACATTAAAGATATTATCCAGTGTGAACTTGTGGCCTGCGGGGCCGCACCCCACATCGATCCGGCGCCTGCCTGTCACGAAGGAGCAATTCTCATGACGACGACGTCCCGGCTGACCGGCTACGCGCTGACCGCGTTCGCATTCCTGTTCCTGGCCTCGCAAGTTGTCTTCGCGAAGGACCTAACGCTGCTGAACGTCTCGTATGATCCGACGCGCGAGCTTTACAACAAGATCAACCCGCTCTTTGCCGCCGACTACAAGGCGAAGACCGGCGACACGGTGACGATCCGCCAAAGCCACGGCGGCTCCGGCAAGCAGGCGCGCTCCGTCATCGACGGTCTGGACGCCGACGTCGTGACGCTCGCCCTCGCGCACGACATCGACGAAATCGCCGCCCGCGGCAAGCTCCTGATCGCCGATTGGCAAAAACGCTTGCCGAACAACGCCTCGCCTTACACCTCGACGATCGTCTTCCTCGTGCGCAAGGGCAACCCGAAGCAGATCAAGGATTGGGGCGACCTCGCGAAGCCCGGCGTGCAAGTGATCACGCCGAACCCGAAGACGTCCGGCGGCGCGCGCTGGAACTATCTGGCGGCATGGGCTTGGGCTGGGCGCCAGCCCGGCGGCAGCGATGCCACTGCCCGCGCCTTCGTGACAAAGCTCTACAAGAACGTCACCATCCTTGACACCGGTGCCCGCGGCTCGACGACGACCTTCGCGCAGCGCGGCATTGGCGACGTTTTGGTCTCGTGGGAAAACGAAGCTCGCTTGGCGGTAAAGCAACTCGGATCCACGAAGTTCGAACTTGTCTACCCCTCGCTCAGCATCCTGGCCGAGCCGCCCGTCGCCGTCGTCGATCAGAACGTCGACAAGAAGGGCACCCGCGCCGCCGCGGAGGCCTATCTCAAGTTCCTCTACACCAAGCCCGCGCAAGAAATCAGTGCGCAGAACTTCTTCCGCCCGCAAGACGCCGACGTCGCCGCCAAATACGCGGCCGACTTCCCCAAGGTCGCGCTCGTCACCGTCGACGACACCTTCGGCGGCTGGAGCAAAGCGCAAGCGACGCACTTCGCCGACGGTGGCATCTTCGACCAAATCTACAAGCCGGGGCCGTGAGTGAGCGCCGCCTCCTGGCACTTCCGTAAGCCGAGCGTCATTCCCGGATTCGGGCTCACGCTCGGCTTCACCATTTTCTATCTCAGCATCGTTATCCTGATTCCGCTCGCAACGCTGCTCGTACGGCCATGGGAACTGGGCATAGCCGGCGTGTTTGCCGCCGTGACCGAACCGCGCGTCGTCGCCGCCTTAAAGCTGAGCTTCGGTGCAGCGCTCGTCGCCGCCGCCATCAATGCCGTCTTCGGTCTTCTCGTCGCGTGGGTGTTGGTGCGCTATCGCTTCCCGGGAAAACGCGTCGTCGATGCGCTCGTCGACCTGCCATTCGCCTTGCCCACGGCGGTCGCGGGCATCGCGCTCACCACACTTTACGCGCCGACCGGGTGGGTAGGGCAGTTCGTCGATCCAATCGGCCTAAAGATCGCCTACACGCCGCTCGGTGTCGTGATGGCGCTGACATTCATTGGCTTGCCGTTCGTCGTCCGCTCGGTGCAGCCGGTGCTGAGCGAGATGGAGCGCGAATACGAAGAGGCGGCCGCCACCCTCGGCGCCACCCGCGCCCAAGTCTTTCGCCGCGTGATCTTCCCGTCGATCATGCCCGCCTGGTTGACCGGCGTAGCGCTCGCCTTCGCCCGTGCCGTCGGTGAGTATGGCTCGGTCATCTTCATCGCCGGCAACCTCCCGTTGGTTTCCGAAATCGCACCGCTCCTTATCGTGATCAAGCTGGAGCAGTTCGACTACGCCGGTGCCGCCGCCGTCGGCGCCGCGATGCTGGTGATCTCGTTTGCCATGCTGCTCGTCACCAACGCACTGCAAGCCTGGGCGCGCGCCAGATGAGTCGCCGCTTCCGCAGCCCCACCGAAGACGGCCCCGTCGTCCGCTGGTTCCTGATCGCACTCGGCGTCGGCTACATTGCGCTTTTCTTGTTGACGCCTCTGATCGCCGTCTTCATCGAAGCATTGCGCAACGGCATCGGGGCTTCGCTCGCCGCCCTCGCCGAAGACGACGCACAGTCTGCGATCTGGCTTACCCTCACCGTCGCCGCCATCGCCGTACCGTTGAACACGCTGTTCGGCCTCGCCGCCGCCTGGTCGATCGCGAAGTTCGACTTCAAGGGCAAGAGCCTGCTCACCACGTTGATTGACTTGCCGTTCTCCGTCTCGCCCGTGATCTCGGGCCTGGTCTACGTGCTGCTGTTCGGCGCGCACGGCTACCTGGGCCCGACCCTCGACGCCCTCGGCATCAAGGTCATCTTCACGGTGGCCGGTCTCGTGCTGGCCACCGTCTTCGTAACGTTCCCCTTCGTCGCCCGCGAACTCATCCCCCTGATGCAGGAACAGGGCGTGTCCGAAGAAGAAGCCGCCCTCTCCCTCGGCGCCTCCGGCTGGAAGATGTTCTGGCGCGTGACCCTGCCGAACATACGATGGGCGCTGCTCTACGGCGTGTTGCTGTCGAACGCTCGTGCGATGGGTGAGTTCGGCGCCGTCTCCGTCGTCTCCGGTCACATCCGCGGCCTCACGAACACGATGCCGCTGCACGTCGAGATCCTTTACAACGAATACAACTTCGCCGCCGCCTTCACCGTCGCTTCGTTGCTCGCTTTGCTCGCGCTCGTCACGCTCGTGCTCAAGAGCCTCCTCGAATGGCGCTACGGCGACGAAATCGCCGCCACACACAGACACTAGCAACGATCGCACCATGGCCCTCGAAATCGAAGCAATCACGAAGCGGTTCGGCGCGGTAGAAGCCGTCAGCAACGTCTCTCTCACCGTGCAACCCGGCGAGTTCATGGCGCTCTTAGGCCCCTCGGGTTCCGGCAAGACGACATTGCTGCGCATGGTCGGCGGCCTCGACCTGCCGGACGAAGGCCGCCTGCGCTTCGACGGCCAAGACCTCACCCACGTCCCCGCGCGCGAGCGCCGCGTCGGCTTCGTGTTCCAGCATTACGCCCTGTTCCGCCACATGACCGTGGCCGAAAACATCGCCTTCGGCCTCAACGTCCGCCCGCGCCGCAACAGGCCTGAGAAAGAGGTCATCGCCGCCCGCGTCGAAACCCTGCTCGCTCGCATGCAGCTCGAAGGGCTGGGCAAGCGCTACCCTACGCAACTCTCCGGCGGTCAGCGCCAACGCGTAGCGCTCGCTCGCGCTCTCGCGATCGAACCGCGCATCCTCCTGCTCGATGAACCCTTCGGCGCTCTCGATGCGAAAGTCCGCAAAGATCTGCGCCAATGGCTGCGCACCCTGCATGACGAAACCAAACTGACCACGATCATGGTCACGCATGACCAAGACGAAGCACTCGCACTCGCCGATCGCATCGCGGTCATGAACACCGGCCGCATCGAACAAGTCGGCACGCCCGACCGTCTACGCCGCGACCCAGCTTCCGCCTTCGTCCGCGACTTCCTCATGGACGGCGAGGGGATTTGATACGCCTCCTTTGCGTCCAGCCTGGAGCGCGTGCTTGCAGGCCATCTCTTGTCTTGGGCGCGTATGTGCCCGCGCAACGACGAGAGCGCCGATCAACGCGGATGAAAAAAGGCTGCGATTGGCTCAAGACGACGATGGTGCAATGCGCTTGGGCCGCCGCGCGCACGAAAGGAAGCTATTTCAAAGCACAGTACCATCATCTCCAGCGCCGCCACGGCCCCAAAAAGGCGATCTGCGCCGTTGCCGCCTCCATGCTCACCACGATCTATCACCTGCTGAACGACGGCACCGACTATCGCGATCTCGGCCCCGACCGCTTCGCAACCCTCGCCAAGCAGCGCCGCACAAATCGTCTCGTCAAGCAGCTCTCAAATCTCGGGTTCGATGTCAAAATCACGCCGCTCGCGGAGGCCGCATGAGGTAGTTTCTTTTCAGACCTGCGCCAATGGTTGCGCACCCTGCATGGCGAAACCAAACTGACCACGATCATGGTCACGCCCGACCGCAAACACATCCCCGCGTGGCCGAACGCTAAGTTCTAACTTCTCCTTCGATACATCGATTCCTACAAACATCGAATGTGGCTCCTGCTTCCGCTCTTGCGCATGCGGGCTCGCAACGCGGCCCAAGCGACTGTCCGGACTGATCGGAGCAGTGGACGGGGCACCTTGCTTTGTGACGGTCAACAAGGACCTTGCCACGATCGGGCTCCCGTCCACTCTCGCTCCGGCAGGCACTTTACCCACCGAAATGGTTTGGACATACAAGACACCAAGGACCACCACGCGCTAACGCGCCCGGCCCGCCAACGATCGGACCGTCAGAAGAATCCCGACCGAAATCACAGCGAACACAACGGCAAGCGAACTCCCAGCCGCCGCGAGCGCTGCCGCGCCGGCCAAGCTGATCGACGAGAACGCCTCCGCGAACGTCGCGATGCGCGAGGACGTGTGCCGCCGCCGGAATTGACTGCGTTTCGCCTGCGCGCGAAACCAGAACTGGATCGCAGTTGCGGACGCCGCCGACGCAAAAACACCGAGTAATGCAACGGCCGCAGCACCCGGCGACTCGAACGCGAGCGCGAGGGCGAAGGGACAGAAGACCACGGCAACGCATTGCATCACCGCCGCCACCTTCGCGCGAAGCAATTGCGCGCTCGGCACCGGCGCGGTGAGCACCAAGTCAGGTGCGTCCTCGCCGCACAGCGTCAACCAGGCGAGCCCGCCCGCCAACTGTCCCGCCGACATCACGAGCACCGGCACCAACACCACGGCGATCCCACTGCCGGCGCCAAAGCTATGCCAGAGCATCAGCGCCGGCGGTAACAGATAGAGAATCTGCAGCAACGACTGCGACAAAAGCCACGGGTCGCGGACCAGCAACAGCCGCTCTTTTCGCCGCAAAGCGCCTGACGGCGTTTGCACGCGAAAGGCGCGCGCCGCGCGTTGCGTGACGGACGTACGCCGCGAAACGCCGGAGGCGGCGACCACATAGTTCGCAAAGCGCGGCGCAAAGAACGCCGTCGTCGTCGCGAACACCGCGACGCTCGCCAGAGCGACGGCCAGCATCGCCGAGACATCGCCAAGGGCCGCCCGCGCCGGCCACCAGGCAACGCTATCGGGCCCCGGCGCATGCGCCAAAACAACTTCGGACTGTAAATACGAAAGCCGCGACATCGTCCCGGTCGAGAACAACGCCGCGATCTGCAGCCCAATGACGAACAAACCGCCGACCACCGCCGCCACGATCTGCGCCACGAGGCGCGTGCGCTTCGGTCCGATGGCCTGAAACATCCCAGCGGTAAGCACCACTGCCAGCGCCGTCGTAACCAGCGCCACGGAGGCCAGAACGCCATACGCGCCAAGCCACTGTGCACCGCTCGTCCAGGCCATGACATTGATGAACGGCCCGATGAAGAGCAGCGACATCGCCCCCACCGTGAGCGCTATCGCGCCGATCCGAACCGCGAACAGCCGGTGCGCTTGCACCGGCGAACTCAAGATCAACTCAAGGTCGGAGCGCGTGTAGAACGTGCGCGTCACGCTCTCCATGCCTTGGCTCAAGATCGCCGAGCCTGAGAGAACCAACCCCGCCGTCACCGCGACAAGTGTCGGCAAATCCGCCGCGAAGCCCGCGCCCGCCAAGCTCCGCAATGCGAAGAACGCAACAACATGCAAGATCGTGGCGAAGATGCCGACGCCGATCGCGAGCTTGCGCAAGCGCTCCGCCTTGCCGCCGGTCAGCATCGCCTGCGCGTCGCGCCACGCAAGGCGCAACTCGTGCGCGGCGAACCAGGCCATCGATCCGGGAATGCTCACACTCATGCCGCGGCAGCGTCCTCGGCGACAATCGCCAGGAACAATTCCTCAAGCGGCGCGTCACCGCTCCCGATCTGCGCGCGCAGCTCCGCGAGCGTACCTTCGGCAATCAACCGCCCGCCGGCTATCACGCCGATCCGATCGGCCATCCGCTCGGCAATCTCCAGAATATGCGTCGTCATAATCACGGTCGCGCCAGCGCGCACGCGCGCCGTCAGCACGTCCTTGACCAGCCGCGCGCTCCCCGCATCGAGCCCCGTCAGAGGTTCGTCGAGAATGATCAGCTGCGGCTCGTGCACCAGCGCGCCGGCCAACGCCACCTTCTGCCGCATCCCGCGCGAGAATCCTTCGCACCGCGTATGCGCGACCTTCTCAAGACCGAGCCAACCGATCAGATCCTTCGCGCGCGCCTCGGCGACCGGCGGCTCGACGCTCCACAGCCCCGCGACGAATTCGAGATACTCGACCGGCGTCAGCTTGTCGTAGATCATCGGCTCATCGGAGAGCCACCCCACAATGCGCTTCGCCGCCACTTGGTCCAGACGCGCATCGACCCCAAAGATCGAGATCGCACCCTCGTCCGGCTGCAGCAACCCGCTGACCATCCGCAGCGTCGTCGTCTTCCCCGCGCCGTTCGGCCCGAGCAACATGTAGAACTCGCCCCGCCGCACGGTGAGGTCCAATCCCGCGACGGCCTGATGCTTGTCGAACGTCTTGCGAAGGCCCCGGACATCCAAGGCGCGTAAAGGCGTGTTATGCATCGAGACCCCTCCGCAGGTGTTCACAAGATCTAACTGCGGGACGTTTCAAAGCCCTAAATTTCGGCATTTTCGGTATGCGGGCGCGGAAATCGGTCTGCAGGGCTATCGCCAAAAGGGGCAGGTTTTCAGGCAACCTTAAGCACATGCCGGGCATTCTGTTCGCTCGAACGCTCGGGGTCCCTTGCATGTCGCCTACGTCTTCCGCCAGCGCGCGCACGCGTCGTCCCGTGCCGTGGCATGTCGTCTATTATCTGCTGGCTGCCTTTGACGTGCTCGCGATCACGGGCAGCCTCTACCTCTCGCATGAAGTCATGGGCATCTTCCGCTCGTCGGTGGAGGTCAATCAGCGCTGGGCCGACAAGCTCTCCGCGCTCTCCGAAGTTGCCGCCGCCGGCGGCGCCGTCAACGCGCCCGGCAACGACATCTTCGACTCGCACGACGTCGCGAAAGAGAGCGCGCGCCAAACCGAGGCACTCGCTGCCTTCCGCCTCCGCCTCGACGCTTTCGCCGCCGCCGTCGATGGCGTCCCCGATGCGGACGCACGCGCCAAGCTTAGCCTTGGTGTTCGCCGGATCGAAGCTTCGATGTTGGAGATGACCGACGAAGCCGCGCGCATCTTCGACTTCTTCCGCGCCAACGACGCCGTCAGCGCAGGGCGCCGCATGGCGACGATGGACCGCAAGTTCGCGTCGCTCAATGCCGTGATCGCCGGCACCGCGACGACGGTGCGCGAGATTCAACGCAGCCATTTCCAAGAACAAGTTGCCGCCGCGACGTTTCTCGGCCGTTTCGAATATCTGTTCGGCGCCGCGATCGTACTCATGGTCGGCTGCGTCGTTCTCTATGGCCACCGCATCGCCTACGAGTTCAAGCGCCACGAGGCCGAACGCACGGCCCACAACATCGAACTTGTCGCGCTGTCCGAGCGCCTGCAGGACTCGCTGACCGAAGCCAACATCGCGACCCGCGCGAAGTCCGACTTCCTGGCGATGATGAGCCACGAAATTAGAACGCCGATGAACGGCGTGTTGGGCATGTCCGGCATTCTTCTGGAAAGCGGCCTGGCGGGTGAGCAACACCGCGCTGCGGCGACGATCCGCGAGTCCGCCGAAAGCTTGCTGCGCATTGTCAACGACGTACTGGACTACTCGAAGCTCGAAGCGGGCGCGATGCAAGTCGAGCTCGTGTCGTTCGATCTGCACGCGCTGTTCAGAAACGCCGCCGAAATCGTCGCGCCGCGCGCCAAATCGAAGTCGGTCGCGCTCAACGTGACGATCTTGAACAACGTGCCCCAGTTCGTGCGCAGCGACCCGGGCCGCATCCGGCAGGTCGTCCTGAACTTCCTCGGCAACGCCGCGAAGTTCACCGAGAAGGGTTCCGTCGAGCTCGTCGTGTCCACGATCCCCGGCGATGCCGGACGCACGACATTGCGCGTCGAGGTTCTCGACACCGGCATCGGCATCCCTGCCGATCGCATGCACCTGCTGTTCAACAGCTTCCAGCAAACCGACGCTTCGATCTCTCGCAAGTTCGGCGGCACCGGCCTCGGTCTCGCGATCTCGAAGAAACTCATCGAACGCCTCGGTGGCCGCATCGGTGCCGAAAGCACCGTCGGCGGCGGCTCGAACTTCTGGTTCGAACTTGGCCTCGAAGTCTCAAGTGAAGCGGAAGCGGCCAAGACCCACCGCGGTGCAGCCGAAGTGGCCGCGGCCGACGCCCTCGCGCGCATTCAAGCGCTAGGGCGACCGCTGCGCTTGTTGATCGCCGAAGACAATGCAACGAATTTGCTGGTCGCGAAATCGGTCTTGGCCAAGTTCGATATCGTTCCCGACGTCGCCGGCAACGGCCTCGAGGCGCTCGATGCCGTCCGCCGCCGCGCCTACGACGTCGTTCTGATGGACGTCCACATGCCGGAAATGGACGGCCTGGAAGCAACGCGCGCCATCCGCGCCCTCGACAGCGATCGCGCAAAGGTGCCGATCGTCGCTCTCACCGCCAACGCCTTCGCCGACGACATCCGCCAATGCGAAGCCGCCGGAATGAACGCTCACGTCGGCAAACCGTTCCGCAAGGAAGACCTGATCATTGCGCTGGGCAATGCGTTGGGCGCCAGCACGCCGAGTGCTGTCGACAGCGACTTTGCGGCGACCGACACGCCAATCGTCGACTGGGACGCCATCGAACGCTTCCGCGCCGACGCCGGCGACGCAACGTTGCGCGAACTGGTCGACACCTACCTGGCCTCCGCCGCCAAGGAACTCAATCAACTCGCCCAGATCTCCGGGCGCCCCGATGGAACCGGCGAGGCCGTTCGGCTCGTGCACTCCCTGAAAAGCTCAAGCGCCATGGTGGGCGCCGCCGCGCTCTCCCAACTCGCCGCGGGACTCGAACGGGCGCTTCGCCAAACCGCAACCCCCGTTGCCCAAGCAGACGCCGCGCGGATGGCCGCCCTCTTCGAAACCTACCGCGCCGCCCTGACGGACCGCGGTTTAGCGGCTTAATCGGGCGCAAAAGTCCCGGGATTGTGCACTTCGCCACCTGGCTAGGCCCGGGCGGCGTTGCTATCTCTACCCCCATGAGCATCCGTCCTTATCGCGACATCGCCCGCCGCAAGAGCCGCAAGATCCGTGTGGGATCGGTTGAGGTCGGCGGCGACGCGCCGATCACCGTGCAGTCGATGACGAACACGCTGACCTCGGACGCGAACGCGACCATCCGTCAGATCAAGGGGCTTGAGGCCGCCGGTGCAGACATCGTGCGCGTCTCGTGTCCCGACGAGGAATCGACCGCGGCACTCAAAGCCATCGTGCGCGCTTCCGCGGTGCCGATCGTGGCCGACATCCATTTCCACTACAAACGCGCGATCGAAGCGGCAAAGGCCGGCGCCGCGTGCCTGCGCATCAACCCCGGTAACATCGGCTCCGCCGCCCGCGTGCGCGAAGTCGTGCAGGCCGCGAAAGATCACGACTGCTCCATGCGCATCGGCGTCAACGCCGGCTCGCTGGAGAAGGAACTGCTCGAACGTTACGGCGAACCGTGCCCCGAGGCGATGGTCGAAAGTGCCCTGAACCACGCCCGCATCTTGGAGGACAACGACTTCCGCGAATTCAAGATCAGCGTGAAGGCAAGCGACGTCTTCCTTGCCGTCGCCGCTTATCAGGGTCTGGCGGAAGCTTGCGACTACCCGCTCCACCTCGGCGTGACGGAAGCCGGCGGCCTCATGACCGGCACCGTGAAGTCGTCGATCGGCATCGGCTCGCTGCTCTGGGCCGGTATCGGGGACACGATCCGCGTCTCGCTCTCCGCCGACCCGGTCGAAGAAATCCGCGTCGGCTTCGATATCCTGAAATCGCTCGGCCTGCGCCACCGCGGTGTCAACGTCATCGCATGCCCGTCCTGCGCCCGTCAGGGCTTCGACGTGATCAAAACGGTCGCCACCCTCGAAGACCGCCTGAAGCACATCACGACCCCGATGTCGCTCTCCATCATCGGCTGCGTCGTCAACGGCCCCGGCGAAGCCGCCCAAACCGATTTGGGCTTTACCGGCGGCGGGGCAGGGGCCGGCATGGTCTACGTGGCCGGCAAACCCGACCACAAAATGGAAAACGACAAGCTCGTCGACCACATCGTCGGCCTCGTCGAAAAGCGCGCCGCCGAAATCGAAGCGAAGCGCGAGAAGCCCCGTGAGAAGGCGCCGGCGGAGTAGCAATGCATCCCGAAGCTCAATTCAAAGCCTTCGAGCTGATGGAAGACATCAAGTGCCATCGCGAGCCGCAATACATCGGTAATCGCCTGCAATGGGCCGCCGAGCTCGGCGATCTGCTCCAGCTGCCCGGCGAAACGCACATGATGAACGACACGCTCGAACACCTCGTGACGTTCGTCATCCCGGACGAACCCGAGCCGAAAGTGATCGACGAGCTCTTCCGCGCGCTTGAATACGGCTGTCATTATTCGTCGGTCGACCTAAACCTCGACCCGATCGTCGAAGAAGTCGGCTACGGCACCAGGGACACCGCATTCCTCTGCTGGGTCTTGCTCATGCTGGCCAAGCAGGGCGGCGATTCCCACATCGACTTCGTGCGCGCGCACTTGAAGAGCGAGCACGAGTTCGTCCGCAGGAACGCCCAATACGCCTGGGACCACCGCTTCGCCGCAGTCGAGCGACGTCTCAAGTCTTGAGACTTGCGGGCATGTTGATCTTCAGCGGTTCGAGTTTCCGCCACGCCGCACGCCGCGCGCGCCGCCGGAACGCCGAGCATGCGAAGCTGCAGGTCGGAGGCGGGCAGCGACCAGGCTCCCGTCCTTCACCGTGCTAGAGTGAGAGCAGTATCACGGCAATCGCGTTGAGCGACATCAAGATCGCACCGAAGAACAAGTTCGCCGGCGACACGCCCGCCTGCGTCAGCAACCTGCCACACGACGTGGGGGTGCTCCGTTCCAAGACGAAATTGACAATATTCTCAGAAATGAGATATATCCCAGTTAAGGGCAAAGCCGCAAGCGGGCCGAATTCGCCGAAGAGGGAGTCTGATGAACGCCGTTGAGGTACCGGTCTTAATCGTCGGTGCGGGGCCCGTGGGCCTTCTGGGCGCCCATCTCTTGGGTCGTCGGGGTATCCGCACCTTGGTTGCGGAGAAGCACGCTCGGCGCCTCGACGCGCCCAAGGCCCACGCGTTGAACCCGCGTTCGCTCGAAATCTGCGCCGCCGCAGGCTTACCGATGGAAAAGATCCACGCCGCGGCGACGGCGAAAGAGCAGGGCGCGCACGTACGCATGATGACGGCGCTCGCTGGCCGCGAAATCGGAGCGCTGCCCTATGAGCGCCAGGATGAAGCCGTTCGCGAATTGACGCCGTGGCCGCTCATCAACATCGAGCAGCCGAAGTTCGAAGCGATCTTGGAAGAAGCGGCGGCCGCACAGCCGAACGTCGATTTGCGCCGCGGCTGGGAGTGGCTTGGGTGCGATCAGGCGCCGGACGCGGTGACATCGACGCTACGCGAGCGCGTGACGGGTCGGGAGATTGTGGTCCGCAGCCGCTATCTGATTGCCGCCGACGGCGCGAACAGCATCGTGCGCGATCGACTCGGCATCGCGATGGAAGGTCCCGCCGTCCTTCAGCATCACCTGATGATCCACTTCGAAGCCGATCTCACGTCCATCGTCGGCAAGTGCCCCGCGATTCTCTATTTCCTTTTCGGTCCGGGCATGGGTGTGTTCATCGCCTACGACATCGCCAAGACCTGGGTGCTGATGCACCCCGTTCAGCCGGATGCGGCGCAAGGCGAAGAGTTCACCGACGCCAAATGCCGCGACATCGTTCGCGCCGCTGTCGGCGCCGATATCCCGAACCTCAAGATCAAAGGCGCTGGCGGCTGGGCCATGTCGGCGCAAGTGGCCGATCGCTACCGCGTTGGCAATGTCTTCCTTGCGGGCGACGCCGCTCACCGCTTTCCGCCCACTGGCGGTCTTGGGTTGAACACCGGTGTCGCCGACATCGACAATCTCGCTTGGAAAATTGCCGCGGTAGGGAAGGGCTGGGCAGGCCCCGGCATTCTGGACTCCTACGAGCCCGAACGTCGCGCGGTAGCGCAGACCAACATGTCGCAAAGTCTGACGAATGCGATGCGAATGTTCGCGCTGTTCGAGGCCTTGGGTTGCATGCCCGGTCAGCCAGTCGATATCGCCGCGTTCAACGCGCGCCTCGACGATCCCATCGCCCGCGAAAAAATCGATGCGGCCGTCGCGTATCAGAAAGACCATTTCGACAGTCTGCGCTTGCAACTCGGCTATGCCTACGGTGACGCCCTGAAGAGCGATGCCGACTTGCCTGTCAGCGCGTTCACACCGAAGGCGGTCGCTGGCGCCCGGCTCCCGCATGTGGCGATCGACGGCAATCGCTCGACGCTCGATCTGCTCGATCACGACAGCTTCACGCTGATCACCGGCAAGGATGCCGCTGCGTGGAAGACGTTGCGGACTTTGGCTTCGCTTAAGGTGGTGAGCGACGGCATTGAATTCGCAGCCACCGGCTGGACATCGCGTATGGGTCTGACCGACAGCGGCGCACTACTGGTTCGCCCGGATGGGCACATCCTCTGCGTGGCGAACAGCGTCGCGGATACGGGTGCCATTACGCGCGCTCTGGTCGACTACACAAAGCCCGCCAACGTCACGGAAAGGATCGGCTGATGGAATTGGGTCTAAAAGGAAAGAAGGCGCTCGTGTGCGCCTCGTCGCAGGGCTTGGGCTTCGCTTGCGCCGCAGCCCTCGCGCGCGAAGGCGTGGATGTGACGATCAACGGCCGAGACAACGACCGGCTCCAGGCCGCCAAAGCGCGTTTGGAAGAACGGCACGACGCGAAAGTCGCTACGATCGTCGCCGATCTGAACGACGCCAAAGCGCGCGCGCCCGTTATCGAGGCGGCCGGAACGGTCGATATCCTCGTCAACAACAACGGCGGGCCGCCGCCGGGCCGCTTTGAGGATTGGGACGAGACCTCATGGCTCGCCGCGATCAATGCGAACATGCTGCCCGCCCTGATGCTGATCCGCGCCGCCCTTCCCGGCATGCGCGAGCGCAAGTTCGGCCGCATCGTCAACATCACGAGTGCGATGGTGAAGTCGCCGCTGGCCCCGATGGGTCTCTCGACCGCGGCCCGCACGGCTCTCACCGCCGCCTGCAAGGCGATCGTACCCGAAGTCGCGGCCGACAATATCACGATCAACAACATGCTACCCGAACGTTTCGACACCGAGCGCCAGCAACAGATGGCCAAACTCACGATGGCGATGAAAGGCATCACCTACGAGCAAGCGAGAACCGAAATCGCAAACTCCATCGCCGCCAAACGCTTCGGCCGCCCGGACGAATTCGGCGACGCCTGCGCGTTCCTCTGCAGCGCACAAGCAGGCTTCATCTCCGGTCAGCAGCTGCAGCTCGACGGCGGCTCCTACCGTGGCTTGATTTGACCATGAAACTGCTCGCCATCTGCGCCGCGTTGATCATCGCGACCGCGAGCAATCTGGAGGCCGCCCCCGTGCACTCAACCGTTGCAATCGCCACACGCGACGAAGCATTGACGTTCGCGCGAAGCGGCACCCAAACGCTCGCGGTCACGGCCTACGAAAACGGCCGGATCGAAGGCGTCGATCTCACGCCTGTTCTTAAGCCCGGCGAGGACGCCGTCGATTTGGTCAATCGCCTCGGCTACGACGCCGCGAAAGACGCGATCGCTAAGGGCACGAAGGTCGCGATGCAGGCCGCGGCGCTCGACATCCCCGTGCGCCTGACGGCATCTCACATCGCCGCCGGCACGAACTATCGCGAGCACGCGCAAGAGGCGACGGTCCAGGGCGGCCCATTTCTCTTCCCCAAACTCGTCGAGCCGACCTCGTCGCGCGCGCCGATACCGGCGGGCAACGCGTTGCTCGACTATGAAGTCGAACTCTGCCTCGTCGCGATGAAACCTTTGGGACCGAACGATAAGGCCTCAGGCGGGCTCATTCTCTGCAACGACGTCACCGACCGCGCGACGTTGCTCCGAAACATCGATCCCTCGAACCCGCAATCGGGCAAGGGCTTTACCTCCGGCAAAAGCGCGCCGGGCTATTTGCCCGTGGGCGATCTCTTCGTCGTGCCCCGTGACCTCAAGGCGTTTGTAGCCGGGCTCGACCTCCAACTGTCGGTCAACGGTCAGGAGCGCCAACGTGCCCGCGTAACGGAATGGATCTGGGATCTCGACGAAATCCTCCGCCAAGCCCGTGCCAAACGCGCGGTGACCTGGACCTACTGGGGCGGCACCGCGCGCTTTCCCTTCGATTCACAGGGCACGATCCCCGCGCGGACGCTTGTACTGGCGGGCACACCGGCCGGTACGGTCTTCAAAGGCGTGAACACCGGCGACTACGCCTTCGGAATACTCGACTGGCTCATCGGCGGTTGGGACAAGACGATCGCCCATCATGTCGTCGAACGTCACATCGCCGGCGCCCGCGCGGCGAAAACCTACTTACAAAGCGGGGACACCGTAACGATTCAAGTCGGCCGGCTCGGCCGCCTCGAAAACAAAGTCGCGCCGTAGCCTGGTCATCCGGTCGCGAAAAGCGCCTAGGGGCAACTGAAGCTCGCCGCGTCAAACCGCGCAGGAACCGGTCACCGCGTGGGCCGTGCATGACCGCTCCATCAAGCGAACGCCCGGCACGGCGCAAGGTGCGGCGCCAGCAAGTGGCCTCAAGCGAAGCAGGTCGGGCCACAATTCGGAGAATCGGATCAGCCCTTGTCGAGCGCGGGGCGAGTAGTCGCTGGGGGCGGGGCGTCTTGACTCTGGCCTCCGCAGGGCCGGATTGCTATCTCTCCGCCCCTTATGATCGCCACCGCCCAAATTGAGCGCATTCTGGACCGTTATTCCGAGATCGAGGCCCGTATGGCCTCCGATCCGGGGGCGGCGTTTGCGAAGCTTGCCAAGGAATACGCCGACCTGGGCCCCATCGTGACCAAGGCGCGCGAGGTGCAGAAGATGCGCGCCGAGATCGCCCATCTGGGCCAGCTCGCGAGCGATCCCGACGCCGACGTGCGCGCGATGGCGGGCGACGAACTCGTCGAACTGAAACGCCGCCTGCCCGAAGCCGAGCGCGAACTCTCGATCCTGATGCTGCCGAAGGACTCGGCCGACATGGGCTCGGCCTTCCTCGAAATTCGTGCAGGCACCGGCGGTGACGAGGCGGCGCTGTTCGCGGCCGACCTGCTCAACATGTACCGCCGCTACGCTCAGCTTCAGGGCTGGCAGTTCGAGGTGATGTCGGAGAGCGCCTCCGACCTTGGCGGTTACAAAGAGGTGATCTGTTCCGTCAACGGCAACGGCGTCTTCGCGAAGCTGAAATACGAATCCGGCGTCCACCGCGTGCAGCGTGTCCCCGCAACGGAAGCGCAAGGCCGCATCCACACCTCCGCCGCCACCGTCGCCGTGATGCCCGAGGCCGAAGACGTCGACATCGAAATCAACGAAAGCGATCTGCGCATCGACGTCTACCGCGCCTCGGGCGCCGGCGGCCAGCACGTCAACAAGACCGAAAGCGCGGTCCGCATCACGCATATCCCGACCGGCGTCGTCGTCGCGATGCAGGAAGAGAAATCGCAACACAAGAACCGCGCCAAAGCGATGAAAATTCTAAAAGCGCGCATCTACGACGCCGAGCGCGAACGCAAAGACAAAGAACGAGCGGCAGACCGCAAAGAACAAGTCGGCTCCGGCGACCGTTCCGAACGCATCCGCACCTACAACTTCCCCCAGGGCCGCTGCACCGACCACCGCATCAACCTGACGCTCTACGACCTGGACCAAGTGATGGCCGGCATGGCCCTCAACAAAATCATCGACGCCCTCGTCAACGACGACCAAGCCAAACGCTTGGCGCAGTTGGATGCGTTGGCGTGAACAAGATCTCACGCGAAGGCGCGAAGGCCGCGAAGAAGAAATCTTACACAATGAAACAATGAAACGATGAGGAGCGTACTCCCGGCGCATAGCGCCAGCGAACCGATCAGCAGCGCCTTCGGCGCGAAGGACGCGCTCATCATCGTTTCATTGTTTCATTGTGTGAGATTTCCTTGCTCCTTCGCGTCTTCGCGTGAGGCAAACGGCGTCGCAACGCACGCCAATGTCTAAGGTCGACACTGACCACCTTCGCGCCGCCGCCGCGCGCTTGGCCGCCGCGGGCATCGACGACCCAATGCGCGAAGCGCGCATCCTCGAACGCGAGGCCGCCGACCCACAAACCTTCGACGCCTACATCGCCCGCCGCGCGAAGCGCGAACCGGTCGCCTACATCCTCGGCCGCAAGGAATTCTGGAGCCTCGACTTCGAAGTCTCGCCCGCCGTCCTGATCCCGCGCCCCGACTCTGAAACGCTGATCGAAACCGCGCTCAAGGAATTGAAACAAACGCCGCCCAAACGCATCCTCGATCTCGGCACCGGCTCCGGCTGCTTGCTGATCACGCTCCTGACCGAGTGGCCGGCCGCGACCGGCGTCGGCATCGACATCTCGCAAGCGGCACTCGACATCGCCGCGCGCAACGCCGCGCGCCACCCGCCCAGCCGCGCGACCTTCCTCCACGCCGACTTCGCCACGCCGCCGCGCGAGCAATTCGATCTCGTGATTTCGAACCCGCCTTACATCGCCGACGCCGAGATCGCGCGACTCGATCCCGACGTACGCGACCATGAGCCACACCTCGCGCTAAAGGCTGGACCGGACGGGCTTGAGGCACTGCGCCGCCTCGCGCCCACGCTTCTCCACACGTTGAAACGCGGCGCGCCGGCCCTCATCGAAATCGGCCATGATCAAGGTGAAACAGGCGCCGAAACGTTGCAGAACTTAGGGCTGGCCGTGAAACGCGTGGTGAAGGACCTAGGGGGCCGCGACCGCGTTCTGGTCGTAGGCCTGCCGTAATGGACGGGCAGGGCGGGGGAAAATCGAGAAATCCCTTGGAATCGCCCAGGAATTCGGTCTAGCTTCGCGCCCGGACTGAGAGAGTCTGAATTCCAAGCCCGCGCCGGCAAAGGCTGGCGGCAAAACCGGGCACCGCGCGGGACCGGCCCGCAATCGAAGGCCACGCAAGGGAGCATGGCTTTCAAGGCCTAAAAGCCAACCATCGCTTGAAGGACCTGAACGAGGGTATTCGAGGGGCATACGTGGTTACAGAATTGACTGGGCTAGCAGTCGGCTGCGCGCATGATTGGCGCCAGACCGTTGCCCGTGACCAATGCCCCGCACCACCACACGAACGCACAAACTAGCATCGGATTTTTCTATGAACATGAGACCTGGGCAGAACAACAATAACAACAACAAGCGCTCGCGCGGACGCGGGCGCGGCGGCAAACACCACGGTGGTGGTGGCGGTGGAGGCGGCGGCGGTCCGCGTCATCAAGGCGGCGGCGGCGCCCCGGCCGATCAGGTCTTCAACATCCACCGCACGATCGATTCGAACGGTCCCGACGTGAAGATCCGCGGCAACGCCCATCACGTCTACGAGAAGTATCTGCAGCTCGCGCGCGATGCGAACTCGTCCGGCGACCGCGTGATGGCCGAAAACTATCTCCAGCACGCCGAACACTACTATCGCCTGATCATGGCCTTCCAAGCCGCCCAGCAACCGCAAGGCGCGCAGCACCAAGGTGGCGGCGGCGGCGGTCAGCCCTACGGCAACGGCGGCGGCAACGGCCAACCCCAACAAGGCGGCGGCGCCTACGGCAACAACGGCAACCACTACCGCCAGCCGAACGGCACCGGCCCGCAACCCGGCATGGAAGCCAACGGCAACGTCGTCGAAGCCACAGGCAACAACGACAACGGCTCCAACGACGAGCAATACCGCGAAGAAGATACGGGAAGGTATGATTGAGGTTGCCATAGGCAACCGAAACCCTCCGAAGCTTTAGCGAAGGAGTGCTGACCCGCTACAACCGCGACCACAATCGCGGCCCTCGAAGCACAACCGCAAGCGTCGTTGATATGGACTGTCCACGCAGGCGTCCGTAACATTTTCGCAAGCGTCAAAGGGGGGCCACATGCGCACGTTCAACTTCGTTTTGGCGGCAGTCGCTTATCTATCACTCGCCGGTCAGGCCTTGGCCGCCGATATGCTTCCGCTGCTGACGTCGGCCAAGCTCTCGGAACTCCTGACCGCGGCGACGGGCAAGCCCGCCACCGTGACCAAGCCCGAAGCCGGCGTCGAAGTCGTTTCGATCGTCGAGAACGGCAGCTACGACTTCCTAATGTCGGGCTGCACTGCCAACGGCTGCCCCGACGTACAAATGACGATGTTCTTCAACAAGGAAGACATTTTCACCCTGGCGCTGGTCAACGGCTTCAACGGCAAGGACCTCAGCGCGACGGCATTCCTGACGCCCGACAACCGCGTTTATCTCGTCGACCTCTATGTCGTGGACGGCGGCGTGAGCGAAGAGAATGTGAAGAAGAACATTGCCATTTACCTCAAGGCACCCCGCCTCTTTGCGCAGTACGCGGTCGGTCAAACGACGGCATCATTGCCGTCGGCCGGCGTGCCCGTCGCACTCGGCCCAACCGACGCCGCACCGCAGCTCCAATTTATCGAACGCGTCCTGCGCAACGTCCCGCGCAAGGGCCACACGCTGGCGGCGGCGAAGTAGCTTCGAAAACGAAAAACCCCGGAGCATCGCCCCGGGGTTTTCCGTCTGCATTCGAATTGCTCAGTACCCGTCGTACCGGCGATCGTCATAGCGCCGGTCGTCATAGCGCCCGTCGTAGTACCCGCCGTCATACCGGCGATCATAGTAGCGCTGCTTCTTGCACCGCGCGACTTGATTGCCGACCACGCCGCCGATGATGGCGCCCGCAACCGTCGCCGGTCCGCGATCGCGTCCGCGCGCGACGTTGTTGCCGATGATCCCGCCGAGCACGCCGCCGATGATGGTGCCGGCCGCGCGATCGCCGCGGCAGTGGCGGCGATTGTCATAGCCGTAGCCGGGGCCATAGCCCGGTCCGTATCCCGGACCACCGGCATAGTATCCCGGCGGTGGGCCGTAGCCCGGCGGCGGGCCATAGCCCGGCCCATATCCGGGACCATATCCCTGACCATAGCCGGGGGGAGGGGGCGGCGGAGGACCATAGCCATAGCCAGGCCCGTACCCGCCGTTCGCCGACGCGGGGCTCACCGCGCTGGCGACCATCAACGCCGCAGCAACCGCTGCCGTGACCACCGATTTCATCATTCTTCGTCTCCCAGGAGTTGGAGGCTCCCGATGGGGAACCGAGTTGCCAACCCAGACTGACCGCTGCCCGTATGGGACTTTCCGCCTGAATGCAGGATGAACGCCCCCACCTGATTCACGAGACAGGCCCCGTGAGAATCGCGCAACTCCGCGCCATTCTCCACCGAAGATCACCTCAACGCGACTCCACCGTTCACGCAACCCGGCACCAAGTCCGTGGTCCTCCCCTGCTCGCGGGGGAGGGGGACCGCTGCGCAGCAGCGGTGGAGGGGGTAAGTCAACCCCAACGCCACGGCCCACCCCCTCCCCCGCAAGCGGGTGAGGACCACAGTGTCCCCGTATGTTCTCATTTCCTGGGACCGCGGGCATCCTTGCCCGCCCTTGCCGAATCTCCATCGCTCCAAGGGCCGGCAAGATGCCGGCGCTCCCAGCGGGAGCCAGTGCGTCCGTACACAGATCGAAACAAACGCCGCTCGCCGATTGCGCACCTCCCGGGAGCGCGGGCCTCCAGCCCGCCCTTTCTGAATCTCCACCGCCGCAAAGCGGACAAGATGTCCGCGCTCCCGGGTGTGCCTCACTTCGAACGTTGGCGCATCAAAGCCCCTTACGCTTCTGCGGCGGGCCGTCAGAGCCGATGGCGCGAACCACATCCTCCGGAAACTGACTCGCGATATCGAAGATGCGCCCGAGCCCGCGCACCTTCTTGCGCAAGATCACGTCATCGCCAAGCCGCAAAATCTCGATCTCACCGACCTCAAAAGCGAAGCCCTTCGGCAACCGAACGGCGAGACCTTTCCCCGACCGGAAGATACGTGTTATGGCCATGGCAACCCTCCGAATGAATCTACGCCACGTAACAAACGCGCGCTGTCGAGTTCAAGCGCTCCCGCTGGGAGCGCCGGCTTCCAGCCGGCCCTTTCTGAATCTTCATCGCCTCAACGGCCGGCAAGATGCCGGCGCTCCCAGCGGGAGCCAATTCGTCCGCGTACGGATAGTGGTGGCCCAAAAGCGCGATGCGTCTCCCCGAAAGACAATGGATCAATCGATGATGGTCGCCGCACCCTCCGCCTTCAAGCGCGCGAGGCCCGCCTTCATCTGCTGTACCTGCTCTGGCGAATGCCCTTGCCAATCTCTCACTTCGCCAATGATCCGAAGCGGCTCGCGTGAACGATAGGACAAAGTGGGATTTCCCGGAATCTTCTTGTCCGTCAGATTGGGATCGTTCTCGATCGGCCCGGTAGGCTCCACGACATAGATTCGCTCGCGGCCGCCGCCGACGGCAAATTCGGCGCCCCAAATGGCGGCATCCAGCGTCGCCGCAAAATACACCCACGAGAGCGCCTCTTCGGCAAAATTGGAGCCGTACCCAACGACAATCAAGTCGCCAGGCTTCAAGTCGGCCTTGGTTCCATGAAAGAACGACTGCGAGAACACGCTGGCGGAAGCTGTCATCGGTTGAGGTTCCGCTAAAGCCCAACCCGACTCATCAGCACAGGTGTCGCGCGCGAGATGAGCACGCGCAGCGAATTCAAGAGCCGCTCGCGCCGCGCACCAGCCAAATTGTCCTGCATCTTGTTGTCAAGCGTGTACGCCCCCGGATCGTAGCCGACCAAGAACAACTCCGACTCCGTGATGAAATCCAGGGTCTTGCCGTCCCAAACGACAATGCCCAGCGACGCAACCGGATGCGGCGGCTGAACATCGTACGATGCATAGAGTCCAAGTCCGCTGAAGTTCGAACGCGGCGCCTGGATCGGCACTGCGCCGTTGATCTGCCGGATGATGACGATCGTGTCGACATTGTTTTGAGCGGCCCACGGGCGCAACGCGGCTCGAATGTCGGCCACGTCCGCATTGTACATAGACAGCAGGCCGCTCGTCGACTGACGAATGACCTCGTTCTTTTCGATTCGAATCCGTTTGACGGCGACGCCGGGGCGCAACTGCTGCACGCGCGCTTCGACGACGCGTTCCACCATATCGTCGAAGCCCGCCCCGGCAACGGGATAGTCGTTGCGATGTCCGTCAAAGAACTTTCCGAAATAAAACAGCGTAACCGAGTCGCCGAGCAGCGAAACCACGCCGACCGAACGAACGTCGGCACGCACCTTCTCCGGCATCGTGGCGCAGCTTGCGATCACAAGTGCGCACGCCGTCGCAATGGCCAGCATGATTGGATGATGTCGTTTCATCGAGAGCCTCCGCGCTCAAAGTAGAAACCCGCATACACCAAGCTCTTCATCAAGACTCGCGAACTCCTCCGGCACCTTACTCGCCGCGATCCTCTCAAGATCATCCTCGCTGAAGTCCTCCGCCCGTAAGACCTCGCGGTCGCGGCGCGTCCGCTGCTCGTTCGCTTTAACTGTCCGCATCAGACGCGCTCCTCGATAGCTGCACGTTAGTCAAAGTAGCCGTTACGGCGTAACAAGATTGTGGCGGCGTCAATGTACGCGACGTAGTGCCGAGTAGCGCCAACGGGGTCGCAAAAGAGCGCACATTCCGCTTGACAAGTTCGCTAAATGTTCTATACTCCCGCCAACCCCAAACCCCACCCCCGGTGTGCCCATGTCACCCCGAGAGCAACTCGCTCGGAAGTTTCGTCAGACGCTGATCGAGAGCGTTCGCGATCTGGTGGAGCGCGTCCGAGACACTGACGACGACGCGCTCAAGTCGGCGCGGACGGTTGTTTCGCTCGCGTTGGCGCGGGCTGAGGCGAACACGACGGATTTGGGACCGCCGCTCAGGCCGCTGACGGCAAGCCCCGTCGAAAACCACACGCTGCACGAAAGCATCATGAAACTTGCCCGCCACGCCAACAAACTCGACGCCGCCGCCAGGGCCGCCGCGGCCACCGCCACCGCCACTGCGCCGCCCCCAACCCCCATTCCCAATCCCCCAACACCCATCCCCAATCCCCCAACACCCATCCCCCCACCCGAACCCTGGCCCTTCATCGCCCGCGCCCGCGCGTTCTTCGAGCGCTACTTGACCGAGCCGCCGGCCGCGATCGACACGCTGATTTTCTGGTGCCTGCACGCCTGGGCGCACGCGGAGACCGCGGTGTCCCCGCGTCTCATCCTGCACGGGCTCGACCCGCGCGCCGATCATGCGCGGGCGCTGCGCCTGTTGTCGTGGTTCGTGCCCAACCCGCGCCTCATCGCGCGCACGACATCGTACAGCGTGCTCGACCTGCTCGCGAACGAGCGCCCGACGCTGCTGTTCGACGACACCGCGAACGCGATCCTCGCGCGTCGCGATCTGCGGGCGCTCATCGCCGCCGGCGCGCACCGCGACGGCGCGTTTTTGGGCCGCCGCGCACCGGGCAAGACGACGCCGTTCCGTCCCTGCGCCGCACCGCTCGCGATCGCAACCGCGCTTCCGCCACCGCCCAGCATTCTGGCGCACGCGATCGTGCTGCCGATGGCGCCGGCGGTGTTGGCGGGGCAGGGCGGCCCGCCGCGCCTCGCGCTCGCCGAACCGCCGGACGAGGCGAAGGAACTCCGCGCCGGCTTCGAAGCGCTGGCAAGCCATCGCGCCCCCACCAATCATCCGCCGGCCACGTTGCCCGTCTTCCTTTCCGCCGCCGCGCGCGAAACCTGGGCGCCGCTCTTCGCCTTCGCGCAAGCGATCGGGCCGGACGCTGAGGCGGCGATGCGCGCGGCGTCGAGCCAATTCGCCTCGCCCGATCACCTCGAACCGCCGACCTCGGCGCTGGCACTGCTGCGCGACATCCGCCTCACCATCGGCATCGACGAGCAACCGGTGCCGAGCAAACACCTCGTCGAAGAACTGACGCGCAATCCAGATGGCCCGTGGATATCGAGCGAGCGAGGCGCGCCTCTCACGCCGCGCGGTATCGCCCAACGCCTAGCGAAGTTCGGGCTAAAACCGCAGGTGATCCATATGGAGGAAGCCCCCTCGTTCAGGGGCTACAAGGCCGAGCCTCTGCACCTCGCCTTCGCGCGCTACCTCGACGACCCGGTTGCGCGTGGTGTCCTGCTCAGTGAGGAAGGAGCGCGATAACGGATGCCGAACGGATTCATAACGCATTCCGAACGGCAAAACCCGCAGAGATCAGCCGCAATAACGCAAATAACGCATCCGCAGATATCATTCACTTTGAGGCCGGTTGGTCGCACCACCCCGTCAAGCCCTTGCGGGCGAAAAAACTCTCCCCACATCCCTGTGGAATACGGAACCACAACCCCCATTCCGTCATGGCCGGGCTTGACCCGGCCACCCAGTGCGCGCACGTCCGTGCGCGTGAGAGACTTGAATAGCGGGGGCCGCGAAAGCGGAACGCAACTGTCTCTCTCCCGCGCACGCGCGCGGCATCTGGGTGGCCGGCTCAAGCCTGGCCATGATGCTGAGCAACCGAATGCAACAAAGGCCTCACGCGAAGTCGCGAAATGCGTGAAGGAAGAAGAAAGAGAGATGAACCACCAAGGGCAACAAGATCACCAAGATCACCAAGATGCTCTGCCAACTCCAACGAACCGCCCGCGCGCGCAGCGCGCAATAGTGGCGCTTCGCGCCGATCAAGCGTCGTTTCAGGGGGCAGAGCATCTTGGTGATCTTGGTGTCCTTGGTGGTTCAAATTCCTTCCTTCGCGTTTATTCGCGGCTTCGCGTGAGGCCCCTTATCGAACCAAGAGACTGACACAATGGACCTCGAAAAATTCACCGAACGCGCCCGCGCCTTCCTGCAGAACGCGCAAGGCCTCGCCCAACGCGCCGGCCATCAGCGCCTGACGCCGGAGCATCTGTTGAAGGTGCTTCTCGACGATGAGGAAGGGCTCGCCGCCAGTCTCATCAAACGCGCCGGCGGCAACCCCGCGCTCGCACTCGAACAAACCGAGGCGGCGCTCGCCAAACTCCCGCGCGTCGAAGGCTCGGGCGCCGGACAGATCTACTCCGCCCCCGAATTCCCCCGCGTGCTCGACGAGGCGGAACAGATCGCGAAGAAAGCCGGCGACAGCTTCGTCACGGTGGAGCGCATCCTGCTCGCGCTCGCCCTCGGCACCGCGCCTGAATCCGCGCGTATCTTGAAAGCCGCCGGCGTCACCCCACAAAAATTGAACGAGGCGATCAACGATCTGCGCAAGGGCCGCACCGCGGACACGGCCTCGGCCGAGCAAGGCTATGAGGCGCTGAAGAAATATGCCCGCGACCTGACCGAGGCCGCGCGCGCCGGCAAGCTCGACCCCGTGATCGGCCGCGACGAAGAAATCCGCCGCACGATTCAGGTGCTCTCGCGCCGCACGAAGAACAATCCCGTGCTCATCGGCGAACCCGGCGTCGGCAAGACCGCGATCGTCGAAGGCCTGGCGCTGCGCATCGTCAACGGCGACGTGCCGGAATCGCTGAAAGAAAAGAAGTTGCTGTCGCTCGACATGGGCGCGCTCATCGCCGGCGCGAAGTACCGCGGCGAGTTCGAAGAGCGCTTGAAAGCCGTCCTCACCGAAATGACCGCGGCGGCGGGCTCCATCATCCTCTTCATCGACGAGATGCACACGCTTGTCGGCGCCGGCAAAGCCGAAGGCGCGATGGACGCGTCGAACTTGCTGAAACCCGCGCTCGCCCGCGGCGAATTGCACTGCGTCGGCGCTACCACGCTGGACGAATACCGCAAGCACGTGGAGAAAGACGCGGCCCTCGCGCGGCGCTTCCAACCCGTGTTCGTGGAGGAGCCGACGGTCGAAGACACGATCTCCATCCTGCGCGGCTTGAAGGAAAAATACGAGCTGCACCACGGTGTGCGTATCACCGATAGCGCGATCGTGGCTGCGGCCCAGCTCTCGAACCGCTACATCTCCGACCGCTTCCTGCCGGACAAGGCGATCGACCTCGTCGATGAATCGGCCAGCCGCCTGCGCATGCAGGTGGACTCGAAGCCGGAGGAGCTCGACGAACTCGACCGCCGCGTCATGCAGCTGAAGATCGAGCGCGAGGCGTTGAAGAAGGAAACCGACACCGCCTCGAAGGACCGGCTGAAGAAGCTCGAGAAAGAACTCGCCGATCTCGAAGAAAAGTCCGCCTCTCTGACCAGCCGCTGGAAGCAGGAAAAGGCGAAGCTCGGCCAAGCGCAAGCGATCAAGGAAAAGCTGGAACGCGCGCGCCACGACCTCGAACTGGCGCAACGCAAGGGCGACCTCGCGAAAGCGGGCGAGATCGCCTACGGCGTAATCCCGGGCCTGGAGAAGGACCTGAAGAAGGTCGACGATCAACAGGCAACCCAACTCGTGACCGAGGCGGTGACCGAGGAACACATCGCCCAAGTCGTCTCGCGCTGGACCGGTATCCCCGTCGACAAGATGCTGGCGGGCGAACGCGAAAAACTGCTCGGCATGGAAAAGGTGATCGGCTCGCGCGTCGTGGGCCAAGAAGAAGCCGTGCACGCGGTCTCCGCCGCGGTCCGCCGCGCCCGCGCCGGCCTGCAAGATCCGAACCGCCCGATTGGCTCGTTCTTGTTTTTGGGTCCGACGGGCGTCGGCAAGACGGAACTGACGAAGGCTTTGGCCTCGTTCCTCTTCAACGACGACACCGCGATGGTGCGCATCGACATGTCGGAATACATGGAGAAGCACTCGGTCTCGCGTCTGATCGGAGCGCCGCCGGGTTATGTCGGCTACGAAGAAGGCGGCGCCTTGACCGAGGCCGTGCGCCGGCGTCCGTACCAAGTGATCCTGTTCGACGAAATCGAAAAGGCCCACAACGACGTCTTCAACGTGCTGCTCCAGGTCCTCGACGACGGCCGCTTGACGGACGGGCAGGGGCGCACCGTTGATTTCAAGAACACGGTGATCATCCTGACCTCGAACTTGGGCGGCGACATCCTGGCCGCGCAAGCCGACGGCGAAGACACGGCCCTCGTGCGCGAGGGCGTGATGGAAATCGTGCGCGGCAAATTCCGTCCCGAATTTCTGAACCGCTTGGACGAGGTCATCCTGTTCCATCGTCTGGGCCGCGCCCAGATGGACAAGATCGTCGACCTCCAGGTCACGCGCCTGACGAAGCTCTTGAGCGATCGCAAGATCGGCATCGACATGGACAAGAAGGCCCGCGAGTGGCTGGCCGCCACCGGCTACGACCCGGTCTACGGCGCCAGACCCCTAAAGCGCGCCATCCAACGCCACCTGCAAGACCCGCTCGCCGAACAACTCCTGGAAGGCAAAATCAAGGACGGCGACACCGTCAAAGTCTCCGCCGACGCGTCGGGCCTCCTCATCAACGGCAAGATGAAAGGAACGACGTTGCATTGAGCCAAGCAAGGCTACATCCCTGGATACTGATACGGACACGCCGCGCGCGCCTCGTCGATCGCACCGCGCGCGCCGGTGAGCGGGAATTGCGCCGAAGCGGCTCCACGGCGGATCTCGACGCTCTCGCTGTCCTTCATCAGCCCGGCAACGAACACGGCTTCCGAGCCGGTGATTTCGTAGGTGCCGATCCCCTCGGTGATCGGCGCGCGCCGCGCGGTGGTGTCGTAGTTCCCTTCCGCGAAGGCAAAGCGAACATCCTCAGCCGGCGGCTCGGCGGCCGAGTAGGCACCGCGCTCGTGCTCCATCTCGCCCAGATTGAACTGCAACACGACGCCCGTGACCCCGCCGCACATGAAACGCACCGACCGCACGCGATCGGGCGCCACCTCCGCCACGTAAACCGGCTGCCCGAGCGGATCGTGCTCCGTCGCGAACTGCCAAACCAAAGCCATAAAGAAAACGCGCAACATGCGCGCACGCTAAGGCGTCGTGCGGGCCTGCGCAACCAGAGCCGGGCCAGCCGGCAACGTGCTCAGCAGCGTTTGGACGCGCGCCACATTCTCCTGGAACGCGAGCAAGTCCTTGCCCGTGAGCTCGCGTCCGGTGGGCAGCTTCACGCCCATGGGATTGATCTGCTTGCCCTTGGCCAGAACTTCGTAGTGCAGATGCGGCCCGGTCGAACGGCCGGTCGTGCCGACATAGCCGATAATCTGCCCCTGCCGCACGCGCACGCCCGACTTGATCCCGCGCGCGAACCGCGACAGATGCGCGTAAGCGGTCGAGTACGTGCCGGCGTGCGAGAGTTGGACGTAGCGCCCATAGCCGCCGTGCCAGCCGGCCATCTTCACCGTGCCGTTGCCGGATGCCATAACCGGCGTGCCCGTCGGCGCGCCGAAGTCCACGCCCTTGTGCATCTTCGTGTAGCCCAGGATCGGATGGCGCCGCATGCCATAGCGCGAGGTCAATCGCGCCCCGTCGATCGGCGTGCGCATCAGCTGCCGCTTGCCGCTGATACCCTTCGGCGTGAAGTAGTCGCTCGCCTTGTCGTTCGTCGTGAAGCGATAGAGCGGCTTCGCCTTCCCCTGCAGCGTCAGTTCCGCGTACTGGATCGCGCCGCCTTTGATCGGCTGCCCGTGCTCGTCGACGAAGCTCGTATAGAGAATGTCGAACCTGTCGCCCGACTTGACCTCGCGCTGAAAGTCGACGTCGTAAGAATAGATGTGAATGAGATCGACGATCACCGCCTCAGGAACACCGGCCGAAATCGCGGAGATGAAGAGGCTCCCGTCGATCATGCCCGCGGCTCGCGTGTCCGTCGCGGTCAGCGTCATCACGCGATCGTCGATCGCGAACGTCCCGTCCTCGCTGCGCCGCACCAAAAGATCGCGCTCGATCGATGGCTTCAGCGCGAGCGAGAGCATCATCCCTTCCGGCGCGAGCGTGAGCGTAATCGTCTGCCCGGCGCGAATGTCGGTCGGATCGTACACGCTGGAGAGCGACTGCACCGCCGCGCGCGCTTCGTCGCTCGTCACACCTTGCTCGGTCAAAATCCCTGTCAGCGTATCGCCGCGCTCGACCTCGATCGCGCGCACCTCGGGTCCGGGTGGCGGCTTGACCTCTTCGACGACCGGCTCGGCCTCCGGCTTCGGCGGCGCCGGTACCGGCGCGAGCGCAAGCCCGACGAACGCGAGCGCAAGCACGCCCGCCATCATCGCGGCCGCGGCAAGCCACGGATACTCAAGCCCTGGACGCAACACGTGAACTCCCACCGCAGGCATTCGATTCCGGGCCTTGCCGGCCCTGTCAATCGCCCAAGAGTGTAGGCCCGAATACTTGCCGCCCGTTTGACGCAGGATTTTGCGCCCAAATCCGGCAATCTGTTGGTTGAAGAAGCATTGACTTCAAGGGTTGCCGGGCATAATTTCCCTGCCTCCTGCGCTGGCGCATGCCGGTGCGGGTTTCCCTCGACGGGTTGGTGGAGCGTTTCGTGCGAGTTGTTCGCACGGGCGGCCTTCTGTTCGCCGAGCGGCTGCAACTTGACAATTATATAAACCGGGAAGGGGGATGAGGGCGGCGTAGCGAGCTCTGGTCATCTGATCAGATTTTGAGACGTTGTTTGAGTTCTCTTTCTTAAATTGTGCGGAGACGCATGCGG
>JAGOBA010000019.1 GCA_017983635.1 Alphaproteobacteria bacterium
GTTGCCCGCCTATCTCGAATCCTCAAACCTGCGCAACATCCCGTTCTACGAACGGCACGGGTTCGAGGTGATCGGGCGGATACAGGCGGGCGCGACGCCGGTGGTGACGCCGATGTTGCGGCGGGCGCGTTAGGGCGCGCGGACACCATAACCTGTCGCCATATTTCTAGAGGCCGGAGATTGGTTCCGCTTGGGTGAGGGCATTGGCCGCCGGAAAGCCCAGGGCGCAGAAAGCCATTGCCATGCGACGAGAGATCATCGCGATCCTCCTGAAACAGGGAGATGGGTAAGGTTGGCCTATGCCGTTGGACGCCATCCGAGCAGGTACAGTCTACGGCCCTCTGGGTCTCGGAACGGCCGGAGCACGTGCTCGCGTTTCGCTTCGCGTTGCACGACCTGCGCCTCCCGCTCAAATTGTACGCCTGCCGCGGCTAACCTGGTCTCGGCGGCGTTCCAGTCGTCTGGCTCGAAGTACAAGATCACGTCCTGCCCAATGGCCTCGCTGCCCCCGGCGACCATCAAGCTGGTGGCGCCAGCTTGAATAAAGGTCATGCCGCCGGCCTCAAACATCACCGGAAATCCCATGACATCGCGGTAGAATGCTATGAGGCGCGGAGCGTCCGCTGAGACGATTCCCACCTGGGCTACGCCGTTGAAATACTGTTGCTTGGACATTTTGAGTTTCTCCCATGGAGTTTCACACCCTCCAACGCTCAACGCCGTATAATTAGTTTGACTAACTAAGTATGTCAAGCAATAGCTTGAGAATGACAAAGATCGATCCCGGGGCGGCCGCCGAGCGCCTACACGCCGCAGCGATTCGTTTGATCCGGCACGCTCGCGCTACCGACAGCGAGTCTAGGATTTCACCGCCAAGACTTTCGGCGCTCTCCATTCTGGCGTTTGTCGGCTCGCGCAGTTTGACCCAACTGGCGGAAGCCGAGCAGGTAAGCTCCCCGACCATGTCGAAACTGATCGCCGAACTTGAGGGGGAGGGCCTAGTGAGCAAGAGAGCCGATAGCGTCGATAAGCGTGGCAAGGGCGAATACGGCGACAGGTTATCGTGTCCCGTGGTCGGCAGTCGTGGCCCTCGCGGTGTGGCTTACCCCACCGCGATCTTCACCGGCTTGCCGATGCGGCTCAGCAGTTCGATGAGCGTATCGATCGTGAACTTGGCGGCTTTCTTGTTCATCACATCGGAGACGCGGGGGCGGGTGACCATGAGAATCTCAGCCGCCTCCGCTTGCTTGAGGCGGTGTTCGATGATCCAAGCGGAGAGTTCGTCCATCAGTTGACGCTTCAGCCGCTGCGTTTCGTTTATCTGCTTGCGCGATGCGGCGTGCAGGCGCCGGGCTTCGGCGGGGGGAAAGCCGAGTTCCAGGAAGATGTTGGCGCCGGGCTTCGTAACGTGGCGGATGGCGGTGTCGATTTTCATTGTTCGGCCTTTCTCAATTTTGCGACGGCGCGGTAGCGCGATTCGGCGATTTCCTTGTCTTGGCGGCTCGTCGCCTGTGTTTTCTTTTGGAAGCAATGCAGGACGTAGATCGCTTCCTCAAACTTTGCGACGTACATCACGCGATAGGCGCCGCCTTCTTCCCGGATGCGGATTTCCCTTGTTCCCGCGCCGACTTCGTTGAACGGTTTCCAATCGGCGGGTTCGAGACCGGATTGAACCCTTCCCAGTTGGAAGCCGGCCTCGCGGCGGGCGTCGTCCGGAAATGCCAGAAGGTCGTCGTAGGACGAGCCGATCCAGCGGATTTCCTTTTCGTCGGTCATGGTCGTGTATAAATACTTATACACGGCCTCATGTTGAAGTCAAGGTCTGAAGAGGGCGGGCGAGGACGCCCGCGGTTCCAGGCTGCGCTTGTGTGATTGCGCGGGTGCTGTGTGCGTGGAAAGCCATGCCAATGCCCATGCCGTGCAGGGGCTTACAGATCGCTTAAGGGCGCTTCAGGTCGCTTAACTACGCCGTTGGAGCGGGGCGGCGTAGTGTTTTCTCAACGGCAATCGCGCCGGAACTTGAGGAGAAAACCAATGAAAAACGTCACCGTTCATTCGCTCAGCGTCACGCTCGCCGGCTTTGTGCTTGCCGGGTACTGGGCGTTTTATCTCACCGCCGTCGTCGCGCCCCGCATTGTTTAGCTGCTTGCGCCAAGGGGCGCGCCCTGCGCGCCCCCCGCCGCATCGCCGCAGCTCTCCGATCGGCGACCCAAACTTGCAGATATCAAGCCGCACGGGTTTGACAAGGCCGGCCTCCCATTGAACCTGCATACCCTTAACCGGTGGAGGCCAACCGCGTGGCGACAACCCAGGACTTTCTCGACACGTTCGACCATGTCGTCGTGCTGATGATGGAGAACCGGTCGTTCGACAATCTCTTCGGCCATCTCTACGACGGCTACCCGTTCCCCCTGGGGAAAACGTTCGAAGGCGCTCAGGGGCGATGGAACCCCGATCACAACGGCAAGGGGCGCATCGCGACGTCGCTGACCCGCGACCCGCACGAGCCCTATCCCGATCCGGGCGAGTTCTTCCACAACGTCGTCACGCAACTCTACGGCAAGACATATGACCCGGCCTACGGCCCCGACCCGACGTCCGGCGAGCCGGCCATGAACGGGTTCGTTCTCGACTATTACAACGTGCTTCGGGATCTAACGGAGAACCGGAACCCGTTTTGGCGCTGGCCGTTCGATCCAGGCTTCAACAGCAAAAAGATCATGAGGTGCTTCGACCCTGTCGCGATCCCGGCGCTCGCGACGTTGGCGCGGGACTTCGCCGTGTTCGATCACTGGTTTTGCGCGCTGCCCAGCGAAACCTGGCCCAACCGCGCGTTTTGGCACGCTGCCACGTCGTGGGGCTTCGCCGACATGCCTCTCAATGACAAGAAATGGAACCTCTTGCGTTGGCTGGCGAGCAGCGACACCGGAACGTTGTTCAGTCTGTTGGACGACAAGTTCGGCGCGGACGCGAACAACTGGTGCATCTACTCCGACATGCCTATGTCGGCGACCGAGCTGATCCACCTTGGAAGCTTCCACGGTCTTTCCAAGAAAGTCGCCAAGGTGCATCAACGCCCCCTTCAATACAGCGGCGGATCGAACTTCTTTGCGGATTGCGCCGGCGGCAAGCTGCCGAAATACTCGTTTCTCGAACCGCATATGTTCAACTTCATGCCGCCGGAGTATTGGCACAACGACATGCACCCTTCCGAATGGATGCATGCGTGGCATTGGATGTTTCTCGCGCAAGGCGGCCCCGGCAGCGTCCTCTTGGGCGACCATTTGATTTGGCAGGTGTATCAGGCCATCCAAGCGTCCCAGCACCGCGATGCGAGCGGAAGGCTGCTCCAAGACCGCACGCTCTTCATCATAACGTTCGACGAGCATGGCGGGTGCTTCGATCACGTTGCGCCCCCGACGGCGAAGGCGCCCGCCAATCTACCGGAGCCGACGCAATATGGCTTCCCGTTCGAGCGGCTTGGCGTGCGTGTGCCGATGGTGATGATCTCATCGCACATCGCGCCGGGCACGATCGTCAACGACACGATGCACCACTGCTCGTTCCTGAAGACGATGCAGAAGAAATGGGACCTGGCGTCACTTGGGCCGCGGCAGGACGATGCGCCGTGCTTTGCCCCTGCCGTCTTTTCGGACACGCCCCGCGCGTGGCCGGATCGCAGCGACATCTATGCCGGTCATAAGGCGATCGCGCGCGCCAAAGCCAAGCCGCCAAAACTCAAACGCAACCAGCCGCTCAGCCGGCTGCAATCACTGATCGTTGCGGCGACGCATGTGCATCTGTGCAATCTCGGACATACGTCACCCGACGAAAGGCCGAGGATGGCGACGCAAGGCGATGCGCACGATTTCTTCGAGCGCTATGGGGATCTGCTCAATAAGACACGCCACGCCGGCTGACCGCGGCTTCGCGGCGTACAAGCGCTTCGAAGTCGTACGGCAGAATCCCGTCCGCCGCACAATCGGGCCAGCGGCCTGACGTCACCCAATAGTCGCAAAGGCCTAGTTTCGCGCACAGCCGCACGAACCGCTCGTCGCGCATCATCGCGATATTGGTCGCTTGGTTGAAGACAAAGCCGGGATTGGCCCAGGCCGCCGGCGGCTCGCCGTTGGGATCGAACATCGATGCGAACGTGGCGCGCTCGACCAGTTGAAACGTCTCCTCCGTCGCCCCCAGCGCGTGGATGCTGGCAAGAAGGCGCAAGTCGAGAGCCCCCGTCTTGTCGAGATCGCTCCGCGCGCGCTCCAACAGCAGGCTCACAAAACCGGGGTTGGGTTGCTGCATCGCCCGGCCGTACATGATCACGCCGCGATGGGCCGGACCTAGGGGGCCACGGGCGCTCAACCGCGCAACGATCGCGTCGAAATGATCCCAATCGCCATAGGCGGCCGCCACGCTCAGCGCGCCGAGCCAGATATAGTCGACATCGGGAAAGCGCCGTGTGAGGTCGGTCCAGAGTTGGCTCGACTCGCTGTGCTTTCCGTCGAACTCGAGCATGGCCACGCTATAGAACGCCGTCACGGCGGCGAGCGGCGCGATGTGGTGGGCTTGTATCGCGTGTTCGCGCGCTTCGCGGGCACGCCCTACACGGCATGCGAGATTCGCGCACCCCATCAGAATTTCGGGGTCGTTCGGCGCGACCGCCAGCGCTTTGCTGTTGAGCGCCTCGCGGGCGCTGTAGCTTGCAAACGCTTCCAATCCGCTCAAGGCCATGTACGCCGCGCCGCAGTTCGGATCGAGCCGCAACGCCGTTTGCGCGGCTTCGATGACGCTCGCGCGCGTCACGTTCTTTGGGCGCACGTCCGGAAACAAGCGCAAAGCATGGCCGCGCGCCGTCGCCAGCAAGCCCCACGCGCGCGCGAAGCCCGGCGCGCCCGCCACAACCTCCTCGTAAATCGGTATCGCATCGAGCATAGCGATGCCGCCGTACTTCCGGTCGAGTTGTCCGCGCGCCTGCAAAAAGCGTTCGTAGAGAACGGGATCGATATGCCCCGCGGGTACGGCCGGTGCGAAGGTGATCTTAAGCGCCGCCGCGACCGCCGAGGCGATTTCGTCCTGCAGGGCAAAAATGTCCGACAGGTTGCGATCGAAGCGTTGCGACCACAGCGCCGTCTCGTTGGCGGTGTCGATCAGCTGGGCGAAAATGCGCAACTGAGCGCCGCTGCGGCGGACCGAACCGTCCAACACGTGGGTCGCGCCAAGCGTTTCGCCGACGTGCTTGGCGCTCTTTTCGCCGCCGCGAAAGCGAAACGTCGATGCCTTGCCGATGACTTTGAGCCCCTTCACGCCGGCAACGGTGTGGAGAATCTCTTCGCTGACACCGTCGGAGAAGTACTGCATATCGGGGTCGTTCGACATGTTGTCGAACGCCAGCACGGCGACCAGCGGCTCGGACGGCTTCGCCGGCGCGACGGGGGGGAGCGGCGTGGCTGCATCGCGCGGCGACGGCAGGCCTTCGGCTTGGCCGAGAGGGATTGTCAGCTGATAGCCGCGTCCGGGAACGGTTGCTATGGCGCCGGCACCCAACACTTTTCGTAGCGCGCTGATTTGAACCTGCAGGTTGTTCTCTTCGACCAGAACGCCCGGCCAGACACCGGCCAACAACTCCGCCTTCGTGACGACTTGGCCCTGCCGCGCGACGAGCGCCGCCAAAACGTCGAACGCTCGCGCGCCCAAGTCCGCGACCTTTCCGTCGACCAGCAACTGACGCTGCGACAGGCGCAACTCGAACGCACCGAGCCTCGAAGGATCAGGTTGCTTGTCCGCTGCCACTCGTCGTGTCCCCGCTGCCGCCCGCGATTTCAGGCCGATTCAGATCGCTTAATTACACGGTCGGGAAGGCACACCGTAAGGTTTCTCATCGGCCGGATAGCCGGCACGACGGGCGCGAGCGGCGCAAAACCGGGAGAAAGACAAGTGGCCACACCATCTCCGGTCAAGGCCAAGCCCCGAGGTGCCGCTTCGCTCAAACCTGCAACAGTGGAGCATCGCTATGATCATCGGAACCGTATCCTTCATGGTGGCCCCGGGTAAGAACCTGGAGGCCATGGAGTATTTTCATACCGTCGTGCGCGAAGTGAAGAAGCTGACCGGCGCGGAACTTCGCATCTTGACTCAGCTCGGCGGCCCCATGGGACACGTGGTGCTGTCGGGGCAGTACGAGAACATCGCCGCCTGGAACCAGATGCGCGAGAAAATCGCGGGCGACGCTTCGTTTCAGAAGCGCGTCGCCGAAGCCGGCAAGGACGGGCTCTTCATCGCGGGATCGGTCACGTCCGGCCTTTGGCAACAGGTCTAAGGGCAGATAGGGAGGAAACCAGACATGAGAATGCTACTTGTACTGACGGCCTCGCTTCTGAGCGCGGCGGCGGCGAGCGCCGAGACCTACACCTTCACCGGCAGCAGCCAGTCCGGCCTGCAGATCGCAGCGCCCGGGCCCGGCGGCAAGCCGGTGGTCGGCTTGACGGCCAAGATCCAGACGAATGTCGTGTGGGCGTCCGGCGCGAAGGACACGAGCACCGGCGATTGCGTCGGCTGGAGCGCCCCGCCCGGAACGGCGGCGACGAACCAGGGTGTTTGCAACAGCACCAGCAGCAACGGCGACAAGACGGCCTTGTTCTTCACCTGCATCGCCACGAACGAGAAGAACACCGAAAGCGACTGCTGGGGGCGCATCGTCTATCTGTCCGGCAAGAACAAGGGCAAGACGTCGACCACGTCTTGGCACGGCAAACAGAACGCCGACGGCAATGGCGGCACGGCCGTCGGCGCCGGCTACATGAACTGAGGAACACTGACGTGGCGCGCTGCGATGCGGCGCGCCACGATCTCAGCTTGCAACTCGCGTGAGGCAGGCCGATCGCCGACCTCGCGGCCGTTACCGAACAGAGGGCAAGGGCCTCGGCTCGCTTTCGCTATGCCGGCAGCAGTTTCAAGCAGTCGTTCTCGACCACGCTTGCCATCGCGCGGTGGAGCATTGTGCCGAAGAGGTTTTTGCTGCGGGGGTTTTCGAGGTCGAAGGCGGCGCCGCCGATGACGGGCATGATGGTCATGGCCATCGTGCCGAGGCGGAAGTCGGTTTCCAACGCTTGTGCGCTGTAGTCGCGGACGCCGGCTTGGCGCAGGCCTTCAAGGTAGCGTTCGATCAGGGCTGCTTGCCAGCGGCGGCGGTTCGTTTCGGTCAGGCTTGAGGCCAAGAAGTAGCCGATGTCCCAGCCGGGGCGCAGTCTTGCGACGAGTTGCCAGTCGATCAACGCGAGGTCGCTGCTGCTTTGGTTGCGGAAGACGAAGTTCTCGAGCCTTGAATCGTAATGCGTCAGGATCTGCGGCGGCTTGGCGATTGCTTCGCTGATCCAGTCGAGGTTGCGGGCGATGCGTTCGGCGGCTGCGTGTTCTTCCGGCGAGAGGAACTCGTTCAGGCGCTGAAGCGTCAGCGGCACGACCTGGCGGTAGTCTTCGCCGAGTTGCTTCAGGACCGGCTGGCGCGTGTCGGGGAGCCAGGGATAGCGCGAGAAGTCCGCGCCCCAGTGGCGGGCGCCGAGTTTCGCCAGCGCGTCGATGCAAGCTTCGGCTTGTTGCTCGCTCGCGCCGGTCAGTTGATCGGGCCAGTGCCAGGTGCACATGTCCTGCATGATCATCGCGTTGCGTGCGTTCTGCGGGTCGTAGGCGACGTAGTAGATCGTCGGGATCGGCACCGTCACGTCGGCGGCGAGCGTTTGGTAGAACGCGGTCTCGCGCACGTACATGTCATAACGCAGGCCGACGTTGCGCATCGCTTGGAACGGCGTGTGGAGTTTGACGACGATGCTTGCGGGGCCCGCGGCGCCGTCGTAGGCGAGTTCGACGCGGGCGATCGCGCTCATCTGGCCGATGCCTTCGCCGACCGGTGTCGCGCGGGCGCCGGCGATGCGCGTGGCCTTGAAGGCGGGGTGGGGTGCAAGCGCTTGCTGTAGCCAGGCGGGCGTGACCTCAGCCATCGTTTCGGGCAGGTGTGTCATCGGCCTCGCTCCAGCTGTCGGCCGTGAGCGTAGGAGCATGGCGCGGCGTGGGTTAAGAAGATGCACCGCCACGAACGCCAAGAGAAGAAAGAGAGTTGAACCACGAAAAGCACGAAATACACGAAGCGCTCAGCGGGACAACCAGCGCCCGAGCGCGCTGCGCGCAGCTATGGCGCTTCGCGCCGAACATACGGTTGCGGTTGGCCTGAGAGCTTTATGTATTTCGTGCTTCTCGCGGTTCAAATTTTCTTCAACGCAAGTGGGCGCGTTCGTTGAGGCTCATCACGCCGCGTTGGCCGCTGCGGGCGCAGGCGAAGCAATTGATCGAGGTGTAGTCGGCTTCGAAGAAGATGCGCGGGGCGAGGCCCAGCACATGGGTCGCCCACATGTTGATGACGCCGCCGTGGCAGAAGACGGCGACACGGTGGCCGGGATGGGCCGCCACGATCTCTTCCATGCCGGCCACGACGCGGGCTTGGAACGCGTTCATGTCGACGCCATGGGCGCCGGTTGCCATCTGCTGCCAGAGGGCGAAGTTTTCGCGCTTCAGTTCTTCGGTCGGGATGTAGGTGCCGGCCGCTTGGTCGAATTCGACGATGCCCGCGTGCTCGCGGATCGTGTGACCGGCTTTCGCGGCGAAAGGTTCGGCCGTTTGTACAGCGCGGCGCATGGTGCTGGACCACACGGCGTCGACGGTTTCATGCTCCAACCAACGGGCGACGCGGGCGGCTTGGTCGTGGCCGAGCGGGCTCAGGTGCGGGTCCGAGGTCGCTTCGCTGCGTTCCGGGCGTCCGTGACGGATGAGGATGAGTTCCATGGGGTGGTCCTAGCGGATTGGCGGATGTCCGTTCTATAGCGCAGTTTTCGTGACTTGCGCGCAAGGCGGGATTGGCGAATGCTCCGCTCAAACGACACACAGGTAAGGCGACGGTCATGGGCTATGGGATCGAGACGCAGCAGCAGGAGGCGCGGGGGCGCGTTTATGGGACGCCGCTTGCCGATTTGCATCCGGGCGATCCGGAGTTGTTCCGGACGGACACGCATTGGCCCGTCTTCGAGCGGCTGCGGGCGGAGGATCCGGTGCACTGGTGCCGGGAGAGCGAGTTCGGCGCCTATTGGTCGGTGACGAAGTATCAGGACATCATGGCGGTCGATACGAACCACCAGGTGTTCTCATCAGAAGCGGCGCTGGGCGGGATCACCATTCGCGACGCGCGGCCGGATTTGCGCCGGCCCTCCTTCATCGCGATGGATCCGCCGAAGCACGACGTGCAGCGCAAGGCCGTGAGCCCGATCGTGTCGCCCGGCAATCTGGCGCAGATGGAGCCGATCATCCGCGAGCGGGCGGCGAAGATTTTGGATGCGCTGCCCGTCGGCGAGACGTTCGATTGGGTCGATCGGGTGTCGATCGAGCTGACCACGCAGATGCTGGCGACGCTGTTCGACTTTCCGTTCGAGGAGCGGCGCAAACTCACGCACTGGTCCGACATCGCGACGACGTTGCCGATCAAAGGCGGGTTGGTCGAGACGGAGGAAGAGCGGCAGGCGGAGTTGATGCGCTGCCTTGCCTATTTCACCAGGCTGTGGAACGAGCGCGTGAACGAGGCGCCGCGCGGCGATCTGATCTCGATGATGGCGCACAGCGACGCGACGCGGAACATGACGCCGGACGAGTATCTGGGGAACGTGATCCTGCTCATCGTCGGCGGTAACGACACGACGCGCAACTCGATTTCGGGCGGGGTTTTGGCGCTTAATCAGAATCCGGGCGAATACGAAAAGCTGCGCGCCAATCCGGATGTGATCGTAAGCATGGTGCCGGAGATCATCCGTTGGCAAACGCCGCTGGCGCATATGCGGCGCACGGCGCTGTCGGAGATTTCGCTCGGGGCCAAGACGATCAAAAAGGGCGACAAGGTCGTGATGTGGTACGTCTCGGGCAATCGCGACAGCGAGGCGATCGAGAACCCGAACGCCTTCATCATCGACCGCGAGCGGCCGCGGCAGCATTTGTCGTTCGGCTTCGGTATTCACCGCTGCGTCGGCAACCGGCTGGCGGAACTGCAGCTCAAGATCGTCTGGGAAGAGATCATGAAACGCTGGCGCTTCGTCGAGGTCGTCGGCGAGCCGAAACGCGTGCGCTCAAGCTTCGTGAAGGGGTACGAGACGCTGCCGGTGCGATTGCATCGGTAATGTGGGGGGAGCTTTCATGCCTGATCCGACGACGCTTCGCTTGACCTTCAAAGTCACAAAAGGCGCCATTCAGCTAGTTGCTCACGAGCGCCTTTCTATGATTTGTCCACCGTCCGTCGGTGAACGACCGCGGCCGGGTGTGAGTGGGGGCTACTGGTTGGAACTCCGGGATGCCTTGGGGAACGTTTTGTTTCATCGCGTCCTGGTCGCGCCGCTCGGAGACTCCGTCGAAGTTCACTCTCCCGATGGGGCGATTGAGCGTGTCTTTGGAGACTCCGATGAGGGCATTTTCGAGGCTCTCATACCCTATGATGATGAAGCAGCATCGGTCGCGTTCATGGGCGAGTCTCTTCAGCCGCAGGCACTTCGATCCGGGTTCATTGCCGGTGCGTCGCGCGAACTCGCGAAATTTTCTCTTTCCCCCTCGCCATAGATCGAGAGACCGCATGCTCGCCATAGATCGAGAGACCGCATGACTGCGAACGATGGTTCGGTTCAAGGGGTCTTCAAAGCGGTCGACAACGGCCCGGAGAGCGTGCGTTGGGACCTTGTCGTTGTCGGCGATGGTTATCGCGAAAGCGAGCTCGTCAAGTACCATGCCGACGTGGACAAGTTTGTCACCACGCTAAGAACGACACCGCCGTTCGGTGAGTTGTTTGCCGCTATCAACGTTCATCGGATTGACGTCGTTTCGACCGACAGTGGCGCCGACGATCCCGGGTGCGGCGAAGAGCCGGCTCGCGATGCGCGAACTTATTTCGACGCAAAGTTCTGCTCGCAGTTTGCCGGTACTCGACTCGATCGGCTTTTGACGGTGGATGCCGCTCTGGTACTTCGAGTGGCCTCACGCTTTGTGCCGCTTCGCAATCAGGTGCTTTGCATCGTGAACACGAGCAAATATGGCGGCTCCGGCGGCGCCATCGCGACATGCTCCACACATGAATTGGCGGCGAAAATCGCCATTCATGAGATCGGCCACAGTGCATTCCAGCTTGCCGACGAGTACGGCGGCAACGGTGTCGGGACCCCCGCGGGCGAACCCGTCCAGCAAAACGTTACCCGAAACACCGACCGCAACACGAACAAGTGGCGCCGCCACATCGCCCCGACGACGCCGATGCCTACGCAGTGCGATCCGCACTGCGCTTCGTCGACCTGCGTTCAGCCACATCCACCGCCACCTCCGAGCGCGGTCGGCGCCTATGAGGGCGCCATATACTCTAATTGCAACACGTACCGCCCGACGAGCTCTTGCTATATGCGAGACTATGGCCCGTTTTGTCCGGTATGCAGCAGTGTCATTCGGCAGACACTCGCGCCATTTCTCCCCAATCCACCGATCGCTTGAGCGACTAACCGCCCGGAGCAGGTTTGCCACCGCTCGTACCGCCCTTGCTGTCTCCAGCCGGAGGAGCGGCGCTGCCTTTTTTCGCGGTCATATCCAGACAGGTCTTGTACGTGGTGGCATAACCTGCGACGGCGGCCGCGTCCTGGTTAGCCTGTTCCGCCGATAAGACAAAGAGACGTGCCGCCGCGTTGGTCTGCAATGCGGCGCCGGGGGTCCCCGCCGATTTGCCCGGCGATGTCGCTCCCGGAGCGGGTTGGGGTGGTTTCGCCGCCTTTTCCATTGCCGACTTCAAAGCATCGTATATGCCGCCCAGATCCTTGTTGGAGTACAGGAGCCGCTTGGAAACAGCCTCGGAAATGTCATTCAGAGCATCGTTCAGTTCATCGGCTCGCTTGTCAAATCGGGCCGGATTCACCGCCTGCATCCGGAAGGCAATCGCGTCGCGAATTCTATCTTCAGCCGCATCTAACTCAGAGCGATGCAACGTTGCGAGCGTTAGCAAATCGGCGTCCGACGCTTGGCGCACGGACCTTCCAACATCAGCTTCAACAACTTTGCGACCGGCCGAGATTGCAGCGAAAAATGCCGACGCAGAAGCAGACGTGGGCTGCCCAAACGCGGCGTATGGCCCTAATGCCTGCGTCGCAGTCTGCAACGCGTTGATCGAGGTTCCGTTCGGCTTGTTGCCATCGGTGCTTGGCGCGCCTGGTGTTGGTGCAAGGTTCGGCAACCCGAGCGCGGTCAGGGCAATATCTTGCTTGCGGTCCAACTCCCACACGCACTGAAGAGCGTCGGCGCCGGCGCTGAAGGTCTCGTATTGGTCATCTGCCTTCAGCGTACTGTCCAGACCGACAATACCGGCGGCTGAAAGCGCGAGCGTTTGGAGACCTTCCTTCGACCCTTTGGTGACGGCGTTTATCCCGGCGGCACTGCCGATGCCGAACAACGCGAGATTGGCGCCGGTCTTGAAATCGGCAATTTGACTCTTGGCATCAACATAGGCTTCGAAGCGGGTGCTCACTCTGGTGCGAACACACTCCAAATCGCATGGCTTAGCCGAGCCATAACCGGGCGCAACTTCCACCTTCCCGCCATAGGGCCATAGTGGTGCAGTCACACATCCTGACAATGCAGTCGACACTGCTGCAATGGCTACAAGAGCTACTTTCTTCATTGTTTCGCTTCCTGTCTTTGAGCGACCTTCGACGGTGTCTTTTATTCACTGTCTAGTGTCATCGTCCATGCTTATTTTTGCGAGCGATTACCGCTGCAATGCAATCCTTGCACGAACCCCGATCTTTCGAAGCAAGGCTGACTGCTCACATGCGGTGCGGCTGCACTCGTAGCAGTCGCGGCGAACGGCGGTCCCGGTCAAAGTCGTGCACTATCGGCGAAAGAGCGTTCGCGCCAGTGTTTGAGATAGTTGCGGCACAGCGAGCAGGCGCCGAAAAGCCAGGAACGGCGCCGCGACGAGCCAGCGGTCTGGGTGGAATGAGACCGTACTAGGTGGATCGTAGATTGCTAGGAATGTCGCGATCGAGGCGACGCCCTTGCCGATGTGAGGTGCCAGCGTCCGTGGCGCGACTGCCGCGACGAAGAAAGTGGCGGCGAGGACGAACGAAAACGCCTGCACCGTGCCCGCCACCATCAGCGGGAGCAGAATCATCGCGGCGCCGAACAGAAGTGCGGCTGCCCTGACGATGAGAATTCCTGCGTCTTTGGTCGTCATGCGGCCCTCCTGCGGTCAGCATGTCTGAGCAGGGTGAACGGGCCTTAGAGTACGTGGCGACGTCGCGTTCGGCTTAACCCGCCGCGTGGGCTTTGCCGGCCGTTCGTAGTGTCTTCAGCGCGGCGTGGGTGCCTTGGGTGAGCATTTCGTCGAAGTAGGCGATGGTGCGCTTGAGGCCCTCTTGCAGCGGGACCTTGGGTTCCCAGCTTAGCTTTTCGCGGGCCAGCGTAATGTCGGGGCAGCGTTGCATCGGGTCGTCGGCCGGTAACTTCTCGTGAATGATCTTGGAGCGCGAGCCGGTGAGGTTGATCACCTTTTGCGCCAGTTCCAGGATTGTAAACTCGCCGGGGTTGCCGATGTTGATGGGCCCCGTAACGTCATCCGGCGTTTCCATGAGGCGCACGAGGCCGTCGATGAGGTCGTCGACATAGCAGAACGAGCGGGTTTGCTGGCCTTCGCCGAAGACCGTGATCGGCCGGCCTTGAAGGGCCTGGACGATGAAGTTCGAGACGACGCGGCCGTCGTTCGGGTGCATGCGGGGGCCGTAGGTGTTGAAGATGCGGGCGACCTTGATGCGCATCTTGTGCTGGCGGTGGTAGTCGAAGAACAGGGTCTCGGCGCAGCGCTTTCCTTCGTCGTAGCAGGAGCGGGTGCCGATCGGGTTCACGTGGCCCCAGTAGGTTTCCTTCTGCGGATGGACGGTCGGGTCGCCGTAGACTTCCGAGGTTGAGGCCTGAAGGATCGTAGCCTTGATGCGCTTGGCGAGGCCCAGCATGTTGATCGCGCCGTGGACGGAGGTCTTCGTCGTCTGCACAGGGTCGAACTGGTAGTGCACGGGGGAGGCGGGGCAGGCGAGGTTGTAGATTTCGTCTACCTCCAGATAGAGCGGAAACGTCACGTCGTGCCGCATCACCTCGAAGTAGGGGTTGTCGAGCAGGTGGACGATGTTGTCGCGAGCGCCGGTGAAGTAGTTGTCGACGCAGAGAACGTCGAAGCCCGCGCCCAAGAGCCGCTCGCAGAGGTGCGAACCTAAAAAACCTGCACCGCCGGTCACAAGAATTCTCTTACGAAAAGCTTTCATCGGGTTGGCTCGCGCGGGTTCGAGAGGTCATCGGCTTCTTTTGCGAATCAGATTCTAGCAGTTGCGAGCCCATGTATGCGCGCGCGTATCTGCGAGATTTCCCCTGATATTTAGCGGCTTGCATGACGGCGCCGGTTCGGCGGGCTCGCGCCATGGGCGCGGGCGATTTTCAAGATACGAATAAATTCTCAACTGTGCTTGGTGCCGGCAACACTTCGGTAATGGTTGTTTTGCCCGTAACCAATACTCAACAAGGTGAATGATACGGTGCGACGTTCGAGTGTCCCGTACTGGGGCGCTTTCCGTCTCCGCGCCTTCAACCGCCCAGGTGAATTTCAATGTCGATCTCACTGCTGTCTCCCGCACAAATCGCCGCGCTGTCGACGACAGTCATCCAGAATTTATCGACAACCGAAATCGCTTCGCTGAGCTCGACGCAAGTCGGCGCGATCAACACCAGCGGTATCGCGGTGATCAGCGCGACGCAGCTCGCGGCGCTCTCCACCACGCAGGTGCGCGGCTTGACGGTGACGCAGATCCCGCAGTTCTCAAGCTCGGTGGTGTTCGACACGACGCAGCTTGTCGTGCTGAGCGGTCAGCAGTTCGCCTCGCTCACCAGCACGCAGCTCGACGGCTTCGACGAAACGCATATCGGCGCCCTGAACGCGACGCATATCCGCTCGATGAGCGCCACGAACTTCGCCTCGCTCGACGCCGTGCAGATCGGGGCCTTGAGCACGACGCAGATCGGCGCTTTGACCACAACCGAGATCGGCGGGCTCTCGGCGACGGACATGTCGGAGTTCCTGGACACGCAGATCGGCGCCTTCAACTCAACCCAGTTGCGCGCTTTGTCGGTCACCAACCTTTCGGCGCTGGACGCAACGCAGATCGGCGGCCTGTCGACGTCGCAAATGCGCAATCTGACGGCGACGCAGATCGGCGGGCTATCGTCGACCGACGTCAACGAGTTTACGGCTACGCAGATCGGCGCACTCGCCACGACCCAGCTTGCGGCCGTCGGCGCGACAAATCTCGCGGCCCTTGGCGCGACGCAGATCGGCGGCCTTGCCACAACGCAGATCGCGAGCCTTTCGGCCACAAATCTTTCGGCCTTCGACGCGACCCAGTTCTCGAACTTCACGACCACGCAGATCGGCGCGTTGACTGCGACGCAGATGCGCGGCCTGTCGACGACCGACTTGGCCGAATTCGTCGATACGCAGATCGCCGCTCTGAGCGTGACGCAGATCGGCTCCTTGTCGACGACCAACTTCTCGGCGCTCGACGCCACGCAAATCGGTGCGCTGACCACGACGCAGGTCTCGGGCTTAAGCGTCACGCAGCTGCGCAGCCTCAGCACAACGGATGTCGGCGAGTTCTCGTCGACACAGATTGGCGCCTTGACGACGACGCAGCTCGGCGCGTTCAGCGCGACGAATTTCTCGGCTCTCGACGCGACGCAGATGTCCGGGCTGACCACGACGCAGGTTGCCGGGTTGCACGCGACGCTCGTTCGCGGCTTGAACGCGACGGACGTGACCGAGCTTTCGACGACCCAGCTTGGCGCCTTCACGTCGATCCAGATTTCGCAACTCTCGGCAGCGAGCTTCTCGGCGCTTGACGCCGCGCAGATCGGAAGCCTGTCGACGACGCAGCTACGCGGCGTGACAACCACGCAAATCGGCTCGTTCTCGACGACCGACGTTTCGGAACTGACGGCGACGCAGATCGGCTCGCTGGCGACGACGCAGCTGGCGGCCTTCGGGGCGACGAACCTGAATGCGCTTGACGCAACGCAGCTTGGCGGTCTGACCAACACGCAACTCGCGAGCTTGAACGCCACGAACCTCTCGGCATTCGATGCGACGCAAGTCGGCGCTCTGACCACGACGCAGATCGGGGCCTTTACGGCGACACAGATCCGCAATCTAACAACGACGGATGTGAGCGAATTCGCCGATACGCAGGTTGCGGTGTTTAGCGCGACGCAGCTCGGCGCGCTGTCGGCGACGAACTTCTCGGCGCTGAGCGGGGCCCAGGTGGCGGCGCTGAGCACGACGCGGATCGGCGCTCTGACGGCGACGCAATTGCGCGGCTTGACGGCGACCGACGTGAGCGAGTTCGCCGATACGCAGATCGGTGCGCTTAGCGTGGCGCAGCTCGGCAATCTCAGCGCGGCGAATTTCTCGGCGCTGGACGCGACGCAGGTCGCAGGCCTTAGCACGACGCAGGTCGCCGGTATCACGACCACGCAAATGCGCGGTTTGGACGCGACCGACGTTGCGGAACTGAGCACGACGCAGCTTGCGGTCTTGACCTCAACGCAGATTTCGAGCCTGACGGCGACGGCCTTCGCGGCGCTCGATGCGACGCAGGTGCAAAGCCTGAGCACGACGCAGCTGCGCGGTATGACGACGACGCAGATTGCGGGCTTCAGCACGGCGGATGCGAATGAGTTCACGGCGACGCAGATCGGCGCATTGGCGGGCACGCAGCTTGCGGCGTTCGGGACTACGAATCTCGCGGCGCTCGACCAGACGCAAATCGGCGGTTTGACGGCCGGACAAATCGGCGGGCTGTCGACGACCAACTTCTCGGCCCTGGCCGACACGCAGATCGCAGCGTTCAATGCGACGCAGATTCGCGCCATCTCGGCGACGCAGATCCGCGCGCTGAGCGCGACGGACGTGGCGGAATTCGCCGATACCCAGATCGCCTCGCTCACCACGGCTCAGGTCGGGGCACTTAGCGTGACGAGCCTCTCGGGTCTCGACACAACGCAGGCCGGCGGACTGACCACGACTCAGATCGCGGCGTTGAGCGCCACGCAGCTGCGTGGGCTCAATGCGACGGACATGAGCGAGCTTTCGACGACGCAGCTTGGCGCGCTCAGTTCGACGCAGATTTCGAGCCTCACATCGACGAGCTTCGCGGCGCTGGATGCGACGCAGGTGGGTTCGTTTAGCGCGACACAGCTGCGCGGCCTAAATACAACGCAGATCGGCGCGTTGAACGCGACCGACGTCGCGGAGTTCACGGCGAGTCAGATTTTATCGTTCTCGGGCACGCAGTTGGCGGCGTTGGGTGCGGGTAATCTCAGCGTTCTCGATGCGACCCAGGTCGGCGCGCTGACGGCGACGCAGATCGCGGGGCTCTCGACGACGCACTTCTCGGCGCTCGCCGATACGCAGATCGCGAACTTCACGACAACCCAGATCCAGGCGATCACGGCAACACAGATCGCGGCGTTGACGGCGACCGACGTCGGCGAGTTCCTTGACACGCAGCTTGGCGTGTTTACGAACACGCAGGTTGCGGCGCTTTCGGCGGCGAACTTCTCGGCTTTGGCGTCGACACAGGTTGCGGGCTTGAGCAGCACGCAGGTCGGCGTGATGACCGCGACCCAGATCCGCGGCTTGAACGCGACCGACATGAGCGAGTTCAGCACGACGCAGATCGGCGCGTGGAACTCGACGCAGGTTTCCAACCTGGCGGCGGCGGCGTTCTCCGCACTCGATGGGACGCAGTTGCAGAGCCTGACCACGACGCAATTGCGCGGCCTGACGGCGACGCAGATCGGCGGGCTCAGCACCACGGACGTGAACGAGTTCACGGCGACCCAGATCGGCAGTCTGTCCACGGTGCAGCTTGGCTTGTTCGGTCCGACGAACCTTGCGGTGCTCGATGCGACGCAACTCGGCGGGTTGACGACGACGCAGATTTCGAGCTTGTCGGCGACCAATCTGTCGGCGTTCGACGCAACGCAGGTCAGCAATTTGACCACGACGCAGGTTGGCGCACTCAGCACGACGCAACTGCGCAATCTGTCGACGACGGACGTCAACGAGTTGGCGTCGACGCATCTCGAAGCATTGACGAACACGCAGATCGCAGCGTTCAGCGCGACGAACCTGTCGGCACTCGACGCAACGCAAGTGTCGGGTCTGACCACGACGCAGCTGGCGAGCCTGAACATGACGCAGGTGCGCGGCTTGAATGCGACCGACGTGACGGAGCTGAGCACGACGCAGCTATCGGCGTTCTCTCAGACGCAGTTGTCGAATTTGGCTGTGACGAGCTTCGCGGCGCTGGATGCGACGCAGATCGCCAGCTTGTCGACGACACAGCTGCGCGGGCTGACGACATCGCAGATCGCGGGCTTGTCGACGACCGACGTGATAGAGTTTACGGCGACACAGATCGGCTCGCTCTCCTCGACGCTGCTGGGTTCGTTCGGCGCGACGAAGCTGAACGCGCTCGACACGACGCAGATCGGCGGGTTGACGACGACGCAGATCGCAACCCTGAACGCGACGAACCTGGCCGCGCTGGACGCCACGCAGGTCGGCGCGCTCAGCACGACGCAGGTCGGCGCGCTCACCACGACGCAGCTTGGCGGGCTGAACGCTACGAACTTCGCGGAATTGACCGCCACGCAGATCGGCGCGTTGAGCTCGACACAGCTTTCGAGCATCAGCGCGACGAACTTCTCGTCGCTTGATGCGGCGACTGTTTCGTCGCTGACGACGACACAGCTGCGCGGATTGACGACGACGCAGATCGCCGGTTTGTCGACGACGGACGTCAACGAATTTGCCGATACGCAAATCGCCTCGTTGAGCGCGACGCAGCTGGCGGCGTTCAGCGTGACGAACCTGTCGGCACTGGACGCGACGCAGGCCGGCGCACTTACCACGACGCAAGTCGCCGGGCTGAGCACGACGCAGATTGCCGGGTTGAACGCAACCGACATGACCGAGTTCAGCACGACGCAGCTTGGTGCGCTCAGCTCGACACAGGTCTCGCGCCTGGGTACGGCAAGCTTCGCGGCGCTCGACGCCACACAGATCGGCGGCTTGAGCACGACGCAGTTGCGCGGCGTGACGACGACACAGATCGCGGCTCTGTCGACGTTGGACGTCGCCGAGTTCACGGCGGCGCAGCTCGGCAGCCTGACGGCGGCGCAATTGGGCGCCTTTGGTCCGACGAACCTGGCGGTTCTGGACGCGACGCAGCTCGGCGGTTTGACGACGACGCAGATCGCGAGCTTGAACACCACGAACCTCTCGGCGCTGGCGGATACGCAGGTGGCCGGGTTGACGACGACACAGATCGGCGCCTTGACGGCAGGCCAGCTGGCCGGCTTGTCGACGACGGACGTTGGCGAGTTCGCCGATACCCAGATTGCGGCATTGACGGTAACGCAGCTTGGCGCGCTCGGCGCAACGAATATCGCGGCGCTGAACGCGACCCAGGTCGGCGCTTTGACGACAACGCAGATCGCCAGCCTGAACGCGACGAACCTCGCCGCGTTGGATGCGACGCAGGTCGGCGGCCTGACGACGACGCAGGTCGGCGCCTTGACGACGGCACAGCTGCGCGCTCTCTCGACCACCGACATCGGCGAGTTCGCGGACACCCAAGTGGCTTCGTTCTCGACGACGCAAATTGCGGGGCTCAGCGCCACGAACTTCTCGGCGTTGAACGCGACTCAGATCGGCGCCTTGAATACGACACAGATCGGCGTGTTGACGGCGACGCAGCTGCGCAGCCTGATGACGAGCGACATCGGCGAGTTCGCCGATACGCAGATCGCGGCACTGTCGACGACGCAGTTGGGTGCGTTCAGCGCGACCAACTTCGCGGCCTTGAGCGCGGCGCAGGTGGCGGTGCTGGATACGACGCAGGTCGGCAGCCTGACCACAACCCAGATCCGCGGCTTGTCGGCGACGGACCTCGACGAGTTCTCGACCACGCAGTTCGGGGTGTTCACAGGCGCGCAGATCAGCAACCTGACCACGACAGCGATTGCCGAACTGACCGAGACGTCGGTTGCTTCGTTCACGTCGACGCAGCTGGCGGCGCTGACGATCACGCAGATCGACGGGCTGACCGCCACAAACATCGGTCTGATGAGCACCACGCAGCTTGCCGGCTTCACCGCCACGCAGGTCCAGAGCATGGACGCGGCGCAGGTCGAGGCCTACGTGTTGGCGAGCTTCTAGCCGCTTAGCAGCCTGGTTTCGGAGCCACCCCAAGTTCTCTTTCAGAGAGCGCTTGGGGTTTGGCTTGTCCGTGCGGTGTCATTAGCGGATTTGTAAGCATAATCATCCAGGTTCTTCCTCGACGACGGTCGCGTTCGGCCGTCCTTGAGGCTAAGCCCATGTCCGAGAATTTATTCCTTAACGCTTTGCAAAAGATTGCGGCGGGTTCGCTCGCGCTTACGGGGCTGATCGATACGGCCGCGACCTTGACGGCGGCGGGCCAAACCGGATCGGCGCGGCAGCTCTATCGCGCTTGGATCAGCGGCAATCCGCAGAACCCGCTGCTTTACGTGGCGCTCTTCAACTGTTCGGCGCTGGACTCGCAGGCGGGCGATGCGGCGGCGGCGGCGGACTGCTTGCAGAAGGCGATCGCACTCAACGGCGATTTCTTACCGGCGTACATCAACCTGGGCGGAATCCTGGAGCGCTCCGGCGCGGTGGATAAGGCCGTGGAGCTTTGGACGTCGGCGGTAAACCGGCCGATGGCCGTGACGGGAACCACGGTCGGCTATACGGCCATCGCGCTGAAACAAATGGCGCGGGTGCTGTCGGACCGGCAGGAGGTCGAGCGGGCCGAGGCCGCGGTTCAGCAATGCCTTGAGATCGCGCCGCAGCAGACGGAAGTGGTCGAGCAGTACGTGGCGTTGCGCCTGGCGCAATGCAAATGGCCGGTGATTGTGCCGTCGGAGCGGTTGGATCGCAAGGCGTTGATGCGGGGTATCCATCCTCTTTCGATGGCGGTCTATACGGACGATCCGCTGCTGCAACTCGGTTCCGCGGAGCAGTACGTTCGCAAGTCCACGCCGATGGCCGAGGCCGGTGCGTCGGACCGGCGGGCAGCAACGATCGATACAAAGTCGCGCCGATTGCGGGTCGGTTATGTGTCGTCGGATCTGCGGGATCATGCGGTCGGCTATTTGATGGCGGAGTTCTTCGAGGTTCACGACAAGTCGAACTTCGAGGTGTTCGCCTATTACTGCGGGCCGGAGTCGAACAGTGCGTTGACTCGGCGGACGAAAGCGGCCGTCGAGCATTGGGTCGACATCAGGCAGATGAGCGACGACGAGGCGGCGGCGCGGATTGCGGCGGACGGAATCGACATTCTGGTGGATGTGAACGGGCACACGCGCGATGCGCGCGCGGGTGTGTTTGCGCGGCAGCCGGCGCCCATTCAGGTGAACTGGCTTGGCTTTCCGAGCACGATGGGTTCGCCCTATCATCACTATATTGTCGCGGACGATTGGATCATTCCGCACGGGTCGGAGAAGTTCTATTCGGAAAAGGTCGTGCGGTTGCCGTGCTACCAGCCGAACGATCGCAAGCGCGAGGTGGCGCCTCAGGGTCAGACGCGCGCCGAAGCAGAGCTCCCGGAAGGCGCTTTCGTCTATTGCTGCTTCAACGGCACGCATAAGATTTCGCGGTTCACGTTCGACCGTTGGCTGGACATCTTGAAGCGTGTGCCGGGGAGCGTGCTGTGGCTGCTCGACGGTTCGGCGACGACGAAGGACCGGCTTGGCGAGTACGCCGAACGCAAGGGCATCGAGCGCTCGCGGTTGATCTTTGCGCCGCGGATGAAGAATTCGGCACATTTGGCGCGCTATCCGTTGGCGGATTTGTTCTTGGACACGTCACCCTATGGCGCGCATACGACGGCGTCCGACGCGCTGTGGATGGGCGTGCCGGTGTTGACGCTGTCCGGGCGCAGCTTTGCCTCGCGCGTGTGCGGAAGCTTGGTGCGTTCGGCGGGGTTGCCGGAGTTGGTGGTCGAGGACCCGCGGAGTTATGTCGAGCGCGCGGTGGCGCTGGGGCTGAAGCGGTCGCAGGTCGATGCATACAAGGCGAAGCTTCGCCAGAGTCGCGATCGCTGCACGCTGTTCGATACGGACAAGCTGACGGCGCGGTTGGAAGACCTCTATCGCACGATGGTGGCGGAGTACCGCAAGGGGCAGTTGCCGCGGCCGGAACTCTCGAACCTCGAGGCCTATTTGGATGTGGGTGTTGCGATCGACCATGAACGGCAAGAAATGTTGGCGGTCGCCGACTATGAAGGGCTTTACAAGGCGGCGCTGAGCCAGCGGCATTTGGCGCGGCCGATGCGGGCGGACGGCCGGCTTTGGAGCGAGACCGATATTGCGGCGGCGGAAGCCGGCGTGGCGAAGAAGGTCGAAATTCAGAAACCTGCGCGCGAGGGCGTGGCGAAGCGGAAGAAGACGGGTACACGATGAACGCTCGCGTTTTCGACGCACTGCGCGGTCAAGGTTATGTTCCGCGCACGATGCTGGATGTCGGCGCGCATGTCGGCACGTTTACGCAGCAATTCTTGGGCGTCTTTCCGGCGTGCGTTCCGACGTTGATCGAGCCCAATCCGTTTTGCGCGGAGGCTTTGGCCAAGCTTGGGGTCGAGACGCACGGCGTGGCGGCATCGGATACGGCGGGCCAGGCGGAACTGTTCCTGACCAAAGAATGGCTGCAATCGACGGGGAGTTCGCTCTACCGCGAAAATACCCACTTCTTCCGCGACGACGTCGTGGTGAAGCGGACCGTCGACAAGGTGCGGCTGGACGACTTGTTCAAGGACCGGACGTTCGACTTTGTGAAGATCGACACGCAAGGGTCGGAACTTGACGTGCTGCGCGGCGGCGAGCGCGTGCTGCGCGCGGCCGACTTCGTGCTGCTGGAAGTGTCGATGGTCGAGTACAATATTGGCGGGGCGCGTGCTGAGGCGCTGTTCGCGGAGCTCGACCGGCTTGGGTTTCATCCGGTTGAAGTGGTGGATTTCCACCGGCTCTCGGGCGTGCAGAACGGCGCGCTGCTGCAGATGGATTTCTTGTTCGAGCGCCGGTCGCGTCGAGCGACGGCGCCGATTGCCGATGTGGCGCGGCTGCGTGCGATCGCGGGAACGCTTGGCGAGCAGGGCCGCTACAAAGACGCCTTGACGCTGCTGGAGCATGTCGATGCGTTGCAGGGGGCCCAAGCGGAGACGTTGCGCCAAATCGTTCGGATGCTGGGCGCGGACGGGCAGACGCTGAAGGCGATCGAGAAGCTGGCGCTGCTGAAGGCTGCCGAACCGAACACGGATGTGTTGGTCGAAGACATTCGCACGCAGATGCCGGCGGCGTTCGATCAGTTTAACGCGCTTGTTGCGGCGGGACGGATCGACGAGGCGGAGAAATATGCGGCGGCGCTGGCGGCGCTGGCGCCCGGGAATGTGGCGTTCTTGAACTCGGCGCTGTCCTGCAACGTGGCGCTGGGGCGGAAGAACGAGGCCGCGCGCTATGCGACGGCGGTGCTGAAGCTTGAGCCGGCGCATGAGGCGGCGCGCGCGGTGATGGCCGAGGCGCAACCGGCGAACGACGTGCACCCGTTGCTACGGTTGCGCAATATTTACGACGCGGCGAGCGCGACGTTGTGCGGGGCGCTGGATGCGCCGCAGTTGGCGGCGGTCGATGCTCGGCTGACGGCGGCGCGGGAGCTTGTGGTTGACGTGCCGGCGGACGGCGAGTGGGAAGGGTGGGCGAAGCATTATCGCCTGGCGGTGCAGGCGCTCGATCTGCCGATGGTCGCGGCCGAAACGCCCGTGGCGGCGAAGGAGACGCCGGTGGCGTTTGTGACGGCGGCCGGCGCCGCGCTCGATTGGGACGGCGTGCAGGCGCGGGCGAAGCGGCTGAAGGCGCGCGCGGTGTTCTTTGCGGCGGCCGATCGGGCTTATGTCGATCTCTATGCGGGTTGGTACGTCAAGTCGATCTTGAAGTACTGCGACGTCAACGCGCTGATCGTGGTGCATGTGATCGGTGGCGCGGCTTCGCTGAAGAGCGTTGCGAAGTCGGTTGGAATCAATGACGAGCGCTTGGTCTTTGCGGGTGATACGTTCGATGCGAGCGCGGTCAAGACGAAGTGTTATGACGCGCCGCCGAAGGGGCTGATTGCAAAGCCGGTGGCGCATTTCCAGTCGGTGCGCTTTCTGCGGTTGGGCACGCTGCTGAACAAGCTGAAGTTGCCGGTGTTCGTGTCGGACATCGATTTGATCTTGCAGCGGGGCGTGGCCGACTTGCTCGACCGCAGCGAAGGCGCAGATATCGTGCTGAACGAGAACACGGGCAACACCAACGCAGGCTCGCGGCTGACGGCCAATTTGATGCTGGTGAATCCGACTCGCAATGCGGCGACGTTCTTGCGGTTTCTCAAGGGGTATCTCGAGAAGGCTCTCGGCGGGGCCGAGGTGTCGCGCTGGATTGATCAGTTCGGGTTGTTGATGGCGCGGCATCACTTGGTGCTGCGCGGAAAGGCGCCGCGGATCGACTATTTCGATACGGCGAGCGACATCAACAATGTGATGTACACGTCATATCAGGCGCATCCGTTCCGGTTCTTGTCGCTCTATCACGGCTTCGATACGTCGAGCCTGGAGGCGCATTCGGGCGTCGGCGGCGGCAAGAAGAAGGCGGCCGGGCGGCGTTAGCCCCACTGCTTGATGGCGGCGGCGGCGGCCTTGACGGCGTCGGACGGGCTGTTGATGCGGGCTTGCTGAAGGACCGCGAAGTAACGCGGGGCCTTGCTGCCGTTGATAGGCGAGGCCCACGCAAAGGCGCGCTTGGCTTTCGGGTGGCCCTTCAAATCGAAGACGTGGACCATGCCGTCCCATTGCAGCTTGTTTGCGGTCGCCTTGTGCACGCGAACGGACTGAACGAACGTGCCCGTACCGCCGTGCTGCAGCTCGATGACCCGCTTCAGCAGGTCTGCGTCGACGCTTTCCATTTTTCGTATGACCTTGTTCTAAGGCGCCCGGGCTTCGTGTTTCCCCGCGTGCAGTAAACACCGCCGGCCCTCTTCAAAGAGCGAACGGCGTTTGCCTGTTTGAAAGCGTGGTGAAGAAAGCGTTGCGAAGCGTGGTTAGCGAAGGGTTAAGCGTCGAGGAACATCTCGAAGCCGCCGAAGATCATGCGTTTGCCGTCGAAGGGCATGCCATCCGGCGGCATCTGCATGCGCGGGTCGGCCATCGCTTTCGCGTTGCCGGCGTCGCGGGCTGCCTTCGATGGCCAGATAATCCAGGAGAAGACGACGATTTCGTCATCGGTCTTTTTCACCGCCAACGGGAACGAGGTCACCTGACCGTCGGGCACGTCGTCGCCAAAGCACTCGACCACTTTCAAGGCGCCGTGCTCTTTGAAGATCGGCGCCGCCATCTCGGCCATCTTTCGGTAGGCTTCGCGGTTCGCTTTCGGCACGGGGATCACAAATCCATCGACGTAGGGCATGGGTTTCTCCTTCAGGTCTGGTGGGTGCGGAGTTCAGTTCGCGTCTCTGCAGCTTGTTCTAGCGTCCCGGGATGGGCAAGCACTCCATGATCTCCACGGCATCGCCGGGGAAGATCTTGAAGTGCGGGTGGTTTTCGAACATGCGGGCTGCGGCTTCGTGCGACTCGGCGCGGACGACGACATAGCCGGACATGTTGTTCTTCACGTCGGAAATTCCCGCAGCAGAGGTTTGTTTCGTCTTGCCAAGCGGCCCGCCTTCGACGACGACGGACGCGTGGTGTTTCGTCATCCAATCGCCCCAGGCGGTCATGCCGGCGGCGATGCGTTTTTGGCGGGCGGCTTCGTCAAGTTTACCCCATTCTGCTTGGCGCGCCGAGTTGATGTGGCCCAGATAGATCGCGAGAAAGGTTTTCATGCGTCACTCCTGTGACTGGGTTGCGGATACTGGTAGCGGCTCATGGTCGGGTCCGTCTAACGCTCTATCTTCATTCGCTCCTGACGCGCCACTTCAAGTGCCGATGGTTCGCTCTGTTGGAAGCTTCCCAGAGGCACTTCTCCGGCGGGTTCATAGGTTGTGACCAGTACACCCGTTGTAGAAACCTTGTTTTCGACAAGGCGCATCGCGAATGGTCGTATGCCCTGGGCAAACAGGCGTTTGCCTTTGCCGAGCACCACCGGAAAGGTCATCACGAACAGGCGGTCGAGCAGCTTGTGATCGAAAAGCGTGGGGTAGAGTTGGCTGCTACCTTGAACAAGCAGGTCCGGCCCGGCGGATTTCTTGAGGGCTGATATCGCCTTAGCAGCGTCGCCGTTCAACGTGTGCGAGTTCTGCCAGCTGAGAGGTTCGCTGGACGAGGTGACGACATGCTTGCCAATGCTGTTGAAGAGTTCGCCTACCGGGTCTCCCGTCATGAACGGCCAGTGCGCTGCGAAGATTTCGTATGTCTTGCGACCTAGCAACAGATCGAAGGGTGCGCTGAACATTCCACCCATGGCCTCGCCCATCAAAGCGTCCCAATAGGTGACGGTCCATCCACCCATATCGAAACCCTTCGTCGGGTCCTCGGTCGGTCCGCCCGGCGCCTGCATGACCCCGTCCAACGACTGAAATACACCAGCAATTATCTTGCGCATGTGCGCGCTCCGTTTTCTTAGTTGAGGGCTGGGTGCGACCTGGCACTACTCCGGGATTTCGGCTTCGACGAGTTTGGCGAGCAGGGTGAGCGACTCCTGCCAACCGAGGTAGCAGGCTTCGGGCGGGATCATGCCGGGCACGCCGGATTGCTCGATGTGGACTTCGGTACCGACCGAGACCTTGGTGAGCTGGATCGTCGTGATCATCTCGCCCGGCAGGTTCGTGTCTTCGAAGACGTCGGTGTAGCGGATGCGCTCCTTCGGTGCGAGTTCCAGATACTTGCCGCCGAAGGCGTGGCTATTGCCGCTGGAGAAGTTCGTGAAGCTCATTCTGTAGGTACCGCCGACCTTGGCGTCCATGTGATGGACCTTGCCGGTGAAGCCGTTCGGCGGCAGCCACTTCGCCATCGCGTCCGGGTCGAGGAAGGCGCGATAGATGCGGTCGGCTGGGGCGCGGAGGACGCGGTGCAGACGGATCGTGTTCGTGGACATGTGACGGTTCCTTTGGAATGAGTGCGCGGTCAGTGCGGCCGCTTGGTTTCGACGTGACGCGCGAACTTGGCCAGGATCGCTTGCCAACCTTGCTGTTGCTGTTCGATCGTGTGCGTCGGTTCGCTGTCGAAGGAGACGCGGACGACGACGCCGGACTTGACCGGCACGAACTCGACTTGCGCGGTCCGGTCGCCGAAGGTGTATTCGAGCAGCTTCTGATCGACGATCTTGGTGTAGGTGCCGGCGAAATCGAAACCGAAGCTGCCGTCCTTCGCCTCCATGCGGGAGCTGAAGGTGCCGCCCACGCGCAGGTCCACGGTGGCGGCGGTGGTGTGCCAATCGTCGGAGGCCGCGTTCCACTGCTTGATGTCTTCGGGCGTGACGTAGGCGCGCCAGACTTTGTCGATCGGTGCCGCGACTGTCGTTTCAACGGTGATGCGTTGGGTCATTTGGTTTTCTCCTTCCTTGGGCGGTTGAACAGAAGTTCGATGTAGCGGCGCAGATGATCGATGCTATCCACGGCGATCGCGGCGCTTCCCTTCGCTTTGGCGAGGATGAAGGCGCCTTGCAGGACGGCTTGCGTATGCAGGGCAAGGCTCATCGCCGTCCAGCCGCCCTTGATCTTGTATTTGCGCATGGCCTGCGAAATGTCGTCCGCAAGTGTCGCGGCGTGTCCGAATATGCTCTGCTCGCACGCCGCGCGGATGTCGTCGTTTGCCGCGAAGGCCTCCTGCACCGTCGTGCCGACAAAGCACGTGAACTCGGCCGGCGTGCCGCGGAGGAGTTCCCTGCGGAAGTCGATGTAGGCGAGCACGCGGTCGAGCGGATCGGCGGGGGCGTGGTAGGGCGCCTGCGCGAACAAGGCGCTGGTGGTTTCACTCCAGTGGTTGGCGGCGGCGACGGCGAGCGCGTCTTTGGTTTCGAAGTGATGGAAGAAGGCGCCTTTGGTGACGCCGGCTTTCTTGCAGAGTTCGTCGACGGAGGTGGCGGCGTAGCCTTGCGCGCGGACCACTTCGATCGCAGCGTTCAGAAGCTTGGTGCGGGCATCGAGTTTCAACATAGCATGTGCATACCGACTGGTTGGTATGTTGTCAAGCGACTCGTTTGGCTGCGGCGAAGCGGCTGTGCGTTCGGCACAAAGCCGACACATTGTCGCCGACTTTGGGGTGTTCTTCGCCTATGACGACCGACGCCGTTTGAGGAGATTCGACAATGCGCTTGTTGCAGTGGACCGCCGCCGGAGCTTTGACCGCGATCGCGCTTTGCGCGGGTGTTGGAGGGGCGGCCGCCGGTCCGCGCGAGACGGCGGCGAAGAACGCGCCGGAGGCGACATTGGTGCCATTTCGCTCCGAGCGGCAGTTCAAGCGGTTCTTGAAGCGCTTGCATAAGGAGCGCCAGCGACGTGCGGTTGGGATGGCCGACGGTGTTGTGCCGGCGCCACCGCCGCCTGCTCCGGCGCCGGCTGCGGCGCCGGCGCAAGATGCGTCGTCATCAGTGGAGAAGGTTACGGTGACCGGATCTCAGGTCACCGATGACGACAAAATCACGAACACCCAAGAAGCCGACGTCGATGAGGGCGGGATTGTCAAAGTTCGCGCCGGGATGCTGGTCGTCTTGCGGCGCGGGCGGTTGTTCACGGTGTCGACGCGCAACGGCGATCTGCGGCCGATCGATGCGATCGACGCCTATCCGCCGGGCGTCAATCCGAGCGGCGATTGGTATGACGAGATGTTGATCTCGGGCGACCGGGTGATCGTGATCGGCTACAGCTATGGGCGCGGCGGTACGGAGATCAACCGGTTTCGTTTGAGCGCCGACGGCAAGCTCTCGTTCGAGGACGCGTATCATCTGCGGTCGAACGACTATTACTCGTCGCGGAATTTCGCGTCGCGGCTGATCGGGACGCGGCTTGTCGTCTATTCGCCGCTCTATGTGCCGTACGATGCGGCGGTGTCGGTGAATTGGCTGCCGGCGTTGCGCAAGTGGACCGGCGACCCGAAAGCCGGGTTCGAGCGCATTGTGAGTGCGAACCACGTCTATCTGCCGCGGAAGTGGCGCGATGCGGAGGCGCCGCCGATCGACGCCATTCACACCGTGACCGATTGCGATCTGACGGCGCCGGTGTTGCATTGCGACGCGACCAGTGTGCTGGGTCCAAACGGGCGTACGTTCTATGTGTCGGCGAATTCGGTTTATGTGTGGGTGTCGCAGCCGCGTTGGGGGCGGCGGGAGTCGCCGCGGGCGACATCAATGCTCTATCGCCTGCCGCTGGACGGCAGTGCGCCGTCGGCCATCGGCGTGCACGGGGCGCCGACGGATCAGTTCTCGTTCCGCGAAGACTGGGACGACGGCAAGCTGAACGTGCTCGTGCGCAGCGAGGGCGGGGGCGATGCAATGTGGCGGCCGGAGTTTGCGTCGGGTGACGTGGCGCTGCTGCGCTTTTCGCTCAGCGACTTCGGTGACGGCGATGATGATGTGTCGTGGCGGCGTTATCGCGAACTGCCGCTGCCCAAGGGCCAGGGCTACGCATTTCAGAACCGCTATGTCGGCGACTATGTACTCTATGGCGTCGGCGGCAGCTGGGGTTCGTCGCCGGATGGCCGGTCGAATCTTGTTGTCGCGTCGGTGAAGGGCGAAGGGGTCGATCAGGTTTCGCTCGATCACGGGGTCGATCGGATCGAGGCGATGGGGCGCGACGCGGTTGTGGTCGGCGCCGATTCGAAGGATCTGCACTTCCGCGCAGTCGAGTTGACGCTGGGGCGTGGACCGGTGACCGGCGATCAATACGTGCTCGAGGGGGCGTCGCAAGGCGAAACGCGCAGCCACGGCTTCTTCTTCAAGCCGGAAACGCGTAGCGACGACGCGAGTGCCGGCGTGCTCGGCCTGCCGGTCGCGCGTGCGGCGCGGCCCGGCTTTCGCCAGCTGGTCGAGAATTCGGCCGCGATCCTCTTCATCCGGCGCGCAGACCGGAAATTCAGGGGCCTCGGCGAGCTCGGGGCGCAGGAGGAGCGTGTGGTCGACGACGGTTGCAAAGCCTCATGCGTCGATTGGTACGGCAATGCGCGACCGATCTTCCTGGGGCAACGGACGTTTGCGCTGATGGGCTATGAGCTTGTCGAGGGCGAGGTCGGCGCGCGGGAAATCCGCGAAGTGCGCCGGATCAACTTTGCGCCGAACGTGCAAGACCGGCCGCGTTAGTTGTAGGCGAGGCACCAGCCGGGTGCCTTGAGGAAGCATTGGTCGTCGGGGAGGTCATCGCGGCGGTAGAGCCGGGTGACTTCGCTCCAGCGACCGGTGCTTAGCGCTTTGCTGAAGGCTTGTTCGGAGGTGTCGTCCCGGGCGCCGGCGCACGGGAAGATGGCGACGGGCGAGATCCACTTGGCGTGGAATTCGTCTCCGGAGCGTTCGATAAGGAAGACCGATCCCTGCATGGCGACTGTGCCGACACCCGGCTGGGTGAATCCTTTTGCGGTCGTGAGCGGCAAGATCAATCGGCCGCCGTCGGCAAGGCGGTCGAGCCAAGCGTCCGCAGGCCGGGTTGCACCGGCGTTGACGTAGATCACGTTGGCCTGATCGAAGGTAGCGGAGGCACCATCGCCTTGAACGATCCGGACGTGCGGACGGTTCGCGAGGTTTGCCTTTGCGCGGGCGGCAAGCTCCGGATCGTATTCGATGCCGGTAATGCGGCCGGATCGACCGACCAGTTCGGCCATGATGGCGGTGTAGTAACCGGTGCCCGTTCCGATGTGAACGATATGTTCCCTTTCCGCCGGTTTGGCTTGCGCCAGGAGAAACGCGTGCAGTGTCGGCTGGCCATTGTTGAGGCCCCGCTCGGGCACAATGCCGACGAGATCGTTGGTGTAGAGGTGGGTTGGGTCCGTATTCGGGGTTAGCACGTAGTCGCCGATGCCGCGGAAGATGGGCCACGGGCCCGGGCCCAAGAAGTCTTCGCGAGGCACGCGCGCGAACGCGGTCTCGACCCGCCGATCGATCGCACCGGCGGCAGCCATGATGTTCTTGGCGTAGGCGGTGCGGACAATCCCCAATTGCCGATCAGCGGACATTTGTGAGCTCCGGAGCACAGGTTATGATGTGCGAAATGACACACCTTGTCTTGTGTGTCAAATCGCACACGAGGAGGCCGGAGATGGCGCGAAGGCTTTACCCCGCGGTTCTTGAGTATGGGGCGCGAAATACGTTCGCCGTCTGGCTCCCCGACTTTCCGGAATGCGTCGCCGGCGGGCACACGCGCGAGGAGGCGATCGAGAAGGCGGAACTTCTGGTCGCGCAGGCGGTGGACAAGCTGGCGGAGCGCGAGTCGGCCTTGCCGGATCCGACCCCCTTGGAGCGGATCGAGATGCCGAAGGGGGCGCGGTTCGTTGCGTTCTTCCTGATCGGCGTCGAGCCGCCCGATCCGTCGGAGCGGGTCAATGTCTATCTTCCGAAGAGCCTCATCGTCCGTGCGGACAAACGGGCGGCCGAGATGGGCATGAGCCGTTCGAGTTTTTTTGGCTTTGCCGTCAGCGCGGCCATCGGCTGGCGATCGCTGGGCGGAAGTTTGATGGGTCTCGAAGCGCCACGCTCGACGGCGAAGGTGTCGGAGAAGCCGCAGGGAAGGAATGTTCCACGCGAAGGCGCGAAGGACGCGAAGAAGAAAAGAGATTGAACCACCAAGAACACGAAGATCACCAAGACGCTCTGCCTAGCCGAAGCGCCGGTACTGCGCGCTAACGTGCTCTTGGTGGTTCACTTTCTTGCTCACATCGACTTGCGGTGCGCTTCGGCCATGGCGGCGAGGGTTGGGAACTCGAAGTTTAGTTTTGGCATGTGGTCGACGGCTTTGGTGGCGCCGGAGCCTTTGCCTTGGTCGGCGCGGCGGTTGATCCAGCAGCGGGCGATGTTGGCTCGTTCGGCGGGGGTGTGGTCGTGGTAGAGGCTTTGGGCAGTGTGGAGGAGTTCGCGTTTGTTTGAGCCGATCTCGTTCAGCTTCGCGATCAGATAGGCGAAGTTCTTCAGGTCCGGTTTGTAGCTGCCGATGTCTTCGGCGGTGCAAATGGCGTCGAACTCGACACGCAGAAGTCGGTTTGTGGCGGTGAAGTTTTGGCGGTCGACGTTCGAGAGGATCACGAGTTTGTAGTGACGCTTCAGGTAAGCGAGCGCCTCGACTGTGTCTGGGAACGGTGGCCACGTGCCGACGGAGAGGCCGAAGGCCTTGTCCATCGCGTCCGTCGATTTCAGGTTCCAGCGCGTCGCGAGTTTGGCGTGCACGCGGGCGAGGATGTCGCGATAGGGTAGCGTTGGCGTTTCGTGTTCCTGCTCAGGCTCGACAAGCCCAAACGCCGTGAGCGCGGTCTCGCGGTCGATGCGCGAGGTTGCGAGCAGCGGCTGGAGCGACGACCAGAGGCCGGTCTCCCAGTCGATCAGCGTGCCGTAGCAATCGAACGATAAGACTTTGAAGTCGGTGAGTTTCATGGGTGGCCGTGTTTGGCACACTTATACCAAGCGAGCGGCGCTGCGGCAGGAAAGTTCCGGAGTCGGAAAGCCGGATCGCCGCTTCACTGTCAGCCAGTTGGTCACCAGTCCGTGACAGTCGAGGACGGATAGGCGTGGTAGGTTGGCGCGATAGCCAGGATCATTGGAGGTTGCCATGGCGAAGTTCCTTGTACTCTACCGCGCGCCCGCGTCGGCGCAGGAGCAAATGTCGAAGGCCACGCCTGAGCAAGCGAAGGCCGGGATGGAGGCATGGATGGCGTGGGCGGGGCGTGCTGGCTCCGCAATCGCCGACATGGGATCGCCGACGCAGCTCTCGGCGTATCTGGGCGCGGGAAAGGCAGTGGGGGATCCGATCGGTGGGTACTCGATCGTGCAAGCTGACTCGCTCGCCGCTGCTCGAAAGGTGCTCGACGGGCATCCGCACTTGTCGATGCCCGGCGCTGCCATCGAAGTGTTGGAGTTCTTGGCTTTGCCGGGCATGTAGGCGGCGGTGCGTTCTTAGCCCTCAGGCTCTCCCAACGGGGAAAGCACTTGCTAGAGTGGCTTGCTCCCCACTCAAACAAAGATTTTGTAAGCGACCGTCTCGCCGTCCGGTCGCTTGAGGGCGAATTCGGAGCCTTTGTCGTGCTCGTCGACGAGGGCTTCGAGGAGGCGGAGCGCATTGCGGATCACTTCGGCGTAGGAGGCAGCTTCGGTTTTGTCCTTGAGGCGCTGAAGGCGTTCCATCGCTTGCGGCGGCAGTTCGAGTTGCACGCGAGTGGTCGTGCGCTCGCCGGCTTCGGGCAGCATGCGATGGCCGAAGCCGTGTCCGTGGCGATGACGCATCACGTGTTCTCCTTCGGCGGCTCGGTCGTGCCGGCCGGTTTGTTCTGCTCTGCCTGGTGCTTGCGATAGGCGTCGCGATAGTGCTGCCAGCGGCGACGGCGATATGCGGCGGCGGCGATACCAATTCCGCCGACGACGCCGAGCGTTGCTAGCGGGTAGAGGATCGCGGCGGTGACGGATGCGGCTGCTGCGGGCAAGATCAGGAGGGCTGCGCCGGGACCGCCGTGATGGCGCCGGCGCCAATGGCCGCGATGGTGCATGCGGTGCGCGCGGTAAGCCGCGCAGGGATGATCGGTGTCTTGCTTTGGGGCGTCGTCGAGCGGGAAGTCGTCACCGACGCCGACGTTGAGTTTGCTCATGTCGTGGCTCCGTGTTGATGGGGCGACGAGACATGTAAGCAGGTGGTGCTCCGAATTCAATCATATAATCATCAAAATATCATCATACCCTAAGGTATTGAAATTACGGGGTTAGTTGCCTTTGAAGGTTGGTTTTCGCTTCTCGAAGAAGGCGGAGACGGCCTCGCGGAAGTCTTCGCTGTGGGCGGCCAGCAGCCATTGGTCGGCGTCCATGTGCATGATCGCTTGGTCGAGCGCGCCGGCGACGCGGTTGATCGAGCGCTTGATCATTTGGACCGCGATCGGCGGGAGTGCAGCGTACTCCTCGGCCATCGCGCGGGCGGCGTCGTCGAGGCTTTCGCGCGGCACCACTTCGTCGAAGAAGCCCCAATTCAGAAGCGTCGGTGCGTCGAAGAATTTGCCGGACATGATCATACGCTTGGCGCGCGCGGGGCCGATCAGGTGGACGCAGACGGGAACCGCGTTCCACATCAGGTTGATGCCGATCTTCACCTCGCCATAGCCGACGCGGGCGTCATTCGCGCCGATGCGGAAGTCGCAGGCGGTCGGGATGCAGGCGCCGCCGCCGGTCGCGATGCCTTGCACGGCGCAGATCGTGGGCTGATGGATTTCCTGCAGTGCGCGCATCATTTGACCGCCGAGCTCCAGGCCGCGGCGGCGCATCAAGATCGACTGCGGGTCGCCTTGGAAGCGGTTCTGCGTGAGGTCGGCGCCGATCGAGAAGTCGCGGCCTTCGGCGCGGACGATGATCGCGCGGGTTTGTTCATCCTTGGCGAAGGCTTTGGCGATGCCTTCGATGTCTTCCATCATCTCGTTGGTGATGGCGTTGCGCTTGTCGGGGCGGTTGATGGTGACCGTGGCGATGTGACCGTCGCGGACGACGTCGATGAGGCCGGTGGGCATGGGTTCTCGTTTCCGTTGCGGAGATCAGCTTCCCTTGGGCGACGTTGACAGGTCAAGCGGCGGGGGTCACGCTTGTGAGAATCTTGAGAGGCCGCCGATGTTCAAGAAACCGATCTCCGCCGATTCGCACATCACCGAGCCGGCGAACTGCTATGTCGATTATATCGAGGCGAAGTATCGGGAGCGGGCGCCGAGGATGAAGCGGCTCGACCGCGTGGGCGATGCATTCGTGATCGACGGGATGAGCCAGCCGGTGCCGATGGGGTTGGTCGCGGCGGCGGGCAAGGACCCTTCGCAGATTACGACGGACGGCGTCGCGTTCGAGGACCTTTGGCGCAGCGGATGGGACTCGAAGTTTCGTGTGGCCGATCAGGAGAAGGACGGCGTTGCCGCGGAGATCATCTATCCCACGGTCGGCATGCTGATCTGCAATCACCCAGACTTCGACTACAAGAAGGCGTGCTTCGAGGCCTATAACCGCTGGCTGCAGGCGTATTGCGCAGTGGCGCCGGAGCGGTTGTTCGGGATGGCGCAGGTGTCGATGCGCACACCGGCCGATGGGGTCGCGGAACTGAAAGCGGCGCATGCGATGGGGTTTAAGGGCATCATGATGCCCGGCGATCCTGCGGTCGAAGACTATGACAGCCCGGTCTACGATCCGGTGTGGGCGACGGCGGTTGAGCTTGGCCTGCCGCTGTCGTTTCATATCCTGACCGGGCGCTCGAGTGCGATCGACGCGAAGCCGCGTGGCCCGCGCATCAATGGCTTCTTGTCGATCATTCGCGGCTGTCAGGACATTATGGGGACGCTGATTTTCGGCGGCGTGTTCGACCGGCATCCAACGTTAAAGATCGTATGCGTGGAGGCCGATGCCGGCTGGGTGCCGCACTATATGTACCGGATGGATCACGCCTACAACCGGCATCGCTACTGGATGAAAGCACCGCCCCTGCAGCGGCTGCCAAGCGAGTACTTCGCCGAACATATCTACGTCACGTTCCAGGACGACTGGGTCGCGTTCAAGACGAAGGACCTGTGCAACGTGCGCCGGCTGATGTGGGCGAACGATTTTCCGCACTCGGATTCGACCTGGCCGTGGTCGCAGCAGATGCTGGCCGAGCACGCGAAGGGCTTGAGCGAACAAGAGAGGAACTGGATTTGCCACGACAACGTGGCTGAGCTCTATGGGCTTAAGCTCGCGGTCTGAACACGGGTAATTGAGAAAGTAATCACTTTACATATTTGGTCATTTCGATATATTGTGCTTTCATAAATAGGAGGCACCTATGGCCGCGGCCAACTACCAGAGATTCGACGAGGCGCTTGAGCTGCTCACCGCGTTAGGCCCGGACCTCACGAACGGCATGACCAGCCACGTGCCGATGGTGGCTGAGGCGCTCTGCGCCATGGGGCATGGTGAGACAGCGGTCGCCTGGGTCGCGCGCCATCGCCATACCGTTGTCCCGCGCACAGCGGTGTCGAAGCCTATCGCGGCGGATGGATGGCGGCAGGCTTTGGGACAGCATTGGCGCTTTGCCGACTGGAGCGCGCTCTTCTTGGAGGAGATCGCGCGCGACGGGTGGCTTGCGGTGTGCGACCGGTGGGTCGGGCGTCTGGCGCCGGGGTTTCCGGCGGCGGCGACGCACGGCGTGATCCGGGTTGGTCATGCGGCACGGGCGCTTGGCGTGGGTGAGACGCGGCTCAGGCTCCAGGAACTTGCCGACGGTCTGGCGCTGTGGGCTTCGACCTATGTCGAGTTGCCGGCGACGCGGCGGCTGTCGGCGCGGCTTTCGCCGGCTGACGCGCTAGCGCGGGTGCCGCTGCTGCCGGAAGAGAAGCGCCAGAACGGCGGGGCGATCACGGTTGCGCTCGGCCAGTTGGTGCATGCGCCGGGCTTTGACGGGGTGCTCGATCTGATCGACGACCGGCGTCCAGCGAGGGAGACCGCGTTGGAGGCGGCGGAAGCGTTCGCGCGCGTCGTGGCGGTGAACGTGCACACGCCGTTGACCGCGATCGTGTTCACGCATGGCGTTACGGGCATGGGCGCCGCGCTTAATCTGCTGCCGCATGTTCGTGCCGAGACGGGGCGGACCCTTGTCGCCTATGCGTGGCAGAGCGGCGCGGCACTGATGTCGGCTTATGCGACGGCACCGTTCGATGGCGCAATGACAGTTGCTCAGCCGGCGACCGTCGATCGCGTTGCGCGCGCGGTCGCGCATGGCGACGATCATGTGATCAAGTTGACGGAAGCCTGTCTTGCGTTGAATGCGGTACGTTCTTCGGCCGCTTTCCTGGCTGCCGTGGATCGCGTGGCGGCGCATCTGCCGGAGGATCGGTCATGAGGGACGCCACGTTGTTTCGCTTGGCCGGTCTTGCGGCGCTCGCGGCCGGCTTGATGCGGATCGGGTCGTCGTTTCTGACGTGGGATTCGACGGTGGCCTGGCAGGAGCTGCTCGCGACCGGAATCGATGTGCTTCTGCTGTTTGGGCTGATGGGGATCTATTTCGCGCACCGCGCCGCCTTGGGGTGGCTTGGGCTCGCAGCGTTCGTTGCGGCTGAGGCCGGCGTTGGCTCCATTATTGGGCCGGACACCACTGTCTTCGGTGTCGACACATATCAAGCTGGCGTTGTCGCAATTTCGGTCGGACTTGCGCTCTTGGCAATCGTGATGCTGATCCGGCGCGCGGGTTCGGCGGCGGCTGCGTTTTGCTGGATATCGTCGCTCATCGTCGGGTTAGCGGGTGGTGCGTTCGGCGAGCCAGCGTTTGGTTTTTTTCTTGGCGGGATTCTGTTCGGGCTTGGCTTTGTTGCGGGCGGCATCGCGACCATTGGGGCCGCGACGCCGCCGAACAAATGACTACGTCACCGGGAAGCCGCGGTCGCGCATGAGGGCGTTGGTGTCGACGTCGCGACCGCGGAATCTGCGGAACGCTTCGTCGGGCGGAATCGAGTTGCCGACGCTCATAATCGAGCCTTCGAGGAGTTTGCAGGCGTCTTTGTTGTAGAGGCCGCCTTTTTCCGTGAAGCCTTCGTAGACGTCGGCGGTCATGGCGTCGGCCCAGATGTAAACGTAGTAGCCAGCGCTATAGCCGTCGCCCGAGAAGATGTGGCCGAAGGCTGCCGCAGGGTGGCGGAGTACCATTTCCTTCGGCATACCGATCTCGGCCATTGTCGCTTTCTCGAACTCGGCGATGTCGATCGTCTTGTCCGGCGTCGCCGTCATGTGAAGCTTCATGTCGTAGATCGCGTTCGCGAGATACTCCACGGTGCCGAAGCCCTCGTTGAAGTTCTTTGCCGCCAGCACCTTATCGACGAGCGCTTTGGGGATCGGCTTGCCGGTCTTGTGGTGCACGGCGTAGGTGTTGAGAACTTCCGGCGTCGAGAGCCAGTACTCGTTCACTTGGCTCGGGAATTCCACGAAGTCGCGCTTGACGCTGGTACCGGCGAGCGTCGGATAGGGGACGTTCGAGACCAGGCCGTGCAGGCCGTGGCCGAATTCGTGGAACAGCGTTTCGGCATCGTCCCACGAGATCAGCACCGGTTCGCCCGGCTTGCCCTTCACGTAGTTGCAGTTGTTCGAGACGATCGGCGTGATCTCGCCCTTGAACTTTTCCTGCGTGCGGTACTCGTTCATCCAGGCGCCCGACGACTTGCCGGCGCGCGCATAGGGGTCGAAATACCAAAGGCCGATGCGCTTACCGCCGCGGCGCACTTCGTAGACAGACATGTCTTTGTGATAGGTCGGGATGCCGGAGAGCTTCACGAACTCCAAGCCGTAGACTTGGCCCGCGGCCCAGAACATGCCCTCGCGGATTTTTTCGAGCTGGAAATACTCCTTCACCTCGTTCTGGTCGATGTCGTACTTCGCTTTGCGCACCTTCTCCGCGTAGTAGCGATAGTCCCAGGCTTCGATCTTGATCTTGGCGCCTTCTTTATCAGCGATCGCCTGCATATCGGCGACTTCTTCCTTTACGCGGGCGACGGCGGCCGGCCAGACCTTCATCATCAGGCCCATCGCTGCTTCCGGCGTCTTGGCCATATTGTCTTCGACGATCCAGTGGGCGTGGCTCTTATAACCTAAGAGCGCGGCGCGTTCGGCGCGGGCCTTCAGGATGTCGCTGGCGATCTGGCGGTTGTTGTGTTCGTTCTGGTTGTTGCCGCGGCTGGTCCACATGCGCCAAGCCTTCTCGCGCAGGTCTCTGCGGTCGGAGAAGACGAGGAACGGTTCGATCGACGAGCGCGTGTTCGAAAACACCCACTTGCCGGGCATCTTCTTTTCGGCGGCCGCCGCAGCGGCGGACTCGCGGAGCGATTGCGGCAGGCCCGCGAGGTCGGCTTCGCTCTCCAAGGTCAGCGTGTAGTTCTCTTCGTCGGCGAGTTGGTTCTGGCTGAACTTCGTGAAGAGGGTGGCGAGGCGCTGATTGATGTCCTTCAGCTTTGCTTTCTTGTCCTTGTCCAACGCGGCGCCCTGGCGGGCGAAGCGGTTGTAGTAGACCTCCGTCAGGCGCTGCTGCACCGGGTCGAGGTTGGACGACGTGCGCGCGTCGTAGACGGCCTTGATGCGGCCGAACAGGGCTTCGTTCTGGATGATCTCCGAACCGAAGGCCGAGAGAACGGGCGACATCTCCTCCTCGATCTTCTGCATCGGCTTGTCGTTCATGGTGGAGGTGTAGACGCCGAACAGGGTCGTGGCGCGGCCGAAGGGGCGGCCGGCATCTTCCCACGCGATGATCGTGTTCTCGAAGGTCGGCGCCGCTTTGTTCGCGGCGATCGCATTCATTTCGGCGCGGAGCAGGTCCATGCCTTTCAGCATTGCCGGTTTGAAATGCTCGGTCTTGATCTTGTTGAAGGCGGGGATGCCGCCGTTCGGGCCGGTCCACACGTCAAGCAGAGGTCCCAAGGCTTTCCCTTTCTGTTTTTTTGCGGCGAAGCTCACCGCGGGCGTTGCAACGCTCAAAGCGGCCGTTGCGGCGGCGCTGGCCAAGAATGTACGTCTTTGCATGAAGGTCTTCCCCGATTGCGGCGGGCGGAGGCCTGCCGTCGTTGGGGCGGAATGTAGTGGCCGCGCCGCGCGGCGTCACGTCACCGCCGGATGAAATGTTTTGGGTAGAAGCGTGAGAAAAGGCCTTGATCGGCGGGCGATGATGGGTAGGTTGCTCGCCCGCTGGTTGTTCGGTTTGAGGATTTCGTGATCGCTGCCCCCTCTCAGAATTTGATCGTGCGTGTCGTGCCGGGCAAGGGGCGCTGTGTCTTTGCGGCGCAGGATATAGCCAAAGGGATGCTTGTGATCGCCGATCCGATCATTCTGGTGCCGGGCGCTGAATCCGATCACACGGACCTCACCGTGGTCGGGCGCTATGTGTTTCAGTGGAACGATGAGGACGATTTGGCAGTCGTCCTGGGGCTCGGTAGCTTGATCAATCATGGGCTGCCGGAGAACGTGGCGCTGGTCTCGAATTATGCCGAGCAGACGATGGAGTTCTACGCGACGCGCGATATCAAAGCCGGTGACGAACTCGTCTACGACTATGGGCACGATCACGGCGAGCTGTCGGAGTACTACGGCATCCCGAAGGACGCGCTCGCCAGCATGACGTTGGATTAGTCGCGCGGGTCTTGTTGCTTCTCGAGTTTGCCGTAGAAACGGTGATCAACGGCTGCGCCGACGGTGAGCAGGGCCAGCACCAGGCTTGCGCCGATGATCGCGATGATCCACTCGCCCAAGCCGCAGACGACGCCGATGGCGGCGGTCACCCAGACGGATGCGGCTGTGTTGAGGCGATGAACGTTGCCGGTTTCGTCGCGCATGATGACGCCGGCACCCAAGAAGCCGACGCCGGCGAGCACGCCTTGAATGACCCGGCTGACGGCGTCGTGCTTTAGCGATGCATCGACGCCAAAGCCTGCCACCGAAATCGTCGCAAGAGAGGAACCGAGAGCGACCAAGCCCAGCATGCGAAGGCCCGCCGGTTTGCCGTGCATGTCACGGTTCAAGCCGATGGCGCCGCCGATGATGGTGGCCAGCCCTAAGCGCATGGCGAGTTCGGCGACGTGGGGGATGTTGTCCATATTTGTTGCTCGGCGCGCGTTGTTGCAGATGCTCAGTGTGCACGAAAGCCGTGCGTTAGCGCGGAGTCTGACGGCAAATCGTTAACGGAGGCTTCGTTGCGCCCCCTCCGTTTCTCTGAGACCCTTGGCGAATCGTTCGCGCTTTAGGGAGCAAAGCGTCATGGCTGAACAAGGCGTCAAATACGAGAAAGTCGGCGACGAGTATTTTCAGAAGCGGAAGCTGCGGCGCTATGCCGGAGTGATGTCGCTGTGGGCGCTGGGTGTCGGCGCCGTTATCTCGGGACAGTTCTCAGGCTGGAATTACGGGCTCGCCTTCGGGTGGGGCTCGATGTTCATGGCCACCATCATCATCAGCATCATGTATTTGGGCCTGACCTATTCCATTGCGGAGATGGCGACGGCTTTGCCGCACACCGGGGGCGCCTATTCATTCGCACGCTCGGCGATGGGGCCGTGGGGCGGGTTCGTCACCGGGGTCGCGGAGAACATCGAGTATGTGCTGACGCCGGCGGTCGTGGTGTTCTTCATCGGCTCTTACATGGGCGCGATCTTGGAAACGCCGCCGGAGTTCCAGCCCGTCTACTGGATATTGGGGTACGGCATCTTCGTTGCCGCCAATCTGTTCGGGGTGGAGCTTTCGTTCCGCGTCACGGTGTTCGTGACGCTGTTGGCGCTCGCTTGCCTCGTCTTCTTCTACATCGCGGCGCTTCCGAACATGGAATTCGGCCGGTGGGCGATGAACGTGACGGTCGGGCCGGATGGCGCGTTGGTCGAAGCGCCGGAAGGCAACGGTCCTTGGTTCCCGGCCGGCATTCACGGCGTGTTGGCGGCGTTGCCGTTTGCGGTTTGGCTGTATCTGGCGATCGAGCAGCTACCGTTGGCGTCGGAAGAGTCGATCGATCCGAAGCGCGATATGCCGAGCGGGATTTTGTTCGGCATCTTCACGCTGATCGCCAGTGCGTTCGCGGTTCTGCTGCTGAATTCCAGCATCGCGCCGGGCGCTTGGGGGCTGAAGGCTTCGGGCGAGCCGTTGTTGGAAGGCTTCCGTACCTTGTTTGGAACCGATCTCGCGAAGGTCTTAGCGCTTGTGGCTATTGCCGGGTTGGTGGCGAGTTTCCACGCCATTATCTTCGCGTTCGGGCGGCAGATCTATTCGTTGTCGCGCGCGGGGTATTTCCCGCGCTTCCTGTCGGTGACACATGGAACGCATCAGACGCCTCATGTCGCCTTGATCGCCGGCGCGCTCGTCGGTCTCGCGGTGATGTTGTTCATTTGGTACGTCTACGGTTCTGAGAAGGGCGGCGCCTTCATCGGCGGCGCGCTGCTCAATATGGCGGTGTTCGGTGCCATGATTTCCTATGTGATGCAGGCGGTGTCCTTCATCATGCTGCGGACACGGATGCCCGGCATCGAGCGGCCGTACCGCAGTCCGTTTGGCATGGCGGGCGCCGGCATCACCCTGGTCATCGCCTTGGTCACGATCTATTTCCAAGTGACAGACGCCGCGTTCCGGGACCCGGTTCTGGGCGTTGCGATCTACTATGCGATCATGATCCTCTACTTCGCGGTCTTCGGGCGCAATCAGCTGGTGCTGTCGCCCGAGGAGGAGTTTGCGATGTCCAAGGGGAAGGCCGACTACAAGACCCACTGACGGTGGAGTGACTGTTCAAGGAGGTTGCGCGCGGGCGCAACCTCCTTTCTATTTGGCGCATCAGACCGGAGCGCCCGCATGGATCCCCGCCACGTCAAAACCGCCGCTGATGCGCGCGCCATCGTTGAAGAGCGTAATCTCTCCCACGTGAAGGTCGGCGTGTTCGACGTCGACGGCATTCTGCGCGGCAAGTATATGGCGCGCGATAAGTTCTTCTCCGCGCTCGAAAAGGGGTTCGGGTTTTGCGATGTCGTGCTGGGGTGGGATTCGAACGATCAGCTCTATGACAATGTGAAGCTGACCGGATGGCACACGGCCTATCCCGACGCGACGGTGCGCGTGTTGCCGGAGACCTGCCGCGCGGTGCCGTTCGAGGGCGACATGTTGTTGTTCTTGGCGGAGTTCGTGGGGGCGGCGGAGGAATGCTGTCCGCGCGGCGTGCTCCGGCGCGTGATCAAGCGTGCGGCCGATATGGGCTTTGCGGTCAATGCGTCGGCGGAGTTCGAGTTCTTCGTCTTCGACGAGACGCCGCATTCCGTGCGCGAAAAGGGGTATCGCAATCTCAAGAACATCACGCCGGGATATTTCGGCTATTCGACGCTGCGTTCTTCCGTGCACGCGGAGTTCTATCACGAGCTGATGAAGCTCTGCCGCGAGATGGATTTTCCGCTGGAGGGCTTGCATACCGAGACGGGGCCCGGCGTGCTTGAGGCGGCGATCGAGTATTGCGAGGCGGTGGCGGCGGCCGACCGCGCGGCGCTGTTCAAGACGTTTTGCAAAGTGATCGCGGAGCGGCGCGGGTGGATGGCGACGTTCATGGCGAAGTGGTCGCGCGAGCTGCCCGGGCAGTCGGGGCATTTGCATGTGTCGCTGAACGACAAAAAGGGTAAGTCCGCGTTCTATGACGAGAGGGGCGCGCATCACATGTCGGACGCGATGCGCTGGTTCGTCGGCGGGCAGCAAAAGCTGATGCCGGAGCTGCTGGCGATGATTGCGTGTACGGTGAATTCCTACACGCGATTGATCCCTGGGTTCTGGGCGCCGACGGATGCGACGTGGGGGTTCGAGAACCGAACCTGCGCGCTGCGCGTGATTGGCGGGTCGGCGAAGAGCCAGCGGGTCGAGTATCGAATTGCGGCGGCGGATATCAATCCTTACATCGCGCTGGCCTGTGCGATCGGGTCAGGGCTTTGGGGGATCGAGAACAAGATCGAACCGGACGCGGCGATCGAGGGCAACGCTTACGGGAAAAAGTTCCCGAAGAGCCGGGCATTGCCCAGGACCTTGTATGAGGCGGCCGAGCGATTGGAGGCGTCGAAGCCGGCGCGGAGCTTGTTTGGCGATGCGTTCGTGGAGCACTATGCGGCGACGCGGAAGTGGGAAGAGCGCGAGTTCCGCAAGGCGATCACGGACTGGGAACTGGCGCGGTATTTTGAGATTATCTAGGACGCGTGGTGGAAGTGGCGAGGTTGATTTGTCTCACGCGAAGCCGCGAAGAATGCGCGAAGAAGAAAGAAATTGAACCACCAAGGACACGAAGATCACCAAGATGCTCAGGCCTTCGACCAGACGCCAGCGCGCGGAACGCGCGCAGTACAGGCGCTTCGCGCCGCGTGCGTTCGCGTTTAAGCAGAGCGTCTTGGTGATCTTCGTGTCCTTGGTGGTTCAATGTCTTTCTTCGTCGCCGCTTCGCGTGAGACCTTCTTTGCCGCGACGCATTTGATTGTGAGGTTGTGATGACGGACATCGTATGTATTTCGCCGATCGACGGGCGTGAGGTGGCGCGGCGGCCGGTGGCTTCGGACGCGCAGATTGCGGCGGCGCTATCGGCGGCGCGGGCGGCACAGCGCGAGTGGGCGAAGACTTCCATCAAGGAGCGCTGTGCGTTTGCGCTCAAATTCATGGACGCGATGATGGCCATGAATCAGGAGATCGTGCCGGAACTCGCTGAGCAGATGGGGCGGCCGGTGCGCTTCGGCGGCGAGTTCCGTGGCTTTGAAGAACGCGTTCGTTATATGACGATGATCGCGGAGGATTCGCTCAAACCCGTGTTGCCGGCCGATCCGAAGGCCGGGTTCAAGCGGATGATCAAGCGGACGCCGGCGGGGATCGTGTTCGTGATTGCGCCGTGGAATTATCCGTATCTGACGGCGGTGAACACGATCGTGCCGGCGTTGATCGCGGGCAATGCGGTGATTCTGAAACACGCCTCGCAGACGATTTTGGTCGGCGAGCGCTTCGATCAGGCAATGAAGAAGGCCGGTGCGCCGAAGGGGTTGTTCACGAATGTCGTGTTGAGCCACGAGCAGACGACGCGTCTGTTGTCGTCGGGGTCGGTGAACCATGTGAACTTCACTGGTTCGGTCGAGGGCGGCAAGTCGATCGAGCGCGCCGCGGCGGGTACGTTCACGACGATGGGGCTCGAGCTCGGCGGCAAGGACCCGGCTTATGTGCGGGCCGATGTGAAGCTCGACCATGCGATCGAGAATCTGGTCGACGGTGCGTTCTATAACTCTGGACAGTGCTGCTGCGGGATCGAGCGCATCTATGTGCACGAGGCGGTCTACGACACGTTTTTGGATGGGTTTGTGAACCTGACGCGCCAGTATGTGCTGGGCAGTCCGATGGACGAGAAGACGACGCTGGGGCCGATGGCGCATGCGCGTTTCGCCGAGCTGGTGCGCAAACAGACGAAGGAAGCGCTGGCCAAGGGGGCGAAAGCGCATGTCGATGTGAAGGCGTTCGCGGCCAATCGCGAAGGCTCGCCTTATCTGGCGCCGCAGGTGCTCACCCATGTCGATCACTCGATGAGTGTGATGATGGAGGAGAGCTTCGGGCCGGTCGTGGGCATCATGAAGGTGAAGTCGGACGAGGAAGCGATCAAGCTGATGAACGATTCGCCTTATGGTTTGACCGCGGGGATTTGGACGAGCGATCTGGAGGCGGCCGAACGTATCGGCGATCAGGTCGAGACCGGGACGGTGTTCATGAACCGCTGCGATTATCTCGATCCGGCGCTGGCGTGGACGGGCGTGAAGGACACCGGGCGGGGCGCGTCGCTGTCGCCGATCGGGTACGAGATGCTGACGCGGCCGAAGTCCTATCATTTGAGGCATGTTCTATGAGTCAGAAGGCGAACTGGAACTATCCGACGAGCGTGCGCTTTGGTGCGGGACGCATTGCGGAGCTAGCGGACGTCTGCAAGGGCGCCGGCATCGCGCGGCCGCTGTTCGTGACCGATCCGGGATTGGCGGGGCTCGCGATGACGAAGGCCGCGGTCGACGGACTGAAAGCCGCCGGGCTTGGCGTCGGGGTCTTTTCGGAGATCCGGTCGAACCCGGTCGAGTCCAATGTCGCGGCGGGCGTGGCGATGCTGCGTGCCGGCAAGCACGACGGCGTCATCGCGTTCGGTGGCGGGTCGGCGCTGGACGTCGGCAAGGTCATCGCGTTCATGTCGGGGCAGACGCGGCCGATGTGGGACTTTGAGGATGTTGGCGACTGGTGGACACGCGCGGACCCGAAGGGGATTGCGCCGGTCATCGCGGTGCCGACGACATCGGGCACGGGCTCTGAGGTCGGCCGCGCTGGCGTGATCACGCAAGAAGCGACGCATACGAAGAAGGTCATCTTCCATCCGAAAATGATGCCGGTGGTCACGATTTGCGATCCGGCACTGACGGTCGGATTGCCGGCATCGATCACGGCGGCAACGGGGATGGATGCATTCGCGCACTGTCTTGAGGCCTATTGCGCGCCGGGGTTTCATCCGCTCGCCGACGGCGTCGCAGTCGAAGGTATGCGGCTCGTGAAGGAGAACCTCGTCAAGGCAGTGAAGAACGGCTCCGACATCGAGGCGCGCGGCAACATGATGGCCGCAGCTGCGATGGGAGCGACCGCGTTTCAGAAGGGGCTTGGCGCGATCCATGCGCTCTCGCATCCGATCGGCGCGCTCTATGACACGCATCATGGGCTAACCAATGCGGTGTTCATGCCCTATGTGCTGGCGTTCAATCGCAAGGCGATCGAGGCGAAGGTCGCGCGACTGGCGGCCTATATGGGGCTTGGCGGTACGTTCGATGCGTTTCAGGGCTTTGTATTGAATCTGCGCGATGAGATTGGAATCCCGCATACGCTGAAGGGTCTGAAGGTCGACGAGGCGCGCGCGAAGCAGATTGCGGAGATGGCGATCGTCGATCCGACGGCGGGCGGCAATCCGATTGCGCTTGATGTGGCCGGGGCGCGGCGTATCTTCGATGCAGCGCTCACAGGTGATTTGAAAGCGGCATGAGTTCGCCACGCCTCCTCGTTGTCGAAGGCAACACGGCCGAGGGCCGTGCGCGGCACCAGGCCGTGGGCGGGCGGGTGGCGAGCGACGGGTATGCGGACTTGCTGCGCAAGCTTTGTCCCGGCGCGCGTGTCGATGTCTGCTTTCCGGCGGATGTCGGTGCGAACTTGCCGGACCGCGCGGGGCTTGACGGCTACGACGGGATTGCGATCACCGGGTCGTCGCTGAACATCTACGATCTGGGACCGTCGATCATGCGCCAGGTCGATCTGGCGCGCGCGGTGTTCGAGACCGAGACGCCGTTCTTCGGTTCGTGCTGGGGCTTGCAGGTGGCGACGGTTGCTGCCGGCGGCACTGTGCGAAAAAATCCGAAGGGCCGCGAGGTCGGCTTTGCGCGCGGGATCATGCTGACGGATGCAGGCGAGGAGCACGATCTTTACTGGGACAAGGCACCGGTGTTCGACGCGGTGACCGTGCATCTCGACGAGGTTGAGGAAACCGCGCGGGGGACGACGATCTTGGCGACCAGCGCGTGGAGTTCGGTACAGGCGGCGGAGATCAAGACGCGGCGCTGTACATTTTGGGGCGTGCAGTATCATCCGGAGTATTCGTTCGGCGACATGGCCGCGGTCATGAAGCGGCTGAAGCAGCCGATGGTGGAGCAGGGTCTGTTCAAGGGTGATGCCGATCACGCGAGTTATGTCGGCGAGCTTGAGGCGCTGGAGCGCAATCCCAAGGACAGCGCGCTCGCCTGGCGGCACGGGATCAGCGCCGCCGTGTTCGACTTCGACAACCGCACGCGCGAGCTCAAGAACTGGATCGAGCGGCAGGTGCTGCCAGCGCGGAGTAAGCGCGGGCGGGGTTAGTCGGGGTTGGGTTTGGGGGTTAGTGGAAGTTCCTTCCCTTCGGCATCACGGCATGGACCTTCGTTGCTGCGTGGGCGTCGTACTCCCTTGAGGGTTGGAGGGGGCGTACGTTGCGGGGGTGTTTGTGGAGGTTGACGCGCTTGGCGCCGGGGGCGGTGCCGGAGTCGGGGACGGGGCGTTTGACTTCGTCGGCGCGCGACATCGGTTCCAAGATCGACGTGTCGGCGTGCAGGTCGCTCAACAGCGGGGTTAGATCTTCGATGTGATCGGCGATCACGTGGATGACGTTGCTTTCGCTTTGCAGTCTGCCCCGTACGCAGGCGAAGCGCGCACCCAAAACTTGCGGGCGGAAGGTCTCGAACATCTTCGGCCAGACGACGATGTTGGCGATGCCGGTTTCGTCTTCGAGCGTCATGAAGATCACGCCGGAGGCCGTGCCCGGGCGCTGGCGCACGAGGACGAGGCCCGCGACAGTGACGATGCGGCCGTCCTTGATCGTGGGCAGGGTTGCGTTCTCGACCACGCGGCGGGCTTGCAACTGATCGCGCAGGAACGAGACGGGGTGGGCTTTCAGCGAGAGGTGGAGGTGGCGGTAGTCTTCGACCACATGCTCGCCGAGCGGCATGGTGGGGAGCGCCACGTCGGCTTCGTACTCGCGCGCGCTGGCGGCGGCGAGCAGCGGCAGATCGTCCTTGTCGCCCACGCGGCGCAGACCGCGCACCGCCCATAGCGCTTCGCGGCGGTCGAGGCCGATGGAGCGGAACGCGTCGGCATCGGCGAGGCGCTCGAGCGTGGACGGATCGAGGCCGGTGCGCAGCCAGAGATCGCGGATGGAGTCGTAGCCGGTGTTGCGGTGCTGTTCGATCAGTTTGGCGTCGTCTTCGCGGAAGCCGGAGATCTGGCGAAAGCCGAGGCGCATCGCGTGCGTGCTGCGGATGTCGGGGGCCATGACGGCGTGGCGGGGGTGGAGGCTTAGCACTAGCGCTTCCCCCCTTGAGGGGGAAGGGCTGACATTGGGCTCCAGCGTGTTGTCCCAATCGGAGTCATTGATATCGACGGCACGCATCTCCACGCCGTGCTCCTGGGCGTCGCGGACGATTTGGGCGGGGGCGTAGAAGCCCATCGGCTGCGAATTCAGGAGGGCGGCGGCGAAGACGTCGGGGTAGTGGCATTTGATCCAACAGGAGAAATAGACGAGCAGCGCGAAGCTGGCGGCGTGGCTCTCGGGAAAGCCGTAGTCGCCGAAGCCTTTGATTTGTTCGAAGCAGCGGGCGGCGAAGTCGCGCTCGTAGCCGTTCTCGATCATGCCGTTGATGAACTTGTCTTCGAACGTCTTGATCGTGCCGAGGTGGCGGAATGTTGCCATGGAGCGGCGCAGGCGGTCGGCCTCGGACGGGGTGAATTTCGCGGCGACGATGGCGATGCGCATCGCTTGTTCTTGGAACAGCGGCACGCCCAGCGTGTTTTTCAGCACGGCTTCGAGTTCGGGTTTGGGGTAGACGGGTTGCTCGAAGCCTTGGCGGCGGCGGAGATAGGGGTGCACCATGCCGCCTTGGATGGGACCCGGGCGCACGATCGCGACTTCGATGACGAGGTCGTAGAATTTGCGGGGCTTCAGGCGCGGCAGCATCGACATTTGCGCACGGCTTTCGATCTGAAACACGCCGACAGTGTCGGCGCGGCAGATCATGTCGTAGACGGCGGGTTCCTCCTTCGGGATCATCGCGAGGTGGGGCTCAAGGCCGTAGTGCGTGTGCAGCATCTGCAGCGCTTTGCGGATGCAGGAGAGCATGCCGAGGGCGAGCACGTCGACTTTGAGAATGCCGAGGGCGTTCAGGTCATCTTTGTCCCACTCGACGACGGTGCGATCTTCCATCGCGGCGTTCGAGATCGGGACCACTTCGTCGAGCCGCCCGCGCGTCATGACGAAGCCACCGACGTGCTGCGAGAGATGGCGCGGGAAGTCGGTGAGTTCTTGCGCGAGGGCAAGCGCTTGGGCGAGCCTTCGGTCGGTCGGATCGAGGCCGATGCGCTTGACCTCGTCGTGCATCGGCGCGGAGGTGGACCAGCCCCAGAGCGTGCCGGCGAGTGCGCCGATCGTGTCTTCGGAAAGGCCGAATGCTTTGCCGACATCGCGGATGGCGCTGCGACCGCGGTAGCAAATCACGGTTGCGGCGAGGCCGGCGCGGTGGCGGCCGTAGCGGCGGTAAATGTATTGGATCACCTCCTCGCGCCGTTCGTGCTCGAAGTCGACGTCGATGTCTGGCGGCTCGCGCCGTTCGGCGGAGACGAAGCGTTCGAACAAGAGGTCGACTTGCGTCGGGTCGACTTCGGTGACGCCGAGGCAGTAGCAGACGACGGAGTTCGCGGCCGAGCCGCGGCCCTGGCAGAGGATGCCTTGGCTGCGCGCGAAGCGGACGATGTCGAAGACGGTGAGGAAGTATGGGGCGTAGTTCAGTTCGCCGATGAGCTTCAGTTCGTGGTTGAGCGCGTGGCGGACTTTGGGTGCGAGGCCGTCCGGGAAGCGGCGGCGCGCGCCTTCTTCGGCGTGGTGGATCAGCGCGTCCTGCGTGGTCGCGAATCCTTCTTGGGTTTCGTGCGGGTATTCGTAGCGCAGGTCGTCGAGCTTGAAGGCGAGGCGTTCGGCGAAGCGAATGGTTTCGTCGACCGCGTCCGGGATCGCGCGGTAGAGGCGGGCGATTTCGGCCGGCGCTTTCAGATGGCGTTCGGCGTTCGCTTCGAGCTTGAAGCCGGCGGCGTCGAGCGTCGTGTGCTCGCGGATGCAGGTCAGCACGTCTTGGAGCGGGCGCCGCTCGGGGGCGTGATAGAGCACGTCGCCCGTTGCGATGAGGGGTACATTGTGGCGATGGCTCATCGCGATCAGGCGTTTGATGTGGCGCTGATCGTCGCCGTGATAGCTGAGTGTGGCGGCGAGCCAGAGGCGGTTTTGGGTGATGGGGGATAGGTGATGGAGGGTTACGCTTGCGGCTTCGATGTTGGGGCGTGGGGGGATGAGGATGAGGTTTAGACCCTCGTTGTGTTCGATCAGATCGTTGAGAGTGAGGATGCAGTCGCCCTTCTCGGCGCGGCGGTTGCCGACGGTCAGTAGGCGGCTGAGGCGGCCGTAGGCGGCGCGGTCTTGCGGGTAGGCGAGGATATCGGGGGTGCCGTCGGTGAAGACGAGCCGCGCGCCGACATGGAGGCGAAAGCCCAGCTCGCGCGCTTGGGCATAGGCACGCACGATGCCGGCGAGCGAGTTGCGGTCGGCGATGCCGATCGCGGCGTGGCCGAGCTCGTGGGCCTTGGTGACGAGCTCCTTTGGGTGCGAGGCACCGCGCAGGAAAGAGTAGTTCGTGGTGGTGGCGAATTCGATGTAGGGCATTAGGGTCACGCAAATAGTCCGTGTACGAACCATCTCGGTCGCGCGGTTTCGCGGTTGTAGAGGCCTTCGCGGTAGAGCCAGAATCTTCGACCTTCGCGATCTTCGACCCGGAAGTAGTCGCGGGTGAGGGCGTGGCCGTTGTCGTCGCGCCACCATTCCATAGCGATGCGTTCGGGGCCTTCGGTGGCCGAGACTTCGTGCGTGACGCGGCGCCAGGTGAAGCGGGCGGGCGGGCCGTCGGGGATTTCGGCGATGGCTTCGATTTCTTCCGGGCGTTCGAAGAGGCGCAAGGGGCGGGCGGGGGAGAGGGTGTCTTGTTGACTTCCCCCCTCCCCCATCGCTCCGCGATGGTCCCCCTCCCCCGCTCGCGGGGGAGGGTCATTTGCGCGGCGTTTGTTTGCGGGGGTTTCGGTTACTGCGTATTCCGGGACGTGGCTTTCGGCGAAGCCTAGGCGTTTGACGCGTCTGGTGCCGAAGCGGACGCCGAGGCGGTCGATAAGGAGGGCAATGTCGTCGTTGCCGTTGGCGCTGGAGACGATGTCGGTTTGTGGCGCTGTCGTGGGTTCGGCGGTGACGACGGAGAGGCGCACAACGTCGAAGCCGAAGCCGGGGTCGAGTTCGTCGGCGAGGGTGGCGAAGCGTTCTTTGAACAGGCGGGCGAGGGCGCGCGAGTCGCGCAACGGCTTTGAGGTCGCGACCGAGAGGCGGCGGACGGCGCCGTCGACGCGAAAGAGCGTGACTTGTAAGGCGCGGGCGCCTTCGCCGCGTTCTTCCATGCGGCGGGCGAGTTCGACGGCGAGGTGCTCGACGATCTCCAAGATATAGGCTTCGTGCGTGACGGGTTCGACGAAGCAGCGTTCGGCGATGTAAGGCGGCAGCGGCAGGCGCGGGCTGATCGGTTCTTCGAGCGTGCCTACGGCTTGATCGAGGCGGCGCAACAGCCCGGCGCCGAAGCGGGCGGCGAGCGGCGCGCGGGGGCGATCCATGATGTCGCCGATCGTCTTTAAGCCCACGCGGGCGAGGGCGTCGACTTTGCCGGCGTCGAGGCGCAGGGCGGCGAGCGGCAAGGGCTTTAGCGCGGCTCCGATTTGCGTGTCGTCTTCGATGTCGCGTTTGGCGGCGAACCTGGCGAGCGCCCAGGCGGCGCCGACGGTGCCGGCGACACCCGTGCGGGCGGTGAACCCTTGCGCGGTTAGGCGGCGGACGATGTCTTTGCGCATCGCCGTCTCGCCACCGAAGAGGTGAGCGCAGCCGGAGATGTCGAGCATCATGCCGTCGGGTTCGCTCAAACCGACGAGCGGCGTGTAGCGGCCGAGCCAGTCGCAGATCGCTTCGCCCAAGCATTGATCGGCGTTCGGGTCGGCGTGATCGACGGCGAGGGCCGGGTACATCGCGCGGGCGTCGGCGAGCGGCATGCCGGCTTTCAGGCCGAGCTCGACGGCGGCGGCGTTCATCGCGGTGAGGCGGAGCGCGCTTTTGATGTCGGTGACGATTACCCTTGGTTCACGCGATCTGGGCGAGAGCGCGCGTTCGATCCGATCGGTCGGCAAATGGGCGAGCCAGACTGCGAGGTAGCGATGGGATTGCGAACGTGCGCTCATGAGACTGCCACTCGACGCGCCATTGGCCGGATTGGCCAAAGCGATTTTTCACAAGATCAAGATGAAAGGCGGGGCGGCCGAGACCGCCGAAGGCGTCGCTGCGGCTGGGCGCCGAGGAGACGAGCCAGCGTGTGGTCGCGGCGTTGGGCTCAATGCCGCCGGCATGGCGCAGGATGAGGCCGAGGCCCAGACCTTCTTGTGCCGCGAGCGCGAGCCGTCGTGTCATCGTAAGATCGAGTACGCGCACGTTCGCTGGGAACTCCGCGATCACGGCGGAGAAGCCGCGGCACTTCAAGGCCTCGCCCATCGCCCAGACGACGTCCTCCGCGCGGGGGACGTGAAGGTAGATGAGCGACGCCGTATCGACGCCGGAGAGTTTCAGGCCGGGCAGATAGGGGCGGCCGTATTCGGTTTGCGTGAAGTCGTGCTGGATATAGAGCGTGTGCGCGCTCTTCGTTTCGGCGCGCGTGGCGAGGCCGAAGGCGAAGCCTGCGGCGGCGGCCAGATCGCCCGCCGTCTTCGGCAGGACCTCATGCACGGCGCCGCGCATGAGGCCGCCGCCCAGCGTTTCGTCGATCGCGGCGACGCCGGTCTCGACGTGCGAGCGGGCACTGTGCGGGCCCTTGCGCAGGCACGCCGCCTCTATCGCTGCGATCGTCTGTTTGAGGGATGCGATCCCCTCCGCCGCCAACGGGTTTGGCACGGGTCAGCCTTTGGTCTTGAAGTTGGTTCTTATTTTGTTCTAGATCATTCCGACGTGACTGTCAATCGGCACGTGCAGCGGAATATATCGGTGAAGATATATATCTTGAACCTTATATCCAAAGGGCGTAACTTCATGCCTTGGACGATCGACTATCACTATCTCTTTGCGGCGGAGATCGAGCGCTTTCCGGAGGACGTGAAAATCGAACTGCTTGCCCGGGGTCGAGCGGCTGGCGGCACTCGGGCCGCAAGCGAAACGGCCCTTGGTGGACACGCTCAAAGGATCGAAGCACGCGAATATGAAGGAGCTTCGGTTCGATGCCGGCGACGGCGTTTGGCGCGTTGCTTTCGCGTTCGATCCGCGGCGGCATGGAGTGCTTCTGGTCGCGGGCGACAAGGTCGGGGTGGGTCAGGCGGAATTCTATCGCCACCTGATCGAACGCGCGGATACTCGTTTCGACGAGCATCTCAAGGCTCTGAGGACGCAAACGAAGGTGCCGAAGGGCGGCAAACGGTGAAGCATGGTGCGCACAGTACGAACACATAAGGAAGTCTTGGCGAAGCTTACGCCGCAACAGCGCGACGCCGTGAAGCGCCGTGCGCGCGAGCTTGAGCAGGAAGAGATGAGCCTGCGCCAATTGCGCAAGGCGCATACGCTCACACAGGTGCGGCTGGCCGAAGCTTTGGGGACGACGCAGGAATCAATCTCGCGCATCGAGCACAACAGCGATCTGCTGCTGTCGACGTTGCGCTCCTACATCGAAGCAATGGGCGGCCAGCTTCAGCTTGTGGCGCAGTTTCCGGACAAGCCGCCGATCTCGATTTCGGGAATCGGCGCGCTTGGCGACTTACCCCCACGGGTACGGCGTGGCGGGGCTTCGACGTCGTCTCAGTGATTCTTCGAGGCCGGCAGCGGGCCGGTTAGTGGCTTGAACGTCTTCGCGCGGGCGCGGGCTTCGGCGCGTTGGGCTGGGGTGAGGCGGCCGTGGAGTTGGCCGATCGCGGAATCAGCCGGCGGGTTGTTCAGGTTGTATTTGGTTTCGGGGAGTTTGGCGAAGCTGTCGAGGGCGGCCAGCACATAGTACATGTAGGACTCGACCTCGTCCTTGCGGCCGCCTTCGCCGGTTTCGAGCATGAGCGCGAAATTGTATTGGCCTGGGCCGAAGCCGTATTTCGCGGACCATTCGTACCAGCGCGCGGCCTCGGTTAGGCTCTCGGGGACGCCATAGCCGTTCTCGTGGATCGTGCCTAAGTCCATCATCGAGCGGCTTTCGCCGCCCATCGCGGCTTGCAAGTGGTAGCGGCGTGCCTTCTCGAAGTCGCGCTCGACCACACCGCGCTTGCCGTCCATGTATTCGATGCCGAGCCGGCGGGCGGATTCGATGTCGCCTTGCGCGGCGCGCTCGGTCCACCAGGCGAGCGCTTCCGGGTAGTTGCCGCGGCGGTAGAGGTCTTCGCCTTCGGAGCGCGGTGGCGGCGTGGTTTGCTCGGCGAGCGCGGTGATCTTTACGGCCGCGAACGGGACGGCGGCGGCGATGATCGCTGCGAGGGCGAGGCGGGCGAATGTTCTCATCGATGGTTCCAAGCGTGTACTTGAGGTGCAGAATTTTGCCCTGGCCACCGGGGAAATGCTAGTCGTGGGTGGTCCGCCTTCGCGGACCAAGACACCCATTTTGGCGTTTCGCTCGACAGGAGAAAACGATGGCATTGAAGGTTGTCGGGTCGGGCTTGGGGCGGACGGGGACGAAGTCGCTGCAGACGGCGTTGAACATGCTGGGCGTCGGGCCATGCCATCATATGGTCGAGGTGTTCGCACATCCGGAGAGCGTGCCGCTTTGGATCGAGGCTGGGGCGGGCAGACCCGAATGGGACAAGATCTTCGCCGACTATCATTCGATGGTCGACTATCCGGGGGCGCATTATTGGCGTGAGCTGGCGGCGTACTACCCCACCGCCAAGGTGCTGCACACGGTGCGCGATCCGGACAAGTGGTTCGATTCTACGCAGGCGACGATCTTTGCGCCCGGATCGCTCACGACGCAGGACGGGCCGATGGCGCCGTTCTTCCAGAGCTTCATGAAAGACTTTCGCGCGCACATGCACGATCGCGCGTACATGACGGACTACTTCCGCCGGCATAACGAAGAGGTGAAGCGAACGATCGCACCGGAGCGGTTGCTGATTTACGAGGCGGGGCAGGGTTGGGGGCCGCTGTGCAAGTTCCTCGGCGTGCCGGTGCCGGATGCGCCTTATCCGTCGGAGAACTCGCGCGAAGAGTTTATCGCGCGCGTGAAGAACATGCCGAAGCCTTGAGGCTAGCCCATGAGCGCGAAGGTCACGATCTATCACAATCCGAAGTGTGGGACGTCGCGCTCCACGCTGGCGCTCATTCGCGAGGTGGGGATCGAGCCGGAGATTGTCGAGTATCTGAAGACGCCGCCGACTCGGGCTGTGTTGATGGGGTTGATCAAGCAGAGCGGTGGTTCGGCGCGCGACTTGCTGCGCGCGAAGGAGGCGCTCGCGGCGGAGCTTGGACTCGACGATCCGAAGGTGAGCGACGCGAAGGTCGTCGAGGCGATGGTGGAGCATCCGATTCTGATCAACCGGCCGATCGTGGTCACGGCGCGCGGGGTCCGGCTCTGCCGGCCGCCGGAGACGGTGCTGGAGATTTTGCCGAAGAAGTAGCCCCACAACAACCATGGCCGGGCAAGCGAAGCGCGACCTGACCGTGACGACTTTTTATTGTGTCCCTAAAACCTTCCGCCCGTCTTGAAGCCGCCGCCGCTTCTGCCGCCGCCGCCGATTTTGAAGCCGCCTACTTTGGGGAAGCTTGAGGAGGGTAGGCGGAAGCGGGGGCGGCTGCTGCCCCAGCTGCCGCGTTCGCCGCCGTCGCGGTCGTCGTCGTCATCATCGTCCCAATCGCGGCGTTTGCGGTAGCCGCGTTCGAAGGTGTTCCAGAGGACGGCGCCTTGGATGGCGCCTTTGACGATGCCGCCAATCAGGTTGCCGAGCGCGTCGTTGCCGTCGAGTTCGAATTGGCCCCAGGGGCCGTCGTAGCGGTTGGTGCGAACCTTGTCGCGCACGCCTTCGAGTTCGCCGCGGCGGCGGGCGATCTCTCGCGCTTCGTCGCGGATCTTGGCAACCTCGGCCTCTGCTTTGGCGATCGCGCCTTGGTTCGTCTCGATCTGCTGCACGATGCGGTCGTCGTCTGGCGTGGGCGTGGTGCGCGCTTCGCGGTACATGGTCTGCACGTCTTCGCGCGCGATCGCCTGGCTCAAGACGGCGAGCGCTTCATCGTGCGCTTTGCGGTCGCCTTGATCGAGCAGCGCCGTGCGTTCCTTGTCGAGTGCGGTCAAGGCGGCTTGCGCCTTCGCCAGCGTGTCGGTCGCGGCTTTCAGCTCGGCCTGCGTGGTGGTGAGCCGGGTTTCGAGGGCCAGGATGCCGGCATCCATGAGCCCCGCGCGCTCGATCTGTTCGAGTTTGCGGTCTTCAGCTTCGACGCGCTTGACCAGTTCGCCGGCGTGTTCGCGCAGGCGCAGCGGGATTTCGTTCAGCGACATGTAATTCGGGCGCGCGGTGTCGTAGCCGACGAGGGCCGCTACTTGGCGATCGAAAAAGCGGACGACGTTGCCTGCCTTGTAGTCGGCGGTCGCGAATTTGCGCTTCCACAAATACATGAACAGCGGGTCGGCTTCGTAGGGTTTGCCCTTCGTTTCGCGATCGGCTTCGGCCTGTTTGGCTTTTTCGTCGCCGGCTTCGGCCATCTTGGTGATGTCGGTGAGGCGCGCTTTCTGCGCGATCCAGCCGGGATCGGCCGCCAGTTTCTTCTCGACGTCGTATTGCAGCGTCTTGATCGGTTCGCCCGCGGCTTCGACGGCGGCAGTCTTCGCGCGGTGATCGGCTTCGGCGGCGACGACGGCGCTTTGCGCGCCGCCGTGGCGGATCAGGAGCTGGTCGACCTTTGCCTTGTGCGTGCGCAGGAGATCGAGCGCGCGGCGTTCGGCGGCGTCGAGTTCGCCGACGGCCCGGTTGCGGATCAGCGTGTCGAGGCGAATGAGGGCGAGTGCGCGAAAGCTTTCGGCGAGTTGCGTGCGCAGGCGTTCGGCTTCGCTCGCGGCGGAGCGCAGGACGTCGGCCAAACGGCTTTCGTTCGAACGCACATCGTTGATGGCGTTTTCGACGGCGGAAAGGGCATCACGACCGGCGACGTACATCATTCCTCCCACGAGGTGACGGCGCCGCCGAGCACGGACATGCGATAGCGCGGGTCGAGCTCGCCGCGCTGCTTGTCGCCCAGGATGCGGTTTTCGATGATGCCGTTGTCGCGCTTGTCGCGGGCGACGGCTTCGAAGACGTCTTGCGGCACGCGCACGCCCCAGGCGGTGACATTGTACGTGCGGCTGTCCTCTTCGTTCGTCACCGGCAGCGTGAGCGCGCGGCCGGCGGGGTCGATCGCTTCGACGACGATGTAGTAGTTGCGCGCGCTCTCGTTCACGTTCGGGATGCGGAAGAAGCCGGTGGTGCCTTCGGCGACGATGCGCAGTTGGTAGGTTTGCACGAGCTTCGTGCGCAGCGCTTCGAGGCCTGCGATCGCGGTGCGGGCGCCGTCGGGGTTGCGCGCGGCGAGGGCGGCTTGACCGTCGCGGCGCAAGCCTTCGGCTTGAGCGCGCGCGGCGTCGATGCGGGCTTCGGCCATGACGGCGGCGTTGGCGTCGGCCAGCGCCTTCGGCAGCGTCTCGGCGAGTTCGATGCGCGCGGTTTCGGCGGCACGTTCGGCGGGGGCGACGACGCCGTAGTGATAGCCGCCCCAGAGTGCGCCGATCGCGATCAGGAGCGCGCCTGTCCAGCCGACGATCGCGGCACGGCGGACCCAGATCAGGGCCAGCGTGCGGCCGAGGCCGGGCGCCGGGGGCGCGTAGACGAAGCGGCTTTCGCGCAGTGCCTTGATGCCCTGGTCGATGATGGCGTCGGTGACTTCGATGCCTTGGCTTTTGTAGATTTCGCGCAGGCGGTTTCTGAGCGCGTCGTCGCGCTCGCCCTGGCCGAGTTCGCGCGCAACGAGCAGGTCGCGATGGCGGATCGTATCGACGACGTCCATCGCGAGCATGAGTTCGTCGAGCGTTTGCGGCTTGGCGGTGGCAACGGCGCCGGACATTACGACATGCGCTCCAAGGGGTTCACGCCAAGACGCCGAGACGCAAAGGAATGACTCAAACAATGAAACATTGGCACAATGATTGGGTCTGCCTTGCGCCGTCGGCGCAGCTCATTGGCTGACAGGCGCTGCGCGCCGGTTGCGCGCTCCCATTGTGTCATTGTTTCATAGTGTGAGAATTTTTCTTTGCGGCTTGGCGTCTTGGCGTGGAACATTTTCTAGAGGTTGAACGCTTTGCCTTGGGCGACGAGGGCGGCTAGGCGGCGTTTACCGTCTTCGACGGCGTCGCGAATTTCGGCGGAGTTTTGCGTCGCGAGCTTGCGCATTTCTTCGATGATGGTCCGCGACTTTTCTTGGAAGTTGACAACGCTGTCGACGAGCTTTTTCACCGCGTCGGCGCGGATCGTCGGGCCGTAGCCGGCGCGGACGGCGGCCTCTTGCACCTTGTCGCCGATTTCGGAGAGGACCTCGATCGATTTCGACACACCTTCCTTCATCGCGTTCACGGTCTCGGTCGATTCATGCAGGCCGAACATGCCGGTGAATGAGGCTTTGAGCGCGGTCAGGACGGTGTCGTTCGTCGAGAAGAAGCTGACGGCTTGTGCGTAGATGCGTTCCTTCGCACTCGTCGTTTGCATCAGGCGCGCCATGATGACTTCGGACGTGTTGTAGCCGATGGTCAGATTGTCGCTCAGGTCCTTGGCGATCTGATAGCGCTTATCTTCGTCTTGCGTTTGGCGCAGGACTTCGTCGCGGATGAGTTCGAGCTTCGCGCGTTCGGCAGGCTCAGTGCCGGCGAAGGTGGCGACCGCGTTGGCGGCCTCGTTCAGCTTCTTTTTCGCTTCATCGAGTTTCCACTCGCCCTTTTTCAGGACCTCAAGCGCCATGACCTCGGCCTGTTTCAGGGCGCCACGGAAGTCGCGGTAGGCTTCCAAAATCGCGACTTCGCGTTGGATCTGGTTCTTCGTCTCCTTCGTGACGGCGAGGTAGATGCCGCGAATCTTGTCGAAGCGGTCGGCGACGTCGCCGCGGGTGAGCTTCATCCACGAGTTCGTCGCGCGCTCCCACATGCTGACCTTGCCGTCGGTGATCTGGTCGACCATCGCCTTGGCGTCGTCGCGGATGGAGTTGAAGCCTTCGGTGATTTGGCGGTAGCGGTCGCCCACCTGCATGGCGGCGACGTGCTCGCGGACGATCTCGTTAAAGTTCGAGGCCTGGTTCAGCGTGCGCGCGATGACGGCGATGCGCTCCTGATCGAGGTCGGAGATCTGTTGAAGCAAGGCGTTGATCGGGGCGTCCTCGCCCTTGGCGGGCACGATGCCCATGTCGCGCAAGGTTGTGAGCGCGCGGTCGAGATACTGCATAGGTGTGCGGATGACGACGTCGGACATCAGAGTTCCTCCCAGAAACGCGCGGAAACATGTGGTCCCCTCCGGGCTTCTATGCAAGGTTCCCGGCCAAATAAAGGGATGAGGGCGGTCATGATTAGGGTCGGGATCGGCGGGTGGAATTTCGCGGAATGGCGCGGAACCTTCTATCCGAAGGGGCACCCTCAGGCGAAGGAGCTCGACTACGCGTCCAAGGTGCTGAGTTCGATCGAGATCAACGGCACGTTCTACCGGACGCCGCCGGCGGCGAGCTTTAAGAAATGGGCTGGCGAGGTGCCGGACGGGTTCGTGTTCTCGGTCAAGGGGCCGATGTCGATCGTGGGCCGCGGCGTGCTCGCCGAGACAGGCCCTCAGATCGAGAAGTTCTTTGCGAGCGGCGTGCTGGCGATGGGGGACCGGCTCGGCCCGTTGTTCTGGCAGTTCATGCCCGCGAAGAAGTTCGACCCCAAGGATGTCGAGGCGTTCTTCAAGCTGCTGCCGAAGGAGGCGGGCGGGGTGAAGTTGCGGCACGCGGTTGAGGCGCGGCATCAGACGTTTGCGGTGCCGGAGTTCGTGGAACTGGCGCGCGCGTATGGCGTTGCAATCGTTTTGGTCGATAGCGAGAAACATCCGCTGATCGCCGATCCGACGAGCGATTTCGTGTATCTGCGGCTGCAGCGGACGGTGGAGAAAGTGCCGACGGGGTATAAGCCCGCTGAGATCAAGACGTGGGCTTCGCGCGCGAAGACGTGGGAGGCGGGCGGTGTGCCGGACGATCTTACGCTGTTGGGCAAGAAGCCCGCGAAGAAGAAGCGCGACGCTTTCGTCTATTTCATCTCCGGCGCGAAGGTTCGCGCACCGGCGGCAGCGCAGGCGTTGATCAAAGAGGTGGGGTGATCGGCGCTGTGGCGCAGATTCCCGCATAAATTCACCCGCAACGGCGTAACAGTGGCTGGTTTGCGCCAAAAATGACGTAACGAAGCCGCTACATGCGCGTAACCTGTAACGGGGTGCGAGGGGGCCTTGGAGATGGGGTAGGGCGCGCGTTTGCAGCGTGAGGTTCATGCGAACGTTTATAGAACAAGCGCCACGACGAGTCAACGAAAATCAAGGCGTTACGGCGTTACTGTGTCCCTATTTTTTTCTTCCTGGGACCGTGAGCATGCCCGCTCTTTCTTGCGGCGTTGAAGAAAAGAGCAGGCATGGATGCCCACGGTCCCAGGACGAAGCAAGTCGCCGGCGTTGACGCATGTTGTGATCCTCCCCCGCTTGCGGGGGAGGGGGACCGTGCGGCGTAGCGTAGCGAAGCCGGATGGTGGAGGGGGGAAGTCAGTTGTCGAGGTGCCTCGTGCAAAGCGCTGTGCGCGCGTCGGCCCCCTCCACCGTCGCCTGCGGCGCCGGTCCC
>JAGOBA010000020.1 GCA_017983635.1 Alphaproteobacteria bacterium
AGTGCGGAGTGCCTACACCCGATCCCATCCCGAACTCGGCCGTGAAACGCTCCAGCGCCCATGATACTCAGGCTTAAGCCTCGGGAAAGTAGGCCGCCGCCAGACCTGCTAACGACAGACAACAAACTCAAACAACAGTGCGAACAAATCCTCTTTCCAATATCTCACTCCGTTCTCCGGATTGACGCAGGGTGGAGCAGCCCGGTAGCTCGTCAGGCTCATAACCTGAAGGTCATAGGTTCAAATCCTATCCCTGCACCCAGTCTACGCCCTCGGGGGTTTCGCCCTCCGGGGGCGTTTTTCGTTTCCGGCACACGTTTTGGGCGCCTTGACGCAGCGCCGCCCGCCCCGCACGCTTGGCCCCACGTGGAGGGGTGATGAACGAGTACTTGTTGATTGCGGCCGGGTTCGTGTTGCTGATCCTGGGGGCCGAGACGCTGGTGCATGGCGGCGTAGCGGTGGCGCGCCGGCTCAATGTGTCGCCGCTTTTGATTGGGGTCACGATCGTGGCCTACGGCACGTCGACGCCCGAGCTTTTGGTCAGCGTTCAAGCGTCGCTGCATGGGTCTTACGGGATCGCGGTCGGCAATGTCGTCGGCTCGAACATCTTCAACATTCTCCTGATCCTTGGCGTCACGGCGATCATCGCGCCGATTGCGGTGTCGGCGCGGGCGATCGGGCGCGACGGCTTGTTTGCTTTGATCGCGGCAGGACTTTTCATTTGGGTTGCTCTGCGCATGCCGGCGATGGGGTTTGCCGAAGGCGTGCTCTATCTCTCGGTGCTGCTTGCGATGGCGTTCGTCGCCTACGGACAAGAGCGGTTGAGAGAGGAGCCGGCGGAGGACGAGTCGCGGCATATGCGCGAGCGCTCGCTTGACCATTCGGTTGTCATCGATCTTGGGCTCATCCTCGTTGGCATCGGGCTGTTGGTGGTGGGCGCCGACATGTTGGTCGACGGCGCCGTCATCGTCGCGCGGCAGAATGGCGTTTCCGAGACGGTGATCGGCTTGACCCTGATCGCGGCCGGAACGTCGTTGCCCGAGCTCGCAACCTCGGTCGTGGCGGCGATCCGCGGCAACCCCGACATCGCGCTCGGCAATGTGGTCGGCTCGAACATCTACAACATCCTGGCCATTCTGGGCGTCGCATCGCTGATCGGTCCGGTCGAGATCGATCCGGCGATCGTGCGCTTCGACATGTGGGTGATGCTGGCCGCGACCGTCGCGCTCTTCCCGCCGCTGCTTTTCGGGAGCCGGATCGGTCGATTCTACGGTTTGCTGCTGTTGCTCGGTTATCTCGCGTATTTGGGCTTCTTGTTGCGGGCGGCCGGCGTGGTTCATTTCTGAAAATCGCGCGGTTTCACAATGGATCGGCGGAATACTCTTGATTGACATGTTGCGACTGCACAAATAGGGAGGCACCGAACAAACGGTGCCAACCGAAGGACTTCCAACTTGTCGAGCCCGGCCACAGCGACAGCGGTGTCGCGCACGCGTCATTCGCATCTTGCGCGGCTTGAGGCCGAGAGCATCACGATCATGCGCGAGGTCGCGGCCGAGTTCGAAAACCCGGTGATGCTCTATTCGATCGGCAAGGACTCGTCGGTGATGTTGCACCTGGCGATGAAGGCGTTCTATCCGGCGAAGCCCCCGTTTCCGTTTCTGCACGTCGACACGACCTGGAAGTTCCGGGAGATGATCCAGTTCCGGGACAAGATCGCCAAAGACCTTGGCATCAAGCTGCTCGTGCACACGAACCCCGACGGTCTGAAGCGCGGCATCAATCCCTTCGATTCCGGCTCGGCCTTGCACACGCAAGTCATGAAGACCGAGGCGCTGCGCCAGGCGCTGGACCAGTTCGGCTTCGACGCGGCCTTCGGCGGCGCGCGGCGCGACGAGGAGAAGAGCCGGGCGAAGGAGCGCATCTTCTCATTCCGCACGGCAGGCCACACCTGGGATCCGAAGAACCAGCGGCCGGAACTCTGGCGCGTGTTCAACGCGCGGATCAAGAAGGGCGAGTCCATCCGGGTGTTCCCGATCTCGAATTGGACCGAGCTCGACATCTGGGAATACATCCTGGCCGAGAACATTCCGATCGTGCCCTTGTACTTTGCGGCCAAGCGCCCGGTCGTGCTGCGCGACGGTGCGATCATTTTGCGCGACGACGAACGGATGAAGCTGCTCCCCGGCGAGACGGTGCAGGAGCGCGTCGTGCGCTTCCGCACGCTCGGCTGTTATCCGCTCACCGGCGGCGTGGAGTCGCCGGCCACCACGCTTGAGGAGATCGTGGCCGAGATGTTGGCCGCGCGCACTTCGGAGCGTGAAGGGCGCGTGATCGATCATGACGAGAACGCCTCCATGGAGAAGAAGAAGCGCGAGGGGTACTTCTGATGCGCCCCGAGGAACTTCGCGCCTATCTCGCCAAGCAGCACGGCAAGTCGCTGCTCAGGTTTTTGACCTGCGGCTCGGTCGATGACGGCAAGTCGACGCTGATCGGGCGCTTGCTCTACGACACGAAGCTGGTGTTCGAAGATCAGCTGAAGACGCTGGCCAAGGATTCGAAGAAGCACGGCACGACCGGCGGCGACATGGATTTCGCACTGCTGCTCGACGGGCTTGAGGCGGAGCGCGAGCAGGGCATCACGATCGACGTCGCCTATCGCTTCTTCGCCACCGAAAAACGCAAGTTCATCGTCGCCGACACGCCGGGCCACGAGCAGTACACGCGCAACATGGCGACGGGGGCATCGAACTCCGACCTGGCCGTGATCCTGATCGATGCGCGCAAGGGCGTGCTGACCCAGACGCGGCGCCACGCCTATATCTGCTCGCTGCTCCGGATCCGGCATGTGGTTCTGGCGATCAACAAGATCGACCTCGTCGATTACTCTCAAAGCGCATACGACGCGATCGATGCCGAGTTCCGCGCGTTTGCGGGGAAGCTCGACTTTGCCTCGCTCGTCACCATTCCGATGTCGGCGCGCTTCGGCGACAACGTGATCGAGCGCAGCCCGAAGATCGGCTGGTACAAGGGCCCGGCGCTGCTGCAGCACTTGGAGACCATCGACATCGCGACGGATGTGGAGAGCAAGCCGTTCCGCCTGCCGGTGCAGTGGGTGAACCGGCCGAACCTCGACTTCCGCGGCTTCGCGGGCACGATCGCCGGCGGCACGGTGCGCAAAGGCGATCCGGTCGTGGTCGCCAATTCCGGGCGCACGACGACGGTGTCGCGCATCGTGACCTATGACGGCGATTTGGAGATTGCGGCGGCCGGCGATGCGGTGACGCTGACGCTGGCCGATGAGGTCGACGTCTCGCGCGGCGACGTGCTCGCGCAGGTCGCCGCGCGGCCGGAGGTGTCGGACCAGTTCGCGGCGCACATTCTCTGGATGGCGGAGGAGGAGCTGCTGCCCGGGCGCCAATATCTGATCAAGATCGGCACAAAGACGGTGCCGGCATCGGTGACGGAGCTCAAGCACAAGGTCGACGTGAACAGCCTGGAGTCGTTCGCGGCGAAGACGCTTGCGCTGAACGAAGTTGGCTTCTGCAATCTCTCGACCGCCTCGCCGATCGCGTTCGATCCGTATACGGACAATCGCGACACGGGCGGGTTCATCGTGATCGACCGCTTCACCAACGGCACGGTCGGCGCGGGGATGATCGAGTTCGGCTTGCGCCGCGCGACGAACGTGCACTGGCAGGCGCTCGACGTGAACAAAGAGGCGCGGGCCGAGCTCAAGGGGCAGAAGCCCGCGATCCTGTGGTTCACCGGCCTGTCGGGCTCCGGCAAGTCGACGATCGCCAACATCGTCGAGCGCAAGCTTCTGGCCGCCGGGCGGCACACCTACATGCTGGACGGCGACAACGTGCGCCACGGGCTGAACCGCGACCTCGGCTTCACCGATGCGGACCGGGTGGAGAATATCCGCCGCGTGGCGGAGGCGGCGAATCTCTTCGTCGATGCGGGGCTGATTGTGCTGGTGTCGTTCATCTCGCCGTTCCGCTCCGAGCGGCGCTCCGCGCGCGAGCTCGTGGCCAAGGACGAATTCCTGGAAGTCTTCATCGACACGCCGATCGAGGTTTGCATGACGCGCGACCCAAAGGGGCTCTACAAGCGCGCGAAGGCGGGCGAGATCAAAAACTTCACCGGCCTCGACTCGCCCTACGAAGCGCCCGAGGCGGCGGAAATCCACGTGAAGACGGTCGACCTCTCGGCCGAAGCCGCCGCCGACGCGATCGTCGAGCGGCTGCGCCGGGCGAAGCTGATCGGATAGCAGGGGCGGAGGCCCCGGCAGTTCACCCGGCGCCCCGGAGTGAATGATATGCGCGCATGCGTTTGATCCGTTTATGTGGCGGAATTCCGCGGAAACATCCGTTTGGTATCCGTTTGAAATCCGTCTGGTCAGCGTTTGCTCAGGCGCGGCGACCAAGTGAATGATATCTGCGGATGTGTTATATGCGTTATTGCGGCTGATCTGAGCCAAAAAATCCGTTCTGAATCCGTTATTTTGCCGTTCGGGATCCGTTATTCGGAGGCGTGAGCGGCTGGACCGCCGCGACCAACGACGGCGCGTTCGCGCGAGGGCAGGGCGCTCGTGCGTCGTGCCGCAATGGTGGCAGGGCGATGGGTCCATGGTGCAGCCAAGCTCGATTCCGGCGTTGGAACAAATATAGAACATCTGCGCCGCGGCCGTCAAGCCAGAATCGCTTGGCCTCAATGAAACCCTCACGATCGGCGTTAGCCCCGCCCCCAGGAAGTGAAGCCGCGCCATTGTTCCGCGAAGGCGCGGCTGCACGCCCTCCCCAACGGCTCCACCGCCGGAGAGACAACGCGCTTTCGTTTTCGCTCTCGCTTGTCTCCCCCAAGTTTCACGAGAGTGAAACTTGGGGGAGTACGTGCGCGCGCCGCAGCGAAGCGAAGGCGTCGCTGCACGGGAGGGGGGCGGCAGAGCGTAGCCGAGTAGCGCCTGCCGCTGCGAAAGCATCCCCCAAAAAAACCACCGCCGCATCCGGCGAGGCCCGCCTGGGTAATTTCGGTGACAGTGCACTTAACTCCCATCGCCGTCTTCCGGCGCGGGCTTGGGGCCGCGCTTGGCCGGTTTCAGGATGCGGCCGGTTTTGCGCTCTAACCGTGCAATGAATGTGTCGGAGCCAAGCGGGCGGCCGATTGTTTCCGCCTGACGCAGTCTCTGCGACAACTCCTCGTCCTCGCCCAGCTCAATCAAGCCTTTGAAGTTCGGATAGCGCGAAAGCACTGGCTCGCGTTCGGTGAGCCCGTCCGGCCGCCCGAGATGCGTATGGACGCTGGACCATGGCCAGTCCGTCGCCCGCTTGCAGAGCCGCGCGCGCACCGGGTTGAGCGCCACATAGCGCAGCGCCGCGCCCAGGTGATCCTCGTCCATCGCGACACAACCGAACCGGCCTTGCCAAAAGTGCCCGCTGCGCTGTTGGCGGGTGTGAACATGACCGGCGTAATAGCGATGCACCGGCGCGAGCGCGCGGCGCAGGCCATCCCGATCGCGCGGCACCAAGATCAGGTGCACATGATTGGGCATCAACACCCAGGCCCACACCGCGACACCGGCCGCGGTTGTGTACTCGGCCAGCAGGTCGCGATAGAGGCGATAGTCGGCGTCGCTGAAGAATGTGCGGGCGCGGCCGTTGCCACGCTGCGTGACGTGATGCGGCAGGCCGGGAAACACTGCGCGCGCGAGACGAGCCATGCGGGGTAGGATAGGGCGGCGACTGTAGCTGAGTCAATTAAGTGCACTGTCACCGAAATTTGCCCCAAGCTACGTAGAACGAGGCACAAGCAGGCGCAGCGCGGCGATATCGATCGCTTCTAGAAATTCCATGCGCTTCGCCAACATTTCCACACCCAGCAGCATCTCGGCGGAGATTGGCGCAGACTTCTTTAGCGCAAGGGCGCAAAACTCTTCTAATGCAACGCCGTACTCACCAACGCGCACTAGGTCTTTTGCCAAGAATAGCTCCGCATCTGAAAAAAGCGGGCGCGCAGCATCAAACAGCTTAGCAAACTGCTGATCGAGTTGTTCAAAATGTGCCTCGCTTGTCATGGGTTTATCGGCCACGGGTTCCGTGGAAGGTTGGTTGGATGCCCGGTAATAATTTTTTTCCATCCTCCACGATTACTCTGATATCGACTCCGTTCCTAGTGCCTTCAACAACCTCTCGCCCGTTGCTGCCCATTGTCCTCGTTGCGCTGGGTAATTTCGGTGACAGTGCACTTAACTCTCGTCGCCGTCTTCCGGCGCGGGCTTGGGGCCGCGCTTGGCCGGTTTCAGGATGCGGCCGGTTTTGCGCTCTAACCGTGCAACGAATGTGTCGGAGCCAAGCGGGCGGCCGATTGTTTCTGCCTGACGCAGTCTTTGCGACAACTTCTCGTCCTCGCCCAGCACCGGGTGGTTGTTACGTTCGCGGGTCGTTTGGCGCTGGCTTGCGGAGGCGGTGGTGCTGCCCCCCTCGAGTGCAGCCCGCCTTCGCTTCGCTACGGCGCGCGCACCCACTCCCCCAAACTGCGCAGCAGTTTGGGGGAGACAACAGACAAGCGCTCGTCTTTTGTTTGTCTCTTCAAACTGCGTAGCCGTTGGAGGAAAATACGGGGACGGCTTACCTACTCACCTTCGCTCATTGCGGCGTAGGGTCGAGGTCGTCTTTCAAGCGTTCGATTTGATGCATCCGTTCGTGGAGGATCGTGACGATGCCGACGGTGCCGTCGTCGAGGCGTTTCCAATAGATGTAGTGCTTTTCGTGACGGCAGAAATAGCCGTCGATGCCGAACTCGGCGGGAATCGGGCGCCAGGGGATGTCGCGGGCGGCGATGGCTTTGAATTTGGCGAAAAGGCCGCGGATGTAGGCGCCGGCCTGGGCCTCGCCCTAGGTGCGCGCGGGTAATCGTAGATTTCGTCCGAGCGATGTCCCGCGCCGTCTTGAAGGCGGTCGTTTGCGCTTGCGCGCGTTTCGCTTGATCGCGGCGGCGGCGTCGAGCGGCCGATAGACGCCGTCGGGCGCGGAAAAGGCGCGCTTGAGCTCGGCCTTCAGGCGCGTGAGGGCTTCGGCGTCGGCGCGTTCTTTGTCGCGACGGATCAGGTCGCGCACATATTCGTTCACGTTCTCGTAGGCGCCGTATTCGCCGACATTGGTGGTAACGTGTTCGCCGAGCACGCCGCTGACGCGCACGTTCAGGGTCACGGTTTTCGACATTGGGGCCTCTGTAGCCGTCCACAACTCATGGAGTATTGAGGACAAAGTCAATGAAGCGCGGGGGGCGAAGAAGATGGGGTCGTCCCCATCGGAAGGATGCGCAGGCGGCGGTGGAGTGTCCGCCTCCGCTTCGCTACGGCAGATGCAGGCAAGATGCCTGCGGTCCCAGGTTGGGCTGAACGGGAGGAGGGGGCGGCGCGAGCGTTGCCGGTGGATCACTATTCCCAGCCCCCATCACCCAACCCCCATCACCCCGCCTTCACCGCGCTCCGTCCCACGCTGTGATACTCGATCCCCGCGTCCGCCATTTCGCGCAGGGTGTAGATGTTGCGCAGGTCGACGATGAGCGGGCGCTTCAGTTGCGCTTTCACGCGCGTGAGGTCGAGCGCGCGGAATTCGTTCCATTCGGTGAGGATCACGACGCCGTCGGCGCCGTTGATCGCTTCGTAGCCGTTTTGGGTCCACTTCACGCCGGTGAGCATCTTCTCGGCTTCCTGCATCCCTTCGGGGTCGAAGGCGCGGACTGTGGCGCCTGCCGCTTGCAGGGCCGGGATGATGTCGAGCGAGGGGCTGTCGCGCATGTCGTCGGTGTTGGGTTTGAACGTGACCCCTAAGATCGCGACCGTCTTGCCCTTCACGCCGCCGAAGGCGTCGATGATTTTTTCGGCCATGCGCTTCTTGCGCTTGCTGTTGACGTCGACGACGGACTCGACCAGCCGCGACGGCGCGCCGAACTCGCCCGCTTGGCGCATGAGGGCGAGCGTATCTTTCGGAAAGCACGAGCCGCCGTAGCCCGGGCCCGCGTTCAGGAACTTCGAGCCGATGCGTCCATCAAGGCCGATGCCGCGCGAGACGTCTTGGATGTCGGCGCCGGATTTTTCGCAAAGGTCGGCCATCTCATTGATGAACGTGATCTTCAGCGCCAGGAACGCGTTCGCCGCGTATTTGATCAGCTCCGACGTCTCGCGCGAGGTGAAGACGAACGGCGTCTTGTCGTTCAAGAACAGCGGCCGGTAGAGCGCGCGCATCACGTTTCGGGCGCGTTCGCTTTCGGTGCCCACGACGACGCGGTCCGGGCGCTGGAAGTCTTCGATGGCGGAACCTTCGCGCAGGAACTCCGGGTTGGAGGCGACGTCGAAGTCCGCGTCCGGGCGCTTTTCGCGGATAATCGTCTCGACGCGCTTGCAGGTGCTGACGGGGACGGTCGATTTGGTGACGACCACCGTGTAGTCCTTGAGCGCGCCCGCGATTTCGGCGGCGGCGTCGTAGACGTAGCTGAGGTCGGCAAAGCCGTCGCCGCGCCGGCTCGGCGTGCCGACCGCGATGAAGACGGCTTCCGCATCGGGCACGGCGGCCGCGAGGTCGGTCGTGAACGACAGGCGACCGGCCTTCACGTTGTCGGCGACCAGCGCGTCGAGGCCCGGTTCGAAGATCGGAATCTCGCCGCGGTTCAACCGATCGATCTTGCTCGCGTCCTTGTCGACGCAAACCACGTCATGACCGAAGTTGGAGAAGCAGGCACCGGAGACGAGTCCGACATAGCCGGTACCGATCATCGCAACGCGCATGGGAGTTCCTTGAGTTTGGCCGCGGCTTTAGAGCGGCAGATCTTTGAGAATGGCTTTGAGCGGGCCCGCGGTATCCGGGCGGCTCAGGCCGATGACGACGTTCGCCTGCAAGAAGCCGACCTTGTCGCCGCAATCGAAGCGCTGTCCGTGAAAGCGGAAGCCGTGGAACGGCGCGTGGCCGATCAGGCGGGCGAGCGCGTCGGTCAGCTGGATCTCGTTGCCGGCGCCGCGCTCGTGGCGTTCGAGCTCGGCGAAGACCTGCGGCTGAAGGATGTAGCGGCCGATCACGGCGAGACGCGACGGCGCCTTTGCGGGGTCCGGCTTCTCGACGATGCCGCGCACGGAGATCAGGTCGCCCTTCTCCGACACGGGGTCGATGATGCCGTAGCGCTTCGTCTCCGCCTGCGGAACTTCGCGCACGGCGATGACGTTGCCGCCGACGTCGTTGTAGGCGGCGGTCATGCGCGCGAGGCAACCGGGCTGATCGACCAGAAGCTCGTCCGGCAACAGCACCGCGAACGGCTCGTCGCCGATGAAGTGGCGCGCGCACCAGACGGCGTGGCCGAGGCCGAGCGGATTTTGCTGGCGGGTGAAGCTGACCGAACCGGACGGCGGCAGCGCTTCGAGAAGGCTGTTCAGCTCCGTCGTCTTCTCGCGCGCCTCGAGCAGCGCTTCGAGTTCGTAGGCGTGGTCGAAATGGTCTTCGATGATGTGCTTGCCGCGGCCGGTGACGAAGATGAACTGCTCGATCCCGGCGGCCTTGGCCTCTTCGACGGCGTATTGGATGACCGGCTTGTCGACGACGGTGAGCATCTCCTTCGGGACCGCCTTCGTCGCGGGCAGGAAGCGCGTACCCATGCCGGCGACCGGAAAAACGGCTTTGCGAACGGGCTTGATGGGCGTTGTTGTTGTCATTCTTCGAACCAAAACATCACGAGAACATCCGCAGCGCTGCCGGTTTATTTGGTGATACACACCACCCGCTCCCGCGGCGCAATACCGTTGGCCTTATGGACTGTGCCCGAATCACTATATCCTGAGCGGTATGTTGCGGGTGGCGCTAGTCCTTGTAAGCATTGCTGTCTCTTGCGTTGTTGCCCAGGCCGGTGGCCTTGCGGATGCAGACGCGGGAATCGCGCGCCTGAACGCCGGTGACCCTGCGGCAGCCGCCGAATTGTTCACCCGTGCCATTCAAAGCAAGGAACTGAGCCCGGACGGGTTGGCGCTGACTTATCACCATCGCGGCATGGCTTTCTATAAGGAAGGTCAGACGGGCCGCGCGATCCTCGATTATTCGACCGCCCTCTGGAACGACGATCTGCCGAAGGAGTTCCGCCCGCGCACGCTGAACAATCGCGGCCTGGCGTTCGAGGCGATGAGCGACTTCGACTCCGCGATGACGGACTACAGCCTCGCCATCAAGTTGAACCCGAACTACGCCGAGGCGTTCGGCAACCGGGGCAATCTGCACCGAAAGTTCAATCGCCACGATCAGGCGATCGCCGACTATGACAGCGCGCTGCGGAATGGGTATCCCCATCCGCAGTTTGTGTTTGCCTGGCAGGGCATGTCGCTGGAGGCGCAGGGCAAACGCCGCGAGGCGATGGATGCTTTCCGGCGCGCGCTGTCGATCGATCCAAACTTCGAGCTCGCCAAGAGCAGGCTTGCGAAGCTGGAAGAAGGCCAGTCGCTCGGCAATCTTCTCAACGGCGGCAAGAGGCCCGAGAAGGATCAGCCTGCGGCGATCATGTCGGCGGCGCCGAGTTCGCCCGTGCGAATGGCGAGCGAGGCGGAAACGCAGCACGTCCCTTGGACGCCACCGTCGCCGGCGGCACCGTCCATCAAGGTCGCCCTGCCAGCGGCAGACGCCGGCAGCGGCGTCGCGTTGCGGCCTGCGGTCGACGATCAGCCGAAGCTTCCCGCTTCGACGCCGCTGCTGCCCGCGTCCAAGCCCGTGATGACGACACCGACGGCATCGCTGCCCGGGTCTCAGCCGCTGGCCAAGAAGCCCTCGATCGTCGCGTTGGCGCCCCAGACGGTTGTCGTCTCGGCGCAATCCCAGGCGCCGGTCGTTTCGGCAGCACCCCTCGCGCCGGGGCCGAAGATCCTCAACGCCAGCAACGCGACGGGCGAGGGCGGCAGCGATGTCGAGTACGCGATCCAGCTAGGCTCGTTCAAATCGGAAGAGCTGGCGGAGTCGGGGTGGAAGAAGGCGCTGAAGGTGTCGGGCGACCTGCTGAACGGCCTGAGCCGCGTGATCGAAGGCGCGGCGTTGCCGGACAAGTCCACGGTCTTCCGGCTCTACGCGGAGGCGCTGCCCGACCGGGAGGCCGCACTCAACCTCTGCCGGACGCTACGGGATCGCGGCGCGCCCTGCATCGTCGTGCGCCGCTAATCGCGGGCCGATTGAGCGGCCGTTCTAAATCTGTTAGGCGACAATGAGACGGCGCGGCTTGCTAAAGCCGCGCGATCGCCGTTTCTAAGACGCACAAACAGGATGGAACTCATGACGCAATCGGTCGGCATCACCGGCTTTGGCGCCTATCTGCCGCGGCTTCGGTTGCAGCGCAAAGCGATGGCGACGGCGAACGCTTGGTTCAACCCCAGCATCATGGGGCAGGGCAAGGGCGAGCGGACGATGGCGAACTGGGACGAAGACGCCGTCACCATGTCCGTCGAAGCCGCGCGCGACGCACTGCCGACGCACGATCCGCTCTCAGGCCGCAAACATGTCGGCGCGCTCTACTTCGCCTCGACCACGATGCCGTTCGCCGACCGCCAGAACGCCGGGATCGTCGCGGCGGCACTGAGCTTGCCGGAGGAAATTCACACCGCCGACGTGACGGGCTCGCAGCGCGCGGGCGTCTCCGCGCTGATCGCGGCGCTCGAGAAGGTGAAGGCGGGTGGCGCGAAGACGGCGCTGGTGGCCTCCGGCGACAAGCGCAAAGCGCGCGCGGGCTCCGCCCAAGAGTTTCAGTTCGGCCACGGCGCGGCCGCTCTCCTCATCGGCAGCGAAGGCGTCGCCGCGCGCTTTTTGGGCAGCCATTCCGTCTCGGTCGACTTCATCGATCACTTCCGCGGCGAGAGCGAAGAGTACGACTACAATTGGGAAGAGCGCTGGATCCGCGACGAAGGCTACGCGAAGATCGTGCCGCGCACCGTCAAGGGCGCGTTGGAGAAGGCGGGGGTCGCGGCGGCTTCGATCGATCATTTCATCTTACCCTGTCAATTCGCAAAGCTCGATCAGCAGCTCGCGGCGAAGTCCGGGATCGACGCGTCGAAGGTGCGCGATAATCTCGCCGCGACCGTTGGCGAGTGCGGCACCGCGCATGCGCTGCTGATGCTGGCGCACGCGCTGGAAGACGCAAAGCCGGGGCAGAAGATTCTGGTCGCCGCGTTCGGTCAGGGCTGCGATGCGGCGGTGTTCGAGGTGACGGACGCGATCGACAAGACGCGCCCCGCGCGCGGCGTGAAGGGCTCGCTCGCCCGGCGCAAGGAAGAAACGAACTACATGAAGTGGCTCGCGTTCAACGGGCTCGTCGAAATGGAAAAGGGCATGCGCGCGGAGAAAGACAACAAGACCGCGCTCACCGTCACCTATCGCAAGCGCGACATGCTGTTCGGCCTCGTCGGCGGCAAATGCGAGAAGTGCGGCACGGCGCAGTTCCCGCGCACGCGCATCTGCGTCAACCCGAACTGCCGCGCGGTCGACGAACAGAAGCCGTTCTCGTTCGCCGAGTTGAAGGGCAAGATCCTATCCTGGTCGGCCGACTACCTGACCTACGCCCAAGATCCGCCGTCGCACTACGGCATGGTGACGTTCGAGGAGGGTGGGCGCTTCCTCTCCGACATCACCGACGTCGATATCGGCACAATCGACTCAGGCACCGCGGTCCGGATGGTGTTCCGGATCAAAGACTTCGACGACAGGCGCGGGTTTCGGCGCTATTTCTGGAAGGCGGCGCCGGTTTACTAGGGATTTTGACAGCGCGGAAACCGCGTCGTTAGATGCAATCGTTCAGGCATTTGGAGAAAACGTCATGGCCTCAGGCATCAGAGACAAAGTCGCCATTCTCGGTATGGGCTGCTCGAAGTTCGGCGAGCGCTGGGACATGGGCGCGGAAGAGCTCATGGTCGAGGCCTACCTGGAAGCACTGAATGATGCCGGCATCGAGACGAGCCAAATTCAGGCCGGGTGGTTCTCCACGCATATCGACGAGATCGGTGTCGGCAAGGGCGGGACGCCGATGTCGGTCGCTCTGCGCCTTCCGAACGTTGCAGTGACGCGGGTCGAGAATTTCTGCGCCGGCGGTTCGGAGGCGTTTCGCGGCGCCGTCTACGCGGTGGCGTCGGGCGCCTACGACATTGCGCTTGCGCTCGGCGTGGAGAAGCTGAAGGACACCGGTTACGGCGGCTTGCCGACCGGGCAGCCGGGCACGTTGCTGCCGCAGTGGGGCGCAAACGGCTCGGCGCCGGGGAACTTCGCGCAACTCGCATCTGCCTACCGCGCGAAGCACGGCGTGTCGAAGCAGGATTTGAAGCGGGCGATTGCGCATGTTTCGGTGAAGAGCCACGAGAACGGCGCGAAGAATCCGAAAGCGCATTTGCAGAAGCCGATTACCGAAGAGATGGCGCTGAATGCGCCGATGATCGCCGAACCGTTAGGCCTGTTCGATTGTTGCGGCGTGTCGGACGGTGCGGCGGCAGCCATCGTGACGACGCCGGAGATCGCGCGCTCGATGGGTAAGAAGGACATCATCACGGTCAAAGCGTTGCAGCTGGCACTCTCGAACGGGCTTGAGAGTTCGCACAACTCTTGGGACGGCAGCTACTTCCATACCGCGCGCATCGCTTCGAAAAAGGCGTATGAGGAAGCGGGCATCCGCAAGCCGCGCGAAGAAGTCTCGATGATGGAGGTGCATGACTGCTTCTCGATCACCGAGCTCGTCACGATGGAAGACTTGTTCATCTCCGCGGAAGGCCGGGCCGTGCACGACGTGATGGACGGTTTCTACGATGCGAGCGGTAAGGTGCCGTGCCAGATCGATGGCGGCCTCAAGTGCTTTGGGCATCCGATCGGGGCGAGCGGCTTGCGCATGCTCTACGAGATGTACCTGCAGCTCCAAGGCCGCGCGGGCGCGCGGCAGCTAAGGAATCCGAAGATCGGGCTCACGCACAATCTCGGCGGCGCGCCGTCGATGAACGTGTGCTCCATCGCCATCATCGGCGCACACGGGGCGTAAAGCTCAGTTCCCGTCGCCGTCCGGCGGTGCCGTCTGCAAGTCGACGTTGTCGCTCTCCCGCGGCGGGTCGGGAAGGCTCGCTTGGGCGGCAAAGGATTCGATGCGGCGGGTGACGTTGTCTTTGATGTCGCCGAAGAACGGGTTGATGCGCGAGGGGAACATCTCGCGGTAGCGGGGGCCGGCCCAGAAAAAGATCGGGTCCGGCGTGACGTCGGTGAACAGCAAACCGTTCCAGCAGTCGGCGGAGGTGACGCCCCGAGTGACGATCGTCCCGCCGGTAGCAAACTCCGACAATTCGGCCGAGCCCAAGTTCATGTCGGAGCTGCCGGCGCGGCCGGAGATCGACCAGGTCAGCGGGTTCACGCAGGCGAGGTCGCGTCCGCGTGTGGCGTCAAAGCCGCCGCCGGGTTTCCAGACGAGCGCGTTCTGCCGGGCGAGATCGCCGCGGCCGTGCTGCGTCGTCGAACTCCAGATGGTCATGCAGCCCGTTTGATCGGGTGAATCGCAGAGCGGTGTCACGCTGGAGATGATTTCGACCGGGATCGCCACTTCGAGCAGGTAGGCAACCACCATACGACGGCGCACGTCGGGCTCGAGTTCCGTGACGAGGCGGAAGCCGTAGAGCGCGCCTTGGCCGTAGCCAGCGATGATGAAGGGCCGGCCGGCATTGTGATCCTTAAGGAACGCTTTGAACGCCTTGGCGACGTCGCCATAAGCAAGTTCGCGCGCGTTGCGGCCGTCTTCGCTTGAGCCCATGAAGCTGTAGGGCGCGGCCTGACGGTAGAGCGGGATGAAGAGGTTGCCGCTGGTCGCGAACGGCGCGGCATAGAGCGGCCGGATCACGTGGACGAGGCGCTCGCGCACCGCGTCATTGTTAATCGGCGCGTTCCAGTATTCGCCCGAGAAATAGGTCGTTGGGTAGATGAAGAAGACGTCGACTGGTCTCTGAGCCACCTGCGGGAGCAACGCCCAAGAGACCGCGTTCGCATAGTCGGGCGCGGTCGCCTGCGCGCCCTCGCCAAAGCCGCGGCCGGGGTTCAACGTATAGCGAATGAGGTTGTCGCGGCCGCCGTAGGCCGCCATAGCGGCAGCAACAACGACACCTAAGAAGATACCTACGCCGAAGAGAACTCTGCGACCCCTGGTCGCCATGGCGTCCCTCGATTCCAAGCCGAGAGGGGTCGTAACACGTGGCGGGGCTGCATCGGCATGGCTGCAACAGACATCTTTTGGACGTGCCTATTCAGCAACAGGTAAATTCGGCGCGCGGTGGGGTGAGTGCTGAAACCCTGAGTAATTTGGCTGATCAATTGCAACTTTGGCGAGTGTTGTCTGTCGCAGATGATCGCCCAGTGCCGGATCATCGAGCGCCACGGCGCCGGACCGGATACGGCGACACAGTTCGCGGTTCAGTTCGTCGAGCGTGCCGTCGTTGGCCAGCAACTGCCGCAAGCGTTGATGTTCTGCGGCGTTCGCCGCGCCGCCTTGTTCCAGCTCGCGCGCAACGATGGCGAGTGCGTTGGCCGCGACGCGGGCATGGAACGCCGTGTGACCGGTCAGCGCCGGCATGGCGTGCTTCTCGAGAAACTCGCGCACGGCGGTGACGAGTTCGGCGGCGGAGGGTTGATCCATCATGGTGGTGTTTGGTGGTCGGGGGGAATGGTGATTGGTGGCGAAACTTCACCCCAACACCCATCCCCAAACACTATCCCCTTTTCTCGAACAGAAGATTCACAAGATCAATCTCAGTCTCGGAAGAGCGCCGGCCGATCGTGGCGCGCTCGACGCTGCGGTCGGAGCCGGTGGCGAAGGATTGGTACATCGTCATGCACATGATGCCCCACTTCAGCGTGCCGAACATCTCCCAGAATTTGACGCGCTCGGCGGTCATGCCTTTGCCGCCTGCTTCGGCGTAGCCGGCGAGCAGGTCTTCGACGTCGCCGAAGCCGCCGACGACTTTGTGCGTTTCGCCGAAGCGCCAGGAGTTGACGCAGATCCAACCCAGATCCTCGGCCGGATCGCCGATGTGGGTGAGCTCCCAATCCAACACCGCGCGCACGCCATCGGGTCCGATCATCAGATTGCCGTGGCGGAAGTCGCCGTGCACCAGCGTGAGCTCGGGCGCGCTTGGTAAGCGTTGCTCCAGCCACTTGAACGCGACTTCGAACACTGGGTGCGGGTAGTCGTAAGTGTCGTAGATCGTTCGGTACTGATCGAACTGCGCGCGCGGCGGCACGACGGCGAGCTCCGGCATTTGTGCTTTGTCGATGGCGTGGATGCCGGCGAGGATGCGGCCGCATTGGCGGGCGAGCTTTGGGCGCGCGTCGGCAAACGCAGCGTCGCGCAGAATCTTGCGCGCGATCGTCTCACCCTCGACGCGGCCCATCAGGTAGCCGGGGCCGAGGTCGTCGCTGTCTTGCAAGACATAAGGCACGGGTGGGACCGGCACCCCGCCGGCGGCCGCAAGGCGTATGGCCTTGGCCTCGGTAGCGAGGCTGACGGCGGTCGCCGAGCGTGGGATGACTTTACCGCCGGGGGCGCGGCGCAGAATCAGCGGCGTCGTGCCCTTGGGGCCGACGCCGTCGAGCGACCAGGTCTCTTGGCTGGCGCCGCCGGAGAGGCGCTTTAGGTTGACGATCGATTGAACCCCGTCGATGGCGCGGGCAACGGCGCGTTCGAGCAGCGGCGCAAAGTCGGGTTGGCTGGCGGACATGGCATCCAGAGTGCGACGGTCCGCCTGGATCGTCAATGCGCGTGGGTGAACAGCAGGTAGAGGCCTTGCGCTACGGATATCGCCCCGACGATGAGGACGATCGTCTTGGTCCAGCGGCGGAAGTTCTCGTTCGACATCTTTTCGAGGATCGGCCCGGCGAGCGTGGTGCCGACCACCGCCGCAATGATCGCGGCGGCGTAAACATCAAGCCCCAGCGCTGGGGCTTGCGCGATCAGCACGCCGTAGTAGCCGACTTTCAGCGTGTGGCTGAACGCTTGCGTCGCGGCCTTCGTGGCGACGACGGCGCGCCGGTCGAGTTTGGAGCGCACGAAGAACGTGTCGAGCAACGGGCCGGCGACGCCGGCGATCAGCTGCAAGCCCGCGACGACGAAGCCGCACGCAACGGCGTGCCAGGTCTTGGTGGCGTCGAGCGCCCAACGCTTCGGGATCGCGAAGGCGGCGTAGGGCACCAGCCCCAAAATGATCAGCATCACCGGCTTGTCGGGCACGTAGGCGAAGACGAATGGCACGATGATCGCGGGCAGGGCGCCGAGCGTGTAGAGACCGATAATCCGCCAATCGATCCACTGCCGCCAAATGACCGCGCGCCAGCCGTTGGAGAAGAACTGCGTGATGCCGTGCAGGACCATCGCGGCTTGCACGGGGAGCAAGAGCCCCAGCACCAGCATCAGGATCAGGCCGCCGGCCATGCCGAAGATGCCGGAGATGATGGAGGTGACGACGACGACCGCGCCGATCAGAAGGCTTAAGGGGAGGGCAATCGACAAGGTGAGACTCTCTCGTTGGTCTCAATATTTGCGCTGTCGTACCGCCTGTCGATGGATGATCAGCCGAATCAACGTGTGACGATTGCTGCACCTCTCGCTATTCGTCATGGCCGGGCTTGACCCGGCCACCCAGGGTCGCACGCTGAGCGGTTGCCTGGGTGGCCGGGTCAAGCCCGGCCATGACGAATAAACGGGACATGATGCAGCGGCGTGTCACCCCGACTTGATCGTCTTCACGGCGTCGTCTTGTTCGAAGAGGTAGAGCAACACGCGCAGCGCTTCGCCACGCGGAGTCTTGAGGTCCGCGTCGCGGTTGACGATAAGGCGGGCGTCGTCGCGGGCGGGTTCGACGAGGTCGCTGTGGACGGCGAGATCGGCGAGGCGAAACTCGGGTAGACCGGATTGGCGTTCGCCCAGGAGTTCACCGGCGCCGCGCAGCCGGAGGTCCTCCTCGGCGATCTTGAAGCCGTCTTCCGTCGTGCGCAGACAATCGAGGCGTGCGCGCGCCGTCTCGCCCAGCGGCGATTGGTAGAGCAGCAAACACGTCGACGGCTTGTCGCCGCGCCCGACGCGGCCGCGGAGCTGGTGGAGCTGCGCCAGGCCGAAGCGTTCGGCGTGTTCGATGACGATGATCGTGGCGTCGGGCACATCGACGCCGACCTCGATGACGGTGGTCGCGACGAGGATGTTGGCGGCGCCGGAGCGGAAGTCGCCGATCGCTTGATCCTTTTCCGTTGGTTTCATGCGGCCGTGGATCAGGCGGACATGATCGCCGAACGCTGCCTTGAGGACGTCGAAACGTTCTTCGGCGGCGGTGAGGTCGAGATCTTGGTTCTCTTCGACCAAGGGGCAGACCCAGAAAATGCGTTCGCCGCGCGTAACGGCACGTTCGACGGCGTCGGTCACCTCGTCCAGGCGGGTGAGCGGAATAGCGCGGGTGGTAATCGGTTTGCGGCCGGCGGGCTTTTCGGTGAGGCGCGACATGTCCATGTCGCCGTAAGCGGTGAGCGCCAGCGTGCGCGGGATTGGCGTCGCGGTCATCACCAAGATGTCGGCCGGCCGGTTGCCCTTACCGGAGAGTGCGAGGCGCTGGTGCACGCCGAAGCGGTGCTGCTCGTCGACGACGACGAGGCCGAGGTCATGGAAGATAACAGTCTCGCCGATCAAGGCGTGGGTACCGATCAGAATTTTGAGGGTGCCCGATTGCAGGTTATCCAGCAGATCCTCGCGCTCGCGGCCCTTTTCGCGGCTGGTGAGCAGCGCCAGCGAGACGCCGGCGGCTTCGGCGAGCGGCTTCAATGCGGACGCGTGTTGGCGGGCGAGCACTTCGGTCGGCGCCATGAGGGCAGCCTGCGCGCCGCATTCGATCGCGTTCAGCATGGCGAAAAAAGCGACGAGCGTTTTGCCCGCGCCGACGTCGCCTTGCAGCATTCGGAGCATCCGCAACTCGGTCGCCATATCGGCGAAGATTTCTTCAAGGGCCACTGTCTGCGACTTCGTCAGCGTGAAGCGCAGCGCTGCCAGCGCCTTCGCGCGAAGTTTGCCGTCGCCCCTTAGCGCGCGGCCTTTCACCTTGCGCATGCGCGCACGGGCCAGCGCCAGCGCGAGTTGGCTGGCGAGCATTTCGTCGAAGGCCAGGCGGCGTCGCTCCGGCGTGGTCGGGTCGAGATCGGTAAGGCCCTGCGGCGCGTGCAGTTTGGTGAGCGCTGCATGCCAGGCGGGCCAGCCTTGCTTCTTCAACCAAGCCGGATCCTGCCACTCCGGGAGCTCGGGGGCTTTCTCCAGCGCTTGGCCGACCGCGCGCGTGAGCGTCCGCGGCGGCAGACCTTCGGTGCCGCCGTAGACCGGTTCGATCGCGGACGCGGTCTCGAAGCCTTTTTCGTCGAGGATGCGTTCGGGGTGGGTGAGCTGCGGGCGCCCGCCGAAGCGTTCGACTTTGCCGCTGACGTAGCGCACCTCGCCGACGGGGAACGCTTTGCTCAAATAATCTTTGTGTCCCCGGAAGAACACGAGGTCGATGAACCCCGTGTCGTCGGTCGCACGGATCTTGTACGGCGCCCGCGTGACGCGTGAGGGCGTATGCTCGACGACGGTCAGCTTCAGCGTGACGGTTTCCTTGTCCGGCGCGTCACGGATCGTGCTCATAAGGCGCCAGTCGTTGATCGTGACCGGCTTGTGCCAGATCAGATCGACGAGGCGCGGCCCCGCGATCTTCCCAATCAACTTCGCAAAGCGCGGCCCAATCCCCTGCAAAGAGGCAACGTCGGCGAACAGAGGAAAGAGAATCTGCGGGCGCATCGGGGCGACATTAGGCTGTCGCGCTCAAACTAGGAAAGGCGTCAAGGTGCGCGTGGGTCCGGGGTCGCGCTGGGTGATCAGGAGTGTCAGTCCCACCAAAAATACCACCAGTCGTGCTCCATCAGGCACGCAGCCAAGGTTTCAAGTGTGTCAACGCCTTGGTCAACGGTGTCGGGGCAGAACTCGTAGTGCTCCGTCGCGAGCGCAAGCGCCTCTTCACGAGATTTGGGTTTCGAGGCTGCGCGCAAATTGAGAACGTCTCCAGACATCCCAACCAGCTCAAGCTGATACCGACCTCGCCAGTGTCGAAAGGCTGCGATATGCGCTTCCGGTGCTGGGCAGTCATTCCATCCGCCATAGTTGAGAAGGGCGAAGGCTTCTGTCCAGTCCTTGATGGGCAGGAGCGCTATGCAGACTTCGGTACTCGGTCTCGTGATGAGTTGCTCGTTCTCGAGAGTGGCCGTTTGTGCAACCGACAGGCCGGCATCCGATGGTGTTTCCGTGGGCCAGGGGCCGCGGGCAGGGAAGTCATCGGCGCTTCCCGGAAACTGTCGTAGCATTGCTTCGTAGGCTTCGGCGAAGCGTGGATCGGACTTTCGGTCAGTCTCGATCATTGCTTGGAGACGAGCTTTGCCTGCCCGAAGGTCCTGCGGGAAATGATACTTGGCTGCTGCCGCGAGGATATCGTCGCTCTTCTCACGCCTGGGGCTTTGTTGCTGTTCAGCAATCCGAAAGAGATCGTCTTCGGACCCTATAACTATTGGATGGATTCCAGGGCGCCGCTTGAGCGTTTCCCATGTTGAGAGCGCCGTGGCGCCAGGTACGCGAATGATTTCAAACGGAAAGCTTCTTAGGATCGACGCCTTTATCTCAGCGTATCGCGCATCGTGGCCAGATGTCTCGGGCGGGTTTGCGTTCGCCATGCCGGCACCCCTGAGCGTCAAGGCGCCAACTGCGGCCCCAAGACCAACAACAAACTGCCGACGTTCCACGTTCGCCTCCTCGTGGATGGACAGGCGGAGTGTAGTTCGTGGCCGCAGGCGACGGAAGGCTAAATCAGGGCGCCCTCAGTTCTCCAATAGTCGCCTCGTTGTAATTCGTGATGATCGAGACGTGGCCTTCTTCTTCGGGGAAGTGGGCGCGGGCGCTGGGGATGTGCTTGGCGTAGTGGCGGCCGATGGAGATGGGGACTTGGGCGTCGTAGGTGCCGTGCCAAATGCTCACCGGCATTGCGATGTCGCCCAGCGTGAAGGGCGGGCGCATGGCGCTCAAGCTAGGCGGAGGTTAGCCGGATTGCGACCCCGGACATTGGGATGTAGCGTGTGATCATGACATCAGCAGACTCGGTCAGTTGCCCATGCTGTGGATTTCCAACGCTGTCGGAGCGATGTCGTTGGGAGATTTGCACGATTTGCTGGTGGGAGGATGACGGCCAGGACGATCCCCGGGCTGATGAGGCTTGGCGCGGGCCGAACCGGCACTATTCGCTGGCCGCTGCGCGGCGGAACTTTCGAGATCACTTCCACATGTTTGACAAGGGACACGGAATTCCCGAAGTCGAAAAACCTTCGCCAAAAGGGACTGCACTTCTCGAGTATGTCGCCGGAGTTCTAGATGGACGCGAGCGGATCGATCAGGCCAAGCTGAATTTGTTGCTTCAGGCTTACCCAAAACTTGCAGGCGAGGGCTCCTAGTAATTCACGGCGCCCTCAGTTCTCCAATAATAGCCTCGATGTAGTTCGTGATGATCGAAACATGGCCCTCTTGCTCGGGGAAGTGGGCGCGGGCGCCGGGGATGTGTTTGGCATAGTGGCGGCCGATGGAGATGGGGACTTGCGCATCGTAGGTGCCGTGCCAAATGCTCACCGGCATCGCGATGTCGCCCAGGGTGAAGGGCCAGGGTTCGCCGTAGACGCGGGCGTCTGACGTTGGGCCTTTGGCGGACGCGCGCAGGCCTTCGCGAAAACTCGTCAGCAGCATCTGCACGAACTCTGGTGTCATAGCGTCGACGTCGCGCGAGGCGCGCGGCAGGCGTGCGCGCATCTCTTTGAAGCGCTTTTCGGCGGCCGGGGTTCGGATCAGGGCGCGCATGACGTTGGCAAGGACGGCAGACGTCATTGGTCGTTGGCCCATGTCCAGGAGCAGGCCGACGCGGTTGTTGCCCATGCCGGGGGCCTCGGGCGGGCCTAAGCCGGCGATGATGGCGACCTTCGTCAGGCGGTCCTTCAAAAAGTACGCGCACGACGCTGCGTAAGGGCCACCGCCGGACATGCCGATGACGGCGAACTTGGTGAGGCCCAGGTGGTCGGCGAGCTGTTCCACGTCGCGCGGCCAGTCGGCGAGCTTGCGGTTCGGATGCGGGTCGGAGAGGCCATAACCGGGCCGGTCGACGCCGATCATCTGCGCGCCCGGCACATCGAAGAAGCCGGCCTCGAGCCGCGAGCCGGGCCAGCCGTGGAAATAGAACACCGGAAATGCAGTCTTCGGGCCGAACTGCGCAAACCCTAGGCGGCGGCCATCCTTCAGCTTCGCCGTCTGCATCGTGCGCGCCAGGGCGCCGTCGGGGCGGGCGCGGGACAAGGGGATGGGGGCGTTCAAGTTCATGGCCACTTTATGTGGGACGTTGCGCCGGTTGTGCAAGGCGACGGCTTGGTCCTATAGACGGGGGATGACGGACGACACAGAACTGGCGCGGCGTAAACGGGTGCGTTTTCGCGCCTGGCACCGCGGCATGAAGGAAGTCGACCTGATTCTGGGTCCCTTCGCGGACGCGCATGCCGACAGCCTTGACGAGGCGGGGTTGGAGGCGTTCGAAGAGCTGCTGAGTGTTCCCGACAACGATCTCTATGACTGGTTGTGCGAGCGTCGCACGCCGCCCGAGCGCTATCGCACGAAACTGTATGAGCAAATTCACGATTTTAGCCGGCGCGCCCGAGGGCTATGACGCAGTTGTGATCGCCGAGGCGGTCACGAAATCCGGGGCCACGCATCTCCACATCGCGCGCGACGAGCAGCGATCGGCGGCGCTTGCCGAGGCGCTGAAGTTCTTTGCGCCGAAGCTTTCCGTTTTGATGTTCCCGGGCTGGGACTGTCTGCCCTACGACCGCGTCTCGCCGAAGGCGGAGGTCGCGGCGGAGCGCATGGCGACGCTGACCGCGTTGACCTCGAACGCGAAGGGACCGCGGGTCGTGATTGCGACGGTGAGCGCTGCGCTGCAGCGGGTGCCCCCGCGCAATGCGGTGGCGAGCGCAAGCTTCTCCGCGCGTAAGGGCGGGACGGTGAAGCGGGACGATCTGCTGGCGTTTTTGGGTCGCAACGGCTTCATGAGCGCGAGCTCGGTGGTGGAGCCCGGCGACTTTGCCGTGCGTGGTGGGATCGTCGATATCTTTCCGCCGGGGGTGGAGTTGCCGTTCCGGCTCGACTTCTTCGGGGACACGGTGGAGACGATCCGGCGCTTCGAGCCGGAGACCCAAACCTCCGTCGGCGAAGTCGATCAGGTGACGCTGACGCCGGTCAGCGAGGTGCCGCTGGACAAGACGTCGATCCAGCGCTTCCGCTCGGGCTATATCGCGGCGTTCGGGGCCGTGTTGGGCGACGATCCGCTGTATGAGGCGGTGAGTGCAGGGCGTAAGCACGCCGGCATGGAGCACTGGCTGCCGCTGTTTCACGAGCGGCTGGAGACGCTGTTCGACTACACCGGCGATGCGGCGGTGACACTCGATCATCAGGTCGAGGAATCGCATGCGGCGCGGTTGACGCTGATCGCCGACTATCACGACGCGCGGGCGACGGCGCGGGCTGAGGCGAAGAGCGCGATCAAGGGGATGGCGCCGCCCTATAAGCCGCTGGCGGCGGAGACGCTCTACCTGCTGGATGCGGATTGGACCGCGGCGCTGACGAAGCGTGGGGCCAGGCAGTTCTCGCCGTTCAAGCCAGTGGAGATGTCGGGGCAGATGGACGCCGGCGCGCTGCGCGGGCGTGACTTCGCGCCCGAGCGCGTGGCGGCGTCGAAGAACGTGTTCGATAGCGTCGCGGCCGCGATCCGCGAGATCCAGGGCAAGAAGAAGCGCGTGGTGATCGCGTGCTGGTCGGCCGGGTCCGCCGATCGCATGGGCGGCGTGCTGGCCGATCACGGTGTCGCCGCCATCCGCACGTTGGATACGTGGGGTGAGCTCATCGATCTGCACCCGCAGGCGGTGGGGCTGATCGTGCTCGGGCTTGAGCAAGGGTTTGAGACCGAGAAGATCGCCGTCATCTCGGAGCAGGACATTCTGGGCGACCGGATCGTCCGGCGCCAAGGGCGGCAGAAGCGGGCCGCGAACTTCATCGCCGAAGCGGCGGCGCTGAACACGAGCGACCTGGTCGTGCATGTCGATCACGGGATCGGACGGTATCTGGGCTTGAAGACGATCGAGGCGGCAGGCGCGCCGCACGATTGTTTGGAGCTGCAATACGATGGCGGAAAGCTGTTTCTGCCGGTTGAGAATATCGAGCTCTTGTCGCGCTATGGCGCGGACGACGAAGGCGCGGTGCTCGACCGGCTCGGCGGCTCCGGCTGGCAGACGCGCAAAGCAAAGCTCAAGAACCGCATCCGCGATATGGCGGAGCAGCTGATCAAGGTCGCGGCGGAACGGCAGTTGCGCGAGGGCACGGTGATCGACGCGCCGCACGGCGTGTACGAAGAGTTCTGCGCGCGCTTCCCCTATGGCGAGACCGAGGATCAGGAAAAGGCGATTGCCGACGTAATGGAAGATCTCACGCGCGGTCGGCCGATGGATCGGCTGGTCTGCGGCGACGTCGGCTTCGGCAAGACGGAGGTTGCGCTGCGTGCGGCGTTCGTCGTCGCGATGACGGGGCGGCAGGTGGCCGTCGTGGTGCCGACGACGTTGCTGGCGCGGCAACACTTCAAGACCTTCTCGACGCGGTTTCAGGGTTTTCCGGTCAAGGTGCGCCAGCTCTCGCGCATGGTGACGCCGAAGGACGCGGCCGAAACGCGCGCGGCGATTGCGTCGGGGCAAGTCGATGTCGTTGTCGGCACGCATGCGCTGCTGGCGAAGTCGATCGAGTTTCGCGACCTAGGCCTGCTGGTCGTCGACGAGGAGCAGCACTTCGGCGTCTCGCATAAGGAGCGGCTGAAGCAGCTGCGCGCGGAAGTGCACGTGCTGACGCTGACCGCAACGCCGATCCCGCGGACGCTGCAGTTGGCGCTCTCGGGCGTGAAGGAAATGTCGATCATCGCGACGCCGCCGATCGACCGGCTGGCCGTGCGCACGTTCGTGTCGCCGTTCGACCCGGTGACGCTGCGCGAGGCACTGCTGCGCGAGCACTATCGCGGGGGGCAGAGCTTCTATGTCTGCCCGCGGATTTCCGATTTGGCCGAGGCCGAAGAGTTTTTGAAACTCACGGTGCCGGAGGTGAAGGTTGGCATCGCGCACGGGCAGATGGCGCCGACGCGGCTCGAAGACATCATGTCCGCGTTCTATGACGGAAAGTTCGACGTGCTGTTATCGACGCCGATCGTGGAAAGTGGGCTCGACATTCCGACGGCGAACACGCTGATCGTGCATCGCGCGAACATTTTCGGGCTGGCGCAGCTTTATCAATTGCGCGGACGCATCGGGCGGTCGAAGGCGCGCGCCTATGCCTATTTCACGGTGCCGGCGGATCGAAAGCTCACAGACAACGCGGACAGGCGGTTGAAGGTGCTGCAGGCGCTGGACACGCTGGGCGCGGGCTTCAGCCTTGCCAGCCACGATCTCGACATCCGCGGTGCCGGCAATCTCCTCGGTGAGGAGCAGTCGGGCGAGGTGCGCGAAGTAGGCATTGAGCTTTATCAGGACATGCTGGAAGAGGCCGTGGCCAGCTTGCGCGGCACGGTGCTGGAACGCGACGAGACGTGGTCGCCGCAAATCAATTTGGGCTCGGCCGTGTTGATCCCGGAAGGCTACGTGAGCGACCTCAACGTGCGGCTCGCGCTCTATCGGCGCCTCTCGACGCTGGAGACCGACGATGCGATCGGCACGTTCGGCGCCGAACTGATCGACCGCTTCGGCCCGATGCCGCCGGAAGTGAAGTCGCTGATGAAGATCGTCGCGATTAAGCGCCTCTGCCGCATCGCGCAAGTTGAGAAGATCGATGCGGGCCCCAAAGGCGCCACGATCACCTTCCGCAACAACGCGTTCTCGCAGCCCGCGAAGCTGATCGGCTGGATCGCGCAGAACCAGAAGATCGCGAAGGTGAGGCCCGATCAGAAGCTCGTCATCATGCGCGAATGGGCAACGCCGGAAGAACGCCTCACGGGCGCGGGACAGGTGCTGGCGAAGCTGGCGGAGATGGTGGGGTAGCGCGGTAGCAGCAGCCGCGGGCCCAACGAAAAAGGGCGGACCTTGCGGCCCGCCCCAATTTCAACTGCTACACCAAGATCGACTAGTTCAGGTCGACCGTCGCGCGGCGGTTTTGCGGCTCTTTCACGCCGTCGCCGGTCTGAACCATCAGCTCCGACTCACCCTTGCCCGACGTTGAGATCGAACCTTCGGCGATACCCTTGCCGGCGAGGTTAGACTTCGCGGCGTTGGCGCGGCATTCCGAGAGTTTTTGGTTGTAGCTGTTCGAACCCGAAGAGTCGGTGTGGCCGACGATGCGGACCGACGCCGAACCTTGCGACTTCGCTGCAGCCGCAGCCTCGCTCAACACCGAGTCGGCTTCCGCCGTGATGTTGCACTTGTTAAAGCCGAAGAAGATGATGAACTGCTTCGCAGCCGGCGGCGGGGGAGGCGGCGGCGGGGGCGGCGGCGGTGCTGCCTCAGGCGCGTCGTAACCCCAACGGAAACCGACCGACACAGTGTGCTTAGTCACGTCCATCTCGCGCGTCGCGCGCACCGCCACGAACTCGGGGGCATCCGCCCACAAGTAGCGGTACGTGAGGGCAAGGTCCCAATGCGGCGAGATACGGTAGGTCAGGCCTGCAATGCCTTGTGCAGCGAAGACCGAGTCACTGTCGTCGACGAGATTGTTGTCAGTGAACTTGATATCGTCAAAGCCCACGCCAGCGCCGACATTCAAGAGCCATGAATTCGAGAGCGGCAGGTCGTAAAGCGCGTTCACAAATCCGGTTAGCTCGGTCATCCGGCCTTGGGGCACAGGAACGTTGTTGACCGCAGTCAGCTGATTGCTCCGATAGCCGATTTCGCCTTCCAAACGCCAATCATCGCCGAATGAATAACCGACAGTTCCAAGCGCGCCCCAACCGCTGGCGAACTCGATTGACGCCAACGCGGGCACGCCCTCGACTTGCGTGTGGTCGACAGAGACCCAACCGCCTTCAAGGCCAACGTACCAGCCTTCACGCTCCGGTCCCGCAAGCGCCTGTCCAGCCGTCGAAACCAACCCCGCCACTGCGACGGCCCCAAGCAGAACTTTTTTGATTTTCATAACATCCCCTCACGGATCTTCCGCCAAACTCACAAACCAGTGGTCACGGGTTTTACACCCCTACCCCTAGCCTCACCTCAAAACATACAGGAGCGCTTCCCCGAACGGCACCGTAATCCGCCCCCTCGGCCAAAGATTAACAACCCCCGTTGCCCCAAAACCACATCCAAAACAGCGGCCTGGCGCACGATCATCACCGAAACTTGCGTCGGCCATCAATGCGCTCGACGCGGGCAGTACGGTTACGACCGTCCACCGTCATCTTGAAGCTGCCCATCATGGCGCTCTCGATGTAGGCCACCGACGATTCGTTCACGTCCAGCACCCGGTCCGCGAACTGCCGCCAGACCTGGCCGTTAGCCAACGTAACCGTCACAAAGCCTTCGGCGTTGTAAGTGAACGCCGTGATCTTCGATTTGAACGCGGTAGCCTGCCCGTCGCTGTCGCGCTCAGTGACCTCCGCAGCCGGCACGCCGTCCAAAGGTCCGGCTACCGTGTCCTTGCCGAACTTCGTCAGCGTCGCCTGATCTTGATTGGCGCGTTCGCGCGCAAGCATCGCCTCGCGCTCGGCCAGCTCCGCCTCGCGCGCCCGGATGGCGGCTTCCCGCGCCTTCATATCGTCATCCCCCTTAACCACCGTGGGCTCGCCCGAAGGTGCAGGTACGCTTGGCGCAGGCGACGACGATGGCAGCGCATCAAAACAGGCAAGACGCTCCTCGGCGTCGGTCAGCTTGCGGCATTCGTCGAAGGTTGCAGGCGCGGCAACCGCAGTGACGGAAACGAACGCCACCGCGACCACGACACTGAGTAGCTTGGCATTGTCCATGTCTGTTGTCTCCCACCAACTCCTGAAGGACTTACGGCGGCCATCGGCCGCCGTAAGAAACCACTCAATTCAACGACGCTAATCGCCGTTAGAAGCGGAAGCGCGTTCCAATGAAGTAGCGGCGTCCTAGTGCATCGTACGTTGACGGCATCGTGTTACCGCTCACCACAGACGAAGACCCAATGTCGTTGCCGAAGATCGGCGGGTCTTGATCGGCCACGTTGATGACGCCGAAGCTGAGCTGCGCCCAATCAGTCAGGTCGTATTGACCGGAAACGTCGAAGTAGTTCTTCGCCGATACTGTCGGAGTCGGTGTCGGCCCCCCGTCGAAGTCGGCACTGTTGTACCACAGCCACCGCAACGACAGCGTCAAGTCTTCGTACGCCCACGTAAAGCGCTGAGACGCGGAATACGTGAAGTTGGGATCGCCGCACTTCAATCCATACTTGCCCTCACAATGAGTGTCCGGCACGGCGATAGCGTCCGCCGTATTCGAGTATAGATCAATGTAAGTCGCGATACCGGCGTACGAGATGGTCCCCGCCTCACCAAGCCCAAGGTCCGCGACGTCAAACTTGTAATCCAGCTGGAAGTCGATGCCGCGGGCATTGAACTTGCCGGTATTACGATTCAGCAAGCTAATGGATGAGAACGTACCATCAAACAAATTTCCGCCCGTCGGCGACCGAGTCAACAGCAGACAATAAGCGTTGTTTGGGTCCGACGTCGGGTTTTGATTGGGCCCCGTTCCATAACATTGGTCCAGAACGGTCTGAGCATCACCTGCCGTAATAGCATTCTGAATATCGATGTCATACCAGTCCGCACTCAGCACGAAGTTCTTGATGAACGTTGGCGTGATGACAACACCAATAGTCATGGTGTCCGAAGATTCTGAACTCAAGTTCGGATTGCCACCAACCAAGGACCGCAACTGACCCGCAGGCGCGCTTGCAACAGGAACGCCAAGCAACGGTGTTCCGGTGTCCACACAAAGTTGCTGTACCGCCAAAGGAAGCAACGCAAAATTCACGTTGTCATTCGAGCACGGGTCAACGGCTGTGTCCGCACTCTCGGTCACCGGCGTGAACAACTCCGAAATATTAGCGGCTCTAGTCGCCCGTTGTTTCAGAGCGCGGAAGCGCAAGTCCGGTGTAGGTGACCACTCACCACCGTACTTGTATGTCTCGACATATTGCGCAGCGTTCGAATACTGCGAAATGCGGAAACCGCCTTCGAGCGAGAGGTTGTGGAACAGGAACTGTCCCTCGATGAGCGGAACTTTGGCTTCCACAAAGCCTTCCTTGACGTTGAATCCGCCAAAGACCTTGCCCGATGGCCCGAAGCCAAGAACGTTGTTCTTCTGGAGGTTATCGTCGGGAACGTTTTGCGCTTCCTCTTCGCGATACTCGAACCCGAACGCCACAGCGATCGGCGATTCCGCCCAAGGACTCTTCGCTTCACTTCCGAGGTCGCCCGTCATCGCACCGCCGGCAACCAGCTGGGTGTTGTCGCCGACTTCCGCCAAATCAAGCGTCCAGAACGCCACCGCGGCGGGGTCTACCGGATTTGAGGTGAAGATATTCGACACCACGCAACCGCCGGACGGGTCGATACAGGTCACCCCGTCGGTCGTCAAAATCGACTGCTGGAAGCGAGCTTTCGACGCGTCGCCCAACAAGTTGTGGCTGTACTGCGTACGACCGGCTTGAGCAAAAAGCTCCCACGCCCAGCTGTCGTTTAGCTCACCCTCGAACGCCGCATTGATTTGATAGCTGCTGCGGACGTTTTCTTCGCGCCGCGGACCGTTCTCAACCAACCGCTTGAGGAAGAAGAAGCCCACCCGGTTGTCGTCGTCCACCAGATCGCCGTTTGCGTCGCCATCCGCGATGGTGTCGCCGTCCAAGTCTTCCAAGAAATCAGGAATGCCATTCCCGTTACGAAGATCCTGCAGCGTTGCAAGCGTTCCCGGCGTCAAATTCGGATTGTCGAGGTTGACCTCAAACGAGTCGATAATCGGCGACGGCGCCAGCTGCGACGGCACGCGGTTGTAGCTATAGCGCGCGTTCACCTTGAACCGCGTATGGTCGTCGAGGGAGTAAGTTGCCGCACCGCCGAGATTGTAACGGTCTTGCGGCACTTCCAAATAGTTGAACGGCGCAAAGTTGAACGTCGTGGAGAACGGCACCAAATCACCCGCCGCATTGAACTCGACAAGCGTACTGGTCGTCGTCTGTGTGAAACCAGTAATAATGCCCTGCGGAGCGGCCGTGCTTCCCAAAATCCTCAGCTTCGTTTTGGCCGTGTTTGGCCCCAACGCATTCTTCGAAAATGCCCGGTTGGCTTGCGAGACGCCGCGGCGTTCCGTGTGACCGGCCCAAACCACGACGTTACCCCGACCGCCGTCAAAATTCGCACCAACCCGGCCGCTAATGTCGAACGTCTCGCCATCGGCCCGCTCGGTCTCGCGATAGTTCATGTCCAACTCGGCGCCAACGAACTGGTCGTCGAGAATGATGTTGACGACGCCGGCGACCGCATCGGAACCGTACACGGCAGAGGCGCCACCGGTGACCACTTCAACGCGTTTGATCATATTCACTGGCAGCGAGTTCAAGTCGGAGCTGCTGCCCGTCAAGTCGGGAGTCACGCGCCGACCGTTCACCAGCACCAGGGTTCGTCCAGCGCCGAGACCGCGAAGATCAACTTGCGCCGAACCGTCGCTACCGTTGTTGACGCCCGCGTTGAGCGAGGGCGCTGTCTGCGGCAGATCAAGGAGAATCGTGTCGACGTTGATCGTACCCTGGAACTCAAGCTCGTTCCGGTTCACAAAGGTGATCGGGCTATTGGACTGCAGGTTCTGCGAACGAATGCGCGAACCCGTGACCGTCACCTTCTCGACCGGCGCCGCGCCTGTCGTCGGCTGCGCTACGGCCCCGGACCCAAAGCTCGACACAGTCGCCAAGGCCGCCCCGGCCAGGAGCATGCTCTTCAGCGTCTGTATTTTTGTAGAATTCATGACAAAAACCCCCTCAAAACTTGGAAACCAGTGCCTGTCGCACGGCCAAAAAACTCGCCCGGCCCGACTCCCGTCAGCCCTCACCTAAATTGACCTGCTACGGCGCGCCCACGCAATCATGAACAGGGAGCCAAAATTAAGAAATCACCCCCGTGTGACCCAAACGCCTCACGATTTTTGCGTGTAGTCACGGCTCGGTACACTCGGACCACCGAGTTCGTCGATCAGAGGCCCCAGAAACGCTTCATAGTGCCGCCACCGTTCAAGCGACGAACGGTAAATGGGCTGGCGCACCTGCGCGGCGCTAGCGGTGCGGACCGGCCGATCGGTTTTGTAATACTGCGTCACACGAGGGTTCCACTCGAGCCCGCAAAACTCAAGCAGGCGCCGCATCTGGGTCTCGCTGTCGCCCACGAGTTCGTCGTACGAGACCTCGAGGAACGCTTGGGCTGGCAAGACTTGCCGCCAATGGTCCATGAGTCTGTCGTAGGCCATGTAGGCCCGCCCCAGCTCGCGCAAGTCGTACGCATAGTCCAAACGCCCGGCAAACAGCTTAGAGAAACACGAGATGCAGACGTCGATAGGATTTCGCTTGGTGTGGATGATCTTCGCGCCGGGTAGCGCCAAGTGGATGATGCCCAGATGCATGTAGTTGCCGGGCATCTTGTCTGTCAGGCGCACGGCTTTCGGCCAGCGCTCCGAAACGCTGTCGACGTACGCTTGCCCAACGGCGGCGAAATCGGCGTTGCTGAACTCGTGAAAGAACTCTGGATAGGCCAAATCTGATCGCGCCAACCGCTGCAGGAGATCGGCCGCGACGCCGTTGACCGCCCGTCCGAAATTGTGGAGCTCGCCCCCGGCGGTAACGTCCGGATGGCTGGCCAGGATCTGTTCGACCAGCGTCGTGCCGGACCGCGGCATGCCCAGGATAAAGACCGGTAACTTGCTTGCGATGCCAACGCCCTCGCGGGCGGCGACAAAGTCGGACGTAACGACCTTCTCAAGCCGCTCGAAGGCCGCCCGATCATGACCCTGATCGTACTCGAAGTCGGACCGCACGATCGCGTTCGCTTCGAGCCACAACGGAAACGCTTTGTCGTATTCGCCGACATCGTCATAGACTTTGCCCATCGCGAACAGGATATGCGCGCGCTCGCCCTTCGGCAGCCTGTCGCGATCGGCGAGGAGCGCCTCCATGGCGGCCACATGCGGGTCGCTGAGCGAGCGAAACGTCCGCGCGTGCGCGAGGTTGAAATATGCGCCGGCGACCTTGGCATCGATCTTCAGGGCCCGTTCAAACGATTGGGTTGCTTCCTGCAGCCGGCCGAGTTCACGCAAGACGTTGCCCAATCGGATGTGCGGGCTGGGGCTATTCGGCGCCAACCGCGCCGCTTGTTCGAGGGCGGCAACGGAATCTTTCGGGCGGCCTTGCGAGCGCATGACTGTGGCCAAGCGTTCGTAGAATTCCGCCCGGTTCGGCACGATCGCAGATGCGCGCCGATACTCGAGTTCGGCCGCCAAGTGCTGCTGCTGCTTAAAGAGAAGGTCTCCCCGATTGGCGATGGCATCGGCATGGAGCGGATTTAGAGTGATGGCGTTGTCGAACGCCTGCAAAGCCTTTTCGTCTTCGCCGAGTTCCACATACGCGACGCCAAGGTTTGAGAACAAATCAGCGCCTCTAACGCCCTCCGCGAGCGCCGCAGCCCCGTGCTGGACCGCCGCGTCCGGATCGCCTGATTTTCGCAGCAGGTCGACGAGGGTCGCATGTAGAAAGGCCGCTCGCGGCGCAAGCCGCAGCGTTTCCTTGATGACGCCAATCGACTCATCCGACCGTCCGGTCTCGAAAAACACCGCAGCAAGTTTGTAGAGCGCTTCGACATTGCCTGGCTCCAAGCTGAGAACGTGCTTGAGCGCGCGCTCAGCCATGTCGAATTTGCGTTCGGCGAGACAGCGGTCGGCCCGCGCAAGGAACTGCTGTTTCGTCGTCACGTTTGCCAAAGCCTGCGGGGAATTGTGTTCGCGCTCCCCATATTGCAGCGGCGGGCGAAACACAATGCGTCGGACACAACGACAAAGGGCGGGACTTTCGCCCCGCCCTTGCTCAAGTAGAGAGTCTCAGTTCCTTATTGCAGGTCCACCGTCGCGCGGCGGTTCTGCGGTTCTTTCACGCCGTCGCCGGTTTGAACCATGAGTTCCGATTCACCCTTGCCGGACGTCGAGATCGAACCCTCAGAGATGCCCTTACCGGCCAGGTTTGCCTTCGCGGCATTGGCGCGGCACTCAGACAATTTCTGGTTGTAGGCGTTCGAGCCCGAGCTGTCGGTGTGGCCGACAACGCGCACCGACGCCGAACCGCTCGACTTCGCTGCCGACGCTGCTTCGCTCAGCACCGCGTCTGCTTCCGCCGTGATGTTGCACTTGTTGAAGCCGAAGAAGATGATGAATTGCTTCGGCGGCGGCGGCGCAACCACAACCGGCGGCGGCTCAGCCGGCGGCGGCGGCGGATCGTCGTAGCCGTAACGCAGACCGATCGTCAGCGCGTGCTTCGTGATGTCCAAGTCGTTTTGGCCAACCGGGAACGGCCCGTTGCCGAAAGTCGGGGACAGAAGTTGCGCGCTGTCTGCCCAGAGATAGCGGTAGGTTAGGTGCATATCCCAGTGCTGCGTCAGCATGTACGTCAGCCCGGCGATACCCTGCGCCGCGAACACTTTGTCTTCACGGTCTGCGCCAAGATGGTTCTCAAAGCGAACCCCATCGACGCCGACGCCGCCACCAATATCCAAGCGCCAGCGTTGGCCCTGAAGGAGGTCGTAGCGCAAATTCATGAAGCCGGTGAACTCGGTTAAGTTACCGGACACCGCGGCAATATTATTAAACCGCTCCAAATCGTTGCTGCGGTACCCAATCTCGCCTTCCCAGCGGAGCCGGTTGTCAAACGCGTAACCAACCGTTCCAAAAATGGCGAGGCCTTCGCCGAACGCCAGACTGTTGTAACCCGAACTCGGCAGCGCGGTGTCCTGGACGGAAGAGAACCCACCTTCCAAACCAAAATACCAGCCGTGACGCACAGAATCCGCATTTGCAGCCGACGTGATCGCCAATACGGCAACCGCCCCAAGCAGTGTTCCCCTCAAGCCCATCGCACCCTCTCTACAAAAAGAACGGCCCGTCCCGTAACCCCAAACAGGCAGAAAATTACAAGTGCACAAGAGTTCTCTCTTGCACTCTCGGCGATCTTACAGGACCGTTGACGACACGCGAAAGGCCCAACATGCTCGTTGCACCCCACTGTGGGGCAGTTCTTCTGGTTGTGTTGCCATAATAATACACGCCGTCCCGCACCGAAATTATCCATGACGAAACAAAGGCGCAAATGAGGAGCGTTCAAGAGTTGGTCCGGCTGGCCCGCGAGGCCGCCCGCGCCGGTGTCTTTTCGCAGGCCGAAGCGAACTGGCGAGCGGTCCTCGAACAGGACCCGGGCCATGCCGAAGCGCTCTTTACCACCGGGATGTTGGCCCTAAGCCGAGGCGATCAGGCGGCCGCGCTCGACCTGCTCAGCCGCTCGCGAAGCGTGCAACCACGTCACACCCCGACGCACTTGGCATTGGCAACACTCAAGCAGCAGCAGGGCGACGACGAAGGCGAAATGCAATGCTTGGAAATGGCGCTGCGGATCGACCCCTATTTCCTCCCCGCGATGCTCGCCAAGGCCGCCAATCTCAAACGGCGCGGACAAACGAGAGCGGCCGCGTGGCATTACGGCAACGCGCTTAAGGTGGTGCCGAAGGACGCGCGCCTGGCGCCGGAGTTGATGAACGCCCTGACACAGGCGCGCCAATTCGTGGCCGCCAACGCACGCGCGCTCAACGCGTTCACGCGCGAACGAATGGAGCAGATCAAGCAAAGTCACCCCGGCGCCGACCTACGCCGCCTGGAAGAGAGCATCGACATCGCCACCGGCACACGCAAAAGGTATGTCAGTGAGCCGCTGACGCTCTATTTCCCGCGCGTGCCATCCGTGCAGTTTTTCGATCGGGAGGACTTTGCCTGGGTCAGCGAGCTCGAAGCCAAAACGCAGGAAATCAAAAGCGAATGTGAAGCCCTGCTCAAGCGATCACAGGAAGATTTCGAGCCCTATGTCCAGTTCCGTCCCGGCATGCCGGTGAACCAGTGGGCGGACCTCAATAACTCCAAAAACTGGAGCACTTATTTTCTTTGGAAGGGCGGCGAGAAGATAGCGCCACACTGTGAAGCCTGCCCGAAGACGGCGGCGGCACTCGAAGCGGTGCCCATGGCCGACTTCGACGGTCATTCGCCGGTTGCAATGTTCTCGGTGCTACAACCGCACACCCGGATCCCGCCGCATACCGGCGAAACCAATGCCCGCCTCGTGGTTCATCTGCCGCTGATCATACCGCCGGCGTGCGCCTTCCGGGTCGGCAACGAAACCCGCGAATGGCGCGAGGGCCAGGTCTTCATTTTCGACGATTCCATCGAACATGAAGCCTGGAACGACAGTGATTATGTGCGGACCGTCCTGATTTTTGACATCTGGAATCCCCATTTGACCGCGGCGGAGCGGGCAGGGGCGGTGGCCACAATGCATGCGCTGCGGGATTTCTACGCCGCCTAATCAGCTGTTTCGGCGAAAACCGGCGCAATTCGGCCCCGATCCGCTGATGCAATCATGTGACAGCTTGTGACAATCCTCTCCAAGCTCGCCTGATAGCGATTGCTGCGCCGCGCGTGGCGCCGTTAGGATACAACTACAAAGAATGCGAACCGCACCGGTTCCATTGCTTCTGTTGCGCGGTTTTTGCCCGAAATGGCGCAGGGGGACTTTCCAGGGGTGTTTGGGCGAGAAAATTTGGGGGGCTTAAGTGGTTGGGTTCGTAGCAAATCGCAGTCTGAAATCTGTCCTGATGGCGAGCGCAGTCTTCTGCGCGGCAACGGGGGCCACAACGGGGGTGGCCAACGCTCAACCGGCCGCGGACAAGAAGGTGGAAAAAGTAACGGTCACCGGCTCGCGCATTAAGCGGCCCGGCGCGACCTCTTCCAGTCCGACCGTCACAGTTGGCTCCGACGAGTTGAGACTGCGGCTAACGAACGGGCTACAGGAAGTCGTTCAGCAGCTTCCCGGAGCCCGGCCCGAGCAGGGCCCCAATGTCAACAATGGACAAACGGGCATCGCGCGCGTTGACCTTCGCGGTATGGGTCCGCAGCGCTCGCTGGTGCTCGTCAATGGACGCCGGGTTCAACCGTCCGATTTGAACTCGATCGTCGATATCAACCAGGTTCCACTTGCGATGGTGGATCGCATTGACGTCATTACTGGCGGCGCATCGTCCGTGTATGGCGCCGACGCCGTGGCCGGCGTTGTGAACTTCATTCTCAAGAAAAACTTCGAGGGCGTCGAGGTTGCGGCAGCGGCAACCACGACGGACCGGGGCGACGGAAACATCTACCGCGTTGACGGCACGATGGGCGCGTCGTTTGACGGCGGCAAGGGTAATGTCGCCATTAGCCTCGGCTACTATAATAGGCAGCCCATTTTCCAAGGCAACCGGCCGCTGGGCCAGGTTTCAATCAGTTCCCAGACCGGCGCCTTCCAGGGTTCGGATCTTACTTTCCCGACCGTAATCGGCAACGCCCCCGTGCGGATTGTCAATCCGCTGACGGGAACGTTGGATCCGTATGTGACGGGAGGACCGCAGTCTTATAACTTCAATCCCGTGAATTTGTACCAAACACAGGGCGAGCGCTACAGTTTGTTTGGGGCGGGACATTACGACATTTCCCCCAGTGTCCACGCCTATTTCGAAGCGATGTTCTCTCAGAACGTGCAAAACACTGTCCAGGCGCCGGCGCCGGTGAACAATGCTCTGTCATTTTCGGCAAATAGCCCATTCATGTCCGCATCGATACGCGATGAGTTGTGCTTGTTGGCCGGCATACCTCTCGGTGCAGGCGTAGGCCAATGCGCCAATGCCGCCACCCCGCCAACGATCACCGGCATACAGGTGCAGAGGCGGTTGCTAGAGATGGGCAATCGCCTGGCCAACCTCGAAGTCAACAGTTACAACATGACGGCGGGTCTGAACGGCGAATTCGGCGGGTTGCTTAGCGGCTGGGAGTGGGACGCCTACCTTACCCACGGCAATTCGAAGCGCACCACCGTTACATCTGGCGGCGCCGCACTTTCGCGTCTGCAACAAGGATTGCTGCTCACTCCAGCGGGCAACGCCTGTCAAAATCCCGCAAATGGCTGCGTCCCGATCAACCTCTTCGGGGGACCCGGTTCCATAACGGCCCCGATGGCCAACTTCCTCTCCTTGGGTACGATCTCGGGAGATCAAATCATCCAAGATGTCTTTAATATGTCTTTCACCGGTGATCTGGGCTGGTTCAAAAGCCCGCTCGCCGGAGAGGGCATCGATCTTGCGCTCGGCGCCGAATATCGTTCCATAAAAGCACGGATCTTTGCTGATCAGGCAGCCCAGATTGCGGGAGAAATCATCGGGGGCGGCGCGCCCACCGTTCCGTTCTCTGGTTATCAAGACTTCTACGAGGTGTTTGCCGAGTCTTATGTCCCGTTGATCGATGATACGACATTGATCAAATCCCTCGGCCTCGAACTTGGTTACAGAGTTGCCGCCTCCGAAAACCAATATACGACTCCCGCCGGCGTCCACTTCTTATCGAATCCGGGATTAACCCGGTCGTACAAATTGGGCGTTGATTGGAAACCGTTTGAAGACCTCCGGCTGAGAGGCATGCTGCAACGGGCCCTTCGCGCACCGAACGCAAACGAATTGTTCTCGCCGGTCACGACAGGCCTGTCGAATCTAGTCACTGATCCCTGCCAATTGGCCCTGCCCGTTGGCAACCCTGCACTTACCCTACTTTGCACTCAGACTGGTGCTCCCCCCGCGACCATTGGCGCAATTCCGGCACCAATTGCCGGGCAGATCAACAATACGGGCGGTGGCAACCCCAACCTGGCCCCGGAGAAGGCCGATACGCGGACCGTTGGCTTTGTCTACCAACCAAGCTGGTTCAAGAATTTCTATGTGTCGGTCGATTATTTCGACATCAAAGTCAAAGATGCGATTAGCAGTGCTAGCGCAGTAACGATCATGAATGGCTGCTTCTCGCCTGTGCAGAATCCGGCGCAGACGTTCAACGCCTTCTGCGCCCTTATCCAGCGCAACGCCATTACCGGTTCGCTGAACGGCGGCGGCGGCGTCCCGAAGGGCGTGACAACCGCCTCGTCAAATCTGGGCCGAATTCAAACAAAGGGCTATGAGTTTGCCGCAGATTACCGTTTTGACTTGGACGACGTTGGTCTGGATGGCTGGGGCAGCATGCGCCTCGGTTTCCTTGGCGAAAAGTGGGAGTCCTGGAAATTCCAGTCCGACCCGTTGTCGCCAAATCGCGAGTGCGTAACCTTCTACAGCACGGCTTGCACGGCGCCGCGGCCCGAATGGAAGTGGGACCAACGAACGACTTGGTCTATGGGAGATCTGGACCTCTCCGTTCGGTGGCGGCATATCTCGTCGGTTGTCGTGGAACCGCTACCCAATGGACCTAATCCTGCGACCATCTTCCCGGCGTTCAGGAGCATCCCAACGTACGACTACTTTGACGTTTCGGCGCAGTACGAAGTGTTACCCGAACTCACGGTATCGGCATTGGTGACCAATGTGTTCGACAAGGACGCGCCGAACGTTGGCAACACGATCGGCAGCACTGCGACCAACTTGGGCAACACGTTCCCAGCCACATACGACGCGGCCGGGCGCTATCTGACACTTGGCGTGAACGTGAAGTACTAAGCCAAGGGTTGAGTTGACGACGAACGGGCCGGAGCCGGTTGGCTACCGGCCCGTTCGGCTTTAGGATGCAGCCAAGTCGAAGAGGTGCGTCATGCGATTGATCCGCTCGGTTTTCCTCACCACGTTAGTGCTGGGCTCTGCTTCGCCACCGGCCCAGGCAGCCGACGCCGACTTTCTCGCCTGCGAGGAGATCGCCAAAGAGCAAGACCGGCTCGGCTGTTTTGACGCCGCCGTGGCGAAGGTGAAGAAGCAAGTCCTGGCCGGCGAAGCACCAGCCCCCGCGCCGATGCGCCCCGAGGCCGATCCGCAGTTCTTCGGCGTACCAACCTCGCAAACGAGCTCGGACCCTCTCAACGCGGCGGTGCTGAAGGACGACAGCTCAGGTGTCGATCGCGACAACGACGGCACCGTCGAATCCATCAGCGTCGACGTCGTCGAATGGACCTACGACACCAACGATTATCTGACCGTCGTTCTCAAGAACGGCCAAGTTTGGCGCCAGGTCGACGGCCGGCGGATCTATCTCAGGGAGAAAGATGCCAATCGCGCCCGCATCTCGCGCGGCACTTTCGGAAGCTTCGTGATGAATCTCAACGACTCGAACCGGAGCTTGACGGTCCACCGCCTCGACCGGCCGGCAAAGTAAGCGACTCTGGCTAACGCGTCGCCGGCGACCTCGGATAAGGCACCCGCGAAAGCATGATGTTCCCGAGCCTCCAGGCCTGCGCGAATGCTTGTCGCGCAAACCCCAAGCGCGCATCGTTGCCATAGCCAAGCAGGCGCGGGTGGTGCGCCAGCTCTCCAGCCGCCCGCACGCCGTCGATGCCTCCCAGCAACAGCGACTCCGCCTCGGAAAACCTAACCGAGAGGCCGGACCGGTTATAGGTCCCATCGGCCGCGCGCCCACCGCCTGGCGACCAATGAGGGATCAGTTTTTCCCAACTGCCATCCGCGAGGGCCGCCTCAACCGGCAGCAGCGGTGCCTCCGGCAATCGCGCCAGGAACACATGGGTGCCAAGGGTAAGCGTCAGCGCCTCAACCGCCGCCCATTGTTCCCGCACGGCCAACGGCGCAAGCGCCTGCCCAATTTCGGAATCGGGCGCGAAGAACGGCGATGGGTAGTAGGACGCATTATCGACCCAGCCATGAAACGCCAGGCCGTTGCATTCGACAAAGCTCAAGACCTCCGGCACGGTGTAGGCGCGATCCACCGGATGAAGGAACGTGTCGACGAGCGCTGCATCATGCTCAAGCTCGCGGGCCCCTTTGACATACCAGTGCACGAAGTGATGCGCGGGCACCTGAGCGAGCATGCGCCGCACGCGGGCAACCCCCGCCGCATCCTGCGTGATCTGCATGCGGCGAAACACGTCTTGCAGCATGTAAACGCCGGTCCGGCGCGCCGCCGCATACAACATCAGCACCATCACCCCGGAAGAGGCCAGAACGTCGCGAAGCGCGCGCAGACCGGCTGCGGGATCCTGCAAATGATGCAGCACGCCGGTGCAGACCACCGCATCAAAGCGATCGCCCAGCGCGCCAAGGTCGCGCAGATCGCCTTTGAACAGACGCAAGTTCGAAAGACCATGCCGGTCCTGCAAGAACCGCTCGTGCGCAAGCGCCGACTCGGAAACGTCCACGCCGGTGACATCGGCGCTGGGGTTCGTAAAGGCCAGATAGGCCGCCTGTATCGTGCCGCAACCCGCGGCCAAGATTCTCAGCCGCTCGCGCGGCTTTCCCTCGGGCCAGAGCATCGGCGCGTAGAGTGCCGGGTCGCCAAACTGAAAATACCCCGTCGCCAACTTTTCGGTCAGGTCGGAAAACGGTTCCGGATAAGCATAAGCGTCGTACTGGCGTGCGACGAGTGAGGACATGTCTTCCATGCTGGGTGTACCTAGGGAATCTTGTTCAGCTGTTGATTGGCAAGACGTCAAAGGCAACCGTCAGCCGCGGCTCGACATCAATGAACGGAATGGTGCCGTGCCACATATACGAAGGAAATAGCACCAGCCGACCTGGGCGCGGCTCGACCGTCCTTTGCGCTGCAAGTTGGCGGCCATCGACGGCGATGCCCGGTTCGCCGAATTTGATCCAACCGGCTTGATCGCCGCCCGCCTCACCGGCCGGCCGCACCGCCGGTGGCAGCGCGACATAGTAGGCGGAACTGATCCAGCCATGCGGATGAACGTGGTTCGTGTGGAACCCTCCGCTTCGAAGCTGCGCGGACCACGAATCCGAAAACCGCCAGTTCGCTGAGACACGGCCCCGCAGCGGATGGTCCGGATCCGGCGGCAGCTCGCCAAGTCTCGCGATGTAACGCGACACCGCTTTTGCGATGCTCTCCCTCAGCGCGACGATCACGGCGTCCGTCCGATCGAAGAGGTTGTCTTGGGTCTGGCTTCCGATCCGCAGCGTCTGGTCGATCGGGGCCTGTGCATCCGTGTGCAATTCCCTCAGTCGGGTTTGGAGCGCTCGATTGAGGCTTGTCATGTCGGGCCAGCCCGGCGGCGTTTCCAAGTCAAACGCCTGAACAAAAGCGTTATAGTCGTTCAACCAGGCGTCCTTTGGGTCACCCGCCGCGCGCCAAGCGATGCCGAGGTAGGCCCATGCCGTTTGATCGGATCGATCCAGACGCACCGCCGACGATGCGGCATCTGTGGCAAGCGCAATTTCGCCCGCTTGAAGTAGTCCGCAGGCATAGTTCACGTGCGCGGTGGCGTGCTCCGGCAAGAGTTCGATCGCGCGGCGATGCGCTGCCAGCCCTTCTTCAAAGCGGCCCAATCGGCACAGCGCTTGACCCAGTCCGTCGAAGTAGCCGGGTGTCGTGTCGGCCAGAGCGCAGGCCCGGCCAAAAGCCTCGGCCGCCTCGTCGTAGCGTTCGGCCCGCAGCAACAGCCCACCCTTGATCCCGGGTGCAACGGCCGACGTTGGTGCCGCGCGCGCCGCCGCGTCCAGCTCGCTCGTGAAGGCTTCATCGCCCCGCCGCCATCGCAGTCGACTGACGTCATACAAGCTCAGGTGGTGTTGGGGGTCGCGCGCGAGCGCGAGGCGAAAGCTGGCCAGGGCTTCATCGGACCGTCCCAGAGACTGCAGGCTGTTTCCCCTATTGTAGTGAACCTCGGCGCCGTCGACGCCCAACCGGATGGCCGTGTCGTAGGCGGTCAAGGCTTCGGCCGACCGCGCGAGGCGTTGCAGCACGACCCCACGGTTGTGATGCAGCGCGGCACGATCGGGCGCCACCGTGAGCGCTTGATCCAGCGTAGCGAGCGCGCTCGTCGGGTCGCCCACTTCGTTTTGCAGCAAGGCCAGCAACTGGAGCATTTGCGCCAGCAGCTTTGGCGTTGGTGGGGGCAGTTGAAGGGCCTGATCTAAGCTGTTCACCGCGTCAGCGCGCCGGCCCAACAGCCTCAGCAACCGTGCTCGATTGTAGTGCGCTTCGACAAGGTCCGGCTTGAGCTGAACGGCGCTGCCAAACGATGCTTCGGCTTCGGCCGCGCGCCCAAGATCTTCGTACACCTCCCCGAGCCGCAGCCACACGGGCGCTTGCTCCGGATCGCCGCGCACAGAGCGCTCAAAAAGCACGGCGGATTCGGCAAGACGGCCGCTCGAGTACTCCAAATCGCCCAACAGATTGAGCGCGTCCTTATGGTCGGGAGCGCTATTCAGCACCTCCAAAAGAGACGCACGAGCCTCATCGAATCGCCGACTCTGGATGGCTCGAAAGCTCTGCCGCAACAACGCATCGAATGCGACCGTTCGCATTTTACCCCCTGATCAGGTGAGGCAATTCCTCAACTCCCACAACACATTGTTCCGAAATGGTGTACCTCGCAACCTCTCACCTGCTACGGCGTCCTTGGTAAATGCCAGTGGGGCGGTGCAGCGTCTCGAATGGGATGTGCGTGATGATACGGTCGATCTTCGGCTTGAAGAAAAAGGAAACGGACGCGCCTTCGCGCGGGGCCGTGCCGCCGGATCACTTCGTTGCCGCTATCGGCGACGTGCACGGCCGCCTCGACCTGCTGGAGAATCTCTGGCACCAGATCGATGCATCCTCGCGCACATCGTCCGCCCGTCGGAGAACCCTTGTGTTCGTGGGCGATTACGTCGATCGCGGTTTGCATGCGGCCGAGGTCGTCGATCGCCTGCTCGACGGTTTCGCGGGCTTCGAAACGATCTTCTTGAAGGGCAATCACGACGAAACGTTGCTGCAATTTTTGAGCGATCCAACCGTGGGTGAGGCTTGGCGGAACTTCGGCGGTCTCGAAACGCTTCGCAGCTATGGCGTCTCTCACACGCCGGGAAAAAGTTGGGCCCAAACCCGCAGCGAGTTTGCCGCCGTTCTTCCCGATGCGCACCTCACGTTCTTCAAAAACCTGAGATTGCACGTCGTGATTGGGGACTACCTGTTCGTTCATGCCGGTGTGAAGCCGCGCATCCCGCTTGAGGATCAACGCGAAACCGACCTCCTGTGGATAAGAGAAGAGTTTCTCGACAGCCCCGCCAACTTTGGTCATATCGTCGTTCATGGCCACACGCCGACGGACGCCCCCGATGTGCGACCAAATCGCATCGGTATCGACACCGGCGCGTACATGACCGGAAATTTGACCGCCCTAATCCTTGAAGGTCGCACCCGCTCTTTTTTGTCGACAGGTTAGTGACGGCCGTATGGCTTGATTGCCGCCGATGCGGCGTTCTATTTCTCCGCTTCGGCCTCCAACCCCCGGGACCGCTCAACGATGCTGCGCCGCTTGTTCGTACTCTTCGCCGCGCTTCTCGTGCTCGCCGCGTGCGCAGGCACGTCGGATGCACCACCGGCCGCAACAACGGCGAGCGTGACGGACGACTATCGCCTTGGCGCCGAGGACAAGGTGAAAATCACGGTCTTCGGCGAGCCCGACCTGTCGGGCGAATTCGTTGTCGACAGTTCCGGCGTTCTAGCCACACCGTTCATCGGCCAAATCTCCGTCAAAGGCATGACGCTGCGCGAGCTCGAAAACGTCTATGCGGGAAAACTGCGCGACGCGCAGATTCTGCGCGACCCCCGTGTCACCGCCGAAGTCACAAGTTTCCGGCCGATCTACGTCCTTGGCGAAGTGAAAAAGCCCGGCCAATACGCCTTCGTCAGCGGCATGACCGTGCAAAAGGCGGTAGCACTGGCCGAGGGCTACACCTACCGCGCCAGTGAGAGCACGGTCGAGATCACCCGCAGCGGTAAGAAATTCAAAGTTGAGGTCACGCCGCAGACCACCGTGCTGCCTGGCGATGAAATCCGGATTCCGGAACGCTTCTTCTAGTCCTCGGTCCGCGTGCATGTGGACAACCATTACGCGGCCAGATTGCTAGATGTTGAGGCTCCGGGACATGGAGCCACTTTCATTTGGTGCATCCGCCCCTCCCGGGTAGATTCTTAAGGCGAATCAACACGAAGCCGTTTGGCCCTTTTTCGTTGGGCCTTTTCTGCGGGGAGCCAGCGCCATGTTCGTGCCGTCCATCCGCCGTGCCATGTCCGTGACTGCGATTGTGCTCAGCGCCGGAACTGCTTGGGCCGCCAACGACCCAATCAACGAGCTCGCCAACGCAATCTGCGCGGCGCCCGATCTCAATGCCCTGACCGCATCCCTGGCCACACTGGCGACTGACGAAGCCTACGCGCCCGAAGAAGTGGCCGAAGCCTTTGGAGTGGCCACCTTCTTGGGTGATCTCGGACGCTGCGCCAATCAACAGGCAATCGCGGATGGTTTCGCCCTGTACAAAAAGGGCAAGGACATAACGCGCCTCGATATGGCCTTCGCCGGCGGCCGAATCGCCGCCAAGCCCGAAGGCGGCACGGCAAGTGCCGAGATCTACGTCGGTTCGTTCGCGGCACTGGGCGTCGCCGGCGACTCGCCAAGCGCGCAGTGACGTGAAGAAGCGCGCTCCAGCGGCAGGATAAGCCGCAGAGCGCTGAGACTTAAGCGTACGCATGTCCTTGGTGGGGTGTGCGATTGGGAGAACAAGGCGTGCGACCACCGGGGATCGCCATAGCTGCGCTTTGCGCGCTCGTTTGCAGCGTGCCTCAAGCGCTTGCCGACGATCCTGACACCGGCTCCGCCGCCGATGTCCTTACCCGCGCGCGACCTGAATACGACGCCCGCGGCGTACGCATTGGCTCGTTCTTCATGTACCCGTCGCTCGCAGCAGGCGTCGGCTATACGGACAACGTGTTCAACGACAGCACGAAGACCACGTCGGACTATTTCTACACGGTCTCGCCGCTGCTGCGGCTGCAGTCGTCCTGGTCGCGCCACGAGTTGTTGCTGACTGCGGCGGCCAAGACCTACTCGTTCTCGAACCAGGGCAGCGAAGATCGCACCGACCTCGACTTCGGCCTGAGCGCCCGCATCGACATCGTCCGCGGCACGGATATCAAGGCGAACGCGCACTACCTGGATCAACACGAACCGCGCGGCACCGACGTGACCGGAGGTCTCGACGCCACCGATCCGGCCGAGCCCACGCCGTACACGCGAACGGGCTTCGGCGCGGAGATCAATCATACGCTGAACCGTGTGCGCCTATCACTCGGCGCCAGCCTCGACGACTACGATTTCGAGGACGTGCAAAGAGTCGATGGTGGGGCCCCAGCGTTCAACAACGACGACCGCGACCGCACGGTGACCGAGGTCTTCGTCAAAGCGGCGACCGAAGTCAGCAGCGACACCGCTGTGTTCCTGCGCGGCCGGATCGACGAGCACGACTACGTCGATGCCGTCGATGACGCCGGCCACAATCGTGACTCCAGCGGTGTGGGCATCGACGGCGGCCTTGAATTCCAAATGACCCACATGCTCGAAGGCGAGGTCTTCGCGGGCTACACCCTGCGCAGCTTCGACGACACCACCTTCGCCGACGCCGCCGAGTTGGCGTTCGGCGCCGGCTTGAAGTGGTTTCCCACCATGCTGACCACCATCAGCGTGGACGCTGCGCGCGCGATCGAAGACACGTCCATCGGCTCGGCCTCCGGCTACGTCTCGACCCGCGGCGAGGTGGGCGTCGATCACGAGCTTCTGCGCAACGTGATCTTGAGCGGGCGTCTCGGCTACGAGAACGCGTCCTATCTCGACATCACGCGCAACGACGACATCCTGCACGGCTCGCTCGGCGGGCGCTTCCTTATCAACAACAATCTGCACTTCGACGCCGGGTGGGAGTTCGTCAACCGCAATTCGAACGATCTCGGCTTCGAATACTCCTCAGGTCAGTTTCAATTCTCTCTCACCGGCAAGATGTGACGCGTGTCTGTGGACGAAGTGAGCGATGTCGCGCGCCGCACGATGCGTCGCCATCGGCCATTCGCTAGTGTCGCATCGCGATGTTGAGACCCGAAATGAAAGTTCACCGCCTGCACCAGCAAGCGGCGCTTGAGCCCGACACAATGGCCCAACCGGCGCTGCAACACGACGAAGCGCCGCAAGCCGAATTCGACTTGCGCTCGCTCTTGCGCGTCTTCATGGCGCGGCGTTGGACAATCCTGGGCACAATCGCAATCTGCCTGACCCTGGCCGGGATCGTCGTCGTGCAGATGACCCCGATCTACAGTGCCTCCACGCTGCTCATGGTCGGCCAGCGCGAAAACAAAGTTTTGGATCAAGAGTCGTTCCTGGCCGGCCTGCCGATGGACTCGGCCACGATCGAAAACCAGATCCAAATCCTGCGCTCCTGGTCGCTGGCCGAGCGCGTGGTGCTCAAACTGAACCTAACCCGCGATCCGGAGTTCGATCCCTCGCGCGCCGAAGGCTCGCTCCTGTCGAACTTGAATCCGCTGACCTGGTTCGCCAGCCCGAAGCGAAAGATCACAGCCGGTGCGAACGAGAAGGTGACAACCGTCGACCCGGCCATCCTCCGCCGCTTCGGCGCCAAGCTCACCGTCGCGGCCCAAGGCCGCTCATCCGTCATCAAAGTGACGTTCGACTCCCCCGATCGCGAAAAGGCGGCAATGATCGCCAACGCGCTGGCCGACCAATACATCGTCGATCAGCTGGAAACGAAGTTCGACGCCGCCAAGCGCACGACCGATTGGCTGAACGAGCGCCTGGGCCAACTGGCAGAACAAGTCCGCGCCTCCGAAAGCGCGGTCGAGCAATACAAAACCGAGCACGATCTGACGGACGGGAAGGGCGGTAACTCGCTCGCCAACGAACAGCTCTCCGAACTGAACGGCCAGATCGTCCTCGCGCGCTCGAACCTGGCCGAGCAGGAAGCGAAGTACAAGCAGGTCAACTCGCTTTACAACGCCGGCAGCAATGTCGACTCGATCGCCTCGGTGATCAACTCGCCGCTGATCTCGACGCTGCGCGGTCAGCAGGCGGAGCTGATGCGCAAAGAGGCCGAACTCGCTACGAAATACGGTGATCGCCATCCGCAAATGATCGCGCTGCGCGACGAGCGTAAGAACCTCGACGCCAAGATCGAAGAAGAGGTCAAGCGCATCATCCGCAACTTGAGCAACGAAGTCTCGATCGCCCGCGCGCGGCTGAGCTCGCTTGAATCCTCGCTCCGCGAAATCCAAGGCACCGCCAACACCCAAGGCAAGGCCTCGATCAAACTGCGCGAATTGGAACGCGACGCGCAGGCGAACCGCACGCTCTACGACACGTTCCAAGCCCGCTTCAAAGCGACCGAGGACAAGGACCAGATCCAGACCCCGGACGCGCGCACGATCCAAAAGGCCGCCGTCCCGCTCGATCCCAGCTACCCGAACAAGCCGCTGATCATGGGCGTGACGCTGTTCGGTGCCGGCGTCATGGGCATGTTGCTCGCGCTGATGTTGGAGCGCCTCGACAACGGCTTCCGAATCGGCCCGGAGATCGAGCGCGCCACGCGCCTCTCGAACTTGGCGGTTGTTCCCGCCATCAAGGGCGCCAAGCACGTCGCCGATCGCGTCATTCACAAGCCGCTCTCCGTCTTCAGCGAGTCCATCCGCTCGCTCTATGCGGGTCTGCAACTCTCAAACGTCGACAAGCCGCCAAAAGTCGTAGTCATTACCTCAGCCGTGCCGAACGAGGGCAAGACGTCGCTCGCCGTCAGCCTAGGCCGCCTCGCCGCGAAGAGCGGAGCGCGCGTCCTCCTGATCGATGGCGACCTGCGCCACCCAAGCGTTGGCGCACAATTCTCGCCGCGCCCGCCGGAAGCGGGCCTCGTCGAAGTGCTCGCGGGCAAGCGCGATTTGGCGGGTGTCTTGATGCGCGATCCGATCTCGACGCTGGAATTTGTGGCCGTGGCGGCCCCGCCGGCCAATCCGGCCGACCTGCTGGCGTCGCTGGCGATGAAGAGCTTGCTTCAGGCGTTGCGCGATCACTATGACCTGATCATTATCGACGCCGCGCCTGTGTTGCCCGTATCCGACACGCGCATGCTGGCCCGTCTGGCGGACAAGGTCATCTTCGCCGTAAGGTGGGACGCGACCCCGCGCGAAGCGGTCTTGAGCGGCATCAAACTGCTGCGTGACGCGAACGCGGATATCGCAGGTACCGTGCTGACGCAGGCCGATCTGCGCCGCCACGCAATCTATGGTTACGGTAACTCGGCGTATGGGTACGGTGGCAACTACGCGAAATACTATAGCGAGTGAGGCGGTCGTCGCCGGCGTTCTAGCGGCGGCGTTCTCGTCGTGGCTGTTGGTCTATGGCGCGATGTTTCTCATCTCCAGTTGGCACTTCGCCGAAGCCGAGCCGCGCTATGCCGCCGTCGCACGCGGCAAGGCCGGCACCGTGGTCGAGCTCGACGCACTGATCCAAGCGCTGCGCACCTCGCCGGTTCGCGCGGATTTGAGCCGCGCGGCCTTCGTGCAGATGCTGACCGCCCAGCAGATCGGCCTGCGCTCGTTGCGCGCCACGACACGCCTCACCGCCGCCAGACGCGACTTGCGCTTAGGCTTGTCGGCCTCGCCCTCCGACGCCTACGCCTGGACCCGGCTTGCCATCACCGAACAGCGCCTCGAACATCAAGACGAAGCCGCAGCAGCCCTCGCGATGGCGCTGCAGGTGGCACCCGCCGAGCGAAAGCTAACCGCCGTGCAACTCGACTTGGGTGTGAGCCTCTGGCCCGACCTCAGAAAAGAGGGCAGGGACGCGCTCGCCCGCCGCCTGAAACTCGCCGAACGCTGGCCGGAGCAACAACGGACGCTCGCCGGAAACTCAGCCGCCGCCTTGCGCGAACGCCTGGCCGCCGAACGCTAAACACGCGAAGCCGGGCTCTTGTTCGCACGCGGCGTCGGCGACTGCTAATCTCTCCCCCAACGGCCGGGAGTCCCCGGCGCACGGGAGCTCGCACGATGATCCACCGGTACCTCGCCGCGGCAATGCTGGTTGCCCTGTCGTTCACTGGCGTTGCGGCGAAAGAGAACTGGAAGACGCTTACGCTGCGCGGCGAGCCGGGTTTGACAATCTCCGTGCCCACGGCCGCCAACAATATGATCGACGAAAAGAACCCCGATGACCTGATGTTCATTGCGCTAAAGGCGGGCCTTCACGGGGACATGGTGTGCATAGCACACCGCTCCGCCTATCCGGACGGCGTGACGCGGGCGTCTTTCGCTGCGGCGCTCGCCTCCGAACGCCGCGAGACGTTTTGCCGGCACGACAGGAAAACCGTAAGCGACGTCAGCATCGAAAGCGCACGCTCGTTCCAACGCAACGGCTGGCAAGGCGCCGTCTGCACGGCCAGCTTCACCGACAGCGCCGAAAAAACACCAGGCCGGGTCCAAAGCCAACTGCTCATCGCAGCAGCCCGCAAGATCTACGTCCTAACCTGCACGAGCGAAGACGAGGACCAAGAGATCGCCGAATACGAATGGTCCACCTTTTGGGGCGAAAAAGTCCGCCACATCCAAGACAGCTTCAACGTGCCCGAATAAGGCCGCGACAACGCGCCTTCAGCAAGAGATGCGCGTCCCTACTGCAATCCGGAATCTCGATCGAATGCGCGACGGCGACATGGATTGCGGGCGTGCTCGTGTTCGCTTTCACTTCAATACCGTCTTTTCGGCGTTCGCATAGTCCGCGAAATCTTCGTGGCGCGCCACCTTGCCGCCCTCGACCGTGATCACGGTGACGATGCGTGAGCGGAAGCGCAACGCGCCGCCTGCGTCGCGCGGGTAGAATGCATTGACGTGGCCGATGAACACGACACGCCCATTCGACTCGAACACATCGGCGAGTTCGTATTCCAGGCGCGACAGCCCATAGCTCACAAACTGCTTCAAGAAAATATCGCGCCCGTTGAGGACGATCGGGCCGCCGTCCTCAGGCCGAGCAGTCTGATCGGCGAATATCGCTTCGGGCGACAGAAAGCGCGCCATCGCGACCGTGTCGACCGCGGAGTAGGCCGCGAGGTAGTCGCGCGCGAGGCGCTCCGCAGCGGAGGGTTCGCCGGCACGAGCGGCAACGGCGGCGCACACGGCGATAAGGCAGACAAGAAGAGCTTTCAGCATCTATAGCGGGCTCATGGGCTTGAGGGCGGAACCACACGGCCCGCGGCGTAGTTCGTGTAGTCGCGGTGTTCGCTCACCCGGCCGTTCGCGATCGTGATGATCGTGACGATCGGATACCGGTACTGCACGTCGCCCTTGGCCGTCTTGACCAGCGGTTTGACGGCGCCCACGAACACGACGTGGTTCGAGGCTTCATACCGGCGTTCCACGTCGTAGTTGAGAGACTTGGTCGTCTTTGCCCATTCGCGAAGATGCGCAAGTATCTCCGCGCGCCCTTTCCACACGAACGGTCCGCCGATGCCCGGCACATTCGTGGAAGTTGGATCGTTGAAGACGGCGTCCTCGGTGTAGAGACGCTCAAGCGCGTTGATGTCGAGCTTTGCGTACGCGGCGAGATAGGCGTTGGCCTGAGCAATGACGGCGGCGTTCCCATACGGCTGGGGCGCCTCGGCGTGGGCGACTGCCAGCGACAGGAATAAGATGAGGGCTTGCATAAACTTGATCATGGGATCGCGACTAGCATGCGCGTCGGCATCGCAACAAGCGAACACGCCGCTGATCGCGCGAATGTGAGCGTTCGCGGGTGGTGTCATTGGATGCCCTGCCAATATGCGCTGTGGCGCCCGCCTTCGATCGCCGAGATCGCCGATCGCGCGACCTCGAGTCCTGAGTAGCGAATGCCGCTGGGGGCGAAGCTCATATGCCCACCGTTGAGCAAAACCACAGCGACGTCGCCGGTCTGCCGATTGGCAACGGCGAGAGCTTGGTATCCCGGGAAGTTGACACCCCAATGCCAGACGCTCCTCGTCTCACCGCGCTGCAAGCCGATGCCAAGGCCCCAGTCGTGATCGGCGTTCGCGCGTACTTGCGGCGTGAGCATGGCGCTTAGCTGGGCATCGGCATCTGCCTTTTTCAGAATGTGGGTCAAGAACCGGGCGTAGTCAGACGCTGTTGTCCGCAGACCGGCGGCCGGCAGAAAGACAGCCTTTCGTTCCGCTATCGGCACGGGTGGGCGTACGATCGACAAGCCGACAAAGGCCGCGGCGCAAAGGACCGCGCCCCCGCGAGCGGCCAGGCTTGGCCGCGCGGCGAGCAGCCAGGCCCCGGCGCCAAGAGCCAACATCGCGCAACCCGCAAATGTGAGCGGCGGCCAGTTCTGAGGGCCGACAAGCCAGTGCAACCCAGCTGCGCCCGACGCAACGGCGAGAGCGGCAATGATGTGACGCGACAGTCTAAACTGGAACCTTGGGGTCGAGCGCCAAGCCCGCGCCGCCATCGCGTGCAAAATGAGTATCGGCGCGCCAACGGCCGTAGCGATGAACACCAAAATGGCGAATGGCAATCCCGCATCGATGCTCGGAAGCGCAAGCGGCGCATCGTCTCGTGAGCCGAATTGGCTGTGCGTCATCTGGAGTTCGGGCAAAACGACAGAGTTCATATGCTGTTCGAAACTTTGTCCGGTTGTTTGTGCAATGACCTTTCCGAGAAAGAGATAGCCAGCGCCCGCATACGCGAACTGGCCGGGAGAGGCGCGAGGTTCAAGCGCAGCCGTCAAGTTGTTGTCGAACCCAGCGCTATGACTTAAGACCTGGCGAAGCGTGAATGTGTGGCCCGCGCGGACGATCGCTGCATCAAGATCGAGCCGGCCCTTTTGGGCGAGCCGCAGAACCGCATACGCTGTAAGTGGTTTCGATAGAGACGCCGCTTCAAATTGCGTATCGGATCGAACGCGCGCGCCAGTCCACGCGCTGGTAACGCCCGTCTGCCAATCGATCATTTGTCCGTCGCGAACCACTGCGACCGATGCCCCGGGGACGCCAATCCAAGGAAGCGCGTTGCCGAGCCGTTGCTCCAACGTTGAGACGATCGCTGCAGTGGAATTGGCGCGCGCTTGGGGCTCCTGCGGTGGCGCAAACGCCGGTCGCAGCAAGGCGGCAGTTGCACAGACAAGCAGGATGAGAGCGAGCGCGAGATAACGGACGCCGGCCCCTTCGGTGGATGTCACGCTGGCTGTCCTTTTGGTTGTTATGTCCCCTGTCGCCGCTCGTATAGTCGGCAAGGACTTCGTTGAGAACGGGTGACTTCGACTCAGACTTGCGGATCGCGCGAACGTGAGCAACTGTCGATTGACTTCACGAAGTCGTTATTCTCAGGGCCTGCGCCAACACGCGATCCCGTCGGATTCCGCAACGCTGTTGTCCGGATGCGCTTGTGACGGCGAATTCAAACGCGTAAGCCGGTTTGTGTACTGCAACAAATGGGGGCGCGGCGGCAACGGGCCGCCTTGGGGAAAGTCATGCGAGTCTTGAGGATTCTGGGTTGGACGTCTTTGGTCCTGCTTCTGGCTACCGGCGGCCTCGTCGCGGCGAACTGGCAGATGGTGACGCAGATCGTGCGTTTCAGTCCGCTCATCCTGCCCGCGTTCTATGGCGAGCCATCGAACAAGACCGAGGCGCAACAACAAGACATCAAGTTCCTACGACGGTTGGTGGACTACGACCGAAGTTACACCGGCCAAGAGCTGCGGGACTTTCACGTTCATCTCGATGCGCTCTTCGCGCGCGCGGGGAGGCTCAGCGACGCCGAACTCTACTTGGGGGCCGCGCGGGCTGCGGCAATCTCCGACAATGGTCATACGAATGTCGGCGCGGGACCGCTCTATCGCCGGTTCAACCGCGTCGGTGTGAAGGTGTTCTGGTTCGCCGACGGGCTATTCATCGTGCGCGCACGCAACGATCTCGCCGATCTAGTTGGCGCGAAAGTCACCGCGGTTCAGGGTGTTCCAATAGACGCGGCGGTGCTGAGACTTGGCTACTATTTCGGCGGCGCCGAAAGTTGGAGGCGTCTCTATTCCTCCCTGTTCTTGGAGTCGCCCGAAATCATGCACGCCGCCGGCCTGTCGTCGTCGTCGGATAGTTTGTCGCTCAGCATCACCGATGCAACGGGCGCCAATCGCGAGGTGAGGCTGCGAGGCGTCAAAGCCGACGCGACCGTCCCTACGCGATGGCCATGGATGACACTTTTGGCAACCGCGATGCCCGACGAGGGCAATGGATGGAGGCGAACGCTTTCCCTGACCGGCCCTCAAGCGCCGCTTTATCTGCGCGGCACGAACGAGAATTTCTTTTGGACGCGCATTGGCGGCGGTGTCTACTTGCGACCCCATCTCTTGCTTGAGAGGCCGGAAACGCCGATCCTTGCCAACTTCGAGGCGGTCGTCAGGGCGGGCGCGTCGAAGCCATTCGATTTCATGATCGTCGACTTGCGCCAGAGCCCGGGCGGCGACTACACGAAGGTCGTTGACTTCGCCAAGGCCGCACCGAAGGCGATAAGGCCTGAAGGGCATCTGTACATTATTACCGGACCGCAAACTTTCTCGGCCTCCGTGGTGGCAACCGCCCTTTTGAAGCACCACGGCGGAAGGAAGTCCGTCATCGTCGGCGAACGGCTTGGCGATCGGGAACAATTCTGGGCCGAAACCGGACTTCCGTTCGCATTGCCAAACTCCGGCTACGCGATCAACTATGCAACGGGTTATCACGATTGGGAGAAAGGCTGTGCGGGCAAGAATGAGTATTGCTTCGATCTGAATTTGATCCACGAAGTGTCCGCCGGCTCTCTGTTACCGAGCGTGCCGCTTGCGCCGACATACGCGGACTACGCCAGCGGCCGTGATGTGGTGTTGGAGTGGATTGGCGCGAAGGAAGGCGCTGTGGTGTCCCAGCCGAAGTGAGTAAAGGCGCTAAGTCGCGGCGGCGTGCCCCGGAAAGTCGCTGTTCGTAACCTTCGGCGCTAGAGACCGCCCTCATACACGATCACAAGCACGCCCGCCGGATCGCGCAAATAAACATACGTAGATCCCCAAGGACGCAGCCGAGGCCCCTCGTACTCCAGGCCAACCGGCAAGCTTCTCAAGAAGCTCTGAATATCCGGAACCCGAAACTGAAGGCTGAGGCCCGAAACATCGAAAGCACGATCGGACCGATACAGCTCAAGATAGGCCTCGCCCTGTCCATTGGCAAAAGCGAGAATCGCACCTTCATCATCGTGCTCTTCCCACTGCTCTGCCACAACCATGCCGAAAACGCTGCCATAGAACGCCACGCATTCGCGCCAGAACGGAGTACTCACTTTGGTCTTCAGTGATGCCATCGTTCAACACTAGCGCAAGATGCGATCGGCTCAAAAAGGCCAAAATGCGACTGATGGCCAATTCATTACAAGCGGCTGGAATAACCATCCAATCCGGACATTTCGCGCGAACTATTCCGAACACGTTACGCGGCCCCCACAACCATCGCCGCGCGCGCAATAAACCCCGAGCCAATCGCGACCTGCAGCCGGTTGAACAGAAAGCCTCGCATCGGCCCTTCTCGCCTTTCCGCCCGGTTTGGCTAACGCCCGCCGGCAAGCCGGCGGTCGCAACTCCCTACGGTCGCGGCGCCGTTCGCTCTAACGCGGCGTTACCGCGCCCATGATGTCCGTCATCATCGCGTCAACTTCGTCGAAGTCACCAAACTGGTTTGTAAAGCCAAGGAAGACCGTGCCCGATTTCGGATGAACGGCCATCAGTGTGTTGAAGCCGCCCGGCCCATCACCTTCCTTGTAGATCACGAGCCCAAAGGTCGTGATCGCCCCTTGAAGCGCACGGGTTTTGTGCTTGCCGATCTCAGCGTTCGCCACTTCCCCGGCGACCGCCGTCATGAACGCTTGTGATCGAGCCGACATCAATTGTCCGCGGAAGAGCGCGTGGGCAAATTTTCGTAGATCAGGTAACGTGGTCACCGTACCGCCCGCGGCGTCGATACGTTCGGCGGCGCTCGATGAGTTGAGCCAGCCTTCTCGCGGACTCTTGAAGCCGCGATTGAAAACAACGGCGTCGGTCAGAGCCTTGGAGAGTTTGAGGTAACCGTTGGCAACGGTCGCCGATGCCGCCTGATTTCCCGCCAACACGTCGGAATAGAAATAGGTGCGTTCCATCCCCAGGGGTCGAAAGATCGTCCGGGCGATGTGCGTCTTATAGGGTTCGCCCGCAACGCGCGCGACGATCATGCCTGCTAGGACATAGTTCGTGTCTGAATAGTGGTGTCCTTCCCCGGGCTTGCCCTCGGGCTTGTTTTGCGGGCGTGTCGCAAGTTCGACCATCTCTTCGGGTGTCCACACCCGGCCCGAGAAGGCCTCCTCGCCGATCAGCGTTCTGATGTAGTCCGGGTCGTTGTTTGTCGGGTAGATACCGCTCGAATGATCAAGCAGCATGCGAACGGTCACGTTGTTGATGTGGGGGATACGCTTAACGACCGGCTGCTCGAGAATGTCGGTCACTTTCTGATCAAGGGACACTTTGCCCTGATCAACCAGGCGAAGAAGCGCCACTGCCGTCAATGCTTTGTTGACGCTGCACAGGTGAAATCCCGTATCGGCGGTCATGGGGGCATTGGTTTCGATGTTGGCAAGGCCCGACGTTGCCGTCTCGACCCTTCCGTCGGCATATTCGACGAGCACGCTCACGCCGGGCCAGCCGCGGTCCATCACCTTCGCCATCGCCCCATCGAGCGGACGAAGCCGCGCCCCCGCATCGGCAGCCGTTCCGAACAACACGACGCCGACAACCCAAACGACGTTGCGAAGCATAGAATACGTTGACACCTACCTACTCCCTTGGATAGCCGGGCGGCGATGAGTGTAGCAGAATAGGTTGGCACGGATTAGGAGGGGGCAAAACGTAGGATGACTCCGGACGCTCGAATGGTCGTCGCGTTCCCGCCCTGAAGGGCTCACGCCGTGGTCCTCTGCAACAAGGCGGTTCACCGCGTCGTAGGTGAACGTGCTCACCCCGTCGCCGGTCAGATTGCCGTTCGCATCGTAAGCGAGCGCGACCGCCGAGCCGCCGATCGGCGTGACGGATGGATACTGGTTCAGCGGGTTCGCGGCCGCATAGGTCTGCGTCCCCAAGGGCGCGGGGTTCGTGTAGCGGTTCAACGGCTCGCTGGTCGTGGCCGTCAACACCTGCCCTGCCGCCGAGGTCGTGAAGTTATAGACGAGGTCAGCGATCCCGCCCGGATAGTTGTGCGTCAGGTTCCCAAGATCGTTGTCGGGTTCGTAGCTGTAGGACGTCGCGGTTTGGTTTTCTCAAGTTGGGAAGACAAACCTTGCAAGAAAACTCAGTAGAAGCAGTCCAAACAAAAAAGCGAGTGGTACCCAATTCCACTTCAACTTCTCCAACAATGACAGCCTTGTAGGTGGCGAGATCACTACGGTTCGACCGTTCACGAGCCGATAGGACTCACCTTCATCGCCAATCACGTCGCAAGACACCCTATCAGCAATCTCTGTCAGGAGATCGACTTCCGACTCTTGCAAGCGCTGAGTCCACCAGCCCTCTTGGCTCAGCCAGACCGAGAACAGTGGTTCTCCGTCGGCACCCGTTACGTTGAGGCCCTCTCCACGATCAGCGCGCACTGAGCGGCGCCCAGAATCGACGACCGCCTGCTCAACTTCCGCGGCTGATGGAATGCGACATCCTGGCCGTGGCACAAAGGTCAAGTGATAACCCATTCAACATCCGTTCAACATGCTAGGACTGCAAAGAGCCTCGCTACCAAATTCGGTTGCAAGAATTCCGACTCCAGCACCCGCGGTCATGTAACCGTTCACAACACCTCCCCCACGCTCGTACAGAACCGGGATGCCACCTGATCCATAGCGCCGAAGAGGTTGCCGTTCAGGTCGTAGCCGAACGCCGCCGCCGTGCTGGAGCCGATCGGGGTCACGCTCGGATACTGGTTCAGCGGATTGGCGGTGGTGTAGGTCTGCGTCCCGAACGGCGCCAGCGCCGCATAGCGGTTCAGCGGCTCGCTCGTGTTCGCGGCCAACACCAAGTAGAACATTCCAACGTGAAATCAAGTTCTAGCTTGTCACACTTCGCTCAAGTGTCAGGCGCGCGCTTTCGCGGCGGCGTTCCAATCGGCATGTACAGCGACACGAGTTCGTCAAACTCATCCACGGGTTTGTCCAAGACCGGAATCTCATCAAGCTCCACGCGCTGCCACTTGGACAAATCGATCCGCCTCGCGATCTTCTCAGTGACGATCAACCGGCCACCCGACGCGTCAAAGATGTCAACGCCCTCTTCGGGCCTCGGATAAAGATAGGAATCATCATAGGCGAAGTACGCCACGCGGCCGCACGTGCCGCAAACCCGATATCCTGCCTCTCGTAAGCCCCGAACGATGATGGGATAACGGCCACGAAATGTTACCCAGCCCTCAAAGAGTTTCGGATCGCTAACGGCGATCAGTTTGCCCAAGAACAGATCGCGGCTGACTTCCTCCCAGCCCATGTCGGCAAACAATTCCCGGCGGCCAACCCCAACCATGCCCGCTGTCACAAAAGAGAGTGGATCTCTCGGGACCTGAACGTTCGATGTCCTCAGGTCCAGTTCTTGCGTCCCCGGCCTGGGAGAATTGCACTCACCACAGAGCCATGTGTCACTCGCCGTCCACTTGTCGGGCCGCGCCAGCGCAATAGACGAGTCCCCTGTGGGATGAACATAGAAATATTTCGTACCCTCAAACATCGACGCTACTTGAAGTTACCCTGCAACACATTCGCCCAAAAGTACGACTCGATATCGGTTCCATGTTTGGCGTCAATTATCCGCGTCGTGTCGAGCACAGCTTGAAATGCCTTCACTTTCGACGCCGGATTGTTCGAGAGATAATTTAATCATCTTAGACGTCTCCGTATTGGGCGCAGGGAGTCCCGCATTCTTGAAGGCCGTGTACATCGTGCTGTGAAGATCGATATGAATCGGCGTCGAAAGATTTATGAGAAGTTGATCGTCCGGGTCGCCGCCGATAACCTTGGGAATTGGTGGTGGTCGCAAGCATTGTGCACCCAAGCACGTTCTTCGCCAACGAAATAGGTATGAAAGTCGGCAACCTCAAGATTGTACACTGCTCCAGACACACCAGTGTTGCGCGCCGCGATGACATCTGCTGCCGGTCCCTGAGCGCGCGCAACCTTCATGCCGCGCGCGAGATGCGCCGTGTCCACCCACACGCTGGTTTCAAGACGTCATGGGTGGTCATCAGTCGTCTTGTACTCCACGTCTTTCGTCGATCCGTTCGACTGTGTCGCTGGCACCGACAGAGTCACTGTCCAAATCACCCGTTGATGTTTCGGAATTACAGCGGAAACAGTGACCTGCCCCTGAGAATTTCCTCCAGAAGGAATTAGAGTCCGGCCCGATGGAAGGACGGACGAATGAAGCGGAAGCGGTTCACGGAAGAGCAGATCATCGGGATTTTGCGTGAGGGGGAGGCCG
>JAGOBA010000032.1 GCA_017983635.1 Alphaproteobacteria bacterium
CAACAGCACCGCGCTAGGCGAAGAGGCGATCGCGCTGCTGTCGCCGGAACAGCGTCAGGCAATGACCGAACATACTGCCCGTGTGGCCGGCGTCAGTGGCACGGAAGAACGTCGGCAGCGTCGGCTGGGACGGCTTGACGTCGCAGTCGCCGGTGCGACGTGCCCGTTGCAGTCAATCTCTCTCGGTGACGATTCCGCCGGGGCGGGAGGTCGAGCCGGCATCGACCTCGTTCGAGCGTGCAACACAGTTGTGCTCGATTTTTCGACTATGACGTTCAGTGCTCGATGACGTTCTTCGCGATTTGACCGGCGCTCGCCGTCAAATCCCACGCACCAGCACGTCCACGCGGTCGCTGACCCCATCGGACGCGCCGCCGAAGGCAAGCACGTCGACGCGCTCCGCTGACACGCCTCGTGAGGCCAGATAGGTGCGGATCGCGAGCGCGCGGGCCAGCGACAATCGCCGCGCGCTGCTGGAGAGATCGCCCGCCCGCCCGCTGAACGCGGCCAACCGCACCCGCTCGCGCGAGGTCAGCAAACGCTGCACCAGCGTGTCGAGCGTCGGCTGCGCCTGCGCCGGAATCTCGCTCTTGCCGCGCACGAAGCGCACGCGGCTCAACACAGCAAACCCGTCCAACGGGTTCACATTCTTGGAACCGGCAAACGGGTCGGCGGCGACGCCGCTGATCTCGACCGGAAATTCCTCGGCGCTTGAGCTGACGATCGTCACCGGCACGGCAGGCGGTGGGGGTGGTTGCACCGGCGCCGGTGGTGCAGGCGCAGCCGTCTGGGCAGGCGGCTGGGGCGCAACCATCGCGGTCGCGACCGCGTCGGGCGGCGTCACCACTGCAGCGGCATCGAACGCAGGCTTCTGACGCGGCCGCGCCAGCGCAAGCGGACGCATTTCCTCCGCCGTCGGTTTGGGCCGCGGCAACGGAATAGGCAGCGCGCCGAGGTCGACCGACACGCTTGAGCCTTCGTTGCCCGACGGCGGCACGCTTTGCGCGCCGGCAATGCCGCACGTCACGAACACCAACGCCGCTACGAAACTGACTCGCATAACGAGGAGAGGATAGCCGATCAGGCGGCCGATGAGGAGGTGCGCGCGCCTTTCAGCACTTTAAGCATCGGTCCATGCAACAGGCTGTTCGAGGCCAGGACATGGCCCTCGGTAAGCATGTTCTGCCCCTGCGCCAAATCGCTGACAATTCCGCCAGCTTCGCGCACGATCACCGTACCCGCGGCGATGTCCCAGGGCCCAAGACCGCGTTCCCAAAACGCGTCGTACCGTCCCGCTGCAACCCATGCGAGGTCGAGCGCGGCGGCCCCGAACCGGCGGATCCCGGCCACTTCGTTCATCACCAACGAGAGCTCGCTGGAGAACGCCGCGTGCCCCTCGCGGCCGTGATAGGGGATGCCGGTCGAGATCAAGGCTTCCTTCAAATTGCGCCGCGCCGAGACACGCAAGCGCCTGTCGTTGTGCCAGGCGCCGCGGCCCTTTTCGGCGATGAACATGTCGTCGGTCACCGGATTGAACACGACGCCCGCCACCAGCACGCCCTCGCGCTCCAGCGCGATCGACACCGCAAAATGCGGCACGCCGTGCAAAAAGTTCGTCGTGCCGTCGAGCGGATCGACATACCAGCGATGCGTTTTGTCCAAGCCCTCGGTGACGCCGGATTCTTCCATCACGAAGCTGTAGTGCGGGCGCGTGCGGATCAGTTCGTCCTTCACGACCCTTTCGGCCCTCAGATCGACCTTGGTGACGAAGTCGGCCGGCCCCTTGCGCGAGATCTGCAAATTCTCGACCTCGCCGAAATCGCGCAGGATCGCCTTCCCCGCTTTGCGCGCGGCGGTCGTCATTACATTCATCAGCGGGGTCTTGATCGTCATGAGAGTTATTCGGCCCGCTTCACGTAAGAGGAATCTTCGGTCGCAACCACAATCTTCGTGCCTGCCTCGATGAACGGCGGCACCATCACGCGCAGCCCATTCTCGAGCTTCGCGGGCTTATAGGACGAAGCAGCCGTCTGGCCTTTCACTACCGGATCGGCTTCGACGATCTTCTGCACCACCTGCGTCGGCAGCTGAACGCTGATCGGCCGGCCTTCGTAGCTCTCGACCTTTACGTCCATCCCATCGGTCAAAAAAGCAGCGCGCTCGCCCACGAAGTCGGCCGCGATCTCGATCTGGTCGAACGTTTCCTTATCCATGAAGGTCAGCGTATCGCCCGACGCATAGAGGAATGTGTAACCCTTGAAGTCGAGCTCGATTTGCTCGACGGATTCGGCGGAGCGAAAACGCTCGTTGAGCTTGCGCCCGTCGAACAGGTTCTTCAGTTCCACCTGATTGTAGGCGCCGCCCTTGCCGGGCTTCACCGCCTGCGTCTTCACCGCGACCCAGAGCGATCCGTCATGCTCGATCACCGCGCCCGGTTTGATTTCATTGCCTGCAATTTTCATGGGAAGAGGTACGCTTTGCCAAAAATGAGAAAGGGCGGATCGCCCCGCCCTTCGAATTGGCGCGGAACCTAACAGGCGCGACGGGGCCGTTCAACCGCGCGCGACCGCGGCCGACCCACGTTTTTCGCGGGTATGGTTGAGCGCCGCCTAGCTGAAGCGTCGCAGGCTCCGCCCTGAACCGAACATCCGGCCGGCCGTCCAAATCAACCAAGCGACCACAAGCCAGACGAGGACAAGCAGCACCATCCCGATGTCGTGCAGAAAGCCTACCAGCGAGGCAATCGTGCCGCCCGTGATCCCCGCAAGCTGATCGACGAACGCCTCACCCAGAATCTCGACGAGGGAAAAGGCCAGCACGCAGAAAAGCGTCCAAGCCGCGACGAGCACCGTCGAGGCAAAGCGAAAGAGCAGGGACATCGACCTTCTCCGTGGGATGCGAACACGACATGGTGCGTTCGCGCCGAACGTCAACGCTGCATCAGCGCGGTTTTCAGTGTGCGGATATCTTCCCGCAATGCCGTGATCTCCGCGATGATCGCGCTTTGGCTCGCCGAGGCGATCTTTTCCTCGGCCGCCAGCTCGTCCTTCTGCATCTCTTGCATGGAGTTCGTGAGCACAGCGATGAACAGGTTCAGCACCGCAAACACCGAAATGACGATGAACGGCACGAAGAACAAGTAAGCTTGCGGATGGGTCGATTGCACTTCACGCGCGATATCGGCCCAACCCTCAAGCGTCATCACCGCAAAAAGCGTAAAGAGCGAGTCGCCAAGCGTACCGAAATAGCCCGGATGCGCCCCACCGAACAATTTCGTCGCGATAACCGCGCCGACGAAGAAAACGACGCCCATGAGCATCGCAATCGAGGCCATGCCGGGAAGCGAATGAATCAGCGCCTCAACCACGCGCCGCATCTGCGGCAGCAACGAAATCAGCCTGAGGACGCGCAGAACGCGCAGCGCCCGCAACACCGCCAACGGCCCCGATGCCGGCAACAACGCGATCGCTACGATCGTCAAATCGAAGACGTTCCAACCGGAACGGAAGAAACTAAGCCGGTAAACCACGAGCTTCGCCGCCAGCTCCGCCACGAAGATCGCAAGCACGATTTTGTCGAACGCAAGTAGCGCGGGCCCGACCGCCGCCATGATCGACGGCGACGTCTCGAGTGCCAGCGTAATCGCATTGACCACGATCAGCACCATGATCGCGGCGGTGAACTTGTCCGATTCGATGAACGTCTTCAGTTTCTGCATGTCGCGATTTCAGCCCCTCAAGCCGTAGTGACATGCACCACGAAAGCGCGGAATCAAGCCCGGCTGAGGATTACGGCGTTCTTTCGCACGCGATGCCTCTTGAAATGAATCCGACTGCGCTTAGGTGTTCCGCCAAGAAAAGAATGGGGCCAAAATCGGCCGCCGCGTCCCGAAAACGGAGGCGCAATAACGTGCGCCGCTTGAGGAAACGAAAATGACCGACGCCGCAATCCGACGCACCGATGGCATCGACGAGAAATGGTGCATCGACACCGATACCCGTCACGCGGTGGTCGCGCGTCGCAACGTGTTGGCGGCTCTTTGGGCTGGCCGTTTGATGGGCAAACACGGCGACGAACTGGAGGCCTATGCGCGCGAAGTGCACACCGCCGACTTCGAGGTCCCTGGCGACAGCGACGTCGTCGCGAAATTGCGTGACGATCTGGCCGCCGCAGGCTTCAACCGGGAAGCAACGGCCGTGCGCACGCGCCTGACCGACTTCCAAAAGCAAGCCTGGCGCGAATGCGCCGCAACCGACTAGCGGGGCGGCGCGAAGATCTTCAACGCATCAGGGTGAACGGTGAAGTGGGCCGGCGTGAAAGTCACGAGGTCGCCGTCCGTGTTCACCGGCCGCGGCCGCCGCGTGCGGACCTCAAACTCTGTG
>JAGOBA010000011.1 GCA_017983635.1 Alphaproteobacteria bacterium
CTGCTTCGGCGTACCTTGCAAGGTGGTGCCGTAGAACGCGAACGACTGGTCGGCGAAGGCTTTGGGCAAGACCGTCGCGTAGTGATCAATAACACGGAGGGTCAGATAGTCCTTCCAGTCGTCAAGGGATTCGCTCGACGCGAGGGCGGCGCCGCCTTTGACGGCGCTGGGTTGCCAGACGATGAAGATCTTTTGTTTAGCGAGGCCGGCTGCCGCGAAATAGGCGTTCCAGTCGAGCCCGGGCGCTTTCGCGGCGAAATCGGCAACGTTCCAAGGGTTGTTGCCCTTTTGGATGTCGTCGCTGTCGCTGCGGCTCGAATGGCTTTGGGCGATCTTGGTTTCAAACGCCATGATGCGCGGCGCTTTTGCCTCGGCGTTCGCGATGCCCGCGTTCTTCAGTTGGGCTGCGATGTAGGCGACATAGGCCGCGCGCGCTTTTTTCATCGCGTCGCTGTCGGAGAGATAATACTCGCGGTCGGGCATGCCGATGCCGCCTTGGAACACGAACGGGTAATAGCGCGCGGGATCTTGGAACGACGGCGAAACCCAGATGCCGAACAGATTGTCGGTATCGAGATCGGTCGAATTCAGAATGTCGATGTCGGCGCGCAGGTGACTGCCGAGGTAGCGGGCGAGCGAGGCACGGTCGGCGATGGCCGCAATCTCTGCGAACATGGGCTGCAGCGGGGTGACGCCCTTCGCTTCGATGCCGGCTTCGTCCATGAAGCTGGCATAGAAGTCGCCGACTTTCTGCGCTTCGGAGCCGGGGTTCGCGTTCTTGGCCGCACCTTGAATCAGGTCGGCGACGCGCTTGCTCGTCTCTTCGCCCAGAATTGCGGCGGAGCCGTAGGAACTTCGGTCGGCGGGGATCGGGTGCGCTTTCACCCAGGCGCCGTTCGCGTAGGCCCAGAAGTCGTCGCCGGGGGCGACGGACTTGTCGATTGCGTCTTGCTCGACGCCGGCGGCGAGCGCGGTGAAGGCTGTCGCGGCAAAGAGCGCGCAGATTAGGGTGCGGAGCATGGTGTCACTCATGTTGTGGTGGCGCGAGTGATAGACCGCGCGGCGCCAAAACAAAACCGCGCCGAGATGGGGCGCGTTCGCAATCTCGTGATCGGATCAGAACGACTGGGCGCCGCGGATGAGTTTGCCGGGGAGTGCCTTGGTGGGCTTCCCGTTGCGGTAGGTGATCTGGCCGGAGACGACGGTCGCTTCGTAGCCGTCGGCGTGTTGGACCAGGCGGCGGCCGCCGGCGGGCAGGTCGTAGGCGACCGTCGGGCGGTGCAACGTCAGCTTGGCGTGGTCGATGACGTTGAGGTCGCCTTTGTAGCCGGGCTTCAGCAGGCCGCGGTCGTTGAGGCCGACGGCGGCTGCCGTGTCGCGGCACTGCGCTTTGATCACCCATTCGAGCGGGAGCTTGTCACCACGCGTGCGATCGCGGGTCCAGTGGGTGAGCATCGAAGTCGGGAAGCTGCCGTCGCAGATCATGCCGACATGCGCGCCGCCGTCACCGAGCCCAAGGATCGTATTCGTGTGGCGCATCATCGCGAGCGACGGTTCGAGGCTGTCGTTCGCGTAGTTCAGGAACGGGAACAGGATCAGCGCGCGGCCGTCATCGGCGAGCAGCCAATCGTAGGCGATCTCTTCCGCACGCTTGTTCGCGCGGGCGGCCTGGGCGCCCAGGCTCATGTCGGGCGTCGGCTCGTAGTTCGGCGGGTCGGCGAGCGGAAACATTTTGGCGAAGTTGCGCAGGACCGCTTTGACGAACGGGTTGTCTGTCGCGGGTTGTTCGGCGAGCAAGGCGGCGCGCATCTCGGGCGTGCGCATGATCGCCAAGCGCTCGGCGAAGGGGAGGTCGGCGATCTTCTTGTAGCTTTCGTGGGCGCTGAACGGGTTCAGTGTCAGTGAGAGGCCGAGCAGGAGCCCGACCGGCCGACCGCAGACTTGCGCTTTCACCGGCAAGTTGTCTGCGGCGCATTGATCGAGGAACTGCAGCAGCATCTTCCAAGCGTCGGGACCGCGGTCGCTTTGCGCGAGCGAGAACGACAGCGGGCGACCGGATTCGACAACGAGGCGGCGCAGCATCGAGAGTTCTTGGGCGGGGTCCATGAAGTCGGATACGACTTGGAGGACGCCGCGGCCCGCCGCTTTCAAGCCCATGGCGATGCCGAGCAGTTCCTCTTCGGCGGCGGTCAGGGTCGGCGTGGGTTTGCCGTCGCTGGTGCGGTGGTTGAGCGTGCGCGAGGTCGAGAAGCCGAGCGCGCCGGCTTCGACCGCGCCCTTGGCGATGCGGCCCATCTCCGCAATTTCGGCTGCCGTCGCGGGTTCGCGGTCGGCGCCGCGTTCACCCATGACATACACGCGCAGCGCGCCATGCGGGACTTGGGTTGCGAAGTCGATGTCGTGCGGACGCGCTTCGAGGGCATTGAGGAATTCGGGGAAGGTTTCCCAGTCCCACTTCAGCCCCTCGGTCAGAACGGCACCGGGAATATCTTCGACGCCTTCCATCAGGCGCACGAGCATGTCGTGGTCGCCGGGCTTGCAGGGCGCAAAGCCGACGCCGCAATTGCCCATGACGGCTGTCGTCACGCCGTGCCAGGCGGACGGCGTCAAGCGCTCGTCCCAGGTGGCTTGGCCGTCGTAGTGGGTGTGAATGTCGACGAAGCCCGGGGTGACGATCTTGCCTTTGGCGTCGATCTCCTCGCGGCCCGTGCCGGCGACGCGGCCGACGTCGACGATGCGGCCGTTCGCGAGTGCGACATCGCCCTCGAATGAATCGCCGCCGGTGCCGTCGATGATGGTGCCGCCGCGTACGACGAGGTCGTGTTGATGGGCCATGGGCGTTGAGTCCTTCAATAGCGAGGTTCAAGAGGTTAACACGGGTGGCCGTGTCACCCAAATGGCTTGACAGTGTGGCTACGTCCCGCATTTTGCAGGTAATGCGAAAACTTCTGGTCCGCACAATATTGAGCCTTCCCGGCAGCTGGCTTGTCGCGCTGTCGGGCGGCAAGCCTGTGACGATCGAAGGACGCACGCTCAATCCCCGGCTGCAGTTCCTGAGTGCGATGGCGAAGCGCCAGCCGTCAATGGCGACACTGTCGCCTGCGGACGCGCGCAAGGCGGCAGCGGACGGCCTTGCGCTGCTTGATGGTGAGCCGGCGCATGATGTCGATATCGAGGACTTTCATATTCCGGGGCCGAACGACAACACCATGCGGGCGCGGGCCTACAAGCCCAGGCTGCCGAACCGTTTGGTGCCGACGTTGGTCTATTTCCACATGGGCGGTTGCGTCATCGGCGATCTCGAGACGTGCCACGTGTTCTGTTCGCTGATTGCGCTTCGGGCTGGATGCTTGGTGATTTCGGTCGACTACCGATTGGCGCCGGAGCACAAGTTTCCGGCTGCGGTTGACGATGCGTTGGCGGCGTTCCGGTGGGTGCGCGAGAATGCGCGTACGCTTGGTGGTAATCCCGCACGTGTTGCGGTCGGCGGGGATTCGGCGGGCGGGTATCTGTCGGCGGTCATCGCACAGGAGCTGAAGCGGTCGAACGAGAAGCCGCCGGTGCTGCAGATGCTGATCTATCCGGCGGTCGATTGGCTGTCGGATACGGCGTCGATGAAGTCGTTCGGCGATGCTTATCCGTTGACGACGCCGGTCATGGACTATTTTCGCGGTCTCTATTTCGCGAACGACGAAGAGGCTAAGGATTTGCGCGCATCGCCCGGGCTTTGCAACGACCTGAGCGGGTTGCCGCCGGCGCTAATCTATACGGCTGGGTTCGATCCCCTCGTGGATCAGGGGCGTGATTATGCAGAGGCGCTGAAGGTGGCGGGTGTGCCGGTCATCTATCGTTGCTACGATCATCTCAGCCATGCGTTCACCGCCATGAGCGGCGCGGTGCCGGCGGCGAAGTCTGCGCTGATCGAGATCATCGAGGATCTGCGCCGGGCGATCGCATGATCCGCGCATTGGTGTGCCCCGCGCTGGCTGACGATTTCTCGACCTTGCGTATCGAGGCGCGCGATTTGCCGCCGCCGGCTGTTGGAGAGGCGCGGGTCCGCATGCGGGCGGCGTCGCTGAACTTTCCCGACCTGCTGATGACGCAGGGCAAGTATCAGCTGAAACCGCCGCTTCCGTTCACGCCGGGGATGGAAGGGGCCGGCGAAGTCGTTGCGGTGGGTGAAGGGGTTTCAAATGTGACGGTCGGCGATGCGGTGGTCGTTGCGTCGCGGTTCGGGATGCTGGCAGAGGAAGTGAACGTGCCGGCGGTCGCGCTGCGGCCGAAGGCAGCGGCGATGAGTTGGGTTGAGGCTGCGAGCTATCCGGCGGCTTGGCTGACCGCGTATGTCGCGCTGGTGCGGCGCGGGGCGTTGCAGCGCGGTGAGACACTGCTGGTGCACGGTGCCGCCGGCGGCGTCGGGATGGCGGCAGTCGATTTAGGACTGTTGCTCGGTGCGACGGTGATCGCGACAGCCGGGTCACAAGCGAAGCTCGACGTGCTGAAGGCGCGCGGTGTGAGCCACGTGATCGACTATCGACACGGCTTTCGCGACGAGGTGAAGCGGCTCACCGACGGGCGGGGCGCGGACGTGATCTACGATCCGGTCGGCGGGGACGTGTTCGACGAGAGCGTGCGCTGCATTGCGTTCGACGGGCGGTTGCTTGTGATCGGGTTCACGAGCGGGCGGATACCAACGGTCAGCGTGAACATGCCGCTGATCAAGGGATTCTCCGTCGTCGGTGTGCGCGCGGGCGAGTACGGGCGGCAGTTTCCGGAAAAGGGCCGCGAGAACGTCGAAGCGGTTGAACGGCTGGGACGCGATGGTCATATCAAGCCGTACGTTGGTCTGACCGTGCCGTTGAACGAGGCTGTTTCGGCCTTTCGCGCGCTGTTTGAGCGGCGGGTCGTCGGGAAAGCCGTCATCGAATTCTAGGCAGGGTTCGGCAGTATCTCACGCTTAGACCGTGCGCTTGGCGCGGTCCTTTTCGTTCGTGCTCTTGATCATGTTGCGGATATTTTCCCACTCGCTGTCGCCGAGTTTGGAGAGCTGCGAGAAGTTGCCGCCGCCGGCCAGGAACGCGCCGCCGTCGATGGCGATCGTTTCGCCGGTGAGGTAGTCGCAGCCGTCAGACATCAGGAATGTCGCGAGATTTCTGAGTTCATGCATCTGGCCGACGCGGCCCATCGGGTTGCCGGCGGCGCTGCCGTCGGTTTCGCTACCCATCGAGCCGGAACGCATGCTGCCGGGGTTCAGCCGCTCCCATGCGCCTTTGGTGGGGAAGGGGCCCGGTGCGATCGCGTTCAAGCGGATGCCGTGCTGGGCCCACTCGACGGCGAGCGACTTCGTCATGACATTGAGGCCGGCCTTGGACATGGCGGAGGGAACGGTGAACGGGCCGCCGTTCCAGACCCATGTGGTCAGGATTGAGACTACGTTCGCTTTTTTCTTTTGCTCGATCCAGCGTTTGCCGGCGGCGAGCGTGACGTAAAACGTGCCGTGGAAGACGATGTTGGCGATCGCGTTGAAGCCGTTCGGCGACAGATCTTTCGTGCGCGAGATGAAGTTGCCGGCGGCGTTGTTGACGAGGCCGTCGAGCGGGCCCTCGTTGAAGATACGGGTCATCATGTCGTCAACCGCGTCGGCGACGCGGATGTCGCATTCGAGGCCAGTGACGCGGGCATTGTTCGCTTTCGACAGTTCGGCTGCGGTCTCTTGGACGACCGGACCACGGCGGCCGCAAATGTAGACCTCCGCGCCGAGCTTCGCATACTCGTCCGCCATCTCACGCCCAAGGCCAGTGCCACCGCCGGTGACGAGGATGCGTTTGCCTTTGAACAGGTCGGCGCGGAACATGGTCATGCTCAGTTTCCTTCCAAGTCGATGGATCTGGGACGGTCGCAGGAATAGAGTGCCACGAGAGCGGCGGCAATGCTCTCGGCGGCTTCTTCGCGGTCCAGCTCGGGCGATCGCTCGCTGATCCAGTGCGTGACCTCGCCAACAAGGCCGTCATCGGACATGCCGGGCGGAATACAAATGCGCAGGCGCTCACGCGGGCCTTGCTCCAGAGCGCGGCGGGCGTCTTTGATTTCCCTGGCACAAGCGACTTCGTCGCTCGCACACATATCGAGAAAGGCTTGGGTCGAACGCGCTTGTGCCGTGCCTGCCGCTACGGCGAGCGCGATGAGCGCAAGTGTCGTTTTCCGCATGGGTTCTCACTCCTTTTCACAGGACCCCGGCGGATTATGCGCGCACGTAGCTCAGCCGCGCCAGACCCTTGTCGTAGGCTTGGGAACTCAAGAGTTTCAGCGACGTTTCGGGGCGGCCTTCTGTGAACAAGCGTACGCCATCGCCGAGCAGGACCGGGATCGTGAACAGGTCTAAGCGGTCAATGGCGCCCGCGGCCAGGAACGCGTTGATCGTCATAGCGCCGCCCATCACCCATGTGTCCTTTGTGCCAGCCGCACGTAGGGCGGTGGTCAGACGCGGGATGTCGGCGCCGACGCGCGTTACGTTCAGCGGGGCGTCGTCGAGCGGGCTCGAGGTGATGACGAGGCTGCGCATGTTCTTGTACGGCCAGTCGCCGAACGAGCGGGCGACGTCATAGGACTTGCGGCCGATGACGACGGTACCGATGTCGCGGATGAAGGTGCTGTAGCCATAGTCGACGTCATCGAACGGACGCAGCCAGTCGATGCCGCCGTCAGGCCTTGCGATGTAGCCGTCGAGCGACTGGGCGATGTAAACGCGAAGCAAGGGCATCGCTCAGTCTTAGCCCGGCGGCGCGCGGGTTGCCAGCGTGTCGAGTGCGGTCGCATCCGACGGGGCCGCATCTTCGTTGACGCGGATGAGGCGGGCGGTGCGGAGGACCAGGCCTGATTTGCGGCGCGGGGTGCGTGCGATCGCGTTGAAAGCGACCTCCAGCACGAGCGCGCGTTCGCGGTCGCGGCGGACTTCGCGGACTGGGCCGAAGCGGGCGGTTGTGTTCGCGGCGATGTAGCGCTCGATCGCGTCGGCTTCCGCTCCGAGCGCCACGTCCACTTGGCCCACGGGCAACAGAGCGTCATTGGCCCAGACGCCGATGGTGCAGCGCAAAGGTGAGAGGCGTGCGCGGGCGTTCGTGCGTTCGGCGTAGAGAAGGATCGCGTTGAGGGTGCCGGACGTGTCCTTCTTAGGTACTCGGAAGAGCTCGCTCTGATGGTCGGTAGGTTCGGCCTCGTCTTTTGTCGCGCTGTCGACGCGCAATGTGCCGGTCAGCAACTTGATCAAAGCCCAGCGGCCGGTTTCGTCGCAGGCGTCGAGCCAGGCTTCGATGCGTTTGGGAAGTTCGCTGCGGCCGAGCGTCGAGAGCGCTTCAACGATTTCGCTCAAGCTGGGGTCGCGGTTGGCGCGGCGTGCCGGCGGCCAGGTGAGGGCGATCGTTTCGCCGACGTCGCCGACATAGGCTTCGGCGAGCGCGAACAGCACCGGGTCGATGCGCTCCGCGGCGAGGCCACGAATGAGTGCGAGCTTGACTGGGCGAGGCTTCAGCTTCCTAGCAAGAATGTCAGTGGCGAGCGAGCGGTCAGGTTCGGGCGTTTGTGCGAGATAGTCATCGACGAGCGCGGTCTTCATGGCGGCGTCGGCCAACGTCTCCAGCTGCGCGATCAGGGCGGCGAAGCGGTTCACGCGGGGTTGGTCTCCGCTTCCTCGTCCCCGTAACCGGCGATCGACAGCGGGCGGGCGCGCAATCCCTTTGCTTTGGCCCAATACATCAGTGCCGCTTCTTCGCCGTGCGTGATCCAGAGTTCGCCGGGTGCTACCTCGTCGATCGTCGTCGTCAGTTCGTGCCAGTCGGCGTGATCGGAGATGATGAGCGGCAGGTCGACGTTCGCTTGACGCGCGCGTTTGCGGGTGCGCATCCAGCCGCTGGCGTAGGCGGTGACGGGATCGTTCGCATCCGGCGGGATGTTGGCGGCAGGGCCGATGATGATGCGGCCGTTCAGTGCTGCCGCCGATGCTCCATCGAGTCTTCGCAAATCACCCAAGGGCACGCCATGGGCGGCATAGAGCGTGCACAGGCGCTCGGTGGCGGCGTCGATGTAGATCGGCGCGTCGTGGCCCGCTTCGCGAAGAACAGCAATCAAGCGCTGAGCTTTGCCCAACGAGTAGGCGCCGATCACATGCGGGCGATCGGGGAAGAGCTTTAGCGAATGGAGAAGTTTGGCGACCTCGCGGTCGGCTGGCGGGTGGCGAAAGAGGGGCAGACCGAATGTCGCTTCGGTGATGAAGATATCGCAGGGCACGGGTTCGAACGGCGGGCAGGTGGGGTCGCGGGCGCGCTTGTAGTCGCCGGAGACGACAACGCGTTTGCCCTTCACCTCGATCACGATCTGGGCGGAGCCGATGACGTGGCCGGCCGGCTTCAGCGTCACGCGCGCATCGCCGAGCGCGATCGTTTCGCTGAAGCGGGCGGCTTGATGTTCGGCCCCGAACTTGTCGCCGTAGCGCGCGGCCATGACGGCCAGCGTCTCCTTGGTGGCGAGCACGGCCGTGTGTCCGGCGCGGGCGTGGTCCGAGTGACCGTGCGTGATCACCGCGCGTGGCGTCTTGCGCAACGGGTCGATATGAAAGTCGCCCGCCTCGCAGTAGAGGCCGGCGGGCGTCAATTTGAGAATATTGGCGGCCTGCATTGTTCGCATGCCGCCGCGAGAACTCAGAAGCTCTTGACGGTGTAGTCAGCGACCTGGCGTGCAGCCTGGCTAATTGCCATATCGAAGTCGCCGCCGAAGAATCCCATACTGATTTCTCCTTCAACGTGGATCTTGGCGACCTCCTTGGATTGGGCGTCCAGGAAAACGACCTCCGCCGTCATCTTTCCCTTACCCGCGCCAAGGCCCACCAAATAGCGCAGAGCCCGGCTACCTTCGTCGAACTGGATAAAGCGATAGCGGAGCGTCAAGTCGCTACCCGGCGTGAATTTCGTTGGCGGCTTGGCGGTCAACAGGTACTCATTCAGACGCGTTTCAAAGTGGGCGCGAGCATCCGCTGGGATCGACACAGTGTCGGTACCTGACTCAATCTTGAGCGTCTTGTAAGCCGCCGTGGTTGCGATCGTCGGCGGCGAGAGAACGGTTGTCGCGCCGCTGGCGCAAGCCGAAATGGCCGCGGCGAGCACGAGTACAAAAATCGACTTCAAAATTCTCATGACAAGGGATCCTTCCTCGAAGGCAGGCACACTAACCGGGATCAACGTGGATCGCCACCCACGTAGGCCATGACTTCGACCTCGACCTGCGCGCCCAGGGCCAAGGCGCTGGCGCCGAAGGCGGAGCGGGCGGGCATGCGGTCGGGCTTGAAGTAGGTCACGTAGACTTTGTTGAAGTCGCCCCACTTCGACATGTCGGCCAACATGACGGTCGCCTTGAAGACGCTGTCGAAGGTCAGGCCGTTCTGGGCGAGGACGGTGCCGATGTTTTCCATTGTCTGCCGTGCCTCGGCCTCCATCCCGCCCGGGACCAGCTCGAGCTTGCCGGGGACGTTGCCCAGGCAGCCGGATAGATAAAGCACGTCGCCGACGCGGACGGCGGCGCTGAAGGGCAGTTTGGCAGCTTTGACTTCGGGGGAGGAGAAGAATTGCATGACGTTCGGTCCCATCTGTTTTGCGCGGGCGATGCTATATACGGGCACGCCGCGCGGGATGGGCAAGGGCTGAATTGATGGAACCGAAATACGCTATTGTTTTTGTATGGTTTGTTTGGCTGGCGTCGTGGTTGGCGGCAACCAGTTGGGCGAAACCAACCGTCAAGACACCGGCACGGTGGAGCGAGTTTCCGTACCGGCTCTTGCAAGGGCTTGGGTTCGCGATGGTGTTCGCGTCGCTAGGGCAGTCACAGGACTATTCGCCCGAACCTAACGTGAGTGCGAAGGTGTTGTCGTTCCTCTTTACGCAACTGTGGGAGTTGCCGTGGGCGGGGGGATGGGTTGCGGTTCTGCTCGCGCTCGGCGGGCTTGCGTTTGCGTGGTGGGCGCGGCTTCATCTTGGCACGCTGTGGTCGAGTTCGGTCACGCGCAAGGAAGATCACACGATAATCGACACAGGGCCGTACGGTTTCGTGCGGCACCCGATCTACACGGGACTACTGCTCGGCACGATTGCGCTTGCCGCTGTTAGCGGGCGGTTGTTGGCGGTGATCGGGCTTGTCGCCGTTGCCGTCGGTATTTTCATCAAAGCGCGGCTTGAGGAGCGCTTCTTAAGCGCAGAATTGGGTGCAGAGGCCTACGCTGCCTATCGCAAGCGCGTTCCGATGCTGATCCCTGGATCGCCGGTGTGATTGCGGAGGCGAACGAGACGGCGTTGCCGCCGGCTTTCGCTACCTGGTTTTCGTCGCGCGGGTGGAGCCCCCGGCCGTTTCAGTTGGCGCTGATCGAAGCGGCGCGGGCGGGGGAGAGCGTGTTGCTCACGGCCCCGACAGGCGGCGGCAAAACACTTGCCGGGTTTCTGCCGAGCTTGATCGAGTTGTCGATGCCGCTGGCCCCCTCCACCATCGCTGCGCGATGGTCCCCTTCCCCTGCGCGCGGGGGAGGACCGCCGGCGTCAATGTTGGGTGATCCTTCCCCGCTTGCGGGGGAGGGAGACCATCGCGCAGCGATGGTGGAGGGGGGAAGTGGAAATCCGATCATCGCGCGGCTGAAGGCGAAAGCGGCAACGCGGCCGCGGGGGATTCATACGCTCTATCTTTCGCCGCTGAAGGCGCTGGCGGTCGACATCGCGCGCAATCTTGAGATGCCGGTGAAGGAGATGGGTCTCAAGATCCGGCTGGAGACGCGCACGGGCGATACGTCGGCGCACCGGCGGCAACGGCAGAAGACATCGCCGCCGGACATTTTGCTGACGACGCCGGAGCAGTTGGCGCTGCTGTTGGCGACACGCGAGGCGCCCGCGATGTTCGGCGACTTGCGCTGCGTGGTGCTGGACGAATTGCACGCGCTGGCGCCGTCGAAGCGCGGAGATTTGCTCTCGCTCGACCTGGCGCGCTTGTCGAAGTTGGCGCCGGGGCATCGGCGGGTTGGGTTGTCGGCGACCGTTGATGATCCGGAGCTGCTCGCGCGCTATTTGGTCCCTCAGGTGCCTGGGGAGGTGCGTGCCGCGCGGGTGGTGCGCGGCGCGCCGGGCGCGGTGCCGGATCTTTCCATCTTGGTGTCGGCGGAAGATGTGCCGTGGGCGGGGCACTTGGCGCGGCACGCGTTCGGCGAAATTCTGGCGGCGATCCGGACGGCGAAGACGGCGCTCGTCTTCGTCAACACGCGCATGCAGGCAGAGTTCTTGTTCCAAGAGCTCTGGGCAATCAATAACGAGAACCTGCCGATCGCGCTGCATCACGGGTCTCTGGCGCCGGAGCAGCGGCGCAAGGTCGAGGCGGCGATGGCGAAGGGAACGCTGCGCGCCGTCGTTTGTACGTCGACGCTCGATCTCGGCATCGATTGGGGCGCGGTCGATCTGGTGATCAATGTGGGCGCGCCCAAGGGGGCAAGCCGCATTGCGCAGCGGATCGGACGTTCGAACCACCGCATGAACGAGCCCAGCCGGGCGCTGCTGGTGCCGGCCAATCGGTTCGAGGTGTTGGAGTGCGAGGCGGCGCGAGATGCATTGTTGCACGGCGAGCTTGACGGGGAGAAGCCACGGGCGGGGGCGCTTGACGTGTTGGCACAGCATGTCTTGGGCATGGCGGTTGCGGCGCCGTTCGATGCGGATGCGCTCTATGCGGAGGTGATCACGGCCTCGCCCTATGCCGCATTGGCACGCGTGGACTTCGACCGGACGTTGGACTACGTGGCGACCGGCGGGTATGCGCTTCGGGCGTACGAGCGCTATGCGAAGTTGAAGCAGACGGTGGAGGGGCTTTGGCGCGTGGCGAGCCCGCAGGTGGCGCAGCGTTACCGTTTGAACTGCGGCACGATCGTCGAGGTGCCGATGTTGAAGGTGCGGGTCGTGCGGCACTATCGCGGCCCGCGTGCGACTTATGCCGGGCGCATTCTTGGACAAGTCGAGGAGTGGTTCCTGCAACAACTGTCGCCGGGCGATACGTTCTTGTTTGCGGGGCAGATATTGCGTTTCGAGGGGATTGTCGAAACCGAGGCGATCGTAACGCCTGGACCGCCGGGCAATCCGAAGATCCCGTCGTTCGAGGGCGGCAAGTTTCCGCTATCGACGTTCCTGGCGCAGCGCGTGCGCGAGATGATCGCCGATCCGAAGCGCTGGCAATTCTTGCCCGATCAGGTGAAGGAGTGGCTTGCGATCCAGCGTCTGCGGTCGGTGCTGCCAAAGGCGAACGAGATGCTGGTCGAGACGTTTCCGCGCGGGCCGCGGCACTTTCTGGTCTGCTATCCGTTCGATGGGCGGTTGTGTCACCAGTCGCTCGGCATGTTGCTGACGCGGCGGTTGGAGCGGATGGGGATGAAGCCGCTGGGTTTCGTGGCGAGCGAGTACTCGCTGGCGATTTGGGCGTTGGGCAAGCTCTCGTCGCTCGATATGGGCAAGCTCTTCGATGAAGACATGATGGGCGACGATTTGGACGCGTGGCTCGCGGAGTCGGCTTTGCTCAAGCGCAGCTTCCGGACGTGTGCGGTGATTGCGGGACTGATCGAGCGGCGCAATCCGCGCGAGGAGCGGACGGGGCGACAGGTGACGTTTTCGTCCGATTTGATCTATGACGTGTTGCGCAGCCACGAGCCGGATCACATTCTTTTACGTGCGGCCTATGACGACGCGGCGACGGGGGCGCTCGACATCGCGCGGTTGGGTGCGCTCCTCAAGAGGATCAAGGGTCGTATTGTGTTGAAGAAGCTCGACCGCGTTTCGCCGCTCGCCGTGCCGGCGTTGCTCGACATCGGCAAAGTGCCGGTCGGTTCGGACGCTAGCGAGGCGCTGCTGGCTGAGGCGAGCGACGATCTTATTGCGGAGGCGATGAAGCCGTGAGTTGCGGCAGCGTCTCCCAAATGCGGCGGTCGTGGGCGGGTACGATCGTCAAGTCTGGGAACTGCGTCTTCAGTTGATGCATGCGGACCAGCAGACCGCGGACCTCTTCGGCATCGTTGTCGACGAGGTCGCGTGCGAGCCATGGCTTCTCGGCCGGGCGCTCGTAGCCTTCGCTCTGCCAGGCCGTGTCGCCGATCAGGAGGTAACGCTTCGCGTCCGAGGTCGTGATGAAGACGAAGATGGAGCCCGGTGTGTGACCCGGCGCCGGAACGACGACGACACTGCCGTCGGCGTAGAGGTCGAAGCTCTTGTCGAAGCCCATGTAGGGACCATCGGGGAAGGCGTAGACGTTGTAGGCGATGGTGCCGATCTTGCGGGCGAGCAGCGTCGCCGGATCGCCGCTGTTGACGAAGTCCAGTTCGGCTTTGGTGACGAACACGGGGATGTTGGGCAGATCCTCAAGGCCGCTGACGTGGTCCCAATGCGCGTGCGTGAGCACGATACCATTCGGAACGATGTTGAGCGCCTTGAGCTGCTCGGCGACGGTCGGCTCCTTTTCATAGCGTGCGGTGTTTTGCATCAGCCATGGCGTTGTCTTGAAGTGCTCGTCGACATTCTTACCGAACCCCGTATCGAACAGGAGCGTACCCTTGGGGTGCTGGATCAGAATGCCGCCCATGTTGAAGACGCGCTCTTCGCTCATGCTGCCGCCGCGATAGGCGAGGCCGGCGCGGGAGAGCATCTTGCCGGCAAGGATCGCCTTCAGCGCGACGCCCTGTGTCGTCATCGGTGCGGGTGCTGCGACCGGCGCGCGCTCGGGTACGGGCAGGTCGCTCGCGCTAAAGGTCCAGGCGAGCGCGCCGAGGCCGGCGACGAGCAAAACGACGACGGCAAGAAGAAGGCGTTTCATTGGGTCCCCCCGGAATGGCGCGATGGCGCAACTTATCATGTCCCTCGCGGTTTGGCGCGCGCCGTGGGTGTCGCGGTCCAAGGATCTTCGGGCCAGTGGTGTTTGGGGTAGCGGCCCTTCAGGTCGCGTTTCACTTCGGGGTAGCCGGTCTTCCAGAAGCTTTTGAGGTCGCGCGTGACTTGCACCGGGCGGCGCGCGGGGGAGAGCAGGTGGAGGGTGAGGGGCACGCGGCCGTTGCCTACGGTCGGCGTGTCGGCGAGGCCAAACATTTCCTGAAGGCGGACGGCGAGCACGGGGGTATCGGTGGTGTAGTCGATGGCGACGCGGGAACCGGACGGGACTTCGATGTGCGTGGGGATGAGCGTGTCGAGGCGCTTCTTCTTTTCCCAGTCGAAGAGGGCATGAAGGGCGCTTGAGAGATCGATACGCGGGAAATCGTTGGCACGGGTGACGGAGCCCAGGAATGGCAGCAGCCAGGCTTCGAGGTCACGCACGAGCGCTTCGTCCGAGAGGTCGGGCCAGCCGGCGTCCGGTTCGAGGTTCCGGGCGAAAGCGGCGCGGGCGCGGAAGGACTCCAATTCCGGTGTCCACGGCAAGCACGCGAGTCCAAGTTCGCGAATGCCGGTGAGGGCGGCTGCGGCCAGCTTGGCGGTGTCAGGTTTCTTCAGCGGGCGCTCGGCGAGGGTGAGCGCGTGCAGGCGTTCCTCTTCCCGGGCAATGACGGCCCGGTCTCGGCTCGACCATTCGCAGACGGCGCGGGTCTCGATGTGAGCGGCGAACAGGTCTTCGATGTCGGTGAGGGTTAGCGGGGCGGCGTGATGAATTTTCGCGTTTGCTCCTGCCCCGTCGAGTGCCGCGATTGCCAAGTAGTCTTGTACCGCCAGCGCGTCGGTTTCGGGGATCGCGGCGCCACGACCGTTGGCGAGGCGGAAGCTGCCTGGGCCGCGGCGCTTGGCGATGCGGTCGGGATAGGCCAGCGCCGTGAGGCGGCCGGCGGCGTTGCTGTCGATGCGCTCGTCTTTCGTGTCGAGTGTGCGGCGCCACAGGCGGGCTTGATCGCGCGCGCGGGCGAGAGCGCCGCGGTCCGCGTTGGCGGCACCGCGCTCAAATGCTTCGAGGCGCAGGCGCAAGTCGGCATCGCGCGCGGTGCGATCGAGACGGATGACGTCGCGTTCGTTCAAGATCGCCGCGAGTGCGGCGGCGCTGGCTCCGAGGTCGAGTTCCTTTGCGCGCAGCATCATGTGGGCGAGGCGTGGGTGGGCGCCGAAGGTTAGCATCGCGCGGCCGTGGGCGGTAATCCGGTTGTCGGCGTCGAGCGCATCGAGATCGCGAAGCAATTCTTGCGCTTCGGCAAACGTGCCGGGCGGCGGCGCGTCGAGGAGCCTCAGTGCGCTCGCGTCGCGCACGCCCCAGTTCGCAAGGTCGAGCGCGAAGGGGGCTAGGTCGGTGGTTAAGATTTCCGGCGGCGTGAATGGCAAGAGAGCGCGGGTTTCGCTCTCCTCCCAAAGGCGATAGCAAGTGCCGGGCGCCACGCGGCCGGAGCGACCGCGGCGCTGATCGGCGGAGGCAAGCGAGAGGCGGTTCGTGACCAGGCGCGTCATGCCGCTTGCCGGATCGTAGCGTGCAAGGCGCTGTTGGCCCGCGTCCACCACGACACGCACGTCCTCGATGGTGAGGCTGGTTTCGGCGATGGCGGTGGCGAGGACGATCTTTCGTGTACCGGCCAGCGGGCGGATGGCGGCGTCCTGAACCTCCGGCGGGAGCGCACCGTAGAGCGGGAAGAGCTTCGCGCCACGCAGGTCTTCGTTGCCGAGCAGGCGTTCGACGGTGCGGATTTCGCCTTCGCCGGGGAGGAACGCTAAGATACCGCCTTCGGTTTCGTCGAGCGCGCGGAGGATCGCGTTTGCCGTGTGTTGTTCGATCCGCGCATTGGCCGGCGGGGGGGCGTAGCGCGTGTCGATTGGGAAGAGACGCCCTTCGGAGCGCACGATTGGGCCGTCGATGAGCTTGGCGACGCGCGCGCCGTCGAGCGTTGCGGACATGACGAGGATCTTCAAGCCCTCGTTCAGCGCGCTTTGAATGTCGAGCGTGAGCGCGAGGCCAAGGTCCGCATTGAGGCTGCGCTCATGGAACTCGTCGAAGATCACACAAGCAACGCCCCTCAACTCAGGATCGCTCTGCAGGCGGCGGGTGAGTAGGCCTTCGGTCAGAACTTCAATGCGGGTCTTGGGGCCGACCTTGCTGTCGAGGCGGACGCGGTAGCCGACGGTGTCCCCGACTCGCTCTCCCAACAGGTCGGCCATGCGGGCAGCGGCAGCGCGGGCGGCGACGCGGCGGGGCTCGAGCATCAGAATCTTTTTTGCCCCGACCCAAGGCTCGTTCAGCAGCGCGAGCGGCACGACGGTCGTTTTGCCGGCGCCAGGCGGTGCTTCGAGTACGGCGGCGCGGGCGCGCTCGAGTGCGAGCTTCAGGTCCGGCAGGGCGGCTTCGATAGGGAGGGGGCTCATTGTGCCGCCATCCCTACGCAGAAGGCGGCTCGCACTCAAGCGTCGTACAAGTGAACCATGCGCTGTTGCGTGCGCAGGATCGCGAGCGGGCGCATCATGCGCGACGTGCACGACGGGATCGGCGCGCGACTGCTGGACCCTATGATTCAAGCGCGGGCCGGCGAAGTGAAGGGCGAGACGTTGATCGGTGGGTTGGAGGCTGCATCGACGATCTCGTGGATTCGCGCGACGGGGTGCCGGGGTCGTTGGAGACGGCGCTGGGGACCTTCCGCGGCCGGAGCCGAGGTGCGCGGCTCGTGCGTGCATATCCTTCTGCCGGCCCTGATCGGCGGCGAAGCGGGGCGATTGTGACCCGACTGACACTTTCGCGGACTAGTCGGGGTGCACGAATCCTGTCACCTGTTGAGCGTATTCCCGGAGTTTGCGCGTTGTCGGACGAGACCTTGGTACCTGTTGCGGCTGCGCCGCGCGATGTCCGCACTTGGGCGCAAATCCTGACCCGCTATCGTGAGCCGAGCGTGCCGCGCAGTATTGTCGAGATCGCCGTGACGGCGGGGCCGTTCGTGGCGCTCTGGGCTCTCATGTGGTTTGCGCTGGGGTTCAGTTATTGGTTGGCGTTGCTGCTCGCTATTCCGGCAGCCGGATTTCTGGTCCGGCTTTTCTTAATCCTGCACGATTGCGGTCATGGCGCGTTCTTCAAGCAGCCGGCGGCGAACGCTTGGGTCGGCCGTATTTGCGGCGTGCTGACGTTGACGCCTTTCGATGTCTGGCGGCGAACACACAACATGCATCACGCGACGTCGGGCAATCTGGACCGGCGGGGTCTTGGCGATATCGAGACGATGACGGTGGGGGAGTACCTCGCCTCGCCGTGGTACGAGCGGTTGCGCTATCGGCTTTACCGGCATCCGATCACGCTGTTCGTGATTGGGCCGGCTTATGTGTTCTTCATCGCGAACCGGTTGCCGATCGGATTGATGACTTCCGGGTGGCGGCCGTGGGCGTCGGCGATGGCGAACAATGCAGCGATCGCGGTAGCCGTCGTCGGCATGATGTATCTGGTCGGCGTCAGCGAATTCCTGATGATCCAGATTCCGATCCTGTTGCTCGCCTCCTCGATCGGGGTGTGGCTGTTCTTCGTGCAGCATCAGTTCGAAGGCACGGTGTGGGCGGGCGCGGACGATTGGGATATGCAGCACGCGGCGCTTACCGGGTCATCGCATTACGATTTGCCGGCGCCGCTGCGCTGGATTACCGCCAATATCGGCGTGCATCACGTGCACCATCTGTCGAGCCGGATTCCGTTTTATCGTTTGCGCCGGGTTTTGAAAGATCATCCGGAGCTGAACGAGGTCGGCCGCTTGACGCTGTGGCAGAGTCTTTCCTGCGTGCGGCTGGCGCTCTGGGACGAAACGCGGCGGCGGTTGATTTCGTTCCGCGAACTGCGGCGGGCTTAGAGAGAGCCCAAGATTTCTTTAGCAAATTGGCGCAATCGGCACGGTGGCACACTCTGCCAAACCAGTGCCGCATGCGCGGTGCCGGGCGAGATGCGTGTGCTTCGCCCGGCGCGCTGTGTCATGGGTCGCTGCTACCACCGGCGGGCGGTGCAGTATTCGTAAGGTACGGTGTAGCCGCCGTACTTCCGGCAGGTCGAGGGCGTGCTGTTGAAGTACTGGCCGTTGTTGTAGCAGCACGGCTTGCTGTTGCCGGAGCCCTGGTTGTAGCCATAGCCATAGCTGTCGTTGTACCCGTCGCCCCACGGTTGGTTGTAATTGCGGCGGCAGTAGTCGATCGCGACCACGCGGCCGCCGAACCTGCTGCAGTTCCTGGCGCTCGAGTGATAGAAGCGGCCGTCGTTGTAGCAGCAGGGCTTGTCGCCATAGCTGTAGTTTTGGCCACCGTTGTTCCAGGGCTGATAGTACGAACGTTGGCAGTACTCGAACGGTGCTACCTGGCCGCCGTACTTCCGGCAAGTCGACGGTGTCGTCTGGAAATACTCGCCGCTGTTGTAGCAGCACGGCTTCGTCTTAATTTGCTGGAACAGTGCGTCGCGCGGCGATGCGCCCGGCATATAGGTGGCGTTGAAGGCGCCGCGTTCACCGGCGGTCGCCGCGCCCGCGGCAATGAGCACCACCATCAGGGCGGCGCAGATTGATGAAACGAGTTTCGACATGAGACTTCTCCCTCTCTTGCGCGGCGTTTTAGCGACATCGGCATGAACCGCGGCTGAACGCGGAAAAGGCGCGGATTTGGCCGGGAAATCTTGCCGCGCGGCGCCCTTTGCCCTTAGTCGGTTTGCGCTGGCGGCGGCAACAGGCTAGGAGCGGCGCCAACAACGAAGGCTTATCCCCCATGAAGAAGAAGAAAGGCGGACTGAACCCGCCGTTTGCGCAGATGACCAAGGACGCGCGGTTCGAAGGCACGTTCGAGGTGCTGGTCCCTGTGCCGGACCGCGTGCGCCCGCACCGCGTGGCGTTGCAGTTCGACACGCAAGCCGCCGCCGAGAGCTGGATTCACTCGCCGGACGGCGAAGATGCGATCGCGGTCATTCTGCGCGAGGGCGTGAAGTAAGCCGGGGTTGCGCGGTTTCTGCCGGTCAAATGAGACATCTGGGACAGTGAGACACTGTCTCGCGCGCGTGCCTCGCCGACTTGGGCGGGCGCTTGTATCATTAATTTTTGCTGAATTCGGCGCTCGGTGGGCGCGCGGCTTCGCCTGTGGCGCGGGGTATTGGGTCGGCAAGGGAAAGTTCAAGGAATCCGGTCAGATTGATGGGCGGGCAGGCTGTGGATGTCGCCACCCATCGACACGCTGGGATTCAATGACCGACCACTCGAACAATCACTTTCTGCGACGCCCCTTGGCGCTGCGCCAATTGGAGATTTGCGCGAACTGGTTGCGGCCGAACGTTTTCACGCTGCCGCCAACCGTGCTCGGCGTAGGGGCGACCATGCTCTTGTGGTTCGATCCGGTCCCTGTCCTGATTTGGACGGTGGCAACAGCCTGCATCACCGCGCTTTCGATCCTGGTGGCACGACGCTTCTTGAACGATCCGCAACGCGAGAAGCGATTTGCGTTTTGGGAAGGTGCGCTCGTCGCGAGCATGGCAGCCTTTGCTTTCGCTTTGGGCAGCGTCGGTTGGTTCTTCTTTGTTACCGACAATCGACTCAACAATGCTTTGATCTATGCGGTGTTGGCCGCCTCGATCGCTGGCGCGGGCGCGCAAGCCGCACCGAGCGCTCGCGTCGGCGTTGCAATGATCGCTACTTATTCGGTGTTCATGACCAGCACCATTCTCTTGAACGAAGCGTGGCCGCTCAGCCTCTTGCTGGCGGGTCTTGTGATCACGTTCGTCGGGATTGTAGCGGCCTATTCGCATTCGATTTGGAAGATCACGGTCGAAACCCTCGTCAACGAGGACAACCTTCGTTTGGCGCAAGCACAAGCGGTTGAAGCGCGCGACGCGGCGGAGACGGCGAACCGGGCGCTCGGTCAGCGGGAAGAGCTACTGAGCAGTCTTGCGTCGAATATCGAAGGAGTGCTGTTCCGCACGCGGCTCGGCCCGCCGACGATCATGGAGTACTATAGCCCGGGCATCAAAAGACACATCGGCATCGAAGCGGCCGAGTTGATCGGCAAACCACCCGTCGGGCTGCAGCTGATGCACCCTGACGATCGCGAGCGCTACGACCGGGCGCTCGGGGCGGCGTTGCGCACGAAGCAGCCCTACGAAGTCGAGTTTCGGATCACGCTGGCTGACGGACAGGTCAAGTGGGTCCTTGAAGCGGGGCGCATCACCGCGTTCGACGCCAACGGCCGGCCGACGATCATGGAAGGCATGTCGATCGACGTGACGGCGCGCAAGGAGGCCGAGAGGACGCTCGCCGCCGCCCGCGATGCGGCCGAGGCCGCCAACAGAGCGAAGTCGGAATTCCTAGCGATGATGAGCCACGAGATTCGCACGCCCATGAACGGCGTCTTGGGTATGACGGGCGTGCTTCTCGACTCGCCGCTGTCGGACGAGCAACGGCACAACGCCGCGACGATTCGAGCGTCGGCGGAAAGTCTTCTCGGCATCATCAACGACGTGCTCGATTTCTCGAAGCTCGAAGCGCAGGCGATGGAATTCGAGCGCGTGGCGTTCGACATGCGCGATCTGATGTCTTACGCGAAGGAAATCGTGGCGCCGCGTGCCAACGCCAAAGCGATCGATCTCGATCTCGTGTTCGGCGCCGGCGTGCCGCAGTTCGTGAGCGCAGATCCCGGCCGTATCCGACAGATCGTTCTCAACTTGCTGGGCAACGCGGTCAAGTTCACCGAGCGCGGGTCGGTAGCGCTCACGGTCGAGCCGATCGAGATAAACGGCACTGAGGCCATGCTGCGGGTCGCGGTGACCGACACGGGGATCGGCATTCCGGCCGAACGCTTGGATCGGTTGTTTCAAAGCTTCAGTCAGGCAGACGCGTCGATGTCCCGCCGCTTCGGGGGAACGGGCCTTGGGCTTGCGATTTCAAAGAAGCTCGCGGAACGGATGGGTGGCACGATTGGCGTCGAGAGCACGGTCGGGGTGGGCTCGACATTCTGGTTCTGCGTTCCGGTCGCGGTCGTGTCGGCGGAAGAGGTCGAGAAGTCGCGGCAGAAGATCGACGATACGCGCGTCGATGCCGCGCTCGTTGCGATTTCTTCGCTGGGCCGGCCGCTGCGCTTGCTGGTCGCAGAGGACAACGCGACGAACCAACTGGTCGTGAAATCGGTGTTGGCCAAATTTGGGATTGCGCCCGACTTCGTCGGGAACGGGCTTGAGGCGATCGAGGCGGTGCGACGGAAATCATACGACGTGGTGTTGATGGACGTTCATATGCCGGAAATGGACGGCTTGTCGGCGACACGGGCGATCCGCGGGCTTGCGGGCGAGGCGGCCCGCCTTCCGATCGTGGCGCTGACCGCGAACGCCTTCAACCACGATATCGAAGAGTGCCGAGCGGCGGGCATGACCGCGCATGTGAGCAAACCGTTTCGGACCGAGGATTTACTGCTGGCGCTTGGCGAGGCGGTCAAAGGGCAGGGCGGTTTTCACGCCGCTCCGGCCAGGCCCGAAGAGCCGAGGATCGAAGGGCCGGCGCTCGATTGGACGACGATCGAACGGTTCCGCGCGGATTCAGGCGAAGAGACGCTGTCTGTGTTGATCGACACGTATCTTGCCGACGCGGCCGAGAAGCTTGTCCGGCTGGGCCAGATCGCCGGCGATGCCACAACGGCCGCGGAAGCACTTCGCCTGGCGCATTCGCTCAAGAGTTCGAGCGCGATGGCGGGGGCGTCGGCACTCTCCTTCATGGCGGCACAGGTGGAACGAGATTTGGCGCAACGCCAGGGCGCGATCAGCGCCTCTGAAGCAAGCGATCTGCAAAGCCGCTTTGAGAACTATCGGCAAGCGCTCGTCGCGCGCGGGCTTGCGGCCTAGGTTGCCGAAGGCGCGTGCGCGACAGTCAAGGCTCCGCGCCCAGGTTCTTGAGCGCATCCTGCATTTGTTTGCGCATGTCGTGCACGGCGGCGGCCCCCTCCACCATCCGGCTTCGCTTCGCTACGCCGGACGGTCCCCCTCTCCCGCTTGCGGTGGAGGGGGCGACGCTGCCGACGTGCTTTGATATTGGGCGCCTTTCGTGATTAGTCGCGCTATGCCACTCAACACGCGGAGCCCTTCCCCCATGAGCAAAACGATCTTCATTACCGGTAGTTCCACCGGGCTTGGCCGGGCTTCGGCGCTGCTCTTCGCTTCGCGGGGATGGAAGGTGATTGCGACGATGCGCAATCCTTCGAAGGAAAACGAACTTGGCAAGGTCGCTGGGATCACGTTGCTGCCGCTCGACGTGACGAAGCCCGCGCAGATCGAGGAGGCCGCCGCCAAGGCGCTCGCGATGGGGCCGGTGGATGTGCTCTTCAACAATGCGGGCTATGGGCTTGCCGGGGCGTTCGAGGCGGCGAGCGATACGCAACTTGTCGACGAACTTGACACCAATCTCTTGGGCGTGATGCGGGTGACGAAAGCGTTTTTGCCGGCGATGCGCGAACGAGGCCACGGGACCATCGTCACGACGACGTCGATCGGCGGGCTGGTCACGTTTCCGTTCAACTCGGTCTATCACGCGACGAAATGGGGGCTGGAAGGATGGAGCGAGAGCTTGGCGTACGAGCTTGCGCCGCTCGGCATTCGCGTGAAGACGGTGGCGCCCGGCGGGATCGCGACCGATTTCGCGAGCCGCTCGCTCGTGTTCACGCCGCATCCGGCCTATGCGGGCGCTCTCTCCAAGGTGATGGCCGCCTTCATGGACCCGGAGCGCCGCAAAGGCGGCTCCAGCGCGGAACAGATCGCGGCGACGGTGTTTGAGGCCGCAACGGACGAGAGCGAGCGCGTCACCTTCGTCGCCGGCGAAGACGCGAAGGCGACGTATGCGCAGAGGCTTGCGGTCGGCGTGGAGGCGTTTCGCAAGGGGATTAAGGCGATGTTTTTGGGCTGAGGGGGCGGTTTCATTTACTGGGACCGTCGGCAGCTGCCGGTTCCTTCTTCGTGCGGCGCGACGCGCGGCGATAGGTGTGCAGGAAGAAGCGTCGCCAGCCCTTTTTCGTTTTGCTCTCGACGGCGAAGTGGAAACCATCGCCATCGTCGGCGGGCCAATAGGCCATGCGCGCGAGACCGGCGGGCATCTTGGCCTCGAATGCGATTGCCTCGGGATGGATGTCGCGCCCATCGCTGAGCGTACCCACCGAACTCTTACCGTCGTTCGTGAACGAGGCGAAGCCGAGCTTGCCGTCGGCGCCGGTGCGATAGAACGCGACTTCGCGGTACTCGCGGCCTTTACCCATCGCCCAGCGTGCGTCGAGTTGCACGGTCTTGTCGCCGAAGGCCGTGAATTCGCGCGTGCATTTGATCGCGCTTGCCTTGTCCGCGCGTCCGGACGGCTCGCTCACCCAGCGCCCGAGCAACGGTTTCAACGCCCCAAGCGCGCCCCGCCCCTTTTTCCAAGCCATCGTGATCCTCTGCTTTGATTGGGCCGCTGTGATTCACAGCCGGTGGCGCTAGACGACGGTGCCGAAGAGCCTTCCGATACCGGCGGTCAACGCCATGGCGAGTGCGCCCCAGAATGTAACGCGGGCCGTGGCGCGCCATACGACGGCGCCACCGGCTTTGGCGCCGATCGCACCCAAGAGTGCCAGGAAGGCAAGCGACGCCACCGAAACCAACGGCACCAGCAAGTTGACCGGCGATACGACGACCATGAGCAGCGGCATAGCGGCGCCGACGGAGAACGTGGCGGCAGAGGTCAGCGCGGCTTGGATCGGGCGCGCGGCGGTCATGTCGGAAATGCCGAGTTCGTCGCGCGCGTGCGCGGCCAGCGCGCCCTTGGCCATCAGCTGTTCGGCGACCTGCCGCGCCAGCGCCGGCTCGACGCCGCGGGCCGCGTAGATCTGGGCGAGTTCGTCGCGTTCGAATTCCGGGTTCTCGGCAAGTTCCGCCCGCTCGCGCGCGAGGTCGGCCTGTTCGGTGTCGGACTGCGAGCTAACGGAGACGTATTCGCCCGCCGCCATCGACATCGCGCCGGCGACGAGGCCGGCGATGCCGGCAATCAACACGTCGCTTTGCGTCGCCGTCGCGGCGGCCACACCCACGATCAGACTGGCGGTCGAGACGATGCCGTCATTTGCGCCCAGCACGGCCGCGCGCAACCAGCCGATGCGGCTGACCAAATGGCGTTCGGTATGGAGGCGCAAGCGGGTCATGGCGGACCGAAGGGGTTGGAGAACGTGGCGGGCTGCAGCTCACTCTATTCGACGATGGTGCCTTGGCACAGGTGCGATACCTCGGGCGCCGGCTCCAAATTTCGTACCTGCACCGATAGGCTTTTGAACGCCCATGAGGTGGCGTTCGCATTTGCGATTGAAACAATTCTTGACCGCGCGCGCTTGCGCGAACGGTTGAACGTTGCAGCGCCTTTGCCGTCTACTTCGCGTCTGTTCAGTAATGCGTTGAGGTGTTGCCATGCGTACATTTGGCAAGGTGAAGTCGTTCGAACGGGCAACGGGAACGGGATGCGTCGTGTCGGACAGCGGCGCGCAAGCGGCGTTCACGCGCGAGACGCTGAAGCCGTTCGGGCTTCATGCCATCGACGAAGGCGTGGCGTTGACGTTCGAGCTGACGCTTGAGGCTGGCCGGCTGATCGTCGCGCAGATCTATGAAATCGCTGGCAAGGGGCCGCATCCGGGAGCCGCGACGTGGAGCGACAAGCCGCTACCGGCGCCGCCACCCGAGCCGGACGAGCAACGCACCACCGGGCGCGTGCTGTGGTATGATCAGGTCAAGGGCTTTGGCTTCATCGGCGCGAAGGAGATCGCGGGAGACGTGTTGTTGCATCGCGACGCGCTTGCCGCCATCGGCGTCGAGGGGCTGACAACCGGCGCGGTCGTCGATTGTGATATTTTTCGGAAGATCAAAGGGCTGCAGGTGAGGCGGATCCATGCGGTGCTGGCGCCGGACGTGCCTTTGATACCCGTGCCCCCCGTGATGCCGCCTTGGCAGAGCGGCGGCAGCATCCAAATTGTTCCCGATCGGGGTGGGCGGATCATCGTTGCGCCGCCCGGCAAGCTCTTTGGCGACGGTACCTGGAATGGTCCGTGGGGCATCGACGCGAGCCATTCGCCCTTCGAAGGCGCCGTGTGCAAGTGGTTCAGCCGGCCGAAGGGCTACGGCTTCGTGAGATTCGACGGGAGTAGCGACGACATCTTCGTGCACATGGACACGCTGCGCCGGTGCGGGATACGCGAGCTCAAACTCGGGCAGCCCGTGCGGGTGCGGGTGGAGCAGACGGACAAGGGGCTTACGGTGACGGAGATTGAGTTGGAGGGGGAGGCATAGGACGGCCCCACTCCACCATCCGTCTTCGCTTCGCTCCGCCGGATGGTCCCCCTCTGAAGCGGGGGCGGACAGTGTCTAGCGCGACGGGTTATTCGGCGGCTCTGGCGAGCGTTGGTTTTGCTGCTGCGCCGGCCTTCGCGAACTGCAGCACGCCGTCTTCGATCGGGGCTTTGCGCATTTCTTTGAGGTCGGTGAAGTAGTTTTGGTTTTGGCGCCAGGGGGCTTCGGGGCCCTGCTTTGGCGTCACGGCGAGCGCGCGTTGGACGTAGCCGCTGGAGAAGTCCAGCATGGGGTCCGCCTTCATGTTGGGGTCGGTGGGGCGCGCGGTGACGATGGGCGTGCCCTTCTCATCCATCTTGTTCAGGACGCGCGTGACCCATTCGCAGACGAGGTCGGCGCGCAGCGTCCAACTCGCGTTCGTGTAGCCGAAGACGAACGCGAGGTTCGGGACGTTCGAGAGCATCATGCCTTTGTAGGCGAACGACTTGCCCGGATCGACGGGTGCGCCGTCGACCGTGATCTGCGCGCCGCCCAGCATCTGGACGTGCAGGCCCGTGGCCGTCACGATGACGTCGGCTTCGAGTTCCTTGCCGCTCTTCAGCTTGATGCCCTTGGCGGTGAAGCTCTCGATGTGGTCGGTGACGACGCTCGCCTTGCCTTCGCTGATCGCGTTGAACATGTCGGCGTCGGGCACGAGGCAGACGCGCTGATCCCAGGGATTGTAACTCGGCGTGAAGTGGGTCTTCACGTCGTAATCCTTGGGCAAAAGGTCGGACACGCCTTTGATCAGGCGCTCGGCCGTCTGTTGCGGCTTCTTGCGCGCCAGGCCAAAGAAGAAGCGCTGCAGCACGATGTTGCGCCAGCGCGGGATCATGTAGGCCCAGCTCGCCGGGAGGAACTTGCGCAAGGTGTTCGCCATCTTGTCCTTTTCAGGGCGCGAGACGTAGTAGGTGGGCGAGCGCTGCAGCATCGTCACGTGGGCTGCGCTCTTGGCCATATTCGGAAGCAGCGTCACGGCGGTGGCGCCGGAGCCGATGATGACGACGCGCTTGGCCCGGTAGTCGAAATTCTCCGGCCAGCGCTGCGGGTGGATGATCGTGCCCTTGAAGTTTTCGCGGCCCTTGAACTCCGGCGTGTAGCCTTCGCTGTAGCGATAATAGCCGGCGCAGGAGAACAGGAAGTTCGCGGTGAGCGTGACCGGGGTTTCCTTGCCGCTTGCGTCACGCCTTGTCCCTTCCACGGTCCAACGGGCGGTTTTCGAATCCCAGCTGACGCTCTTCACATTATGGCGGAAGCGGATGTGTTTATCGATGCCGTTTTCGCGGGCGGTTTCGGTGACATAGTCGCGGATCTTGTCGCCCGGCGAGATCGTGCTCTCGTGCGTCCAGGGCTTGAAGTGGTAGCCCATGGTCAGCATGTCCGAGTCCGAGCGGATGCCCGGATAGCGGAACAGGTCCCACGTGCCGCCGATGCGCTCGCGGTTTTCGAGGATGACGTAGGACTTCTTCGGCGCGAACTTGTTCAGGTGATAGCCGGCGTCGATGCCCGAGATGCCCGCGCCGATGATCAGGACGTCGAAATGTTCCATGGTGGCTTCCAGTGGCTGGAGAATAGCGATTGGGTTGAAGCGTAGCACAGACCGGCTAAACTGACAAATTGTCAGTTTGCAGCGCTGTCGGTTGCAATTTTTTCATGTCGGGGAAAACCGCGGTGCTTGAAGGGGCGTAGCGTCGCGGCCTGGCGGTGTTGCTATTGACGGGGTGGGGTCGGGGACGGTTTGTGCGGCCTCCCTTTAAGGATGAGTTCTCCCCCCATGCAGAAGAAATTGGTTTTGGCCGCGGCCCTTGTCGGTGCGGCGTTGATGAGTGCGCCGGCGCAGGCCGGGTTCGATTTCAATCTGGGCACGTTGCTCGACGGCGCGAAGTGGCGCGTGCCGAGCTGTGCGGCGCCGAAGGTTCTGCGCGAAACGCGCGATGCGCGCACCGGCAAGATCGTATGGCGCTGCGTCGACGCGCCCGCGCGCACGGCGGATGCTCGCCGCTAGGTTTTGGTTTCTTTGAGCGTCAAAATCGCCCCCCGGTTGGTGGGCGATTTTTTTTGCCTCACGCGATGGAACGATGGAACGATGGTGGCCGCACTGGATGTCATCGTTTCATCGTGTCATCGTGTGAGATGCTTTGTGTGACGGGCTGGCGATGACGGCGATCGAGGTTGCGGGCGTGCGGTTGGAGGCGGATCCGTCCGGCGCGCTTTGGTGGGCGGACGAGCGCTTGCTTGCGGTTGCGGATTTGCATTTGGAGAAGGGCTCGGCGTTTGCGGTCCGCACGGGGCAGATGCTGCCGCCCTATGACAGCCGGGCGACGCTGGCGCGGCTCACGGCGTTAGCGGAGCGCTATCAGCCGAAGACGATTGTTTGTCTGGGCGATAATTTTCACGACACGGGCGGACCTTTGCGGCTGGATGATGAGGCGCGCGTGACGTTGCGCGCGCTGATGCGCGGGCGGCGGTTTGTTTGGATTGAGGGCAATCACGATGCGGGCTCGGCGATCGTGCTGGGCGGGGAGTGTACGCCGGAGCTGGCGCTTGGGGCGCTTCGGTTCCGGCATGAGCCGTTGAACGGCGCGGCGGTCGGTGAGCTTTGTGGGCACTTGCATCCGGTGGCGCGGGTCGAGACACGGGTGAAGCGGTTGAAGCGGCGCTGCTTTGTCGGCGACGGGACGCGCTGCGTGCTGCCGGCGTTCGGGGCTTATACGGGCGGGCTCGATGTGTTCGATGTCGCGTTTGCGCCGTTGTTTCCGCGGGGGTTCGCGGCGTATCTGCTCGGGCGCGACCGGGTCTATCCGTTCGCGCATTCGAAGCTCTCAGCTTACGCTTAGAGCATATTCGTCGCCGGCGGAGTCAGCGGCGATTCAGCTTTTCACCACCAAGACACCAAGGAACACAAAGGTCCACCAAGCTTTTGAAAGTCTTGGCGCGTAGCGCCGGTCAGACTCTGTCTGCGCGCTAACGCGCGCGAATGAATCCACTTGGTGAATCTTTGTGTTCCTTGGTGTCTTGGTGGTGAAAACTGACTCGACCAAACCCATTCCACTTCAGGCAAACCCGCTCTAGCTGCCGCGGCGGAGCAGCGGTTGTTTGGGTGGCGGGGGGCCCCACGCGCCTTCGGCGAAGAGAGGGTTCCAGTCGCCGTAGACGGTGACGTAGAGGAGGCCTTCCTCGCCCGGGGCGGTGGTGCCGCGTTGGATAAGGTTTGCTGGGAATTGCGTGAACGAGCCGGGGCGCTGCGTTAGTTTTTGCGGCTTGCCGTCGGCATCGATCGTGTCGAAGACGAATGTGCCTTTGAGCACGGTGTAATGGCCGCCGACCGCGAACCAATAGGGCGGCAACTTGAAATCAGGCGGGGCTTTGATCACAGCGCGCATCGCGCCCACGCGGGTGTCGCGTTCCACGATGGCGACGCGCAGCGGGTTCGACGTCGGCTGATCGGCCGTGAGCTTGTACCACTTGGCTTGGGACAGATCGACTTTGGGGACGTGCCTCTGGTGCGGGCTGCTTGGGCCTTGCACGAACGTCTTGTCGAGCGCGCCGACCGTTGCCTCATAGGTCGAGCACGCGGCGAGCAAGAGCGCCGCGGTTAGGGGGGCTAGCAAACGAATCAGACGCAGGATCACGGATCGACGACTATGAGGATTCACGAAGGTCAACAATAGGCTGGCGGGGCTCGAATTTTCTCCGTCAGAGGGGGCTATTTGAGTCCTTCCTGCAACGGTCGTTTTAACGATTTGTTAACCATTTGAGCGTTAACACTGGTTAACGAGACGTGAAAGCCACAGCGCCACCGGTTGTGGCAGGTGGTGCGCTTTACACAACATATTCGCGTACCTAACGTCGAAATATTATCGGGGGAAATGATTCGATGCGGCCCGGCGTTCCGTGGAATGTAAAGGGGATTGAGGCCGACGCTCGTGAAGCGGCGCAGCTGGCAGCGCGTCGCGCCGGCGTCAGTCTTGGCGAGTATCTCACCCAGCTTATCCTGACCGAAGGGCGGGTTCCCGGCGGGCATGGTTACGCGCCGCAGCAGTTCCATCCCGGCGACGGCACCTATGGTCCGCAGCCGCAGCCGCAATACCAACAGCCGCTGCCGAGCCTGCGCTATCCGCAATCGATTCCACAGCCGTCCCAGTATCAGCAGCCGCCACAGCAGTATCAGCCGCTGCACCCGCATCAACCCTTGCCGCATCAGGTTGGATACCAGCAGCCGCAGCAGGGTTATCCACACGGCGTGCCGCGCGATCAGCATATGAATGGTGCGGCTCCGCAAGGCCCCGACGCACAGATCCGCGGCAGTGAGTTTGCGCTGGTGGCGCATGGTCTGCGCGATATGGCGGACCGGCTGGAGAATTCCGAACGGCGCGCGCAGACGGCGATCGCGACGGTCAATCAGTCGGTCGCGGCGATGCAGGATCGCATCGATGCGGCGGAGCGCGTGAAGCAGCTTGCCGATGTTGCGTTCACGAGTGCCGCGGATGCGTTGGCGCAATCGGCGCGCGATCAGGCGTCGGCGTTCGAGAGCCTGGAGGCGACGGTTCGTCAGGTGCAAAAGCGCTTGATCGATATCGAGAGCGGGCGCTCGGAATGGCCGGGCAAGGATTCGGTCGGGCGGCTCGAGACGGCGCTGACGCAGTTGCAGAAGCGGCTTGGCGAGATGGAGTCGCACAAGGCGGACTCCTCGCAGAAGGATCAGTTCGCGCGTCTGGAAGTGACGCTGCATCAGTTGCAGAAGCGGCTTTCCGAAATGGAAACCGCGCGGATGGAGTTTCCGCATAAGGACGCGATGGCGCGGCTTGAGGCCTCGATCGCGGAAGTGCGCGACGGTGCTATCGGCAGCGAGAAGCGTTCGCGCGACGACCTCACGCAACTGGCGAAATTCATGCGCGAGCTGGGCTCGCGCGTCGAAGCGACGGAGCGCGGGCTGGCGCAGAGCAGCGGGCAGACGAAGTCGCTGACCGAAGGTGTGGCCGCGCGGCTTGACGCGCTGGAAGCGCGCTCGTCGTCGATGTTCGACGAGATGCGCGGGCAGCTGACCACGATGGACGGAAGGTTGGCGCAAGTTTCCGCCAATCCGAAGAGCAGCGTCGCGCCGGAAGCGTTTACGACGTTGCAGCGTTCAGTCGACACGCTGGCCGCGCGCTTTGACACGATCAGCGATCCGGCGAGCAGCCCGTTTTCCGGGCCGATGAATGCGATCGAGTCCACGCTGGAAGCGCTGACGACGAAGATCGAAGAGGGCGAGAAGCGCTCGGCGGAGTCGGTCTCGACGGTGTCGAGCGCGCTGAAGACGATTTCGACACGGTTGGACGATGCCGACAAGCGCCAGGAAAAGGCGCTGCAGAACTTTACGCGCCGGCTCGACGATTCCGATCGCAAGGCGACGGATTCGGCGCATGTCGTGGAAGACGCGCTGAAGGCGCTGACGCAACGTCTGGAGACGTCCGACAAGAAGCACAAGGAAGCGATCGGCGGGCTCAGGCTCACGGTCGACGGCTTGGTTGCGAAGGCGGCGGCCGATGCGCTGCCGGTGGAGCAGCCCTATCATCGCGCGACCTCGACGCCGTCGGCATTGAGTTCCATTCAGTCGTTCACGCCGCCGCCGGTGCATGCGCCGGAGCCTTCGATGCGCACGCCGGAGCCGCCGCCATTCGCGACATCGCTGGCGCAGGTGTTGTCGAGCTCGCCGCCTCCGCCGCCCGCGTTCGAGGACGAACTGCCACCGAAGGCCGACGACGGGTTCTCGGTGTCGGCGCTTGAGACGATCATGTCACGGCCGCTCGCGGGACCGGAGACGCACGACCCGCACAGCTTCGATCCGGACAAGTTCGACGTCGACGTGCCGGATCAGGGCACCGAAGAGCCGCAACAGCGCAAGGCTGACGATTTCCTGACGCAAGCGCGCCGCGCGGCGCAAGCCGCGGCGCAGGCCGATGCGGAGCGCTCCACCGCGCGGCGGCCGAGCTTTGCGCAGTATGCGAAGGATGAAACCGGCAGCCGCAAGATGGGCCGTTTGGTCATCGTGACCATCGCATGCATCGCGGTGGTCGTGGGGATCGTGGCGCTGCTCTTCACGCTGCCGGGCGGCAGCAACGACGAAGGGATCAATCGGCCGGATGCGGGCGACAGCATCGGCGAAATCTTGAACGGGCCTGAAGCGGCGCCTGCTACGCCGGCGGCTCCGGCGGTCGTTGCGCCGGGCCCGGCACCAGCGGCCGAGTTCGCGCCGCCGACGACACCGGAAGCTTCGGCTGAAGGTGCAGCCAGCGTTGCCGTGCCGCCGAACGGGCTTGGCGCGCCGGCGCCGGCCGAACCCGCGCAGCCGAACTTCACGGCGGGCACGTCGGCTTTGCCGGGCAGCGCGCCGGTCGATACCACGACGATCGCGGCGCTTGAGGCGAATGCTACGCGTGGCGATGCGAAGTCGCAGTTCGTGTTGGCGCTGCGCTATGCGGAAGGCCGGGGCATCGAGAAAGACGACGCAAAGGCGCTCTCGCTGGTTACGAAAGCGGCGCAGCAGGGCTTGGTCGTGGCGCAGTACCGGCTCGGCGCGATGTATGAGCGCGGGATCGGCGTGACGAAGGAGCTACCGCAAGCAAAGACGTGGTACGAGCGCGCGGCGAAGGGTGGCAATCGCAAGGCGATGCACAATCTGGCGGTGCTGTTGGCGGATGGCGTGGGCATCGGTCAGGACTTCGCGCAGGCCGCGGGCTGGTTCCGCCAGGGTGCGGAACACGGGCTTGCGGACTCGCAGTACAATTTCGCGATCCTGCTGGAGCGCGGGATGGGCGTGGAGAAGAACCTGAACGAGGCCGCCAAGTGGTACGCGATCGCCTCGTCGCAAGGCGACACCGGCGCGTCCGAGCGCCTGGCCGCGCTCAAGACCACGATGAGCCCCGCCGACATCGCCGTCGCGCTCGATGCGGCGCGCAAGTTCAAGCCGAAGCCGCTCGATCCGGCGGCGAACGAACTGCCGGCGGTGAACGGGTAGAGGCGCTCCGTCTGCGGAAGAACTTATCCTCGATACCTTCAGCGTCGAGTGTCCCGTCACATACCGCCCGGCACGCCACGGACTTGACGCGTCTTCGTCAAAGCGACTTCACGAGCAGGATCGTCGTTAGGCCGCTGTTCCATTCGGTGTCGGGGTAGCGGTCGGTCTCGATGTAGCCGCGTCTGGCGTAGAAGCTTTGACTGGCGACGTTGAAGGTGTCGGTCTCCAGGCGGGCGGCGGTGTAGCCCGCTTTTGCGATTTCGGCTTCGGCTTTGTCCATCAGGCGTGTGCCGACGCCGGTGCGGGCGTGGCGGCCGAGCACGTGAAGCGCGTTGATGAAGTCGCCGTCCCAATCGACGAGGCCCACTATGTCCCCGGCGTGTGCGGCGAGCCAGAATTTGGTGCCCCGTCTGGCGACGTAGGCGGCGGGGCGCGCTTCGTTGCGGACGGCTTGGGCGGCAGCGGGCGTTAGGTTCGGCAACCATGTGCTCTCAAGCGTATCTTGCAGAATGGCGATAAGCGCCTGGGCATCGGCGGGTTGCGCTTGGCGGAGTTCGAGACCTTTGAGGTGCTGCATCGGCTCAGCGTAACCTCGTCTTCGCCCGTGGCAAAGGCGGTCTTGCGGGCGGGGCCAAAAGCTGACATCGAATCGGGATGAGCCAAGCCAGCCCCGAGCCCCGGATGCAGATTCGGATCATTCCCGTGACGCCGTTGCAGCAGAACTGTTCCTTGATTTGGGACACGGCGACGAAACATGCGGCGTTTGTCGATCCGGGCGGGGACATCGATACGCTGCTGGGGGTGCTGACGCACTTCGGGTTGACGTTGAAGCGGATTTGGCTGACGCACGGGCATCTCGATCATGCCGGCGCGGCCGCGGCTTTGCGCGAACGTACGGGTGTGCCGGTTGAAGGGCCGCACCGGGACGATCAGTTCTGGCTCGATCGGATCGAAGAAAGTTCGCAGCGTTACGGGATCGTGGGCGGGCGCAACGTGACGCCGGACCGCTATCTGGAAGACGGCGATACGTTGGAGCTTGAGGGGGTGACGTTCGACGTCGCGCACACGCCGGGGCACACGCCCGGGCATGTGGTGATCCATAGCCGGAAGGCAAAGCTTGCGTTTGTCGGCGACGTGCTCTTTGCCGGCTCGATCGGGCGGACGGACTTTCCGCGCGGCAATCATCAGCAGCTGATCGCCTCGATCACGGGCAAACTCTGGCCGCTCGGCGACGATATGCGGTTCATTCCGGGCCACGGTCCCGCCTCGACGTTCGGTCACGAGCGGCAGACCAATCCCTTCGTCGCCGACCGGCTGACCGGGTATGGCGGCACGGCGACGGTCGCGCCGGACGAGGCGGAGCAGCGGACGACGAAGCGGTACACGTGAGGGCTTGACCCGGCCTCCGCGGTGGGGCGGGCGGCGAGCCCTAAGCTGAGCTCGCCGAAGCTGCTTGATGCCTTAGGCCGTGCGCAGATTGTTGACGGCGATCTTGCCGCGATCTTCCTTCGTGTCGAAGGAGACCTTCTGGCCTTCGTTCAGCGCGCGCAAGCCGGCGCGTTCCAGCGCGGTCGCATGGACGAAGACGTCTTTGCCGCCGTCATCCGGTTGGATGAAGCCGAAGCCTTTTTGGCTGTTGTAGAATTTCACGGTACCGGTCTGCACGGGGTGTCCTTTCGCTGGCGAAGGCTGGTTGTCGGCCTAAAGCGTGCGTTGCGTAGGACATGCGGCCCGTCTTGGCAAGCAACCAGGCGGCGGCCCAAGCGAAAGGCGGTTTCCGGCCGGGAAGCCGCCGCTTTCTTGGTCCGGTTTTAGTGCTTCTTGCGGATGATCACGGGCAGGCTCTCGTAGCCTTTTACGAACGTCGAGTAGACGCGCTTCGGTTCGCCGACGACTTCGATCAGGGGGAAGCGCTTGAGGATTTCTTCCCAGATGATCGTGAGTTGCAGTTCGGCCAAGCGGTTGCCGACGCAGCGGTGGATGCCGAAGCCGAAGGAGAGATGCTGGCGGTGGCGTTCGCGGTCGACGATGTAGGCGTTCGGATTTTCGATCACCTCTTCGTCGCGATTGCCGGAGACGTACCACATGACGACTTTGTCGTTGGCTTTGATCTGCCGGCCTTGGAATTCGACATCGCGTACCGCGCGGCGGCGCATGTAGGCGAGCGGCGTCTGCCAGCGGATCGTCTCTGAGACCATGGAGGGGATGAGCGCGGGGTTCGCGCGCAGCTTTGCGTACTGATCCGGATTTTGGTTCAACGCCAAAATCGAGCCCGAGATCGTGTTGCGCGTCGTGTCGTTGCCGCCGACCGTCAAGAGCACGATGTTGCCGAAGTATTCGCGCGGTTCCATGTTGCGCGTGGCGGGGCTGTGCGCCAGCATCGAGATCAGGTCGCTGGCGGGTTCGGCGTTGACACGCTTGTTCCAGAGATCGGTGAAGTAGGCGTGGTACTCGCCGAAGATCGCCATCTTCTGCTCGAACGATTCGATCAGGCCGTGGCCCGGCACCGCGGTGACGACATCCGACCAATAGGTCAGCTTGCGGCGATCCTTCTGCGGCAGGTCGAAGAGCGTGGCGAGCGTCATAGCCGTCAGTTCCATCGACACCTTGTCGACCCAGTCAAAGGGTTCGCCGAGCGGAAGTCCGTCCAGAATGTCGGCCGCGCGTTCGCGAATGAGCGGTGCCAGGCGCTCCAGGTTCATCGGCGAGACCGCCGGCGAGACGGCCTTGCGCTGCACGTCGTGCTTGGGTGGGTCCATGGCGATGAACATCGGCAACGGACCTTGACCTTGGTTCTGATCGAAGATCGTGATCGTCGGCTCCGAGGAGAACACTTGATGATTCGTGTCGACGGCGACGATGTCGTGGTATTTCGTGACCGACCAAAAGGGGCCGTAGTCGCTTTCGGCGGTGTAGTGGACGGGGGCTTCCTTGCGCAGGCGTTCGAAGACCGGCCACATCGCGTCGGCTTGGAACAGCGCGGGCTGGGCCGGGTTCAGTTTCTCAAGCGGGATGTCGTAGACCGCGCTGCGTTGGTTCGCCGTCACTTTGGTCGCTGCGCCACTCATGGGCCCTTCTCCGTCCGTCAAAGGTGCAATAGGGATGCGCCTTTATACAGGCAAAGAGCGATGGCACCAATTTACGCGTACGCGTCAGTGAAATCGCAAGCGCGCGGCTCTCCGAACAAGACGTCTTTCGGATAGGGGAGAGCGAGGGTGGGCATTTCGTCTCGGCCGAAGTAGCGCAGATGCCGGGTTTCGCCGCCTTGTTCGAACGATGGGTTTCCCTCGGCTTTGCAGAGGTAGAGAGCGACGAGGTACTCGACTCGGTGTCCGTTCGGGTAGGTGTAACGGAAAGCGCGGCCGCCGAAGATGGCGAGCAATTGGGTCGAGAGGACGCGCAGGCCAGTTTCTTCCATCACTTCGCGGCGGATAGCGTCTTGGGGCGTTTCGCCGGGTTCGATTCCGCCAGCGGGTAGGCTCCATCCCTCACCGGAGGATTTTTCCTGCAGAAGTATGCGGCCAGCGTCGTCTCTGATGACGGCGGCGACGGATGGCAGCATCAGCAGATCGTTGCCGATCTTTGCCCGGATGGTGCGGATGTAGTCGGACATCGCGTTCCTTCACGACGAAGGCTGTTGTGCGATCATATCGCGCTCATGCGGCTGGGTGGAAGGTCCGCCGCATGCCTTGACAGGCTTGGCCGCTGGCGACCTAGATTGGCTGTCGTGCACGAGCTCAATGCGGGAGGACACTATGGCGTTGTCAGAAAAAGGCCGATCCATCGACGACGTCATTGCGGCGCTGGAGGCCAAGCGCGCGCACGATGTGCGCTGGCAGGACGGGCGGACGTTCGGGATGGTCTATGACGGCGGGCCCTCAGTGCATGAGGTCGCGGAGCGGGCGGCGAAGCTTTATCTGCACGAGAACGCGCTCAACACGAAGGCTTTTCCCTCGCTCGGTGCGATCCAATCCGAGGTGGTACGCTGGACCGCGGATTTGCTGCACGGGCCGCAGAGTGCCGCGGGCTTCATGACCAGCGGGGGCACGGAATCGATTCTTTGTGCGGTGTTGGCCGCGCGCGAGCGGGGCCGCAAGGAGCGTGGGATCATGCAGGCCCACATGATCGTGCCGGAGAGTGCGCATGCCGCCTTCCATAAGGCCGCGCATATCTACGACATCAAGGTGTCGAAGACGAAGGTACGCGCGGATTGGACCGCGGACACGAATGCGATGGCGACTGCCGTCACCCCCAACACGGTTCTCATCGTCGGATCGGCGCCGCAGTATCCGCAAGGTGTGGTCGACGACATTCCGGCGATTGCGGCACTTGCCACGTCTGCGAACGCGAATTGTCACGTCGATGCCTGCATGGGCGGCTTCGTGCTGCCGTTTGTCGAGAAGTTGGGGCGAGCGGTACCGCCGTGGGATTTTCGGGTTGACGGCGTGACCTCGATCTCCGCCGATATTCACAAGCTTGGTTACGCGCCGAAGGGGGCGTCGGTCGTGCTTTATCGCGATAAGAATCTGCGCGCCTATCAGACGTTCATGTTCGATGACTGGTTAGGCGGGTTCTACGCTTCGCCCAATCTGCAGGGCACGCGTTCGGGTCTGCCGATGGCGACGGCGTGGGCGGTGATGCAGCATTTGGGCATGGAAGGCTATCTGCGTCTGACAGCGGCGACGCTGCGCAACGCCGATCAAATGCGCGCCGGCATTGCGGCGATCGACGGGCTGCGTGTGTTGGGTGCCGGGACCTATCACCTGGTCGCGATGGCGGCCGATCCTGCCTCGAAACGGCGGGTCGACATCTTCGCGCTCGGCGACGCGTTGTTGAAGCGTGGTTGGTTCCACGACCGCCAAACGCCGCCGGACTCGCTGCACTCGACGGTGAGCAACGGCAACTCCGGCGCGATGGAGAAGTACTTGGCGGACCTCGCCGAATGCGTCGACGAAGTTGCCGGCACGCGGGCGGCGGACCGTTCGACGAACTATGCGACCCTGGAGTGAGGGGGCGTTAGCGGCGGAACTCCTTGTGGACGTCGTGGGTGACGATGCCGCCGCCGGGGGCGGGGATCGTGAGCCAGTCTTCGTGCTTTAGCGTGCGCTGGGTGTCTTCGTAGCCGCTTTGCCAGTGCTCGCGCATCGAGGTGCCGGAGAACTCGCTGTCTTTGGCGTGACCTTCGTAGGCTTTCTGCTGATAGATCAGCTGCAGGATCGACATTTCAGGCTGGTGCTCGAGTTCCTCCAGCAGGCGTCGGTCGTCGTCGGTCATCAGCTCCTTCGGCATCTTCAGGAAGGCTTCGCGCAGGCGCGCTTTCCAGGCGTGGACGCGGCGGAAGACGTCGGTGTTGTAGCGCGTGCGCGAGGAGTAGGTGATGTCCTTCAGGCGGGCCATGACCTCGGCGATGTCGCTGGGCAGGTTGCCGCGCGCATTGAAGAGATCGACTTGGAAGACGAGCGCGTTCAGGCCGTCCTCGTGGTCGAGCAGATATTGCAGCGGCGTGTTCGAGACGATGCCGCCGTCCCAATAGTGCTCGCCGCCGATCTTGATGCTGGGGAAGGCCGGGGGCAGTGCACCGCTCGCCAAGATATGTTCCGGCCCGATCGGCTCGTTCGTGTTGTCGAAGTACGTGAAGTTGCCGGTTGCGACGTTGACGGCGCCGACCGAGAAATGGACGTCGCTCTTATTGATCAGGTCGAAGTCGACCAAGTCGCGCAGCGTGTCGATCAGCGGCGAGGTGTCGTAGATCGAGGTCGCGTCGACGGCGCCGGGGACGCTGAACCAGGGGCCGGGGAAGCGCGGTTTGAAGAACGAGGGCTGGCCCATCGTGGCGCTCATCCACGATGAGGTGGCGTTGCGCATCTGACGGAAGACGTTGCCGTCGGGCGTGAAGGCCCAGACTTTGCGCGCGGTGACGGTTTCCCAAAACTGGGTCAAGCGCTCAAGACGGCGTTCGAGCGGGTTGCCGGCGATGATCGCCGCGTTGATTGCGCCGATCGAGACGCCGGAGACCCAGTCGGGTTGGATGTCGGCTTCGTGCAGCGCCTGATAGACGCCGGCCTGATAGGCGCCGAGCGCACCTCCGCCTTGCAGCACCAGCGCAACGCGGCGGCAACGCGGCGGGCGCCAGCCGGAGCCCGAGATGCCCAACAAATGCTTTGGTGTGACTGCGTCCACGGCGGCCGATCCTTTGGAAAGCTCCGCCGATCATGCGTGTTCACGATGAAGATGGCGTATCCGAAGGCGGGCGCCAGGCGCGGTTTCGCTGGTGCGTTCGTTACCAAAGCGTCAACGTGCTGTGCCGGGACCGACCCCGCGACGAATGCTCACATCGGTGACGAGTTCACCTAGCCAGGGGCGCCGCGCCCGGTTATGCGTTGAACGTCGCTGTTCGACGCGAAAATAACCCTCATGGAAATCTATCTGCCCGTCGCAGAGATGCCGGTGAACATCTTCGTCATCGTCGGCCTCGGCGCGGCGGTCGGGTTCTTGTCGGGCATGTTCGGCGTGGGTGGCGGGTTCATCCTGACGCCGTTTCTCATGTTTCTAGGCGTGCCGCCGCCGGTCGCGGTGGCGACGCAATCGACGCAGATTGTGGCGTCGTCGGTGTCGGGCGTGCTCACGCATTGGCGGCGCGGCAATGTCGACTTCAAGATGGGCGCCGTGATGCTCAGCGGCGGCGTCGTGGGGACGTTCCTCGGCATTTTGCTGTTCAACGCGCTGAAGGCGGCGGGGCAGGCGGACCTCTTCATCGCGCTCTCGTACGTGATCTTCCTGGGCTCGATCGGCGGGCTGATGTTTTGGGAGAGCCTGCAGGCGGTGCGCCAGGGCGGCTCCCAGGTCGGATCGGGGCGGCGCGAGCCGGGTGGGCACTATTGGGTGCATGGCTGGCCGCTGAAGATGCGGTTCCAGCGCTCCAAGCTCTATATCAGCGCGATTCCACCGATGCTCTTGGGCGTGTTGATCGGTGTGCTGTCGGTAATTATGGGCGTGGGCGGCGGGTTCATTCTGGTGCCGGCCGGGATCTACCTGCTGCGCATGCCGACATCGATCGTGGTGGGCACGTCGCTGTTTCAGATCATTTTTGTCGCTGCGCTTTCGACGCTGCTGCACGCGGTCACGAACCATAGCGTTGACGCCATCTTGGCGGTGCTCTTGATCGCGGGCGGCGTGGTGGGGGCGCAGTTCGGCGTGCGCTACGGCGAGAGGCTGCGCAGCGATTGGATGCGGCTTTGTTTGGCGGCGCTCATTCTGATGATCTGCTTCCGTCTGGGGATCGATCTCGTGTTTCCGCCGGCCGATCCGTTCAACCTCGTGGTCGAGGGGCTGCAATGAGACTCGCGCTCGCGATTGCGGTTTGGTTCGCGGCGATGTTGCCGGCCGCGGCCGAGGATTTGGCGGCGGGAATCTCGCGCGATCAGATCGAGATCCGGTCGAACTTCACCGGCACCGATGTCGTCGTGTTCGGGGCGATCGAGAACGAGTTCGGGCAAGCGTTTCCGGCGACGGAACCGCGCGATGTCGTCGTCGTGGTGCGCAGCGACCGGCCGTACACCGTGACCGTGCGCAAGAAGGAGCGCGTCGGGCCGATCTTCGTGAACCGCGAGATGCGGCGGTTTGCGGATGTGCCGGGGTTTTATTTCTTGGCGTCGACGCGGCCCTTGAAGGAGATTGCGCAAGGGGCGGTGTTGGATCAGTTCGAATTGGGTCTCGACCGGATTGCGCTGGGGCCCGCGCCGGGATCGATCGGTGGACCGCGCGATTTTCGTGAGGCCATCGTGCGCACGAAGCAGCGCCAGGAACTCTATTCGCAACACGAGGGCGGGGTGAGTTTCCTGTCGGGATCACTGTTCCGCACGACGGTGGCGCTGCCGCCGAATGTGCCGGCGGGCAATCTGAAGGTGCTGGTCTACGTGTTCGCGAACGGCGAGGTGACGAGCTCGAACTCGATGACGCTGTTCATCGATAAGAAGGGCATCGAGCGCGGGGTTTCGGACCTGTCGCACAAGCAGCCGGTGCTCTATGGCTTGGCGGCAGTGTTGCTGTCGGCGCTGGCGGGGTTCTTGGGCTATCTGGCGTTCCGCGAGCGGGGGTAGAGTAGGATGGTACAATCATTCGCGATGAGTGATTCCGATACTCCAACCGCCTTGGCGAAAGAGCATTTCGGTCAAGAAATCTTGGCTGAGGCCAAACAGCGCCAGGCCATCCATCGCCATAGCGACGCACGTCTTGTTTTGTATGTCGGTGGTATGATGCGCGAGGACGCGTTTGAGGGGCAAGCACGTTTCGCACGTGGGGATTTCGTTTTTCGCCCCGCCTACTTCGCGCATGCCAATGTCGCCGACGCCGACGGCTCCAAATACAAGCGCGTGCCGGTCTCGGAGATTGCAGTCCGACGATGGGTCGCGAAGCATGGTTGGTGCGCGTCCTGCGGTCACGTCGATCCCGATCGCTTGCCGCACGGCGATGAAATACTGGCAGCGTCCCGTCCGCAACCCTACGTGCCGCTGCCGCCGACTACAGTTATGGATCGTGCCGCCATACTGCTTTCGGACGGTGCAGCGCCAACCGCGCGCGAGGTTGCTGCAAGACTTAACATGGAGCCCTATGAGCTGACCCGACGCTTCACACGGATGTACGGCTTGTCACCGAGCGTCTATCGCCGCCAAGCTTGCCTGCAGCGCGCCGTGCGCATGCTGTTGGAACGATCGGCGCCGCTCGCTCAAGTCGCCACGTTTGCCGGGTATCATGATCAGAGCCACCTTACAGTTGCGTTTCGTCGCGCCTTTGGATTGACCCCCGGAGCGTTCGCAAAGCACGCAGTTGGGGTCGCGCCGTCGAGCTGATGCGACGCTGGCGCGCCTGCAAGAAACTACAATACTGAAGCGGACACGCAGTTGCACCATGCGCGCTCCCGGGTCGGAGTGTTGGCGTGACAGACAAATGGGCTCGTATCTTCATCGTGTGTTTTTCTGCGGTACTGTCGCTTCAGGCGCAGGCAAGTGAGAATGCCAATCGGGCAGCGCTGCGAAGTGCTGCCCAGACGGAAGTTCGCGCCGGTTTTTCCGGCGCCGTGTTGGTCGCACGGCGCGGCAGCATTCTCTTGGACCAAGCCTATGGCGAGATTCGAGGCGAGCGCATGCGCCGCAATTCTCGCTTTTGGATTTCATCCATGGGCAAACAGTTTATCAGTGCTGCGATCATGCGCTGCGTCGAGCTTGGTCACCTCAGATTCGAAGCGTCGCTTGGCGAGATTTGGCCAGATGCGCCCGCTGACAAGCGCGCCATCACGATTAGACAAGTGCTCTCGCACACATCCGGGCTGCCGCAGTCGTACGACTTTGAATTGGTCTCCAGCAGCCAGGAGGCGCGAAGGAGTATTCTGGGGTTGCCACTCGAAGTGGGGCCAGGCGCAAAATTCATTTACTCGAACGCCAACTACGCCTTGGCCGCGGCGATCATCGAACGCACCAGCAACACAAATTTCGCCGCGTTCGTAAGCAGAGAGCTCTTCGAACGCGCAGGTGTGCGGGATACCGGTCAGTTTCCGATCGTGCGCGAGCCGCAGGTGGCACCACTCGGGGGCGAACCGCCGCCACGACTGGGTGAGCTGCGGTGGTGGCAAGCCTACTATTCGACGACGCATGACCTTTACCGGTGGCGCCAAGCGTTGTGGGGCGGGAAGATCGTCTCGGTGTCGGGCCGAGAGATCCTGTTGTCGCCGGTCATCACCATTCAAGAGGGGCAAGTGGCGCTTGGCTGGTTCATCGGCCAAACCGACCGTGGGACGCGCCGGATATTCGTTCGCGGAAACGACGATACCGGTCAGAACAGCTTGCTTTATTACTATCCTCAGACCGACACGACGATCGTTGTCCTCACCCACGCCGGTTACAAGAACGACGATACATCTTGGTCGCGGGCGATGCTTGCGAGCCTTGAGTCGATTTTGGGCCTCTGACGCGCCGAGCTACAGCCGCGCGATGATGTTGGCTACTTCGGCATAGCTTGTTGCGATGTGGTGAGCTCCCGACGCACGGAGGCGGTCGGCGTGGGTGGGCGTGCAGTGCGCGCCTGCGGTGAGGCCGATCACCGTCATGCCTGCGGCGGCTGCGCCTTCGGTACCGAGGTGACCGTCTTCGATGACGATGCAGTGTTCGGGGCGGGCGTCGATGCCTTTGGCGGCTGCCAGGAAGACGTCCGGGTGCGGCTTGCCGCGTTCGAGATCGGCAGCGCTGAAGATGCGGCCGGTGAAGAAGTCGGCGAGACCGACGGCTTGTAACGATAGACCGATCTCGTGGCGCTGGGTCGAGGACGCGATCGCCGTGCGCTCCGGCAGCTGCGCGCGGATGAAAGCCGGCGCTCCGGGGACAGGTTGGAGGCGTTCGCGCAGTTGGTGGAACCGGTTGTTGCAACGGCGATCAAAGTCGCTCGGCAGTTTGCAGCTATGGCGGCGCTCGACCTCTAGAATGCAGTCACGCAACCGGATGCCGATGTAACGCTCGATCGCTTGTTCGGTGGTGGTCGCAAGTCCAAGTTCGGTCAGGCATTCGGCGAGGGCGCGGTTGGCGAGGACCTCGCTGTCGACGATGACGCCGTCGAAGTCGAAGATGATGGGGCGGTGCATGGTGCGGGGCTGTTTCGCACGCGGGCGCAGGCGCCGTCGAGGCACGAATGGCTACGGATTGCGACGCGGCTGGCGTCCGTGGCGTCACGCCGCAGACGCCATAACTCTTGTAATATCAGTATGTTATCTATCAGTTGACGTTTACGTCAACTGCGATATATGACTCCTGCGCGCTCGAATGGGAGCATTGCCATGACGACATTCACGATCAGCGAACTGGCGGCGGAATTCGGCATTACGCCGCGTGCCATCCGATTCTACGAAGACGAAGAGCTCATCAAACCGACCCGGCAAGGGCAGTCGCGCATCTATTCGCCGCGCGACCGGGCGCGGCTTGCGCTCATCCTGCGCGGCAAGCGCGTCGGCTTCGCGCTCGACGAGATCAAAGAGATGCTCGATCTCTACGACGTGCGCGACGGGCAGGCGACGCAGCTCTCCTACACGATCAAGAAATTCAGCGAACGAATCTCGACACTTGAGCAGCAGCGCGCGGATATCGAGCATTCGCTCGAAGAATTGCGCCAAGCGCGGGCGCGGCTCGAAGTGCTGCTTTCCGAGAAGCAACCGCATCGCAGCCATGCGAACGACGACGAGCACGGCCGCTTGATCGGCTTTTCCATGAACTCCGGTGCACGGGATTAGAGGTTAGAGAAACATGGGCGCGCTGCAGGTCGAATCGCCGGCATGGATGGATGAGGACCTCAAAATTTTTGAGGGCGAGGCGCGCAAGTTTCTGGAACGCGAGTGCCTTCCGCACAGCGAAAAGTGGATCAAGCAGCAGCACGTCGATCGCGCGGTTTGGAAGAAGGCGGGTGAGGCGGGTTTGCTTTGCGCGTCGACGCCGGAAGAGTACGGCGGCGCGGGCGGTACATTTGCGCATGAGGCCGTCATCATCGATCTTCTGGGCAAGATGGGGATCGACGGGTGGGGGATCGTGCTGCACAACGCGATCGTGGCGCCCTACATTTTCCATTGCGGCACGGAAGAGCAGAAGAAGCGTTGGCTGCCGCGGCTGGCCTCGGGCGAGTTGGTGGCCGCGATCGCGATGACGGAACCGGGCACGGGGTCCGATCTGCAGTCGGTGAAGACGACGGCGCGGCTCGACGGCAATCAGTACGTCATCAACGGGTCGAAGACGTTCATCACGAACGGCGGGACGGCGAACTTCATCATCGTCGTGGCGAAGACGGACCCAAGCCAAGGGTCGCGCGGGACGTCGCTGGTCGTCGTGGAAACCGACGAGGTGCAGGGCTTCCGGCGCGGCCGCGTGCTCGACAAGGTTGGGCAGAAGGCAAACGACACGGCGGAGCTTTCGTTCGACGACGTGCGGGTTCCGACCGCCAACTTGCTGGGCCACGGCGAGGGGCAGGGCTTTATTCAGTTGATGCAACAGCTGCCGCAAGAGCGGCTTATCATCGCGCTGCAGGCGATGGCGGTGATCGAGCGCGCTTTGGAGCACACGATTGCTTACGTGAAGGAACGCAAGGCGTTCGGCAAGCAGCTGATCGAGTTCCAGAACACGCAGTTCAAGCTGGCGGAATGCAAGACCGAAGCGACGGTCGGCAAGGTGTTCTGCAATCACCTGATGGATTTGCACTTGGCCAAGAAGCTCGACCCGTTCATGGCGTCGATGGCGAAGCTGTGGCTGACGGAAGTGCAATGCCGCGTCGTCGACGAGTGTCTGCAGCTGCACGGCGGCTACGGCTATATGAACGAGTATCCGATCGCGCGCATGTATGCGGACAGCCGCGTGCAGAAGATCTATGGCGGCACGAACGAGATCATGAAGCTCTTGATTGCGAGGAGCCTGTAGTGGGGCAGACTCCCCCCCTCCGCCTTTCTTCGCACTGCGTGCTCAGAAAGGCTGCTCCCCCGGACGCGGGGGAGGAAAAACGCTCGGGCGAGAAATAGCGTCATGTACGTCCCCAAGCACTTTGCCATCGATGATCTGGCCTCGCAGCATTCGCTGATCGAGGCGCATGATTTTGGCGTCTTGGTCAGCAGGGGGGCGGGTGGGCTTTTTGCGACGCATATTCCGTTCCTGCTGAAGCGCGGCGAGGGGCAGTTTGGGACGCTTTACGGGCACGTCGCGCGCGCCAATCCGCATGTGCAGTTGTTCGGTTCGGAAGCGCTGGTGGTTTTTTCGGGGCCGCACGCCTATGTGTCGCCGACATGGTACTCGGACCGGTCGACGAATGTGCCGACGTGGAACTATGCCGCGGTGCATTGCACCGGCGTGCCGGTCGGGATTGATCGGGATCAACTCGCGCACTTGAGCGAGATGGCAGAGCGTTACGAAGGTGTCGACGGTTGGAGCACGAAGGAACTGAAGCCCGAGATCGCGGAGGCCATGCCGCGCGGGGTGGTGACGTTCCGGCTGGAGATTGCGCGGATCGAGGGCAAGGCGAAGCTTTCTCAGAACAAGCCGAAGGGCGAGCGTGAGCGAGTGATCGAGGGATTGAGGCGTGACGGCGAGACGAAGTTGGTCGCGCTTATGCGCCGCGAATTGGACAAAGTTTGAGTTTCGATCTTTAGGGATAGATGGAGGAAGTCATGACGGAGTGTTTCATTTACGACACCGTGCGCACGCCGCGCGGCAAAGGGCGCAAGGATGGCGCGCTGCATGAGGTGACGGCGCTGGAGCTCGGCACGCAGGTGCTGAAGAACATCCGCGACCGCAACAATCTGGATACGTCGAAGGTCGACGACGTTGTGTTCGGCTGCGTCGATCCGGTCGGCGAGCAGGGCTCGAACATCGCGCGCATCGCGGTCTTGAACGCCGACTACGCGGAGAGCGTTGCGGGCGTGCAGATCAACCGCTTCTGCGCCAGCGGCTTGGAAGCCTGCAATATGGCGGCGGGCCAGGTGATGTCGGGACAGTCCGACATGACGATCGGCGGCGGCGTCGAATCGATGAGCCGCGTCGGCATGGGCGCTTCGGGCGGCGCGTGGGCGACGGATCCTTCGATTGCGATCAAGAGCTATTTCACGCCGCAAGGCATCGGCGCGGATCTGATCGCGACGCTGGATGGGTTCTCGCGCGACGACGTCGACGCGTACTCGGTCGAAAGCCAGAAGCGTGCGGCGAATGCGTGGAAGAACGGCTATTTCAAGAAGTCCGTGACGCCGGTGAAGGACATCAACGGGCTCACGATCCTGGATCGCGACGAGCATATGCGCGCCGACACGACGATGCAGTCGCTGGCTTCGCTGCAGCCGGCGTTCTTGATGCCGGGCGAGTTCGCGTTCGATGCGGTCGCGCAGCAGCGTTACCCGGAGGTCGAGCAGATCAATCACGTGCATCACGCCGGCAACTCGTCGGGTATCGTGGACGGCGCGGCGGCGGTGTTGATGGGCACGAAGGAAGCCGGCCGGTCCGGCGGGCTGAAGCCGCGGGCGCGCATTCGGGCGTTCGCGTCGATCGGGTCGGAGCCGTGCATCATGCTGACGGGCCCTGCGCTTGTCACGCAGAAGGTGTTAAAGCGCGCCGGTATGACGGCGAAAGACATCGATCTTTTTGAGCTGAACGAAGCGTTCGCGTCGGTGGTCATGCGCTTCATGAAGGTGCTCGACATTCCGCACGACAAGATCAACGTCAATGGCGGTGCGATCGCGATGGGCCATCCCTTGGGTGCGACGGGCGCGATGATCCTGGGCACGGTGTTGGACGAGCTGGAGCGGCGGAACTTGAACACCGCGCTGGTCACGCTCTGCGTCGGCGCCGGCATGGGCACGGCCACGATCATCGAACGCGTCTAAGAGGAAACGAACCAATGGAACTCAAGGTCTTTAAGTGGAATCAGGATGCGGACGGCATTGTCACGCTGACGTGGGACGATCCGGAGCGCACGATGAACGTGCTGTCGAACAAGGCGCTCGCCGATATCGGTGTGGCGATCGTCAAGATCGTGGGCGACCCTTCGATCAAAGGTACGATCATCACGTCGGGCAAGGCGAACGGCTTTTGTGCCGGCGCGGCGCTCGATGAGATGGAAGGTCAGGCGAGCGGCGCGGGTGCGCCGAAGAGCGAAGAAGAGCGCGTGCGGCAACGCTATGAGGGCGTTCTGCAGTTCAACATGCTGCTGCGCAAGCTTGAGACCTGCGGCAAGCCGATCGTCGCGGCGATCAACGGGCTCGCGCTCGGCGGCGGGTTGGAAGTGACGCTGGCGTGTCACTACCGCGTCGTGGCGGACAATCCGAAGATCCAGCTGGGTCTGCCGGAGTCGAAGGTGGGCTTGCTGCCGGGCGGCGGCGGGACGCAGCGTCTGCCGCGCCTGATGGGCGCGCAACCGGCGCTCGGTCTGATCATGCAAGGCGGTTCGCTCGATCCGAAGGCGGCGGCGGCGCAAAAGGTCGTGCACAAGGTGGTGCCGGCCGATCAACTGATCGCGGAAGCCAAGCGCTGGATCAAGGAAACGCCCGATCCGGTGCAGCCCTGGGACAAGAAGGGTTTCGAGGTTCCGGGCGGGCTTCCGAACGACAAGGGTTCCTCGACCGTGTTCACGATGGGCAACGCGCTCTATCGCAAGAACTCGTTCAACAACTATCCGGCGCAGCGCTACATTCTGTCGTGCGTTTATGAAGGGCTTGCTGTGCCGATCGATGCGGGTCTTCGCATCGAGGCGCGTTACTTCACGAAGCTGCTGATGGATCCGGCGTCGCGGAACATGATCCGCTCGCTGTTCCTGTCCATGCAGGACCTGGGCAAGGGCGCGCGGCGGCCGGCGAATGTGGCGCCGACCTCGGTCAAGAAACTCGGCGTGATCGGTGCCGGCATGATGGGTGCGGGCATCGCTTACGTGTCGGCGCAGGCCGGCATGGACGTCGTGCTGATCGATCGTACGATCGAAGAGGCGGAGAAGGGCAAGGCCTATTCGACGAAGCTGCTTGATGGGCAGATCTCGAAGGGGCGCTCGACGGCGGAGAAGAAAGAGAAGCTGCTCTCGCTGATCAAGCCGTCAACGAACTATGAGGAGCTGAAGGGTTGCGATCTGGTGATCGAGGCGGTGTTCGAGAGCCGCGAGATCAAGGCGGACGTGACGAAGAAGGCCGAGGCGCAGTTGACGGACAAAGGCGTGTTCGGTTCGAACACGTCGACGTTACCGATCACGGGCCTCGCCGAGGCCAGCGTACGGCCGGAGAACTTCGTCGGCATTCACTTTTTCTCGCCGGTCGACAAGATGCAGCTGGTCGAAATCATCACGGGTAAGAAGACCGGAGACTATGCGCTCGCCATGGCGGTCGACTATGTGAAGCAGATCAAGAAGACGCCGATCGTCGTCAACGACTCGCGCGGCTTCTACACCTCGCGCTGCTTCGGCACGTATGTGGCGGAGGGCCAAGAGATGCTGGCGGAAGGTATTGCGCCGGCGATCGTCGACAATGTCGGTCGCATGACCGGCATGCCGCGCGGGCCGCTGGAGCTTGCCGACGACGTTGCGCTGGACCTTGCCTACAAGGTGCGCGAGGCGACGAAGAAGGACCTCGGCGACAAATACGAGGCGGGTCCGGCGGACACGCTGATCGAAACGATGGTGGCTAAGCTCGGCCGCTTCGGGCGCAAGAACGCGAAGGGCTTCTATGACTACCCGTCGGACGGCGGCAAGAAGCGCCTGTGGCCGGGGTTAAAGGACATCGTGAAGTACAAGGTGACGTCGACGACGCCGGAGTTGGTGGACGAACTGCGCAAGCGCTTCATCTACCGTCAGGCGATCGAAGCGGCGCGCTGCTTTGAAGAAAACGTCGTCACCGATCCGCGCGAAGCGGACGTAGGCGCGATCTTGGGGTGGGGCTTTGCCCCCTATACCGGTGGGCCGCTCTCGGTGATCGATACGGTCGGCACGAAGAAGTTCGTCGAGGACTGCGATCGCTTGGCACAGAAATACGGCAAGCGGTTTTTGCCGGGTAAGCTACTGCGCGACATGGCGGAGAGGGGCGACACGTTTTACGGCCGCTTCAATCCGGCGAAGAAGGCCGCGGCTTAAGACAAGAAGTCACGCTTGACTGTTTCGGGGTGCGGCGTCATAAGCCGCGCCCCTTTTTGTTGGAAAGTGCAGTCGAATGCGGCGCGATATGCCGAAGGTTATCGTCGAGCGCCCGCGTAGCGGGGCGGGAAAGTTGCGGAACCGTAAGCCGGTTCGCGACGACGACGAGCTGTTGCCATCGAAGATTGGAGCGAAACGCGACGCGCGCGAACGCGGCGGTTACAAGTCGCTGAACGAGAACCTGAAGCCACTTCGACGCTATCTGGAGTCGCAAGTTGGCAGGCCTTGGAACAAGGTTTGGTCGGAGATCAGCGAGAACCTCAAGCCGTCGAACACGGTGCAGCAACACGTGCGCGACCACATTCCCGACTTCGTGGCCATCAAGACGTCCTTCAAGGACGGTGAGATTTGGGTGGATCATCGCTGGTCGCGCGGGCCGCTGAAGAGCTCGCACGTTAGGCTGTTTGTCGATCCGAAGAGCGGTCTGCTACGCCGCAACAAATATTGGACGTCTTGGGCGGCAAAGAAGCGGGCACAGCGTGCGGTCGACGAAAAGGCACGGAATGCGCGCATGCGAGTCGTTTCGCCGACCAAGCAGCTGCATCTGCTCGCGGATGGTGCCTGGTGGGAGGTGACTCTCGCGCCGGTGCCGACCGGGGTCGAGATGCGTAAGACGGCCTATGGCATGCAGCGTATCGTGGTCGAGCATCCTTTCGCGGATGCGGTCCTTGATGCGGGGCTGAGTTCGCTGTCGCGGGCGGAACTCTACGGCGCTTCAGGCGTTTATGCCGTCTCCAAGCGCCAGTTGTCCAAGAAGGCGATGCGCGATTGGGAGTTGCGCTGACGCTGGTGTGCGGAACGCCTCTTTCCGGCGGGTATGCGGTTGTGTTAGCTCGTGCATGACAACAAGGGGTTTCTCGCCATGCGCGCCGTTTTTCTTTCTTTGCTCTTGATCGCCGGGTTCGCCGCTCCGGCGGTTGCCGCGGACCGGAAGGTCCAAGAGTTCGTCGGGGTCTATCTGGGCCATGGCGGCGAGGAGCATGCGGGCGAGACCGACAAGCAGCTTGGGACTTCGCGCTTCAGTCAAGTGATCATCCGGCCCGCGGCGGAGAACGGCTTTTCGATCGAGTGGTCGACACTGAAGCTGAAGGGCGACGAGTTGCCGGGTTCTGCCGACACGAAAAGCTACACTCAGACGTTTCGGGCGACCGACAAGCCCAACGTCTTTCGCGACATCACCTCGGGCGATCTCAACTTGAATCAGGACACGTCCTGGGCGGTCATTTCCGGCGACACGCTGTCGATCGTTCAGGTTTCGGTCGGGCCGGATGGCGGGTATTTCGTCACGCACTATGATCGCACTCTGACCGAAAAGGGCATGGATGTGCGGTTCACTCGCTTCGAGAACAGCAGGATCGTGCGCGCGGTTCGCTTGAGCCTGCTCAAGGGCCCGGCAAAAGTTAACTAGGGGGCGTTGCACGCTCTGCCCAGCCCTGATTTGATGGCGTCAGTTCAGGGCAGGGGCGCCCACCAACGTTCAAGGGGACTACACATGCGCATTGCTTTGGTTCTGGGAGCGGCCGCGCTGGTGCTCGCTTCGGCGGTTCAAGCGGCGGATCGCAAGATCGACGACTTCATGGGCCGCTGGGTCGGCACCGGACAGGCGACGCAGGGCACCGCGGTTACGCAGTCTCGCGATTCGGAAGTGATTTTCGAGAAGGCGGCGGACGGGTTCAAGGTCTCGTGGACGACGATGTCGTCGAACGTCAACGAGGCGTCGAAGTCGAAGGTCAAGGCGTCGGAGCTGACGTTCAAGAAGGGCAAGAAGCCGGGTGTGTTCGTCGACGTGAAGTCCGGCGCAGCGACGGAAGGCAAGAAGACGACGTGGGCCAGGCTCTCCGGCGATACGCTCTCGATCACGCAACTCGTGATCGGCGAAGACGGGCAGTGGGATGTCACGGTTTATAACCGTACGCTCAAAGGCGCAGAGGCGATGAACTTGGCGTTCACGCGAATTACGAACGGCGCGATCGCGCGGCAAGCGTCGCTCGAAATGAGCAAGGCCAAAGACTGACGCTCGTTCGAACGATTGAACGACGTTCAAATATCGATTTCAGCGCGGCGCACGGACGCCGCGCTTTTTTTGTGCGCGCGGGACTGGCAAGGTTGCACGTGATGCAACTGATTCAGGGGCGGTTCGTTTCTCCGATTCCAGTCGCGTCCGGGGGCTAATGCTATGACCGCTGCGGCGGCGGTGCGTGCTGTGCAAGTCCATTGGCCTGAGCGGCGGACCATCAAGATGTGGGACGGCAACGTCTCGTGCCTCGCGTGGGAGGCGGCGGACTCGCGCGCGCCGTCGGTACACTTCGCGCACGCGAACGGGTTTAACGCGCTGACCTACCGCACTTTGCTCGACGGCGTTGGCGACGAGATGCGGCTTTATGCAAGCGATCTGCGCGGACACGGGCAGACGACGCTGGCCGCGAACCCGAAGGGGATGCGGACGTGGCTGATCTACCGCGACGATATCTTGCGCACGCTGCATGAGCTCGACGGGCGGCCGAAGATGCTGGCCGGGCATTCGATGGGCGCGACGGCGAGCTTGGCGGCGGCGCTGGCCAAGCCGAATTGGGTGACCGGTTTGGTTCTGGTCGAGCCGGTGATCTTGCCGCCCCGCTATATTCGCTGGATGCGATTCCTGAAGGCGCTCGGCATGGCCGAACGCGTATCGCCGTTGATCGCGCAGGCCAAGCGGCGGCGCGGGATTTTTCCGTCGCGCGAGGCGATGTTCGAGGCCTATCGCGGGCGCGGGGCGTTCGGTACGTGGCCAGAGGAGGTCGTGCGCGACTACATCGTGGGCGGGACCGTCGACTACATCGACGACCGGCAGGTGCGGCTTGCCTGTACGCCCGGATGGGAAGCCGCGAACTATGCCGCGAATGCGCTCGACATCTGGCGCGATCTCGACCGGCTGCGTTGCCCGCTGACGCTGATCGTGGGCGACAAGCGATCGACCTGTCCGGATCCGGTGGTCGAGCTTCTGATCGCGCAGCGGCCGGAGATCCGGGTCGTGAAGGCGCCGGGGGCGAGCCACTTCCTGCCGATGGAGCATCCCGAGATCGTGCAGCGTGAGATCCGTGCGATGGCCGGGCTATCGGCGGGGTAGCTTTGCGCCTGGCGTCGAACGGTGACGATCGCTTTTGCCGTGGGCGATGCCGAGCTGCGGGTCGACATCGCCGGCATATTCTATCGAGGCCGCGATGTTGCCGCTACAATGGTCGAGCGACCTTAGGCGCCGCTTGCCGTTGCTAGGCGGATAGGCCGGGCACAACCAGACTCTCCAAGTGCGCGCGCATGTCGGGGGGGATTTCGATGGCTTTGCGGGTGGTGAGGTCCATCGCGACCGCGACGGCTTCGGCGGTGGCGAAGCACTCGCCGGACTCGCCGTCGAATAGCCAATGGCACCAGACATAGGTTTTGGACGAGACCGATCGGAGACCGCTCTTCAGTACCAAGAGATCGCCCATGCCGGCGGCGATGCGGTAGACGAAGCGATACTCGAGCGCCGCGCCGCCGGTGCTCCCTGTCGAGCGGTCTTCACCGCGGGTTTGGGCGATGAGGTTCGGGATTGCGTCCGATACGCGGCCCATGTAGTGGCGTGTCATCAGATAACCCGACGCGTCGCAGTGCTCCGGCAAGACGGCGCCACGGAACGTCGTCATGAGGCCAAGGTGCTCCGCCTCGGCGAGTGTGGGGGCCGGGCGCGGCGGGGCCATATCAAGACCGCGTGGGGCGCCTTGCGGCGGCAAGTCGACGGTCAAGCGTGGGGCCTTTGCGACGGCGGTGATGGGTAAGGGAAGGCCGCCGCGCATTTCGACGTCGGTCCACTCGGTGCGGGCGACGAAGGTGGCGGCGACCGCGCCGGTCACGGCGTGCTGGATTTCTTCGTAGAGGATCAGACCCTCGCTGCGCGCGGCGAGCACGCCGCCCGACATCATGTACGGCGCGCCTGGCCGAAGCTCGCGGTGAAAGCGGACGTGATGTTCGCGCGGGATCAAGGCGGCGCGATCGCTTTGTTGCGCGCGGGCGCTCAGGCCCAAGGCGGCTGCTATAGCGGTTAGACCTTCGTCGGCCTTGGCCATGTAGAACTGAACGTTCATGTGGCCCATTTGATCGCACTCCCAGGTCTGAACGCTGGAGCGGACAACTTCGATCATGTTCGACATGTTTACTCGGCGGGTTTCGATGTGAGGTTGCGGGGCCAGAGGCGGATGACGAGAAGACCGAAGCCGGTGATCGTCAATATGAGACCCAGGAGCGACAGCAAAATAATCGGCCAGTGGTTGAAATTCTCGCGCTCGCTGTAGTCCATGATGTGCAGCGACCAGAGAAAATCGTAGGTGCGCCAGAGGGCGCTGCGGCGGGCCATAACTTTACCGGTCAACGGTGCCACATAGAGATGCGTTGCGTCGGGGTCATCGAAGACGATCTGCCAGACGGGGAGCGTGCTGCGGTATTCGATCGGCGGGTCTGCGGCGATCAATGTCGCGGTGGCAACCTTGCCTTCACCGGCGAAGTCGGCGGTTGCGATTTGGCGTGCGCCATCTTCATCGAGCGGCGAGACGACGAGGCCCTTCTCGGCGTCGATGAGCATGTGCGGCTTGCCGGCGCTGTCGATGCGCCACATCCAACGGCCGGCGATGTCGATGAGCTCAAGGCGCGAGACGGCGACGCCCGCGGCTTCAATCGCTTTTTCCGCGGAGATCAGATTGACGGCCGTGCGCAAATCGCGCGGCTTTGCTTCGCGGATGTTGCTTTCGCTGCGAACCTGTTCAATCGGAAACCAGGTCATGTAGAGGCCGCTGACGGTCCAAGCTAGGATCTGCAGACCGACGACCAAACCGATCCATTTGTGGATCGAAAACCACCATTTGCGCATCGCGTGTTTCGCTTGTTGCCGGGCGACCTTAGCGTGCGATTCGCGCGAGCGCGACGGTGTGCTAAGGAACGCTACGGAACAGGTTTGGGAGAAGCCGCTGTGGCGCAGGGACCGCTGTCGGGGGTCAAGATTGTCGAGTTCGCGGGGCTTGGCCCGGCGCCGTTTTGCGGGATGTTGCTCTGCGACCTCGGCGCGGACGTGGTGCGGATCGATCGCAAGGACGCGCGACCCGCCGCACCGCACCAGGTGACGCATCGCGGGCGGCGGTCGGTGGCGCTCGACCTGAAGAACAAAGACGCGATCGAGCTTTGCCTGCAGATGTTCGAGCGCGCCGAGATTGTGTTCGAGGGTTTCCGGCCGGGCGTGATGGAGCGGCTAGGGCTTGGACCCGACGTCGCGCTGATGCGCAATCCGAAGCTTGTCTACGGCCGCATGACGGGCTGGGGGCAGACGGGGCCGCTGGCGCAGGCGGCGGGGCACGACATCAACTACATCGCAATCACGGGCGCGTTGCACGCAATCGGTACGAAGGAGCGGCCGGTGCCGCCGTTGAACTTGATCGGCGATTTCGGCGGTGGTGCGCTTTATCTCGCGTTCGGGCTGTTGGCGGCGCTGACGCATGCGCGCGCGACCGGACAAGGTCAGGTCGTCGATGCGGCTATGGTCGACGGCGCGGCGTCGCTGATGTCGTATTTCTATGGCTTTCGAGCCGAGGGCACGCATAACACCGAGCGTGCGACGAACCGGCTCGACGGTGGGGCACACTTCTACGACGTCTATGAATGCGCGGACGGGCAGTGGATCGCGCTGGGCTCGATCGAGCCGCAGTTCTATGCACTGCTGCGCGAGAAGGCGGGCTTGAGCGATCCGGCGTTTGACTGGCAGATGGATCGCAAGCGCTGGCCGGAGTTGAAGGCAAAGCTCGCGACCGTGATTGCGACCAAGACGCGGGCGGAATGGTGCGCGATCATGGAGGGCAGCGACGTGTGCTTTGCGCCAGTGTTGGAGCTTGGCGAAGCGCCGTCGCATCCGCACAATGTCGCACGCGAGGCGTTCGTGACCGTTGAGGGCGTGGTGCAGCCTGCGCCGGCGCCGCGGTTCGATCGGACGCCCGGCGCGGTGCAAGGGCCGCCGCCGGCGATCGGGGGCGATAATCTGTCCGGCTTGCGCGATTGGGGCTTTTCGGGCTCGCGTATCGACGAACTGAAGTCAAAGGGAGTGATCTGATGGCACGCCGCGCAGCAGTCGTGGCACCGGTTCGCACACCGGTGGCGAAGTATCTGGGGGCCTTGAAGGACGTGCCGGCGGAGACGCTGGCCGCGCATGTCGTGCGCGAAACGGTGAGGCGCTCGGGGATCGATCCGGCGCGCATCGACGACGTCGTCTTCGCGCAGTCTTACGCGAACAGCGAGGCGCCCTGCATCGGGCGGTGGGCGGCGTTGGCCGCGGACCTTCCAATCGAAGTGCCGGGGATGCAACTCGACCGGCGTTGCGGCGGGGGCTTACAGGCGATCGTGACGGCGGCCATGATGGTCGAAACGGGTGCCGCCGATGTCGTGATTGCGGGCGGCGTCGAGAGCATGAGCAACATCGAATACTACACGACCGCGATGCGCTCGGGCGCCAGGGCCGGGAACGTGCAGATGTACGACCGGCTGGAGCGCGGGCGCGAGCGGTCGCAGCCGGTCGAACGTTTCGGTGTGATCTCCGGTATGATCGAGACGGCTGAGAACGTCGCCAAGGAATGCCAAATCACGCGCGAGGCGTCGGACGCCTTTGCGGTCGAAAGCCACAAGCGTGCCGCGCGGGCGTGGGCGGAGGGCAAGTTCGCGGAGGAGATTGTCGCCGTGCCCGTACCGCAACGGAAGGGCGCCCCGATTGTCGTCAGCCGCGATGAAGGGTTTCGCGCGGACTCGACGATGGAGACGATGGCGGCGCTCAAACCGATCATGAAGGGCGGCATCGTGACGGCGGCGAATTCCAGCCAACAGAACGATGCCGCGGCGGCGTGTTTGATCGTGGCGGAAGATAAGCTGGCATCCTTCGGGTTGAAGCCGATGGGTACGCTGGTCGGCTGGGCGGCCGCCGGCTGTCATCCGGCAACGATGGGCCTTGGGCCGGTGCCGGCAGTCGAGAAGCTGTTCGCGCGGACCGGGCTGAAATGGAAGGATATCGACCTCGTCGAATTGAACGAAGCGTTCGCGGCGCAGGTGCTGGGGGTGTTGCAGCGCTGGGGTTGGAACGACCCTGAGAAGCTAAACGTCAACGGCTCCGGCATCTCGCTCGGCCACCCGATCGGCGCCACGGGTGCGCGTATTCTGGCGACGCTGCTGCACGAGATGCAGCGCCGCAAGGTGTGCTTTGGGCTGGAGACGATGTGCGTCGGCGGCGGCCAGGGCGTCGCCGCCGTGTTCGAGCGGGCCTGAGTGTGGCATTTTACAGGCGATGACCATCATAGCCATCGCCTGGGGCGCAATAACGCGCTCTATTACTTTTGCTGCGGCGCCGCTTCGCGCTTTGCATCGGCAGCGGTGATATGCACCAGGCCTTCGCCAAAGGAGAAGTAGATTCTCAAATGCTTCAGTTCGTTCATGCCGAGTAGAATTTGGCTCTTGTCGTCGAATTTTGAGAGACGAATTGGCACGTTCTCGAAGCGAATGCCGGAAATGGTCAGCGACTTGATCGTGTACTTGTAGGAATCAATGGAGGCGCCGCTCGCGGTGTACGCCTTGCCGTCGGGCTCCACGCCCGGTGTCTGCGGCGTAATTCCAAAGCGCACCCGCGCGACGTCGAGATCCATTGAAGAATAGGTCGCGCCGGTGTCGAAGAGCACATATGCAGTCTGGCCCTCGACGTCCGCCTTGACGATCGGAGGATCAATTTGTTCCGTATTGATTGACTTGATATTCGAATTCTTCGATGTGGTACCGGGCTTTCGATAGTATTCCAGCGTTACCGCTTCGTCCGCCCAGTAAACGCCCGCCCCTTTGCAGTGGTCTTGGCTGAACAACGAGATCGTTTTGCCGGCATTGTCGATCTCAAGATCCAACTTGTTCAGAAGATTCTGGCCCAACAATCCGCCAAACTGCTCAACCGGCGTCGAAGCAGCCATATTCGTAACGAACATCTCCGTCTCGCCGTACTTCATGTTGCCAAGCTTGAGCACGGGAACAACGGCGACGTCCTTCAGCTTCTCGCCGGCCAGGTCGACAAGATTGAGGTAGTAGGACCGTCTGATCTTTAGTTGTAGCTCCTCCGCCAGATCGCGCCGAACCATGCTCCAGAAGGCGCCGGTGTCCAGCTGCAAGCGTGTCTTCCGATCTTGGATCGATGCCGGAATGAAAATGTGACTCATCCCATCCGTTTCAAACGGGATAGTGCCGTATTTCTTCAGCTGACAGTCCTCAGCGCGCGCTGCGGCCGCGGAAGCGATCAACAGAATGCAGATGACCCCAGTCTTGCGCATGTTCCCGATCCTTGCTTAAGGAGCATGCACGAGCCTACCGCCAGTCCTCAGCGAAGACTAGGGGTGAACAGCATTTGGTATGGATTCCTTTGAAGTCTCGTCAGTCAAGTCCCCGACTTCTCTTCCCGCTTTGGTGCGGTCTTCAGGCAGTGGGCGACTTCGCGCAGTGTGGCGGCGGCAGTGACGCCTAGTTTTTCCAGGCGGCCGGTGCGGGCCAAGGTGGCGAGACCGATCGAGGTGGCGGACAGGGCGAGGGCGCGGGCCTGGGCTTGGTCGGGCGGCAGGTCTTCGAGGGCCAAGGGCTCGCTCACCGTTTGGAACAGCGAGATCAGGCGGCCCATCAGCGCGCGTTCGGAGCCGGGGCTCACGCGGTGTTCGGTGTCGAGTTCGAAGATCTGGTGTGCGGCGGCGAAGGCGTCGGCGGTGGCCGAGGCACGTTCGGCGGCGTCGCGGTTCGAGCCCGAGCGCAGTTGCTTTGTCAGCCCCGAGAGTTCGTGTACAGCGAGTTCGGCGATGATCGAGGACTTGGAGTGGAAGTAGAAGTAGACGGCGCCGGGCACGTAGCCGGCTTCGCTTGCGACGGCGCGGATCGTTAAGCCCTTGGCACCGCTGCGCGCCATCACGCGCTTGGCAGCGGCTAGGATTTCCGCGCGCTTATAGGCGTGCGCGGCTTCGCGGCGTTCCTCGCGGCGACGGTCAGACGGAAATTCTGCGTGAGACAAGTTCGTATCCCCCCGAATCGAGCTCTTGTGGGGATGTTCATGACGGATGTTTGAACAACGTTCAACGCATCAGAAGCGATAGAAGGGCTTCGATACACCTTCTGCGATAGGGGCTCCGCTGTCGCGCTGGCGGACCGCTTCTTTGAATCCTTTTTCTTCGGCTTGTTGTTTGAACCACACGCCTTCCGGCGAATGCCGCGCAATTCCGTCAAAAAGTGTCGCGAACATTTGCGTCTGAACGAGGCCCATCGACTCGATGGCCTGATTGACGACCAGCTTGACCATCATAAGTTGGTTCTTCGGCACAGCGGCGATGCGTGTCGCCAATGCAACAACGCGGGCATTTAATTCGGTCTCGGGGACAGCTTCTAGGACGAGGCCCATGTCGGCGGCTTCGCGGCCGGTGATGAGGTCACCCGTTAACAGCATGCGCTTGGCCTTCTCCGCACCCAGGCGATAGATCCACATCGCGGGTGTGGGTACGCCCCAGACGCGCGCGGGCGGGTAGCCGATCTTCGCGTCCTCGGCCATTACGACAAGATCGCAACAAAGCGCGATGTCGCTGCCGCCGGCGACCGCGTGGCCGCGGACCTTGGCGATCGTCGGTTTGTTCGAGCGCCAGAGGCTCATGAAGTCCTGCGTGTTGCGGCCCATCATGGCGAAGTCGACCATCGGGTCCCAGGGACCCTTCGCGGTGCTCTGACCGCCGGCTGCAGGGCTTTTATGTTCGGCGAAGTCGATCAGGTCGTAGCCGGCGCAGAACGAGCGGCCCGCACCCGTTAACACGATCGCATGGATGTCGTTGTCGTCGTTCGCCTTCTCCACCGCCTCGCGGATTTCTTGCGGCATGCCGCGGGCGATGGCGTTCAAGCGGTCCGGCCGATTCAGCGTGATGGTCGCGATCCGGCCGTCGGTTTCGTAGAGGAGGTGCTTGAAGGTCATCAGATCTGGAACATCAGCATCAGCCCCAGCACCGACTCCGCGCCGAGCAAGCCCCAGATGAGATTGTTCGACGGGCGCTCTAGCCAGGCCGAGTAGCCGCGGCCTGCGGCCATGCCGATGAGGGCGAGGCCCAGGGCTAAGCAGATGCCGCCGCGCAACGGCGACCAGACGAGCGCGATGAAGAGCGCGAGCGCCGCCGCGATGCCGAAGCCGCCGTAGACGGCGCGAACCTCGTTGCGCGACTCTACGGTCGAGAGCTCAAGGCCGGTGACGCGGGTCAGGTATTGCGGCTGCCACAGCAGCGCGCCACCCATGGCCGCGAAGAGAAGGAAGCCGAGATAGAGTGAAAGAAGCATCGTTCGATTCCGTGCCGGTTGATCTGGTCATTTTGGCAGATTGGTGGCACCTACAACAACAGCTTAACGCCTTCAGCCCTGGCGCCCTTTCGCAGGTCAGTGTCGAGGGACGCCAAGGGTAGGGAATGCCGGAGCGCCAACTCGAGGTACGAGGCATCGTAGATCGTAAGCTGGTGGGCGCGGGCCAGTGCGACCGTAATGCCCATGGCGACTGCGTCCGGCGGGGTATCAAGGATCAGAGGCAGGGCGGATAGATCGAGCAAGTGATCATCCACATCCTGTATTGAGAGGCGGCCGCGACGGCTGGCCGTATGCAGCGCATTTGCGACCTCCGAGAGCCAGAGGGCGGGCGCAGCGGCATAGTCCTTCTGCAGCGATGCCAAGAGGTTGCCGGTCGCGGCTGTCGCTTCGTCGGCGAAACACCACGCGAGCGCCGCCGAGGCGTCAACGACGAAGGGCATCAGTACTTGCGACCCTCGTCGCGCAGTTTCTTCCAAGAAAGGCCGCCGAGCTTAAGTTTCTTCGCGCGCTCGGCAATGCGGCGGATGATTTCCGCGCGCTCGGTCGCGTTTCGGTCTACGCCGAATTTCACGAGCTTTGCAACGGGTTCGCCGTTGCGAGCGATAACGATCTCTTCGCCCTTGCTTACCGCGTCGAGCAGGGAGGAGAGTTTTGTCTTGGCTTCGAAGGCTCCGACGGTGCGCGACATGGTATCGACTCGACTGGTTGACCTGTAAACCAGTCTACGTGCACTCCGGTCCTTTCGCAACATCCGCGACTACAGCCCCATTTGTCTGGCGGCGAGGTCGCGCATGATTTCTTCCGAGCCGCCGCCGATCGCGTTGACCCGGACCTCGCGGTAGATTCGCTCAACGCGCGATCCTCGCATATAGCCCGAACCGCCCAAAATTTGCATTGCTTCGCGGGCGCAGAATTCCATCGTTAACGTCGCCTGGACTTTGAGGAGGGCGAGGTCCGCGGCCGGGGTTTCGCCGTTCTGGACGCGCCAGGCGCAGATTTCGAGGTAGGCCTGGCTCGCGTTGATCTGGCGGACCATCTCGGAAATCTTGTGGCGGATGACCTGATGGTCAGCAAGGCGCTTGCCGAAGGTCTGGCGTTCGCGCGCCCACTTCACGGCTTCTTCCAAGCAGACGCGCGCGTAGGCGGTGGCGCCGGCTGCCATCCCTAAGCGCTCGCCGTTGAAGTTCAGCATGATGCCCATGAAACCCTGGTTCTCGCCGCCGATGAGGTTCTCAACCGGCACGCGCACGTCTTGAAAATATACAGCGGCGGTGTCGGAGGCCCACCAGCCTTGCTTCTTCAGGTTCGTGCGCGACAGGCCGGCGCGATCGGCCTCGATCAAGAGCAACGAGATGCCACCCATGCCGGGGCCGCCGGTACGTACGGCGGTCGTGAAGTAGTCGGCGCGCATGCCACCAGTGATGAACATTTTGGAGCCGTTGACGACGAAGTGGTCGCCATCGCGCACGGCGCGCGTCTTGAGTTGCGCGACATCGCTGCCGCCGGAGGGTTCGGTGATGGCGAGCGAGATGCGCTTGTCGCCCGCGAGTACGGGCGGGGCGATGCGTTGCTTCATCACTTCATCGCCGATCGCGAGGATCGGCGGCAGGCCGATTCCGTGGACCATCAGGCTTGCGTTGATGCCGCCCGCCCCCATGCGCGCCATCTCCTCGGCGGTGACGATGCCGTGGAAACGATCAAGGCCTTCTTTGATGCCGCCGTACTCCTCCGGGTAGCCCATGCGCAGCAGGCCGAAGTCGGAGGCCTTCTTGTAGAGTTCGAGCGGGATTTCACCCTTCTCGTCCCATTCGTCGACGAAGGGCATCATCTCCTTGTCGATAAATTTCCGAAGCTCGCGCCGCCAGGCGTGGTGGCTTTCGTTCATGAAGGGTGAGGGCGGGCGCGAGCTGTCGAAGTCGAGGGTCTGATAGGTCTTGGTCATGGGTGCCGTGCTTTCGCTATACCCCAATTTGTCATGGTCTGCGGAGGCGGACCACCCACGACTTGCAGCCCTGACCTAGAAAGTCGTGTGTGGTCGGACTGTGCGGACCACGACACCGTATGGGAATGCCGGAGGCATTGCCTTTCGGCGGATGTCGGACCAATCTTCCTCACAACGCCATTCAGCGAAATCGGAGGAATTTCATGAGCACCGCTGCTGCTGTGTTTCCGGGGTACAGCCTCGGGACGATCGACGACAAACTTGTCAATCCGGCGTTGGTTCAGGATGAGTCCATTCATGAGGTGTTTGCCGAGATTAGGCGCACGGATCCCGTGCATTGGACGAAGCCGATCGGGTTCCGACCGTTTTGGTCGATCACGAAGCATGCGGACATTTTGGAGGTTGAGAAGAACCACCCCATCTTTGTGAACCGGCTGCGCACGTATCTCTCGCCGGTGCAGGGCGAGGAGTGGATCAAGGCGACGACGGGCGACACGCATTTGTTCCGCACGCTGGTCGACCTTGACGATCCTATTCATATGAAGCTGCGCGGGCTCACGCAGTCGTGGTTCATGCCGCCGAACTTGAAGAAGCTTGAGGCGCGGATTGCACAGATCGCCAAGGATCATGTCGACCGGATGGCGGCGTTGGGATCCGAGTGCGACTTCGTGAAGGAGGTGGCGCTCTGGTATCCGCTGCGGGTGATCATGATGCTGCTCGGCGTGCCGCCCGAGGACGAGCCCTTCATGCTGAAGATGACGCAGGAAATCTTCGGGCCGGGCGATCCGGACGTGGCGGCGGAGACGTCGCATAAGGCGGACACGGCGGCGTTCAGCGCCTCCGGCGAGAACACGGTCGATCTGATGCAAACGGCGATGCGGCTCTTCGAGTATTTCGGGGCGATCACGGCGGACCGGCGCAAGAACCCGAAGGACGACGTTGCGTCGATTATCGCCAACGGCATGATCGACGGCCAGCCGATCGGCGATCGCGAGGCGATGAGCTACTACATCATCGTCGCGACGGCCGGGCACGACACGACGAGTTCGACCGTGGCGGGCGGGCTTTTGCAGTTGATGAAGAACCCGGAGCAGATGGCGAAGCTCAAAGCCGACATGAGCCTGGTACCGAACTTTGTCGAGGAATCGATCCGTTGGGTTACGCCGGTGAAGCATTTCATGCGCACGGCGGTGCAGGACTACAAGCTGCGCGACAAGACGATTAAGGAAGGCGACGGGCTGTGCATGTTCTATTGGTCGGGCAATCGCGACGACGAAGTGTTCGAGGATCCGTACAAGTTCAAGGTTGATCGGAACGTGTCGAAGCACGTGGCGTTCGGCTATGGTGTGCATGTGTGCTTGGGCATGCACTTGGCGCGGATGGAGATAAAGGCGCTCTACAACGAGCTGTTGCCACGGTTGAAGTCGATCGAACTTGCGGGAACGCCGAAGAACACCCTGGCGAACTTTGTGAGCGGGCTGAAGACGTTGCCGGTCAGGTACAAGATGGCGTGATTTGAAGTGGCTTCCCCCCTTGCGGGGGAAGGTGGATCGCGCCGCAGGCGCGGGACGGATGGGGGTGCGCGATAGCGCGCGTTCCGCGCGGTTCCCCCTTCAGTCACGCCGCTTGCGCGGCGCGACAGCTTCCCCGCAAGGGGGAAGCGCAAAAAAAGTGCGCGGCGCTCCGGCTATTGTTTCAGCGTCACCAACGTCTGACGCATCGCGACTTGATCGCCGACTTTCGCGGCGATGCTTTCCACCACGCCGTCCGTGAGCGCTTTCAGTTCGTGCTCCATCTTCATCGCTTCGAGGATGACGAGGACTTGGTTCTTCGCGACCGTCTGGCCGGGTTCAGCCATCAGCTTGACGATGCGGCCCGCCATCGGGGCGCGGATGACGTTCGCGCCGGCTGAGCCTTTGGGCTCGGCGGGGGCGTAGGTGATGTCTTCGAAGTGGGCTGTGTTCCTTCCCTCGTGCAGGCCGAGCTGGAGCGAGGCGCCGCGCTTGTCGATATCTGCCTGAATCCGACCCTTCGGAGTGTCGACGACGATCGTGCTCGGCGTGGTACGGTAAGCGCGCAGGACTTCGTGGAGAGCTACATTGCCAACGCGACCGTTTTCGACCGTGTACTCATGTTCCTTGTCGCGTTCGCGCAACTTCACCTTCGTGCGGCGCACGCCCGTTGAGGTCCAGCCGTTGCCTCGACCATATGCGAGGAAGAGGGCGGCGGTCGCGCCGGTGTCGCTCAACAAGTGATCGTCTGCGAAGGTCGGCTGACGTTCGAGCCAGCCAATGTCGACGGCGCCCGCAACTACGGCGTCGCGGCTCAGCAGGTCGATCAGATACGATCTGTTCGTTCTGGGGCCTACGAGATAGAGCTTCATCAGGTCGTCGAGCAATTTCCTGCGCGCATCGTCCCTCGTCGATCCGTTGGCGATGATCTTGGCGATCATCGAGTCGTAGTTGTCCGTGATTTCTGTTTCGCGGGATACTCCAATGTCCACACGGCACTTAAGTCTGCTTGTAGCGAACCCGGCTATACGACCAAGCTGGGGTCTAAATGCGTCGCCTGGGTCTTCGGCGCACAAGCGTACTTCGATCGCGTGGCCTGTGATCTTCACATCGTTTTGCTTCAACGGCAGCGGTTCGCCCTTCGCGACCGTGAATTGCCATTGGATCAGGTTCGTCCCCGTGACCTCTTCCGTCACCGGATGTTCCACCTGGATGCGGGTGTTCATTTCGAGGAAGTAGAAATGGCCTTCGCGGTCGAGGAGGTATTCGACGGTGCCGGCGTTGGTGTAGTTCACCGCCTTGGCGAGCGCGACGGCGGCCGTGCCCATGCGTTGGCGCAGCTCTTCGCTGACGCCGGGGGCTGGGGCTTCTTCAATGATTTTTTGGTTGCGGCGTTGAACGGAACAGTCGCGTTCGCCAAGGTGGATGACGTTGCCGTGGGCGTCGCCGAAGACTTGGACTTCGATGTGGCGGACGTTGTCGAGCGCTTTCTCCAGGATCATGCGGTCGCTGGCGAACGCCGACAGGGCTTCGCGCCGGGCTGAGGCGAGCGCGTCGGCGAAGTCGGCTTCTTGTGTCACGCGGCGTTGGCCGCGGCCGCCGCCGCCGAGGGCCGCTTTGATCAAGACGGGCCAGCCGATTTTCTTGGCTTCGGCAAGGAGCTTCGCACCGGACTGATCGTCGCCGTCGTAGCCGGGGATGACGGGAACGCCGGCTTTGCGGGCAATTTCCTTGGCGTTGCCTTTGTCGCCCATGGCGCGGATCGCGGCCGGTGAGGGGCCGATCCATACGAGGCCGGCGTCGATTACCGCTTGAGCGAAGTCCGGGTTCTCGGAGAGGAAGCCGTAGCCGGGGTGGATGGCTTCGGCGTTCGTTTGTTTGGCGGCGGCGAGGATGTGCTCGGCGTTCAGGTACGAGTCGCGCGCGGGCGCGGGGCCGATGTGAACGGCGGCATCGGCGCTCTCGACGTGGAGTGCGCGCTTGTCGGCGTCGGAGTAGACGGCGATCGCGCGCAGACCCGCGGCTTGCGCCTCGCGGACGATGCGGACCGCGATCTCGCCGCGGTTGGCGATCAGGACGCTCTTGAAGGGGCGGTTGAGAGTCAAGCGTTGCCACGCCCGGGGAGCGTTCCCATCATCTTGGCGATGATCTGCAGCATCACCTCATCTGCGCCGCCGCCGATGGAGGCCAGGCGGCCATCGCGGTAGCGGCGGCTGACCGGCGTTTCGGCCATGAAGCCCATGCCACCCCAGTATTGCAGGCAGGCGTCGTTGACTTCGCGTTGCAGTCTGGCGGCTTTGAGTTTGGCCATGGAGGCGAGCTTCGTCATGTCTTCGCCGGCGACGTAGCGCTCGACCGCGAGCCAGGTGAGGGCGCGCAGGGCTTCCAACTCCGTTTGCAGTTCCGCGAGACGGAAGTGCACCACCTGATTGTCCAGGATCGATTTGCCGAAGGCTTTGCGTTCGCGGGTGTAGGCGATGGTTTCATCGATTGTGCGCTGCATGCCGGTCAAGGCGCCCAGAGCTGCGAACATGCGTTCTTCTTGGAACTGCACCATTTGGTAGGTGAAGCCCAGACCTTCCTCGCCGATGCGATAGCTCTGCGGCACGCGCACGTCGTCGAAGTGGATTTGTGCGGTGTCGCTCGAATGCATGCCCAGCTTCGTGAGCGTGCGCGCGACCGTCACGCCCTTCGTCTTCATGGGCACGCAGATCATCGTCTTGTTGCGATGCATCGGGCCGTCGCCGGTGTTGGCGAGCAGGCAGATCCAGTCGGCTTGGGCGCCGTTCGTCGTCCACATCTTGCCGCCGTTGATGACGTAGTCGGCGCCGTCGTGACGGGCATTCGTCCGGATCGAGGCGACATCGGAACCGGCGCCCACTTCGGAGACGCCGAGGCAAGCAACGTAGCGTCCCTCGATCGATGGCCTTAGGAACTGTTCGCGCACGTCGTCCGAGCCGAAACGGGCGAGCGCCGGTGTCGCCATCTCGGTCTGCACGCCGATCGCCATCGGAATAGCGCCGCAATTGATATGCCCCAGCGCCTCGCAGTAGACGGCGGCGTAGGAGTAGTCGAGGCCGAGGCCGCCGAACTTTTCCGGCTTGGTGATACCGAGGAAGCCCGCCTCACCCATTTTCCGGAAGACATCGTGAGCGGGGAAGGGCGGGTTCTCCTCCCACGCGTCGACGTTCGGGTTGATCTCGGTGTCGATGAAGCGGATGAGCGAGCGGCGAAGCTCTTCGTGCTGGGCGGTGAGTTTCATCTTCAGTTCTTCGGCCGCGTAACCGCCGCCATGACGCGGTAGATGATCCAAACCGGCAGCACAACGATCGCGCCGAGGATTGCATAGCGCCAGCCCCAATCGAGCGCATCGAAGACGAGCCGCCATGCGCGCTCGATCGTGGAGCCGAACTCCTTCCAGAGGTCGACCGGGTCGATGCCGAAGATCGCGAAGATCAGGCCGACGATGAACGACAGCAGGGCGAGCCTGAACAAGGTCGGTACAATCGGGCCACCGAAGATTTTTTCCATGTCATTCTCCCTTGTTCGTTGTCGGCATCACATCCTCGCCACGCCGAAGCTGTTGGGTCTCAGGACACGCTCGCTTGCCTCTTGGCAGACGTCAAGGCAGAGGCCGATCACACGGCGGCTGTCTCTCGGGTCGATGAGGCCGTCGTCCCAGAGTCTGGCGGTGGCGAAGAGGGCGGTGGATTGTTCGTCGTAAGTGTCGATGATCTGCTTGGCGGCGGCGCCGAGTGCGTTGGCGTCGGGCTCGCGGCCGGCGCGCTTGGCGCCTTCTTCGCCGAGGATGGTCATGACCTTGGCCGCCTGCTCGCCGCCCATCATGGCGATGCGGTTGTTCGGCCAGGCAAAAATGAATCTCGGATCGAAGGCGCGCCCACACATGCCATAATTACCCGCGCCAAATGAGGCGCCAATATGGAGGGTGAGCTTCGGCACGGCGGTGTTGGTCACGGCTTGAATCATTTTCGAGCCGTGTTTGACGATGCCGGAACGCTCGGCCTCGGTGCCGACGATGTAGCCGGTCGTGTTCTGAAGGAAGAGCAGGGGCACGTTCGACTGATCGCAGAGCTGGATGAACTGCGCGGTCTTGACGGCGCCCGCCGCATCGATCGGGCCGTTGTTGCCGATGATGCCGACGGGGTGGCCTTCAACCGCCGCGTGGCCGCAGACCGTGTGGGGGCCGTAGTCGGGTTTGAAGTCGAGCCAGTCGGAGCCGTCGACAATGCGGGCGATCACCTCGCGCACATCGTAGGGCTTGCGGTAATCGACGGGGACGACGGAGAGTAACTCCTCAGCGTCGTAGAGCGGTTCTTTATAGGTGCGCTTCGGCAGTGTCCGACCCCAGCCGATCTTGGCCAGAATTTCGCGGCCGAGCCGGATGCCGTCGCGGTCGTCCTCGGCCATGTACTCGGCAAGGCCTGAGACTTCGTGGTGCAAGACCGCGCCGCCCAAGTCTTCGTCGGTGGCGATTTCGCCGGTTGCGGCTTTGAGGAGTGGGGGGCCCGCCAAGAAAATCTTCGAGCGGCCGCGCACGACGACAACGTAATCGCTGAGGCCCGTTTGATAGGCGCCGCCCGCGGTCGAGGAACCGTGCACCACAGCGACGATGGGTATGCCGGCCTTCGACAGCTTGGCGAGGTTCGCGAAGGTGCGGCCGCCGCGAACGAACATCTCGGCTTGACGCAGCAGGTTGCCGCCGGCGCTTTCGACGAGTTGCACATAGGGCAATTTGTTTTCGAGCGCGATCGCCTGTGCGCGCAGGGCCTTGTCGACGCCCATCGGCGTGCCGGCGCCGCCTCTGATGCCTGCGTCGCTGGCGTTGACGACCACGCGCGCGCCGGAGACGGTGCCGATGCCGGTGATGACACCGCCGCCGCTGGCGTTCTCGGCGCCGTCGTCGTCGTGCATCTTGAGGCCGACAAGCGTCGAGAATTCGAGGAACGGGGTGCCACGGTCGAGCAGAAGGTCGACGCGATCGCGGGGCAAGAGCTGGCCGCGTTCGGCGAACTTTTTTGCCGACTTGGCTGAGTTGGTGCGGACTTTCGCTTCGAGCGCGCGCACCTCGCCCAAAAGCTTCAGGTGGCCCTCGCGATTGGCGCGGGCAGTGTCGGAGGTCAGGTCGGCGCGGCTTTCAATGGCGGGCATCAGGTGACTCTTGGTTTACGGCACATTGCCCGGGCTTCGCTCACGCGTCTATGAGGATACAAAGAGCGAACATCGCTACCGGCATGGTCGACGAAGCGGGGGTGGCGCGCCTAAATTCACCCGGCGTTTTGAGAACGCCAAGGGTTTCACTGAATGGTTCGTCTGATCGTAGTGGCTGCGGCGTTGCTCGCGGTGTGTTCGCAGGCTTTGGCGGCGGGCGAGGTGCGGCGCGTGGAGCGCGGCAGTCTGGTGCTTGAGAACATCCCGGATACGCCGGCCTCGGTGCGCGAGCGCTTGCGCATGTATCAGGCGGTGCGCGGGGCAGTGTTTCTCGACTTCGCGCCGGACGGGCGGGGCATTCTCATTCAGACGCGGTTCGGGGAGACGAACCAGCTGCACCGCGTGGATGCGCCACTGACCATGCGGCGGCAGATCACGTTCTATGACGAGCCGGTGAATTTTGCGCTCTACCGGCCGGGCAAGTGGCCGCAGCGGACGATCCTGTTCAGCCGCGATACGGGTGGGGACGAGCTCTACCAGCTCTACATGCTCGACGAGAAGAACGGAAACGTCGTGCGTCTCACCGACGGGAAGACGCGCAACACAGGCCCGGTGTTTTCGCGCGACGGCAAGTGGGTCGCGTGGTCGAGCGTGCCGTCGGAGTCGGCGCGGTACAGAGTCTTCCTGGCGGATGCCTCTAATCCGAAGTCGGCGCGGGCGATGTTGGAGGAAGACGGCAGCTGGACCCCGGCAGCGTTCTCGCCGGACGGACAGACGCTGGCGGTCACGCGCGAGATCTCGGTCAGCGAGCAGCAAATTTGGCAGGTCGATCTGACGAACGGGCGCAAGGTGCAGTTGAAGCCTTCGCCGGTGAAGATCTTCCGCTCGTCGCCGGTGTATTCGCCGGATGGGACGGCGTTGTTCTATATCTCGGACGAGGACTCCGAGTTCCGGCACATCGTGCGTTACGACCTGCGCACCGACGACGAAGACGTGCTGACGACCGATCTGCCGTGGGACGTGGAGGCGCTGGAGATTGCGCCGAACGGGCGGACACTGGCGTTCTCGGTCAATGAGGCGGGCGTGTCGCGGCTCTACACGATGGATGCGCGGCGCGGGCGCAAAGTGCCGGGGCCGAAGCTGGCGCCGGGAGAGATCGAGAACCTGAAGTTCAGCGCCGACAGCCGGCGGCTCGGCTTTACGCTGAACGGCACGGCCGGGCGTGATGCGTTCGTGTGGGATTTCGGGAAGCGTGCGCCGGTGCAGTGGACCGACAGCGAGGTCGGCGGGCTCGACAAGAGCGCGTTCATCGCACCGCAGCTCGTAACCTACGACACGTTCGACTCGCCGGATGGGAAGCGGCGGCAGATCTCTGCGTTCGTCTACAAACCCGTGGGTGTAGCGCGCGCGCCGGTGTTGGTTTCCATTCACGGCGGGCCGGAATCGCAGTTCCGGCCGAACTTCAATGCGTTCATCCAGTATCTCGTGCAGGAGATGAAGATCGCGGTCGTGGCGCCGAACGTGCGCGGGTCGACAGGGTATGGGAAGTATTTCGTGGAACTCGACAACGGCGTGCGGCGGATGGATTCCGTGCGCGATATCGGCGCGACGCTGGATTGGATTGGGAAGCAGCCGGACTTGGAGCCGCGACGGGTTGCGGTGTATGGCGGGTCGTATGGCGGGTTCATGTCGTACGCGTCGATGGCGGAGTACAACGACCGGCTGGTCGCGGGGATCAGCGTGGTCGGGATCTCAAATTTCATCACCTTCTTGAACAACACCAGCGGCTACCGGCGCGAGTTGCGGCGGGTCGAGTATGGCGACGAGCGCGATCCGCGCGTGCGCGAGGTGTTGCAGCGCGTTTCGCCGCTCACGAATGTGGCGCGGATCAAGAAGCCGATGCTGATCATGCAAGGCGCAAACGATCCGCGGGTGCCGGCGACGGAAACGACGCAGATGCTCAAAGCCATTCGTGCGAACGGTGCGGAGGCTTGGTACATACTGGCCAAGGACGAGGGGCACGGCTTCCAGAAGAAATCGAATCGGGATGCGCAGAACGCAGCGATCGCGTCGTTCTTGAAGCTCTACCTTCTGGGGCAGCGGTTGGATTGAGACAGGCGTCGCAGTCGTTCGATTGGATGGCGCTACTCGTCGCGCGGGCGGCTCAGGCCTTTGGTTATTAGGAATAGGACCAACGCCGCCCCGGCCAATCCTATGACGGCGGTCCAGCCGCCGAAGATGGAGTTCGCTACGGTGCCGATGACCATGCCGGCGAACCAGGAGAGAAAATCCCAGGCGCGGCTCAAAAAATAGGTCAGATCCATCAGCAACCCCTTTTGCGAGGCGCGGCGCCGCAGGCCGCGCTCTTGCACGGGTGCGGGCTTAGCCCCTAACAGTTCAGTCCAATCGTCATATAGGCCTCCAATCCACAAAAATGAACGGCACAATCAAAGAAGTCCTCGATCTGCTCACGCTTGAGGCGATCGAAGTGAATATTTTCCGGGGCTTGAGCCCCAAGGATCGCTGGCAACGGGTGTTCGGAGGCCAGGTTTTGGGCCAAGCGCTGGTCGCGGCCTATCGCACGGTCGAGGACCGGGTGTGCCATTCGCTTCACGCTTATTTTATCCGGCCGGGCGATCCGAAGGTGCCGATCCTCTATGAGGTCGACCGCTCGCGCGACGGCAAGTCGTTCACGACCAGGCGCGTGGTGGCGATCCAGCACGGCGAGCAGATCTTCAACATGGCGGTGTCGTTTCAGGTGCCGGAAGAGGGGCTTGAGCATCAGTTCGACAAGCCGAACGTGCCGGGGCCCGATGGCTTGGAGACCGAAGAGCAGCGCCGGCGGCGGCTGGCGCATCAACTGCCGGAAGCGGTGCGCGAGCATGTCACGCGCGAGAATCCGATCGAGATTCGTCCCGTCGAAGAAGACGACGATCTGATGAACCCGAAGAAGGCGCCGCCGTATCAGCATGTGTGGATCAAGGCGCGCGGGCAGATGCCGAACGAGCTCGCGATGCATCAGTGTGTGCTGGCTTATGCGTCGGACATGACGTTGCTCGACACGTGCCTCATTCCGCATGGCATTAGTTGGTATTCGGGCAAGCTGCAGTCGGCGAGCCTCGATCATGCGATGTGGTTCCATCATCCGTTTCGCGTCGACGATTGGCTGCTCTATGCGCAGGACAGTCCGAGCGGGGCGGGCGGGCGCGGCTTTAATCGCGGCAGTCTGTTTACGCGCGAGGGCAAACTCGTTGCCTCGGTGGCCCAAGAGGGGCTGATCCGCGTCCGGTCGGGTCGCTGACGCCTTCAAGCGAATCCAGGACGGCTCGCACACGTTTTACGGGAACTTAGCGGTACGTGCCCGTCTTAGTACTTTGTTAAGACGTCCCGCCTAACCTCAACCCATTAGTAACCCGGCCTTCCCCAAGGCCGGTTCGAGTCCCCCGCCGGCCGAGTCGTCCCCCATTCATCCGGCTCTCCGGCAAAGAGGCGGCCACACAGCGACCCCCATCGCTGATGGGTTACGGGCGTGGATGAACCCAGCATCCACGCCCCCGCCTGTTTTCTTGCTCCAAGCCCCCAGCCGTCGCACACTCGGGTCCGTTCCGGAGCTTTTTCGCGCGTGTCAGCGGTGCAGTCGACGGATGAGCGTTCCTTCGACGCGCGCATGCTCGGCGCGACGGCGTTGGCCGTTGGCGTTCACGCTGTGGCACTCTGGGTGCTCGCGTGGTCGATTTCGTTTTCGTTTACGGTGCCAGAGGCACGGCCGCCGGAAATCGTCGCGCTGGTGAGGGTACCACCGCCTCCGCCAGAGGTGCGCGCGCTTGGGCCGACCGAAGCGATTGTGACGATGCCGTTGTTTCGGCCGCGCACGCCACTGGGGCTGACGAGCGAACAGCAAGAGCGCTACGGCGATCCGCGCCTCGCGATCTGGAAGTATCTGTGCAATCGCGATGAAGCGTTGGCCGAAGCGGTTCGGATCGGCTGTCCGGCGCCGAACTTTGGTGCGGTCGACATGGGTTCGCTCGCGCCGCTCAACCGGCAAGGCGATGCCGGCGTGTTGCTGGGCGCCGACACGAAGACGATGACGCTGGACGAAGCCGCGATCGCGCGCGGGTGGATGAAGAAGCCGCCGCAGTCGGGGCAGAGCGGCTTGGCAGGCAAGACCGATCGCGTGAATCAGCCCGACGGGCCGGAGCTGTTCAAGTCACTACCATCGCTGAAGCATGCCGGGGAGAATGCGCCGCCGGTGAATTGAGCTTAGTGCGCGGCTTGGCGTTGGCGGTCGGCGTCGCCGGCGCGGGCTAAGGCGGCGGCGATATTGTTCAGACGCTCGATGGATTCGAAGACCGTGTGAATGGCGCCGTCGGTTTTGAGCGCGGTGTTACGGTTGGCGGCTTCGCGCTCCGCAGGGCTGAGCGCGTCGCTGACTTCGGCGAAGCGGGCGGCGACGGCAGCTTGGCTGAGGTGTTCGGCGCGCGATTCAAGGCGCGAGATCAGCTCGGCCAGGGCTGCGATATCGGCGGAGGCGGCATCGATTTCTTCTTGCGTCGGCTCGGCGTGGTCGTCGGGCGCGCCGATCGCGTGGTGGGTTTCGCTGAGGTAAGTGAACAGCGACTCGGCGCGGGCGCCGAGTTCCATGGCGCCTTCGCGCAGGCGCGGGCCGTCCTTCGCGTTGCTTGCTTGGGCGCGGGCGGCGACGGTGCGCAATTCGCTGGTGATCGCGTGCAGTTCCGTGCGGAGTGCCGTCGCGGAGGGCTCCACCACGGTTGCGTGCGACTCGATTTCGTCGGCGTAGCGGTCGAGCGCTTTGCCCATCGCCTTCAGGCGCGCGGTGCGGTCGGCGTTCGCGGCGAGGTGCTTCACTTCGCTGGCGAACGTGCCGAGGGCTGCCTTCAGGGAAGCGGTTTGGTCGTAGCGGCTTTGCGCGGCGTTCATTTCGGCGGCGAGGTCCCTGAGGCGGGCCAGGACTTCGTTGCCGGGGACGTCGGCCAAGGTGCGGTGCGGCGTTTGGGATTCGAGGTTGAATGCGGCGGTGCCGGGGGCGCCGACCGGCAGGTCGGCGGTCGACAGGATGCGCTCTTCGGTCATGCGTACGGCGAGGTCACGGATCTCGGCGCGCACGGTTTCGAGCTGTTCTTGCAGCGCTTCTTTCAGTGCGGTCGTGTCGAGGTCCGGGGCGGCGGTGCCTGACATGCGTTGCGCGAGCTGGTCGAGTTTTGCGATGGCGCCCGCGAGTTCGTGGTTCTCTGCCGCTTGGGCCTTCGCGGTATTAGCGAGGTCGCGCTGGGTGGCGCGGATTTCGTTCAGCGCATGCGAAGACGATTGATGCAGCGCCAGCTTGTCGTCGCGGAAGATGCGGACGATATCTTCGAAATCGGAAACTTTGCGGTCGATCGTCTGGCTGCGCTCCTGCGCGGTGGCGACGGTTTTGTCGGCGCTGGTTTGTAGCTTGTCGAGGGCGGCGAGCAGACCTTGTTCCAGATTGTCGAGCGAGGCGAGCTTGCTCGACAGGCGTTCGTCGACGGTGCCGATGGTTTCGCTGAGGCGGCCGGCGAGCGTGCGCACCTTCTCCGTCGTGTTCGCGGCGTCGGAGGAGATCTTATCGCACGAGGCGAAGAACGCGTTTTGGATCAGCTCGGCGCCTTGCGAGAGGCGCTTGAGGGCCGTTGTCGCGTCCGTGATGTCGACTGCGGCGGCGATCGTGCGCTGCTTCATCGTGGCGACGGCTTCTTCGACGGACTTGCCGCCTTGTTCGAACTGGCCGGCGATCTTGTCCAGGCGCTGGGTGCGCTCGTCGGCGGCTTTGAAGACGTTTGTGGCCGACGCGTGCACGTCGGCGATGGCGGTGGCTGCTTTCGCGTTCAGCGCTTTTGCGGTTTCGTCGAAGCTGACGCCGGATTGGCCGAGCTTCTGCAGCACGGTGTCGAGTTGGCGTTGCTGGTCCTCTTGCGTCTTGGCGAGGTCGGCGGTGGCGGCTTTGAGCGCGTCGGCGGCGGTGGTGACGCCACTGGCCAGCTTGTCGAATAGGACGGACGACTGGCCTTCGAACGTGACGTGAAGCTGGCCTTTGTCGGCGAGCGTGCGGAGGGCGGTGGTTTCGGTCAGGGTGCGGCGGAGCTTTTCGCCGGCACGGGCGAGGGCGCCGATTTCGTCCTTACGGTCCATGCCCCAGACGGCATGGCTGACCGCGCCGTCGCCGACGGAGGTTAAGCTGCGCTCCAGCGACCTCAGCGGCTGGATGATGCCGAGTTGCAGCAGGGCGGCAACGGTTATGAGTCCGATGATAAGGGCGGCAACCGCCGCGACAATGAGTGTTTGGCTCCAGCTCAGCGCATAGGCGACGCCGCCCATCTGATGGTTCATGTCGGCGCTTTGCAGGCGGCTCAGCGCGGCGGTCAGTGAGAGATAGGCGGTTTCGAGTTGTGTGCTTTGCGGCAGGGTGTTGAGTGCGTCCATGGACGCGGAGCCGCGCAGGCCCGCACCTGTTTCGGGTGCGGTTTGCGCGACGTGGGCGAATGTGTCGACGATCGTGCTGGCCTCGGCGATCGCGTCGAGGGCGGCGGGGCTTGCGACGTAAAGCTCTTTCAGACCCTTGATGGCACCAGAGGCGAGGGCGGCTTGGCGGTTGAGGAGCGGTTTGATGCTCGCGTCGCCGGTCAGCCGGTAGTTGCGATAGGTCCTCAAGAAGCCGGCGTAACCCAAGGCGCGCTCAATCGAGCCGATCTGCGAGGCGGCGATTTGGCCCTGCGATTGCGGGTCGGAGAGACTGCGTTGCAGTTCGCTCACATAGCCGACGAAATATGCGCCGCCCAACACTAGAAGTGCGGCGACAATGGCGGCTCCCGCGGCGAGGGCGCGGCTGGTGGTGGCAAGCGTACGCACGAAATCCCCCAGATGGCGCCGATTTGCGCCAACACATGCTCTGATTCGGTCAGAGGGATTCTAGGGGAGGCGACGGGGGGAAGGGAGGCGGCTAACGAGGTGTTAACGGCTCTCGCAACGTTCCAGGAACGCGTCCATGCGCGCCAAAAGCTCGGTCAAACGGGTGGACGTTTGATCATGCGCGCTCCGCCAGGCGGTCATGTGGCGCACGAGACCTTTGTGCAAATTGTCCAGTTCGGAGGCTTCTTGGGCAAGCGTCGTTTCGAGTGCGGGCGTTGCAAGCTTCGTTTCGATCGTTTGTGTCGTTGTCATTTCGCCTGCTCTTCAATCGCCCAAACGGCAACGTGCCGCCGAATTGCTCATTCGACGGCACGATAGGCCCACAAGGTAAAGAGTGCGTTGCCGTTCAGGATTCGCGCGAGACTTTCGTCGACCGGCGCGGCTTGAGATAAAACACGTCGCTGACCTCCATGCCGTTGGTCAAGAACATGCCGAACAGCGTTTTGTAAGTGAAGCTGATCTCGGCCATGATGACACCTTGATCGTTCGGGACGATGTCCGCCGGCACGAAGCTCGGGGCCGGGCTGCCAGGCGTTCGCGGCGCGGTGTGACGTGCGTCGCTCCAGCTGATCGTGCGTTGTCCGTCACTATCGGCTTCGACTTGGCTGATTATGATTTTTGCGTTCGACGCGTTGAACGGGCGAACGATCACGTCGAGGGAGCTCATTATCTCGGCCATTTCGGCGTTGTCGACAGTCGTGTCTTGCGACACGAGGTCAGCTGCCGTCGCGGCCGCATTTGCGATCTTTCGCGAGGCCAAGACGTAATTTGCTACTTCAGAGATACCGAAGAAGGTCGCGAGCAATGCCGGTGCAAGCAGCGCAAACTCAATTGCCGCGGTACCACCGGTTTTGCGAGAGAAGCTACGTAGAAAACGGATCATGGCATGCTCCACTAGTTGCCCAGTATCGAACCGAACGGTTCGTTGCGGAAGGCGATCGAGGTTTCGACGAGACGGTGACCGCCGGCCATGTTTTGGAAGGCCTCGCCGACGATCGGGGTTAGCACCGGCCAGGTATAGAATGCGCGGACAACGACGACGTCACCGGGATCGCCCGGATTGAACTGAAAGTCGCCGGTCAGGTTGCCGTCTTGGTCGAGCACGTTGTCAAACTGGGCGTTGCCGAAGCCGGCGTATTTTCTAACATCGATTCCGAGCCGCGAGTCGCAGCCCAGCATCATCGAGATTTCAACGCAGACGAGAGAGCGAAACTGGTCCTTCGTCATGTTCGTTGCCTGCGCCTGACCGGTGCGAATCTGGCGGGCCGCCGACACAATGCCGTTCTCGAGCGTTGTCGACGCGAAGAAGATGAGCGAGATGTCCAAAATCGCGAACATGAAGAGAAAGAACGGGAGCCCCACGACCGCAAATTCGAGCGCGGCGGCGCCATCTTTGGCGCGCCGGAAGCGGCGCAGGAACGACTTAGCCCTTGGAAAACCGAGCATGGGAATCTCCTCGACTACAGGTCTCAGCGGCAAATGCGCAGAAACACTCACCCTACTGTTTAGCATCCGTGCGGCATTCGGCGAAGCCGGACCTGCAGTCATGATTTAGTTTTTGCTAACTTCACCTCCTGTTATCTTTCATTTTGTTTTACTATTTATTCACCATGAGCCTGTATCTCGAATTTATACTTTTTTAGTACTTGGCGATCACTGTTCGCGGGAAGCTGTCAGAGCCTGAAAAGGGCCGGCGGTCCACGGGTCATGTCATGGGAGCCAAGCACATGTTGCGCTCATTCCTTCGTTCTACGCTCGCGTTCGCAGGCCGTTTCGGCGGTGCCAAGTCAGGCAACGTCGCGATGATGTACGGGCTGTTGCTCATTCCCACGATCGCAGCCGTCGGGTCGGCGATCGATCTTACGCGCGCCATGGTCGTGAAGATGCGATTGGGTGAGGCGCTGGACGCGGCAGGTCTTGCGGTCGGCGGCACCGTCGGTCTTTCCGATGCGGAGATGACAGCCAAGGCGCAGAAGTTCTTTTACGCCAACTACCCGACCGAAGAACTCGGCACAGTTATGTCGCTCAGCGTGACCAGCACCGGCCAGAACAACAACCTGGTCAGCGTCGGCGGCATTGCGCGCGTCGAGACCGCCTTTATGGGACTGTTCGGTATCGACCATCTCGACGTGAATGTCGGCGTGCAAGTTACGCGCGAGTCGAAGGGGCTTGAGATCGCGCTGGTTCTCGACAACACCGGTTCCATGGCTTCGAACGGCAAGATTGCCGCGCTGAAGACGGCCACAAACGAACTGATTGAAATCCTATTTGGCGATCAGGTCACGCCGACACATCTGAAGATGTCGCTCGTGCCGTTCTCGCAGACCGTGAAAGTCGATACGACGCAGTTCTTAAACAACGGTTGGATGGATACGGCCGGACAAGCGTCAACGGCCAAGCTCAACTTCGACAACAACAAGTATGCGTTCTCCGTTTGGCAATCGATGAGCAACAAGAGCTGGGGCGGGTGTCTCGAGGCGCGTCCAGGCGGGCTTGAGGAGAAGGACGACGTTCCAAACGCGGCGCAGCCGGATACGCAGTGGGTGCCGTATTTCGAACCGGACGGACCTGACTCGAGTGCGTATAGCGGCTACACGACTTACATCAGCGACGGGATATCGGGGAACGAAGAGACGCGATTGAAGCGGTCGGCCAAATACAACGGTCAAAACAAGACCAATCCAAACGCGGACTGCAACATGCAGAAAATCTTACCGCTGACGAACAACAAGCTCACCGTCAAGAGCTACGTCAACGGCATGATTGCTACCGGCTACACGCACGTGGCGATCGGCGCCGGGTGGGGTTGGCGCACCTTGTCGCCATCCGCACCCTACACCGAGGGCTCGCAGTACGGCGATCCCGATTGGCAGAAAGCGATGGTGCTGCTGACCGACGGTCTGAACACCACGCAGTCAAACAACACCTGGCATAAGTCGACATACACGGCCTACAACTACCTGATCCGCAATCAGCTTGGCACCACGAGTGCCAATCAATCCGAGTTGAACCAAGACTCGCGAGCCACGACGGTGTGCGGGCGGGCTAAAGCGGAGGGGGTGCGCGTTTACTCGATCCTTCTGCAAGAGGACGACACGCGCGCACAGAACATGATGATGGCTTGCGCAAGCCCGGACGATACGCAGAGCATTCCCGCGAGCAAGAAGTGCAACGGCAACGGTTCCAAGCTTTGTTACTTGTCGCCGAGCGGATCGGATCTCCAAGAGATCTTCCGAGCGATCGCGCTCGATCTGTCCAACTTGCGTCTGAGCGAATAATCGATCATTTCGGAGCGCGCCCAAATGGCGCGCTCCGTTCCACGATTTGGGGAGCGGGGAGATGACCTTTCAGATTTCAGCAGAGAACCGGCGAAAGCTCGATTTGATCGAGCAGGCTGCTGTCATACTGCTCTACGGTTGGATGGTCGCACGGTTGTGGCCGGGCGAAATCACGGCAACGAACTGGTATCCGTTGCTGATCCTTCCATCGGAAGGTTTGGTTTTACTCCTGCTCTTGTTCCGCCGCCGGACCGATCAGATCTCAACCAATTTATGGGACTGGGCCGTTGCCGCTATCGGTACGACTGCCGTCCTCTTGGTCGACAAAGGCAGCGCGCCTGTGTTGGGGCTCCTCGGGCCGTACTTGATGCTGCTCGGTTTGCTCGTTCACGTCGGGGCCAAGCTCAGCTTGTGGCGAAGCTTCGGGCTCGTCGCGGCCAACCGCGGTGTCAAAGTCGGTGGGCTTTACCGCTTCGTGCGGCATCCCATGTATGCCGGGTACATCCTTTCGCATATCGGCTTTCTGCTTGCGACGCCTTCGCTCTGGAACGCCGCCGTCTATGCGGTGGCTTGGGCAGCGCTTGTGGCGCGGATGGACGCCGAGGAGCGCGTGCTGATCCAAGATGCGAGCTATAGCTCCTATTGCGCGAACGTGCGGTACCGGTTGTTGCCCGGCGTCTATTGAGGCCACAAAAAAACGCCCGGTGCATCGCACCGGGCGTTCATCAGATGCTGCTGTGAACGCTTACTTTCCCGAAAGCGCGGCCGACTTCGAGCTTACTTCGACCTTCTTATCCGTATCTTGAGCGATGACCGTCATCTCGCTGTCGCCCTGGGTGACCGTGCGTTCGCACTGCGGCGCGCAGGCGAGATTGCGTTGGCCATTGGGGCCGCGATAGAGCGTCACCTGCATCGTTTGCGGCGTCCCGACGGTCACGTAGGTGTTCGTGATCTCGCTGCCTTCGCTGTCGAGCGCAATGATGTTCGTGTTGCCGAACATGCGCCCCAATACGTAGATCGTGCGCTCGTTGACCAGCTGCGCGTCGGCGATGGTGGGATTGCCCACCAAGACCGTCTTGGCCGGGCGGTCGAGGCGAAGCACGCTGCTTTGGTCGTAGTCGATGCGCATCTGCGCGGCGGTGCCCGCGTCATCCGCTAAAGCCGGCGCCGTACAAAGCAGCGCGGCCGCCATCACGAGCGCGGAGCGATGTTGAGTCATGGGAATTTCCTCTTACCTCTGTGTCGCGAGAGGGTCGCCCATAGCGATTAAGGATGTCTGACCGATCGGCCGATTTACGGAAAATGCTATCAGTCCAAACTATCCGATGTAGTTCGTTAGTTTGTTTTTAACGTTGTTCGGCTTTATTCGGTTCTGATCGAGCCCGCGACGGCACGCAGGCTCGCGTCTAAAGGTTTTGTTAAAGATCAGAACATAGGCTCCTTCGCGTTCGACCCGCGGGGCCTCAAGACTCCGTCGTGCGAACAGGTGTAGTGTGTCACATGAAGGAGGCCTCAATGAGCCGCTTTATTGCTCGTTTTCTGAAGAATGAGTCGGGTGCGACCGCCATTGAATACGGTCTGATCGCCGCCCTGATTTCGGTCGCCGTCATCGGCGGCGCGACCGCAATCGGTCCGCAGCTCGATGCGACGTTCCAAGCGGTGGCGGTGGCGCTCGCCGGCTAATTTAGCCGTCGAGGGTCTACGCCTCGCAACTGCATGAGCAGATCGCCGGTCTCACGCAAGTGAGGCCGGCGTTCTCTTTTTCCAACGCAGTTTGCCGCGATTTAAGCACGCGGTAACGCGCGCCGACCTACGGTACGGCCCGGCAGCGGGAGTTCTTCATCATGGTCGAGTTGGCGCTTTTGGCGATTGTCGCGGGCGTTATCCTGGCCGGTGCCGCCTACGACGCCGCGACGCTCACCATTCCGAATTGGATTTCGCTCGTCCTGCTCGCGCTGTTCCCTGTGCTCGCTGTCAGCACCGGTTTGGGCTGGGGCGCGTTCGGCGCTCATTTGGCCGTGGGCTTCGTTGCTCTGATTATCGGAATGGGGCTTTTCTCCGCCAACATCATCGGCGGCGGCGACGCGAAGTTGTTCGCCGCGGTTGCCCTTTATATGGGTTTCGGTTTGGCGGGGGCTTACGTGTTCGCGGTTGCGATTGCCGGCGGGGTACTTGCCGCGGCAATGCTCGCCATTCGTTGGTTGGCGGCCTCGCCTTACGGCGCGGTCCTGCCGTCACGTCTTGCGGGGACACAGAGCGGCATGCCTTACGGCATTGCGATCGCCGCCGGCGGCTTGTTCGTTCTTCCCACAACGCAGCTTTTCGTTCTCGCTTCCGCCGGAATCTGAGCCTGCGGGCGCGTGGCGCCAAAGACACGCGGGCGGTCGACGGCGAACGCTTTGTTTCTAAGGCGAATTGCTGCCGCGGAATTAACCATAGCTTGAGACTTGGACAGTAGAACAGAGCGTACTCAAGGAATTCCGACCCGGGGTCAGGAGACCACTCCCATGAATATGACGCGCATACTCATTCTTGTCGGCGCACTTTCTGCTGCAGGCCTCGCTGCATTCCTGGCGCGCGGGCTGATGGGTGGGCAGAACCAAGCCGCGGCGGCGCCCAACATGGAACTCACCGAGATCATGGTGGCGGCGAAGCCGCTTGAAGTCGGCGCGAAGATCATGCCCGGCGATCTGAAGTGGCAGGGTTGGCCGAAGACCGCGATCGACGCGACGTTCATTACGAAAGAGTCTCAGCCACAGGCGCTTGAGGATTCAGCCGAAGGCTCGGTGGCGCGCATGCCGCTGGTCAACGGGGAGCCGGTGACGGCTCAGAAGGTTATCAAAGCCGACGGTGCCGGTTTCATGGCGGCGGTGTTGACGCCGGGCATGCGCGCGGTCGGCGTTAAGCTGACGGCCGAGCGCGGTGCGGGCGGGTTCATCCTGCCGAACGACCGCGTCGACGTCATCATGACGCGCAAGTTGGGCAACGACGAAAACGGCGCGCCGTCATACCGGGCGACGACGGTGCTGCGCGACGTTCGCGTTCTTGCTGTCGACCAGACCTCGCAAGAGGAGGGCGACTCGAAGTCGATCCTCGGCAAGACGGCGACGGTCGAAGTTTCCGCTCAGCAGGCCGAACTCCTCTCTTTGGCCGAGGCGATGGGCGATCTGTCGCTCTCGCTGCGCTCGTTGGCGCAAGGCGACGGATCGAAGGACGCCGAGAAGGCCGGCTTCGGTCAGAACGACGAACAGGTTTCAATCTTGCGCTTCGGGATTCCGGGTCACGCGACCCCGGCCGCAACTGAATAATGGGTGAAGTCATGACGCTTGTCCGCTTTCTTTCAGTCGCCGCGGTTGTCGTCGGTGTCTGCTTTCCCGCTGCGGCCGACGGCACAGCCGGCAAGCAAGCGACCGTTCAATCCGACGGAACGCAGGTGCTGCGCATTCGATCGGGCGGCAACGGTCCGGTCTCGCGCGAGATAAACTTGCCGCTGAGCAAGGGTGCGATCATCGAGTTGCCGGAGGATGCGCGCGATGTGCTGGTTTCAAATCCGGAGATCGTCGACGCCGTGGTGCGGACGCCGCGCCGTGTCTATATCGTCGGCATGAAAGTCGGTCTGTCGAACGCTTTCTTCTTCTCAAGCAACGGCAAGCAGATCCTCAATCTGGAAGTGCGCGTCGAGCGCGACATGAACGCGCTCAAGGGTCTAATCGAGCGCAGCGTCAAGGGTGCGGACGTTCAAATCGAGAGCGTGAACGATCGTGTCGTCTTGTTGGGCTCCGTTCGCTCGCCGGCCGACGCGGAAGCGGCACGTCAGATTGCGCTTCGCTTTGTGACGGACGCCGACAAGATCATTCGTCCGGATGGCGTCGTCAGCCGGCTTGGGATTCGCGGCAACGATCAAGTTATGCTGCGCGTTCGCGTCGCAGAGATGCAACGGTCGGTCTCGAAGCAGCTTGGCACGGACTTCACGGCGGCCTTTGATATCGGCAAGAACCTGCCGATCAATCTGGCGAGCAGCAATCCGTTCTCGCTACTGGGTCAGGCCCTCTCCACGAGCCAGAACTTCCAGTTCGGCAGCATTATGGGCGGCAACAATGTCGAGGCGATGGTGAAGGCCTTCGAGCGTACCGGTATGGTGCGCACGTTAGCTGAGCCAAACCTGACGGCAATTTCCGGCGAAGCGGCAAAGTTTCTTGCGGGCGGCGAGTTTCCGGTTCCGGTTTCTCGCGATCGCGACGGTAACGTTCAAATCGAGTTCAAACCGTTCGGCGTGGGTCTTGGCTTTACGCCGGTGGTTCTGTCGGAAGGGCGCATCAGCCTGAAGATCTCGACCGAAGTGTCGGAGATCACGGGCGAGAACGCGTTCGTTTCGCAGGGTGGTATCGGCGTTGACAGCAACGGCGATTTCGTTTCGATCCCCGGCATCACAATTCCGGGGCTGCGGGTGCGCCGCGCCGAGACGACGGTCGAGCTTCCGTCCGGCGGCAGCATGGTGATGGCCGGACTGTTGCAACAGTCGTTGAAGCACAACATCGACGGTATTCCGGGCTTGAAGAACCTGCCGATCCTGGGCTCGCTGTTCCAAAGCCGCGACTTCCAAACCGGCGAGACCGAGTTGGTCGTGATCGTGACGCCCTATCTTGTCGAGGCGACCGCGCCGCAGAATTTGGCGTTGCCGACGGATGGGTTTGCGCCACCGAGCGATGCGGAGACCGTTCTTCTTTCGAGACTGAACGCGGTCTACGGCTCGAAGGGAAAGGCGGCGCCGCAAGGCCAGCTTAAGGGACCCATAGGCTTTATCGTTCGCTAATTCCGCGGCATGCGCTCAAGGATTTGGCAATTACCGACCGCTAGGATGACGATCATGAAAAACACATTGCGCCTCATGGCGATTGGTCTGACAGGGCTTTCGCTCTCGGCATGTACGGTGCCGCTGGTGAACAACGCGCCGCAGGCGGTTCACGCCGAGCAGGCGTTTCCGATCACGGTTGAGCCTCAGGTTGCGACCCTGGTGGTGCAGGTCGACGACGGTCTGCAGCGCCTCGCACGCGGCGAGGAGCGCCGGATCGAGGCGTTTGCCGCGCGCTGGAAGGCACGGGGGCAGGGGCTGTTGACGGCAGCGGCGCCGACCGATGCGCCCAATCGCGCAGCGGCCGCAGCGGCGATGCAGGACATTCAGAAGATTCTTGCCGCCAATGGCGTCGATCAGAAGTCGATGCAGGTAACCTCGTATCGCGCGGCCGGCGACGATGCGAATGCGCCGATTACGCTGAGCTTTGTTACCTATGCGGCCAACGCGGCCGACTGCGGGACCGATTGGTCGGAAAACATGGCGTTCACGCCGCGCAATATGCCCTGGCCGGAGTTCGGATGTTCGACGCAGCACAATATCGCGGCGATCGTCAGCGATCCGCGCGATCTGGTGGAGCCGCGCGCGAGCGACACCGCCGATGCCGCGAAGCGCGGGACCATGTTCGAAAAATATCGCCGCGGCGAGCCGACGCATCAGAAGGAAGCAAAGGAAAATAGCGGGCAAGTCAGCAACGTCAGCCAGTAGTAAGTGAATCGAGAATCTGTGATTTCAGGAGCGTTAGGCGATGGCTAAATCCCAAGGACCAGACAAGACCGAAGCGGCGTTCGGCGCGGCCGTTCAAGATCGCCCGGTGCCTCGGATTTCGATCCACGCGTTCTGCGAGTCGCCGGACACGGGCGCCGTCATTCAGCGGGCGGGGCAAGATCGCCGGCTCGCGAAGGCGCATCTAACCGTGCACATGGGCGGCGTTTTCGGCGCGGTCGAGTACTTCCAAGACGCTTCGACGCCGAACGTCATCATGGTCGAAACGCGCGAGACGGGCAGTTCCATCCTGAACGAGCTTGAGAAGCTTGCGCATGTTTGCGATCCGGGCACGAAGGTCATCGTGATCGGCGGCTCGAACGACATCACGCTCTATCGCGAGATGATCCGCCAGGGCGTGAACGAGTATCTGGTTGCGCCGCTCAATCCGTTACAGGTGATCGAGGCGTTGGCTTCGCTTTATCACAGCCCGGCGACGGCGCCGGTCGGCAAGGTGTTCGCCTTCGTGGGCGCGCGCGGCGGCGTCGGGTCGTCGACGATCGCACACAACACGGCTTGGTCGATCGCGGAGGATCTGCACATTTCGTCGACGATCGTCGATCTCGACATTTCGTTCGGGACGACGGGGCTCGACTTCAACCAAGACATCGGGCAGGGAATTTCTGAAGCGTTGGCGAGTCCGGAACGCCTGGATGATGTGTTGCTGGAGCGCTTGCTGATCAAGCATACGAACAGGCTCAATCTGTTTCTGGCGCCTGCGCAGCTCGACCGCGAGGCGTCGTTCGCGCCGGAGGCCGTGGAAACGGTTCTCGAAATCGTCCGGCAAGTGGCGCCCTGCGTCATCGTCGATATTCCGCATGTGTGGGCGCCGTGGGTGAAGCAGGTGTTGGTTGCAGCCGACGAGATCGTCGTCACGGCGACGCCGGATCTTGCGAGCCTGCGTAACGGCAAGAACATCTACGACATGGTCAACGGCGCGCGGCCGAACGACCGCCCGCTGAAGGTGGTGCTGAACCAAGTCGGCATTCCGCGCCGCCCGGAGATCCCGGTGAAGGACTTCGCCGAGGCGATGGGCGCGGAGCCCGCGCTCGTCATGCCGTTCGATCCGCAGACTTTTGCGACCGCCAGCAACAATGGCCAGATGGTCGGCGAGCTGAACGCGCAGTCGCGTGCCGCGCAAGGGTTCCGCGAACTGGCGCAGAAGCTGACCGGCCGCGAGCCGAAGGCCGACGCGAAGCCCGCGAACAAACTCAGCTTCGACTTCCTGCGACGCAAGAAGGCTTGATAGTCCATGTTCGGTAAGCGTCCGGGTGGAGGAACCGAAACGGCGCCGCGGCCCAAGCCCGCGGTCCCTCAACCCGCGCCTGCGGCCAAGGTCGCCGCCGCGCCGCCACCGCCGCCGCCGGTTGCCGCGAAGCCGCCGTCGGGGCAACTGCCGCCGGCGCCGCCGCCGCTTGCCGTCGATGCGCGCTCGGATCAGTACTACGAAATCAAGACGACGATCTTCAATGCGCTGATCGATACGATCGATCTGGCGCAGCTCGCGCAACTCGACGCGGAGTCCGCGCGCGAGGAAATTCGCGACATCGTCAACGAAATCATCGCGATCAAAAACGTCGTTATGTCGATCGCGGAGCAGGAACAGCTGCTCCAGGACATTTGCAACGACGTCCTGGGCTACGGCCCGCTGGAGCCGCTGCTGGCGCGCGACGACATCGCCGACATCATGGTGAATGGCGCCGAGCGCGTCTTCATCGAAGTCAACGGCAAAGTGCAGCTCACGAACATCCGCTTCCGCGACAATGCGCAGCTGATGAACATCTGCCAACGCATCGTGAGCCAGATCGGCCGCCGCGTCGACGAAAGCTCGCCGATATGCGACGCGCGTTTGCCGGACGGTTCCCGTGTCAACGTGATTGCGCCGCCGCTCGCCATCGACGGGCCGACGCTCACCATTCGTAAGTTCAAGAAAGACAAGCTGAAGATGGCGGACCTGGTCCGCTTCGGGTCGATCTCGCCGGAAGGCGCGACCGTCTTGAACGTTATCGGCAATTGCCGTTGTAACATCTTGATTTCCGGCGGTACCGGTTCGGGCAAGACGACGCTGCTCAACACGATGACCGCGTTCATCGATCTCGACGAACGCGTGATCACCTGCGAAGACGCGGCCGAACTTCAGCTGCAACAGCCGCACGTGGTTCGACTCGAGACGCGCCCGCCGAACCTCGAAGGGTCCGGCGAGATTACGATGCGCGATCTGGTCAAGAACTGTCTGCGTATGCGTCCGGAACGGATCATCGTCGGCGAGGTCCGCGGACCGGAAGCATTCGACTTGCTGCAAGCGATGAACACGGGTCACGACGGTTCGATGGGCACGCTGCACTCCAACAGCCCGCGCGAAGCTCTGCAGCGTCTGGAATCGATGATCACGATGGGCGGCTACAACCTGCCCTCGAAGACGATCCGCGAAATGGTCGTCGGCGCGATCGACATCGTCATTCAAGCGGCGCGTCTGCGCGACGGTTCGCGCCGCATCACGCATATCACCGAAGTCATCGGCCTCGAAGGCGAAGTCGTCATTACGCAGGATCTCTTCCTGTACGAGATCCAAGGCGAAGACGAGCACGGACGGGTCAAGGGACGTCACGTTTCGACCGGTATTTCACGGCCGGCATTCTGGGATCGCGCGCGCTACTTCAATCGCGAGAAAGAGCTGCTCGAAGCGCTTGAAGCGGCCGCCGCCAATTAGGGAGAGAGGCTGCAAGGGTCTCTGATAGCCGCCATGGATCAATCGACACTTCTTTTGATTGCGATCGCGCTGACCGTTGCACTGGCGGTCGGCGGCGTTGCGTTCGCGTTTCTGGGCGCCGGCGACGGCGGCGCGAAGACGAACAAGCGTGTTGCGGCTGTGTCGCGCGGCACGACCGGCCGCGGCGCTGCGGCCAAGGCCGGGGATACGGCAGGCGAGTCGAACGCGAAGCGCCGGAAGCAGGTGCAGGAGACGCTCAAGGAGATCGAACGCAAGCAGGACGAAGTGAAGGCTAAGCCGACGCTTTCGGCGATGCTCGAGCAAGCCGATTGGAACATCGACGTGCGCATGTTCTTCATGATTACCGCCGGCTTGGGCGTGGTGGCGATGGCCGCTTTCTTCATTCTGGGCTATTCGTGGTACGTGGCGATCGCGGCCGGGTTTGCGGTCGGGTTCGGTCTGCCGCGTTGGCTGCTGGGGTTCACAATCTCGCGGCGCAAGAAGGCGTTCATCAAAGAATTCGCAAATGCGATCGACGTCATTGTTCGCGGCGTGAAGGCCGGCTTGCCGCTGAACGAGTGCTTGAAGATCATTTCGGCCGAGTCGGGCGAGCCGGTTGGTCCCGAGTTCAAGCAGATCGTCGAGGGTTTGAAGGTCGGCGTGACGCTCGAGGACGGCCTAAAACGCATGTACGACCGCATGCCCGTTCCGGAAGTGAATTTCTTCCAGATCGTTTTGACCATTCAGCAGAAGACCGGCGGTAACTTGTCCGAGGCGCTCGGCAACTTGTCGGCGGTGCTGCGCGACCGCAAGCGGCTGCAGGGGAAAATCCAAGCACTGTCGTCGGAAGCGAAGGCGTCGGCGGGGATCATCGGATCGCTGCCGATCGTGGTCATGGGCCTCGTGTATATGACGACCCCGCAATACATCTCGCTGTTGTTCACGGAGCGGTTCGGCAACTTCCTGCTGCTCGTTTGCGCGGTTTGGATGTCGCTCGGCATCACGGTCATGAAAAAGATGATTTCGTTCAAGTACTGAGTTGGAGACAGGAACATGATGAAATTTATCGACCTGTTCTTCAATCGCGAGCTTGTAGTGTCGGTGTTGGCCGCCGTCGCCGCGTTCGCGACGATCCTGACGTTGACTTACCCGTTGCTTGCCGGCGACAAGCTTGGGTCGCGCTTAAAGGCGGTTGCCACGCGTCGCGAAGAACTGAGACGCCAGCAACGCGAAGCGTTGAACAAGAAAGGCACCGCGCAGCTGCGGTCGACACCGGTCGGCTTCATGAAGCAGACGGTCGAGAAGCTGAACCTGCGGAACATCCTGGAATCGCCGGGTACGAAGGAAAAGCTGTCGCGCGCGGGCTACCGCGGGCAGGCGGCGATGTATACCTTCATGTTCTTCCGGTTCGTGATGCCGTTCATCGTCTTCTTTGCGACGATCGTCTACCTGTTCATGCTGTCGAAATACAATCTGCCGGCGCTCGGGAAGATCGCGATCGCATTCGGCGGCTCGTTCGCAGGCTTCTATTTGCCCGACCTCTACGTGCAGAACGTGATCGACAAGCGCATGGGTTCGGTCATGCGGGCGTTTCCCGATGCGCTCGATCTGATGCTGATCTGCGTCGAGTCGGGCATGTCGGTCGAAGCGGCCTTCAACAAGGTCGCATCGGAGATCGGCAGCCAATCGGTGGAACTGGCGGAAGAGTTCGCGCTGACAACGGCCGAGCTGTCCTATTTGCCGGATCGCCGGCAGGCCTATGAGAACCTCGGCAAGCGCTGCGCGCATCCTGGCGTTCGGGCCGTGTGTACGTCGCTCATTCAAGCAGAGCGCTACGGCACGCCGCTTGGTACGGCGCTGCGCGTGATGGCGCTTGAGAATCGCGAAATGCGCATGATGGAGGCCGAGAAGAAGGCCGCGTCGCTGCCGGCGAAACTTACGGTTCCCATGATCATCTTCTTTCTGCCGGCATTGTTCATCGTCATCTTGGGGCCCGCGGCGATCAAGATCATGAGCCTCTGACGGCGCTCATTAAACCGCAGTTTCAAGGCCCGGTTGCCCATGGCGCCGGGCCTTTTTGCTGTGGCGAGCGACCAACGTGAGCGCAAAAAAAGCCGCGCATCTCTCGATGCGCGGCCTAACTTCGTCTTTGTTGCTCAGTTCGGGTTGGCGTTTGCGACCGCCACGGGTTCCTGACGGCGGTAGACGTCGTAGGACTTGCGCAGTACCGAGGTCGGCTTGGCGGTTGCACTTCCGGCGACTTTGTCCTTTGTCGCGACGGGGGCTTCGTTGGTCAGGGGCTTCGGTGCGGTGGATGACGGCGGCGTCGCCGCCGTCGTTTGAGCGGGAGCCGGTTTTGCGACGGTCGCGTTGACGGTCGGCTTCGCCGGCTCGTCGTCGTCGGCGATCGGCGCCATCATGACGGGGGCCGGTTTCGGCGCTTGTGTCGCGACCTGTGGTGCGGCCGGTTCGGCAGGTTTGGTCTCCGCGGTTGCCGGGGCGGGCTGCATGGCGATCTCCGTTGACGGCTTCGTCACCTCGATCTTCGACAGCGGTGTTATGGCTGCGGGCGCATCCGGCGGCGGCAGCGTCTGGACGTTTACGGCCGCGTTTCGGGCATCGAGCTGGCGCAGAAGCGAGAGGTTGTTCGTGGCCTCGGTTGCCGGCAGATCTTCGCGGGCCAGCTGTTCCGCCTCGGCAGGATCGCCCTTCAAGGTCGCGATCATTGCTAGGTTTTGGCGCATTTGGGCGGTTGCGTCCGGGCGGGCAACAAGGCGGCGCAAGATGAGCTCGGCCTGGTCGATCCGGCCTTCGAGCACATAAGACAGCGCCAGGTTGCTCTCAATCGTCGGATTGTTGGGGGAGAGCTTCAGCGCGGCTTGATAGTTCTGCTGGGCGGCCGTGTGGTTGCCGGTCTGGTCAAGAGCGACGCCATGAGCCGAAAGTGTGGTCCAGTCGTCGTTGTTCATCTGCGCGGCCCGGGCAAGGAAGGGTAGGGCGTCCTTTACGCGGCCGGCGGCGGTCAATGCCTTGCCATACTCCGAGAGTACGCGCGGATCGTCCGGCGCGGCCATGACGACATCTTTCATCACGGCGACGGCCTGCTTGGCGCCACCCATCATGCGCAGATTGCGGGCGAAGCTGACAGCGGCGCGCGTATCGCCGCGGTTTGCCTCGTACTTTGCGCCCCAGTAGGCCGCACCGCCGACAAAGTCCAAGCCTTCCGGCTCGATCGTGCTCATGCTCGAACTCGCGGATGCGCCGTCGGAGCCGCTTGAAAGGAGACCGGCGCCGCCGCAGCCGGCCAAAAGCGTCGCCGTGGCTGCGACAATCGCGATCCGGCTCGCCGAGCGGAGCAGATCGCGGGTGGGATTCAGGCGCATCGTCAGGTCCTCGTGGGGTCGGCGGCCCTAGAGAACGGACAGAGAGGGCCGCAGGTTGATACGGACCTAATTTCGCCGCAAAGCGGATAACAAATGTTTAAGCATAATCACAAGTTACCGGCGCTTCCCGACGCCGGGCACCAAGCGTATAAGGCGTTCCCAAGAGGGTGACTCAGGTGAAGCAAAACGCGCGTCGGCGGCTGAATGTGCTGATCGCGATTTCGGCTGGTTTCCTGGTGGCGCCGCTGCAGGCGCAAGTGCCGCCGCCCGAGACCCAACGTATCTCATTTCAGATTGCGACCGGTCCCGTGTCCGGTTCGTACATGCGCGTGGGCGAAGCGGTGGCGCGCATCATCAGCAATCCACCAGGGCTGGCGCGCTGCGAAACCGACGGCGTGTGCGGTCCCGAAGGTCTTATCGCAACATCGCGGTCGTCCAGCGGCTCGATCGCCAACGTGTTCGCGGTAAATGCCGGGCGGGTGAAGTCGGCGCTCGTACAGGGCGACATCCTCGCCAACGCCTACGACGGCGAGGGGCCGTTCAAGGCGACAGGCGCGCTCTCGGATCTGCGCGCCATCGCCCGGTTGCACGACGAGACACTGCACCTGGTCGTGTCGCCCAAGTCCCGGATCAAGAAACTCCGCGATCTCGCCGGTAAGCGGGTGTCGATCGACGCCGAGACGTCGGCAACGAACCAGACGGTGCGCACCTTGCTTGCGGCGGCAGGTATCAATGCGAACCGGCTGCGTCTGAGTTTTCTATCCGGCGAGCAAGCGTCGGAGGCGATGCGGAACGGCAAGCTCGATGCATTTTTTGTGATCGGCGTGGCGCCGATCCGATCGGTCGACAGCGTGGTGCGGCGCGAGCTCGGACGTGTCATCGCCATCGATACGAAGGCGATCGGCGTTTTGGCGCGTCGAAATCCGCTGCTGAGCAAGACCGTGCTGGCCGCCGACACCTATCGTTCGTCGAAGGCGGTCGCGACACTCAACGTCGCCAGTGTTTGGGTTGTGAACAAGTCGATGCCGAACGACGTGACCTATGCGGTCCTGCGGTCGCTGTGGAATCCGGCGAACCGCGTCGAGTTGAAGCGCTTGGGCAGGGCGGCCGCATCGATCGACGCCGCGCGGGCGAGCGAAAATCTGCCGGTGCCGCTGCATGAGGGTGCGCAACGCTTCTACGCCGAAGCAGGCCGCTAGGATCTTGGCCTTGACTGCGAACAGTGCGCCCCGCCAACCCTGGCTGTCCTATCTGCTTCTGCTGGTTCTCGGTATCGCGCCGACCTTTTTGGTGTCGCACTATTATGGTGTTTTGCCGAGCCGCATGGTCGTGCAGTGGGATGCGTTTGGCAAGTTGACCGTGATCGCGACGCAGGCCAAGTCGGTGCTGCTGATCGCCAATGTCGCGGCGGTGATCGCGTTGACGGCGATTGCGATTGCGCTCTGGCAGCGCCGGGCGTTGGTCGCGTTCAAGCTGCGGCGGGCCTATCTGATGCTCAATATGGCACAGATTGTGGTGATCAATCTGACCTGCGCGATGCTCGTGACCGATGCGTTGGGGTATGGGCTCAAGCTCAAGCCGAGTATTCCGCCCGGCATGGCGCTGCTGTTGTTCGCCTCCGGCGTGTTGATTTGGCGGCTGGAGCAGGGGCGGTCTTCGGCGATGCGGGTGGTGGCGATTGGCCTTTTGGTGGGGGCTTTGGCGTTGCTTGCCTTCAGTGCGATTGCGGCGAACGCCGTCGTTGGCTACTACGCTTCGGCGTTCGCGCTGTTGGCGATGGCGGCCCTCGTCCTGCCCGGTGCGCGCTAGGCTCGGCTTGAAGGCTCAAACATGAACATCGGCGATCTTTTTTCCGCGACGGCGCAGGGCGCCATTCCTCTGTATGCGGTTTCGACCGCGACACTCGATAGTGCGCTCAAGGGCCCGCTGGAGCGCCATGCGGCGTGGTTGAAGGCGTCGGGCTTCAAGGCCGCAGCGGGCAGGATTCAATTTCTGCCGGGTGGCGATGGCGTTGCCGGTGCTGTGCTGGGTCTTGGACCCGACGAGGACGCGTTCGCGACGGCGAGCTTTGCGTCGTCGTTACCGGCCGGGACCTATCGCTATGTGCATGTGCCGACCGGACACGACGGCAATCGGCTGGCGTTGGCTTGGGCTATGGGGTCCTACTCGTACGCTCGCTTCAAGAGCAACGACAAGGCGAAGGTGCGGCCGGTTCTCGTATGGCCGGACGATGCCGACATCGGGCACGTTACGCGGGTCGCGCGTGGGGTTTTCTTGGCGCGCGATCTGGTGAACACGCCCGCGAATGAGATGGGCCCGGTCGAGCTGGCGCAGGCCGCGGAGAATGTCGCGCGCGAGCATGGCGCGCAGTTCAGCTTGATCGAAGGGCGCGATCTGCTGGCGCGGAACTATCCGATGGTTTGGGCGGTCGGCGCCGGATCGTCACGAGCGCCGCGGTTGATCGATATTCGCTGGGGCGATCCGTCGAGGCCGCTGGTGACGTTGGTCGGTAAGGGCGTGTGCTTCGACTCGGGCGGGCTCGACATCAAGCCTGCGAGCGGTATGGCGACGATGAAGAAGGACATGGGCGGTGCGGCGGCGGTGCTTGCCGTTGCGCATATGATCATGGACGCGGAGGTGCCCGTGCGTCTGCGCGTGTTGATCCCGGCGGTCGAGAACAGCATCTCGGGCGACGCCTACCGGCCGGGCGACGTGCTGAAGAGCCGGAAGGGTCTGACGGTCGAGGTCGGGAACACCGATGCCGAAGGGCGCTTGGTTCTGGCCGACGCGTTGGCGGAAGCCGACAGCGAAGCGCCGGCGGTCTTGATCTGCATCGCCACGTTGACGGGGGCGGCGCGCGTGGCGACGGGGTTCGATCTACCGCCGTTCTTTTCGACCGACGATGCCTTGGCGGCGGAGCTCAGCGCGGCGTCGGTGCGCGAGGCGGATGCGATGTGGCGCTTCCCGTTGTGGCGCGGCTATCGCGGGCTGATCGAGGGCAAGGTCGCGGACCTCACGAACAATCCGGACAGCCCGAACGCGGGGGCGATCACGGCGGCGCTGTTCCTGGAACGCTTTGTGGAGAAGGCGAAGGCGTTCGCGCATTTCGATATTCCGGCGTGGACGGATCGGGCAAAGCCCGGGCGCCCGCTCGGGGCCGAGGCGCAGACGGTTCGCGCGATCTATGCAACGCTGCGCGCGCGGTACGCGTAGAAATTTTCACCGCAAAGCCACGAAGGTCACCAAGAAAAATGATTCACACAATGAAACAATGACACCATGGGAGCCCCGTCTTCGGCGCGCAGCGCCAGTAGATGCCCGACTACGCGCTACGCGCGCGATCGATAGTCACCCATTGAGTCATTGTTTCATTGTGTGAATCATTTTTCTTGGTGACCTTCGTGGCTTGTGGTGAACCATTTCTGACTCAGTAGCCGCGCTTGAAGTCGACGGTGTTCTCGGTTGGGAGGCCTTGGTCTAGGCGGCGGATGGTGTTGGCGACGCTAGCCATGAGAGCTGCCGGGTCGGTCATGGCGGCGGAATGTGGGGTGATTGCGACCTTCGGGTGAGTCCACAGCGGGCTCGATGGCGGCAGCGGTTCGGTTTGGAAGACGTCGAGTGTGGCGCCGCGCAGATGGTTGGAATCCAAGGCTGCGATCAGGTCCTCTTCGATCAGGTGCCCCCCTCGCGCGCAGTTGATGACGCAGGCGCCGTTCGGCAGCTGCGCGAACGTGTCCCTGTTCAGGATGCCGCGCGTGTCGGCAGTGAGCGGCAGCAAGCAAACGAGGATGTCCGATTGCGCGAGGAACGGGCCGAGACCTTCTTGTCCATGAAAGCTTTTGATGCCGTCGATGTTCTTCGGCGTCGCGCTCCAGCCTGAGAGCAGGTAGCCGATCGCGCTTAAGGGTTTGGCTGCGGCTTGGCCCAATACGCCAAAGCCTAGGATGCCGACGCGAATGTTTCCGGCACGCGGGGCTGCCAATTGGCGCCACTTCTTCGCGCGCTGTAGGCTTTCGAAGTCGCGCATGCGGCGGTGCCAGTACAGCACTTGATAGACGACGTACTCGGTCATCGACTGGCTGAGCGTGTCGTCGACGACGCGCACGAGGGGCACGTGTTTCGGGTAGGTCGTGTCGGCGACGATACCGTCGACGCCGGCGCCCATGGAAAAGACGACTTTCAGGTTCTTCATCCGAGCGAAGCTGCCGGGTTTCGGCTGCCAGGCGATGCAGTACGCAATATCTTCGACGCGCTCGTCGTCGGCTCTACGGATCTCGAGCTCCGGCATCAACTTGCGCAGGTGGTCGGTCCAGATCTCGTGCGGGTATCCGACGAGTTGAAACAGCAATGCTCCTTGGGGCATGCGCTTGGCGTCCTCGGTGGCGTGGCGCACACAGCATGAAGGGTTTGCGTCGCGAAACGCAAACCCTTCGGGACCTAGAGAAATTGGGTTAGTGGCCGGGTGCTGCCGGTGCCGGTGTTGTGGCGGGCGCCGCTGGTGCCGTTGCACCGGGAGCAGCAGGCGTCGCTGGTGCAGCACCATCCGGTGCCGTCGGCGCAGTGCCGGGCGGTGGCGCCTGCACTTCGCCAGCGGGTTCGGTCGCGCCGTCGCCAGGAGCGGCCGGCGCGGGTGTGGCCGGGTTCGGCGCGGGGATCGCAAGCGGTGAGTCCGCTTGCTGACGCAGGTAGGCGATCAGATTGATGCGATCGTTCTGTTTCGACAGACCCGCGAACGCCATCTTGGTGCCGGGAACGGCCGCCTTCGGATTTTTCATGAAGGCGTCGAACGCGTCGTAGTCCCAGGTCTTGTCGGCAAGCGCCTTCATCCCGGCCGAGTAGGCGAAGTTCGGTGCGTGCGCATGTTTGCCGCCGATTGCGCCCCAAAGATTCGGGCCGATCTTGTCCGGGCCGCCTTTGTTGAAGTCGTGGCATTGCAGGCAGCGCTGATGGATCTTTTCGCCGGCGGCGGCGTCGGCCACCGGGAGCACGGTGCCCCAGTCGGGCTTCTGTTCGACTACGGGCGTTCCGCCATTGGTCGGCGTTTCGACGACGGCGACTTCCATGCCGGGCTTTTCATTGTGATGAGGCTTCATCAACATCGATATGCCGATGTTGAGCGCGACGATGACCAGCACGGTGCCGAGGACTGCGCCGAAGATTTTGTTCCACTCGAAGGAATCCATAAGACGCAACCCTTAAAGAACGACCGTTTGGGATAAGCCGGCGCGGCGGTGGCGCGCGCACGTATTCGCAGGAGCGGCGAGACAATACCGGGGGCGACTTTCGGGTCATTGCGGCGGAACGTCGCATTTTGGTGCGCGCCCGAAGCCTAGAACACACTCTCCACATGAGTGAGCCACTGATCCTTATTCCCGCCCGGATGGCGTCGACGCGACTGCCGGGCAAGCCGCTTGCCGATATTCACGGCGTGCCGATGATCGTTCAGGTCTGGCGCCGGGCGACGGAGGCAAAGGCCGGACGCGTCGCGATTGCCGCGGCTGAACGCGAAATCGTCGATGCCGTTTTGCGCGCGGGCGGCGAGGCCGTGCTGACCAATCCCGATCATCCGTCCGGATCGGACCGAATCTACGAGGCGTTGGGTAAGCTCGATGCGAACGGTTCGCATGATGTCGTCGTCAATGTGCAGGGCGATCTTCCGACGCTCGATCCAGCGCTGGTGAGGGCGGTGGTGGAGACGCTGCGGAGTTCCGGCGCCGACATGTCGACGCTGGCGACTGAGATTCGCGAAGAGAGCGAGCGGACCAATCCGAATGTGGTCAAAACCGTCGTGGCGTTGCCTGCGGGCGGCCGCGAGGGCCGGGCGCTTTATTTTACGCGGGCAACGGCGCCGTGGGGCGAGGGCGCGCATTATCACCACATCGGCATTTATGCTTACCGGCGCGCGGCGCTTGATCGGTTCGTGAAGTTGGCGCCAAGTCCTCTTGAGAAGCGCGAGAAGCTTGAGCAGTTGCGCGCGCTGGAGGCGGGAATGACGATCGCGGTTCGGATCGTCGACACGCAGCCGCTGGGCGTCGATACGCCAGGCGATCTCGAGCGGGCACGGCAGATACTGGGCAAGGGGGCGAAATGAGTCCGAAGTCGAACATGATCGCGTTTCAGGGGGAAGCGGGCGCGAACTCGCATCTGGCCTGCCGCGAAGTGTTTCCGCAGATGGACGCGCTGCCCTGCCAGACGTTCGAAGACGTGTTCGCGGCGATGAAGGAGGGCAAGGCGCGCCTTGCCATGATCCCGATCGAGAATTCGCTGCACGGGCGGATCGCGGACATTCACCACTTGCTGCCGGACAGCGGGCTCTACATCACGGGCGAGCATTTTGTGCGCATCCATCACCAGTTGATGGCGGTGAAGGGGGCGACGCTTGAGGGGCTGAAGTCGGTGATGAGCCAGACGCCGGCGCTTGGCCAATGCCGCAACATTATCCGCTCACTCGGCTTGCAGATGATCGTGGGCGCGGACACGGCCGGCTCGGCGCGCAAGGTTTCCGAGATGAAGGACCCGACAGTTGGTGCGCTGGCGTCCACGCTCGCCGCCGAAATCTACGGGCTCAACATCTTGAAGGCGAATGTCGAGGACGCGGCGCACAACACGACGCGCTTTTTGATTATGTCGAGCGAGCCCGACGATGCGGAGTTCGAGTCGGGGCCGGTGGTCACGACGTTCGTGTTCCGCGTGCGCAACGTGCCGGCCGCGCTCTATAAGGCGATGGGCGGGTTCGCGACCAACGGCGTCAATATGACGAAGCTCGAGTCCTATCAGCTCGAAGGCTCGTTCAACGCGACGCAGTTTTATGCCGACATCGAAGGGCATCCGGAGGAACGCAACGTCCGGCTGGCGCTGGAAGAGCTGCAGTTCTTCACCTCGCACATGCGGATCCTGGGCGTCTATCCGGCGCACGCGTACCGCAAAACGATCGCCGCGCCTCAGTGATTGCCTCAAGCGGACGCGAGTTCGCTCATCAAGTCACGCAACGAGATCGCTTGGGTCGCCTTGTCGAGCGGATAGCGTTCCTTGCCCGCATAGACAATGTAGCGGTCCGTCGCCTGCACGTCGGCGCAGCCTTCGCGGAAGCCTTTCGATATCGACGGCGCGAGCGAGCGCTTGACCTCGATCGCAATACGACGGCGCGCGCCGATCTCGATGAGCAAGTCGATCTCCGCTCCGGCGGCCGTTCGATAGAACCATGCGCGCGCATTGGCTGGCACCACGGTGATCAGGTTCTCGATCGCAAAGCCCTCCCAGCTATGACCTGCCACCGGGTGTCCTAGAACGTCGTCGAGCGTTGTCAGGCTAAGCAGCGCGTGCGTTAGGCCGCTGTCGCGAATGTAGATTTTTGGCGAGCGCACCAAGCGCTTGCCCTCGTTCGATGCCCAGGGCCGCAATTGCCGTACGAGCAAGAGATCGGTCATCAGATCGATGTAGCGGCCGACCGATTGCCCGCTGATCGCAAGTGCCGATGCAAGCTTCGCTGCGTTCGGCTGGGCGCCTTGCTGGTGCGCCAGCATCGTCCAGAAGCGCTGGAGGGTGACTGCCGGGATGCGTGAGCCCAGAGCCGGAATGTCGCGTTCGATGTACGACCTGATGAACGCGTTGCGCCATTCCAGGCTGTCGCCGTCGGCGCTCGCGAGAAAGCTTCCCGGGAACCCGCCGCGCAACCACAGCTGCTCCGATTCAGCGGCTTTTGTTTCAAGCGCGGTGAAGGGCGTTAGTTCGTGATAGGCGATGCGTCCGGCCAAGGACTCCGCCGACTGACGCAACAACCCGGGCGCGGCCGACCCGAGCAGTAGATATTGACCGGCTTGATCGCCCGCGGCGCGCCGCTCGTCGATCAAGGCGCGAAGCACGGCGAAAACATTTGGTAGGCGCTGCACCTCGTCGAGAATGACAAGGCGATCCATGTGCGAGCGCAAATAGAGCTCGGGGTCGGTTAGCTTCGCGAGGTCGGAAGGAAGCTCCAGGTCCAGGTAAACCGGGGTCGGCTTGCGGCCGCGCGCAATTTTCTTCGCGAGCGTCGTCTTACCGGACTGTCGCGGCCCCAGGAGGGCCACCGCCGGAAAGCGGACCATCAGGTCTTCAATCGGCGAGCGGGCATGCCGGGGGATCATCCTTGCAATTATTCCATACGATGGAAGAATTGCAAGGATGTCATTTCGTGATTAGCGGCGACCTAACCCTCCTCAATCCAGCTTTTCACCAGTTGGTGGGCGATGGCGAGGGGTGGGGGGAGGCGGAGGTCGGGGGTGCCTTTTTTCTCGAGCGAGGCGCGCACGACATCGCGCGGGAACCATTGGGCGTCGGAGAGTTCGGTCATGTCGACGGTGATCTCCGTCGTCCTGGCGCGGGCGTAGCAGCCGATCATCAGCGACGAGGGATAAGGCCAGGGCTGCGTCGAGTGGAACGCGACGTCGCCGATTTTGATGCCGGCTTCTTCTTGCAGTTCGCGTGCGACCGCCTCTTCGATTGTCTCGCCGGGTTCTACGAAGCCCGCCAGCGCGGAATAGAAACCCTTCGGCCATTTCGCTTGGCGGCCGAGCAGGCAGGTGTCGCCGTTCAGGGCCAGCATGATCACGACCGGGTCGGTCCGCGGGAAGTGTTCTGTGTTGCAGGCGTCGCAAAAGCGCTTGTAACCGGCATCGGAGGGCACTGTCGGGGCGCCGCAGTTCGCGCAGTAGCCGTGGCGCTGGTGCCAGTCGATCATCGACTTCGCCTGCGCCAGGATCGCGGCATCGCCGGGGTCGATTTCTTCGGCGATGGTGCGCAGGTCCGAAAACGTGCCGAGGCCAGCGAGCGCGCCTTCGGCGCTGGGATCGGGCAGGCCGGAAACATCGATCGCGAAGTGGGCGCTTTCGTTATGGACGCCAAGGAAGATCGTGGTTGCGCCGGGGCGCATCAGCGGCAACGCCAGTTCGGACGTTACCCAGCCCGCCTCGTGCCGGCCGTCGCGAGCCTTGACCAGAAACGGCATCAGCTTCCAGACCGGGATAAAGAGCGAGCGTTTGTCGTTGAGCGCGGCCGAAAGCCAGTCCGGATCGCCGCGCAAATGGGCGGATCGATCCAGCGGCGAATTCGCAAACACGTTCGGGTTTTTCGGCAGAACCAGCTTCATGCGCCCCCGCGTCTCCCTCTTTTCCCACAGGAAATCGGGCGGACCTTGGCATGGGGCGCGCGGTCGCTGCAATCGATCAGAACTTGCGTTCGTCACCCCCGGTGCTGATATAGTTTTCCCGGGAGGTTGGCGGCGGACGTGTCCCTCGCCAACCCGGTCAGGTCCGGAAGGAAGCAGCCGTAACGAGTTTCGACTCGGGTCGTTCACCAGCCTCCCACCTGCGCTCCGGCTGGAAGCCGGAGCTTCGGTGGGCGTGGCCCACCTACGCGCGCTGCCCACCTGAGCGGAACCTCTCGATGGTGAAGAAAGATAAGGGTTCGGACGGTGGTTCGGACGAGCCTGGGCTCGGGCTGAAGGGCGGGGCGGCGAAGGGCGACGGTGCCTATCGGGTGCTGGCGCGCAAGTACCGGCCGCAGACATTCGAAGACGCTTTCATCGGGCAAGCCGCGATGGTGCGCACGCTCGGCAATGCATTCGCGGCCGGGCGGATTGCGCATGCGTTCATGCTGACCGGCGTGCGCGGCGTGGGCAAGACGACGACGGCGCGGATCATCGCTAAGGCGCTCAACTGCATCGGGACGGACGGCAAGCGGACGGAACCGACGGTGAAACCGTGCGGGCAGTGCGAGCCCTGCCGGTCGATCGCGGAGTCGCGCAGCGTCGACGTCTATGAAATGGACGCGGCTTCGCGGACCGGCATCGACGACATTCGCGAGATCGTCGAAGGCGTGCGCTATGCGCCGGCCGAGGTGCGCTTCAAGGTCTACATCATCGACGAAGTGCACATGCTGTCGAAGGCGGCGTTCAACGGTTTGCTGAAGACGCTGGAAGAGCCGCCGCCGCATGTGAAGTTCATCTTTGCGACCACCGAAATCCGCAAGGTGCCGATCACGGTGCTGTCGCGCTGTCAGCGGTTCGACTTGAAGCGCGTGGCGGTCGGCGAGTTGGCGGCGCATCTGGCGTTCGTGTGCAAGTCGGAGAAGCAGGCGGCCGATGATGCGGCGCTGCATCTGATCGCGCGGGCCGCGGAAGGGTCGGCGCGCGATGCGCTGTCGCTGCTCGATCAGGCGTTCGCGCATGCGGGCGGGGCCACGATCGAAGAAGAGGCCGTGCGCACGATGCTGGGCCTGGCCGATCGCAGCCGCGGGCTTGAGCTTTTCGACAAGGTGATGCGCGGAGCGATCGCAGAGGCGTTGGTTGAGTTTCGCGGGCAGTACGATTCCGGCGCCGATCCGCTCGCCGTGCTGCAGGATCTGGCACAGATTTGTCATGAGGTGACGCGCACGAAAGTCGTCGGTGGGAACTCGAGCGCGGGTGCGACGGCGGACGAGGCAAAGCGTTTTGGCGAATTGGCGGCCAAGCTCACCGTGCCGCAACTCGCGCGGACGTGGCAGTTGCTGTTGAAGGCGCTCGCGGAAGTGCAAGTGGCACCGGACACGGCGGCCGCGACCGAGATGGCGTTGATCCGCATGGCTTACGCGGCGGAGTTGCCGCCGACCGAAGCGTTGGTGCGTGGCGTTGGATCGTCGGCCGGTGCGAGTTCGCCCGCGCCGCGCGGTGGGGCCGGTGCTGCGCCGCCTGCGCCGCCGCCTTTGCGCATGAGCGCGGCGCCGGGGCGCACGGAGACGGCGACGGCACGGAGCGAGCCGACGATGAGCGTGGCGCCGGTGTCCGCGCCGGCTCAGGCGCCGAAGGTGCTGCTGCAGAATTTTGCCGAACTCGTGGCGCTCGTGCGGGCGCAGCGGGAGGCGCGGCTGCTCTATGCGTTGGAGCACTGGGTGCATCTGGTGCGGTTCGAGCGCGGGCGGTTGGAGTTGCGCGTGCAACCGGCGGCGCCGCCAGCGATGCCGGGCGAGTTGTCGGACAAGCTTTGGAAGTGGACCGGCGAGCGCTGGGTCGTCACCGTGTCGAGCGCCGAGGGTGCGCCGACGATCGCCGCGCAGGCGGCGGCGGAAGATCAAGCGCGGCGCGCGTCGGCCGCGCAAGATCCGCTGTTGAAGGCGGCGATGGCGGCGTTTCCGGGTGCAAAGATCGTGTCGGTGCGCGACCGCGACGAGTTCGCGGCGCCGGCTGAAGCGGAGACGGGTGAGGAATCATGAAGAATATCGGCGACTTGATGAAGCAAGCGCAGGCGCTGCAATCGCGCTTTCAAGAGGCGCAAGAGCGGGTGAGCGCGATCGAGGCCGACGGCCAATCCGGCGGCGGGATGGTGAAAATCACGCTGAACGGCAAGGGCTTGGCAAAGGCCGTGCGGATCGATCCGACGCTGCTCGACCCGAAGGATGCGGGGATGCTGGAAGACCTGCTCGTCGCTGCGATCAACGACGCGCGCGCGAAGGTCGACGCGAAGATGAGCGACGAGATGGCGAAGGTGACCGGTGGGTTGCCGCTGCCGCCGGGAATGAAGTTTTAGACATGGCGGCGCTCTCCGGCCCTGAGATTGAGCGGTTGGTGCAGTTGTTGGCGCGGTTGCCGGGACTTGGGCCACGGTCGGCGCGGCGCGCGGCGTTGGCGTTGCTCAAGAAGAAGGAGAGTCTGCTGCAGCCGTTGGCCGCGGCACTCGAAGAGGCAGGCCGGACGATCAAGTCGTGCACGACGTGCGGCAATCTCGATACCGCCGAGCCGTGCGGTGTGTGCGCGGACCCAAAGCGCGACCAGGCGTTGATTTGCGTGGTGGAAGATGTCGCCGATCTGTGGGCGCTGGAACGCGCGGGCGTGTTTCGCGGGCGCTATCATGTGTTGGGCGGCACACTGTCGGCGCTCGACGGGCGCGGGCCGGATCAACTCAACATCGGCGCCCTGGTCGAACGCGTGCGCGCGGGCGGCACGCGCGAAGTGGTGCTGGGCTTGAACGCGACCGTCGAAGGGCAAACGACCGCGCACTACGTGACGGACTTGATCGCACCGCTCGGCGTTTCCGTGACGCGGTTGGCGCACGGCGTGCCGGTGGGTGGGGAGTTGGACTATCTGGACGAGGGCACGCTGGCCGCGGCGTTTGCGGCGCGGCGGGCGATGTAGGGCGCTGGCGGTGGTGCGGTTCGCGCGCTAAACCTTGGCCCCATGTTCCTTTCCATCTCGACCACGCACCGGCCGGCGAGCGATCTGGGCTTCATTTTGATGAAGCATCCGGAGCGGGTGCATGAGGTTGAGCTCGCGTTCGGGAAGGCGATTGTTTTCTATCCGGTGGCGTCGGCGGAGCTTTGCGAAGCGGTGCTGACGATCGACGTCGATCCGGTCGGGCTGGTGCGCGGGCGGGGCGATGGTGAGGGGTTGCTCGATCAGTATGTGAACGACCGGCCTTATGCCGCGTCTTCGTTTCTTTCCGTCGGCTTGAACCGCGCGTTTCGGACCGCGATGACAGGCGTATCGAAAGAACGGCCGGAGCTGGCGGCGGCAAAGATGCCGTTGACGATCAAAGTCTGTCCGTTACCGGCGCGTGGTGGCGAGGCTCTACTGCGGTCTTTGTTCGAGCCGCTGGGTTGGGCGGTTTCGTTCGAGCGCATCGCTGACTCAAGGTACCTCGCGTTGACGCTGACGGGCGAGCAGCGGGTGGCGGAAGCGCTGTCGCATCTTTACGTGCTCATTCCAGTGCTCGACGACGATAAGCACTATTGGGTCGGCGACGATGAGGTCGAGAAGTTGCTCGCGAAGGCGGGGGCATGGCTCGCCGCGCATCCGTCGAAAGAGCTGATCACGTTGCGGTATTTGAAGAAGCGTCGTGGTTTGGCGCGGGCTGCGTTGGCGCGGCTCGTGAGCGAGGATCAGGCAGAGCTTTCGGATGCTCCTGAGTCGCGGGATTCGCGCGAGGAGAAGTTGGAGGCGCCGGTCCGGCTGAACGATCGGCGCATGGAGGCGGTGATTGAGGCGCTCGCCGCGTCCGGTGCCAAGGTGGTCGCCGATCTTGGTTGCGGCGAGGGAAAGCTGCTCGGCCGTTTGGTTCGCGACCGTCGGTTCGAGAAGGTGTTTGGGCTCGATGCGTCGTCGCGGGCGCTGGAGTTTGCGTCGGACCGGCTGCGCGTCAACGAGGCTGGCGGACCGAAGGAGGGAAGGCTTACGCTGCTGCACGGCGCCTTGACTTATCGCGATACGCGCTGGGCGGAGTCGGATGCAGCGTGCCTGGTTGAGGTCATCGAGCACTTGGATGCCGATCGCTTGCCCGCGTTGGCGGACGCCGTGTTCGGCGCTGCGCGACCGAAGAGTGTTGTCGTGACGACGCCTAATGCCGAGTACAACGTTCTCTTTCCGATGCTGGCTGCGGGATCGTTCCGACATCCGGATCATCGCTTTGAGTGGACGCGGGATGAGTTCAAGGCATGGGCGGAAGGTGTCGCGCAGCGGTTCGGCTATGCCGTCACGTACTCTGAGGTCGGCGAAACGGATCCCGAGCATGGTGCACCGACGCAAATGGCGGTGTTCGCGCGATGAGAGCGGCAAGCCCCGGTATCTTGGAGGTTCCCGACTTTTCCTTGATCGTGCTGATCGGCGCGACGGGGTCGGGGAAGAGCACTTTTGCGGCGAAGCACTTTGCGAAGACGGAGGTGATTTCGTCGGACTATGCACGTGGGCTTGTGGCGGATGACGAGAACGATCAGTCGGCGAGTGCCGATGCTTTCGACATCGTGCGAGCGATTGCGGAGAAGAGGCTTAAGAACCGACGGTTGACGGTGATCGATGCGACGAACGTGCGCTCGGGCGACCGTAAGCAGTGGGTTGAGGTCGCGCGGCGCTGGCATGCGCTGCCGGTGGCGATCGTGATCGATCCGGGGCTCGATGTTTGCATTGAGCGCAACAAGCTGCGGCCAGATCGCAAGTTCGGGCCCGCCGTTCCGCAGAAGATGATCCAGGAAATCCGGCGCGGGCTCGGCGGCTTGCAGCGCGAAGGGTTCCGGCAGGTGTGGAAGCTTTCGTCGGCAGAGGCCGTTGACGCTGCGGTGGTCGAGCGGCGACCGTTGTGGACCGACCGGCGCGACCAGACGGGACCGTTCGACATCATCGGCGATGTGCATGGCTGCGCGGACGAGTTGGAAACGCTGCTCGCGACGTTGGGGTACCAGCTGACATGGGGTGCGGAGCGCGAGGTCCGAGTTGAGGCGCCACACGGCCGGACGGCAGTGTTCGTCGGCGACCTCGGCGATCGCGGGCCGCGCACACCGGATGTGCTGCGGATCGTGATGACCATGGTCGAGAACGGCACGGGCATGGTCGTGCAGGGGAACCACGATAAGAAGATCATGCGCTGGCTTGACGGGCGTGATGTGAAGATTGCGCACGGGCTGCAGCAGTCGATCGACCAAATCTCGGCTGAGAGCGACGTCTTCCGGGCGAAGGCAAAGTCGTTCCTGGACGAGTTGCGCAGCCACTATTGGCTCGATGGCGGGCGGCTCGCGGTCGCGCATGCGGGCTTGAAGGAAGAGATGATCGGGCGCGGTTCGCCGATGGTGCGCGACTTTGCGCTCTACGGCGAGACGACGGGCGAGATCGACGACTTCGGACTGCCGGTCCGGCTCGATTGGGCGGCGAAGTATCGCGGGACGACAACTGTCGTCTATGGACACACCCCGGTGCCGGAGGCGGAGTGGGTGAACAACACGATCTGCATCGACACCGGCTGCGTGTTCGGGGGCAAGCTCACCGCGCTCAAATGGCCGGAGAAGGAGCTGGTCAGCGTCCCGGCGCAGCGGACCTACTATGAACCCGCGAAGCCGTTGATCAGTGTACAACAAACGCGTTCCGCCCAGGGCGAGGCCGACGACATGTTGGACTATGCCGACGTGTCGGGGCGGCGCTGGATCGATACCGCGCTGATGAAGCGGATCGTGGTGCCGGAGGAGAACGCGACGGCGGCGCTGGAAATCATGAGCCGGTTCGCGATTGCGCCGCAGTGGCTGATCTATCTGCCGCCGACGATGTCGCCGGTCGAGACGAGCGCACAAGAAGGGTGGCTTGAGCGGCCGGAGGAGGCGTTCGCGTTCTTCAAAGGGCGCGGGCAGGCGGAGATCGTCGTTGAAGAAAAGCACATGGGCTCGCGCGCGCTGATTGCGCTTTGCCGCGACAACGCGGTGGCGCGCACGCGCTTCGGCGTGGTCGGCGCGGAAGCTGGTGCGATTTGGACGCGAACGGGACGCGCGTTCTTCAGCGATGCGCCGACGCGCGATGCGGTTCTGGACGCCGTGCGTGCGGCGGCTGATCGCGCGGGGGTTTGGGAGGCGCTTGCGTCGGATTGGCTGTTGCTGGACGCAGAGATCATGCCGTGGTCGGCGAAGGCGTCGGCGCTGATCGATCAGCAGTATGCGCAAGTGGCGGCGGCCGCTGTGTCTGGTCTGGGGGCGGCGGGCGAGGCTGCGGCGCGGGCGGCGGCGCGGGGCGTCGATGTCGGAGGATTGCGCGATCGGCTCGCGGACCGGCTTGAGCGGGCGGAGAAGTATGCGCGGGCTTGGGCACCATATGTTTGGCCGGTGATGGGCGTTTCGGATTTGCGCATTGCGCCGTTTCATTTGCTGGCGAGCGAAGGGGCCGTGCATTTCGACAAGGATCATCTGTGGCACATGCGGATAGCCGAGCGGTTGGCGGCGCATGGTGCGCCCATGCTGACCACGACGACGTGGCGGACCGCTCGGCTCGACGACGACGCGGCGTTGGGTGACATTGTCCGGTGGTGGGAAGACGCGACGGCCAAGGGCGGTGAGGGGATGGTCGTGAAGCCGCTGTCGTTTGTGGCGAGCGGCGCGAAAGGGTTGATCCAGCCAGCGTTGAAAGTGCGCGGGCGGGAGTATCTGCGGATCATCTATGGGCCGGAGTACGACGCGCCAGAGCACCTTTCGCGGCTCCGCACGCGGGGGCTTGGCGGCAAGCGCTCGCTGGCGCTGCGCGAGTTTGCGTTGGGGCATGAGGCGCTGACGCGTTTCGTCGCGCGGGCGCCGCTACGGCGGGTGCACGAATGCGTCTTCGCGGTTTTGGCGCTAGAGAGCGAGCCGATCGATCCGCGGCTCTAGGGGCCTAACCATACCGCCGTCTTGACGGTTGCGGGTTCCGGCTTTACGTCCTCTCGCCATGGCTCTTTTACCTATTCTTGTTGCTCCGGATCCGCGGTTGAAGCAGGTGTCGCAGCCTGTGGCGGAGGTCACGGACGAGCTGCGCCGGTTGATGGACGACATGCTCGAGACGATGTACGCGGCGCCCGGGATCGGGCTTGCGGCTATCCAGGTCGGCGTTGCGAAGCGCATTCTTGTAATCGATATCGGCAAGCCGAAGGCTGAGGCCGATGCCGAAGAGGCTGAGGCGGATGGCGAGAAAGCGAAGGAGAAGGATCCCGATCCGATGTACTTCGTGAATCCGGAAATCGTCTGGGCGTCGGAAGAGATCGCGGTTTGCGAAGAGGGTTGTCTGTCGGTGCCCGATCTCTATGAGGAGGTCGAGCGGCCGGCGCGCGTGCGGGTGAAATATCTCGACTATCACGGCAAGCCGCAGGAGCTTGCAGCGGAGGGGATGCTCTCCGTTTGTCTGCAGCACGAGATGGATCATTTGGAGGGGGTGCTCTTCATCGATCATCTGTCACGGCTGAAGCGCGAGATGATGCTGAAGAAGCTGGCCAAAGCGCGCAAGGGTGCGCGCGAGAGCGTGGGATAGTGTCCCCCTCCGGCGGCGGTGTTGTGGTTTGCCAAGGTTGCACTGTGCCCAACCTTCCCCCCTTGAGGGGGAAGGTGGATCGCCGCCATAGGCGGCGAGACGGATGGGGGGTGACGCGCGTAGCGCGCGCTTCGCGCGGTACCCCCCATCAGTCACGCCCTTCGGGCGTGCCAGCTTCCCCCTCAAGGGGGGAAGCGCTTGGTTCTAAGCTGTTTCGGTGTCGGATGGTGTCCCCATGACTCGTCTGCGCCTCGCGTTCATGGGAACGCCGCAGTTTGCGGTGCCGGTGCTGGAGGCTGTGGTGGCGCACGGGCATGAGGTGGTTTGCGTTTATTCGCAGCCGCCGCGGGCTTCGGGGCGGGGGCATAAGGTGCAGGCTTCGCCGGTACAGGCGGCGGCCGAGCGGCTTGGCGTTCCGGTGCGCGTGCCGGATTCGTTGAAAGGGGCGGAGGAGCAGGCGGCGTTTGCGGCGCTTTCGCTCGATGCGGCGGTCGTGGTGGCCTACGGGCTGTTGCTGCCAAAAGCGGTGCTCGTGGCGCCGCGGCTTGGGTGTTTCAATTTGCATGCATCGTTGCTGCCGCGCTGGCGCGGGGCGGCGCCTATCCATCGTGCGATCATGGCGGGCGATGCCGAGACCGGCGTCATGGTGATGCGGATGGAAGAGGGGCTCGATACCGGGCCGGTGCTCGCGACCTGGCGGACGGCGATCGACGAGCAGACGACGACGGGCGTGTTGCAGGAGACGCTGTCGCGGGAAGGCGCGCGGCTGATGGTGGCGGCGCTCGGCGATTTGGCGCGTGGCGCGGCGCATGAGGTGGTGCAGCCGGCCGAGGGCGTCACCTACGCGAAGAAGATTGTGCCTGAGGAAGCGCGGATCGCGTGGGCGAAGCCGGCGCGCGCGGTGCTGGCCCATGTGCATGGACTCAATCCGGCCCCGGGGGCTTGGGCGATGCTCGGTGAGACGCGGGTGAAGATTTTGCGCACGCGCGTTGTGGTGGGGCATGGGGTGCCGGGAATGGTGATTGGTGGGCCTCTCATTGTTGCTTGTGGCGAGGGGGCGCTGGAGATACTCGAGTTGCAGCGCGCGGGGCGTGGGGTGCAGTCGGCGGCGGAGTTTTTGCGCGGGTTCCCGGTCGCCTTGGGCACGCGGTTCGTCTGATGGCGCGCTGGAAGCTCACGATCGAGTACGACGGCGTTCCGTTCGTCGGCTGGCAGCGGCAGGAGAACGGGCCCTCCGTGCAGGCTGCGGTCGAGCAGGCGATCTTGAAGCTATCGAGCGAGGTGGTCACGATCATCGCCGCCGGGCGCACGGATGCGGGGGTGCATGCGCTGGGGCAAGTCGCGCATGCGGACATCGCGAAGGAACTGGCGCCGGACAAGATGCGCGACGCGTTGAACGCGCATCTGCGGCCGCATCCGGTGGCGGTGCTGGCGGCGGAGGTTGTGAGCGACGACTTTCATGCGCGGTTCGGGGCGGTGGCGCGGCACTATCTTTATCGAATCGCGAACCGGCGTGCGCCGTTGACGCTCGACGCCGGCAAAGCGTGGCAGGTGCAGGCGGCCCTCGATGCGGAGGCCATGCATGCGGCGGCGCAGCGGTTGGTCGGGTCGCACGACTTCACGACGTTTCGAGCCAGCGAGTGTCAGGCGAAGTCGCCGGTGAAGACGCTCGACAGGCTGGACGTGTCGCGCGTGGGGGAGGAGATCACGGTCCGCGCGTCGGCGCGCTCGTTCCTGCACCACCAGGTGCGCTCGATGGTGGGGACGCTGAAGCAGGTGGGGACGGGGAAGTGGACGGCGGGCGACGTGGCCGCAGCGCTGGCGGCGAAGGATCGCGCCGCGTGCGGACCTGTGGCACCGCCGGATGGGCTTTATCTTGTGCGGGTGGATTATCGGTGAGTTCGCAAGGGTTCACCACGAAGGCGCTCGAAGAAGAACGATTCACACAATGAAACAATGAATCAATGGGAGTGCACCCGCGCGCGCAGCGCGCAACCGAACTCTGATCGGCGCTACGCGCCAAAGAACTCGCCCTCATTGTGTCATTGTTTCATTGTGTGAGTCATTCTTCCTTCATCGTGAACCTTCGACTCTCCACCGCGCTGACTTACGGCGTGAGGTCGATGAGTTCGACTTGAGCGGGTGCGATCGGTTGGCCGAAGAAGAGGCTGCCGACGCGGGCGAAGCGGTCGGGGGCGTCGGTGCCTAGGAAGCTGGGTGGCTTCGGTAGGGCTTGGCGACGCAGGTTGCGAGCGTCGAGCAGGGTTTCGACTTCGCGGGCGGTGGTGGCGGCGCTGTCGACGAGCGCGACGTTATTGCCGACGGCTTTGGCGATTGGGGTGACGAGCACGGGGAAGTGCGTGCAGCCTAGGACCAGCGTGTCCGGGCGCTCCCCACTCGTGAAGATTTCCTTCAAATATCGCTCGGCGGCGAGTTCGGGGACGGGGCCGTCGGTCCAACCTTCTTCGGCGAGCGAGACGAAGAGCGGGCAGGCGCGTTGCACGATGCGGGCTTCCGGTTTGAGTGCGTGGATCGCTCTCACGTACGCGCCGCCGCGCACGGTGCCTTCGGTGGCGATGACGGCGATGTTGCCGGACTTGCTGGCCGTGACGGCGGCGCGGGCGCCGGGCTCGACGACGCCGATGACCGGGATCGGCGCGTAGGCTGCGGTGAGGACGGGGAGGGCGACGGCGGAGGCGGTGTTGCAAGCGACGACGATTAGCTTTGGTTGGAAGCGCATCAGCGCGCGGGTTGCTTGTACGGCGTAGCGGGTGACGGTCTCGGCGCTCTTGGTGCCGTAGGGCAGGCGGGCGGTGTCGCCCAGATAGACGAGTTGTTCGTTCGGCAAATGCTTCGCGATGGCGCTCGCGACGGTCAGGCCGCCGACGCCGGAATCGAAGATCGCGATGGGGGCGTCGCTCATGGGGAGGCCGGCAACCACAGCCCGGCGGCGAAGGAGAGGCCGATCTGGAAATAGAGTTGAAGCACCAGGCCCAGCATCGCGGTGCTGGCCGCCACGCTCCAGCCGGCGTCGAGCGCGCTTTGGGCGGTGTAGAAGCGGTAGTAGAGCGTGAACATCAATGCCAGCAGGTTCAGATCGATCGCCACGCCGGCGGAGATAAAGCCCGCTTGGAAGAGCAGAAACGCCGGCATGTTGACCAGATAGATCACAACCGTGCCCCAGTTGTGCGCAATGATCAGGGCGCTGTAGCGCTGCGCCAGCCCTAGAAAGCGGAGCACGACGATCATCGCGAGCGGGAAGATCATCCACTGGAAGCAGAGCGCCACCGTCGAGAAGGCGGCGTCGCTGTAGCCGTAGCTTTGGTTCAGCGCTTCCTTGCCGTCCGCGATGCGAGCAGCGTCGGAGATATTGTTGGCGATGATGTCGGTAATGACGTTCATCGGTGCGACGAGCGGGATCGCCCAGAACGAGCGGAAGAAGCCTTCGACGGTGAGGTCGAACTTGTCCCAGGCGCGATGGTTGCGCGTGACGAGGTCGAAGGCCGCGTCCAGCGAGCGGCCGACATAGGCGAAGGTCACGCTCACGCAGCGCCTTTCTCGAAGTACGCGGTCAAGATCGCTTCGTAGATTTTGGTCAGGCGTTCGAGGTCGTCGAGGCTCACGCGTTCGTCGGTCTTGTGCATGGTCGTGCCGGCGAGGCCGATCTCGGCGACGGGGCAGTGCTTGTGAATGAAGCGCGCGTCCGAAGTGCCGCCGGTGGTCGAGAACTGCGGCTTGTCGCCGGTCACGCCGGTGACGGCGCTCGCCAGGAGTGCGGTGAACGCGCCTTGCTTGGTCAGGAACGGATGCGCGCCACGGGTGAACTTGATCTCGTAGTCCAAACCGAATGGTTTCAATGCGGTGTCGCATTCGCCGGCAATCCAGGCTTCGAGGCCTTCGGCGCTTTGCTCGGTGTTGAAGCGGGTGTTGAACGTCGCGCGCGCTTCGCCGGGGATCACGTTCGTCGCCGGATTGCCGACATCGACGGTCGTGACTTCGAGGTTCGAGCGCTGGAATTCCGCATTGCCGTCGTCGAGTTGGCGCGCGGTCAAGCGCTGCAGCACGGCGACGAGGCCTGGGATTGGGTTCTTCGCGCGGTCGGGATAGCCGACGTGGCCTTGCATGCCTTTGACGCGAAGGTTGCCGGTCAGGCTGCCGCGGCGGCCGATCTTGATCGTGTCGCCGGCCGCGAAGTCCGCCGTCGGTTCGCCGACGATGCAGTGATCCATGCGCTCGCCGTTCGCCTGCATCCACTCGAGCACGCGCACGGTGCCGTCGACGGCGGGGCCTTCTTCGTCGCCCGTGATGAGCAGGCTGATGGAGCCGCGGTTGCGGTGGCGTTCGCCCAGCCTCGCCACGGCGGCGACAAAAGCCGCGATCGCGCTTTTCATGTCCGCGGCGCCGCGGCCGAACAGCGTGCCGCCTTCGACCGTTGCCGCAAACGGATCGAAGCGCCAGGCGCTGGTGTCGCCGGGGGGAACGACGTCGGTGTGGCCGGCAAAGCCGAAGTTCGGGCCTGCGGTGCCGAGGCGCGCGTAGAGGTTTTCGATGCGCGGGCCGCCGCTGTCGAAGGCGAGGCGCGTGCACTTGAAGCCAAGTGCACTCACAGCGCGCTCGAGCGCGCCCAGTGCGCCGCCATCGTCGGGCGTGACGCTACGGCAGCGGATGAGGTCCCTCGCCAACGGCAGCGGGTCGGCAAAGCGCGAGCGCTCTTGTGTTTCCATGGGCGCGATTTAGAACCGGCGGTGATAGCGGGTCAACGAACATGACCCGGTTAACGGCGAGGAACCATGGGACGGCTCAGCGGTAAAGTTGCGGTGATCACAGGCGGCGCCTCCGGCATCGGGCGCGGCACGGTTGAACTGTTCGTGAGGGAAGGCGCCAAGGTCGTCGCTGCCGACATCCAAGACGACAAGGGCGCGCGGCTGGAGGAGGAGCTGGGCGCGGCGGTGCGCTATGTCCGCTGCGACGTGATGCGCGAGGCGGATGTGAAGGGCGCGATCGATCTGGCGGTGAAGTCGTTCGGGCGGCTCGATTGCCTGTTCAACAATGCCGGGTCGCCGGGGCCGCTCGAAAACGCGGAGACCGTGACGGCGGCGGGCTTTGATTCGGTCATGCACCTGCACGTGCTCTCCGCGATGTTCGGGATGAAGTACGCGACGCCGATCATGCGGGCGCAGGGCGGCGGGTCGATCATCTCGACCGCGTCGATCGCAGGGCTGCAGAACGGGTTCGGGCCTTTGCTCTATTCAGTGGCGAAGGCTGCGATCGTGCACATGACGACGGTCGCGGCGGCGCAGCTGGGGCCAATGAACATCCGGGTGAACTGCATCTGCCCCGGGCTCATTGCGACGCCGATCTTTGCGAAGGGGATTGGGCTGGCGACGCAAGTGGCGGATCAAACGGTGACCGCCGTGAGCTCGGTCATGAGCAAGTCGCAGCCGATTCCGTCTGCTGGTCTGCCGGCGGATATCGCCGAGGCGGCGCTTTATCTCGCGTCGGATGGATCGCGCTTCGTCAACGGGCATGCGCTGGTCGTCGACGGTGGGATCACGGTTGGGCCGACGGGCGAAGCGCAGGCGAACGTCTACGCGCCCTTGGTTCAAGCGATGGGGATCGATCCTGTGGCGCTGCAACAGATGATGGGACCGCAATCATGATTATCGTTGCGGGAACCGTGCGGATCGATCCTACAAAGCTCGTCGCGGCGCGGGAGATCATGGATCGCATGATCAAGGCCTCACGGGCGGAGGACGGGTGCCTCGACTATTCGTACTCGGTCGATGTGCTGGACCCCAGCGTCGTGCACGTGTTCGAAGCGTGGCGCGATCGCGAAACGCTGCAGCTTCACTTCAAGATGCCGCACTTGGCCGAGTGGCGCGCGGCGTGGCCGTCATTCGGAATTTCGGACCGGAAGCTGCACATGTACGAGGTGAGTGGAACGTCGCCGCTGTAAGGAAGGAAGAAGAAGGTTCACCACAAAGCCACCAAGGTCACAAAGAAGGAAGAATGACTCACACAATGACACAATGGGACAATGAGTGTTCTCCCCGGCGCGAAGCGCCATTTGGATTCCGACTGCGCGCTAACGCGCGCGATGTGCCAACCATTGTTTCATTGTGTGAGTCATTTTTCTTCTTTCACGTCTCCAGCGCCGCGACGAGGTCGGCGAGGGCGGCTTCGGCGAAGAGGTACATGTTTTCGACGCGATCGGTGATGCCGGTGCGCAGGGTGCGGGTGCTGGTGAGGGGACCCGCGACGGCGAGGCAGGTGTGGCCTGCGGGGTCGCCGTAGCCGTTGCCCGTCGGGCCCGCGGCGCCGGTTTCGGCCAGGCCCCATTCGACGCGATGTTTGGCACGGATCGTCTCCGCCAGGAACGCGGCGTAGGGTTCGCTGGAGGAGCGCATGTTGCCCAGGCTCTCGCGTTCGAGATTGAGCAGGCCTTTGAAGGCGCGCGCGGAATAGATCACGCCGCCGCCGGCGTAGTAGGCGGAGGCGCCGGCTTGCGCGAGGAGTGCGGCCGAGATCAGTCCACCGGTGGAGGATTCGGCAACGGCGATGCGCTCGCCGCGTTGTTTCAGCAGAGCTGCAGCGCGGACGCCCATGTCGGCGAGATTGCGGGTCATGGTTTGGTTCTCGTTCTCTTGGACTGAATGACGGTGTCGCCGACATTAGAGATGAAACGCCAAGAACGCCAAGAGGCTCATGCTACCCGCGCGCGATAGCGCGCTTTCATGCCTGGATGACAGGCGCTTCGCGCCAAGAATTTACATGGGCATCTTGGCGTTCTTGGCGTTTCGATCTACTTTCTTTTTTGCGGGATATGTAAACCGTGAGTTTGCGGAGGCGGGTAGATTCCAAGCTTATGAGTTCGGAGACAGAGACAATCCACATAGCGCTGCTCGACGAGTCGTGTTGGCGTCCCACGCAAGGGGTTCCGTTGGGGAATGACCGTTTCCGCGTGTTGCCGACTCCGGACGACGACGTCACCGATGAGAAGTGGGAGTTCCTTCCGGGGAGTATTGTCGACTGTGTCCCGAGAGAGTCGCACGGACAGAAGTTCCTCGCAGCGGTGTCGCTTGTGCAACCGCCACCGCGGCGCAAGAAAGGATAGCTATGGCCAAAGTCTACGATCAGATCGACGAGAAGCTTGCTGCGTTTATCGGTAAGCAGAAGATGTTCTTCGTGGCGACGGCGCCGTTGTCGGGTGAGGGGCATGTGAATGTCAGCCCGAAGGGGTATGACGCGTTCAAGATCATCTCGCCCAAGCGTGTGGCCTATCTCGATCTCGGCGGGTCGGGGATCGAGACGGTGGCGCATGTGCGCGAGAACGGGCGGATCACGATCATGTTCTGCGCGTTCGAGGGGCCGGCATTGATCCTTCGGCTTTATGGCAAGGCCACGGTGCTGCAATTCGATGCGCCCGGGTTTGAGGCGGAGCTCAAGACGTTTCCGGTCGAACTGAGCAAGGCGCGCAATATCGTCTATGTCGATGTCGAGCGTATTGCCGACAGCTGCGGCTGGGGCGTGCCGTTCTACGAATTCAAGTCGGAGCGCGATCAGTTGATGCGCGCCATCGATCACCGCACGAGAGACGAATGGGCCGAGCGGCGCTACACAGCGAACGCGGAGAGCATCGACGGGCTCGCCGGATTGGTCAGGGCGGCGAAGGGTTAGCGCTTAGATCCGGTCCAGCGGGATCTTGAGGTAGCGGGTGCCGTTCGACTCCGCTGGGGGTAGGTCGCCGGCGCGGATGTTCACCTGGATCGAGGGCAGGATCAGCACCGGCATCGCAAGCGTCTTGTCGCGCGTGGTGCGCATGGCGACGAAGACGTCTTCGCTGACGGCGTCGTTGATGTGGACGTTCTTGGCGCGCTGCTCGGCGACGGTGGTTTGCCAGGCGTAGGAATCGCGGCCGGGCGCTTTATAGTCGTGGCACATGAAAAGGCGCGTCTCCGGCGGAAACGAAAGGATCTTCTTGATCGAACGATAGAGCGTGCGAGCGTCGCCGCCGGGAAAGTCCGTGCGGGCGGTGCCGTTGTCCGGCATGAACAGCGTGTCGCCGACGAAAACCGCATCGGCGATCTTGTACGTGATGCAGGCCGGGGTGTGGCCGGGTGTAAACAGCACCTCGATCGATAGGTTCCCCAAGGCAAGCTTGTCGCCGTCTTTTGCCAGGCGGTCGAACTCGCGGCCGTCGACGGACGTTTCGCTTTGGTTGAAGATCGGGGCGAAGGTCTTCTGCACGGTGGTGATGTGTTCGCTGATCGCAATTTTTGCGCCGGTCTTGCCGCGCAGGTAGGCGCCGGCCGACAGATGGTCTGCGTGTGCGTGGGTTTCGAGGATCCACGCGATCGAGATACCGCCCTGTTCAGCCGCAGCTAAGACTGCGTCTGCGGAGCGGGTGGAGGTGCGGCCCGACTTTGGGTCGTAGTCGAGCACCGGGTCGATCACGGCGCCGATGCGCGTGGCGGGATCGGACACCAGATAGGTAACGGTGAAGGTCGCCTCGTCGAAAAAGGCACGGATCTGCGGTTGCATCGGATTCCCTCCGTCGGCTTGACTAATATATTAGTAATGTCTAAATTAGCAAGTACTGAAATTAGAGTAAGCCATGAGTGCCTTTGACCCACGGGAACTGAAAGCAATGCAGATCAATGCCGGTATCGCGGTCGACGTGCTTCGCGCTTTGTCGCACGAAAGCCGCTTGATGGTTTTGTGCCATCTGGGGCAAGGCGAGAAGTCGGTCGGGGCGCTCAACAACGCGGTGGGCTTGAGCCAGTCGGCGTTGTCGCAGCATCTGGCGAAGCTGCGGACGGAGGGCTTGGTTGCAACCCGGCGTGAGGGGCAAACGATCTTCTACCGGATCGCCGATGCGCGCGTGACACGGCTTATCACAGCGCTGCACGGCATTTTTTGCATGCCAGCGAAGGAACGGAAATCATGACTATGGCGAAGCGCCTGGGGGCCGCGACGCTCCCGCCGGCGGCGGTCAAGCAGCCGCGGACGGTGGCGGTATGAGTTTCGATCCGACGCTTGCCGACCTCCTTGCGGTGCTGTCAGGCAGTGTCGTTGGGTTGACGTTGGGCGTCGTCGGTGGTGGCGGATCGATTTTGGCGGTGCCGTTGTTGCTTTACGTGGTGGGGGTAAGCAATCCCCACGTCGCGATCGGCACGAGTGCGCTTGCGGTCTCGGCGAATGCGTTTGCCAATTTGATTGCTCACTCGCGTGCCGGCAACGTGAAGTGGCCTTGTGCCGTGGTCTTCGGGCTCTCGGGCGTGACCGGTGCGTTTATCGGGTCGACCCTGGGCAAGATGATCGATGGCCAGCGCTTGTTGTTCGTGTTCGGCTTGGTGATGGTGGCGGTCGCGCTCGCCATGCTGCGGCCGCGACAGAGCGAGGGCGATCCGAGTGTCAGGATCACGCCCGCGATCGCGGTGCGGTTGGTCGGCATTGGTTTGTTGACCGGATTGCTTGCCGGTTTCTTCGGGATCGGCGGCGGGTTCCTGATCGTGCCGGGTATCATGCTCGGCAGCGGCATGGCGATGCTGAACGCGGTCGGTTCGTCGTTGTTTTCGGTCGGCGTGTTCGGGCTCACCACCGCCAGCACTTATGCGATGGACGGCCTTGTCGATTGGCGCGTCGCGGGCCTGTTCATCGCAGGCGGAATCTTGGGCGGGCTTGGCGGGCTGGTGCTGGCGCAGCGTTTGGCAACGAGGAAGGGGTTGCTCAATCGGTTGTTCGCCGGTCTCGTGATGGTCGTGGCCGTATATGTGCTCTGGCGGAGTGCGGGGGCGCTTGGGGCTTAGCCTGTCCGCTCTGAGATGCGCGGTTGGCCCCAACCGCGCAGGACGATGGCGGCGCAGATGATGAGGAGTGCGCCGGCCAGGAACGGTGCGCCGGGGAAGTGGGGTGTGGTGCCGCCGGTGAAGGCGCTGAAGATGTGGGTCATCACGATCGGGCCGATGATGGCCGAGAGGCTGAAGCTGCTGGCGAGCGCGCCTTGCAGTTCGCCTTGCGCGTTTTCGGGAATGCCTTTCGTCATCAACGACTGCATCGCGGGGAACAGGAAACCGGCCATGCCACCGACGACGATGAACGCGTAGATCATCAGCGGGCCATTCGCGACGGAAAAGCCCAGGTAGCTGATCAACGCCATGGTGAGTCCGAACCAGAGCGCACGCCATTCGCCGAAGCGTTTGATCACAGGGCCCGTTAGAAAGCCCTGCATGGCCACGACCATGAGTCCGTAGGCGCCGGCAGAGAGGCCGATCTCCCACGGCGTCCACCCTGCGACTTCGATCGTGAAGAAGGCCCAGATTGTGGAATAGGACTGGCTCGAGAGCTGAAAGAAGAAATTCGCGATCAAGAGCGCGAAGACGACCGGATAGCGCGCGACCGAGCGCACGCTGCCCAGCGGGTTCGCGCGAGCGGGATCGAAATCGCGGCGGCGCCCGGGCGTTAAGGTCTCTTTGAAGGTGGCGTAGCCATAGACGAAGACCGCGAACGTGAAGATGCCCGCGATCCAGAACGGCAACCTGGCGCCAAATTCGCCGAACGCGCCGCCAATCGCAGGGCCGAAGATGAAGCCGACGCCGAGGGCGGCTCCGGTCAAACCGAAGACGCGGGCGCGGTCGGCGGGTGCCGTGACGTCGACGATGCTGGCGTTCGCGGTCGGGAACGTCGCGCCGCACGCGCCGGAGATTACGCGCGCGACGAATAGCCAAATCAGCGTCGGCGCCAACGCCATCAGCAAATAGTTCAGCGCGAAGCCGAAGAGTGCCAGCAGCAATACGGGCCTTCGGCCATAGCGATCGCTCAAGCCTCCCAAGATCGGGGCGCAGAAGAACTGCGTGCCGGCGAAGGCGAACATGAGATAGCCGCTCATCTCCGCCGCGCGGCTGTTGGGCAAGCTTGTCAGTTCGGCGATCAGCTGCGGCGTGACGGGCAGAATGAGACCCACCGCCAGCGCGTCGAGGAAGATGACGAGGCAGACGAAGGCGAGCGTGCGGTTGTGGTTGGGCTGGTCGGGCATGCGGGACCCCGGGCGGAGGCTCGTGCGGTATCACCTTTCGGCGGAAGGGCCAATCGCACGTGTCTTTTGCTCCCTCGCTTTAGCAGCTTCGCGGACGTGGAGGGCTATTGAGCGTGGCCGGGCCCCCTCCACCGCTTCGCGGTCCCCCTCCCCCGCTAAAGCGGGGGCGGAAAAGGCGACTCATTTGCTTGACTTTTTCGCCCTTGTTCTTTATTTGTTCTAACGCCATGAAACGCTCGTTTTTGACCACGTTTGCTGCGCCGTTCGCTCCGTCTCCGCGGTTGGGTTGGGGGCGTTACAAGTTACGGCGCGGTAGCGGACTTGTAGCGGCGTTTTTGGCGGAGAACTGGGGTTGTTACGCTGTTGCGGGTGAGTTTATGCAGAAATTCGCGCCACAGCGCCGAAAGGCGCGGATTTCGGGGACGGTTTTCGCGGTGTCCCCTCATTCCGCCGTCGCCGGGGCCTCGGCGGACAGGCCGTCTCACCGGCTTCGGCGGCGATCCACCTTCTCCCGCGAGCGGGAGAAGGGCTATGACGTGAGTGGGTTAGTCACGCAGCAATTCGTTGATGCTGGTTTTCGATCGGGTGCGTTCGTCGACAGTTTTGACGATGACCGCGCAGTAGAGGTTGGGTTTGTTCGGGGCGCTGCCGGGCATGGTGCCGGCGACGACGACCGAGTAGGGCGGCACGCGGCCGAGGTGGATTTGGCCGGTGGCGCGGTCGACGACTTTGGTGGAGGCGCCGATGAAGACGCCCATGCCGATCACCGCGCCTTCGCCGACGATGACGCCTTCGGCGACTTCGCTGCGGGCGCCGATGAAGCAGTTGTCTTCGATGATGACGGGGTTCGCTTGCAGCGGCTCAAGCACGCCGCCCAAGCCCGTGCCGCCGGAGATGTGGCAGTTCTTGCCCACTTGCGCGCAAGAGCCGACCGTTGCCCAGGTGTCGATCATCGTGCCCTCGCCGACATTCGCGCCGACATTGATGAAGCAGGGCATCAGGACCGCGCCTCTGGCGACGAAGGCGCTGTGGCGCACGATCGCGCCGGGGACGGCGCGGAAGCCGGCGCGGGCGAAGTCGGCGTCGGTCCACTTGGCGAATTTCGATGGCACCTTGTCGTACCAATGCGCGCCGCCGGGGCCGCCGGGGATCGGCTCCATCGGGTTCAAGCGGAACGAGAGCAGGACCGCCTTCTTGATCCATTGATGGGTGTGCCATTCGCCGGCAGCTTTTTCGGCGACGCGGAATTCGCCGCTGTCGAGCGCGATCAGTGTTTCCTCGACGGCCTTGCGGCCTGCGCCTTGGGTCGCTGGCGAGATCGTGTCGCGCGCCTCCCAGGCCTCGTCGATCGTGATCTGCAGTTTGGTCCAGCTCATCAGGCGCTCCGAAGGCGAATGGTGGTCAAGAATTTGGCGAGGTCGTCGGTCTTGAAATGCACGTGTGGCGCGCCTTCCGGCGCCTCGCCCCAGCCGCGGACGGCCGGGTCGGCGTGGCCGTCGGCGCTACGCACGAGGACGGTGGTCATACCCAACTCATGCGCCGGGGCCAAGTTGCGATCGAGATCTTCGAACATCGCCGCGCGCTTTGGCTCGATCTCGTGCTTGGCGACGAAGCGTTCGAACGTTTCCAGGCGCGGCTTCGGGATGAAGTCGGCGTGGACGATGTCGAAGATGTCCTCGACGTGGTCGTGGATGCCGATGCGGTCGAGCACGCGGGTCGCATGCGCCACGGTGCCGTTCGTGAACACGAGCCGCCGGCCGGGCAGGCGTTGCAGCGCCTCGGCCAACGCTTCGTTCGGCGGCACGACGGAGACGTCGATGTCGTGGACGAAGTTCAGGAACTTCTCCGGCTTGGTGCCGTGGATTTTCATGAGGCCCGATAGCGTCGTTCCGTGATCGCGGTAGTACTGCTTCTGCAGGCGATAGGCCTCGTCGCCGTCGACCTGCAGCAGATCCGAGATGAAGGCGCGCATTTTGACGTCGATCTGCGCGAACAGATTGCAGGAGGGCGGATAGAGCGTGTTGTCGAGGTCGAAGACCCAAACGTCGATGGCGGTGAAGTCGGGTGAGGTTTGGGGCATGGCCGGGCGCGGAATAGCGCGATCCGGTGTCTCATCGCAACCAATTGTTAACCACCTCAGGCAAAGCGGCCTTAAATCGCCGGGGCTTATCCTCACGAACGATTTCTGGGTGGGGCAGGTCATGCTGAAGCGGTTGATCAGCAAGATTACGGACAGCGCGCCGAAAGGGCCGATGTCCTATGAGGAGGCGCGCGCGTCGTTGGAGACGCATGCCCATAATGCGCGCCGCTATCTGGCCGGACGGCCGGATGTCGAGCCGGAGATTCTCTACTACCTCGCCAACGACGAGTCGCAAGAGGTGCGCCGGCTGGTGGCCGCGAACCCGGCGACGCCGCATCAGGCGAACAAGATTCTGACGGGCGACGACGCGGACGAGGTGCGCTGCGAACTTGCGCGCAAGATCGGTCGTTTGCTGCCGGGGCTTGGGCCCGACGAGAGCGATCGCGTGCGGGCGCTGGCGATCGAGGTGATGGAGCGGCTGGCAAACGACAGCCTGCCGCGCGTGCGCGCGATCCTCGCGGAAGAGATCAAGTCGTCGGACAAGGTGCCGGCGCATATCGTGCAGCAGTTGGCGAAGGATCTTGAGGTCATCGTCTGCGCGCCGGTGCTCGAATATTCGCCGCTGCTGTCGGATCAGGATTTGGTCGAGGTGATTGCGGCGGCGCGCGTCGAGGGCGCCTTAGCCGCGATCGCGCGACGCCATGCGGTGAGCGCGCCGGTGGCGGACGCGATCGTCGCGTCGCTCGACGTGTCGGCGATCGCAACCTTGCTCGCCAATCCGAATGCGCAAGTGCGCGAAGAAACGCTCGACCGCGTGATCGAGCATGCGGCCGAGATCGAGGCTTGGCATCAGCCGGTTGCGATGCGCGCGGAGCTTTCCGTGCGTGCGATGCGGCGGATTGCGGGGTTCGTCGGGGCGTCGTTGCTGAGCTTGCTGTGTGAGCGGAACGGCATCGATGCGGAAACGAAATCGCATCTAAGCAAGAAGCTGCGCGAGCGGCTTGACGAAGGTGCCGCTTCGGGTGCCGACTCGGCCGACGACCGCGCGAAGGCGCAGGTTGAGGCGGCGCGGGCGAAGGGCGAGTTGACCGACGAGTTCCTGATCGAGGCGGCGGAGAACGGCGAGAAGCGCGTCGTTGCGTGGGCGCTTACGACATTGACGAAAGTCGATAAGGCGATCGTCGACCGGATTTTGGTCAGTCAGTCGGGCAAGGCCATCACGGCGCTCGTTTGGCACGCGAAGCTCGCGATGCGGGTGGCGGTGAAGATCCAAACCGGGGTCGCGCGTCTGCCGTCGTCGAAGATGGTGATGGCGCGCGACGGCGTCGACTTCCCGCTGCCAGTCGACGAGTTGAAGTGGCACTTGACCTATTTCGGGGTCACTTTGGATTAGCTACTGCGCGGGCGGGTCGGCGGGCGGCGTCTCGCTGCGGCCGGCGAACTCGAAGGTGATGCCGGGGCGGCCGCCGGTGTCGATCTGCAGGAAGCCGGTGCTGACCGAGCCGCTGCCTTTGCAATCCTTCACGTCGGCCATGTCGAAGCTGGAGTCGCGGGTGCAGAAGTGCTTTGTGCCACCCCAGGTTTCGGCGACACCTTCGGACTTGTCGGCGGCGGCGAAAGCGTAGACGTACTGATCGGTTAGGCGATCCTTGATCACCTTCTCGCATTGACCGGGCTGCAGGCGCCACCAGCCCATGCTGTGCGTCTTCGTTCCCGATTCAAGGCCTAAGGCCGACCAGATAATGTCTTGCGTGCGGTTGCAGAATGTGAGGCCGGCGGAGGCTTGCACGCGCGAGGCTTCGGCGAGGAGCTTGTTGTAGAGGCCGGTCGCGTCCGACGGGCTGGCGCCGAGGGCGGTGCGGGCTTGGCTAAGCGCTTCGTTGAACTTCGGGCCGGCGACACCGTCGATTGAGCCTTGGAAGCGGCCGAGGTCGCTGAGCAGGCGTTGCAGGCCCGCGATGCGCGCTTGTTCGGGCGTCTTATAGTTCGCCGCTTCGGTCAGCGTCGTCGTCCACGCGGCTTTGCCATTGGTCTCCACCTTGGCGAAGCCTTGGCTCTCGTAGCCGGGGCCGCATTGGTCGGAGCCGTCGCTGGTGGCTTGGAACGTGCCCTTGCCGGTGCAGAGCGTCTGCGTGCCGCCCCAGGTGCGGATCGCGCCGGTGTGAGCGAAGGAGGAGCGGGCGAAGCTGTAGTAGACCGGTTGCGTCAGCACGCCTTTGATGATCACGCGGCACTCGCCGGCGGGGATCACCCACCAGCCGCGCGTCGCCCAAAGGCCACCATTCCTGATGCCGACGGCGACGGAGGTGGCGTAGGAGGTGCGGTTGCAGAACGTATAGTCGCTGGTCGCGCTCTTCGCAGCGCGGTCGGGCTGGATGCCGCCGGCGGTGGGTGCGGCGCCGGGGGCGGTGACAATGCGGGGTTTGGCCGTCTTCGGCTTCGTCGACGGGTTCAGTTCGGCGCCGGGCGTCATCGGCATGACAACCGGGCGCGAGGGCTGAGAGGCTGGCTGGTCCTGCGCCGAGGCGGTGCCCGATGCAAGCATCAGGGCGACGCCGGTCGACAGCGCGATAGCTCGCGAAAATTTGGCCGTCACTTCAAGCCTTTACAAACACGCGTTAGCTCAGCCCTTGACGATCATGGTGCCTGCGCCGTGCTCTGTAAACAGTTCGATGAGCAAGACATGTTGAACACGGCCGTCGAGGATGACCGCGGCGCTGACCCCGCGCTCGGCCGCGTCGATGCAGGTCTCGACTTTCGGGATCATTCCGCCGGAAATCGTGCCGTCTGCAATCAGAGCGCGCGCCTCGGTTGTGGTGAGGCGTTCGATCAAATTGCCGTTGCGGTCCATGACCCCCGGCACATCGGTCAGGAGGAGCAGGCGGTCTGCGTGCAGGGCGCCCGCCACAGCGCCGGCTACCGTGTCGGCGTTGATGTTGAACGTCTCGCCGGCTTTGCCGACGCCGACCGGGGCGATGACTGCGATCATGTCCGAGCGCACGATCGTCTGCAGAACTTCGGTGTTGATCTGTTCCGGCTCGCCGACGAAGCCGAGGTCGACCACCTCATCCTTGCCGGTGGCGGGATTGTGCTTCGTCTTGAGGAGCTTCTTGGCGACGATCAACTGGCCGTCCTTGCCGGAGATGCCCACGGCCTTGCCGCCCGCGTGGTTGATCGCGGAGACGATCTGTTTGTTGATCGTGCCGGTGAGGACCATCTCGACGACTTCGATCGCGGCTTGATCGGTGACGCGCAGGCCGTCGATAAAGTTCGACTTGATCTCAAGGCGCTTCAGCATCGCGCCGATCTGCGGGCCGCCGCCGTGGACGACGACGGGCTCGATCCCGGTTTGGCGCATGAGCACGACGTCTTGCGCGAAGTGCGCGGCGACGCCGTCTTCACCCATCGCATTGCCGCCGTACTTCACGACCACCGTCTTTTGATCGTAGCGCAGGATGTGCGGCAGCGCTTCGGTCAGCACGCGCGCGGTCGCGCGCCACTTTGCCAACTGACGCAGATTCTGGACGCGATCGTCCTTGCCTTGGAAATTTGGGTCGTCGGGTCCGGAACTCATGCGCGCCTTGGGTGTTAACGGCGGGCCTTATAACGCGTTTCGGCAAGCTCCGCGAGATGGGCGCGAAGCTCGGGAATGCCCAATCCGGTCTCGGCCGAGGTGGCGAACACGTCAGGATGGGCGGAGGTGAATGTGGCCGCCAATTGCGTGGCGTCGTTAACTGCCTTGGCCGCGTCGGTCAGGTTCAGCTTGTCGATCTTGGTCAAGACGACGATGAAGGAGGCCGCGACACCGGCCAGCATCGCCATCGCGTCGCGATCGTTCTCGTTGGCGCCATGGCGCGCGTCGATCAGAAGGCAGACGCGTTTCAGCTGCGGGCGGCCACGTAGATAGGCCTCGATCAGACGGCGCCATTCGTACGCCATCTGCTTCGGGACTTTGGCGAAGCCGTAGCCGGGTAAGTCGGCGATGGTGATCCGGCCGCCCAGTTCGAACAGGTTGATGTCGCGGGTGCGGCCGGGCGTGTTCGACACGCGTGCCAGCGTCTTCCTGTTTGTCAGCGCGTTGATCAGGCTCGACTTACCGACATTCGAGCGGCCAGCGAAGGCGATCTCGGGCAGCTTCGTCGGCGGGAGGTCGGCAAATACCTTCACAGGGCGCAGGAACTTGCAGTCCTGCGCGAAGAGCATGCGGCCGTGTTCGAGGCGTTTTTTCACCCGCTTGCCGACTTACCGCCAAGCCAGGACGGTCGCTTGAAATTGTCGAAGAGCTCAATCGGCACGTTGAGGCGACGCATGATCACGTATTGCTGCATGATTGAGAGCACGTTGTTCACGGTCCAATAGATCACGAGGCCGGCCGCGAACTGTCCCATCATGTAGGTGAACATGATCGGCATGTAGGACATCACTTGCTGTTGGATGGGATCGCCGGCCGGCGGGCTCATCTTCATTTGGATCCACATGGTGATGCCCATCAGGATCGGCCAAACGCCGATGTGGAGCCAGGTGGGCACGACAAACGGCAACAGGCCGAACAGGTTGATGAACGAGGTCGGATCGCCGGCGGCCAGGTCCTGGATCCAGCCGAAGAACGGCGCATGGCGCATTTCGATGGTGACGAACAGCACCTTGTAGAGCGAAAAGAAGATCGGGATCTGCAGCAGGATCGGCAGGCAGCCCATCATCGGGTTGATCTTTTCGCGCTGGAACAGAGCGAGCTGCTCTTGCTGCAGCTTCATGCGGTCGTCTTTGTAGCGTTCCTGAATTTCCTTAATCTGCGGCTGCACCTTCTTCATCTTGGTCATCGACTCGTAAGAGCGATTGGCCAGAGGGAAGAATAGGATCTTGAGCGCGATGGTAAGCAGGATGATCGCGACACCGAAGTTACCGGTGAGCTTGTTGAACCAGTCGAGCGCCTTGAAGATCCAATAGGTGAAGAACGAGAACCAGCCCCAATCGATGGTCATGTCGAAACGCTGGATGCCGAGCGCGCGTTGATAATCCTCGATCACCGAAACGACCTTGGCGCCGGCAAAGATGTGATGGGTGACGGTGGTGCTGGTGTTGGCCGCGACATTTCGGGCGCCCAGCAGGTAGTCGGCACGGAACAGTTCACTGGTGCCGGCCACCGCGCGCGAGAAGCGTCCGGTGAATTGCTCGTTCTGCGGCGGGATCAGCGTTGCGATCCAATACATGTCGGTGAGACCAAGCCAGCCACCTGTGCTGTCGAGCTTCAGTTCGCCGGTCTCGTAGTCGCGGACCTCAGAATAGGTCGTCTTGTCCTGTAAGCGGCCTTGCAACACGCCGAGCAGGCCTTCGTGGATCAGCCAGTTCGTCGTGTGCTTGGGTTCGCCGTCGCGGGTGACCACGGCGTAGGGGTAGAGCGTGACCGCCGCGCCGGAGGTGTTCTCGACCTTGTCGGTGATCGTGAACATGTAGTTCGCGTCGATGGCGACGGTACGCGTGAATTTTAGACCTTGCCCGTTGTCCCAGGTGAGCGTGACCGGTGCCGTCGGGGTCAGCTTGTCGCTTGAGGCGGTCCAGACCGTGTTGGCGTCGGGTACGGGCGTTGCCGAGCCGGGCGCGCGGGTCCAGCCGACTTCGGCGAAGGTCGCGCCGGTCGAGCCTTGCGGCGTGAGGAAGACAATCTCCGGGCTCTTCGGATCGATCGTCTCGCGGTAGTCGCGCAGGCGCAGGTCGTCGATCACAGCGCCCGTCAGCTTGATCGAACCGTCGACTTTGCCGTTGTCGAAGCGCAGGCGTGCGCCACCGGCTGCAATCACAGCTTCACGCGGCTGGTTTCCGCCGGCGACCGATGGCGTGCTGGGTGCGCCGGGTGCTGCAGGCGCTCCCGGTGCTCCCGGAACCGGCGCAGTGGTTTGTGTTTGTTGCTGTTGTTTCGCCGCTTCGATGGCCGCGCGCTGACGCGCTTGCTGGGGGCCCAGAACGAAGAACTGCCAGGCGATCAGAATGACCGCGCACAGGATCATCGCCAGGATGAGGCCGCCGTTGTCTTGTGGTTTGTTCATCGGCCAATCTCAGCGTGATGGTGGTGCGTGCATTTTTCGGGAACCGGATCGAAGCCTTCGCTGCCGCCGAGCCACTTCACCGGATGACAGCGCGCGAGGCGGCGCAGCGTGAGCCAGACGCCCTTCACGGCACCGTGCTTTTCAATGGCTTCGAGGGCGTAGGCGGAGCAGGTCGGCTGGTAGCGGCACACGGGTCCGATCAGCGGCGAGAGCGCGTAGCGATAGGCATGGATCGGCGCCTGCGCGAGCCGTTTGGCGGCAAGCAGGACCCATTCGGCAATCGTCATTGCTCCTCCGCTTTTGGGGGGCGGCCCCCATGTACCTTGCGGAGAGCCTGCTTCAGATCTTCGATCAAGGCCGCGAACGGGCGTTCTGCCGTCGCCTCGCGACCGATCAGAACATAGTCATGCCCGGCATTGGCATAAAGGGGCAGCACTGCGCGGACCACCTCGCGCAAGCGACGTTTTACTCGATTGCGGACCACGGCGGAGCCTAACTTCTTGGTGGCGGTGAAGCCGACGCGAACGCCCTCATTCGGCTCCGGCGACGCTGCGGATTGCAGCACAAGGCCCGGCGCGGCCCATTTGCGGCCGCGGGCGAGGCGCAGAAAATCGGCGCGTTTGAGGAGACGCGACACTTTGACCTTAGGGGTAGGCGTGCCGGTTCCGGTCACGCGGGGCGGTCGGCGCTAAGCCGACAGGCGCTTGCGACCGTGAGCGCGGCGGCGGGCAAGGACCTTCTTGCCGTTGAGGGTCGCTGCACGCGAACGAAAGCCGTGGCGGCGCTTTCTGACGATCTTTGACGGCTGATAGGTGCGCTTCACGGCACAGGTCCTTCGGGCATTCGGCTTTGATTGAGGGCGCGCATATAGGGAATTCGGGGGCCCAAGTCAAATCTTGAAGGGTTACCAAGGGCTTGGGTGCGTCACATCGGACTTACGAAGCTGTTATCCGGCAGTGAGCATAGGTGCATGGCATAAGCGGCAGGCCGAATCCACTAGGATGTGCCGCCATGAACCGGATCGTCTTTGCGTTCCTGATTGCGTGCTTGTCGCTCGCGCCGGCGCGCGCGCAGGAACTCGATCAGTACTTCGCCACGAACAATGCAGCTTCCACCATGACCGTCGATCACAGCGCTTGGGACCGTTTGCTTGGCGCGTATGTCGTTGCTTCCGCCGACGGGATCAACCGGTTCGCCTATGGCCGGGTGAATGCCACCGACAGGAGGGCATTGAAGGCGTATCTCACGTCGCTGCAGGGCGTGAAGGTCACGGCATTGAAGGCCGACGAGCAACGGGCGTTTTGGATCGATCTCTACAACGCGCTTACGATCGACGTCGTGCTCGACCACTACCCGGTCAAGACAATCAAAGACATTTCGCTCGGCGGCGGGTTTTTCTCATCGGGGCCGTGGAAGGCGCCGCTCGTTACCATCGAGGGGCGCAAGCTTTCGCTCGACAACATCGAGCACGATATTCTGCGCAAGGTCTGGAAGGATCCGCGCGTGCACTACGCGGTCAACTGCGCTTCGGTGAGCTGTCCGAACTTGATGGCAAAGGCGTTTACGACGGCGACGCTGGACAAGATGCTGACGCAAGGCGCGCGCGACTACGTCAATCATCCGAGGGGCGTCAGGGTCAGCGGGGCGAAGGTTTACCTCTCGCGGATCTACAACTGGTACCGGTCGGATTTCGGGGCCACCGACATGGAGTTGTTGCGGCATTTGGCGGCTTTTGCCGAACCGGCGCTCAAGAAGCAGCTCAGCAGCGTGGATACGATCGCGGGCTATGACTATGACTGGTCACTGAATGAGGCTAAGTGATCGGCCATGGAAACGAGCGAAACAAAGAAGTCCGGCTTGTCGCTGACGCGTCTATTGCCGCTGCTGGTGTTGGGCGCCGGCTTGGTCGCGTTCTTCGCGCTCGGGCTCAACAAGTATCTGACCCTCGATCTGCTGAAAGAGAATCGCGAGGTTCTCAAGACCTGGGTGCACGATCATAAGACGCAGGCCGTGTTGATGTTTATCCTGGCCTACATCGTCGTTGCGGCATTCTCGTTGCCACTCGGTGCGCTGCTGAGCATCGCTGGTGGGTTCTTTTTCGGCAGCGTGTTTGGCGCGACGTGGATTGTGATCGGCGCGACGATTGGGGCCACGATCCTCTTTCTGGTTGCAAAGACAGCGCTCGGCGAGCCTCTGCGCCAACGGTTTGCGGGTCAGATCAAAGGCATGGAAGAAGGCTTCAAGGCGAATGCGTTCAGCTATCTGATGCTGTTGCGCATCGTACCGCTGTTTCCGTTTTGGCTGGTAAATTTGGCGCCGGCGTTCCTGGGCGTGTCGACCGTGACCTTCATCGTCACGACATTCATCGGCATCATCCCGGGGTCATTTGTGTTCGCCAGCATTGGCAATGGTCTAAACGCTTTGTTCGAGGCGGGCGAGACGCCAGACCTCAGTTTGACGGGGCTGTTGTCGCGCCCCGATTTCTACATTCCCATCGTCGGCCTTGCGGTTTTGTCATTAATTCCGATCGTCTACCGCGCGTTGGCTGCCAAGAAATAGGTCTCACACCATGGCTGAACCACTCAAGGCGGACCTTTGCATTATTGGCGCGGGTTCGGGCGGTCTTTCGGTTGCAGCAGGTGCGGCGCAGCTCGGGCGCAAGGTCGTTCTGATCGAACGCCATAAGATGGGCGGCGATTGTCTGAACTATGGCTGCGTACCCTCTAAGTCGCTGATCGCGGCGGCGTCGCATGCGCATGCCATCCGCCGGGCTGGCGAGTTCGGCGTCGATGCCGGTCCGCCGAAGGTCGATTTCCCGCGTGTCATGAAGCACGTGCAGGAGGTGATCGCGGCGATCGAACCGAACGATTCCGTCGAGCGGTTCGAAAAGCTTGGTGTGAAAGTGATCAAGGCTGCGGCGAAATTCGTGTCGGCGACGGAGGTCGAGGCCGGCGAGCAGCACATCCGAGCGAGGCATTTTGTCGTGGCGACCGGTTCGGCGCCGTTCAAGCCGCCGATCCCGGGGCTTGACCAGACGCCCCACTTCACGAACGAGACGATCTTCGACAACACGGTTTTGCCAGAGCATCTGATTGTGATCGGCGGTGGGCCGATCGGGCTTGAGTTGGCGCAGGCGCATCGGCGGCTCGGCGCGCGCGTGACGGTGCTTGAAGCCAAGCAGATCATGCCGAAGGACGATCCGGAGGCGGTTGCGATCGTGCGCGAGTCGTTGGAACGCGATGGTGTTGTCGTTCGCGAGCAGGCTTCGGTCACGGCTGTTGCGAAGACCGACGGCGGCGTTGCGGTGACGATCGCGCGCGCCGGGCACAGCGAGGCGATTGCGGGCACGCATATTCTGCTGGCTGTCGGGCGGGTTGCGAATGTCGAAGGGCTGGGCCTTGAGGCGGCGGGGATCAAGTATTCGCGGCGCGGGATTGAGGTCGATGCGAGTTTGCGGACGTCCAACTCGCGGGTCTCGGCTATCGGCGACGTTGCGGGCGGGCTGCAGTTCACGCATGTCGCCGGCTATCACGCGGGACTGATCATTCGCCGCGTGCTGTTCAAGGTGCCGGCCAAGGCGAACACAACAGCGATCCCGTGGGCGACCTACACCGACCCCGAGCTCTCGCATGTCGGCTTAACCGAGGCGCAGGCGAAGGAGAAGGGCTTAAGTGTCAGCGTCGCACGTTGGCCTCTGCACGACAACGACCGTGCGCAGGCGGAGCGCGAGACGCACGGGCTTGCCAAGATCGTCGTGTCGGGCGGGCGTGTGGTGGGCGCTACCATCGTTGCTCCGCATGCCGGCGATCTGATCATGCCGTGGGTGATGGCGGTCGGGCAGCGCACGAAGCTCAGCGCGATGGCCGGCATGGTGGCCGCCTATCCCACGATCAGCGAGATATCGAAGCGGGCAGCCAGTTCGTACTTCACGCCGACCTTGTTTTCGGCGCGGACGCGGGCGGTGGTTAAAGTCTTGTCATGGTTTGGATAAGGCGCCCGCGCGGCGGTTAACGGCGCGCGGAAGTTTTTCTCCCCTGCAATGAGGCTGTGCTATCCCTCGTTCAGGCGATGGTTGGCACTCTCGATAGGGTTCGGAACTTTTTGCACCGACACTTGGTTGCAAGTTTGTCGGGGCGATTGCTGTTCTTCACGACGCTCTTCGTGCTGATGGCCGAGGTGTTGATCTATTTTCCTTCCGCCGCGCGGTATTATCACGACGTCTTGTCGGGGCGATTGGCGGCGGCGCAGATCGCCGTCCTGGCACTGGACGAGGTCAAGGACTCCGAGTTGTCGCCGACGCTGCGCAAGGAGTTGCTGGCGAATGCAGGCGTCCGGTTGGTCGCGCTCAAGCGCAACAATACGCGCCGGCTCTATCTCGCCGAGGCGATGCCGCCAGGCGACAATGTCGAGATTGATCTGCGCAGTGCGACCTGGCCGGGGCTGGTGTGGGACAGTCTCGACTGCATGATCTTCGGAGGCGATCGGACTCTGCGGGTGGTCGGTTTTCCCCGCTTGGGTGCGGGCGACTTCATCGAAATTCTGATCGACGAAGGTCCGGTGCGGAGCGATATGCTCACGTACTCGGTGCGGATCTTGGGGCTGTCGGTGTTGATCGCGTTGGTAACGTCGGCGCTCGTGTTTGCGTCGCTGTTTTTCCTCTTTGTGCGGCCGATGCAACGGCTGACGCGATCAATGGTGCGCTTTCAGGAGCGGCCTGACGATGCGCAGCGGATCATGATTCCCAGCCGGCGGGCGGATGAGATCGGGCAATCGGAGCGGGGCCTCGCCGAGATGCAGACGGAGTTGCGGCAGGCGCTGCAGCAGCGCGAGCATTTGGCAGCGTTGGGCACGGCGGTTGCGAAGATCCAACACGATCTGCGCAACATTTTGGCCAGCGCGCAGCTCGCCTCCGATCGTTTGGCGTCGAGCAAAGATCCGACAGTTCAGGTGCTTGCCCCGCGCTTGGTGCAATCGATCGACCGGGCGATTGCGCTGGCTACGAATACGCTGAAGTATGGGCGCGCCGAAGAAGCGGCACCGCGGCGCAAGCGGCAGCCGTTGCTGGCGCTTGCGGATGAGGCGATGCATGCGGCGCTGGCGGCGGGCGATGGGCGGACGGGCTGGAGCAACTCGTTCGATCCGCGGCTTGAAGTCGATGCAGACGGCGAGCAGTTGCTGCGCATTATTCTGAACATTGGGCGCAATGCGGTGCAGGCGATCGAGGGACGGCCAGGCGCTGCGATCGCACTAAGCGCCGTGCGAAACAACGGGGTGGTTGGGATCGATATTGCCGACAACGGCCCCGGCATCCCTGAGGAAGCGCGAAAGCACTTGTTCGAGCCGTTTGCGCGCAAAGGGCGTGCGGGCGGTACGGGTCTTGGTCTTGCGATCGCGCGCGAGTTGGCGCGCGGACACGGTGGCGATGTGGTCTTGCTCTCGACGGGGCCGCAGGGCACGGTGTTTCGCATCACCATTCCCGATACGGTCGCAGACGTTCCGGCATGAATTCCGACATTCTTCTCGCCGATATCGGCGGCACGAACGTACGCTTCGCGACGCTGCGCGGGGGCCGGATCGAGGCGGTTGAAGCGTGGCTGACCGCGCTTTATCCGGACATTACCTCGGCTGTGCGCGCGTACGCCGACGTTGCGGGGCTTTCGCGGCCTTTCGCGGGTGCTGCGATTTGTGCGGCGGGACCGCTGATGGGCGATGCGATCGCTCTGACCAACTGTGCGTGGAAGATTTCGGTCGACGAGATCAAGGTGGCGACCGGCGCGTCGCGTGTTGCACTCGTCAACGACTTTGCGGCGGTGGCCTATGCCGTGCCGGGGTTGGAGGCCTCGGATGTCGTGCAGATCGGCGGCGGCTCGCCGATTGCGAATGCGCCGAAGGTTGCGCTGGGGCCTGGTACGGGGCTCGGTGTGGCGAGTGTCGTGTCCGACGGACGAGGGGGCTCTATCGCGATCCCTGGTGAGGGCGGGCATGTCGACCTCGCGCCCACGAACGACCGTGAGATCGCGGTGTTGTTCCAAATGCTGCGCGAGCGCGGGCATGTGGCGCTTGAAGACGCGGTATCGGGACCCGGGCTTGAGGCGATCTATCTGGCGATCGCGGCGTTGGACGGCTTGTCGCTGACGTCGAAACCGGTTGCGTCCGACATTGCAAAGGCTGCGCGCGCGAAAACGGATGCCGCGGCGGTGGAAGCGGTACAGCTCTTCACCGGCTGGCTTGGTAGCGCGGCGGGAAACTTGGCGCTGACACTTGGCGCAACGGGCGGCGTATACATCGCGGGCGGGATTGTCGCGCAGTGGGGCGACTTGTTCGACGCGCGATACTTTCGCCATCGGTTCGAGGCGAAAGGGCGGATCAAGCGGTTTCTGGAACCGATCCCCTGCTATCTGGTGACGGCGAAGGACTTGGCGTTTCGCGGCCTCGCCGCCTTGGCGAAAGCGCGCTGACGTTCAGTCGCCGCCAACGGTGCCTTCGCGTCTGGGGTCGGCGGCGGCGTCGAAGCCTTCTTTCGTGACGCGGATGCTGTTCAGGCCGCTGGGGCCGATGCCGTAGTCGGTGACTTTGACGTCGTGACCCAGCGTGCGAAGTGCTTCGGCGGTGGCGTCGGGCGTGCGGCCTTGCTCCACTTCGGTGGGCGTGCCGCGGCCGGTCGCGTTCGGCAGCGCCACGGCATCTGCCGTCGATAGATTCCAATCGATAAGGGCCCTTACCGTCTTCGTCACATAGGGAATGATCCGCGCGCCGCCGGGCGAGCCTACGACCGCGAAGAGGCGGCCTTTGCTGTCGAGAATGATCGTGGGCGTCATCGACGACATCGGGCGCTTACCCGCTTGCGGTGCGTTCGCCGTGCGGCGGCCATCGGTTGTCGGTTCGAAGGTGAAGTCGGTGAGTTGGTTGTTCAGGATGAAGCCGCCGGCCATCAGGCGGCTTCCGAACGGTCCTTCGACCGTCGTCGTCATGGCGAGCGCGTTGCCGCGGTCGTCGATAAGGCTGATATGTGCGGTGCCAGGCCGGGCGCGGTCTGGGTTTGCGAGTTGACGCAGGATGAGCGTTGCGCCTGCGGGGCGGCCGGGCTTGATCGCGGCGCGATCGACGATCTTGTCGAGCGAGAGAACACGGGAACGGTTTGCGAGATATTTCGGGCCGAGCAAGCCCTGAGTGGGGACGCGGATGAAGTCCGGATCGGCGATGTAAGCGCCTCGATCGGCGTAGGCGACGCGCAACGCCTCCGTCATCAGGTGAATCGCAGGCGCCCCCGTCGGTTCCAATTTCGCGACGTTGAACCGTTCCATCATCTTCAGCGCCTGCAGCATCGTGAGGGCGGAACTCGGCGGGCCCATGGTGCAGAGCTTGTACGTGCGGTAGGTGCCGCAGATCGGCGGGCGCTTCTTCGGTTTGTAGCGAGCCAGATCTTCGAGCGTGAACTTCACGGCGCTGTACGGCGCGTTGCTGACGGCGCTCACGATCGCGTCGGCGAGGCGGCCTTTGTAGAAGCCGTCGGCGCCCTTGGCGGCGATGTCGCGCAAGCTTGCCGCGTAGTCCGGATTCTTGATGACGTCGCCGACTTGCGGCGCCTTGCCGTTCGGACGGAAGTAGGCGGCGGTTGCCGGAACCATCGGTATGCCTTGATCGCGGTCGATTGCCATCGCCATGCGCGGGCCGACGGAGAAACCGTTCTCCGCTAGCTTCATCGCCGAATCGAACAGCGTGTTCCACGGCAGGCGCCCATGTTCCTTATGCGCGAGCGCCAGCACGGCGATCGTACCGGGAATACCGACAGAGCGGCCGCCCAGCACCGCTTCGGGATAGGACATCGGCTTGCCGTCCTTCATGAACATGTCCGGTGTCGCCGAGGCTGGCGCTTCCTCGCGACCGTCGTAGGTTTCGACCCGCTTTGCCTTGGCGTTCCACATGACGAGGAACGTGCCGCCGCCGAGGCCGGAGGATTGCGGTTCGACCAAGCCCATCACCGCTTGGGCTGCTATCGCTGCGTCAACGACACTGCCGCCTTTGCGCAGCATCTCCAGACCCGCGTCGGTTGCGAGCTTGTGCGAGGCGACGATAACGTGTTTGCGCGGCAGGTCGGCTGCGACCGCTGTCCCCACGATCGTGGCTGCGAGCAGCAGCAGCGAATTGCGTACGAGGCTTGGCAAGGCTAGCGTGGTTGTCATGGTTCGTCCCGGTTCGCGCAATCTCATCACCGACGTGCACGGCATCAAGGTCGGCAATGCCGAAGATGCATCGGCGATGACCGGTGTTACAGCAATTTTTGCGGAGGGGCGCGCGGTCGGTGCGGCTGACGTTCGGGGCGGGGCGCCGGGTACGCGTGAGACCGAGGCACTGGTTCCCGAAGGCTTGAACGTCGGGGTCGACGCGATCGTGCTGTCGGGCGGGTCGGTTTACGGGCTTGATGCTGCGGGTGCCGTTACGAATTGGATCGCGCAGGCCGGGCGCGGCTACAAGATGGCGGGGGCGCCGATGGTGGCACCGATCGTACCGTCTTCGATCCTGTTCGACCTCACGAATGGTGGGGATAAGAACTGGGGTGGCGAGCCGCCGTATCGCAAGCTGGCGCTGCGGGCCTGCGAGTCTCAGGCGTTTCAGTTCAAGCTCGGCAATGCGGGCGCCGGGTATGGCGGGCGGGCCGGGATCTACAAGGGCGGCTTGGGCTCTGCGTCGGCGGTGACGGAGGACGGCTATCAAGTCGGTGCGATCGTGGCGGTGAACTCTTTCGGGTCGCCGGTGATGCCGGGGACGTCGGCCTTGTGGGCGTGGCCGTTCGAGCAGGACGGCGAGATGGGTTGGCAGTTGCCGCCGCGCGGCGGCACGGTGGGTATGGACTTTCCCGACGATCTGAAGCGGCCACCGCAGGCCGGCGCGAACACGACGATTGCGGTCGTTGCCACCAACGCCGTGCTGACGCCGGCGCAGACGAAGCGGGTGGCGATCATGGCGCAGGACGGGATGGCGCGGGCGCTTCGGCCGGTGCACACGCCCGTCGACGGCGACGTGGTGTTTGCGCTGGCGACGGGGCAGAAGCTGTTGTCGGAGCCGGCGCTGATTCAGGTGGCGCTGCTCGGTTCGATCGCCGCCGATTGTTTGGCGCGGGCGATCGGGCGGGCGGTGTTCGAGGCGGAGTCGCTGGGCCCGTGGGAGAGCTATCGCTCGCGCCACGCGAAGGGATTTGGGGCGGCGAAGACCTGACCCCTTACCGTGCGTAGATGCGGACTTCGTGCGATTGCAGGTTTGCACCGACGGCGTTGAAGAGGCGGATCTTGCCCGCATCGACGCCCAAGGTTGCGAGTGTGGCGGCCACTTCTTGCGCGCGGGCGGTCGATTCGGGCGTCACGCTACGGCCGGCGGCAACGCCGACGATGTCGAAGCTTGTCGCGGGATTGCGGCGTTTGGCGGCGGAAACGGCCTGGGCCAGCGCATCGCGGTAGCTGACGTTCGGGCGGTCGAACTTGATCGTGACGAAAGCAGGCGAGGCCAGCATCGCCGCGGAGGCGGCGGCGGCCGGCGCGGTCACGGCGGCTGTCGTTGCGGTCGCGCCGAAGGAGGCCAATGCCGCGCGCTCCTTCGCGAGGAACGCCGACTGCAGCGCCCACTCGTTCGAGATTTCGTTGACGAGGCGGTCGAGCTGATCGGCGGTCGGCCCAATCTCGCCGCGCAGCGTGTTCAGTTGACCCGCGTCTTGCTCGTTCGCGTCCTTGATTGCGGCCGCATCGTTCATGAGTTTGTTCGTTTCGGCCGCGCCCTTGGCGAAGACCCGCATTTCGGTGTCGAGCGCGGAGGTGGTGACGCTCAACCGTTCCAGTGCGGTTTGCGCCTTTTGCACGGAGAGCGGCGTCGGGGCGCTGGCGGTGGCGATCTCGCTCTTTGCGATGCGGTAGAGCGCGCCTTCGCTGGCCGCGCGCTGGCGGATTTCGGACAGGCTGGCGTTGCGCGAGGAGATCTCGCCCTGGATCGCGATCAGGCGGTTGCGCAACTCGGCGATGCGCTGACCCTGCGGCGTGGCGGTGCTTGCGGCCGGCGTGACCGGGAGCGGCGTGAAGAACGAGGTGCCGGACTGCGGCAGCGCGACCGCGTTCGCGGGCGGCGGGGGGCCGGCGGCTTTTTCCGGAAACAGCGTGCTCGTCATCGTCGAGCAAGCGGCGAGCGAGGCGCAAGCGGCGCCCATGGCGAACAGCCGCGCTGGCATGGAAGGTCTCATCCGATAAAGCCCCAGACGTAAACGACGCGAACAGGCGGCACGTGCCCGCCCGGATTCGCATCAATCATCACTTCAGGGCGACAATACGTCAGACGCGGGTCGGCGCAATGCGCGGAAACGGCCGCTGGCGGCGCCCTTGCGTGCGGGCGTTCGCCGCACTAAGTTCCGCGCCTTCTTTCGCGGGTCGGCGCTTTTCTTCGCAACCGACCCTGCCAAGGCGCAGGCACCCGTAGCTCAGCTGGATAGAGCACCAGACTACGAATCTGGGGGTCAGAGGTTCGAATCCTTTCGGGTGCGCCACCCTACGCTGAAGCTTCGGGTGGCAGGCCACCGGGGTGCCAGGGACACAGGACTCCGGATCAAATGAGACATTTGGGACAGTGAGACACTGTCTCGCTTGGCGTTTGTGCCGGTCTTCGAGTGAATGAGATTTGTTTTGGCGTTATATCCGTTATTTTGGCTCAGATGAGCCAAAATATCCGTTCGGAATCCGTTATTTTGGCGTTCGGCGTGCGTTATTTGCGGCGGACGGCGGCAATGCGGACGCGGGGCGTCCGTCCGCTCGCAGGGGTGGCTCGCGAAGACGGTGGTGGCCGTTGATTGACGGTTCAAGTTGCAGCCGGGCCTTTAGGGTTTTCGCCGCAAGGCTGGGACGGAACATAAGTAGAACATCTGGCTTGCGAAGTCAAGCGCCGCTTCACGCGCGGACGCGGCGGGGCGGGGCGTCGTGCGCACTGTCGCCGAACCGCGGCGGAGGCCGCCTTGTTTACAAGGTGCACACGCTTCTTGTGTTCTGTAACCGCAGCAGCCGGAGTGCCGGTCGATGTTTGGACCCCTGTTCTTGGTGACGTATCGGATCGTCGCGTTCGCGGCGCGGCTTCTGCCGCGCGAGCGTGGCGCCGGGATCAAAGCGCCATGGGCCCTTCATTTCGCCGCGACGAGCGACGGCGGGCTCGATGACGACTTCGCTGAAGAACTCTTCCAACTCGCGCGACAGACGCCGGGCTTGCTCGACCGCGTGGAGCAAGGGATCACGGGAAGCGGCATCTTTGCCGCTCGAAAGCGTCTGGTCATCACGTCCGTCCGCGGCGCACTGGCGACCGGCGCCGAGAGCCTCTTCGGATAGCGCGCTGCAGCCGGCCAGAGAATGCCGGGGATCGGGCGCCGGCTTAAAGGATCGACGGCGAGGCAACGACGCCGTAGGGTCTTGCACGGGAGGCGCGTGCCGACTCGAACACCGGAGAGAACCGTCGTGGCCAAAGGTCAAATGCGCAGCAATCGCGAAAAGAAGAAGCCGAAGTCCAGCACGAAGACCAAGAAAGGCCAGCCCGTTTCAAACCAACCGTTCGCCGCAAAACCCGAACCGCCGCGCGCAAAGAAGTAGCGCCGAGGAGCGGCGCTGCCAGCGATCAAAGCCGAGGGGATGACTCGTGTGAGGCTGTCGTGTGTCCCCGGAATAACTGGCGCATGGGTCGGCGGGTTAAAGCAGGGGTGATCTGGACCAAGGGTTCGATAGCGCTTTTGTGCCTAATGCTGGCCGCATCAATTGTTGCGGCTTATCAATGGCACCAGTACGAACGAAAGCTTGAGAGCGGTCTTTGCGTCGAACAGAACCGATACCTGTCGAACGTTGAGTTTGTTGCTGCAGCGTTACGGGGTGTACGTTCCCGTTCGTCGCAAGGCGGTTTGAACAGCAAAATTTCACCACCGAGCGGCTGCTGCACGCTTCGCCGCATAGTCCGCCAACCGCTCTGGCTAGCGGAGATAGACACCGAGGGGTTGATGCAAAAGAGGTTGGACATGGAGAGGAACAATCGGTTCCTGGCGATCGTCGTCATACGTACTCTCGACCCCGATAGAGCGTCGGGTTACGAGGCAAGTTATTTGAGTGGCTGCGCAACCGCAATCCGGTAGGTTGGGTCGGTTGGGAAGTAACCGCAAACCAGAGTCTTCGAGTCTGGAATCGTGCTGAAGGGTGACGCGTGAAACGGCGGATGATGGCGGTAGCTCTTATTGCAGCGATGACGGCCGGCGCGGCGCCTGCCGCATCGAGTTTCGCCGGCCATTGGACCGAGGTCGCTTCCACGGCCCGTTGCTTCGCCGTTCGAGGCTTTTTGCTTAAGCCCGATGGCGCGGCGCGGATCGATTGGGCGGACATGAACCGCGTGCCGCCGGTCGTCGAGCATTATGATGGTCGCTGGACGTCGGAAGGTGACCTGTTGCATCTGTCCATGACGCTGCATCTTTCCATAAGCGTCCCGGCGTCCAACATGACGGACGTTTCTTCGATGGAAGTCCACTTGGACGGGCCGCTTGACGGCACTGGCAAGCGGCTGGAACTCGCCATCACCACCGACGGCATGCCAAGCGATGTTCGCTGCGCCTATGTTCGCGACGAGTGATTGAGCCTGCATCGCTGACGTGACCAGTGTAAATCGACTCTGACCCCGCATACTTTAGTTCGCCGCAAAACCCGAACCGCCGCGCGCGAAGAAGTAACGCCGAGGCGCGGCGTCGATCCACGCCGAGGGGATGACTTGTGCGAGTTTATCGTGTGTCCTCGGAATATCACGCGCTCCAGCGCGTCGATTCGTCCGGCGCAGCCGTTTCTCGACTGGGCTGCGGCGCTCGACGATTCGGGCGATAGGCCCGACCCGGGCGACGAGCAGACGATCTATCTGCTCCCCGATCTCGCCGACGGCGGCGACATCGATGAGATGATCGCCGAGGCGTTCGACGTCATGTTCGAAAACGAACTTGGGGCGTGGCACACGCACGAGCCCGATTGGCCAAAACCCCGAACGCTTGCCATGTTCAAGCAGTGGTTCACGATCGAGGTGCACTCGGTGATTCAGGATTTGGGCGGCGGCCAACTGAGGGGCAGTGCGAGCCGACTCGCTATTGAACCGCACTTGCTTCACACATCGTCGCGGCTTCCGACCTGGCGTTGGATCGGCACTCCGCCAATGCCGCTTGCATTTGGGGAACGTCCCCGGCCAAGCGAAGGTAGCGAATGATCTTTGGAAGCAACATCGGCGCGAGCGCCGGCATGAATCTCTTCAGATTTTGAAGCGTCCCAGCGGCCTCCGCAAAGCGCCCGCGAATTTCAAGCTCCGATGCCGCGAGTTCGAAAACCTCCGGCACAATCTGAGGCGCTCTGGTCGCCTTCATGATGTAGCGCAGAGCCTCCTCACTTCGGCCATGATGCTTGGCGATGCGATAGTTCAGCTCGAGCACCGGCACGAGTATTTCGTCGTTGCCGCGAATTGAAATTCGCTTTGCGATCTGCTCGGCCGCGACCCAGTTGTCGGCGCGAATGGCCTCCCGCCCCTGGTAAGCGAGATAGCTTCGATTGGCATCGCCGTTCGGCGCCAAAAACTGCAGCAGATTGGTGGCGGAAACTTCGTTCTCGTCACGAAACTGAGTGATGCCGCGCTCAGGCAGACCCTTGTAGTGCGTCTGTATGTGTTCCCGAACGGCCTCACGCCTGTCAGCCGCATCGGGATGCGATTTGAACCAGCTTGCAATCAAGCTCTTTCGCTCGGCGCAAATCGGGTTGCTGGGATCAAGCCCGTTCGGCTTTGGCTTTCCGACTCCCGGAATGCGGGGGATCGGCAACCAGTCCGTGATTGTTCGCTCAACGGCCGATTCGGAACCGCAAACTTTGTCGAGCAAAGCCGCGTATCGCTTTTCCTCGTCCTCCAGAACGCCAAAAATTTTGTCGGCACCCTTCGCGCTCATGCCGGACTGAAGGATGAACTCAATTCCGAGTTCGTCGGCTTCATACTCTTGTGCCCGATCCCAAGCAGGCGCCAAGTACTTGTTGGTCAGCGCGAGGCCGATCGCGGACCAGGCTATTGTCTTCGCCGCGTCGCCATCATCATACCGTCCGGTAATTCGTGCGATCACCAATCCCGCCGCGGCCACGCGTTCGATCTGCTTGCGAATTTCTTGCGCTCTGAAGTGATCGTACAAGATGTGCGACGATTCGTGACCAACCAGAAAGTCGAACTCGTCGAAGCTCGTTGTCGCGGCCAACGTGCTGAGTCCGATGACGATTGCGCCACCCGAGGTCGCATATGCACTGTAACTTCCTTGCGCCTGCTGCAACAATGCCACCAGCTCGCCTTCGGTCGTGGCGGCTTTGGCGCGCGCTAGAACGCCGATGTCATCAAGGATGATGAATTCGATCGGCGGCGGCTTGATGCCGGGCGTTTGCGCGAGCAGCTTGGTGAGGCGGTCGCGGATCTTCCCCGTGAGTTCCTGATCCGGGATGACGTAGTTCGAGCCGAGTTCCGACTTTTTTGCAAAGCCCTGTGCCAACGCTGGAATCCGCATGTCCGGCGCTTCCCCGGCCGTGTTCTCCGCTCGGCGGCGTTCGAACCTTGCGTAGTCGACCGGATTTTCCGCCAGTTTTTCCCAGTTCTTTTTTTCCGCAGCGATGACGGCGGTGTTGCCTAGCGACAAGCCGAAACCAAGGACGACAAGGCCGATCGCCCGGCACAGCAACGTGTTCATTTTCGGTCCTATCTCGGGCAGGGTGATTTGAAGCCCTTCGGAGCGGCGGAAGTACCCGACACGCTTCGTTGGGATCGCGTGGTGAAGGTTCGACGCAAGCAGCTCATTGGTCCGCTTCCCTTCATCATGTCGTTCCACCTTTGCGGATCGACCATTTCGACCGCCGACAGGTCGATGAAGTAAGCTTGGCCGTCGTCGATCGTGGGGAAGGAAATCAGCAACATTCTGTTGTCGGGCCAGATCCCGTCGACCGCGATGTCGGCAACGGATGGCGGCGTGTTCTCCGCGGTCAGAACGGTTTCGGACCTGCTCCCATTCCGCTCGTATGTCTGAATCGGATAGGGCGCCACGAACCGCTTGATTTGACCCAGCTCGCCGGACCATGCCGACACATTGCCCACCACGACGGCCAGTGCTGCTAGGAAAAGACATCTGCGTGAGAGCGGTCTTGCCATGGTGTGTATCCTCGGGTTCAGTTCGGCCCAAACAGTACTGTACGAAGCTCTTTGCCCGCGCCCGTGAAGAACGCGATTCCGGAAATGGCGATTACGCCGCCCCAGTTGTACGGCGCCAAATAAAACTGCGTCAGGAATGCCGTCAGAAGCGCCGTTGACGTCAGCGAGAACACCAGCCACACCGCTGCGCGGGCGGCCAGGAGTCGAAAGGCGCTTGTTCGCGACTGCCGGGCCCCAATGTCGGGGCGAAACATGATGCCACCACCGGTCAGCATCGCGAAAATCAGCAAGAACTGGAGCACATCAATCCAGGGCGATGCGTGGAGAAAGTGACCGTCGAATGTCAACAAGTTGTCCAGGGCCATTGCATGCTGAAACACACCAGGCAGCTGGCCATGCACGGGCGAAACGACGGTGTCACTCGACGCGTCTCCGCTGACGCCCAGAAACACATACTTGCCGCGCAGTTTTTCGGCATCGTTTCGCGTGTAAAGCTCGCCAGCTATGTAAGGCTCGTGAAACTCGCATGGTTGAATCCGATCCCAACCCCCAGGGCCACGGAAGCTGCGCTCTCCAAGCACTTTTCCAAGCAGGCCGACAGTGACGGTGCTCAAGAAGCCCGAGAATCGGCTGCGGGCATCGTCGAAAATCGGTGCGCAGTTTGCCTCGGCGGGGTGGGCGCTCCGTTTGATCGTGTTGCCCCAAACGAGCAACATCTCGCCGTTCGCGGCTCGGAGGATCGGACGATGCAACCGGACATTTGCCGGCGCGGGGTCAGCGGTAAGTTCGTAAAGCGCAGCACTGCCTTGGGGCGCACCTGTTGAGCTGAAAACGGGATAGTGATTCGCCTCGGCGAAGAACTCCACGGAGGTCTGCATGATCCGCGTCGGAAACTGCTTTGCGCGCTGTGGGTCGGTCGGAAGGCTCTTGAGAGGCTCTATCAGGGGCGACGCCGGCGATGACAGCGATGCAAACACGATCGGTGGGCTGTTGGGCGGGAGGCTGGCGAAGAATTCTTTGAACTGGGTAGCGCCCGTTTTTTTCAGCGGGTCGGTGTCGGGGATGTCGGTGTCGTAGAGAATGTCGACAAACAGCGCCTTCGGTTGGGCCGCCAAGATCGTTTTGATCAGATCAATGTGTTCGTCAAAGTTGATCGGCCATGTCGTGCTTTGACGTGGCCAAACTTGGTTGTTCTGGCGATCGCGAGCAACAAGATTGTTCTGATCGATGAGCACGACGCTAATGACGTCTCGCGCGCTGGACTCGTACACTGTTGGATATAGGCGCAAGAAAATCTCTTCCGACGCACGATCGGCCGCCGACGACATTCCGAAGGGGTCAAGCCGCAACACGCCAAACCAAACCGCCGCTTGCACCAAGGCGGTGACAACGAGGATCAGCGCGGCCCGCCCTACGTGCATCTCAGCGTCTCAGCGACGCGCCAAAGCCGAGTAAGGGCAGAGGGCGGAAGCATTCTTGGATTCTCGTTGGAGAGTTTGCGGTTACATACTCTTGGTTCGCTGCCAATTCTGTCAAGTTCTTCGCTCCCTTGTGCATACTGTTTCAGGTTTCTTGTGGCGCGACTGGCACTGATGTTTCGCGCAGATGGCGAGCATGGACAGTGCTTGTTCTCCAACGCGCTGCAGAAGATCAACAAGTCGGCGAGGAGCGACGGCGTCATAAGCGCAGCGCGAGCCAGAGGGCGGTGGAGGACAGCGCGCCGAGGATGAGGCGCCGAATCGACCGCATACGGGTTTGCGCGGACGGTGTCCCCTGGCATTGGCGTGCACGATTCGGGCGATGTGCCCGCCCCGAACGACGAGCAGACGGTTTGTCGGCTCCCGGCGTCCTGGCTGCCGTCTCTAGGGTATTGCTCATTTCCCCTGATTGGCGAACCGTGCGCACGCGTTGGGGGACATTGCTTGCGTCGCTTTGATTGCTTGCGCTACTTTTTTACTCACAAGCCTGGAGAGGAACTATGCGCTACTTGGTACTGGGTGCGCTTGCGCTCTCGCTGCTTTGCGACGGCGCCATCGCGGCGAGCGACCGCGACACGTTCCTGCGATCGTTGAACGGCACGTGGAAAGGCACCTACTGCCAGGGTGCGGGAACAACGACGTACCATTTCGCTACAGACAGAGCTGATCCCTGGGTCGGCGAGGATTTTTGCCGGATCATCTGCGGTGGATTGGACTACCGCATTCAAAGTGTGGACGCGGCTGCGAAGTCAATCACTTTGGCGGGAAGCATCCCAAGCCAAAGCTACTCCATAACCTTTGTACAGCAACCTGACGGCAGTCTCGCCGGCACTTACCACGGACACTCGCGCTGCAGAACAGCTCAAATTTCGAAGGTTTCTTCCCGTGTAGCAGTCGGGAAGAAGCCGCCGCCGCCGCCGCCCGCTAGCAACGGCCGTTGTTACAAGGAATGTCAGCCGGTGCGAGACGGCCCGTACATCAAGCAATCCTGCCGAACCTTCTGTTATTGACGCGGATGGCTTGATCGCTCGGGAGGCGTTCGCGAAGCCGAGCGCCGGGTGTTGCGAAGGCGGGCGGGCTCGCGCGGGTGGCTTGCGACTTTCGTCAACAAGGACAGTCGGAGTCGGTTATGCGTCGTGCCGGCTGGTGCGGAATGTGTCATGCCGATCGGCGAAATTGGAAGGCACCTCGGCACCCGTTGGATTCGCTAGAGTGATCTGGAAGGAAATGCATTCGGGGCTTGTAGATCTGCATGGTTGAATTCAGCGCAGCAGGTGTGTGAGGGCATCGTTCCTCCGGACTTGAATTCGCTCAGGATGTCGCGAAGGTCTCAACCCGCGGACTGAATGCCGTAATAGATCAGCGTCAGGCCGATGGTGTTGGCCGCGCCGAACCCCAATTCTCTTCAGAGCGCGGTGGCGAGCAGGAAAAAGAGCAGCGCTTTGTTGAGGTCGCGGAGGTGCGTGAACATCGGCTGCCGCAGGTTCGGGTGAAGGCGGGGGCACTATGGCATTGCGGGGTGTGCGCGGCTATCGTTCTTAGACGTCGTGCTGTTGGTCGCCGCGACGCGGCAAATCTTCGTGGGAGGTGCCATGCTCAATCGATGTGCGGTCATCATTCGTCCGGCGCAGCCGTTTCTCGACTGGGCTGCGGCGCTTGACGATTCGGGCGATATGCCCGACCCGGGCGACGAGCAGACGGTCTATCTGCTCCCCGATCTCGCCGACGGCGGCGACATCGATGAGATGATCGCCGAGGCGTTCGACATCATGTTCGAAAACGAACTTGGGGCGTGGCACACGCACGAGCCCGATTGGCCAAAACCCCGAACGCTTGCCATGTTCAAGCAGTGGTTCACGATCGAGGTGCACTCGGTGATTCAGGATTTGGTCCAGGGGCCGCTGGTGGATGATGAGCTGGAATGAGGGCGAATTTGTCGTATGTCCCTGGATTACAGAAGGAAGGTCGCGTTCTGCGGCTACTGGTGGCGCTCGGCCCGCGTTGGACCGTCAGTGCAACTTAGCGCCTGAGCGCGATCATCGATTGGGATGCGGGCAGCCTTCCATTTGCAAAATATAGCGCCCAGACTTGGCAATCTCCGTTTCGACGACGGGATGGGCCCGTTCGCTGTGGCAGAAATTGCAGCGTTCGGATTTGAGCGCCTCCGCTGTTTCGCCAATCGATTCCAGGAATGCGCGGGCATGGCGCAGCGCAGTTTCCTTGTTGCTGCCGCTGGGCAGGAATACGTCAAAGTGAATCGTTTTTCCCGCCTTGGACGTGGCGTAGGTGTCGTACACATCGATGTTCATCGTTGCACCTTCAGAAGTCGCCGTCTTTGGCGTAAGGCCGCGCCCACAGAATCGCTTGCAACAGCACCGCCTTCGTCCACGCCGCATGCATCGCTTCGACGGCGTCCGGCGCAGCGCCCGTTTGGCGAGGAACGGCTTCATCGTCACCGAAATCGGTATGGCGAGCGCCAAGAGCTGGCTCATCGGAATATGCGGCGCCGCCGTGACGCCATCGGTCTTGTTCTTGCCCATGCGGTGATGGCGCTTGCCGATCTCGTCTTGATAGGCAAGCCACGCGGCATCGTAGTCGGCACGGCAGGTGTCCAAGATCCATTGGCCGAAGCGCTTGCGCACCGCGTCCAGATAGGCGCCCACGGGCTCGCCGGCCGGCGTCGAGAAATAGCGCAGCAAATGCGGATTGCCGCCAACGAAACCGTACCAGACATCAAGGATCGACTCGGCCTGGGGCTTCAACCCATCATGCGCGCGCTTCAGCGCGGCGACATCGTCGGGGCCGAACAAGAGCGAGGCCTTGAGCTCCTCGAATTGCGTCTTCGTGACGGGCGATGGCGGCAGGGTTGGGTCATTGAGGCGGTAGCCGGGAATGGCGGACACGGGCGCGCGCTCCTTGTTCAGAGGGGTGGATCTTGATAGCGTCGAGTCGATATCAGTTTGCATTGGCGTGATCAATGAAAAAGAGCGACTCGCTACCATCTGGCGCCGCCCTCCGCGCGGCGCATCTCATCGAGCGGCTCGGGCGGCTGTTGCGCGCCGGCGATCATGCGACCGGATTGAACCCGGCGCAGGCCGAAGCGTTGCGCTATCTCGCGCGCGCCAACCGCTTTTCGCGCACGCCCGCGGCGCTGGCGGACTATCTGAGCTCCACGCGGGGAACGGTCTCGCAGACCTTGCTGTCGCTGGAAGCGAAAGGGTTGGTCGAGCGTCAGGCGAATGCGCGCGACGGCCGGTCCGTCATGCTCGCGCTCACGAAATCGGGCTTGAAGTTTCTGGACGAAGATCCGGTCAGGGCATTGGCGAAGACGATCGATGCCACCGGCGCCGACGCGCGCCTCGCCGACGAACTTGAGGCAGGCTTGCGCGCCGCGATCGCTGAGCGCGGCGGCCGCGCCTTCGGCGCCTGCCACACCTGCCGCCACTTCCGCCGCAACCAGCGCAGCGCCGCGGCCCCCCATCACTGCGCCTTGCTGGACGAACCGCTGAGCGCAGCGGATGCGGTTGCGATCTGCTTGGAGCACTCCGCATAGGGAACCGGGCAGCCGTTCGGGTCAGCGGCTTGCAATGCACTCACCGCGGAGCGCCAACAAGACGTTGGGCACGTCTTCTTTGACCGACGACAACGCAAGAGAAGGGGGAATCCAACTGCGCGGCGACAGCAGTGCCGTGTAGGAGAGTCGCGTTGCCGCGCCACCCTTCATGCTCTCAAGCCGCCACTCGCCTTCCGATCTCGCGAGGTCGCCGTCGGTTCGCTTGAAGCGAAGGCGGGTCGGCGGTTCGTAATCGGAGCGGAATACGTTGCGCACCGTCGGCAGATACCACGCCCAATCAACGACGTGCTCGCGAATGTCCCAGGCGCCCCCGGGATCGGACTCGAGCACGCGGCAACTGATAAGACCCGGCAAAAAGCGGGGCGCGCGTGCGCAATCCGTCATCACGCTCCACACCGACCGCGGCGGCGCCGCGATGTCGATGACAGCCGAGACGCGCGCAGCCTCTTGGCCTTCGTCGACGGTAGCCTCGACCAGCACTTCACCGGCGGCCAGTTTGGCTTCCTCGGCCGCGCCGACTTTCATTCCGGCGGATGCGGCGGACGTCAAAAGAGCGGAAAGCAGAATGGTCAGGGAGGCGACACCACGCATCGGCTCAATCTCGCTGATAAGACGCGATCAGGCTTACGCCCTTCAGTATCCGGCAAAACCTCACACTGGCGTGATGCGCTCGTGATTGATTGACCGCCGGCACCCGGCACAAAGCCTGGCGAAGTTCCGTTTCGCCGCCAGTCATGATACGCCACGCTCTTGGGCGCGTACGCGCTGCGGGGGTTTTCATGAAAGCACTATCTCTATTGTTGCTGCGTGTGTCGACCGGTTTGCTGCTGGTCATTTGGGGATTGATCAAAGTGATGGCGCCGACGGCTGCGGTCGGTGTCTCGAACAAATACTATTCCGGCGTGCTGAGCGCCGCCGATCTGCAAATGCCCTTGGGTGCGGCAGAGGTGGCGCTGGGCGCGGCCGTGGTGCTCGGCTTGCTTCGAACGATCGTCTATCCCTTGCAGACCCTTGTCCTTGGCCTCGGCGTTGCGGCCATCTGGAAGTACATCGCCGATCCGTTCGGCATGTATTTGTTGACCGAGGAGACGCGTCAGGTCTTGTTTTTTCCGTCGAGCACGGTGTTCATCGCGTCGCTGGTTCTGCTGGCGTTTCGGGAGCATGACACCATCACGCTCGACGCGGCGATCGGGCGGCGTTAGACGCACTCGTTCACCTGGCACGCGCCCCGTTTGGCATATCGCGGCGAAGCCCTTCATACTCCGCTCCCGGCGAATTGAGGGGACATGGAGAGTTCGGGGACACGCAATGAACCGTCGTGATGGTGCGAGTGGGCTTTGCATCCCGTTCCCGCTCTGGGACGCCGATCTGCCGGGTGTTGAGTCCATTTGCGGGTGTCGTTGTGCCCTGGGTGGCCGGGTCAACCCCGGCTATGACGACTTTGTACGGACACGGTCCTAGGTTTGCGCGAAGGTCTCAACCCGCGGACTGAATGCCGCAATAGATCAGCGTCAGGCCGATGGTGTTGGCCGCGCCGTGCGAGAGGACGAGTGGCCACAGGTTGCGTCCGAACATGACATAGAAAAATCCCGAGAGCAGCGCGATGCCGCCGGTGGCCAGCGCGCCCGACAAGCCCTGATAGTAGAAATGCTGCTGACCAAACACGACGGATTGCAAAACGACCGCCATCGCCAACGCGACGGGACCGCCCGATAGCAGCCGTTCGAATCTTGAAATGAGCATCCCCCGGAAGAGCATTTCCTCGACAAAGCCGCCGACGAACCAGGACAGGAGAAGCCACTCGACGAACATCGGCGTGTTGCCGGGCAGATCGGCGAAGCGGCGGCTATAGCGCGGGTCGATCTCTGCCCCGCCGATCCCGGCGGACGATACCGCGAGTTCGATGGCGGGCCCCGCCGCGATTGTGACCACCAAAACGACGGCGGGCCAAACGAGCAAGCGGGTGAGGCCGGCCGGTCGCCGCAAGCCCAGATCGGCCCAACCTTCGCGGTTCCGGTAGAGGCGCCACGTCGCGACAGCGGCGCTCGCGGTGAGCGAGATCGGCCCGGCATAGGTCCACAGCTGATCGAACGGGAGCAACGCCGTCTTGATGACGAAGAGTGTGCCGAGCACGAACAGCGCGTCGAGGGCCGCCCCGCGCCGTGGGCTCACCCGACGGCCCGCGTCGTCGGTCGTGCGATCGGTCATGCCGGCACGCGCTTGCGGGGCGCATTTTGCATGATCCGCTCGAGCAGGGGTCTGCGTTCGAGCGCGGCTTGCGCCTTCGCCGCCATGGCCGACAGGTCGCAGGCGATTTCGTCGAAAAGCGCGGTAAAGACCGCTGCCGCCTCCGCCAGCCGGATTTGCAACCGCGCGTATTGCGCCTTGCCCTTTGCGCTTAGCGTCAGGATTTTTCGCCGGCGGTCGCTCGGATCGTTTTTGCGGGCGATCAGGCTGAGGCCGATCAAGAGCTCTGTCCGTTGCGTCACCAACTGGTGCGGATGGCCGAGAAGCGTCGCAGCGTCCGCCGCCGACAGCTCGCCGTGATCGCCGACGAGCAGCAGCAGCGAAACGGTGCGCGACGGTATGTTGAGCCCCGCCTCACCGAGCAGCGCTTCACCCTGCGCAACGATCAAGTCGGCCAAACGATCGAGCCGGTTCGCCAGGAAGGCGCCGCTCAACCGATGCGCATCGGGATAGGGCATTGCGGATCACGTTCTGTTATACAACTGATTGTACAATAGATTGTATAAATGGCCGTGTCAAATCGCACGTAAGGCTAAGATCTTGCGAGTTTCGACCGGTTGATCGCCACGGACATTTGGCTGCGCAAGGTCACGCGCTTTGTGGAGGCGACCGTCGTCGCGTTCTCGTTGTGGCGTGTCGTTAGCCGACGATCCTGTAGGCGGCGACTAAGCGGCGGCGATGTACTCGGCCGGGTAGCCGCTCGGCCACTCGTGTTCGAACGGCCGCTATTTGGCCATCTCTGTAGGCGCATACCGCCCCGGGAGCGCGGCCTGCGTTTGCGACAGGTCGGCGTTGAAAGAAATGTTAAGGCAGGCGGCAATATAGTAAGGGCGACACAACCGTCTCTAACAGTGAATCCGTTGGATGGTTCCCGCGTTTGGCGGGCTTCGCAATCTCCAAGCCGGAAGGCCAGCGCCAATGCTACGAACCTCTCCGAATGGCGACACGTTTGCGGTGCGTAGAGTCTGCACCAGAGACGACGTTTCGTGTGAGCGTCTCGCGCGCATCTTCGACTACTGGCACAACAAGGCCCGCGGGAGGATCGCGCCAAGCCGGGAGGAAATCTCGCCGGCTGAATTGCGCGCCGATCTGCCATGGGTATGGCTCGCAGATGTTCTTGACGGTGGCGATGACTTCGGCTTCCGCTTGGCTGGCGAGCAGTTGCGCCGGTTCTTGGGTCCAACTTCTGCAACGCGGCTTTCCGAATGCCAGCAGTCGCCCTTTTTCAACAATGCTGGCCGGGTGTTTCGCCGGTGCGTCGAGATTCGCGAGCCGTTGATGGTCGGCCCCAACACCTCGACGTACGAATCAAAGAGTTTTCTAACGACCAGCGTGCTTGTTCTTCCGCTGTCTTCAAACGGGATCGACATCTCGATGTTGTTCGGCGCCTTCGAAGCGAGCTTCTTTCCAATTCAATAGGACCGGCGGGTTGTCGAATTCCGCTTCTCCCGTTCGTCATAGACGAACGGGCCGCGTGTTGCGGTCCGCTTGAACAGGGGAAATGCGACGATGATCAGGATCTTGGCGGTCGCGGCGATGGCTGCGGCGATGTTTACGGCAGGGCCGGCCCAGGCGGGAGAGATGCTCGCACCCGGCGTCAGCGAAGACACGCTGTCGAGCGAGCCCGCGCTCGTCACGCTGGCGCCGCAGGCGGTGGCTTATGTGCGGCTCAAGACCGTGCGCAACACGCCCGAGTCGCGCGATCTGATCAGCGGCACGTTCAAGCGCATCTGGGCGCTTGCGCGGCGGCACGGGGTCAAAATCGTGGGCTCGCCGATGGAGATCATGGACGCGTACGAACAGGCGGACGGGTCGTGGATCGTGGACGCGGCGATCCCCGTCGATGCCGTGCGCGCGGGGTTGGCGGACGCGGGCGACATCGTCTTCGCGCGGCTTCCCGGCGGGGCGGCGGCACAGGCCGCGCATCGCGGCGCGCACGAAGCGATCAAGACGACGCACGATCGCATCGGCGCTTTTCTGGCGGGACGCGAACTGACCGCGCGCGGGCGCATCGCGGAGCAGCACTTCGACGACCCGCACAAGGTGCCCGAGGAGAAATTGCGTTCGGCTGTGACATATTTCTTGGAGTGAAGGGGCGAGGGGTGGTGCGCGCGCGGCCGCGCGGGGTTAGGCTGTCGCCCTCACTTTGTGTTGGAGAGAGCGCATGCCGCCGGTTGCCGTCAGAACTGTGACGAAGGACGAGAAGGACCGCGCGCTGGACATCTTCACGTTGGCGTTCGTGGACGATCCGATGCTGCGCTGGATCTTCGCGGACGGCAGCACATATCTGAAGCACTTGGGCGCGGCGCAGTTGGCGCTTGGCGGACGGGCGCTAGCGCACGGGACGGCGCATGTGCTCGACGACTATTCCGCCGCCTCGTTCTGGCTGCCGCCCGGGATCGGCATCGACGAAGAGGCGATGGGCGCGCTCATCGCAAGCGCGGTGCCGGCGGACCGCCAAGCCGACCTCGCGGGCGTCGCCGAACAGATGGGGCAGTATCACCCGCATGAGCCGCATTGGTATTTGGCGGTGTTGGGCGTCGACGTCAGCCGGCAGGGCAAGGGCCTCGGCTCGCTTCTGATGAAGCACGCGCTGCAGCGCGTCGATGCCGAGCGGTTGCCCGCCTATCTCGAATCCTCAAACCCGCGCAACATCCCGTTCTACGAACGGCACGGGTTCGAGGTGATCGGGCGGATACAGGCGGGCGCGACGCCGGTGGTGACGCCGATGTTGCGGCGGGCGCGTTAGGGCGCGCGGACACCATAACCTGT
>JAGOBA010000012.1 GCA_017983635.1 Alphaproteobacteria bacterium
ATCTCGAAGATCTTGGGCATAGGCTCGACCCATGGGCGCTGGCCTCCATTCCAGTCAGCACCTTGAATCTGAGTCGCTCCGCCTTGGGAATCCCTATTCGATTCCGGTCAGATCAAATCCGCTCTAGAGGATCTTACGCGGCAGCAGTCGTGTCTGGTGAAACCCTACTGGCGGCGGAATAGCGGCGAGTGCCTTCGTTTTTGATCGACGAGTGCGTTCCTCGGGACGTACACGAAGCCATCGCACAAGCAGGCCATCCGATAATTCTCGTCCGCAATACGTCGTTGGGCGCCATCTGCGGCGCCGGATCATCTAAATCGCTACCGCTGCAACCCCGCTAGCGCCTGCCGCGTCGCGACCAGCGACTGCCCCGCGACCATGCCCTTCCAGTCGTCCGCATCGCCGTAGAATGCCGCGCGCACACTCTTCTTGATCGCTTGGCCCTGGGCCGACGCATACTCGCCATGCGCATGCAGCCACGCATCGGCGCGCAGCGCGAACAGCACCTCGAGCAGGGGCAACGTGCCGATCTCCAACGCCATGCCGGTGACTTCCGCTTGCGGGAGCAACGCCTGCGCGGCCGTTAGTCCGTCGCCGGCGATGTCGGCGGAGGTCGACGTGCCGCCGGACGGCGACGTCACCGTCGCGCCGTACCACAACGCTGCGCGCTTCAGCTGCGCCTGATCGGGCACGATTTGTTCGCCGTAGCCCCACGGCCCCAACCCGGTGTGATAGTCGATGATCGCAACCCGCGACCCACCGCCGAGATACGTTCGAAACAGCTCCGTCTGCGTCCGCCGCGACCACGTCGGCCCCTTGCCACCGAAGAAGATGCCGGCCGGATGCGTGTACTGCCCGCCGCTCACCGCCTGTTGCAACGCGGGCATGCCGTGCTTCTGCGCCCATGCGAGCAGCGCACCGGTTGACTGCGCCTGCGCCGTCTCATCCCAAGCCCGCGGGCAAATGTGATCTTGCAACTCGGTGTAGGCCGGATTGGCCAGTAACGGCTTGCGGAAATCGACCCAGTTGCGATTGAGGTCGACATTGTCCTCCGTCACGCGCCGGTTCCAGGCAAAGCCGAACGGATTGATCGCATGGACCATCATCACGGCCGTGCCCGCAGGCACCCGCGAGACCTCGCCGCGCCGCAACCAATCGACCTGCGCGCCCGAGCCGCAATAGCCTTCAACCCCGTGCGTCCCCGAAATCATCACAAGCACCCGGTCCGCATCGCGCGGCCCGAACCACGCGACGTCGGTCGAGAGATCGCCGCCCGAGGGCCCGCGCTCCGGATGCGCCACGCGCTCCAGATGGCCGCGTGCATCCTTCGCCGCCGCCAGAAACTTGTGGCGCGCTTCAGGGTAGGACGCACTGAAGCTCTCAGCCGAATTCATGATCACTTGCTCGCCGTCTTTGGGTTCGCCGGGTTAAGGCCGGCCTGATCCAGCAGGAACGCATTGATGAAGGCGTCCTCTTCCACCGGCCCGAACCGGCCACTTTCGCCGGAGTGTCCCGCCGTCATGTTCGTGCGGAAGATCAGCGGGTTCTGATCGGTCTTGAGCCGCCGCAGCTTCGCCACCCACTTTGCAGGTTCGAAATAGCCGACCTGGCTGTCGTTGTAGCCCGCTGTCACCAGCAGCGCCGGATAGGCGCGCTTATCGACCTGATCGTACGGCGAATAGCTCTGCATATAGGCATAGTCGCCCGGATCGGCCGGGTTGCCCCACTCCTCATACTCGAACGTGGTGAGCGGAATGGCGTCGTCCAGCATCGTCGTCACGACATCGACGAACGGCACGCCGGCGACGATACCCTTGAAAAGCTCCGGCCGCATATTGGCGACCGCGCCCATCAAAAGCCCGCCGGCACTGCGCCCCATCGCGAAGATCTGCTTCGGATCGGCAGTGCCGCTCTTTCCCAGATGCTCGGCGACGGCGATGAAGTCCGTGAACGTGTTCTTCTTGTTGCGCAGCTTGCCGTCTTGATACCACGCCTCGCCCATCTCGCGCCCGCCGCGCCCATGCGCATAGGCGATGACGAAGCCGCGATCTAGCAGGCTTGGAAACTTCGTCTTGAACACCGGTTCGTTGCTCGACCCATAAGAGCCATAGCCGATCAGCAGCAGCGGGTTCTTGCCGCGCTGAAACGTGTCACGGCGATAGGCGATCGTCACCGGCACCTGCTTGCCATCAGGCGCCGGTGCCGCGATCCGTTCAACCGCATAAGCAGACGGCGAAAATCCCGGCACAGCCAACCGCTGGACCTCTTTCTTCGTGCCGCTCGCGATGTCGTAGTCGTAGATCACGTCCGGATTGACCGGCGACGAAAACGCATAACGCAAAGTCGTCACGTCCGGATCGACGTTGCGCAGGCCCGGGAAGCTGTAGGTATCGCTCGACGAGATATAACCGGCCGGCGCATCGCCGGCGATATACTTCTCGTTCCCGTTCTTCAGATCGTGCAGACGTACCCGCGGTGCGCCGCGCGCCCATTCGTTCAAGACCAGCGTGCCCGCAACGACATCGTGCTCTTCGATGAAGACGCCGGACTGCACCGGCACAAGCTCGTCCCACTGCGATGGCGTCGCGATCGCCGCGCGCACAATCCGGTAGTCCGGCGCGTTCAGATTGGTGCGGATGTAAAACTGCCCACCAACCTCGTCCGCCAGATAACGCACGCCCCGCGCCCGCGGCCGGATCACCGCCCAAGCTCCGTCGGGTTTCGCCGCATCGACGAAGCGAACCTCTGTCGTGTTCGTCTGATCGCTGGTCAAAAGCAGCACGCGACCGCCCTTCGAAGGGCTAAGCCCAAGCTCGAACTGCTGATCCTTCTCCTCATAGACGCTCTTGTCGGTCTTCGGATCGGTGCCCAGCACATGCCGCGTCAGCCGATAGGCCCGCGCCGTACCCGGCTGAAGCTTCAGATAGAAGACCGTCTTGTTGTCGTTCCCGAAGGCAAAGTCGGCGGCGACGTTCTCGATCTTGTCGCTCAGCACCGCGCCCGTCCGCATGTCGCGGAACACCAACGTGTGCCAGCGGTCGCCCAACGTATCGACCGCATAGGCAAAGATACTGCCGTCCGGCGAAGCGCCGTAGTTGTTGACCTTGAACTGCTGATACTTCGGCGCCTCCGCCTGCGCGTCGAGCAGTACCTCTTCCGGCCCGCCCATCGAGCCCTTGCGCCGAGCAATCGTGGGAAAGTCGGCGCCCGGCGCATAGCGCTCGTAGTACCAGTACCCGCCATCCTTGAACGGCGGCGTCCCCTGCACCGCCGCCGCCTTCGCCTTGATCTCCTCGCGCAACGTTCTCTGAAGGTCGTTCGTGTGCGCCATCAACTCGCCGGCGTATTTGTTCTCTTCCTCCAGATAGCGGACGACCTTCTCGGTGTTCTTCTCGTTCAGCCAGAAGTAATAGTCCGTGCGCTTGCCGCCATGCGGCGCGATCAGCACGGTGCCCTTCATCATCGCGTAGGGGGGATAGCCGGTCTTCCGGTCGATCGCGAGCCCGGGTGTCGTCGAAGTCGCCGTCGTTGGCGTCACGCCGGTCTCCGGCCCGAACGGCATCAAGTCGCCGATCGTCGTGCACGCCGAAGTCGCCGTAAGAACGGCCGTCATAACCACAAAGCCCAAGAGGCGCATGTACTGATCCTGATCGTCGACGGGGAAAGCGGGGAAAGTGGCGCAACTTGCACGCCCGTTGCACCTTCCGCAAGGCAGGGCGGAAGGTCTAAAACAACGCCCAAGAATTCCGACCGGAGAACCGCCGATGCGCCTCAAAGACCCGCAACTTCTGCGCGACAAAGCCTTTATCAACGGCGAATGGGCGACGGCCGACTCCGGCGCGACATTTGAGGTGACGAACCCGGCGACCGGTGCGGTGCTCTCCACCCTACCCGACATGCTCGAAGCCGAAACCCGCCGCGCGATCGAAGCCGCGAACGCCGCGTGGCCCGCCTGGGCCGCCAAGACCGCGAAGGAGCGCGCAGCGGTCCTCCGAAAATGGTTCGACCTGATGATGGCCAACCAAGAAGACTTGGCCATCATCATGACGTCGGAGCAAGGCAAGCCACTCGCCGAGTCCCGCGGCGAGGTCGCCTACGGCGCCTCGTTCATCGAATGGTTCGCGGAGGAAGGCAAACGCATCTACGGCGACGTCATCCCACAAACGCAAGCCGGCCGCCGCATCATCGTCTTGAAGCAGCCGATCGGCGTCGTCGCCGCGATCACGCCCTGGAACTTCCCGAACGCCATGATCACGAGGAAGTGCGGCCCGGCGCTCGCCGCCGGCTGCCCGATCGTGATCAAACCGCCCGCCGAAACCCCGCTCTCGGCGATCGCGCTTGCCGTGCTGGCGGAGCGCGCCGGCATCCCGAAGGGCATCTTCAACATCGTCACCACAAAGCACTCCTCGCGCGTCGGCCAGGAGATGACGGGCAACTCGCTCGTACGCAAATTCTCCTTCACCGGCTCGACCGAGATCGGCAAGTTGCTCATGCGCCAGTGCGCGTCGACCGTGAAAAAGGTCTCGCTCGAACTCGGCGGCAACGCGCCGTTCATCGTCTTCGACGACGCCGACCTCGACAGCGCAGTCGCGGGTGCGATGCTCTCGAAGTTCCGCAACATGGGCCAAACCTGCGTCTGCGCGAACCGCCTCTTCGTGCAAGACAAGGTCTACGACGCCTTCGCCGCAAAACTCGCCACCGCGACCGCCGCCCTCAAAGTCGGCGACGGCACCGGCGAGGGCGTGATGCAAGGCCCGCTGATCAATATGGAAGCGATCGAAAAGGTCGAACGCCTGATCAAAGACGCGACCTCGAAAGGCGCCAAGCTCGCCACCGGCGGCAAACGCCACGCGCTCGGCCACACCTTCTTCGAGCCGACGGTCCTGACCGACGTGAACACACAGATGGCGATCGCCCAGGAAGAAATCTTTGGCCCTGTCGCGACGCTGTTCCGCTTCAAGACGGAAGCGGACGCGATCCGCTTGGCAAACGACACCGAATACGGCCTCGCCGCCTACTTCTACGCCCGAGACATCGGCCGCGTCTGGCGCGTCGCCGAAGCGCTCGAATACGGCATCGTCGGCATCAACGAAGGCATCATCTCGACCGAAGTCGCCCCCTTCGGCGGCATGAAAGAAAGCGGCATCGGAAGAGAAGGCTCGAAATACGGCATCGAGGATTTCCTCGAGATGAAGTACTTGGCGATGGGTGGGATCGGAACGTGACGCCTCATCTCACTCAAAAAAGTTCGTCATGGCCGGGCTTGACCCGGCCACCCAGGGTCGCTGCATGAGTGCCAACAAAATTCTCTCACAAAGCAACGAAGAAACGAAGACGAATTCGCGCAACTTCGTTTCTTCGTGTGAGACCTCTTCTTACACCACCGGACAAATGCCCCTGGGTGGCAGGGTCAAGCCCGGCCAAGACGAAATTATTATTGGAGTGACACCATGAAACTCTACCACTGCCCCCAAACCCGCGCCTTCACCGCCCTCTGGATGATGGAAGAGGCTGGCCAACCTTACGAGATCGTGCGCGTCAACATCCGCGCGCCGGGGCACCCGACCGACGCCTACAAGAAGATCAACCCGATGGGCAAGGTCGCGGGTCTCGAAGACAACGGCGTCGGCTTCGGCGAGACCGCCGCGATCCTGCTCTACGTCGCCGACAAATTTCCGCAGATGAAGCTAAGCCCCGCTCCCACCGACCCGCGCCGCGGCCGCTTTCTGCAGTGGCTGATGTTCTCAGCCACGACGCTCGAACCAGCGATGGCGGAGAAACGCCTTGGCCATACGCCGAACAGTTTGCAGTCTGGTTGGGGCGACTACGACCGCGCGTTCGCTGCCCTTGAAACCGCGTTGAAACCCGGTCCCTGGCTCTTCGGCGACCAGTTCACGGCGGCCGACCTCTACATCGGCTCCTCACTCGGCTTCGGCATGATGTTCGGCATGATCGACAAGCGCCCCGCCTTCACCGCCTACGCCGAACGCGCCAGCACCAGACCCGCCTTCAAACGCGCCCAAGAAATCGAAGCCAAAGAGGCCGCCAAAACATGACCACGAACGCTGAACTTCTCGCCCGCCGTCAAGCCGCCGTCTCGCGCGGCGTCAACACCGCTCATCCCGTCTTCGCCGCGCGCGCGCTGAACGCGGAGATTTGGGACGTCGAGGGCAAGCGCTACATCGACTTCGTTGGCGGCATCGGCGTGCAGAACACCGGCCACCGCCATCCGAAGGTCATGAAGGCGATCGAAGCGCAGATGGCAAACGCGCTGCACACCGCGTTTCAGGTCAACGCCTATGAGAGCTATATCGCCCTCGCCGAAAGGCTGAACGCCGTGGCTCCGATCGAAGGCCCGGCAAAGACGATCTTCTTCACCACCGGCGCCGAAGCCGTCGAAAACGCTGTGAAGATCGCGCGCTACGCCACGAAGCGCTCCGGCGTGGTCAGCTTTTCCGGCGCCTTCCATGGCCGCACGTTCATGGGCATGGCGCTGACCGGCAAGGTCGTGCCCTACAAGGCCGGCTTCGGCGAAATGCCGGGCGACGTCTACCGCCTGCCCTTCCCCGTCGTGAGCCATGGTCACACCGCCGCCGAAGCCCTCGCAGCGCTCGACAGCCTTTTCAAGTACGACGTCGAACCCGCCCGCATCGCCGCCATCATCATCGAGCCCGTCCAAGGCGAAGGCGGCTTCTACACCGCGCCGTTCGACTTCATGCGCTCACTCCGCGCTGTCTGCGACAAGCACGGCATCATGCTGATCGCCGACGAAATCCAATCCGGCTTCGCGCGTACCGGCAAGCTGTTCGCGATCGAACATTCAGGCGTCAAACCCGACCTCATCACGACCGCGAAAAGCCTCGCCGGCGGCATGCCGCTCTCCGCCGTCATCGGTCGCGCGGCCCTCATGGACGCACCCGACCCCGGGGGCCTCGGCGGCACCTACGCCGGGAACCCCGTCGCCTGCGCCGCCGGCATCGCCGTCCTCGACGTGATCAAAGAGGAGCGCATCCTGGATAAGGCCGTGACGCTTGGCGAAAAGCTGATGGCGCGCCTCAAGCAAATGTCGCTGCGCAACGACCTGCCGCCGATGGACGACATCCGCGGTCTAGGCAGCATGGTCGCCTTCGACTTGGTGAAAACCCGCGGCTCCCGCGAACCCGGCGCGGACCGGACGAAACGCCTCACCGCCGAAGCCCTTAAACGCGGCCTCATCCTCCTCACCTGCGGCCTTTACGGCAATGGCGTGCGCGTCCTCGTGCCGATAACGGTAGAGGACAAAGTGTTGGATGAAGGCTTGTCGATTTTGGAAGAATCGCTGAAAGCAGTGGCATGATCCCACGCTATTCCCGCCCCGAGATGACCGCGATCTGGTCGCCGGAGACGAAGTTCCGCATCTGGTTCGAGATCGAGGCGCACGCGGCCGACGCGTTGGCTGAGCTCGGCGTCATTCCGAAATCCGCCGCCAAGACGATCTGGGAAAAAGGCGGCGCCGCGAAGTTCGATGTCGCCAAGATCGACGCGATCGAACGCGAAGTGAAGCACGACGTCATCGCGTTCTTAACCCATCTCGCCGAGTTCGTCGGCCCAGACGCGCGCTTCGTGCACCAGGGCATGACGTCCAGCGATGTTCTCGACACCTGCCTTGCCGTCCAGCTGAAGCGCGCTGCCGACATCCTGATCGCCGACGCCGACAAGGTTCTCGCCGCCCTCAAGAAGCGCGCGCTCGAACACAAAATGACGCCGACCATCGGCCGCAGCCACGGCATCCACGCCGAACCCACGACGTTTGGTGTAAAGCTCGCCGGCTTCTACGTCGAGTTCGAACGCGCCCGCGCCCGCCTCGTCATGGCCCGCGAAGAGATTGCAACCTGCGCCATCTCCGGCGCCGTCGGCACGTTCGCGCAAGTCGACCCGCGCGTCGAAGAACACGTCGCCAAAGCGCTCGGCCTAAAACCCGAACCCGTCTCGACGCAAGTGATCCCGCGCGACCGCCACGCCGCGTTCTTCGCCGCCCTCGGCGTCGTCGCCTCATCCGTCGAACACGTCGCGACCGAAATCCGTCATCTGCAGCGCACCGAAGTGCTGGAAGCCGAGGAGTATTTCTCAGAAGGCCAAAAAGGCTCCTCCGCGATGCCGCACAAGCGCAACCCGGTCTTGACCGAAAATCTCACCGGTCTCGCCCGCATGGTTCGCGTCTTTGCCGTACCAGCGATGGAGAACGTCGCGCTCTGGCATGAACGCGACATCTCGCATTCCTCGGTCGAGCGCATGATCGGCCCCGACGCCACAATCACGCTCGACTTCGCGCTCAACCGCCTCGCCGACGTGATCGACAAGCTCGTCGTTTACCCGGAGCGCATGCAACGCAACCTCGACCTGCTCGGCGGCCTCATCCACTCGCAGCGCGTGATGCTCGCCCTCACGCAAAAAGGCGTCGCCCGCGAAGACGCCTACCGCCTGGTTCAGCGCAACGCGATGCCCGTCTGGAACAACATGCACCACGGCCGCACCGGCACGTCCTTCCTCGACAATCTAAAAGCGGACGCAGAGGTCACAAAAGCCTTGCCGCCCCGCGAGCTTGAAGGCCTGTTCGATCTCGCCTATCACCTGAAGCACGTCGACACGATTTTTCGCCGCGTCTTCGGTTGAGGGGGTCCGCCATGGGCATGGGAACGCCGTATCCACTGGGCAAGTTGTTCGGCGTCATGGTGCGCATGGACGTCACGTTGTTCGTGTTGGCGGCGTTCTTCGTCGCACAAGGCTTTATCAACGGCGGTCTCACCGGCGCCCTCAACGCGGGCACCTTCGCAGTACTTCTCTTTTTCAGCATCTACTTGCACGAGATGGGTCACGCGCTGGGCGCGGCGCTGTTCAAGATCAGAACGCTCGACGTCACACTGACCTTCTTCGGCGGTTACGCCAGGCTCGCCGGCAATCCGCGCACACCGTTTCAACAGATCGTCGTCTCGTTCGCCGGACCGGCGGCCAATCTCCTCATCGCAGCCGTACTCTACTGGTACAGCGCCAGTGCCGAGGGCGAGAGCTTCCTGGTTCGAAGCCTTGCCTATGCGAACTTGTTCCTCGGCATCTTCAATCTGCTGCCCGGCTTCCCCCTCGACGGCGGCAAAATCGCAGCCGCCACACTGTCGAACTTCATGCCGTCCAACCGCGCCCGCGTCATCACCGGCTACATCGGCATCGGCGTCGGCCTCCTCGTCATCATCTGGGGCTTCCAAAGCGGCGGCCTCGGCATGTTGAACCTCCTCATAGGCTTCATGCTCATCATGGCCGCGAGCCAAGAAATCCAATCCGCCGGCGGCGGGCGGTTCTAAGGAAGTTAAACGACTCTCGGCCTTGAAGAAGGTCCGGGGTCGACGTATCGTCTCAAGCTCGGGATAGCGGCAGGCTCCCGTTCCCTCTTAGATGGTCACCCATCCAAGCTCTGCCTCGTTTCGAACGAGCAGCTTGTTGTGCCGATCGATCCAAACCTACTTCTCGCCTACCTCGCTGCCGCGACGGCGCTGACGCTGTCGCCCGGCCCCGACACAATGTTCGTGCTCGCTTCCAGCGCATCGGGTGGCGCCCGCGCGGGCTTGGCGGCGACGCTCGGCGTCGCCGCGGGCTGCCTCGCTCACGCGACGATGGCGGCCCTCGGTATCTCCGCCTTGATCGCCGCCTCGCCACCAGCGTTCGAGGCGCTGCGCATCGCCGGCGCGCTCTATCTACTCTGGATCGGCGTCGGCGCACTCCGCACCGCTTTCGGGGACCTTCGCGACAATCGCACGCCGCCTGCAGGCGAAACTGCGTCGTTGAATGCCTTCCGCCGCGGCGCTCTCACGAACGTGCTCAATCCCAAGGTCGGCATCTTCTACGTCGCGTTCCTGCCGCAATTCACGAACCCGCTACTCGGCAGCGTGCCGTTGCAGATCGTTATCCTCGCGGCGATCCACATTCTGATCGGTATCCTCTGGCTCGGCGCACTGTCGATCGCCTCCGGCCGTGCCGCTGAGACTCTGGGGCGAAACCGTCGCGTCCGCGCCTGGCTCGACGGCACCGCGGGCTTTGTTTACATCGCCCTTGCCTTGCGCATGCTGGTCCTCGAACGGCGCCCGGGATAATTAATCAGTGCACGGATTAATACCAAATGGACCTTGATTCCCGAACGAACGGCTGCTAAGAAAATTTCCGCGGGGATGCAGGCTCCCCTTCAGACGATAGTCGTCCAAGCTCTGCTTTTGCCGGCGCGTGCGCGCACGGGAGGAGCAATGGACGCAAGCAAACACAACACCGAGGCACCACCGACGCTCGTTTTGACGCGCGCACAGGTCGGCGCCGTCATGACGACGAGAGACTATCTCGCCGCCGCCGAAGAGGCCTTCCGCGCCGTCGCGACCGGACGCGCGACCGCACCACCGCCGATGCATATTCCCGCGGAGAACGGCGGCTTTCACGCCAAAGGCGCGCGACTGCAAACCGCCAGCGGTCGGGACTACGTCGCGGTCAAAGTGAACGGCAACTTCCCCGCGAACCCGAGAACGAACGGCCTGCCCACGATACAGGGCGCAATCGCCCTGTCGGACGCAACGAACGGCAGCCTGCTCGCACTGATGGACTCGATCGAGATCACCTTGCGCCGCACCGCGGCCGCGACTGCACTCGCCGCCACCTGCCTCGCCCGCCCGAGCGCGGACACCCTCGCGATCATCGGCTGCGGCGACCAAGCAGGTGCGCAACTCGCGGCGCTCGCGGCCGAATTCCGGCTGCGCCGTGTCGTCGCCTGGGACATCGACGCAAACGCCGCCAGCGCCTTCGCAACCGCGTCTTTAGCTCACATGGATTTCGAAGTGATGCGAGCAAACACCCTGCGCGAGGCGACGGCAACGGCCGACATCATCGTCACCTGCACGACGGCGCGAGAGCCAATCTTGCACAGCACAGACGTACGGACCGGCACCTTTATTGCCGCCGTCGGCGCCGACAGCCCGCACAAGAGCGAGATCGCGCCCGGCCTCATGGCGCGATCAAAAGTCGTCGTTGATGTGCTTGAGCAATGCGCGGTGATGGGTGACCTGCATCACGCAATCGCGGCCGGCGCGATGACAGCACACGACGTTCACGCCGCGCTTGGCGAGCTCGTCGTCGGCCAGCGGCCTGGCCGCGAAGACGACGAGGAAATCACCCTCTTCGATTCGACTGGCACGGCCGTCCAAGACGTTGCCGCGGCCGCCCGGGTCTACGAACGCGCCCTCGCGGAACGCGTCGGCGCGATCCAGAGCCTAAATCGTTAAACCGGGGCGCGCGGGTCGATCCCGTGGGCGCATCTCGACATCATGGCGGCGAACACGTAGGCCAAGCCCGCCCGGCCCGAAGGCGGCAAAGCGACGGTCCGCCGCCGCTTCGCAAACCGAACGAAGAGCGAGTACGCAACCGATGACCCTCCCAACGTTCGGCGAAGCGCTCCGCGTTTGGGCCTATATCGGTTGCGTCAACTTCGGCGGGCCGGCGGGGCAGATTGCGTTGATGCACAAACTGCTCGTGGAGGAGCGCAAGTGGATCAGCGACGCCCGCTACTTCCACGCGCTGAACTACTGCATGCTGCTCCCAGGTCCCGAAGCGCAGCAGCTCGCAACATACGTTGGCTGGCTGATGCACGGCGTGAAAGGCGGGCTCGCGGCGGGCCTGCTGTTCATCCTGCCCGGCGCACTCGTGATGCTCACCTTGAGCATTCTTTACGTCAACTTCGCCGACCTCGCGGTCGTGAACGCGATCTTCTACGGCGTAAAGGCCGCCGTCCTTGCCATCGTGGTCGAAGCGATCTTCCGCATCGCCAAGCGCGCCTTCACCGGCCCCGCGATGTTCTGGATCGCCGCCGCCGCCTTCGTCGCGCTTTTCTTCTTCGCGGTCCCCTTCCCGCTCGTCGTGCTCGCGGCCGCCGTCATCGGCCTCGTTGGTGCGAACTATGCCCCCGATCAGTTCCGCGCCAAGGGCCACGCCACCCACGCGGGCGAGGGCGGTACCTTCGCCGTCGACGCCGCCTTCGCGCGCGGCGAACTCGAACACACAAAGCCCAAGAGCAGCCGCACGGTCATGACCGTGCTCACCTGGCTCGCCGTCTGGCTTCTGCCGGTCGCACTGATCGCGACCACGATGGGCCCCGGCAGCGTCTTCACGAAACTGGCAACGTTCTTCTCAACGATGTCGGTTGTAACGTTCGGAGGCGCCTACGCCGTGCTCGCCTACGTCGCGCAGGAAGCAGTCGCGACCTACAACTGGCTGACGGCGCCGGAGATGCTGGAAGGCTTGGCCCTTGCCGAAACGACACCGGGCCCGTTGATCTTGGTGCTGCAACACGTGGGCTTCCTCGCCGGCTTCCGCACGGGCGGCATGCTCCAAGGCATCGCCGGCGCCGCGATCACGCTCTGGGTCACGTTCGCACCCTCGTTCCTGTGGATCTTCGCCGGCGCACCCTACGCCGAGCACCTCCGCGAAAACCGCCACGCTTCGGCGGCCTTGGCCGCGATCACCGCCGCAGTCGTCGGCGTAATCCTGAACCTCGCCATCTGGTTCGCCCTGCACGTCATCTTCGCCAAAGTCGAAGCACACGACCTCGGCCCCTTTCACGTCCAAATCCCCGACGTCACGACATTGGACCCCATAGCCCTCGCGATCGCCGCTAGCGCCCTGATCGCACTCCTGCGCTTCAAAACGCCCGTCGTGGGGCTCCTCGCCGCATGTGCTGGTCTTGGATTGGTCGTGCGCGTGTTGATGTAAAAGAATTTCACCACAAAGGCGCGACGGTGCACGAAGGTTCACCAAGAAGAAATCGCACACGATAACACGATGGCTCTTCCGCGCGCGTCAGCGCGCAATCAACGTTGGACAGGCGCTTCGCGCCAAAGGAACGAACCCATCGTTTCATCGTGTCATCGTGTGAAAGACTCTTCTTCGTGAACCTTCGTGCACCTTAGAGTCTTCGCGGTGAAGCTCTTCTCTTCACTTCCTTCGCCAACGTTTGATCAGCCACCACAGGCCGCCGACCACGACCAGCGTTCCCGCGAAGATCAGCGCGAAGTTCATCCACATCCGCCCGCCCGGCCGATCGATCTTACGCGACCACCACGTCGGCTTCGGATCGTTCGGGCCCGCGACCGCGAACGCAACGAACGTGTCCCCGGGCGATGAGCCCAAGTCCCCGTGGCCGCCGGCGGCGATAACAACAAACTGCCGCCCCTTCCACTGATAGGTCATCGGCGTCGCGTTGCCGGTCGTTGGCAAACGCCCCTGCCACAGCTCCTCGCCCGTCTTCGCATCGAACGCGCGCAGATACTTGTCCATGGTGGAACCGATGAACACGAGCCCGCCCGCTGTCACCAGAGAACCGCCAAGCGTCGGTGTCCCCCATTTCATGGCAATGCCGAGCGGCACGAGGTCTTCCGTCGTTCCGATCGTCGATTCCCACTTCACCTTGCCGGTCTTCAAATCGATGGCAGCAAGTACACCCCACGGCGGCGGATTGCATGGAACGCCGAGCGGCGAGAGCACTGTCTCGCGGATCATCCCGTATGCGGCGCCCTTCTGTGGCGAGACTTCCTTGTCGGGATACTTCGCCTTCATCGCCTCATACTGTGCGGCGGGGAACATCGTGATCTTGTGTACCGCGCGAGACGTATTCGCGTAGAGCACCTGGCTCACCGGATCGACTGAAACCCCGCCCCAGTTCATTCCGCCACCCGTAAACGGGAATAGCAGCGTCCCTTGCTCGGTCGGCGGCGTATAGAGCCCCTCGCTGCGCGCGCTCGCCAACTGCTCCCGGCAAGCATTGCGGTCCCACGGCGTGATCCCAAACGCCTCGTCCGCGGAAATCTTCTGCGGCACCAGCGCCGGAATGAGCGTCGGATACGGCTGCGTCGGCGACAGCACCTCGCCCGCAACACCGCCTTGCGGAACGGCGCGCTCTTCCACCGGAAACACCGGCACGCCCGTGTCGCGATCGAGTACAAAGACAAAACCCTGCTTCGTCGGCTGGATCACCACATCGCGTGGGCGCCCCTCGAACGTAATTGTGGCCAGCGTCGGCTGTGCCGGGTTGTCGTAGTCCCACACATCGTGATGCACGGTCTGAAACGCCCAGACGAGCTCTCCCGTCTCCGCCTTTAGCGCAACGACCGAATTCGAATGCTTGTTGTCCCCCGGCCGCAGACCACCGAAGAAGTCCGGACTGGCCGACGACGTCGGCATGAACACCAGCCCGCGCTTCTCATCGACCGACATCGGCGCCCAAACATTGGCGTGCCCGACATCTTTGTAGCCATCACCCCACGTCTTCGCCGCCGGATCGTTCGCATCGCGCGGCACAGGATCCCACGACCACTTCGGCTTGCCAGTTTCGACGTCAAACGCACGCACAGTGCCATGTGGCGCGGCGACCCGCGTGTTGTCGCCAATCGCGGAGCCAACAATGACGACATTGCCGATGATCACAGGCGCGGAGGTGATTTGGAACTCACCCGGCCAAACCAGGCCCATCCCCGGATCGACCTTCACGTTGCCATTCGCGCCGAAGTCGGAGCAGGGTTCGCCGGTTTCAAGCTTGAGCGCTAGAACGCGCCCGTCGCTCGTCGCGGCAAGAACACGATTCTGGCAAGGCGGTTGAACACCGATCTGCGCCTCGCGTTGATCCAAATGGACCGCCACCCCACGGCAATTGAACTTGTTCGCCGGCCTCACGTTCTCGGTCACGATCTTCGGATCGAAGCGCCAGATCTCCTTCCCTGTCCCCGGATCAAGCGCGATCACCTCGTTGAACGACGAGCACGTGATCAGCTTGTCACCCACCAGAATCGGTGTCGCCTGGAACTTCGTGCGCCGCATCGTCTTCGCGTCGCGCTTCATCATGTCCCCGGTCGAGTACGTCCACACGGAAATCAGATCGTCGACATTCGCGCGAGTGATCTCCGCCGCGTCGCTGTAGCGCATGCCGCCCTGATCGCCGCCATAGGCGCCCCAGCCGGCATCCGCCGCCGCCGGAACTGCCATCCACAACAGGCTCAGCACGCCAAAGGCGAATGCGCGCGTCATCACGTCCCCCGAAAGTTTCTGGGGAGAAGAGTAGCTGAGATTTCGCCTATCCGTCGCGGACCTTTTTGGCCCGGCCAGAGCAGCCGCTTCTGGGCTGCTATTTCGTCGACGTAATCTGCTCGACGGCGGTCGCCATCAGCTCTTCCATTTCACGCCGGATTTGGTGATCTGACACCGCCACCTTCTTGGCGTCGAAGTCCTTGCGAACCTTGCGGAAAACATCTTCGTCGCCGGCCTCTTCGAAATCGGCCTTAACAACCTCCTTCGCGTAGGCGTCCGCCGCTTCGCCGGTCATGCCCATCTTCTCCGCGGCCCACAGGCCCAGAAGCTTGTTCCGGCGCGCGGTGGCCTTGAATTTTAGGTCCTGATCATGGGCGAATTTGCTCTCATAACCCTCGCGGCGCTTGTCGAAACCCGACATTGTGTTCTCCTGGTAATTTGGCCGGACACTAGGCAAACACGGCATCCCGTGCAATGTCGGCGCATTGTGCGGCATGGCCCGGATGGGCTAGTCTCAAATAGCGCTCGCCGAGGGTCATTCAACACCCTTATGCGGGCGCTTAGCCGTTAATGGCCAGGCCCCAAGGGAACCCCGAGAAGGCCCCACAACCCGGATATGCTCATGAAAAGCCGCAAGCTCGTTTATGAGGGCAAGGCGAAGATCCTTTACGAAGGACCGGAGCCCGACACCCTCATCCAGTACTTCAAGGACGACACCACCGCCTTCGACGCGACCAAGAAGGCCGTGCTCGAAGGCAAAGGTGTCCTGAACAACCGCATCTCCGAGTACTTGATGACGCAACTCGCCCAGATCGGCGTGCCCAATCATTTCATCCGCCGCTTGAATATGCGCGAGCAGTTGATCCGCGCCGTTGAAATAATTCCACTTGAAGTTGTGGTTCGCAACGTGGCTGCCGGTTCTTTGGCGAAGCGTCTCGGCCTCGACGAAGGATCGATTCTCCCGCGATCAATCATCGAGTTCTTCTACAAGAACGACAAGTTGCATGACCCGTTGGTTACTGAAGAGCATATCACTGCATTCGGCTGGGCGACGCCCCAAGAACTTGACGACATGACCGCGCTGGCGATTCGAATCAACGACTTCCTCTCAGGGTTGTTCCTCGGCGTGGGGATCAGACTTGTGGATTTCAAAATTGAATTCGGAAGGCTCTGGGAACAGGACATGATGCGTGTCATTCTCGCCGACGAAATCAGTCCGGACTCGATGCGGCTCTGGGATATCCGCACCAACGAAAAGTTGGACAAAGATCGGTTTCGGCGTGATCTTGGTGGCGTGACCGAAGCGTATAGTGAAGTCGCAAGACGTTTGGGAATTCTGACCGAAGTGCAAAATCCGGAACGAAAGGGGCCGGTTCTCGTCAAATGAAAGCACGCGTTACAGTCATGCTGAAATCGGGCGTCCTCGATCCGCAGGGCAAACAGATCGGACAAGCGCTGGGACGCTTGGGCTTCGCCGGCGTGAACGACGTTCGTCAAGGGAAAGTGATCGAGATCGAACTTGCCGAAACCGATCAAGCTCGGGCACGGTCGAAACTATCCGAAATGTGCGAACGGCTACTTGCCAACACCGTGATCGAAAACTACGCCATTGAATTGAAGTGACAGAATGAACCGCCCGGACGCCTGGGAACGTCCGGACCGGCTGGAAGAATGGGTAACCTGAGTAAAGGGGTAGGCTTGGAAATGAACTCCATCCGCGTTTTAGCCGTGACGTGCCTCGCATTCCTTCTCGTGCCGGTCGCAGCCTTGGCCGCGACGGCGCAAGCGGCCCCCTCCGCCGCTGAAATGGACGCCCGCATGGCCGCCGCCGGCGAGCTTCTCGACGCGATGGGCGGCCGCAAGTCGGTCATGGATCAGATCGACCGCGTGATCCCGGCCCAAATGGCCGCGCTGCAGCAACAGTTTCCGGGCCTGACCGCCGACACCCGCCGCGTGATCGAGAAGTCGATGCGCGACGAGATGACGGTGGGCGTGAACCGCCTGCTCTCGCAAATGGCGATGGCCTGGGCCCGCCGCTTCACGGTCGCCGACATGCGCAACATTGCAGCCTTCCAACGCTCGCCCGCCGGCCAACGCCTGCGCGCGCAGCAAGAAGACCTGCAACGCGAAATCGCCGAGATCGGCCGCAACTGGGGCGCCGACATCGGCCGCCGCCTGCAAGACCGCCTGAAGGACTACATGTCCAAACCACAGGCCCTGACGAGCTAGGTCTCAAGGCACAAGCAGAACATCCCAAGAGCCGGTGCAAACCGGCTCTTTTTCGTTGCACGCGACGCGACGTAGCAGCAGCGACGCCCTCGCCTTTCCGCTGTCGAGTCGTTATGTAGGGCGCACAAATTCGAACGCGACGCGCGCGTTCGAGTCAGACAGGTTCACCACAAAGCCTCAAAGGTGCACGAAGCTTCACGAAGAGAGAAATTCTCACACAATGAAACAATGACACAATGTGCGGATACCCGCGCGCGCAGCGCGCATTCAATGTCGATCGGCGCTCCGCGCCAAGGAAATCGCACCTCATTGTGTCATTGTTTCATTGTGTGAATCATTCTTCGTGAACCTTCGAGTTGCTTCGAGCCTTTGTGGTGAAATTCTTCTGACCAACCCGCGCATCAACGCCAAAGGAGATTCACGCCCGTGAAAGCGGCCGTCGTTGTCTTTCCCGCCTCCAATTGCGACCGCGACGTCGCAACCGCCCTCACCCAAGCGAACGGCGCCCCGCCCAAGATGGTCTGGCACCAGGACGCAAGCCTGCCCGACGATCTCGATCTGATCGTGCTGCCCGGCGGCTTCTCCTACGGCGACTACCTGCGCTGCGGCGCGATGGCCGCGCACTCGCCGATCATGCGCGACGTGATCGCCCGCGCGAAAAAGGGCACGCCCATCCTCGGCATTTGCAACGGCTTCCAGGTGTTGTGCGAAACCGGCTTGCTCCCCGGCGTCCTGATGCGCAACGCCAGCCTGAAGTTCGTCTCGCGCGACGTGAACATGACCGTCGAAGGCGCGAACACGATGTTCACCGCCCGCTACAAGCCCGGTCAGCGCATCAACATCCCCGTGGCCCACGGCGATGGCAACTACTACGCCGACGCCGCCACGCTCGACCGCATCGAAGGCGAAGGTCAGGTCGCCTTCCGCTATGTCGAAGGCGACAACCCCAACGGCGCAGCGCGCAGCATCGCCGGCATCTACAATGAGAAGCGAACCATACTCGGCATGATGCCCCACCCCGAACGCCACGCCGATCCGCTGCTCGGCTCAACCGACGGCAAAGCGATCTTCGACAGCCTGGTGAGCGCCCTCTCGTGACCGAAGCCACCCTCACCCACGCCATCGACCACGGCCTCTCCGAAGACGAGTGGAAGCACATTCTGCGCGTCATGAACCGCACGCCGAACCTGACCGAGCTCGGCATCTTCTCCGTCATGTGGAGCGAGCACTGCTCGTACAAATCCTCGCGCGTCCATCTGCGCAAGTTGCCCACGACCGCGCCCTGGGTCATCCAAGGTCCCGGTGAAAACGCCGGCGTCATCGACATCGGCGACGGCGACGCCATCATCTTCAAGATGGAAAGCCACAACCACCCCTCGTTCATCGAGCCCTATCAGGGCGCGGCAACGGGCGTCGGCGGCATCATGCGCGACGTGTTCACGATGGGCGCGAGGCCCATCGCGATGTTGAACGCGCTCCGCTTCGGAGAGCCGACACACCCGAAGACGCAGCACCTCGTCTCCGGCGTCGTCGCCGGCATCGGCGGCTACGGCAACTGCATGGGCGTGCCGACGGTCGCGGGCGAAGTGAACTTCCACAAAGCCTACAACGGCAACATCCTGGTCAACGCGATGTGCGTCGGCCTCGCGAAGACGAACAACATATTCCTCTCGGCGGCCAAGGGCTCCGGCAACCCCGTCGTCTATGTCGGCTCCAAAACCGGCCGCGACGGCATCCACGGCGCAACGATGGCCTCTGCCGAGTTCGACGACGCGTCGGAGGAAAAGCGCCCCACCGTGCAGGTCGGCGACCCGTTCACCGAAAAACTGCTGCTCGAAGCCTGCCTCGAACTGATGGCGACCGACGCCATCGTCGGCATCCAAGACATGGGCGCCGCGGGCCTCACCTCCTCATCGTGCGAGATGGCTGACAAAGGCGGCTCCGGCATCGAACTCGATCTCGACAAAGTGCCCTGCCGCGAAAAAGGCATGACGCCCTACGAGATGATGCTCTCCGAAAGTCAGGAGCGCATGCTCATGGTCTTGAAGCCCGGCCGCGAGGCGGAGGCCGAGAAAATCTTCAAGAAGTGGGAACTCGACTTCGCGGTCATCGGCATCACGACCGACACGAAACGCCTGGTGCTGAAGTTCAAAGGCGAAATCGTCGCCGACATTCCGGTCGCGGCCCTCGCCGACGAAGCCCCGCTCTACGAACGCCCATGGACCGAACCTGAGCGCCCGAAAGCGCTTGGCCCCGTGCCGGAACCGAAGTCGATCACCGACACGCTGGCCAAACTCGTGGCGACCCCCGATCTCGCCAGCCGCCGTTGGATCTACGAGCAATATGATTCGACCGTCATGGCCGACACTGTTCAGCGCCCCGGCGGCGACGCCGCGATCGTGCGCATCCACGGCACGACGAAAGCGATCGCGACCAAGTGCGACGTAACCCCGCGCTACGTGCAGGCCGATCCCTACACCGGCGGTGCCCAAGCCGTGGCCGAAGTCTGGCGCAACCTCACCGCGGTCGGTGCCACCCCGCTCGCCATCACCGACAACCTGAACTTCGGCAACCCGCAGCGCCCCGAGATCATGGGCCAGTTCGTCCTTGCCGTGCGCGGCATAGGCGACGCCGCCCGCGCGCTCGACTTCCCCATCGTCTCCGGCAACGTCTCGCTCTACAACGAAACGAACGGCCAAGCGATCCTGCCCACCCCCGCCATCGGTGGCGTCGGCATTCTGAAAGATGTGACCAAACACGCGACGATCCCGTTCAAGGCCGCCGGCGAGACGATCCTCGTCATCGGCGAAACGAAGGGCCACCTCGGCCAATCGATCTACCTGCGCGAAATTCATGGCCGCGAAGAAGGCCCACCGCCGCCGCTCGACCTGAAGACCGAACGCAAGAACGGCGACTTCGTCCGTACACTGATCGAAGCCTGTCGCGTCACGGCGGTCCACGACTGCTCCGACGGCGGCCTCGCGCTCACGATCACGGAGATGGCGATGTCCTCCGGCATCGGCGCCAAAGTGACCGCGCCCGCCGGCATCGCCCGCCACGCCTTCTGGTTCGGCGAAGACCAAGCGCGCTATGTGCTGACGGCAACGACCGCCGAAGCCGACCGCATCCTCGCGGAAGCCAAACTGGCAGGCGTACCCGCGCAGAAGCTCGGCACCACCGGCGGCCCGACGCTCAAATTCGACGGCGAAGACCCATTCCCGCACGCCCGCCTGCGTGATTTGAACGAAGCCTGGCTACCCAAACTCATGGGCGCGGCCTAAGTTACGCCCATGCCCATGAATGCCGGAGACATCGAGCGCCTGATCAAAGAGGCCCTCCCCGACGCCAAGGTCACGATCCGCGACCTCGCTGGCGACGGCGACCACTACGCCGCCGAAGTGGTCTCCGAAGCCTTCAAAGGCAAGACCCGCATCCAACAACACCAAATGGTCTACGCCGCCCTCAAAGGCAGAATGGGCGGCGAGCTGCACGCGCTCGCGCTGCAGACGTCCGTGCCGTAGCTTTTCCGCCCCCGCGATAGCGGGGGAGGAGGCGGAGTGCAGCGACGCCGGAGGGGGGAAGTGCCAACTCAACAAGCCCCCTCAGTCTCGCCGCTGCGCGGCGATCCAGCTCCCCCGCTAAAGCGAGGGAGCAAAGGGGCAGATCAGAGCCCACTCACAAACGCGCACAGCGCTTCAAAATCCTTGAGCATCTTCACCCCGTGCTTTGGATGGCTCAAGTAGAAGCACGTGCCATACTCCTCGCCCTCCTCGAACCACACCTCGGTCAGCTCCCCGCCGATAAACGGGTACGGGCCATCCTCGCCGACGATGGCCTCGTCGGGGTCGAGGTCGGGGTAGGTTTTCTTGAATTCGGCGTTCACGGTCATTGGGGCACCTCCACGAAGCGACTCACATAAGCGAGATTAACGCCGATTCGTGTCGGTTTTGCCGGGGGAGGCCGCCATTTTCTTGACGGCCCCAGCCAACAATCTTATCTCTCAAGCCTTCAAGACATCGGGACGACCACATGACCGCCGCAGAGCGCATCAAGACCGACATCACTTCGAACGACATCGTGCTGTTCATGAAGGGCACGCCCGCGATGCCGCAATGCGGCTTCTCGGCGACGGTCGTTCACATTCTCGACCACATGGGCGTGAAGTACAAAGGCGTGAACGTTCTCGCCGACGCCGAGATCCGCCAAGGCATTAAAGACTTCTCGAACTGGCCGACGATCCCGCAGCTATACGTGAAGGGTGAATTCGTCGGCGGTTGCGACATCGTGAAAGAAATGTTCGAGAACGGCGAACTGCGCCCGTTCCTCGCCGAACAAGGCATCGCGCTCGAAGCCGCGTGAGCCTCAGACTCGTCGATATTCAAGCGGCCGCGGAGCGCATCCGCGGTCGTGCCGTTCGCACCCCGCTTCTGGAAGCCCCCGCTGCAAGCCGGCTCACCGGCGCCCGCGTGCTCGTCAAACCCGAAGTCTTGCAGCGCACCGGCTCGTTCAAGTTCCGCGGCGCGATGAGCCGCCTTGCGCTACTCACCACGGACGAACGCAAGCGCGGCGTGGTCGCCTTCTCCTCGGGCAATCACGCGCAAGCCGTTGCGGCGGCAGCCCGCGACCTCGGCACCAGCGCCGTCATCGTCATGCCTGCCGACGCGCCGCGGCTCAAAATCGAGAACACCCGCGGCTACGGCGCCGAAGTCGTTCTCTACGACCGCCTGAAGCAAGATCGCGTCGCCATCGGCAGGAACTTGGCCACCGAACGCGGCCTGACGCTCGTGCCGCCGTTCGACGATTTTTACGTTATGGCCGGTCAAGGCACGATCGGCCTCGAACTCGCCCACGATGCAAAGACCCTGGGTGTCACAATCGATGCGGTCCTGATCCCCTGCTCCGGCGGCGGCCTTGCGGCGGGCATCGCGACCGCGCTTGGCGAGTTGTCGCCAGCGACGAAGGTCTATCCGGTGGAACCCGCCGGCTACGACGACATGGCCCGCTCTTTGAAAGTGGGCGAACGCCTCGCCAACAAACCGGGTCCGCTCTCGCTCTGCGACGCGCTCATGGTCGACAAGCCCGGCGAACTCACATTCCCCATCCTGCGCGCCCGCAACGCCGAAGCGCTCACCGTCACCGACGACGAAGCACTCGCCGCCATGGCGCATGCATTCTACGAACTGAAGTTGGTGGCCGAACCCGGCGGCGCCGCCGCGCTCGCCGCGCTACTCTCGAACAAGCTGAACGCAAAAGGAAAAGCTATCGCCGTGATCCTCTCCGGCGGCAACGTCGACGCCGACACCTTCAAACGCGCGCTCGTCTAACAACGTTGGTGATGGGTTGAGTCACATCTCACCACCAAGCCACCAAGAAGTAAGAAAATCTCACACAATGAAACAATGACACAATGGTCGGTCACCCGCGCGCGTGAGCGCGCAATCGGAATCAGACAGGCGCTTCGCGCCAAGACTCTGGCCACCATTGTGTCATTGTTTCATTGTGTGAAAACGCTTCTTCTTCTTGGTGCCTTGGTGGCGAAAGCTGAGCCACCACCAATCCAACCTCAATCGGATGCACTCAAATCCGCGACATCACGCGCGCCGCGAATGCTCTCGCTTCGCGAGCGTTCACGCGCGCGTACTCGAACGTGAACAGCTTCTCACCCTTCACGATGACGATTCTGCCGTACACATCGCGACCCGGCGCACTGGCAAACGCACGATCGCCGATTGGCAGATCGATGGCACCCGCTTCCTCCGCTTTCAGCTTCACGAAGTAGCTCGCGGCATCGGGCATGCTCACGACCGGGAGCTCATCCTTCGACCAGATCGAGAGCTTCATTTCCGTGTGGCGCCCGGCCGTCGCCCAAAGACACGACGGTGCCGTCTCCTCGCCGATCTCGCTCGACGGCAGGTCGACGGCGCGGCCATGCAGAAGCTTTTCGACCTCTTGCTTGCTCACCACATCGCACGGGCTCACGATCACCGCTGCGCTCATTGCAGCTGCAAACAACGCCGATACGCTCATGAACGTGCCTCCGCGAACGGACCAACTCTGGTCCCCACATTGGACAAAAAGAAGGCAAAGAAAAAGGGCGGCCGCACACACGCGACCGCCCCGAACTTCCTTAACCGCAACCTTACCGCGAGTAGAACTCGACGACCAGGTTCGGTTCCATCTTCACCGGATACGGCACGTCGTTCAGCTTTGGCGTACGCGTGAACTTCGCCGTCAGCTTCGAGTGATCGGCCTCGATGTAGTCCGGCACGTCGCGCTCCGGCAGCTGCACCGCCACCGCAACCAGCTCCATATCGCGGCCCTTGTCCCGGACCGAGATCACGTCGCCTTCCTTGACCATGTAGCTCGGAATGTTGACCCGGCGGCCGTTCACGTTGATGTGGCCGTGGTTCACGAACTGGCGCGCCGCAAAGACGGTCGGCACGAACTTCGCGCGGTAAACCACCGCGTCGAGGCGCCGCTCGAGCAAGCCGATGATGTTCTCGCCCGTGTCGCCGCGCCGGCGCGCCGCTTCGGCGTAGATTTTGCGGAACTGCCGCTCCGTGATGTTGCCGTAGTAGCCCTTGAGCGTCTGCTTGGCCTTCAACTGCACGCCATAGTCGGACGTCTTGGTCTTGCGGCGCTGGCCGTGCTGACCGGGGCCGTACTCGCGCTTGTTTTGCGGGCTCTTCGGGCGGCCCCAAAGATTGTCGCCGATACGGCGATCGATCTTATGCTTGGAACTCTGTCGCTTCGTCATTCGCAATTTTCCTATAGATTCAAGATGTTAAGTCTAGGAAATGCTGCCCTCCTCTGCCCCGGTATGCTGGGCCGACAGGCAGGGGCTTCCCCGCCACGGGTGCTTCCAATCCGCCAGAGAAATCCCCAGCGAGGCGCGGGTTTTAGAGGGGCCCCCCTATAGTGTCAAATGGCCATTCTGACCCAGGACAAACGCCATGATCGACCCCAAATGGGCCCAGGAATTCGCCGCCGAGTGGATCAAGGCCTGGAACGCCCACGACCTCGACGCGATCTTGAGCCACTACGCCGACGACATCGTCTTCCGCTCGCCGAGGATCGCGATCGTGATGGGTGATAAGATCGACTTCGTCGTCGGCAAACCCGCGCTCCCCCGCTACTGGGGCAAAGCGCTCTCAAGCGCCAAAGATCTACACTTCACCTTCGACCGCCTCTATCTCGGCAGCGACAGCCTCACCATCGCCTACCGCAACCACCGCGGCCAAAACGCAGCGGAGACGTTCGTGTTCGATGATGCTGGGTTGGTGAGGGAGAGCATCGCGACGTACGACTGATATGCGTCACTTCCGCAGGTGATACGTCAGCGCCAAAGCGATGCAGTGCTTCAGTTCCTTCGTCCGCAGTGCTCGCCCGACCGGCAAAACGATCGCGCGGTTGCCTTCGAACTCGAACGCGCCCGGATAACGCTCGCGGAACGATGCGATCAAGATCGTTTGGCAGTGAACGAACACCGCGACCCTATTCTTCGAACCTTTGACCGCATTGATCCGCACCGTCGTGCCGACGCCAGGTTTCTTCGGCAGATAAGCAGGCTCGCCCCACTTCAGCGTCTCGACGAGCGCCCCGACACCCTCGGTCTCCGCCGCCGTGGCAAGAATCAGCTTGCGCAACACGAGCAGTCTTTCGCGCACAGCCTTCGGATGCGCATTGAACGCCGCTGGCACATCGCGAGCGGTGCTCATGCCTTCACCCAAGCGCGGGTCGTATCGCTAATCAGCTTCGGCTTCTCGTAGACGATCCAATGGCTCCCGTCCGCCACGCGCTTCACCTCGACGTTAGGCACCCACCGCTCCAAGCCTTCGACGCACCCCGGCAGAAGCGACGTATCCTGCTCGCCCCAGATCACCAGCGTCGGCACGCGCACCATCAGCGCGTCGTCGTTGTATACTTGCGCCTCCGGCGCCGCGCCGGACCTCGGCGGGTCCATCCGCATCGCGCGGTACCAGTTGAACATGCCGGTCAGCGCGCCGGGCTGGCTCCACGCCGTTCTGAACGCGGCGCGATCAGTCGCATCGAGATGCCCCGCCTCCGCCGTCTTCGCCAGCGACCGCCAGAGCAACGCATAGTCGTTCGCGGCATAGCGCGCCTCCGCCCCCTCCGCGCGCAGCTCGTGAATGTATTGCGAGGCCGCTGCTTGCGCGGGGTTGCTCGCCATCTCGCGCTGAAATGCACCCGGATGCACGGCATTCACGATCACAAGCCGATCGATCAACTCCGGCCGCTTGATCGCAAACGCCCAAGCGAGCGCCCCGCCCCAATCGTGCGCGACCAGGGTGAACTTCTTCTTCGGCGAAAACTGCGCCGCGAAAGCCACCACATCGTCGATCAACCGCTTCGTCCGATATCGCGCAACCTCCGGAGGCTTGGCCGACAAATTATACCCCGGCAGATCCGGCGCAACGCAAAGATAGGCGTCGCCAAGGTCCGCGAGCTGATGTCGCCACGCATACCAAAACTCAGGAAACCCATGCAGAAACAGCAACAGGTGCCCATCCGCTGGCCCGCTGGCCGCGTAGTGCAGCGTTAGTTCATTCGCTTGTGCAAAGCCGTGTCGGATCATGTCGCGCCAGTCCGGGAACGCGGGCGACCCGCCCGCACTTTCAACATCGTTATAGGCTCAGACTCGCGTGGAGTCAGCAAGACCGGGTAGGACACCCGCGCCCAGACTACTCCTTCAACCTCTTCTTCCTCCCCGCGATCGCGCGCACCATGCCGCGCAACGTCTGCACCTCTTGGTATGTCAGCTCTGCGCGGTGCCACATGTTGCGCATGTTCTGCACCATCGCCGGGCGTTTCGCTGCCGGGAACAGAAACTCCGCCTCATCGAGTTCGCTCTCGATGTGTTCGAAAAAGCCGATCAGGTCTTCCTTGTTCGCGAGCTTCGACCGCCGGTACTTCGCCGGCACTTTGAACTCCGGCTTCTCGTGTGTGCCCTTAAACCACTCATAGCCGACAACCGCGACCGACTGCGCCAAATTCAACGACGCGAACTTCGGATTTGTCGGCACCGTCAAAATCGCATCCGCCAGCACAACCTCTTCGTTCGTGAGCCCCATGCGTTCGGCCCCGAACAAGATCCCGCACGGCCGATCTTGTGAAAGCTCCGCCGCCAGCTCCATCACCGCCTCGTCCGGCGTCACGACACGCTTCGACATCAGCCGGTCGCGCCCCGTGGTCGCAAAAATCAGTCCAAGATCGGCGACGGCTTCCTCCGTCGTGTCGAACACGCGCGCCGTCTCCAGCACGCTGACCGCGCCGACCGCCATCGCCTCGGCCTTCCTGTTCGGCCACGCTTCGCGCGGGCGCACCAACCGCAGGTCGCTGAGCCCGAAGTTCAACATCGCCCGCGCTGCAGCGCCGATATTCTCGCCAATCTGCGGGTGCGACAGGATGATCGCGGGCGTCTTCATAGCGCCTTGCGCCCCGGCGGCACCGCCGCTAAACACCTGCGCGAACCGCGCACAATTTCAAGAGAAAGTTCCATGGGCAAGATCAAGGTGAAGACCCCTGTCGTCGATCTCGACGGCGACGAGATGACCCGCATCATTTGGGATCTCATCAAGAAGAAGCTGATTCTTCCCTATCTCGACATCGACATCAAATACTTCGATCTGGGTATCGAATACCGCGACAAAACCGACGATCAGGTGACGATCGAGGCGGCCGAGGCGATCAAACGCTACGGCGTCGGCGTCAAATGCGCGACCATCACCCCCGACGAAGCCCGGGTGAAGGAATTCAAGCTGAAGAAGATGTGGAAGTCGCCGAACGGGACGATCCGCAACATCCTGGACGGCACGGTCTTCCGCGAGCCGATCATCTGCAAGAACGTGCCCCGCCTCGTGCCAGGTTGGACAGACCCGATCGTCGTCGGCCGCCACGCGTTCGGCGACCAGTACAAGGCGACCGACTTCGTCGTGCCCGGCAAAGGCAAACTCACGATCACGTTCACGCCCGAAGGCGGCGGCGCCCCGATCAGCCACGAAGTCTTCAACTTCCCCGGCGGCGGCGTCGCCATGGCGATGTACAACCTCGACGACTCGATCAAGAACTTCGCGCGCTCTTGCTTCAACTACGGCCTCGACCGCGGCTGGCCTGTCTACCTTTCGACGAAGAACACGATCCTGAAAGCCTATGACGGCCGCTTCAAGGATCTATTCGAGCAGGTCTTCAACGCGGAATTCAAAGCGAAGTTCGACGCCAAGAAGATCACCTACGAACACCGTCTGATCGATGACATGGTCGCCTCGGCCCTGAAGTGGAGCGGCAAGTTCGTTTGGGCCTGTAAGAACTACGACGGCGACGTGCAATCGGACTCGGTCGCGCAAGGCTTCGGCTCGCTGGGCCTGATGACAAGCGTCCTGCTCACCCCCGACGGCCAGATCATGGAAGCCGAAGCCGCCCACGGCACGGTCACGCGCCACTACCGTCAATGGCAGAAGGGCGAGCAGACCTCGACGAACTCGATGGCCTCGATCTTCGCCTGGACCCGCGGCCTCATTCACCGCGGTAAGCTCGACGGCACGCCCGACGTCACCCACTTCGGCGAAACGCTGGAGAGAGTCTGCGTCGACACCGTCGAAGCCGGCGACATGACGAAGGACCTGTCCCTCCTCGTGGGCCCCGACCAAAAGTGGCTCTCAACCGAAGGCTTCCTCGACAGAGTCGACGCGAACCTGAAGAAGGCGATGAGGATGTAGTCGGGGAGCGCGGGCGTGCCGCCCGCTCTTTCAACATTTCAGACGCATGAATCGTTACGAGTCAGCGAAGAGCGGGCGGGACGCCCGCTCTCCCAGACTGGCGCCGGCGCATCAGCACCACCATCGCGATCCCGGTCGCCGGCCCGATTATGCCGAGCAAGCTCCCTTCGAACCCGAACGTCCCGCCCGTCATCATCGGTGGCCCCGACAGCGTCACCGGATCCCAGCCGGTGCCGAGGTCGTTGCCGCTGACGTTGATGCCGAGCAGCGGCCCCTGCACGAAATTCCAGCCAGCGTGAATGCCGATCGGCAGCCACAACGTCCGCGTTGCAAGATAGGCCAGCGACAACAGAATGCTCGCCAGAAAAATGTTCAACGCTCCAATTGCCGCCATCTCGTTCCCGATAAGCGCATTCGCATGCAACGCTGTAAAAAAAAGCGAGGACGCGATCACCGACGCCGCGGTCGAGAACTTGCCCATCAGCTCCTGCAGCACGTACCCGCGCAGCATGACCTCTTCGCCGGCCGCCGCCAGCGTGGTGCCGATCGCACCCAGCGCCATCGCCATCATCGAAAAACCGGCAAAGCTCATGTCGATGCTTGCCCAGCCGCCGAAGACCGCCGCCGTCAACGCGCACAAGAAGATGAACCCGCCGACGACCCCGCCCGTCAGAAAATCGGCGACCGATCCTCGGCCCTGCAACCCCATCGCCATCGGCGACTTGCGATCCATGATCAGCGTGAGCAGCACTGCCGGCACGAACATCGCGACGAAGTTCACAGCCCCCAAGACGATGAACGGCAATTTCGAACCGCTCGGATAGCCCATCTGCGGCAGCACGAACTCGACCATCCCGGCCACCGTCACGCCGACCAAAACGAGATAGAGCAGAATCTTCGCCGCCGAAATCGTCGCCTTGCGCATCATGGCTGTGTCCCCCGGGTGCCGGAAGCAGTCTAGCCGCGAACCCAGACCCCGCGCGAATCGAGGCGATTCAGACCAACGGATCGCCCAACGGCCGGTCGGAGGGGCGCTGCGTCATCTCGTCGGCGACGACATCCGTGGTCGTATCCGCCCAATCACCGCTGAGCCGCTCATCGGCGATCGCGATGATCCGCTGGCGCAACGCGTCATCGCGGTTGAGCAGGCTCTCGAAATCGACCGCGTCGATGATCATCATGTGGGTGCGCGTGACGGCGGTCACGGTGCCCATCCGCTTGACGCGCCTGAGCAGCGCCAGCTCGCCGAAGAACTCGCCCGCGCCAAGCTTGATGTGCCGCCGGGGCAGTTCGATCTTCACCTCGCCGTCAGCGATGAAGAACATCCCCTCCGCTTCTTCGCCGCGAGCCGCGATCACCGTGCCGGCCGAAACGGCGCGTGTGCGCATGATCTTCATCACCTCGGCGATCGCCGCCGCGTCGAGCGCAGAGAACAACGGCACGCGCGCGACCATACCCCACGTCACCACGAAGTCGCGCCGATGGATCTCGTTCACGAACGCGGTCGCCACGATACCGATCGGCAGCGCAAAGAGCCCAAGCCCGCAGATCATCACCACCGCGCCGAACATCTTGCCCAGCGGCGTGATCGGCACCGCATCGCCGTAGCCGATCGTCGTCAGCGTCGCCAGCGCCCACCACATCGCGTCGGGAATGGTGCCGAAGCGCTCTGGCTGCGCATGTCCCTCGATGACGTGCATCACCGTGCCGGAAAACACGGCCGTCCCCATCATCAGGATCATCGCGCCGACAAGCGCACGCCGCTCCTCATAGAGCGCGCGGCCCAGCGTCACCATCGCGGGCGAATAGCGCACAAGCTTCAAGAACCGCAGCAGCCGAAACATGCGCAAAACGCGCAGATCCATCCCCGGCATGAAGAACGAAAGATAGGACGGCGCGAACGCCAAGAGATCGATGATCTGCGACGGCCGGCTCGCAAACGTGAGCCGACCCCGAAACGGGCCGCGATGCCGTATGGCGGGAATCTCGATCGACGCCCACAGCCGCACGACGTATTCGACCGTGAAGATGATCACGGAGACAAAGTCGAAGATGTAGAACTCGGTCTCGAACGGCTGCTGGATGCTGGGCACGCTCTCCAAGATCACCGCCAGCACGTTTAAGACGATGAGGCCGACCATGAAATCGTCGAAGACGCGCGCGCCCGTGCTCGACCCACCGGCCTCGACGACGATGTAACACCACCGCCGCCAACTGAACTTGCTGTCGTCCGCGCGCAGGCTCACGCGCCGGCCTTCATCGCGTCCGCAATCGCGTCGAGCGCCGCCTGCAGCTTGGCACCGTCGGGCCCGCCGCCTTGCGCCATCTCCGGCCGGCCACCACCGCCTTTGCCGCCCACGACCTCGACGCCTTTGCGCAGCAGCTCGACCGCGTTGAAGCGCTTGACCAAATCCTCGCTCACGCCGACTGCGATCGCTGCTTTGCCCTCGACCGAGGTCGCAAACACGACCACGCCCGAGCCGACCTTCGCCTTGCCCTCTTCGACCAGTGTGCGCAGTTCCTTCGGCTCGACGCCCTCGACGATGCGCGCCATCAGCTTCACGCCGGCGATCTCGACCGCCTCGTTCGCCGATCCGCCACCGCCGCCCATCGCGAGCTGCCGCCGTGCATCGGCCAGATCGCGCTCAAGCTTTTTGCGTTCATCGAGCAGGCGGGAAATCCGCTCCGGCAATTCCGCCGGCTGCGCGCGCAGCGCCAACGACGCCTCGCGCACCAGACGTTGTTGCTCGTTGAGATAGGCAAGGGCACCGGCCCCGGTCAGTGCCTCGATGCGCCGCACGCCGGCCGCCACTGCGCCTTCGCCGACGACCTTCAGCAAACCGATATCGCCGAGCCGCCGCACATGCGTGCCACCGCAGAGCTCGACCGAATAGGTCTTGCCGCCCTCGACGCCCATCGAAAGCACCCGCACCTCCTCGCCGTACTTCTCGCCGAAGAGCGCCATCGCGCCTTGCTCGATCGCCTTCTCCGGCGTCATCAGCCGCGTAACGACGTCGTCGTTCGCGCGCACCATGCCGTTGACCATCGTCTCGATCGCCGCCAGCTCCGCCTCGCTCACCGCCTTCGGGTGCGCAAAGTCGAATCGCAACTTGTCGGGCCCGACGAGCGACCCCTTCTGCGTCACGTGCGGACCCAGCACCCGGCGCAACGCCTCGTGCAGCAAATGCGTCGCCGAATGGTTCGCCCGCGTCGCGGTGCGCCGCGCGGTATCGACACGAAGATCGACCACATCGCCGACCTTCAACGTCCCGCGACCCAACTTACCGAGATGCACGTGCACATCGCCGAGCTTCTTCTGCGTGTCGTTGACCGCGAACTCAGCGCCCGACGCCGTGAACATGATGCCTTCGTCGCCGACCTGACCGCCCGACTCGCCGTAGAACGGCGTCTGGTTGACGATCACCTGGCCCTCGTCGCCCGCGTCCAGCACGGTGACCGGCTTGCCGCCTTTGACGAGCGCGGTGACGACGCCTTCGGCGGTTTCGGTTTCGTAACCCAGAAACTCGCTCGCCCCGACTTTTTCGCGCAGCTCGAACCAAACCGCTTCGGTCGCCGCCTCGCCGGAACCCGCCCACGCCGCGCGCGCGTCGGCCTTCTGCTTCGCCATCGCCGCGTCGAAGCCTGCGCGATCGACGCCGATGCCGCGCCCGCGCAACGCGTCTTCCGTCAGGTCATAGGGAAAGCCGAACGTGTCATAGAGCTTGAACGCAACGTCACCGGATAACGTCGTACCCTTGCCCATGCTGCCCGTCGCTTCGTCGAGCAACTTCAGTCCGCGCTCCAAAGTTTGCCGGAAGCGCGTCTCCTCAAGCTTCAGCGTCTCGGTGATCAACGCCTGCGCACGACCGAGTTCGCCATACGCCGCGCCCATCTCGCCGACGAGCACCGGCACCAGCCGCCACATCAACGGCTCTTTCGCGCCCAGGATATGCGCGTGCCGCATCGCGCGGCGCATGATCCGCCGCAGCACGTAACCGCGTCCCTCGTTCGACGGCAGCACCCCGTCCGCGATCAGGAACGACGATGCGCGCAAGTGATCCGCGATCACCCGGTGCGAGACCGCATGCGGCCCGTTCACCCGCGTCTGCGACGCTTGCGCCGAGGCATCGATCAGACGCTTGAACAAATCCGTGTCGTAGTTGTCCGTCTGCCCCTGCAGGATCGACGAAATGCGCTCCAGCCCCATGCCGGTGTCGATCGAAGGTTTCGGCAGCGGCACACGCTTGTCCTTCGACGCTTGGTCGAACTGCATGAAGACCAGGTTCCAGAACTCGACGAAGCGATCGCCGTCCTGATCTGGCGAGCCCGGCGGTCCGCCCTGAATCTTGTCGCCGTAGTCGTAGAAAATCTCCGAACACGGTCCGCACGGACCGGTATCGCCCATCGACCAGAAATTGTCGGCGGTCGGGATGCGGATGATCTTCCCATCCGGAAAGCCCGCGATCTTCTTCCAAAGCCCCGCCGCCTCGTCATCGTCCGCATAGACGGTAACCAGCAGCCGCGACTGGTCGAGCGCGAATTCCTTCGTGATCAGATTCCAAGCGAGCTCGATCGCCACGTCCTTGAAATAGTCGCCGAACGAAAAGTTCCCGAGCATCTCGAAGAACGTGTGGTGCCGCGCCGTGTAGCCGACATTGTCGAGGTCGTTATGCTTGCCGCCCGCGCGCACGCATTTCTGCGACGACACCGCGCGCGTATAGGGCCGCTTCTCGGCGCCCGTGAACACGTTCTTGAACTGCACCATCCCGGCGTTCGTGAACATGAGCGTCGGGTCGTTCCGCGGCACGAGCGGGGACGACGCCACCGCCTCATGCCCGTGGCGCGCGAAGTAGTCGAGAAAGGTCGAGCGAATGTCGTTTAGTGCGGTCATCTTAGGGGCTCAAATCGGGCCGAATTGTCCGGACGACCGGATGTATCGGCCCGCCCCCGCCCTGTCCAGGCGACGCAAACTCCCATTCGTCGTCATGGCCGGGCTTGACCCGGCCACCCAGGGAAACCGCTCAAGCAGCGACCCTGGGTGGCCGGGTCAAGCCCGGCCATGACGACGTTGATATGAAGACGGCCCGGACCTTGGGGGAAGGTCCGGGCCTATCTCTCCACTTTTGGGGGGCACTGAGGGGGTGGAGAGAATTTCAGAAGTTCGTTGCGGTGGCTCTATTCGTCCTCGTCGCCGTCGTCATCCTTGCCGGCGGTGGCGAGCGCGGTGCCCAAGATGCCCGCATTCGCACGCACGGCCGCTTCGATCTTCGCCGCGATGTCCGGGTTCTCGGCCAGGAACGCCTTCGCGTTCTCGCGGCCCTGCCCGATCCGTTGGTTGTCGTACGAGAACCACGATCCCGACTTCTCGATAATGCCGGCCTTCGACCCGAGATCGACAAGCTCGCCCATCTTCGAAATGCCCGAGCCGTACATGATGTCGAACTCGACCTGACGGAACGGCGGCGCGACCTTGTTCTTCACGACCTTCACGCGGGTCTGGCTGCCGACGACGTCTTCTTTCTCCTTGATTGCGCCGATGCGGCGAATGTCCAACCGCACGGACGAATAGAATTTCAGCGCGTTTCCGCCCGTGGTCGTCTCCGGATTGCCGAACATCACACCGATCTTCATGCGGATCTGGTTGATGAAAATGACCATCGTGTTCGAGCGTGAGATCGAAGCCGTGAGCTTGCGCAGTGCCTGGCTCATCAACCGCGCCTGGAGGCCCGGCAGTGAGTCGCCCATCTCGCCTTCGATTTCGGCCTTCGGTGTCAGCGCCGCGACCGAGTCGACGACCACAATGTCGACCGCGCCCGAGCGCACCAGCGTGTCGGTAATCTCAAGCGCCTGCTCGCCGGTATCCGGCTGCGACACCAAGAGTTCCGCAATATCGACGCCGAGCTTCTTCGCATAACCGATGTCGAGCGCGTGCTCCGCATCGACGAAGGCCGCAACGCCGCCCAGCTTCTGCACCTCGGCCACGACGTGCAGCGTCAAGGTCGTCTTGCCCGACGATTCCGGTCCATAGATTTCGATGACCCGCCCGCGCGGCAGACCGCCGATGCCAAGCGCGATATCGAGACCCAACGACCCGGTCGGCACGTATTCGATTTCCTGCGCCTTCACCCCGGCGCCGAGCTTCATCACTGAGCCCTTGCCGAACTGCCGGTCGATCTGGCTCAAAGCGGCTTCGAGGGCTTTTTTCCGGTCCATTTGGTCCTGCTGTTCTACGACGCGAAGTGCCGAACTCATGTTCGTTGTTCCTTATTTCATCAGGGGTGGGCGGCTGCAACGCAACGAGATGTACGCTGTTCGTTCTGATTTCGCAACTGATAGTTAAGATATTGAAATAATTGATATTTATGACTCAAGTTCAGTCTTAGTTCCAAAAATGATCCTATAAAAATATCCCCTTCAAGAACGTAGAACTTTTAACGTACACTGCGTTCGCCGCCGCATCGCTTGTGGAGAGCCCGAGCATCGCGCCCAATTCCGCGCAATTATCCCCTTAAAGACACGTGCGACTCGGCCCGCGATGAAGAAAAGACCGCCCCCACCCCAGCGCCGACCCCAAGACGCCATGGCCCGCTTCGACCGCCTCCTGGCAACAATGGCGCCCAAACCCAACGCACCCGAAACCCCGCGCAAGCCGGCAAAGCCCAAACCCGCGAAGAAAAAGAAGACGAACCGCCACGATTGAAACGCGAACCGAGCGAAGAACGCCTCTTCGCAACCTCAACGCTTCGCGCGCTCGTAACCGCGCACCAACCGCAGCAACGCATCCTCAAACTCAGGCCTGGCAAGCCCCGGATAGCCCTCAAGCACCGCGGCACGCACGACACCGACCACCGCGCGTGTCATCACGAACGCATCGAGCCGCGAATAACCCTTCTGCAACGGCAACTGATTGGCGGTTCGGTCGATTGCCGCCCCATGCGTCGACGAAAGCTCGCCAGCGATCGAAGCCCGCACGATCGCCCGCCGCGTCGCGGGCTTTCCCTCAAGCACCCAGATCAGCCGACGGATCGAGAGCCGCATCACGTCCCTGCCCGCCAAACGCGCCGTATCGAGTTCCAGCCGCTCCTGCTCGCGCCGGGCCATCGCAATTAGGATGGCCTCCTTGTTCGGGAAATACTGATAGATCGTCCCAACGCTGACGCCCGCTCGCTCCGCCAACCGATTGGTGTTGAAAGCGCGTTCGCCCTCGCGTTCCAAAATCTGAGTTGCCGCTTCGAAAATCAAATCTTGCGTCGCCCGCGACCGTGTCTGCTTCGGCCTGCGCCGCGCCAAACGCGCCCTCACTGTCGCCACCGCAACCTCCTCATAAAACGCGAGTACCAAGAATCTGAGCTTAGCTCATATTCAACGCACCAAAAGAGGAACCGCCATGACCTGGGCCACCGACCGCCTTGCCGCATTGGCCGCAGGCGCAACCGACGTGCCGCCTGTCGTGCAAACGCTGAAACTCGGGACGCTTGACGAGTGGGGCGCAGGCTGGGCCAAGAAGCGCTGGTCCGCCTCGCCCGAAATCCTGAACGGCGACGGCACAATGTTCGGCGGCTACATTGCAGCGCTCGCCGATCAGATCTTGACCTTCGCCGCGATGTCCGTCGTGGACGACAACACCGCGTTCCGCACCGCGAACCTAAGCCTGCAATTCGTCAAGCTTACGCGGGGCGAACCACTGATCGTCGAGGGTCGCGTTTTGTCCCAATCGAAACAGATCATCGCCGTCGAAGCCGAAATTCGAACGGAGTCCGGCGCGCTGGTGGCCAAGGCCTCAGGGCAGCAGATCGTAACCCGCTACGCCGCCGCATAGTGTCGCCGCAACATGCCGCCAATCGCGATGACCGCCGGCAGCGCCAGCAGAACCGTGACGCCTGCCGACACACCGCCGTAGAGGAGCCCCGCCGAAAGCAGCAGCACGGCGAAACAGCCGATGTCCCACCCGCCCTCCGTCGCCATGTGAAAGCGCAACGGACACGGCGACGCCTTCGCCAGATTATAGACCGCCGTCATCAGCGTCGGCACATAGAAGCACATTGCAAACACGCCGAACACGTTGGCGACGACCGCCAACCAAGGTGTTCCCAAACTCGTGCCCCGCAACACGATCGCCAAAACCATCAGCGCAAACACAAAGACGACCGCGCGCGCCCCGTGCCCCGCGTCGATTCCTTTGCCGAGCAGCAAACCGCCCGCCGCCCCCGCAAGCGCGGCCAACGTCATCGCCCCGCCGAACGAAGCATAACTCTTGTCGAGCGCCACAAAGAGCGCGATCCACCACACCAGGATGAACGCGCCGGTGAACCACCCATGCGCTGCGAAGATCTGCGCCGCCGGCAGTGCCTGAGCGAAAGCTCCCGGCGCCTCTGCCCGCACGCGCGGCGCCGGAAGCGCGAGCAATGGCAGAACGGCCAGCGCCTGCACCAACCCCGCCGCCGCGAACGTCACCCCAACCCCAAGCGTAACCATGCCCCAGGTCCCCGCGATCGGCGCCACGATGCCGATCAGCGCAACGATCGCCTCCCGCGCGCTGATCTGATGCCCGCGATGCTCGCTGTCGCCGAGCGAGGCAAAGTACGCGTGATAGCTCGTCCAATAGAACGCATCGCCGAGCGCCGAAAACAAACACCGCAGCACCAGTCCGATAGACACGCCGTCGATATAGGCCGCCGCCGGATACTGACACGCCAGCAGCAACGTCCCGACGATCAGCGCCGCCTTCAACCCGAACCGCTTCGCCACCGGCAGAACAAGCGGCCGCGACACGAACCGCCCAAAGACGGTCGCCGCCAGCGCCAACAATGCCCCCGGCGGCGAAAGCCCTGCGCGCACGAAGTAGACAAGCAAGAACGTCCCGGCCGCCGCCGACGCAAACGCCTGAATTGCATAATGAACGTTGACGCGGTTGACCGCGCTGTTCGTCAGATAAGCCATGAAGTTACCGGAAGTGAATGGAAGAGAGGACGTGTGAACGCTCAAGCCGCCAACGCGGGCTCAGCAAAAGCGCGAAGCCGAAACTCAGCTATCGGATGCGAACAACGCCACACATGCGGAGGGAATCCCTCTTGCCTCAGAACGACACTATGACCCCGTTTCCCCAAGGCCCGCAAGTGCGCGAAAGTCACATCGCAACCGCTCATCCATCACACATCCTGGCGGCGAGGCGTTCGGAATACGCCGTGTGCACCAAATCGTGACGAGACCTACTATCGACGGCAATCTCACCATCAACTAATCTCGTGTCGCCGCCACAGTGCAACGACATCCGTCGCAGCTCCCAACTCAAGCGATTCAATATGCCTAGAGCACTCTTGCTGACCATACTGATGACGGCGCTCTCCTCAGTTGCATCCGCGGACACTCCACCGCCGCCGATCGCAGCTCCCGCACAGGAATTGCTGCCCGACATTTTCTTGCTTCCGGGTGCGTCGTATCCTTCGCGCGGACCGGACGGCAACACCGTTGTGTTCGTGGCACCGGCAGGACTGGTCGTGGTCGATACCGGCAGGCACATTTGGCACAGCCAGGGAATTCTGAACTTTGCGTCCGGCAAGTCCGCGACGATCGCCGCGATAGTCAACACGCATTGGCATCTCGATCACTCCAGTGGAAACGGCAGACTCAGGGCGGTGTTTCCGAATGCGCCCCTCTACGCGTCATCCGCGATAGATAAGGCATTGACCGGCTTCCTTGCCCGCAGCGCACAAGACACAAGGGAAAGGCTTGCCAGCGGTTCCTTGAACGAGGTCCAGACTGAAGAGGCCCAGAACTTCCTGGCGACCATGACGTCGCCGCAAATGCTCCGTCCTGACATCGTCATCGCGCAATCGAGTCAAATGTCGATTGCCGGGCGGGAGTTTGACGTTCACTTGGCACAGAACGCCGCCACCGATGGCGACGTGTGGCTCTTCGACAAGAAAAATAGGATCGCAGTTGTCGGCGATCTGGTAACGCTGCCCGCGCCGTATCTTGACACCGCGTGCCCTGGCGGATGGAGCAAAGCATTGGATGAGATCGAAGGCACGCCCTTCGACGTCGCAATTCCCGGGCACGGCCGACCTATGACGCACGACCAATTCGTGACGTACCGATCCGCGTTCCGCGCCCTTATTGAGTGCGCCAACGCGGCGACGGATTCAAATGACTGTGCGGCAAGCTGGGTGCGCAACGTGGGCGTCCTCCTGGGCGCCGATGAGGCAATGCATCAGCGCGCGTTGCTTGTGAGCGAAAGCTACATTCGCTTTCTTCGCAAAAATGGAGGGAAGAGTCCGGATTGCCAGGAAGCGACATCGAAATAGACGCTTTGGATTGGTAGACGAGCTTCACGACGACACGCCGTTCTCAGTCCGGATGCACGAGACGCCAAGCGTACACTCATGGACAAACCCGCAACCAAGAAACGAAACCCATCGGCCTCAACCGCCGAAGGCCGATGTCTCTGCGGCAAGGTGCGCTTCGAGATCGGCGTTCCGGCACGCTGGACCTGGTACGATCACTCGAAGGCGAGCCGTCAGGCGCACGGCGTCACCTATGTCGGCTGTTGGAAAAGCCGCGTCCGCATCACGAAGGGCGCAACCCACATCGCCCGCTTCGAGCACGAGCAAACCCGCACCACACGAGATTTCTGCACGAGCTGTGGCACGCCGCTGTTCTACGAGCGCGCCCACTCACCACCAATGATCAACATCCCGCGCGCTGTTCGACACCCGCGCCGGCCGCGAACGCTCTACCACATCGCGATCAAACAAAGCCCCAAATGGGCCTGCAGAGCCAAACCGCTGGTGCCGCTGAAAGGCTCCGGCGTGTGGGAACGCCCGCGGAGGAAGAAACGCAGCGACACCGAAGGACTATTTTAGGACGCGCGGGCGGCAAGTCTCACATCGCCAGATGCGTCTTGATCTCGTTCGCGATCCGCCACGCGGTCTTGTAGGTCACCGCCAGCTGCCGCTGCACCTCGCGCGCCGTCATCCGCTTGTGTCCGGCGCAGTAGAGGAACATCACGTAGTACCAATCCTGCAGCGGCGTGCGCGTCCGAGCGAACGGCGTCCCTGCTTTCGGATGGATATGATAGGCGCACCACTGGCACACATAAGCCTGCGCCCGACGCAAACGATGAAACTTCCCCGCCCGCCCGCACGCCGGACAAACGCCCGGATTGCCGAACCGCAGCTTCAGCAGATGATCGAGACAAGCGTCTTCCGTAGGAAACCGCTGCGAGAACACGCGGTAGAGCACGGCTTCGGGGTCGGAGGCGGTCATCGACGCACGATCTGACATTGGTCAACGCCAGTGTCGAGCCGAAACAGCCCTGCTGGAGATGCTGGCGCAGGCCGTCCAAAAATGCACTGCACTCCCCCAAGTTTCACTTGAAGTGAAACTTGGGGGGAGACAGGAAAACGCGATGTCTCCCCCCGACTGCGTAGCAACGCAGTTGGGGGGGGGAGCGATTCGGACTTTTCCAACATGCAAGTACGACGTGCGCGCGCGGTAGCGAAGCGAAGGCGGCTGCACGGGAGTTTCCGAAGGCCACGCCTTGACACTTTGCACCAAATGTTCTACATTTGTTCTTTCCCGATCGAAGCTCCTCCCGGCCTCGCTCGCGGCTGCAACTTGACCCGGTGAATCTAAAAATCGCCCCAGCCAAAATCAGCGGCTGGTGAGGCTTACGGGAGAGGTGCGTCTGGCGCTTTGCGCAGGATGCGCACCTCATATGAGACAACTGGCACAGCCAAATGGGACACCCGACCCCTGTCTCGCATGCCTCGCGAAAAGCGGCGGCGTTCTGCGGCAAAGCGGGCGTTTCGCACGACAAATGAAATGTCTCGCGTGAGACAGTCCCTACCCCTCCTCCAGCACCTCTTTCACCTTGCTCGTCAGCTGCTTCAGGCTGAACGGCTTGGGTAGGAACAGGAAGTCTTCCGGCCGGTCGGGCGAATTGCGGAACGCTTCTTCGGCATAGCCCGAGATAAAGATCACGCGCAGGCCCGGCATGATCTCGCGCACGGCTTTGACCAGCGCGGGGCCTTCCATGCCCGGCATCACGACGTCGGAGATCAGAAGGTCGATCGGGCCGTCATGCTCGCGCACGATCTCGAGCGCCTCTTCGCCGCCGCAGGCATCCAGCACCTTATACCCGCGCATCGACAGCGCCCGCACCGCAAAGTCGCGCACCGCATCTTCGTCTTCGACAAGAAGGATCGTGCCCGAGCCGGTGAGATCGCGCGACGCATGCGTCTTCTCGGGCTCGACCGTCTCCGTCACCGGCGCCGGGATGTGGCGCGGCAGATAGATCCGGAACGTCGTGCCCTTGCCCACTTCGGATTCGGGGAAGATGTAGCCGCCCGTCTGTTTGACGATGCCGTAGACCGACGCAAGGCCAAGGCCCGTGCCGTGCCCCTTTTCCTTCGTCGTGAAGAACGGCTCGAAAATCTTGCCGAGGTTTTCCTTCGGAATGCCGATGCCGGTGTCTTCGACTTCGATCGTCACATACTCGCCCGACGGCATCAGCACGTGGCCCAGAGATTTCGTCTCCTCGACGCTGACGTTCGAGGTGCGAATGGTCAACGCCCCGCCATTCGGCATCGCGTCGCGCGCGTTGACCGCCAGGTTAATCAGCGCATTGCCGAGCTGGTTCGGGTCCGCCATCACCGGCCACAAGTCGCGCCCGTGATCGACCTTCAGCTTCACCCGGTCGCCGATCAAACGCCGCAACGTCACCGACCAATCCGCGACCAGATCGGTCAAGGTCAGCATCTGCGGCTCAAGCGTCTGCTGGCGCGAGAACGCCAGCAACTGCCGCACCAGCGACGCGGCGCGCAAGCCGGTGTTGCGAATGTCGTTCAAGTCCGCGAACGAGGGATCGCCCGGCTGATGCCGCTGCAACAGCAACTCCGCATAACCGTTGATCACGGTGAGCAGATTGTTGAAGTCGTGCGCGATGCCGCCGGCGAGCTGGCCCACAGCCTGCATCTTCTGCGACTGCGCGAACTGCGTCTCAAGCGCCGTGTGCCCGGTGGTGTCGATCAGGAAGATCGCATAGGCCGTGCCGCCCGTATCCGCCGGCTCGAACCGGCTCGCAAAGAGCTGCGCCGTGCGTTCGTTGCCCGACTTAAAGCGCACGTCGACCGGCGCGCGGCTCACTTCGCCGACGCTCAACGACGACAACCGCGCCTTCGTTTCTTGCACGGTCAAGTCGCGCATCATGTCGAACGCTGGCTTACCCTTCAGCCGCTGCAGATCGACGCCGAGCAGCGCTGCGAACGCGGCGTTCGCCTCCCCGATCACGCCATCGCCGTCGATGAGCGCAATGCCGACCGGCGCATCCTGAATGAAGCGCGGAATACGAATCCCATCGCTCACACCCGGCAGCAGCGCCCCTTCGAACGGCCGCAACTGCACGACAACCGACTGCTTCGCCGCATCGACGGTCTGCAGCATTGGCCGGCGCGACGACACTTCGGTAATCCGCCACACCGTGTGCCCAAGGCTGCTGATCGAAGCGACCGCGACATGCACCCACTTGCCGGCGAGATTCTTGAGCTTCAGCTCTTCCTCGTGCGCTTCCTTCAAGCTCGCCGCGCGAACGAGCTTATAGAGCCGCTGCGCCGTTTCCGGATCGGCAGAGAATCCGGCAACCGGCAGCACGTCGCCGCCCGAAGCGCTCTGCCCGAACGTCTTGCGCCAGGCGGCGTTGGCATAGGCGACCGACCCATCCGGCGCAGTGATGCAGCACGCGCGTTGATCCGTGTCCAACGCCGCGCCGAACAAGCGCGCCGGCGCTTCCGGCGGCACCAAGCGTCCGGCCGTCATCGTGAACATCAAAGCTGCGCCACAAAGCGTGAGCCCCACCAGGAACGCAAGCCCACCGAGCCCCGCCGCCTCCGGCCACAGGATCACCGCAATGCCGATCAAACACGCAATACCGAACAGCCCCAGCGCCCACTGCCCCGGCGACAAACGGCGCAGCCGAATCGATCCGAGCGACGGCAAAGTCCACCGCGACGCCTGCGCGGATCCGCCTTCCGAAGCTACTTCTTTGGGTGGCTCAATCGCTGGCTTCATGGACGCCGTTCTGTACGCGGGGACGAGACTTTGCCTTTCAAGCGCATGACGAAGCCGATGACTTGCGCCACCGCCTTGTAATGCTCCGGCTTGATGCTCTCATCCACATCGACAGAGGCGTAGAGGGCCCGCGCAAGAGGCGGATTTTCCACGATCGGTACATTGTTTTCCCGCCCAATTTCCCGAATTTTCAGCGCGACGTGGTCGACGCCTTTAGCGACGCAGATTGGAGCGCCCATCTTGCCTGATTCGTAGGCCAATGCGACCGCATAGTGTGTCGGGTTGGTGATAATGACGGACGCCTTGGGGACAGCCGACATCATGCGCTTACGGGAACGTTCTGAACGAATTTGTTTAAGTCGACCCTTAACTGCCGGATCGCCCTCACTTTGTTTGTATTCTTCGCGGACCTCCTGACGTGTCATTTTCAGGCGACGCATCCGCTCTAAATATTGCCAGCCATAGTCGGCAATCGCGACGATCGCGAGCAACGCGAGCGCCGCGACCAGCACCTGGGTCATCAAGGTCTGGGTCGTCGGCAGCAGCTGCCCGACCGGCATCATGATCAGCGGGATCAGATGTTCCCGCATCGGCCAGAGCACCATGCCGGTGACGGCGGCCGCCAAAGTTGTCTTGAGCAGACCCTTGCCGAAATTGACCAAGGCCGCCCGCCCGAACAACCGGCCGAGCCCTTTGAGCGGGCTCAACCGCGAGAAGTCGGGCTTCAACTTCTCCAGCGAGAACACCGGCTTGTGCTGAATCAAATGCGCCCCGACGCCCACCACCATCAGCATCCCGAACGGGATCGCCAAAATGCCGAGCAGCTCGAAGCCAAGCCCCTTGAGTAAAGAGCCCATCGTGTTGTTGTCGATCGACAGGCTATGTGGCTGAGCCAGAAAATTCGTCATCATCTGCCGCAGGCTGGAGGCGGTCGACCCGCCCCACAGCATGATGAACCCGGTGGCCGCAGCTAGAACCATCCAAGAAGCGATTTCGGGCGATTGGGTTACGTCGCCTTTCTCTTCGGCTTCCTGGAGTCTCTTTTGACTCGGTAATTCGGTTTTCTGGCTGTCGTCTTGTTCGTCCGCCATACGCGCCTCAGTGCGGCACGAACAGCTGAACCTTGGCCCCGAACGCGTCCAGGAACCAAAGCATCATCGTCGACAAAGACAGGCCCAGAATGACGAAGCCGCCCAAAATGCTGATCGGCATCGAGATGAAGAAGATCTGCAACTGCGGCATCATCCGCGACACGACGCCCGACGCGCCGTAGAGGATGAGACCGAACACCAAAAACGGCGCCGCCATCTGCATGCCGGTCACGAACAGTCCCGACAATATCTCGATCGAAAGCTTCACGAAGTCCGCCGTCGGCGGCAACTTGCCCGGCGGAAACATCTCGAACGAGTGCTCGATCCCGATGATCAGCTGATGATGCAATTCGGTGGCGAAGATCAGCACGACCGCCAACATCGACAGGAACATCGACAGCAGCGCGCTCTGCGCCCCTTGGCTCGCGTCGAACGACTGCGAGAAGGCAAGACCCGTCTGCATCGCGATCACGTGCCCCGCCACATGGACGGACGCCATCACCATGCGGATCATCAACCCGACCGCAAGCCCCGTGATCACTTCCGCGAGCACGATGCCGCCAAGCTGAAGTACGGTCAGCGACAGGACCGGCGGATAAAGATAGCCGACCAGCGGCGCCATCACGATCGTGAGGCCCAGCGCTACCATCAATCGCGCTTGCGCCGGCACGGTCGCCTCGCCGAGCGCCGGCAGCGTCATCACCATGGCGCCCACGCGTGCGAAGACGAGCGTCATCGTCGACACGTCGGTGGGCAGCATCTGAAGCACGGACGCCAGCATTGGCTTGCGCCCTCGTCTTAAGGTGAAATGATGCGTTGAACGATCATCGTCATGAGGCCGGACATCGAAGCGGCCATCATCGGCAACAGCAAAATAACCGCGGCGAAGATCGAAAGAATCTTCGGCACAAAGACGAGCGTCGCTTCTTGAATTTGCGTCAGCGCCTGCAGAACACCGATCGCAACGCCCACGATCAGCCCGACGATCATGACCGGACCCGCCATGACGACCAGCACCCACGTCGCTTCACGCGCGAGATCGAGTGCCTCACCGCCGCTCATCTGTTGAACCCTTCGTAACGTTACCGGACGCCGTCAAATCGGCATCCGCATAATTTCTTGATAGGCGCTGATCACGCGGTCGCGGATTGCAACCACCGTCTCCAAGGACATTTCGGCCGCATTCACCGCCGTAACGACATCGACGAGATCGCCCTTGCCCTGTACCAGCGAGGCAGCCTTCGTTTCCGCCGCACGGCTGGAGCTGATCGCATCGTTCACAACGCCGGACAAAACGTCGCCGAACGACCCGCCCGGAACCGCGCCGGCCGCAGCAGCACCTTCACCGCCCGTGATCGCCATCTTGGCGGCTTGCGCGTAGGCGTTGATCGCCGCCGGATTGACTGAGAGTGCCATGGCCTAATTCAACCGCGCTTCAGGAGATCGACGGTGCGCGCCATCATCGTGCGCGTGTTGTCGATTACATTCAAATTGGCTTCGTAGGCGCGCTGCGCCTCGCGCATGTCCATCATTTCGACCAGCGAGCTCACGTTCGGCATCTTCACATAGCCGCGTTCGTCCGCCGCCGGATGACCCGGCATGTACTGCTCGCGAAAATCCGACTGATCGTGCACGACGCCTTTGACGTCCACGACTTGCGCGCCGGTCGCGCGGTCAAGTTCGGTCTTGAACACGGGAATCTGCCGGCGATACGGATCCTCGCCCGGCTTCGCCGCCGTCGAGGTCGCGTTCGCCAAGTTCTCCGCGATCACCCGCATGCGTTCCGCCTGCGCCCGCATCCCGGACGCCGCAATCAGCATCGACTTCATCGTTTCCATGAGAATGCCCTACCCTTCGTTGTCTTCTAACCGCGCGGCGCTTGCAGCGCGGTGCGCCACATCGCCGTCATTTTCTTGTAGAGACCGGACGCTTCCGCGTACTGCATCTGCGTCTCGGACACTTTCATCATCTGCTGCTCGACCACGACCGCGTTGCCGTCCGGCGACGACGTCGAGTCCGGCGTCGCGATCGAGCGATAAGACATGCCGCTCGCACCGCGGGCCTGCATGTGCAACCCATTCGTGACGTTGAGCCCGCCCGTATTCGCCGTCTTCGACAGCGCGACCGCGAAATCGTTCGCACGCAAATCCTGCGGCACGTAACCTGGCGTCGACGAGTTCGCGATATTGCGCGCGAGCACGGCTTGCCGGTCGTTCAAGAAACTCATCTTCTGCTGCAGCATGCCCAGCAGCGGAATATCGGAGAAGCTCATCTGGCGTCGTTCCACTATCGAAGTCCGGAGACCTGGCGGCAGTTTTTGCCCGCGACGCTTAAAGGCGGCTTAAGGTGGAAGAAAATATTCGCCATTCGAGCCCGGCAAACGCGCGCAAGTGTCCGAACTGGCTCAAAAATTTACCCGCCGGTAACCCGGAAATTTTTGCCGCGCGTTTAGCCGGACTTAAGGTTACGCGCTCATTGTCCATTTCAATTGGCGGGACCAAAGCATGGACGATCCGACCCAAATTCTTCGCTTCGGCGCAGCACTCGTCTTCGTGCTGGCGCTCTTGGGCGCGCTCGCTTTCGCCGCGCGCGCCTTAGGCTTTCTGTCGAACGTGCAGCGCCGTCCGGGCGACCGCCGGCTCAGCATTGTCGAGAGCCTGCTTGTCGACGCACGCCGCCGCATCATCCTCGTCCGCCGCGACGATCAAGAGTATCTGGTTTTGCTGTCGCCGCACGGCGAAGTCCTGCTCGACGACCGCATCCCGGTGAAGGACCTGCCCGACTCGCCGGTATCGAGCTCCACCTTCGTCACAATCAAGACGGAGCCGCGCCTGTGAAACTCGCTACGCTCGCGCTCACGGCGGTCGCGGCCGTCCTGCTGACGATTGAACCCGCCGCGGCGCAACAGCTGACCCTCGACCTCGGCAAAGACGCCGGCGGCGGCATGACCGAGCGCCTGATTCAGATCGTCGCCCTCATCACGGTCTTGAGCGTTGCGCCCTCGATCCTGATCATGGTGACGAGCTTCGTGCGCATCGTCGTCGTGCTCTCGCTGCTGCGCACCGCAATCGGCATCCCGCAAAGCCCGCCGAACAGCGTCATGATTGCGCTGGCGCTGTTTCTGACCGCCTTCATCATGGCCCCGACATTTGAGAGCGCCTACAAAGACGGCATCGCGCCCCTCATGGCCGAAAAGATCGAGCCGGCAGAGGCCTTCACCAAGACCGCCGCCCCGCTCTCCGCCTTCATGTTAAAGCATGTGCGTGAAAGCGATCTGGCGTTGTTCTTCAATCTCGCCAAGCAACAGCCTCCCGCGACCGCGGCCGAAACCCCGCTGCGCATCCTGATCCCGGCCTTCTTGATCAGCGAACTGAGGCGCGCCTTCGAAATCGGCTTCCTGCTGTTCATCCCCTTCCTCATCATCGACCTCGTCGTCGCCTCGCTCCTCATGGCGATGGGTATGATGATGCTCCCCCCCGTGACGATCTCGCTTCCGTTCAAGCTGATCTTCTTCGTCCTCGTCGACGGCTGGGCATTGGTCGCGGGCAGCTTGGTGCAAAGCTACGGCGCTGGGTGACGCAGCTAGGGTCACCCGTCAACATAGCGATCTAAGCCGTCTTCGCGCGCACCGCGGCCGGCGTATCCGTCACACTCAACGCCGCGCGCCGCTCTTCAACCAGTCGCTTCAGATGCTGCGCAATGCGCTGCGCTCCGCGCCCGTCGATGCTCATGCGCCCGGCCGTCGCCATCGAGCGGCGATAGACCGGATCGCCCAAGAGATCGTTCACGACCGCCGCAACCATCGCATCGCTCAGCCGCGACGCAACGCCCAGCGACAGTCCCATGCCGGCCAACTCAAACGCCGACGCCGAGATCGCGTGATCGTCGCTGATGCACAGATAGACCGCCGGCACGCCAAGCGCCGCCAACTCGTATGCGGTGACGCCGAAACTGATCAATCCAAGATCCGCCTCGCTCATCAGCTTCGGCAGGTCGTTCGGGCTGCGCACGATCGTAAACTGCGGCGCCAAACGCTGCACGCGCCCTTCGAGCAACGGATCTGCACCGGGACCGATCACCACCGTCGCATCGAAGTCGCCGTTCAGCGATACCAGCGCGCGCACCGCCGGCAGCGTGAGCCCCAGGGGATCGGATCCGCCCATCGAAACGATCACGCGTGGCCGGCCGCTGCGCGCCGCGAACGGCGGCAACGTGTCTTGACCGAGCACTACCCATTCCCAGCCCACATTGGGTTCCGCTTCCGCGCCTTCCCAATTCAGCGAAAACACCTGCGGCACCGGCGGGTAGAACGACGCATCCGCCGCCAACCGGCGCGGACTCGCATCGTCGATCGTCGCCACGATCATGTCCGCGCCCTTCAAGCGCATCACCGAGGTCGCCGATAACTCGGTGCGCACATCCAGCACCGTGGCAACCGGCTGATGCGCCGCCGTCAAAGCGAGCAACCAGTCGATCTCCGATGACCCCGCAGGCTGCGCGTCGATCGCGAAGCCTTGTTCACGCACCGGCGCCATCGCCATCGCGTCGTCGCTCATCGCAAAGCGCACGCCGAAACCTTCACGGTCGCGCAGCGCCCGCGCTACGCTTAAGCAGCGCCGCACATGACCAAGACCGGCCGCGCTTCCGCCGTCGCAGCGCATCAGAACCGTACCGCTCGCTGCACTCGCCGCCTTCTGCTGCACATGCGCGTTGAGGTCCAACAACGCAGGCTCGCGATTCAGCAATGCAACGAGGTCCGTCAACGTCGCCTCACCCGCCTGCGCGTGCAGCCGGTCATACACCGCCTCGATAAACGTCACGTCCGCCGGTGTATCAACCGAGAGCCGCGCACCCGTAAAGCGCCACTTCTCCGGCAGATCGATCTGCGCCACCTTCACGAAATCTGGGTGCAGCTTGAAGTACGCGCTCACGTGCTCGCGCGCGATCGGATCGTCATGCGCCTTCACCACCAGCTTATCCAGCGCCCAGCGCGTCATCGGATCGGCGCCATCGTGGATCGCCGACAGCCCTGGCTTCAGCATCACGAAATCGGCCTGATGCCGCATCATTTCGCTGATCAGGTAATCGATGAACCCGGCGTCAACCAGCGGCGCATCCGCATTCACCCGCACAATCACGTCAGGATCGATCGTATGCGCGGCCAACGCGAAGCGCCCCAGCACGTCGTCCTCCGGCCCGCGTACGACAACGGCGCCATGCGCTTCGGCATAGGCAGCAAGCTCGTCATCCGCGTTGTCGCGCGTTGTCGCGACGCAAATCGTCGAGATCAGCTCCGACTTTCGCAACCGATGCAGAATGTGCCAAAGCAGCGGCTCGCCCACGATCGGCTTCAGCACCTTGCCCGGCAAACGGGTCGAGCGCATGCGCGCCTGAACGACGGCTGCAATATGAGGCTTCTTCATCATGACTGTTACGCAGCCTCCGGGCGCCAACTGCGCCGAATGTGTTTCAAGGGACGCATCCCGTCCGCAGGATCGGCGCGCCAGTCGCGATCGGAAAGCTCCGACGGCAGCGGCTCCTTAAAGCCCGCACCATCCGCCCGTTCGCCGCCGCGCACCATCGCGATCACCGGCGCCATCTCTTCCGGCAGCCAGCAGTGACCGGCCGCATACTCCGCCCCGTTCTTGTCGAGATCGAGGTGAAACTCGACCATCGGCGCGTTCCACTTCGACACCGCGCGCAAGATCACGCCTGGGGACACCGTGTGATCCGACCAGCCGCAGCGAAAACCCGTCGCATCCGCAATCGTCTTCATCGCCGCCAGGTTCGCCTCATCCGGCGGCGTCGGATAGGCCGACACGGTGTGCAGCAGCGTCACGTCGCGCGCCCCGTGCCGCCGCAACACCTCGGCCGCGTGCTTGATCTCCGGCATCGTCGCCATGCCGGTCGACAGGATCACCGGCTTGTCCGTCTCCGCACACGCCGCTAACAGCGCATCCCACATCAACTCGTAAGACGCGATCTTGAACGCCGCAACATGCGGTAGAAGTTCATCGACCGCCTTCAGATAAAACGGCGTGCAAATGAACTGTATGTTCTTCGCCGCGCAACGTTCCGCGATCGGCGCCAGAAACGAGACGGGAAGCTCCCATTCCCGCCGCGCGCGATGCTTCGCGCTCTGCGCCAGAATTTCCGGCGCAAACATCTGGTCGATCTTGAACAGCTGAAACTTGACCGCCCCGCACCCGATCTCCGCCGCGCGATCGATGAACGCGAACGCGCGCGTCAAATCGCGATCGTGATTACTCGAAACTTCGGCGATGAAGAGACAGGTCATGCGCCCCAACGAAACGTAAAGACACGTTAACCTCTTCTAAATCTGCAACGGTTACTAAGTTCATAACGCCCAGGGTCAGGACCATCATTCGCGTGACGCCAGCGCTTGCCAAAGCACGACGCATTGCCGACGACGGCGCGCATCGCGGCGCCGTGATCGATCGGGTCAACGCGCACGACATCATCGCCTGCGAAACGTGTGGCTTTCGGCACGTGCTGCCGTTGCCCACGCGCGAACAACTTCACGCCGCTTACGACGAAGCCTACTATCGCGACGAGAAGTCGACTTACGTCGCGCGCTCCCGCGAAGACGCCGAATGGTCGCGCCTCGCCTGGGACGATCGTCTGTCGTTGTTCGAAGATCTGCTCGGCAAAGACGGCGCGCGTCCGTTCAGCGTGCTCGACATCGGCTGTGGCCCCGGTTGGTTTTTGAAGGCGGCGCAGGATCGCGGCTGGAAAACGCAAGGCATCGAACCTTCGCGCCAGGCGAGCGAACACGCCCGCACACTCGGTCCCAAAATCGTCAACGCGATGTTCGACGAGCAAAGCGCGCCCACACTCGACTGCGCCGACGTTGTGCACCTGAACAACATGCTCGAACACGTCGCCGACCCGCTCGGCCTGCTCAAACTCGCGATCGGCCGCGCCTGGCCCGGCGGCTTGATCTGCGTCGGCGTGCCCAACGATTACAACGCGCTGCAAGAGGCCGCGCGCGCGGGCGGCACCGCGCCGTGGTGGCTCGCCCCGCCGCATCATCTGAACTACTTCGACTTCGCAAGCCTCGAAGCGCTGCTCAAGCGGCTCGGCCTCGACATCGTTGAAGCCCTGACGAGCTTTCCGATGGAGCTCTTCTTGCTCATGGGCGAAAACTACGTCGGCAACGACGCGCTCGGCCGCGACTGCCACGCCCGCCGCAAGCACTTCGACCTCGCGCTCGAAAACGCTGGCCTCGGCGCGGTTCGCCGCAAACTATACGGCGCACTCGCGAAAGCCGGCATCGGCCGCGAAGCGATCATCGTCGCCAGAAAGGCCAGAGCCTGATGGGCGTCGAAACCAAACCGTTCTTCGTCGTCTCCTCCGGCCGCTCCGGCACGGCAATGATGGAGCGCCTGTTCACCTGCTTCCCGCAAGTCGAAATGCACCACGAGTACATGGTGCATCACGTGCAGCCGGTCGCCGTGAAGTTCCATATGGGACTGACCCTTCTGGGCGAGGCGCTGCACACGCTGCGCGCCACACACGCCGCCGCGATTCACTATTCCGACGCGCTGCTCTGGGGCGACTCGTCGAACAAGCTTTCCTGGCTGATCCCGGCGCTCAACCACCTGTTCCCGAACGCGCACTTCATCCATCTCGTGCGCGACGGCCGCAAAGTCGCGAGCTCCTTCCTGCACAAGCTTGGCAACGAGTGCTACGACGACCACTCTACTGCGGTTTTGCAGCGCTACTACGACGCCCGCGGCGAACTTCCCGCACCGCCACCGGAGAAGAAGTACTGGTGGCCCCTGCCGCCGCGCGGCCACATGCAGGAGCTGGAGTTCCTGACCTACAACCAGTTCCAGCGCATCGCCTTCCACTGGGCGGAGATCAACCGCACGATCATCCACGACCTCGACATCATCCCGAGCGAGCGCCGCCACACCGTCCGCCTCGAAGATCTGACGAACCGCGCCGATGCCCGTCAAGGATTGCTTAACTTCTTAGGCCTGCCCTGGGACGACCGCATCATGGGCCTGCTAAACCGTCCCCATAACGTCAATCGCCCAGAAGACTACCCGCTGACCCGCGAACAGACCGAGCAGTTCAACATGATCGCCGGCGACGTCATGCAAACCTTCGGCTACCACCGCCGCCCCGAATACCGCGTCGCATACTAGCTTCGCAGCCGCAGCGTCCACGCGTCGCGCACGAACGCGAAAGAGTTGCACCTCGACCACACATCTTAAACTCGAACTTAACTACGAAAACCGCACGCTCGAGCCTGAACCAATAGGACCAGCTCAATGTCGTCCTTCTCGTGCGATCTGTGCGGCAACACCGCGCTCACTCAAGTCTACGCGCCGCAGAACTCTACCCGCCGCTTGACCGTTTGGCTCTGCGCCCATTGCGGTCTCTTGCAAAGCTTGCCGCGGATCGATCGCGCCGAGCGCCGCACGGCCACCGTCTCGGCCGGCGCCGATTGGGGCAACCTACGTTACGGCAAAGGCTTCCGTGCCGAGGCCAACCTCGCAACGCTCCGCCCGTTCTTGAACAAGACAAAGCCGATGACGGTTCTCGACGTCGGCGCCAGCCGCGGCGCCTTCGCGCTTGAACTGAAAACTGCCTATCCGAAAGCAAAGATCCTGGGCATCGAGCCTGACGAACGCGTCGTCGGCGCCTGGGCCGGCAAGCCCGGCTTCACCTGGCTGCACGCGCGCCTCGAAGACACGCGCCTCGAAGATGAAGGCTTCGACCTGATCTATTCCTGCCACACGCTGGAGCACCTGGCCAACCCGCGCCAGGCGCTGATGGCCCACCGCGCGCAGCTCGCACCGAACGGCTACCTGATGCTGGAAGTGCCGAACGTCGCACTGCTCGGCTCGAACGACATCGTCGAAGAATTCTTCATCGACAAGCACCTCTATCACTTCTCCCCGCGCACGCTGGCAAGGTTGCTCTCCGTTTGCGGCTTTCGCGCGGTCGCAATCGCCGACGCGCGCGACATGGTCAATATCACCGTCGTCGCCGTGAAGGCCGATGACGTCTCGCTCGCCGTCCCCGCCGACCCGCAAGAGGTCGAAGCTGCCGCCGCGCTGATCTCGACGTACCACGCGATGCGCATGCAGAACTTGAGTGCGCTCACCCAGGTCGCCCGCCTCATCGACAACATGGCCCCGCGCAAGGTCGCCGTCTGGGGCGCCGGCCGCTTGCTCAACAGCTTGATCATGAACGGCGGTCTGAAGCCGCAAGCGCTCGCCGCCGTCGTTGATAAGCACTTGATCCGTTACGCCCACGAAGCGCACGGCATCCGCCTGACCCCACCGGAAGATCTGGGCCGCGTGCGCCCGGATGTCGTTGTGGTCATGTCGCGCTCGTTCGCGAACGAAATCCGCGAGGAAGCACAAGCCCGCGCGCCCGGCTGCGAAGTCATCGCCTACGCCGACCTTCTCGAACGCGCCAAACAAGCAGCCGCCTGATGAACGCAAACCTGCAGATATCCCAATTGAACGCGACCTTCGCCGCCGACGACGTGCGTGTCGAGAGCCTCGCCGCGAAAGCGCGCGACATCCGCCGCATCGCCACCGCCGCGATCTACCACGCAACGTCGGGTCACCCCGGCGGCTCCCTCTCCTGCGCCGACTTGCTGGCCGTGCTCTACGGTGTGGAGCTGAATCTTGACCCAGCCAACCCGCTCGCGCCGGACCGCAACCGCTTCGTCCTCTCGAAAGGCCACGCAGCACCGGCGCTCTATGCAACGTGGGCCGCATTCGGCTTGCTCGACACCCACGAGGCGCTTCGCCTGCGCAAACTCGGCGCCAAGGCGCAAGGCCACCCGCACGTTCTCGACCTGCCGCTTGCCGAGACCAGCACCGGCTCGCTCGGCCAAGGCTTCTCGGTCGCAATCGGCATGGCGCTGGGCCTGCGTCACCAAAAGATCGAAGCCCGCGTCTACACGATGCTGGGCGACGGCGAACTACAAGAAGGCGAAGTTTGGGAAGGCGCGATGTGCGCCGCCCACCATCGCCTGTCCAACCTCTGCGCCGTCATCGACTACAACAAGATGCAGTCCGACGATCGTAACGAAGCGATCATGGGTCTGGAACCACTGGTGCAAAAATGGCGAGCCTTCGGTTGGAACGCGACCGAGATTCAGGGCCACGATATCGCGGCCATCCTCGCCGCCTTCGACCAAGCCCGCGCCACACCCACCGGCCCGACCGTCATCATCGCCCACACGATCAAGGGCAAAGGCGTCGGCTACATGGAAGCCCAACCGCTTTGGCATGGCAGCGTGAAGCTCACGCGCGAGCAAGTCGAAACCGCGCTCACCTCGCTCGGCCTCGCGCCCACGCAAATGAAGGAGCTGCTCGATGGCGGCCGCTAGCCCGCAACTGATCGCCTCGTCCGGCGACTCGCTCCGCGAAGCGTTCGGCAAAGCGCTCAGCGCCTGCGCCGACGAATACCCGAACGTCGTCGTTCTCGACGCCGACATCGCCGGCGGTACCGGCGTGCACCATTTTCGCAAGAGCCATCCCGACCGCTTCTTCCAATTCGGCATCGCCGAACAGAACATGATGGCGGCCGCCGGCGGCATGGCCGCGACCGGCTTGATTCCGATCGTCACCACCTTCGCCGTCTTCTGCCTGCGTGCCGTCGAACAAGCGCGCCTCTCGATCGCCTATACCAAGCGCAACGTGAAAATCGTGGCAAGCCACCCGGGCCTCGATGTCGGTCCCGACGGGGGCTCCGCCCAATCGCTCGAAGACCTGGCCGCATTCCGCGCCATCCCCGGTATGACCGTCATCTCTCCCGCCGACGCCGAAGAAATGCGCCAAGCGACCCGCGCCGTGCTCGACTTCGACGGTCCCGTCTACATGCGCACCGGCCGCAGCCCATCGACGCGCATCTTCGGCGAGGATCACCGCTTCGAAATCGGCAAAGGCCAAGTCCTGCGCGACGGCAAAGACGTCACCATCGTCGCCTGCGGCGTGGAAGTCGCCCGCGCGCTCGACGCTGCCGACATCCTCGGCAAAGAAGGTATCAAAGCCCGCGTCATCAACATGGCGACGATCAAACCGATCGACACCGCCCTGCTGGCCAAGGCCTCGCGCGAGACCGGTTGCATCGTCACCGCGGAAGATCACAATATCCTCGGCGGCCTCGGCAGCGCCGTCGCCGAAGCGATCGCGCAAACCGCGCCCTGCCCGATCGAATTCGTCGGCGTGCGCGACGAGTTCGGCCAATCCGGCGAGCCGCAAGAACTGGCCGAACATTACCGCCTGACCGGGCCCCATATCGCCGAAGCCGCGCGCCGCGCCATGGCCCGCAAATGACCACGCTCGACGGTCGCATCGCCTTCGTCACCGGCGGCAGCCGCGGCATCGGCAAGGCGATCGTGCGTGGCCTGGTCAAAGCCGGCGCGCAGGTCGCCTTCACCTATCAGTCGAAACAAGACGACGCGCTCGCCCTGCAGCGCGAACTCGATAACCGCGCCGTCACATTCCAGATGGAAGTGACCGAGCGCGCCAGCATCACGCGCGCCATGGGCGCTGCCGCAGATCGCTTCGGCCCGCTCTCGATCCTCGTCAACAACGCCGGCATCAACAAGCCGACCGACTTCGACCAAGTCACCGACGCCGACTGGGACAACATTCTGGCCGTCAATCTCAAAGGCCCGTTCATCTGCGCCCAAGTCGCGCTTGAACATTTGAAACGTGCCGGCGGCGGCTCCATCGTCCACATCGGCTCAGTCAGCGGCCAATACGGCGGCCCGCGCACAGCGCACTACGCCGCCTCAAAGGCCGGCCTGATCTCGCTCAGCCAAGTCATTGCCCGCTTCGGCGCGAAGTTGAACATCCGCTCGAACGTCGTTGCCGCCGGTCTGATCCAATCCGAAATGGCCGCCGCCGGCATGGCTGCGGCATCGGTCGCCAAAGCGGCGGAGAACATCGTGCTCGGTCGCCTCGGCACAGCCGACGAAGTCGCCGACGCCGTCGTCTACCTCGCCTCCGACGCCTCGCGCTACGTCACTGCGCAAACGCTGAACGTCAACGGCGGACTCTATTTCTGATGCGCAAGACCCTGCTTATCGTCTCCGGCGGCGTGCAAGCGACGCACGGCATCAAGCGCGCAAAGGAACTGGGCTTCCACGTCGTCGTCAGCGATCGCAACCCGACGGCGCCCGGTTTTGCTATTGCCGATGATCACCTGATCGCCTCGACCTATGATCCGCAAGAAACACTGGTCGCCGCAGAGCGCTACCATAACACCGTGCGCCGCATCGACGGCGTGATCACAATCGGTTGCGACGTTCCGTTGACGGTCGCAACTGTCGCCGATCGCTTGGGCCTCCCCGGCATTCCGATCGAGGCCGCCGAACTCGCGCAAGACAAACTCGCCATGAAGCGCCGCTTCGCCGAAGCCGGCGTGTCCGTGCCGTGGTTCGCACCGCTCCCCGACGCCGAAGCGCTCACGCGCGCTGTGAAACGCAACGGAAACGACCTCGTCGTCAAGCCAGTCGACTCGCGCGGCAGCCGCGGCGTGCAACGCCTGAAAGCCGGCGATGACCTCAACGCCGTCTGGGAGCGCGCCGCCGCCCAGTCGCCGACCCGCCGCGTGATGGTGGAAGCGTTTTTGCCAGGCCCGCAAATCTCCACCGAGTCGATCCTGATCGACGGCGAAGGCTACACCCCCGGCTTCTCCGACCGGAATTACGAATACCTCGACCGCTACGCCCCCTACTTCATCGAGAACGGTGGCGACTTGCCCAGCCACCTCGACGAAGCAACCCAAGACGCCGTGAAACGCACCGCCGAAGCCGCGGGCCGCGCCCTCGGTATCTCCACCGGCAACATCAAAGGCGACCTCGTCGTCGTCGCGGGCAAGCCCTACATCATCGAACTCGCGGCCCGCGCCTCGGGCGGCTACTTCTGCACCCGCGAGATCCCGCTCAACACTGGCGTCGACTTCATCGGCGCGATGATCAAGCTCGCCGTCGGCGATCATGTCGATCCGGAAGAACTGCGCCCCAAACACCAAACGCCGATCGTTCAGCGTTACGCCTTCCCCGAACCCGGCCGCGTGAAAGCGATCGCCGGTCTCGACGACGCGCGCCGCATCCCCGGCATTGAAGAGGTCGTCGTGACCGTGACCCCCGGCGACGAAATCATGCCGCCAACCCACTCCGGCTGCACTGCCGCGATGGTGCTAGCGACCGGCAAGACAGTCGCGGCCGCAAAGGCCGCCGCCGCCGCCGCGATCCAAGCGCTTAAGATCGAAACCGCACGCGCATGAAACTCAACGTCTTCGCGCTCTTTCATCTGAACCTGATGTTCTCCTCGATCGAGGAAGAGCAACGCCCCGAGGTCATCGAACGCTGCTACTGGCCGCTACTGAACCTCGCGCAAGCGATCAATCGCCCGATCGCGATCGAAGCCACGGGCCTCACGCTGGAGGCGATCGCCGCCATCGATCCGAACTGGATCGGCGAACTCCGCCGCCTGATCGGCCTTGGCGTCGTCGACTTCGTCGGCTCCGGCTACGCACAACTCATCGGCCCGCTCGTCCCGGCGCGCGTCAACGAAGCGAACCTGAATCTCGGCAACGCCGCCTACGAGCACTTTCTGGGGATGAAGCCGCAAGTCGCCCTCGTCAACGAGCAAGCCTATGCGTCGGGCCTCGTACCGCTCTATCTCGCTGCCGGCTATCGCGCGATCCTGACTGATTGGGACAATGTCGCCGCGCATCACCCCGACTGGCCCGCCGAATACAAATACCACCCGCAACGCGCCAAGGGCCCGGACGGATCGGAGATCGCGCTGCTCTGGACCCACACGATGGCGTTCCAAAAACTGCAGCGCCTCGCCCACGGCGACATCGAACAGCGCGAATATATGAGCTTCGTCGAAGCGCAACGCAGCCGCGCCCCGCGCCTGCTTCCGCTCTACAGCAACGACGCCGAAGTCTTCGACTTCCGCCCGAAGCGCTTCCACACCGAAGAGGCGATGAAAACTGGCGAGTGGCAAACCATCGCCGACGCCTGGGGCCGCCTTGCAGCGTCACGCCGCGTCGAGTTCGTCAAGCCGTCCGACGCGCTTGCCTTCACCGACAACGCCGCATCGAACCAATTGCTCGACCTGCAAACCGCCGCCTACCCCGTACCGGTGAAGAAGCAAACGAAGTACAACATCACCCGGTGGGCTGTGTCCGGCCGCGACGATCTCGCGATCAACGCCAGCTGCCAACGCATCTACGAAGGTCTGACCGCGCGCAACATCACCGATCCCGGCGCCTGGCAAGAACTCTGCTATCTCTGGTCCAGCGACTTCCGGACCCACGTCACCGACGCACGCTGGCAGCGCTTCCGCGCCCGCCTCGCTGCGGCGGAACAAGTACTTGCACTACCCGAACCCGCGATCCCTGCGCCCGCGCCGGCACCGGCCGCGAAGGTCGAAAGCAAGTGGATCGAGATCGAAACGCCCGCGCTCTCGGCCATCCTCAATCGCCGCCGCGGCCTCGCGATTCAAGAAATCCGCGTGCGCGACGACAACCGCCCGCCCATGCTGGTCTCCCTGCTGCACGGCCACTTCGACGTCATTAGCCTGCAAGCCGACTGGTACACCGGCAACTGCGTCTTCGAGGCGCCTGGCCTGCCGAAGATCACCGATCTCGAATGGGTCGAACCGAACGTTTACGGCGATGAAGAGACCGGCGACGCCATCGTCGAAGCGGAAATCCAAACCCCGCTCGGACCCATCTTCAAGCGCCTTCGCTTCGGCGCTCAAACGCCGCGTGTCGAATTCGATCTGGTGTTCTCGTGGACTGAATGGGGCCGCGGCTCGCTCCGCCTCGGGCACTTCCTCTTAAACCCGCAAGCCTTCGACGCCGACCGCCTAGCCTACGCCACCCACAACGGCGGCCAGCGCGCCGAGACGTTCCAGTTGAAAGAGAACTTCGACCACGGCCGCCCGATCTCGTTCCTCGTCTCCGCCGCAACCGGCTTAGGGCTCACCGAAGGCACGATCGATATCGGCGACGACAGCCGCGCCTTCCGCATCGAAGTCGACCGCGCGGTGGCCCCGCTGATCGGGTTAATGAACCATGAACGTCACGGGGACACGTTGTTTACCCGCCTAATGCTCTCCGCGCTCGAGCTCGACGACACGAGAAAACCTGAGGGGACCGCGCATCCCCGCCACTTCCGCTTCGCCCTGAACCTCGCCGCCTAACCCTTTGTTCAGCATACTAGGTAAGGATGATGTCCGGTAAATGGGACTTCATCATGACCCCGCCTAAACTCGCCTACGCAACTGACGACGACGAAGCGCTGCCAGGCGTCTACGGCACCTTTCAGCAGCAACGCGACTTTCTGAGCCCCGCGATCGACCTCAACGACAAGACCGTCCTCGTAACCGGCGGCACCGGTTCGTTCGGCAAGCACTTCGTGCGCCTCGTCATCGAACGCTACAAGCCGAAGAAGTTGATCATTTTCTCGCGCGACGAGCTCAAGCAATACGAAATGGCACAAGCGTTCCCGCAGGAGCGCTACCCTTTCATGCGCTACTTCATCGGCGACGTGCGTTCCGCCGACCGCCTTGAAATGGCGATGCGCGACGTCGACTACGTCATTCACGCGGCGGCCCTAAAGCAAGTGCCGATCGCCGAATACAACCCCTTCGAGTGCATCGCGACCAACGTCATCGGCGCCGAGAACGTGGTCCAGGCCGCAATCCGCCGTGGCGTGAAGCGCGTCATCGCTCTCTCGACCGACAAGGCCGCGAACCCCGTCAACCTTTACGGCGCTTCGAAACTCGCCGCCGACAAGATCTTCGTCGCCGCCAACAACCTCGCCGGCGCCGACGGTTGCCGCTTCGCGGTCGTGCGCTACGGCAACGTCGTGGGCTCGCGCGGCAGCGTGATGCCGTTCTTCAAGAAACTGATCGCCGAAAAGGTCGACGCTCTGCCCATCACTGACGAGCGCATGACCCGCTTCTGGATCACGTTGACCCAAGGTGTGAACCTGGTGCTCTCCTCGATGTCGCTGATGCAAGGCGGTGAGATCTTCGTCCCGAAGATCCCCTCGATGAGCATGCCCGACCTCGCACGCTCCATGGCCCCGCATCTGCCGATGAAGCTCATCGGCATCCGTCCGGGCGAAAAGCTGCACGAAATTATGATCTCCGCCGATGACGCGCGTCAGACGCTGGAGCTTGCCGATCGCTACGTGATCTTGCCGAGCTTCTTCAACATTCAGCGCGATTCCTATCTCGAGCATGGCGCCAAACCGGTGCGCGAAGGCTTCGCCTATACCAGCGACGCGAACCCGGAACGCCTCGACGCCCGCGCGCTGCAAAACATGTTGGCCGACACCTTCGCATGAACTTCCTGCCCTACGGCCGCCAGCTGATCGAAGACGACGACATCGCCGCCGTCGTCGACGCGCTGCGCAGCGATCACTTGACCACCGGCCCGCGCGTCGGCGAGTTCGAGCGCGCCCTGGCAAACGCCACCGGCGCCAGCCGCGCGATCGCCTGCTCGAACGGCACCGCCGCTCTTCATCTCGCCGTACGCGCCCTGAACCTCGGCCCCGGCACAACGACGATCGTTCCCGCGGTTACCTTCCTCGCCACGGCGAACGCCGTCTGCCTCAACGGCGGCTCGGTCGTCTTCGCCGACGTCGACCCCGACACCGGCCTGATGCGCCCCGATGATCTCGCCGAAGCACTGACCCGTTGCGAAGCCCAGGCCGTCATCAACGTCCATCTCGCGGGCCAAGTCGGCGATCTCGTCAATATTCACAAGGTCGCGCGCGAAGCCGGCTTGCGCATCATCGAAGACGCCTGCCACGCGGTCGGCACCTCCTACACCGTCGGCAATCACACCCATCGCGTCGGCGACAACAAGTTCGCCGACCTCACCTGCTTCTCGTTCCATCCGGTGAAGACAATCGCAATGGGCGAAGGCGGCGCCGTCACCGCGAACGATCAACGCCTCGCTGACATCGTCTACCGCGACCGCACCCATGGCATGAGCCGCGACCCGGATGAATTCGTCCAACCCGGCGAAGCCTACGATCGCACCCGCAACGCGAACCCGTGGTACTACGAGATGGACGCGCCGGGCCTGAACTACCGCATCCCCGATGTCCTCTGCGCGCTCGGCACCAGCCAGCTGAAGAAGCTCGACAAGTTCGCCGCCCGCCGCCGCGAGCTGGTCGCGATCTATGACAACGAACTGGCGCGACTGGCCCCGCACATCAAGCCGCTCGCACGCACGCCGAACAACACGCCCGCCTGGCACCTCTACGTCTCCTTGATCGATTTCGAAACGATCGGCATCGACAGGGCTGTTCTCATGCGCCGCCTGCAGCTCAAAGGCATCGGCACGCAAGTGCACTACTTGCCGCTCTACCGCCAACCGTTCTATCGCGAGATGGAACCCGAGCTGACGCTCGCCGGCGCCGACGAGTACTACCGCCGCACGCTCAGCTTACCGCTCTTCCCTTCAATGTCTGACAGCGATCCCGCACGCGTCGTTGACGCGCTGCAACAAGCACTGACGCCGTAGCGTCCACGCCTCGCGCGCGAGCGATCGCGCGTGACACTCGCCATTCACGGCAATTGCCAACGCTCTCGCAATCCCCCTAACGTCTGTTCAAGTACGAGGGGTCCTATGCACGCTGAAGACGACACGCCGCCGCCGCGGCGCGCCACACTCTACGTCGTCATTCTGGCGGTCCTCATCGGTCTATCGCTCATGGACCGGCAGCTGCTTTCGGTGGTGGCCGAGCCCGTGAAGAAGGAGTTCGGGATGAGCGACACCGAACTCGGCCTTCTCTCAGGCACGATCTTTGCGCTTGTTTTCTCGCTTGCGTCCATTCCCCTTTCGTGGGGCGCCGACCGCATCAGCCGCACCGGAATCCTTACTGTCTGCGCGACCTTCTGGGCGTTGTGCACCGCGATGATGGGCGCCGCCGCCGCCTTTCAACAGCTCGCGATCGCACGCATCGGACTGGCGGTCGGTGAAGCGGGTTGTAACCCTTGCGCCCAATCGCTGATTGCCGACTATGTCCCCCCTGAACGCCGTGGCCGCGCGATGGCGATTTACGTGATGGGCGGCCCCGCCGGCATCATCGCAGCCGGAACGCTGGGCGGCGCGCTCACCGATCTGTTCGACTGGCGGATCGCATTTTACGCACTCGGCGGCCTGAGCCTTTTGATGGCCTTCGTCGCCGCGGTGGTCCTGCCGGAGCCCAAGCGTAATCGCGGCATCATGCCGGTTGTTATTCACGCAGCCACGGCTCCAGCACCGGCGGGCTACGGCGATCTCGCCCGGAAGCCCGCATTCCGCTATCTGATCGCCTCAGCCGCCTTTGCCTCGATCGCTATCTATGGCGGACTGGCGTGGGGGACGGTCTATGTCGTTCGCTTCTTTCACTGGACGCCGGGGGAAGCAGGCGCAGTGGTCGGCACCATCGGTGCGATCGTTGGTCTCGGCGGGACATGGCTCGGCGGACGTTTGTCGGACTATTTAGCCGCCCGCGACGCACGGTGGCTGATGTGGCTCCCCGCGATGGCGCTGCTCCTTGCAACACCGTGCACGCTCCTGGCGGCATTCGCGCCCACGATTGTCATACTCTTCGCAGCCTCATCGGGCGAAGCGTTCTTTCGAACCATGACATTGGCGCCCGCCGCCGCCACTCTGCAACGTCTTGCGCCGAATGCGGCCCGCGCGCGAGCCGCCGCCACGGCCGGCGTCGTCGGCACACTCATCGGATTGGGTCTGGGTCCGGCGATCGTCGGCGCGATCAGCGACGGGCTTGCACCCCGCTTTGGCCAAGATTCGCTGCAGTATGGTCTTGCCGCGATGGCGATCCCGCAGCTACTGGCGGCCTATTGTAACTGGCGCGCCACCGAAACGCTGCGCGCCGACCTCGTAGACTAAGCCTTCTCGTCCACGGCGTGGCTTCCTGCTTCGTCGCGCTGCCGGTAGCTCTCGGCGCGACGCAGCACGTCCTCCGACGGCCATTGCCATACGACGTCGCCGCTCTCGATCTCGATCGAACGATAAACGAATGCGTTCAAGTCCTCGTTGCGCGTGATCGAGAGTTGCCGCGACGGCCGGCCCTGATCCTCGCCCCGGCTTTGATCGCCGCTCTTGCGATTTTCGGTTTGCGATTTCTTGGCCGGCTCGACCACCTCGGGCGCAACCACAGGCGCGGCGCGCGGCACGGCGATAACGGGCGGCGGGGCTACTTGAATTTGATCTGTCACGGTCGATCCTCCTTCGGCAAATCCGACCTCGATCGGGGTTCTTGGAGTCCCTCCACTCTCGTGAAAAAACGGGGCCGGCAGTTACGCACCGGCCCCGCCACTCAACTTACGTCACGGTCGCTTAGCGGAAGAGCGACAGCAACACGGTCGGCGCTTGGTTCGCGATCGACAGCGTCTGGATGCCCAGCTGCTGCTTCGTCTGCAAGGCCTGCAAGCGAGCGCTCTCGGTGGCGAGGTCGGCGTCGACCAAGTTACCGATGCCGTTCTTCAACTCGTCGGTCAGCTTCGTCACAAACGACTTGTGGATGCCGAGCTTCTTCGAGTCCGTACCCAACTTCGCCAAGGCGAGGTTCAGTTCGGTGATCGAAGTGTCGATCGTCGCCACCAGAGCCGAAGCCTGCGCCGCCGTCGAAATGACGTCGGTAGCAGCAACCGTCACGATCGAGCCGCCAAGCGACAGATCTTGACCGGCCGCCGTGATCAGCGACGAACCGTCAGCCGAAGCGAGTGCCTGAACGCTGGCGTTCGTGCCGTCGACCAGGTTCGCACCGTCGAACGTCGCAGCCGCGAGCGTCTTGGTGATCTGGTCGCGCAGCGCCTTGAACTCAGTGTTGTAAGCATCGCGCGAAGATTGGCTGATCGAAGCGTCTTTCGCCGCAACCGCCTTTTCCTTCATGTCCTTCAACAGGTCGGAGACGGCCTGACCGGCCGCGAGACCGGTGTCAACGACGCTGACTGTACGGTCGAGCGAGTTGTTCACGGCGTTAAACGACTGAACGTCCGCGCGCATCTTCTGAGCAATCGCGAAAATGGCGCCGTTGTCCTTCGGGCCGGCAACCTTCAAACCGGTGTTGATGCGGTTCTGGACGTCGGCGAGATCTTTGTTGGTCGAGTTCAGGTTCTGAAGCGCGACCATCGCCGTGTAGTTGGTGTTGACTGAAAGCATAGGAAGGATCTCCGTTCTGGTTCAAGGCTTGGCGTTTTGCCGATGGAGCGTTTTGCCCCGTGAACGGAGATCGCAATCGCCATGCCTGAAAATCGCGCCGATTTCGTTAGGCGCTTGTCAACTATCGGGATGGCGGGGTTGGGCGAACGAGGCGCCGCGGTAACCTGGCGCTCACCACGACGGGAGCACCTCTAGCCGCCAGAGCGGCAAGAACAACCCGGCAAACTTTGCCGGTGCTGGGCACTTTTTGCCCATGAAGAGCAAAGATCGGCTTGGGCGAGGGTTAGAGGATCGGCGGCGCTGGAGCCGCAAGCGCCGCCGTCCTTTCAGTTTTAGCTGCGGAACAGATTCAAGATGACCTGCGGCGCGGAGTTCGCGATCGACAGCGCCTGGATGCCGAGCTGCTGCTTCGTCTGCAACGACTGCAGCTTTGCGCTTTCCTTGGCGAGGTCGGCGTCGACCAGGTTGCCGATACCGTTCTGCAGCTCGTCCGAGAGCTTGCCGATAAAGTTCTTGTGCATCCCGACTTTCTTCGAGTCGGTGCCAAGCTGCGACAGCGCCAGGTTCAGAGCGTTGAGCGAGTTCTGAATGGTTGTGATCATCGCGCTGGCATTTGACGAGCTCGAGATCGTCGACGTCGAGGCGATCGAGATAATCGAGCCGCCCAGCGACAAGTCGCGTGTCGGGACCGTGATGAACGAGTTGCCGTCCGCGTTGGCCAACGCCTGAATGTCGGTCACCGAACCGTCGATGATGTTCGACCCGTCGAACGAGGCGTTCTGAATGGTCTTGGTGATCTGATCGCGCAGCGCCGTAAAGTCGGCATTGTAAGCCTCACGCGCGTTCTGATCGATCGAGGGATCGCGAGCCGCCAGCGCCTTTTCCTTCATTTCCTTCATCAGGTCGGAAATGGAGGTACCGGCCGCGACCGCCGTATCGGCGACGCTCAGCGTGCGGTTCAAACTCTGGGTCACGGCATTCAGCGCCATGACGTCCATGCGCATGTTCTGCGCGATCGCCCAAACGGCGCCGTTGTCCTTGGGACCGGCAACCTTCAGGCCCGTGTTGATGCGGCTCTGTACGCTTTCCAGATCCTGGTTGGTCTGGTTCAAGCTCTGCAGCGCGACCATCGCGCCGTAGTTGGTGTTGACGCTCAGCATTGTTCTTGGCTCCTTCCATTCTGGACTGCGTTGACCGAGCGGCTTTTCGAACGCTCGACCTCGTTAGTCATGTTGGCAACCGCCGTGCCAATGCGAAACTTGGCGGAACTCTTGGGAAAAATTCGGCCCGCGCGACGGCGGGCCGACTTCAGTTGCACTTTTTGCCGGGCATTCGATGCACGCCCGGTCATTTCTTTCCTCAAACTCTTCTAGGCCGCGCGCTGCGCGAGGCCCGCCATGATCGACTTGTTGACGTCGATCAGTGGTTCCAACGACCCGCCCGTTGCAACGACATCGCTCGAAAAGCGCGACACCCACAACGAAAGCGAGATGAACTGCGCCCGTAGCGCCGGCGGCAACATGTTCGCCTCGCTCGCGCAATCCGACGCCAGCGTGCTCCAAAGCCGCCTGTTCCAGTCGAGCGCGTCGACCAGCACCGGCAAATTGCTCCGGCCCAGCTTGTTCGCCTCGATCAGCGCCTGCGTCACCTGCACGAACAGCCGATACTCGGTGTCGCGCGGGGACTCTGTGTTACGCTGCGTTTTCTGATACGCTTGGAGCGACATAACCCAACCTTGCTTGTTCGAAGTCGAAGAGCTGCCGGCACTTGATCAGCGCCTTGTAATAGTGTGTCTGCAACACGTCCCGCGAGATGGCGACGCAAGTCGCAAGCGCGTCGCGGTCGGTGATCGCATTCATGAACTCGCTCATGCGCAGCACGAACTCGTCGTAATAGTGCGAGCCCTGCTCCGGATCGAGATAGAGCATCATGATCGGGAAATAGATGCGTTTGACGGGGGTGTTCGCCTCGTCTTCTTGAAGAATGTCGCGGTCGCGCAGGATCGATGCCTTATTCTCGATCACCAAGCTGGCGCGCCGGTCGCCGTTGGTGAGCACCGCGCCGTTCAACACGAATTTTTCACCCGGCTTAAGAGAGAGTTTCAGCGGCATTTTGCTCGAGGCCTCTTCTGTCGTTCTACGCTCGACGATAGGTCGTCACGGTTAAAGAAGCGCTTCGAACGCGTGAAAAATAACCTCAACAATTCGTTGATATCGCAAGCCTTCGCCGTCGCCACGCTTAGCGCAATGTTAAAGCGCTAACCCTTATATTCCGTAGACAGATCATCCGTCTAAGGAACATTGCATGGCGGCGAAGAAGTCCCGCAGGATCGAAGCGGTCGCAAAGGCGCTCAACAGCATCTCCGAGGGCGCGGGCGTCAGGGCCGATGCCCTTCTTGCAATGCGCAAAGCCGTCGCACACTACAAAAAGGGCGAGTGGGGCCCCGCCGCCATCGCCGCCGCTGAAGCGGCCGACGCCGACGTCAAGTACGCCAGTGCCTATCACCTGCTGGCACTCGCCCTCGACAATCTGGGTCAGCGTCACAAAGCGTTCGAGATGTACGAACGCGCTCTCGCCCTCAATCCGAACGATCCGGACCTCTATCTGAACGTCGGCACCGCAGCCTGGAGCCTACGCCTTTACGAGGGCGCCGAAAAGGCATTCCGCGCCTTCATCGAAATGCAGCCCGACAGCCCCAAAGGTTATAACAACCTTGCCGGCTGCCTGCGCGACATGGGCCGCATCGACGAAGCGATCGAGCTCACCCGCAACACCCTGTACCGTATGCCCGAGGCGGCGGAGCTCTGGAACACGCTCGGTACCATCATGGGCGAGCAGTCGGATTTCGACAACGCGATCACCTTCTATAAGGAGGCCCAGCGTCTCGAACCAACGATGGCGCGCGCCTTCCACAACATGGCGCACGCGCTGAACCATGTCGGGCCGCTCGAGCAAGCGATCGAGAACTACAATCGCGCCCTAAAGCTCTGCGAGAACGATCACGACCAGGCCGAAATCACCCACGCCCGCGGCCTCTGCTACGCTTCGATGGGCCGCCTAAAAGACGGCTGGCCGGACTACGAAGTCCGCCACACCCCAAGCTTCAGCCAAACAACCTACTTCGCCGTCGACGCCCGCCGTTGGGATGGAGAGGACCTGACCGGCCGCAAGCTGCTCGTCGCCGGCGAGCAAGGCCTCGGCGACGAAATCATGCTGGCGAGCCTCATCCCCGATCTCATCAAACGCGTCGGTCCCGCCGGCAAAGTCATGATCGCTTGCGATCATCGCCTCGTCCCGCTGTTCCAGCGCTCGTTCCCGGATGCCCATGTCGGCATTGAGATGCACACCAAACACAACGCCAAGCCCGTCCGGGTCATCCCGTGGGCGAAAGGCGATCTCAAAGCGGACTTCTATACCCCGATGGGCGCGCCGCTGATGGCGCTGCGCCCGGCGGTCGACAGTTTCCCGCGCCAAGCCTTCGTGACGCCGGACCCGGCCCGCGTGCGCCACTGGCTGAACCGCCTCGACAGCCTGGGCCCCGGCCCGTATGTCGGCATCTGCTGGAAGTCGATGCTGCAAACCACGCAGCGCAAGAAATTCTTCAGCGCGCTCGACGTTTGGAAACCGGTCCTCGAACAGACGGCGGTGAAGTTCGTCAACCTCCAATACGGCGACTGCAAGGCCGAGATCGCCGCCGCACGCGAACAGCACGGTATCGCGATCCACGACTTCGGCGACATCGACCTGAAGATGAACCTCGACGACAACGCCGCGCTCTGCGCAGCGCTTGACCTAGTCGTCTCCGCACCAACGGCCGCCGCAGCTCTCGCCGCCGCGACAGGCACCGAAACCTGGTTCCTAACTGCCGGCCGCGTTTGGCCGCAACTCGGCACCGATCACTACCCGTGGTACGCCAACACGCGCGTCCTAACCCCGGAAAAATTCGGCGACTGGACCACGCTTATGCGGCGCCTCGCCGCGGAACTTGACGCTTACGCGCACCGTTGAGCCAGTGCTTCACGCCGAAGTGAGCAACACACACGCTGAACGTACGCGTCATAGCCGGTAGTCTCGCGCCCAACGTAAGGGCACAACCATGAACCGACGCTTGACCAGACGTGGCGCACTGACGCTCGCCACCGCGGCCGCACTCGCACCGGCCGCGATAGCCGCACCGCTGGCGCGCCCCACTGTCGGTCTCGGCTCGTGGATCACATTCAACGTCGGCGATGACGCTGCGGCGCGAGAGTCCTGCACGAACGTCATTCGCGCTTTCTTTGCCGCTGGCGGGCGCCTGATCGACTCCTCGCCTATGTACGGCTCCTCGCAAGAAGTCATCGGCTACGGCCTCAAGCGCGCCGGCAATGCAAAAGCCTTATTCTCTGCAACCAAGGTCTGGATCTCGGGCGGCGCCAACGGCCGGGCACAGATCGAAGAGTCCCGGCGTCTCTGGGGCGTGCCGAAGTTTGACCTCCTGCAAGTCCACAACCTGCTCTCGTGGGAAGAACATCTGCCAACGCTTTTCGCGATGAAGGCGCAGGGCAAACTCGGCTACGTCGGTGTCACCACTTCTCATGGCCGCCGGCATGAAGACCTCGAACGCATTATGCGGAGCCAGCCAATCGACTTCATACAGATCACCTACAATGTCGCGAGCCGCGACGTCGAAAGTCGCATTCTACCCCTCGCACGGGAACGCAACATCGCGGTCATCGTCAACCGCCCGTTCGAAGGTGGCGACTTGATCGACGCACTGAAGGGCCGCCCTCTGCCCGCCTTCGCCGGTGCGTTAGGCGCCAAGAGCTGGGCGCAGCTCTTGCTCAAGTTCATTCTCTCGCATCCCGCGGCGCCAAGCCCGATCCCAGCAACCACGCGTGTTGACCACGCGCAAGAGAACGTTTCCGCCGCAAGCGGCCTCCTGCCCGATGCTGCAATGCGAGCCCGCATTTTGAGCGCGGTGGGCGGTCTGTGATGTCGGAGTGGTGGACCTATTCGCTCTCCGACTTCCTGCTGTTCTCCCCGCGCACCTATTATCGCCTGTTCGCGCTCTACAACGATGCGGTCTGGCCCGCGCACATCGCGGCTGCAGCGCTTGGCGCTTTCTGCCTCGTGCTAGCCCGCCGCAGCGGCGCACTCGGCACGCGAGCCGTTCTCGCGATCCTCGCCGCTCTTTGGTTTTGGATCGCATGGGCCTTTCACGCCGAGCGCTTCACGACAATCAACTGGGCCGCGATCTACTACGCCTACGCATTTGCGCTGCAGGCTGCATTGCTGCTCTGGGTCGCTTTCGTTCGACCGCCCGATGAGGCACGCGCACCGTCATCCCGCATCGCCTTCGCCGTCACGCTATTCGCAATCCTTCTCCAACCCGCGATCGGCCAGTTCCTCGGTCGCGACTGGCATCAAGCGGAAGTCTTCGGCCTGACCCCAGATCCAACCGCTGTCGCGACCCTGGCACTCCTCGCAATGCAGGCACGCCCGCCGTGGTTGTTGACGATCATCCCCGCCCTTTGGTGCATCGTGACAGGCCTCACGCTGTGGACGATGAAGGCTCCCGACGCGTTGGTAACGCCTATCGCCGGCGCTCTGGCTCTTCTGGCAGCACTATGGAAAGCTGCGCCGGATGAAACCCGCCGACATTGAAAAATTTCTGCTCGCGCTACCCGCTGCGACACTCAGCATCCAGTGGGGCAACGACCGCGTGTTTAAGGTCGGCGGCAAGATGTTCGCCGTCATGGGCCCGCACGACGGCGAATCGAAAAGCCTATCGTTCAAGACCTCGGACGATAGCTTTCGGATCCTGACCGAACTCCCCGGCATCAAGCCTGCTCCCTACCTCGCCCGAGCGCAGTGGGTCCAAATCGACGGGCCCGCACGCCTGAAGGCAAAGGAGCTGAAGGCCTATCTCGCCCGGGCGCATACGCTGGTCGCTGCCGGTCTCCCCAAGAAGACGCAGCGCGAACTAGGCCTCCTGTAGGCGGAGAACGGGTGCGCGCTTGCGAGCAGCCCACCAACCCCCTAGGTTCACCCCAACAGCCATTCACAACCGTCAGAGACACCCATGAAGAAGTTCGAAGGCACCAGCAGCTACGTCGCGACCGACGATCTGCGTATTGCAGTCAACGCGGCGATCACGCTCGAGCGCCCGCTCCTCATCAAAGGGGAACCCGGCACCGGCAAGACCGTGCTCGCGTTCGAGGTCGCGAAGGCGATCGGCGTGCCGATCATCCAATGGCACATCAAGTCCACGACAAAAGCCCAACAAGGCCTCTACGAATACGACGCCGTCAGCCGCCTGCGCGACAGCCAACTCGGCGACGAGCGCGTGAAGGACATCAAGAACTACATCGCCAAAGGCAAACTCTGGGAAGCGTTCACGAACGACCAGCGCCCGGTCCTTCTGATCGACGAAATCGACAAGGCCGACATCGAGTTCCCGAACGACCTTCTGCTCGAACTCGACCGCATGGAATTCTTCGTCTACGAAACCGGTGAGACGATTAAGGCGAAGCAACGCCCAATCGTTATGATTACCTCGAACAACGAAAAAGAACTGCCGGACGCCTTCCTGCGCCGCTGCTTCTTCCACTACATCAAATTCCCCGACCGCGACACGATGACGAAGATCATCGACGTCCACTACCCGAAGATCATGGACAAGCTGGTCGGCGAGGCCCTGAACATCTTCTACCAAATCCGCGATGTCCCCGGCCTGAAGAAGAAACCGTCGACCAGCGAACTGCTCGACTGGCTAAAACTCCTGATGGCCGACGACATCACCGCCGAAACCCTACGCGAACGCGACCCGTCCAAACTCATCCCGCCCCTCCACGGCGCGCTCTTGAAGAACGAGCAGGACGTACACTTGTTTGAGCGGTTGGCGTTCTTGGCGCGGAGAGAAAGGAATTAGTCCATGTTCCTGAACTTCTTCCACGACCTTCGCCAGGCCAAGATCCCGGTGACCTTAAAGGAATACCTGGCCCTCATGGAGGGCTTGGACCGCAAAGTCATCGATATGAAGGTCGATGAGTTCTACTACCTCTCACGCACCGCGCTGGTGAAGGACGAGCGCAACCTCGACAAGTTCGACCGCGTCTTCGCGCACGCGTTCAAGGGGCTCGAAAACCTCGACCCGACCGACCTCGCGCAGATTCCGGAAGACTGGCTGAAGGCGCTCACCGAAAAATTCCTCTCCGAGGAGGAGAAGAAGCAGATCGAATCCCTCGGCGGCTGGGAAAAACTGATGGAGGAGCTGAAGAAGCGCCTCGAAGAACAGAAGAAGCGCCACGAGGGCGGCAACAAGATGATCGGCACCGGCGGCACCTCGCCGTTCGGCGCCTACGGCTACAATCCCGAAGGTATCCGCATGGGCCAAGACAAAGGCCGCCACGGCAAGGCGGTCAAAGTCTGGGACAAGCGCGAATACAAAAACCTCGACGACAGCGTCGAACTCGGCACCCGCAACATCAAGATCGCGCTACGCCGCCTGCGCAAATGGGCCCGCGAGGGCGCGCTCACCGAACTCGACCTGCCCGAAACAATCCGCCATACCGCGCATCAAGGCTATCTCGACCTCGTGATGCGGGCCGAGCGCCACAATAAGGTGAAGGTCCTGATCTTCTTCGACATCGGCGGCTCGATGGATGCGCATATCAAGCTCTGCGAGGAGCTGTTCTCCGCCGCGCGCACCGAATTCAAGCACATGGATTTCTTCTACTTCCACAATTGCCTGTATGAGAGCGTTTGGAAAGACAATCGCCGCCGTCACAACGAGAAGCAGCCGACCTGGGACGTGCTGCACAAATACCCGCACGACTACAAAGTCGTGATCGTGGGCGACGCAACGATGAGCCCCTACGAAATCACCTACCCCGGCGGCAGCGTCGAACACTGGAACGAAGAACCGGGCGCCGTCTGGCTCGAACGCCTGACCCGCATTTACGAACATGCGATCTGGCTGAACCCCGTCCCCGAACGCCACTGGGAATACACGCCCTCGATCCAAATCATGAAGCAAATCATGAGCGACCGCATGTACCCGCTAACGCTCGAAGGCCTCGACAAGGCGATGCGAGAGTTGAACCGGTAAGTTGGCGATGCAGCCCAGCTTCCAAAGTGTTGGGCTCGGGACAAAAGTTAATGAGACCGGGTGAGTTCTTTGGAAATCCAAAGAAAATCACCGTTCCGTCAGGAACTGCAGTTACCGCTGTCGCCATACCCGAGATGCGCCAGCACGAGCATGCGGATTGTCATTTTGTGTTCGTTACACGAGGACTGTATCAAACTTCTGCGGTTGGAAGCGCCGGAATTATCGGCGAAGGTCAAGCGGTGTTGCACTTTCCTGGCACTTGCCACGTCGACAAACTGATCGGAGAAGGTTCCTTTTCGGCATTGTCATTTTCCACCGAATTGTTGTCCTCCGCGAGTAAGCCGACCAATTTGGCGCAGAAGAATAATTGGTTTCTCGTGAATGATGCCTCAACAGGCACTGCTTCAGCGAGCTGATCGAGAACTCCGATTCTTCGATCCAACTTCCTACATCGCAATTGAAAGCATTATGCTCGAACTGCTCGCTGGGATTTGCAGAACCCCAGAGCACCGTACTTGTGCAACCAAGCCGGTGTGGCTCACCAAAAGCTGCTTTCGAATTCGCGAACAACTCGAGTTCCTCCCGTCGGTATCCGAACTGGCTCGCCAGGCTGGCGTTCACCCGGTCTATTACGCGCGCTCTTTTCGCGCTCATTTGGGACTCTCGCCGGGCGCCTATGTTCGGCTTGAAAGAGCAAAGCGAACGGCAGATCTTCTCGCCAAGAGCAAGTTAACCCTCGCTCAGATTGCACTGGCTTGCGGTTATGGAGATCAACCCACCTTTTCCAAAGGCTTTAAGCGTGTCGTTGGTGTTCCTCCTGGAGCCTTTCGTCAAGAATGGCGAAAATAAAAGTTACATTTGGACAAGATCGCCTGTCGAAGTTGGGTTAGTTTCCCCCCGATCATGAGTTCTTTGCAGGAGCCCTTGAAATGCGCCAAATCATTCTGATCGTCGCGATAACGCTCTCCACACTAAGTTTTTCACTGAATTCTCACGCGGCAGATGGGTTGCCTTTTGAAAGACTGTCAGAGGAACAACGCGTTTCAGATCTCAGGTTTCTCGCGGCCCAAATAACAACTCAACACCCGGCGCCTTTCCATAGAAACTCCGCAGACACCTGGAAGCGACGAGTCTCAGAGTTGGAATCGAATTTAGCGTCGCTCGATGCTTCAGGATTCTTTTTTCGTCTGCAGTCAATAGCGGCACTCGCCGACGACATTCACACCAGCGTATTTCCCATATCCGATCACGGGATTCTGACAACTACTTACCCTATTCGCTTGGGGCATTTCGAAGGGGGCGTTTTCATCAGAGCGGCCCGACAAGATCATGCGGCTATATTGAATGCGCAAGTCTTGCAGATTAATGGAATTGACGTCGGTGAGGTTGTGAGACGTGCAACCGATGTTAGCCCTGGAAATTCGCGTCTCGCAAGGTCGAACGCACCTCTTGCTTATCTTCTGACGCCAGATTTCTACAAATATATTGGATCGAGTTCGGGCGGAGCGGATGCATCGTTCACAGTACGAGACGTGTCTGGTGCAATCAAAACGGCGACGCTTAAACCAGAGAATGTCAGTTTACTAACAGCTTATGAATCTGGAAGTGTTACCGGTTGGAGCATGCCACAGGGTTGGGTCTCTTCGATTGGGGTAGCTCTGAATCCAGCAGTACCACTTTATGGTCAACGCGACAGAATGGCGATACTTATGCCAATGCCTGATCGGCAGACGTTGGTCATTCAAATCAACCAACCCCAGCCTGATGAGCGCAACACAATCATGTATTTTCTTTCAGATCTTTTGAAGCATGTCGCCGACCACAAATACAAAAAAGTAGTGGTTGACCTAAGAGGCAATGAAGGTGGCTGGTATTCGCTCACCCAACCTCTAGCAGGACTTTTGTCCACCTTGGAATTAGCCAAAGGCGTGGAGCAAATCTGCGTTTTGATCGGTCGAGATACAGCTTCTGCTGGCGTGGTCCTGGCCGCCCAAATTGAAATGCAAACCAATGCCATTTTTATTGGTGAGGAAACGGGATCTGGCCCAAATTTTTACGGAACATATAAGCCTCGCGCCCTTCCAAATTCAGGATTTTTCTTTCGAATCTCGAAGGAGCGAATTGTAACTTCTCTGCCTGCTGACTCGCGCACGAGCATTCATCCAGATCTTTACGTGATAGAGTCATTGCAATCTCTTGCTGCTGGGCGAGATAAGGCGCTGGAAGTCGCGCTATCTTTGGCGCCAACGGCGCAGAATCCATTTCCTTGGTACGAGCGGTGGTCCAGACCGAGTCAAAGAATCCGAACTCAGTGACTTTTGATGTCGGGAACTCGGGGCGACAAAATGCACTGGCTCACCGGCGGCACCTCGCCGTTCGGTGCCTACGGCTACAATCCCGAAGGCATCCGCATGGGCCAAGACAAAGGCCGCCACGGCAAGGCGGTCAAAGTCTGGGACAAACGCGAATACAAAAACCTCGACGACAGCGTCGAACTCTTCACCCGCAACATCAAGATCGCGTTACGCTGCCTGCGCAAATGGGCCCGCGAAGGTGCGCTCATCGAACTGGACCTGCCGGGAACGATCCGCCATGAACCACCTATCCGGGCGGCAGCGTCGAACACTGGAACGAAGAACCCGGCGCCGTCTGGCTCGAACGCCTGACCCGCATCTACGAACACGCAATCTGGCTGAACCCCGTGCCCGAACGCCACTGGGAATACACGCCCTCGATCCAAATCATGAAGCAAATCATGAGCGACCGCATGTACCCGCTCACGCTCGAGGGTTTGGACAAGGCGATGCGAGAGTTGAACCGGTAGGCCTCCCTACTCCAACGCATACTCCGCGCGCGGGCGGATCAGGTTGCCGCTCGTACGCTGCTCGAACGCATGCGCGATCCAGCCGACCGACCGGCCCATCGCGAACAGCGCGAGGGCCGCACCTTGGGGCAAGTCGAAGCCGCGCTCGAGCGCCAGCAAACCAAAGTCGACATTGGGCTCCACACCCGCCATCGATCGCCCGGCCTGCAGCGTCGCCACCATTGTCGCGTCGAGCTTCACGGCGCAGACCAACTCCGCTCCGCGCGGATCCGCGTCGCGATAGACCGAATTGCCGAAGCCTGGAATCGTCTCGCCGCGGCTGAGCCGTGCGGCCACGGCTCCCACCGCGTCACGGGTCGCGTCGACCTCGGCAAGCAGTGCGCGCAACCGCGCCGTCGCGCCGCCGTGCTTCGGCCCGCTCATCGCCGTCAGCCCCGCTATCACGCAATTGGTAAGACCCGCACCGGTCGACGCCACGACCCTGACCGCAAAAGTCGACGCGTTCAACTCATGGTCCGCAAGCAGCACCAGCGCCCGCCGAATGTGCTCCGCCGCCTTCGGCCGCCGCCACGCCACGCTGACCGCGCGATGGATCGGCCCTTGGTATGCGGTTTCGATTCCGGCAATAGCGGCGACCAACGCAGCAATCAATCGCGCCGCAGTCTGAAACGCGTGCGGACCGGGCTTCCCCGCCCCCGGCACCTCCTGATCCGCTAGCAGAGAGAGCAGCAGGCTGCCGCGCGCCGTTGCACTCGCAGGCGCGCAGGTCGAAACGCTCGCACACCAACCGTTGATATCGCGCGGATCGAAGTGAACGGCGGCGAAAGGGTCCTCTGTCGTGTCCCACAACAGTCGCGCCGCCTCTTCCAGCGTCGCCTTGCGCGACAATGCAACCGCCTCCCGATCCCGGTAGAAGCAACGATCGTCCTCAAAATGCGTGATCCGCGACTTGAGCACCGGCAAGCCGTAGTCGAGTGCCGTGGCCGCGGCGGTTCGAGGCCGGCGCGTCCGACGCCGGCGGTCGATCAGCGCCATGATGTCGGCCGCCGAATAGAGACACGCCTTCGGTTCGTGCGGATGCGGCACCGAACGGATCAAGCCGCGACTGACGTAAACATAGAGCGTGGCGCGCGTGATGCTAAGCGCACGCGTTGCAGCCGCAGCATCAAGCAGCGCCCCTCGCTCGATCTTCCGCTGCCGCCCGGCGCTCATGTTAACACGTTGATTTAAGATTGACGCTCACCGGGCCAACCTCTCATGTTTTCACCCGCAGCGGAAAGCAGAAACCGCGATGGGAGAGCCAACCGATGCTCCGAACTTTGTTGCTGACCGTGCTCGCGCTAGTCGCCTGGGCTGCATTTGTGGTTACCGGAACGCTCGAAGGTTGGTGGCGTCAACCGCTGGCGCCGTTTGGCAATACGAACGCGTTCCGCGCCGCGGCGATCGCGAAAATCGACCAAGAGTACAAAGGCAATGTGGCGTTCGCGCTGCTTGAAAACGGCCACATCGCCGCCACCCATTTCGTATCGGCCGGCAAGCCCGTCGACGGCGACAGCCGCTTCCAAGTTGCCTCCATGAGCAAGTGGATCACCGCCTGGGGCGTGATGACGCTTGTGGAAGCCGGAAAGCTCGACCTCGACAAGCCGGTTTCCACCTACCTCACCCGCTGGAGACTCCCGCCGAGCCAATTCGACAACAACGGCGTCACCGTCCGCCGGCTGCTCAGCCATACGGCCGGACTAACCGACGGGCTCGGCTATGCCGGCTTCAAGCCCGGCACTCAGGTCCAGACGTTGGAGGACTCGCTCACGCATACCGCCGACGCCTCGTCGGGACACGACGGCCGCGTGCGCGTCGGGATCGCGCCCGGCACTGAGTTCAAGTACTCCGGCGGCGGCTACACGTTGCTTCAGCTGCTCATCGAAGAAGTCTCCGGCCAATCCTTCAACGACTATATGAAAGCGGCCGTACTCAACCCGCTCGGCATGACGCGCTCGACCTTTGTGTTGGACGATGAAGCGGACGTAGCCGAGTTCTTCGATGAACGCGGACAGCCCGCTCCGCACTACCGCTTCACCGCGCGAGCAGCCGCCTCACTCTACACAACGACGACGGACATGACGCGCTTTCTTCAGGCGCACCTTAAAGGCACGAGTGGCGAACCGCCCGGACGCGGCGCGCTGCAGCCGCAAACGCTTCTCGACATGCGCCGGCCGCACGCGTCTCAGTTCGGTGCCGATATATGGGGCCTGGGTACGATCCTCTTCGCGCCCAACAAGACCGGTGGATTCGTCATCGGCCACGACGGCGACAACGCACCCGCCATCAACACCGCAGCCCGCCTAGATCCCGCGACCGGCGACGGCATCGTGATACTCGAGACCGGCAATCCCCTGCTCGCAACCAGAATTGCAAGCGAGTGGGTCTTCTGGAATGTCGGCAAGGTCGACTTGCTGCTGTTCCTGATGGAGATTGAGGGCTTGCTGACGACGCTAGCGATCGGTTGCCTGGCGATCCTTTTCGCCGCGCTGTTCTTCGGCTGGCGTCTCCGGCGCTAGCCCCTACTCCGCCGCCTTACCGCCAAACAAGCTCCGGAACATGAGCCCACCGACCCACAGGATCAGCGTCAACACCACGACCCGCGTGAATAGAGTCATAAGCGCCAGCGCAATCGCCGTGTCGCCAACGAGGATCGCAAACAACGCCGACGGCTGACCGTAGCCCAGCGTCTCGTTCGCCGCTCCCATCACGAAGTACTTGAGACTGCCGGCCGCCTCAATGAAACCGTTCACCCATTCCGGCGTGAACCACACCATGAGCCCCAGTACCAAAAACGACATGAAGAACGAGACGATGCTGCGCCACGTCTGCCAAAGAAAATGACTCAAGCCCATGGTAAACCCCAATAGTCGAACTTCGATCCGATGCTCCGCGTGCGACAGCGCCGAGTCAAGGCGACCCTAGCGCCCGATCCGGCAGCAACCCTACCGGTTCATAGACGCGACGCGCAAAAGCCCCACCTTGCCTGTGCCCGCGCAGTCACGCGCCCTGTATGATCGCAAGCACGTGGGTCCCGGTTCGATCAGCCCGTTCACTCCGCTGCCGCCCGCGCCTGCCGCCGGGCCACCACGGCCTTGCCGGTCAGGTAGCCGACCAGCATGCGCGTCAGTTCATCCGCCAGCGCACCCGATTTCAGATCGTGCAGCCGCTCCGTCACCGCATTATGCACGATCGCCTCGACCGCACGTGTCAGCATGTATACCGCAAGGTCGAGGTCGGCGATCGCTAGCTCGGCACGCCGCACTTCCAGCACGGCCAGCACGCGCGCCGCTGCACGTTTCGAAAAGTCGCCCTGCCAATCAAGCTTGCCCAGCCGCGGCACCTCTTCCGACAACACGCGGTGCAACGCCGGATCGATCAGATGCGCTTGCACATTGTGCTCGATCGCGGCGCGTACCACCTCCGCTAACGGCACCTTCTTCGCATCCTCCGCCATCTTATCGATCCCGGCTTCTAGATCGCTCTTATGCTGGCGCATCAACTCGCCAAGCAGCGCCTCCTTGTTCGGAAAATACTGATAGAGCGAACCGATGCTCACCCCCGCCCGCTCCGCCACGCGGTTCGTCGTGAAGGCGTCATAACCGTGCTTGACCAGAATGTGAGCCGCCGCCGCGATGATCGCGTCCACCGTCGCGCGCGAGCGGTCCTGCTCCGGCCTTTTCCGCGGTATTGCCGCCTTGCGCTTCGCCCCAGCCATCGGTCACCCTCATGCGAGTATGAAATCTGAGCAAACGCTCATATAAAGCGAGCATTAGCTCAGATTGGCCGAAAGGGCAAGCCGATGACCGCAACCGACGCGAACTGCAAGCAACCGCCGAAGGTCGTCGCCCCGGTAATCAACACCTTCAAATGCGAGGGCGCCGGCGACTGTGCGGAGGTCTGCCCGTACGACGTCTTCGAGTTGCGCAAACTTACTAAGCCGGAACTCAAGGCTCTGCCGCTCGGCCCCTGGATCAAAGTTCTTGCGCACGGCGGAAAACAAGCGTCCGTCGTCAATCCCGACGCCTGCCACGCATGCGGACTCTGCGTAACGGCCTGTCCCGAAAAGGCCATCCGCCTCACTCGATTGGAGCAACGCACATGAACATGCACATCGCGACACAGGACCGTGGTCTTGACGACGCAAGAGTTTCATCAACGCTGAAGAAACTCCACGCGCGCGCAAAGGGCGACCGCTGGATCTTCCTGCGCGCCGCGCCATCGGCGATTGCGACAACGCTGGCAGGGCGCAACGTTTTCGCTGCGGTCGAACCGCATTTGAAGAACGCTTACATCCCTGTCGATCATGACCAGGGCAAAATGCTCTTCATCACCGCAAAAGCGATTCGTGCGCAAACGATCGTCGAGTTCGGAACCTCCTTCGGAATCTCAACGATCTATCTCGGCGCAGCTGCGCGTGCGAACAATGGTCGCGTCATCGGCACCGAATGCGAACCCGCAAAGGTTAAAGCTGCGCGTGCAAATGTCGCGGACGCAGGTCTCGCCCAATTCGTGGACATTCTTGAAGGCGATGCGATGAAAACGTTGGCATCGCTCGACGCAACGATCGATTTCTTGCTGCTCGACGGCTGGAAAGACATCTATCTTCCAATGATAAAGATGTTGACGCCCAAAATGCGCGCAGGCGCGATCGTACTTGCTGACAATATTTTCACTTTCAAAAAAACGCTGCGCCCGTACGTTGCGCACATGCAAGACCGCGCCAACGGATTCGAATCCGTTACACTGCCGCTCGGTCACGGAATGGAATACTCGGTCCGCTTGACGTGATCCGAGTCACAGACGCGGTTCCTCTGCGTCATCTATTCCATGGACGTTGAATCGGACGATGCTCATCATTACATCCGGGATAGAGCCCGGCTGGAGAGAACCGGCCATGTACAGTCGAAGTTACGTGCCTGCGTTGGGCGATCATCGCCTTTCGCCTTTCTATGACGCTACGGTCGCGCTGATGACGTGCGAGCGCACGTGGCGTCGCGCCTTCGTTAAGCAAATTGCGCCCGAACCGCGCGACGTCATTCTCGACGTCGGCTGCGGTACCGGAACGCTCGCAATCCTCTTGAAGCGCGAATGCCCGGGCGCCTCGGTTTACGGTACGGACCCCGACCCCGATATCCTGTCGCGGGCGGAACTGAAGGCGCGCGACGCCGACGTTCTGGTGCATTTCAGCCAAGGCTACGCGCAGGAAACCGCAGCGGCGGCCTCGGGTATTCGTCCGAACAAGATCGTCTCAAGCCTTGTGCTGCATCAGGTGCCGCTCGCAGGTAAGCGCGACGCGATCCTAAGCGCTTTCGCGGGCTTGCGCGCGGGCGGCGAATTGCACATCGCCGACTACGGCGAACAACGCTCGCCGCTGATGCGTCTTGCCTTCCGCCAAGTGCAATCGATCGATGGCTTCAAAACGACCCAGCCCAACGCCGATGGCGCGTTGCCCGGCATGATCGAGGAGGCTGGCTTCGTCGACATCGAAGAAACAGTGATCATCCCGACGCCGACGGGCTCGATCTCGCTCTACCGCGCGCGCCGGCCTTAAGGCGCCGGCGGCGCCTCTTTCGGCCGCGAGAAGGCAAAGCTCAGCTCCCTCGCCTTCGTCTCATAGATTTTGGTGACATGCGCGTCGGCGACGATGCTCGCCGGCGTGATCACCTCTTGCTTGACCACCACTGTCCAGCACTGCTCGGCGTCGAGGTTGCGTCGCGAACAATCCTCGTTCGACGCCCAGACGCGCGAGAACTGCGAGCGCACCATTGCCAAGTCACTCGTGACCTTGCCGAGCTTCTGAACTCGGCCGAGATCGAACCCGACGTCGCTATAGGCGAGCCGCACAAGTTCGCTCGAATAGAGCGCATCCCAACTGCGCCGCAAGAACATGTCGTTAGGCTTGCCCAGCTGGCGCCGTGCCGCCGCGACCACCTTCGCCCGTTGTTCGTCGTTCAATGCCGCAACGCGATAGACGGAGAACATGCCGTCCTTGCCGCGCTTCAGGAACGAGCTGAGCGGCGTAACCGTAACCTTGTCGGCCGCTTCGATGACCACCGGCCCCTCGGTGCCAACCTCGACAATGCCGATATGCGTCATCCCACTGCCGTCGGCGGCGAACACCGGCAAGGTATCGCCGACCTTCGCGTTCTGCACGACCAAGTCGCCACTCTTCCACTCGACCGGGTCACGCACGGTTGTCGCATACGAAATCAGATACGCAGCAAGCACGATGGCAAACAACGCGCTGCCCAACGTAATCGCGACCCACTGCTTCATGGCACAAAACCCCCGTAACGCGGGATCAACCTCGCACGCACGGCGTAAAGGCCCGGGTAAGGAGTACGCTTAACGAAAGCCTACTTGGCGCTGCCCCAATAGTTGAAACCGGCAAACCGCGGCGTCGCCGGCAGGTACATCGTCTCCATTTTCTCGATCTCAAACCCGCCCTCGCGGATCAGATCGGGAATAGGCCGCCCCACATGGCAACCGCCGCCGATCACTTTCCAGATCGGCGTGATCCGCTCCTGCCACTTCTGGACGCTCAGATCGGGCGCCTTGCCGTGCTCGCAGAAGATCAGCCGCCCGCCCGGCTTCAACACCCGCCGCATGCCCTTCAGCGCGCGAACGACCTCCGGAATCGTACACAGCGTATAGGTCACGAGAACCGTATCCGCCGCCTTGTCCGGCAACGGAATCTCCTCAGCCTTCAGGTCCAGAAACTCGAGACTGAACTTGATGTCCTTGGCCCGCTTCAGCGCTCGCTCGCGCATCTCAGCCGACGGCTCAAGCCCCCAAACGTGGCTCACCTTTGCGGGGTTGTAGTGCGCAAGATTCTGCCCCGCACCGATCCCAATCTCAAGCACGCGGCCTTCGGCCAACGGCACGACCTTCTTACGCTGATAGGTGATCGGCTTGGCGCTCATCGCCGTGTCGAGCAGCCACGGCAGAATGCGGCGTTCGTAAAAACCCATGTGATGGCCTCGTTTCGCTTCGCCATCACATAGCACAAAAAAGAAGCCGCTGACGGACGACCCACCAGCGGCATCAAGTCTTCCCGGAGACAACACCCCGCTGCTAGAAAACACCGTCCTGCGCCGCAGCCTTCCGAAGTGAAGGCCTCGCCTCGCCGGGCTTCGCCGTACGCCGTTGGACCAATCCTTCCATCGGCGGACACGGCTCAAGCGGCGGCCCAAAACCCTGACGCTTAGGTGCCCCTGGCACCGGCGGCGGTGGCGGAGCGGCCACTTCCTCATCCTCAAGAATGTCCTCAAGATCCGAAGCATCCATCACAGGCAACATCGGCGTCGCCTTCTCGACCGGCTTCGCCTGCAGCATCGGCGCAGCTGCGCGTTTTGCCCGCACCGCTTCAAGCGCCTTCTGCATATCTTCCTTGCTGACCGGATTGGTCAGGGGAGCCGCCGCAGCCTGCGGCTCGTGCTTTACAACAAGCGCTGGCGCCGCCACCTTTGGCTGAGGCGGCGCAATCGTAGCGCGCTCCATCGACACTCTTCCGCGCGCCCACTGACCGTCCCACGCCAGCAACTCATCCAGCGTCAACGGCTTTTGAATCCAAATGCCTTGTGCCGCTGTAAAGCCCACGTCCGCGAGCCCCGCCATCGTCGCCTCGTCTTCGGCGCCGACCGCCACGGCTTCAAGGTTGTACTGATGGGCAAAGCGCAGCCGCGCCGCGATCGCACCTTTGCCCTTTATTCCCAACCGTTGCGCCAATCGAATGCTCGCCGGCCCGCCGACTTTGATCGACGTAAACGGCATGGGCACAAACTGCGAAAGATCGACCGGCACGATGCCGCCGCCGTCCAGCGCCACATGAACGCCGACCGCGCGCACGGCCAACAACGCCTCGCAAAGCTGCTCCGGTTCCTGCGCCACCGCGCGTTCCGGCAGCTCGACGATCACATGACGCGGCTCAAGCCCGTACTCGCGAATGAGCTGTTCCAGCGCCTCCGCAAACCCCGGCGAGGTCACCGTACCGGGCGCGACGTTCACCGACACTGACCAGTCCTTGCCCGCGTCCTTCCAGCGCTTTGCCGCCTCAAGTGCCGCGCGGAAGACGAGCCCCGTCAGGTCCGCCATCCGCCCCTGTGACTCTACGAAATCGAGGAACAGCCCCGGCGGCAACAGCCCGAACTGCGGGTGCTGCCAACGGATGAAGACCTCCGCGCCGGTCATGCGCTCATTGGCCAAATCGACCTTGGGCTGGAACACGACGCGGAATTCGTTGCGTTCGAAGGCCTGATCGATGTCAGATGGGGCAAGCCGGAAGGACCTGTCGCTCATATCTCAAAACCTCTGTCATTCTGTCCGTCCGGTTTAACCCACGACTCTTTAAGGCAGCCTCCAGCGCGGCCGTCGCATTTGAATTTCTAAGGTTTGAAACAAAGCTGAGAGCATCGATGTCGGAAACCAAAAAAATCGCAGCCCCGCTTGCTTCCGCGACCATTCTGCTGCTGCGCGACGGCGCACATGGTTTGGAAGTGTTCATGGTAAAGCGTCATCACCAGATCGATTTCGCCTCCGGCGCGTTGGTCTTCCCCGGCGGCAAGGTCGACGAGCATGACCGCGATCCGGCGCTGCGTAACCATAGCGACGGCGCGCAGAATCTAGATGATTTGCGCCTAAGCCTCGCCGCCTGCGCGATCCGTGAAGGCTTTGAGGAATCGGGCATTCTCCTGGCTCGCAAACCCGGCACCTCCGCCTACATCGACGCCGCAGCAGCGACGGCACTTAGCCCCTGGCGTCCCAAACTGAACGCCAGCGAAGTCGGCCTCACGGAGTTCCTCACCAAGGAAAACCTTCGCCTCGCTTGCGACACGCTCGTGCCGTTCGCGCATTGGGTCACGCCAGTGTTCATGCCCAAGCGCTTCGACACCTACTTCTATGTCGCCGAAACCCCGGTCGGCCAACTTGGCCGCCACGACGGCTCGGAGTCAGTGGACTCGGTTTGGGTCAACCCTCTCGAAGCGATCGAGGACCAACGCTGGACGATCATCTTCCCCACCAAGATGAACCTCCTGAAACTCGGCAAGGCCAAGACCGCCGCGGAAGCGATGGCGATCGCCAAGGCAACGCCCGTCGTCACCGTCGAACCAAAGGTGGTCAAACGCGACGACGGCCAATTCCTCACCATCCCCGAAGAAGCGGGCTACGGCAAAATCGAGGAACCGATGAGTTCTGTGCGTTAGGGGTTGTTGGCGAAAGCGGCCGAGCAGAGGTTGTAAAATGCCCGACTCAAAACAAAAGGTCGCCGACCTTTACGAACACCTTCTCGGTCGGAGGCCGGGACAAAAGGAGCTCGCGGAATGGACCAGCGCCCTGCAAGAGTCGGGGTTCGAGTCGCTATTCTATCGCTTTATCGCTTCACCCGAATATGCAAGGCGTCGGCGCGTAAGCTCTCTATTTCCCGCCGGCCATTTTCATTCCGCCGTAGTCGATCCCGACATCGTGAGGGAGTATGTCGAGTGGTCGGCGAGCCAACCAATTGCGGCGATTGACCTTCCGATCGACGCGATGACAACGTTCTACGCGAGGCATCTCAACTTGCTTCGCTCGACGACATTCTCGGCGGGCCCCGGTTTAGCCCAACGCTACTATATGGACGGCTCGCCATTCCCCTACGGAGACGCACTCGTGCTCCGCGCGATGCTCGTCGAGCACCGGCCGCGAAACATCATCGAGATTGGCTCGGGCTTTTCAACCGCAGCTATGCTCGATGCCGCCGACGAGTTCAACCTGGACTTCCGAATCACCTGCATCGAGCCTTACCCGGATCGCCTCAATGCGTTGCTGCGACCGCAAGATCGAGATCGCATCTCGATCATCGAGACCGATTTGCAAAAGGTTCCGCTAGACGTCTTTGGCGCGATGGGTCCAGGCGACATTGTCTTCATCGACTCCACGCATGTAATGAAGACCGGCAGCGACGTTCACTACGAACTGTTCCACATCCTGCCGGCACTTCGGCAGGGCACGATAGTCCACATTCACGACATCCACGCGCCGTTCGAATACCCACCAAAGTGGATCTACGAAGACAACTACTCCTGGAACGAGATCTACGCCGTAAGGGCGTTTCTCATGTACAACCACCGCTTTCGGGTCGTTTGCTGGAACTCACTGTTTGTCCAGAAGCGCAAAGATTGGCTTCTGAAGTACTTTCCGGAGATGCTCAGTCGAAATCCTGGAGGCTCCATCTGGTTAGAGGTCGGCGGCCAAGAATGAACCACACTCGCGTGATGACCAACCCAAGCGCTAGCTAACCCGTGACGAACTGCTCGGCCAAGATGCGTTCCTGCAGCGAACGGTCGGGATCGAACAGGATCGAGACCGACACGCTCGCATCCTCCGCGACCGAAACCTCCGTCACCTCGCGGACTTCCGTGTGGTCGGCAACCGCGCTGACCGGCCGCTTGTCGGTCTCCAAAATCTCGAACAGCACTTTCGCCGAACGCGGCAGCAACGCCCCGCGCCACCGCCGTGGCCTGAACGCACTGATCGGCGTCAGTGCCAGCAAATCCGCATCGATCGGCAAGATCGGTCCGTTGACGGAAAGATTGTATGCCGTCGATCCCGCCGGCGTGGACAGCAAAATCCCGTCGCAGATCAACTCTTCCAACCGCACGATGCCGTCGATCGAAATCCGCAGCTTCGCCGCCTGCCGCGTCTCGCGCAGCATCGACACTTCGTTGAACGCCAGCGCCGTCTGCGTCTTACCGCCTGCTGTTTTCACCTTCATACGCAGCGGCCGGATCGCCTGCGCCTCGGTGATGTCGAGCCGGTCCATCAGATGATTGGGCGAATAGTCGTTCATCAAGAACCCGACCGAACCGCAATTCATCCCAAAGATCGGCAAGCCGCGTTTATGATGCTTGTGCACGGTTTGCAGCATGAGTCCGTCGCCGCCGAGTGCCACAATCACGTCAGCGTCGGCCTTCGCATTGCCATAGCGCTTCGTCAGCTCGCGCAATGCGGCCTGCGCCTCCGGCGCATTCGAAGCAAAGAAAGCTGGTTTGGAAAAGCGCATCAGCCGCCGGTCACCGACATGTGCCGCACCATGGCCGGTGTTTTCCGCCGCCGGTCGATCACAAAGTCATGTCCCTTGGGCTTCCGCGCGATCGCCTCATCGATCGCTGTATGCAACAGCGCATCGTCCGCACTCGCCCGCAGCGGCGCGCGCAAGTCGGCGGCATCGTCCTGCCCCAAGCACATAAAAAGCGTCCCCGTGCACGTCAGCCGCACCCGGTTGCAACTCTCGCAAAAATTATGCGTCAGCGGCGTGATGAACCCAAGCCGCCCGCCGGTCTCCGCCACGCGCACATAGCGCGCCGGCCCGCCGGTCCGGTAGTCGCTCTCGTCCAGTGTGAACTTCTGCGCCAACCTCGACCGCACCATCGACAGCGGCAGATACTGATCCGTCCGGTCCGCGTCGACCTCGCCCATCGGCATCGTCTCGATCAGCGTGAAGTCCATGCCTTTGCCGTGCGCCCAGGTCATGAGCGTCTCGATCTCGTCCTCATTGATCCCGCGCAGCGCCACCGCATTGATCTTGACCTTGAGCCCGGCACCGAGCGCCGCCTCGATCCCTTCCAGCACTTGCTCGATCCGCCCCCAGCGCGTGATGTCGCGAAACCGCGCCGCATCCAGCGTGTCGAGCGAAACGTTGACCCGCCTCACCCCGGCCGCCTTGAGCTCATCCGCGAACTTCGCGAGCTGGCTCCCGTTCGTGGTCAGCGTCAGCTCGTCCAAAGCGCCGCTCTTCAGGTGCCGCGAGAGCCCATGCACCAGGCTCATCACATTCCGCCGAACCAAGGGCTCCCCGCCCGTCAGCCGGAGCTTACGAACGCCCTTCGCCACGAAGGCCGAGCACAGCCGCTCCAACTCCTCCAGCGTCAACAGCTCCGCCTTCGGCAGGAACGTCATGTCTTCCGCCATGCAATACGTGCAACGGAAGTCGCAACGGTCCGTCACGGAGACGCGCAAATAGCTGATCGTGCGGCCAAAGGGGTCGAGCATGAGGGGCAACTTAGCAGCCATAGCCCGCGCGTCCAGGGGGCCCATCGCTTCCGCTCGAAATCGTGGCTAACATCGCGTGCCGAGACACCCTTCCGCTAGAGCCCCGCCAATGACCACCAAGGCCCGTAAAATCCTCTCGATCGATCAAGGCACCACATCGAGCCGCGCGATCCTCTTCGACACGCGCGGCACGCCGCTCAAGGTCGCGCAGGCCGAGCATCAGCAATTCTATCCCCAGGATGGTTGGGTCGAACACGACGCCGAAGAAATCTGGCAAGCGACTTTGAAGGTCACCCGCGAAGCCGTTACCGGCAGCGCAAGCGACGTCGCCGCGATCGGCATCACGAACCAGCGCGAGACGACGGTCCTCTGGGATCGCAAGACCGGCAAAGCGATCAGCCGCGCGATCGTCTGGCAGGACCGCCGTACCGCCGCCGCCTGCGCCCGCCTGAAGGACGAAGGCAAGGAACGCACGATCACCGCCAAGACCGGCTTGCTGCTGGACCCCTATTTCTCGGGCACCAAACTCGCTTGGCTCCTGGACAACGTGCCCGGCGCCAGAGCGCGCGCCGAAAAAGGCGAACTCGCCTTCGGCACCATCGATAGCTGGCTCGTCTATCGCCTGACCGGCGGCAAGGTCCACGCGACGGATGCCACGAACGCGTCGCGCACCTTGCTCTACGACATCGTCCAAGGCCGTTGGGACGGCGAGATCTTGGACTGGCTCAAGATCCCCGAAGCCGTACTCCCGACCGTGCACGACTCCGCCGCCGACTACGGCACCACCGACGAAGCATTGTTCGGCGCCGCGATCCCGATCCGCGGCATCGCCGGCGACCAACAAGCCGCAACCGTCGGTCAAGCCTGCCTGAAGCAAGGCCTGATGAAGTCGACCTACGGCACCGGCTGCTTCGCGCTCGTCAACACCGGCCCGACGATGGCGCCGTCTCAGAACCGTCTGCTCGCCACCATCGCCTACGCGACCGGCGGCAAGCGCACCTACGCACTCGAAGGCTCCATCTTCATGGCCGGCGCCACCATCCAATGGCTGCGCGACGGTCTGAAGCTGTTCAAGAAGTCCGCCGACAGCGCTGAGGTAGCCACGACCGCCGACAAGCGCTCGCGCGTCTACATGGTGCCCGCCTTTGTCGGCCTCGGCGCACCTTATTGGGACGCGGACGCACGCGGCGCGATCGTCGGTCTCACCCGCGACAGCGGTGTCGCCGAGATTGCGAAAGCCGGGCTCGAGAGCGTCTGCTACCAAACCCGCGACCTCCTCGAAGCGATGGCCGACGATATGAAGGCCGCAGGTGTGGGCTCCCCCGCTGCGTTGCGGGTCGACGGCGGCATGGTCGTCAATGACGTTTTCTGCCAGTGGCTCGCTGACCTCACCGGCCGCCCGATCGAGCGCCCCGAAGTTGTGGAAACCACCGCCCTCGGCGCCGCCTACCTCGCCGGCCTCGGCGCCGGCATCTATTCGTCCCTGGACGAAGTCGCCGCCAGCTGGCGCTGCGAACGCCGCTTCGAGCCCAAAATCAGCCCCGACGAACGCGACGCCAAATACGCCGGCTGGAAAGAGGCCGTGGGGCGCGTTTTGAACCACCGCTAGATTTGACAGCCGACAACCCCAGGGGCCACTCTTAGCCCACACCTGCATTGGAGACTGCCCATGTCCGCCGCCCTGCACGCTCTTCCGTCCGTTCGCGAGAAGGTTTCGAAGGAGGAATGGCAGATCCGCACCGATCTCGCCGCCACCTATCGCCTGGTTGCCCATCACGGTTGGGCCGACATGATCTTCACCCACATCTCCGCACGCATACCGGGGCCGGAGCATCACTTCCTGATCAACCCGTACGGCATGACGTTCGATGAGATCACCGCCTCCAGCCTCGTCAAGATCGACGTCGACGGCAACAAAGTGATGGAGAGCCCGCACCCCGTGAACCCGGCCGGCTTCACGATCCACTCCGCGATCCACATGGCCCGTGAAGACGCGCAAGCGGTGATCCACGTCCACACCGCCGACGGCGTCGCTGTCTCGTGCCAAGCCCACGGTCTGCTCCCAATCAGTCAGCACGCCATGCTCGTCCATGCCGACGTCGCCTATCACGACTACGAAGGCGTCGCCCTAAATCACGATGAGCGCCCGCGCCTGGTGAAGGACCTCGGCACAAAGAACCTCTTCATCCTGCGCAATCACGGCACGTTGACCGTTGGCAAAACCTGTGCCGACGCATTCCTGCGTCTCTACAATCTGGAACGTGCCTGCACGATCCAGGTGAAGGCGCTGGCCGGCGGCGCGAAGATCAACCAGCCGAATGACGGCGTCGCCGGCGTCGTCACGGCCCAGGTCTCGGGCATGAACGAGAGCAGCGCCTATGCCGACAAGCTGGTGTGGCCGGCGATGCTTCGCCTGCTCGACCGCAAAGATCCAAGTTATCGCAATTAGGGATTGGGTTTTGGGGACTAGGGATTGGTGAGCAACGCCGTCCCCGTCCGAACCCAACCACCAGCCCCCAATCACCATTCCCTCACTTGAGGATATGACGACATGAAGTTCGGCGCAGGCCAGCCGGTCCCCCGGCTCGAGGACGATCGTCTCATCACGGGCAAAGGTCAGTACACAGACGACCTGACGCTGCCCGGCGTCGCGCACGCGGTCTTGCTGCGCTCGCCGCACGCCCACGCGAAGCTTTTGGAGGTCGACACATCCGAAGCGCGCACCGCCAAAGGCGTCGTCGCGATCTTCACGAACAAGGATCTGGCCGCCGCCGGCGTGAAGCCACTGCCCTGCGTCGCCATCATGCCGAACCGTGACGGCAGCGCGATGGTCGTGCCCGAGCGTCACGCGCTCGCCAAAGATCACGTCGCCCATCTGGGCGTGCCCGTCGCGATGGTCGTAGCCGAGACCGCCGCGCAAGCGCGCGATGCCGCCGAACTCATCCGCGCCCACTATGACGAACTTCCCGCGGTCGTCGACACGGTCGCCGCCTTGACCGCCGCGCCGATCCACGCCGGCATGAAATCGAACGTCGCGCTCGACCACGAACTGGGCGACAAGGCCGCGACCGATACCGCCTTCGCCAAGGCCGCGCACGTGACGACGCTGAAACTCGTCAACCAGCGCCTCGTCGTGAACGCGATGGAGCCGCGCGCCTGCATGGGCGCCTTCGACAAGGCGACCGCCAAGTACACGCTCTACACCGGCAGCCAAGGCGTTCACGGCATGCGCGCCGCGATCGCGAAGTTCATTCTCGGCGTCGAGAACGAACAACTACGCGTCATCACCAAAGACGTCGGCGGCGGCTTCGGCATGAAGTCGTTCATCTATCACGAATACCCGCTGGTCCTGTTCGCCGCCAAGCAACTCGGCCGCCCGGTGAAGTGGGTGTCCGATCGTTCGGAGGCCTTCCTCTCCGACACCCAAGGCCGCGACCACGTCACCGAAACATCGATTGCGCTCGACAAAGATCACCGCATCACGGCGATCCGCACCACGACGACCGCCGCAATGGGTGGCTATCTCTCGCACTTCGCGCCATTCGTGCCCACGATGGCCGCGCCCGGCATGCAGGTCGGCGTCTACGCGATCCCGGCCTTCCACACCGCCACAAAGTGCGTCTTCACGAACACCGTACCCGTCGACGCCTACCGCGGCGCCGGCCGTCCAGAGGCCGCCTATGTGATCGAACGCCTGATCGACAAAGCGGCTGGCGAACTCAAGGTCGATGCCACAGAACTGCGCCGCAAGAACTTCATCAAGCCGACCGACATGCCCTACAAGTTCCCGGCCGGCGGCATGCTCGACAGCGGCAACTTCGCCCACAACATGGACGACGCAATGGGCCTTGCCGAGTGGCAAGGCTTCAAATCCCGCGCCGCCGCGGCGAAGGCGCGTAGCAAGATCGCCGGCATTGGCATGGCCTACTACGTCGAGAAGACCGCCGGCGGCTTCGAGATGGCGCACATCGAAGTGCGCGCCGACGGTGAAGTGCGCGTGATCGCGGGCACGCAATCGAACGGCCAAGGCCACGAAACCGCCTATGCTCAACTTGTTGCCGAACGCCTCGGCGTGCCGATTGAGATCGTCAAAGTCACCTCCGGCGACACCGACGCGATCAAGGCTGGCGGCGGCACCGGCGGCTCGCGCTCGCTGACCATGGCGGGTGGCGCGATCGGCGTGGCCGTCAAGGACATCGTCGAGAAAGGCAAGGCCATCGCCTCGAACGAACTCGAAGCGGCCGCCGCCGACATCGAATACGCCGACGCAAAGTTCAAGATCGCGGGCACCGACCGCGCGATCGGCCTCTTTGAAGTCGCGCGCATCGCCAAGACGCAAGCAAACGTCGAGGACATCGAAGGCCTCGCCGCCGATGGCGAGTTCAAGAACGCGAACAACACCTGGCCGAACGGCTGCCACATCTGCGAAGTCGAGATCGACCCTGAAACCGGCGTTACCGACATCACGCGCTACACGATCGTCGACGACTTCGGCACGATCATCAATCCGCTCCTGGTCGCGGGCCAAGTCCACGGCGGCGTCGTCCAAGGCCTCGGCCAAGCGATGGGCGAAGTAGCGGTCTACGACAACGACAGCGGCCAGCTCGTCACCGGCTCGTTCATGGACTACTGGATGCCGCGCGCCGACAACTTCCCGATGATGACGTTCAAGACGAACGCGGTGCCGTGCAAAACGAACCCGCTCGGCGTCAAAGGCTGCGGCGAAGCCGGCACGGTGGGCGCCGCCCCGGCCTACGTCAACGCCGCCGTCAACGCCCTCAGCCGGTTTGGCGTCACCCATATCGACATGCCACTAACGCCGCTGAAGATCTGGGAGATCACCAAAGGCAAAGCGGCGGCATAGCCGTGAGCGTAGGCTGAATCTGCCGCTCACCTTGGAGAATGCATGTCCAGGCAGTTGATCTCCGCGAACTCACCATTCGAGCCGGTCATCGGCTTTAGCCGCGCGGTGCGCGTCGGCAACATCATCGCTGTCTCGGGGACAGCGCCGCTCGACGCCAACGGCAAGACCGTCGCTCCGAATGATCTGAAAGCGCAGACGCGGCGCTGCCTTGAGATCATGCTTGCGGCGATAGCAAGCGCAGGCGGCCGCCCCGAAAATGTCGTCCGCACGCGCCTCATGTTGATCGACATCACGCGCTGGCGTGAGGCGGCTGAGGCGCATGGGGAAGTGTTTCGCGACATCAGACCGGCCTGCACGTTTGTCGGTGTCGCTCGCTTCATCGATCCGGAGTGGCTTGTCGAAACAGAGGCTGACCGCGTACTAAGCCATTAGCCCAACCGTCGCTTGAAAAACGCCAATATCTCATCCCGCGCCTCAATCGTCGGCTGCCCCGCCTCGTCGATCAGATGCTGCGTCACCACGCTATGGGGGTAGGCCACATGCGTTGCAAAGAACGGCGCGACGTCGCCGTTTGCGGCGTTGTCCGGCAACGTGCGCGCGACGAAGCGGTCGCCCAAAGCCTGCGCGTACGCCGCGAACCGCTCCGCCTTGCAGATCTTGTCGCCCGCAAATCGATAGGCAAGCACGGTCAAATCCTCGCGTTCCAGCCTCACGCGCACCGCCGCCAACTCGTCCGGCGCGATGTGCATCCCCGCCGGATCGTTCAGCGGCAATGACGGCTGCGACAACACCGGCGCCAGCATCGCGGGCTCCAGCATCATGGTGAGCGCAAAATTCCCGGTGAAGCACATCCCGATTGCGCCGACGCCCAGCCCACCGCAAGCCTCATGCGCAAAGCGCGTCAGCGCCCGCAGCCATTGCGTCACCGGACTACTCTCGTTTGCCGCAAAGGCGCGGAACTCAGCACTCACGCAAGCCCGCTGAAAAACGGCTGCACCCTCCGCTGCGTTCGGCACCGCGCCGTCGCGACCGAACAAGGAGGGCATGTAGACGGTGAAGCCCGCATCGCGCACCCAACGCGCAAAACGCGCCACATGCGGACTGATCCCCGGCATTTCGGTCATCACGATCACGGCCGGCCCGGCCCCGGCGACATGCACGGTCTTCGTGACGCCGTCGAGTGTGATCGAGAGGTGGCTGAAATCGTCGAGCGGATCGTCCTTGGTCAAATCACGCGGCGGCATAACGGGCTCCAAGTTAAGTCCATATTATGGACTCATCGTTACACCCCTAGCTCCAGATTTGCAACTCAGCTATTGTCCGCCCCATGACCGATGCCCCGCTCGTTCGCCGTTCGCCGGTGCCTGCCTCCGTCTGCAACCTATCGAAGAGCTTCGAGCTGATCGGCGACCGCTGGACGCTCTTGATCTTGCGCTCGGCGCTCTACGGCGTATGTCGCTTCGACGACTTTCAGGCCGAGCTCGACGTGCCGCGCTCCGTGCTGAGCAACCGCCTTGCCGGCCTTGTGGAAACCGGCATCATGGAGCGGCGCGAATACCGCGAGGGGCGCCAGCGCGCGCGCATCGAGTATCCGTTGACCGAGATGGGCAAGACACTCGCGCTGCCCTTCATGGCCATGACGGCCTGGGGCGACCGCTGGCTTGGCGAAGGCGCGCCGCCGCCGCTGACGCTGCGCTCGAAATCGTCCGGTCAAAAGGTCACGATCGCCTATGTCGACGAGCAAGGCAGGTCCACCCGTCCTGACGACGTCGAACCCGTGATCATGCCGCGCGCGAAAACAAAACCAGGCCGGAGGCCGTCATGAAGGCCGCCCACCAGTGGCAGAACAGCTTCGTCGACGCGTATCAGGCGGCCCGGCGTGCGGCGATCGTCGACGCGACCGCAATCGCGGCAGCAACGGCGAACAGTGGCGCGATAACCGCCACAACCTCGTCCGCCGTTTGATGCGCCCGCAAGCCTGACCACGCCGCCGCCGCGCCGAACAGCGCCGTGCCGACCGAAAGTCCCGCTGACTGCACGGTCGGCAAGGCGCCCATCGCGAAGTCGCGTTCGTCGTCCGGTGCAACGCTCATCACGTGCTCACACAGCCGTGCCCAACTGAATCCGAACGCCACGCCGACCAAAGCCTGCGCCGCCACCGCCGCGGCAAGCGACTCGAAGATCAGCGCCATCACGTGCAGGCCAAGCCCCGCAGTCAGAATCAGCGGCGCCGGGCGAACATGAGCCGCCGCCGAAAGGCGCGGCATATGCGAGACCGCAATCGCCGTGAAGCTCCAAGAAATGGCCCCGATCGCGCTCAAGAATCCGGCGCTCAGCGGTCCAAGGCCCCACACCTTCGCTCCTAGAAACGCGACATAGATCGCAGCCGGTGCCTCGACCAGCGTCATCAGCAACACCAGCAACAATCCAGCGCCGACCGGATGCGACATCGCAAACGCACCGCGCGGCAGCAACCGCGCGGACATGCGATCATCGATGGCGACGGCTCCAACCAGCGCCGCGCAACCGGCCACAAGCACGAACGCTGCGGCCCACGCATTCGCAATCCCGGCACAAGTCGACAGCAAGAACACACCCGCCGCAACCAAACCCAACTGCACCAGCGGCAACGTTGCCGCAACGCGCTCAGCCCCGCTTGCCCGCGGCGTACAAAGCGGCACCAATGCCATGAACACAAGCGATACCGGCACGCTCACCATCGCCGCCGCCCGCCATGACGCGAATTCGCTGATCGCGCCCGCGACCAGAGGCCCGCCGAGGGCGGCGGCGGCCCACACGACGGACTCGAGCGCGAAGACACGCGGCACCAACGATTTCGGAAATATCTCCGGTATCAGCATGTAGCAGCATGCCATGACGACGCCCTCGCCCGCACCTTGCAGGACGCGCCCCGCGACAAGCGGCAACGCGGCACCCGCTGTTCCGAACAGGATCGATCCGACAACGAACGCAACCGACGCGCCTAGCAAAGCGGCTTGCGCCCCAAACCGCACCTTCACCGCCGCAGCAGCAGCGCCCCCGACGATGGACGCGACGAGATAGCCGGCCGTTGCCCAACTGAGCAGCGACACCGCGTCGAGTTCAACCGCAGCACTGGGCATCGTCGTCGAGGCAATGAACGCGTTGAACGCGTGCAGCCCGATCCCGATGCTGAACATCCCCGTCGGCGCCGCATAGCGCGCCGATGCCAGCTCCGCCCAGGTTCCCGTTTGCATCATCGACATCTGTCCCAACCGACTGACAACGTCGAGCGCTGGAATTAAAAAAGCAATCGCTTTCTTTATTTATCGATGCGGCGACGGTGTTGCAAGGGCAAACGCATCGCCGGCGCTACAGACTCTCCGGCGCGAGCGTCACGATGAGCCCGTCGGTCTCGGCGTTCATCTTGATCTGGCAGGAGAGCCTGGAGTTCTCCTGTACCGCGACGCCGAAGTCGAGCATGTCGACTTCTTGCTGTTGCGCCGCGGGCAGCCGCGCGACCCAGGTCTCATCGACATAGACGTGACACGTCGCGCAGGCGCAGGCGCCGCCGCATTCGGCGGAGAGCGGCAAGTTCGCGTCGCGGATCACCTCCATCGCGCTCCAATCTTCGCGCGCGGTCAGTTCGTGCACTTTGCCTTCGCGGTCGGTAACGATCAGTTTCACGCAACACCCAGTTTCTTTTGCAGGCTCGAGGACGACGTCGTGTATTGGAAGCGCAGCTTTTCGTCCGGCTTGCAATAGCGGAACGCCTGCTGCGCCATCAAGGCGCCTTCGTGGAAGCCCGACAAAATCAGCTTCAGCTTGCCCGGATACGTGTTGATGTCGCCGATCGCAAAGATCCCCGGCGTCGTCGATTCGAACCTCTCGGTGTCGACCGGGATCAAGTTTTCATGGAGATTGATCCCGAAATTCGCCACCGGCCCGAGCTTCATCGTCAGTCCGAAGAACGGCAGCAGCATCTCCGCCGGCAACTGATAGTCGCCCTTCTCTTTCGTGTTCAAGGTGAGCGATTCCAACCGCCCGGCCGCGCCGTTCAAGCCTTTGATGTTCGCGACCTGGAATTCCATCTTCCCCTCGGCCACGAGTGCGCGCATCTTGTTCACGCTATCGGGCGCCGCGCGGAAACCGTCGCGGTGATGCACAAGCACCAACTTCTTCGCGATCGGTTGCAGGTTCAGCGTCCAGTCGAGCGCCGAGTCGCCGCCGCCGGCGATCACCACGACCTTGTCGCGGAACCGCTCCATCTTGCGCACGGCATAGAACACCGACGTGTGCTCGTAACCCTCGATACCGGGGATCGGCGGCTTCTTCGGTGTGAAACTGCCGCCGCCCGCTGCAATCACGACGACGCGCGCCTCTATCTGTGTCCCCGTATCTGTCGTCACGCGCCAACCGTCGCCCATGCGCTCCAACGACTCCGCCATCTGCGAGAGATGGAATGTCGCGCCGAACGGCTTGATCTGATCCATCAACTTGTCGGTCAGTCCCTGCCCCGTCACCTCGACAAGCCCCGGAATGTCGTAGATCGGCTTCTCCGGATAGAGTTCCGTGCACTGCCCGCCCGGCCGATCGAGGATATCGATCAGGTGCGCCTTGAGATCGAGCAGACCGAGTTCGAACACCGCGAAGATCCCGATCGGCCCCGCGCCGATGATGACGACATCTGTCTTGTGCTGCCCGCCGGCCGGGGCGACGTTTGCTGACATTTTACAGAAAACCTCGTAATGAAATTATTCACGCAAACCTACATGTAGAAATTGGGTCGCGCCACAGAAATTCAATCACCCGCCCCACACTTTTGCGCGGCTGGATGACACGTTGGCGGGGCCGCTGCCCACTGCCATATCCACCCCGTCGGCGAAAGACCCAAGAGGATGACACCCATGCCAGCCCCCTGGCCTGACCTTCAAGGCACGCCCGCCGCCGACTGCCACTCGATGCCTGACATCCGCCGCGAAATCGACCGCCTCGACCGCGCGCTCGTCCGCCTGCTCGCCGAGCGGCTGACCTACATCGAGCGCGCCGGCCACATCAAGCAAGACCGCAACAAGGTCCGCGACGAAGCCCGCATCAACGATGTGCTGGCGAAGGTAAAGGCCTCCTGCGAACGCGAAGGCTTCCCCAATACCATCGCAGAGCCGGTCTGGCGCAAACTGATGGACGGCTGCATCGCGCACGAGTTCGAGGTGTTTGATGCCCGGACGGCGGGGCTTGCTATAACAGCCTGAGCTAGCCCTTCTCCCTTCAGGGAGAAGGTGGATCGACGCCGAAGGCGGCGAGACGGATGAGGGGACACTGCACCGGGGGCCCCTCATCCGTCTGCCGCCGCTTCGCGCCGGCATCCACCTTCTCCCCGAGGGGAGAACGGCAAACATAAGACCGAGCTGCCCCATGCCCCGCCCCCGAAACATCCTCTTTATCACTGCCGACCAATGGCGCGCTGACTGCCTCTCGGCGTTGAACCATCCGGTGGTGAAGACCCCGCACCTCGACGCGCTAGCGCGAGATGGCACGCTATTCACGCGCCACTTCTCGAACACGTCGCCCTGTTCGCCGTCGCGCGCGACGCTGCACACAGGGCTCTATCAGCATAATCATCGCGTGGCGACGAATGGCACGCCGCTCGACCGCCGCCACACGAACTGGGCGATCGAGGCGCGCAAGGCGGGCTACGACCCGGCGCTGATTGGCTACACCGATCAGACGGCCGACCCGCGCGACCTCAAACCCGGCGACCCGCGTCTCTCGACCTACGAAGGCATCCTCCCCGGCCTCACGGCGATCGCTGACACCGGTATGGATCATCCGGGCCCATGGGGCGATTTCCTCCGCGCCCGCGGCTACGAACTCCCGCACGAAGAGCGCTTCGTCATCTGGATGCGTGAGAGCGGCCCCGACTACGAAGACGGCGCGCCGCATCCAAAGCCATGGATCGTCAAGGCCGAACACAATGACACGACCTGGCACGTCGACCAAGCGATCGACTATGTCAGCGAACATCGCGATGAGCCGTGGCTCCTCCACCTCTCCCTGCTGCGCCCGCATCCGCCATGGATCGCCTCCGAACCGTGGAACCGCCTCTACGATCCTGAGTCGCTGCCGCCGCCGGTGCGCCGCGAGATGGCCAAGGCCGAAGCCACCCAACACCCCTGGCTCGCCTATCAACTGAACCACCCGATGAGCCAAGCTCCCGACGACGTGCGCAAACTGAACCGCATGCGCGCGGTCTATTTCGCGATGATGAGCGAGGTCGACGACAATCTCGGCCGCCTGTTCGCACATCTGAAACTCGAAGGCCTGTGGGACGACACGATGATCGTCTTCACCAGCGACCACGGCGAACAGCTCGGCGATCACTGGATGCTGGGCAAGTCCGGTTACTTCAACGAGTCCTACGCCGTGCCGCTGATCATCCGGGACCCGCGCACATCCGGCGGTGCAACAGTCAGCGCGTTCACCGAGCACGTCGATATCTTGCCGACGCTGCTCGATGCAATCGGTGCCGCCATTCCACCACAATGCGACGGCCACTCGCTCCTGCCGTTCGTTGGAGGCGGCGCGCCAGACAGCTGGCGCCGCCACGCGCATTGGGAGTTCGACTTCCGCGACCCGAGCTTCGACGGCGCCGAGCAAGCACTAGGGCTCACGCTGCATCAATGCAACTTGAGCGTCATCCGCGACGAGCGCTTTAAGTACGTCCATTTCGCGGCCCTACCACCACTGCTGTTCGATCTTCAGCGCGATCCGAGCGAGTTCACGAACCTCGCAACCGCCAGCGACTACGCGATGGTAACGCTCGCCTACGCGCAAGAGCTGATCTCCTGGCGTCTCGCGCACGAAGACCAAACGTTGACCCACAAGATGGCAACCGACAAAGGCATGATCGAACGCGCGAGCCCGCGCTTCCGATGAACAGCCTCGACGACGCCATCGCAGCCTACGAGCGGCGCGGCTATCGCCTCGACATGATCATGCCTGCCGACGCTCCGCGCGTCGCAGTGGTCTCGAACGCGAAAGAAATGCTCCGCCTCGTCGCCACCGACGGCGGGGTGCAAGCCGAACCGTTCCTAGGCCTCGGCCATCCGGTCATTCCGCCAAGCTCACAAGAGTTCGTCATCACCCGCGTGTCGGCACCCGCCGCCTGGATCACGGGCCGCGCCGGCTTGCAGTACCGCGACCTGATCCCCGGCCGCCTCGGCGGCCGCTACATCGCCTCGCACATCCGCATCACGGAAGGAGGCCCGGTAGGTGATTACGTCCACCATCACCGCGTCCGGTTCCAAATCATCTTCGTGCGCAAAGGCTGGGTGCGCGTGGTCTACGAAGATCAAGGTCCGCCGTTCGTGATGCACGAAGGGGATTGCGTCTTACAGCCACCCGGCATCCGCCACCGCGTGCTCGAGTCCTCCCCCGGCCTCGAAGTCATCGAGATCGGCTGCCCCGCCGAACACGAAACGTTTCGCGACCACGAGTTGTCGCTGCCAACAGCAACACTCAACCCAAAGCGCAACTTCGACGGCCAACACTTCGTCCACCACATCGCCGCCGACGCGCCATGGCAGCAAGGCGAAGGCTTCGAATTCCGCGACACCGGCATCGCCAAAGCAACCAACAACCTCGCCGGCGTCCGCATCGTGCGCCCAAGGACGTTCACACGAACACACAACGGCGATTTCTTATTTCTCTCGGTTCTGAAGGGTCGTGTAAAACTCGCGGGCACCACACTCGGTGAGCACACGCTCGAAGCCGACGACGCATGCACGATCCCGAGCGGTGCCGACTACACGCTCACGGCCGAAGCAAACGACGAGATCTTGGAAGTGGCGCTGCCAGCGCGTTAGATCAAATTGATCCGCATATTGTCGCGCGCCACGAAGCATCCCGGCCAAGCCGCGAGTGCCGAAGCCTCGACCTCTTCCATGAAGTGGTCCTCATGGTCCGGGTCGTGGTGGAAGATCGCGAGCCGCTTCACGTTCGCCGCGCGCGCGAGGCGCATGCCTTCCTGCCACGTCGAGTGCCCCCAACCGCGCTTGGCCGGAAACTCGTGATCCGTGTAGGTGGAATCGTAGATCATCAGATCCGCGCCCTCGACTAGCCCCAAGATCCGCTGATCGGGTTTGCCGGGCGTGTGCTCGGTGTCGGTGATATAGCAGATCGACTTGCCCTGATACTCAAGCCGGTAGCCGGTCGCACCGTCTGGGTGATTGAGCGGTGTCGTGCGCACCTTGATGTCGGGCGCGAGCGCAAAGGAATCGCCGGCGCGGAAATCGACGAACTCGATCTGCGCCTTCATGATGTCGATCGGCACCGGAAAGAACGGATGCGTCATCTGACCGGCCAGCACGTTCTGGATCGGCAAGCCGGTATCCAAATGCCCCGCCATGATCTTGAAGTGATAGCCCTCGACGAACGCCGGTTGAAAAAACGGAAAGCCCTGAATGTGATCCCAGTGCGTGTGCGACATGAGCACAGTCGCCTCGCGCTGCTGCTTGCGCATGAACCACTTGCCGAGATTGCGCACGCCCGTGCCGAGGTCGAAGATCACGCGCCGGCCGCCCATCGCGACCTCGACGCAGCTGGTGTTGCCGCCGAACGCCAAGTGGTTCGGGCCAGGACACGCAACTGTCCCCCGTGTACCCCAGAACTTGATCTTAAATGCCATCTCTAACCCTCAGCCCAGGGACACTTTAGCCGTCGGCCCGTGTCAACACAGCAAGCCAAATGCCGAACGTGACGGGCATCACAGCGGGTGTTTCCCAATAAACGCTCGCGCTTCCGCAAAAGCAGCCTTCAGCGGCGCGAGGGCGCTCTTGTCCAGAATCTTCCGCTCCGCGTCAGCTGCCGCTTCCGCCACCGCAAAGGCGCCGATACCGCGGGCAGACCCTTTCAGCGTGTGCGTCCACTGCTTCCAAGTCTTTGGGTCGTCGGCTGCCTCAAGCTCGCCAATCACTTGTTCGCTATGCGTCACGAACAGGGCCAGCACCTCGCGCATGACGCCGAGATCGCCCGCCGCTTGTATCTTGAGATGGTCGTAGTCGACCGGTCTTGCCAGTGCTGTCATGAGGGTACCCTCCCCGAACAGCCGACTTTAGGGCGCCAGACACAACCAGCCGGTTAACGGGGCCTTACCGAACCCCTAAAACGGCACCCAACCGCCCGGGAAAGGCGACGCGCTGAACAGCCAGGCGTGCACGAACAGGACTCCCAAGAAAACGGCGAGAGCGACCAGCTGCCGGTAGGTCAAAAGCTCGCCCAGCATCAAACTGTTGCGCCCGGCCAAGATCGCCCCGAACGGCGCGTTCGATGTCTTGCTGGCAAAAGCACTCCAAGCCTCCCCCATCTTCCGCTGCCGCTTGGCGTCGATCGAGAACGTTCCGGCGATCGCCAATACCAAGAACGTCCCGAAGAACACGACCGACGCCGCATCGCCGTTTGCGGCCAAGTGAAACCCCGCCCACAACGCGACGCTCCAGAGGAACGGATGACGCGTGATCCGTAGCACCCCGGTGATCGCCCCCTCACGCCCGGCGACGCTTTCCATACCGAAACTCGTCGGGTTCGGCGTAAGCAATCCTGTCACCCCGAGCAGGAACGCGATCGCCACCACGATGATGCCCATATGCGAAACGCCGGGGCCCAAGTCCCACAGCTGCGCGCTGCCCGCCGCCGCAGCCGCGTTGTAACTCATCGCGAGCCAAACGATCCCGCCGACGCTCCCAAGCGAAAACAGACCCAAGTATCCCTGCTCGCCGGTCACCCCGACCACGGCATCGCGAAGTCGGGTCCCCGCAACAAGCAAGTGCAGTGCAAGAAAGGCGACAGCCGCCGCGATCAGCATCGTCATAGCGTCACTCCCAACGTGCGAATCACATCGCCGACTATCTCTGCGCGATTCGCCTGCACCTCTCCATTCGCGCCTGGCAACTCCGCTCGGTGCGATGCATTGGCGACACAACCATTGGCGCACGCCGCGCTCACAAACGCTTCGAAATCAACCAGAGCTTCGCCTCGCGCGTTAACACATTGCGATCCACAGACCCCTTGCTGTGTTGCGAATCTTCTTCAGTGCGAACCCCCGCAAGAAATGGTAGAAGTTTGGTAAACGTATCTCGCGAAAGGCGTGGTTCGAATCATTCATGCAGCGCGTTGAGCCATCCAACGTCCATGCCTTCCAAGAAGCCGTGCTCGGCGATGCACGGCTGCGCGCACGCGCGCCGGTGGACCGCGCCCCGGTTGAGGATATCGACCCACCCCGAGTTGAAGTCAGACCCGTCCATCTACCAGTGGATTCTGGCGGCGCACTTCCCTGGGGGACATTTCTATTCAGTGTCTTTTGGCTCGGTGGAATCGGTGCATATCTGGTCGGCCTGTTCGGATGGGACAGGATCTTCCAGCTTCCGATCGCGTGGTACGGTTTGATTTCGGCAGTCCTCATCGTTCCGGTCATCTTGGCGATCTTCATCGCGCTGATCGCGCGTGAAGCGAACGCTCTGCGCCGCCAATCGAACGCACTCGCACTCGCGGCCGCCGAACTCAGCGAGCCTGAAGACCACGCTGCCCGCGGCATGGCACGCCTCGGCCGCGCGATACGCCGCGAACTCGACGTCTTCAATGGCGCGGTCGAGCAGGCAACCGGTCGCATGGCGGCGCTTGAGACGGCCACGAACGAACGCATGGCGCTGATCGAACGCACCGCGATGGCCGCTCAGGAACGCGTCGACCGCGCGACGAACAAGCTGGGTTCCGAACGTGAAAAGCTCGCCCAATTCACGCAAGCACTCGACACCGCGGTGCTTTCGGCCTCCGACACGCTAACCGCCCGCCTCCAAGAGGCGCGCAACGCCGCCCGCAACGCCAGCGAAAGCCTGCACAACGAACACAGCGCCATCGCCGGCCTGATCTCGACGCTGCAAAACGCGTCGGCCACGGTCTCGAACCGCGCCGCCGAATCCGCAAAGGAAATCGAACGCCAGGCGCAACGCCTCGATGCCGCCTCGGAAGCAGCCGCCGCACGCTCGGAGCAAGTTGTCGCCCGCCACGAACGCCAACGCGCGGCCCTCGCTGAAACGATTGAGCGCCTAAAGCAAGAAAACGACCACATGGCCCGCGCGCTGGAGTTCCAGCGCGAAGGCCTGAACAAACTCGTCGGCGTTATGGTCGACGAAACGAAGAAGATCGGCACATTCACGATCGAAGGCTCGCGCCGCCTCGATGAAACCGCAGCCGTGATGGCCCAGCGCATCATCGAAACGACGCAACTCTTCACGCGTGAGTCGGAAAAGCTGCGCACCTCGACGGAACTCACCACTTCCGGCCTCGAACAGGCCATGCAGACGATCCGCAGCGCCGGCGACTCTTCGTTCGACGCCGCCGGCCGCCTGGGCTCGGTTCTAATCGGTCTGCGTGAAACCGCGGCGACCGCCTCGCAGCAAATCGAAACCACGGTCGAACGTCTGTCGAAACTTCAACCGAGCATGCCGGCCGAAGCCGCAAACCAAGCACTGCTGCTTCGCAACGCGCTCGACAAGCAAGCCGGCGCGGCCAGCGATCTCTCCGCCCGCGTTGCCAACGCCTTCGACCGCGTCCGCCAAATCGAGCGCGACGACCCGTCGGCAGCACCCGCGCCCAGAAACCAATCCACACCCGTCGCCAAGCCAGCACCGCAGCAACCGGCCGCCCCCAACTTCAGCGTGCCGCCGGCCGCAAACCTCGCACCGCCCACGCGCGCGCCCCAGCAACCGGTCGAACGCCACGCACCGCCCGCCCAAACGCCTTACCAAGACCCGGCACCACCGCAGAACGGCGAGCAGCGCGGCTGGTTCGGTATGGCAAAGCGCTTTGTCAGCCCGCAGAACAATCACGACGCACCACCCTTGGACGACCGCGGGGGTTGGGACATGAAATCGCTGCTCGCCGCCGCCGAGACCAGCGAAAGCCAAAAACCGCTGACGCTCCAGAATCCGCTGCCACCAACGCAGCAACCGCCCAAGCGCTTGCCCGCCGACCATCACGCCGAAGAAGCGCGCCCGCAGCCGCCGCGCCGCCCCGCGCCCGCCCAACCGCAGGAGCTTCGCCCTGCCAAGGCCGGTGCCCCGGCTGCGCAAGGCCCAAACCACACCTCATCGCGTCACATGATCGAGACGCTGCAGGCGATGGCGATCGATCTCGACCGCTTCCTGGAAGACGACCCGCCGCTCGACCTCCTGCGCCGCTATCGCAACGGCGAACGCAACGTCTTCGCCCGCCGTTTGGTCAGCGTTCTCGGCCGCGAGCAAACGGAACGGATCGGCCGCAAGTACCGCGAGGACGGCGAGTTCAAGGACACTGTCGACCGCTACGTGCTTCAGTTCGAAGCCCTGATGGAACAAACAGCCCGTAGCGACCGCGAAAACGTGCTGGTCGAAACCTACCTCACCTCGCAAACGGGCAAGGTTTACGTGGCCCTGGCCTCGGCGATCGGGCGGCTGTCTTAGCTGCGATCTAGCGATCCTTCGGCGTCTTCTTCAAGTTCTCGTCGCCCGCCCTCAGCGTCCAGGCAACGGCGCGCTTCAGCACCGCACCCACGCCCTCGTCGAAAGCTTGAACGATATCGGGCACCCCTTCGCTGGCCGAGTCCTTGACCGACTCGAAGCTCTCCGACGCCACGATCTGCCCCAACGACGGGCGGACGAGCTTTAGGTTCACGCGCACGCGCACGATCGTCTTACCTTCTGCCGTTTTCTCGGCCTGAAACTCGCGCAACTCCGTTTTCAACACGAAGTCGGAGCGCAGACCGATCGACTGCCGCCCGACCGAGACAATCTTCTTCGTGTTCTCAAACGACTGAATGAGCAGCTGCTGCACCATGCGCGGCGCCCGGTCGGCCCAGCGCGAGCCGCCGAAGTACTTCACTTCAAGGGCCGACGGCGCGATCGCAATGCGATCGGTGTCGATCCCCTTCGCCGTCGACGGTTCCTCGACGACAAGCTGCCACGACACCGTCGGTAGATCGTCCGGAAACGTGCTCTTGGGCGACAGCACATAGAGATCGGGCGGCGGCCCGCTACCTAAATTCGGCAGACTGCAGCCCGCCAACCCCAGCGCCAAGGCCAGCCCCACGCCAGCGCGCAACAGAATGTTCCCCACCCGCATCACTTGCCCCCTGTCGGCTGATACTCGACCGCCTTGTCGCCGAAGATCAGCGACGACGGACTGCTTTCCAAACGTTGCGCCGCGCGGTCGATCGAGGCGATCATCTGCCGCGCGTCGCCGATCGCGAGCAGCAGCTCCGGCAACCCGTTGCGCGCAAAGTCGCGCAACGGCGCGCGCGCCTCGTTCATCACGGTGCGAATGTCGCTCGCCACGCCGCGAATGTCGGCGAGCGTGGCCTTCGTGTCGCCCGCGACCAGCTTGTCGATGTTCGTCGCAATGGAGTCGAACTTGTCCGACGCCTTGGCAAGGTTCCCGGACAACCGCTCAACATGCGCGATCGTATCCGAGAACTTCTTCTCGTTTTCGCCACTCAAGAACGTCGAAAGCCGATCGAGCACCGCATTGCCCCGATTGATCAACTCCGGCGCACCCGCAAACAACTTCTGGAATGTCGACTTGCGCGTCTCGATCACCGGATAGCGCTGATTGCCCTCCGCCACCAGCGGATTGGACTTCGAACCGCCGCCCGCAATCTGGATCGCCGCAACGCCGGTTAAGCCCTGCGTCTCGAGGCTGGCGTAGGAATCTTCTTTCACGGGCGTCAAACGCTCGACACGAACCCGAACGAGCACGTTGTTCGGATTGTCTTCATCGAGCTTGAGGTCGATCACCTCGCCGACCTTGATGCCGTTGTAGAGCACGTCGGCGGCTTTGCTGAGGCCCGAGACCGATCCCTCGAACTTGAGGTCGTAGAGCTGGTACTGCCGATTGAACTCGAACCGCCCGATCCACAGCAGGAACGCAACCGTCAGCACGGCGATGCCGATCGCAAAACTGCCGATCAACAAATGATGCGCGCGGGTTTCCATGACAGACGCTCCTTACCTCAAGATCTTGGTGGCGCAGACTTGGCGGCCATCGCCGCCCGCCCGCGCGGACCATGAAAATACTCACGAATCCAGGGATGTTCCTGGGTCATCAATTCGTCGATTGTACCCGTGACGAGCACTTTTTTCTCGGCCAGCACGGCTATCCGGTCGCAGATTGCGTAAAGACTGTCGAGGTCGTGGGTCACCATAAAGACGGTTAAGCCCAAGGTAGCCTGCAGACTGCGGATCAGCTCGTCGAACGCCGATGCGCCGATCGGGTCCAAGCCGGCTGTCGGCTCGTCCAAAAACACAATCTCCGGATCGAGCGCCAGCGCCCGCGCCAGCCCGGCGCGTTTGCGCATACCGCCCGAAAGCTCGGACGGAAACTTAGGCCCCGCTTCCGGCGGCAGACCGACCAACCCGATCTTCAGCGCCGCAATCTCGTCCATCAACTTCTGCGGCATATGCAGATGCTCTTTCAGCGCGACCTGAATGTTCTGTGCAACGGTCAGCGACGAGAACAGCGCGCCGTCCTGGAACAGCACGCCCCAGCGCCGCTCGACCGCTCGCTCTTCCGCAGCACTCATCACGCCGCGCGTTTTTCCGAAAACATCGATCCGTCCGGCGGCCGGCTTGTTGATCCCAAGAATCGTGCGCAGCAGCACCGACTTACCGGTCCCCGATCCGCCGACAATGCCCAACACCTCGCCTTTGTAGATGTCGAGATCCAGACGGTCGTGAATGACTTGCGACCCGAACTGATTGCGTAAGCCTCGAACCTCGATGATCGTTTCGCGCGCCATCGCTCAGATCCCAAGCTTCACAAAGAGGATCGAGAAGATCGCGTCGACCACGATCACCGTGAAGATACCTTCGACGACCGACGCCGTGGTGCGCTGACCGACCGACTCCGCACTGCCTTCAACTTTCAGCCCTTCGAAACATCCGATCATCGCAATCAATAGCCCGAACACCGGCGCCTTGATGAACGCGACGCCGGCGTCCCACGCATCGACCGCGTCGCGCAGGCGCTCGATATACATCGCCGGCGACATGCCGAGCTCCGTCCACACGACGAGCCCGCCGCCCAAAAGCCCCATCATCGCCGAGATGAAACCCAACACCGGCATCATGATGAGCAGCGCCACCACCCGCGGCAGAACCAACACCTCCATCGGATCAAGCCCGAGCGTGCGCATCGCATCGACCTCTTCGCGCAGCTTCATCGAGCCGATCTGAGCCGTGAACGCGCTGCCCGACCGGCCCGCCACCATGATCGCGGTTAGAAGAATGCCGATTTCGCGCATGAACGACACGGCGACCAGATTGACCGTAAAGATCTCGCCGCCAAACCGGCGCAGCTGCTCCGACCCCTGATAGGCAAGCACCGCCCCGATCAAGAATGAGATCAGGCTGACGATCGGAACCGCGTTCAGTCCGGTCTGCTCCATGTGATAGGCGGTCGACGTAAGCCGCATCCGGGTGGGATTGACGATCGTCTTGCCCAGCGTCTCCAACACCAGCCCGAAGAAACCGACCAGATCGCGCCCCGTCCGCCCGCCTTCGTCGAGAGCGCTTCCCATACGCGCCACGAGGTTCGTGAAGATGTTCCCGACCGGCGGTTCGACCTTGATCGGCTTGTCCGCCCGTGCGACCGCATTTATCAGCGTCGTGTGTGCGCCCGTGGCGCCGGCTATCGTCACCGTCGAGCCAGCACGTTCCAGCGTCCGCCCGGTTCGGTAAATGAGCCAGGCCCCCGCCGTGTCGAGCCGGCCTAAATGGGACAAGTCAAAGGTTGCCGCCCGCCGCTGAAACGCGTCGATCGCCTGCAACGACTTGTCGATTGTCTCGGCGTGGCGCACCACCCAGTCGCCCTGGGGCCGCAGCATTAGCGACGACGCGTCCTCAGACACGTCAAGCCACGCTTGAACCTCCCCGGTCATGCACGCTCGCCCCGCCAACGCCACACGGCGCACCCGCTTGCACCGTTTACTCTCGAATCGAGAGTGTGCCCGCGCGACCAAACCGCAGCAAGTTCGTCTGCAAGTTGCGCGCCACAGCCGCACAAGTAGTTAAGCCGCAGTGATCGGCCGCACACCCCGGCGCTTGCCTTAGTGCCAAACTCGGCCAAAATCGATTCGATCTGGGGTCTTAGGCGGTGCTTCTCGCATCCCGGTTACGCCGATCGGGAGACGGAATCTGATGACGGCCGAAAGCCACACACCGGAGAATTCGCACGGTCCTGCCCCCGGCGACCCGATGCACTTCGTCCCCGTGCTGAAGGCCGACCTAGTCGCCGCCCTCGCGAACGAGAACATCGCCAAGGATCAATTCGCCGACTTCCACACCCTCTGCACCTTCTTGGGTGCCTATTTTCATCACGACTTCTACGACGAACTGACCGAGCTAAAGGACCTCTACGCCTGGTTTGCGCCGAGCGGTCCCCGACCGTTGCGCCGCGACGACCGCGACGCGGAGAGCGCGTACAAGACGTTGGTGTCGACATTCGAAAGCGTCATGGCACGCGCGAACTTCATGGAGCTGCCGAAGGCCGAAGTCGGCGCGCTCGGCGGCGACCACCCGCTGCTCGACGTCAAGACCCGCACGCCGTTTGAGGCCTACGAAGCTGTCCGCATCTTCTACCGCGGCCGCAACACGCAAACCGTCACCCAAGCCGCCGCGCTCGGCTTCAGGGGCAAGCCCGTTGTGCTTGACGGATTCAACGATGTGGTCGTGTTCGTCCGCTTCCGCCAGGACGTCAGTCAAAAGCGCAAAGGTCTAAGTCTAACCCGTGGCCGCCAAGCCCTCCCGGGCGGCGCCGAACCCGGCAGCATCATGGTCAAGTACTTTCGCAATATCACACGCGTCGAGTTGCCGATGCTGCTGCCGGAAGTGAATGTTGTGATGAGCCGCAAAGATGCGTTCCTGCTCGGCGGCCCCGCACTCTTGGGCGGTATCCCTGTCGCGCTGAACATTGTACCCGCGCTGTCCGTTGTCTTCCTCGTGATCGGTGCTTATCTCGGCATCTCCGGTGCGGTAACGCAAGACAAGCTGATGAAAGCAGTCGGTGCCCTCTCAGTTTTGATCGGCGCGGGTGCTTTCATGTTTCGTCAGTACTCGAACTATTCCTTCCGCAAGTTGAAGTACCAAAAGAAGGTCGCCGACAACATCTACTTCAAGAACGTCACCAACGATGCCGGCGTCTTCGAAACGCTGATCGGCACCGCCGAGGACCAAGAAGTGAAAGAGGTCATCCTCGCCTACCACGCGCTGCACGCCTGGGGGCCGGCCGCGCATGCGGGCGAACTCGACCGCCGTATCGAGGCATGGCTCAAGACCACGTTTGGCGTGAATATCGATTTCGAGGTCTCCGACGCCCTTTCGAAACTCGAAGGATTGGGCTTCCTGACCCAGAAAGACGGTAAAATGGCGGTCATCCCCCTGCCCGACGCCCTCGCCCGTCTCGACACGCTCTGGGATCGGCTCTACGACTTCTCCAAGTCGGCGCACGTCCACGCCGCAGCATGAGGGGCTAATCGGGGGACATGGCACAACGCGACACCACCACGCGCGAAAGCGCGCTCGCGATGGCCGGCCTCTCCGGCCTGCTCAGGTGGCTGGGGATCGTGCCGTGGGCGATGCTTGCGTTTGCAACGCTGATTCACGCCTTTGATCCCGGCAACGTCGTCGAGTCGCTGCGAACCCAAGTCTTCGACTTCTATCAACGCGCAAGCCCAAGACCCTACGTCAATCCCAACGACACAATCGGGCTGCAAGTTCGCTACGTCGACATCGACGAGGAGAGTATTAAGCGCATCGGTCAGTGGCCTTGGCCAAGATCGACAGTCGCCAAACTCGTTCGCAATCTGGGTGAGATGGGGACCGCCGTCGTTGCCTTCGACATCGTCTTCGCCGAGGCCGACAATACTTCACCCGAGCAGCTGGCAAAGCGCCTGCCTCCTGGCACGGAGTGGGATGCAACACGACAACAATTAAGCGGCCTGCCCCGCAACGACGCGATCCTGACCGACGCGATCAAATCCGTTTCGACGGTAACCGGCTTTGCCTTCAACAACGAAAGCGGCGGCCGTGCACCGCGGCGAACAGGTGGTGAATCCGTCCTGGGCGATGGCAAACCGCTTGCCGCGCTCCCGCGCCAAATCGGCGTCACCACGACAATGCCCGAACTTGAAGAAGCCGCCGCCGGCAATGGCTCATTCAACGTAGTCATCTCGCAGCGCGAGGATTTGGTCGTCCGCAAGGTTCCGCTGCTGTTCAAATACCAAAACAAGATCTACCCAAGCCTGACCTTGGAAGTCCTGCGTGTCCTCACGGAAAAGATCGGTCAACGCGGAACTTTGCTGATCTCAACGCCGGGAACCGACAAAGAGGTCGCAGCCGGCAACGCGGACAGAATCATCTCGCTGCGCATTGGCGACATCGTCATTCCAACGACCGAGAATGCGGAGCTTTGGCTTCACTACACCGACGAGGAGAGCGCGAAGAAGGCGACGTTCAAGCGGGCGATACCGGCTTGGCAAGTTCTTGACGGTACGGCCGATCGCTCGCTGCTTGAAAGCTCCGCGGTGTTCATTGGAACCAGCGCGCCGGGCCTGCTCGACCTTCGTCCGACGCCGACAAATCCCGCTATGCCCGGCGTCGAAGTACACGTGCAGGCCCTGGAACAGATGCTCTTGGGCCACCATCTGGAGCGCCCCGACTTTGCGCTTGGCTTTGAGCTCATCTTCGCAACCTTGATCGGGCTTGGCGTGTTGCTCCTGATCGTACGTGTCCCGGTCTTCTGGATCGCAAGCGTAGCGATACTCGCCGTGGTCTTCGCAGTGGGCTTTTCATGGTACGCGTTTACGCAATGGCATTGGCTTGTTGATCCGATCGCGGCCTCCGTAAACATCGCCCTCGTCTTCGCCTCCGCCAGCCTCGTCAAGTTCATGCGCACCGAGGCGGAGCGCCGCACGGTGCGCAGCGCCTTCGCGCAGTACCTGCCGCCCGATGTTGTGGAGAGCATCGCCAACGACCCGTCGAAACTGAAACTCGGCGGCGAGACGCGCGAACTCTCGATCATGTTCTGCGACATCCGCGGCTTCACCCCGATCGCCGAAAGCTTCCGCGCCGACCCGCAAGGCCTGACCAAGCTCATCAACCGTGCGCTCACCCCACTCTCGCGCGAGGTGCTGAACCACCACGGCACAATCGACAAGTATATCGGCGACTGCGTCATGGCGTTCTGGAACGCGCCGCTTGACGATGCCGATCACGCGACGCATGCCTGCGAATGCGCGCTCGCCATGATGGACGCGCTCATCGTGCTGAACCAGGAACTGACGGCCGAAGGCTTTTACAAGTCCCACAAGGTCAATCAAATCGACGTCTCGATCGGCCTGAACACTGGCACCTGCGTCGTCGGCAATATGGGCTCCGAACTGCGCTTCGACTATTCGGCGCTGGGCGATGCCGTCAACATCTCCGCCCGCATCCAATCCTTCGCCGGCAACTACGGCTTCCCGATCGCGATCGGCGAAGACACCGAGATGATCGTGAATGAGAAGTTCGCCTTCCTCGAACTCGACTACATCGCCGTTAAGGGTCGCGCCACGCCGACACACATCTACGCCCTGATGGGCCACGCCCACGTGCGCGAAACAAAGACGTTCCAGGACATCGAAGCGATACTGCAAGTCCTGTTCGCGGCCTTCCGCTCAAAGGATTGGGCTGGCGCTAGAGACGCCATCGCCCGCGGCCGTAGCCTCACCGGCGCCCCGGCTGCGATCTTCGACACTTATGAATCGCGCATCAATCACTACGAGCACGAACCGCCGCCCAAGAATTGGGACGGCGCCTGGTCGGCCAAGGAAAAGTGAGCGCGCGGCTCGCCGTCGCCGACGAGCGCTGGCCGCTGCGCGAACCCTTCCGCATCTCGCGCGGCACTAAAACCGAAGCCCACGTCGTCGTCGCCACCATCGAACGCGGGGGCCGCCTCGGGCGCGGCGAGTGCGTGCCCTACGCCCGTTACGGCGAAACCGTCACCGGCGTGATCGCAACGATCGAGTCCGCGCGCAACGACATCGAAGCCGGCGCCACGCGCCAAGATCTGCTCCGCCTGATGAGGCCCGGCGCCGCCCGGAACGCCCTCGACTGCGCACTCTGGGACCTAGAAGCCAAAGAGGCCGGCCGCCGCGTGTGGGACCTGGCCGGTCTCCCCGAGCCCCGCCCCGCAACGACCGCCCTCACGATCGCGCTTAACGAACCCGCCGCAATGGCTGCCGCAACCCACGCCGCGAACGCGCCGCTCCTCAAGGTGAAGCTTGGGAGCGCCGACGACATGACCCGCCTCGCCGCAGTCCGCGCGGCAAGCCCCACCGCCACTCTCATCGTCGATCCCAATGAAGCCTGGAGCTTCGACCAACTCGAAAGCTACGGCGCGCAATTGAACCGCCTCGGCGTCACATTGATTGAACAACCGCTGCCCGCCGACGCCGACGCAAACCTCGCCGGCCACTCCTCGCCGGTCCCGATCTGCGCCGACGAAGCCCTGCACACCGCAGCCGACCTGCGCGGCATCGCCGGCAAATACGCCGCCATCAACATCAAGCTCGACAAGACCGGCGGCCTGACCGCGGCCCTCGAACTCGCACGCGAAGCACAAAATTCGGGATTGTCGATCATGATCGGCTGCATGGTGTCGACGTCCCTTTCCATGGCCCCCGCCTTTGTGCTTTCAAGCATGGCGCACTTCATCGATTTGGACGGCCCCTTGCTCCTCGCCAAAGATCGCCAGCCCGGCATCCGCTACGACGGCACACGCATGTTCGCGCCTGCGCGCGAACTGTGGGGTTGATCATGAGCAAAGACTTCTTCGCCGCCAACTACACCGAGGCCCGGCAAAAATTCCTGGCCGCGGCAACGGCGCGGGGCTGCACGCTCACCGCACACCTGAACCCGCACGCCAAGGGCCCGAACGGCGAGGACCTGAATGTCGACGTCGCAGTCGCAGGCCCTGCCGGCGGGAAGGTCGGCCTGCTTCTGATCTCCGGCACGCACGGCGTCGAGGCGTATGCTGGCTCCGCCTGCCAGGTCGGCTGGCTTAAGAACAACCGCAACGACGCTTGGCCGCCCGAACTTAAAGTCGTGATGATCCACGCACTGAACCCCTACGGCTTCGCGTGGAACCGCCGCGTCACCGAAGATAACGTCGACCTGAACCGCAATTTCGTCGACCACAGCGCGCCCTACCCGACGAACGGCGGCTACGAACAACTGAAGCTCGCGATCGCCCCGCCCGACCTTGGCGCGGAAACCTTGCGCCGCGGCAGCGAACTCTTCCGCGACTTCATCAAGGAATATGGCCCCTTCACGATGCAGGAAGCGGTCAGCAAAGGCCAATACGCCCACCCGGACGGCATGTACTTCGGCGGCAACCGCGAACAATGGTCGGCCGGCATCGTCAAGCACGTCGTCCGCCGCGAACTTGCGCATTGCCGGCGAGTCGGCGTCATCGACTTCCACACCGGCCTTGGCCCCTATGGCCACGGTGAACTCATCAGCGAAGAATCACCCGAGACGCCGGCCTACGCCCGCGCCAAAGCGTGGTGGCCCGACATCTGCTCGACGCAAGCCGGGGACTCTGTTTCCGCGGCCGTGCTGGGCTCGATCGATTCTTGCATCCCGGGCCTCCTGCTGCGCAGCGACGTCGCGATGGCGTGCCTGGAGTTCGGTACCGTCTCGACGTTTGAGGTTTTCATGGCTCTTCGCGCCGACAACTGGCTCCACACCCTGGGCGATCCCAAAGGCCCCGAAGCCGCCGAAATCAAGGCCCAAATCCGCGGCGCCTTCTACCCGGACCGAGATGACTGGAAAGACATGATCTGGAGGCGCGGCGAAGCCGTCATGTCCCAAGCGATTGCAGGGCTAACCGCACCCTGAGCCCCCTTGCGCTAAGGGTCATCGATGCGACACACTGCACCGGTTAGCCATCCAGAGGTGCTCCCATGAAAAAAGCCTGGCGCAAGCCCAAAGTCCGCGAAATCTCGGCCGCGATGGAAATCAACTGCTACTGCTCCGCCGAATAGCTAGCCAACTCGTGTCATGGTCCGCGCAGGCGGACCACCCACGACTTTCGTGCCGCGACATGGCCCGCGACATCCCATGAAAGTCATCGTGCTCGGCGCGGGAGCCGGCGGCGGCTTCCCGCAATGGAATGCAGCGAGCCCCAACAACGCCCGCGCCTTCGCCCGAGATCCCGCCGTACCACAGGCCACGCAGTGCAGCCTCGCCGTCTCCGCCAACGGCGAAGACTGGCTGCTGCTGAACGCCTCCCCCGACATCCGCCAGCAGATCCTCGCGACCCCCGAACTGCACCCGAAGTCTGCACCGCGCTCCTCGCCGATCAAGGCCGTCATCTTGACCGGCGCCGACGTCGACGCGATCGCGGGCCTCCTGACGCTTCGCGAACGCCAAGCCTTCACCGTCTGGTCCGCGGGTTATGTCCGCCGCACCATCGCGGCCAACCCGATCTTCGGCGTCCTCGACAAGACGCTCGTGCGCTTCGAAACAATCTCGGAGACTTTCGAGCCCGTGCCCGGCCTTCGCTGCCGCCCGGTCGCGAGCCCCGGCAAACCGCCGCTCTACCTCGAACGCGAGGAAGGCATCGGCCCCGCCGAGGGCGCCTCGATCGGCGTGCGCGTGATCGACGCCAACGGCCGCTCGCTGGTTTTCCTCCCCTCATGCGCCGAAATGTCCTCCGACCTCGGCAAAGCGATTGACGGCGCCGACGCTCTGTTCTTCGATGGTACGATGTACACGGACGATGAGATGATCCGCTCCGGCGAGGGCGAAAAGACCGCCCGCCGCATGGGCCACGTCGCGATGACCGATGCCGTGCGCGCTCTCAGCAATGTGAAGGTGGGCAGTCGCTACTTCATCCACATCAACAACTCGAACCCCACCCTGAACCGCATGTCGCCGGAGCGCAAAGCGATCGAAGCCGTCGGCTGGCACATCGCCGAAGACGGCATGAGGATCGAGTTGTGAAGCTCCTCTCGCCCGCCGAATTCGAAGCCCGCTTCAGAGCCATTGGTGCCGAGCGCTACCACAACCTCCACCCATTCCACCGCGCGTTGCACGACGGCAAGCTCAACAAGGGCCAGGTGCAAGCCTGGGCACTTAATCGCTACGTCTACCAGTCGCGCATTCCGATCAAAGATGCCGTCATCGTCTCGCGCTTGCCCACTCCCGGACTCCGCGCCACCTGGCGCGTGCGCATCGAAGACCACGACGGAACGAACGGCACCGACGGCGGAATCGCCCGCTGGCTGAAGCTGACCGATGGGCTCGGCCTCGACCGCGCGATGGTGATCTCGGAAGACGAGGCACTCCCCGCCACGATCTTCGCCGCCGACGCGTACGTCCATTTCGTCCGCGACAAGACCGTGCTGGAGGCCGTGGCCTCTTCGCTCACCGAAATGTTCGCGCCGAAAATCATCGCCGAACGGGTCGAGGGCATGCTGGCCGGCTACAACTTCGTCTCGCGCGAAACGCTCGCCTACTTCGGTGCGCGCATGACGCAGGCTCCGCGCGACGCCGACTTCGCGCTGAAATACTGCATTGAGCACGCCCGCACCTCCGAATTGCAAACGCTTTGCCTCAACGCTCTGACGTTCAAGTGCAACGTCCTCTGGGCGATGCTCGACGCCTTGCATCACGCCTACGTAACGCCGGGGCACATCCCGCCAGGCGCATTCAAGCCATGATCGACCCGACGCCCCGCCTCGCCCCCGGCGTCAAGCTGCGCCACGACCCGAAACGCGGCGCGGTGCTGCTCGGCCCTGAGCGCATTCTCGAACTTGATGAAACCGCGCAAGCGATCGTCGCCGCCTTCGACGGCAACAAGCGTGTTTCCGAGATCGCCGCCGCGCTTGCCAAGGAATACGACGCCAACGCCGACGACATCCGCGCCGACATCGAAGTCCTGCTCAAAGACCTCACCGCAAAGGGCTATGTGAAACCGTGACCGAGCTACAGCCGATCGGCCTTCTCGCCGAACTGACGCACCGCTGCCCGCTCGGCTGCCCCTATTGTTCGAACCCGCTCGAACTGACGCGCGCCAACCAAGAACTCGACACCAAAACCTGGATACGCGTCTTCGAAGAAGCCGCCGCCCTCGGCATTCTCCACGTGCACCTCTCCGGCGGCGAACCGCTGGCGCGCAAAGACTTGGCTGAACTCGTCAACGCCGCGCACCTCGCCGGCCTCTACACGAACCTGATCACCTCCGCCGTCGGCCTGAACGAGCAGCGCCTGGTCGAACTGCGCGCCGCCGGCCTAGAACACGTGCAGATATCGATCCAAGGCATCGATCCCACCCGCGCGGACGCTGTCGCCCATTACAAGGGCGCCGCACGAGCGAAGCAAGAAGCCGCCAAACTCGTCGTAGAAGAAGGCCTCGCGCTCACGATCAACGCGGTGATCCATCGCGGTAACATCGCCGACCTGCCCGCTGTCATCGACCTCGCGGTCGAATGGGGCGCCGGCCGCCTCGAGATCGCCCACGTGCAGTATCACGGCTGGGCGATCCCCAACCGCGCCAGCCTGATGCCATCACGCGAAGAGTTCTTAACCGCCGCCGCACTCGTCGAAGAGGCGCGCAAGAAACTCGAAGGTACGCTCGTCATCGACCACGTGATGCCCGACTACTATGCCGAACGCCCGAAGGCCTGCATGGGCGGCTGGGGCCGGCAAGTCATCGTCGTTGCACCAGACGGCCGCGCCCTCCCCTGCCACGCCGCAGCGACGCTCCCCGGCCTCACCTTCGACAACGTTAAAGACCAACCCCTCGGAGAGATTTGGAAGACCGGCGACGCCTTCCAAAAATTCCGCGGCACGGCCTGGATGCCCAAACCCTGCCAAGGCTGCGAGCGCGCCGAACTCGACTGGGGCGGGTGCCGCTGCCAAGCCTTTGCCATCACGGGCGAAGCCGCCAACACCGACCCCGCCTGCACCCTGTCCCCGGAACACGGAAAGATGGGCGAGCTTGCAACCGCCGCGCCAAGCTCCACCTACCGCTTCCGCCGCATCGGCGGATAGCCTGGGAGCGCCGGCTTCCAGCCGGCATTTCTTCTTCACTTCGGAAAGAGCCGGCAAGATGCCGGCGCTCCCAGAATTACGCCGTCAAATCCACCACAATCTTCCCAAAATGTCCCTGCCCCATCATGCAGGTGAACGCTTCCTTCGCTTCGCCGAACGCAAACGTCTTGTGCACCACCGGTTTGATCTTGTGCAACGCCATTGCCTTGCACATCGCCTCGAACTGATCGCGCGAGCCGACCGTGATGCCCTTCACCTTTGCGTTCGGCCCCATGATGTGGCGGATCTGCAAATCCTTCACCGGCCCCGCGAGCACGCCGATGATCGACACATGCCCGCCGATCCGGATCGACATCAAGCTTTGTTCCAGCGTCCCCGCGCCGCCGACCTCAACCACGTGATCCGCGCCGCGCCCGCCCGTGATCTCGCGCACCGCCTTCGACCACTCCGGCGTCTTCTTGTAGTTCACCAGATGATCGGCCCCCATCGCCTTCGCCCGCGCGAGCTTCTCGTCCGACGACGAGGTCACGATCACCTCCGCCCCCGCCGCTTTCGCAAACTGCAGCGCAAAGATCGAAACGCCACCGGTGCCCTGCACGACCACGGTCTCGCCAGCCTTCAACCCGCCCTCGACAATCAGAGAGCGCCACGCCGTCAACCCCGCGCACGAGAGCGTCGCCGCCTCCGCATCGCTCATATGGGCCGGCACCTTCGACACACCCTGCTCCGACAGGAGCATATAGTCCCGCCACACCCCATCGAGCGAACCGCCCAGCGCAGTGCCGAGCCCCGCCATCGTCGGCTCACCCGAAAGCCAGCCCTGAAAGAACATCGTCGCGACGCGGTCGCCGACCTTCACGCGCGTGACACCCGCACCAACGGCCGCGACCTCACCGCACGCATCCGACAGCGGCACCAGCGGCAACTTGTACGCCGCACCAAACCCGCCCAACACCGTCGCCAAATCACGAAAGTTCAGCGACGCGGCCTTGAGCTTCACCAACACTTGGCCCACGCCCGGCTCCGGCGTCGCCCGTTCCGCCACGCGCAGGTTATCGATCCCGTATTGCGGGATCTCAACGACTTTCATGAGAACTCTCCGATGTGAAAACTATTCGGCCGCGCGACGAAACTCGCTCGCCTTGTGAATCTGAATCGACTTCGGCGGTTTCGAGTGCGGCACCTCGTTCGACGTCACCGCCCTCAGCGCCTCATCTTTGTCGGCTTTTGTGAACTGGCCCGTCGTCACGCAGTACTCGACCATCGTCCCGTTCGGATCGGTCGTATAGACCGAGTGGCACCAATTGTGGTCGATCTCCATCACGTCGTGCCCGCCAGCGAGCCACATGTCGCGCTTGGCCGCCAAATGCTCCATCGTTGGCGAATAAAACGAGATGTGGTTCACCCATTGCGGCAACCCGGCGGCCTTCGACAGCGCCGTCTCGAACGGCTTGTCGTACTGCTCGCCATGCAGCTCCCAGAACGCAATGAAGCGATCCGGCTCGATCTCGTAGAAGAAATGCTTTGCCCAACCGCCGCCCGGCGTCGGCCCGACCTCGACCTTCTTCAGATCGAATCCCATGACCTCGCGATAGAAATGATCGATCGCCTTCATGTTGCGCGTGGCGAGCGCGAGATGATGATAACCCATGGCCGTCTCCGGTTGCGTGATGGCCCCAAGGTTAGGCGACCGGCCGCTCCTCGTCCACCGCCTCGTCGCGAACCGGCAGAACGCCGCCGTCCCAAAGCCGCCCGAGCAGGTAAGACAACACCAGCGCCACCGCACTGAACCCCACCATCAAGAAGTAGCCGTGGCTTCCCACCGTCGCAAACAGTGCGCCGGACCCGTACTGTCCGATTGAAAAGAATACACCCGTCATCACCGCGAAAAGCACACTCTGCGCCGTTCCCACGAGATGCGCCGGTGTCGCACGCTGAATGAAATGCATCGTGCCGAGGTGCACAGCGCAGAACGTCCCTGCATGCAGCAACTGCGCCAAGAGCACGACCCACAGCGCCGGTGACAGCGCGAGCAGCGTCCACCGGACGATCCCCGCCGCCGCTCCCAGCATCATAAGGTTCGCCACGCCGACGCGCCGCACCACACGCGCCGAAAACATCAGCACCGCGATCTCCGCGATCACGCCCAAGGCCCACAGCGCCCCAATCAGGTCGGCGCTATGCCCGAGCTTCTGCCAGTTCAGCGTTCCAAACCCGTAGTAGAAGGTGTGCGACGCCTGCGCGATTCCCGCCGCGCAAACCAGCAAGACGAACAACGGCTGACGCGCCAGCTGCCACGCGTCCCGCCCGACCGAGCGCACACCGGCTCGGACCTCCGGCCGCTCGTCCCGCGGCAACGCAAAGCCGCCCACGACCGCGAACGCGGCCGAACCGATCAAGATCGGCAAGAACGCATCGATGCCATAGACCGCGATCGCCGCGCCGCCCGCAAAGTTCATGACAACGAAAGCGGCCGATCCCCAAAGCCGAACCCGCCCATAGTCGAACCCGCGCGATGTCGCCGCCGAAACGGTCATACCCTCCATCAAGGGCCCGATCGCGGAGAACGCCGCACTCGCGATCAGCGAAAACGCGACGACAAAAACCGCGCCCTCAAACGTCGCATAACCCGCATAACAAGCGCACGCGATCGCCATCAACCCGATCATAAACAACCGCCGTGCATGAAACGCATCCGATGCCACACCCAAGAGTGGCCCGGTGACAACGCGAATCACGTTCATGGAGGCCAGCAACAACCCCGACGCATACGGATCGAACCCCACGCTCTTCAGCCAAACCGTGAAGAACATCACGTGGATGCCGTTCAGAAAGTTCAACCCAACAAAGAACGGCACGAACCGCACCGCATCCGGATGCAGCCGCCCCCGCAAATATGAGATCATTGGTTACATCGCCGGCAGATGTACCTGCCGAGCCGCCGCCGCCTCGCTCAAAAACCGCAAGATCCGCAGCTCTAACGCCCTATCACCCACGCTCTCCGCATGCGCCTGCAACTCAATCAGCAAGCGCTTCAGCTCGCCGTTCGCCCGATCGAGTCCGGCAACGGTCAGGTCCTCGTCCCGCATCCCGACGACAGCGCGCAACTTCACACCAAGCTCGCCACCCACACTCTTCGCCGCATCGCCGAACAGTGCCCGCATCACGCGGTTCTCCCGCGCGCGGATGTCGGCCGCCCGGTCGAATTCCTGAGCCGTCATCAAAAGCAGCACGGCCAACGTCGTCGCCGAGCCCTGCCCATAGCCCGGCGGCAGCGCAGGACCCATCTCCATCGCGATCTTCGCGAAGGCATCATTCAACACGAGTTCCGGTGTCGGTTTCATCTCAAGCCGCCTCCCGCGCCGCAAGCAACATGTCAGCCAGCCGCTTGCTGTGAAACGGCAGGCAATAGAGGCCGGAAAACGCCATCACCGGATCGGTGTTGGTCCCAGCCTGAAACTCCTTCGCCGACGAAATCCAAATCGCAGCCCCCTTGAACGACGCAAACATCGACCACCACGCGAGCGCCTTTGCATCGGCCTTCAAACCACTCGCCTGCTCCCAGACGGCAATCGCGGCCTCCCGCGAGAGCATGCCGCCAGGATGCGCCCTATCGCTCGACCACAGGGGATCGAGCGCCCACGCCAAATCCTCCAGCGGATCGCCTATATGCGCCATCTCCCAGTCCAGGATCGCGCGGATCATGCCCGTGCCGTCGAACAAGAAATTCCCGGTCCGATAATCGCCATGCACGACGGACACCTTCTGCGCCGGCGGCGGCGGGTTGCGCCGCATCCAGCGGATCGCCGCACGCACGATCGGTTGGGGCTCAAGCTCGTCTTCGTCGACAACCTTCTCCCACTTCGCAAGTTCCAGCTTCCATGCCTCGTCCGCCTTTGCCGCCGGAACCTGCTTCGCCAAATCGGATGTCGCCACGTCGCGCTTGGCGATGTGCCCCAAGATGGAAAAGAACTGCTCGCCGATTTTCTGCCGATGCGGACCGTAAGGATCCGCCGCCAGGATAGATCCGGCCGTGCAGCCCTCGACCTCTTCCATCACGAAGAACGGCCGCTCCAACCACTCCAGGTCGCGCTCCAAGAACAACGCACGCGGCACCGGCACGGCAGAGTCCATGTATGACCGATACGCCGCAAACTCGACCTCCCGCTCCGTCTCGATCAAGGTCGAGATAGGATCGCGCCGGAAGATCAGACCGCGCTCGCCACCGCGCTCCGCATTAATGCGCACGCGAAACGTCTCGCGGCTCGCCCCGCCGTGAATACGCGAGAGCGCAACCACCGACACCCGCCCCGCCTCCGGCATCCGGTGCGCAAGATAGCGAACGATGCGTTGCTCCAAATCTTGGCTCATCACTTCGCTCCATCCAGCAACGCCATGAACCCGCTTGGCCCGTGCGGCCCGATGATCAACTGCTCAAGCACGCCGTGTCCCCCTCGCACGAGCCCGTTCGGGCCGGTCAGCACCGCGTGCGAAAACGCCTGCACATGCAGGTAGTGGAACTCGCTCTCATTCACCTTCGCGGTTTCGATGACGTCGTACCCAACCGCCAACTCGCCGCGATAACGCCCATGACCCCATTCCGGGTGCGTGTAGCCAAGCCCGCTCATGTAGAAATTCCACTGCGGCTTCAACTCGATGCGATACTCAAGCCCCTCTGCATCGCGCATCGCAATCGCAGCTGCCTTCGCGTGCCGTGTCCCCGAATTGAACGCAACCTCGGACGAGCACGACGCCATATGCGCGACCGCCCCCTCGCCCGTCACCGCCATCACCGCATGCGTGTTCCACGGCTTGCCCTCGCCGTCCGCATTGTTGTGATAGAGCGTAATCCGATCCTCGAAGTTCATCGGCGCCCACAGCCAATAGAACTGCGGCGACCGCGGCGGCGCGACACCTTGCGAGTCCTGTGCCCCCACGGGCCGAATACCCCACGACCGGTCGCGCGTGCCGAGGAAGCCGGCAACATCGATCCGTCGCCCCTGCACCTCGACCCATCCCTCGTAGGATCCGTTCTGCGTCAGCCGCGTATAGTCCATCACCACCCGCGGCCCTGCGCGGTACGTGAAGCGTGGCTCCTCGATGGCCGCCGCCCGCGCGCGGAACAAAACGTCGGCAGCAATCCCGTGCTCGTTCTTGTCCACCCGCACACGCAACGAGTGCAGCGGCTCCACGACATCTACGCGCAACGGTCCAACACGCGTATCCATCCGCTCCATGCCGAGCACGCGCGAGGCCCGCAGGTTGTGCTGCACCCCATCCACCACAACGCAAAACGCCCCGTCCATGACGTTCAGCGCCGGATAAACGCCAAGCGCGACGGCAAAGAACACCGCCCCGTCCGGCGCATAACCGTTGAAGAAGTAGCGGTCGTAAAAGTTCCGGTCCGTGCCCGTATAGGCAATCGGCTCCGCCGTTTGATGCACGGGATAATCGTCGGCCTTCGTGAGCATGCGCGGGGTCTTTTCAGAAATGGCGGGTTGCGCACCTTGGCGCGCCGCCGCCCTTCGTGCAATCAGTTGCCACAGCCTTCGACCCTCGATTCAAAGAATTTTTGTACAAGCAGCCACCACCGGCCTGGTCAAGTCCTAATGGAACCTCCGATGCCCCGTTTTTGGCTGATCGCCGGCGCGCTGAACATGCTGCTCGCACTGATCGTAGCTGCCGCAGCCGGCCACCGGCTCGACGGCGAGTTCGTCCCCATCATCCGCGATATCTTCGGCACCGCCCGCGAGATGCACTTTGTCCACGCGCTTGCGCTCATCGCAGTGGGCCTCGCGAGTGCCCGGTTCGGTCCAAGCCGTCTGCTCAACTTTGCCGGATACGCCTTCCTCGCCGGCATCCTCTTCTTCTGCGGCGGCCTCTACCTAGGCCACGGCCCGCTCCCTGCCGTTCGCCCAATGATCCCGTTCGGCGGAGCGAGCTTCATGCTCGGTTGGATCTTGTTCGCGGCAGCGATGCTCAATCCAAGGCGCTAGCCCGCAGAACGGACGCTACGGCAGCGCGGCCCCTCGACAGACAGCCTCATTCGGCTACATCTAGCCCAACCGCTATTGAGCAAAGGACAGCCTATGACCGAACGCGTCGCCGTCATCGGCGCGGGCATCGCAGGCCTCGGCACGGCGATGGCACTCGCTCGCCCAGGCCGCGAAATATTGGTGATCGATCGCGACCCGCCGCCACCGGCAAGCGTCGAGACCGCCTTCGACACGTGGGAGCGCAAGGGCGTCACCCAACTGCGCCACAGCCACGTCTTCCTGGGCTGCCTCGTCACCTTGATCCGCGAGAAGCATCCGCGCCTGCACGCGATGCTACGTGAGGCCGGCGCGCGCGAAATCGGTTTCGAGGAAAGCCTGCCGCTGCGCCTGCGCGATCTTTACACGCCCGAAGAAGAGGACCGCGACCTCGCTTTCCTATTTTCCCGCCGGACGACGCTGGAGCATGTGATGCGCGCCTACGTCGAGACGCTTGGCGGCGTCCGTTTCATCACCGGCGCAATCGTCCGCACTCTAACGCTCGATCGCGCCCAGCCGACGCCCATGATAACGGGCCTCGTCATCGAGCGCGAGGGTAGCGCGCCCGAAGTAGTCGCCGCCGATATCGTAATCGACGCCTCCGGCCGGACGACAATCATCATCGACTGGCTGCGCGAGAACGCCATCGTCATCGAGGAAGAAAAAAGCCCCGCCGGCATTCTCTACTTCACCCGCCACTATCGCCTGCGCGAAGGCCAAGACGAACCGCCGCGCGACATGATCCCAGGGGCCGGCGACCTCGGCTACATCAAGTACGGCGTCTTCGCCGCCGATAATCGGCACTTCTCGATCACGCTCGCGGTGCCCGAGATCGAAAGCGAACTGCGCGTCGCAACCGTAAAGCCCGAGACCTTCGACACCATCTGCCGCCAGATCCCCGGCATAGCACGCTGGATCGATCCGGCGCGCGCTGAACCCGTTACGAAGGTCTTCGGCATGGGCAACCTGCACAATGTCTGGCGCCATTTCGTGAAAGACAGCGAGCCGGTCGCGCTAAACTTCTTTGCGGTCGGCGACGCGGCGTTGCGAACGAATCCGCTCTACGGCCGCGGCTGTTCGTCCGCGGTGATGCACGCGCACATTCTGGGTGAGGTTCTGGAAGGCTCGCCCGATGCGCGCGAGCGTGCCTTGGCGTTCGACAAGCGCACCAAGCGCGAGCTGCGCCCGTTCTGGGACGCGATCATGAAGCAAGATCTGGGCGCCATCCGGCGCGCAAGAAACGAGCAGGACCCCGCCTACAAGCCCCGCCTCAAAGCCCGCCTGATCAAAAGCTTTGCCGAGGACGCCGTTGGCCCCGCCACACGGAGCAACCTCGGCGTCTACCGTGCAATCATGCGCGGCTTCCACATGCTGGCAACACCCACCGCCTGGCTAACGCAGCCCACCATCGTGGCGCGTGTGCTTGCAATGTGGCTCACGCCCAAGCGCCGCAAACTATCGCTCTACCCGCCGAAACTCGGACCAGAGCGCGCCGAGATGCTGGCCGCATTGGGTCTTAATGGCGCTTGACCGCTAAGCCTCGCACTGCTCCGCTGCACCGAACGGATATTTGAGAGAAGCATGATGTCGATCAACTGGAACACACCGCGCTACGTCGAAACGAACGGCATCCGTATGGCGGTTTACGAGCAGGGCGGCGGCATGCCTGTCGTGCTGTGTCACGGCTTTCCCGAACTAGCATATTCGTGGCGCCATCAAATGCCGGCGATCGCAAACGCCGGCTTCCATGCCATCGCGCCGGACCAACGCGGCTACGGCCACACCGATCGCCCCGAACCGATTGCGTCGTACGACATTCACCACCTAACCGGTGACCTCGTCGGCATGCTCGACGCGATGAAGATCGAGAAGGCGGTCTTCGTCGGCCACGACTGGGGCGGCTTCGTCACCTGGCAGATGCCGCTCCTGCACCCGAACCGCGTCGCTGGTGTCATCGGCGTCAACACGCCGTTCATGCCGCGCGCGCCGATGGACCCGATCGCCTTGATGCGCATGGCCTATGGCGAAGACATGTACATTGTCTTCTTCCAAAAGCCGGGCGTCGCCGACGCACTGCTCGGCCGCGATCCCGCGAAGACGTTGCGCCTCTTCTATCGCAAGTCGGGAGTAACGCTCGAAGAGTTCGACAAGCGCCCACCCGAAGAAAAGAACTTCGCGCTCGCGCGCGCTTTCGACGTCGACGAGAGCCTGTGGCCCGGTCAGGTCCTACTCAAGCCGGAGGAACTCGACGTCTATCACGAGGCTTTCGCGCGCACCGGCTTCACCGGTGGCATCAACTGGTACCGCAACTTCACCCGCAACTGGCAGACCACCGAAGGCGTCACGCAAAAGGTCAACGTCCCCTGCCTCATGGTGATGGCCGCGAACGACGTCGTCCTTCGCCCGTCGCTCGCCGACGGGATGGAGGCTTTCGTCCCCGATCTGGAAAAACACTTGATCGAAGACTGCGGCCACTGGACCCAAGCCGAGAAGCCGGACGAGTTGAACCGCGTCATCACCGGCTGGCTCAAGCGTCGCTTCGGTTAAGCGTCATCCGCCGGGTTTGAACCGTTGCTTCGGCAACGGCGGCAGAGGAACAGGCGTTTTCCAAATCTGCTTCGGTAGAAAGATGTTCGGCTTCACGATCAATGGCGGGATCGAGCATGACCAGCTTGTTGCAAGGTTGGGATTCCCCACGCCGTTGTAACGCGGTAGCTGAGGATAAGGGCACAAGGGACGCTCGAAGTTCGGCCCGCGATGACGCGCGATGATGCGATCCGGCGCCACGCCGTGTTCGACCCACCGCTCTAACGCAAGCATCAGGTCGTGCTCAGCGTCAAGCGCGGAGCCTCGAACGCCGTTGCCGAATTCGTTCGCTCCGGCACCGCCCTCGCAATGCCCCAAGCCCGGCACCATGAACAGCCGATAGAAGCCGTCGAAATCCGACCGGCGAAGTGCCGGACGAACCTGCTTCATCTTCGCCCACACGGAACCCCAATAGTTGATCGAGTTTCGCGGCGCCACGGCGGCATCGTCGAACCCGTGATATTGCAGGAGCTTACCCCGGCGATCATAGAACGGTGTGAGGTCGGGATCGATCGCATTGAGGGCCGGACCGAAATCCGCATCCACCTGATCGATGTCGGTCGAAAAATTGAGCGTCCGGATATCGTAGGAAAGTGATCCATGAACGAAGTAGCCGAAGAAGCCCCAACCGAACAATGCTTGCGCACTGAGGTTGCTCCCGCTTCCGTCCAGTTTGGGCAATCCGGTGACCCAAAGCGGCCAGTTGAAGGGGTGGCCTTCGGCCCCGGGCTCCAGTCCTGGATAAATCTGTTGTCCGCTTACGGCATGCGTCGGCCCGGCGTAAATTCGTTGCACGATCCCTATTTCGGTTGAGGTCAAGCAACCATCGGTCGATAGGCCCGCGCACTGAAGCGGCGCGAGCTTCACCTGGCAGGCTGGAGGGTTGGTCAAGAACTTGTCGCTTGCCAATCCTCCGTCGTGGCCCGCGCACTGCGCGCGAACGGCGTTGCTCAAAATCGGCACGCGTGAGGCATGCAGGCGCGGCTCTACCGGACCACCCGCCGCCGGATAGATCTGCTGTGCGTTCCAAGCAAAGCTCGCAAATTGGTGCGTGTAGTAGTTCGCGGGCGCCCCCACGGCGATCCCGTCAAAGTCTTCGGGAAAGCGCTGCGCTTCCATAAGCGCCTGCCGTCCGCCGTTCGAACAGCCGTGAAAGTAGGATCGATCCGGCCCACGCCCCATGAGCGTAGACACGATATGCTTCGCTTTGTCGGTTGTTTCCTTGAGCGAACGATGACCGTAATCGATGACCTTCTGCGGATGTCCCGCAGCGAAAGCCGCGGAGCCCGCCTCCTGATTGCCGTCGTCGGTCGAGGCCGTCGCGTAACCACGGCGAATCCCCTCGGCGAGTGCCGTGTAGACGATCGCTCCTGAGAAACCACCATTGCCCGCCTGCAAATAGCGTTGCCGATAGGACCCGTCGATCGGAATCCAGACTTCGAACTTGATCAACGAATCGCGCGTTGGGGTGGCCTGCCCTGCCACGCGACAGAACTTGGGCAAGCCCGGCAGAATGAAATCCGGAGGCGTTCCGGGTGGGTGATACGAGCCAGCCGGCACCACATGCGCCGTGTCGATCCGGCCATGCGGCAAAGCCAACGCCGTCAGTCCGGTGCAGCGCGCCACGGGAAATGGCGACAAGTCCGGCAAAGGAATGCGCTTGTCGAAGGGCAGCTTTCCAGGATCGAACGGCGGCAGAGGCTCGGCCGACCCCTGAGCCACATTCAGCAACAACCCGGCGATTGCCCAAAGATAAATGAGCGGCGCTCTCATTCCACCTCTCCAAGTGACACCCTAGCCTAGTCCGAACCGGCCGACCAAGACAGTGGCGGCGCGCACACTGAGTTAAGCCTAAAGCCCGATTGCTTTACCCCCGTCGCCCCGCCGCGATATCATCGGGTCCGCCACCCGACAGGTCTGCAATCCCATGCCCGTACCCACCGAACTCTCTGCCGATGACATCTATCAGATACTGAACCTCGGGGTGCTGCCGTTCTGGGCGCTGATCATCCTCGTGCCGTTCTTGAGGATCACCGATACGCTCGTTCATTCGGTCTTTGCCCCGATCGTGCTCGGCGTGATTTACGGCTGGCTGCTGGCGAACGTTATGGCCGGCGCGGTGCCAATGCCGGAAGGCGCGGGCTTCGCCTCGCTCGACGCTCTGATGAGAACATTCTCGGTCAAAGAGGCGGTCGTCGCGGGCTGGGCGCACTACATCGTCTTCGACCTCTTCGTCGGCGCCTGGATCGCGCGCGACGCACAACGTATCGGCCTCAACCAGTTCATCGTCGCGCCCGCGCTGATCCTGACGCTTCTCGTGGGGCCGATCGGCCTCCTCACCTACCTGCTCATCCGCGGCATCTCGGGTCGCGGCGGGTGGAGCCTATTCGAAGGCTAAGCGACGATGCCCGTCATCCGCTCGCTCAGACGCCACAGCTCGCGCGCGACGTCTTCGTCGTAGGAAACAGTCGAAGACTTCACGGCCTTGCATTTGTCGAAGTACTTGCCGGAAACGCCCGCGACCTCCGGCGAACTCGCCAGACAAACGCTCGTCTTGGCACCATCCGCTTCCGAGATCGCAGCGAGAGACTTCGCAAGCCCGATAAGCGTCTTGACGAACCCGCCATTGTTGTCGCCGAACCGCGTCGCCACAAAGCCCGGATGCAGACAGTTCGCGGTCACGCTCGTACCCCGCAAACGCCGAGCAAGCTCGTACGTGAAATAAACGTTTGCGAGCTTCGATTGCCCGTAGACACCAAACCCTGAATACCGCTTCTCGTTCTGCAAATCGTCCAAATCGAGCTTCGCCCCCTGATGCGCTGCAGAGGCGACATTGACGATCCGCGACGGTCCCGACGCTTTCAGCAGATCGAGCAGCTGCGCCGTCAGCAAGAAGTAGCCGAGATGATTGAGCGCAAGCGTCCGCTCGATCCCATCCTCGCTCAGCTGCCGCGTTTGGAAGTACGCCCCGGCATTGTTCAGCAGCACGTCGAGCCGCTTCAGCCGCCCTTTGATCGCCTCGGCTGCCGCGCGCACGCACTTCTGGCTCGACATATCGCCAGCCACGAAATGCACCCCGTCGTGCCCTGCCGCTGTCTTCAGCTCGCGCACGACCGCTTCACCTTTTGCCACGTTGCGCCCGACGAGAACGACGTTCGCTCCCATTTTGGCGAGTTCCAGTGCAGCCACCTTGCCGATGCCATCCGTGGCGCCGGTGATGACGATGCTCTGCCCTTTGACGCTCACGTCGCTCTCCCTCGAATGGCCCGCCAGGCGGCAACGAACGATCGCGCCCGATCCGCAACATCTTCGTCACTGTACTCCGGTTTGAAGAGCGACGTCCCCATCCCAAACCCGTCAGCCCCGGCGTCGTGCCACGTCCGCATCGTCTCGGGACTGACGCCGCCCACCGGATAGATCAGTCCTTCATTGCGCCGAAGCACCGCACGCAGTGCCCTCAAGCCCGCCACCCCCACGACCTCGGCCGGGAACAACTTCAGAATGTGCGCGCCGGCACCCAACGCCGCAAACGCCTCGCTGGGCGTCATGACACCGGGCATTAGTGCCATCCCCAGCAGCCGACCCTCATTCATCACGCCACTATCGAAGTTCGGTGCGACAATCAACTCACCTCCGGCCGACTGCGTCGCGCGAACGTCCGAGCGGCTGAGCACGGTACCGGCCCCCACCACAACATCGCGTCCGACCGCGCCGCGTACTTCGCTGATCGCACGCAGCGCGCCTTCGCCGTTCAGTGGCACCTCAAGAATGCGAAACCCCGCTGTGACCAGCGCACGTGCTGTGCCCGCCGCACGCTCGGGCGAAAGCCCGCGCAAGACTGCGACAAGCGGCATCTCGCCCGCTGCCTGCATCAGTCGTTCCTTAGCGTCGCCCATCGAATTTACCGTTTGCTAACTCACCCACGCCGCGAAATTCGCATGGAGCCAGGGCTCCCATCAACCAATCCGAAACGGCACATCATTTATCGTCCCTAGAACCAAAATGGTCAAAACCAGTTTCTCCGGGGTGTAACAATGAAGGTTCTCGTCGTCGACGACTACAGCACGATGCGCCGAATCATTCGCAATCTGCTCACGCAGATCGGCTATAACGACATCGAGGAAGCCGCAGACGGCAACGAAGCGCTGACGAAGTTGCGCGGTGCGCACTACGGTCTCGTGATTTCCGACTGGAACATGGAACCGATGACCGGCTTCGATCTGTTGAAGCAAGTTCGCGCCGACGACAAGCTGAAAACCACCCCCTTCATCATGGTGACCGCCGAATCGAAAACCGAGAACGTGGTGGCCGCAAAGAAGGCCGGCGTCGACAACTACATCGTCAAGCCATTCAACGCCGCGACCCTGCAGACCAAGATCAACGCGGTCATAGCCCCAACAGGCAAGCCAAACTAATGCAAACCGCTCTCTTGACTCCGACGGGCGACGATTTCGACGCCCTGGAAGGCGCCGTGCGCGAGACCGCCCGCGGACGTACCTTTCTGGACGAATACGCGCGCCGCATCCGGAGCACCGAGACGGAGAGAATCCTGGCGGCGGTCGAGCGCCTCGCCAACTCGCAGCAAGAACGTGTCGCAGCCTCGAACCTCGAAGTGCTCCGCCGCGAACTCGATACGATGGCCGCGTCCATCTCTCAGACCCGACGCGAAATCGCCGCCATCAAGCCCGCGCCCGACAGCACAGGCAACGATCGCATTTCGGCGGCGACCGAAGAGCTCGATTTCGTCGTTCGTTCGACCGAACGCGCAACGGCGGATATTCTCTCAGCCGCTGAGCGCATCCAGGCTATGTCGGGCGAGTTCAAGGCCAAAGGTGCCGAAGGCGCACTCTGCGACGAACTGGAGAACCACGCCACGAACCTGATGATCGCCTGTTCGTTCCAAGACCTCACGGGTCAGCGCATGAACAAGGTCGTCAACACGCTGCGCTATCTCGAACAGCGCGTCTCGGCGATGATCCAGATCTGGGGCATCTCGCCGGACGACGCGAAAGGCGGCCACCCGCCGATGGACACGCGTCCGGACGCCCACCTGCTCAACGGTCCGCAACGCGACGGCGAGGGCGTCAACCAAGACGACATCGACCGGATGCTGAACGAAGCCGCTGAGGCCGCGCCCGCGACGACGTCGTCCCAGGACGACATCGATCAACTCTTTGGATAACCCGCTGCTCACGTCCCGGTGAGAGCAAATTGACCACCCCCGTCCTTGCCTTCAGGGGTGGCTGGGGTGGAAACTGCCTTCGACACGACCGGCGGCAGTTTCAATGGCATTCTCGCACCAAATTCTAGGGCCTTGGACCCGGCGCTTGGCCATTCTGGGCGGTGCGCTCGCGTTGGTCGGCTGCTCGATCCCGGGCCCCGACACCGATGAAAAGGCGATGCTCCTGGCGCTGCCGCTGCGGACGCTGGAGCTTCCCGCCGGTTACTCTCTGCGCTACCGCGAAGCCGGCGACCCGAACGGCAAGACCGTCGTTTTCGTTCACGGCACGCCTGGCGAATCGGATGCTTGGACCGACTACCTGATGAGCGTCCCCAAGGGCTATCGTTACCTCGCCGTCGATCGCCCCGGCTTCGGCGAGAGTGGTCCGGACGACGCCGTCGTCTCGCTTGCCGAACAGGCTAAAGCACTGGCCGACCTTCTCCAAGCCAAAGGCAACCGCGCGGCCGTGTTCGTCGGCCACTCGCTGGGCGGCCCGATCATAGCCCAGTTCGCCGTCGACTCCCCGAAGCTCGCTTCCGCTCTCGTGATCGTCGCCGGCTCGCTCGACCCGGCACAAGAAAGTATACCCTTCATCCAGTATGTCGGCGACACCTGGCCGGTCAGCGCGCTGCTGCCGCGCATGATCCGCAACGCCAACCGCGAGATTATCGCGCTAAAGCCGCAACTTGAAGCGCTCGCCCCACGCCTGGCAACCGTGAAAGTGCCTGTCACAATCGTCCACGGCACCAAGGACGACCTCGTCCCCTTCGCGAATGTCGACTTCATCAAGACCCACATGACCGGTACGAAGGCGATGGACGTCACCGTGCTCGACGGTCTGAACCACTTCCTGCCCTGGAACTCGAAGCCGAAGATCGAGGGAGCGATCACCAAGGCCTTCGACATGATGGACAAACCCGCCTCGGGACAAGTGCCGTGATCGAAGAGGTCGGCATGTACTTGCTCGCGCTCGGCTCCAATCCATGGGCCATAGCGTTTGCAATCGTGCTCGCGACCTTTGTGCTGGAAGATGTGGCCACGATCGCCGCGGCGTTGCTCGCCGCCGACGGGATGATCCCCACCCAAGTCGCGCTCGCCGCCCTGTTCGCGGGAATCTTCGCCGGCGACTTGATGCTCTACGGCATTGGCGCTGCCGCCCGCACACGCGAGTGGCTGCGCCAGTGGATTGGCGAGCAACGCATGGCGAAAGGCCGCCAATGGCTCAAGCGGCGCTACATCGGCGCCCTGATCGGCGCCCGCTTCATGCCGGGCTTCCGTCTGCCGACCTACACGTCAAGCGGCTTTCTTGGCTTGCCATTTTGGCCGTTTGCCGGCGTTGCGGCAGCCGCGGGCCTTGCATGGACAAGCCTCGTCTTCGCGTTGGTCTTCTTCTTCGGCCTGATGATCGTTGAGCACCTGGGCGTCTGGCGGTGGGCGCTTGCTGCAGCACTCCTCGCGCTCGTTTTGCTGGGACCGATGATCGCGGACCGCTTCGCGCCCAAGGTCGAAAACGGGGGCGCCGGCCATGGCTGACCTCGCGCGCACCGAACGGCGACACCCGCATCAAGGCATGCCCCCGCTCGACGTGAGCGGCAGACAAATCTCGTTCTTCGAGTTCTGGCCGCAGCGCTATTTCTACGCGCCGATGTTCCTCTACTGGCTCTGGCTGACCGTCCGCCACGGCGGCCGTTTCACCTTGCCCACGATCTCGAACCCGCTGTTCCCCATGGGCGGCTGGATCGGTGAGTCAAAAGCGACCGTGTTCGAGTACGCTGGCTCCTACGCCCGGCAATTCATTGCCGCCTGGGCCACGATCGACAAGACGGAGAAGCTCACGCTTGCCGATGCTCTCGCCGCCGCGAAGCGCGCGGGCCTCACGCTCCCGTTCATCGCCAAGCCCGACATGGGCTGCCGTGGCGCCGGCGTCCGCCGCGTGCGCACCGAAGAAGAACTCGCCCGCTACATCGACGCCTTTCCGATGGGCGAGCGCATCGTCTTCCAAGCGCTCGTCGATCACGAGGCCGAAGCTGGTGTCTTCTACATCCGCAAACCCAGCGAGACACGCGGCCGCATCGTCTCGCTGACCCTCAAATACTTTCCGTATGTCTACGGCGACGGAAAATCGACCTTAGGTGAACTTATCGCCCGCGACCCGCGCGCGAGCCAACTGCAACACATCTACCTGCCCCGCCACAAAGATCGGCTCGACTGGATTGTCCCCGATGGCCAGCCTTTCCGCATCGCTTACGCCGGCAGCCACAGCCGTGGCACCATCTTTCGCGACGGCAACCATCTGATCACCGAGGCAATGACCGACGCCTTCGATCGCATCGCAAAGGATGTAAAGGAATTCTACTTCGGTCGCTTCGACGTGCGCTTCCTCTCGATCGAAGACCTGCAAGCCGGCCGCAACTTCAAGATCGTGGAGATCAACGGCGCCGGCGCCGAAGCAACCCATATTTGGGACCGCCGCACGAAGCTCATCGACGCCTACCGTACGCTGATGCACCAGTACAGGGCGCTCTGGGAGACCGGCGCCGAGAACGCCAAGCGCGGCTTCAAGCCTGCCCGCCTGACCGATTTCATCCGCGCCTATCGCCACGAAACGAACCTCTGGTCCCAGTACCCCCAAACCGAATAGCCACGGCGGGGTATCACTTGGCGACGCCGGCAAGTTTCAACAGCGGCTCACGATTGAGACCCGCCAGCACCGCGCACGACACCCAAACGCCGCAAGCCAAGCCGAACAGCAGCCCGTCGTCGAGCGTACCGTCGCTGTTCGGGATCACCACGCCAAGCGGGGTGAACAGATGGAAGAAGATCGCACCCGAAATGATTCCGAGGCCCAGCAACGCCGCAAACGGTCGCACAAATTGATACCTGCCGACGAGCGACACCAGCAAAGCGATCGAGGCGATGAGCTCGAACGTGCCGATTACCTTCGCGCTGAAAATCCCGCCGGGCGCGAACAGTCCCGGAAACCCGAGTCCCGCACTCCACTGATCGAGCGTGCCGAAAATATATTGCGTCTCGGGCGAGTCGCTGAACTTGTAGAACAGCGACTGCACGAACACGAAACTGACGTACAAGATCAAACCGATCTGCAGCCACTGACGCTTCGAAACCATAGCAAACCTCCAAGCTTGGGCACGCTCTTAGCCGCCCTATTGATCACCCACTAACGCTAGCAAAGAGACACCGCACGCCTCAGCTTCGATTTGGATAGCCCCCCGCTATCGACCCGGCAGAGCGGAAACCCAAGGGTTTGCTCCGTTTCATTCCCCTATCGCCATGACGTTAAGCTTTGGGCACAATGAGTCCTGACGGAGTGATTTGGGGTCCCCAACGCCGATGGCCGCCGAAGTCGACGAATTCTCCTACGCCTCCCCGGAAGATCCCGCGTTCAAGCGCCTCGTCATCCAAGTGATCGAGCGCATTTCGGGCCAACCCGAACTGAAGCGGATGTACCTTGAGCATCAAAACAAACCCGTCCCCGGCGAAACCTTCTGGAACGCGGCTATCCGCAAGCTGCGCCTGAACATCGACCTGAACGAAGACGCGCTCGGCGAAATCCCAAAGACCGGCCCCGTCATCTTGGTCGCGAACCACCCGTTCGGTGTGCTGGACGGTCTGATGATCTGCTGGCTGATCGCCCAGGTACGCAAGGACTTCAAGGTCCTAACCAACGCACTCCTGAACCGCGCCGAAGAGATCAAGCCGTTCTTGCTGCCGATTGACTTCGAAGAAACCAAGGCCGCGCTCGAAACCAACATCAAAACCCGCGCCGAAGCGAAGGCGTTGTTGGAGAACGGCGGCGCCTTGATCATTTTCCCGGGCGGCACGGTGTCCACCACGCCGAAGGTTTGGGCCCGCAAAGCGCGCGACCCGGAATGGAAAACATTTACCGCCCGCATGATCTCGCAAGGCAGGGCGCCGGTCGTACCGGTCTTCTTCGCCGGTCAGAACTCGCGCCTATTTCAGGTTGCAAGCCACATCTCAATGACGCTGCGCCTGTCGCTTCTCTTCAAAGAAGTCCACGACCGCATCGGCGCCGATATGACGATCCGCATCGGCAAACGCATTCCGTTCGAAGACCTGAAAAAGATCAGCGACCGCAAGAAGCTCATGGAATTTCTGCGCGACCAAACATACGCGCTCGAAGCCACGGCGCCCGCCAAATCAAAGCGCAAGCGCCGCCGCCGTGAGCTTGTCGAGTAGCCGCTCCAGTTGCGCCCGCTCCGCCGCATTCAGTCCCGCCGTCACGCGCATTTCGTAGTCGCGCGCGAGCGGCACGATCTCGGAATAAACGTCGTGCCCTTGTTCAGTGAGAAACAGGTGCCGTGCCCGCCGGTCGCCCTCAACCGCACGCTGTTCGATGCGGTGGGTCTCTTTTAACCGCGCAACCGCGCGGCTGACCTGCACCTTGTCCATCGCGGTACGATCGGTGACTTCCGCAGCGGTCAGCCCCGGAAACTGCCCCAGCACCGCCATCACCCGCCACTCCGCAATGGTCAGCTGAAACTGCTGCTCATACGACTTCGCGATGCGGTGACTGACGGTGTTCGACAACACCGACAGCCGGTATGGCAGAAAATGCTCCAGCTCCAGCAGTCCGCTGGCCTTCACCTTGCGCTCAGGCCGCATCGGGTTGCTTCTCCGGCGCCGCCGCCGCGAACGCCGGCAACGCGCGGCAAGCCTTGTCGATCCGAACCAGGGTCGGAAAGGCATCCACCGGCACCTTGAACCGGTACGCATTCGCCATCTGTGGCACCAGACAAAGGTCGGCCAACGTCGGTGTGTCACCGTGACAGAACGCGCCGGTCGCCTTCGAACCGCTCAGCAGAGTCTCAAGCGCCGTAAAGCCACGATGAATCCAATGCGCGTACCATTTCGTCATGATCTCTTCGTCCGAGTGCCCCATCGTCTGCAGGCGCTGCCGCACGCCGAGATTATTGATCGGATGGATATCGCACGCGATGACGTAAGCAATCTGCCGCACGCGCGCCTTCTCGGCCGGGTAGCTCGGCAACAGCGGCGGCGTCGGATAGGTCTCGTCCAGGTACTCGATGATAGCGAGCGACTGCCCGATCGTATGACCATCGGCTACCAGTGTCGGGATCAGCTCCTGCGGGTTGACCGCCTTGTAGGCTGGCGAGTGCTGTTGCCCGCCATCCTTCACCAAGTGAATCGAGGTTTGCTCATACGTGAGCCCCTTGAGGTTCAACGCAATCCGCGCGCGGTAGGCCGCCGACGAATAGGCATAGTCATAGAGCTTCATTTCGGACCCTCGTACCTCGTGACCTTCTGGTCGATTGCACCGAACACCGACTGCCCGTCCGGCAGCTTCATCTCGATCCGCACCCGATCGCCGAAACGCATGAACGGCGTCTCCGGTTTGCCTGAGGCAATCGTCTCCAGCATCCGCACCTCGGCCAAACACGCCGAGCCGCTCTTGCGATCGGCGTTCGACACCGTGCCGGAGCCGACGATCGATCCCGCCTCAAGCTCCCGCGTCTTCGCCACATGAGCGATCAATTGCGGGAACGAAAACGTCATGTCGACGCCCGCATTCGGCGAACCTAACCGCGCGCCGTTTAAGTCGATCAGCAACGGCAGGTGCACCTTGCCCTCGCGCCAATGTCCGCCGAGCTCATCCGGCGTCACCGCGACCGGCGAGAACGCCGTCGCCGGCTTCGACTGAAAGAACCCGAACCCCTTCTCAAGCTCCTTCGGAATGAGGTTGCGCAAACTTACATCGTTGACCAGCATCAGCAACCGGATGTGCGGCGCCGCTTGCGCCGGCGAAGCGCCCATCGGCACATCGCCTGTGATGACGGCAACCTCGCCTTCCATGTCGATGCCCCACACTTCGTCGGCCGCCAGAATGTCGTCCTCCGGCCCGATGAAGCTGTCCGACCCGCCTTGGTAGATCAACGGATCGGTCCAAAACGACTGCGGCATCTCGGCCCCGCGTGCCTTGCGCACAAGTTCGACATGCGTGACATACGCGGACCCATCCGCCCACTGAAACGCACGCGGCAACGGCGCCGCACAGTCGCCGGGCCGAAACGAAAACGACCCGACCGGCGAACCTTCGTTCAGCGCCCGATAGAGCTCCAACAGTCGCGGCGCCGAGCGCTCCCACGTATCCAGCGCCACTTGCAGCGTCGGCGCAATTCCATCCGCCGCGATCGCACGCTTCAGATCGCGCGAAACGACGACAAGCTTCCCGTCGCGCCCATGCCTAAGCGAAGCAAGTTTCACCGCGCACCTCGCCAGCTATCGACGTAGCCGCGATCCTCAATCCCCTCCGCCTCCGGCGTCGGATCGAGCGCATCGCGGGTGTCGATCATCACCGCGACTTCATCGGTCTCCTTTCGCTCCGCCTTCGCCCCCGCTGCAAACGCCTTCGGATGCGGCCCGTGCGTGAAGCCCGCCGGATGGAACGTAATCATCCCCGCCTTTATGTTGTCGCGGCTGAAGAAGTTGCCGGCGTGATAGAAAATCACTTCGTCGTAGTCGTCGTTGTTGTGGAAGAACGGCACCTTCAGCGCCCCCGGATCGCTCTCGATCGGCCGCGGCACGAACGTACAAACCACAAAACGGTCGGCCAAAAACGTCGTGTGCACCGACGGCGGCAAGTGATAGCGGTGGCTGACGATCGGCCGGATATCGCGCCAGTTCAGCTTCACCGGCACGACCGTACCCTTCCACCCCTGCGCATCCAACGGATTGAACGGATAGACGATCGTCGAGATCAGCTGCCGTCGCTTGACGGCAACCTTCCACTCGTTCTCGCTCTGCTGCATCAAAAAGCGATGATTGATCTTCGGCGTCTCAAGCACAGCCGGATCGAACTGCGCATGCTCGCCCAGCATCCCGCGATCGGGTAGTCGGTAGGCGTTGTCCACCGCCTCGACCAGCAACAACGCGCAATCTTCCCGTGGCTCGATCCGCCACATCGTGCCACGCGGAATGACGATGTAGTCGCCGTCGCGAAACGTCATGTGACCGAAGTCGCAGAAGAAGTCGCCCGAGCCCGCGTGCACGAAGATCAGCTCGTCCCCGTCGCCGTTTCGCGCGAGTTCCGGCATCGATTCCGCGAGACGCCAGTTGCGAATCTTGACCTTCTGATTGCCGAGCAACGTCTTCGCCGCCCAGGGCGAAGCCGCGGATGCCGAAAGCTTGTTCGTGTCATAAGCCCGCGGCCGAAGCGGCCCCGTGAACGAGCTCCACGCGGTCGGCATATGCTTGTGATACATGTGCGTCGCGGGCCCGAAGAACCCTTCGCGCCCAAGCTCGCGTTCATATGTGCCCTCCGGCAAATCGGCATGCGCCTGGCGCGAGGTCTGCCCCTCAATCCGCGGAAAGCTGATCCAGTTCTTGCTCATGCTTTCAAAACCCCGCGCCGGATTTGGTCGAGCTCGATCGATTCGAACAGCGCCTGGAAGTTCCCCTCGCCGAACCCGTCATTGCCCTTGCGCTGTATGATCTCGAAGAAGATCGGCCCGATCGCGTTCTGCGTGAAGATCTGCAGCAACAACCCCGACGTCGGTCCGCCGTCGATCAGAATCTGATTGCGCTTCAGCCGCGCCACATCTTCGCCGTGGTTCGGCACGCGCTTGTCGATGCCCTCATAATACGTGTCGATCGTCGACTGGAAAGCGACGTCCTTCTTGCGCAGCTTCTCGACCGTCTCAAAGATATTGTTGCTCGACAGCGCGATGTGTTGGATACCCTCGCCCTTGTACTCCGCCAAGTACTCCGCGATCTGCGATTTGTCGTCGGAGCTTTCATTGATCGGAATGCGGATCTTGCCGCACGGGCTCGTCATCGCCCGGCTCTTCAAACCGGTGAGCTTGCCCTCGATATCGAAGTACTTCACCTCACGGAAGTTGAACAACCGCGTATAATAACCCGCCCAAACGTCCATGTTGCCGCGATAGACGTTATGCGTGACGTGATCGATTTCGGCCAGTCCTACGCCATCGTGTCGATAGCCCTTCGTCACGTCCGTCGGCACGAAGTCCACGTCGTAGATCGAGACTTCGCCTGGCCCATAGCGATCCACGAAGTAGATCAAGCTGCCGCCGATGCCCTCGATTGCCGGAATATTGAGCTCCATCGGACCGACCTTGCCCTCGAACGGCTTCGCCCCGAGTTCGACGGCGCGTGCGAACGCCTTACCGGCGTCCTTCACGCGAAATGCCATCGCGCATGCCGACGGTCCGTGCGCACGCGCAAACCGCGCGCCGTGGCTGTCGGGCTCCGCGTTGACGATGAAGTTGACGTCGTTCTGCCGGTAGAGCGTCACGTTCTTGGAGCGGTGCCGCGCAACGGCGCGAAAACCCAAACTCTCAAAGTACCGCCCAAGCGCGGCCGTATCCGGCGCCGTGTACTCGACAAACTCGAACCCGTCCGTTCCCATCGGATTCTCGAACAAATCAGCCATTTTCTGCGCTCCTCCGGCGGTCTGAGGTCCGCAACATAGTTTCATTTGCAACTATTATCAACCATTTCACCCCTACTGTGCACAATTGAAAGCGAACCCCTGCACCCCCACATCCCCCGGCGTCATCCAGCCGTCTTGGGGTGATGTGCAGTTTTGATCGAGGAGACACGATCCGAATGTCGAACATCTTCACACCACGCACCGGCAACCCGAACCGGCTGCCAAGCGGCTTCCCGAACTTCCTCAGCGTTCCGCTGGTCATTCTCATCGTCGTCGCGCTGATCGTATTCCTGATGTGGCCGTTCAAAACGATCGACCAAGGCGACGTCGGCGTGAAGCTGCGCTGGGGCCAAGCGGTCGAGGTGCTCTATCCCGGCATCAACATCGTCGTGCCCGGCATGGAGCACGTCGTACTTCTGCCAACGCGGACGCAGAAATTTACGCCGCCGCCGCTCAACTCCTATTCCAAGGACACACAGGTCGCCGACGTCAAAGTGTCGGTGAACTACCACGTCGATCCAACGAAGGCGATTGAAGTCTACTCACGCTACGGCGCGACGTTCGTCGAATCGATCATCAACCCGATCGTGAACAAGCGCTTCAAAGAGGTCTTCGGCCGTTACGACTCGCGCGAGATCGTCAACAAGCGCAAAGAGCTCGGCGAAGAGGTCGAGAGCGCGATCAGCAAAAGCATCCCATCGGGTATCATCATCGAAACTGTTCAGATCGAGAACATCGACTTCTCCGACACTTACGAAGCTGCGATCGAAGGCGCCGCACAAGCGGAGGCCGCCGTTCGCAAGGCCAAGCAAGAGCTCGAGCAGAAGAAGGTCGACGCGGAGCGGGTCGTCGTGCAGGCAACGGCCGACGCCACGGCCCGTATCACGGCGGCAAAGGCCGACGCCGACGCGATCCGCCTCAAAGGCGAGGCCGAAGCGAGCGCCATTCAGGCCAAGGCCGCCGCACTGCGTGACAATCCCGGCTACGTCGGCCTGACCGCCGCCGAAAAATGGGACGGCAAGCTGCCGACCACCTTCGTGCCGGGCTCCGCGTTGCCGTTCGTGCAAGTCCCGCGCTAAGTCCCTCAACCTATCTCCGGCGGCCCGCCACACGGCGGGCCGTTTGCGTTTCAGCCGTCGCGGTTGAGCCGCACCAGTATCTCGGCCGCCTTCCGTAATAAGTCGCGCTCCGTCCGGCTCAATCCTTCAACCTGCGCCGTCAGCACCGAAAGCCGACGCTCCCGACCGGCCTCAAGCAGCGCCTTGCCCTTCGCCGTCGCCGCGATCCGCAGCGCGCGCCGGTCCTGCGTATCACCGGCTTTCGTCGCCAGCCCGTCCGCCTCAAGCTCGGCCACCAAGCGCGACATCGTCGGCGCCCGCACTTGCTCGGCCGCAGCCAGATCTTTCAAGGTCTGCGGCCCGCCGAACACCAGCACTGACAGCGCCGACGCCTTCGGCGCGGAAAGCCCCATTGCATCGTCGCTCTTGCGCAAACGCCGGAGCAGCCTGAGCGCGGCCGAATGCACCTGCTCCGCGATCGCATGCGCCTCGCTCTGCCCGCTTCGCCGTTTCACAAACCCTCTTTACACAGTTAGTTAGCAAAGCTAATTATACCCGAAACCCAAGGAGTGATCAAGATGACCCTATCGAAACTCGCCCAAGTCGCCCTCTCCACCCGCGACCTGCCGAAGGCCGTCGCGTTCTACCGCGATGTGCTGGGCCTCAAGCTCATGTTCGAAGTCTCCGGCATGGCCTTCTTCGACATGGACGGCACCCGCCTCATGATCGGCGCCGCGCACCACACCGGCCCGCTGCAGAACAACACATACCTGTACTTCGATGCCGGCGACTGGGCGCAGACCGAGGCCGCCCTGATCAAACGCGGCGTCAAGTTCGACCGCGACGCAGAGGTCGTCCAACGCGCCGAAGGCAACGAACACGCGCTGCGCTTCTTCAAGGACCCGGACGGCAACGCCCTCGCCATCATGGGCTGGCGCCCCGCCAAGTAAGCTCAACTCTTCGTCTTCAAAAGCACCAACTCCTCCGCCGCCGACGGGTGCAGCGCGACGGTCTGATCGAAGTCGCGCTTTGTCGCTTTCATCTTCACCGCGATCGCGACGCACTGAACCATCTCCGCCGCCGCCTCGCCCATGACGTGACAGCCGAGCACCCGGTCGCTGCCTTGATCCACGATCAACTTCATGAAGATCAGCGTATCGCGCCCCGACATCGTCGCCCGCATCGGCCGGAACGCGGTCTTGTAGATATCGATCTTCGCAAACGCCGCCCGCGCCGCCTCTTCCGTCAGGCCCACGGTGCCGATCTCGGGCGTGCCGAACACGGCCGTCGGAATATCCGCATGATCGACCGTCGTCGGCCGCCCGTTGAACACGGTGTCGGCAAAGGCCTGGCCCTCGCGGATCGCCACCGGTGTCAAGTTCACGCGGTCGGTAACGTCGCCAACCGCGTAGATGCTGGCCTGCGACGAACGCGAATAGCCATCCACTTTCACCGCCCGCCTGTCCGTCAGCTCGACGCCGCAGTGTTCGAGCCCTAGCCCGCCCGTATTCGGCCGCCGCCCAACCGCAAACATCACCTCGTCGACGACATGCTCCGTGCCGTCTTTGAGACGCACCTTCTTGCGCCCCGCCTCCGCCTTGATCGAGGCGACGGCCGACTTCAGGTGCACATCGACGCCGCGCTTTTGCAGCTCGTGCCGCATCCGCTCGCGCAGCTCGTGATCGAACCCGCGCAGGATCTCCTCGCCGTGATGCACCAGCAGCGTCCGTGCGCCCAGCCCCTTGAAGATGCCCGCGAACTCGACCGCGATATAGCCGCCGCCGACCACCATCACGCACTTCGGCAGATCCTTCAGATGAAAGGCCTCGTTCGAGGTAATGGCGAGATCGTTGCCCTCGACATCCTCCGGTACGAACGCCCGCCCGCCCGTGGCGATCAGCACATGCTTGGCCGTGATCGTCTTGTTCGCCTTCAGCAGATGAACCGTGTGCGGATCGCGCATCACCGCCCGGTCTTCGAACAGCGACGCCCCGGCGCTCGCCAGGTTCTTCTTGTAGAGCCCCTCAAGCCGCGCGATCTCGCGATCCTTGTTGGCGATCAGCGTCGCCCAATCGAACGTCGCATGCGGCACATGCCAGCCGAACCCTGCCGAATCCGCAAAGTCCTCCGAAAACCGGCTCGCATAGACCATCAACTTCTTCGGCACGCAGCCGCGGATCACACACGTGCCCCCAACGCGGTACTCCTCCACGACGGCGGCCTTAGCGCCAGCCTGCGCCGCCACCCGCGTCGCCCGCACCCCGCCGGAGCCTGCTCCGATCGTCACCAAGTCGAAGTCATAAGAAGTCATCGCGATCCTTCACGAAACCATCGGTTGCGCCAAAACTGAATGATATTCGAATATGCGTTTGATGCGTTTATTCTGCAGTCCTGAGCCAAATTATCCGTTTGAAATCCGTTTGCCGTCCGTTTGCATAGATAGTCTCACAACATCAAAAGCGCAGAAGTCACAACGGCCGAAGCTTACCCACGAACACGACAACGATCGTCACATTCCCGCTCAAGCCGCCAATCGACGATAAGAACATAAATAGAACAACTTCCGACAACTGTCAAAGAATTCCGGGGCCCAGCGGTCCAGGAAGAGAACAAAATTCGGTGACAGCTTACGCAGCAGTTCGCAACGCGAAGCCTAACCGACTTCTCGCCGCATCGTCGCCCGGGGATCGCGCCGCCGTCCTGTAAAGATTTCCGACACGCCCCCGTATGTCCGGCATCGCCGCCAGCAGACCCGCAACGTGTCGGAAATCTTTACACCCACCCCAGATCGAATCATGGGAACTTTCACCATCCAACAGCGTCGGGCCAACCCTCAAGGACTCAGGGCTCGCGGCAAACAAACGGGGTAACGATGAAAAGCAAATTCTCGAAATTTCTTGCGGCAGCCGCGTTCGCGGTAGGCGCATTACTAGCCTTCGGAACCACGAACGCAAGTGCCACGGTCATCAACTTCACCGACGTTGAGGCACCCGGCGTCAGCTGCTGCGGTCTAGTGAACCCGAACGCATGGTCTTCCTACGGCATTACGGTGAGTGGTGCGTACTGGTATCAAGACTTCCGCGACACGTTCGATACGATGGGCTTGTCGGTGTTTTCTGAAAGACCTTCAGGCACGGGCGTAATCCAATTTGCGTCACCGGTCTCCAATCTGAGCGTCGACTACTGGTCGATCGGTGGCAACAGCGTCACCGTGGACGCCTATGACGCCTTCCATGTTCTGCTCGGTACCGTAACGATCGGCGGCCCAGCGGATACATTTGGCACGACAAACTTCGGAAACGGCGTAGGCTTTCTGGAGTGGTCGGGCAATACCGGCTTCGCACAAGTTTCGACGGTGAGCTTCGACTCGGTTCCGGAGCCCTCCACAATCGCGCTGATCTTGGTGAGCTTTGCTCTGTTGGCCTTCGCCGCTTGGCGCCGCCAACAGACCGCCGCCTGAGCCGCACGCAGCTTCGAATTGGAAAGACCCGCTTCGGCGGGTCTTTTTTTGCCTGCGCGCGGTCAACGAGATAACTCATCGACGAACTGCGCACGCTCTGCCTCATGGCGGACTCGCACCACCCGGCCCTTGAAGTGCCGCGCCAGCAACGTCTCGGCCAGCGGCAACTGCTTCGCCCGGTACGTCACGATGTAGCGATAGAATTCCAGATCGAACGCCTCCGGACAGCCGGGTGCCAGATCGGGCCGCGTTTCGCCGCGATAGGTCAACCAACGCTTCACGGCGCGATAAAGACAAAGCACCGTCGGCGGATCGAGCAGCACCACCACATCCGCCCGCTCGAACCGCGCGGGCCCCGCGCTATCGAAGAACCCGCCATCCAAGATCCAGCGCTCGCGCGCGACGATCTCGTCCACCGCGCGGCGAAACGCGCTGACGTCGGCCGGCGGCTTCCATCCGGGCTGCCAATACATCTGATCGAGGTGATAGGCGGGCACACCCGTCCGCGCCGCAAGCTCCCGCGTGAGCGTCGACTTGCCTGACCCCGAACACCCGATGACGGCAATCCGGTTGATGCCGCGCATGGCAATCGCGCTGTGCGCCTACGGCACCCCCCACGCACCGCACACCGCAGGCAGATAGAGCCCTTCGTTGGCGCGCGGAATCGGAGAGCCGGTCCCCAACGTGCGCGCGCCCCACACAAACTTGTCACGTCCCGGCGCACCGTACGGCGGAAGCGCAAAGATGCAGCCGAACTGAACATGCGTCGCGTTGATCGCCTGTCCGAACCGCTGACAATCGGCGACCGACCAGCTTGCAGGCACGGTCACGATGCTGCGCCAACCGCCCGGCACGAGCGGACTGCAGAGCATGCTCTTCGCCGGCACGTCGCCACGCACCTGCGGACTCATAAACACCAGCAACGCCACCATCACCGCGCTCGCGCACACGACAAGATACCGCATCGTCACCTCCCAAAGTGGATGTCCGAGCATAGCACGAGCCGCGCACCAAATCGCTGGAGATCAAGCCCGCGAGAACGACCCATCGCCTAACGCTTACACCCCTGCCCGATCCGCGCCGCACTAAACGTCCAGTCCGTGCCTTCGACCTTGCCGTTGACGGTGCCCTCGATGCGCGCGTGCAGCACATCGCCTTCGCGCCGGTACAAGATGCGCTGCGGAAAATCGTGTCCCTTGTTCTCGAACGCGGCCCGCTTTCCCTCGTGCAGCACCATGTCGAACGCCGTCACCGGCGCGCCGTCCGGCATCGAGAAATAGGCGAGCCCGTCCTTCCCGTTCGAACCCACGCGCAGAAACTCGAACGACTCGCGCGTCTTCCCGCGCGTGAGGTTCGTGCCGGCAAGCATCGTCTCGCCCGCGATCCAATTCTCGACAACCTGCTCGCCACCCGCGCACGACAGCCAGTACCCCGCCATCCACGTGGGCAACGGCGTGCCGGCTTGAGCCGGTGCAAGCGATGAAAGCGCAATCAAAGCAAAAGCAAACAGACGCACGTCGAAACCTCCCTTGATCCGCACTCACCCTAGCGCGCGCATACGCGGACAATCTTGTATCAAGCCGACGCGCCGGCGGGCGCCGCCAAGGCCCGCGCAAGCCCGGTCCGCTGCGCCGCCCATTCGCTTGCCGTGCAACCAAGGAACCGCCGGAAGTCGCGCGCCATCTGCGGCTGATCGAAATAGCCGGCATCGAGCGCCGCCTTCAGCCACCCCGCGCGCCGTGGCCGTTCGATCAAGTCGAACACATGCCGGAAACGCAAAATCGCGCGCAGCAAGCGCGGGCTCACGCCGACCGCGGCCTTGAACCGCCGTTCGAACTGCCGCTCCGACAAAGGGCTGCGGCTCGCATCGCGCCCGGCGAGAAGATCACCCACGGCCGCACGGACGATCGGATCGAGCGCCGCCCCATCAACGCGAGCACGCACGTAGTCTTGAACGACACCAACCATCGACGCCGGCCGCTTCGCGCGCCGCGCCGCTTGCCCGAGCGCGTCGGCCGCCGCCCCATGCACATCAACCAAATCGACCCGCTTGTCGGTCGCCACACTCACATCGCGCCCGAAAAAAGCGCGCGCCCCATCCGGCCGGAAGCGCACACCGACGACGGCGGCGGCACCCTCCGCCACGAGCGTCAACGGCTTCGTCAGCTGTCCCGCAAACAGAACGCGCGGTTGCAGCGACCGCGCGCCGACCTCGCGATAAGGCATCCCCAAATGCACAATGAACTCGCACCGCCCATCCGGCGCAATCGGCTGCGCGGAACGATCCGCCGGCGTCTCATAGGTCCAGACGCACTGAACAAAATCGGCAAGCGACCGATCAGGCGCCAACTCGCGGTAGGTCACGGCTCAAACCCCGCAGGGGGTATACCCCCAGTCCAAATTCGACGAACAACCCCATGTACCCGGGAGTTAGCGGAAAAACCGCCCCCCGAACGCCCCCAAAGTCCGGGTCCGACCAGAAGGTCCGCACCGCCACGTCTCTGTCCGTCATCGCTCCATCAGCCCTATTTGCGTGCCAATCACATTAGAACATAATAAGAACATTGGCAAGCGAAAAGTGCGATCAAAACAACCGCCAAACCCTGCAGCCATGAGCCCGCGCAGACCGCCGAGCCTTCCGGTATGGTATGCATCAACTTGGACGCGGGCAGAGCGAGGATTTCGAAATGAGTTTGAAAACGAACATCGTTCTGTCGACTGTTCTGGCGCTGTTGGCATTGCCCTGCGGAGCCGGCACCGCCAGCGCAGATGCGCTGAATGACATTACGGAAGTTCTTCGCGCGGACTCCACGTTCCAGGCCTGCGCCCCGCTCAACAAAATATCCATCAGTGACGGACAGCTGACGTTAAATATGTGCACCGACCAATGCTTCGGCACGCTTCAGAGCGCCCGGTTGGATGACCTGGACTTTGCCCAAACACGAAGCGTGCAACTCCCGGGAAAGTCGGACAGAGCGTTCGTCGAAGTCCCATGCAAGGCGAAGGACAGGTGCGTTGTGATGGAGTACGGCTCGAGCTTCGGTGCGGATTGCGACAAAAGCGACGCCACCAAGCAGATCACGACCGAAATCAATGTTCCCATTGCGCGCAAGGAAGCCGATCGCCTGCGAAGCCTTCTGCAATCGGTAAAGTAGGACGCGAGCGCCAAAACCGCGCCTACATCCGCCGACCCGTCCGCCGTAGCGCCATGCGCGAAGGCGGAAGCGAAGGCGGACGCCCGGCTCAAGCGAGTCAAGCGCAGGGCATAGGTATTATGTCACCGTATTTCCTACTAAAATGTCTGCTGCAGTTTGTACCGAGTCCTATTTCTTTGATTTCTTTGGCGCTTCGTCGCCTTTGGACGCCGACGAATCCTCGTCAGCAGTTGCGCTCGGTAGCTTCAAAATCGGGTTGCCATCCAACTTTAGAAACCGAAGTTGGGACGACCCTGCTTGAACCGCCTTGAGTGCCGCGTTTTCAGCGGCACCTTGAGCATCTTCATCTTCTACCTTTTGATCATCAGGCTTTGCCCGAACTTCGAAATTGAAGCCGTTGTCTAGTCTCAACGCGATATCGCTCAAGGCACTTCTCAACTCCACTCTAAGCTCGGTCTTTCGCTTCACGACGCGCCCGCCTCCATCCAGCACCTCATCGACAACTTTGAGCACTGTCGCCTCCATTCGACTGTTTGCATGCTCCTCCAAAGCAGCCGTAGCTGCTTCTGGCACACCATTCGCCTTTAGATCATGGATCGACTTGCGTATGTCTTGAATGCTTTTGAACGCGTCAAGTAGTGCGTTCAGTGCGTCCAACCACAGTTTTGCGGTAACTGGATCGATCAAGAAGAAGATCGAGAGATCGCTGGAGGAAACAGATCGGATTCGAAGCTCGGCGCGACTACCCGTCGATACCTCCTGAAATGCACCAACCAACTTTGAGAGCCTCGTCAACTCTTTTCCAAAGGTGTGAACGTCGTTCTTGACTGCTTTGCGTGGGATCAACACGCCCAATTCGGCAGTACCCGCATCGACATCCTCAGCCCCTATGCAGAACCTCTCCATGGCTCCAATGAAGTTGCGCAGCGATTGAACGCCATCGCTCAGCTGCTGCACAATTCGAGTTAGCTGGCTGTCGGAAACCGAGGGCGTGAGTGCGTTCTCTCGCAGGATATCCTCGACCTCTCTCAACAACTCATTGCCTATGAACAAGTTCAATGAGTGCTCGTGCATGTGTTGAAGCCACGTCTGCGAAAAGCGGTTTGAAGAGAGCTTCGGCAGGCGATCGCGCAACTCTATCAATGCCTGATCGACAGCTTGCGCGAAAGATGGTTGTGCTGGCTGCGATGCTTTGTTTTTCAAGTGCTGCAACAGTTCTGCCAGCTTTACCTGGTAATTAAATGATTGTAAGTCTTCAAGAATTGCTTTTGCTATCGCGTGAAATCGCTCGATGTTCATTTGATTCGAAGCTCGCTTGCCACTTACAGTGGTACACCCATTGGCTCCGTTCAGTCAAAGCGACTAGCCACCAATTTGACAAAATCTACCGCCAACCTTTAGCTCTGAGTGCAGGACCACGGATTGCGGTAGGGACGCTCATTGCTGAGCGCGCCCCCCGCACAGAACCGTACGTGCGGCTTTCCCGCATACGGCTCCCACCTTGGATGATGACGCCGATCTCTTGGCGTACGCACATCACCGTGTCACCCTTTCCCAGTTCTGAGCCTGGCACGTGTCACGTCAACGCGCATTCTCCTTGGCCCCTGTCTCTTATACAACTCT
>JAGOBA010000029.1 GCA_017983635.1 Alphaproteobacteria bacterium
AGTGCGGAGTGCCTACACCCGATCCCATCCCGAACTCGGCCGTGAAACGCTCCAGCGCCCATGATACTCAGGCTTAAGCCTCGGGAAAGTAGGCCGCCGCCAGACCTGCTAACGACAGACAACAAACACCAGTGCGAAATCCTCTTCACGACCAAGACACAAAAACGCCCCGACCTCACGGCCGGGGCGTTTTTTCTAACCGCCACTGCATCACCATGTCCCTGAAAATAGGGAATCACTCGTCCTGTTTCGCCTTCGCGGCTTCCCCCGGCAGCGAGAGATACAGCCGCGCATTCGCGTTCGCGGCAAGCTGACGAAGCGTCGCCAATTCCTCGAGCCTGAGCAGCGCCGGATGCTCTGCATACGCCGCCGCATTGCTGCGCCGCTTCTCAAGCGCTTGCGTCTCGGCTGCGACCGCCGTGTCAGTCGCAACCGCCCGCGCCGCTGCCTCCTGTTGGATCGCTTCCGCCGCCGCCGTCGCCTTCAAGCGCGCGACTTCGGCCGCCGTCTCCGCCTCGATGCGCTGCACTTCGGACTTGGTCCGCGCCTCGACGAGCTGCGCCTGAGCCTGGCGTTCGGCCGTCAGCACGCGGTTCATCACTTCCTGCACGTTCCCGGGGAAGGACAGATCGCGCACGTCCGCACGGCCGATGCTGACGCCGTAGACGGCAGCCGACTCCTTCACGTCCTCGAGGATTTCGGAAGAAAGCCGCGTGCGGTTGGTCAGAATTTCTTCAAGCGTCATGCGCGCGAGCGAGCGGCGGGCGGCAAGCTGCACGTCGCTGTAAAGCCGATCCTCAAAATTGTCGACGGCATGGATCGCGGCCTTCGGGTCGACGACGGTGAACTGCACGACGATCGAGACGCGCAGCGCGACTTTGTCGGCGGTGAGGATCTCCTGACCCTTGATGATCAACTCGCGCGAGCGGATGTCGACCATCACTACTTCGATCGTATCCGGCCGGCCGAACAAGCGGGTGATGATGGGCACGGGAAAGCTGTGACGCCCGGCACCCAGAACCTTTTGGAAGGCGCCGTCGCGATAGAGCAGGCCGCGATGCGTGTCCTTGATCAGGTAGTCGCTTCTGCGCGTCGTCATGGGGCAGTCCTCGAAACTGGCGAAACGGCGCCGAACACAGCCGATACGGAGGATGGGCAAACGAGTTGGCAACTCGGAGCCGGCGCTTGTATGCAATGCCGGCCGCTTCCAGTGTCAGCTTGTCTCCTGACCATGTGACGCCGCTTCTGTGTGGCGTTTTGGCGGAGGCGGAGAGGGATGGCAACAGAGATTTGCGTTCACCGCGCGCCTTGGTGATGGGCTTTGCAAGAATAGCGTAAGGCGAATTGCCGGACGCCGCTCAGAGCCCCGGGGCTAGCGCAACCTGGGAGCGCGGGCTTCCAGCCCGCGTCGTGGCTATTGCTACAATGCCTTCATGTGGGCATGCGAAAAATATGCAACTTTGGCGGAGGGTAATTCTGTCTTGATCATCCTCGCAATCTCCACGCCTTCTTCATCCAATGCCGCAACTCTCCTCTCGTCGTTGAATTGGTGAAAGTGTGCATCTTCGTAGTGTGCAAGCCACGCCTTTATTCGAACTTGCAGCGTTACCGATATTCCAATTTCATTCAACTCAAGATAGCCGCCATTCCCGGCATCTCTGACGCCGGTTCCCGAGAGCATTCCATCAATGACTATTGATGGAGTTCTCACTGTGCGAGCCAAAGATACGGCGACATGACACGCGCTCCCACGTGCATCACCCAATCCCCTCCCCAAACATCAGCGCCCGTGCATACCGCATCGGCGGTGAGCCGTAGCTCAGCACCTTGTCGTGATAGGCCTTGAGCTTGAACCCTGCGCGCTTCTCTGCCGCCGCCCGCGTCTCCACGTGTTCGGCGTACCCGACGAAATACGTCGACAGCTGCGTCACCGACAGTTGCGCGCGGCGCCATTTGCCGGCGGCTTCGCGTTCTTCCTGGAACGCGCCCTCGGTCAGGAACTTCATCATCTCCGCCTGCGTCATGCCGTCGACATGGATCGCCTGATCGATGATCGCGTTGCTGATCGAGCGGAGCAACATCTTTAGCTGCTGCAGCTTGTACAGAGGATCGCCTGCCTCAAAGCCTTCCGCGACCATCATCTCCTGCGCGTAGACCGCCCAGCCCTCGACGAACGAGCCCGACGACAGAATGGCGCGCAGCACCGACGGGTATGAGTTCGAATGGAAGATCTGGACATAGTGCCCCGGCATCGCCTCGTGTACGCCAAGGTCGATAATGCCGCGCGTGTTGTACTCGCGCAGGAACGACGTCGTCTGCTCGTCCGTCCACTCGGTTGGGATCGGCGACACCGCGTAGAACGTATCCAAATTCTTGTCGAGCGGCCCCGGCGAATCGCAATACGCGACCGAGAACCCGCGCTGAAACTCCGGCATCAGGATCACCTTCACCGGCCCGGCGGGCAGGGTGATGAGGTCTCGCTCCTGGACGAACTTCCGCGCGTGCTCCACCGCGTCCGTCGCGACCTCGACCAGCTTGTCGCGCGGCGGCCGCTCAGACGCCGAAAGCTCGAGCGCGGCCTTGATTGCCTTCTGCTGTTGCTCGGGCGAGGGATTGTCCGGCGTCTCCGGTGCATCCGCACGCCCGGCCAACGCCTTTCGTGCCACCGCATACATCTCTGACCGGCACTTGGTCATCGCAGCCTCGGCCCGCGTGCGAATATCGCTGCGCGAAAGGGTCGACTGCAACGTGAATGCCAGCTGCGTGTCGAACCGCTCCACGCCGGCCCGATAGTCCGCCTGCGCGGCCGGCACCAGCGTTCCGTCGATCCACGCCTGATGCTCGTCGCACGCCGCGTTGTAGGTCGCGATCGCAGCGTCAAGCCGCGTGCGCGCCGGGCCCGAGAGCTTATCTTTGTGCGGATCGACCATCTCCCCGATGATGCTCTTCAAACCCTTATGCTGCGCCGAGTACGTCGCTGCATGCGGCACCGGCACACGCGACGGCACGAGTTCGCCCCGCGTCTGTTTTAGAAACGCCGGAATGAGTTCCATGCGCCGCGTCGCCGCCGCGAGCCTCTTCTCGATCGGCGCAAACTCGCGCGCCATCAACGTGTAGATCGCGCCACCCGCAATGCCCTGATAGCCGAGCGGATTCCACGCCCAATCCTGCACGCTCTCCGTTGTCCAAATCTGCGACTTCAGCGCATTGGCGAGCAGCGCCGCATCGACCTGATTGGCGCGGGACAACTGCTTGCGGTCGATTGCCTCCAGCGCAGTCAGCGTTTGCTTGGCAAATGCAAGCCCGGTGTTCCGGCCGCCCGCGCTCACATCGTCGAGCATCGCATCGAACCGGTGATCGCCGACCTGCGTCGCCGACACCGGCGAGAACTTCATCGATCGATCGAGCCAACGCGCTGCCAGCTTCGCGAACGTCTTGTCGGCGGCACTTTGCTTGGCACCGTAGGCCGCGCCGGCAACCACCGGCACCAACATCGTCGACCCAAGTGCTGCAATTGCACGACGGCGCGTCAATTCCATGTTCGCTTCCCCTAAGTGTTGGCGTCTCTGCACAATAGTTGGCTCAGCCGGAACGCGCGTCAAAGCCTCAATCGCCCCCGGCGCAGATAGTCCACACCGGCCGCGAGCACGGCCAGCATCGTGTAGCCGAAAAGCGAAAGCTGCGCGAAGCCTTCGGGCGAGGCGGGGTGTTCGTTGAAGAACGTGTTCTGCACCTGCAACCCCGCCATCGCCAACCCCAGCCCCCAAAGCGCGATCGTGCCGGCGCGCGTCGGCGACGGCGCGGCGCGGTCGTAAAGCCAAATCCCGCCGAACAAAAGCGCGATCTCCAGCGGTACACTAAGGTAAGGATAGAACCACAACCCCAATCCAACCTTCATCTCGTCGAAGATCAGCGGCAAGTCCGGCCGATGCACCACCAGGTCGAGCAGCCAGTGGCTGAACGACGTCGCCGCGACCACCGCGATCACCATCACGCGATTGCCGCCGAGTCCCGCAGCTGCAAGCCCGCCGATCGCCAGTGCCAACAGCACCGCGCTCGGCAGACCGTGGCTGAACGGCATGTAGTAAAGGTCGAGTGGCGAGACCCCGAAGAAGTTCGCGATGATCCGAATCTTCTCGATTCCGAAGATTACAAAGCCCGCCCAGAGGAAGTCGACCCACTGCGCGGCCACGAATAGCACCCACAACGGCACGCTTTTCGCGACGGCCTTGGCCGCAAACGCTGGGCCATAATGACCAATGAACATTGCACCCCCTCTTGGCCGTGGACACCACGCGCCAACTGCCGTAAGACACGCCCACTGTGAGCGCCCATCGTGGGGCGGTCACGTCGCTAGGATGACGCAGGGTGGAGCAGCCCGGTAGCTCGTCAGGCTCATAACCTGAAGGTCATAGGTTCAAATCCTATCCCTGCACCCATCCTCTCATGAAGCCGCAATCGCTCTCCCTTGACCAAGCCCGCCGGATCGCTCTTCACGCGCAGGGCTTCGCTGGCGCGCGTGACGGCAGCCCGGCGCGCGGCGACATGCGGCGCACGATCAAGCAGATCGGCCTCCTCCAACTCGACAGCGTCAACGTCCTCGTCCGCTCGCACTATCTGCCGCTGTTTTCGCGCCTGGGATCCTACGACGTCGCAGCCCTTGACGCGCTCTCGCAACGCAAGCCGCGCGCCCTGTACGAATATTGGGGACACGAGGCATCGCTGATCCCGGTCGAACGCCACCCGCTCTTCCGCTGGCGCATGGAAGACGCGCGCGCCCATAGCGGCAGCTGGAAGAGCATCACCCGCTTCGCACGCGAGCGCCCCGATTTTATCAAAGCAGTTACGAACGAAATCGCCGAGCGCGGCCCCTTGGGCGCGGGTGAGTTGAGCGCCGGCGGCAAGTCGACCGGCAATTGGTGGGGCTGGAGCGACGGCAAACGCGCGCTCGAATATCTCTTCTGGGCAGGTCTCCTGACCGCTGCCGGCCGCCGCGGTTTCGAGCGGCTCTACGATTTGCCCGAGCGCGTCATCCCTCAGACAATCCTGAACGCGCCAACCCCAACGCGGGAAGACGCACAACGCACACTCGTCGAGATCGCGGCCCAAGCCCACGGCGTCGCCACCGAACAAGACCTGCGCGATTACTTCCGCCTGTCGGTCGCGAGCACGAAGGCCCGCATCCAGGAGCTCGTCGAAGCCGGAACATTGCGCCCGGCCACCGTCGAGGGCTGGAAGCAGCAAGCCTATCTGCATCGCTCAGCCAAGGCGGCGACCATCGACACACACGCCTTGATCGCCCCCTTTGACTCGCTGATCTGGGCCCGGCCGCGCACGGAGCGACTGTTCGACTTCCACTACCGGCTGGCGTTCTACACGCCCAAGCACAAGCGCACGCAGGGCTACTATGTGATGCCGTTCTTGCAGGGCGATCGCCTGGTCGCCCGCGTCGACCTGAAATCCGATCGCAAGGAGAGCCGCCTGCTCGTTCTCGGCGGCCACGCCGAACCCGGCGCGCCGCTCAGCGACGTGGCGCCGGCGCTAAAAGCCGAACTGACGAAACTCGCCACCTGGCTGGGCCTCAACCGCGTAACGATCAAAGCCCGCACCGAACTTTCCAACGCCCTCCGCCGCGCTTAGAGCATATTCGGCTTGGACGGTTCTGTGGCGAGCTTTTTCACCACCAAGGTTCACCAAGAAGGATTCCTCACACAATGAAACAATGACACAATGAGAGACCTCTTTTGGCGCGAAGCGCCGGTCAGAGTTCGATTGCGCGCTGCGCGCGCGAGTGATCACTCATTGTGTCATTGTTTCATTGTGTGAAAAATTCTTCCTTCTTGGTGGACCTTGGTGCTCCTTGGCGCGCTAGTGCGCCAGCAGTCCTTGCGTCAACGCTTTTTCACTGAACCGGAACACGATCGCCGGGTCGACCTTCAAGAGCTTCTCGTCCTTGCCCTTGTAGTCGAAGTTGCCGAGCAGATGCCGGATCACGTTCAGCCGCGCGACCTTCTTCTTGTTCGCATGCACGGCATACCAAGGCGCCGCGTCGTGGCTCGTCTGCATGAACATCGCGTCGCGCGCTTCGGAATAGGCGTCCCACTTCTTGATCGCGGCCGCGTCGATCGGGCTGATCTTCCACTGTTTGAGCGGGTTCGATCGCCGGTCGGCAAGCCGTTCCTTCTGCTCGTCCTTCGAGATATCGAGGTAGTACTTGATCAGCTTGATGCCGGAGCGCGTGAGCATCGCCTCGAACGCCGGCGCCTCGTGCAGAAAGCTCTTGTATTGCCCCTCGTCGCAGAAACCCATCACCCGCTCGACGCCGGCGCGGTTGTACCACGAGCGGTTGAAGAGCACGAACTCCCCGCCCGCCGGCAGATGCGCCGCATAGCGCTGAAAGTACCACGACGTCCGGTCGCGATCCGTAGGCTTGCTGAGCGCCACGACGCGCGTATCGCGCGGGCTGAGATGCTCGATGATCCGCTTAATCGTGCCGTCCTTGCCGGCCCCATCGCGCCCTTCGATGACGACCGCGACCTTCATGCCGCGCTCGATCACATCGCGCTGAAACTTCACCAACTGAACGTGCAATCCGTAGAGCTGCTCCTCGTATTCCTTGTCCGAGAGCTTGCCGTCGTCATTGCCGTTCTTCGAACTTACCTTGGCCATGGGCACTCCTGAAACGCGGGCGAGGGGCGAATTGAGCGGATTTCGTGGCAAAGAAAAAGGGGCCGCGAACCCGCGACCCCCGAAATAGAACTCTTTTCGGCGCTGTCTTAAGCGCGAACCAGAAGCGCTTCGGCGATCTTGCCGTGGACGAAGCCGATCACCCGCGCCAGATGCAACGTGAACAGAATGCCGATCAGGCCGACGATAATGAGCAGCACCAACCCGTGCGGCTGATTCAATAGCGCGTCGAGCTCCGGATAGTTGTCGAGCCGCACGACGTTCTTGCCCGTGCTGAGCTCATAGAACCCGCCGGCAATGAACGACCCGGACACCGCGCCCAAACACACCGCGACCGTGAAGTAGATGATGCCCAAAGGCAGTTGCAACAACATATAGATCATCGAGCCCCAAGTGCGCCCGTCGGCCAGCGCGCGCTTGATGCGCTGCCAAACTGTCCCGCCTTCTTCCTGGTTCGGCAGCCGCCGCGGCATGCGCACGCCAAGCAGCGCCTCCACCACGCGTCCCTCGACCCAGCTGATCACCCGCACCGAATACATAAAGAGCAGTGCGAACGGTATGCCGATGATGAGGATCGCAAGGCCCAACGTCAGGCTCAACCCCGTCACCACCCAGGTGAAATAGAAGATGCCCGTCGCCAGCGAGAGCAGCATGTAGATCAGCGCGCCGTAGGCCTGCGGATCGACCAACACGCCAAAGAGCCCAGGCCCGCTTCGTTCGGGCGCGCTCTCTTCGGCACGAGCGGGGAATGGTCCCATTGTCTGTTCCATGGCGATATACTCCTGTGCCACTTCCTGTGGCGTTCCATAGGTTTCGATAACGCGCGTCAGCACTTGCGCTTCCGACTCTTCCGGGGCCTGCGCGTGTTCTGCGCGCAGATACTCTTCGGCATCCGCCAGCGCGTCTTGAATGAGCGCGGGCGGCTGGCCCTTCAAACAAACCTTGAGCGTATCGAGATAGGCTTTGATGCTGCCCGGTGCGTCAGCCATTCGCGCCTCCCGGACCCACAAGCCCGTCCACGAACTCGCGCAAGTCGGACCACACGCCGCGCCAAGCTTCCAACGCTTCGCGCCCGTCTTTTGAAATGGCGTAGTAGCGCCGCGGCGGACCCGACATCGAAACCTCAACCCGGCTTTCAAGCAGCCCGCCCGCATGGAGCGAACGCAGCACCGGATAGATGGCGCCTTGCTTCAAGAACGAAGCACCGCCGGCTTTCGCGCCGATCTCTTTGGCGATCTGGTAGCCGTACATTTCCTCCCCCGCGCGCTCGAGCAGCGCCAAAAGCACCATCGCGGCGATGCCGCTATGTAGTTCCTTGCGGAACTTCTTCAGGTGCACTTCGGCCGAACTCACTGCGCCCTCCCACGCGATCGCCGCGGCGACGCAAACCCTGGAGACATTGTTTTCTCGCTATCATGTAGAGACATATAGTGCGAAGATCATACTAGTCAAGCAATGACAGGACGTTAATCCGCAGAAACGGGCCAAGTCACGAAATCGTGGCTCGTTGGCCACCGAAGTGGAGATTTGCCTGGGGATGAGGGCCCACGCGTTGACCACGTCCCCCGGCCAGCTAGCTTGAGGGTCAGGTCCGCGATCTGGGGGGATAAGCGTGCGCCGTCGTATGAACTTGGCTGCGGCCGGGGTGACTGCTTTCTGCCTGCTGCTCGGCACCAACATCGCCGTGGCGCAGGGATTGCCGGGCCAAGCACCCAAACCGCCCGCGGCGGTAGCCGGCCCTTTAGCCCCCGCACCAACCATCAGCAATACGAACGTCTATCGCGTCATGCGCGAGGCGTGGTCTGACGCCGACGAGCGCGGCTATTCGGAGTTCATCGCCGCCCTCGGCCACGCGAAGTGCAACACGATCGATCAATGTCTGAAGAACGTGGCCAACCCGTTCGCCCGCACCGATCGCAAGGGCGTCACCTTCCGCGCCGATTGCGCCGACCTGCCTTACTTTCTCCGCGCCTACTACGCCTGGAAGCGCGGCCTACCTTTCTCGTACATCTCCGCCGTGCGGCCGAAGGGCAGCACGCGCGATATCCGTTACACCGCGCGCGGCAATGACATCGCCAACCGCCGACACATTCTCACCGGCACGACGAACGGCCTCGATCTGCTTGTCAATTTGAGGGACACGATTTCTTCCGCGATGTATCGCCTGCATCCTGACATGGAAGACACCGACCTCTATCCGATCCGCATCGACCGCAAGTCGCTCCGCGCAGGCTCCGTGCTCTATGACCCGAACGGCCACCTCGCTGTCGTCTACAAGATCGAAGACGACGGCCGCATCCTCTACATGGACGCACACCCTGACAACTCGCTGACCCGCGGCACCTATGGGCGCAAATTCGTCCGCTCGTCGCCGGGCATGGGCGCAGGCTTCAAGAACTGGCGTCCGGCGCGCCTGGTTGGCGCCGCCAAGACCCCGGACGGGACCTTTGTCGGCGGTCAAATCGCCTTCGCCAAGAACGCCGAACTCCCGGACTACTCGACCGAGCAGTACTTCGGCACCGGTGAGCGCCCCCAAGACCGCGAGTGGGCGAGCGGCGCCTTCGTGCTCGATGGCCAGCCGGTTGACTACTACGATTACCTGCGCGCCAAACTGGGCGGCGGCTCGCTGCAATACGAGCCGGTCCAAGAAGTGCGCAACATGATGCGCGCGAACTGCGAAGACCTTCGCTACCGCGCCGAGGCTGTCGATCTCGCGATCGCGGCGCGCATCCATCTGAAAGGGCAGCCGGGTCGCTTGCCGCCGAACATTTACGGCACGGAGGGTGAATGGGAAGACTACTCCTCGCCCTCGCGCGACGCCCGTTTGAAAACATCGTTCAAGGAACTGCGCGATCAGGTCCAACGCTTTGTCGAATGGCACGCCGCCGCCGATAAGCGCATTCGCTACCAAGGCGCCGATTTGCTGAACGATCTAATCCTCGCCTACGACCAAGAAGCAGCCGCCTGCGTCGTGACCTATCAACGCTCGAACGGAACGCCGATCCCGCTGGGCTATGAAGAGATCCGCCGCCGCATGTTCGGGCTCTCCTTCGACCCCTACCACTGCATCGAACGCCGCTGGGGCGCAACGCTGCCTGCGGAACTCGCGACCTGCCGCGATGACGCGACAAAGGCCGAGTGGTACGCCGCCGAACAATACTTGCGCAATCAGATCGACCGCACCTACGACGCCCGTATGGACTTCTCGCTCGCCGAACTGAAACAAGGCCCAGGCCCCGGCAAGGGCGTCGCCACGCCACCGGACATCGACGTTCGAGCTTACCTCGTCGCCCTCATCAACCAACGCAACGCCGCCCGCCAACTCCCCCCACGCCCGGCGACGGCAACGAGGTAAGCCGTCAGAGGTGACGCGCCGGCGTGCGTGTTGATGCTCGAAAATCTCACGCGAAGCCGCGAAGAAGGAAGAAAATTGAACCACGAAACGCACAAAATACACAAAGCGCTCAGCGCGACAACGAACACCCGCGCGCGTAGCGCGCATGGATGGCGCTTCGCGCCGAACTAGCGGTTTCAGTTGGGCAGAGCGCTTCGCGTATTTTGTGCGTTTCGTGGTTCAATTTCTTCTTCGCGGCTTCGCGTGAGATTCTTCCAACGTCGCCACGCCCACGGTTGTCGCCGATCGCGTCGAGCATCTTGGCGGTTCAAATTGCGGCGCTCGCCCGCCTCAGCGCTTCAACGCGCCCAGGAACTTGTACGCCGCGCCGCCGCCATAGACGGTCAGCGTCCACTGGCCGAAATCGGACGACGACGTGCAGCTGTTGCCGCGTCCGTGCAGGATCAGTGTCGCGTAGGGCGCGCCGCGTGTGCGCAGAATGCCGCTCAGCTTCGGCCGGCCGCTCAAGCGCCATTCTTTATAGAGCGTCGGCCCGGTGCCACCCGTGGCTTCCGTCTCTTCGCGTGGATCGACCTCAAACCGCGTGATGCGCGCCGGGAGCGCGAAGTCGATCTTGCCGCTCCGCCCGTCTTTGTCGGTAAACTCAAAGCTGATCCGTTTGCCCGAAACGCCGCCGCTGACGCGATAGGCATCGCCGGACGGGTTGGCAATGCCGCGAAGGTCGTCGGGAAAGCCGGGGCTTTGAAACAGCATGGCCGTCTCGGCAAAGTGCACACCGTCCAACTCGGCGCGCTCGAACGTGCCGATGGCAACGCTCTCGACGAAGCGTTGCCCCGGGTCGGTGCAGCACGCACACGCGTTCGCCGTCTCGACCGAACTCAACACGGACAAGAGAAATAGTGCTGCCGCGCCGGCCGTCCGAACGCGCATCACCGGGCGTTCGCGCCGTAGGGATTGTAGCCCTCGCTCTGCGCCACGGGCACATCCGGTTGCACCGGCGTCTTGTACTGATCGAACTCCGGCACCTGGTCGAGCGTCACGAAGCGATAGCCTTCCGCGACCAGCGTCGGCAGCATCGCATTCACCATCCACAGCGACCGCTGGCGAATGTCGTGCATCAGCACGACGCCGCCCTTCTTGCGGTGGATCTCGCGCATATAGCCCTGCGCGCACTGATCGGCCGTCAGGTCCTGCGACCAGCAATCCCAATCTGCCGCCGCGCGCAGCGCGCCGTCATCGTCATAAGAAATGTCGCCGCCGATATCCCAATAGACCGGGCCGACATAGTGCTTGAGCTCCGGATCCTGATTCAAAAAGTCCGCATGCACCTTGCGCCACACGCCATAGGGCGCGCGGAAATAGAGACCTTGGCCCGGACGGATGTAAGGCGCGATCGCCGCGTTCGTATTGCCGATCTCGGTGATCAAGAGCTCCGGCGTCGCCGCATAGCGCCGGCCAAGCCGCGCGTGCGTGAACGAATGGTTCGCGATCACGTGCCCTTCGCGCATCATGCGGTCCATGATCGCGGGATGATGGCGCACGCGCGCGCCGACGACAAAGAACGTCGCCTTCACGTTGTTGCGCGCCAGCGTATCCAGAAGCTCGTTGGTGAACGCCGACGGCCCATCGTCGAACGTCAACGCAAGCGTCTTCGTACCCTGCAAGCCCGAGCGGTAGATATTCGTTTGCTGGAAGTAGGCATTCGCCGGGTCGATCTGCGACGCGGGGAGTGTCATGAACAGCAGAACCAGCGCGGCCGTAACGAGGGCCGTGGCGGCAAGCGACAGAACGCGCACGAGCATTCCAACCCCCGAGAAGCAACGTGTCCTCCACTTCGCCAGAATGCGCCGCCACAAACAAGGGGCGTTGGGTTTGTTGCAGATGCACAACTGCGGACGGTGTGTCGCAGCACGCACTTTGAATTTCGGCCGAAAACTGCGATGGTGAATCCCTTCATTCGCCCCACGCGGGAATCCAAGGGAACGCAGCATGAAGACCGAAGGCCGCCGCCAAAGTGAAAATGTGGAAGATCGCCGTGGCCAATCGGGCGGCCGCATGCCGATGGGCCGCGCCGGCGGGATCGGCGGGCTCGGTCTCATCGTGGTTGTGATCTTGGCGTTGGTCTTCGGCGTCGACCCGCGACAGTTGCTGGGCAACCTCGATGCCGGTAGCGGCGGCCAAGTCGCGGAAGGTCCGGCCCAGCCCTATCAAGAAACGGCCGAAGAAGCCGCGCGAAGCGCCTTCGTCAAAGTCGTACTCGCCGACACCGAAGACACGTGGAATGGCATTTTCCAAGCCGCCGGCAAACAGTACCCGGCACCGACACTCGTGCTGTTCCGCAACGCCGTTGAATCGGCCTGCGGCTTCGCGCAAAGCGCGGCCGGTCCGTTCTATTGCCCGGGCGACCAGAAAGTTTATCTCGACCTCTCGTTCTACGACGAGATGGCGGGCAAGCTCGGCGCCAAGGGCGACTTCGCGTTCGCCTACGTCGTCGCACACGAAGTCGGTCACCACATCCAAACCGTCTTAGGGACGTCGGGCAAAGTCAACGCCGCCCGCCAACGCGCGAGCGAAGAGGAAAGCAACCAGCTCTCCGTCCGCCTCGAACTCCAAGCCGACTGCTACGCCGGCGTATGGGCCAATCGCACCGAGAAGCAGAAGAAGGTGCTCGAAGCCGGCGACATCGAAGAAGCCATGAACGCCGCCGCCGCCGTCGGCGACGACCGCCTGCAAAAGTCCGCGCAAGGCTACGTCGTGCCGGAATCTTTCACCCACGGCACCTCCGCCCAACGCGCCAAATGGTTCAACGCCGGCTTCGCCTCCGGCGACATCAACAGCTGCGACACGTTCAGCGGCACGCCGTAGCGCCCGGCCTGTGTTCCTCACCCGCTTGCGGGGGAGGGGGAGCGCCGCGATGCGGTGGTGGAGGGGGTGAGTCAACCTCAACGCCACTTTCCCCCTCCACCGTCGCCTCCGGTGCCGGTCCTCCTCCCCCGAAGCGGATGAGGACCAAATAGTCATCGAGGTGGCCAATAAGGGCTGGTGACGTCGACGCACTTCGCGCCAGCACGGGCACCAGGTCGCGCGCTCGGCCGCCGCAAACCGACCAAGGGCGAAAATGGCGGCAAGTGCGCAGACCGAGCTACTGCAATTCATTACGTGTCCCCGGAATTCCGCTAAGAAGAATGCCTCCGCGAGGATAGCGCGCTGGCGAACGTCATCGACTTCTTCAATCCGATTTCGGATGCTGTGGAGCTTGCGGACCTTCTGGGAGAAGGTGATGCGGCATTCCAAGACCTGGAGCGGGCGATGACGAACGAAACTCGGGATGCGGGTCCGAAGGGGCAACCAGCGGAAAGCGCAAGTGAACGGGGCCTGGGCTGGTCGATAGACGACGGAAGAATTACGGGCACACGTTGTACCGGACGATTGGATTGCGGAGGATGATTGGAGATGACTCAGACCCACTCGATGCGGTGCTGGTGGAGGTTGAACTGCCCAGTGCCGGCTATCTGCCGAGCAGGGATCACAGGGTCCTATTAGCGGTAGAGGTGATCGGACGCCGCAACTGGGTGAATCCCAATGCGATCTTGGGTTGGCGCCGGACGTTTGATTCGGCTGGTCTGCTTCGATACCTGGATCGCGTGTTTGCAAGAGAGTTGCGCCAACTTCAGGCGGACTTTCTTTCAGACGGAAACAAAGCCAAATTTTGGCTCGGAACGTCCGAAGAGAGGCCAGAAATGCTCTGCGCACTGTTTGGCTTACAAAGCGCAGGAGCCAGAGGCTGGACTCTTTACGGTCACTTCATCGGCCGAATCCCGAACGGCCGCTATTGCGTAAGTACATCGACTCTGGAATTGTCTTCATAGGAGGCTTGTCCCTACCGAATATTCAAATCTCTCGCGCTCGCGCATCTTTTGTACCGGTGATGCAAACCAACGAGCACCATGATCGAAATGACTTCGCCTTCGCGTTCGACCTTCCGGCGCATACTTGGCGAGCGATAGGTGCGTTCGACTCTCGTTGTGGTAGGCGGCGCTAAGAATACGGGAGTTTCGGGGAGAGTTTCGGGGACACGTAACAAACTACAGCAACTCCGGGCACGCCTCTGCAGCCGCTTTCGGCCACTTTCCCCCTCCACCGTCGCCTCCGGCGCCGGTCCCCCTCCCCCGCAAGCGGGTGAGGACCAAAATCGCGCCTTTGGGACGGCAGACGATCTTGGCTAAGTTCTTTGCTCTTGCCATTGTTCCCTTTACGTTCTATATGTTGTTTCGCGAACATAAGCGAGTAGGCGGGTGCGATGGCTGATGGCGGCGCGAGGCGATCGACGATGCGAGCGGCGCGCTGGGGGCTCGTCCGCAAACGCGTTTCCAAGTCGCAAAGTCCGGGTACATGGGGTTGTTTGCTTGAATCTGGCCGGGGTACCCCCTCCGCGCCGCGCGGGTTGGCGGCTCAGGCGCAGACAACGAACAAGTGGGTTCGGGCGCAGCGGCACGCTCGCCTCTATGCTTCCGACGAACGGCGCCGTGACCTCTGTGCGTACACGCGTTGACATCGTTGTGACGCATGAACTGGCGGAGTTCTGCGGATGTGACACTGTGAGGGTCGCTCTTTTGGAATGGGGTTGGAGACCTGTACCACGCCAA
>JAGOBA010000021.1 GCA_017983635.1 Alphaproteobacteria bacterium
CTCCCCAGCAGAGCCCGCTTCCGCTTCGCCGGTGCCCGGACTATAGGTTTCAATCTATGCTGCCGCAATTCCGCGTCAGCACATCTGTCTCTCAATTTCCGTGTCTCAATGACCGGGTGCACTCCAGCACTCAATTCGATTTAGTGCACTGTCACCGAATTCCTCACCGCACCTGAGATCGACGTCAGCCGGTTCCAAGCGGACTATTCTTGCGTGATCGTTTGTACGCACCTCCGCGCGACGCAAAACGATCATCTAAAACTGATCCACCTCGAACGCATAACCCCACTGCGCATCGGACTATTCTTTGATGCTCAACTTTGGCCTAGTTTTGAGTGCGCGTTGACATGCGCGTTGACAGCGCTTCGTCCAGATACGACACGGAAACACAAATATCACCTTGTTTGAGTTTGGTCGCATCGAGCGGTGGCGTCGTTTCATGTGGCATGAGAGTATCCCATCGCGGTGAACTAGAATGCGAGTAACGGCGCGGTCTCTGGCAAGAGGCAGATACCGACTATGCCAAGTACAATGCCAGCCGTCAGATTGTCCCCGATCGACGTGATGTTTGCCGCTGGAGGCGTTCAATCTCGTGCTGCGCAATGCTGAGAGAGAAGGTCGCGTTGGTTTGGCTTTTGAGTTCTTCGAATGCCCGTATCGCCGCCGGATAATCACCGACATCCTCATGGTCGCGCGACTTCAGGAGCGCACGGACGAGTGCTTTTGACGCCGCCACCCTTTTTGCCTTGAGCGCCTTGGCCTTTCGGCGGAAGTTTGACGCATTGACCGCCCGATAGAACACCGCTGGCATTCCAAGCGACTGAGAGCACTCTTGGAACAGACGCAAAGTTTCTCTGTCCACGCGAGCTGGTCCATTCTCGCACCAATCGTCCAGCATACGGACAGCGGTTTGCTTCATCGTCACCGTCCGTCCGAGGTGGGACACACAGGCTCAAAAAGGGAATGGCGCATGACTGAGAGATTCCTTGGGTGCCGGGATACCAAGATAGCCACCGAATTCACCAAACGCGCCTAGCCGACCCTTCCGATACAAGTCCGAACTGTACAAGGTACTCGACAGCAATTTGAGGGCAAGGCTCAGCGCCTGCAGACCTGTCTCGCCGAAGACGGCCTGTCCCGACTGAAACGGCGGATCGATTTCGAAGCGACATTCCCAAGCCGCACTTTTTTCGTTCCACTCAGGGGCGAAGATGCGTGCTTGAACAACGGATTTCTCATCCCGCAAGTCGAACTCAGCCGCGGCCATCACCTTCAAGTTGCTTGCTACCATTTCCGTCCTTACCTCGTGATCAAGCGCGGCCAGCCTACTTCGCCATCATTCTCGTTGCAGTATGCCCGCCTGTCAGCCGCGCTTGCCCAGCAACGCGCACGAGCCGCACTCTGCTTCTTCGTGTTATTGGGCAGGCTTCGACAGATCTCGGAATCATTCTCGTACTGCACTTCGCACTGCTTCGGTTCGTCGCCAAAGCACGCCTTGTAGGCATCGCGCAACCGTTGATCCAGCCACTTCCCAATCCGATTGCTGTCACGCCACCATTGTTCGTTTTCAGGAGTGCCGGGGATGTACTGCGGTGGGAAGGGTGGAACCCATGGCGTCCCCGGCTTGGGCACTGCTTGCTTTCCATCTGGATCGACGAATGAATTCGGATTCCCGCCCACATACGCATACGTGTTGATCCCACCTTCCAACCCAATCGGATCGCTCTGCAGATACCGTCCGATGTTCGCGTCATAGTCGCGGTGCCAATTCTGGCTCAGACCCGTTTCCGGATCGTAGACCTGACCCGGAAACATCAACACATTAACGATACTGCCCGTGACCGCGTGGATCTCGCCGAACGGCGCGAAGACGCCGTCCCAGACCACCGCGCGCGCCGCGTCGGTAATCTTCTGCGGCCGGCCGAGGTGATCGGCGTGCACAAAGAAGAGCCTGGACGCCCCGGCCGAGCCCAGCCGGTCCACATACCCGATCGGCAGCGCCCCCAGCCAGATGTACTCGCGAATGACGGCACCCGTCGCCCCGTCCATCTCCGCGATCAGCTGCCCGTCCGCGTCATAGACATAGTGCGTGATCGCACTCGTGAGCGAATTCGTGTTGGCAATCCGAAGCTCGTCGCCGTCATAGGCAAACGTCGCCTGCGTGACGCTGTTGAGCACCGCGGCCGACATCCGCCCCGCCTTGTCGGTGGTGTAGCTCCACGCCGCAACCGGCGAGCGTTGGTCCGTCGCCGTCTGCCCCGAAGCCGCATACGTGAAGCTTCGATTCACCGCCCCTGCGTCCCGGTTAGTCCTTGCCAAAAGTGAAGGCTAAAAGAGCCGACGTATGCTTCAGGTGGGGTTTTCGAGCGCATCCAAGAACCGAACCGCGTGGTCCTCTAGCCCGTCTCGCCAGACATCTCGGAGGCACGCCATCAGGCGGGGAGCCGAACGCATCAGCCCCAGCATTGCGGGTCGATCCTGGGCTTCGACTGCATTGAGGAGCGACACCAACTGCCCAATACAGATGTTCTCCCTGATGAATTCGGACGGTTCAGTCTCAAGCGTCCGCTCCAGTAAAGACACTCCGAGCAAGGGCGCTTGCCGACAAATCGTGTCGGCTGCGTGCAAGGCCCATATATGCCGAAAGTCCTCAACCGGTGCATCCGGGCTCGCAAGCCGTTCTTGGAAGTAGCGAACCAAACTTGATGCGTAGTAGTCGAGTGCCGTCTGCGCCAACGAAATCATGTTTGTTCACCGCGGTGCTGGAATTGTTGACCACCGACTTGCGTCGGGATCGTAGGCGACGCACCCCATAGAGCGAGCTTGATCCAACACCCGCCGAAGGCCGGCTTGTTCTTGATAGAAGTTTCCGCGGTGCGAGGCCACTGAGAACTGCCCCAACGGCGGTAGGTGGAGTGGATTTGCCAGAAGCTGATAGTATCTGCGTTTCAAACTTCTTACCCTCCTGTTTATGTCCGCGTACAATGCAAGACATTCTGGGCGCATGCACTGCGCCTGAGCGGCAGCATCGTCCTGTGGCGTGTCCCCCGTAAGGGACATCATGACAGCGAACAGAGCCCCACCACCAAGCCAGCTACCAATCTCGGGTATGAAAGGAATTGCCGGGCACAGGAAGCCACACAAGCCGCGCGGGTCAGTGTAAATCACCGGATTCCCGTTCACATAAGCATACGTGTTGATCCCACCTTCCAACCCAATCGGATCGCTCTGCAAATACCGCCCGAGATTGGCGTCGTAATCGCGGTGCCAATTCTGGCTCAGACCCGTTTCCGGATCGTAGACCTGACCCGGAAACATCAACACATTAACGATACTGCCCGTGACCGCGTGGATTTCGCCGAACGGCGCGAAGACGCCGTCCCAGACCACCGCGCGCGCCGCGTCGGTAATCTTCTGCGGCCGCCCGAGGTGATCGGCGTGCACGAAGAAGAGCCGCGACGCACCGGCCGAGCCCAGCCGGTCCACATACCCGATCGGCAGCGCCCCCAGCCAGATGTACTCGCGAATGACGGCGCCCGTCGCCCCGTTCATCTCCGCGATCAGCTGCCCGTCCGCGTCGTAGACATAGTGCGTGGTCGCGCTGGTCAGGTTGTTCGTGTTGGCGATGCGAAGCTCGTCGCCGTCATAGGCGAACGTCGACTGCGTGACGCTGTTCAAGACGGCGGCCGACATCCGCCCCGCCTTGTCGGTCGTGTAGCTCCACGCCGCGACCGGCGAGCGTTGGTCCGTCGCCGCCTGGCCCGAGGCCGCATACGTGAAGCTTCGATTCACCGCCCCCGCAATCGAGCTCAGCCGGTTCGAGTTCGCGGCCACCGTATAAGTCTCCGTCCCCGCAAACGGCACCGTCACCGTCCGCTGCGTCCGGTTCCCCACCGCGTCGTAGGCATAGGTGTTCGTGCCATAGAGCCCGGTGGCCGACGTCAACCGGTTCAGATTGTCGTAGACGAACGTCTGCGACCGCCCCGCCGCCACACCGTCCCCAATCGACGTGATGTTCGAGGCAAGGTCGTAGCCATAGCTGAGGTTCTGCACCGTCGTGCCCCCGCCGGCCGTGCCGATGTTCGTGACCCGCCCGTCGTTGTCGTAGCTCAGCGTCAGACTGAGCGAATTCCCGAACGTCATCGACGCGAGCGGCCCGAACGGCCGCCACGTCGCGGCGGACACAACCGTGTTCGACAAGGCCCCGGAATTATCCTTCGTCGAAACCGCCGTCACCCGCGCAAGACTGTCGCGCGTATAGCTCACGATCCGCCCCGACGGCATCGTGAGCTGCGTCAGGTTTCCGTCGAGGTCGTAGGCAAGATCCGTCTGATACGTCCGCCCGCCGGTGACCCGTACCACGCGCGTCTGTTGGCCGAGAGCGTTGTACGTATAGGCGGCCGAGCCTGACGGATCGGTGACGCTGGTCAGCCGCCCGACCCCTTTGTTGCCGCCCGTGATCGAGTCGTACGTCCACGTGATCGTCTCCGCCGGCGCCGACGGGAACGAGCGCGTCGTCATCCGCCCCAGACCATCATAGGTGAAATTCGTCACCTGCCCGCGCGCGTCGGTGCGTTGGGTCATCAGCCCGCGCGCGTCGCGAACATAGTCGGTCACGCCGCGATCGGGACTGGTCTCGCGAATGATCTCGCCCCAACCATTGCGAACATAAGTCGTTGCGTTCGTTCGCGCGTCGGTCACCGACGCCACCTCGTCGCGCGTGGTGTAGGCGATATTCGTCTGGTTGGTGTTCGGATCGGTCTCCCGCGTGAACCGGTTCAACTCATCGAACGTGTTCCCGTAGACCTTCGAGCGCGGATCGGTGACCTGCGTGTTGTTGCCCAACTTGTCATAGGCAAGCCGCGTCTCCTGGTTCGCCGCCCCGACGAGCTTCAGCGTCCGGCCGAGTTCGTCATAGGTATTGCGCACCTGTTGGACGATCACGCCACCGGTGTTCTTGGTGTCGGTCTGCGTGACGTTGCCCATATTGTCGTAGCTGTATTCGATCTTTTCGCCGGCCGCATTGGTCACCCGAATGAGCCGCCGCGCGTCGCTGTAAGTGAAGGTGAGCACGACATTGTTGGGCCGCGTCACTTGCGTGACCTGCCCGAAGCCGTCGTAAACGAATGACGTGACAGCCTGCGTCGCACCCGGATTGACGGTGGTCGAAAGAACGCGTCCGCGCGGATCATAGGTAATGTTCGTGGTCACCCCGTTGGCGTCGACCACCGTCAGCGGCCGCCCCGCACCGTCGAGCGAAGTGATGTCCGTGAACTGCCCCAACCCGTTCGTAACTCGGTTTATGAACCCCTGCGCGTTGTAGTCATAGTCGACCCTATCCGACGTACCGGCGAGCGGCCCGTCGACAACGTCCACCAACCCCGCGGCGGTATAGGTATAGGTGGTCGTCCGCGTTTGCCCGTTCGTGCTGTACGGCACGGTATGCGAAGTCGTGTCGGTCTCCGTGCGCTGTGTCAGTCTTCCCGACGCGTCGTAGGTCAAGTCCGTCGTCAAACGCGGCGCCACCATCTGTGTCGGCAGATTGAACGTCGCGTGCCATGTCATTGTCGTCGTTCGCGCGTTCGCCGTGCCGAACGCTTCCGTCATGCTGGTCACGCGCCCGCGCACGTCCTTGACGTATTTCGTGACGCGTCCCTCTTCATCGGTCACTTGGCTGACGTAATTGTTGGTGTCGAAGGCAAGCTGACGCTGCGAGGCCGGACAGTTTGTGGAGGCCACGCCGTCCACCTGCTTCACGCGCCGGCTCGTCATGCCGTCACTCTCGAACGTGTAGACGGTGTTCTTGGTGAGCGGGTTCGTCACCGTCGACGTGTTCGCGGCCGCGTTATAGGCGATCGTATGCTGGTCGACGCCTCCAGCATGCACAGTCGATGTCGCGTCACCGTTGGCGTCGTAGCCGAAGGTCGCATAGCGCACGCCGCGTTCGTCCGTAACGCCGGTCAACGCCTCCGTGAAGGTCGTGTTTTCGTAGTGATAGAGCATCGTCGGATTGTCCGAATCTGTTGCTGGCGTACTGTCCGGATGGATGACCTTCTCAAGCACCCAAAATTGGTGCGTGTGCACAGCCGGGTCGTACGTGAAGCCCCAAGCCGACAGGGTCGCCGTCATGTTCTGGGTTTCGCGATAGCGGAACTTGACCACCCGCGTGTCGGGCAGCGTCATCGTATCGAGCAGCTTTTGACTGTTGTACGTGAAGGTCAGCGTCCGGCCCAGACTGTCCGAAACCGACGTGTTCAGACCATTGGCGTCGTAGGTCAACGTTTGCGTGTAGCCGCCGCGTTTACGGATCGAGGTGAGCTGGCCGGAAAAGTTGAACACATAGACGCTGTCGTCTTCGGTCGTCACCTCGTAGGTGCTGCCCACTTTCGCGACGGCCGCATACTCGCCCTTCCAGGGCTGCACCCAAACCTTGGTTGTCCAGTTGTAATAGGCGAGCTTGTAGGCGCCGCTCGCGTTCAAAAACACAAGCTCGCGCCCGGACGGCATGAGGAAGTGCAACCGAAGCGGGCTCGACGTCGCAGGATTGCCGGTATAGTAGGCCGCCGCATCGAACGAACTGAGCCAACGCGCACCCAACCGACCACTGGCGGGAGCCAAGAACGAGCGGACGCCGTTCGTGTAACCGCGGCGGAACGTCAGTGGAAACTGCCCATTCGTGCTGAAGTCGGTAACCGCTTCGCGCTTTGCCCCTGTGGCCGCATCGACGGGATTGCCCGCCGAGACCGATCGCATCTCGCAACGGTTCTGAGGGTCTACCTTCTTGACGCAACCTTCCGCCGTTCGAATTTCGCCCACGTCGCACTCTAGGATCGAGTGCCCGAAGCGCTGCGCATTCAAAATTTGCGTACGACCGCTGCAGGTGTAGCCCGCCAACGCCCCGGCCGAGTAATCGGGGGTACAACCCGTAAATATGCAGACGGTAGCACCGCAGCTGCAGCCGTATATCGTACACATCTGCCAGGTGGCGCCCTCGGCTGGCGAATTGAAATACACCTTTGGCCCGCCGGGAATGGAAGACCACCACCGCCCCGCTTGCGCCGGATTGGCGACCGCAGCAACCATCAGAAGCGCCAAAAGAAATGACGTGAGAAGCTTCGACAACAGTGCGCGCATGACAACCTCCCGGCGCGAGAAGCGCCGAAGCGAGCGAACGGATACTGTGACGAGAAGTTCGAATCGAGGTTAGCCGCGAACGGCAATGCAAACAACGAAGCGAGAGTTGCACAACTCTTCTGCCTCCATCCTTCGCTGAAATTTTCTCCAAAATGGGGAATTTGAATCGGTCAGACGAATTTCGGTGACATAATAAATAGCGCGATGAAATCTGCAGAGCCTCTTGGCGCACGGGAAACGGATTCCGACCGTATCCAGAACGGATAATTCCGCGGTTCTCAGCCAAATAAACGCATCTAACGCATATGCGCGCTTAACTCACTCGGACCGCCACGCGTCAGCGCAGCTCCGCGCAGAACCGCTGTATCCGCTCACCCGCCTTCTCCAGCACCTCTTCCGACGTCGCGTAGGAGATGCGGAAATGCGGCGACGAACCGAACGCCGCGCCGTGCACGACGGCGACGCCTTCGGCCTCAAGCAGTTCCGCCGCGAAGTCTTCGTCGTTCTTGATCGTGCGGCCGGACGGCGCCTGCTTGCCGATCGTGCCTTCGCACGAGGGGTACACATAAAACGCGCCTTCGGGCGTCGGGCACTTGATGCCCTTGGCCTGGTTCAGCATCGACACGACCAGATCGCGCCGCTTCTGAAACGCGGCCGCGCGCGGTTTGATGAAATCCTGCGGCCCGTTCAGCGCCTCGACCGCGGCCCACTGGCTGATCGAGGCCGCCATCGTCGTCGACTGCGACTGCACCGCGGCCATCGCTTTGATGAGCGGTTCGGGCGCCGCGCAATAACCGATGCGCCAGCCCGTCATCGAATAGGCCTTCGAACACCCGTTCATGGTCAGCGTGCGCGGATAAAGCTTCGGCTCCACCTGTGCGATCGTGGCGAACTGAAAGTTGTCGTAGAGAATGTGCTCGTACATATCGTCGGTCAGCAGCCACACGTTCGGGTGATCGACAAGCACGGCGGCCAGCGCCTTCAAATGCTGAGCACTATAGGCCGCACCCGTCGGGTTCGACGGCGCGTTCAGCATCACCCACTTCGTCTTCGGCGTGATCGCGCGGGCCAGCTGCTCGCCCGTCATGCGAAAACCGTCCGCGGCGGTCGTCTCGACGATCACCGGGCTCGCGCCGCAGAGCTGCACGATATCGGGATAGCTCACCCAATAAGGTGCGGGGATGATCACCTCGTCGCCCGGGTTCAACGTCGCCACGAACGCGTTGAAGATGATCGCCTTGCCGCCCGGCGCGATCAGCGTCTGCGCAGGTTTGTAGTCGAGCCCGTTCTCGCGCTTGAACTTGTCGGCCACTGCCTTGCGCAGTTCGGGAATGCCCTCAACCGCGGTGTAGCGCGTCTCGTTGCGCTCGATCGCGCGGAACGCCGCCTGCTTGATGTTGTCGGGCGTCGGAAAGTCCGGCTCGCCCGCGCCAAGCCCGATCACGTCGCGGCCGGCCGCCACCAGATCGCGCGCCTTCTGCGACACAGCAATCGTGGGCGACGGTTTGATCCGCCCGAGCGCTTTGGACAAGAAGCCTGGAGGCAGCGACGAGCCGCTCATTGTGAAACCCTTCAATTCCCGGAATGGCACGGGTTTCTAGCAGATTCGTTCGCAGCCGCGAAAAGCGGCGAACTGACGCCGCGCCGCACTTTTCCAAGGCTTAGCGCTTCGTTAGCGCTGGCGCGCGAAAATGGCGGCCGCAGGAAAGCAGGAGGCGACACCGATGTTGCCGCGCATGATCGGATTGGTTGGCGCATTAGCGCTCACGCTCGCCGGCTGCGGCCAGAGCGAGGCCCCGCATGGCCGCTGGGAAGGCTATTTGGATTCGCCCGATTGGGTGATCGCCGCCCGGCTCCAGGTCGACGGCGGCAACGTCATTCATGCCACCGCTCTCTCCGTGAATGTGGCCAACGCCTCGCTCCCCAAACGGGTCGAGCTTACCCGCAAGATCAAGGCGACGCTGCCGGAAGAATGGGAGACGGCGCCCTTGGGCCGGGTCGACTTCAAGAACAACACGATAACCAAGGCCGGCGGCTTCGCGCCGCTCTTCGTCTACGACCCGAAATCCCGGGACATGACGTTCTATTTCTACGCCGGCAGGGGCAAGCTGACCGAGAAAGTGCGCCTCTACCCCGTCAAGGAATTCGCCGAAGCGGCCCCCTGACGGATCGCCAGTTGGCAAGCGCCGCGGCTTCAGGCATTGTCCGTTCAACAAAAACAGACGTGATTTGGTGGTATCGGGATGAGGGGCGTTTGGACGGGGGCGGCAGCGGTGCTGTGCCTATCGATCGGCTTGGCCGCCTGCGAAGGCGCGGCGCATGGCGCGTGCGAGTCTGCCGACGATCTCGCCTTCAAAATGACCGCGCTCACCGACGATCTGAAGAAAGCGCAATCGGCCGGCAAGATCTCCGATCTGGCCGCCGGCGAAATCGGCGCCCGGATCATGGAAGCGGGCCGCCGCCACGACACCGACAAAAATCGCAAAGCCTTCTGCACCGCCCTCGACCAAATCCGCTTCGAGGCAAAGCTCTAAAAGCGCTAAGTCCTTGCCGCTCCGGACGCCCCCCTGCTACCAAGCTTCTCGAACAACCCACCCCAGGTATCGACCATGCGCTCCCTTCTCATCGCCGCCAGCTGCGTTGCCCTGCTCCCGCTGACCGCCTGCGTCGACCCGGCCGATCGTGCCGACATTGCGCAATCGCCGCTGGTGCGCCCGCCGATGCTGAACACGCGTCCCGCCACTTTCGACTGCGACGACTCCGGCCGTGTCGTTGTCCGCCCCGTCGGCGAGGATGGCCGCGGCGTGATCCTGGCCTTCGCCAATCGCGAGATCACGCTCAAAGCGGTCGAAGCGAAGGAAGGCCACAAATATTCCGACGGCGCCACCGTCTTCTGGATGAACGGCGATGCCGCGACCATGCTGGTCGAGGGCAAGAACGAACCGGAATCCTGTACGCGCTAGGCCTATTCGATCGCGATGTAGATATTGGTGAGCAACTCCGCGTCCTCGGTCTCACCGGGGTCGCTCACATACTCCTCCCACGACGTCGCCTTCTCCTTCAGATTCTTCGCCTTCGTAAAGGCGTGAATCCGGTCGTAGGATTCGCTCATCGTGTTGTACGGCCCCTTATGCGTCAGCTTCACGACGCGGCCGGAATAGCTCTGCCCCATGGTGACGCCGTCGGCTTGCGCGGGATCCTTCGACGGCTTCTCGGCCAGCGGCATCGCCGCATCGAACACCCAATCCCCCTCGGCACTGTGCGAAATCGTAATGGCAAGCGGCGCACCGCCGATTTGCAACTCGTTCGTCATGCCGAAGTTGAGCAGCTTCTGATAGGCCGCACCCAACGCCGCCGAGATCGCCGCATTGTCGGCCGCCTTTGCGGTCGCCCGTGTCAGAATGATCGGCTTCGCCTCGACGGTCGCGATCTCAGGCCCCTTCGTCGGATCGGCGGCGGCGGCCATGGGTATGTCGGGCGGCGTCGCACTGCCCGGCACCGCCAACGCTTCGTTGGTCGCCTTTGCGGAGTGCGCCTCAACAAGCTTCTTCAATTCGGCGAGCCCCGCCTCGTAGTCCTTCCCGATCATGGAGTCAAACATCAGGCCCATGTAGCGTCCGACCGGATTCATGCCGACGTCGGAATCGAATCCCCACGTGACTTTCGTGCCGCCCTCGACCGGTTCGAATGTGAAAGAAGCGACCGCGATGCCTTGCGCGCCGAAGTCGAGCTTCGTCTTCACCTGCGAAAACGGCGTGCTCTCGATGATCTCTTGGCTGCCGTTGCCGACGTTTTCGTTCGTGCTCGTCCAAGACATCTTGGCGCCGACGCCCGCCGGCGGTCCTTCGATCTTGTACTGCGTATTCGGATCGATCTTGGCCCAGGGCGACCACTCGTTGAAGCGCGACAGATCGTTGACGACCGTAAAGACCTCCGTCGGCGCCGCACCAACAACAGTCGAGCGCTCCACATGCACATTCTGCGGCAGAATGTAGGCCCCGCCGATAACCAGCGCGACGAGCACGACAAGCCCAATGACAATATTGCGGACCATGGACAGCCACCACTTGGTTTGCTGGCCGGCGGCTGTGATCCGCCGGGCGCAGACTCATGTATAACCCACATCATAGCAGGCCAAGTGCGCTCGCGGATGCACCCGCGACACAGTCGACAGGCAAAGGACAGGAAATTGACAGGTTTTCTGCGGGTTATTGTTGCAACAGTCCTAGCGATTGCAGTGGCCGGTTGCGAACAGCCGCCCGTCAACCGCGACGGCACGAACCCGCTGACGACGGTCGCGAAGGTCGAATTGGAGCGCTATCTGGGCCGCTGGTACGAGGTTGCGCGCTACGAAAACAGCTTCGAAAAAGGTTGCGTCGGCGTCACCGCTACCTACAGCCGCAACGCCGACGGCTCGATCAAAGTCGTGAACCTCTGCCGCAAAGGCACGATGACGGGTCCCCAAGACGTCGCCGAGGGCCGCGCCACAGTCGCCGATCCGGCCACGAACGCGAAACTCTCCGTCAGCTTCTTCTGGCCGTTCACCGGTGACTATTGGGTGATTGGCCTCGCCGACGATTACAGCTGGGCGTTGGTGGGCGAACCCTCCGGCCGCTACCTCTGGATCCTCTCGCGCGCGCCGCAACTTACGCCCGAACTGCGCGCCGATCTGATCGCGAAGTTGCAGTCGCAGGGTTACAACACGAACGCCCTCTACTGGACGCCGCAGTCGTAACCTCGACAAGCGAGCCCCCCGCCGCCATAGTACCCCACATGACGATTTGGGGCTGGCTACTTCTCGGCGCGGGCAGTTGGGTGACCGCCCTCGTCCTGAAAATTCTCGTCGACTTCATCGTTCAGCGCACGACAACGGTCGAGCTAAAGGACTGGGTCGCCTCGCTCCTCTCCGGCCTCTGGTCCTCGCTGTGCGAACTCGGCGTCGCCGCCCTCGCCCTTTGGTATTGGAACGCCACGTTCGCCGATGCGCTCGTCATGGCGCTGGGCGCGGCCTTGGCGGAGTTCACGATCCTCTTGCCTGCCGCGATCAGCGCGAACTGGGGAAAGACGAAGCCACCGTCCAAAGCGAAAGAAGCGCAAGGCTGGCACTTCTTCTTCGCCGAACGCGCCGTCACGATCGCAAGCCATCTGGCCAGTCGCGCTCTTGTATGGCTGGGCGTCGGCGGCACTGGCGGTCTCACGGCGCTGGGCAGCGCCTTCGGCCTCTTCGCGCTGACCGAAGGTATCCAAGCCTACGCCCAAGCCAAGGAATGGGACTGGCTGAACGCCCGCACCCTCTGGACGTTCCTCATCTTCATGATCGCGATCGTAGCCCTCCAAATCGCGCTAATCGTGCTCTGGTGGGTCTAACGTCCCAATCCGGAACGCCGAAGATTGACAGCTCATTAACGCCTTCTTCCTACAGTTGCCTAAAGCCAGCAGGAAGAGCCCGTTCATGGACCGCCAACTCATCTTCATCGTCTGCCTCGGCATCGTCGGCCTAACGGTCTTCGGCGGGTTCTACCTAAGCCCAGCCGCAAGCACCGCCGATCAGCCGCGCTCGACCTTCTCGCCGGATGATATCCGCTACAAGTTCCAGCAAGCCGATGCCAAAGAGGCCGCCAAACATAAGAAAAAGCCTAAGGCTGAAACCCCCGCCAAAGACCAATTCGTCACCAACGGCGCCACCAGCAGCGGCGGATCGAGCGAGAGCAGCAGCGATGAATCCTCCGACAGTTCCGCCGACGAAAGCGGCGTCGAAGAACCGGAAGCCGAAGAACCGCCGATCGAGTAACCCCTTCCCGTCCAAGACCAACCGGGCGTAACCTGTCCCCGACCGAAGAGGGACAGGCAATGACCGAACCCGCTGCACGCATGACCGTGCGCCGCATGCGCTTTCCATACCCCGAAAGCCCAAAGGCCTGGTGGAACCCCGCGAGACCCGAGTTCAGCCACGTCGTCAACGCCGCCTCCCTCGGAATGCCCTATCTCGAGCCCTACCTCATCGACACGATGCGCAAGGCAAAGGAACGCATCACCGATCCCGAGTTGCTGAAAGACGTCGACCTCTACATCGGCCAGGAATCGACGCACTTCCGCCAGCACCAGCAATGGAACAAGCGTCTCGCCGACCTCGGCTACAAGGCCGTGCCGACGATGGAAGCACGCCTCAAAGCCGACTACGAAGCCTTCGCCAAGAGCCGCTCGTTCGCCTTCAACGTCGCCTACGCCGAAGGCTTCGAAGCGATGGCGCTGACGATCGGCCACATGCTCGTCGAAGAGCGCGAGCATCTCTTCGCCGGCGCCGATCCGGCGGTCGCTTCGCTCATCCTGTGGCACTTCGTCGAAGAGATCGAACACAAGACGGTCACCTACGACGTCTTCAAAGCGCTCGACGGCCGCTACGCCTGGCGCATCTACGGCATGTTCTACGCCATGATCCACATCATGGCCCGCACGCGCCAAGGCTACCGCGCCATGCTGATCGAAGACGGCCGCTGGTTTACGCTCGCCTCGCGCCTTACGCTCTATCGCCTGATGACGCGAATCTTTTGGCGCCTGACGCCGCGCATCCTGCGCATCTTGAAGCCAAGCTACGACCCGCGCGAAGTTCCCGACCCCGCGTGGGTGCAGGACTGGTGGCGCCAACACGCCGAAGGCCGCGAGACCCTCGGCCAACTCGACGTGCACAAGCTCACAGCCGGTACACCCGCATGATAACCGCCATGTCCGAACGCCAGCGCGCGCTCCTGTTCTTGAACGGCATCGGCCTGTTCTGCTTCGCCGTCTTCGTCGGCTGGCAGTGGTTCTTCGCCCTCTTAGGTCAGATCGTCCTCTGGCCCCTGGTGCCACCGATCGACATCCAACTCCCAGACGACCACCGCGCCTGGCGCATGGTCCACATGGAAGCGATTACACAAGGCCTGCTGCTGATGGCACTGGGCCTCGGCGGCCGCTTCCTCCACCTGAGCGCGCTTCACCACCGCATCTTCTTCTGGAGCGCCCTGATCACGACCTGGCTCTTCACGATCCCCACCTACTTCCACGCCCTCTGGGGCACGAGAGGCCTAGCCATGGGCGGCGGCCCCTTCAAACCCGGCCTCGCCAACGACATGCTCTACCTCATCGGCTGGCCCCCCGTGATCGCCGTCCACGTGATGCTGGCCCTGGCCCTCATCGGCGTCTGGCGCTACGTGAAGACACTGCCAAAGACGTAATCTCTTTCTTCCTGGGACCGCGGGCATCCTGCCCGCCCTTGCTGAATCGACGAGTCAAAAAAAGAGCGGGCAAGATGCCCGCGGTCCCAGGAAGAAAAGTCGACCTAGCGCTCGCCGCTACCTATATTCCCCCCATGCCATCCAAGCCCAATCCCGGCCTCGCCGAAGCGCCGGCCGCCATGTTCGTGCCGCACAAGCCTGCGCGTCCGGAGAAATCCGAGGGCGGCAGGCGCTTCAAGGTCGTCTCCGACATGACGCCGAAGGGCGATCAGCCGGCGGCGATCAAGGAACTGGTCAAAGGCATCAAGGCCAACGAGCGCGATCAGGTCCTGCTCGGCGTCACCGGCTCCGGCAAGACGTTCACGATGGCGCAGGTGATCGAGGCGACGCAGCGCCCGGCCTTGATCCTCGCGCCGAACAAGACGCTCGCCGCCCAGCTCTACGGCGAGATGAAAAACTTCTTCCCCGAAAACGCGGTCGAGTATTTCGTCTCCTACTACGACTACTACCAGCCCGAAGCCTACGTCCCGCGCACCGACACCTATATCGAGAAGGAGAGCTCGATCAACGAACAGATCGACCGCATGCGCCACTCCGCGACGCGCGCGATCCTGGAGCGCGACGACGTCATCATCGTGGCGTCGGTCTCATGCATCTACGGCATCGGCTCGGTCGAAACCTACACCGCCATGACGTTCAGCGTGAAAACGGGCAAGCGCATTTCGCGCAACGATCTGCTCGCCAACCTGGTCGCGCTCCAGTACCGCCGCAACGAGGCGAGCTTCACCCGCGGCGCCTTCCGCGTGCGCGGCGACACGGTGGAAGTCTTCCCCGCGCACTACGAAGACAGCGCCTGGCGCATCACATTGTTCGGCGACGAGGTGGAATCGATTCACGAGTTCGACCCGCTGACCGGCCAAAAGTCCGAAGAGCTTGAACAGATCAAGATCTACGCCAACTCGCACTACGTCACTCCGCGCCCCACGCTGACCAAGGCGATGAAAGGCATCAAGGACGAACTGCGCACCACGCTCGACGCGTTCAACAAGGCCGGCAAGCTGCTCGAGGCGCAACGCATCGAACAACGCACGCTGCTCGACCTTGAGATGATGGAGGCGACCGGCTCCTGCCCGGGCATCGAGAACTATTCGCGCTGGCTCACCGGCCGCAAACCGGGCGAACCGCCGCCCACGATGTTCGAGTACCTGCCCGACAACGCGCTCGTCTTCGCCGACGAAAGCCACGTTACGATCCCGCAGATCGGCGGCATGTATCGCGGCGACTTCCGCCGCAAGTTCACGCTGCAGGAATACGGCTTCCGCCTGCCCTCCTGCATGGACAACCGCCCGCTGAAGTTCGAGGAATGGGACGCGATGCGCACGCAAACCGTGTGCGTCTCGGCAACGCCCGGCCCGTGGGAGATGGAACGCACCGGCGGCGTCTTTGTCGAACAGGTCATCCGCCCAACCGGCCTCATCGACCCGCCGGTCATCATCCGCCCCGTCGAACATCAGGTCGACGACCTCGTCGCCGAATGCAAAGAGGTGGCGGCGAAAGGTTATCGCACGCTCGTCACGGTCCTCACGAAGAAGATGGCCGAGGACCTGACCGAATACCTGCACGATCAAAAAATTCGCGTGCGCTACATGCACTCAGACATCGAAACCCTAGAGCGCATCGAGATCATCCGGGACTTGCGCCTCGGTGCGTTCGACGTGCTGGTCGGGATCAACCTGCTGCGCGAGGGCCTCGATATCCCGGAATGCGCCCTGGTCGCGATCCTCGACGCCGACAAGGAAGGTTTCTTACGCAGCGAAACCTCGCTGGTGCAGACGATCGGGCGCGCGGCGCGCAACATCGACGGACGCGTCATCCTCTACGCCGACAAAGAAACGAACTCGATGAAGCGCGCGATGGCCGAAACCAGCCGCCGCCGCGCCAAGCAAGACGAATACAACAAAGCAAACGGCATCACGCCCGAAAGCGTGCGCAAATCGATCGCCGACATCATCCAAAGCCCCTACGAGCGCGACCACGTCATCGTCGACATCGGCAGCACGAAAGACGGCAAGCCGCTGATCGGCCACAACCTGCGCGCCCACATTGCAGACCTCGAAAAGCGCATGAAGGAAGCGGCCAGCGATCTCGAATTCGAAGAAGCCGGCCGCCTCCGCGACGAAATCAAACGCCTGCAAGCCACCGAGTTGGCCATCGCCGACGACCCGTTCGCGAGACAAGAAGCGGTGGCCGAAGCCGCCGAAGAAGCCGCCGCAAGAAAACGCCCAAGGCCCCGCGAAGACGGCAGCGAACGCCCGCCAACGCCCACCGGCAAATCCCGCTCAACCGGCGGTCGGCCGGGCTCTGCTGGATACAGAGGGCGGCGGCGATAGCGCCGGCTACACACCAAGGAACACCCATGCACCGCGCATTTCTTCTGCTGGCCACCGCCGCACTCACTGCCTGCACCTCAGCGACGCCGCCAGCGCCCGCCGACGCGTTCATGGCGAACCTGAACCGGCTCTGCGGCCAAACGCATGAAGGCCGCCTCGTCACCACCGATCCCGCCGACGCCGACTTCGCGGGCAAGAAACTTGTCATGGGCCCGGTCGCCTGTACGGCCGATGAGGTCGCGATCCCCTTCGCCGTGGGCGACAACCGCTCGCGCACCTGGGTCATCACGCGCACGGGCGCCGGCGTACGATTGAAGCATGTCCATCGGCACGATGACGGCAGCGAAGATAAAGTCTCTCGCTACGGCGGCGACTCCACGACCGCCGGCACCGCGACGCGCCAAGAATTCCCCGTCGACGAATTCTCGAAGCTGATGTTCAGAGCCAACAAGCTCGAACGCTCGGTCACCAACGTTTGGGCGGTCGAAGCCGAGCCCGGAAAACACTTCGCCTATGAACTACGCCGCACCAACCGCTTCTTCCGCGTCGAGTTCGACCTCAAGCCCCACTGACCCTCACCAAGGCGTCACAACCAAATACCGCCCATCAATCCGCCCGATCTTGAGCCGGAGCGTCTCGTCGTCGAGGTCTGCGGTCTGCGGCAGCAGGCGACGGATCTGTGCCAGATCGGCCTCGGGCGCCTCGCTAATCGAACCCGCCAGCCGTTCGGAGAAGCCAAACCGCTCGACTTGTTGCTCCGGCCCGCCGCAGTTCGGAACGATCTTCAACGCGCCCGGGCGTGCCGACGGCGGCGTGAGGCACGTGCCGCGCTTCGTCAGCACGCCGATCTTCTTCGCATCGCTGATCACGTAGGTCGCGGCCGCAAGCCCGCCGAAATACTCGCGCGCCACTTTGCCCGCGCGCGTATCGACGATCACGACCGCGCCGCCGCGTCCCATATGGACACCGCGCGTCTCGATCGCGAGCGGCCCGCGATCCGTGACGATGATCGGCCGTCCATCCTTCGATCGCCCAAGATAAGCGGCGCCGCCCAAATCGAGCCCGCGCAACGCAGTACCCGACAGCACAAGCTGATAGGCCTGCACCTCGCTCTCGCCAAGCCGCCCGCGCACGCTGAGCGAACCATCCGCTTTGAACGGCGGCTTGTCCGTACGCGCGAGATCCCAATGCATATGCATGTCGAGACAGGCGGCCGTGTCCTTCGGGCAAGTTCCCGCAACACGCAACGTGTCTGCACCCGCAGCTCCCACAAGAAGCGCGGCGACGAATGCGCCGATCACTGACCGGACGAGTGCCATCTCTTGCCCCACCTCGATCGCGTCGCCATCTTACGCTCAGATTTCCGCGTTGTCTTCCGGCAGCAAGAAAGGCCCCCTCATGCTCACCCTCTTCACGAACGGTTTTTCCCCTTTCGCGCGAAAAGTCGCGATGGCGTTAGCCTACAAGGAGCTGCCGCACGAAAGTGTCGACGGTCTAACGCACGCAAACCACGACCGCCTGCTCAAGGTGAATCCGCGCGCGGAGGTGCCGGTTCTGGTGGACGGCGACATCAGCGTCGTGAACTCCAGCGACATCGTGGACTACCTCGACCGCCGCTACCCGGAACGCCCCGTCTATCCGGCCGACCTGAAAGCACGGGTCGAGGCGCGCGCACTCGAACGCCTCGCCGACGTGCGCATCGACGCGATCCTGCTCGACTGTTCGATCTGGACTTGGGCCGATCGCAAAGACGAACCGCCGCCGGGCTTGAAGGAAGCGGGCCAACGCGATCTCGACAAGATCTTCGCGCGCATCGAAGAAGCCTTGAGCCGTTACGCAACACCGCTGCCGTTCGGTCATCTGTCGATTGCCGAGTTCACGCTCTGGCCGCATCTGGCGGCACTCCGCCCGCTCGGCTTTACGATGGACGCCGCAAAGTACCCGCGCCTCAACGCATGGTTCACGGCAATGCGGCGCGAGAAAGTCATCCTCGACGATGGCAAACGCACCGCCGACTTCATGCGCTCGATCCCGACGAACACGAGCTTCGAGCGCACCAAGATCTTCTGGCGCGGCGACCGCATCGAATGGCTCCTCGCCCGCGGCTATCACGACTGGTTCATGAGCGAGATCAAAGCAGGCCGCGTGTTGTGGCCGGATTGACGCGACGTCTAGCGCCGCGCTATACGCCGCCTCACGAGTGATAGCTATTCGGATCCCTGTGCCATGCGCATGTATTTCGCCCCTCCGCCGGCGCTGACGGCCTAACGCCGTCCCGCCGCGTCATCGCGGCCTCATCCAAACTGAGACGACCGAACGCACGCGCCAGTCCGTGTGCGAACGAAAGACCGCGCAATGTACATTCGATTCATTTTGCTGGCGCCGCGGCGGCGCCGGCCCTTCGGGCTATTCCGAAGTGACCGATACTTGGACGATGCCGAACTACCGTACTGGGTCCGCGACCCGATCGACGAACACTACGAGTGGTTCAACAGGAACCTGCGCTTCCCACGTATCGGCAAGGGCGGGCGCATCGATGCTTGCGCGTTGTGCTGGTTCCGGCCGGAGGCGCACGAGCACATTGCGCGCGCTCGTGATCTAGCCTGGCTACTCGCCGAAGCGGGTCATCCGACGGCAATGATCAAAACACGGCGCGTCGGTCGAATCATCTATGACGACGAGTTCCAGGTCGTCGCGCGGCCGGACGCAGAAACGCGCCTCCGCGCCTAAGCTCAAAAGAGTGGGAGCCCTAGATGGCTCCCACTGAAGCTCTTGGTCTCACTCTCCGTAGAAGAAGCTCTCTTCCACGATCTTGCCGTTCTTCACCGTATAGACGCCGACTTCGTCCATCGTTTGGCGCGTCTTACCCTTGGGCGTCACGTCCATCTTGAAGCGCACGACAAACTGATCGCCGGCCACGTAGGGCCCTTCGACCCCGACGTGATGGACCGTGTTGTTCGCGTACCACCACTGGCCTTTGCCTTCGACCGCTTTGCGGCCCTTCATCATCGCCATGTCGCCGGGCATAGCTTCACGGCTGACCACATCGTCGGCCCAGAACTTGTCACCGGCCTGGGCGAGCTCGCCCTTCTTGCAAAGTTCGGTGAAGGCTTTGGCTACTGCTTTCGTGTCCATGTGTCTCTCCATCATAAGCCCCCACCAGATTGTGCCGGGCCCACCTACGAAAGACGAATCACAATCCGCGGAATCGACAACGCTCAGGACGCCGGCCGAGCAAGGAGCTCTGGACCCAATTTGGGATTGAGTTCCAAGGCCTTAATGTTCGCGCGCCACGTGCCCTCGGGATTTGAGACCCAGATTGGGTGTTTGAGCCCGCCGGCGCTGAACTCCCACGGGCCGCAGATCGAGCCATTGTCGTCGTCACGCGACCCAAAGGCAAAGGGCTCGCCACGCGGATCGAGCTTGAACCAAATCAGCCGCTTACCGTCCTCGAAAATCTCAAGCCGCCCATCCTGGCCCAAGGCCACGCTGAGCTTCGCATCGCGAGCGGCAAGCCGGTGGATCGACCGATAGACATGCGCGCCATACCAGAGCATATCTTCCGCACAAAGATCAGCGGGCACAGCCTCAATCTTGCCGTCGCGCAGCCGCCGCCAGCTTCGCTCGCCGTCGATCACCCGCACGGTCGTAAAGTCGGGCGCGCGCGTCTCGATCCGAAAACGCGGCGCCGTGAAGTCGAGCCAGATCGAGGCCCGCACAACGGAGGGGTCCGTCGTCCGGTTCTGCTGCGAGTCGTTCATCGTCGACGTCGTCGACGCCCAAACGGCCCGGCCGCCGAGCGCGCCAAGCATCTTCTCAACCGTCACGTCCGCCGAAGCAACGGCCGGACCGGCGAGCAACAAACTGACGACCAGCCAAAGCGCGAGCTTCACGGAAATCCTCCAATCAAGCAGAAAGCTGATCGCCGATCGGCAAACGCCGAATGCGCTTACCCGTCGCTGCAAAAATTGCATTGCACAACGCCGGTGCGAATGGCGGCACCGGCGGCTCGCCGACGCCCGTCGGATCACGCGCACTGTCGACGATGTGCACGTCGATCGCCTTCGGGCTGCCGTCGATGCGCATCATTCGATAGGTGTCGAAGTTGCGCTCGACGACCGCGCCTTGTTTGATCGTGATCTCCTGCGCCAATGCGACGGACAGCGCGTCGTTGATCCCGCCTTCGACCTGCGCCCGCACGCCCAGCGGATTGACCGCAAACCCGCAATCGATCGCGGTCACGACACGCTCGACCGTGAGCTCACCATTCGCGACCGACACTTCGACGACGTGCGCGCAATAGCTTGAGAACGTGAAGTGCCCCGCGATCCCGCGCCCGCGGCCGGCCGGCAATGGCGAACTCCACCCCGCCTTCGCCGCCGCCAATTTTAGCACACCGGCAAGCCGCGCCGGATTGAACACCGACCCGTCCGACCACCACGGAATCTCGCGATCGTCCGGGCCCAAAATCTCCAACTGAAAGTCGAGCGGATCCTTCCCCAACTCACGTGCCGCCTCATCAAGGAAGCACTGGATCGCAAACGCATTCGCGGTATGCCCAGGCGCGCGCCACGACCGACGCGGCGCGCCGGACTTCACAAGGAAGTACTCGCGCTGAAAATTCGGCACGAGCTTGCCCGGAAAGTCCATCTCATAGAAATCAGCCTGCCAAACCTCTTCGGGTTTCACGCCGTCGCGCCGATTGTTCTTGCCGGCGGAAGCCAACCGATGCTTCCACGCCGTCACTTTCCCCGCTTGATCGACGCCCAGGATCATATGATGACGCCCGTTCGGCCGGTAGAAGTCGTGCGCCATGTCGTCTTCACGCGTCCAGAACACCTTCACCGGCGCCTTGACCTCGCGCGAGATCATCACCGCCTCGGCGATGTAGTCGACCTCCAACCGCCGGCCGAAGCCGCCACCGAGCCGCGTGAACGTCACGTTGATCTTGCCACGATCGACGCCGGTGAGCGCGTTCGTCATCCGGCTCGAATAGCCCGGCGATTGAGTCGGTGCGATGATGTCGATGCCATCGTCGCGAACATGCGCGATCGCGTTCTGCGGTTCCATCGTTGCGTGGCTGACGTAGGGCACCTCATAGACCCGCTCCACCACGCGCGCGGCCTTCCTGAGTGCACCCTCGAAGTCGCCCTCGTTGTTCACGATCTGCCCGCGCCGGCGCATCATGCGCTCCATGTCGGCGCGCGAGCCCTCAGTCGTCTCGGCCTCCCACGGGCTCTTTGACCAGCGGACCTTGAGCACTTCACGCCCCTTCATCGCCGCCCACAAGGAATCGGCGACGACCGCCACACCCGACGCGACGATCGTCGCATAGGGCTCACCCGCCTTCGGTCCGTCGAGCCGCACAATGTGCTTGACGCCCGGCACCGCCCGCGCCGCCGCATCGTCGATCGCCTCAACCTGCGCATCGAACACGGGCGCGCGCAGGACCACGGCGTGCAACATGCCGGGCATCTCCGCGTCGACGCCATAGACCTCGCGGCCCGTCACGATGGCCAACGCTTGCGCGTTTCGTGTCGGTTTGCCCAGGATGCGATAGTCGTTGCGCGCCTTCAATGCGGGCGCTTCCGGTGGATCGCTCAACTTTGCGGCCTCGGCCGCAACGTCGCCATAGGTGAGCGACTGCCCGCTCTTCTGATGTGAGATCACGCCGCCTTTCGTCGTGCAGTCGCCGGCCCCCACCTTCCAGCGCGCCGCCGCCGCCATCACCAGCAACCGCCGCGCCCGCGCGCCTGCTTCGCGCAGCAACGGCCAGCCGTCCATCACCGACGTGCTGCCGCCCGCACCTTGCGGGAAATGCACCCACGTATAGCCCTCGCCGTCTTCCCGCTTCTTGATCATCAGCGGCATCTGCTCGACCGCAACCTGCGCCCAATCGACGTCGAGCTCTTCAGCGATCATCATCGGCAGCGACGTGTTGATCCCCTGCCCCATCTCGGTCGACGGCGCGCCGATGATGATGCGATTGTCCGGCTCGATGCGAACGTAAAAGCCAACGTTACCGCCTTCTTTCGCGAGCGGTCGCCGCGCCTCCTCCGCCTCGCACCCCGTGAGCATGACGCCAAGCGCCAGCCCGCCTGCCGCCGTCGCGCCGGCTTGAATCAACGAACGCCGCGTGAGCATCGTGTTCATCGCTTGCCCTCCGCCATCAGGGCTGCCGCGCGGTGCACGGCTTTACGGATGCGCGAGTACGTGCCGCAACGGCAGAGATTCGTCAGCACCTCGTCGATGTCGGCATCGGTCGGCTGCGGCTTTGCTTTCAGCAGTGCCACGACCGCCATAATTTGGCCGGTCTGGCAATAACCGCATTGCGCGACGTCTTCTTCAATCCACGCTCGCTGCACCGGGTGCGAGCCATCGGCCGACAGCGCTTCGACAGTCTCGACCTTGGCACCCTCAAGCGAACCCATCGGCACTGAACACGAGCGGCTGGCTTCGCCATTGACGTGGACGGTGCAAGCGCCGCATGACGCGATCAGACATCCGGGCTTTGCCCCTTTGAGCCTGAGATCTTCGCGCAGGTACCACAACAACGGCATCTCGCTATCGCCATCGAAACTGCGATCGCTGCCGTTGACACTCAACCGAATGGTCATGATCACCCCAGCCCGTGGACAGTGATCCTTACCCCGCCGCGCATCGTCATGCGCCGCCTATCACCGCAATGTGAACGGCTGGCTGTCGCTAATACCCGCAAAAGAAAAACGGGCGCCGTTTCCGGCGCCCGTCGAGAATGCACTTCGATTGGAGCGGCTTAGCCGCCGACCACGATCGCGCCGTAGTCCATCGTGTTGAACGACGGGCCCGAGCGGTCCTGCTCGACCTGGCTGCCATCGACGCCGAACTGGAACGTCAAGCCGATCTTCACGACATGCGTGTCCTTATCGACGCTGTTGACGCCGAACTCGGCTTCCGTCGTGCGGCCTTCATACGCCACCCAAAGCGTGAGCGGCTCTTTCTCTTCCGGCTTGTACTCGACCTTCGCACCCCAGTGCCAGGTGTTCACGTCGAGCGCGCCCGCAAAAGCTTCGCCGTCGATGTAGCCGACATTCGCCGTCAGTGCGACCTTCGGCGTTGCATACCAGCGCACTTCGGCGCCGCCAAACCACGCATCGCTCAAGAAGACTTCGTCGCCTCCGACGCCCGGAAGATCCGAGTTCGAGTCGAGGAAACCGCCCTCAAGGCCGAACGTGAAGTTATTCCAGTAGTATTGGCCCTGTGCGCCGGCGAAGTAGTACTCCGCGTCGGCGCCAACGCCGAAAGTGGGACCGGACGCAACGCCGGCGCCCGCGAACAGCCCAACCGCATAACGATCGGTACGGTAATAGCCGTGCGCAGCCGCTTGGAAGCCTGCATCGCGATCAAGTGAGAAGCCGGGATTGCTTTGATCAACAAAACCTGCCGTGCCCGCGAAGTCGAGCTGCAGATTCAGATTGTTCGTGAATGCAATGTTCAGCTTCGCGCCACCCGAGATCGACGTGTACGAATCATCGAACGCGCCACCAAGATCGTCCTGAAACGTTTGTCCGACGGCCAAGCTGATGTTGCCGGTGAACTTGTTCGCACCAGCAACCGCGCTCGCCCCGCTCAACGCGATCACAGCGACCGCGGTTCCGGCCATTCCGGCCAATTTCCAGTTCATGAAGTCTCTCCGTTTACCCAGGGATGAAGAAGAAGAAGGGAATCCAACCGCTTGATTTTTGGACATTTTCGCGGTCACAAAAGGCGGCGGACAATCACATGCGCGAACGCGAGAAGTAAAGACTGAATCTTCATGCTGAACGGACTCATTTGAAGTTGCAAAAGAGCTATTCAATACTAAGGAATATTATAGTTAACGCCGTCGCGACCTACCACTTTCGGATAGGGTCTTGGACGCACAATCACCCGCCGAGTCACACGCCTCACGCGCATCACAAATGACGTACAAGCTGGCGTTGCTGCGTGACGGCCGTTTACTATCGCTCCCTGGAGCGCGCGCACTGCAATACCGGAGACCTGAGTGGACGCCATCATCGCGATCGTGGCCGATCTTGCCGCGCGCTCGACCGACGTCGAGCGGCTGGTGGTAGCGAGTATTTTTGCGCTGGTCGGCGCACTCATGAGCTTGGGCTACGATTACATTGTCCTGCGCCGCCGCCACGCGGAAGCAGAAGAAGAACTCTTCGAACGCTCCGTCGGACGTCAGAGCACGAACTGGGCGAGCACCGCGAAAAATCTCGAGCGCAAAGCAAAAGATCCGGGTGACGTCGCACGCAGTTCGGCAATGACGCATCTCCACATGCTCGACGAAGCTGCGAACGCGTGGTTGAAGGGCAGCCAATGGCCGGAGGCGCTGCGCGTCACGCAAGAATTCATGCGCGAATGCGCGCACGCGGTGACGAAGCCCAGCATTCACGAAGACGACTTCCGCGCCGCTGCCGATTTGATCGAACGGCGTTTGCAGAATTACCCGGACCTCTCGAAAGCCGCTAACGAAGCACCGGAGAACGCCGACCTGTTCTTGGGCATCTTGGATACGACGCTATCGATCTTGGGCAACGTCGGCCGTATCGGCGAACTGCGCGATCACGTCGCCGCCGCGCGCGAGGCCATCGACGCGCACGCAGGCGGCAAACACAAAGCGGCTTAGACGAGCTTCGAGTTCAAATAGGCCGAGAACTCTTTCGAGTCCGGCTTGTGCTCCTTCAAGATCAAAATCACCCGATGGATTTGCGCGTCGTTCACGCCGAATCGCTTCATCTTCTTGACCAGTTCCGGATCGCGCAACCGGCCAACCAACTCGCCCGGCGCCATCGAAGCGTAGTTCTGGATCGTGTTCTTGACCGCCTTCAAAACCATGCTGTCCGACATCTGACGCCCCCCAAAATGCGGAAAGCCCAACCTAACCTAGCCGCGAGCGCCTGTCCCCTGCGCTCGCCTGGTCGGCGAACTCGCGGTCCGGCGATACGCCGCGAACGCGAGTGGCGGCCATCCAGAATGTCGCCTAACCTGGCTGCGTCACGAAAGGGAGCCGCGATGCAATTCTTCGCCACGTTTGGACGCGTCATATTGGGTCTTTATTTTCTTGCCGCAGGCGCGGGAAAAATCTCCTCGCCTGTTCCCGTCGATCAGATTGCGCACATGACGGCGCAAGGCATTCCGTCGGCCGAGATCATGTTCGTTCTCGCCGGTGCGTGCGAAACGATCGCCGGCATCTGCATGATCATCGGCTTGCAAGTCCGTCTCGTCGCGGCACTCCTCGCCGCGTTCTGTGTTCTGGCATCGGTCGCCTTGCACGCCTTCTGGGCCGCGCCCGAAGGACACGAAAAACTCGTGCAAATGATCATGTTCATGAAGAACATCGCGACCATGGGCGGTCTCCTCGCCTATGTGGGCTTCGGCTCCGGCCCGCTCGCGGTCGATAAAGCCTACGGCGTCGACTAAACCATTGCCTCAGCGTCCGCGGCGCTGTTTCGGCAGATAGCGAAAAGTTGAAGACATGGCCGGAGGCGGTCGTGCGACACCGCTGGCTCAAGTTGGTACAACGCGCCGCGACTCGTTGACCATGGAGGACGCATGCCGACGCTCTACCAGGATCCCCGCTCCGGCAATTGCTACAAAGTCACCCTCACAGCAGCCCACCTCGGCATTCCGCTCAACACCCACGACATCGACGTCGTCTCCGGCTTCACCCGCAAGCCTGACTTTCTGGCGAAGAACCCGAACGGCCGCGTCCCCACGCTCGAACTCGATGACGGCCGCTTTCTCCCGGAGTCCAACGCGATCATCTGGTACCTGGCCGAAGGCTCGCCCCTGATCCCCGCCGACAGATTCCAACGCGCGCAGATGCTGCAGTGGATGTTCTTCGAACAATACAGCCACGAACCCGCGATCGCCGTCGCCCGCTTCTGGATGGTCTTCGCCACCAAGGAGCAACTCCGCCAGAAGGAACACCTGATCCCCGAGTGGCACGCCAAAGGCAACGCAGCCCTCGCCGTGATGGAAGGCGAGCTGAAGCGCCGCGACTGGTTCGTGGGCAACGCCTACTCTCTCGCCGACATCGCGCTCTACGCCTACACCCACTGCGCGGAGGAAGGCGGCTTCGACCTGAAGAAATACCCAGCCGTCACGGCCTGGCTCTCCCGCGTTGCAGCAACGAAAGGCTTCGTAAAAATGGGCACGCTCTCGCGCTAACAAGCGCGGCCGTGCTAAGCGACAAACAGGACCTCAAGGAAACGACCATGAAAAAACTCCACCTCGCACTCCTCATGAGCACGACCGCGCTCCTCGCTAGCTGCGGTGGCTCGGACGAGAAAGCGGCACCCACCGGCAAAGGCACAGCCGCCGAAGCGGACAAGTTCGTCGCCGAACTGAACGACGATATCCGCAAGATGACGCCGTACATGAGCGCCGCGAACTGGCTGCAGGCGACCTACATCACCGACGACTCGCAGATGATCGCCGCCAAGGCGAACGAAGAGCTGCTGAACTGGCAAGCCCGCCGCGTCGAAGAATCGAAACGCTTCACCGGCGTCGAAGGCATGGGCGCCGACACCGCCCGCGCCATCATGCTTCTGAAGAACGTCTCAGCTCCCGCCCCCTCCGACGCAGCACTTCAGGGCGAGCTCGCAAAAATCCTGTCGAAGATGGAAGCGAACTACGGCTCGGGCAAATGGTGCCGCGCTGAGAACGACTGCCTCATCCTCGACGACATCGAAAAGATCATCGACGATCCGAACCAAACGCCCGAAGCCCGCGCGACCGCGTGGAAGGGCTGGCAGGAAACCGCGCGCCCGATCCGCAAGGACTACCAACGCTTCGTCGAAATCGTGAACCAGGGCGCGAAGGAAATGGGTTTCGCCGACGCCGGCGAAGTCTGGCGCGGCGGCTACGACATGAAGCCCGACGAGTTCGCGGCCGAAACCGAACGCCTCTGGGGACAGGTCAAACCCCTCTATAACGAACTGCATTGCCACGTCCGCGCCAAGCTGAACGCAAAGTACGGCGATGCCGTCGTTTCGAAGGACGGCAAGATACCGTCGCACCTGCTCGGCAACATGTGGGCGCAACAGTGGAGCAACATCTATCCGCTGCTCGAACCCCACAAAGGCGTGGCCAGCCTCGACGTCACGTCGGCGCTGAAGAAACAGCGAGAACAAATCTTCGCCGACCTGCGCAAGACCAACAAAGCCACGACGCCGCTCGAGATCGCCGACCTCTCGCAAAAGGCCGATGCGGCGATGTCGGTGAAGATGACCAAGACCGCGGAAGACTTCTACGTCTCGCTGGGCATGCCGAAACTGCCGGACTCGTTCTGGACCAAGTCGATGCTGACCCGCCCGCGCGATCGCGACGTCGTCTGCCACGCCAGCGCCTGGGACATGAACATGGCCGGCGACGTGCGCATCAAGCAGTGCATCGTGCCGACCGAGGATCAGCTGACCACGATCCACCACGAACTCGGCCACATCTACTACGACCTGATGTACAACCCGCTGCCACCGATGTTCCAAGGCGGCGCGCATGACGGCTTCCACGAAGCGATCGGCGACACGGTCACGCTGTCGCTGACGCCGGCGCATCTGAACAAGATCGGCCTCATCCCGGCGCAGAAGCCGGATCCAAAGGCCGTCGTGAATTCGCAGATGAAGTGGGCGCTCGACAAGATCGTGTTCCTGCCCTGGGGCAAGCTGGTCGACCAGTGGCGCTGGAAGGTTTTCGCGGGCGAGATTGCGCCGGATCAGTATAACGCCGGTTGGTGGAAGTTGCGCGAAGAGTACCAAGGTGTCACCGCGCCCGTCGCGCGCAGCGAAGAAGACTTCGACCCAGGCGCGAAGTACCACATCCCCGGCAACACGCCCTACACGCGCTACTTCCTGGCGTTCGTGCTGCAGTTCCAATTCCAAAAAGCGCTGTGCGACGCCTCAGGCTTCAAAGGCCCGCTGCACGAATGCAACGTCTACGGCAACAAAGAAGCCGGCGCGAAGTTCATGGCGATGCTCCAAGCCGGCGCCTCCAAACCCTGGCCCGAGACGCTGGAAAAACTAACCGGCGGCAAACAAATGGACGGCTCCGCCCTCATCGAATACTTCCAACCGCTGATGGGCTACCTGAAAGAACAAAACCAAGGCCAAACCTGCGGCTGGAAGTAATGCCAGCGCGGCGTCCCCTCATCCGTCTCGGCGCCAACGCGCCGAGACACCTTCTCCCGTGCCGGGAGAAGGGCTAGATCATGTAGTGTTGCATAGCCCTTCTCCCACAAAGTGGGAGAAGGTGGCTCGCCGCAAAGCGGCGAGACGGATGAGGGGACACTGCGCAATGCCCATACGCCTCACCGCCCTCCTCTTAACACTCACGCTCACCGGCTGCGTGACCGTAAACCTCGCGCAGCCGGTGAACCTCCCGCAAACCACCGCGGCGCCGCACACCGAACCCACGCTCACTGTCGATGGCGATGTCGTGGCACTCGCCTTCTCCGGCGGCGGCGCCCGCGCGGCGGCGTTTTCGCTAGGCGTGTTGCAGGGCCTGCGCGAGATGCCGCGCGCGCGCGGCGGTACATTGCTCGACCGCGTAGCGCTGGTCTCGGGTGTCTCCGGCGGCTCGATCACGGCAGCCTATTTCGGACAGCACGGCGCCGCCGGCGTCGACACCTTCCGCGCCGCCTATCTCGACAAGAATTGGGAATACGATCTGCACCTCAACCTCGCCTCGCCCATGAACTGGGCCCGCGCGTATGACGGCGCGCTGAACGAACGCGACCGCCTCGGCGACTGGCTGGACAAGGAAATCTTCCAAGGCGCGACGCTGGGTGATCTCTGGCGCCCCAGCCGCGCGCGCACCTGGATCAACGCGACGGACCTCTACACCGGCGTGCCGTTTGCGTTCGTGCCGGCCTACTTCGAAGCTCTGTGCAGCGACTACGCGACGGTGCGCGTAGCCGACGCGGTCGCGGCGTCGATGTCGGTGCCGGTCTATTTCCGCCCGACCGTGCTAGCGAGCTACGCCGATCGCTGCACCGCGCCGCTGCCTGCCTGGGTGGAGAAGGCGCAACGCGACCGCCAAACGTCGGAGCTGCTCCGCGCCACTGCCCGCGCCTTTGCCCAGTACCGCAACCCAAGACAAGTGCGCTACCTCCACCTCGTCGACGGCGGCGTCGCCGACAACTTCGGCCTGTCCAACCTCATCTTGATGCGCCGCGCCGCGACGAGCCCGTACGGCCCCTTCACCCCGCGCGATGCGGTGCGCGTGCGGCGCATGACGTTCCTCGTCGTGAACGCCGAACAAGGCCGCGACGAACCTTGGCCGCTGACGCCGACAGGACCCAGCGGCCCGGAAACCCTAGAGACCGCAATGGACAACGCCATCAACACGTCGAAGCAACGTGCCTACGACGCCTTCCGCGACATGATCGCAGACTGGGAAGCGGAACTCCGCCGCTACCGCTGCACGCTCCCAAAACGAGAGGCCGCACGCTTAGCGGCAGGCCAAAAAAACTGGAACTGCCGCAACGTCCACTTCACCGTCGACATGATCTCCTTCAACGACCTAAGCCCCACCAAAGCAAAAACCCTAGCCGCCACCCCCACCCGCGTAAGCCTGCCAGCCCCAACAATCGACGCCCTGATCGAAGGTGGAAGAGAAGCGGCAAAGGCGAATCCGGCAGCACAGGCGATGCAGCGGTAGGCTTTGTCGGCCCGCGTCAGGTTCAAGGATCAATTTGCCGGCGCCGGCAAATTGATCCCCGCTGGCTACAAGCACATCGAACACAGACGTTGTGATCGCGGTGGAACAGACACAGATTCCCCTAGCATTTGAGCTCAACCAAGCGTATGTTCCCGTTGTGTTCCAAACGCTGAGACTTCCCCCATGGCGACCAAAATGGCGCCGGCGCACGGTGCTGGCCCCTTTGAAGATTTGAAGTCCACGAACGTGCACGGCGCCGAATATTGGAGCGCGCGCGATCTGCAAACGCTGCTCGGATACAGTCAGTGGCGCCGGTTCGAGGATGCGATCAAAAGAGCAATGATTTCGTGCAAGCAGTCTGGGAACGATCCCGTGCACCATTTTGCCGGCGCCGGCAAAATGGTCGGGCTAGGGTCGGGCAGCGAGCGAGCGGTCGATGACTACCACCTGTCCCGCTTTGCCTGCTATCTGATCGCGCAAAACGGCGACCCGCGAAAACCGGAAATTGCGCAGGCGCAAAAATACTTTGCTATCCAAACGCGCCGCCAAGAACTGACCGATCAAGCCGCATCGGATGTCGAGCGTTTGGAACTTCGCAAACAAACTGCCGAAGAATTCAAAATGCTGTCGGGCGCCGCACGACGGGCCGGCGTTGAGAACCGGCTGTTCGGCGTGTTTCACGATGCGGGTTACAAGGGTTTGTACGGCGGCCTGGGCTCTGAGGCGATCAAAACGCGCAAAGGTATTCCGGACAAAGAAAATCTGATGGACCGGATGAACGCCACGGAACTGGCAGCGAACCAATTCCGCATGACGCAGACACGCGACAAGCTGCAGCGCGAACGCGTACGCGACCAATCGCGCGCGATCCGCACCCACGAACAAGTCGGTCGCGAAGTCCGCGACGCCATCAAACGCATCGGCGGCGACCTGCCTGAGACGATCGCGCCTGCCGAACACATCAAATCGGTCGCAAAGAGACTGAAGTCCACCAAACCCAAACTCGCGCTTGAAGAGAAAGATGCGCTTGGGCTGCTTGGGGAACAAAAGAAGCGTTAGCGGTTTGTCGTGTGTCGCCAGATTTTCACCGGAGAGCTATTCGGAAATTCCGAATAGCTGCCGCCTCTATGTCTTGGACGACTCAGTTATCCGGAATCTTCGGATAACTGCCGCTGACGACAAAAGCTGTGATGCCAACCACACTGAAAACGGGGGACACCATTACCTGTCGCCGCATTCTGATCCCATCGGCCGAATGGTGGTGGACATATCCGCTATGCGCGGAGGCGGTGGAGGCGTTTTTCGTAGGCAACGCGGAGTTGATACTGCCGGCGTGACCGGGGCGAGGGTTAGCGGTGGGGCCTAGGTAGGTGTGCTGTCACCGACATCGAGTTTTGCCTAGATTCAGTCTGCCGCACAGTAACCGCAGTGTGTCTGCAGCCTACAAGAACCCACCGTTGCAGAACCACTCACTCTGCGCGGCGCCATCATAGAAAGCGGTTTGCCAAGAGTTCAATCTGTTCGCCCTTCGAGACACAAACTGCCTCATCAGTTCGGCTTTGACGAACGCTGCGCCCCCGGCCTTTAGGTGGTCATGCAGGTTAAGCCGAATGTTAGAAAGCTCGCGTGCTGCCTCGCTTGAGTACAAGGCGCCAAGTTTCAGCATTCCAAATTGATGTCGTGCACGCGCCTCCGTCAAATCGTCCCAGCTTTCAGGTCTTTCGATTCGGTATACAATCGCACACGGAGTCCCCTCGATGACATCTGCAGCAAGCCACCGTGCGGCAGATATGTTGTCGAAATAGGGGTGAAGAATAACGTCGGCACGACTGGTGGGCGCCGTCTTCCGCTTCGCAAAGTTGCACTCGATGCAAGCGCCCACCAAATTCAAAGGTGCGACTGTGAGCGCGGGGTAGTCCGCCTTCGGTAGGACATGGTCGAGAGTCGAAACGTTTCGTTGATCGCAGAACGGACAACGGTCGCCGGCAGGCAGCATCTTTAGCTTATCATAGATCGCCCTTCCCGGACTTCCTTTTGCTGCCATGCGGCTGTCATAGACACTGATCATCTCCTCTCGCGTCACAAAACCTCCGACGTGATCAATCGGCACTACCTCATTTAGCCTGCGGTCTTCTGCTTTGGCTTCGTATTCGTTGGAGGCCGCTTGTATCGTCGGACTGGCCGCGTTGAGCCGTGTCACTAGTTCCGTATCTCGCACTCGATCTATGCAGGACTTGAAGGTGGTGAGCGCATCGAGCTGGGGACGTTTTACGGGCCACATTCATTGACCCCGCTCAACGTCTCGGTTGGCGATCAGACTGCTGATCAACGCACGCCCTTCCGATCCCACTTCGTTGTCGAACTTTGCGAGAACTTGATCGATGGTCCGGGCGTCACCTATCGCGTCGGCCAGCATCCTATGAAAGCCAGATCGAACAACCTCAAGCCCGAACACTTCTTGAGTAAGAATGCCAACGTTCTCACCAAACGTTTCAATTTCTGGGCGATCGGCCCTTGCTACCGCGCCGTGTCGCACAATTTTCCAAACACACGAAGCTGGCACCTCCTGAAGTATCACGGGCGAATGCGTTGCAATTACAGCGACGCCGTTTCGATTGATCAGGAGGTCTGAAATGGCGCGCACAAATGCGGATAGCAACGGGGGATGAAGATGAGCCTCCGGCTCATCCATGAGAACCAGTGTTCGCTCCTCCACTTTCTCCACAAGCTTCGTGATCGTGAGCAACACAATCTTATGCCCGGAACTCAGCCTACGAAAGAGCTGGGCAGCAGGTCTGCCGACTTGTTGGACGTCAACTTCTCCTAGCTTGGCAACTTGCGCTTCTTGAAAGATGGGATCCGTCTCAAGAATACTTAGTGCATGTTTCCAGCGTCGAGATCTCTCTCCAATCAAGCAGATCTTTGCAGAGCCTGAGAAGTCTTTAGCGAGGTCAGCCGGATCTCTCGTAATGATAGCCGGCTCACCGTCTGGAGTTTTGGCCTGATGTCTAAGGCCAATGTTTGAGTATCTGACCCCCTTGAGCGTGTTCCTTGGTTCCGGCAGTAATGCGAAATCGTCGAAAGCGCTGAATGTAACTGATACGACATTCGCAAAGGGCATTTCGGTGCCGGTGGCGAATTGGTCGGTTGACTTAAAGACGCCTTCTCGGTCCTCGTTCTTCTTCGTTGATACCAAGGCGCGGGTCATCCCGTTGAGCAGGAAAGACTTTCCAACGCCGTTCCGACCGATCAACACGTGGATATTTGTGGGCGGAGACGAGTCTGGAACGACGTTGAAGGCCAGCTTCAGCCGCGGGGTTTGATTATCCGGCGGATTCGGGCCTTCATATTCAAAGCTGAACTCTGTGAGGGCGACGCCCCCGATTAGCAGGCGTCGAAACTGCCCGGTTATCGATTTGGGCGAGACCGAGCGCAACAGTGAGGTTCCGGTTACTCGCTCGCGTGCGGCTCTCTCGAATAAGGGAGGATCTGCGACCAGGTCTCTCAACGCTCGCAAAAGTTCTGCCGCTTGGTTCGCCTCCAGTTTCGAAATTGCCGCATAGTATGAAACGTCTTGGCCGAGCGAAAAGAACTCTTCACCCAACTCTTCGAACTCCTCCGGTATGGCGGGACGAGCTTGATCCTTCTGCCAGTTAAATTGTCCGATCTTGACACCGCCAAATTGATAGCGCGTTCCAGTATTGTCAAAATACGTAAGGACATAGAGTGTGTTGAACTCAAACCAATCGTTCCAATTATCTGTCCAAAGATAGGCGCAATTGCGGCCTTCAGCCGGTACTCTGATTTTGTTCGGAACAACCGTGAATTTCATGACTTTCTTTTCGAACCGAGTGTCACAGAACCTAGCAGCGAATTCGATGCAACGAAAGAGCGCACCTGCAGCGCGAGATGCGGTAACAAGCGATCGCCTCCCAATTCGGTTATTCGAGCGAACTTTGTAGGGGCTTCTTCACAAGGCGCGCCACCTGTGATCGCGTGTCCATAAGAAGTCGTTCAGTGATAGAAGTGCGACCTCTTCGTACGGGCCGCCATCAAGAGCTGCGTTGAGGCTAGTGAAATCGTTTAGTTGGTCAGCGGAGAATGGGGCCATCACTTGAGAAATGCCGGAGCCATCCCCACCAACAACCAAGTGAAACCTACTGATTTCGCCGGATGGCGGCTTCCATCGTAGTTTGCGCTCAAGGATGGTGCTTAGCTCGGCGTCCGAAGTCCCAACGCCGCCAACGCTATGGTTCCAGTCCCACTCGAGGTAGGCGTTGACGCGACGTATGTGCACACACAGCAAGTATTGACGAAGCACCTGATCGTCTGCCTCACCGATCCTGATAGTGATCTTCCTATGGTCAGAGGAAGCAAGTGCTAGACGAATTTTGGCAGCAACAGCGGCAACAAACGCAGCTGTAAATCGTGTCGATGGTACATCATGAGTACGGAACTCCAAGGCAACGCTGAGGTTCTCCAACCCCTGGCTCTTCTTTCGGTACTCGACAACGTACTGACGAATGGAATGCCATGCCGCTTCGACCTGCCTCAGCGTGTACCCACCTGACGTCCGCCAAGGCTGAAAATACTCAGTGATTTCGGCCCCGATAACAGAGCCATCGGGAAATCTGATCAACACGTCTGGAGGTTCAGAGCCGGGAACGACCACCGCGTTCCACTGCCTTATTTTCACGTACTCCTGCGCTATAAGCAGCTCTTTCTTCTTTTGACCGGGGCGAGTCATGGTGCGCTTGTCTTGAGTAACACTGCTTTGATTCTAATGATGTTAGAGACCATCGCCAATGCTCCCCCACGCCACCCTCGCCGACATCCCGCCCACCATCCGCGCGTAGATTCTCGCGCGCCTCGACGACATCGCACTCTCCGAACGCATCCGCATTCTCCTCGCGGTCGAGTCCGGCTCCAGGGCGTGGGGGTTTGCGTCGGCCGACAGCGACTATGACGTACGCTTTCTCTACGTGCGGCGCGTGGAGGACTACGCAGCGCTTGTCCCGCCCCGCGATGTGATCGAGCGGCCGATCGACGGCGATCTCGATCTGAACGGCTGGGATCTGCGCAAGGCGCTTGCGCTCGGCCTGCGCTGGAACCCGGCGCTGGTCGAGTGGCTGACCTCGCCCATCGTCTACGCGGAAAGCGGCTGGGAGGCCGGGCGGCTTCGCCGGCTGTTCGCCGTGCCGCAGAGCCGCACCGCGCTGATCCGGCATTACTACGGGCTCGCCGCGCGCCAGTTTGGCCGCCACATCGACGGCCGCGCGGCGGTGAACCTGAAGAAGTATTTCTACGTCGTGCGCCCGGCGGCGGCGCTGCTCTGGCTGGAGACGCCGGGGCACGAGACGCCGCCGATGTCGCTGCCCGCGCTGCTCGACGGCGTTACGCTGCCGGCCGATGTCGCGGCCGCGATCGTCGACTTGCGCGCGCGCAAAGCCGCGGGCGTGGAGTCCGGCAAGGGCGAGCGCATCGATGCCCTCGACGCGTTCTGCACCGAACGCATCGCCTGGGCCCGCGCCCACCTGCCGGCGACCGCCCAGAACATCGACCCGGAACTGAAGCGTGCGGCGGAGGCGTTGTTCCATGCCTCGGTGTTCGGGCACCCGGCGCCGTGAGAGCGCGGGTCGGGCCGCGGCGAGATAGGGCTTGACTTCCGTGCCAAATGTTCTATTTTTGTTCCAACACAATTCCAGCACCGCCTCGACGGTGTTCGGCTGCAACTTGAAACTGTCGGTGAATGTCCCCAACGCCTTCGCGGCGTGCGAGCGGCGTGATCGGTTGCGCCTCAATCGTCGCTCGAAATAACGCACGCCGAACGGATTCCGAACGGATTCCGAACGGATAATCCGGCGCAACTCCGCCAAAATAACGGATATAACGCATATTCGGATATCATTTGGTCTCGGCGGACCGTCGCCACCCTGTCTCACTGTCTCGAATGTCTCGCTTGAGGCCCGCCTACCGCGCGTTGGCGATCGTGAACGGCAGCGCGATCGAGCGCGCATAGGGCTTGATCGCGTCTTGCACCGCGGCGGTCGCGACGAGCGCCTTCATCCGGTAGCGCATGTCGCTTTGATCCGCGACCGGGTTGACCGGGTCCGCATAAAGCTGCGCCGTCAAAATCGCATTCGTGCGCAGATCGGGCCGCTCGAACATTTTGCCGAGCACGGCCGCAGCCTTGTCCTTCTGCCCGGAGCAAACCATCGCGTCGAACACGTCGCCGGGCGCCGCGTCGCCGGCCGCCTCCAGCGCCGCCAACGCCGCATCGCGCTTCGCGGTCCGGCCCAGATCGTGCGCCGCGCACACGGTCGTCTTCAACACGGCGGAAGTCTTCGCCTCGCCCTCCAACGTCGCGAGCAACAAGAGCGCGCCGTCGTCGTCGCCGGTCTGTTCCAAAATCTGCGCGATGGAAACGCGCAGCGAAAGCGGCAACGACGCCTCCTCGCTCATCAACGCCTTCGCCGTCCGCCGCGCCGCCCACGCCTGGCCAAGATCCGCATAGGCGTTCGCGATCTCAAGCCGAAGCGCCGGTCCCGCCGGCCGCTTTTCCTCCCGCGCCTGATCGACCGCGTGCAGACCAAGGCGCACCGCCTCGTCCGCCCGCCCGATCACGCGCAAGGCCCGCATCAGCTCCAGCCAATCGGACGATGACAGCGACGGCTGCTCCAGCCGCACCTGCACCCCGCGCTCCACCCGCGCGACCAGCGCGCCGGGCAGCATCAACGCCTTGACCGACGGATGCTCCCACAGTGCCTCGAACGACTTGTCGGTGAGCACGATGCTCAAAATCGCCGGCGCCTCCAGCCCGTCGGTCTGACGCGCCGCATCTTCGATCCGGTGTTGACGCAGCAACAAGTTGATATAGCGCAGGCGAAGCGTATCGGGGACATGTTGCGACGCCGGCCCCGCATAGCGCCCCTCGACCAGCCGCATGATCAGCTGATCGCGCAGCGCCGCCTGCTCGCCAAGCCCGCCGACGATGCTCTCGATCAACGCCGGCCGCAGCCGGTTGACCAGGATGAACTCTTCTTCCTCAAGGTCTAAGATCGCCTGCGCCGCTGGCTGATACCGCCCGCGCGTCGTCTGGATCGCCACCAATGACGCCCAGGTGTAGCCGTTCTTGTTCGCCGCCAGCCGCTCGCGAACCGTCGTCTCGCCGTCGTCGCCGCGCCCAAGCCCGACCAGCGCCCGTGCCTTCAGATAAGCCGCCCAGTCGCCATCGCCGGAGGTGAGCCCGCCATCCTTCAGCGCCTGGCCGACCAGCTCCAGCGCAACCGCATAGCGCCCGTCATCGATCGCGCCGGCCGCTTGCTCCAGCCGCGCATCGGTCGCGGGCGCGACGATTTTCGCCTTCGGTTGCGCCGACGCCACTTGCGCGGGCGCCGCAACCGAAACCGCTGCCGCCAACAGAATCCAAAGCCCAGCCAACGCTAATTCGCCCCCCAGCCCCCTTAGCAAACGTGACCTTAGCAAGTCCGGCCCGCCGCGGGTACCGCGCCCGCATGCATCGACAAGCCCTGTGGCCGGGCCGACACTTTCGCCATTGGCGCGAATCAGCGCGTTTCTGAGGGGAAACACCATGGATATCGGACGTCGCATGGCCGCCGAGTTCGTCGGCACGTTTTGGCTGGTCTTGGGAGGCTGCGGCAGTGCCGTCATTGCAGCCGCCTTTCCGGGCGTCGGCATCGGCCTGCTCGGGGTTTCATTCGCATTCGGCCTGACCGTCCTCACCGGCGCCTACGCCTTCGGCCACATCTCGGGCGGCCATTTCAATCCAGCCGTCACGGCGGGCCTGTGGGCCGGCGGCCGCTTCCCGGCGAGCGAGATCCTGCCCTACTGGGCCTCGCAGGTTCTGGGTGGCATCTCCGGTGCCGGCGTTCTCTACATCATCGCCTCCAGCGCCGTAACCTTCGACCCCGGCGCCGGCTTCGCCTCGAACGGCTACGGCGAACATTCGCCGGGCGGCTACAGCCTCGCCTCGGGCGCCATCGCGGAGGCCGTTATGACAGCGATGTTTCTGCTGATCATCCTGGGCTCGACCGGCAAGAAGGCCCCGCCCGGCTTCGCGCCGATCGCGATCGGCCTCGCCTTGACGCTGATCCATTTGATCTCGATCCCGGTCACGAACACGTCGGTTAACCCGGCGCGCAGCACCGGCCCTGCGGTCTTCGTCGGCGGCTGGGCTTTGGCGCAGCTCTGGCTGTTCTGGATCGCCCCGATCATCGGCGCCGTCGCTGCGGGCTTCTTCAACCGCTGGCTCAACGAAGAAAAATAGCCCTAAAGAAAGCGGCCGGCATGCAGTGGGGAGCATTGCATGCCGGCCTGGTCCTCGTCGTACACGAGGCAATAGCGCACGACGCATTCGAGTGCTGAGGAACTTCACGCCGGGTGGTCGTCCGGCGCACGCGTACTATCGCCTGCCCAGCCTTTCGCCAGAATGTCCACAGCGTGAAAAACGCGTAAGGCGGGCTCAGACTTCGCTGAGCGCCAGCAAGAATGTGATCCCGACCCCCGCCGACAAGATCACGGAATAGACCATCAAAAGCCCGAAGAACTTGAGCGTGGTGAGCCACCAACTGCGACGGTAGACACGGTACATCGCCATCCAAAGATAGATCGCCAGGATCAGCCAAACCGACCACAGGAACCCCGAATCCCCAAGGATCGCAGTCGCCAACGCGACCAACGAAAGCGCGACGAACACCACCGTATGCACGTGCGTAGAGAAGACCAGGTGCTCGATCAGATAGACCCTGGGCCACCAATGCACGATCGCCAGCAGCAACGCGAACACCGGCACCAACACCAGCATCAGCCGCGGCAGCCACGTATTCAGCGGTCCGTTCAGTTTGATCGGATCCGCCAGCGCGTGCTCGTAACCCTCCGTGATGCGTTTGATCTTGGCGTTCAACCAGCGCGCCCAGTCGGCCGCCTCTTGATCGTTGGCCGCTGCTGCATCTGTTTGGAGCTCGGAGCGAATATCGAGCACATCGCGCTTTTGCTTGTCGGTGAGTTTCACGCGTTCGATCTCGCTCGCCGGCACGAAAAACGCCATGGAGACGACGCTTCGCTTGCCGCCATCGCCCTCAAAGATCAAGCCTGGCGGTTTCTGCTTTTTGAGCTGCGTCGAAACCTCGGGCGAAAGCGCATCGAGCGTACGGACCTTGAACGCCACGATCGCAATTCCGGTAAGCTGCAAGGTCAAAAAGAACACGACAGAAGCGATCACAAACAGCCGGAACGGCGGCAGCATCGAGGCGCGCTGCCCGGCGATGTAACGACGCGTGAATTCGCCCGGCTCCGCAAACAGCAGCCAGATCGTCCGAAACGTCCTTGAGTCGTAGTTGAAGACCGAGTCCAAAAACTCGCCGAAGATCCACCAGAACGGCCGATGATAGTCGGACGCCTTCTGCCCGCAGTTCGAGCAATAAGGCCCGGTCAACGCCGTCCCGCAATTGGCGCACTGAGGCATGACGGTCATGCGCGTAGAACTCCCCCGGTCGGCATTATTGACCGGCCACTCCGTTTCCGCAAACGAAGCCTGCGGCAGAGTAAATGCTGGCTCAGGTGTTGAAGCGGAAGTGCATCACATCGCCGTCCTGCACCACGTATTCCTTGCCTTCCAGGCGGAACTTACCCGCGTCCTTGGCGCCCGCTTCCCCGTTGCATGCCACATAGTCGCCGTAGCTGATCGTCTCCGCCCGTATAAACCCCTTTTCGAAGTCCGTATGAATGACTCCCGCCGCCTGCGGCGCCCGCGCCCCCTTATGCACCGTCCAAGCCCGCGCCTCCTTCGGTCCCACTGTGAAGAAGGTGATGAGGTGTAACAGCGAGTACCCGGCCCGGATCAAACGGTTCAACCCCGGCTCCTCCAGGCCCAACGTCGACAGAAAATCGTCCCGCTCCGCCGAAGCCAACTGCGCGATTTCAGACTCGATCTTCGCCGAGATCACAACGAACGCGGCACCTTCGGCCGTCGCCCGGTCCTCAACGCGCTTCGAGAACGAGTTCCCCGTCGCCGCTGAACCTTCGTCAACATTGGCGACATAGACGATTGGCTTTGCTGTCAACAGCTGCAGCTGCTCGAACACGGGGCGCTGCTCGTCACTGATCTTCACCATGCGGGCGGGCTTACCCTCACGCAGCAGGGCCAGCGCCGCCGACATCACGTCGAACTGAACCTTCGCATCTTTATCGCCTTGCTTGGCTTTTTTGTCCGCAGCCGGTGCACGCTTCTCGAGGCTATCGAGATCGGAAAGCATCAGCTCCGTCTCGACAGTATCGGCATCCGCGAGCGGATCGATCCGGTTTTCGACATGCGTGACATCGCCGTCTTCGAAACAACGCAACACATAGGCGACCGCATCGACCTCACGAATGTGCGAGAGAAACTGATTGCCGAGCCCCTCGCCCTTGGACGCGCCGCGCACAAGCCCGGCGATATCGACGAAGGTCAGTCGCGTTGGAATGATCTGCGCCGATTTCCCAACCTTGGCCAATGTATCAAGCCGCGGATCCGGCACGGCAACCTCGCCCACATTGGGTTCGATCGTGCAGAACGGATAGTTCGCCGCCTGCGCTGCCGCCGTTTGCGTCAACGCGTTGAACAGCGTTGACTTACCGACATTCGGCAATCCGACAATGCCGCATTTGAAACCCATGAGACTCTAGTCCTTCGTTTTCGGTTGTTCTGGCGGCTTCGGCTTTGCTTCGCGCTGCGGCGTCGTGAGCAGCGATATCTTGTTCATGAAGCCTGGTCCGTCGCCGTCCGCCAAAAACGGCGCCGCCTGTGCAACCGCATCAAGCAACGGATCGACCCACGCCCGATCTGCTTTCGTGAAATTACCAAGCACATGACCCGTCACGCGCTCGCGATCGCCCGGATGCCCGATGCCAAGCCGCACGCGCCAATAGTCGTTACCCGCATGCGTCGAAATCGAACGCAAGCCGTTGTGCCCCGCGTTGCCGCCGCCGGGCTTCACGCGCACCTTCCCCGCCGCTAGATCGAGTTCATCGTAGATGACGAACACATGATCGATCGGTATCTTGTGGAAAGCGATCGCTTCCTGCACCGCCGTGCCGCTGTCGTTCATGTAAGTCATCGGCTTCAGTACCAACGCCTTCACTGCGCCCGACTTTCCCTTGAGCACACCCTCACGAACTTGCCCGCGAAACCGCACGCGCGCAGGACCAAAGCCGTGCGCGTTCGCAATCGCATCCGCCGCCATAAAGCCGATGTTGTGGCGGTGGTTCTGATACGTCTCGCCCGGATTTCCCAGACCGACGATGAGCAACATGATTCAAGACCTTCAGCCAGATGCGCAAACGGCCGCCAATTCGACTTGGCGGCCGCCGAAACGCAAATGAGCGAGCCGTCGCGCTATTTCTTCGCGGCCGGAGCTTTCGCAGCCGGTGCCTTTGCGGCCGCCGCCGGAGCAGCAGCCTTCGCACCCGCAGCCGGAGCCTTCGCACCAGCAGCCGGAGCCGCACCAGCCGGAGCAGCACCAGCAGCCGGAGCCGCACCTGCAGCCGCTTCGCCTTCCGCAGCCGCCGCAGGCTTCGCCTCGGCTTCAGCAAACGCAGACGGTGCCGCAACGGTCGCAACGGTAAAGTCACGATTGCGGATCACGGGAGACAGACCCTCGGGCAACTTGATTGCCGAGATATGCAAGCTGTCGCCGATGTCCATGCCCTTCAGGTCCGCTTCGATGAACTGCGGAATACGCTCGGACGGGCAGAAGAATTCGATCTCGTGCCGCACGATGTTGAGCACGCCGCCGCGCTTCAAGCCCGGCGAGTCGCCGTGGTTGTTGAAGTGGACCGGAATGAAGAGACGGATACGCGCGCCCGCAACCAAGCGCTGGAAGTCCGCATGGATCGGCTGCTCCGTCACCGGATCGACCTGCACCTCGCGCGGGATGACCTTCATCTTCTCGCCTTCGAGGTCGAGATTGAAGAGCGTCGAGGTGAAACGACCGGTTTGATAGTGTTTGAAGATGTCGCGCACCGAAATCGTGATCGTGCGCGGCTCGATCCCTGCACCGTAGAGCACCGCCGGAATGTTGCCGTCGCGGCGCACCGAGCGCGCGGCGCCCGTGCCCTTACCGGCGCGCAACTTGGCTGGAATCGTGGCTTGTTCTGTCATGACCTTGAACCCTTTCAGAGGCGGAATTGCCCCTTATCTTGTTCATTCCGAAGATCGGAAGAGGCGGCGATGTACAGGAAGCGCGAGCCTCCCGTCAACGGCCAGAACGCCGCTCACACCAACAAAAACAGCGCAAATCCGCCGTTAATCGAACAAGCTCGAAACCGAGCGCTCTTCCGCGGTTCGACGGATCGCTTCGCCAAGCAGCGGCGCCGTCGAAAGAACACGAATGTTCGGGCAACCCTTGACCGCCTCCGTGATCGCGATCGAATCCGTGATCACGAGCTGCTTCAACGCCGAGCCCTTCACACGAGCGACCGCTCCGCCCGAGAGCACGCCATGGGTGATGTAACCGTAAGTCGCCTTCGCACCTTTGCTCATCAGCGCCTCGGCCGCGTTGCACAGCGTCCCTGCTGAATCGACGATATCGTCGACCATAATGCAGATCCGCCCGCTCACATCGCCGATGATGTTCATCACTTCGGACTCACCCGCCCGCTCGCGCCGTTTGTCGACGATCGCAAGGTCCGCATCGATCCGCCGCGCCAGCGCCCGCGCGCGCACCACGCCACCAACGTCAGGCGACACGACCATCACCTTCTCGCCCTTGAAGTGATCCTTGATGTCGGTCTCAAAAATTGGCGCTGCAATCAGGTTGTCGGTCGGAATGTCAAAGAACCCTTGAATCTGCCCGGCGTGCAGATCGAGTGTCAGCACGCGGCTCGCGCCCGCCATGGTGATAAGGTTGGCAACCAGCTTCGCCGAGATCGGCGTGCGCGAACCAGACTTTCGATCCTGCCGTGCATAACCGAAATAGGGAACAACCGCAGTGATCCGTTTCGCCGACGACCGCCGCAGCGCGTCTATGCAGATCAAAAGCTCCATCAAATGGTCGTTCGCCGGAAACGATGTCGACTGAACCACGAACACGTCCTCGCCGCGGACGTTTTCTTGGATCTCGACGAAGATTTCCATGTCGGCGAAGCGCCGGACGATCGCTTTGGTCAGCGGCGCCTTGAGGTAAGTGCTGATGTCGTTCGCAAGCGGATGGTTGCTGTTGCCGGCAAGGAGTTTCATGTCGGGCTCGCTCACGTGTCAGATCGATGACGCCGGGCTTGTAGCAACGGCCCCACGGCGTGGCAATGACACTCACCCCCCGTTGGGTGCGCTAACCTGTTGAATAAGTTGGGCGATACCTTCAGCCGCAGCCTCGGCCGCAAAACCCGCCACCTCGCCCCAGGCTTTAGTCAGTCGGCCACGCGGCACCGCGTTCTCTTGCGCGATGCTCCCTGCCTCGACGCCCTTCGCATCAATGACGCGCCAAGTCAGCGTCACCACGTCCTGAGTCGCAGACGCCTTAACGACGGTGATACGCCCCTCGATACGCCAAGCGGCCCTCTCGCGCGCCGAATCGACAGCAATGCCTTTGAGGGGCAACACACCCTGCAGCGCCCGCGCGAGCGACTTGTTGCCGTCACCGGGCGCGCCCGTGATCGCCGCAATCCACGCCACAGGCTTCTGAGTTACCGCCTGTTGCTCAGCCGCCTGGGTACGAGGACGTGTGAGGGCCTTATCGAGCCCGACAACTGCTTGCTCCGCGATCGATCGAAGTTGCTCGCCAGTCAAGGCGTCGGCCGCCCCGGCATACCCGACCGTGAACAGCGCACGCTCGTTACCTGCCACATCTGCCAAGCGCCAAGAGATGAGCCCCTGCATCCTCGGCGTCTTGCCCTTCTTCTTCGGCGGCGAGAGAACAGTCGTGTTCTGCGAGCTCAATACCCAAGCAGGCACCGTCGACTCCGGCAACGCCGGGATGTCGTGATCGTGCGCCACCTTGATCAGCCGATCGCGCAGCGCAGTCGCTGTCTCCTCGCTGAGGCCCTGCGGCAGTTCCACGAGCAACGCCGACACCTCGGTCGCTTGCTTCAGCATCAGTTCGTTGCGCTCGGCACCCGCAAACGGCTGCGGCACCGCGAAGGGGTCCTCCATGCCGAGGGGTTCCGTCACCGCACCGCAACTGGTGAGCGCCAAACAAACGATGAGTGCGACAATGCGATTCATGATCTGAGCATTATGACTGACAGATTGCGCCCATAGTCGCTCTCGCCGCGATGCGTCGTCCGGCGGAACGAGAAATAGGCGGAATCGTGCTTGTACGTACACGCATTCAAGGGCTCAACTGAGGCCAATCCCAATACCGTCAACCTTTGCGCCACAAAGCCCGGCAGATCGAACTGCCAATGCGACGGCCGTGCCCCAGCCGAGAAGAAGCGGGCATACGCCGCCGACGCCGTCACGAACCGCTCCCGAAACTCGGGGCCCACCTCATAGGAGGCCTGACTGATGCAAGGTCCGATCGCCGCCCGAATGCGCGAGCGCGTCGCACCCAACTTCTCCATCAGCGCAACGGTCGCCTCGCCGATCCCGCCAATCGCGCCCTTCCAGCCGGAATGCGCAGCGCCGATCACCCCGGCCTCAGCATCCGAGAACAGGATCGGCGCGCAATCCGCGGCCAGCACGCCAAGCGCGACACCCCGCATCGTCGTCGCCATGCCGTCCGCCTTCGGCGCATCGCCACGCGCCCAGGGCGCCGTTACATGAACCGCCTCAGCGCTGTGAATCTGATACACGGTGAGTACGTTCGGCTCTTGCGTGCCCAGCCAGGACGCAACCCGCGAGCGGTTCTCGCGCACGTTCACCGCATCGTCGCTTGAGCCAAAGCCGCAGTTCAGCGACGTGAAAATTCCGCTCGAAACACCACCGTTGCGCCCAAAGAACCCGTGCGCAACGCCCGATAGAGCTTTCGCTTGTAACGGCATCATGCGTCGGAAAACCCCGCAAGCTGAAGTGTCGCCGGCGCATAGGCGCAGAGCGCTTTGAACAAGCTGCCCATCGCGTCGAGCCCGGTCAACCGGGCGTAGGCTTCATCAAGTTGTGAACTCTGAACCGCTGTTGCCACTCGCTTTAGTCCGGCAACACGCTCACGCGCCCCAAGCCGGTTCAAAAAGGCAGCCTGGATCGCCATGTCCGACACCTTGAGCCCCCCCTCGCGAAACGCCTCGGCCAGTGCCGCGAAGTCGACATGCGATGTCAAGTCGGCCTCGCCAGGCTCTTTCAGCAAGTCAGCGTAAGCATGACCCTTAACCGCTTGAAACGTGTCACCCGCCGCGGGCCCCCAAAAGCCATAGTCGATCGCAAGCACTGCTCCGCCAGTTCGCGCAATACGCTCCGCCACGAGTCGCGCCACTGCCGCCCGAGCCGGCGATACTTCGACAATCGAACCAACAGGCGCGTCACGCAACGCCGGTGGCACCAACCGGGCATCGATCCGCTCCGGCGTCGCACCAAAGACAAGCTCGCCGGCCTGATCGAGACCGACGCAACGCTCGCTCCACCCTTGAGGGATTCGAACCCATTGCCGCATCGGCAACGCATCGAAGAATTCGTTCGCGACGACAATGACGGGCCCCTCGACGTCGAGATCGTCGAACCGGTCGAGCCAATGCACCGGCAACCGACTCTCGCGCAACGCTTCCTGCTGCAGACGGCGCAGCACCTGGCTGACCTCAACCATGACGACCGAAACCGAAGCGACAAACGCCGGTGCCACGCGCGCCGCGCGCAGCGCATCTTTCATCAACGTGCCGCGCCCAGGCCCAAGCTCAACCAGCGTCAAATGTTTGGGCGAACCGAGCTGCCGCCAAACATCGACACACCAGAGCCCGATCAGCTCGCCGAAAATTTGCGACACCTCCGGCGCCGTCACGAAATCGCCCGTCGCGCCGAACGGATCGCGCCGCTTGTAGTAGCTGTCGTCGCGCGCGGTCAGAACGATGCGCATGTACTCGGCGATAGAAAGCGGCCCGTCCGCACGGATAAGTCCGGCCAAATGCTCCTTAAGCAGCGTCATGTCGTCTGCTGCAGCGCCGGCCCCTTGCGATAGAGCGAGTACCAAAAAAAGAAGGCCGCAAACGCAAACATTAGGAGCGACAGCACCGTTCCCATCGAGATGACCCCACCGAGCGACTGATGCGAATTCTCGCGGAAGAACAGCTCGACGATCGTGCGGAACAATCCGTACCCCGCCCAGAACACCGCGATGCACAGCCCCGGCCGGCGGAACGCATTGAAGCGATAGATCAACACCACGAGGATCGCGAACAACACGATGCCTTCAAGCCCAGCTTCATAGAGCTGGCTCGGATGGCGCGCCGGGTTGCTGAGCACCGTTCCGTCAGGCGCGCGGAAAGCCGCACTAGGAAACACCATCGCCCAAGGAACGTCCGATACCCTCCCCCAGAGTTCACCGTTAATGAAGTTTGCCATCCGGCCTGTGAATAACCCGATGGGCACCGCCACCGCGACCAGATCGCCGAGCGCTACCATGTCGAGCTTCTTTGCCCGTGCAAAGAAAATGATGGCGAGCACCACGCCGATCGCGCCGCCATGGAAAGACATCCCGCCTTCCCACGCATAGAATATCCTCCATGGCGCCGAGAGAAAGTGATCGGTCTCGTAGATCAATCCATAGAACAGCACGTACCCGAGCCGCCCACCGAGAATCACGCCGAGCGCGGCCCACACAAACAAGTCACCGATGTTATCCGCCGTCGCCGAGGGTTTGCCGTTGAACGGCGCGCCTGCCCACAGGCGCTCCGTGCGCAGGAGTCTCAAAATGAACCACCATGCGCCGAGCAGCCCTGCGACATACGCCAGTGAGTACCAACGAATGGCCACGGGCCCGATCTGAATGAGCACGGGATCGATGTCGGGAAACGGAATGACGGCCATGAAGTTTGGGTCCGGAAACAGCGTCACCAGACTTGGGCTTCACGCTTCCTGCGTGTCAAGGCGCATTGCAGCCAAGGCATGCGATACCTACCTGGAGGCAAGCAATTTCTTGGAGTTCTGGGTCCATGCAAGGCGATTCGATCTTAGATCAACTCGGCAAGCTGATGACGAACGCCGCTGGCGCGGCGAAAGGCTTTCGCGACGAACTCGCCACCATGATTAGGACGCAGGCGGAGCGATTGGTGAACGAGCTTGCCCCCGCGCCGCGTGAAGATCTCAATGCTGCGAAAGCGATGTTGCAAACATTGCGATGCGACGTCGAAGCACTCAGCGTTGCGACTCAAAAAGCTTGAACACGGCGCGGTGAAAAATGATTCACGCGATTCACACCTGTTCAAAACTCTGCGTAACGCACCTATCCGCAAGCGATCCCCAAGAGGACATCGTCGCCGCTGACACAGTCCACATGAAGAATGATTCAGCCCACAGGAGGACTCTTGCGCGCGATTCAACGCTTAGTGCACGCTCCGATTCATGGGAGGTGCTTCGCGTCGGGCTACTAGATGTGGAGCGTGAGTTTTTCCAGGCCTGAGGTGCCTCCCTGCGTACCTTGCTACTTTTGCCCTTGCTTAACCCGCCGCCGGCCCAACTCCGGCGGCGGGTTGACTCTAAGGGCCCTCGGAAAGGCTGACGACGAGATGAGCACACCGCAAATCGACGCCGAAGTGCCTCAAGGCAATCCGATTGACCTGATGGAGCAGATCGCCGCGCAGAACGAGTGGTTGTTCGACCGCGCCGGCGAAGACGAAATGCATCTCTCTTTCCCCGGCCAGACCGAGGATCATCACCTTTCCTTCAGCTGGCGCCCCGGCGTGGAGACGCTGCAGCTCTCCGCGCAGCTCGAAGTGAAGGTGCCAAAGCTGAAGCGCCAAGAAGTCGCGGCACTCATCAACATCATTAACGAGCAGCTCTGGCTCGGTCACTTTGAGATGTGGCCGGACAGCGGCCAAGTCATCTACCGCCATGGCCTGCTCCTGCGCGGCGCTATCGGCGCGACGCCGGAACAGTGCGAAGGCCTGATCGACGCCGCACTGGAAGCCTGCGACCGCTACTATTCGGCCTTCCAATTCGTGATCTGGGCCGGTAAGTCGGCTGCCGAAGCAGCAGCCGCGGTGGTCTACCAGTGCCAGGGAAGCGCCTAACACGGGCCTCAAAACCGGCTGAAAAGCCCGGAAACGCGCGCCCCATCGTCATCGTCGGTGTCGGCCATATGGGCGGCGCTATCGCCCGCGGCCTGATCGCCGCCGGCCTCGGACCCCGCCTCGTCCTGATCGACCCCGCCATCAAGGCGGCCGAGGTCCGCGCCTTCCGGGCAGCCGGTGCCACAACCTCGGGCGACGCCGAAGCGATCACCGGTGCCCCCGAAGCCCTACTGCTTGCCGTCAAACCGCAGTTGATGCCCGCTGTCGCGCCGGCATATGCAGCTGCCGCCCAAAAGGCCCTCGTCATCTCGATCGCCGCCGGGACACCGATCGAAACGCTGAGCCTGATGCTGAAGGCCCCGCGCGCCATTGTCCGCGCCATGCCGAACCTTCCCGCCTCCATCGGCAAGGGAATCAGTGCCGCCTATGCAACGCCCACAACCACCACCGCCCAACGCAAACTCGCAGAACGCTTGCTGAGGGCGACGGGCGACTTGGTCTGGCTTGAGGGTGAGGAACTATTGAACGCCGTCACCGCCGTGTCCGGGTCCGGTCCCGCCTACGTCTTCCTCCTCGCCGAAGCTCTGGCGGCGGCCGGCGAACGGGTCGGCCTAGCGCCCGACATCGCCAAGACGCTCGCCCGCAAGACCCTCGAAGGCGCCGGTGCCCTGCTCGCCGCCTCGACGCTCGATCCGGCCGAGCTGCGCCGCTCGGTCACCAGCCCGGGCGGCACGACCGAAGCGGCGCTGAAAGTACTCATGACCGATTCGCGCTTCGAACAACTGCTTGCCGACGCCGTTGCCGCGGCGACCGCACGCGGCTTTGAACTCGCCAAAACCCGTTAGCCCGCCTAAGCTTGCGCCCATGTCGACCAAACTGTCCCCTGAGGAAAAGCTCGTCAGCGCAGCCTTGGCCGCGATCGAGAAGACCGGCTGGAAGACACTCTCGCTGATCGCCCTCGCCCGCAAAGCAAAGATACCGGCGGCAACACTCTACGAACTCTGCCCCGACAAGCGGGCACTCCTCGCCTTGATCGCCAAGCGTATCGATATCGCCGCCCTTGAGCGTGCGAACGAACCCGACCAAGACATCCCACCCCGCGACCGCGCCTTCGACGCGATCATCGGCTGCTTCGAGTCCATGACCCCGTTGAAGCCCGCGATCCGCGTTATCCGCGAAGACAGCGCCGGCGACCCGGCGGCGATTCTGGACGTTCTGCCCGCCACTGCACGCAGCGCCTTCTGGATCGCCGACGCGGCGGGCCTCCCCACAACCGGCTGGCGCGGTCTGCTGATTACCCGCGGTATAGGCGTCCTGTTGGCCGAGACCATGCCAGTCTGGCTCGATGACGGCGACGACCTCGCAAAAACCATGGCCCACGTCGATCGCCGCCTGCGTCTGATCGAGGAATGGACAGAGCGCCTTCAGCGCACGAGCGCCGAACCCGTCGACGCCGATTGACGCCCGCACGGTAACCGGCTCATGCTGGCACACCGCACCTCAAGGAGACCGACGTCATGGCGAACAAGAGCCCCTTCCCCGATTTCGACTTCAAGTGGCCCAACTTCGACCAAGGCTTTTGGGATCGCTTCAGCGTCCCGGGCATCGACTCCAACTCACTGATGGAAAGCCAGAAGAAAAATTTCGAGGCACTGGTAAAAGCGAACCAGAAAGCCGCGATGGGCTATCAGAACCTGATGCGCCGGCAAGGCGAGATCATGACCGAAACGATGCAATCGATTCAGGAAGCGGTCGGCGACCTGATGAAAGCGAATGACGGCAAGGATCTACCCAAGAAGCAAGCCGAACTCGTCGAGAAAACGATCGGCCGTGCGCTGAAGCACATGAAGGAACTCGCGGAACTCACCATCAACGCTAACGGCGACGCCTTCAAGGTGATCCAAGACCGTGCCACGGAGTCGATCGCCGAAATGCAGCAACTCGCCGAGAAGATAACGGCCGGACGAAAGTAGCACTCAGCCAACGCGCGCCACCGTCGCTTCGAACATCTCAATCGCCGGCGGTGCCGCGCTCAATTCGCGCGCCTTGACTACAAAATCGATCGAATCCCGGACCCTAAAATGCGCGGCCAGCGCCTGGGCATCGTGCCACTTCTCGACGAAGACAAGATTCAGAGGGTTTTCGCTGTGCACGTGAACATCGTGCGAGATGCAACCGGGCTCGCCGCGCGAGCGATGAACATGCTGAAGTCCCAGCGTCCGCAACTCATCGAACGTCTCCGGCCGCGCAAGAACGCTCCCCAAAACGATAATCATGTCGGCTCCAAACGGTAACTGAGTTACACCGGCAAGCGTACCACAGCACGCAATCCGCCAAGCTTACTGTCGCCCAGCAGAATATCGCCGCCATGCCCACGCGCGATATCGCGTGCGATCGCAAGGCCTAGGCCCACACCGCCGGTCGCCAATGTGCGGCCGGTGTCGAGTCGATGGAACGGCCTAAAAGCCTCTTCGCGCCGGTCGGCCGGAATACCCGGCCCGTCATCGTCCACTGCGATCTCGACCATGTCGTCATGCTGGCTGGCGCTCACTTGCGCGTGGCTGCCGTGGCGCAGCGCATTCTCGACAAGGTTCATCACGCAGCGCCGCATCGCGTTCGGCCGTAGCTCAACGACCAACTGATTGGGGACTTCAACGTCAACTCTCTTCTCCGGCGCCTTCTCGACCTTACGCTGTGCGCTCACAACAATGTCGCGAACGAGCTGCGAGATATCGGTATCGGACGCACCCTCGCCTGCCTGCCCGCGCGCGAACGCTAGATACTCCTCCAGCATGCGCTCCATCTCTTCAAGGTCGCCCTTCAGCGCCTCGGTCGACGGCCCCGCTCTCATCATCGCCAACTCAAGTTTCATGCGCGTCAGCGGCGTGCGCAGATCGTGACTGACGCCGGCGAGCATGTCGGTTCGCTGCTGCACGAAGCGCGAGATGCGCTCCCGCATATCGAGAAACGCAAGCGACGCGCGCCGCACCTCGGTCGCGCCGGACGGCCGAAAGTCCGGCACGTCGCGCCCCTTACCAAAAGCCTCCGCCGCATCTGCCAGCCGCTCGATCGGTCGAATCTGATTTCGCAAGAAGAGCACGGCCACACTCATCAAGATCAGCGATGTGCCGATCATCCACAACACCCAAACGTGGGTGTTCGTCGACATGACCCGCTTGCGCTCAGCCATAACCTGCATCACGGCACCGTCAAGCTGCACCCGAATATCGACCTGATCTTCGAGCGAGTCGGAGTCGATCCACACCGGCCGCCCTGTACGCGTCGCCAACTCGCGCACGAACACCTGCTTGAGGATTTCATAGGCCGGCGACTCAGTCTCGGGGATCTTCTCGCCCGGCTTCAACGTCGGCACGAGACCGAACGACGTCTCGCCCAAACGCTGCACCTCGCCTGCAAACCGGTCGGGCCCCAACGTGTCGTAGCTCTGCACAAAGAGCGCGATCTGCGCCGCAACCCCGCGCGAGATGCGCGTCGTCACCGCCTCCCACTGCCGATCGAACAGCAGATAAGTGACAACCGCCTGCAGCAGCACAACGGGCATCACGATGATCATCAGCGAGCGCCCAAAGAGGCCGCGCGGCATCGAACGTCGGAACCATCCACCCGACATATCCGTCATCCCACGCGATCCGGCATCAACACGTAGCCGATGCCACGAACGGTTTGCAGATAAAGCGGCAGCTTCGGATCGACCTCGATCTTGCGCCGGAGGCGCGTGATCTGCACGTCGACGGTGCGCTCCAAAACCTCGCCCATCCGCTGAGATAGATCGGTGCGCGTAAATGTCTGCCCCGGATTGGCAGCCAACACCCGCATCAACTGTAGCTCAGCTGACGTGAGCTTCACCGGCTTGCCGTCACGCGTAAGCTCCCCGCGCTCGGCATCGAAGCGGCAGGTACCGAGCTGGATGATCGCCCGCACTGTCTCTGTCGGCGTTCCCGCTCGGCGCAAAATAGTCGCAATCCTAAGCAGCAACTCGCGCGGCTCGAACGGCTTCGGCAGATAGTCGTCCGCGCCGCGTTCCAAGCCCTCGATCCGGTCGCCGGACTCGCCCCGCGCTGTCAGCAGCAGGATCGGCACGTTCGACTTCTCGCGAATAGCTTTCGTCAGCGAAAACCCGTCCTCCCCAGGCATCATCACGTCGAGCACGATGAAGTCGAAGTCGAGGCTCGCCATCAGCTGCCGCGCTTCGGCTGCGTCTTTGGCGGCGGTCACCCGATAACCGTTCTCGCTCAGATAGCGCTGCAGCAGCGTCCGAATACGTGTGTCGTCGTCGACGATCAGCAAGTGCTGTAGCGTGTCGTCGGCGTCGTCGATGTTTGTGGGTTCGCCAATCATCGTTTTGCTATCAGGCGCAATACACCCGCCCGCTCCTTCTCCGCCAGCAGTCCAGACAGCACCTGCCGGAAACCGGCCACCGCCTCCGGCCCCGCCTCGCGATAAGCGCGAGCAAACCGCGCCCGCTGCAGTGACGTCAGTTCGCCTTCGATCGCCAGCCCCTTCGGCGTCAGGCGAAGCAGCCTCTGCCGCCGGTCGCGCGCACCCTCCGCCTGCGAGAGGTAGCCGCCGGCCGTCAGCGCCCGCACAACCCGGCTGAGCGATTGTTTCGTGATCCCAAGTATACTCAGCAAGTCCGACACCGGCATTCCGGGGTGGCGCGCAACAAAATGCAAGGCGCGATAGTGCGCCCGGCCCAAACCAAGCTCTTCCAGCCGCGCATCAAGCGCCTTCGCGATATCGCGCCCGGCAAAGAAAAACAGCTCGAACCCATCGGTCAGTTCTTCTTCGCGCAGGTAGAGGAGCGGCGCCGCAGCCTTCATCGGGAGAGTTGGCCCATGCAAATCGGTTATGGCAGATATGCTGCCAGGATAGGCTGCGGCGCCGCTCCTCTACCTGCGCGAAGAAGAAC